>CAVXKM010000005.1:0-560952 GCA_963762305.1 uncultured Spirochaetota bacterium | reverse complement strand
TAATTCTCGGTGGAAAGGGCCTGGCGCGTCAGGACGAGTGGTCGGCGGTTCGAGTCCGCCAGGCTCCATGTTCCGCAGATCAGGAATCCCATAGGCGGGATCCCTGGCGGAGGACGAACGGGGCCCCGCTTGCGCGAGGCCCCGTTCGTCCGCCCGATCCAGCCGGCCTACGCCCAGAACGCGTCCCAGGCGTGCAGGTCGAAGAAGTACTCCCGCCCGTCGACGAGCTGGCCGTCCTTGATCTCGAAGACGATGCAGCAGCTGACGTCAAGGGTCTTGCCGTCCTTCTGCGCGGTGTTCCGGTGGATGCCGACACGGTGCCGTCCTCGTTCGTCACCACCTCCTGCAGGTTGGCCTGGAAGGTGCCGGCGGTGAGGCCGCCGTACTGGCCGAAGTGGCCGAAGACCGCGTCGCGGCCCTGGAAGCTGCCGCCGAGCGGACTGCGCCCCGGCGTGTGCCAGCAGGCGTCCTCGTGGAAGATCTCCGTGAGGGCCTCCATGTCGGCGGTGTTGAACGCGGCGTAGCCCCGGCGGACGAGGGTGGCGTTCGGGTGCTCGGTGATGACGGTCTCATGCTTCCTCCTTGGTCGATGACCAGAGGAGGATGCTCCGGAAGCGCCCCTGCGCGCATCGGGCGAACGCCCTATTCCGCTGGACGTCCTACCCGGTGTGCACGAGGTCGTGCTGGAAGGCCCAGAGCGTCGCCGCCGCGCGACTGTTGACGCCGGCCTTCTGGTAGACGTGCTGCACGTGGTGCCCGACGGTCTTCGGCGAGATGCCGAGCGTCTCCGCGATCTCCTGGTTCGAGGCGCCCCGGGCGAGGACGAGGAGCACCTCGAGCTCGCGATCGGTCAGCCCGGCGGCCAGCTCGCGGGGCGCGTCGGCTCACGCGATGGCCGGCGGCGGCGAGCACGGCGTCGACGGCCTCCCGATCGAGCCGTCCCTCGTCGGCCTCGCGGATCAGCTCCGCCTCGGCCGCCTCGGCATCGAGAGCGGGCCGGTACGGGCGCGCCTCACGCATCGCGGCGTAGCAGTCGGCGGCCGCGAGGATCCGCGCCGCCTGGTCGAGCGCCGGCCCGCGCGTGCCGCGCTGGTAGCCCGAGCCGTCGAGCCGCTCGTGGTGCGAGCCGGCGACGAGCCCGATCGGCGCGAGCGCGGGTGACTGCGCGAAGGCGCGCTCGGTGAAGTGGGGGTGGAGCCGCACGCGCTCCCACTCGCCGAAGCCGAGCGCGCCCGGCTTCTCCCAGATCGCGTTCGAGACGCCGACGCGGCCGAGGTCGTGCGCGAGCGCGGCGCGGCGGATCAGCGTGACCGTGTCGGCGGGCAGGTCGAGGCGCCAGGCGGCGGCCTCTGCCAGGTCGGCGACGCCGGTCGAGTGCTCGCGCAGCCACGGCGACTTGAGGTCGGTGAACGCGGCGATCGCGACGAAGGCGGTGTCGACCCGCTCGCCTGCGATCCAGATCTGCGGAAACGGCTCGATCTCGAGCGCCTGCTCCCAGATCCGCGTGTCGTCCAGCTCGGCGAGGATCGCGTCGAGATGCTGCACGGCGAGCGCGGCGAGCCGCGGGTCGTACGCGGAGCCGGAGCGGCGCTCGACGACGAGGCGCGCCTCCTCCGGGCCGGCGGCCGAGAGGAAGACCGAGACGTCGCGCGCGATGTGGAGGATCCGCATCGGCAGCGGGATCGCCTCGCCGCTCGTCACGCCCGGGAACCCGTGCCCGTCCCAGCGCTCGAAGACGTGGGCCAGCGCCGCCTGGGTGCCCTCGCTGAAGCCGAGCCAGGAGGCGAAGCGCTGCGCCACCTCGCAGTGCATGGCGAACGTCTGGCGGGCCATGTCGAGCCCGTGCAGGATCGCCTGCTCGACCATCGCGGCGCGCTCCTCGGCGGTGCGGCCGAGCGCCGACGTTCGACTGCAGGTACGCGACGATCTCTTCCACGTTGCCCGGGTCGACGAGCGCGAATGCCGCCCGCGGCGCGATGTCGTCGCCGTACAGCTGCGCAGCCTCGTGCCCGTCCGAGGTGCAGCCGGAGGAGTGGAGGAGCGCGACGTAGTAGGTGTCGACGAGCTCCTGCTGCGAGGCGCCTGCGAGCTCGCCGAGCCGGATCGCGATCACGGCGGTGCGCAGCGCGTGCTCGAGCGGCTGCCCGGTGCCGAGGTCGGTTGCGAGCGAGAGCGCGCCGACGACCTCGGCCGCGCGAATCGGCTCCTCGACGGAAGGCTGTGCCGCCCGTGCTCCGGGGGCCGCTGTCGTCACGCGGCGATTCTACGCCCGGGCCGGCCCGGCCGGCCCGTTTCGCCGGAGGCGGAGGTCGGTAGTTCGGGGTAGAGCAGAATGTCAGGGGACTCCGCCCGATGCGCCGCGGGGGCTCTGTGCGCAGCGTGGGGACCTGGTATGGACAGTGCTCTTGCCGACACCGGCCTCGAGGGACGTCAAGCAGCTTGACCGGATCCTCGAGCGATTGGAGCCCGTCAGGGCCGATGACCTTCATCCCGCTCCTCCAGCAGATCCAGGACGAGTACGGGTACCTACCCGCCGACGTGCTGGATGGACGTCAGCGAGCGCACCGGCATCCCGACGAGTCGGATGTACGGCGTCATCACCTTCTACGCCCTCTTCCACCTCGACAAGCGCGGACGGCACACGATTCGCGCGTGCCGGGGCACGGCCTGCCACGTTCGCGGCGGCAAGGGCGTGATCCAGGCCGCGCAGAAGTACCTGGGCCTCGCCGACGGTGAGACGGGCGAGGACTTCATGTTCTCCTTCGAGACCGCAGCGTGCCTGGGCGCCTGCGCCCTGTCGCCGGTGGTCGTGGCCGACGGCGTCTACTCCGGGAAGGTCACGCCCGAGCGTGTCGAGCAGATCCTGCGATCGATCGAAGCCGCGGAGTCGGCGGGATAGGGGCCTGACCGATGCAGCCGATCGAGTCTGTCGAGTCGTTCTATCGCTGGCAGTGGGAGCTCGCCTCCCGGCTCGATCCCGAGGCGAAGGTCGTGACCGTCTGCGGCGGCACCGGCTGCGGCGCCTTCGGTCCGAGGGGTCCGGGGAGTCCTTCGAGCGGGAGATCGACCGGCGCGGCCTGCACGGCCAGGTGTCGGTGAAGACCACCGGCTGTCACGGGTTCTGTGAGAAGGGACCGGTCGTCGTGACGCTTCCCGAGCAGGTGTTCTGCCCGAGCGTGCGATCCGAGGACGTGCCCGAGATCCTCGAGCGGACCGTGCTGAACGGCGAGCCGGTAGAGCGGCTGCTCTACGAGGATCCCGTCACCGGCTCCCGGGTCACGCACGACCACGATCTGTCGTTCTACAGCAGGCAGCAGCGTCAGGTGTTCCGCCTCAACGGGATCCTCGACCCGATCGATCATGTGCTCGAACCGATGTTCCTCTGAATCAAGGCTCCAGACTGCGGGGAACTCCATGCCCAGGGGCTTCCATATCTTCTCCTGGATATAATGCGACACCGTGCCGCCCGTCACCCGCTCCAAAATCATCCCTAAAAGCTGGGGATGGTAATTGTTGTAAAGATGATGCCTGCCCGGCGGTTCCTCGATCCGGGCCCGTTGGATGGCAAGCTTTCTCAGGTCCGCGTAATAGTAGTTGATTGGATCATCCTGCCACCAGAGGTCGCCGGCACTATAGCTCATTCCTGAACTCATCATGAGCAGGTGCCTGATTGTTATGTCACGGTGACCCTTGTCCTTCAGCTCAGGCAGGTAGGCCGTAATCGGGTCGTCGATGTCCTTTATCAGCCCCTCGTCAAGTGCTATGCCCACAAGCGCCGATGTGAAGGATTTCGATACTGAAAAGCAGTTGAGCATTGTGTCCCGCTTGTACCCGTTGAAATACTTTTCATAGAGTACCGCGTCGTCCTTGATGACTATGAATGCGGTAGTGGCATTCCCCGCCAAGAAGGCGTCCAGATCGCCGATCTCCGTCATTCCGCTCCGGTGCGACTCATAGGCCACTCCTCCCGCGAGTGACCGCACCCGGTCCTGGCCGGCGACCTTCCTGAATAAAAAGGCCGGTGCCCTGTTCTCAACCTTGTTGCATGGAAATATTTTCCAATCGGTCAACTCGGACGTGTTGTACCAGACGTACCTCGCCATGTACGTGGGTGTGTACAGGACCGATGACACAAGAAAAACCGCGGCAACCGCGGCGATTAATCCCGCGACGAGTACAAGAACACCTTTTATTATGCGTTTCATGAAATCCACCCCGCTTAAAGTATCTCGAGGTACCCGCCGGCGCAAGTCCACCGGTCACCCCTCCGTTCGCGCGTCCATCTCCGAGAGGTCCATCAGCTTCTGCGCCGAGGCCGCCAGGTCACGGGAGGTGCCGGTGAGCTCCTGGGAGCCCAGGGCCATCTCCTGGGTGGTGCTGTTGATGACGGTGATGCTTTTGGCTATCTCCTCCAGGGCGGCCTTCTGCTCGTTCGTCGCGGCGAGGATGTTGTCGGACTCGATGAGCACGCTCTCCAGCGATTCCTTGGCCTTGCGGTTCAGGGCGAGGTCCTCCCTGCCCATCTCGACCACGGCGTCGATGCTCGCGCTCAGCTGCGCTATCTGGGCAATCATCTTGTTGAGCGAGTCTATGAAAACCCCGAGCCGGTTGTACGCCCTGCCCATCTCCTCGTTGCTGCTGGTGAACATGGCGTTTATGGACTTGAGGTTGCGCGAGGTGTTGTCGGCCAGCTTGCCGATCTCGTCGGCCACCACGGCGAAGCCCCTGCCGTACTCGCCGGCCCGGGCCGCCTCGATGGCGGCGTTGAGCGAGAGCAGGTTTATCTGGTCGGAGATGTCTTCTATGATGTCCACGGTATCCTGCACCCCCCTGAACTTCGAGGTGGCGCTGGACATGACCTGGAGCGTGTCCTGGATGTCGGCCCTGGACTTCTCGACCATCCGGTTGAGCTGGTCCCTCACCTGCATGCCTTCCTTCGTCTTTTCGCCGGACTTGACGACGATGCGGTACAGGTCCTCCATGTCGCCCCTGACCTTCTGGGCAAGCTCAACCTGCTTTTTGGCCATGCCGAACACGCCCTCGCCGCCCGCGCTCACCTCCTCCATGGTGGAGGTTATCTCCTCGAGCGAGGCCGCCTGGGACTGGGCGTTCGAGGAGAAGGAAGTCACCGTGGACGCCATCTCCTCCGTGGAGGAAGCGAGCTGGACCGCCACCCGGTTGGTCTGTTTCAGTATGTTCGAGATATCATCCCCGTACCGCCTGCTCTCCCTAGCGGCCTTTTCCATGAGTCCATGGGATTTCTCGGCCATCGTGAGAAAGGTGTAACAGGTGACCCCGGTGACTACCAGCGCTATGGAGCAGTCCATGATGTAGTCCACGGACTGCGGCCCCGTCAGGATGCCAGCGTCCCGGTAATGCAGGCTGAACATCACGGTCAAGGCGACATTGGCCAGCGTGTACACGATGACGGACACCCGGTTGGTTATTATCGATGTTATCGCGATCAGTGGAAAGGCGTACACGATGGTGTCGACCGAAACGAGGAGCTCCTCGGTCCCCGTCTTCTTGAAAAGCACGAACCATACTGCCGCGGTCATGGGTATGAGCATGAAATGCGCCGCCACGTTGTTGAATCCCGCAGCGGTGAGCATGAGCGCGCAGAAAATGATCACCTCGACCGCCAGCACGGCCAGGACCGCGACGTTGGTGAATCCCTTTCCCTGGAGCACCGCCACCGAAACTATGATAAAAAGCAGCCCTACGGCCACCGTGAAATACATGACGACAATGAACCTCGCTTTCTGCTGATCGCGGTATTCGCGGTCGGCATAGCGACGCAGAAGGAATTCAATCATCTCCGCCCCCTCGTTGCGCGTCCCTGTGCGCAACTTTCGCGAACCGACTGTAGCGCATTCGCCGGGATTTGTCGAACACAAATTGCGAAACAATGCTCCCGGCCCCGTAGTCGGAAGGATGTCCAACCCGGACCCCGGATAGGACCGCAGTAAAACTCCGTTGACTGTCCATTCATCAATAGGTACATTATGAGACGAAAACAGGAGGTGACTGCATGGGACGTTCCCGGCCTTTCCCTAAGAGCCCCAACGTGGTGCATCCGACAATGCCGGGAGCGGTCGGCTCCCGAAATTCCCTTGCCCAGGAGGGGAGGGACAAGGAGGCCGAGGCGAAACTCATCGTCGACGACGCCGTGGAGGTCCTTCGCCGCCTGCCGTCACCGGGAAAAAAACCCTCGCCCCGTCCGCTCCCCGAGGGGAAAGCTGCGCCAAGGCGGGGGAAAACCGGAAAGTAACCCTGCTGCATTTCGCGGTAAAAAAGGGGGGAGGCGGGACGCCTCCCCTGCGCGGAGTACTCTACCGGGGTCCCCAGCGGTCGTGGGCTTTCCGCAGCTTCTTTATAACCTGCTCCTTCTGCCCGTCGTCCAGCATGTCGTAGAACGCGACGAGCTTGTCCGCGTACTCGTTGAACTTGTCGGGGCGCTCGGCGTGCATTTTTTTCGCCTGCGCGGCGATCTTCGCCATGTCCGGCCGCGGTTTCGAGAGCTCGGTGTTCACTTCCTCCCAGGCCCTTTTGTGCCGCTCCTTGAAGGCCTCGAGGTCCGACTTTGCCGAGGCGCGTAGCTCGTCATACTTCTTCTGCTGGGCGTCGGTGAGCTTCAGGTCCGCCACGTGACTGTCTATGCGGCCCAGGATGCGGTCCGGCAATCCCTTGCGGCACCCGTGCGGCCCCGGCCTGCACCCGGCGAACAGCACGAGGCCCGCCGTCATGACGATGAGCCCGATTCCCGCTGCGTTACGTTTACGCATTGTGTCCTCCTTTTAAACTTGCTTTTACGGGGAATATAGCGTCCAAATGTAAAAGCAGTTTCACCGGGCCGTAAAAAGGGGCGCGGCATTGTAAATCATTGTAATAAGCGGCGAGGATTTTTTACATTCCCGTGAGGATCATGGCCGGAAAAGTCCTTATCATCGATGATGACGTGAAGCTCCAGAAGCTGTTGAGGGAATACCTCGGAGGATACGGATTCGAAACGGCCGCCGTGGGCGCCGTGAGCGACACTGAGGGACTGATGCGAAGGGAAAAGCCCGACATCGTTCTCCTGGACATCATGCTGCCGGGCAAGGACGGCTTCGATATACTGAAGGAGATCCGCCTGCACGCCGACACCCCCGTGCTGATGCTCACGGCCAAGGGGGACGAGCCGGACCGCATCGTGGGCCTCGAGCTGGGCGCCGACGACTACATCGCAAAGCCCTTCAACCCGCGGGAGCTCCTGGCCCGGATGAAGGCGGTCATGCGCCGCTCCGGCCCGCTTCCCCGCCGGGAGGGCGCGCCCCGGGGCGAAAGCGTCCGCGCCGGCGGCTTGACGCTCGACCCCCTCTCGCTGACCCTTGAGATGGGCGGCAAAAAGGTCGAGCTTTCGCAGACCGAATGCAGGCTGCTCGAGGCGCTCATGAGGCGGGCCAATACCGCCGTCGACCGCGACTCCCTGATGAACGCCGCGCGCGGAAGGGACTTTTTGGCCTTCGAGAGGAGCATAGACATGCACGTGAGCAGGATACGGTCCAAGATCGCCCGCATAGCGGGAAACGGGTCCTGCATCCGGACGGTCCGGGGCGCCGGCTACATGTTCGTGGCGGATTCATGAAAGGCAACCGTCTCTACATCAAGATTTTCCTCGTGTTTCTCATCCTGGTCTTCCTCACCGAGGTGCTCATCTTCACCGTGTTCAGGCACGTAACCGGCCGCCCTTTCGCGAGGGAGTTCGAGGGATATGTCCGCGCGGCCGCCGTGACGATACGGGACCTCGCCGAATGCGGGATACGGGAGCGCTGGGACCGTAGCGGCGGGGAGCAGCGCCGGGTATC
Organism: uncultured Spirochaetota bacterium; assembly: GCA_963762305.1. Classification (GTDB taxonomy): domain Bacteria; phylum Spirochaetota; class UBA4802; order UBA4802; family UBA5368; genus CAVXKM01. The sequence goes on along the minus strand of CAVXKM010000005.1, from coordinate 553,105 downwards.
CGGTTTCCTCGCGGAGCTGGCGCGCCCGTACGGCGCCACCCTCTGGCTTACCGGCGCCGATGGGAGTGTCCTCGCGCGGTCTTCAGCCGGCCCGCTCCCCCCGGCGCCGAGGGCGGCCCTTCGGGGCACCGGCGCCTACCGGTACGCATTCACGCGGGGCCCAAAGCCTTCCATTTATGCGGTGCTCCCGGTCCTTCTTCCCGACCGATCATCCGGGCTCCTGCACCTCTCTCACGCCCGGGAGCACCCCAGGAGGCATGAAACCAGGTTTCTGCTGGGCCTGAGCATCATCGGCGTCCTCATCGCCCTGGTACTCTATCCCCTGACCCTGTATATCACCAATCCCCTGAAACAGCTGACGGCCGCGTCCCGGAGGATCTCTTCCGGCGACCTGGAAGGGAGAGTCGTCGTCACGAGCGGCGACGAGATCGGGGAGCTTGCCGCAGCGTTCAACGTCATGGCGGAGAAGATACGCCTCATGGTCAAGGGCACGCGGGAGCTGACCGCCAACATTTCCCACGAGCTCCGCTCGCCCCTTGCCCGGATGCGGGTGGCCCTGGAGCTGCTTTCCGAAAGGCTGAGGGCGGGAAAGGACGGCCGATGGGAGGAGCTGGTGAGGTCCATGGAGGCGGAGATCGGGGACATGGACAGGCTGATAGGCCAGATCCTCAAGCTCTCCCACCTGGAGATGCAGAGGGAATATTCGCTCGCCGGCGAGCTCGATCTGGCGCAGTGGATTAAGTCGGCGCTTGAGCGGTTCGCCGTGCTCATCGACAGGAAAGAGCTGCGGGTCACCGCGAAGCTCCCCCCTTCCCTGCGGGTGTCGCCGGTGAACAGCGAGGACATCGCCGCGGCGCTGACGAACCTCATCGACAACGCCGTGAAATACACTCCCGGCGGGGGTGAATTGGTCATAGAATGCGGCCGCGGCAACGGCACGGCGTTCATCGTCATTACCAACACCGTCGCCGGCGCCGGGAAAATCGATGCCGGGCGGATGTTCGACCCGTTCACCCGGTACGGCGAGGGCGGAACAGCCGGTTCCGGACTGGGAGGCGCCATCGCGCGGAGCATAGCGCGCCGCCACGGCGGGGACCTCACGGCATCGCTGGCCGGCGGCGTCCTTCGCGTCACCTTTACCGTCCCCGGGGCGGTGTAGCGCCCCTTGACGCATCACCGTTTCTTCCTTATATTATTCCATTCAACCGCGCCAAAGGAGCGATAGAGCGATGAAATCAGCCAGAAGCGTATATAAGCTGCTTAAAGCCACGCCCACGGTCGAAGGGGCCGGAGTGCGCCTGAACCGGGTCTTCGGCCACAACGAGGCCTCCCTCATGGACCCCTTCCTCCTGCTGGACGACTTTCACTCCGAGAGGCCCGAGGACTACATGGCCGGGTTTCCCTCGCACCCGCACCGGGGCATCGAGACGGTCACCTACATGCTCCACGGAAGCGTGAAACACCAGGACAGCACTGGCAACAGCGGGACCATCCGCGGCGGCGGCGTCCAGTGGATGACCGCCGGCAGCGGGATCATCCATTCCGAGATGCCGGAGCGCCGGAACGGGCTTTTCTGGGGCCTGCAGCTCTGGGTGAACCTGCCGTCGCGTCACAAGATGATGGACCCGCGGTACCGGGACATAAAAAAAGACGACATCCCCGCGTTCACCGACGGCGCGGGGGCCCAGGTGAGAATCATCTGCGGGCGTCACGAAGGTGTCCAGGGACCGGTCCAGGATATCATGGCGGACCCTGAATATCTTGACGTAACTCTTCCGGCTGGTGTCTCCTGGGAGCATCAGGTGGGTAATAATTACACAGTTTTTACCTATGTCCTCGAGGGAGCTCTTAATTTTGGCCCCAGCGATCCCGTGCTGACAGCGGGCAATCTGGCTGTCTTGAGAGACGGGGAAAGGGTAGCTCTGGCATCGTCACCGGAAGGGGCCGCGAGGTTCCTGCTCGTCACCGGGAAGCCGCTGGGTGAACCTATCGCCTGGATGGGTCCCATCGTGATGAACACACGCCTGGAGCTGGAGCAGGCCTTCGAGGAATACCGGAACGGGACGTTCCTGAAACACCGGTAGCTTTTTCAGGCCGTCCCGGGTTTCGACGTTAGAAAGAGACCTGGAGGGATGGAAATATGTTTTTCAGGATGGCTCGGACAGCGGCGCGCTCCGAATCATCCATTACGGGCTCCACGATGCTTACCGGATTTCCCCGATCGTCGGATGACGATTTCCACGCCAGCACATATCCGTGCACGTGGACGAAGCGCAGCGCGCCGACCCCGACGCAGGCGCTGCCCACCTGGGCCTCCATCACCACGTAGAGAAATTCACGTTCATCCTTGCTCATCCTCATCCGCCCCTCCTCGATGAGGGAACATGGATACGGGAGCGACGCGCTCTCAGCGCCGGGCGCGAGATGAAGGTGCTTTTTCATTTCTTGGACGACACTGAATTCTTCTTTTCGCGGAAATCCGTGCCGCAATCCGTCGCTGGATGAGGAAAAAACCCTTTTAGAAGGTCTTTAGCGGTGTTTTCGCTCATTTAAGGGGATTAAGAACTCGCGCTGATGGATTTCGAAAGATCGTGGAAGGAAATTTTGCGGTGAGTTTTTCATCAGAATAAAAAGGCGGGGACTGTGCCCGCCTTAAAAAAAGACGTTGAATCTAGCCAGATTACTTCTTCTTCGCTACCTTCTTCGTCGACTTCTTCGCAGCTTTCTTGGTGCTCTTCTTTGCGGCTTTCTTTGTTGCCTTGGGCATCGTACTTCTCCTGACTTTAAATTTTTTTAATGTTTCAAGTCCATCATATTATTATATATTTCGTTACTTTCACCGAAATTTATTAATAATATTTTTTTTGATCAGCAACAATTTCATGCCCCGAGAATACTTATTGTACACTCGCGAAAAAATTTCAAGCATAATTTGTCTTTTAAACGCGTTTTCTGAAAAAAAATTCAAAAAATTTTTTCAGGCGGAATCCACCGGAAAATAATTCCATTTCCGTTTTCGCCGGTTGCATCACGCATCGAGTCTCACGCGTGGGTATTCATCACCGTAATTTTTCACTTCCCGATCATTCACGCCCTTCGTCGATCCACAGAGCGCGTTGCAACTGGACGCACAGCGAAAAAAAACCCGCGACCGTCACTCTTGAAATAAAATTCCGCGCACGCTGCTCTCATGAACGTCTCTCACGCGAATTTTCACGTTTTATCAGGCGAATTTTTTATTTTTCGCATTCAAAAGATGCGAAAAACGCCTCTGATGATGCGTGAGAGGACGCGACTGGGTGAAATCGGGCGCGGTTCTCGGTTTTTTTTCCACGCGAGACGCTCCGCCGGGGGAAAATTTCACTTCATTCGGCCGATTCGGAAGGTTTTTTTGAGACGATGTCGTGGAAAACACTGCCGTGAGAGAGAAAGACCCACGCGCGCGAGAGAAACTCGCGCGATCGGGGACAGCGGATCGGCGAAGGCCGATGAAATATTTTACGACGGCCTGTCTCCGAAGAACCGGATCACCAGGCCGGCCACCCTGGCCTTTTCGAAATCCACCGTGATGGAATGACCGCTCCTCTGGAGCATGACCGATTTTTTATTCTTCGACCCGATCCGCCCGTATATGTATTCCATTGAATGCGCCGGTATTACAGGGTCCAGGCTGGACTGGACCAGGAGAGCGTCCGCGGTGACGCGTGGAAGGGAGCGCATGGCCTTGCCGATTGCCCTGAAAAGCTGCCACGACTGCCTGACCGGGACCCCCTGGTCATAGCAGACGTGCTCCGCGCGGGCTTTTTCGCTCAACAATCCCTTTCCAGGGTCTGCCTGCCACCAGATACGCTTGAAAAGGCCCAAAACCGGCGTGATATAGATGATTTTTTCCTTTAAAGTGCATGGTGTGGCCAGAAGCGCGATTTTTTTCACCCCGAACTCCGCCGCCAGGAGCACCGTGAAGATGCCTCCCATTGAAAGCCCGGCTATGTAGACCTCGGGGCGCAGTGAACGGAGTTCAAGAAACGCCTCCCGCGCGGCCGTGTACCACTGGGCAAACGACGTCCGCGCCATCTCGCGCAGGCTGGTCCCGTGCCCCGGGTACCGCGGTATGTACACCGAGTATCCCTCGCCGTAGAGCCGCTTTCCGAGATATTTCATTTCGTAGGGAGTGCCGGTAAATCCGTGCAGGAGCAGGACCGCTTTCCTGCCTTTTCTCAGCCACATTTCCGCCCCCGCCTTCGGAAGGACGGAGACGACGGTGCCGCTCGCAGTGGTATCCATGGAAAAACCAATATGCGGCCGCAGCATATACTGTCTTCGTGCGAATGTCAAGCAGAATCACGCCGCGGCCTTCGTTCCGCGGCACCAGGGCACTTTACAAGGTTTCACCGGAGGAAAAACCGCCCACGCCGGCCTGCCGCTGCCGCTTTTAGGTGGAAAACACGTCGGGGTGCGGACCGAGACGCTCACCGCGGTTCAGGCCGTCGATGCGCTCGATGTCGCCGCCGGAAAGCGTGAAATCGAAAACACCCAGGTTCTCGACAATGCGGCGGGGGTCCACCGATTTGGGGATGGCGGCGAAGCCGTGCTGGAGGTGCCAGCGGATTATTACCTGGGCGGGTGTGTGTCCGTGCTTTTTCGACAACTCCTGTATAACGGGGTCACCGAAGAGCGCTCCCCGCGCCAGGGGGGCCCAGGACTGCACCTGGATGCCGTTTTTTTCGCAGAACAGCACAATGTCGCGCTGGAAAAGCAACGGGTGCAGCTCGAACTGGTTCACCATGGGGGCGACGCCGCCCAGCTTCATCACCTCTTCCATGTGATGGACCATGAAGTTGCTCACCCCGATGGCGCGCGCCAGACCCCGGCGGTAAAGCTCCTGGAGGGCCTTCCAGGTGTCCGTGTACAGCCCCTTGACCGGCCAGTGGACGAGATACAGGTCAATATACTCCATTTGGAGCCTCGAAAGGCTCCCCTCCAGCGCCGCAAGGGCCCTGTCGTAGCCCTGCTCGTCGTTCCAGACCTTCGTGATGACGAACAGATCCTCGCGCGGCACCCCGCCGGCCTTCAAGGCGCGTCCGACACCGGGCTCGTTGCCGTAAAAGGAGGCCGTGTCTATGCAGCGGCAGCCGGCGTCGAGGGCGGTCCTGACGGCCCGTTCCACGACGGGCCCCTCGGGCGTCTTGTAGGTGCCAAGGCCCAGGAGAGGCATCGCGACGCCGTTGGCGAGCGCGGCGTTCACTGGCGGGCGCCGAAGACCAGGGAGAGAAACTCCTGGCGCGTCGGCAGGTCTTCGTGGAAGCTGCCGAGCACCGACGAGGTGACCATCCGCGAGTTCTGCTTCTCCACGCCGCGCATCATCATGCACAGGTGCTTCGCCTCGATGACGACGCCCACGCCCTCGGCCTTGATGTAGTCCTTGACCATGTGGGCGATCTGCTCGGTGAGCCTCTCCTGGATCTGGAGCCTGCGCGCGTACATGTTGACCAGGCGGGCCAGCTTGCTCGCCCCGAAGACCGCCCCCTTCGATATATAGCCTATGTGGCAGCGCCCGAAAAAGGGCAGGAGGTGGTGTTCGCAGAGGCTGTAGAGCTCTATGTCCTTGATGATGACCATGTTGTTGGTTTCCTGCCGGAATATGGCCCCGTTGATAAGCTCGTCCACGTCCTCCCGGTACCCGGAGCTGAGGAATTCCAGCGACTCCGCGACGCGTTTTGGCGTGTCCAGCAGCCCCTCGCGTCCGGGGTCTTCTCCCATTTCGGCAAGGAGCTCCCGCACAAGATTTTTAACCTTTTCATGATTCATCGGCCATTTTCCTCCTTATAATCTCCGTGTACCCTTCCACGGGCCGCATGCCGTGTCCCTCCATGGCCGCAGCCACCTCCCGGAGCGGCCTTCCCGAGTCGGGAAGCACCAACCCGGGGGCCAGCTCGAGGAGCGGGACTGCCAGGAACGGGCGGGTATAGATGTCCGGGTCGGGCAGGCGCATGTTTTCGCCCTGCGTGACCAGGCCATTGTATAACAAAATATCCAGATCGATGGGGCGGGGGGCGTACTTGTCCGCTCCCCGCACGCGCCCCAGGCTGCGCTCGATGCCGCGGAGCACCGCGTTTTTCAGCTCCTCCGGCGGGAGGGAGGTTTCGATCCTTGCCACGCCGTTGTAGAAGGATGGCCCCCCCCTGCCCCCCACCGGCTCCGTCAGGTAGAAGGTCGACACGGCGGTGACCGTCACTTGCCGCGCCATGAGCGACATTGCCTCCGCCACGTTCCGCTCCGGGTCGATGTTGGAGCCCACGCCGATATACGCCGTCGCCACGGCCCCTACCGCCGCCTCCGGAGGATTTCCACGCCCACGCTGCGCGCGAAGCGCAGGGCCGAGGGCTTTTCCACGGACACCAGGGCGCTCATGACTCCCGGGGTGTCCAGGCAGACGGCGGCGATGCGCTCTGCCAGCGCCTCCACGAGGAAATATTCCGACGGCTCCACCTCTTTCAGGATTCTCTTCTTTACCGACCGGTAGTCCACGGCGTCGGTGAAGCTGTCCGTGGCGCCTGCTTTGGACAGGTCCGCCTCCAGGGTGACGTTGATGACCACGTCCTGCTTCTCACGGCGCTCGTCGTCGTTGACGCCCACGATACAGCGGACCAGAAGGTCCTTGATCATTATCTTATCCACGGCCGTACTCCCTCACGTGCCGGCCCCCGTCGACGTAGATGACCTGGCCGGTGATGAATTCGCTCCTCAACAGGAACACGACCGCCTCCGCCACGTCGTGCGGGTGCCCACGGCGTTTCAACGGGAGGGAGGCCGCCATGCCCTCGAGGTGCCCATCGTCTTTCCCGGGCGGGGGCAATATCAGCCCCGGCGCCACGGCGTTGACGCGGAGGCCCGGCGCGTACTCCAGCGCCGCCATCGCGGTAAGCGAGTCCAGCATGTTCTTGCTCAGGATGTAGGCGGCGTGGTCGAAGTCGAAGCCGCGGACCCGCGTGTCCAGGACGTTTACGACGGCGCCCTTCCCGCACGCGCGGGCGAAGCTGCGGCAGAGCTCGAAGGGCGCCCAGGCGTTCACCCGGATGTTCTTCACCACGTCGTCGAAGACGGTCTCGTCGAGCCTCCCGGCGGGGAAGATGGAGGCGCTGTTGACCAGGATGTCGAGAGAGCCGCAGAGCGCGAGCGCCTGATCGATGAGGCCCTCGTACTCCGTGGGTTTTTCGAAGTCGGCCCGCAGGGTCCAGGCCCGCACGCCGGCCGATTTAAGCTCCACCAGCAGGCTTTCCGCCTCCGCGGCGGAGGAATGGTAGTGCGCCGCGACGTTCACCCCCTGTGCCGCGAGGGCCAGGGCGATGTGGCGCCCCAGCCTCCTGGCTGCCCCTGTCACGAGCGCTGTCCGCCCTTTCAGGTCGATTGACACGGTCCACCCCGTCGAATATGCTTCATCAGTCCTCCGCACACCCTTCCCCACTATCCCACGGGCATAAATGGGCTTCAACTACAATTTGGCGGCCCTGGCGGCAGGAGCAGGGATACTGGCATATGCAGTCGGTTTTGTAGTGTAGGGAGCTTTATGAACCCCATCCCGCCTCCGGCACCACTGTGCGCAGCCTCCCTTCAGGGACCCCCACTGGGGGAGGGGCCTTGATAAGATCCTGACGGTATTTAATATACGGACGATCGCAAGGGAAGCAACCTAATAGAAGCGCCCTGCGATGGCAGCGCCTTACGTGTATCCGTGCACGGCTCTGCACTTGGACGTCCTGTCCTTCGGCAGCGTCTGATGTGCATCCGTGCACGACGCCGCACTTGGACATCCTGTCCTTCGCGCGCGTTTTTCAATTTGGAGAAGAGTAATGTGCACTATAGATAACAAAGCCGCATTTTTACAATGGGCTCGCATTTCCGATGCAAGGTATATTCGCACGAACTTAATGAGACCCGGCCATGGATGGCCGGGGAGGGGCGTGGAATGCACGGATGCATGTCATTGCCCCGAACAGAGTTAGCACTTTTCAAGCAAGAAGGCAGCCCCTCGCGGCGCCTGACCCCGCACTTTTCCGATAAGCTTCAAAGTAAAGTGCGGGGTGAGCGAGCGCCCTTCTTTGGCCACTTTCTTGTGGCGCTACAAGAAAGTGGCACCATTTAGTTGAGGCTTTCCCAAAGCCTGACCCTCCGCACTGGGCAAGGGCCATGGACGGCGAGCCTCACCCCCTCGGGGAGAGGCCGATCCCACAATTTGTTCTTGCCAATTCCGCGTACGCGGCAGACAATAGCGGGCCTTTCATCTTCCAGCTGAAAATCAGGGCCCGCGCCTGCTCCCGGGAGAGACCCATGAGATCGATCGACATAGCGAAAGTGGAAAGCTCGAAAAGTCCACTCTTCGAAAAATTCTTCCGCCTCCCCATCTCCATATACAGGGGCAACGCCCAGTGGGTGCCCTGGTTCCTGGGCGACATGAAGACGATGGCCGACCGCAGGCACCCCGTCTTCGAGCACACGGAGGGAGAATTCTTCCTGGCCATGGAGGGCAAGGAGGCCCTGGGCAGGATATTCGTGTTCGAAAACAGCCGCTACAACAAGACCCACGGCATGAACTCGGCCCACTTCTACTTCCTGGACCTCTTCGAAAGCCGTGAGGCTGCGAACGCCCTGTTCGAGGCGGCCGTCGGGTGGGCCAGGGGAAGGAAGCTCGACAAGCTCATCGGCCCCATGGGGCTGGGCGGCGTAACGGGCGGGGGCCTGCTCATCGATGGCTTCCAGCACCGGGCCGCCATGACCATGATGATGTACAACCACCCCTACTACCGCCCGATGGTAGAGGACTTCGGCTTCACGAAATTCCTGGACAACTTTTCCTTCTACCTTCCCGGGAACGCAGTGCTGCCGCCCCAGATCAAGGAGGCCGCCGACAAGCTGTTGGAGAAGGGCGACTTCGAGGTCCTGCACTTCAAGACAAAGAGGGACCTGGCCAGGGTCGCCAAGGACGTGACGTATGTCTTCATGAAGACGCTCAGCGACCATGCCGGCAATTACGAGCTCTCCGAAAACGAGCTTGCGTTCCTCGAAAAGGGCCTGATGCAGATCGCCGACCCGGAGCTTATCAAGGTCGTCGCGTACCGCGGGCAGGTCGTCGGCTTCCTGTTCTGCTTCCACGACCTCTCCGCGGCAATCCAGAAAAGCGGCGGGAGGATCACGCCCCTTTCTATCATCCGTCTCCTGCGCGAATCCAGGAAAACCGACTGGATGCTCATAAACGGCGTAGGGGTACTCCCGGAATACCAGGGGATGGGGGCCAATGCCCTGCTTTACTCCGAGGTCGAGAAGACCTTCCGGAGGCACGTGAAGTTCAAGCACCTGGAGATGGTCCAGATACAGGAGACCACCGCGAAGATGCTATCCAACGTGAAGACGCTGGAAGGGCAGGTCTACAAGACCCACCGGATGTACGAGTACCCTCTGTAGGCGGGGCGGGCTACGCCCGTTTCACCACCTCGCCGGCAAGCACGCCCTTCACGAACGAGCCGTCCGTGACCACCGCCCTGCCGTTGACCATCACGTGCCTGATGCCGCCGGGGAACCTCCTGGGTTCGTAGAAATTCGCCGTGGAGGAGAGCGCCTTGCGGTCGAAGACCACCAGGTCGGCGAAATACCCTTCCCGCACGGCGCCGCGTTCTCTGATGTTCATGATCGCCGCGGGCAGGGACGTGGACTTGCGCACCGCCTCCTCCCACGTGATAAGCCGCTTTTGCTTCACGAAGATGTCCATGAAGCGGGGAAAGCAGTCGTAGAAGACATGGGACGGCCTGCCGATGTCACGAAGGATGGTGTCGGTCCCCGGGACCGACATCGGGTGGGTGAACCCCGCCCACATGGAGCGAAACACCAGGGGGTCGTCCGGGAAGGTGGGCGTGTGGAACACCATCACCTGCCCCTTTTCCTCGATGAGCGTGTCGCAGATGGCGTCGAAGGGCTGCACGCCGCGCCGCTCGCCAATCTCGGGGAAGGTTCTGCCCTCCATCCAGCGGTTTTTCTCGCTCGCGACCGACATGACGCGCAGCCCGTTCCACCCCGTCATTTTTAAATAGTTGAACGACCACGTGGCGCCGTCCCGGTGCGGCCACTCGGGCTCCACGTTCTCGATGTCGTGGAGTACCTTCTTCCTGAACGAGCGGTCGCCAAGCCGCTCGAGCGTCCGGGCCCGGCTCCCCCGCAGGGCGTACGGCGGGAGGAAGGCGAACAGCTCGGTGAAACCCTGCGAGGTGGGGACCATGTCGAAGTGGACGTCCGTCCCCCGCTTCCTCTCCTTCTCGATCAGCTCCAGCTTGGGGACGAGGCCGCGTTCCATGGGTATGGGGACCTTCAGCGTGTTGTACGCGTACGAGAGGAACCGGATGGCCTTCTTGGTTATCTCCGTGAACCCCTTTACGTAGGGCTGCCAGTAGAGGTGCGAGACCTGGACCGGGACGCCGCAGGTCCTCCCCACCTCGAAGACCTCTTCCAACGCCGGGTCGAGCGTATGGGAATAGCTGCGCAGGTGTGAGGTGAAGACGCCGCGGTGCTCCCTGAGCACGCGGCCGCACTCCACGAGCTCCCGCGTGTCGCTCTGGGAGCCAGGGAAATACTGCAGGCCGGTGCTCATGCCCAGGCACCCCATCTCCAGGGACTCCCCGAGGAGCCGCTTCATGGCGCGCATCTCGTCCGCCGTGAGCAGGCGCGTCTCCAGCCCCGAAACCGCGATGCGCAGGGTGCCGTGGCCGGCCAGCATGGCCATGTTGAGCAGCATGCCCTTCCGCCGCACGTACTCGAAATACTCGGCGGGGTTGCGCCAGGCCGGCCCTTTCCCGGACGGGCGCCCCGCGAACGCCTCCAGGTTGCCGAGGATCTCCTTTTGGTGGGTGCCGCTCACATGGATACCGGACGTGCCGCAGTTTCCGCCCACGAAGGTGGTGATTCCCTGCATCACGAGCGGCTGCAATATTCGCGCGTGGTCCGCCAGCGGCATGGCGAAATCGGCGTGGGAATGGACGTCGATAAAGCCCGGGGCGATGACCAGCCCCGTGCAGTCCACGGTCTTCCCGCCGAACTCGACGTCACCCCGCAGCACCTTTTCTATCCTGCGGCCGCGGATGACCACGTTGCCGGCATATCCCCTCGCGCCCGTGCCGTCGATCACCAGGCCGTTTTTCAACAGCACCCTGCCCTCTCCCCTCGGGACCGTGACCTTCTTCCCATGGCCCTGTTCGCTTTTTTTCGCGGCTCCCGACGCGGCGGGGAGCAACCTAAGCAGCGGCAGCGCCCAGAAGGCGGCCGCCGTCTTCCCGGCGGCACCAAGCAACCAGCGCCGTGAAAAAAAACTGCTCGAGTCCATCATCGTCCCGTACCGGTCCATGAACACCTCCCCATCTTTCTCCCGTATGCCGCCGGCGGCGGACACCCGGCCCTCACCGTCCAATTCGTCTGGCGGTTTTATTGTATTCCGAACATCGATACGGCTGCAATTGACTTTTTTCAAGCATTTACGGAGTAACGAAGGCATGGACATGTCCGATTTTGGAGGCTTATAACCCATCCCCGCCTTCGGCACCCATGTGCACAGCCTCCCTTCAGGGACCCCTGATAGGGGAGGGGCTTATGCATAAAGCTTAAAGAGTCAAATGTGTGCTCAATCACAGGGGAAGATGCTTTTCCGAATCCCTGCTCTTCGGCAGTGCTCGGCGTGCATCCATGTGCGGCGCTGCACTCGAACATCCTGTTCTCACTTATCCTGTCCGCGCGCGTTGACCGTTAGAAAATCCCAAGGCTCATTTAAAACTTCTATTGAGTAGCGAGCCATGGACCCCGCAATCTTCTAATCTTTTCAGGAATGTCAAAGAAGATTGCGGGGCATTGGCGCTCTTCGAATGAAGCGCGAAGCCGCGCCTTGGGATGGCAGCGCCTGGCGCACATCCATGTACGGCGCTGCACTTGGACATCCTGTCCTTCGCGCGCATTCTCAGGGTACAACCAAAAAGACCAACTTGCAGGACTTAATAAGTAGCGAGGCCACGGAGGGCCGAGCTACTCGGATGCGCGCGAAGCCAGCAGGATGCACCTGCAGCGCGCACGCAGAGAGCATCTTTCATCATTTATGCAAGCCACGCCGGCGCCTGAGGCGCGGCTTTTTGCGGCGCTTTTTCGCCGGTGAAAAAGCGCCAAATTTCTACTGAGGCTTTCCCAAAGCCTCACCCTCCGCCCCCGGCAGGGGCTACAGTGCCTACGCCCCCTTCACCAGCCTCTCCACCAGGTGCACCGTCTCGAAGGCGTTGGGCGCGTACCCGCTGGCGCCGATCTCGTCGGCGAATTTCTGCGTGACCGGCGCGCCTCCCACGATGATGCAGGCGGCCGGGTCCAGGGCGCGCACCTCGGCGACCACCTTCTTCATCGTCTGCATGGTGGAGGAAAGCAGGGCCGAAAGCCCCAGCACCTGCGGCTTCCTGGCCTTGTACTCCTGAAGGAATTTTTCCGCTACGATGTTCTCGCCTATGTCGTCTACCTCGAAGCCCGCGCCCTCAAGGCACATGCGCACCAGGTTCTTGCCGATGGAGTGGATGTCGCCCTCCACGGTGCCGAGCACCACCAACCCCCGGTTCTTCATGCTCCCCTTCATGTGCGCCTTCAGCGCGGCCATGCCCGCGTTCATCGCGTGCGACGCCACGATGAGCTCGGGGATGAAGGCCTCGTTGCGGGCGAAGCGCTCGCCGATCTCCTGCATCGCCGGGGCCATTGCCTCCTCGAGCATCCGCCGCGGCTCGATCTTCGCCTTCACGCCCTCGTCGACCAGTTTGGGCAGGTTCTCGTCGTCTCCGTCCAGCACGGCCATTTTTATCTTCTCTAGAATGTCCTTCATGGTCCTTTCCTCTCATTCCTTGATGTCGATGGGGTAGACGCCGTACTTGCGCGCCGCTTTCACCATGGCGAGGTAGTTCTCGCTCCTGCAGCCCGGGTGGATGGAGTTCGACGAGCTGATGATGTATCCCCCGCCGGGCGCGGCCTTCGCGATGGTCTCCTTCACCGTGCGGTCGACCTCCTCCTCGGTGCCGAAGGGCAGGAGGTAGGTGCAGTCGATGTTGCCCAGGATGCACATGCGCCTGCCGTACTTCGCCTTCACCTCGCCGATGTCCATGCACTGCGGCTGGATCGGATTGAATCCGTCGAAGCCGGCGTCGGCAATGCCGTCCATGATGGGCCACATGTTGCCGTCGGAGTGCTTAACGATCTTGAGCCCCTTCGCGTGCGCGTGCGCCACGATCTCCTTGTGGTAGGGGAAGATGAACTCCTCGTACTGGGCGGGCGACATCAGGGTGGTGTAGTTGAAGGCCAGGTCCCCGTCCAGGATGATGACGTCACAGCCGAGCCCCGCCGCCTTCTCCGTGACCTCCAGGACGAAGTCGGTGGAGATCCGCGCCAGGTCCTTCACGAAAGCGGGCTTCTTTATGTAGTAGTAGAGGAGCTTCTCCATGCTGCCCAGGAACATCCAGCTCAGCTTGAACGGATCATCCTCCATCAGGAACTGCGTCACGTCCTTTCCCACGCCGCCCGTGGAGGCCATCAGCATGAGGTAGTCCATGTCCTGGGGATGGTAGATTTTCAGGTCCTTGAGGTCGCCGGGCCCGCTTACGGGACCAGCCACTGCCGTTGCCAGCCCCTGCTCGCCGATATAAAGCACCCTGCCCCAGCTGTCCTTCACGTGGTGGTCATCGATCTTCTCGGTCGCCGCGAGCAGCACCGAGGTGATGCCGTCGAGCTCCAGCGCCTTCACGAAGGTGAACAGGGTGTTGAGGAGCTTCACCTTCTCCTCCATGTTCATCTGTTGGGCGTACTTCATTGGCGGCAGGTCGTCGGTGTAGAACTTGCCCAGCTTGATGATGGATTCCTCGTTGAAGCCCAACTCCCACACGGGAACCCGGTCCGCCTCTTTCAGGGAGAAGGCGGTCATGATGCGTTCCTTTCCGGTCATTGCCAGTCCTCCATTTTTTTCTCTCCCGCAAGATAGGGTGGCAATTTCAAGAGTCAACTGAAAAAAGGGGAGACGTCACGCTAAAACAGCATGGCCCCGCATTTCGTTTGACATTGCATGCATGATCTGGGAAAATACGGCTCGTGTCACCAGCCATCGCATGCCCGGAGGCGCCCCATGGCGGAAAGGAAGTACTGGAACAGGGAGATGGAGACCCTGCCGCTCAAGAAGCTGGAACAGCTCGAGTCGGCCCGGCTCCGCAAGCAGCTGAACTACGTCTACAGGACCTCGCCCTTCTACCGGGAGAAGTTCGACCGGGCGGGCGTCGACCTCAAGAAAATTCGCTCCCGCCGCGACATCGACGCGCTCCCCTTCACCACCAAGGACGACCTCCGCAAGACCCAGGCCGAGGACGGCGGGCTGGGCGGCCACCGGTGTGCGCCCTTCACCTCCATCGTCCGGATCCAGGGCACCAGCGGCACCAGCGGCAGGCCCCTCTACATAGGGCTCACCGCGCGCGACGCGGAGAACTGGAAGGAGCTCTTCGCCCGGCACGGCTGGACGGGGGGCCTGCGGCCCGGCGATTCCTTCATCAACCCCGCGAACTTCACGCTCTTCGTGGGCGGGCTCTCGGAGGCCGTGTCCGCCGAGGCCATGGGCGTGTGCGTGATCCCCGCGCCGCTCGCCACGACGGGCATCGAGAAGCTCATGCAGCTCATCGAGGACCTGCGCCCCACGGTGCTGTTCGCCACGCCCTCGGCTACGGTGTTTTTGGCCGACTACGTGCGCAACACCCTTAAAAAGGAGCCGCGCGACATGGGCTTCAAGAAGGGGTTCATGGCCGGAGAGGCCCTGGCCGAGGAAAACAGACGAAAAATCGAGGAGGAATGGGGCATCACCGCGCGCAACTTCTACGGCCTTGCCGACGTCGCGGCCGACCTGGCCAGCGAGTGCGGCATGGGCGAGGGCATGCACTTCTGCGGCCAGGGGCTCGTGATGGCCGAGCTCATCGACCCTGTGTCGCTCGCCTCCGTGCCCATGGCCGACGGCGCCGAGGGCGAGATCGTTTACACCACCATCGACCGCGAGGCCACGCCGGTGATCAGGTACCGCTGCCGCGACGCCGTGCGCGTCTACACCTCCCGGTGCCGCTGCGGGAGGACCGCGTTCCGCTTCTCCGTGCAGGGCCGCACCGACGACATGCTGAAGGTGAAGGCGGTGAACGTCTTCCCGGCCGCCCTGAAGGACGTCATATGCGCCTTCATGCCCAGGGTGACCGGCGAGTTCCGCATCGTCCTCTACGAGCCCGGGCCCTACATATCGACGAACCTGGAGCTCAAGATCGAGTTCGGCGAGGGCTTCCCGCCCGATAAGGCCGACGAACTCGCCGGGGAGATCAGGCAGAGCATCAAGACGAAACTGGTGATCACCCCCGTTATTAAAATGTTGGCGCCGAACACCCTGACCCGCTCGCAGTACAAGATCGACTACTTCGAGCGGGCGTACGAAAAGAAATGAAAGGAGAGTCCCCATGGAAAAACAGAGTTCCCTTGTCCGCGGCCTCACGCTCGTAACGCTCTTCACGCTCATCACCGGCGCCATGGTGGGCATGGCCTGGGCCGTGCTGGCCAACGTGCTCCTCGACCGCGCCGGTCCCGCAGTGATGATATCGCTGGCCGTCGCGGCGGTCCTGAGCCTTTTCGTGGGGCTCTGCTTCGCCGAGCTGTGCGCGGCAATGCCCGTCGCCGGGGGCGCCTACATCTACGTCAAGCGGGCGGTGGGCCCCTACTGGGGCTTCATCGCCGGGTGGCTCCTGGTGCTCGCCTACGCCGCCATGATGCCGGGCGAATGCATCATCCTGGGAAAGCTCGTCAACGGCATCGACCCGTCGATCTCCCCGACGCTGGTGGGGGTGGTCGCGGCCGTCCTCTTCACGGCGATAAACCTATTAGGCATACAGCTCTCCGGCCTCGTGCAGTTCGTGCTCACCGTGGCGCTCTTCGGCGGCATCCTCACCTTCGTCTTCGCCGGCCTGCCCGAGATATCCCTGGCCAACTACGCGCCGTACTTCGGTCGCGGGATCGGGGGCATCTTCCTCATGGTCCCCATCGCCATGCTGGCCTACATGGGCTACGACGTGCTCCCGCAGGCGGCCGAGGAGGTAAAGTCGCCGGTGCGCCAGATGGTCTTCATCATACCGGCCTCCATTTTCTTCGTCGCCTTCGTCTACATAGTGGTAATCGTCGCGACCGCGGGGCTCGTCCCCTGGGAGACCATCGCGAAGAGCACCGAGCACATCCCCATCATCCCCTCGGTGGTGAAGGCGCTGGGGAGCAAGGGGCCTGCCATCATCATCATCGCCGGCATCTGCGGCCTCATCACCACGCTCAACGCCTTCGTGATTGGCGGCTCCAGGCTCCTCATGGCCATGGCGAAGGACGGGGAGATCCCGGGCCCCTTCGCGAGTATACATAAGCGCTTCCGCGTCCCGCACGTGGGCATCCTCTTCATCGGGGCGCTTGGCGTCGCCGGCAGTTTCGTAAAGGAGCTCATCGTGCTCTTCGACACGGCGGCGGCATCGGTGCTGGTGAGCTACCTGCTCACCGCCGTGAGCGTCATAATGCTCCGGAAGAAGGAACCCGGCCTCGACCGGCCGTACCGGATGTTCGGCTACCCCGCCATCCCCATAATAGCGATAATCGCGGTGGTCCCCACATGGCTCATCTCTCTCTCTCTGCTCACCCGGTGGGCGCTGGCGGTTTTCGTCCTGTGGGTCGTGCTCGGGAGCGGATATTTTCTCCTCATGCGGCGCGGCAGGGCTTAGCTGTCCCCCGCATTAGGATCGTGAAACAATCTGGATAAAGGTGCCGAACATGAACGACCCGAAAAAGGACCTCGTCATCGATTTCTGCGTTATACCTCCGTTGCAGGAGACGCTCGAGGGCTTCGCCAACCCCTCCGGGCCTTTCGCCAAGTACAACGAGCTCTACGCCGGCGAAGAGAGCAAGGCGCTTATCCGGGAGGTGATGAAGGACCCCGCCGGGTTTTTGCTCGGCCTCATGGACGAGGCAGGCGTCGACACGGCGGTCCTCACCGCCGAGGACGCGGAGACCACCATGGGGATGAAGGTCCCCAACGAGAAGGTGGCGGAGTTCATCCGAGCGCACCCGGGCCGGTTCCTGGGCATGGCCGCCGTGGACCCCCACAAGGGCATGAAGGCCCTGCGCGAGCTCGAGCACGCGGTGAAGGAGCTGGGGATGAAATGCCTCTGCCTGGAGCCCTGGCTCCACAAGATCAGGAGCAACGACAAGCTCTACTACCCGGTCTACGCCAAGTGCGTGGAGCTGGGCGTGAGCGTCTGGATCCACACCTCGGTGAACTTCGTTCCCCAGCTCACCATCGACTTCGGGAGGCCCATTTACCTGGACGAGGTTGCGGGCCACTTCCCCGAGCTGAAGATCGTCGCGGGCCACGGCGGGTGGCCCTGGGTGAACGAGATGATGGCCGTCCTCTGGCGGCACGACAACGTGTACACCGACATAGGGGCGATCCGGCCGCGCTACATCGGCTCCCCGGGCGCGGGCTGGGAGACCCTGGTGCGCTACGGCAACACGCTCTTACAGGATAAGATCGTGTTCGCCACCGCCTGGCCGGCGCAGGACTTCAAGGAAAACATACGGGAGGTCCGGGGCCTCCCGCTCAAGGACGACGTGAAGGCGAAGTGGCTCGGCCTCAACGCGAAGAGGATCCTGGGGTTGTAGGGACTGATCACACCAACGCAGGAGTGACACTCATGAAAAAGGGGAACCGATGGGGCCTGACGCGCTCCGCCGTCTGTACCTTCATCTTTGCCTTAATTATCTTTTTGATCCCGCGTGGGCATGACAGACCCGGATACGCCATCGAGGGCGCGGGGGAGGCGGCGATGAGCATCGACCTTTCGAAACCGTGGAAAGTGGTGGCCGTTTCAACCGACCCGGTGGCCCTCTACTCGGCCCGGGAGCTGTCGGCCTTCCTGTCACGCATTGCCGGCCGTCAGTTCACGCTATCGGAAAAACCAACCGGTGCAGAACCGGTCTTCGTCCTCGGACACGGGAACGCGAAGGACGACGGCTTCCGCTGGACCGCCGGCGCGGGCCGCGTCGAACTGACTGGCGACAACCCGAGGGGCCTGCTCTATGCCGTGTACGATTTTCTCGAGGCGCTGGGGTGCCGCTGGGTCGAACCCGGGAAAAGAGGAGAGCGCCTGCCGTCGGGAACATCCCTCAGCCTCGCGAGGGCCCGGTCCGCGCAGTCCCCGTCCCTGCGGGGGCGGTGTCTCATCATAGGCCACGGCGCGTTCCTCGAGGAAGGAGAGGAATGGGTGGCGTGGGCCGCGCGAAACAAGCTCAACACGATATTCATCCACACGACTCCGGAAGGGGTCGCCCTGGGGGCCGCCCCGGAAAAACAGTGGCTCCGCAAGCGCGGCGCGCTCCTTCCGCTTTTACAGGAACGCGGCATGACGCTTGAATACGGCGGCCACTTCCTTGGCTCGATGCTCCCCCGTAAGAACTTCAAAAAGCACCCCGAGGCGTTCCGCTTCCAGGGCGGGAAGCGCGTGCCCGACTTCAACTTCTGCACCTCCAGCGCGGAGGCGCGGGACATCATAGTAAAAAACGCGGAGCGGTACTTCCGGGCGCAGCCCGCCGTGGACGTCTTCCACGTGTGGCCCGACGACATCCTCGGCGGGGGCTGGTGCTCCTGCGAAAAGTGCGCCGCCTTCACCCCTTCGGAGCAGGCGCTCCGCGCCGCGAACATGCTGGCAGGGGCGCTGGCGAGGGTGAACCCGCGCGCCCAGCTTTCCTTCCTCGCCTACCACGACACCGAGGCCGTGCCGCGCCGTGTCAGGCCGGCGGGCAACGTGTGCATGCTGTGGGCGCCGCGGAAGCGCTGTTACAGCCACGGCACCGACGACCGCCGCTGCCGTGTCAACGCGCCCCACTACTCGCAGGGGTTCCTCGACCAGGTGAGGTATTTCGACGGGCACGGCGCAAAGCCCGCGCGCGTCTTCGAGTATTACCTGGACGCCATCCTCTTCAAGTCGGTCCTCCCGCCCCTCCCCGGCGTGCTCAAGGCCGACCTTCGATTTTATAAAAAGTCCGGGGCGCACACGGTCCAGGCGCTCCTGACGGGCGACAGCCCTTTCGTGAACGCCCACCTGAACACATGGCTTTTCTCCCGGCTGGCATGGGACACCGGCGCCGACACCGGACGGCTGGTCGAGGAATTCTGCCGCTCGAACTTCGGCAGGGCGGAAGGCTACACCGAGTACTACGGTACGCTGGAAAAGGCGTTCGCCCTGGCCCTCGACCTGGTCCCCGAGGAGGCCCTGCCGGAAAAATTCGTGGGCCTGTTCGAGATATTCGACAACCCGCCGTGTGACGTGGGAGACCCATGGTATGCCCCGCCGGCCGTTCTCTCGCGGAAAGCGCTGCAGAAGCGCGGAATGGAGGTGCTCGTCAGGGAGGCCGAGTCGCTCCTCGAGAAGGCCCGAAACGGCTCGCTTCGTCCCGCGTGGGAGGCGGAGTGGAGGTATTTCGAGCAGGTGAAATGGTGGCTGCGGTTCGACGCG
Organism: uncultured Spirochaetota bacterium; assembly: GCA_963762305.1. Taxonomy (GTDB): domain Bacteria; phylum Spirochaetota; class UBA4802; order UBA4802; family UBA5368; genus CAVXKM01. The sequence goes on along the minus strand of CAVXKM010000005.1, from coordinate 533,498 downwards.
GCGCGCACCATGCTGTACGCCTCCCTCTCGGCGCGGGACATGGAAAAGGCGCGCGGCCATCTCGATGAAGCATACCGCGCCCTGGACAAGGTGCTCGAGTGGGGTGACGAATCCATCGAAGACGCGCGCTACCGGAGGAATTTCAGGCTGATGCACCTGTATTACTGGAGGCTGCGCCTGGACAAGATACGCGCCGACCATTTCACCACTTCCTGGTGGCGGCCGTTCATCAAGCTGGGGAACATTGCGCGTCTCGGGTGGTATTTCGTGAGGCTGAAGGGGGTGTACGAATAGGAGTAAAGGCCGCGGCCGTCATTCGTCCGGGGGGGCCGGCCTCTTGTGCTTCCTCTTGCGTGTATAGACGCTCGCGGGGACCTCGACCTTGGGCGCCTTGGTGATGGCGAGCCTGATCCCCTTGCGGACCCGTTTCGATTTCTGCTTGTCCTTTTTCATTCCGCCCACGGGCCGGCTCCCGCATCCCGGAACGGCCTGAGGTCTCCGCTCAGACCGCCTTCTCCCTGGGGCAATCCATCACCTCCAGGGGACCGTCATCTCGCCGGACGATGCGGCAATGGTCTATGTCGTCCGAACAGCAGCACGACACCTCGTTTCCGTCGTCCATGACATGGTAGACGCACTTCCGACACGATTCGAGTTCCATTCCGCGGCTCACCCTCTCCCCCAACTCCGGGCGCCGCATGGGGCGTGGCTCACACCCGCGCGGGATCTGAAAATCCGCGCGCGGCCCTCCGCCAGACGCCCCTCATGCCGCTCGGGCTTCTGATTCCCGGGAAAAGCCGGTAAGCCTTTGGAACGGGGAGTCTCCCGCCCGCCGGGCTTAAAGGGTACTGAGAGTCTTCTTTATTTCCTTCACGAAATCCTGATTTGTCCCGCAGCAGCCCCCGATGAAGCCCGCGCCCGACCTGACGAGCGCCGGCACGTGTCGCGCGAACTCCGCGGGCGTCACCCGGTACGTGACCTGCCCGCCTATGACCTCGGGCAGGCCCGCGTTCGGCTTTATCCATACCGGGAGGCCGCAGGCTTTTTTCATGCGCCCGCAGATCGGGATGAAGCCCTCGATGCCCTGTCCGCAGTTGGCCCCCACGACGTCGGCGCCGGCCTTCTCCAGCTCCGAGGCGGCCTGCTCGGGCGTGTTGCCCATCATGGTGCGGTCCTTCTCTTTCCCCGAATCGAAGACCATGCTGCCGACTACCGGGAGGCCCGTCTTCTTGGCGGCCCGCACCGCGATGCGCGCCTCGGCGATGTCCATCATGGTCTCCACGACAATGCCGTCGGCGCCGGCACCTGCCAGGGCCGCGGCCTGCTCCTCGAAGGCCTCGCGCATCTCTTCCTCGGTGACGTCCTTCATCATGAGCATCTTGCCGCTGGGGCCGATGGAGGCGAACACGCATGCATGGTCCCCCGCCGCCCGCCTGGAAATCTCGACGCCAGCCCTGTTGATCGCCACGGCCTTATCGGCGAGCCCGAACTTGGAAAGGACGAAGCGGTTCGCGCTGAAGGTGTTGGTGAGTATTACGCGGCTCCCCGCGTCCACGTAACATCTGGCCACCTCTTCCACCTTCTCCGGGTGGGTGAGGTTCCACGAGTCCGGGCATTCCCCGCGGGCGATGCCGCGCGCCTGGAGCTGGGTCCCCCAGGAGCCGTCGGTGAGGACGGGGGCTTCTTTCATGAGTGTCTCGATGAGCTTGTGCATGGGTCCCTCCCTGTTGCCGGCGGGTATTCTTTACAGCCCCATCACCTTTTTCGTCTCTTCCCTGCTGTCGCCGATCCGGTACGGGATGAACGCGGCGAAGCCGACGAGGCACGACAGCGCGCACACCAGCCAGATCACGCGGACCCCCATCGGGTTCTGGGCGCTGTACCCGAAGGCCGAGTACACGCCGGCGAGGATGAGCGCGCAGAGCGCCCAGCCGGTCTTGCGCACGATGCCGTAAAGCCCGTAGTGCACGGCCTCCCGGCGGCGGCCGCTCTTCAGCTCGTCGTAGTCGGTGAGGTCGGCGATGACGCCGAGCACCGCGGTGAACATCCCCCCGATGGGGATGGCCGAGAGGGGAAAGATAATCATGGCCTGAACGAGCGGGGAAATCCCCTTTATCTCGCCTATGAAGTATGCCATCGCGAAGCCCGCGGTCATGGCGATGATGATGCCGCGGAAGACCTTTCTCTTCGGGTACTTCTTGAGCAGCCAGTACCAACCGGGTGCCGAGACGGCCATGAGGATGATCACCTCGGCCATGAGGATCGAGGCGTCCGCCTCGCTGCGCTTCAGCACCAGGGTGGTGCAGTAGGGAACGTTCATGAGCATGAGCTGGTAGGTGAGCTGCACGCAGGTGATCATGCCCGCGAAGGAGAGGAACTGGCGGTCCGTGAAGACCTCCCTGAGCACCTTGAAAAAGCCCGGCCACTCGTCCTCGGGCCTCATCCGGTGGCGTTCATGGATTCCGAACAGCGTCAGCTCGCCCCCGATGAGGGCGGGGATCCCAAGGATGAGCCCCATGGCGAAGGGGCCCACCTTCGAAAACAACGGCCCCGAGAGGCCGCCGCCGAGGAGCGCGCCGAGCACGCCGACGGCCACCCCTATGGAAGCGATCTTGACCCTGTCACTCGTTTTTCTCGCTCATCTCGGGGAGCACGGCGAACCAGGGGATGAGCACGCCGGTGTATGCCCAGTAGTAGACGAAGAGCACGGCGGCAAGGAAGACGATGTTGGCGGCGCTCACGCCCTTCACCGGCGGCATCCACACGAGGATGAACGACAGGAAGAGAAAAGGATTGGAGACGAAGATGTACGGTTTTCGCCGTCCCCAGCGCGACTTCGTGTGGTCGCTCCAGTATCCCAGCAGGGGGTCGTTTATCGCGTCCAGGATGCGCCCGCCGGCAAGGATAATCCCCAGCGCCGCCAGCGGGATGTACCTGGTGAGCGTCGAGCCCTCTGGCGGCGTGTAATAATAGGGAAGCCAGGCGTAGAGCACGGTGTCGTATATGTTGAACGCGAAACCGGCCATGTTGTATAAGAGTATTTCGCCCAGGGTGAGCGGCTTCCCCGGGACGGCGTATCCCTGCTTGTCTTTCATGTGGCGCCTCCCCTCCTCCCGGCCCCTATCCCGTCAGCCTCTTCACCAGCTCCACGCCGGACTGGGCGTCTTCGCCGTAGCCGTCGGCGCCTATCTCGTCGGCGAACTTCTGGCTTACGGGCGCCCCGCCGACGATGAACTTGAACTGCCCCCGTATCGCCCTCGCCGGTGAAGAGGTCGATGACCTCCTTCATGGCGGGCATCGAGGTGGTGAGGAGCGACGACATGCCGATGATGTCGGGCTTCACCTCCTTCGCTTTCGACAGGAATGTCCCGGCTTTCACGTCCACGCCGAGATCGACGATCTGGAAGCCGTTGCCCTGCAGGAGCGCCAGCAGGATGTTTTTCCCGATCTCGTGGATGTCTCCCTGCACGGTCCCCACCATCACGGTCCCCCTGGCCTTGTAATTGCCCTTCTTCAGCCCGGGCTCCAGGAGCCTGTACGCGTTGTTGTACGCCTTCACGGACATGAGCACGTCCGGCAGGAAATAATCGGCGTCCCGGAAGAGCGCGCCCACGCGGTCCAGCGCCGGAAGCAGCGCCGTGTTGAGTATGTCCAGCGCGGGAATCCCCTTGTCCAAGGACTTCTTCGTGAGCTCCTCGGTCTCATCGGTCCGCATTTCGACGACCGCTTCTTTCAGCTGTTCAAGAATGTCCAGAGCCATGGTGACCTCCAGCGTGCGCTCGTACGCGTTTTCCTCGTTTTTATCTCAAATCCCTTCCCCTATCGGGCACGGGGCGAAGCTTCCCTCACGACTCCCATTCCCCGGCGTAATAATCGTCCAGGCTCCGCCTTTTCGCCATCTCCACGAAGACGTCCAGCTCCTTCTCCAGCGCGGGGTCCAGTTCCTTTTCCCGGTGCTTCGAAAGGATGCGCTTCGCCTCTTCGCGGGCCCGAAGGACCATGTCCTTTTTCCCGCCCTTCTCCCATATGTCCCGTTTTTCCCGGTCGGCGAGCTTGGGGATGAAATGTTCGCTCCTGAAATGGCGCTGCGTGTGCTCCTCCATGAGGTAGTTGCCGTCGGGACCCACGCGCCGTATGACGTCCAGGGCGAGCGATAAATCGTTTACCTCTATGCCGCGGGCGGCGCGCTCCACCATCGCGATGATCTCGTTGTCGATGACGGTGAGCTCGTGGGCCCCGGCCGTGGTGGACTCTATCGTGCCCACGCAGGTGATGTAGTTGGCCCCCCCAAGGGCGGCCAGCATCATGGAGTGCTCGCGCTCGATGCCGCACTGGATGTCCAGGCCCTTGCTCTCGGTCCCGCCCCCGACCGCGCGGCAGGGAATGTCGTAGAAATGGGCGAGCTGCGCCGCGGCGGCGCTTATCATGCCAGTCTCGATGGCGCCCAGCGCCACCGTGCCCCGCCGCATCTCCGCCACCGTGGACACCGACCCGTACATGACCGGCGTACCTGGATTCACCACCTGCGCCATGATGATGTGCGAGAGCACCTCGGCGTTGTGCTGCACGAGCAGGCCCGCGAGCGTCACCGGCGCGGTGGTCCCCGCCATCGCCTCGGGCGACATGAGGGCCGGCTGGCCGTATTCCGCGAGGACCATGAGGCCCTCCAGCTGGATCTGTGCCGTGGAGAGCGGGCTCTGGATGCTCACTATGGACATGAAGGGGTGCCTGTCCTTGATTTTTTCCCTGCCGCCCATGGCGATGGACACCATCTGCATCATGTCCGTCGTTGGCATCACGCCGTAGGCGCCCATGCCGAAGGACTTTTTACAGTTGCGGGCCCAGGCGCGTATGGCCTCGACGTGGATCGTCTGCATGGGAATGTCGTGGGGCCATATGTCCATCTGGTTCGAGTGGATGTTGTCCAGGTAATCGATGAGGACGATGTGGTCCACGAGGTTCTTCAAAGTGGACTGTGCGTACTCGCCGCTGTGGAGGTCGTACATGTTGATGGCGGTGCCCAGCCCCCCGTAGACGCGCGTCTCGGGGCTGATCTTCCGCTGGAAGCCGGGATCGTGGCCGCACATGACGAACTCCCGCGGCACCTTTTTCAGGTATTTTTGTACCACGTCGGGCGGGAACTTTGCTATCTTCGTGCCCTCGTCCACCCTGCACCCCGCGTCGGCAAGGAGGCCCCGCATCTTCTTGACGGTCACGCGGACCCCCGTCTCCGCCAGCACGTTGAAGGAAAGCTCGTGGATTTTCTTTATCTCGCCTTCGCTCAGGACCTGAAAACCGCTGCTCTTCATGGGCATGCTCCGTTTAGAATAGATGAATCGCCGGCGCGGCCGGCCGAACGCGGAACGGCACGGGCGGTTGATGCAAACACCAAAGCAAATGCCGGGGTAAAATAAAAGTCAATCAAGAATTGTGCCGGGACAATATTATCCGCCGGGACCCAATTTGAATTTGCCCTTTCGCCACTCATGTGCATGATGTCCCCGGCACCGGAATCACCGTCACTGAAAGGAGGAATTTATGCGGGACAATCAAGATCCGCGCTGGAGGCCGGACACCCTCTGCGTCCATGCCGGCGAGGGCACCGACCCCTCGACCAGGGCCCTTCGCCGCCCCATCCACATGGCCAATTCGTACGAGCTCCCCACCGACATCGAGGAGCTCCTGAAAGTCGTCTCCTGGGACCACCTCGACAAGTGGGCGTACACCAGGGAGCACAGCGCCACGCCGAGGTATCTCGAGGAGCGCATCGCGGCGCTCGAGGGCGGCGAGGACTGCGTCGTGGCGGCCAGCGGCATGGGGGCCGTATCTGCCCTTTTCTTCGCCCTTCTCGGCCAGGGCAGCCACGTCGTCGCCTCGGAGATCTGCTACACCGGCACCCAGAAGCTCCTCGGGTTCCACCTGCCACGGTTCGGGGTCGAGGTGGACCTGGTCGACACGACCGACCTCGGCGAGGTGAAGGCCGCCATACGGCCCGGCACGAAGGCCGTCTTCGTGGAAACGCCCGGCAACCCCATCGTCGCCGTGAGCGACATCGAGGCCATCGCCGGGCTGGCGCGCTCCGTGGGCGCCGTGTGTATCGTGGACAGCACGTGGTCAGGCCTGGTCACCCAGAAGCCGCTGGCGCTGGGGGCGGACGTGGTCGTCCACAGCGTCACGAAATACATCAACGGCCACGGCGATTCGCTCGCCGGCGCGGTGATCGGCCGCAAAAGCCTCCTCAAGCAGGTCCGGGAATACGGCATCGTGCACCTGGGCGCGTGTATCAGCCCCTTCAACGCCTGGCTCGTCCTCCGTGGCTCGGTCACGCTCCCGATGCGCATGCGGAAACACTCGGAAAACGCCCAGAGGGTGGCCGAATTCCTGGAGTCGCACCCGAAAGTCAACTCGGTGCGCTTCCCCGGATTGCCAAGCCACCCGGATTATAAAATCGCCCGGAAGCAGATGAGCGCGCCGTCGGGAATGCTCACCTTCAACCTGAAGGCGGACCTCATGGAGCACTTCGAGTTCATCAAACGGCTGCGTCTCGTCACTCACGCCGTGTCCCTGGGGCATGACCAGAGCCTCATATGGTACATTCCCACCGTCTTCTTCTTCGAGGACATGGTGGTGATGAACGAAAAGCAGAAGCAGAAATACTCCGCCGTCATGGGCGAGGGCATCTTCCGCCTGAGCGTGGGCATCGAGGACGCGGACGATATAATCGAGGATCTACGGGAGGCGCTGGCGGCCGTTCCCTGAACAGGGACAGGCTTCCTAGAGGTGGTAGTCGCCCGCCGCCTCGGGCTGGTATATGATCTCCTGGACCTGGTAGAACTTTTCGCCGCCGGTGTTTTCCCAGCGGATGACGTCCCCCACCCGGCGTCCGAGGGCGGCCATGCCTTCCGGAGAAAGCACCGATATCCTGCCCTTCGCTTGGTCCGTCTCGTCGGGAAAGACCAGCGTCACTACCATCGATCCGGGGGCGCCTATGTCCCGGAGCCTGAACGTGGAGTTCATGGTGATGCAGTCCGGCGTGATCTTCCGGGGTCCACCTTCCTGGCCTTCATCAGCCCCTTTCGCAGGTTCTTGAGAAACTGGCCGTTGCCCGAGGCTGCCGGGGTCGCATGCAGGTTGACCAGGTTCAACAGCCGGTCGTAATCGTGACGGGTGACGCAGACGCCTCCTCTGCCGAACATGCCTACCTCCTTGTGGCCGCGCCGTTGCCAGGGGGATGCCGGGCACGAATCCTAAGATAATGTTTCGAGGTTCCGCGTCAATGGAACACCGGCGGGAGGCCCGCGTCAAGAAATTTCCTGACGGCGCGGCGCGCGGCGTTACCGATTATGTCCCGTCGCGCGGCTTTCGCGGTACCGCCGGTACCGGAGGAGCGCCGCGAGAGTGCGCGCCGCCTCCTGCTCGGTGGCGTGAAAGGAGATGCCTGAGGAGTACATGCGCACCAGGAGGTCCGTGAGCTCCCCGCGCGTGATCGACCCGAATAGCCTGGTCAGGTCCGATTCCACCGCGGCGTATTCCATGAAGGTGACGATCGCGACGGGCTTTTGCGCCTTTTCCTGGGCGCGCAGGATGCCCTCGAGCAGCTCCTTTCTCAGCACCGGCACGAACTCGACGATCATGTCCACGCCCCCGTCCAGGCCGCAGGCCTCGGTCGCCCGCGGGTACATGGTAAGGTCGAAGGACGAGCTCAGGCTCAGGTCGACGGGGTTCGAGGTGCTCGAACCGAATTCGGGTATGAACTCCGCGAGCTTCTTCTCGGTATCGGGCGAGAGCCGGGCCAGCCGCATTCCCTCCTTTTCGCAAGCATCGGCCGCCGACACGGCCGGCCCCCCGGGGCCCGACATTATGGCCACCCGGTTGCCGGCGGGCAGGCGGGGCGCCTGGAAGGCGGTGATGAACCCTATCAGCTCCACGAGGTTCTCGACCTTCACCAGGCCCGCCTGTCGCGCCGCCGCATCCCACACCTGCCGGGAGCCGGACAGCGAGCCGGTGTGCGAACCGGCGGCCTTCATGCCGCTCTCCGTCTCTCCCACCTTCCAGAGCAGTATGGGTTTCCTGGGCGAGATGTCTCTCGCGAGGGAAAGGAAGCGGCGCCCGTCGTCGATCCCTTCTATATAGAGGACAATGAGCGACGTGTCCGGGTCGTCTCCCAGGTATTCCAGGAAATCGTTGACCCCGAGGTCCGCGGCGTTGCCCACGCTTATCATCTTGCTGAAACGGATCCCCCGCCCCCCGGCGAAGAGCCCCAGCATGTTCGCCAGCGACCCGCTCTGTGAAAGAAAAGCGACGTGCCCTCCTTCCCTGGGCATTCCCGGGAAAAACGAAAGCCCAGTCGCCGGGGAGTAGAGCCCCATGCAGTTGGGGCCGATGATGCGCAGGCCTCCCTCGCGCGCCTTCCGCACCATCTCCATCTCGGCCCGCATCCCCTCGGCGCCCTTTTCGCGGAACCCCGAGGAAAAGATCACGGCCCCCTTCACTCCCTTCGCCACGCAGTCGTCGATGAGTCCCGGAACGCCCTTCGGGTGCACGGAGATGACGGCCAGGTCCACCGGGCCGTCGATCTCCCGGATGCTCCCATGGCATGGCAGACCCATGACCCGCTCTTCCTTCGCGTTGACCGGGTAGATCGGCCCCTTGAACCCCATGTCCATGAAGCTGGACATCAGGAGGTTCCCGAGCCGGTATGCCCTGTCGCTCACCCCCGCCACGGCTATCGAGCGGGGATGGAATATCTCTTCTATCTGTGAACGGGAATCCGCGGGCATGGCCCCTGACCTCTACGACCCGGCCTTCGGCACCTTCAGGGCCGTGATCATGAACGACTGGCTCCGGTTCTCGAAGTGGAGCCCCTGCTCCAGCGTGAGGCCGTCAAGGCTCGCGTTGATCGCTTCCTTCGTCATGCGGAGGCCGATGGGGCTCTTGCTCACCAGTTTACGCGCCACCTCGAACGAGGTGTCGAGGAGCTTGTCCCGCTCCACCATGCGGCTGGCGAACCCCAGCTGCATCGCCTCCTCGGCGCTCATGAAATCGCCGGTGAGCAGAAACTCGTTGGCTCTGCCGGAGCCTATGTGCCTGTGCAGGAAGTAGGAGCTCGCGAGGTCCGCGCCCCCGAGGCCGATGTTGATATATGCCGCGTTGAAACGCGCCTTCGGGGTGATGATCCGTATGTCCGCGGCCATGGCGAAGCTGAAGCCCGCGCCCGCGGCGCTGCCGTGCACCGCCGCGATGACCGGCTGGGGGATGCGCCGCATCTTGTAGTAGAGCATCGAGGTGCGTGTCTGGTACTTGTAGATGAGTTCCGGCGTCGCCTTGAACAGCTCGCCCGCCGACTCCTTCATGTCCAGCCCCGAGCAGAAGCCCTTCTCCCCCGCGCCGGTGAGGATGAGGACGCGGCACGTCTCGCTCAGCATCATGCTTTCGAGGAACACCTCCAGCTCCTCGATCATGGCCCTGTTCAGCGCGTTGATCGACTCCGGGCGGTTGAGCGTGAGCAGCCCGATGCTTTCCGACTCCTCGTAGCGAATGGCGGTGTAGTTCACGGGTGCCTCCTGGTGTTTTCCCGGACCCTCAGTCCTCGAAATATTCAGTCTTCATCGCGACCGTGAGGCCGTCGCCCTTTTTGAGCCTGATGGCCAGCCCATGGATCTTCGGGAGCTCGTACTCGAAGAAGTACTTGAACGTGACGAGCTTCCCCTTGTAAAAGTTGATGTCCGACTCGCCCCTGGCGCCCGCCGCGGCCTTCCGGGCCGCGAGCGCCTGCACCAGCCACATCCACGCCACGGCGATGATGCCGAAAAGCTCCAGGAACAGCACCGAGTCGGCCAGGAAGGTCTCTATCTCCCCCTTCATCGCGATGCCCACCAGCCCCGAGGTCACCTCCTCGAGCAGCTTCAGGGCAGACTCAAGCTCCCCCGCGTAGGGCGCGAGCTCCGGGTCGCCATTCGCCCTTTTTATCGTTCCGCGCACCTCTTCGAGGTAAAGCGCGGCGGCCCTGCCGTTTTTCATGATCACCTTGCGGCCCAGCAGGTCCATGCCCTGTATGCCCGTGGTCCCCTCGTGGATCGGGTGGATCCTCGCGTCCCGGTAATACTGCTCCAGGGGGAACTCGTCGCAGTAGCCGTAACCGCCCAGGCACTGCAGGCCCTGGCTGACCGCGAGTATCCCCATCTCGGAAGGATAGGTCTTGACTATCGGCGTGAGGAGGTCCAGTATGAGCGCGTATCGCTCCTTTTCCTCCCCCTCGGTCACGCGGGCGAGGTCGGAGTAGAGGGCCAGCTGCATGATGAGCGCCAGCGCCCCCTCGTTCACGGCGCGCTGGAACAGGAGCATGCGCTTCACGTCGGCGTGCTCGATGATGGGGATCTGCGGCTTCGTCGGGTCCTTCTCGGTGATCTTCCTCCCCTGCGGCCGCTCCCTCGTGTATTCGAGCGCCGCGTAGTAGGCGGCCGTGGCTATGGCGGCCGCGCCCAGGCCCACCTCGATCCGCGCCTCGTTCATCATCTGGAACATGCAGGAAAGCCCGCGGTGGGGTTCGCCCACCAGCCACCCGCGGCAGTCGCCGCTGTCGCCCAGGGAAAGCTGGGTGATCGGCGAGCCACGGTAGCCGAGCTTGTGGTATATGCCCGCGCAGGTGACATCGTTGAAGACGAGCTTTCCATCCTCGACGCGCTTGTTGGGCACCACGAACAGCGAGATGCCCTTCACCCCGGGAGGCGCCCCCTTGATGCGCGCGAGCAGCAGCTGCACCACGTTCTCCGCAGAGTCATGCTCGCCGCAGGAGATGAATATCTTCTGGCCGCGGATCAGGTAATAGCCCTTGTCGGTGGGCGTCGCGGTGGTGGCGACGTCGGTGAGGGAGCTGCCGGCGTCCGGCTCGGTGAGCGCCATGGTGCCCTGCCATTCGCCCGAGAACATCTTCTTGAAATAGGTGTCCTTCATCTCCCGCGTCCCGAACGACTCGATGAGGTGCGCCGCGCCGGCGGTCAGGCCGGGATACACGCTCAGGCTGTAGTTCGCGGCGGCGAATATGAAGCTGCACGCAGTGAAAACCGAGAAGGGCAGCTGCTGCCCTCCCTCCTCGTAGGGAAACAGCGCGTTTATCCAGCCGCCTTCGCCCGACGCCTTTAAAAACGCCTTCACCGCGGGGTGGACCTTCACGACGCCGTCCGCGAACTCCGGCTGCTTCCGGTCCATCTCGGCGAAAACGGGAAAGAGCATCTCCTCGCCCAGCTTCATCGCCGTGTCCATGACCATGTCGAAGGTCTCGCGGCTGTGGTCCTTGAAATACGGGTAGCGGGTGAGTGAATCGACGCCCAGCATCTCGTACATGACAAACTCGATATTGCGCCTGCTGACAAATTTTACCGCCATGGGGATCGCTCCATGCTCCAGTTGTGGTGGCACGCCCTCGGCGGGCGGCCGTGTTTCAATGTGAACACACGATAGTGAGCCGTGACCGGGGTGTCAAGGAACTAATCGCCCGGCCCGCCCCAGCTTATAATGGATTGACTCCCGGAGGTCCGCATGGTACGCTTCGATATATACCCAACACCGCAAGGAGGCCCTCATGAAAAGCGATGCACACCCGCTGCGATCGATGATCGTTCTCTTCACCGTGCTTTCACTCCTATTCTCGGCCGTTCCATTCGTCCTTTCGCTTCTGCTCGACAAGTCCGGCATGGGGCTGGCGTATTTCACCATCTGGTACGCCCTCCTCCCGCCGCTGTTTATCTTCCTCTTATCCCTATTTCTCCACAAAGGCGAATCGAATATCTATACGATGACCGGGAAGGTCTGGATGAGCCTGGGGCTGTGGTTCGCCGTCCAGCTCATACTCGGCCTCGCGTCGGGCCTCCACATCCTCGTCAAGCTCCTGGCGTTTCCCTCGGTCTCGGCGGGCGGGAAAGGATTCATCCTCGGCGCCCTCCTCTTCCTGGGCGGCGGCTACGCGCTGTACCGGGTCGGCCTGAAGCGCCCGGCCGCCGGGGCCCGCTCCTTCTCCTCGATCTCGCTGGCGGCGATCGCGGTCGTCATCTTCGTCCTGCTGCCCCTCCTGGTCGCTGGCGGAACGTCCGCGGGCAAGGGGGCCGTCATCGAAGACTCCAGGGTGCCATCCCAGAACGCGATATTCTCCTGGATAGAGGACGTGTACAATCTCGGCGTGCGCAGGCCCGGGTCCGCCGCGGACCTCCATGCCATCGATTACCTTGAGAACAAGCTTCGCGAATTCGGCATCGCCGACGTGCGCCTCGAGCCGTTCACCTTCGATTACTGGGAGCCGCTGCAGTGGCGCCTTTCGGTGAAGGGGGCCTCGGGCGGTGAAAGACACATCACCACCTTCTACGTGCCCTACAGCAAGCCCACCGGCAACGAGGGCATGAGCGCGGAGATGCTCTACGTAGGCGCCGGCGCGGAGGCGGACCTCGAGAAGGCCGACGTGAAGGGGAAGATTCTGCTGGTGGACCTTCCCGCCGTGAACATCAGCTGGGACAAGATGAAGATCTTTTCATATTTTGCCTACGACCCCGATGGGTCCACGAAGGGGTGGGAGCATCCCTACCCGATCGGCTGGATGTTCAAGTACGAGGCGGTGTACGAGCGCGCCAAAGAGCACGGGGCCGCCGGCATCGTGGGGATCCTCCAGGGGTATCCCGACATGGGGGAGTTCACCTACTACGCCCCCTATGACGGCATCTTCCGCACCATTCCCAGCCTGTACGTGATGGAGCGGGACGGGGAGAAGCTGAAATCGATGTTCAAGGAAGGGAAACTGCAGGCGAAAATCCTCCTCGCGGCGAAAACGGCGATGAAGGGCGGAAAAACAGCCACGGTCTACGGGGTCCTCCCCGGCAAGAGCAGGACCGCCCTGTTCATACACTCGCACCACGACGCTCCCTGGCAGAGCGGCATCGAGGATTCGAGCGGCGTGGGCATGGTGCTGTCCCTCGCGAAGTATTTCGCCCAGGTGCCGCCGGAGAAACGGGAGCGCACCCTCGTCTTCGCCTTCACCGGGTCCCACATGGTCGGCGCGAAGGCCAACTACGCCTTCGCCGAGAAGCACAAGGACGGGGTCATGAAGGACGTGCTCTACGACATCTGCCTCGAGCACATCTCCGACGACTACAACCCGCCCAACCCGCCGACGGGAAACCCCGAGCCCCGGGGCGTTTTCATCACGGAGAGCCCGGTGACCGCCTCGCTGTTCGCCAGCCTCACGGCGCGGCACGGCATCCAGCGCCTCCTGCTCTTCCCCACGGGGACGCCGCTGGGCGTGCCTACCGACGCACAGCCGTTCCACAACAGCGGGTATAACGTGATCTCGCTCATCAGCGGGCCCAGCTGGCTCTTCGACGACGACGACACGCTCGACCGGGTGGACAGGAAGCAGCTCGTTCCCGTCACCCGGCTGTACATCGACCTCATCGAGCAGATGGGCGTAAAGCGCGACTGGATGCTCACCTTCAACCTGAACCTCGCGGTGATCGGGCTCATCGTGCTGGTGCTCACGCCGCTGGCAGCGGCAGGCAGGTCAGGGAAAAAATAAAGACAGTCCGCACACAAACGGGGTCCGGTCATGGGGACCGGGCCCCGTCCTCAATACCACCGCGCGGTTTATCTCCCCTTCACGGCGTAGACCCTCTGCAGCTCGGCGGCTATCAGGGACAGCGCCTCGTCGGCCTGGGGAAAGAGCCTGTCCATGGGGAGGAAGCCGTGGATTATGCCGTCAAAGCGCCTCAGCACCACGGGCACGCCCGCACTCTTAAGCCTTGACGCGTATGCCTCCCCCTCGTCCCGGAGGGGGTCGAACTGCGCGGTGACGATCACCGCGGGAGGGAGGTTTTTCAGGGTCGGGGCCAAGAGCGGCGACAGGAGCGGGCTCTTCCAGTCCGCCGGGTCCGGGGCGTAGAGCTTCCGGAAAATCTCGATGTACTTCCGTGTCAGGTAGTACCCCTCGGCGAAGTCCCGCATGGACTTCGTGTCGAGCCGGGACGAGTCCGTCGACGGGTAGACCAGGACCTGGCAGGCGATAGCCGGCTTTTTTCTGTCCCTGGCGAGCAGGGAGACGACGGCCGCGAGGTTCGCGCCGGCGCTGTCACCAGCGACGGCGATCCGGGAGGGGTCACCGCCGAGGCCCTTCGCGTTGCCGCTCACCCACACGGCAGCGGCATAGGCGTCGTCCACCGCGGCCGGAAACGGGTGCTCCGGCGCCAGGCAGTAGTCCACGGAAACGACGATGGACAAAGCTTTCGCCGCGATCTTTCTACAGATGACGTCGTGGGTCTCGAGGCCGCCCATGAACCATCCTCCCCCGTGGTAGTAGACCACGACCGGGTAGGACTTCCCGGTCCCCGGCGTGTATACGCGGACGGGAATCTTCCCAGCGGGGCCGGGCGCCTCCATGTCGACGACGCTGTGGAGGTCGATCGGCCTGCTTTTGAATATCCTGGACTTCTCCCTCGAGATGCGGCGGCTCTCGTCGGGCGGGTCACCCTCGCGGAATAGCTGGATTTTCGCGACCTCGATGTACTTTAAAATAACGGCGGCACGCCAGTCCAACCTGCCGTACTCGGTGGCGCTCCACCGGTTCACCGCGATGATCCCGGAAACGATCATTATCACCGCTACAATTAAAACGATTATCAGCACTCTCATACTCTTCTCCTTGCGTCGGCGTTATTCCGGGCAGCGGATTCTCCCCACATTCGAAGCACAATGTCCCGACCCCTTCTTCGGAACTCCTGACAGGGAAGGCTGTTGCACGGGCGGTGTTGCCTTATGCGTTACACGGATTATAGCTGGGGTTCCGTATGCGTACAATAATTTTATCAACGGGAATCCGGTTCCCGTCTACATTCATTTGCGGGGCAGTACACTAGCAACGGCATCATCGGCATTCAGCTTGAAGAGTTCCTACCATTCGCGACCGGGATCGCCGAATCGATCTCGCAACGCGGGGCATGCTGTCCTTCACGCGGGGTCCCGGCGAAATACGGCCTCGAAAAGCCGTGAAAGCCCAGGGTGGTTTTTCGCGAACGCCCCGGGCGCCATGAAAAAATATTCCGCGAGCACCGCGAATAGCTCCGACGGGTCGGTGAGCGCGTAGGGGTCTATGTCCGATTTTTTCCGGCGCACCCGGTCGGCCTCCCGCCGGAGCGCCTCCTCCCAGCGCGGCGCGGTTTCGGCGTCGAGGAGCAGCGAGGGAACGCCGTCCAGCTCGCCGTCCTCCCGGTCGACCTGGTGGGCGAACTCGTGGATGCCGGGGTGGACCCGGTCGCGCCCGCCTCGGAACCCCCGGAACAGGGACGGCTTCGACAGGATCAGGGTGTAGCCCTCGGTGTCCACCATGCCCAGTATGTCCGCGTCACGGTTCCGGAAATCGTAGTCGTCGTCGAAGTCCGAGGGGTAGACGAGTATCTCTTTCAGCCTCCTGTATTCCCATCCCGGGACTCCGAATACCGGGATCACCGCGCTGGCTGCGACGAGGGCTCGGGTGCGGTCGTCCACTCCGGTCTGGACCCCGGTGACGGCCTTCTCGGCGAGAAAAAGCGCCACCTCTTCACGGAAGCGCTCCCTGCCCTCGCGGTCCAGCTTCCGGTAAAAACCGACCTCGTCATTCAGCACCCGCTCCCAGGCCGGCGGGAATTCCCGCCCAATCGCCCGCAGGCGGGCGCGGGGGATGCGTGACAGGATGAGGTAGGCGGGAATGGCGAGGGAAAACACGGCGGCGGCGATGAGCATTCGTGCCGGAATCGGTACCCCCGGGACGAACGCAACGGCCGCAAGCCCCGCGCAGGCCGCCAGCCCCGCCGACACATACAGCGACACGCGGACCGAGCGGGCATACCGCTCGCGGGAGGAGTGAAGGGGAACCCTTGTGTTTCCCGGCATGGCCGCGTCACCCTTTCGATCGTATGACGACTTTGAAGCCCCATCCTTAAATCCTTTTAACAGGCCCTTCTATGATAATGGCCTGATCGGTCGCCCCATCAGCAGCTCGTTGAAGATTCCGTCCATGCCGCCCATCATTTTTGCAAATCCGTCCTTGTCCGCCCTGAGCCCCAGCTGTTTCCAGACTAGGTTCATTGCGGCACACGGTGTGAAACACGTGTATGCGGTCACATTTTTCACTTTCACCACTTCGGCCCTCGCGCAGCTGCCGATGAGGAACACCTCCTGCCCGCGGGCGTCGACCCGCTCCTTCTGCCGGCCGATGACAAGCACAACCGGCTTCGCCCGCGCAAACGCTCCCGGCCCATTGAACAGCTCCATGGCCGCCAGGAACATCTTTATTCCCATGACGCAGCCGGTGAGGCACTTCTCCCCGGTTTCCTGGTTGTAGGGGCCCCACATGAACCGCATGGGGGACTCCAGGCGGTGAGCTCCCTGTTCACGTCCTGCCAGCGGTAAAACTCATCGTCATAGGGCTGGAGGCGTTTCGCCCATTTGTCCAGGTCGGCGACCCCCTTCAGTCCCCGGTGATCGCGACGTCCTTGAGACTTTTCGGGGCGTAGCCTCGCTCGATCGCCCTTTTCAAATTCGGAACGTCGTCGATTCCTTACCCCACAGCCTCGCGCCGAGAGGTCGACGGCCAGCGGATTTGTCCCCATGATCACGGGCCGAGCTTTCTAACGGTACGGAACGCCCCGTTGCCGATGCCGGCCTCGACGTGGCCATCACTATGAAATCCGGGTATCCGGCGGCGGCAACAGATCGACGATCTTTTCATTCGAGCATGAAATCGTGCCGGATCGACCGCTCGTCGTCCGAACAGATCCCTATGTTCAGCTTGACGGCGCCGGTCATGTTGCTGGCGCAGTTCCCCTTGAGCTCAGGAAGGTACACCACGGAATCCGCCCTGACCATCCTGCGCGAAATCCGCAGGGTGTCATGCACGGCGCCGCCGATGAACACCGTTTCACGGGGCTCCTCGTCGAGGCAGTACAGGTCCACGGGACAGCGGGCTTCCTTCCCGACCTCCCGCATCAAGGTGTCGTACCCGGCATACATGCGAGCCGCGTCCGGAACCCACGGCGCAGTTCTCGCCGTCGTCGATCTCCGGTCACGCCGGGCTGCACCGTCACCAGGGCCAGGGACGAGAGGCCTTTACGACGGCGTGTGGGACGGCGTGACGCCCGGAGAAGGCCTGGTCGTTGCCACGGGTTCGGCTTCACGTACGCCGGCCGAGGGCGCCGACTTCAGACGCCGCGTCCCTTCCTCACGTCGCGGATATCCGGGCCGGTCCTCCTCTCACGTTGATGAATACGTTTGCCGCCTTTGTGGACGCGCCGGCCACCATAGTCGCTTCCCCGGTCCTCCAAGTGCAGGTGCGGACCCGGCGGTCAAAGTGATGCCGGGCGAGGACCCACGCGAAGGGTCCATATACGCCTCTTTGGCCCAGCGTAAACAGTGTTCATCCCCAGCCTCTGCCTGACGCAGTGGCTGGAACGGAATTCCCCCTTCATCTCTCCCCGTGGAAATGCTCGGCGGGCGGAGTTATCCAGCTTCGATCGATGAAAGCCATCATCTTGTACAGTCCTTCTCCCGGTCAATCACGGACACCCTCGGGCGCGCCCCGGTGGTCAACGGGTTCGTGAGCCCAGCGGACATGCAGCAGCTCATCAACGTGGGAAAGATCCCCACGGTGATGTTCGGACCGGGAAGCATCTACCAGGCGCACACCGAGGACGAGTACGTACACGCGGACCAGCTCGCTGAGGCATCGGCCGTGATTTCCGATTTCATCATGACGGTGGTGCGGCGTTGCATAAACACGGGCACGTGCCCCGTGCAGTGAAAATATACTCGAAAAGGAGGCGCACCTATGCCTGAAGAAAAAGAGGGCCTGAGCCCGGGCGAAAAGGTCGGCGAGCAAATCTGGGGGACGGGATACGGCGAGCTCCTCAGGGCCATCATGAATTCGTACGATCCCGGCTTCACCGAGCACATCATCGCCTTTTTCGAACATACCTACGCGCGGCCCGCGCTGGACATCAAGACGCGGCAGATCTGCACGCTCTGCGGCCTGGCGGCCATGGGGCTGGCGCCCGAGATGGCCCTGCACTTCAGGGGGTCCCTCAACCTCGGGTGGACCCAGCGGGAGATCAGGGAGGCCGTTCTCCTGACGGCGTTCACCGCCGGCGTCCCGAAGACCATAAACGCCTTCAAGGTTTTCCATGACGTGCTGGCCGAACTGAAACTCGCGCCGGAGACGGACCCCGCCCCGGCGCGGGAGGGCGACCGTCACGAGAAGGGAATGAAAAGGGGCACGGAGCTCCTCGGGCCGTCATTCGAGGCGGTCATGAAATCAGCGGCCGAATTCAATCCCGACTGCGCGCGTCACCTGGCGGGAGAGGTTTTCGGCGTCATCATGCGCCGGTCCAGGCTCACCGACCGCGTCCGGGCGCTGATAATCATCGCCGCCTGCACCGTCAACGGTAATCTCACCCTGCTGCGGACCCTCCTGCCCGGCGTGGTAAAAGCCGGCGTCCCGAAGGAAGAGATCGCCGAGATCATATACCAGATGCACGGCTACGCGGGATGGCTCACCGTGCTCAACGCCATGGACGTGTTCCGCGGCGTTTTCGGCGGCGGAGGCAAGGGATGAAGAACGATAATGCACGGGTCGTGCTCATCACCGGATGCTCGTCGGGCATAGGGCTGGCGCTGGCGCGCGAGCTCAACCGGCGCGGCCGCATCGTGCACGCCACGGCGCTCACCGCAGGCGAGATAGCGTTCCTCCGCGACGAGGGGATCTCCACGGGCGCGTGCGACGTCAGGCAGGCCCGCTCCGTAAAGGACTGCGTCCGCGCGGTACTGAAGAAACGGGGCCGCATCGACGTGCTGGTCAACAACGCGGGGATAGGCGTCATAGGCCCGGTGGCCGAGCTCTCGCTGGCGGACCTGCGGCGGCAGTTCGAGACGAACTTTTTCGGCGCGATGGCGCTCACCCTGGAGGTCGCGCCCCACATGATGGAGAGGCGCTCGGGCATCATCGTCAACATGGGAAGCGTCTCGGGCGTGCTCGCCACGCCGTTCGCCGGTGCCTACTGCGCCTCGAAGGCGGCGCTCCACGCGGTCTCCGATTCGCTGCGCGCCGAGCTGGCGCCGTTCAACATCTCCGTCGTCACGGTCCAGCCCGGTGCGGTGAAGACCAACTGGGGTATCGCCGCGTCGAAGGGCCTCGATAGGTTCGGGCGCGGGAAGTCGCGCTACGCGCCGCTCGCCGCGGAGATAGAGGCCCGCGCCAAGACGCACCTCGTCAACCCGACGAGCGCCGAGGAGCTCGCCAGGAGGATCGCCGATCTTCTTTCGAGAAAAAAGCTCCCGGGTATCGTGAGGATAGGCAGGGAATCCCGCCGCCTGCCCTTCCTGAAATGGCTCCTGCCCCAGGGCGTCATCGACCGCATGGTGATAAAGCGCTTTAAACTCGACCGCTTGCGGGTGTAAGGTGAAAAGGGCTTGAAATATCGCGCCGCCCGCCCTTCCATGGGCGGCGTCACGCCAAATCCGACACAGGGAGACACGGGCGGAGGCTCGTTTCCGCCGTCGTCCGGGAACAATATCCTATGAAACCGGCACTTACACATCTTTTTTCCCCCATACGCATCAGCGGCCTGGAGCTGAAAAACCGCGCCGTCATGCCTCCCATGGGGACCGCGTTCGGCGCGAACGACAGCACTGTGACCGACCGCCTGGTCCATTACCTGGCCCGGCGCGCCCGGGGAGGCGCCGGCCTCATCATCATGGAGCTCTGCGCCGTCGACCCGCGCGGCCGGGGCTTCCCGTCTGAAATAGGCATCTGGAGCGACGATTTCATTCCGGGGCTCTCGCGCGTGAGCCGGGCCGTCCACGACGGGGGCGCGAAGGCCGCCCTCCAGATCCATCACGCCGGGCGCGAGTCCTTTAAAGGGGTCCTGGGCGTCGAGCCCGAGGCGCCCTCGGCCATACCGAGCCCCCTGACGGGCGAGGCCTGCGTCGAGATGACGGCTGACCGAGCGGCGGAGCTGGTGGAATGTTTCGCCGCCGCCGCCGGGCGCGCGCGCGAAGCGGGTTTCGATGCCGTCGAGATACACGGCGCGCACGGCTACCTCGTCGGGCAGTTCCTGTCGCCCTTTTCGAACAGCCGCTCGGACCTCTACGGCGGATCCGACGAAAACCGCGCCCGGTTCGCCCTGGAGATAGTGTCGGCGGCACGCCGCAGACTCGGCCCCGAATTCCCCATAATATTCCGGTTGTCCTCCGAGGAGCTGATACGCGGCGGATATGACCTGGGCTACGCCCGGTGGCTCGCCCCTCGGCTGGCCGATGCCGGGGCCAGCGCCCTTCATGTCTCGGTGGGGGTCTACACCACGCCGGGGAACCTCTCCATCGCGTCGATGGACACGCCGGAGGGATTCAACCTCGGCCGCGCCTGCGCCGTCAGGGAGACGGTGAACATCCCCGTGATCGCCGTTGGGCGAATCCACGACCCGCGGCTGGCCGACGAGGCCATCGCCCGCGGCGACGCCGACCTCGTGAGCTTCGGACGCCAGCACCTGGCCGACCCGGACTTCCTGGCCAAGGCCGAGCGCGGCGAATTCGACCGCATACGCTGGTGCCTCGCCTGCAACCAGGGGTGCATAGAGCGGCTCACCTTCGAGATGAAGTCCGCCGCCTGCAGCATAAACCCGGAATGCGGAAACGAGTACCGGGGAGCCCCCGTCGCTGTCTCGGGCCGGAAACGGGTGTGGGTGATAGGAGCGGGGCCGGCCGGCCTGTCCGCCGCGCTCGAGGCGCGGGCCCGGGGCTGCGAGGTGGAGATATTCGAGCGGGAGACCGGGGCGGGAGGACAGCTCCGCTCCGCGAGCCGGCCGCCCAACAAGGAAGGGTTTGCGCGCTGGGTGTCATGGGCGGTCGAGGAGCTGGGACGCGAAGGAACGGCCATTACATTCGGACGCGAGGTCACGCGGGACATGCTGGCCTCGGCGCGTCCCGACGCGGTGGTAGTGGCCGCCGGGTCACTGCCCGCGGCGCCGCCCATCGAGGGCATCGGCCTGCCCCACGTCGCCGACGCCCGGGACGTGCTTCTCGAAAAGTACGCCATCCGCGGTCCCGCCGTCGTGCTGGGCGCGGGATACGTCGGAATGGAAACCGCTGATTTTCTGCTTGCCCGGGGCGTCAGCGTGACCATCATCGACATGAGCCCCTTTCCCCCCGTGGGAAAGCTCACCGCCCACGGGTACTGGCTGCACCGACGGCTCAAGGACAAGGGGGGGACCATCATCCTCGGCGCCCAGGTTACGCGCGTCGAGCAAGATGCCGTGGTCTACATGAAGTCCGGCCGGGAAGTCCGCGTCCATCCCGTGTCACTCGTGGTGACCGCCCTGGGGGCGCGGAGCGAAGCCGGCCTCGCGGAGGCGCTCACGGAGCTGGGCATACCCCATCTCCTCGCGGGCGACGCGGTGAAGCCGCGGCGGCTCTTCGAGGCGGTCCACGAGGGCGCGCGGGCTGGTCGCGAGGTATGAGTGCCGTCACTGCCTTCAGGCGGGAATGGATGTGCAAGTCAACAACTGCAACACGAGGAGGCGCGCATGGAATTGGACCGTGAACAGATCGACAAGCTGCGGCTAGGGGCCATCACGGCGATAGACGGGCTGTGGTTCCTTTCGGTCGAGAACCACCTGGATTTCGACACAGCATTGAAAATAGACCTGGACGTCTGGAAGAACTACGGCATCATCATTCTCAAGAGAATGGGGAAGATGGCGGGCCGGCCCCTCGGCAAGGGCGAGCTCATCGACTTACCGACGGTGAAATTTTTTCTGGAGACCCTCTCGAAGATCGACGGCACCGAGTACGCGTCGGAGTTTCTCGACGATTCCACGCTGGAGTTCAAGGTGCACCGCTGCCCATGGTACGAGAATCTGAAAGAAGGCCGGCAGGGAAAAGGTCGTCCCCTGCGAGATGATCGACCAGACCATCTTCGGCCACTGGCTGGAGGCGATCGATTCCGGCCTCTCCATGGAGTTCACCAAATCCGTCCCGAGGGGCGATGACCACTGCGCGTGGGTCGTGCGGCGGAAGCAGTAGGGGCGTGACGCGCCTTTCACCGGGCCCCGCGCGCGGCCGCGTTTCTACCACGGGGGTCCGGCGACCCTCATGAAGGTCATCTATCTGACTGACGTGCACGGTTCCTTCGTCCGCGTCTACAACCTCCTGAAAGAGACCGTCGCTGACCTGTACATCGTCTCGGGCGACCTGCTCGACATGCCCTTCTATTCCCTGGACGTTTCGGTGGCCTACTTCGAGCTCCAGGGTCACCTTTCGGCGGTCCGGGCCCGGGAAGGCGCGCGCGACGTGGTGCTCGAGGACTTCGCGAGGGATTACGCGGACCGCGGCGGCGCGGCGAGCGACCTCAGGGAAAAATGCGAGCGGTACCTGGCCATGACCGAGGAGGCGCGTGAATCGATGCTCCGCAAGTACCGCGTCCTCAACAACATCTTCTCGTCGAAGCCCCACGCGGCCATTTACACGATCCCGGGAAACTACGACATGGATCTGCGGTACACCCAGCTCAGGGACCGCACCCTGCACCTCTCGCGGGCGAAGTGGGACGGGCTGACCATCGCCGGGTACGGCGGGGCCGACGTGCTCACGCCGGGATTTCCAGAGAAATACCTGGTCAGGTACCGCGGGAGATCGGAACAGGACACCGGCAGCGAGCTGTATAAATTCCTGCTCGACTCCGCTCCCGACATCATCCTGGCGCACCATCCCGCGAGCGGGGTGCTGGACCGCATTGGCCTCCACGGCTCATGGGGCAGCGTCCCCCTTCGCAGCTATTGCGACACCCATGACGTCATTCTGTGCCTCACGGGCCACCTCCACCAGCAGTGGGGGCTCAGGCTCGTGGAAAAAACCCTCTACCTCAACCCGTCCAACTTCGGTGAGGTGCTGACGCCCGCGGGAAATCTTTCCGAGGGGGGCTTCTTCTACGAGCTGGAGATCGACGGCAGGGAAATACCGAAGGTCGTTTTCAGGAAAATCGTCCAGCAGCGCGTCTACGACATCGCCGTGTACGAGAGAGAAACAGGCGGCTTCCGCGAGCGCATTGTCGACGAGGCGCGCCTGGAATCCCTGAAGAGGCTAGAGCCCGCAGAGACGACCATGGAACGTTACGCGCAGGTCCCGGAGCTGCGGATATTCAGGGACATACGCAATTTTTTCCGGATCCGCCAGACCGAGCAATCGGAGATGCGTGTCCGCCGCCTGGAAGAGGCCCTCGCCGGCCTGGGGCCGGACTCCGAGAGGGTCGCGGCGGACATCGTGGGCTCGGTGAACATGGGAACGGCGGGCGAGTCCTCGGACATCGACATGGTGCTCTACGTGCGCGGGTATGAATCATGCGGGACCGATGAAACGTGCTCCTTTCTCGACGGCGTGGAGCGCAGGCTGCGCGAAGACCTGGGAGAGCGCTGCCCGTTCCAGGTCATCGACCGCATAAACCTGACCGAGGTCGAGGAGTGCGTGCGAGCCGGGCGCCGCGACTGCGAGGCCGCCCAGCGCTTCGCGGTGTACCGCTCGTTCTGCAGGCCCGCCAATTACCGCGTGATAGCGCCGGCGGAAGACCTGCTCAACAAGGACCCTGATTTCCGGCGCGAGGTCGAGGAGAACATGCGGGCCTACCTGCGCCTGTTCGCCACGGCTCCCGCGAACAGGGAGTCGCTCGACAAGTACACCAACCGCCTGAAAACACAGGGGGTGCCCATACCTCAGTCGATACTCAGGAGGATCGAGCTTTACCTGAGCGGGGCCGAACCGCCCCGGGACGCCGGCACCGGCGCTTGAGGTCACTCCCGAGCGGCCTGCGCCATGTTCTTTCCCAGGAGCATGCACCCGTCCAGGTCGCCCGCCGACGGCGCGCACTTGGCCTCTATCACCGGCTCAACGAATTTCCACGGCCCCTTTTCCGCGAACTCCCTGAGCCGCTTCACCGCCCCGCCGCTCCAGCTGTAGCCGCCGAAAATGCCGAGCGCATGGTTCTTGATGCCCATTTCCTCGAGGAACCAGACGAGGTGCTCCATGAGGGGGAAGAGCCGCAGGTTGTACGTGCAGCTGCCCAGGACAAGCCCTTTGAACCTCCACATGTCCCGTATGACGTAGGAGACGTGGGTCTTCGAGAGGTCGTGTACGACGACCTTCCCGGCCCCGTTTTCCGCCGCGGCCCGAGCGACGTGCTCGGCCATCTTTTCGGTGTTCCCGTACATCGAGGCGAAGGCGACGACCACGCCCGCCTCGGTGTCGTGACGGCTCCAGCGCGCGTAGTCGTTCACCACCCTGAACGGGTCCCCGCGGAGCACGGGACCGTGGGTGGAGCCCACGATCTTTATCCCGAGGGGCTTCACCTTTTCGATGGCCTTCAGCACCATGGCGGCGTATTTCCCGATGATATTCGAGAAGTATCGAAGTGTCTCGTCAGCGTAGGAGCCCATGTCCAGCTCGTCGTCGAAGATGCCGCCGTCCAAGGTCCCGAAAGACCCGAAGGCGTCCCCGGAAAACAGCATTCCTGAAGCCTTTTCGTAGGTCATCATCGTCTCGGGCCAGTGGACCATGGGCGTCAGGTGAAAGCTCAGGGAGCGTTTGCCCAGGTCCAGGCTTTCCCCGTCCGCGACGGTCTTCGTGTTCCCGGTGATGCCGTAGAATCCCTCCAGGAACTCCACCGTCCTCTTGTTGCCCACGATCTGCATGTTCGGGAAGACCTCCCTGAGCACCCTGACGGCGCCCGAGTGGTCGGGCTCCATGTGGTTTATGACCAGGTAATCGACGCCCCTGCCCTCCTTCAGCACCGATCGGATGCCGTCGAGATAGTCGAGGGCGAAAGGGGCCTTGACCGTGTCCACGAGGGCTGTTTTCTCGTCCACGATGAGATAGGAATTGTACGCGATCCCCCGCGGCAACGGCCACATCCCCTCGAACAGCTCCGTCCTCCGGTCATTCACCCCGGTCCAGTAGATCCCCTCCGTCACGGGTATTGCGCGGTTCATGGCTTATCCCTCCTCGTTCTCGGCGTGCTTTTTCAGCCGCATGACCAGACATTCTTGAAAACCGTCGCCTGGAGGAAGCAGTAAAAGGCGCTCCTCCGGTAAAACCGTGTTCGCTCTCCCTTCGTTTCTATCCTGCCAACCACACCAAGGCAAGAAGAAATCGGGAAGGCGGCATGACCTGGATGGGACCGCCGGAGGCCATGGAAGAGCTTCCCCGAGTGTGGGTGAAGATTTTTCATTTCGCCGCGATTTATTATTTGATAATATCAGCCTGCCATGTACACTGATAAAGTTCGATACCGATGGCCAGCGGGAAGCCGAGCTCCGGCGCGGTTGTACGGGGAAATCGCAGGCCCATTGTTTCTGCGTGAGGGAACAGTACTTCAAGGCATACATTCTTCATGGAAAGCCATGGCACACAACGGGAAAGAAGGTTTCTGCTCCGCGAACCGGCGGACCTCAGCGCCGCCTTGTCCCTCGAGGGAAAGGACCTCCCCTGCCGCGTCAGGAACATATCCGCCGGAGGCCTGCTCCTCGTGTCCGACGGGACCAGCCCGTTCCCGCTTTCAATGAATGACATCGGGAAAAACATCGGGCTTGCGTATTCGGACGCGTCAGGGGCGTCCCGGACGGCGAAGGGCATCCTGATCAGGGTGATCGAAAATGGGGATATGAGCGTGGCGGCGGTGAAGCTTCTTGATCAGGCCTGAGCTTTGTCCCGACCGGGAGGCGAGCGTCTTTCCTCCAGGGCATTGAAATTCATTCACCACGCGTTTGATTCGGGCGAACGGCCCCTGAAAGCCATTTCCGATCATCAGGGCCGGCGCTTTCCAGGACGACCGGGCCGGTTCAGCCTTCTTCTTCAAGCGTGGATCCGATTTCATCCGGCCTCCTGCCGTGTAACCATGTCGCTCATTTTCTGATGAAAGGCGGTGATATATCCATGGAAAAGTACATGCAGCGCGACAAGCTCATGACGGCGAGGGATGCCGTGTCCCGGTTCGTGAAGGACGGCGACTCCTTCGTCTTCGCCAACTGC
The DNA here is from genome assembly GCA_963762305.1 of uncultured Spirochaetota bacterium. GTDB lineage: Bacteria > Spirochaetota > UBA4802 > UBA4802 > UBA5368 > CAVXKM01. Next base: position 507,422 of record CAVXKM010000005.1, on the reverse strand, counting down.
CTCTACTGCATGCCGCTCGCGCTCAGCCAGGAGCTCATACGGCAGGGGAAAAGGGAACTGCTGGTGTTCCAGCAGGGCGGCATCGAGGAGATCGACCAGCTCGTCGGGGCGGGCGTCATAAACCGTATCGTCCTGGCCTACAACTTCCGCGCAGGCGGCAAACGCCTGGTCCCTCCCCTCGAGCGGGCGTGGAAGGAGAAGAAGGTCGAGATCGAGGAGATGACCAACCACACACTCCTCTCCATGATGAAGGCCGGCGCCATGGGCTATCCCTTCATGCCCGTCATGCGCGGCATAGCGGTGACCGACGTGGTGAAAAAAAAGGGGTTCATGGGCGACCAGCGCTTCGCCGAGACAGTGGACCCCTTTACCGGGGAAAAGGCGCTCGTGGTCAAGGGCTACACCCCGGATTTCGCCTTCATACACGTCCAGCGCGCCGACCGGGCGGGAAACGGCCAGCTCTGGGGCGCCATGATAAATTCGAAGTGGGCCGCGCTCGCGGCGAAAAAGGTGATCGTCTCCGCAGAGGAGATCGTCGACACCGAGGTGGTTAAATCGTCGCCCCATCTCACCATCGTCCCGGCGCACAAGGTGTGCGCGGTGGTGCATGCCCCCTGGGGCGCCCATCCCTCCGAGGTCGCCGGGCATTACGACTACGACATGCCGTTCCGGGCGTTCTTTTTCGGCTCCACCTCAACGCCGGAGGCGATGAAGAACTGGCTCGACGAATGGGTATTCAACGTGGAGGACAGGGGGGCCTACATCCGTCATTACGCGGAAAAGTTCGGTCAAAAGGCCCTGGACGCCCTGAAGGCGAAGCCCTACAGGAGCGTTCCGGCTGATTACGGGTTTTCCTTCACCCGCGCGTGGGACGACAGTGACTATTCCGAGCAGCTCGGGATGTCGATGGAGGATTTCATAAAGATGCTCGATCAGAAGGGGGTGCTCATCCATGGGAGTTAACTACACGATCGACGAGCTCATCGTGACCAGGGCGTCCGACGAGATCCGCGACAACGAGATGGTGATCATCGGCCAGGGGATCGCCATGGCCTCCGGGGTGCTGGCCAAGGCGACGCACGCGCCCAACGCGGTGATCCTCACCGAGGCGGGGATATACGGCATCGAGCCCTTTAAGGTACCGCTGCACATCGCGGACGTGAGCTGCACGAGGGGATTCACCTACTCCTGCGACATGGTGGACATATTCTCCACCATCCTCAACCGGGGCTATGTCGACGTCGCGTTCCTCGGCATCGGGCAGGTCGACAAGCACGGGAACATGAACAGCAGCTACATAAAGGGAGAGTCGGGCGAATACGACATGCGCATGATGGGCGCCGGCGGCGCCCCCGAGTTCGTGGGGTACGCGCAGAGGTCGGTGCTCACCATGAAGGGGGGCCAGTTCGTGGAGAAACTCGACTATTTCACCTCCCCGGGATACGTGGACGGCGGCAATTCACGCTACGAGGCAGGGATGCCGGAGGGGTCGGGGCCCAGCGTCCTCATCACCACCGAGGGGGTGTTCCGGTTCGACCCCGTGACGAAAGAGATGTATCTCGCCGGACTGCACCCCGGCGTGAAGCTGGAGGACGTCAGGAAAGAGGTCCCGTGGGACCTGAAAATAGCCGACAGGCTCGAGACCACCCGCCTCCCGACCGAGAAGGAGCTTTCCATCATCCGGCACTTCGCCCCGGAGATCTCCATGGGGCGCAAGCTCCAGCTCGAAACGATCATCGGCAGGCTCCTGAAGCTCCTTGGAGGCAAATAATTACGATGGAAAAGAAATACAAGATAATAGACGCTCTCTGTTACGTCCCGACCGAAGAGGTGGTCGTGGACCTGGTGGCCTCGCTCCCGCCGCAGATGGCCCGCTACCTGAAAGACGTGTTCGGCCCGCGGGTGGCGCCGCTCCTCGGCATGACCGCCGAAGAGCTCTACCGGGCGAAGGTCACGCTCCCCCAGGAAGAACTGAAAAAGCTCCTGGCGCCGAAGATGAAACCGCTGTCAATGCCGCTGGGCGACTTCGTGCGGCAGCTCGACGAGATGGGTGTCGAGAAGGCCGTCATCTTCAACCTCGACGAGGAGTCCGCGAGCGGCCTCAAGGGGCTCCCCAACGACTACCATGCGGGGATACTGAAACAGTACCCGGAAAAATTCATCGGGATTGCGGGCATCGACCCGCTGAAGGGCATGGACGCATACCGCGAGGTGCGCCGCTGCCACGACCTGGGGTTCCGCGGAATAGCCGTGCGGCCGTTCATGTTCGGCATTCCTCCCAGCCACGCGAAGATGTACCCGCTCTACGCGGCATGCGTCGAAATGGAGATGGCCATATGGTTCCACCTCTCCATCAATTACTCAACCCGCACGCTGGAGGTCGAAAGGCCCTTTTACGTCGACCTGGTGGCGCAGGACTTCCCGGAGCTTAAAATAATCGCCGGCCACGGCGGCTGGCCCTGGGTGGGCGAGATGGTGGCGGTGGCGTGGCGGAATTCGAACGTGTACATCGACATAGCCTCCTACCTCCCCCGCTACCTGGCCATGAGCGGATCGGGATGGGAGCCGTTGATGCTGTACGGAAACAGCATCTTACAGGACAGGGTGCTCTTCGGCTCCACGTGGCTCTTCATGGGGGCGAGCATCAAACAGCTGGCAGACGAGGTGATGCAGCTTCCACTAAAAGATGCAGTGAAGCACAAGTGGGTGTACGGCAACGCCGCGAGGCTGTTCGGCGTCCGGTAAGGCCCCCGTTTCTTTTATTCCGGGGAGAAAAGTCGCACTGGGGATAAAAGTCTTTACAAGACATTACACAAGGAGCCCTTTGCATGAAAGGAAAACTGACGACTGCGGCCGGGGCCGCGGAGATGATCCAGCCGGGCACCCACCTGGGGGTGGGCGCGGGGATGGCGAACAACCCCATGCCGGTGATCCGGGAGGTCATAAAACGCGGCGTGGGTGGTCTCACCCTCACGCCCGTGCTCACGGGCGGCTACGTCACCGACCTCCTCATCGGCTGCGGCGCGGTGTCGAAGGTGCAGTTTCCGCAGATCGTCATGGACGAGTTCGGCCTTGCGCCCAATTTCAGGAAGATGTCGCAGGAGGGAAAAATCATAAATTTGGAGACCATGTGACCGGCCCTCCTCCTGGCGCTCCAGGCTGGAGCCAACGGCATCCCCTTCACGCCGGTCATCGGGTTTCTGAACAGCGGGTACATGAAGGTCCGCCCCGACCTCAAGGTCATGAAGGATCCTTTCTCCGGCGATGACTACGTGGTGGTCCCTCCCATCGTTCCCGACGTCGCGGTCATCCACGCCTTCCAGGGAGACCCGCTCGGGAACGTCGTGACTGACAGCTTCAGGAACGACCGGCTGCTCGCAATGGCGGCCAGGAAGACCATCGCGGTCGTGGAGGAGCTGGTCGAGCCGGATGACCTCCTCCCCGGCAGGTACGGGGTGTACGTGTCCACGGCCCACATCGACGCGGTGGTGGTCGCTCCGTACGCCGCCCACCCCACGGCCTGCCGCGACCGTTACGACATCGACAGCGCGCACATAACGGAGTACATGCAGGCGTCGAAGGACGAGGGCGCTTTCCGCGCCTACGTGGAAAAGTACGTCACGGGTCCCGGGGACCACGATGAATACCTGGCAAGGGCCGGGATAGGAAAAAAGACATGACACCACACCCCTTCGAAACGATGATCGCGGCCATTTCGCGCCTCGTCCGCGACGGCGAGGTGGCCGCCGTGGGCACGCTGTCTCCCATACCGGCGGCGGCGCTGTACCTGGCCAAGCGCCTCCACGCCCCTGACATGGTCCCCATGGTGTACAACGACCCCGAGCTCCGCATCACCGACGGGCTCCACGAGTTCTTCGGCCTCGCTCACCGGGGCCTCATCGACCTCTTCTTTCTCAGCGGCATACAGATAGACCGCCGGGGGAATTTCAACCTCTCGCTGGTGGGCGACTACCGGAAGCCCAAGCTCCGCCTCCCGGGAGGGGCCGGCTCGAACATGATGATCATGATGGCCAAGCGCACCATCTTCTTCACGATCACCCACGACACGAGGCTGTTCGTCCCGGAGGTGGACTTCGTCAACGGCACCGCGGCCGACGATTCCATCCCGTGGAGGCGCGGAACGCTCTCCCATATCGTCACGCCCCTGTGCGTCATGAAATACAGCGCGGAACGGCGCGCCGTCGAGCTCGAGTCGACCTTCTCTGGGGTCCCGGTTGAAACGGTGGCGCGGAGCACCGGGTTCGACCTCGGGACCGCCGGCAGGGAAATCCCGGAGACGCGGCCGGTAACAAAGGAGGAGATGGAAGCCCTGCGCGGGCCCGTGCTCGCGAAAATGCGCACCGTGTATCCCCTGTTCTGCTCCATGATCTGGGGATGAGATAGGCGGCTTTACACCGATACAATAATTCCGGAGGGACCATTCCATGGGTTACACCACCAAGGTGTCCGACGAGGCAAAAAAGATACACTTCGATTCCGTCATCATTGACGGATGCTCGTTTTTCTGCGAGGGTTACAACGACAACCTGAAAGAGTCGGGGATCACGGCGCTGAACATCACCGTGCCCGACACCTCCGCCGACGTCGAGGGCGCGGTGCGGGCCATCGCCGACTACTACGAGGTCATACGGCGGGACCCCATGCTGCGGCTGATCGAAACCGCCGAGGATATCCTCGAAACGAAGAAGGAGGGAAAAGCCGGAATCATCATAGGCTTCCAGAACTCCCGGCCCTTCTCCCACCACTTTCTCGGAAGCATGGTGGAGGTGTTCCAGAGGCTGGGCGCGAGGGTGGCAATACTGGCCTACAACGACAGGAACTTCGCGGCCGACGGGTGCGTGGAGGATTCCGACGCGGGACTGAGCCGGCACGGGCGCGAGCTCGTCAGGCTGATGAACGAGCACGGCATCGTGATCGACTGTTCGCACACCGGCGAGCGCTCCAGCCTCGAGGCGATAGAGCTGAGCGAAAAGCCCTGCGTGTTCACCCACTCGAACCCCAAGGCGCGGAGCAAACAGAGGCGGAACGTGACCGACGCGCAGATCAGGGCCGTCGCCGCCAAGGGCGGCGTGGTGGGCCTCACCACCTTCCCGCCCATGAACTGGGACGGCGGCAAGAGGGTCCCCACGCTGGACGATTTCCTGGACAACGTCCAGTATGTCATCGACATGGCCGGCATCGACCACGTGGGGCTCGGCACCGACAAGGAGGCAACGCCGGGCGCGTACCCGCGCAACGTGATACTCCGGGAGCTGGAAACGCTTCCCCTCTCAGTGGGCGACTACTACAACAATTTCAGCGGCAATTTCGAGGCGGTGAACCTGGGCGGGTTCCCGGGACTTGCCTTCCTTCCCCGCGTCACCCAGGGCCTTCTGGACCGCGGATTCGACAGGGCATCGATACAAAAATTCCTGGGGCTCAACTTTCTCAGGGTATTCAGGGAAATATGGAAGTGAAAACAAGGGGGAATTTCAAGACATGGTAAAGATCGCCGCGGTATTGTTCTATGTGCTCTCTCCGGCCCTGATACTCTATCTCTGCCACAGGTTCGCCATCCTGGGCAGGATAGGCGCCGCGGTCCTCAGCTTCATCATCGGCATGGTGTTGGCAAACGCCGGAGCGGTGCCCGCCGGCCTCGAGGGCATACAGAAGCTCCTCATGTCGCTCAGCATCCCGCTCGCCATTCCGCTGATGCTCTTTCCCACGGACATTAAGCGCTGGTACCGCCTTGCCGGGAAAAGCCTCGGGGCCTTCGCCCTCTTTACTGCCGCCCTGCTGGTGATGACCTTCGTTGGTTATTTCATGTTCCGGGCCTCCGTGGACGAGGCCGACAAGATCGGCGGCATGTTCGTAGCGGGCTTCACAGGGGCGACCGTCAATTTCATGGGCGTCGCCCTCGCCCTCAAGACGAAGCCCGAAAATGTCGTGCTGGCGACGGCGGTCAGCTGGTTCCTCGAGATTTTCTGGCTCCTGTTCGTCATGTTCCTCGGCCAGCGTGTCATCGGGAAGGTGCTCCGCCCCTTCACCATCCCTGACGCCGCGGCGGGGGCCCAGTCGAACGCGGCCGCGGACGAATGCCTGATGGAAAAAGAGGACTTCGACAGCTATCGCGGCTTTTTCTCCCGCGAGAAGTTTGTCCCGGCCATGAAGGCCCTTTTTCTTGCTCTCGCCATCTGCCTCGCGGGCGTCGCGCTTTACAAGGTGACTCCCGAGGAGCACAACATGACCGCCCTGATGCTCACCGTGAGCACGCTGGGAATTCTCTGCTCGCTTGTGCCCTCGGTCAGGAGCATAAAGATGTCGTTCCAGCTCGGCCAGTACTTCATTCTCATCTTCTGCATCACGATCGCCTCCACCGTCAATTTCGCCGAGCTTGCCCGGGCGTCTTCCTCCATCGTGCTCTATACCCTGATTGTCATGTTCGGCGCCACCGTACTCCAGATCATCTTGTGCAGGTTCGCCGGGATAGACACCGACACGCAGATCATAACCGCGACCGCCGGCATATTCTCTCCCGTCTTCGTCCCAGTCGTCGCCACCAGCCTCAAAAACAGGGACATCATCGTGGGCGGGCTTGCCGCCGGCATTATCGGCTATATTATAGGGACGTACCTGGGAATATCGTTCGCGTACGCTTTGAGACTTTTCGCCTGACGGCGGCCATAGCCGTCGGTTTCGCCGAGGGCCTTGCGGGAGGGCACGCGTGCTCACCGCCAAACACCACAGGAGGGACGCCACATGATCGACACGCTGACCAGGGAACAGATCGAAGGGATTCTGGACGCAGTTCCCGTCGAGCTCATCTTCATCGACGAAAACGAGCGGCTGCGCTACTGGAACAAGAATGAAACCAGGAAGAGAAAGGGGCCCGAGGACACCCTGGGGAAGGACATCCGGGGCTGCCACAAGAAGGAAAGCCTGCCGAGGGTCGAGGAGATCGTGGAAGACTTCAAGAGCGGTCGAAGGAGCGAGGCCGAGTTCTGGATCAGCTTCCAGGAACGGGTATTGAACCGCTTCATCGCCGTGCGCGACAAGCAGGGGAAATACCTGGGCATGATCGAGTACCTGGTGTACTTCAAGGAATGGGAGCAGATGGTGGAGGACAAGAAGGACGCCTACAAGGTGCTGCCCTGACGGCACCTGACCGCTGACGGATGAAAAATGACGGTGACAGGCGGTTTCCCGTGAGCTCAGTCCTGAGTGAGCCGATACGGATCGGCACGATGAAGGTGAAAAATCGCCTGGTGAAGGCGGCTGTCGTGGAAAACATGGCCGCGGAATCGGGAGAGGTCACCTCGAAACTCGTCTCGCTTTACGCGAAGGCCGCCCGGGGCGGCGCCGGCCTCATCTTCACCGGCGGCGCCTATGTCCAGCCCTCGGGCCGCAACCTCCGCTTCCAGACCGGCGTCCATCACGACGGGCTCATCCGGGGGCTCTCCCGCCTCGCCGGGGCCGCCAAAAAGGAGGGGGGCCGGATCGTCCTCCAAATATCCCACGGGGGCCGGCAATGCCGGCCCGAGCTCACGGGCGGCGAGGTGATCGGCCCGAGCGCGGTGAAGGACACCATGACCGGCATAACCCCCCGCGCCATGGGCAGGGGTGAGATCGAGGAAACCATCGAGGCCTTCGGCTCCGCGGCGTGGAGGGCCAGGGAAGCGGGATTCGACGGGGTCGACGTGATGGCCGGCCACGGCTACCTGATCAACGGGTTCCTCTCGCCGCGGACGAACAGGAGAAAGGACGAATGGGGCGGACCGCTCGAAAACCGCGCCCGGTTCCTCTTCTCGGTCATCGAGCGGGTCAGGGCCGCGGTGGGACGGAGATACCCGGTTCTGGTGAAACTGAACACCGAGGACCGGATAAAGCGCGGCTTTACCCTGGAGGAGAGCGCCTGGGTGGCCGGGAGGCTCCAGGACCTCGGCGTCGACGCCGTAACCTTCACCGGCGGGACCTACGAGTCCGCCTTGAACATCGCCCGGGGCGAGATACCCGAGGCCGAGATACTGGAAATGTACCGCGGCTGGGAGCGCATGAGGATAAAGCTCATCATACGGCTCCTGCGCCGGAGGTTCCAGTTCAGCGAGGCCTACTTCCTCGAGAATGTACGCCGGATCAGAGACGGGATACGCATCCCCGTCATACTCGTCGGCGGCCTCCGCACCCCGGCGGTCATGGAGCGGATCGTGGCAGGGGGACATGCCGACCTCGTCGCCCTGGGGCGGCCGCTTGTGCGGGAGCCCCGCCTGCCGGGCAGAATCCTCTCGGGAGACCCGCGGCCGGCCTCATGCACCAGCTGCAACCGCTGCTTTATCCGCATCTCGCAGGACATGCCCATACGGTGTTACGCGCCCTGATCCCCGGAGGCCGCGGACCGGGGCGGCGGGCGTCTATTTCAGGAACAGTGAAAGGACCGCCACCCAGACGATCCCCACGGTCCCGGTGACGAGCGTGCCCAAGGTCTGGGCCCGGTACGCGGTCGGGACGCTCATGCGGGAGAACTGGGACACCACCCAGAAATAGCTGTCGTTCGCGTGGGAGACCACCATCGAACCGCTCGCGATGGACATGACCGTGAGCACCCGTCCCATCTCGCTGTCGAAACCCAGCGAAGGCAGCAGCGGGGCGACGATCGCCGAGGTGGTCACCAGCGCCACGGTCGAAGATCCCTGGGCTGTCTTGAGGGCGGCGGCTATGATGAAGGGAAGCACGATGCCGATGTTGAGGCGCGCCAGGGAATCGCCGAGGTACGCGCCTATCGGGGTGGCGGAGAGCACCTTCCCCAGCGAGCCGCCCGCGCCGGTGATGATGAGGATGACCGCGGTCTCGCGCAGGGCCTGCCCTATCCATCCATTGAGCGTGTCGGCCTTCACGTTTCTCACCAGGAACACACAGAGCGCCACGCCCGCCAGCAGGGCGGTGAACGGCGTACCCAGGAAATTGAGCGCGGTCTTCAGCCCTCCCGCGCCGAAGGGAGCGGTGGGAAAACTGGCTACGCTGGAAAGGGCGATGAGCGCGATGGGTATCACGATGGGTGCGAACGCGGCCCACGGCCGGGGGAGCCTGCCGAATGACGACTTGAGCTCCTCCCACGAAGGCGATCCCTGCCGGTCTGAGCCCCCGCTCACATCTTCCGGGGCGGCCGCGAAGAGACGGGACCAGAGCAGTCCCGCGATCATCGGCGGAACGGCGCAAACGAGTCCTACCAAAATGACCAGCCCCAGGTTGCCGACCTGAAGGGTCCCGGCCGCCGCGAGCGGCCCCGGCGTGGGCGGCACCATGGTGTGGGTGGCGTAGAGACCGGTGGAGAGCGCGACGCCCAGGGCCACAAGGGACACCCCGGACCGGCGGGCCAGGGCCCTGTTGAGCGCGGAAAGGATGACGAAGCCCGAGTCGCAGAACACCGGGATGGACACAATGTAACCGATCAGGCTCATGGCCAGGGCCGGCCTCTTTTCGCCGACCGTTTTCAGCACCGTTTCCGCCATGACGACGGCGGCGCCGGACTTCTCGAGCAGGACGCCTATGATGGTCCCGGCTATGATGACAAGCCCGATAGACGTCATGAGCGAGCCGAATCCCTCCGCGACCGTCTTCGCGATGTCGAGGACGGGCATCCCGGCAGAGGCGCCCACGCCGTAGGCGGTGATAATCAGCGCGAAGAAGGGATTGAGCCTGAATTTAGCGGTGCTGATTATGATAAAGGCAATGGCGCACATGAGTATAAGGATGAGAATCGGGCCGGACGCCATGCAATTTCCTCCTCGTCACCGCGTTTCGAAAAGTTTTCCTCCGGCATCGTTCCCGGGCGGATGGTGGATGTCCGCCGCGGATACCGATGGTTTGCTCCCCAGCTTCGTAGCATGCAGGCCTGCGACGTGCAAGAACAAATGGCATGCCCGGCAATATTAAACTCACAGGACGGCCCCGCCGGCATTCTTCGGGCATCCGGGAAAAACAGGCCCTCTTCGCCGGAAAAGGCTTGATTTTTTCACCTTGCTATGTCACTTTACGCTATCGCTGTGCAAACGATTGCACGATGTGCGCTCCCCGGCTGTCGACTCTCCGGGGCGCGGGCGGGCTCAGCGTCGCCGGGGGCGGACACGGAACCACGCATGGGCATAACGCTGAAAGACGTCGCGAAGCTCACCGGGTTCTCGGCATCCACGGTCTCCAGGGTGCTGAGCGGGAACCCACGCATCTCGGAAAAGACCCGCCGGCTCGTCCTGCGCGGAATAGGCAAAACCGGCTACCGGATAAACGAGGTGGCCAGGAGCCTCAAAACCCGAAAGACCCACACCGTCGGCATGATAGTTCCCCAGCTCGGCGACGAGTTCTTCATGAAGGTCGCGCGCGGCGTGGAGGAGGAGCTGAACAAGAGCGGCTTCCACCTTCTCATCTGCAACTCCCATGAAAGCGCCGCGCAGGAGCGCCAGCGGATAGACCTCCTTATACAGAAACGCGTCGACGGCCTCGTGATCATCCCGAGCACCGGGAGCGGCTCGCATTTGAGGGTGCTCAACCGCGCGGGCATTCCCTGCGTGCTGGTCGACCGGCTCGTCAGGGGATTCAAGGCCGACACGGTGGTGGTGGACAACAAGCGGGGCGCCCGCGAGGCCGTGAAGCGCCTCGTCGCCGAGGGCGACAACCGCATCGGGTTCATCGGGGCCGACCTCTCCATATCGACGGCCCGCGACCGTTACCTCGGGTACCTCGACGCGCTCCGGGAGTCGGGTATCGCGCCGGAAAAGGGTATAGTGCGCTTCGGGGATTTCCACATCGAGAGCGGGTACGCCCTGATGAGGGAGCTCATGGAGCGCGCAGACCCCCCGGAGAGCCTCTTCATCGCCAACTGCTACATGTACCTCGGCGCGGCCAGGTACCTCCTCGAGAGCGGGCTCATCGGCAAAAGGCGTTTTTCCATAGCGCACTTCGACGAGCTGAGCTCCACGCCGGTGATACAGCTGGCGAAGATCGCGGTGGCTCAGCCCGCGCCCGAAATCGGCTCTGAGGCCGTCAGGCTGCTGCTGTCGAGGATAAACGGCGCGAAACCGCGAGCGAGCAGGACGGTGGAGCTCAAGACCCGGCTTGTGTCGCTGCAACGCTGACCAGTAATAATCCGCAAGGAGGAAACGCCACCCATGAAAGACCACCTGAAGATCAGCGTCATCACCGGGACGCTCGGCAACATCGGCGACCGGTTTCTCACCGACGGCTACAAGGATCAGGGTCCCGGGCTCGAGGAGAAGCTGAAAAAGCTCGCGGGAATCGGCGGCCTGGGCGGCGTCGAGCTCTGCTACGACATCGACGGCGAGGAATCAGACCCGGCCCGGGTGAAAAGGCTCTGCGATGAAACCGGGCTCGTTCCCTCGGCGGTGAACGCGCCGCTGGCGTCACTGCGGAAATGGGGACGCGGGTCCCTCTCAGCCAGCAACGGCGCCGTGCGCCGGGACGCGATAGGGGTCGCGGAAAAGACCATCGATTTCGCCCGGGCCGTCGGCTCTCCCCTGGTGAACCTCTGGCTGGGCCAGGACGGCTTCGATTACCCCTTCCAGTCCGACTACGCGGCGCAGCGGGACCGGCTCGTGGGGGCGGTGCGCGGGCTATGCGACTACGACCCTTCGATGAAACTGGCGCTCGAGTTCAAGCAGCGCGAGCCTCGCAACCGGTGCCTGCTGGACTCCGGCCCGTCGACCCTGCTGCTGGCACAGGACGTGGACCGGGAAAACCTCGGGGTCACGGTGGACGTCGGGCACGTTCTGCAGAACAAGGGGAACATGGCGCAGGCGGTGGAGCTCATCGCTTCCCGCGGGCGCCTCTTCGACATGCACATGAACGACAACTACGCCGACTGGGACGACGACATGGTGGTGGGATCGGTGCACCTGGTGGAGTTCATCGAGCTCTTCTACATGCTCCGGAAGGTCGGCTACGACGGCTGGTGCGCCATAGACATATTCCCGTACCGCGAGGACGCCTTCCGCGCAACGGAGGAATGCGTGGAGCAGATGCTGGCCATGGACAGGACAGTGGACCGTCTCGGCTTCGAGCGGCTCCGGGAGCTCATCGCCCGGGAGGACCCGCTCGAGGTGCTGAGGCACATCCGTAGAACGCTGTACGCCTGACGCCGCGCACGGAGAATATGATTTAAATCATCCGGGAGGTCATCCAATGACGGAACAGAAAGCCTTCGGCAGAAAAGAGCTTTACGCCGTTCTCCTGCTCGCACTGATCAGCTTCTTCCTCTTCGCCGACCAGAACCTCATGGCGCCCAACCTGACGCAGATAGGCCAGGAGTTCGGCTTCAGCCCCACGGAGCGCGACGTCAAGCTGGGGGGCAACATCTCCTTTGTTTTCTGGATACTGGGCGGGCTCGTGGCGATCAGCATCGGGTATCTCACGGACCTCATTTCCCGCAAGACCCTCTTCATCGTGGTGATCGTCCTGGGCGAGATCCCGTGCCTCCTCACCGGTTTCGCCCAAAACTACCATCAGCTCTTCTGGCTCAGGGCGGCGACGGGGATCGCCATCGGGGGGGCGCTTCCCCTCACCTTTTCCCTGATCGGCGATTACTTCTCCCACCGCAACCGCGCCGCCGCCGCGGCATACATCACCACCGCCCAGGGGCTGGGCATCGCCATGGGACAGCTCCTGGCCGGATTCCTCGGCCCGGCGCACGGATGGCGCCTGCCTTTCATCATAGTGGGCATTCCGAACTTCTTTTTCATCGTGCTCTTCTGGCTCACGGTGAAGGAACCGCCCCGCGGGATCGCCGAGGACGCGCTGAAGGACCTCATCGAAACGGGCCACGCGTACACCGCGAGGATCAAGTGGAGCATATACAGGGAGCTGTTTAAAAACAAGACGAACTTCCTCGTGTTCATATCCGGCATCCCTGGAAACATCCCCTGGGGCATCCTGTTTGTCTACCTGAACGATTTTTACGCGCAGGAAAAGGGCTTTTCCGTCGAGGCGGCCACGCTCATCATCATGGCCATCGGCGCCGGCTGCATCACCGGGGGCTTCGTGGGCGGGCTGGTCGGAAACAGGATCTACAACTGGAGCCCGAAGCACCTGCCGCTTTTCTGCGGGTTCAGCATACTGCTGGGCATATTGCCCACTGCGTACGTGCTCAATTACCCGTCCCAGGCCGGCCTTGCCAATCCTGACTTCATGGGCCCGGTCATCATCGGCTTCGTGGCGGGTGTCATAATGACCTTCACCACGCCCAACGTGCGCGCCATGCTGCTCAACGTGAACGCGCCGGAGACCCGGGGTTCGATTTTCGCCCTTTACAACCTCTCGGACGACCTGGGCAAGGGATTCGGGCCCGCCGTCATCAGCCTCTTCATCGTCGCCTTCGGGCGGCTGGTGGCCTTCAACATCTCGATCCTCTTCTGGGTGCTGTGCGGGATCCTCTATCTCTTCATGGTGATCACGTTCCCCCGGGACGAAGATGCCCTCAACAAGCTCCTGGCTGAGCGGGCGAGGGAGATGAAATGACGCTGGACGCGCAGATCGGCGCCATTCACGGAGGTTGAAGCCATGGCCGAAAAGTACACATGGTGGAGGCACGGCGTTTTATATGAGATCTGGCCCAGGAGTTTTTACGACTCCGACGGGGACGGCTCGGGCGACCTCAGGGGGATCGTGAAGAAGCTCGACCACCTGTCGGACCTGGGTGTCGATGGCGTGTGGCTGGGGCCGGTGAACACCTCCCCCATGGTGGACCAGGGATACGACGTGAGCGATTACCGCGGCATCGACCCGCTGTACGGCTCCATGGCGGACTTCGATCTGCTCGTCGGGGAGGCGCACCATCGCGGGATCCGCGTCATCATGGATATGGTCTTCAACCACACCTCGGACCGCCATCCCTGGTTCGTCGAATCCCGGTCGTCACGGGACAACCCGAAACGGGACTGGTATATATGGCACGACGGCCGGTGCGGCGGGCGCCCGAACAACTGGGCCGCCCTTGCCGGCGGGAGCGCGTGGGCCCGGGACCGCGCGACGTCCCAGTATTACCTGCACTCCTTCATGAAGGAGCAGCCGGACCTCAACTGGAGGAACCCCGAGGTCCGAAAGGCGGTGTACAATATCATGCGCTTCTGGCTCGACAAGGGCGTGGACGGATTCCGCCTGGACATCATGAATTACTTCCTGAAAGACGACGCGCTGAGGGACAACCCGTGGAGCATATCCGCGGGCCCTTTCACCGGCTTCCAGGAGCACCGCTACACCCGGAACCGGCCCGGCATGGAGGAGATTTTAAAAGGGTTCCGGTCGGTGCTCGACGAGTACGATGACAGGATGATGGTGGCCGAGGTGTACGTCGCCGACGAGGGCCCGGCCGTGGCGGCGAGCTACCTGGGGAAAAACGGAGAACTGGGCCACCTCGCCTTCGATTTTTCCCTTCTCTTCACACCGTGGGAAGCCGCCGCATTCGGGCGGGTGATGGACCGGTGGTACGCCGCCGTCCCGGAAAAGGGGTGGCCCTGCAACGTGCTCTCCAATCACGACCGGCCTCGCGCTGTCTCGCGATACGCCGGCGTGAAGGACGGCCCGGAACGGGCCAAGCTGCTCACGGCCTTTCTCCTCACGACACGCGGCACGCCGTTCATCTATTACGGCGAGGAGATCGGCCTGAAGAACAGCCGGGTGCGGCGGAGCCGGATAAACGACACCCTGGGGAAAAGGTACTGGCCTCTTTTCAGGGGCAGGGACGCGCAGAAGAATCCCATGCAGTGGAGCGCCGGTCCCAATGCCGGCTTCTCGACGACCGAACCATGGCTCCCGCTGAACGAGGACTATGTCGCCTTGAACGTTGAGAGGCAGAAGGGGGACAGCTCCTCCATCCTGGAATTCTACCGTCGTCTCATCGCCCTGCGGCGGGAGAAAACGCCGCTCCACCGGGGCGAGTATGAAAGACTCAGCTCGGACAAAGACGTCCTGGCGTACCAGAGGACCCACGGCGGCCATGCCGTTCATGTCGCGCTGAATTTCTCGACGCGGGCGCGGCGCCACCGGCCCGGCCCCGACGGGCAGTGGAAGGTGCTCCTGGGGACCCATCGCGGAGAGGGATCGGCCATCGCCGAAGGGGGCTTCGACATGCGCCCTAACGAGGCGGTCATCTTCGAGAGGGACAACTGAAAATCCGGCGATAATAAACGACGGGAGGACCGCATGAAGCTGGGAATACACGCCTACGCCTGGTGCTCCGAATGGAGCAACGGCATGCTGGGTCTCATCGACCGGGTGAAACGGCTCGGCATGGATTTCATAGAGATACCCCTCATGCGCCTGGACCTCTTCGACGCGAAGGCCGTGAGGGAGCGGCTCGAAAAGGCCGGGCTGGGGTCCGTGACCTCCACTGTGCTCCTCGGCGAGACGGACATCACGAGCGACGATGCGCGGGTCCGTGAAAAGGGAGTGGACTATCTCAAGGCCTGCGTCGGAGCCACTCACAAGATCGGCGCGAAGAGCTTTTCGGGGGTGATTTACTCACAACACGTCAAATCGGCGAATAGGCGCCCGGCGGAAGAGACCTGGCGGAACGCGGCGGAGTGCCTCAGGGAGGTGGCCCGACATGCCGCCGGCATGGGCGTGTCCATAGGCCTGGAACCGGTCAACCGCTACGAATCGTACCTGGTGAACACCTGCGAGCAGGCCCTGCGCCTCAAGGCGATGATCGGCGAGGAGAACGTGAAGGTCCACCTGGACACCTACCACATGAACATCGAGGAGAAGAGCTTCTACGAGGCCACGAGGCTTGCCGGCGGTGACCTCATACACTACCACCTCTGCGAGAACGACCGGGGCGTCCCGGGCACGGGCCTCGTCCGTTGGGACGACATCTTCCGGGCCCTGGGTGAGATGAGGTACGAGGGATACGCCGCCCTGGAGAGCTTCGTCGACGTCACCGACAACATGAGCACCTGGGTGTGGCGCCGGCTTGCCCCGGACGGCGACACCCTGCTCCGCGAGGGGGCGGCCTTTATCCGCGGCATGATGCGCCGGTACGGGCTGGAGTGACCGTCCCGATGGCATTCACGGTGATCGGTTTCGGCGAGGTCCTCTGGGACGTGTTCCGGCGGGGCAGAAGGCTCGGCGGCGCGCCGGCGAACTTCTGCTACCACGCCCATCGCCTTGGGCTCGTATCGTACATGGTGAGCCGCGTGGGCGGCGACGGGCCCGGCAGGGACATCATCGCCGGTCTCGGAAAACGCGGCCTGTCGACGGACTACATCCAGACCGACCCGCGTCACCCCACGGGAAGGGTCGTGGTGGACGTCGACGCCTCGGGGTCGCCCCTTTTCACCATAGAGGAGGGTTCGGCCTGGGACCATGTGGCCTTCCCCAACCCAACCGGGGCCCTGTGCCGCCGCGCCGACGCCATCTGCTTCGGGTCCCTCGCCCAGCGGGGCGGGAAGACCCGCGCCTCGCTCATGAAGGCGCTGAAGGCCGCGAAGCCCGGCTGCCTGCGCGTCTTCGACATCAACATCCGCCAGCAATTCTATTCCCGGGAGGTCATCGAGGACTCCCTGCGCCTCTCGGACGTGCTCAAGCTGAACGAGGACGAGCTGGCGATCCTCAAGGGACTCTTCGCCCTGCCCGGCGGCGAGCGGCAATCGCTTCGCTCTCTCCTGGGGACCTTCGGCCTCAGGCTGATAGCCCTGACGAAGGGCGAGCGCGGGAGCGTGCTTCATACTGCGGACGGCCCATCCTTCTTCGAGGGACGGAAAGTGGCCGTGGCCGACACGGTGGGCGCGGGCGACGCTTTCACGGCGGCGCTGGTCTACGGCCTGCTGAACGGCAAAAACGTGGAATCCATCGGCGCCGGATGCACCATGCTCGCTTCCCACGTGTGCACCAGGAAGGGCGGTATGCCCCCGGTGGAGGCCGGTCTATTAAAGCGCATACGAGAGGCCTGATCCGGCCCGCGGCCTTAAAGGGCGGCAGCCGGGACCATCCCACGCGCCATGCTTGCTTTTTTCGCGCCCTGCGCTATAGTTCCCGCCATGGAGAAAGATACGATTGGGCATCAGCACCTGCCTGCTGGGGCAAAACGTCCGCTACAACGGCGGGCACCAGCTCGACCGGTACCTCTTGGACACCCTGGGAAAATACGTCGAGTACGTGCCCGTGTGCCCCGAGGTCGAATGCGGTTTCGGCATCCCCCGCGAGCCCTTCAGGCTCGTCGGGGACCCCGCGGCGCCCAGGCTGGTCACCGTGCAAACGAAGGTCGACCACACCGAACGGATGGAGGCGTGGGCGCAGGCAAACGCGCCGCCGAGCTCGAGAAGGAGGACCTCTGCGGTTTTATCTTTAAAAGCGACTCGCCCTCGAGCGGCATGGAGCGGGTCAAGGTCTACGACGCGAACGGCGTGCCGCGCAAGGCCGGCTCGGGCATTTTCGCGCGGATATTCATGGAGCGCTTTCCCCTGCTTCCCGTCGAGGAGGAGGGGCGGCTCCACGATCCCGGGCTCCGGGAAAACTTCATAGAGCGCATTTTCACCTGCCGGCGCTGGAAGGAGTCCGTGCGCGGGAAAAGGGGCCCGGGCAGCCTCGTGGACTTTCACACGAAAAACAAGCTCCTCGTCATGGCCCACAGCCCCAAGCACCTCCGCCTCATGGGACAGCTGGTGGCCCGGGCGAAAGATCTCCCCGCGAAAGAGGCCGCCGAACGGTACCTGGAACTCCTCATGGGGGCGCTCGCGGTCAAGACGAAGCCGCCGAGGAACGCCAACGTGCTCCAGCACATGATGGGTTATTTCAAGAAGGACCTTGCCGCCGACGAGAAACAGGAGCTGCTGGAAGTGATCGACGGCCATCGACGGGCGGTCCTCCCGCTCATCGTGCCCGTGACCCTCATGAACCATTACGTGCGCAAGTACGACCAGCCCTACCTCAAGGAGCAGACCTTCCTTAACCCGCACCCGCTGGAGCTTCAGCTGCGGAACCACGTGTGAGATACCCTTCCGGGCCGAATTGAAATACTCCGCGAGAAATGGGAATCCCTGCGTTGATCGAAATACAGGCTTAGGGCCGGAGCCCTCTCCCCCGGCTATGCCCTTCTATTCTTCCGGCCGCCGGAGTGCAGGCGCCCGTCCCTGAGCTCGACCGTGCGGTCAGCCAGCGAGGCCAGGCCGGCGTTGTGGGTCACCATGATTATGGTAATCCCCTCTTTCCGGTTCAGATCTTTCAGGACCCGCCCTATCTCGCCGCTGCGCTTGCTGTCCAGGTTGCCCGTCGGCTCGTCGGCCAGCAGGATCTCCGGGCGATTCACCAGGGCCCGGGCGATCGCCGTGCGCTGCATCTCCCCTCCCGACAGCTCGGACGGCAGGTGGTCAGCCCGCTTGTCCAGGCCCAGCATGGCCAGGATGCCGGCAATGTCGCCGGGGGCATTGTCCTTTTTGTAGAAGACGAAGGGGATGGAGACGTTTTCGTAAACGGTCAGCGTCGGGATGAGGTAGAAGTTCTGGAACACGTAGCCGTAAAGCCCGCGGCGGATCCGGGTAAGCTCCGATTCAGAAAGCGATCTCCCGTCGTTGAAGATTTCCCTGCCCGCGACGGAAAGGCCGCCGGAGGTGGGATTGTCGAGACAGCCCAGTATGTTTATCAGGGTCGTCTTTCCCGAGCCCGAGGGCCCGACGAAGGAAACGAACTCTCCCCGGTCGATATCCAGCGTGATGCCGTCCACCGCCCTGATCTCCTCGCTGCCGCGGTGATATACCTTCACGATGTCCGCGGCCCGGAGGATCGTCTCTTTTCCCTTCATGTCAATTCACCTCGCCGCGGATCGATTCTATCGGACGGACCCTCGAGGCCTTGTCGGGCCGGATAAATGCCGCTTAGCAAGCCGATCCCGACGGTTATCAGCACCGTCGCGGCGAAGAGCCCGGCGTCTATGCTGACCATGCTTTCCCGTGGGGCGTAGGGCAATATGTTCCTTACGAGCGGCGTCGGTCGCCTCGGCCAGCCCCAGCGCGAGGAGGTTGCCCATCACCCCGCCGACCGTGCACAGGAATACCGTCTCGGCCCATATCATGCTTGAAGATGTCCCAGGGCATGGCCCCCATGCTCTTCAAAATGCCGATCTCCTGGAAGCGCTCGAACACCGACATGAGGATGGTGTTGATAACGCCGATCATGGCGATGAGGATGGCGATCACGGCGATCGAAAACACCATCATCTTCGCCGTCGCGACGAGGCTCATGATGGTCGCCTTCACCTGGGCCAGGGAAACCACCTGCACGTCGGGGAGGTTGTACAGCTTCTCCTCGAACGCGGTGATGTTCGTCTCCTTCCGCACCTTGTATGCCGATGCCGGTGAGCTTCCCCTCCTGGCCGAATATTTTCTGCAACGAGCCCGATGGGAATGAAAATTGTCCCGTCATCCTGGGTGCCGGTCCGCTTCAGAATTCCCACCACCTTCAATTCCATGTTTTTTTCGGGGATGAGGAGCATGTCGCCCACCTCGCGCTGTTCCAGCTCGGCCGCCTCGTACCCGAGCACCGCCTCGTACGCGTCCGGATCGCGTGAACCACCCGCCCTGCCTGAACTCCAGGAATCCCTTCATGCCGGGAAAGGTGTCCGGGTCGACGCCGAGGTATGCCGTTGATGCCGCCGCTCTCACCCTTGTTCGGGATCGAAGACGGCCTGCATCAGCATCGAGGTCATCCGCTCTCACCTCCTCGTTGGCTCATGACGTCCTTCATGACGCTCTCGTTCATGTAGCGAAGCCCCGTCCCTCCCTTGAGCATGAGGGTGGCCGCCTCGTAGGGGCATCCCTTGGCGGTCACCAGGACCTGGAACCCCATGTTGTCGATGTCCCTGTTCAGGGCGGACTCGTAGCCCCGGTTGAAGCCCAGCAGGCTCGCGAGTACCCATGTGGAAAGCGATATGCCGACGATGGTGAGCACGGTGCGCGTCTTTTTCCGAAGCAGGTTCCTGTACGCCATCGTGATATATTTTCATTTTCCTCCGCCTCCGCTCCTTGAAATAGACCAGGTGCCTGTTGCCGAAGACGAACTCATCCATGAGGATGAGGTTCTTCTTCGCGGCCCTCAGGGTCGTCCCTGAAGTCCCGCTCGGCCGACGGCGCGGGGTTCCTGATGCCCGCCACCCCGCTGCCCGGCGCCGCCGTCCCCGACTTCACGTCGTAGCTTATAGAAGTCCCCGAGGCTCAGGCCGGCGAACTGCGCGCCGAAGCTCTTTCCCCGCAGAACGGAAGCCTCGCGGGACGTCAGCTTCTGGTAGTAAAAATTCCTGATGCCGCCGTCCATGCCCAGCGAAAGGAACACCTGGATGCCGCCGTATGTTCCCTTCTGGTTGACCCCGTGTATGTAGCCTATCTTATCCTTGCCCCTGTATATCTCGTAGACCGTGTAGGGCACGTCCACCGTTTCGTAGAGGCCCGTGAAGCGGTCGCCCAGCCGCTCCTCGACCCGGGCGAGCGCGCCCTGCCCCCCGGCCTTGTCCAGCGACAGGTAAACGGTCTTGTACCCGGTCGAGCCGGGGAAGAGCCTCTTCACGTCCCGGTCGGGGTCGTTCAGGTCGCATCCCACGGCGGCGAACAGCGCCTTTTCCATTCATGAATATCAGCACGAGTATAGCGGTGATTGCATGCTTCATGCCATTCCTCCTCGCCGGGAACGCTCACAGCAGCTTCCCGTAATAATAGGCCTGGGCGACGATGCGGTGGTCGTCCATTCGAGTAATCATACAGGTACATGGCCCGGAGGGACAGGTCGGCCATGGCGAGCACGGTGAGCGCCCCCGGCCAACTCGTAATTCTTTATCCCCACGGATCTTCGTGTATGTCGGGCTGGAACTCGACCTTGAGCCGTCCCTCCTCCAGGAGGTTAACACCCAGCCTCGCCGAAGAAGGCGTATGCCGGCTCGTCTCATCCTCGTCCCTGTCATGCCTTCCAGCCTGGGCTCTCGTATCTCGTCCCAGTAGGTACGTGAGGTCCACCCCGGCCAGGCGCAGGTTCACCGGGGCTCCGTCATCCATAAGCTCGTACCCCATCCGTGTCCCAGGACCTCCCCGTAAGAGGCGGAAACTCCCACCGTTGAAATTGTCCTGCGACGAGAACCCCCTAGCCCGAACCTCCCCACGAGCCACGTAGTTGCCCTTGAAATACAGACGCATGCCCGAGCCCGTCGTGAGGCTGAACTGGAGCTCGCCCGACTCCTTTACAGCCGCCGCCCCAGTCCCGGTCGTACCCGAATCACTGCATGTCCAGGGTACGTAGCAGAAGCCCATGGCTGTCGAGATAACTGGAAGGCTTCAAGGCAGCAGGGCGGCTGTGGCCGGCCTACACGTCGACGCCAGGCAATTTCGCCTTCACATAGGCGTTATTGAGCTGTGGCTCGATGTACCTCTCGGAGGTCGGGTCATAGGCCAGCCTTCCCTGGAGGGCAATGGAGGCGAAATCGCCCGTTTCGGAACTGAACCTCCGGATGAAATCGAAGCCCACGCTCGGCTTCTGCATGACCCCGTCCTGGCTCATTGATTAGGGTATGAATTCTTCCCCGTCGGAGGAATATACCCTGACCAGCTGGCCCTCGAGAAACAGAAGCGACGACGAAGAGAGCACCGCAGTCATGAATCCCGGGAGCATGTGAAGGGCAAGGGGCCCAAGCACCCTATACATTAAAACGTGCCACCCCCTTAAACAGGACCTTTCCGCCCTTCTCGACGGTTATGATCACCTCCCAATCGCCCGGCATGACGATGTTGACCGGCAGCAGGTAATCGCGCCTCTTATTCAGCTTGAACGATACTCTGCCGCTGTCATGGGGGCCGCGCATGGACGGCATGCCGTATTCTCCGTATATCTCGTAGGGTGCCTGCTGCCTGCCCTTCCCGTCGAATACCCTGACGCGCAGAATCGCCGTCCCAAGCGCCGGCTTTTTGTCGAATTCATAGATTAAATAGTGTTCCCCGCCTATGGCGATTTTCTTCCCCTCACCTGGCAAGACGTTCACCTTTCCATTAGTGACTCCGTGCCCCTGCCGGGCGCCCAAGGCAATTGTAGCGACAAAGATCAACAGAACAGCTGTGTAATATCTCATGAAGGACCTCCTTGATCTCACTCCCGCATCCTCCGGGTGACGAATCATGTATGCACGACTGATTCTCTCGCTTATGAGCTGCATTTGCACGAGCTACCTGCAAACCGATAAGAGAATGTACTGAGGTTTCACCCTCTAGTCAATATTTCCTGGAATTTATTGTTCTTGAGGCAATATGGGTGCCCAGGCACTTTCGCCCCCGTGCCGGGTCGGCAGGGAGAGGATTCTAATGGGTATGCCGCCGGTCGGCACAGTGGTGCCGGCTCCCCCTTATTTTCCAGCCCAGCTGGCAATATATTCACAGTCAGGGGAAAGGGGAAATAGGGCCGGTTCTCTTGTTTCCCAGCGCCCCGCGAGCCCTTCCTCCCGCGCGGTATGCTCGAAATGGCACATGGCGATCCCCATGTCCACCCGCTGGAGGTCAAGCATCCCGAACAAACCCCTGGTCTTTTTATAGTATCCTTTCTTTCTCTGCAGAAACAGGTGGAACAGGCTGCTGCCTGGTCTCTTGACGATTCTCCACGGCTGGTGGTTCGAGGCCGAAGGCGCCAGCCGGACCATGTCCAGCACGTCGGCATACCGGCCGGCTTCGTCCCTGTCCAGCGGGACGCCGAAGCGGCCGAGGAAATACAATTCATGCCACGGCTTCCTGTTCTTCGAGCCGGCGCCGAAACGGATAAGCGAATCCACGAGCCGCGGCTTTTCGGCGGGAAGACCGACGGACACGACGGCGGGAAGCGATTCGCCGTCCTTGAGCCCCACCCTGGCGGAAAAACTGCTCCGCGTGAACGAGCCCCCCAGCCAGCAGGTCCCCAGGCCCAGGGACGTCGCGAGAAGGACCGCCTCCTGCACCCGGTACCCGAAATCCTCGAGCCCCTTGCCCGTTTCCTTCACCGCCCCGATGATGAACGCGGCGGCGTTTTTCACGAACCCGTAGGTCCCCAGGTCCCGCAACGCGTCCCTGTCCTCGTCGGTCGCGGTGGCACAGATGAAACGCATCGAGCTTCCGAACGGGGTCGCCGTGCCGGAGGAGAGGCAGTCCACGAGGAGGCGTTCGTGCCGCCGGCCGATACGTTTCTCCGCGTATGTCCTGCATGAATACCTGAGCCGGATCAAATCTCTGACCGGTTTCTCGAATTTCACGGGCCCCTCCAGTCATGAGCGGGATGCTTGCGCTGTGTTCGACCATATATGCCCGGGGCGTGCCTTTGAAAAGCATTTTTCCGGCAGCATCGCGCCTACCCTCACGAAAACGGATTGACCCGGCGGTCTCCCCCCGGTACAAGGGGACGGCACTTCGAAAACAGGCCCCAGGACCATCCATTTGAAAAAAATAGCCGACGGCATTTACGCGATCACCGTGAAGCTTCCCTTCCCCGCCACGCCGGAGCTTTCGGTCTATTTCCTCGACGGGGCCACACCGGCCCTGGTTGACACGGGGCTCGGGGACGACGCGTCCATCGAAACCATGGACAGCGCTCTCGCCGGGGTCGGCCGCGGGCTCAAGGGCGTCTCGGTGATCGTGAACACCCACGAGCACATCGAGCACTTCGGAGGCAACAGGAGGATCAAGGACATCTCGGCGGCCACGGCGGTCGCTGCAGAGAGCGCCGCCCCATATATCGAGCATTTTCACGATTTCATCGCGGGACTCCGGGAAAAGCAGGAGAGGTCACCCTCGAAATCACTCGATGTCCTCAAGCCGTTCATTAACTTCAACCTCACCATCGACGAGTCGGGCATCGAGAGAAAGGTGTGCGAGGGGGACGTCATCGACCTGGGGGCCGCCAGGCTGGAGGTGATCGAGACCCCCGGGCACGCGCAGGGGCACATCTGCCTCTATGACGCCGGGCGGAAATATCTATATACCGGAGACCATGTCATCTCCACCGGCTCGACCTTCGTGGGATACGGCTGGCGGGAGCTGGCGCAGCGCAGCATCACCGGCATCTTCGAGGAGAGAAGGCCGGGCACGGACAACATCTCCCTGTACCTCGACTCACTCAGGAAACTGCAGTCGCTGGACGTGGAGCTCATGCTGCCGGCGCACGGCGTTCCCATAACCGATCCCGGCCGGAAACTCGAAGAGGAGATACGGAGAAAGCACGCCCGTGAACGGCGCTTCCTCGAGTCGCTCGAGCGGCGCGGGGAGCTGTCCCTCGACGAGATCGTCAAGGACGCCTACGAGGTGGAGGACACCAACCTGCTCCTCCTGGGGGCCTCGCTGGGGTACCTCGAGCGGCTCAGCAACGGCGGGTTGATCGAGGCGAGGGCCGGCGCGGACACCCTGCATTTCAGGCTGAGGTAAACCCCGGAGGCGGCAACTTCAGTACCCGGCGGCCGTGTCGTCGATGCCGCGGGTGTAATCTGCCGCTCCCTCGTATGTGCCGTCTTTCCTGACAAGGACCGCATCCACCATCCCCAGCGGCCATGTGAAAAAGGGATACAACACCGGCAGGTGGCCTTTAACCATCAGCTGGACAAGTTCCGCATTGTCCATGGCGCCCTTCTCGAGGATGACCACGTCTGGAATCCATTGGGAATGAACCCTTTTTGCGTTTACCGCCCGCTGCATGGTCATGCCGTGGTCGACAACGTTGAGGATCACCTGGTAAACCGAGGTGATGATCACCGACCCGCCCGGAGTTCCCAGGACCATCAGGAGCTTTCCGTCCTTCTCGAGTATGGTGGGAGTCATGCTGCTGAGCATCCGTTTTCCGGGCCGTATGGCGTTCGCCTCCCCTCCCACGAGCCCGAACTGGTTGGGGACGCCCGGCTTGACGCTGAAGTCGTCCATCTCGTTGTTCAATAAAAATCCGGCGCCTTTCACGAAGACCTTGCAGCCGTACTCGCTGTTAAGGGTGGTGGTCACCGCGGCCGCGTTGCCCCGCCGGTCGACGATGGAGAAATGGGTCGTTTCCCTGCTTTCCTCAAATTGCGGTTTCCCTTCACGGATGTCCTTCGAGCTTGTCGCTCGACCGGGATTGATGTCCGACATGCGGGATTTGAGATAAGCATCGCCGAGCAGGGCCGCAACCGGCACCCGGTAGAAATCCGGGTCACCCAGGTACACTGCGCGATCCGCGTACACACGCCGCTCCATCTCCGTCATGAGATGGACTGCCCGGTCATCGTTGTGCCCCAGGGCCTTCATGTCTATATTCTCCGAGCTTTTCAGCAGCTGGAGCAGGGCGATGCCGCCGCTGGACGGGGGCGGCATGGATATCACCGTGTACCCCCGGTACTTGCCGGTGACGGGTGCGCGCCAGACGGACCGGTATGACTCCAGGTCGCGCGAGGTCACGATGCCCTTGCCGCGCTCCATCTCCTTCACGATCAGGCCCGCGGTGACGCCCTTGTAAAAGCCGTCCCTTCCCTTGTCGCGAACCCTTGCTAGGGTTTCCGCGAGTTCCGGGTGGCGTATCACCTCTCCCGCCTTCCACGGCGCGTCCCTCACGAGGATGAGACGGTGCGAATTAAGCCGGATGAAGTCTTCGCGGAATTTGTTGTAGCTCCGCGCCTCTTTCTCCGTGAGGGTGAACCCGTCGCGCGCCAGGTCGATGGCGGGCTGGACCAGGTCCCGGAACGGCAGCGATCCCAGTTTTTTGTGCATGGCGGCCATCCCGTCCACCGTCCCCGGCACGCCCGAGGCCAGGTGTCCCTCGAGGCTGAGTTTCGTCACGGGATTTCCTTTTTCGTCGAGATACATGTCCCGGTGGGCCCTGCCGGGCGCCTTTTCGCGGAAGTCGAGGCTCCCTACCGCGCCGTCCCTCGTACGGTAGACCAGGAATCCCCCGCCCCCGATGTTGCCCGCCGTGGGATACACGACCGCGAGGGCGAACTGCACGGCGACCGCGGCGTCGTAGGCGTTGCCGCCCTTTTTTAGGATCTCCACCCCGACCTTCGACGCGAGCGGGTGGGCCGACACGACCATGCCGTGAGCGACTATTACGCCGTCCGGCCTTTCGCGCAGGACCCGCTGCGCTTTAAAGTGGAACCATGAATTTGAGGCGAACAAGGCTATTAACGCCGCTGCTATTAGAGAGGCCAGGATGATAAGTGTCCGGCCTATGATCCTCTTCATGACGTCTCCTCCTGAATGCGATGGTGTGAGGATTACGGTTTCGCTTTTGTTCTCTCAGGAATACAGGTTCAGGAACACCGTGATGATGATGGCATTGATGAAATCTATGAAGAAACAGCCCACGATGGGGACCACCAGGAAGGCCTGCCTTGCGGGGCCGTAGCGCTCCACGAGGGACTTCATATTCGCCATGGAGTTCGCCGTGGTGCCCAGCATGAAGCCGATGAAGCCGGCCGAGGTGACCGCGGCGTTGTAGTCCCTGCCGAAGAGCCTGAAGAGCGGCCACACGGACGCCGCGCTCACCAAGAGCACCTGCACCGCGATGACGGCAAGCATCGGCAGGGCGACGGACACCAGGTCCCATAGCCTGAGCGTCATCATGGCCATGGCGATGAACAGGGAGAGCGATATCGTGCCGATGTCGTCGATGCGGCGCTGGGAGATTGAAACGACGCGGGTCAGGTCTGAGACGTTCCGTATGATGGCGCCGGCGAACATGGCCCCAATGTACGCCGGGAGCGTAATGCGCAGGCTCCCGAAGCCCCTGCTGATCCAGTACCCGATCCACATCGAGACGAGGATGACCACCAGGTTCTTGAGCAGGAGGTACGCCTCGCTGTCCTCGCCCTCCGGCAGTTCCGCCGGAAGGTCGGGGAGCTGCTCCTCGAGGGCGCTGGTCGCCGCCGGGGGCGGAGTATGGCGGCCGTCGTCGCGGGCGCTCGCGAGGCGGAAGCGCTCTATGAGCCACGTGCCGATGGGCGCTCCCACGATCCCGCCGCAGATGATCCCCGTCATGGCCGAGGCCACGGCGATGCTGGCCGCGCCGTTGATCCCGGCCTTTTCGAACAGCGGCGCGAAGGCGAGGCCGGTGGCGGGCCCTCCCACCAGCGTCACCGACGAGTTGAACACGCCGAAGAGGGGATGCTGGCCCAGCGGGACGGCGACGACGATGCCGGCGACGTTCATTACCAGGGTGAAGACGGCGGATACGACCAGGAAGAAAAGTATCTTCGGCCCTCCAGCCTTGAAGAGTGAGAGGCTGCTTCCCACCCCGATGGAGGTGAAGAAGGCCATCATGAGGGGAAGCTGCAGGGTGGTGTCGAAGGTGAACGGCGAGGCGCCCAGGACCCGGGCCCCCAGGCTCGCGAGCGCGACGACGAGCCCTCCCACCACCGGCGCCGGGAGGTTGTAGCGCGAAAGAGGCGGGATTACCCTCCGGAGGCCGTATCCCAGGAAAACCACCACCCCGGCGAAGGCCAGGGTCTGCATCATGTCGAGGCTGATCATCGGCTGAATAGAGCAGGAAATTAAGGGGGTGTCAATTTAAAATTGCCGGGCGACACCCCATCGCATATCCGCGCGAGGTGCTTGTGGCGATAGCTATTAAGTCCTCCACAGGCAATGACTGCCGCGTCAAGGGCAGGCGGGACACTCAGCCGGTTTACCGCAGTCCCCGGTGCACAAGACGTCGACGAATCCTGCCGTGCCGTCTATCATCGCCTTCACCCAGTCAATGAACAGGGTGCCGTTCGATGTGGCAGTGTAGAATTCGTTTGAGAACAAAATGGTATGCACATCGCCCGGCGCGATAAAGTATTGGTAGTTGCCCGTTGTCATGCCGCCGATGGTGTTGTCCCTGTTGGTCAGCATCAAGTCGTGCCAGTCGCACCAGACCGCCGTTATGTCGTCCCATATTGCGCCGCCCACTCCCGGGGTGGTTATATTCACCATCACGTTGTAGAAATAGGCCTGGTTCTCGTCCCATGCCGCCGTGTACTGGGCGAAGGGCGTGCCCGCGTAATGGTTTGCGATGGTATAGTAGATTTCGGGAAGGTCGAGCGTTGTGGGGTCGACTCCGTTGAAATCGGTGAACGTCGCGGTTTCAGGGAGGTGAACATCCCAATTGGGCAGGCCGGCGGTCCTGAAATCCGCGGTCACAACGCCGTTGCCGGCGTCTCCCAGCATGTAGGCATCGGAAGTCGGGAAAGCGTCCCGGATGTGCGGGAAGTTGAAAATTGCCCCGTACGCGCCGCCGCTTATGCCGGTCACCAGTATCTTGTCGGGCGCTGTCGCGTAATGGTCGACCAGCCATTGGAGCACCAGCTGGAAATTCACCTGCCCGCGGTGCCTGATCACGTCGCTGCCGTATGTCGTGTCTTCCGCTCCCCAGTGGAGGTCCCCGGTGCAGTAGGGTATATAGACGAAACTCCAGTCCCTGAAGGGATTGGCGCTGCTGGTGAAATCGAAGATGCCGCTGTAGCCCTGGCTCCTCCCCTGGCCGTTGCTTATGAGGTCCAGGATGTCTTCGGTTTCGAAATACTGCAGCTCGAAGGAGTAGGTCGGCTCGGTTATGCAATTGTTGACGTGCCAGCAGGCGCCCCCGCCCTGGAAGTAGACCACCAGCTTGTTTTCCGAGCCGTTGCGCACGAAGAAATTGAATTCTGAGCTCAGGGTGCCCGGCTTGTTCGAGCAGGAAGGGGACAGCCCGTCGTAGGTAAAGGTGGAATACGCGCCGCCGTCGGCCGTATGCCAGTCGATTTTATTCCAGTAAGCGGTAGGCCCCGAGTCTGAACCTCCACCGCCGCCTCCTCCGCAGGAAAAGATGAGCAGAACGAAAAACGCGATCATTCCGGTATGTTTTTTCATGGCATCACCCCCGCGATTTTACTCCTCGGCCATGACGACCAGGTGCCGAACCTTCTCCGCGTCCGCGTAATAATGGCGCGCGCTTATGTAATAGAGGACCGCGCTGACGATCCCCGGGACTGCCATGAGCACGAGCCCCATCTTGAGGCCGTGCGCGCCGCCTCCCAGCGCATCGGAAACGGCGCCCACGATGATGGGGCCGTATCCGCCGCCGAACACGTACATGCAGAACACGTTCATACCCCACGACACCCCCTTGAGGCTGGGCGGCGACACGTCCTGTGACATGGCGCTCAAGGAGGGAGCCGATCCCGCTATGACCATGCCGAACAAGATACCGACGGCAAAACCGATACCCTTGAATTCCAGTAGAACGCTCACCAAAAACAATACCGCGGCAAGACCCACCGATATCGCGGCGGTATACATACGTCCTCTCTCGTTCCGCTTTTGCCACGCGTCGGCAATGATGCCGCCGATAATGGAACCGAAAAGGGCCATTAAACCTATAATCCCCGCCATCATCCCGGCCCGGGCTATGTCCACGTCCTGGGCGCGCATTATGTAGGCGGGCGCCCAGGACAGGAATGAAAACAGCAGCGTCATCTGCATCGCGCAGCCCAGGTACATCCACTTCAGTGACCGTATGCCGAACAGGGAGGCCGCCGCCCTGAAAAAGCTTATCTGCCTCCCCGACTCGTCGAGGTGCTTCACGGTCCTGTAATCCTTCATGAAGAGGGCGAGAACCCCCAATATGATGCCGGGGACCGCGAAGGCATAGAACGGCGCCCGCCAGTTGTAGCTCTTGGCGATAGCCCCGCCCAGAATCATCCCCAGGCCCGAACCGAGCGGAATGGCGAGGTTGAAGACGCCCATCACCCTGCTCCGGGCTTCCGGTGGGAAGGCCGCCGCAATGAGCGGCGTTCCCCCCGAGGTGAATCCCGCTTCTCCTACACCGACGAGCGTGCGGGGAACGAGTATGCCGGTGAAACTTTTTCCGAGGCCGGTGAGGAAGGTGAACGCGCTCCAGAGGACGGCCATCAGGCTTATGGCCTTGCGGCGGCTCCAGCGGTCGACCATGTAGGCCGCTGGAAAGGAAAAAAACGCCATGCCCAACAGGAAGCAGGTCTGGATGGTGCCCAGCTGGGAATCATTGAGCCCCAGCTCCGCCTTCATCGGCTCAAGGGCCACCGCGAAAACCTGCCGGTCCATGTAGTTCACCATGTAGAGCAGGCAACAGATAATGAGAATGTACCAGGCCATGAAGCGGGAGACCGCGAACTCCCCGGACTTGACGTTTCCCATCACAACCTCTCCTTTTAGAACCGACTTTTTTACTCTATCGCATCACACCCGAAGTGCCATACGAATGGAGCAATGTGCCCTTAAGTGCGTTGGCGTGCTTCTCCTGTCCAATCCGCTGCCCATCACGGCCCATGTCGCCGGCACCCGCGAACATGGTGCGTAACGCGCCGCTTCGCGCACCCGGATTCCCCGGGGCCGGAGGGCTAGAACTTGTGGTTGAAGTCGATGGAGATGTTGCTGTCCTCCTCGCTCATGCCATAGTAGAAATGCACGATGGTGGAAAGGTTCCACGCGATGACCAAACCGCCGCCGTAGCCGTGCTTGTAATCCCCCCAGTCGGGGTCCTGTACGGGGTCGGCTGCCTCGTCGTAGACGTTGCCGGCGTCGTAGAACCCGACGAGCTGGAAGCCGAACCTCTGCCCCGCTCCCGCGATTTCCCAGAACTGCCAGCGAAGGTCGACGTTCGCCACCGTCATGGTCTTCGCCACGAAGCGGTTGAGCTTGTAGCCCAGGACGGTGCGGTTGCCGCCTATGCCTTTTGTCCTTTCGAGCGCGAAGCCGAAAAAGCTCTGCTCGTGGAAGGGTATGTCGCCCGCCCCGGTGGTGTAGCCCACGCGGGTCCCCAGCACCAGCGTGTTCAGCAGCGGGAAGAATATCATCGCCTGGGCGCTGTTCTTGTAGAAATCGAAGTCGGAGCCCAGGAGCGCGTCGGCTATCTCGAAGCAGTAGTCAAGATAGTAGCCCCTGTGTGGATCGGGCTCGAAGTCCCTGGTGTCGTAGCCGATGCCGGCGCGCGCCAGGTTCACCCAGCCGCCCAGCTGGCCGCCGGCAGCCTCGGTGAGCTTGTCCCGTTCGGTGTCGAGCCGGGTCAGCACCTGGTCGTCACCCTCGAAATCCCTGTTCTTCCAGCTCTTGATGATCGCGCTCTTGAACTCGGCGCCGAGCATGAGCTTGAGCTCCTCGGTTATATTGCGGAAACCGTAGAAGTAGTACGTCGGCCGCTTGAGGGTGTACTTGTTCCACTTTGAGTATCCCGGGTTGTCCTTGACGTACTTGTCGAAATCTTTCATCGTGTCGAACTCGACAAAATCCGGAGGCGGTGAGACGTTCGGCGCGGAGAGCTTGTTGTTCGCGTTCTGCTCGCCCACGCCGAAATAGTTCTCGTTCAGATTGTAATCATAGGCCAGGGCGGTCTTGAGCCTCATCTTGGTGCCCATGAAATACGGCATGTCCAGGTTCACCTCGTGGTACGCAAGGCCCTTGGTCGTCTGGTAGAACTGCGCGTACAGCTGCATGAAATAGGGGCTGGAATCGAAGTACGGGTCGCCGCGCTGGCCGTTGTAGTACATGTACGCGCGCGCGCCGTATCCGAAGCCGCTGTCCGTCGTGTAGTTCACCAGGGGCAGCCCGGTGGGATACCATCCCTCGTTCTTCTTCGCCAGCGTATCCTCGCTGAGCTTCGCTGCCTGCGCGATGGGCGCGAGAAACAGGACCATCGTTACAAGCGCCGTGAGTACGCACGTTTTCCTGCTCATAAGCACCACTCCTCCCGGTTGGATTTCATATAATTTCACTGCAGAAGGTATACAGGGGGAAGAAATAAAAATCAAATCAATTTATTCATAATTCCGGCAGGTGATCTTTTTAACGCGCAGAGCACCGGCGCGCCGGCCGGTGAGGAGCTACCGATGCTCGCCTTGCCCGCCAGATCGAGGCTTGGTGTATCGAGTGTGAGGTTCACCGCCGCAGAACAGCTGGATAAAAACTCATCTCCTATCATGCTATAGATTTGACATCACAGACCTAAAGGCTTATTTTTTATATCAACGGGGCTGTAAATACATAGATAAGACTATCGGCCAATCCTCATGCCCCGTCATATCACTGTTGCAGTAACCAAAGGAGGTGTTTAAATGAAAAAATCATACATAATCGGGCTCATCCTGCTAGCCCTTGCCGCATACTTCACCCTCTGGCCCGTTCCCATCGAGCCAGTCAGCTGGAACGCGCCGCCGGCCCCCGGGTACACGGGCCCCCACGCTGTGAACAGCAGACTCGCAGGGTTGAAGATGATTCCCCTGGGGAAGGAGGTAGGCCCCGAGCACATCGCGATCGGCCCCGACGGGAAGCTGTACACGACGGTTCTGAGCGGGAACATTTTAAGGATGAACCCCGACGGCGGCGCGCTGGAGGTATTCGTGAACACCGGCGGACGGGTGCTTGGCTTCGATTTCGACGCGGCGGGAAACCTCATCGCGGCGGACGTGGACAGGGGACTGCTCTCCATAAGCCCGGACAAAAAGATCACCGTGCTGGCCGACCGCGTGGGCTCTGACCCCATCCGCTACGCGGACGCGGTCGTGGTCGCCACGAACGGAAAGATCTACCTGAGCGACGCCTCCATGCGCTTCGCCCCGGCACAGTGGGGCGGGACTTTCGAAGCGAGTATCCTGGACTTTTTAGAGCAGTCATGCACCGGCCGCATCCTCGAATACGACCCGGCGACGAAAAAAACCCGCGTCGTGGCGAGGGGTTTCAGCTTCGCCAACGGCGTCGCCCTGAGCGGGAACGGGCAGGCTCTTTTCGTGAATGAAACCGGAAAGTACCGGGTGTGGAAAATATCGGTCAGGGCGGACAACCTTGACGTGGCCAGGCCGGGGCCGCTGGCCAGGGTGCTCCTGGACAACCTTCCCGGTTTCCCCGACAACCTCATGCGAGGCCGGGATGGAAAGATATGGGTGGGATTCGCGAAACCGAGAAGCGCAATTGCGGATAAATTCTCCACGAAACCCTTCATGAGAAAGCTCACCATCCGGCTCCCGCGCGCCCTTTGGCCCGTGCCCAAGCCGTACGGCCACGTCATCGCGTTCACCGAGGACGGGAGGATCGTCGCCGATTTACAGGACCCCACGGGGGCCTATCCCGAAACGACCGGGGTGACGGAGACGCCCGACCGGCTCTACATCCAGAGCTTGCACGCGAAGGCGATCGGGTGGCTGTCGAAGTAGAACGGCGGGAATGATGGCGGTACGGGAGCCGTCGCGCCCGTCTTGTTAAAGCATCGCGTATATCATTTGATCATCGCGATGTAATGCGCGCCAGAAATGACGAAATTCGAACGCTGGTGGAGAGTATCATGAGCCAGGTTTGGCTCAGTATAGTCGCATAATGGCACATTTGGCAACGATCCTTCGCACAGACACCGAAAATGGCCGCAATCTCGGCTCTCTTGATGGCCGTTACGCACCGCAGACCGGCACCCGGTCTTGTGTTCCATTCCGATCGTGGCGTGCAATATGCGTCTGAAGAGTTTCGGGAACGAATTGAAGGATTTGAGATGGTTCAAAGCATGAGTCGCAGGGGTAACTGTTGGGATAATGCATGTGCGGAGAGCTTTTTCGCAGCATTGAAGACCGAAGAGGTATTTCATCGGACGTATAAAACAAGGGCTGAGGCGATTCAATGCATATTCGAATACATTGCTGTATTTTATAATCGGAAGAGAAGGCATTCTTTTGTTGACGATACGAGTCCGGAAGATTTTGAATCACGAATGGGATGTGCACAGAATGTTGCTTAACTCAGTGTCCGCAAAATCGGGGCACGACCAGAGACCCACGAAAACCGTTAGACGCTTTAAAGAAAAAATATTGACTTTTCACAACTGTTTCGCATATTATATGAAATAGTCGATATACGCGTATCAAGGGGCATGAAAACGCCGCGATTTTTGGCGGCGCGAAATTTTAAAAGCCCCTGTCAAGGGGCTTTTTTGCCTGGAGAGGAGCGGTTTTCACGAATGCCGCTTCCTATAAAAGCGCTTATGTCGGGAGAAGGCGTGCTCCGGGAGAGAGTATTTTCCTGGATATTTATTTAAGGTTATTTCCGTTTGAAATCCCGGCCCACGCTGAAAGCGCGCCCCAAAAAGCGGCCTACGCCATAATAGCCCATACCCGCGTCTGGTGCGTATAGGAAGGGCTTGATCTTTTCGATGTCCGGGCTTCCGTTTTTTCCCAGGACAGCGTCCTCGGCTTTGACGTCCAGGATTTCACCGACAAACTGTGTGTGCGCGCCCAGGTCGAAGGCGTGCAGCAGTCGGCACTCCAGGACCAAAGGAAATTCTTCGATGAGCGGGGCGTGCACCAGCTCGCTGGCCTTGGGCGTGAGCCCGGTTTCCGTGAACTTGTTGGCGGTTCTGCCCGAGACCAGGCCGCAGTAATCCGCGGCCTTCATCTGTGCCTCAGAGGGGATATTCACGGTAAACCCGCGGTGTTCCATGATATTGGCGTAGGTTTGGCGGGCTTTGCGCACGGACACAGCCACGCACGGCGGCTGCGAACAGCAAATGCCGCCCCACGCCGCGGTCATGGCATTGGGCTGGTTATCCGCCGAATACGTTCCGATCACCCACACCGGCGTGGGATAGACCAAGGTCTGCGCGCCCAGGGATTTTTTCATGGCTTCTGCTCCTTCCGGCGTTTGGCCCTATTTTCCGCGCCGTCGGGTCAAAACGCAACAGCCTTTTAGGGCGCCTGTTTCTTTTCTTGCCTTCCCCGCCCTCTCCGGTTACACTAGGCGGCTTTCACTTATCCTATGAACGGACGCTCGTGCATGCCCATTCGCACAGACCTTCGCAATATCGCCATCGTGGCCCACGTAGACCATGGTAAAACCACGCTCATCGACGCCATGCTCCGGCAAAGCGGAACCTTTGGCGCACGCGAAACCGTGCAGGAGCGGGTGATGGATTCCAATCCGCTCGAGCGCGAGCGCGGCATCACCATCTTTTCCAAGCACGCCTCGATCCATAAAAACGGGGTCAAGATCAACATCATTGACACGCCGGGCCACGCGGATTTCGGCGGCGAGGTCGAGCGCATTCTGCAGATGGCGGACGGCATTCTCCTCTTGGTGGACGCGGCCGAAGGCCCCCTGCCGCAAACCAAATTCGTCCTGCGCAAGGCCCTGGAGCGCCACCTCAAGGCCGTGGTGCTCGTCAACAAGATCGACCGGCCGGATGCCCAACCCCATGACACCCTGGATAAAATATTCGACCTGTTCGTGTCCCTGGGCGCCACGGACGAACAATTGGATTTCAACGTACTCTACGGCAGCTCGCGCGAAGGCTTCGCCCGCACCGAAATGGACGAAGTGTCCCATGACCTGGAGCCCCTGTTCGCGTCCCTGCTCAAGGAACTGCCCGGGCCCGAGGTGGAACCGGACCAGCCCCTGCAGCTCTTGGTCACAAACACCGATTATTCCGACTACCTGGGCCGGCTGGCCATTGGGCGCATTACGCGCGGTTCGCTGGCCAAGGGCCAGGACGTGGTGGCCATAACCCACGGCGACGGCCGGTTGCTTCCATTCCGGGTTACGGCGCTTTACCTGCACGAGGGCTTGAAGCGCGTGGAAGTGGACCGGGCGGACGCGGGCGAAGTGGTGGTGCTGGCCGGGTTCGACGACATCATGATCGGCGACACGATTGCCGACGCCTTGCACCCCGAGGCCCTGCCCGGCTTGTCCGTGGACGAGCCGACGCTGACGATGATCTTTTCGGTCAACAACAGCCCGTTTGCCGGTCGGGAGGGGAAATTCGTCACCACGCGGCACCTGCGCAACCGCCTCTACAAGGAGGCGCTTACCAATCTTAGCTTGCGCGTGGAGGACACCGATACGCCGGACGCCCTGCACGTGTCCGGCCGGGGCGAGTTGCATCTGGCCATCTTGATCGAAACCATGCGGCGGGAAGGGTTCGAATTCCAGGTCAGCAAGCCCGAGGTCATCCTGCATGAGGTGCAGGGTCAAAAACAGGAACCCTTCGAGGAACTGACCATCGACGTGCCCAGCGCGGATGTCGGCGCCTGCATCGAGCGCCTGGGCAGCCGCAAGGCCGAGATGAGCCACATGGAGACCACGCCCGACGGCCGCACCCGGGCGGTGTTCAGCATCCCCTCGCGCTGCCTGCTCGGGTTTCGCAACGAGTTCTTAACGCTCACGCGCGGCGAAGGACTCATGCACCACACCGTGGCCGGGTACCGTGGCTACAAAGGCGGCTCGGTGGGGCGTTTGCGCGGCGTGCTGATCGCGGACCAGACCGGCATGGCGACCGCCTACGCGCTCTTCCAGCTTTCGGACCGGGGCGAATACTTCATTGAGTCGGGCACAGAGGTTTACGCGGGCATGATTATCGGCGAGAACAGCCGCGACTCGGACCTCGCGGTCAACATTACCCGCACCAAGCAGCTCTCCAATATGCGCAGCAAATCCGCGGACGAGGCGCTCACCGTGCCGCCGCCCCGGCGCTTAAGCCTGGAGCAGATGCTGGAATATATTAATGAAGACGAACTGATGGAAGTGACCCCGAAATCCCTGCGCCTGCGCAAAAAAATCCTGGACGCCTTGCAGCGCAAACGCAGCGACCGGGCTAGAGCCCGGGCCGAGGAAGAAGAGTAAGCTTCACCACCCGTGGATCAGCACCGCCAGGGTCCACCCCGCGCCCATGGTGGCCAGGGCGCCGGTCAGGATATTCAGCATGGATTTCGTTAGTGTGGTCTTGCCCAGCACCCGTCCCAAATTTCCGTAGATCACCGGCACGCCCGCGATGGCGATCAAAGCCCGCCAGCCGCTGTGCAAGCCGAACCACTCGATCAGAAACATATACAGCGTGTTGGCGATGAGTGCGATTATCACCGCCGCGATGATCACGCGGGGTTCGCTCCAGGCTCGGGCGTTTTGGATCATGCGGCCTGCCAGCCACAACGTGGCCGCCAGAATTACCAACCCGGCTGCCGCCACCCCGGCGATTTGTCCCACGTTCCAGCTTAAACCCCATTAAAGCCCCTTGACAGGGGCCTTTAAAATTTAACCCCGTGAACGTTGTAGAGAAAACAAGCCGCGTCCTTACCGTGGCAACTGAGTTTCTCTCGGGTTGCTCGTACATAGGGGCTACCGGTCCTTGTTCTTGTTGGTGCATTCATAAAAAAGACAGAAATGCACAAAGCGCTCAAGCTTATACAGGAAGAGCTATGGACTAGAAGTTGCCTGAGATGATTTGCATGCAGGGAGAGCGATGGAAGTGATCTATGTATTTATGCGTGTACTCTGACTGTCTCTGCGGAAAAATGTCAAGCATTAATTGACCTCTAATTTTGAAGTCCA
This sequence comes from uncultured Spirochaetota bacterium, assembly GCA_963762305.1. GTDB lineage: Bacteria > Spirochaetota > UBA4802 > UBA4802 > UBA5368 > CAVXKM01. The sequence continues at coordinate 470,127 of CAVXKM010000005.1, read as the reverse complement.
TAGAGACCCTTTCCCCCTTTTAAGATATTCACCGGTGTAATCATGCGATTCTATAGATTAATGAACCGCTGAAATTATAACGGAGTTTAAAACTCCGCATCCAGAGCCTGCACGCGAAGGCGATCGGATGGTTGTCGAGGTAAGGCCGGAGTAACACCGGCGAGATGGGAACTGGCACTCCCGTTCTATTAAGGTATTTCGTATATCATACGATCATGGTGTGAAAATCGCGCCAGAAATGACGAAATCCGAACGCTGGTGGATAGTATTATGAGCCAGGTTTGGCTCAGTATGGACGCATAATGGGTCACGAGGCAGTTAAAAAAACCATTTCCGAGGAGCTCTTGGCCGCCCTCTGGTGGTATGTGAGGGGTGGATGCTCATCGAAATAATTTGTATTAGTCGGGAATGCTCGCTCTAATGCTCCCCAAAAACTATGAAACTAAAACTCTATTCAATGACATGCTCGCCGAATTCACGGTATTATTCGGGAAAGCGGCTTAATTTATCCACGCATCCTCCATGTGATAATTATACTGAATAGCTAAAAAGTCCTGGGACAGGGGCTTTAAAATTTACCAGCCTTAATATCCGCTTAAAATTTACTTCAACAGCAGCTTCCAGGTCAATGGTGTAAGATTCTTAACCATCTTCTGCAGCACCTTGTTCTGGTTCAGGAGGCACGCGAGCGAAAAGTACTTGACCATGAGAAGGCAAGAATTGCAGGAGACGCACTCTGCGGTTTCACTGCCGCGTCCCTCCAGCCACCTGTTGGGCAGATCAGGCTCCTTTATAAGCGGCCTGGCCATGGAGAAGAATGACACCTTTCCCTCGCCAAGTATTCGTTCCATGGATTCTATGTTCCTGTTCCCGCCTACGAGGATTACCGGGATCTTGAGATTTAGCATGTTGGCATATTTTAAAAAATAGGACTGCTTCCCGGGATTGGCGATCCTGGTGCGCGCCTCCGGGATGGGCATGGGGACGAAGCCGAGCTCGTCCTTCGTGCGCGCCAGGCAGTCCCACATTCCCCCGCTCACCTCGATTGCGTCGAATCCCGCCTTCTCCACCTCGCGGACTATTTCGCTGAAGGAACCGAACCCTATTCCCCCTTCCACATGATCCTCGCAGTTCATCTTCACGAGCAGCGGGTAAGCGCCGACCTTCTTCCTTGCCTGCGCGACGATCTCCCGGAGGATCTTCGCTCTGTTCCTCGCCGGGCCCCCGAATTCGTCGTTCCTGCGGTTAGTGTAGGGAGAGAGAAAGGAGCTGAGCAGCCATCCGTGCGCCGCGTGGAGCTGTGCGCCGTCGAATCCGGCCTTCTTCACCCGCACGATCGCGTTGACAAAAGCGCGGATGACCGTCTCGATCTCTTCTGTCGACAGCGCCCGCGCCTGCTTCTTTAGTATGGGACTGGGAACTGCACTGGGGCCTACGGCACGGGCAGTGTTGTTGTCCTGCATCACCTGTCGGCCGGCGTGGCTGAGTTGTGCGACCACCCTGCACCCGTTCCCGGCACGGTGTACGACATCCACGATGGGCCTTATCTCCTCAATGAAGGCGTCTTCATGGATGCAGGTCTGCCGGTGCGTGGCTTTACCCTCGAGCATGACCGCCATGTGACCGGTTATTATCAGGCCGACGCCCCCTTCCGCAAGCCTTCTGTACAGGGTGAGCATCGTTTCGGTTATTTTGCCGTCGTCGGTCATGGCGGCCTCGAACGTGGCGGAGCGGATGAGGCGATTCTTCAACTTTAGGCCGGCAATGTCCGCCTTCGAAAATACCTTGTAGTCTTCCCTTGTCATGATTATTTACCCCCGTCCCTTTTTAAACATCCAGAAAATTACGTCACCTTTCCGCTAAAGGTTCCGCGACATATCCCCGCTTCCCGGAAGCGTGCTCTTCAAAGAAGCTTCCCTGCCCAGTCAAAAAGCCCCCAGGTAAGGGGCTTGAAATTTAATGCCCGTCCAGCCACGCGCGCAGGTCCTCGAACACCTCTCTCCGGTTTGTTTCATTGAATATTTCATGCCGAGCGCCGGGATAGACCTTGAGCTCCACGTCCCGGATGCCTAGCTTTTTATATATATCGCACAGCGCCCGTGCTCCTTTCCCGAAGCCGTTCGAGGGATCCCGCGCTCCCGACATGATGTAAACCGGAAGGTCCCGGGGTATCCTTTCCTGGTGCTCTTTCCGGGCGATTTTCTTGACGCCGTATATCAGCTCCATGGCCATGCCGGTCGTCGACAGGAACCCGCAGAACTGGTCGGCGACATAGGCGTCCACCACCGAGCGCTCCCTGCTCAACCATTCAAACTTTGTGGACGCGGGCTCGTAGGGCTTGTTATACGAGCCGAATGTGAGTTTGTCCAAAAGCTCGCTCGGGGTATCAGGGCCGAGTTTCTTCAATTGCATCCGGCCCAGCATCCCCCCGAAAAACAACGTGACGAAAGGCTGCCTGGCATTAGTGCCGACCAGGACCGCGCCCTTGAGGTCACGGCCCCACTGTGCGATGTAATCCTGCCCCAGGAGGGATCCCCAGGAATGGCCCACGAAGAACAGCGGCTTCTTGCCGTTTTCTTTTTTTATAATATCGGTGAGCGCCTTCAGCGCATTGACCGTGCCGTCCCAGCCCCCCGGCCCCAGTTTACCGACCTTCCCGATGTCGCCCGCGGTCTTTCCGTGTCCCCGGTGGTCATCGGCATAACAGACATAGCCGGCGCCGGTCAGGAATTCCGCCAGCTCTTTATATCGCGCCGCATGCTCCGCCAGACCGTGGGCGATCTGCACCGCGGCCTTCGGGGCCTTGCGCGGCTGCCACTTGTAGACGAATATTTTTACTCCGTCCTGGTCCTTGTAGGTGAAGGTTGAGCTCTCCATGGCAGTCCTCCGTTTTTATGGGAATTATGAAAAGCAGATTTACGCTCCCTTGGTTCGCTTGTGTTTCATCCGCGGCCACCAAGCGATTCCCGTGAAGCACATGGAGGCCGTGTACTTGGTATGAATAATCCAGCTTCGCATGTGAGCAACGGCTGGTTTTCTTTACTATGCCGCTTAAACGGCTTGTCATCCGCTGTGCCATTTCGCCGGCACCGGTATCGACAGGGCGAACGCGGCAATTACGAGTGTTGTGCCCGCAATGCCGACCGGCCACAGAAGACCGGCGAGTTCGCTGAGCGCGACAAGGCTCATGGCGTAAAACATCAACGCGTAACCGAACAGTCCGATGAGTGAGATGGACCACAGCGCCCAGCGCGCCCCCGTCCGGAACAGCATAAAAAGCAGAAAAAGAAGGGCAATCGCGGCAGCCAAACCCAGCCCACCGGAGATGTTCAATAACTTCATTTCCCCTGGGTTGAACCAGTTAATCTCCCCAATCACTTCGTGATAGGGAATGGATTCCCCGAGGGCAAGGAAAACAGCGGCAAGTGCGGATGCGAGAAGACCCGCCAGGAAATAACACACGAATGCTATCCTGATTCTCGTACTCATCGGACCACCTCCGTGAACGTTGTAGAGAAACTAGGCCGTGTCAGCCGAGGTTCCTTGAGTTTGCCCGCGCCTGTCGGCTGCCGATTTGTGCCGTTGCTGGTGCATTCATAAAAAAGACAGAAATGCACAAAGCGCTCAAGCTTATGCAGGAAGAGCTATGGACTAGAAGTTGCCTGAGATGGTTTGCATGCAGGGAGAGCGATGGAATTTATCTATTTATTTATGCTTATTCTAACGGTCTTGGTGAAAAAAAGTCAAGTATTAATTGATTATCTAGGGAATTGCGTCCTCTCCACGGTAATAGCTCCCCGACATAACCATGTTTATTGGCAGCGCCACTCTTTAAAAAGTCATCCTCCCTTCGGGAAAAAGGCCCCGGAGTAAGGCTTAAAATTTACTTTTCAGGTCTACTTGAAAGTATACATCTATCGAGGGTATCAACGATTTGGGCTAACCGTATGTGATGGCACGAAGTCTTCAGTCGGGGTCACCCTGGAATTCCCCAAGTAAATTATTTTCTATTAATGCTGTAATCTGTCCTTCAAGAAAACCTAATATTATTTAATGGTCAGCGGTCATTCTTTCCGACCATAGCAAAAAGTCACGTCTTGCAATACACTGTGAACCTGTTTCTTCCTGAATTCGTCGAGTATGACTTTCTCAAGTTTTCTATTCTTTTCTTTTGAATATCTTTCTGCCCACCATAAACTGGTTGAAGAGGCATAAAACTCCCAAACCTTTTCCGGCGAACCAAACTCATCATCCCATGTAATTCTACTAACCCTCTGGTCCTTAAAACCAGCCTTATTGAGCATTTTCCGTGCAATCTTATCATCCCATGGCCAGAATTCGACCCTGTATCCCATCATTTCAAGGAGTCCTTTCTTAATGTATACCCTGAAGGCTATTTCATTAATATTCAGATAATGACGTGGGCCATGGGCAGAAATAGCGAGGGTTCCGCCAGGTTTTAGGACTCGTTTCATTTCGGATAAAAATCTCAACTGGTTTGGGATCACGCCCATGACCATGCTGGAAACAGCAACATCGAATTCGCCATCGGCAAAGGGAAGATGCTCTGCGTCAAGCTCTCGAAACTCAATTTTTGTGCTATCGATCCCAGTTGCAGCTGCCTTTTTCTTCCATTGTCCCAGCATGAATGCCGACTGATCGCCGGATACGAGGGATGCAGCCCCACCATTGATTATATGTTCCGATGTGATACCAGTACCGCATCCGACATCGAGGACCCTCTTATCTCTTAGGTCTATCTCATCAAGAAGGCACTTTGCGATATAGTTATAGTGGTGTGTTCCTGTTTCATCGTAGCGCATAACGTCATCAGTAAAGGTCCCATCATATGCGAGTTTAAGCCTCTGCTTCATAGCGCTAGTATCACGAAGGCCTCCTATGAGCCAGGTAAACAAAAAATTACAATTCATTAAATATTTGAGAGCAGGTGACAGTTCATAATTTATAAATATCCCTGGCATACATTCCTCCTTTTGGTTCTGTCTTTATAGTTCATTATCTAGGAAATTGCGTCCTCTCCACGGTAATAGCTCCCCGACATATCCCCGCTTCCCGGAAGCGTGCTCTTCAAAGAAGCTTCCCTGCCCATTCAAAAAGCCTCCAGCTAAAGGATTTAAAATTAATACCGTTGCTGATGCATTCATAAAAAGACAGAAATGCACAAAGCGCTCAAGCTTATGCAGGAAGAGCTATGGATTAGAAGTTGCCTGAGATGGTTTGCATGCAGGGAGAGCGATGGAATTTATCTATGTATTTATGCATGTATTCTTACAGTATCGGCGGCAAAATGTCAAGCATTAATTGACCTCCAATTTTGAAGTCCATAGAGGCCCTTTCCCCTTTTTGAGGTATTCACCGGTGAAACCATGCGATTTTACAGATTCATAAACTGCTGAATTATAACGGAGTTTAAAACTCCGCATCTAGAGCCTGCACGCGAAGGCGATCGGATGGCTGTCGAGGTAAGGCCTGAGTAACACCGGCGAGATGGGAACTGGCACTCCGGTTCTACTAAGGTATTTCGTATATCATACGATCATGGTGTGAAAATCGCGCCAGGCAGGACTCGAACCTGCGACCCACAGCTTAGAAGGCTGTTGCTCTATCCAACTGAGCTACTGGCGCTCTTTCGGGGCGAGAGGATTCGAACCTCCGACCTCATGGTCCCAAACCACGCGCTCTAACCGGACTGAGCTACGCCCCGGGAAGGACCGGTCAATTATACCCCGGGAACGGCGCTGTCAAATACAAATTGGGCCCGGCACGCTCCATCGGCGGCGTGGCGCGCCCTTGGTGGCGAACCGGCGCAAACCATCACCTGCCGCGCGGACACGCTCCGGCTCCCCGGATCTCTTCTAAATTAATATTGACAATTGCCTTACAACAGGATGAATATTATTGCATAGTCGATGCCGTATCGCGGGCCGGAGTTCTTCATCTCCCGAGATACAAGGAAACCGCTCGATGCACAGACGGCGGTGCCCGCGTGCGGCCCTTGCAGCCTTCTTCTCTTTCGATGGAGACGTCCAGTTCGAGAGACAATGTCGCGTTGGAGGATGCCCATGAAATCCATCTATTTCGACGTCAATGTCGCCAAGATCCTCGCCACCAAGGCCCTCTCCGCCGTCCTGCCGCCCGTGCACTACAGCCCATTGTCGCCCGTGCAGTACGGCGAGGTCCCGGAGCGCGGCCTTCCCGGCCCCGGGTGGGTCCGAGTACAAAACATCATGACCGGCATCTGCGGCGCGGACATCTCCATGTTCTTCGTCAAGGCCAGCCCGAGGATTTCCCTCGCCGCGCTCCCCGGCGTTCCCCGGGCGTTCATGGGGCACGAGGTGATCGGGCGGGTGGTCGAGACGGGAAGCGGGGTCAAGCGGCTCAGGAAGGGCGACCGAGTCACCCTGCAGAAATACCTTCCCTGCTGCTCCATGAAGGAGATCTCCCCTCCCTGCCCGCAGTGCCGCGACGGCAACTACACCCTCTGCGAGAACTTCTCGGTCGGATCCGTCCCGGAGAACCTGGGCGCGGGGTTCGGCCCCTCCATGATCGCGCACGAGTCCCAGCTGGTGAAGGTGCCCAATTCCATATCCGACGACATCGCCGTGCTCATCGAGCCCGCGTCGGTCTCTCTTCACGCCGTGCTCAGGCGTCCTCCCCGGAAGGGGGAAAAGGTCCTCGTCATTGGGGCCGGCACGATAGGCCTCAACGTCATCCAGTTCGCCAAGATTATCGAGCCGCGATGCACGCTCTTCCTGCTCGAGAAGATCAAGTTCAAGCGGGAGCTGGGCCTCAAGCTCGGCGCGGACCGCCTCATCGAGGGCGATCCCTATGACGCGATCGCGAAGGCCACGGGCGCCAAGCTCTACCGCGGCCCCCTGGGCAACAACGTCATGCTGGGCGGCTTCGACCTCATCTACGACTGCGTGGGGTACTCCGCCACGATACACGACTCCCTGCGCTGGCTCGCGGCCAAGGGGACCTACATGATGATAGGCAACCAGCTCGAGCCCGTGGCCTTCGACCAGACGCCGGTGTGGCAGCAGGAGCTCACCATCGAGGGCATCAACGCCCACGGCATGGAGGACTACCGCGGCAGGAAGGTTTCGAGCTTCGACATGGCAATCGACATGATCAACAGGAAGAAGATACGGCTCGACGGATTCGTCACCCATCGCTTCCGGCTCGACGACTACAAGAGGGCGTTCAAGCTCGTCAAGGAAAAGTCCGCGGACGTCATCAAGGCGGTCTTCGAGATTTCGTAGCGCCGGCCCCGTGCCGGCGTCATCCACCCCGATCCCTGGAGGTCTGTCATGAAGGCACTCATGCTCACCGCCGCGCGCACGGTCGCCCTGAAAGATGTACCCGTGGCGTCCGTGGGGCCGCGCGACGTGAAAATCCGCGTGAAGCGCGTGGGCTTCTGCGGCACCGACCACTCCACGTACACCGGTGCCTTTCCCATCCCCGGGCAGTTCCCCTTCTTCATAGGCCACGAGCTCTCGGGCTACGTGGAGGAGGCGGGGAAGGAGGTGACCGACATCGCCCCGGGCCAGATGGTCACCACCAACCCCGTGCGCTACTGCGGCGACTGCTTCCGGTGCCGCAACGGCCAGCAGCACTACTGCGAGCGCCTGCACGAGCTCTGGAAGCCCAGCGGCGGCATGTCGGAGTACATCGTGGCGGACCGCCAGCAGACCTTCGCGATTCCCGACGGCATCAGCCTGGACCAGGCCTGCTTCACCGAACCAGTGTCGGTGTGCGTGCACTGCATCGACATGGCCGGCATTCGCCCCGGCATGAGTGTGGCCGTCCTCGGCGCGGGTCCCATAGGCCTCATCCTCCTCCAGCTCGCCATCAGGGCCGGCGCGTCGTTCACCATGGTCTCCGAGCCCGTGGCCTCGAAGAGGGAGCTGGCAAAAAAGCTGGGCGCCGACCTGGTGGTCGACCCGGCCCGGGACGACGTCATAATGACATCGGTCACCTCCACGAGCTTCCGCGGCTTCGACCTGGTGATCGAGGCGTCGGGCAATCCGCAGGCCTCGAAGCAGGTCTTCGAGATAGCCGGCCAGAAGGCCGTCATCTTCTACTTCGCCGTGTACCCCACGGACTTCACCGTGCCCATGAGCCCCTTCACCCTGTACCTCAAGGAGCTCACCATTAAGGGCGTGTTCTTTTCGCCGTACGCCTTCCCGCGGGCCATCAACATGCTGCCGAAGCTGGACCTGGACGCCCTGATCACCCACCGATTCACACTCGAGGAGTCCCACAAGGCCTTCGAGGCCCATGAGACGGGCGAGGCGGTGAAGATAATTATAGACTGTTAGGGGAGGCTGGCGATGAAACGGCTGGAAAACAGGGTAGCGCTCATCACCGGCGGGGGCGGAGGTATAGGAGGCGCCATCGCCGAGGCATACGCGCGCGAGGGCTGCGCCGTCTGCGTCACGGACATCGACGAGAAGCTCCTGGACGCCGTGCTGGCCCGGGTGAAGCCCCACGGCGTGAAACACGGGAAGTTCCCATTGGACATCACCGACAGCGCCGCCGTGGACGCCATGGTCAGGGAGGTCGTCTCGGGCTTCGGCGCTCTGGACATCCTGGTGAACACCGCGGGCACCTTCCCCATGAAGGCCTTCACGGAGATCGACGACGCGTCCTGGGACCGCACCATCAGGGTGCACCTGTACGGGAGCTTCTACTGCATGCGCGCGGCGCTGCGCGAGTACATGGTGCCGAAGAACACGGGCCGCATCATCAACATCGCCTCGCTGGCGCCCTACGTGGGCGGCCCGCTCGTGGCGGAGTACACCGCCGCCAAGGGCGGAATCGTGGGGCTCACCATCGCGGCGGCCAAGGAGCTGGGCAGGACGAACATCAACGTGAACGCCATAGCGCCGGGCTACATCAACACGCCCATGACGGCGCACCTTTACACCGAGGGCTTCATCAAGGAGGCGCTGGAGACATGGAAGATCGCCAAGGGCCGCATCGGGAGGCCCGATGACCTGGTGGGCGCCGCAATCTTCCTGGCGAGCGACGAGTCGGCCTACGTGACCGCGCAGGTCATCTTCGTGGACGGGGGCTCCATCGGATAGGGCCCCGGCCGTCAGGGACCGCACATTCCGGCCGTTCAGCGAACGGCCGCCATAATAGGAGGAAATGGTACATGAAAAAAGGAGACTTCAAATCGAAGAAGGAGCTTCTGAATTTTTTAGACGACAAGGCGGAGGGGCTCCGCAAGGAGATCGTCCGGCTCTCCGCCGTCGCGGGCGGAAGCCACCTGGGCGGCGGGCTCTCCATGGTCGACATCATGGTCGCACTCTACCACTACGCGCTGAACCTCAAGCGCGGGGAGCCGAAATGGCCGGGACGCGACCGCTTTATCCTTTCGAAGGGCCACGGCGCCATCGCTTACTGCCCCCTCCTTGCCGACTGGGGCTTCTTCCCGAAAGAGTACCTTGAAGGCTTCAACCGCCTGGACAGCCCCTTCGGGATGCACCCCGACATGAAGAAGATCCCCGGCTGCGACATGAGCACCGGCTCTCTCGGACACGGCCTTTCCGTGGCCGTGGGAATGGCCCTTGCGGCGCGGCTCGACGGGGCCACGTGGCGCGCCTTCGTGCTCATGGGCGACGGCGAAACCAACGAAGGAATGGTGTGGGAGGCGGCCATGTCGGCCAGCCACTACAAGCTGGGAAACGTTGTCGCAATCATAGACCGCAACAGGCTGAGCTCGGACGGGCCCACCGAGGACATCATGGCCATCGAGCCCATCCGCGTGCGCTGGGAGGCCTTCGGGTGGCGCGTGTTCGACATCGACGGCCACGACATGGAGGCGCTCGTCGACGCCATCGACAAGCTCCCGCCCCCGGGCGACACGAAGCCCACGCTCGTCGTCGCCCGCACCGTCAAGGGCAAGGGGGTTGACTGGATGGAGAACAATCCCATCTGGCATTACTCGGGCCTCGACAAGGCGAAGTCCCTGGAGGCCATCGCGCTCATCGAAAAAAACCGACCGGCAAGGAGGGCATGACATGGCCGAGGACATCCAGAAACAGATAGTGGACGGCTTCACCTACACGACCGACACCTACTACGAGCTCACCCAGGCCGAGGTGTACGGCAAGGTCCTCACCGAGATGGCGAAGAAGAACACGAACATCGTGGCGCTCACCTCCGACCTCATGCGATCCAACAAGACCGCCGATTTCAAGAAGGCGATCCCGGAGCGCTTTTTCAACTTCGGCATCGCCGAGATGAACATGGTGGGCGCGGCCGCGGGCATGGCGGTGTCGGGAAAGATCCCCTACGTCTCGTCCTTCGCGGTTTTCCTGTCGCTCCGCTGCGCCGAGGGCCTGCGCACCGACGTGGCCTATCCCAACCTGAACGTCCGGTTCATCGCAACCCACGCGGGGATGTCCCTCGGGAACGGGGGCACGACGCACCATGCCACCGAGGACATCGCGATTCTCCGGAGCATGGCCGGCATGACCGTCATCGTCCCGGCCGACTCGATCGAGACCGCCAAGGCGGTCCGAGCCACCGAAGGCCACCAGGGGCCCGTGTACATCCGCATCGGTAGGTCGCTCGAGCCCATGGCCTACGAGAACGACCAGTACGACTACACGATCGGCAAGAGTATCGTGATGCGCGACCACGGGACGGACGCCGTGGTGATCGCGTGCGGCGTGACGGTGAAAGCGGCCGTTGACGCCGCCGACGAGCTCAAGGGAGAGGGCGTGAAAATCCGTGTGATCAACATGCACACCATCAAGCCCCTCGACGCCGAGGCGGTGCTGTCCAACGCGCGCAAGGTGGGGAAAATAATCACCGCCGAGGAGCACAGTATCATCGGGGGCCTCGGCGGGGCCGTGGCGGAAACGCTCGCCGACGCCGGCGTTGGTATCAAATTCAAGCGCCTCGGCGTTCCCGACTGCTTCTGCGCCATCGGCTACCCCGAGGATCTCTACGAGCGGTACGGGATCAACAAGGAAGGCATCAAGAAGGCCGTCATCGAGATCATCAAGCAGGGATGACATCACGGGCCCTGTCCCTGGGGGGATGGGCCGCGGGCGTTCACGCTCCTTCACGGTACGGCCCGCTACCCCGCGCGCGGTATTCAGACTGCCGTCCCCTCGACGGCGGAATGCCATTTTTCGAAACGGAGAAGGTTCATGAGACTCTCTGACGTTGCCGAATACAACCGGCGCACCCACGGCGAGTACGAGAGCCTTTATTTTGAGGGAAGGACCTACACGAACGTCGAGATCCAGCGGGACTCGAGGCGGCTGGCGCACGGGCTCGTTTCGCTGGGCCTTTTCCCCGGCGACATCGTGATCTGCCACATGCCCAACTGCCCCGAGCTCGGGGTCCTGTACGGCGCCCTGGCCGCGGCGGGACTGGTGATTTGCCCCACCCTGTTCCTCCTGAACGAGCGGGAGATGTCGCACATCATGGAGCACAGCGGCGCGAAGGCGGTGGTCACCTCGGCCGAGTTCCTGGACAAGATCAAGCAGGCCTCGCGCGCCGTCGAGGGAGCGCGGCACATCGTGTCGACGGGGGACGCGGCGGGCGCGACTCCCTGGGACGACCTCCTCAAGGGCCGTCCCGACGAATTCCCCGCCGCCGACGTGGACGAAAACGAGATGGCCGTCCTGTTATACACCTCAGGCACCACGGGGACGCCGAAGGGGGTCATGCTCTCGGGGAACAACATCTATTTCGACGCGCTCGCCGCGGTGCGGACGAACAATGTCGCGCGCGGGGAGATCGCGCTCTCGGCGCTGCCCATGTCGCACGCGTACGGGTTGACCACCGCCTTCGCGAGCATGATCGCGGGGACGCGGGGCATCCTCCAGCGGTGGTTCAACGCGGCAGAGGTCCTGGACCTCACCGAGCGCTTCGGGGTGAACACGGTCGTGGGCGTCCCGGCGATGTACGCCCTGCTGTGCCGCGAGCCGGACGCCGCGAAGAGGGACGTGTCGTCATGGAAAAGGCTGCAGGCGGGAGGCGCGCCCTGCCCCGCGGACCTCCACGATCTTTTCGAAAAAACCTTCGGCCTTCCGCTCCTCGAGGGATACGGCCTCTCCGAGGCCGCTCCCATCGTCTCCTCCAACAGGCCCGGCGAATCGAGGAGGGGCTCCGTGGGAAAGCCGCTGGAAGGGATACAGGTCGCCGCGATGGACGATGGGGGCGGGCCGCTTCCCGCCATGGAGACAGGGGAGATATGCGTGAAGGGGCCCAACGTGATGCTGGGATATTATAAAATGCCCGGGGAGACCTCCCGCGCGTTCTTAGACGGCTGGCTCCGCACCGGCGACGTGGGATACATAGACGGGGACGGCTTCATCTACATCCTGGAGCGCAAGAAAGACATGATCATCCGGGGCGGATTCAACGTCCTGCCTGCCGAGGTCGAGGAGGTGCTCCTCTCGCATCCGGCGGTGGGAGAGGCCGCGGTCGTGGGCGTTCCCGACGAGGTCTACGGAGAAGAGATAAAGGCCTTCGTGGTCCTTCGGCTGGGCGCTTCGGTTTCCGGGCCGGAGATCATGGAATACGCGAAAGGTTCGCTGACGGCCTACAAGCGCCCCCGCTCCGTGGAGTTCCTGGACCGGCTCCCGAGAAATGTCCTCGGCAAGGTGCTCAAAAAGGACCTGCCCCGCCGCTGAACGGCGCCGTGCCCGTGTCAGCCGCGGAACCGTTCATATTCCTTTTCCCTGAGCCCTTTCACCGTCTGTAAGAGGTCGTCCCTCCCGGTGACAATCACCTCCGCGCCGCCGCGGAGCTTTATCTCGATCTCGCCCTTCTGCCAGTAGTTTTTTCCCATGGTGACGCGTATGGGGACGCCTATGAGGTCGGCGTCGGCGAACTTCACGCCGGGACTTGCCTTCCGGTCGTCGTAGAGCACGTCCACGCCGCTCCGCGCGAGCTCCCCGTAGACCTCATCCACCCGGCGCTCCTCGTCGGCCGTCTTCGTGATGCCCACCAGGTGCGCCTCGAAGGGCGCCACCGTTATGGGCCAGATGATCCCCTTCCCGTCATGGTGCTGCTCTATGACCGCCGCCATCGTGCGGTTGACGCCTATGCCGTAGCATCCCATGACGGGATGGACCGGCTTGCCATGCTCGTCGAGCACGGTGAGGTTCATGGACCTGGTGTACTTGTATCCCAGCTTGAATATGTGGCCCACCTCGATGCCCCTCCGCTCCGCCAGCGCCCCGTCACAGCGGGGGCATCCGTCCCCGCCGCGGGCCGAGGTGATGTCGGCCTCCTCCGCGACGGTGAAGTCCCTGCCGGGCGCCACCCCGGCGTAGTGCCTGTCCTTTTCGTTCGCGCCGGTGACGGCGTTCGCGATCCCCTTCACCGAGACGTCGAATATCGTCCGTATCGCGGGGCCTTTCACCGGGCCGGCGAATCCCACCGGCGCGCCGGTGACCTCCTCCACCACGGAGCCCGGCGCCAGCTCCAGCGCCGCCGCGCCCGCGGCCTTCCTGAGCTTCACCTCGTTTATATCGCGGCTCCCCGGCACCACGGCCATGACGGGCGTCCCGTCGGCCAGGTAGATGATGCTTTTCAGGAATTTGTCGGGCCCGCAGCCGAAGAACCTCACGAGGTCGTCTATGGTGCGCACGTCGGGCGTGTCCACCGCCCTCATCTCCTCGAGGGCGCCGGCCTTCGCCTCGACGGCGCGGCGGTATTCCGCGCGCTCCTGGTTCGCCCGGTATTCGCAGGACGGGCACACCAGCAGCACCTCCTCGCCGACCTCGGAGGCAACCATGAACTCCTCGGAGTCGCTGCCCCCCATCGAGCCCGTGTCGGCCTCCACCGGGATGGTGTCGATGCCGCAGCGCCTGAAAACGGCGCGGTAGGCCCGGCGCATGGCCTGGTACGACGCGTCCAGGCCCGCCTCGTCCATGTCGAAGGAATAGGCGTCCTTCATGATGAATTCCTTGCTGCGCATCACGCCGAACCGCGGGCGTATCTCGTCCCGGAACTTCGTGTTGATCTGGTAGGCGTTGAGGGGCAGGTCGCGGTACGACGACACGATCGAACGGACGGCCCCGGTGAAGGCCTCCTCGTGGGTGGGGGCCAGCGCGTACTCCAGGCCGTTCCTGTCCCTTATGCGGAACAGCTCCTGCCCCATGGTGTCCCAGCGGCCCGATTCCCTCCAGAGGTCCGCGCTGGTGAGCTCGGGCATGAGGAACTCCAGGGCGCCCGACCTGTCCATCTCCTCGCGTATGATGGCGATTATCCTGTTGAGCGAGCGGAAGCCCAGGGGCAGGTAGACGTACATGCCCGCCGACTCCTTCCGGATGAGGCCGGCGCGTACCATGAGCCTGTGGCTCATCACCGTCGCGTCGGAGGGGTCTTCTTTCAGGGTGGGGACAAGGTACCGGCTGAATCTCATGCGTTCTCCGCTCAATGCTGTATTGTATGGATTCTCTTTGAATACATTTCAAGGACGACACAATCTTCTCACGCGATACGTGAGATAGGCTGGGTAACGTTATGGTCCGCATGGAAAATGACAAGAAAAAATTATCTTTAATAAATTAACATTTTCTTTACAATATCGTTATATTCCCTTCAGATTTTCGATATACATAAAACGTGGATAGAAGGAAGAAAGGTCCGGAAACCAGGTGGAAGAGAAGATAACGTCAAAAAACCTCACGTTCTATTACGGGGAAAATCCGGCCATCGTCGACATTTCCCTGCCCGTGTACAGGAACACCGTGCTCGCGCTCATCGGGCCGTCGGGATGCGGAAAGTCCACCTTCATCCGGTGCATCAACCGCATGAACGACATCATAGCCCATACCAGGGTCGAGGGAGAGATCATCATAGACGGCGAATCAATTTACGGCCCCCGCTACGACGTGACCCAGCTGCGCCAGAGGGTGGGCATGGTTTTCCAGAAGTCAAATCCCTTCCCCAAGTCGATCCGCGACAACATAGCCTACGGCCTCAAGATCAACGGGTTCACCGACCGTTACGAGATCGACAAGCGCGTCGAGGAATCGCTCAAGAACACGGCCCTCTGGGACGAGGTGAAAGACCGCCTGAACGAGTCGGCGCTCCGGCTCTCCGGGGGCCAGCAGCAGCGCCTCTGCATCGCGCGCACCATCGCCATAGAGCCCGACATAATACTGATGGACGAGCCGGCCTCCGCGCTGGACCCCCTGTCCACCCAGAAGATCGAGGAGCTCATCCAGGACCTCAAGTTGAAATATACGATAGTTATCGTCACCCACAACATGCAGCAGGCCGCTCGCGTGAGCGACTATACGGCCTTTTTCTACCTGGGCAGGCTCATCGAGTACAACAAAACCGACGTCATATTCACCAAGCCCGACAACGAGATGACCGAGAACTACATCACCGGAAAATTCGGCTGAGGAGGAACGAGGTGCCGACCCACCTGGAGCAGGAACTCGAGAACGTTCGCATCAAGGTGTTCAGGATGGCCGACCTGGCCATCGAGGCCATCAGCCGCTCGGTCGACTCGCTGAAAAGGAGCGACCTGAAGCTCGCCCAGGACGTGCTCCGCCGGGACTCGGAGCTGGACCAGCTGGAGATCACCATCGACGAGGAGTGCATCCGGCTCCTGGTGACCAAGCAGCCGGCCGCCGCGGACCTCCGCCTGGTGCTCGCCATGCTCAAGATCAACACAGACCTGGAACGCATCGGCGACCTCGCCACCAACATTGCCAACGAGACCATCCGCCTGGACGGCAAGCCCACGCTAAAGCCCCTGGTGGACATCCCTGTCATGGCCGGACTTTGCATCGACATGATAAAGGAGGTCTTCCTGGCCATATCGGAGAAAAACGCCCGGCGCGCCAAACACGTCATAGGGCGCGACCGCGAGATAGACGACCTGAACATCCAGGTGTACCGCGAGCTCATCTCCTACATGCTGGAGAACCCGCACACGATAGGCCAGTCGCTGGGCCTCATCATGGTCTCGAAGGCGCTGGAGCGCATAGGCGACCACGCGACCAACGTCGCGGAGAGGGCCGTCTATTATATAGAGGGCGAGGACATCCGTCACCAGGAATAAACGCGTATGAAAAAGAAGGTATTCGTCGTCGACGACGAGAAGGACATCCAGGACATTCTGAGGGTGAACCTCTCGGCCCAGAACCTCGACGTGCTCACCTTCTCCTCCGGCGAGGATGCCTTCGAGGGGATGAAAAAGGCGAAGCCGGACCTTATACTGCTCGACATCATGATGGACGGGATGGACGGGTACGAGTTCTGCAGGCGCCTGCGCGCCTCCGAGGAGCACAGGGACATCCCCGTCATATTCCTCTCCGCGAAATCCGACGAGCTCGACAAGGTGCTGGGCCTGGAGCTGGGCGGCGACGACTACATCACCAAGCCCTTCAGCATCAAGGAGATCTCCTCCAGGATCAAGGCCGTCCTGCGGCGCTCCGACACCCGGACGCGCGGGATACTCGACGAGAAGAAAATCACCTACAAGGGCATAGAGCTGTTCCCGGAGAAATATTCCCTGAAGGTAGACGGCAAGGGCGTGAAGCTCACCAAGACGGAGTTCGAGATACTTTTTCTTTTCCTGAAGCACCAGGAAAAGACCTTCACCCGGGACAATATCATTGACAGCATACGGGGCGAGGATGTATACGTGATCGACAGGACCGTCGACGTCCACATCATGAACCTCAGGAAAAAGCTGGGAAAGTACAAGAACGTCATCAGCACTTTCTCGGGCGTCGGTTACGGCTTCAGGGAATAAAGCCCCATCGGGGACAGATGCTGAAAAGTGTCCGCTCAAAAATACTCGTCTTCTACACCGTCCTCACCCTGCTGGTGGGAGCAGTCTTCTACCTCTTCTTCGCAGACCTGATCAAGGACACGCACCTGGACATCATGAGGCGCGAGATGAGGGAAAAGGTGCGTTTCATCGAGATGCTCTTCCGGGAGGAACACCAGCGGTACTTCGCCAGCAGCCGGGAGCTTCAATCCATAACACGCGAGCTCTCGAAAATAATCGAGCTGAGAATCACCATCATCACCCTGGACGGCGCCGTTATCGCCGACTCTTCCCACGACATCGAGACCATGGACAACCATTTCTACCGCAAGGAGGTCCAGGAAAGCCTCAAGAAGGGTTCCGGTGAGAACGTCCGGTACAGCAACTCCATGAAAAAGGAGCTGTTATATTACGCCAAAAGGTCTGACGGTTATATAATCCGCCTCTCCAAGGACATCCACGAAATATCGCAAAGCGCGGCGGTGGTCCGCCGTGCCGTCCTGGTGTTCACCGTCTTTCTGCTGTTCCTCGCCCTCCTGGTCAATTTCATCTTTTCAAGAGTCATCACCAGGCCGATCGACGAGACCATGCGGTTCGCCGAGGGCTTCGCGAGCGGCGATTTCTCGCGCAGGATCTTCAACTACAGCGACGACGAGGTCGGGAAACTCCAGAAATCCCTGAACAGGCTCGCCGACTCCCTGCAGGACAAGATAAACACGCTCGTTATTGAACAAAGAAAGCTGGGCGTGACCATCCAGAGCATCACCGACGGCATTGCCGTCATCGACGGCGGTAAAAGAATCGTCGTCTCGAACAAGGCCTTCATCTCGCTCCTTGGCATCAAGACAGAGGCCGAGGGAAAGCCTTATTTTGAGGTAGTCCGCAACAGCGCCCTCAACGAAAAAATAGAGGCCGTCCTGTCCACGGGATCGCCGCATACATCCGAACTCGAGTTGCCGGGTGGCGTATGTGCCGACATGCACATCGTTCCCATAAAGGAGGAAGCGGCCATCCGGGGCATACTGGTGCTCCTGCACGACATCACCGAAAGAAAAAGGATAATGCAGATCAAGACCGACCTGGTGGGAAACCTGTCCCACGAGCTCAAGACCCCCATCACCATCCTCAAGGGATACCTCGAAACCATCAGCCAGCATCTACAGGAGCCCGAAACGACACGGGGTTTCATCGAGAAGGCGCTCATCAACGTGGAACGCCAGAACGCGATCATCAACGACATGCTCAAGCTGAACATGCTGGAAACTACGCCTTTCATATCGTCCGAAAAGATAAACTTGAAGGAGATCATCGAGAACTGCCTGGACATCCTCGCTCCAAAAATAGGCGAAAAGCGCATTACCGTCGCAAAAGACATCGGGGACCTGCCGGCCGCCCTCGGGTCGAACCGCTTCCTGGCGGAAGAGGTCTTCTTCAACCTGCTCGACAACGCGGTAAACTATAACAGGTTCGACGGCTCTGTGCGGGTGTCCGCCGAAAGGTCCGCCCATGGCGTCAGCATAGCCGTCTCCGACACCGGGATCGGCATCACCGAGGAGCACCGTGCACGGATATTCGAGAGGTTCTACAGGGTGAGCAAAAGCAGGTCGCGGGCGACGGGCGGGACGGGGCTTGGGCTTTCCATCGTGAAACACGCGGCGGACCTTCTGCACTGGAACATCGCCGTCACTTCCGGCGACACCGGGTCCACCTTCACAATCGAGATCCCCGTCCCGTGACGGGTGCGGGGAGCCACTCCCATTGTACGGGAGCGTCTGTGGGCCGGTATTATTACTTCGCCAGCAGGTAGGCGACCGCGGATATGGCCGCAGTGCATGGAATGGTGAGTACCCATGCCCACACGATCTTTCCCGCCACTCCCCATTTGACCGCCGTAAGCCGCCGGAGCGCCCCCACCCCCATGATCGACCCGGTGATGGTGTGCGTGGTGCTCACCGGTATCCCCATGAAAGATGAGAAGAAAAGGGTGGCCGCCGCCGAGGTCTCGGCGCAGAAACCGTCTACGGGACGGAGCTTGGCGATCTTGTGCCCCATGGTCTTGACGATCCGCCACCCGCCGAAGAGCGTGCCCAGGGCAATGGCCGCATGGCATGAGAGCACAACCCACAGCGGGATGTGGAAGGTCCGGCCGAGCATTCCGGCGCTGAAGAGGAGGCCGGCTATGATGCCCATGGTCTTCTGGGCGTCGTTTCCCCCGTGTCCCAGGCTGTACAAGGCGGCCGAAACGAGCTGTCCCCGCCTGAAAAATTTGTCCACGTGCCGCGGCGCCCGGTGCCTGAAAAGCCTGTACACCACCGTGCCGATGATCACTCCGAGCAGGAGCCCCAGCACCGGCGAAACGAATATGAAGGTCACCGTTTTGAGTATGCCGTCCCATAGCAGAGATTTGACGCCCGACTTCACGAGGGCAGCGCCTATGAGGCCCCCCATGAGGGCGTGTGACGAGCTCGTGGGAAGTCCGAAATACCAGGTGAGGAGGTCCCAGGCGCAGGCGCCGACAAGCGTCGCGAAAATGATGTTTGAATCGATCACGTTGATGTCAACGATGCCCTTCCCCACGGTCCCCGCCACGTGGAGCCCGAAAAAGAGAAAGGCTACGAAGTTGAAAAAAGCCGCCCACAGGACGGCGTAGCGCGGCGACAGGACCCGCGTGGAGACGATCGTGGCGATGGAATTCGCCGAATCGTGAAATCCGTTGATAAAATCGAAGACCAGCGCCAAAAAGATGAGGAATACGATATAAAAACTCATCCCTATGCCTGCTTGACAAGGATGGATTCGACCACGTTGGCCACGTCCTCACACTGGTCCAGCACAGTTTCCGCGTCCTGGTAGATTTCCTTCCATTTTATGATCGCGATGGCGTCCTGGCTGTTTTCGAACAGCCTCCCGATCACCTGGTCTCTCAACTGGTCTCCCACGTTTTCCAGGCGGTTAATCTCGATGCAGTTCTCCATCACGTCCTGGGTGTGCTTCAGGTGGCGCAGGCCGCTCACCGCGCGCGCCAGCGCCGCCACGGACTTCTCGATGACCTCCGCGAATTGGATCAGTTCCGGGTTCGATGTGGTGAGCTTGTACAGGCGCATGCGCTTGATGATCGTGTGTATGATGTCGACCACCGTGTCCAGTTCATGGGCGAGCGAATGGATGTCCTCCCGGTCGAAGGGTGTTATGAAAGTCTTGTTCAGGCTGTAGATTATCTCGTGGGTGACCTCGTCGCACTTGTGCTCGATGTCATGCATTCTCTGGATGTTCTCGTCGTCGAATTTCCCGCTGATCGCCAGCTCCTTGAAAAACCTGGCGGCCTCAACGGCCCATGACGCCTGCTTGTCAAACAGCGTGAAGAACTGGAACTCCTTGGGGAGCAGACTGAATCTCATTACATTTACCTCTCCGCGAAATTGGCCGGACACCTGTACTGCCTCCGGCGGAACGCACACGGCACCGCCTTTCGCGCGCGCAAACCATGTTGTGAGGACCACTTTCGCCCTGCGAAGAACGGAGGCACCGGCTGGCACGCTGTAGATATCCCTCAAGACGGCCGGGGAAATCGAAAATCAATAAAACTATTTAACGCATTCCTGATTTTTTTCTGACAATTTCTTCATAAAGGGGGGGGGAGAATATGTCAACAACTTCATCCGGGCCTTTCAGCATAACTGGGCCCGTGGAGCAGGCGAGGACTGGTCGGGGGAATCCCTATTTTGCCCGTGGGATGGGGTCGCGCAGGGGTTTCCTGGTGATGCCGTGGTTCCGATCTCAGCTCAGTTTTTTCCTGTATCGAGACCTGAGGACCAGCCCGGTGATATTCAGTAGAAGTACCAGCGCGATGAGCACGATGGCCGTGCCGTACTGCAAGTGCCTGGTCTCCTGTATATGGATCCCCGCCGTGGCCATGACGTAGATGTGGTAGGGAAGCGCCATGACCTCGTTGAAGATGGATGCAGGGATGTTGGGCGTGTAGTACGTCGCGGCCGTGAACATGATCGGGGCCGTCTCGCCGGCCGCCCTGCCCAGGGAAAGCATGATCCCCGTGAGGATCCCCGGGAGCGCGCTGGGAAGCACGATCTTGTATATGGTCTGCCACTTCGTGGCCCCCAGCGAGAGTGAGGCCTCGCGGTAGGTCGTGGGGACCGTCAGCAGCGCCTCCTCGGTGGAGCGGATTATCACCGGCAGGTTGATCACCCCGAGGGTGAGCGATCCGGCGAGGATGGAGGTGCCGAAATTCAAAAACACAACGAAGAGGCTCAGCCCGAACAGCCCGAACACCACCGAGGGCACGCCGGCGAGGTTGTTGACCCCCAGGCGGATGATCTTCACCAGTGACGGATTGCTCGCGTATTCCGAGAGGTATATGGCCGTGATGACCCCTATGGGGATGGAGACGACCGAGGCCCCCACCATGAGGTAGAATGTCCCGAGGATTGCGGGGAATATGCCGCCCCCGGTCATCTCGTTTTTCGGCATCTCGGTGAGGAATTGGAGGGATATGGCAGAGATCCCCTTCTGGAAGATGTACCCCAGCATCACGACGAGAAAAAGTATGACGAGGAACGAGAACATCCTGATGGCCGCGAACATCACGTCCTGGACCATGTCTGCCCTTCTCTTCATTCACCCCGCTCCCGGAAGGAACGGCCTCCGGTCTTCATGCCCGTCCGCCCCTTCATCTATGAATCCTTGAACCTGTATTTCGCCGAGAGATACTCCGCGACGAGGTTGAAGCACATGGTTATGATGAACAGCAGAATGCCGATGGCGAAAAGCGCGTGATAGTGCCCGCTCCCGTACGGTGCCTCGGCCATCTCGGCGGCGATGTTGGACGTGAGCGGACGGACCGGGTCGAAAATCGAGGCGGGGACAATCGCCGCGCCCCCCGCCACCATGAGCACTACCATCGTCTCGCCGATGACCCGGGATAGGCCCAGGATGACGGCGGTCCATATGCCCGACAACGACGCCGGGATGGTGATGTGGAAGATGGTCTGCCACCGGTTGGCGCCCAGGGCGTAGGAGGCCTCCTTCATCGACGTGGGCACCGACGAAATGGCGTCCTCGGAAATGCTTGCAATGGTCGGCACCGCCATGAACGCCAGCATCACCGCGGCGTTTATTAAATTCAGGCCCGTGTCTATGTCGAAGTTCTCCTGTAAAAAGGGCGCGACGACGACCATCCCGAAGAAACCGATGATGACCGAAGGGATCGAGGCGATGATCTCGACGGTGGGCTTGACTATCTCCTTCACCAGGGGGCTGGCAAGCTCCGACACGTATATCGCCACGGCCAGGCTCAGCGGGACCGAAATTAAAGACGCCACTATGGTCACCGCCACCGAGGCCGCGATGAGGGGAAATGCGCCGAAGCGGGCGGGATCGCTCGTCGGGTACCAGCTCATACCCAGCACGAAATCCTTCACGGGGATGAGCTTGAACAGGGGAAGGCCCTCCTTGAAGAGGAAAAGCATGATAAGCAGCAGCACCGCGAGGCAGGTGAAGCCCGTGACGAAAAAGACCTTGCTCAGCAGGGCATCGTAGATTATGCTTCTCTGGCGCGCTGACTTGTTCTTCTCCAATAAAAACTCCCGTTTTCCCGCCCTACGGCCAGCTCCCTTTTGAAAAAACACGCTACCCGCATTATAAATATATTTAGGGATATGTAAAGATTTAATGAAGAATTTCTATATAAAATATAAATAGACATGGCGAAAACCGGCAAAAATCGCTTGCTTTCCATCACGTCAAATGCACTCTACGGGACTCATGGCACGGTATAGCGATATGAAAGTACAGGAACACCAGTCGGCCGAATTGACCGCGGCGACCCGTAGGACGGCATACGCCGGCAGGCTGGCGCTCTTTTTTTACCTCGCCGCGGCAGTGCTCCTGACGCATGGGTGCGACAGGCCGGGCATCGCCTTCAACGAAGTGGCATATGATTTCGGGCCGAGCGCTCCAGGCGCGACGCTCACGCACAACTTCATTTTCAAGAACACCGGCGGCGCGCCGCTAAAAATAATAAAGATCCACGCCGGGTGAGGCTGCACCGGTGTCCTCCTTTCCGACAAGGAGGTCCCCGCCGGCGGCGTGGGTACGATCGCGGTAACGCTGAACACCGGTCATCGAAGGGGAAAGGTCACGAAGCGAGTGACGGTCCACACCAACGTGCCCGCCGCGGCCGCCATAGTGCTCACGGTGACGACCGTCGTGAAAGGCGGGCACGGTCTATGAAGAGAGGCAGGGCCTCCGCGCGGGAGACCGCCCCTGGATTTCCCCTTCCCCTGGGGGCGCGGCTCGAGGGGAAGGGCGCGCAGTTCTCCATCTTCAGCAGAAACGCCGAATCGGTGACCCTGGCGCTGTTCGAATCCGACGCCCCGGGCGAGACGGGCGAAGAGATCGTCCTTGACCCCGCCTCCAACCGCACGGGCGACATCTGGCACATCTGGGTGGCGGGAGTGCGGGAGGGACAGTTCTACGGGTATCGAATCGGCGGCCCCTACGACCCCCGGCAGGGCCATCGCTTCAACCGATTCAAGCTCCTCCTCGATCCCTACGCGCGCGCGGTGACCGGGAAATTCAAGTGGGACCTGTCCGACGCGCGGGGATACGACCCGGACTCGCCGCTGGAGGACCTTTCCTTCTCCGAGAAGGACAGCGCCTGGGGCGCGCCCAAGTGCATCCTGGTGTCCCCCGGATCGGACTGGAACGGCAGGCAGGTACAGATATCCCTCTACAACTCCATCATCTACGAGCTCCACGTCAGGGGGTTCACTTGCCACGGGTCGTCGGGCGTGTCCCGGAAGGGCAGCTTCACGGGGCTTGCGGAAAAGATACCATACCTCAAGGATCTCGGGGTGACCGCGGTGGAGCTCATGCCCATCCAGGAGTTCGACGAGGACGAGAATACCGCCGTCAATCCCCTCACCGGTGAAAGGCTGAAAAATTACTGGGGTTACAGCACCATTTCCTTTTTCGCTCCGCGCGGCCGGTATTCATCCTCCGGCGCCAGCGGCCAGCAGTATCACGAATTCAGGCGGATGGTGCGCGAGTTCCACCGCGCCGGCATAGAGGTGATCCTCGACATCGTGTTCAACCACACGGCCGAGGGGGATCACATGGGCCCCACCCTCTGCTTCAGGGGCATCGACAACGTCATATACTACATGCTCCGGGAGAACAGGAGGCTCTACCAGAACTTCTCCGGCTGCGGCAACACTTTCAACTGCAATCACCCGTTCGTGCGCGATTTCATCCTGGACTGCCTGAGGTACTGGGTCACGGAAATGCACGTTGACGGCTTCCGGTTCGACCTCGCCTCGATCCTCGGCCGGGACCAGGACGGGAAAATGCTCAGCAACCCTCCGCTGTTGGAGCGCATCTCCGAGGACCCGATACTCAGGAATTCCAAGATCATCGCCGAGGCCTGGGACGCCGGCGGCGCCTACCAGGTGGGGGACTTCCCCGGCCGCTGGGCGGAATGGAACGGCAAGTACCGCGACGACGTGCGAGGTTTCTGGCGGGCCGACGAAAACACCGTGGGCCCGTTCGCGACCCGTCTCACGGGAAGCTCCGATCTCTACGGCGACAAGGGCAACCCGCTCCACGGCATCAACTTCATCACCTGCCACGACGGGTTCACCCTCAACGACCTGGTGACGTACAACGAGAAGCACAACCTCGAAAACGGCGAGGACAACCTGGACGGCGAGAACAACAACCTGAGCTGGAACCTCGGCGTCGAGGGGCCGTCGGCCTCGCCGGGCATCGAGAGGCTCAGGATAAAGCAGATCAAGAACTTCCTCGCGACCCTCTTCGTGTCCCAGGGCGTCCCCATGCTCCCCGCCGGCGATGAATTCAGGCGGACCCAGCGCGGGAACAACAACGCCTACTGCCAGGACAACGAGACCTCCTGGCTCGACTGGGGCCTGCTGGAGCGCCACGGCGAGATTTTCCGCTTCTGCAAGGGCATCATCCGCTTCAGGAAAGACCACGTCATCCTCAGGAAGCGCTTCTTCTTCACCGGGACGGCCCTTGACGGGTTCCCGGCCCCGGACATCACCTGGCACGGGCCCGCCGCCGGCAGCCCGGATTGGGGCGCGGACAGCCACGCCATCGCCTGCCTCGTCTGCGGCGCGTACGCGAAAAACGAGAACAACACGGTCGACAACGACATCTACATGGCCTTCAACGCCTCCCAGTCCGACCTCCCGTTCGAAATCCCCGGCGCGCCTTCCGGGAAAGGGTGGCACGTCGCGGTGGACACCTCGAAGCCGGCGCCCCTCGACATCCACGGGCCGGGCGCGGAACCGCCGGTCGAGGGCCCCATGTATCCGGTGGAAAGCCTTTCCACGGTCATACTCATCGCCCGGTGACGGCCTGCGCGCCGTTTCCGCCTTGGCCTCCTATCGGACGGGACCGGGTCCCCGTATTTGGTGTTATACATCGCTCCGTTTCTGTCGAAAAGTATCATAGCGGCCGTCCAGTGCCTCGAGCGCAGCGTCAAGGCGGGCGTGCGATGCCTCCCGCTCCATTTTAGGCTGTACTTTCGTCCACGATAGGGTATATTAGTGGCATGGATATCATCCTGATAGTCATCCTCATGCTCATCCTGTTCATCCTCGCATGGGCGCTCTTCGGAAAAGATGAAACGGTCAAGGCCGGGCGCAGGGCGGAGGAATCCGATGCGCTCCTGAGAAGGAGGTCGACCGACAGGGAAATCGAGAAGCTCTTCCCCGGAGACCGCATTCAGAAGATGAGGAGGAAGTCCGACCTGGACGTCCTGGAGGACGGCCGGGCCATGGGCGACGAATTCAAGCTCCCGTACCGGACCGCCGAGATCATCTCCGAGGCCTCGCGCTTCCGTATTTACCTGCGCACCATAGCCAACGCCGAGATTTACGCCCAGAAGGGCGATTTCAACACCGCCGTATCGCTCTACGAGGGCGTGAACAACCGCATCAAGGACAGCGAAACCAACCACAAGATAGAAGCGAACATAGATTATATCAGGCGGTACCGCCAGTACCTGTCGGTGAAAAAAAGAAAGGAAGAGGAGATCACCGCTCCCCCCGTTAAAAAATCGAGGGAGATCAGGCTTTCCGTGGACGGCCCCCTCTCCATCCCCGACAAGATCCAGATCGGCCTTACCACTCCCTACCAGCCCCTGCCCTTCGACGTCGAGAAGGTAACCGATGAGATCACGCGGAAACTGAAGGACAGGAACATCATCCCCGACATCGAGCGGCTGGAAAACAAGATAGACCAGCTCGTCGGCCGGAAGGGCGGTCCGGAGGACCTGAGACAGCCGACGATCATAGAGGCCAAGTACGAGTCGCCCGTGCCTCTCATCCTGGACCCCAAGCCCATCCTCGACCTGCTCGACAGGATACCCTCGAGCGAGCGCGCGAAAGCCGCCCGGGAGAGGGCGGAGAAAGACGGCGCGGCCTTCTCCGAGGAATACCGGAAAGAGACGGTGAGCAGGAAGGAGGAAGAGGAGCCCGACGAATGGGACCTCCTGAGCCGGTACGGGCGCGACGAGAAAACGCCCGAGGAGGGCATGTCCGACGAGGACATCTTCGCCAAACTCATCGCGGGGGACACGAAAAAGACCGGCGACAATTACGAGATACTGGGCGACTCCAGGCCGGAGGAGGAATACCTGGATATCACCGACAGGGAGACCATGCTCCAGCGCAATGAGGACGAGCGGTTCTACAACAAGTTCCTGAAGCATCACAGGAGAAAGGTGAAGGAGCTGCCCATCCTCAAGGTAAGCTATGACTTTTCAAAGCTGCCGGACGAGTTCAGCCTCGGGAAGGAAAAGAACATCCTCGAGTACTCCTACTATAAATACAAGGCAATGCTGGAGAGGGCCCAGGAATTCATCAAGAGACGCAAGGTGAAGGACGCGATCAACTATTACAAGGTCGTCATGTCTCAAAACATCCCGCCGGAATTCAAGTCGATGATAAGGAAGAACATTGGCGACCTGACGGAATACCTCGAGAAGTACCTTTCCACCGACTGACCTCGCGCGAGCCGGCCGGCTCCTTCAGCCGGAAAGCCCGAGCGCGCACCGGTGATAGTCCTCCTCCAGCCGCTCCACACGCTCTATACCCCCGCGCACCGCCGCGACGTCCAGCTCCGGCCCCTCCGACGTGTCCCTCAGCGCCAGCGCCAGTTCGCTCCATGCCCGCGCCGTGTTTTTCATGCGCCCGTTGAGCCCCAGGCTGGACACGTCCGGCACCAGGCCGGCGACCTCGTCAAGGAAATCGGCATACATCGCCCGAAAACCGCCCCCGCCGGTCCCCCGCCGTTCGATGACCTGGTAGGCGAACCGGGCGGTCCACCGCCAGTCCTCGAACCCCTTCCACTCCTCGAGCTCCCGCTTCCACAGCCCCAGGGCCCGCAGGCCCCGGTATTCCTCCCCGCTCTCGAGGACCATTTTGCTGTTGTGCACGATGGCCTTCACGATGACGCCGGGCAAATCCTCGGGGGCGGCGAGGCGCTCCAGCGCGTAGAGGTTCCCCTTGATGTTGAAAAAACCCAGCCTGCAGAACCGGGCCTTTGCCATGTTGTCGAAGGGCACCTCGAGGAGCTCCGGCCGCTCCGTGTCGGTTATGAGAAAGACACGCCTGTCGTAGTCGTATCCCCACACGGCGATGACGTGCCCTGGAAAATGCGTCCTGGAATTGTAGTACGGGAGATGGTAGATGTCGGTTTGCACCAGAGCGGGCCTCCCCGCGTCCAGGGCCTCACACAGGGCCCGCTCGCTCGCCTCCATGCCCTCGAACCGCTGCCATTTGAACGGGAGCCCGATCCGGGTGAAGAACTGTTCCTCGATGTCCCCCGACCGGACGTGCACGAGGCGGCGGGGAGAGGAGTCCTCGAAGCGGAGGTACCATATCCCCAGGCCGGCCCCGATGCCGAAACAGAGGGCTTCACTCCAGGGGACGCGACGGTAGTTCATGAGGTCGCTGATGGCCGTGCTGGCGCAATGCCGCCCCGGCTTATGTGTCACTGGAAGCAGGTGCATATGCTGAAAAGCCCCTCCCGGGCGAATCGCGCGGCGCGTCTCGCCGCCTGGCCTCTCATCCCGGCGCGTTTCCGCGATTAACATCGAGCGGACGGGAATATCCCGCGTTTTCAACTCCTTATCCCCGCTTCCGGACATGCTGTCAAATAGTATATCCGGCCGGGCTTTGCGGGTAGGCGTTCGCCAGTATGGGCCTCCCGGCATTCCTGCCTATTCGTCAGCGGGGAGCCGGTTATTTATTCCCGATGACGAAGTGCCTTCACGCGCAGCCTCGGGCACCGTGAACGAGTCCATGAATTCGCCCTGGAATTTCCTGTTTTGGCCGGCCCCTTCGCCGAAAGAAAATGCTTGAAATGACTTGATTTTATACCGAATTTGTGTATAATGAGCCCCGAGTGCAGCGATTCCTGCGATTGAGCTCGAGCCGAGGGAGAATGTCAGCAACGCAGTTCAAGGTCGAGAATTACACGGAAAAGTCCTTCATAACCGTCGAGGGAAAAAAGGACGCCGGTAATTTTTATATCATCAGGACCGGGAAAGTACGGATAATGAAGGAGAACCCGGTCGCCGGGGAGGACCCCTACTCCATCCTGGGGCCGGGGGACTTTTTCGGGGTGATATCGTGCATGAGCGGCCACGCCCGAATCGAAACGGCCATTGGCCTCACCAACGTCTCCCTCATATCCGTCGAGCGCGAGCAGTTCGGGATCCTCATCCAGAAAAACCCCATCATCGCGATGAAGATCATCCGCTTCTTCAGCAAGAAGCTGAGGGACTTCGACCAGGCTATCACCCATCTCACGTTCAAGAGCACGGCGGAAGAGAACCCGGAAAGCCTCTACAACATAGGCGACTATTACCTGAAAAAAAAGTCGCTCAACCACGCAACCTACGCCTTCCAGCGGTACCTCCAGTACTGCCCCACGGGCCCGAAAAGGGACGACGCCATCCAGAAGCTCAAGACGATGAAGGCCCCGATGAAGGTCACGGAGAACCCGCAGAGCAGCATGTCCCGCGCCTTCAAGGACAACACCATGATCTTCTGCGAGAACGAGCCCGGCAACGAGCTCTACATCATCCAGGCGGGAAGGGTCAAGATCACCAAGATCGTGGACGAGGAAGTCCTGCTCGCCGTGCTGAAGCCCGGCGACATCTTCGGTGAAATGGCGCTGCTCGAAAACCGGCCGCGCAGCGCCTCGGCCATCAGCTTCGGCGACGTGGGCCTGCTCGCGATCAACAAGTCGAACTTCGAGGGCATGGTGCAGTCCCAGCCACAGCTGGCGACCAGGCTCATACAGCTGCTCAGCGAGCGGATATGGACCGCGTACCGGCAGCTGGAGAACCTCATGATCAAGGACCCGCTCGGCCGCATCTACGACACGCTCCTGATACAGGTGGAAAAACAGAAGATCAGGATAGGGCCGAAACAGTCCCACAATTTCGAATTCGGCTTCAGGGAGCTTTTCAATATGGTCGGCCTTCCTCCCGAGAAACAGGAAATTCTCTCCGTGCAGCTGCTCGAGGACAAGCACTTCAAGCTCGAGGAGGGAAAGATAATCTGCAGCGACCTCGAGGAGCTGGAGAAGGTGGTCCTGTACTACAGGAAAAAGGCCATAATGGAAAGAAAACGTGAAGCCTCCCGCAAAAGCAGTTAAATACCTGCTCGTCGGGGCGGGGATTTTCCTCATCCTTCTCGCCTCCGGGGCCGTTCTTCTCTACAATTTCTTTCCAAGGGACAGGGCGCTTTCACTGCTGACTTCCGGCGCCCAGGGCCTCCTCAAGCGCAGGGTGCACGTAACGTCGCTGGACTACAGCCTCCGCGGCGTCGTTCTCAACGACGTCCGCGTTTACGACGGGCTCGCGGAGGACAGCGGCATCCTCGCCTCGGCCGACGAGGCGGTGATCCGTTTTTCACTCGCGAGGCTCGTTCTGCGCGGCAAGTTCTACATAACCTTCATCAGGCTCGAAGGCCTCAACCTCAACATCGTCTACATGGACGGCGTCTCCACCATCCACCGCCTCGCCGCAGACCTTTCCGGCGGAGAGAAGGGCGCCTCGTCCCCGACGCGCGTCGACTCGATCGTCTTGAGCGGCGCCAGGCTGACCCTCAAGAACCCCCCGAAGAACCTCGCGCCGCTCGAAGGGAGCTACGTACTCGACGGTGCGATCGAATCCCGCGGCGACGGGGGCGTGCATGTCTCGGACTGTAAAATCACGCTCCCCGGGAAGAGGGGCGTCGTGTATCCCGAGGTCACCGTCACGGCGCGCGGCGGGGACTTTTCCATCGAGGGCGGCGCCACGCTGGACCGCTGTTCCCTGCCCTGGGTCTACACGTGGGGGAAAAACCTGACCCTCCCGTACATGGATGTGTCCGGCAGGGTCAGGGACCTCAGGATAACCCGTGGCGCCGTGGAGGGGTCCCTGAAGGGCTCCTCCACCCTGACCAGCGGGAAGCAGCTGCTGGTAAACGGCTACTGCCGCGTGAGCATCACCGAGGAGAAGGTCTTCCTTTCCGGAATCCAGGCCTCGATAGAGAACTCCTCTTTCCTCATCGAAGAATTTCTTTTCACCTTCGGCGGCGACATAAAGAAGTTCCGCATAGCGAACATCCGCGCCTCGGTGCCCGACGTTCTGCCCATCTTGAAATTCCTGCCGGCGCAGATCGACGGGACCGCCAACGGCGGCCTTTCCATGGATAACGGCAGGTACACCGGCACGCTCGCCGTCGACCTCGGGCTGGACAGCAGGAAGGGGTTCATCAAGAACGCCGCGGGCACCATCGTCATAAAAAACAACATCGTAGAGGGCGCCACCCTCTCGATGCTGCTGTACAACCAGCCCGCCGAAGTTTTCATTGCCTCCACCGACGGGAATTTGAGTAAAATAAACGTCAACGCGCGATTGAAGGCTTTTTCCTACGCGCCGCAGGCGGAAGGAGAGGCCGGGACGCCTTTCAAGCCGGTGTCATTGCCCGTGGATGTGCGCGGCACCATCGAGGTTGCCCAGCTCCAGATCTCGGACCTGCCCTTCACCCAGGCCGTGATGCAGTATCATCTCTCCGGGGGCAGGCTCGCCGTGCCGAGCGTATCGGCCCAGTTCCTCGGCGCCGAGGTCAAGGCGCGCGGCGGCGCCGATCTGTCCAGGGAGAACCCCCGCGTTGACCTCTCGCTTTCGTTCGCCAACCTGAAGGTGCAGAACCTCGGGTCCATCAGCGAGGGTTTGAAGAACAGGTTCTTCGGCACCGCCCGGGGCAGCGGCGATTTCGGTTTCATGATCGGGGAAGGACAGGGACCGTCGCGGTCGCTGCGCGGGAGGATCGAATTCACCGTCGACAGGGGCAAGCTGGTGAACACGGGCATCCAGAACGGGCTTGGCGTGTGGCTGGAGGACCTCAAGTACAAGCTGCGCGACCTGGAGTTCAACAAGATCTACGGGAACTTCAGCGTGGCCGGCAACACCTTTACCATCAATTCCTTTCTGTTCAACGCCCAGGACATACGGTTGAAGGTGGACGGGTACGTCAACAGCACCTTGGAAGGCGACATACGGATCGACCTGGAGTTCACCCAGCGGTTCATCCAGGACCTCCCCAACCCGGTGTTCATTCAGCTCAGCAGGTACAAGCGCGACCGCTGGTATGTCATTCCCTTCCGGGACAGGGGCAAAGACATAACCGACAGCAAAAACATCACCCGCCTCGATTGAGCCCCTTCGCGAGCTCGCTTTTCACCTTGTTCATGAGCCCCCCCTCCCGTATGAGGTCCTGCATGAACTTCGGGAAGGACCTGGCCATGTAGGTCCGCCCCTTCGTCGTGTTCTCGATCCTGCCCTTCTCGAGGTCAACCTCCACGACGTCCCCCGCCTGGATGTCGCCCGCGGCTTCGGCGGACTCCACGATCGGGAGGCCTATGTTGATGCTGTTGCGGTAGAAGATCCGGGCGAACGACGCGGCGATGACGCAGGAGATGCCGGCCGCCTTGATGGCGACGGGCGCGTGCTCGCGCGAGGAGCCGCATCCGAAGTTCGTGCCCCCCACGATGATGTCCCCCTTGGCCGCCTTTTTCACGAAGTCCGGGTCCGCGTCCTCCATGCAATGCCCGGCCAGCTCGTCCGGGTCGGAGGTGTTGAGATAGCGTGCGGGTATTATTTCATCGGTGTTGACGTCATTGCCGAATTTCCACGCCCTTCCCCGGACCTTCATGCTTTCCCCCAGTTCCCGTAAAATCCGTCACGCTAGGCGAGCTCGTCGGGATGGCATATCTTTCCCAGCACGGCCGACGCCGCCGCCACCGCCGGGCTCGCGAGGTACACCTCGCTCTTCGGGTGTCCCATGCGGCCAACGAAATTGCGGTTGGTGGTGGACACGCAGCGCTCTCCCTCCGCAAGGATGCCCATGTGGCCGCCCAGGCAGGGACCGCACGTGGGGGCCGACACGGCGCCCCCGGCCTCCACGAACACGCCGAGCAGGCCCTCCTGCAATGGCCCGCAGGTAAACCTCCTGGGTGGCGGGGATCACGATGAGCCGCACGTTCGCGTGCACCTTCCGGTTTTTCAGCACGTCCGCCGCGGCCCTCAGGTCCTCGATCCTGCCGTTGGTGCACGACCCGATGACGACCTGGTCAATGGGGATGCCGCTCTCCCTCGCCGGCCTCACGTTCTCCGGCAGGTGCGGGAAGGCGACCAGGGGCTCGAGTCCATCCACGTTGTATACCTTCACGGCGGCGTACCGGGCGCCGGGATCGCTCTCGTACACCGTGTACGCCGCCGAGCTCCTGCTCTTTACGTAATCGAACGCCTTCGCGTCGGGGGCCATGATCCCGTTTTTCGCCCCCGCCTCCACGGCCATGTTGGCCATCGAGAGCCTTCCCTCCACGGAGAGCGCCGACACGGCCGGTCCGCAGAACTCCATGGCCATGTACAGCGCGCCGTCCACCCCAATATCGCCGATCGTGTGGAGGATGAGGTCCTTCCCCGTCACATGGGGCTTGAGGGTCCCCTCGTAGACGAACTTCACCGATTCGGGGACCTTGAACCATGCCCTTCCCGTCGCCATCGCGGCGGCCATGTCGGTGGATCCGACGCCGGTCGCAAAGGCACCGAGCGCGCCGTAGGTGCAGGTGTGCGAGTCGGCGCCTATGATGAGCATACCCGGGCGCACCAGGCCCAACTCCGGGAGCAGTGCGTGTTCCACCCCCACCCTGCCCACATCGTAGAAGTGGACGATGCCGAACTCGCGGGCAAAATTTTTCAGGATCTTCACCTGCTCGGCCGATTTTATGTCCTTGTTCGGGGTGAAATGGTCGGGGATGAGGGCGATCTTTTCCCGGTCGAACACGCTGTCTATGCCGAGCCCGCGGAACTCTCTGATGGCGATGGGCGCGGTTATGTCATTCCCGAGGACCAGGTCAACGGACGCCTCGATGAGCTCGCCAGGCTCCACCGCGCCCTTTCCCGCGTGCGCGGCCAGTATCTTCTCCGTGATCGTCATTCCCATTCCCCACCTCTCCTGCAACGCCAGGGACCTGCTCCCCACGCTCCGCGCGCGTCCCCGGGAAAGCGGGTCAGCCCCCGCATATCGACCCGTGAAATGCGACGGATAGTCCGGCGCGCGACAAGCCGGCGTGCTCCCATTACATGCCGTCTCGGAACGGATTACCTCGGCACTGTCAGGGAGCGGCAGTAAAAAATCAAGGCCCTTTCAGACCATTTTCTTTTCACCGGG
This sequence comes from uncultured Spirochaetota bacterium, assembly GCA_963762305.1. GTDB lineage: Bacteria > Spirochaetota > UBA4802 > UBA4802 > UBA5368 > CAVXKM01. Next base: position 436,563 of record CAVXKM010000005.1, on the reverse strand, counting down.
ATTGAGCACCTCGTGGACGGTCCGGTAGAGCTCCTCCAGGTCGAACGGCTTGATGAGCACTTTCTCGACGCACCGGGAATCCTCGGCGTTCATCACCAGGAAGTTCCCGGAGATCAAAATGATCCTGGGGCGCTTTTTCATGAATTTGAGCTTCTTGACTACGTCCCACCCGTTGAGGTCCGGCATCTGGACGTCGAGCAGCAGCACGTCGACCGGCTCCAGCTCGATATGGGCGAGGGCCTGCGCGCCCGTGTAGACCGAGCGGGCCGCGGCGTTTTTCGATGAGAGCGCCCTCACGAGCAGGGCGTTGAGCTCCACCTCGTCGTCGGCGACGAGCACGTTCCTGCCGGTGAAATCGTACTCGTGGTGATCCCGCGCGATTTCCCTGTCCATCGCCTCGTGTGTGTCGAGCGGCAGCTTGACGGTGAAGGTCGAGCCCCGCCCGAAGTCGCTCTCCACCTCGATCACGCCGCCGTGCTCCTTGACAACGCCCGCCGCCACCGAGAGCCCGAGCCCCGTCCCGGGTATGGACGAGGCGCCCAGGGGGCCCTTGGTCGTGTAAAACGGCTCGAAAACCCTGTCGAGATGCTCCGGCGGGATCCCCACGCCGACGTCGTGGACCCTCACGTACGCGAAGCCCCCGTCCTTGCCGATCTCGATGGTGAGCTTCTTGCCGGGGGTCTCGATCATCGCGTCGCGCGCGTTTATTATCAAGTTCATTATGGCGAGGCTTATCTTGTTCGCGTCCAGGAACATGTCTTCCTGCACCTCCCGGCGGACTATCTCGACGGTGACGCCGTTGCCGGTGAGCTCCGGGCGCAGTATCTTGACGCAGTCTTCCACGATGCTTTCCAGGTCCACGAGCACGTGCCTGGAAGGCTTCCTGTTCGAAAAGATCAGGAGCTGGTCGATGAGGTGGCTCGCCCGCTTGATTATGTTCAGGATGGTGCCCAGGTCCCTTGCCGTCCCGGGCGAATTGTTTTCCTGCGAGAGCATCAACTCCACCAGCCCGTAAATCCCGGCGTTCATGTTATTGAACTCGTGGGCGATCCCGGCCGTCAGGGTGGAGATCGTCAGGTTCTTTTCGAGCTCGATCATCTTCTCGCGGGTGAACAGGTCCCGGTCCATGATCACGTGCAGGAATATGTGCTCCGCCGGGTCCGAGTCCGCCTCCGCCGGGATAATCCGGCACCTCACGTCCTCCTGCTGGTCCTGTATCCGTATTGTCTGCCTGACCTTGACCACGGCCGACGGGAGGACGTAATCCAGGTTTTCCGCGGGGCATCCCTTCCCGCGCTTTTCGCAGCAGCTGAAGACCTCGTGGCAGGTTTTACCCGTGACGTCCGTTCCCCTGAAGAGCCGCCGGGCGAAGTTGTTCACGCCGATTATCTTCTTATTCTTATCGGTGACGACGACGGCGCTCGGGATCGCGTTGAGGACGTTCTGGTAGCCGAATAATAATTTTTCGTACATGTAACAGGGAATCAATAATATCAATTTGAATATAATGAACAAGGATACTCCGGGGGGTCCCGTTTATCAAAGATTTTTGATGATTTACGCCACTTTTATGGCGCGGCAGGAAAGCGGCCTAGTTCAAAAGCCGCCTCCCGCGGTGCGCGCCGCGGCGAAGCGGCGGGGCGGAAGAGCCGGCGGCACTCCAAATTGCCTAGAACCGGTATGCACCGCCCATGATGGACTTGTACAGGTCCCCGTCCAGCGGCCGGTAGGCCGGTTCGCCGGGAAGCAGGACGTACAGGGGATCACGCACCTTCCCGGGATCGAAGCCCTCGTTTCTGAAATTATATTTTTTTATCTTGTGGGTCGATGTCCACTCGAAATCGCCGACCAGCCGGATGAACGCGGGAACGGCGTACTTGGGAAGGGATTTCCTGAGCGACGCTGCGAGCCCGGCAAGGTCAGGTCCCGCCCCCGCCCCGGGGATGACTGCGGCCATCCCGATCTTTCCGTCGCCGCCGGGCATGGTGACGCCGTACGCGGCCGATGAGGCGATCCCGGGAAACGAGTTCAGCGCCTTCTCCACCTCGGTGGTCGATACGTTCTCGCCTTTCCACCTGAAGGTGTCGCCGAGCCTATCGGCGAACTGCGCGTGTTTGAAGCCCATGTCCCGGAGGAGGTCCCCTGTGTTGAACCATGCGTCGCCCTTTTCGAAGGCGTCCCGCACGATCCGCTCCTCGTTCTTCTTTTTATCAGAGTATCCCGGGAACGGCGTCTGTTCCGATATCTTCATGAGCGCCAGCCCCGCCTCGCCGAGCCCGACGCGCTCGAGGAAGCCGTCGGGGCCCCTTACCAGCTCCTCATTCTCGACGTCGTAGCGGGCGATGGCGAACGGCGTGGGGCTGAGCCCCACCGTGTTGTCCAGATTGAGGATGTTGGTGAATCCTCCGACGCCGTCGGCGGCGCCGTACAGCTCATAGACGCGCGATATGCCGAAGCGCTTCTTGAAGGCGGCCCATATGTCGGGACGGAGGCCGTTCCCGATGGCGGCGCGCAGCGGATTCTTGTGATCATCCGGCTTTTCAGGGACCGCCATCAGGTAGCGGCACATCTCGCCGACGTATATGAAAACCTTTGCGTTGAACGTGCGGACGTCGTCCAGGAAACTGCTCGCGCTGAACCTCCTTCGCGTGGCTATGGCCGATCCGCTGGCCATGGCGGCCGTAAATCCGACGAGGAGGGCGTTTGTGTGAAAGAACGGCAGGGGGATGTATACGGTGTCAGTCGGCTTGATCCTGCCGACCACCTTTCCCCACCAGAACAGGGTGGAGACAATGCGCTTGTGAATGATGACGGCGGCCTTGGGGAGCCCTCCGGTGGTGCCCGAGGTGAACACGTAGGCAACGGGGTCGCTCAGGAACACCCCTCCGGTAGTCGCGGGGTTCTCCCTTGGAAAACCAGTGACCGCCGCGACGAGGTCCGCGTACCCCGCGGTCTTTCCCTGCCCCCTGTCCCTGATGAAGTACAGCTCCCCCTCGGGAACGCGGTCGAGGTCCTTGCGCGCCTCCTCGAAGGGCTCCATGCATTCCTCGCCTATGATGATGGCCTTGCACTTATGCAGGTTGAAGCTGTGGGCGAGCGACGCGCCCCGCTGGTTGATGTTGATCAGGGAGGCAAGGGCGCCGAGCTTCGCGAGCGCGCCGTACACGAAAAGGTGCTCCGGTCTGTTCTCGATCATGAGCGCGACGACATCGCCCTTTCCAACGCCCCGCGATTTGAAATAATGTGCGTACTGGTTGACCAGCGCGTTGTATTCCGCGTAGGTGTAGTTCCCGTCATGGGACTTGATGGCGGTGTTGCCGGGGTATTTCTTCGCGTTTCCTTCCAGCAGGGAACCCCAGGATACGGGGGCGTTTCCCTTGATGAGCTTCAGCCCTTTTATCAAGTGATAGGCTATAAAGGGGACCCGCCAGGATATGAGGAGCAGTGCCTTGATGAATTCACCGGGGGTGATGACGGTTTTGAAGCCGGGTTGGTCATTGCGTGTCATGGTCTTTCCCTCCAATTATAATTATAAAGATCCTGCACGAAGAGTCATCGATTAAACCATGACTGGGACCGGATGCAGGCAGGGAGAAATGTGAAATATTCGATTGATGTATAGGGCCTCCTTCCCGGAATGTCAAGCAACTATAACGACTTGAAACAATTGGCCTTCTCTTCGCTGTTCCATCTACCATGGGCAAGAAAATACGATGAACTTCCGCGTGAAAGAGGGAAAGCGGCGCCTTCCCCGGCACATGAAATAAAATAATTGACAGGGCCCTCCGCGGCTCCTTACCACTATGCCATCGCTCGCTGCGCGGGGGCCGCACATGCATGAAAAGACGGGCATAATCGGGGCGGGAGCCATGGGCTCGATATTCGCCTACTTCTTCAATAAGGCCGGCATCCCCACGGTCCTCTATGAAAAGATACCCTCGGTCGTGGAAAAGATGTCCTCCGGGCTGAATGTCGTTGTCGGCGGCTCTACCGAGCGCATCGCCGTAGAGGTCTCGGCGGACCCGTCCGTGCTACGGCCGTGCGACATCGTGTTCCTCTTCGTCAAGAGTCATTCCACCCGCGATGCGGCGCGCGAGGTAAAAGCCCACCTGTCGCCGACGTCTCTCGTGGTCACGCTGCAGAACGGGATCGGGAACATGGAGGCGCTGCTGGAATTCTTCCCGGAGGACCGTGTCGTGTACGGGTCCACCTTCATCGGGGCGAACAAAGTGGACGAGCGTACGGTCGCCTACGGGGGAAGCGTGGACATCGCCTTCGGCGGAAAGGACAGGAGGAGCTGCGAGCGGGTGCTGGACATCTTCAGGCGCGCCGGACTGTCCGCGCGCATCGACCCCAATCCCGATGTGACCGTATGGAAAAAGGCGATCATCAACGCGGCGATCAACCCGCTGGGCGCCCTTCTCGACATCCCGAACGCCCGGATCCTGGAGATCGAAGAGGCCAAGCTGCTGCAGGAGGCTCTCGCTGGGGAGGCAGTGGCCGTGGCAAGGAGGCGCGGGCTGGACATCGACTTCGGGGAGATGGTCGAACTCACCCGGGAGGTATGCCTCAAGACGGCCGCCAATATCAGCTCCATGCTCCAGGACATCAGGGCCGGGAGGAAGACCGAGATCGACAGCATAAACGGCGTCATCTCGAGGTACGGCAGGGAGCTGGGCGTTCCGACGCCCGTAAACGACACGATATGCAGCCTCGTAAGGGCCAGGGAATCTGCGTAGGCCCGTTATATGTCCTTTCCCGTCATCGCCCTGTAAGCGAGGAGCACCGACTCGTTCCCCACATCGCCCCCGGCGCCCGGGGCCCCCACGGAATCCCCCACGAGGAAAAGGCCCTCTATCCCTGGAACCCGCACGCCGGGACGTTTGTCCTCGGTCTGGTCCACGTTCACCTGCACGCCGTCGACCATCCTCAGCGCCACCACCCTCTTCCAGAGAATGTCTTTCTCGATACCGGGGAACAGCCCCAGCAGCGCCTTGTCGAGCTCCTTCTTCCTCTTCGCCAGGGCCTTCGGGTCCCTCACGTCCTCCAGGGCGGTCGGGTAAAAAAGCGTCACGAGCTGTTTCCCGACCGGTGCTATGTCGTGGGTAATGTTCGAGGTGACGCACCCGTACACGACGGGTTCCATCGTGTACAGGAGCCCGCTGAACGGGCTCACTGATTTCCCCAGGGCCGCGTCAAGAAACACGCCCGCGGTCGGCAACAGGTCCCGGCAGCGGCGCGCGTATCCCTTCTCCATGGCCGACGGAGGCAGGAGCATCGTCATCTCCTGGACGGGCACGTTTATGACCACCCTGTCGGCCGGGTACGACTTCCCGCCGGCCCTGACCCCCCTCGCCCTGCCGCCCTTCACTATAATGGAGCTTGCCTTCGTTCCCGTGATGATCCTCCCCGCCTTCACGATCTCTTCGACAAGGGCCTTGTGAAGGGGCTTCCAGCCTCCCGCGGGGTACTCGGCCGAATGCCCCGTGGCGAGCACCTTGCTTATGTTCCTGAACATCTCGCCCGCCGACGTCCTCTCGATGAAAGGGCACACCATGACCGACGCGCTGAGGAGCCTGAAGTATTTCGCGAGCCCTCCGGTGACGCGGTGCTCCTCCATCCATCGCGAAAGTGGAACGTCCATGAGGTCATTGTATTTCCCTTTTTTAATGGAGAGAAGCATTCCCAGGATCTTGAGCTTTTCCCCCGGGGTGAAAAGCCCGCTCTTGAAAATGCCGGCCGGGCTGGTCGGAAACAGCTTGAGCGAGCCGTCGGCGTCCAGGACATAGGATGGGCCCATCCTTTTAAACTCCACCGGCCTTCCGAGGCGCCGGAAGATACGCGCGACCGCGCTCTCCGGCCCGAACCGCGTGAGATGGACGCCGTAGTCCGCGACAAACCCGTCTCTCTCGTACAGGAAGGCCCGCCCGCCGATCCTGCCTTTCTTTTCAAAAACGAGGACCTCCCCGCCCTCCCGCGCGAGCAGGGCCCCCAGGAGCATCCCGTTGATGCCGGCGCCTATTATTACTGTTCGAGCCATGCGCATCACCTCCTGTTGTGTATATCCCGGCAGTTACGGCGTGCACACGTACCAGGCGACGCCGAAACCCGCGTCGATCACCCGCACGTCCGTGAAGACGCCCTCCATTTCGCTCCGGCCGTACCGCACGAAGCGGCGATAGTCCGATCCCTCGAGCCGCTCGACGAAGTCGATCAGGCAGGACGGCCGGGCGCTGAAATCGTGAATGAGCACCGTCGATTTCGCCAGCCGCGCCGCCTCCCCGAGCAGGTTTACACGCGCCTGGGTTCGAAGCCCGTGGAGCACGTAGCTTGCCGTCACGGCATCGAAGCTCTTGTCCTTGAACGGCAACGCCGATAGAGCATCGGCGATCACGAAGGACGAGCCGTTCCGGCCGTTGAGTTTGCGCGCCCACCGCGCCATCCTCGGAGCGCCGTCCATGCCCTGCGCCTCGTAACCCAGCCTCCGGAGCGCGCAGACAAGCGCCCCCGTGCCGCATCCCACGTCGAGCACACGCCCACCGGCCGGTATAGGCACGCTGCGGCCGTACCGCTGGAAAAACCGCCGGTACATCCTGGCCTGCACGCCGAAGAACAGCCGGTAAAAAGGTGCTATGCGGTCGAAAAGACGGACGTGCGGGTCCATGGCGCTACCGGAAGCGCAGCATTTCCACGAACGCCTCCGCGCGGTTCTTCACCTGGGCGCGGGACCCCTCGCTGTAATCATGCTCAATGTAGACGTGGGGAATGCCGGTCCCGTCCAGGTAGTCCCGGACGTGAGGTATCTCGTATGCGTGGGTGTCGCAGTAGAGGATGCTCTGCAGAACGACCCCGTCCACGCCCCATCCGCGCGCGAACTCGCCCACGTAACCGAACCTCTCCTCGAGATCGGCCCGGTAATCTTTCCTGAGGCCGCCGCCCTGGGCCTCCCTGTAAGTGCGCGGGCAGCGCACGTCCAGGAGATACCGGCGGGAAAGCTCCTCGACCGGGTCCGGGCCCTCACGGACGTCGGCCCAGAACGCCCTCGTTCCCACGCAGGTGTCATCCATTACCACGTCTGCCCCCGCGCTCTCGATGGCATCCAGCAGGAACACGTCATCGATGATGCTTCCCCACACGAGCAGGCGTGGCCTTTTACCCGGCGGCGGGAGGGGCCGCCGCCGCGCCTCGTCCAGCACCTCCTCGAGGAGCGCGTTCCCCTCTTCCACCGGCAGGCTGGAAACCGCGCGCAGGACCATCAGGTTTTCCGACGCCGAGATGGGCGGCGGTGACGCCTTCCGCAGTTCGTAGACCTGCCGCACCAACGACCTCTGGCGGTTGTGCATAGCCGCCGCGCGCTCCAGCGCCCCGTTCGTAAGGGGGCTTCCCGTGAAGGACTCGAGGTTCCGGATGAGCAGCCGCAGCTGCGATGCGAAAAACTCCCTGGCCGGTTCGTGCGCGGTGTGCGGGATGTCGATGAAATGCACGAAATCCGGTTTTTTTATATTGTCTCGCCATATGTGTATCGCCGTGGAGCCGATGTCGCAGGTATGCGCCCCGATCACCCCGTCGAGAAACCCGTACCTGCCCTTTATGCCCAGGTCGAGGATGCTCCGCAAAAACGGGCACACCACCCGGGTCAGCACCCGCTCGCCCTCCGTCACCGGCTCCCGCCAGTCCCCCAGTATCCTGTACGGGACGAAGCCGAACGCCGTCATGATCTCAACAGGCGGGTAGATGCACACGTATCCCATGATCCTCCTGCCGGCCGCCTGAAGCTCCATCGCCCGCTGGGCGCGCGCCTCGTACATCTCCGCCGCGCGCTCGACACCCTTCTTTTCCCCGGCCACGGCCTTCATCGCATTCTCCCTCTTTTCACCACTCAAGCCCGGACTTTTTCCGCTCGTCGCGGTAATACAGCATGGATTCCTCGAAGGCCTCGGCGTTCGTCAGCGTGCGCGCGGGGTTGAAGAGCCGGATGTCTATGATGTCGCCCTCGACGTACAGCGAGGGTATCATCATCCTCTTCATGAAGGAATCCTGCACGGCCTTGAGGTGCGAGCTGGCCATCCGGCAGCTCAGCAGGGGGTGCAGGAAAGCGCCGTCGCACCGGAACCGGGAGGCGTACTCCAGGTATGGCTGCACCAAAAAGAACGAGATCCCGTCCTTCATCGCCCTGGCGTGCAGCCCGTGGATGACCTGGAAGCTGATCCGCGCGATCCGCTCCAGCGGGTCCTTCACGCCGTCCAGGTCGAACGGCGGGACGGGATGGTACGAAAAACTCTCCATCACGAAATTCCATCCGCGCTCCGCCAGGTCCTCGAAAAAATGCAGGCTGTGCCACGGCGGCAGCTCGGCGAAAACGAGCCTGAACTTCTCTTCCCCGTTGATGCCGGCGACGCCTTTTTCCACCCGCTCCTTCACCTCCAGGAGCATCTTCCGGTAGAGGTCCAGCGACACCTCCGGGTCGCCCGCCAGGAAGAGGCAGGCGGGCATGCTGCTCCAGAAGTCGCAGCTGTGCATCGGCGACGGCCTGGCCCTGCGGAGCTCGTTTATCTCGTGGAAAACCCGGTGTATCTCCAGCATGGTGTCGACCATCCGGTCCAGGCGGTCGTAGTCCATCTTCCTTTTCGTGAAGCGCTCGAGGAACTCCACGAAGAGCCGCAGCTCCTTTACCATGAATTCTATCGCCTGGACCCGCACCTCCTCCTCCCGGAGCTCCTCGACGCCGATGTGGGGCAGCTCCAGGACCCACTGGGGCGCGTCCAGGTACCTGCCCAGGGCCTGGAACCACTTGTACCGCGCGTCGCAGGCCGCGCCGGAGCTTACCAGGAGCCCTGGCTTGGCCATCCCCCCGATGGGGGCCTCGGGCGGGACCTGCCCGCCGCACTCCTTCATCATCCTGGCGGTATACCCCAGGGTGGTCCTCGCGTAGCCGCACATCTGGCTCGGGAACCCCTCCGCGTCGGCCACCCCGAGAAACTGTTCGGCGGCGCCCATGGAGGCGGCGATGGTGGCGTAGTTCTCGGGGTACACGACCTCGATGTCCATCGCCTTCATGATGACGTCGCCCTCGAAAAAGTTGACCATCGACCACGCGGTGGGCTTCCCGTCATTGCCGGCCTGCAGGGTTTTCATGTAGGCCTCGTTGACGAGGTTGCGCAGCGCGTACATCGTCTTCAGCCGGTTTATGTGCTTTTTCCTTTGCGGTTTTTCAGTCATGCAGGGGTCCTCCCGTCCGTTCGATCCTGCCTATATCCGCGTCTTCCTGTCCTTCCAGTACGGCTCCTTGACGAGCCTGCGCAGGCCATGATGAGCTCCACGAACTGGTAGCAGTTCATGAGCAGGACGCCCGGCTTGTCTCCCTTTTTCAGCCCGCCTGAAAGAAGCCCGTTCGTCAGCCTGTTGACACGGCCGTTCAGCTCCTCGTACGTGAAATTGACTTCCTCCCCCGTGATGGAGAGGCGCCGGGGAAACTTGAGGGCGCTTTGCCTGAGCAGGTCGCCGATGACGAGCTGCATGCCCCACCTCCCCGCGCGAAATGTGCCGCGTGAATAATCCGCGCCGGGCACCGGATCCGCCCGTCCGCGCGCACGGGTTTTATACCCCGGGCGCCCATCGGATGTCAAAACAAATCCGGCCCGGGCCCGGCACATTGCCGCCCGTCACGGCGCGCTAAAAACATTTGACAGGCGCCGGCCGCCCGGCGACCATATCGACGGCCTTCGTCGACAGGCCTCCGGCCCGCGGCCGGAGGTGCGGAATCCACCAACCAGCGAAAAGGAGCGTGAAATGGCATCTCAGAGCGAAGGAAAATACTGCACTTATACCGTGGACGGATCCGGCGTCGCCCTCATGACGATCAATAACCCGCCCATGAACGCCTTGTCCAGGCCCGTGCTCGCCGACATGAAGGACGCCATAACCCGGGCAAACGGCGACCCGGCGGTCAGGGCGGTCGTGTTCACGGGGGCGGGCAAGGCTTTCATCGCGGGCGCCGACATCAGGGAGTTCGGGGAGATCAAGACGACGAAGGACGGGAGCGATTTCCTGATACCGGGGCAGAGCATCCTGAACCTCATCGAAGGCGCGGACAAGCCCTACATCGCCGCGATAAACGGGTTCTGCCTCGGCGGCGGGCTGGAGACTGCCCTCGCGTGCCACATGAGGTACGCCGACGAGTCGGCCCAGATCGGGTTGCCCGAGATCAAGCTGGGAATAATGCCCGGTTACGGCGGAACGCAGCGCAGCACGCGCCTCATCGGCACGGGCAGGGCCTACGAGCTCATCCTGTCCGGGAATTTCCTATCCGGCCGCCAGGCCGAACTATACGGGGTCGTGAACCGGGCGTTCGCGGCGGGGACCGTGGTCGATGAATCGAAAAGGCTCGCCGCCGCCATCGCGTCCAGGAGCAGGCTGGCCGTGAGAAACGCCATGCGGGCAATCCGCGACGGGTTGCCAATGGAGATGACGGCCTCCCTCGAGTTCGAACGCGAGCTCTTCGGCGAGTTGAGCGTTTCGGAGGATAAAAAGGAGGGAACCGCGGCCTTCCTCGAGAAGCGTGAGCCGAAATTCAAGGACCGCTGAGCGGACGCGGCGCGCCGGGAAGGCGTCAGAGCTTGTATATCTCGGTGCTGTACGTCTTGACCCAGTGCTTTTTAAGCACCGCTTTCGCTTCCTTGATCTTGTCCACTTCCATGATGATGATCGCCTCGTCGCCGCGGAGGTTGATGAAGGGGTAGAGGGTGTCGACGTTGACGCTGGATTCAAGGAGCGGCCTGAGCACGGCGTTGAGCCCGCCCGGGTGGTCGGGAGTGGCCACCGCGATGACCTCCTTCGTCGTGACGTTCAGCCCGTGATTGCGCAGCACGGTGACGGCCTTGTCCGGATCGCTCACTATCATGTGCACCTGCACCGGCGAGAGCACCGATGACGCCATGATGGCCTTTATGTTGATCTGCTCCTTCTCGAGGATGTCGCAGATTTCGTTCAGCTTCCCCGGCGAGTTTGATACCGCCACGCTTACCTGGGTAATCGGCATGGTGCTTCTCCTGTCCCGGTCCGTCCTTCCGCCCCATTATTCACAGTCAGTATCGGGTCCCGGGCCTTCGAAAAACATGAATTTTTGGCGGCGCTAAGCGCCGTGGTTCCCGAACGGGAACCCCTCGTATCCCGCGGCGAGCGCCTTCTTGGTGATCTCGGAGACTTTTTTCTTTTCCCCGGTCATGTGATCGACGCTCTTGTATATCGAATCGATTTTCACGACGCCCGTGAGCTTGATGAAGGCCCCGAGCATCACCATGTTCGCCGATTTCTCGCTCCCCGAGCGCCGCGCCATCTCGTTGGCCGGTATGGCATACATGGTGATATCGCCCCGGGACGGTATCGATCCGACGAGGTCGGAGTTATACAGGATCTGCCCGCCGGGTTCGAGCTTGTCCATGAAGGCGGCCGCGGACGGCTGGTTGAGCGCCACCACGAAATCGGGCGTCGACGCGACGGGCGAGGCTATTTCCTCGTCGGAGATGCTGATGGTGCAGTTCGCCGTGCCGCCCCGCACCGCCGCCCCGTACGAAGGCAGGTAGGTCACGTTGAGGTCTTCCAGCATGGCCGAATTACCCAGCACGTTGCCCATGGTGAGCACGCCCTGGCCGCCCGAACCCGCGAACATGATCTTGACCAGCATGCTACTCGCCCTTTTCCCTCTTGTCGGTCAGTACGCCCAGCGGAAACTCCTTGCTCATCACCTCGGTGACCCAGTCGCAGGACGCCTTGGCCGTCATCTTCCAGTTCGTGGGGCACGGGGAGAGGACCTCCACGATCGAGTATCCCATACCGTCCACCTGGACCTGGAACGCGTTCCGGATGGCCCTCTTGGTCTTTTGTATGCCCGCGGGGCCGTTGACGGCGACCCGTTCGGCATAGATCACGCCGGGAAAGGCGGATATCACGTCGGTGATATGGAGCGGATACCCGTCAAAACGCGGGTTCCTGCCGGAAGGCGTCGTTGTCGTCTTCTGGCCGAGCAGCGTGGTGGGCGCCATCTGGCCCCCGGTCATCCCGTACACCGCGTTATTGATGAATATGACCGATATGTGCTCGCCCCGGTTCGCGGAGTGTATGGTTTCGGCCGTCCCTATGGCCGAGAGGTCCCCGTCGCCCTGGTAGGTGAAGACAAAAAGGTCCGGCCGCATCCTCTTCACCCCGGTCGCGATTGCCGTTCCGCGGCCGTGCGCCGATTCTATCACGTCAAAGTCGAAATACTTGTACGCGAGCACCGCGCACCCCGCGGGATTGACGCAGATGGTCCGCCCGGCAAGGTCCATCTCCTCGAGCAGCTCCGCCACCAGCCGGTGCACCACGCCGTGGCCGCACCCCGGGCAGTAATGGCGTGACGACGTCCCTCTTATAGTAGCGCGGCGGCGGGTTCAGGAGTTTCATGACGCCCCCTTGAGCTGCAGCTGGTACTCGCGGTACAGGATGCGCGCGAACTCCAGCGGCGTGGGGACGACACCGCCGGGGCGGCCGTGGAAATACACCCTGCCCTTCCCCTCAAGGGCGAGGAGCACATCCTCCACCATCTGGCCGGTGCTCATCTCGAACACCACGAAGTTGTGAACAGTCTTGCACAGGTCCTGTAAAACGGCCCTGGGGAAGGGCCAGAGCGTTATGGGCCTGATGAGCCCCGCCGGCACGCCGTCTTTCCTGACCCGCTTTATGGCGGCCTTGGCTATCCTGGCCGTGGTACCGTACGCGACGGCGACGATCCTGGCGTCCTCCACCATGTAGGCCTCGAAGAGCGTTTCCTTTTTCGCGATCTCCTGGTATTTTCTCACCAGCTCCCAGTTGTGCCGTTCCATCTCAACCACGTCCAGCACCAGCGAGGCCATGTACCGGCTCGGGCCGTCTCCCATCCCTCTCAGGGCCCACTCCTTTTCGGGGAGGTTCTTTATCATCTCGGGGAAGACGACGGGTTCCTTCATCTGCCCCAGCATGCCGTCGCCCAGGATCATCACCGGCGTCCTGTACGCGTCCGCTACGTCGAACGCCCGGTAGGTGAGGTCCGCCACCTCCTGCACCGACGCCGGCGCGAACACGGGCGTGCGGTAATCACCATGCCCGCCCCCCCTGGTCGCCTGGAAGTAGTCCCCCTGGGCGGGCGCGATATTCCCGAGTCCCGGGCCTCCCCTCATCACGTTTATTATGACCGCGGGGAGCTGAAAGCCCGCGAGAAAGGATATGCCTTCCTGCTTGAGGCTGATGCCGGGGCTTGAGGAGGATGTCAGTACGCGCGCGCCCACCGCGGAAGCGCCGATGACCATGTTGATGGCCGCCGTTTCGCTCTCCGACTGGAGGAACACGCCGCCGTGTTTGGGCAGGTTTTCCGCCATGTACTCGCCCAGCTCGTTTTGCGGCGTTATCGGGTAGCCGAAATAGCTTCTGCAGCCGGCGCGGATCGCCGCTTCGGCAAAGGCATGGTTCCCGCTTATGAATGTCTTATTCACGGTACACCTCGATCGCGACCTCGGGACACACGAGGGTGCACACGAGACAGCCGGTGCATTCCTTGTCCTCGTCCGCCACGGCGGGGTAGTAGCCGGCCTTGTTCAACTTGTCCGAGGACTTGAGCGCCGCGCGCTTGCAGTACTCGATGCAGAGGTTGCACCCCTTGCAGTACTCAGACCTTACCAGCACCTTGCATTTAACTTTAGTCATGGGATGTCACCGGGGCGGTTCCGTAATGCCAATTATATTCCGCGTTCGGCCTTCCGTCAAAAAAGCCGTTCTGTAATGTAAAAAATTTTCCAGACCATTTTGTCAAAGACTTTTTATCCCGCGCCAAATTCTTTTTGACAGAATTCCCCGGAAGGCCCATTGAATATATGAGCATCACGTCAAGGAACGAGCCATGAGGAGTATCCCCTACACCATCAGGAACGCCGGGAAAGGCGACATCGCTTCCATTTACCGGATCGAGGTCGAATCGCTTGCCTCGCCCTGGAGCAGGGAGAGCTTCCTTAAAGAGCTCTCGACCGCCTTCTCCCATTTTATCGTCGCCGAGGCGAACGGCGGCATAGCGGGGTATGCCGTCGCCTGGGAGGTCAAAGGTGAGGTCCAGCTTAACCATGTCGTCGTGGAAAGGGACCGCAGGCGACAGGGGATCGGGACCGCCCTGCTGGAGCACCTCGTCGAAAGGCTGAAAGGGAAAGGCGCCGTCCGGGTGCTCCTCGAGGTCCGCTCACTCAACGCCGAGGCCCGGTCCTTTTATGACGCCATGGGTTTCATGGAAGACGGACTGAGAAAACGCTACTATCACGACGATGACGCCGTACTCATGCGGAAGGAGCTGGGGTCATGAAGATAACGCGCGCGGTCTTTCTCTCGCACGCGGGCACGCCGCGCGACTTCCCCCGCCTGCCCCATCCCGAATTCGCGTTCATCGGGCGGTCGAACGTGGGGAAATCCTCCCTGCTCAACATGGTGACGGGCGTGAAGGGCCTTGCCGGGGTGGGCTCCCGGCCCGGCGTCACGCGGAGTGTCCACTTTTTCCTCGTCAACGGGAACATGACCCTGGCCGACATGCCGGGGTTCGGCTACGCGAGGGTCCCAAGGGCCCTCAGGGATTCCTTCCTGAAACTCATCAGGAGCTACATCGGGCACAGGGACACGCTGAGGCTGGTTTTTCTCCTTGTCGACATACGGAGGTCGCCCGGCGATTTCGAAAAGGAAATCATCGGACTGCTTTCCGAGCGGCGGATCCCCACCGCCGTCATCGCGACGAAATGCGACAAGGTCAAGCTTCGCGAACGCCATGAAAGCGTCGCCCGGATCGCCTCGTCGCTCCTCGTCGGCGCCGATTCGATTTTCATCACGTCCGTGAAGAAGGGTTACGGGAGAAAGGAGATCCTCTCACTTTTAGGTGAATACTCCCGGAAGCAGGGGCACTAGGGCGGCGTTAAATCTGCGTCATGAGGTACATGATGCGGCTCGCCTTTTCCTTGGATATCCTTTCCGATATGAGCTGTATCAGGTAGGAGGAAATGCTCATCTTCCCAGCCGCGGCGGCGTCGGCGTCAATCTGGCGCAGCACGTCGATGATGAGGGGGTCCTCCCACTTGACCATTATCTCGACCGCCTCTTCCGGCCTTATGCTCCGTATCTTCTGGGCGAGGTCCTTCACGTTCTTTTCATAGCCCGAGTACTTCTTCTTTTCGTTCTCGAGCCGCCGCTTCTCGATGTCGAGGCCCTTTCCCATGTCCTGGAGTTTTTCCCGCTCCGAATCCAGCGCCTTCTCCGCCTCAGCGATCCGCGCCTCGCGCTTGTCGAGGTCCTCGATACGCTCCCGGAGTTTCTGCTTCTCCTTTTCGAATTCCTCCCGCTCCACCAGCGAGGGCTCGTCATCCTCCGCATCCGTGGAGAGGGGGGCCTCCGGCGCGTAGACCTTCCTCATCACCCTGCCCATGTCTATGAGGCCAATGAAATCGAGCCAGAACAGGCCGGCGAAAACTATAAACAGTGAAAGCACGATCAGGTAAATCGCCTTCGCCCTGTCCGATATGCTTTTCATCCTTTTCCTCCGATTTCACCCCGCCCATCAGCCCGGGCGCTGTCGATCATGACATCCGCTCCCGGCCAGCTCGGCATCCCTCATTCCTGCCCGGTGTTCTGAAGGTAATAACCGATCACCCGGCTTATGTAGTCCCTCGTTTCGTCATACGGCGGAATGCCCCCGTTTTCATCGACCGCGTTTTCCCCCGCGTTATAGGCTGCCAGCGCCTTTTTGTAATCCCACCCGTACTTGTCGAGGAGCTTCCTCAATATCCCGACACCGGCCTTGATGTTCTCCTCCGGCGAAAAATAATCCCGCACGCCCATGGCCTCTCCGGCCGCGGGCATGAGCTGCATGAGGCCGCGCGCCCCTTTGCCCGAAACCGCGCGCGGGTTATAAGAGGACTCCGCCCGAATCACGGCGGTGACGAGGTCTCCCGGTACGCCCGCGCCGCGGGCGTACGACTGCGCGAGCTTGTCGATGTCGCTCACGGCAATGTCCCGGCCGCCCGAAACCGGCTTCCCGGGCGCGGTGTTCATTGTCACCGCCTCATTGTAGCCGTTCTCTTTCACCCTCGAGTCGACCTGGGACTGGAACGCGCCGTCCGGGGCCGCCTGCGCCGGCCCGTTCCCCATGCCGAAGCGCTTCCTGATCTCATGGATCCGTTGCATGGCCACGTACATGTCTTCAAGCATGGGTCCTCCCCGTGAACTCCTCGAGCTTCTTCCTGTAAAATATCTGACTATTGGCGTCGTCGTTTTCCTTTGATATTTCCCTGTTCACCTCGTAAAGGTATTCGTTCCAGCGCCGCTCCTTGAGCCGCTCCACCACCTTCCGCTCCTTTGACGCTTCAACCAGCCGCTCCCTGACCTTCCGTATCTCGGGCTCCATGGCTTCTATCCTTCTCTGCTGGTCCCTGATCACGTTCTGGGCGAAGTCCACGTAACGCTCGAACATGACCGCCTCCGAGTAGCTGTACCGCCCGGCCTTTATCTTGCCCGTGAACTTGGCCTGCTGTTCGGCTACGCCCCTGCGGTACTGCTCCTGCTTCATCCTTTCCAAGTTCTGGATGGACACCAGCCTCGCCAGCTCGTTCTGGATCTCCTTTTCTTTCGTCTCCCTTATCTGCAGGAGGCGCTGCAGCTTGAATTCGAACCGTTTCATCTATGCCCGTCCGGCACGCTATTTCCTCACGCGCGCGAAATACGGCGTCGATGCGACATAATCCCTCCGCGCGATGTCGGCCGCCTTTTCCTTCTTTTTAAAGAGGCCCGTGAGCCTGTCCTTGATGTTCGCGAACATGTCTTTCTCGTAAATTCCCTGCCGGAGGAACGCGTCCATCTCCTCCTTCTTGTCGATCGCCCTGTCCACCATGGGATTGGTCCCCCTGGCGTACGCGCCCAGGTTGATGAGGTCCTCCGCGTCACGGTGCGCGGCGAGCAGTCCCCTGAAGCTGATGGCCGCCTCCATGTGCTCGGCGTCGACCACGTCCTTCATGCACCTGGAGATGGATCCCAGCACGTCGACGGCGGGATAATGGTTGCGGTGGGCGAGCGTGCGCGAGAGGACGATGTGCCCGTCGAGGATCCCCCGGACCGCATCCGAGATGGGCTCGTTCATGTCGTCCGCCTCGACCAGGATGGAGTAGAAGCCGGTTATCGTGCCCACTTCCCCCCTCGCGCCGGAGCGCTCGAGCAGCCGCGGCAGGAGCGAAAAAACCGACGGCGTGTAACCGCGCGTCGTCGAAGGCTCGCCCGCCGCCAGCCCCACCTCCCGCTGGGCCAGCGCGAAGCGCGTCACCGAGTCCATGAGTATGTTCACGTCTTTCCCGCGGTCCCTGAAATACTCGGCCACCGCGTGGGCCAGGAACGCCCCCCGTATCCTCATCATGGGCGGCATGTCCGACGTGGCGACAATCACCACCGAGCGCCGCAGCCCTTCCGCCCCGAGCTCTTTGTCGACGAAGTCCTTCACCTCCCGGCCGCGCTCCCCGATCAGCGCAATCACGTTCACGTCGGCGGTGGTGAACCGCGCTATCATGGCCAGGACCGTGGACTTGCCCACGCCCGAACCGGAAAATATGCCGATGCGCTGGCCCTTGCCGATGGTGAGAAGCCCGTCGATGGCCCTGATCCCCACCGAGAGGGGCTCCGTTATGAGCCTCCGGTCAAGCGGGTTGCGCGGTTCCGCTTCCACGGGGTACCGCGAGGCGGTGAAAATCTCCCCCCGGCCGTCGAGGGGCCGGCCGACGCCGGAAATCACCCTTCCCAGGAGCTCCTCGCCCACGGGGACCATGAGCGCGCTGCCCGCCGCTATCACCTCCGCCCCGGGAACCACTCCCTTCATGTCCCCTATGGGCATGAGTATCACCCTGTTTTTATTGAATCCCACCACCTCGGCATGGAGATACCCGCCGCCTGTCATCCGTATCCTAACCAGCTCACCGTATTTCACCGGCGGCCCCACCGCCTCTATGGTAAGGCCCACGACCCGCTCGACCCTTCCCGTGGCGTTGATGACGTCGGTCTCGTCGACGAGCTTCATGTACTTGGAGAGTATGTCTACTTTTTCGTGGGGGAGTATTTTTATCATCGCGCCCTACCGGTCCGCGGCGTCACAGGGAACTCGCGTTCCGTATCGACTCCTCGATGGCGTCGAGCTGCGAGGAGATTCTCGCATCGATGGCGCCGACGTCGGTCTCTATGATGCAGCCGCCGCGGTCGACGCGCGAATCTTCGTAGATGTTTACCTTCTTGAGGGACTCCATCATTTTAATGAGCTCGTCCTTGTGGGCCGTGGTCATGTCCAGGTCGGCGAAGTTGACCCGTATGTCGATGCGGTCGCGGTCCTTAACGCGCTTGATCGACTCCCGGATGTTGTTGATGACCACCTCCCGCCGTTCGACGATCTCGTCCTTGATCACCTTCCGGGCGATCATGAGTATCATCTCGGTCATGAGCTTCTCCGAAGAGCGGATGATGTCGTCGCGGATGTCGACGGCGGTTGAGACTATGGTGCCGAGCCGGTCGATCAGCCGCATCACCTCGGCCTGGCCTTCCTTGTACCCCTCTTCGCGGCCGGCCTCGTAGCCCTTCTTGTAGGCCTCGTGCTCGATCTCGGAGACCTTGAGCTCGGCCTCCTTGATCATCTTCTCCGCCTCGAACTTGCCCCGCTCTATCTCGTGCTCCGACTCTTTCTGGAAGTGCTCCATCTCGAGCTTTACCTGCTCCCTGGCCGTCTGGAGCTCCCTGAATGCGGTGGCCTTGCCCTCCTCCTCTATCTTCTTGTTGCTCTCGCGGGCGCCCTCGAGCATGCGCCTCACCTCTTCCTCGGTCTCGCGGCGGTAGCGCTCGAGTTCCGCCTCCATTTCCTCTATCGATGGCCCCTGGTAGACGTCGATGGGGTTCCCCTCCTCGTCCACCTCGAACTCCTTGAACTCCTCGTCGGTCATCACGTTCTTCTGGTATTTTTCCGGCAGCTCGATCTGCTTGAGCATGCCGCTGTAGGCGATCTCGCCCGGTTTGAACACTAGCTTAGACAACGAGCTCCTCCTCGCCGGCGCGAGCGACTATGATGTCGCCGGCTTCTTCAAGTTTCCGTATGATGTTGACGATCTTCTGCTGCGCCTCCTCGACGTCACGCAGCCTTATGGGCCCCATGAAGTCCATATCCTCCCGGAGCAGGGACGAGGCGCGCTTCGACATGTTCCGGAATATCTTCTCCTGCACCTCGGTGTCCACCCCCTTGAGCGCCTTTGCCAGGTCCTGCGTGTCCACCTCGCGAAGGACCTTCTGTATCGAGCGGTCGTCCAGGAGCACGATGTCCTCGAAGACGAACATCCGCTTCTTGATCTCCTCGGCCAGCTCGGGGTCCTCCTCCTCGAGGGCCTCTATGATTATCTTTTCGGTCCCGCGGTCCACCTGGTTGAGCACTTCGACGATGGCGTCCAGGCCGCCCGCCGAGGTGTAGTCCTCGGAGGCCAGTGTCGAGAGCTTCCTCTCGAGCACCCGTTCCACCTCCCTCAAAACGTCGGGAGACGTCCGATCCATGGTGGCTATCCGCTTCGCAACGTCCGCCTGTATCTGGTGGCTGAGGCCCGAGAGTATCAGCGCGGCCTTCGACGGGTCGAGGTACGCCAGGATGAGAGCGATGGTCTGGGGGTGCTCACCCTGTATGAAGTTGAGGAGGTGGCTTGGGTCGGTGCGCCGGATGAAGTCGAAGGGCCTTACCTGCAGGGACGACGTGAGGCGGTTGACTATGTCGATGGCCTTCTGGGTCCCGAGGGCACGCTCGAGGACCTCCCGCGCGTAGTCTATCCCGCCGGTGGCGATAAACTCCTGCGCCATCATCATCTCCTGGAATTCCATGAGGACCTTGTCCTTGTCCTCGGCCTCGATCTTGTCAAGCCTCGCTATCTCGAAGGTGAGCTGCTCGATCTCATCCTCGCGAAGGTGCTTGAATATTTCGGCCGACACGTCCGAACCCAGTGACACAAGGAATATCGCGGCCTTCTGTCTTCCCGTGAGCTGCGATTTCTTCGACTGTAGCATGACCTTACCTCGCCACCTGGCGCTTCAATAGCCTGCCCGCCACTCTAATGTATAGTGCCCTCGTTCTTCCAGTCAAATTAATAATAAACCGGGCGCGCTATTCCTCCGCGAGCCATGTCCGCAGGAGCTGGGCGACATCGTCCGGGCGTTCCCTGGCGAGGTTGACGGCGTTCGTCTGAAGCTCCAGCCGCGCCTTTTCCTCCAGGGAAAGCTCCACGTCGATGCCCTCCTCCTCGGCCGCGCGCAGGGCGGCTTCCCGCATCCTCTGCTGTTCCAGCGCCAGGCTCTCCTCCCTCATTCGCCGGCGGCGCGCCAGCTCCCTGCTTATTCCCCTGAAGAGCACCATGCCGAGCAGGAGCGCGAACACCCCTATGAGCGCCGCCAGGAGAATGCGCTTGAGCTGTTCCTTCTTGAGGTATTCCTCCCGGAGCAGGTTCCACTGACGCGAGCGGTCAAACATGATGTTTTCCACGGCCACCTGGTCGCCGCGGGCCTCGTTGAAGTTGATGGCCTTCTTGACCATGTTCTCGGCCTGCCTCAACTCGTCGTCCGTCAGGGGCACCTGGACCGGCTTCTTGTTCGGGTCCAGGTCGAAACCTCCTTCGGGCAGCCGCGGCAGGTCCTGGTACCCGTCTATGGCGATCGCCACGGAAACCGTCGCTATGTCGTAGGGGTCCCGCTGTATTTTCTTGAGCGCCTTGTTCACCGCGTGGTTCTTTATGTTCTCCTGCTTGTCGTACTTGGAGAACTGGTCATCGCTGGCCTTGTATCCCGGGGGCTTGTTCCCCTCCGTACCCGCCGGCCCCTCGGGGTTCCAGCCGTGCCCCTGGAAGTGCTCCTCGGTGGACTTTTCCGAGACCACGAGCGAGTCCTTGACCTTCCGTTCGGAATAAGGCGTCGCCGGATTATCGGCTTCCATCTCGATGGGCGAGTATTCCTCCCGCTCCTCCGAGATCTTGTCCCAGTTGAAGTCCATGTTGAGCCGCACGATCTGGATCCGGTCGGGAGTGTAGATCCGCTCCAGGCCCTTCCGGATGTCCCTGAGGAGCTGCACCCTTGCCTTCTCTTCTATCTTCTTGCGGTATTCCAGCAGGGTGTACTCCTCCTTGGCCTTGTCGAACTCGTTGTCGAAGTCGGAAATGATGTTGCCCAACTCGTCGGTCACCGTCACGTTCTCCGGCTTGAGCTTGCCGCCGACGGCCCGGGACACCAGGTACATGATCCCCTTTATTTCCTTTTTACTGAGCTTGTCGTATCCCGGGGCCAGGTACACCGTCACGGCCGCGGTGTAGGGTGTCTCCTTCTCGGTAAAAAGCTCTTCCTCCGTGATCGCTATCTCCACGTCGGCCTTGTCGATGTTTTTCAGCGATTCTATGTGGCGCTTCACCTCGTCCCGCAGGGCCCGCATGTATTTCACGTTGAGCTCCCGGTCGGTCTCGGTCCACTTGGAGATGTCGAACAGCTTCCACCCGGGGATTCCCTTCGGTATCAGGCTCTCCTGCGCGAGCCGGGTCATGATGATCTCGCGCTGGTCCGGCCGCACGAAGATCGAGGTCGTTCCCGACGTGGTGTACTGGAATCCCATCTCGTCCAGCTTCTTTGTCACCTGGCCGAAATCCTCCGACGCCAGTTCGGAAAAAAGCATGACGTTGGCCTTTTCCGTTGAAACCGAAAAGAGGACGACGAAGGCGATGAAAACGACGCCCAGCACCGATACGATGATGATCTTCTTCGTCCTGTCGAGCCTGCCGTAGATTTCCCTCAGCTGGGTCCACAGCCTGGTTAAAAATTCCATCATGGCACAACTCCTCCCGTCACCCCGATGGGGACTCCCGGGTCCAGGAACGGCAAGAGCGCGCTGCGGCCGCGATCCTCCCGGGAAATTTCAAGAGACATAATGCATTTACCATATACAAAAAAAATTGTAAACCAAAAAATCAATTAATTTCCAAAAAAATTCAATTAATTTCCAGGACCCCCTTCACGGCATGCCGGCCCCGCCCTTCCGTTACCTCAGATTCATGAGTTCCCTGTAGGCCCTTATCGCCTCGTCTCTCACAGCCTTCGTGAAGGTGAGAGCGAGCTCCGCCTTCTGGGCGGCGATCATCACGGTGTGGATGTCCACGGATTCCGGCTCGTAAATCATCTTCTGCGACAGGTCCTCGGATTCCACCTGCAGGTCGTTCACCTTGTTTATCGCGTTTTTCAACACGTCCGCGAAGGACGCCGCCACGTTGTCATCTTGAGGACTTCCAGGGGCGTCCGATATGTGCAAAGGGTTCGTGGTCTTCAGGAACACCAGGTGGGTCCTGGTGAGCGTCTCCGGGGCGTTCATGCCTTGACACCTCCCAGTCTTTCGTCACAGCGGATTTCGACCTTCGCGCCGGGGTAAATGTCGTCCCCGGGGGAAACCTTGCGGCCGGTCCTTCGCAGGGTCTCGAGGTTCGACAGTTCGTGGCTTATGTTTATGTCAAGTTTTCCCAGGTGTTCCTGCATGGCCTTTCGCCTCCCTCGCGCGCGTTACACGCCCGCCCTTCCGATTTCCAGGGCCCTGTTGTACATGCTCCGCGCGCTGTTTATAACGGTGATGTTGGCCTCATAGGACCGGGACGCCGAGATGAGGTCCGTCATCTCCATCACCATGTTGATATTCGGCATCTCCACGTATCCCATCTTCGGCCCCGTTTTGACCGCGTCCGGGTGGGTGGGGTCGTACACCAGCCTGAAGGGCGACATGTCGTCCTCGATCTTTACCACGCGGACGCCCTGTCCCGACCCGTGGTGAATGCGGTCCGGCACCAGGGGCGACCGGTAATTGGGGCGTATGTTGACGGGGGAAAATATGGCCCGCTTGCGGCGGTACGGCCCTCCTTCAGGGGTTCTCGTCGTCGTGGCGTTCGCGATGTTGCTGCTTATGAGGTCCATCCGCAGCCTCTGCGCCGTCAGGCCGGTCGCCGCTATGTTGAATCCGGTGAACATTCCCATGCCTCTCTATCCCCCTATGCCGGCCTCATCGTTATTTTCAAAATGCGGTAATTCTGGTTGAGCATCGTCACGAAGGCCCCGTATCTCATCTGGTTCTTCGTCGCGTCCACTATCTCCTTCTCGATGTCGACGTTGCTCCCGTCGTTCCGGAGGGTGGTGTTGTAGTCAAGGTTCACGCGCGGGCGGACGGACCGTATGTCCCTTTCGACGTAAAAGGGGATGTGGCGGTGGTCGGTCATCAGCGCCGGGTACCTGTGGTCCTCCCGCTGTTTTTCCATGATCACGCGCCTCAGTTCGCTCTCGAAATTCACCTCGCTCCGCTTGAAGTGCGGCACGTCCACGTTTGCGATATTGTTCGCGATCACGTCCCTCCGGAGGGACTCCACGTCCAGCGCCCTCTCCAGGAGGTAATTGGTCTGCATCATCCTCGTCGATTCGAACATCCCGTCTTTGCCCCCGGGTATCTATGGTTTACTCCCAGTTATTCTAATCGGTAAAAGGCCGTAATTTATTAGTGCTTTTTGGCCATGGGACATAATTTTTTTGCGCTCTCCCGGGCCCTTTTGCCCGGAAAGCCGGTTCACGGCGCCGGCGCCATAATACGCAAGATTTCCCTATAACCGCCGCTTTTTCGCGTGCTCTTCCGCGGATGGGCCGGGGGATAAAAATAACTTTACAGGGGCGATTCGCGCGCAGGTGATATTGGAACTGGAATGGCCTTGCCAAAAATCGTATATTTATTGATGATACCGTTCAGCGTTTACACATGGTCCATATCCCGGGCGGTGTACGGGCATGTCTGACCAGGCAAGTCCGTACTCCCGGAAGGTAATGGAGGCATTCAAGGATCATTACGGAGACGGGCTGTACGCCGGTCTTTCCCTGAACGTCGGCGTTATCCACGATCTCGTCCCCAGGCAGGAGAGAGAGGCCGTTTTCACGGAGCTCCTGGAAGGCCTTGAATTCCTCGAAATGATGCCGGCCTTCCCCGGGAAGCTCATCCTCACGGCCACAGGGTACCACTATCTGGTAAATCTGCGTCCCGGGCGGGAGTAGCGTACTGCGCCATGCTTCAGCCTTCCGGCGGGCGGAGGCGCCGATCTGGATACCTGTAAATTGCCAAAGGCGCGGGACCCCCTCGCCCATGGACCTCCATGGCGGACGGAGCCCTGTCCGCCCCGTTGCGGAAGACGAATGAAAAACGACAAGCTTAACGGGCTCTTCGATCTATTCAGGACCACGCTTTTCCTGTGCTCCGACCTGGTGAGCGACGCGAAGGAGATCCCGGCCCTGGCCGCCGACAACAGGAACCTGGAACGCCTGCTGTCCATTTTGAAAGACGAAGAGGCCTTTGACTTGTTCCAGCTCACATCGCTTCACGCGGCGCTCGAGCGGTACCGCGGTGGGATCGCGCATATATACATGCGCAATCCCGGCAACACGTTTTTCGAAGCGCTGTCACGGCGCCTCGACAGCCTCCGGGACATGGCGGGCGCATGCATCGAAAACTACCGCGAGCTCGCCGGCGGGGATAAAGACTGAACCCGCATGCGCAGCCATCCGATAAAGACCCGATCTTCGCCGCGTCATGCCGACCTGGAGGAAATCAGGCGGATACACGGGAGAATCCTGGGCGAGATAGAGATGAGGCTCCGCCGCTTCGCGCGCATATGGGAGGCTGGGAGCGACGAGGATCTCTTCTGCGAACTCGTCTTCTGCCTGCTGACGCCGCAGTCGAGCGCCGTTCGTTGTGCGCGCGCGGTCGATGTGCTGAAAAACAAGGGGCTCATTCTCGGAGGCGCCTGCGGGGACATATCCGGCGAGCTCAACATCGTGCGATTCAGGAACAACAAGGCCCGGTACATAGTGGACGCCCGGGCGCTCTTCTCGAAGAATGGGGACGTGCGCGTCCGCGAGGCCATTGAATCGCGGGGCGACGCGGAGTCGCGAAGGGAATGGCTTGCGGGGAACGTCAGGGGCATGGGATACAAGGAGGCAAGCCACTTCCTGAGGAACATCGGCCTCGGCGAGGAGCTGGCCATCCTGGACAGGCACATATTGAAAAACCTGGCCCGGTTCGGCGTGATAGACGAAATCCCCTCATCGACGAGCGCCGCACGGTATGTCCTCATCGAGGGCAGGATGAGGAAATTTTCCCGCGCGCTGCGCATTCCGCTCTCCCACCTCGATTTCGTCCTGTGGTACCGCGAAACCGGTATGGTGTTCAAGTAGCGCGGTTCCGGCCGCTTTTTTGCGTCCCTTGGGAATTTTTTCTTTACACCGCGGAGCGCCTCACTATACTCTGACCAACCATTCTCCCCGCCGGGCGCGTTCAGTCCGGGATGCATCCGGAGCGCGTCGAGGCGAATGGGTCCGAGGGCAGGGAAACGGCCCGGGCGCGGCGAATTGCCGCCTGCCCGCCGACAGGGTAAAAAGTACGGGGCGTAGCGCAGTCCGGTTAGCGCACTTGACTGGGGGTCAAGGGGTCGGAGGTTCAAATCCTCTCGCCCCGAAAGCTTTTTTCTCGGACGTACCGCATTTGCGACAGGGATAAGCCGTTCACATGGAGAGCGAAAGCACCAACGAATCATCCCGCTCGTGTAATAAACGGGTGCGCGTCCTTCCGCCTCATGCAGCAGCCTCCGCGTCCGGTAAAACTCCATCCCGCGAAATAAATGCCCGCCGAAACGGCGGGCATTTTCCATTCCCGGGAACAGCGTCCCTGTCGTTCCCCGCGGGAACTTCATTCCAGGAGCGTGCGTGGCCATGATCATCGAAAACTACCTCGATAAAACCCAGGTCTTTTTCCTTAAAGGCACTGAAAAGCAGGTCGTCATCAAGGAGATGCTGCACAAGCTCGAGAAGCTGGGGAAACTCGAGAACCCCGACAGGTACTACGCCCAGGTAATTCACCGCGAATCGCTGGAAAACACCGGCATAGGCGGCGGCCTCGCGATCCCGCACGCGCGCACCGACTCGGTCCATTCCTACATTTCAATGCTGGGCATCTCGCCCGATGGCATAGATTACCAGTCGTACGACAACAAACCGGTGCGCTACGTTCTGCTGAGCATATTCCCCACGGAAATGAGCACCAAGTATCTCTACCTGGTGGGCATGATGGCCCGCATATTCACCCATGAAGAAAAACGCAAAAGCCTCGACGAGGCCTCCACGCCCGCGCGGGTGTACACGATACTCACGAAGGAGGCGAAACTGTATTTCGAAAGCATTTCACAAAAAGGCGATACCGGCTCGGACGGCTCGATAAACCTCGCCGGCGTGCCGTCTTCCGACCTGGACCTCCTGATCCGTCTTGACAGCCTGAATCACCTCTTCGACGAGGGGGACAGCACCAAATCGATAACCAACAAGATAGAACAGATCAGGAGGCTCATCGACAACCGCTCGCTCACCTATTACGAGCGCATGCGTAAAAAGCTGCAGAACCCCTTCGCCATAGTGGACAAAAACAGCTGCAGCGGCTGCCACCTGGAGATCCCTCCCATATACCTCAAGCAGATAAAGGAGACGAAGGGCATCTCGGTCTGCACCCACTGCGGCAGGTTCCTGATCGTCCTGTAAATGAACGCCGGGGCGCTCCGGCGCATCAGAACATGTTCCTGAACCGGTACCAGAACCACTCCAGGACGTAATTCAAGGGGGAACGCTTCCGCCATCCCTCGAGCCTTAGTTCGACGCTTTCTTTCAGGTCGTTCAAAAAAATCCTTCGCATACCGCCGCCGAACCCCTGGTCCAGCACTATCGCGTTTACCTCGAGATTGGAGACAAAGCTCCTGCGGTCAATGTTCGAGGATCCCACCGTGGACCAAACGCCGTCCACCACGGCGGTCTTCGCGTGGAGCACCGTTCTCGCGTACTCGAACACCCGGATTCCCGCCTTGAGATACCTCTTGTAGAGGTACCGGCTCGCGTGCCTCACGGCCGGCACGTCGCTTTTCTGCGGCAGCAGTACCCTCACGTCCACTCCCCTTCCGGCGGCGCCTGCAAGGGCCCTGTATATCCTGGCGTCGGGGATGAAATACGCGTTCGTGATATAGATGTAATCCCTGGCGTGCCTGATGGCGGAGACATAGGACTCCTGTATGGGTTTCACCTTTTTCCTGGAACTGGAACACAGCATCATGACCAGCTTTCTGCCCGCCTCGCCGACAGGCGGGAAATGCCTGCCGTTGTCGATGATCGCCCCGCCGTTACGGTACCAGTTCTCCACGAAGAAGAACTGCGCGTCCCTCGCCGCGGGACCCTCGATCTTCACGTGCGTGTCCCTCCAGTCCCCGCCCCTGAGCCTTTTCCCGGCGTACTCCCTCCCGATATTGATGCCGCCGACAAAGGCCGTCTTCCCGTCCACGACCATGAGCTTGCGATGGTCGCGGAAGTTGACGTTGAAGTACTTCCTCCACGGGATGACGGGGTGGTACTCGACGAGCTCCACGCCCCCTTTCCGCATGTAGTCGAAAAGCCCGGGGGAGGTGGAGAGGCATCCGATGGCGTCGTATATCACGTTCACCTCGACGCCCCTCCTCGCCTTTTTCACGAGCAGTCCGGCGATCATCCACCCGATGTCGTCGCTGTTGAAGATGTATGTCTCGAGGTTTATACTCGACCCGGCGGACCGGATGGCCTTCATGATCTCGGCGAAAAACGCGTCCCCGTCGGTGACGAGGGTGACCCTGTTGCCGCCCGAAAGGCCGCCTATCCTGAGGTTTTTCATCTCGCGCAGGTACCCGGGAAGGAACAAGCGGTCCCTGATCCTCCGCACGGCCCGTTCCAGCCCCATGCGGGCACGAAGGGCGTAACCCGGATTCCCGCGCGTTGATCCCGGCCTGGTTTTCCGAAACGGGGTGTTCTTTTTTTTGCGCATGAGCGGATGGCAAGGCTGCGGCTCGATCGAGCATCAGGTGATGCTCACTTTCTCCTTTTCCACTTCACCCTCGGGCGCGCGGCCGCCTTCCATCGGCCTGAAATACACGGACTGGGACCTCACTCCCACGAGGATCCTGCTGCAGTCCTTGAAACGGCCCTTGAGGAGCTCGAAGGCGAGGGCGTCCTCGATGGCGCTCTGGATCGTCCGGCGCAGGAACCGCGCGCCGAACTTCGCGTCGTACCCCTTTTCGGCGATGTGTGATTTGGCCTTCGGCGAATACACCAGCTCCAGGCCCCGCTCCACGAGGCTGGAGTTCACCTCCGCGAGCATCAGGTCCACGATCTTCTTAATGTGCTTCCTCTCGAGCCGGTGGAAGTACACGACTTCGTCGATTCGATTTATGAACTCCGGGCTGAACAGCCTTTTGAGCTCATCGAACACCCTGTCCTTTTCCGCGTCGCCCAGGGCAGCGCCGTCGGAGAAGCCCATCCTGCCGAACTTTTGAAATTCCCGGTTCCCCACGTTCGAGGTCATTATGATGACGGTGTCCCTGAAGCTCACGGCTGAGCCGTAGTTGTCCGTGAGCTCGCCCTCCTCCAGTACCTGTAAGAGGATATTGAAGATGTCCGGGTGCGCCTTCTCTATCTCGTCGAAGAGTATCACCGAGTAGGGTTTTCTCTTTATCTTTTCGGTGAGCTGCCCCCCGTCGTCATAGCCGACATATCCCGGCGGCGCGCCTATGATCTTGGAGACCGAATGCTTCTCCATGTATTCCGACATGTCGAGCCGTATGAGCGCGCCGTCATCCTCGAAAAGGAATTCGGCGAGCGCCTTGGCCAGCTCGGACTTCCCCACCCCGGTGGGCCCCAGGAAGATGAACGATCCTATGGGACGCTTCCCGCTCCGGAGGCCCGTCCGGGACCGCCGGATGGCCTTGCTCACCACGCCGATCGCGGTGTCCTGGCCGATCACCCTCCGGTGCAGTTCGGACTCCATCCTGAGCAGTTTTTCCGTTTCCGATTCCTCGAGGCGCTCGACGGGTATTCCCGTCCACTGCGCCACAATCGCGGCTATGCAATTGGGGTCCACGATTATCACGTAATCGTTGATCTTGCGCTGCCAGTCGCTGGATTTGCCGGCCAGGATCGCCCTCTTGTCCTTTATGGCGTCCCTCAGCGCGGCCGCCTGCTCGTACTCCTGGGCCTTCACCAGCTCGTTTTTCCTCTCGTTGAACTCGCTGATCTCGTCCTCCAGGACCCTGATGTCCGGCGGCTTCTCGGAGTGGTCAAGCCGGGCCTTCGAGCCCGCCTCGTCGATCACGTCTATGGCCTTGTCGGGCAGGTAACGGTCGTGGATGTAGCGGTTCGACAGGAACACCGCCTTTTCGAGCGACTCCTCGGGGAACACCACCATGTGATGGCTCTCGTAGCGGTCCTTGAGGCCCTTCAGGATGTCTATCGTCTCCTCGACCGTCGGCTCTTCCACGAGCACGGTCTGGAACCTGCGCTCGAGCGCCGCGTCCTTTTCGATGTACATCCTGTACTCGTTCAGCGTCGTCGCCCCGACGCACTGCATCTCGCCGCGTGCCAGCGCGGGCTTCAGGATGTTGGCCGCGTCTATGGCGCCCTCCGCCGCGCCGGCGCCTATGATGGTGTGGAGCTCGTCGATGAATATGATGACATTCTCCGCAGTTTTTATCTCCTTCATTATCCTTTTAAGCCGCTCCTCGAACTCGCCGCGGTATTTCGTCCCGGCGACGATGGCCGCCATGTCCAGCGCGAGCACCCTCCTCCCCTGCAGGGGTTCGGGCACCTTGTTCTTCACGATCCTCTGCGCGAGCCCCTCGACGATAGCGGTCTTCCCCACCCCGGCCTCGCCGATGAGCACCGGGTTGTTCTTCGTCTTCCTGGTGAGGATCCTGATGACCCTCTCTATCTCGCGCTCCCTCCCGATGACCGGGTCGAGCTTGTTTTCCGACGCCATGAAGGTCAGGTTCTGGGCGAATTCATCGAGGGTAGGCGTTTTGCTCTTTTCCCCCGCCTTTTCACCGGTGGCACCGGCTCCCTGAATGCCGAGAATTTTCAGGATCTCCTCGCGGATGAGATTATACTCGATGCCGGTCTTCACGAGGCCGTCTATCCCCGCGCAGCTCCCCTCCCTGAAGATGGCCAGGAGGAGGTGCTCCGTCCCGATGTAATTGGTCCTCAGCTTCCTGGCTTCCTCGCGGGCTATTTCCACGATCTTGTTGTAACGGGAGCTCGCCGGCACGTTGCCGAGTATGATGGTCGCCCCCGACCTCCGGACCGCCTGTTCGATGTTCCTGCGCAGGAGGTCGAAGTTGATGCCCAGGTTCTTTAGGATTCGCGCCGCCACCGAGTCGTCGTCTTTCAGGAGCGCGAGGAAGACATGTTCCGGGCCCAGGGAGTCGGAGTTGAGCCTCCGCCCCTCCGACTGGGCATAGACCTCCAGGACCTTCTTCGACCTCTTGGTGAAATCGTACATGGCTATGTCCCCGCCCCCTCGAACTGGGACCGGAGGTGATCGGCCCGGAACGCGTCGCACTCCGCTCCCTCCGCGAAAACGCGGTTGGCCGCCCTCTGGAGATGTGAAGGCTGCATGGTAACCATTAAATCATTTATTTTATGCAATTCCATGTTTTTGATGACCGAGAGTATGATGCCCAGCCTGATGTTCGAAAGGTGCTCCATGGCGTCGGGATAAGCGATGATCCTGGAATACCTGATGATCCCGTAGGAGCGCCAGATCCTGTCCTCGAGCTGCCTGCCGTATTTCGACAGGAGGTCGTCACGGGCCTCGCCCTCCATCTCCACGAGCATGGTGGTCACCTCGTCCATCTCCTCGAGGATGTCCACCTCGGACTTCCCCAGCGATGCCCTGTTCGCGACCAGGTAGATCGAGGCCATGGTCTTGCTCACGTCGCCCAGGGTGCCCTTCATCTCGACGCTGTAGTCGCGCACGCTCCTGGCCGCGTCGGGGACCGCCCGCGCCATGGCGATGGCCGGCAGGTGGAGCATCGTCGAGACCCGGAGGCCGGTGCCCACGTTGGAAGGGCAGGTGGCCAGGTAGCCGAAATCGTCCGAGTACGCGTAGGCGACGAAGCGGTTCAGCTCATCGTCCACCTTGTCCGCCAGCGAGTACGTCTCCATTATCTGGAAGCCCGGCTTGATCACCTGGATGCGGAAATGGTCCTCCTCGTTCACCATGATGATGAAATTATCGGCGCCGCCGATTATCACCAGGCTGTGCGCAGAGGACTCCATTTCGCTGGTGATGATGTTCCTCTCCCTCAGCAGGCGCCTGTCGGCTGACCCCAGGCTCCCGAGGTCCACGATGCTGAGGTTTTCGCTGAAGGAGGACTCGGTCGCGAAACGGCGGGCGATCGACCTGATGAGGGCCAGCTCGCTTTCTTCCTGCCGGTGGGGAAAGCGCATCGACGCCATGTTCCGCGCCAGCCTGACCCTCGTGGAGAGCACCACGTCGCCGTGAGGGCCCGTTTTCGACCAGAAGCCCAGTTTCTGATAGAGGTCTTCAAACATGGCTCAGGACTTTCCTCCCTCACCGCCCTGTTCCTGCTGTTTGAGCCGGTCCCGGATCGCGGCGGCCTCCTCGTAGCGCTCGTCCCTGACGGCCTGGTCGAGCCTTCTCCGCAGATCCGTGGCCGTTTCGTTTTTGTCCGTGAGCTTGACGCTGGTATCGATGAATATCCTCGACGGCGATTTTATCTCCACGTAATTCAGCGGCATCTTGCCGACATGTTTACGCTCCCCGTGGTGGCCCGCGATCACCGGCTCGAGCGCCGCCTGCAGGTGCCGGTAGCATTCCGGGCAGCCCAGTTTCCCGCTCTTCTTGTAATCCAGGAAGGTGTTCCCGCAGAACTTGCAGACAGTGCCGTCGAGCATGTCATGGGCCTCGTCCACGTCGAGGAACGAGAGCATGTCGGGAACGCTCAGGTTGAAATTGGACAGCCTCGAGTTGAGCCCGATTTCCCGCGCGCAGGACTCGCAGAGATGTATCTCCGATTTCACGTTCTTTATTATCTCGGTGAGATGGACGGTGGCTTCAAGCCTCTTGCACTTCTCGCACAGCATATTCCCCCCGGCTGCCGACCCGACAATTCCCTTCGGGCCGGTCTTTTCGTAACCGCACGGCTTCTATATATCTTACTGAAAGTACGGCGTCTTGTCTACAAAAATACACCGGACCCCCGAGGCACATGCCGGCGGAGGGTCATGTCCCGCGGCCGGCAGCCCGGTTGACCGGGAATACAGGGCAGGCCTACCGGAGGAATTGCCGACGCGGCCCGTTCTTTTTGTAAATCCGGAGCGGTTCGCCCTCCGATATTATACCTGGGAGCCGCACGTGAGAACCATGAAGACGCCGGGCGTCCTGCAGCCGGCACCTTCCAATGACCGGAAAACAGAAAAAATCACCTTCCCCCTCGATATTTGTTTCCATCGGGGCCGGCAGGAACCAGATACCCCTCATCCGTGAAGCGAAAAAACTCGGATATTACACGGTCGGCGTCGACAGGGACCCCCGCGCGGAGGGAATACCGCTGTGCGACATTAAAATTCATGAATCCATCGACAACTACCGTGAAATTTATAAAAAACTGCGGGAGGTCCAGATATACGGCGAGATCGGCGGCATCCTCTCGCGGTCCCACGGCAATGCCGTCAAGAGCGCCTGCTACCTCGCGGACCGGTTCAACCTGCCCCTGATGCCCTTCCGGCGCGTGGATGACTTCATAAATAAAAAAAGGATGAAGAAGCTGTTCCTCCGCCACGGGATCCCTTCCCCGGAGTACCGCGTGATAACGGCGCCCGCCGATGGATCGGCGGAGGCGGGACTGGAATACCCGGTCGTGGTGAAGCCGGTGACCGGCCACGCCAAGGCCGGCGTGAGGCTCATCCGGAACCGCGCGGAGCTGCGGCGGCATCTGAAGGCCTGTTCGCCGTCCGAGAACGGCATTATCGCCGAGCGGTTTATCGCCGGCGACGAGATCATCGCGGCCGGCCTTGTCCACAGGGGTCGCTACTATCTCGTATCCATCTCCGACAAGGCGATAACCCCGCCCCCGCACTTCGTGGACCTCGCGCACACCGCCCCCTCCCGGCGGCTGGACCTCTGGGAGCGCCTGTCCGAAATGGGCCAGCGCGTTGCCGGGGCGTTTGACATATACACCTCACCGCTGATCATGGAGGTCATAGTCACGACCGGCGACGGCCTCTTCCTCATAGAGGCTGTGCCGGAATTCGGGGGCGAATATATTCCCGACCTGCTGGTGCCGCTCTCAACGGGCTATAATTTCATCCGCGAGGCCATTAAAGCTGTCTCCGCCGGCGGTTTCTCCCCTCCGCCGGAAAAAAAAGCAAAGAGCCACGTCGCGGTGCGCTACATCACGGGGCGCCCGGGGAGGATCCTATCATTCGTCACGCCCCGCCGGCGAAGTCCGAATATACAGCACCTGGAACTTTTCAAGCCAGTCGGCTCCCCGGTGAAAGCCCCCGCCACAAACCACGACAGGATCGGCGTCGTGGTCGCGACCGGCGGTTCGAGGCAATCAGCCCTGGCCGCAGCCGAAAAGGCCGTCGCCGGGCTCCACCTCGTCATAGGAGAACACTGACAATGGGCACCGGGAATGCGTGGGAACGGCATTACGCGAGCGCCAAGTCCATACTGGTGTATCCTGACGAATCCCTCGTCCGCATGCTCAAGCCGTTCGTGGAGGCTGCCAACGCCAGGGAACTCAGCGCCCTCGATTGCGGCTGCGGCACGGGAAGGCACCTCCGGCTGCTCCGCGAACTGGGGGTCGGGCTGGTGACGGGCCTCGATTCGAGCCTGAACGCCCTTGAGATATGCCGCGGCCTTTACGGTATCGGCGTGGTGCAGGGCAGCGCCCTCGAGATACCGGCGCGCGGCGGTTCCTTCGACATCGTCGTCGCGTGGGGCTCGCTCCACTATGCCGAAAAGGACCGCCTCCCCGCCATGCTCGGGGAAATACGCAGGGTCATGAAAAGCCGCGGCAGGCTCTTCGGGACGCTCAGGACGGACAGGGACACCCACATGCGGAAAGGGACCCACCTGGGAAACAACGTCTGGATCACCGACCTCGGCGACATCCGCTCGTCGGTGGCGGCGTTTTACGGCGAGGAGGAACTGCGTTCGGCCATGGCGGTATTCAACGATGTGCACTACGGCATCATGGAACGCAGCCCCCTCGACGACCGGGGCTCGATCCTCTCCCACTGGTACTTCTGGGCGGAAAAATGACCGGCGGGTTCCTCGACAGGTCCCTGTACGACCCCCGCCTCGACCATTGTCCGCTCTGCGGCGGCGGCGACATAGGCGGGCTCTACACGATCAGCCGGTACGACCCTCCCTTCAAGGTCGACCGGTGCTCCCTCTGCGGCTTCATCTTCATGAATCCCCGCTTTACACGCCGCGTGATCGAGGGCCTTTATACCGAGGGGTACTTCCGCGGAAGCGCGGCGTATTCCTATTACGACGAACGCGAGGCCGGGAAATACGCCAGGCATGTCTGGAACGCCCGGCTCAATAAAATACGCCGGTTCGTCTCATCGGGAAGGCTCCTTGACGTCGGGTGCTCCTTCGGCGGTTTCCTCGAGGCGGCGTCGATGTTCTTTGACCCGTACGGCATCGAGCCTTCCAGTTATGCCGCGGAGCACGCGCGGCGGAAACTCGGTGACCATGTCCATGCAGGGACGCTGGAAGACCACCCGTTCCCCGACGGCTTTTTTTCCGTCATCACGATGATAGAGGTCCTGGAGCACATCGCCGACCCGAAGCGGGCCGTCCAGGCCTGCCACTCCCTGCTGGCTCCGGGAGGGCTCCTGCTGGTGCAGACGGCCGACATGGACGGACTGCAGGCGCGCCTGCTCAAGGACCGCTACGCCTACTTCATGCCGGGCCACCTTTCCTATTTCACGAAAAAGAACCTCTCCGGCCTGCTCTCAGGCGCCGGCTTCAGCCGCGTCCTAACGTTCCGGCCCGCCGAATTCGGGCTCCTGCCGAAACTCATGAAGTCCCGGTCCGCGTTCAGTTCGCCGCTCCATTACCTGCGCTGGCTCCGCATCTCGCTGTACCACCTCGCGGGCAAGATGAGCGTCGGCAGCTTCTCACCGACCAGCGCGCTGGTGCTCTACGCGTTAAAATAATCGCTTGCCAGAATTGTATTTGACTTTTGCCTTGGCCCCCTGCTATACCTGTTCCAGGCAAGTTACGTGAAATCAAATCAGGAGGATTGGTGCTTATGAGCAGGCGAACGTGCATACTCGTAGCGCTTGTAACGATGGTCCTGTTTCTCGCGCCCATCGCGCAGGCAGCGAAACTCAGCGAGGACATGCTGGCGAAGAAGAAGGAGGGATGGTATCCCACCGGGCTGCCCCTCGTGAACTACACGACGGACAACGGCTTCGGATACGGCGCGCGCGCGTACATGTATTACAACGGCCAGCGCGGCGACCCGTATTTCGATTCCAGCCCCTATTTCATGCAGCTGTACGCGCAGTTCTACCAGACGACCATGGGCAGGGCGTACCACGAGGTGAACCTGGACATGCCGTATTTCATGGGCACCAAGATGAGGCTCAAGACCGCCCTGGCCTATGATTACAACCTGAACGAGAACTACTTCGGCGTGGGCGAGCAGAACTCGAACAACAAGCTCTTCGCACCGGCTGTCCCGGGTCCCGGCATCGAGGAATTCGACACGATGAAAGATTTCGACAAGTACGCCAAGGACAACCCGGGATACACAAAGTGGAACAAGTACACCCTCAAGCGGCCCACGTACTTCTTCTACGGTTTCCGCGACATTACCGAGGAGCTCAAGCTCATGCTCGGCGCCGAGTTCAAGAGCGTGATCGTCAAGAGCTGGAAGGAAAGGGATTTCGAGGGCGACGACCAGGTGCGGACCCAGCTCGACGACGAACGGGACAAGCTCACCGAGGCTGCAGGCGGCCAGCTGGGCGGCTGGGTGAACATGGCGCGCGCCGGCATCGGCTACGACACCAGGGACTTCGAGCCCGATCCACACAGGGGCTACTATCTTGACTACTGCTTCGAGATAGCCAACTCTCTCCTGGGCTCCGACTTCGACTTCTACAAGAACAGCGCCCAGGCGATGATATTCTTCCCGCTGTTGAACACGCTGGTACTGGGGACCCGCGTGGGCTACACCACCGGGGCGGGCGACATACCCTTCCACGAGCAGAAATATTTCGGCTTCGCGCTCGAGAGGAGAGCAGGCATAGGCGGCAACCGCACAGTCCTGGGCTACAAGCTCAACCGCTTCGTGGCGAAGACCATGACGGTGGCGAACGCCGACCTCCGCTGGCAGTTCTGGGAAATCGCGGGAGCGGGGCAGAGGTTCGGCTTCCAGCTCATCGGGTTCTACGATGTCGGCAACGTCTACGACGAAGCGGCCGACCCCGTACAGGACCCCAACTGGGGGGATTACAAGCACGGCTACGGCGGCGGTCTGGTCATCGCGTGGAACCTGTCCACCATCGTGCATTTCTTCTACGGGATGAGCGAGGAGGACAGCAACATCTCCATCGACTTCAACCACAAGTTCTAGCCCTCCGGCCCCGGAAAAGTTTCCGGGCCACGGCACCAAAAGAGGCGGCATGGAAATGCCGCCTCTTTTACTTTCCGGGATGAGCAGCGGGGATTCGAGCGTCTCGATCGACTTCAAACCCGCGTTTTAACCGGGGAATCCGGCCCGCGTCACACCGGCCGTTCCCCGCCGTCCACGGTGCGCCTGAAGGCCTCACGAATGCATCCGGCGATGTCGGTCGCCTTCAGGATTTCGAGGCGCTCCCGCTCAACGCACAGGTCGGCCGCGAGGCCGTGGATATACGCGCCGAGCCCGGCGGCCTCGAGGGGCGAGAGCTGCCGGAGAAGAAGGGCGCCGATTATCCCCGCAAGCACGTCACCGGACCCCGCCGTGGCCAGCGCGGGGTTGCCGGTCGAGTTGATAAGGCTGTACTCGCCGTCAGAGACGATCGACGCGGGGCCCTTCAGGAGGGCCACTGCCCCTGTCCGGCGGGCCAGCTCGGCAGCCGCCCGGGGCCTGTCCCGTTTGATTTCATCCACCGCGCGCCCGCAGAGCCGCGAGGCCTCGGCAAAGTGCGGCGTGATAATGACCTGCGCCTCTTTCCAACGGCCGCCGTGTTTCTCGAGGGCTGCCAGATGGTACAGCCCGTCCCCGTCCACCACGACGCGCTTCACCTTCGAACCGGCCGCCCTCCGGATGAAGGCCTCGAAGACGAGCCGGGAGAAAGGCCCCCTCCCCATCCCGGGGCCTATCACGGCCGCGTCGTAGCGCCGGTCCTCGGCGAAAAAAGCGTCCAGTCCCTCCTCGACGCCCTTCCTGAGCGCGATTTCTCCTTCGCCCCCGGTAAAAGCCGCGCCGGAATCGCCCTCAGGATGCAAGGACCGGGTGATGAGCTCCGGGACGACCCCGGCTATAATTCCCCGGGCCTTTTCCGTGGAGAGCACCGTTGCCAGGCCCACGCCGGCCTGGAACGCACCCAGGGCCGACAGTATGATCGCCCCCTCCATGTGGTCGAAGCCCCCGACGAGCAGCAGGTGGCCGGTT
Source organism: uncultured Spirochaetota bacterium (assembly GCA_963762305.1). Classification (GTDB taxonomy): domain Bacteria; phylum Spirochaetota; class UBA4802; order UBA4802; family UBA5368; genus CAVXKM01. The sequence goes on along the minus strand of CAVXKM010000005.1, from coordinate 398,947 downwards.
GAGCCCTTATGCGCATCACGGTCGCGCCGGACGTCGAGGCGCGCCCTCGCGTATTCGCGGTCCACCAGCTCGACCCGAAGCTCCGGGGACTCCGTGAGGCTCCGCGGGAAGCCGATGTCCGCCACGTGAAGGGAGCCCGTGTACTCCATGCCGGGGCAGGTGACCAGGGACAGCTTGGGGAGACCCATGGTGACGGTGTAGTCGGCGCGAACGGCGTTTCCCTCGGGCGCCTCGCCCCCGGACGGGAGGCCGCTCGGCACGTCGACGGCCAGGACCTTCACCCGGGATTCATTGATGACCTCAATGATTTCTCCCATCACGCCCCGCGCGATTCCTTTAAAGCCCGTCCCAAGGAGCGAGTCGACAAGGAGGTCGTAGTCAGTCATGTCTACCCCCTCGAGGGAGGCCCTCCCGGTGATCTCCCTGACCGGTACGGAGGATTTGGCGCACAGGTCGAGAAACATCCTGGAGGGAGCGGCTATGCGCGCCGCCTCGCCGGCGATAAAGACGTCCACGCCGACGCCCCGGTTGGCCAGGAGGTAGGCGACGACGAACCCGTCGCCGCCGTTGTTCCCCGGGCCCGAAAAGACCGCCACCCGCTTCGCCCCCGCGATGCGTTCAAGGATGAAGTCCGCGACCGACCGTCCGGCGAACCCCATGAGCACCTCGGCGGGGATCCCCATCTCCCGGATCGCGCGCCTGTCGATGCGCTGCATCTCCTCGCCGGTTACCACCTTCATCTACTTCCACTCCTTGATCTCGATCTCCCGCCTGCCGGCGTGCAGCGAGTACAGCCCGCCCGCCTCGTCGGCGAAGACGTCCTCGAACAGCCTGTTCTCCTGAAGGCCGATGAGGACATTGTTGATCACGTTGCCCTCGAAACTCAGGATCATGAGCTTCACGTCCCTGTTTTCCATGTTCCAGAGATAGATATGCTTGTCATCCACCAGGCTGAACAGCTCGTTTTTCGGGTCCGGTATGTCGAGCATGGGCCTGCCCGCCCTGCCCCTCTTCCTGTCGTAGTCGAAGATCTTCCTGTATTTGAACCGGGACCCGTGGTAATAGGCCACCGCTATGAGAAAGTTGTCGCCGCCCTTGAATATCTTGATATTTTCGATCTTTCCCTCGTAGGTCTGCCCTTTTTCATTGTCCTGGAAATCACGGTTGCCGAAGCTCGCGTTCAGGTCCCTTCTCCTGCCTGAAAACCGGTAAACGCTCCAGGTGTCCTGGGTCCGCGACACGACGAACAGCCTGTCTTTGCGGTCTATCTCCAGGCTCTCGATATAGGAGAAGGGGATGTCGGGCGTGCCCCTCTCCCCCAGGGTGTACTGGAGGTTGCCGCCCCGGTCGAACACCAGGATATAGGACGGGGAGAAGTCCGTGCCCCGGCCCTGCACGTTGCCCGACGGCACCAGCCTGTTCTGTACGTACACGGTGCCCGACGAATCGGCCGCCAGCAGCCCTATGGCGCCGAAGTTGAATGTCGTGCATTTCACGTCGCGCTTCACGGCATTCGCCTCAGGCTTCTGGCTGACGATAAGCAGCGGTTTGCCGTCGATGTCCATTACCTGGACGCGCTTGAGTATGTTGTCGGCGCAATATATTCTGCCGTTGAAGACCCTTATAAAAAACGACAGGTTCAGCGCCCCGCTCTCGTCATAGTCTATCATCACCCTGCCGGGGCTGTCGCCGGCCTTTATGGTCGCCAGCGTCTTGCCCTTCAAGGCGCTCACCTTCCACTGGCCGCAGGCGCACAGTGCGGCCAGGACGAGCGCCGCGCAAAACCTCAGATAACCCCTGTTCTCCATGGTCCTCACTCTTTCCCGGCAGTCAAAACGCGCCCTCCGGGACCGCCGCCATTCACGCCCCGGTCATACGGCGAGTCCCCATTTTCTTCAAGACAAAAACGGGCCTCACCCGCGGGACCGGCCGCATTGTCCCGCATTCCCGGCGGAATCACTTTTTATCGGCCGCCGGTTTCACCCCGGCCTCCGCGGCGGGCTTCGGCGCCGGCACCTGGCCGGTCTCCCTGAAAAAGGCCCCTATCACCGTGGCGATGATTATCGACATGCCCAGAAGGAGCGCCCCGGCCAGGAGGGCCAGGGACGTGTTCTGCTCCTCCTCGATCTCCTTTTTGATCGAAAAAGGAAAAACCAGCTTCACCACGAGGAAGCCCACGCACAGCAGAAGGATGCCGGCGACGGAAAAAATCCCCACGACGCACAGGTCCATTATCACTTGATGCCAGTCCATAACGGGTGTCCACCTCCTTGAAACGAATAGTTACCGGCCTGCCTCTCACCGCCGGGCGGGGTGTTCCCGGGGACGGACGTCCAGGTAAGAGGCGGGACTGCCGACTTTCAATAGGCCCCTCTCCGCGCGTCTTTTCTTGACGTAGGCCGCCCCGGCCCTGTCGTAGCCGAAATTCGACCAGGACATCCCGAGGGCGCCCCCGAGGATCAACAGCGACGCGATGACCGATCTCCACATGACGCGTTGACCGCTCCCTCTACCGGGATATGAACGAAAAAGGAATCTCGCTGTATGTTCGCGCCCTGTGCCAATTGACAAGCATAAGCAGCGAAAGGAGGACCCCCGCGGCCAGGAAATACCGGGCGCCCCTGACACCCTCTCTGAGGGAAAGGAGGACCGGCTCCGTATCCCCGCCCCATCGTTTCAGGATTTCCACGTAGACGTAGTACGCGCCCGCGGTGTCGAGCGAAAAGCGCCTGTCGACGCGCGTTCCTGCCGAACGCCAGCGGCCGGCCGCCCCGAACTCCCCGCCGGGCCTCAGGTCCTCCTCGAAAGAATAGGACTCAACGCTGTCAGGCCCGTTTGCCGCGTCATCGAAGTAGCCTTTCACCGGGGCCCTTGCCGCGGGCCCGGCCGCCCGGTCCAGGGAGTCCTTGATCTCGCCCGAGACATTGTCCTCCCGTATTAAGGCGACGCGCACGGCGCACGGCCCGCCGGGAGGCATCCCGGCAGAATCATCCACCCGGATCCGTATCTCGTGCAAATTCCGCGAGTTGCTCAGCGTCACCGGCCCGTACACGGTCCCGCTTCCGTGAAACCCGGACTGCCTGTCGGCCTGTTCCCGCCCGGGCAGGACCACTCTCCTCTCCTTTAAGATTTCCACCGGGGCCCCTGAACGATGAGCCATGAAGGCGAGCCCGTACGCGGCGATCATCGCCAGCAGGTATACTCGCGCCTTCGCCCGGTAGCGGCGCCTGTTCCTGACGGTGCTTACATACTGGTCGTCGTACTCGTCCTCCAGAAAAGAGCGGACCAGTTTTTTGCGGTGCACACGCCTCCCCGAAGCATGGAGGGCGCCCACCTTACCCCGCATGGCGACATATATTCTCCCGCCGCTCCTGCGGCTCTCCACCTGCACGGGATCGCCCGTCTCGACCCTGAACGGGAGCCTGCCTTCCTTGAAGACGACGCGGAAAGACGGCGCGGACCCTTCGCCAGTCCGCCGGAAAGCCGGTCTCGCGGCGCGTCCCCTGCCCTCAACACCCGTTACGGCCGGATGTTCCTTCAGCGCGCGCATTTCCCCGTCTGCATCCATGAACCACAGTGAGCCGCCGCCGGGCGACAGCGCGTGCCACATGTCGATGACGCCGCCCCCGTGCTCCTCCTCGCGCCGGTATCGCACGCGTCCGGTTATTTCATACCGGGCGCCGTCCATGGCCCCCTTCATCCCCAGCCGAAGGAGGGTGTCATCCTTTCCGCGCGCGAGAATATCGGCATACAGCCGGAAATATTCCTTCGTGCCGCCATCGTATTCCCCACCGCACCCGATGCACTTGCCTATGGCTACACGCACGGCGCCTCCCGCGCGCGCCTCGATGCGCTCGCTGCGGTTAAGCTCGGCGCCGCAGCGGGGGCAGATCACCGCGCTGTGACGCGTCTCCTTTGCCGAACGGCCGCCGCTCATGTCGATGTCCGAGGGAACATTATCGTCTCCGCCGCTTACACCTCAAATAAATTACATCCCGTCCGCCCCCTGCAGACGACTTGACCCGTCTGGGCCAAGTCCGGGAAATCAAGGCTTATCCCGCGGTGGCCTATATTTAGCATGGGCAAGGAAGGCGGGCGTCCCGGCCTAGCGGCCGTAGGCCGCCGTGAGCTCGCCGAACGCCAGGATATGGCCCGCCATGGCCTCCATGACCGCCGAGCGGGTCTTTTCTTTCGGCTCGATCTTCGCCACATCCAGCGCGTACACCCGGAACTCGTATTTATGGACCCCGAGGGGCGGACACGGCGGGGTGTACCCCGGCTTTCCCGTGGAGTTTTCGCCCACCGTGATGCCGAGCCTCCCGAGAGATTCCTCTGACGCGCCGGCGGGCAGTTCTCTCACGCCTGCGGGAATATCGTACATGACCCAGTGCGCGAAGTGCGCCAGCCTGAAATCCGGCGAGGGCACGTCCCAGTCGGTCGCGATGAGCGCGAGGGATTTCGTCCCGGCGGGGACGTTCCTCCACGCGATATGTGGTGACGCTCCGCGGCCGTCGCAGGTGTAATCGGGCGGCACGGCCCCTTCCGCCGTGAAGGTGCCGCTTTCCACGGCGATGGTCCCTGGAAGGGACCCGTGGTATTTCACGGCGGCCGTTCTCAACGAGCCCGTATACGCGGCGAAGCCCAGGATTACCATGGCCAGGATGGCTATAACGACGGCGAATATCACGCTCTTCTTGCTCATGTCAAACCTCCTCGAAAGACGCGTCCCGGGCGGATTTCACCGGCAATAGTACCCGGGTGTGCCGCACCTGTCAAGAAAAGAGCCTCCGCCGCGGACAGGCGCGGAATCGGCCGCCCGATAAAAGGCTTGCGCCCCCCGCCCGTTTCCGGTACCATTACTGTGATACGACCGCTTTATATGTCCATCGCATGTACAACTTACAACCGGAGGTACGCATCCATGAAGAAAACCGCATGTCTCATACTGGCGGCTCTGCTCGCGCTCGCGTTCTGCGCGGAAGGGGGTTTTGCCCTCATGCTGGGAGGGAAGGAGCTCGTGAAGATCGGCACGGGCAGGAGGACCATGACCCTGATAGGCACGGTGTACTTCGCGACCCTGTACGCGCCCGAGGCGCTCAAGGGCAAGGACGGCACGAACATACTGGAGGCCGACGAGCCCATGTCGGTGGCCATGCTCATCGACTCGGGGCTCCTCTCCAAGGACAGGTTCGTGAAGGCCATCCGCGAGGGCTTCGTCAAGGCCGCGGGGTCCGGCTACGCCACCGACAAGGTGGACACGTTCCTGAAGCTCTTCGACGGGCTCGAAATGAAGAAGGGCGACACCATCACCCTCTCCTACATTCCGCGCACGGGGATTTCGGCGAGTATTTCGCCCAAGGGGGGCGCGGCGAAGGCGCTGGGCGCCGTCCCGGGGCTCGCTTTCAAGAAGGCGCTCTTCGCGATCTGGCTCGGGCCGAACCCCGTCCAGGAGAATTTGAAGAAGGGCATGCTGGGCCGCTGAAGCGGCCCGCGCAGCGGATAACAGCCCCCGGGCCGGCCGCGGCTTAAGGCGTACACCGCGCGCGGCGCCGGTTTACGGGGAAGATTTCGCGACGGCCTGGAGGAATTCCACGCACGCCTCCTCCACGCGCCGCTTGTCGGTTTTCGCCCAGCGGGACATGAGCACGTGGTCGCCGTCGGCGATGGCGACGGAGCGGCTCAGGGGGTGAGGCTTCCCCTCCGGCCCAAATGTTTTATAGGCATGCAGCATGGCAGGCACGGACGCCCCGGTGTCCTGGTGCTGTTCGTCCCGGTAATAGTACAGCAGCAGCACCGGGTCCCGTACCAGCCGGTAGATGTCGTCGCGGGCCACGAGCTTTTTCAGGTCGAACATGGTCTTGTAAACCGTGGCATGACGCTCGACAATCCAGTAATCCTGCCATCCTTCCACGTGATTCGGCCCCGTCTTCGCCATCAGGACCTTCCCCATAAGAAGTTCCAGGACCTGAAGGCCGCCTGGATATTCAAGAATCCGCCCTGCCGGATTCACTGAATCGAAGAAGGGCGAGCAGAGGATCACGCCGTCCACCAGGTCCGGGTAGCGGGCGGCCAGCCACACGGCGATGGTCCCGCCCATGCTGGTGCCGACGATTACGGTCCTGTCCCCGAGCTTTCCCATCATGCGGAGCGCGTCCGTCGCCGAGTCCAGCCAGTCCCGGTAGGTGCTCCGCGGCCATGGTTTCCCCGTCCACCCCGTGGCCTGCCAGGCGGAGGTAATAGATATTCGCCCCGGCGCGGCGGGCCGCCCTGTCCATCACCGCTTCCCCCTCGGCGCGGGACGCTGTCCAGCCGTGGACGTAGAGGATAGCCAGCGGCGTTTTCCCCGGCGAGAGGCGCAGCAGCTTCTCCTCGTTCCCCGGCCGCACTCCCAGGCGCCTGCTCTCGGCCAGTCGCTCCCGGTAAAAGTCTTCAAACCTGTCCGGGAGTCTTTTCCCGGCGTACTCGTACTTGGGGAAGAGAGCGAAGTGGAGCCCGGCATAGAGGGCGACAACGGCCCCGACGGTTAAAAGCGCGATTGACAGTTTTTTCTTCATGGTCGTACCTTCCGTGTGTTGGGTTTTCCAGCGCGGCCTCCCCGTCAAACGGCCTTGTATTTCGGGAGCCTGCCCTTCCCCAGGAAATTATACACCGCCGCGAGGAATTTCTCGGGGTGTATGAGGTGGCAGAGGTGCCCCCCGGGCAGCACCGTGAGCTTCCCGTCGGGGAGCGCCCTGAGCATGTTCCTCGAGTCCTCGCCGGTGAAGCTGTCGTCGCTCCCCACCACCAGCAGGGTGGGCATCATCAGATCCTTGACGCGGCCGCGGTAGTCCGCGGCGATGACGATGAGCCCCCTCGCGTGCACCGAGGGGTGGCAGGCCCAGGCCGCCTCGCGGGTGAAGAGATCCTTGGCCCACCGGGGGTCCCCCTTCTCGAAGACGTCGGAGACGTGCAGGCGGGCGAAGAGCCACTGCGGGACGAACTTGAAGACCTTCGCGAGCAATCGGTTGTGCGCCGACACCCTGAAGTGCGGCGCGGTGGAGATGAGGACGAGCTTGTTCACCCTTGCGCGGTGGTTGAGCGCGAAGGCCTGCGCGCAGACGCCTCCGAACGATTCGCCGATTATCGAGGCCTTCCTCACCCCGATCCCGTCGAGGACCTTCGCCAGGTCGTCGGCTATGTAGTCGAAGCTGTACACGCGCTTTTCCCTCTTCGCCTCGGCGGCCAGCGGCAGGTAATAGACGATGACCCGGTAGAAGCGGGCGAGCTCGGGCACGATGTCCGCGAAGAACTCGGTTATCCCGTCGAGGCCCGGGATGATGACCACCGGCTCCCCCTCGCCGAACTGCTTGCACCTGAAATAACGCTGTTTGTATCTCATGCCACCCTCCGGATTGATAATATCATTCGGCTGTGCAGGGTTACGCAAGAAGCTCCCTGCGCAGAAATTCCGCCTCCGCCCTGACGACTTCGTCGAACACCTTTCCGCGGTAAACGTCGAAGTGCCCCACGTCCACGCGCTTCACCGAGGCATGGGGGATCTTCGCTGCGGCCCTTTCCACCGAGGCGGCTGCTATGAGCGAGTCCTTCACGGCGATGACCACGTGGACGGGACAGCGCACCCTTGACGCGAAGGCCGCGGGCCGGTACCCGACCACGGTCAGGTATATCCTGCCCGGGCACTCGTTCCGGAACGGATGCCCCCGGGGAACGAGGGCCATGTACCCGTCGAGGGAATCGGGCGAATTCATGAGCGCCAGCTCTTCCGGCCTGCCCGCCATGCGCACGTAGTACGGTTCGCGGAGGGTGAGCATCCTGAACAGGTCCCTGGCGGCCGCCGCCGTGCCCCTCAGGAGCTTCCATGCTTTTGTGTCCAGCGCAACGGCGAGGCCGTCCACGAAGGGGACCTGGCACACCACGGCGCGCACCGTGGGGTTCCGCGACGCCGTGACGATCACGTGCCCGCCGCTGAAAGAGCTCCCCCACAGGGCGACGCGGCCCGGGTCGACATCAGGGATTGAGCGCGCGAAATCCAGGGCCGCCTGCCAATCCTGGACGTGCCGCCGCGGGCTCACCAGGTTGCGGGGCGTGCCGCCGCTCCGGCCGAAACAGCGGTAATCGAACATGAACACGGCCAGGCCCTCCCGCGTGAACCTCTCCGCGAACGGGTGCAGGCCGAAGGCCATCTCGGCGCCGAAGCCGTGCGCCATGACCACCAGGGGCGGATTCTTCTTCCCCCGCGGCCTGTAGAGAAAGGCGGCGCACCGCGTGCCCCGGCTTATGAAAGAAAGCTCCCGGACTGTATGGCGCGCCGTGGCCTTCCTCTTCGCCGGCGCCCTCTTTCCCTTTTTCTCACTCGGCATGCGGCACCTCCTTGTGGCAATTCAAGCAATCGCCTACCGCCGGATTTCGGGAGTTTTTGACAACCCGGGCCGGCGCGGACGCCTATCGAGTGCATCACGGGGCGGCGATTTTTGCAAGATATTATGGGGCATGGGGGAGCCGGCGTCCTCAAAGCCAGATGGGTCTCCAGGCCGGTATTTGAAATCGGAACGGTGACAACCGGGGGGAGTGCCGTGCCCGGCAAAGATCACGAAAGAGGAAATGATGGAGTTCCGGGAGACCGGAGAGGCATGACGGCTGCGCATCGTACTACGAAATACACGGACCTCCGGTCAGGAAATACGTCTTGCGCGGCGGCGCCAGACCGGATACACTGCGCCATGATACATCGGGAACGGCCCCGGGAAGGCTTTTTTATATCGACACCGGCGGTCCGTGTCCGTTCTCCTGTATCCCCGCGGAAAAATCATGATGCGATAAAAAGAAGGAAAAACGGCCATGCTGTTCAAATCATCGAAGAAGAAAAAAAAGCAGGCGGTCCGGAGGGTGTATTTCGGCATACGGGTCCGGCTCCTGGGGCTCCTCTTCATCGTCCTCGCCTGCATCATCGCGGCACTGACGCTGGCGATGTACCTGAACCAGCGCCGCATGCTGGCGGAGGAAAAGAACACGAAGGCGGAAACCCTCGTCCGGATACTCAGCGGGCCCGCGGAATTCTACCTGGACCAGAACATAAACACCACGCCGGAGGAGCGCAAGCTCAAGTATGACACCATCGTGCGCGAGGCGAACAGTTTCAAGAATTACAACGACGACATCGTGAAAATCGTTCTCACCGACGAAAAGGGCGCTGTCCGGTTCAGCACCTCCCCGGGCGATTTCCGCGCCCGGCAGGCCATCCCGTACGTCAAGGCCTCCCTCTCGCTCACCGAGGAGAGGCTGCTCGGCACCGATTTCAAGGAGGCGGGAACGGGGAAGGACAGGGGAAAAACCGGGAAATTCCGCGCCATAACCTACCCCATCTTCCTCCACGGCGGCATCGTCGTGGACGTGCTCAGGGATTTCAACAAGTTCTACGAGACCGCCAGGGGCATGTCGAAGAAACAGAGGGCCCAGGTCTACGAGGCCCTCTGGAACAAATACAGGAACGAGCTCGGCGAGGAATTCGACCCGCACGCGCCCCCGGCGGACGTCCGGCCGGCGCAGAAGAAGGGGATGCGGGCGGCGAAGCCGCAGGTGGCGCCAAAAGCGCCGGCCGGTGAAAACGGCAGGGCGGGCAGCATAGACCTCATGTTCATGAAGCTCTTCAACGGCATCGTTTCCGTCCGGAACCGTAAAATCCCGCCTTCCGAGCGATGGCTCTGGCAGGAGCGGTGGCTGTTGAACCTCTACGCGAAAAAGGAAAAGGCCTACGAGAACGACCAGGCCAAGGAGGCGTACGCGATCGAAGAGCAGATAAACAAGAACTTCAGGCTCATGGCGGACCGGATCGAGGGGCTCCGGAGGCTGGGCGTCCTGGCCGTCGTGTTCGACATGCAGAAGATCGAGGGAGACCTGAACCGCGACATATCGAAGGCCGCGCACATCGCCCTCGCCATGACCGGCGTGAGCGTCATCGTGTGCTGGATCCTCCTCCATTTCATGATACAGAACCTCAAGCGGCTCGAGCGCTGGGCCGTGTCCGTCGGCGAGGGGAACATCGACACGCGCATAGAGATCCGCACGAACGACGAGATAGGGCGCCTCAGCGACGTGTTCAACCACATGATCGACGAGCTGACGAAGAAGTTCCACCTCGAGAAGTACGTCTCCCGGTCGACCAGGGCCCTCATCGAGGCCAGGAAGGGCACGGCGGGCCGGATGGAGCTCGGGGAGACGGGGAGGAAGTCCCTCGCCTTCATGTTTTCAGACGTGCGGGGGTTCACCTCGTTTTCCGATAGGAACGACTCGCAGACGGTGATCGAGGTGCTCAATTTCTACCTTGCACTGCAGTCGCAGATCATCAAAGGCGGCGGCGGCGACATCGACGACTACGTGGGGGACCAGATCATGGCGCACTGGAGCGGGCCCGCGCGGGTGGACCGCGCCGTCGAGTGCGCCCTGAGGATTATGAGCGCCCTGGCCGAGACCAACGCGAAGCGGCGGGAGCAGGAACTCCCCGTGTTCGAGGTGGGCATCGGCATCCACGGGGGCGAGGTCGTGGTGGGGAACATCGGCTCGGACTTCAGGATGGATTTCGCCTGCGTGGGCGACGCGGTGAACCTCACCTCCCGCCTGTGCTCCGCGGCCGGACCCGGTGAGATCCTGGCGTCGAAGGAAATCCTGTCCCTGGCGAACAAGAAGTTCCACCACCGCAGGCTCGACCCGGTCTCGGTGAAGGGAAAGGCGGAAAAAATCGAAGTGGTGAGGATACTGCCGGGCTAGGGCAAATTATTAATACTATGCGGCGTTAAACTACGAGATAGGCACTAAGCAGCGAGGCCACTGACCCCGCAATCTTCCAATCGTTTCAGGAATGTCAAAGAAGATTGCGGGGAAACGGCCGTTCTTCGCAGGAGGCACGTAGCCGCGCCCTCGGATAGCAGCGCATTATACACATCCGTGTACGGCGCTGCATTTGAACCTCGACTATGCCAAGCGTATTTACCGAAACAAAGCATCATGGCTCAGCACAAGGAGACCCCGGCAAGGATGGCCGGGGAGGGGCGTGGAATGCATGGATGCATGTCATTGCCCCGAACAGGGTAAGCACTTTAATGACTCTAAGGCAGCCCCTCGCGGCGTCTGAGCGAGCGCCCTTCTTGGCCACTTTCTTTCGCGTGACAAGAAAGTCGCACAGTTTAGTTGAGGCTTTCCCAAAGCTTCATGCCGGCCCACGCCGCCAGGCGTACCTAGGCGTACAGCTTCGCGATCTCCTTCTCGTACCGCTTTAGCACCTGTTTGCGCTTCACCTTCATGGTCTGCGTCAGCATCCCGTTTTCCAGAGTGAAATCCTCGGTCGTGAATATGAATTTCTGGGGAATTTCATAGCCGCCGTAATGCTTTTTCAAAAAACCCTTGATCTTGTCCGACATCAACTCCTGGACCTGGCGGCTGGACGCGACCTCCCCGGGACTGCCCTTCGCCCACCGGCCGAACTCGGCGTCTTTCTTGAGCGCCGGCACGTCGAGGACGACAACGGCGACGTTGTGCGGCCTGCCGTCGCCGTACACGAAGGCGTTGAGTATGCCGTGCACGAGCTTGATGTCGGTCTCGATCGACTCGGGGTGCACGTACTTCCCGTTGGACAGCTTGTACTCGTCCTTGAAACGGCCCGTGATGTAGAGGTTCCCCTCCGCGTCGAACCTCCCCTGGTCGCCGGTGCGGATGCCGGGGAACCCGTTCCACCGGTCCTTGAGCATGATGGCGGCCGTTTCCTTCGGCTTGTTGTGGTAGCCCATCATGACGTGGGCGCCGTAGACGAGCACCTCGCCGTCTTCGCTCTCGTCCTCGCACCGCGACGTGTCGATGACGACATGCATGTCCTCGACGCACTTGCCCACGGAGCCCAGGACGTTGCCGAGTTTCGGCGAGTTCATGGTCACCGCGGGCGCCGTCTCCGTGAGGCCGTAGCAGTCGAACGTGGGGACGCCTATGTCATGGAAAAAATACGCGATCTCCGGGTTCATGACCGCGCTGGCGGTGAGGGCCCCCTCCAGGCGCCCGCCGAAGCGCTCCCGTATCTTGGAGAAAACTATCTTGTCAAGCACCTTCAGCTTGAACGAGGGGTTTCCTCCCCGGCATTTCGCCGCCTCGGCGCACGCCATGTCGAACAGGAGTTTCTTGGCGCCGCCCTCCTCCTTCATCTTCGTCTGGATCCCATCGTAGATCTTGTTGAACACGCGGGGCACGCACATGAGGTGCGTGGGCCGCAGCAGGGCGAAATCCTCGCCGATGGTATCCACCGACTCCATGAGCCCGATGGAGCCGCCGAACTGGAGGAAATTGTGCAGTTCCGCGCTCAGGGCGTAGCTGTGGGCCCAGGGGAGGATGCCCAGGGCCACGGAGGTTTCGTTCAGCTCGGGGTAGATGTGGTACCCGGCCTGCGAGCAGTGGGCCAGGCTCCCGTGGGAGAGCAGCACCCCCTTCGGGTCCCCCGTGGTGCCGGAGGTGTAGATGAGCTCGGCCGGCTCGAACCAGCGGGGCTTGTACGGCTTCACCTTTTTCCCGCGGCCCGCCGCCTCGAGGGCAGCCAGCGAGTTTTTGCCTTCCCCGCGGATCACGAAGATGTCCTTCAGGGTCTTTATCTCCTTCTTGAAATGCTTCACCTTTTCGCAGAGGTCCCCGTCTTTCACGAAAAGGAACTTCATTGCGCTGTCCTTGACGATGTAGTGCCATGTCTTCATCAGCTCCTTCTCGTACATGGGCACGTACACGCCCCCGAGGCCGTGAACCGCGTTTTCTATGACGAACCATTCGACGGAGTTGTTTATGATGACGCCGGCAAAGTCGCCTTTTTTCATCTTCAGCGACGCGAGGGCGCTTCGCAGATTGCTGATACGACCGGCCAGTTCATTGTAGGTGACCCAGTCGTAGGTTTTCGACGCGACGTTCTTTGTGCCTATGGCGGGCCTGCCCCCCCATTTCTTCACGCTCTCTTCGAAGAGGTCCACCAGGTTGTTCGGATGGGGATAATACTTGTCCAGCGCGGCAATTTCCTTCTTTGAATACTTGACCATGTGACGACACCTCGTTGCGGTATTTTCATGCAAGGACTTCGACCCATGCCATACCAGCCTGTTCCCGTGTCAACCGATTAATTGCATACGGGGAGAATCTGCGCCACTACTCTGCAATAACCAAGGGCTGAAATTTGCAAACGATGAAACATGTACAGTTATGAGAAAATAAGTCCTTCATGAAACATCGTATCACACCTCCGGCAATTTTCATTTTTTCGGGCGCTCTCTTCCGACGGGAAATCTTTTAAAAATAATTAAGTTGAAAATATGCCCGATCCGGACATAATAGGGTTTCACACCTTATCGAAAAATGATGTTTCTTCTATGGAAGCAGGCGTCCTCGGGGTATTATTTAAACAGAACGGACCTTCTGTTAAGAGAAGCAACGACCGGCAGGGACTTTTCCAAATGATGAATGAATGACATAGTAAGGACGATTTGAAATGAAGACAAAACATGTATTTCCCTTCCTTTTCATTTTAGCCATGTCGGCGCACCTGTTTTTTAACGGGTGTTCGGGCAGTACCGACAAGGCGAAAGTCATAATAAATCTTGGAAACGTCAGCGCTGAAAATACAGCCCATACATCCATCATGGAGCGGCTCCTGCAATTTGTCACATCCCGCGCCTATGCCCAGGTCCCGCCGGAGGTAACCTCGATCCTGGTAGCCGTGACGGGAAACGGCATGCCCACCATCCAGGAGAGCTTCCCGCCCGCGGAGACGACCATCGTCATGTCGGTGGACGCCGGTCCAAACCGGGTGTTTTCCGTTCACGGGAAAAACGCGGCAGGCGACGTGTTGTATGCGGGCGTCAGCGAGCCCATCGACCTGTCGGCCGGCGAAACCGCAACGGTAACCATCACGATGAAATCAGCCGGGGCCAAGGTGTACGTGGCCAACTGGGGCAGTGACACGGTTTCGGTTATCGATGCGTCAAGTAATACTGTTATAAACACTATCACCGTGGGTGATGGCCCGGGAGGGGTGGGTGCGAATACCGCCACCGGGAAGGTCTATGTGGCGAACAACAGGGCCGGCACTGTTTCCGTGATCAACTCGCTGACCGACACCGTGATAGGAACACCCATTCAATATCATAGGCAGCAGTACCGCTTTTGAACCATTTGCCGTTGGAGTAAATGTCAACACAAACAAAGTCTATGTTACTCAATTTTATGTATCGGACTACATCGAGGTGATCAACGGGGCAACGGACAGCTTCATCAAGGAGGTGGACACCACCGGTTCTTATACCTTCGGCGTCGGGATCAATCCCAACACCAATAAAATATACGTGTCGCTCTGGAATCCGGCCGCGGTAATAAACGGATCTGACGATACATATTTAACCGTGGTGTCGGGCGGATCGTGGGGCGAGACCCGGGGCGTGGGGGTGAACCCGGCAACCAACAGGGTATATGTCGCCGATTTATCCGACGACGTTATACAGGTATCGATGGTTCGACAGACAGCTTTATCACCAGCATCACCGTCGGCACGGATCCATACGGAGTTGGCGTCAACACAAGCACAAACAAGATCTACGTGGCCAATGAAGCCAGCAACAATGTCTCCGTGATCAACGGGGCGACAAACGTGGTCATCGCCACAATTCCCGTGGAACAAGTCCCATGGGTGTGGCGGTGAACCCCGCCACCAACAGGATATACGTGGCCAACAGCGGTGCGAACAGTGTCACCGTCATCAACGGGTCGACCGACTCGGTGATCACAACCATTACCACCGGTATCGGGACGAATCCCGCACTTCTCGATGTAATGTATTAGTATTGTTTTTGAAATGACTCGGATTCTCATGAAAAGAAACCTTTACAGCCTATACCATCTTTGGCACCGTTGAATACTGGAGCATCGGCAAAGAAGATACGGCCGCCTGACGCCATGTTCGCCGCGAACACTGGCCCTCCCCCTCTGCATTATCTACACCCGCGTTCTGGTCCTGCTCACAGCGGCCTGCGATTACGCTGTCACGGCGGATTGGCATGTGTCGGTGGAATCCAATGCTGCACAAGGGAAGCACCGCTGCTATAATTTTGAACGAAAGCCGGATTACGTCTGCGTCACCGTCATCCTTGAGCACCTGAAACTCATTCTTCGGGGCTGATGACACGTGGCCCTGCAGCGCCTCCGGCTCTGGAAAAACGTGAAAAATGTTTCGGGACCCGGCGTTTTTTTATTGCGCGTATTGCCGCGGCCGCCATCCTGTACACGGCGGGGCGAAGCCTCCCCCGCAATTCAACCCCGAGGAGCATGCCATGGATTTCAATCTCACCGAAGAGCAGCAGATGGTACGGGAGATGTGCCGGAAGTTCGCGGTCAACGTGCTGGAGCCCAAGGCCGCGGAATACGATAAAAGCCACGAGTTCCCCTGGGAGCACGTGAAAAAGCTCGGCGGGATGGGCATGCTGGGGGTGGTTTACCCGGAACAGTACAACGGGGCGGGCATGGACTACGTGAGCTACGCGATCGCCGTCGAGGAGCTCTCGCGCGGCGACGCCTCCGTGGGCGTGATCGTTTCGGCGCACAACTCTCTGTGCCTCTCGCCCATCTATTACTTCGGCACCGAGGAGCAGAAGAAGAAATACCTCTCAAGGCTCACAACGGGCGAGTGGATTGGCTGCTTCGGCATCACCGAGCCCGGCGCCGGGTCGGACGCCGCGGGCACCAAGACGACGGCCGAGTTCAGGGACGGGAAATGGGTGCTCAACGGCACCAAGAACTTCATCACCAACGGCGGCGTCGCCGACGTGGCCGTCGTTATCGCCGTCACCGAGAAGGGGATCGGCCACAAGGGCCTCACCATGTTCATCGTGGAGAAGGGCACGCCCGGCTACTCCGTGGGCAAGGTGGAGGACAAGCTCGGCATCTGCGCCTCGTCCACCACGGAGCTGGTCTTCGACAACTGCGCCATACCCGGGGACAACATGCTGGGAAAGAAGGGCGAGGGCTTCATCATCGCCATGCACACCCTCGACGGGGGACGCGTGGGCATAGCCGCCCAGGCCCTGGGGATCGCCCAGGCCGCCCTCGACGCCGCGGCCAAGTACGCCAAGGAGCGCGTGCAGTTCAACCAGCCGATAGCCAAGCTGCAGGCCATCCAGTGGATGATCGCCGACATGGCCACGGAGATACAGGCGGCGAGGCTGCTCACCTACCAGGCGGCCGCCTTGATCGGCACCGGGGACCGGAGAAAGTACTCGCGGTACGCCGCCATGGCGAAGCTCTTCGCCTCCGAGGCGTCCCACCGCGTGACGCACAAGGCCATTCAGATATTCGGGGGCTACGGCTACGTCAAGGAATACCCCGTCGAGCGGTTCTCCCGGGACGCGCGCATCACCGAGATCTACGAGGGGACGTCGGAGATACAGCGGCTGGTCATTTCGTCGAGCGTGCTGGCCGATTACTGATCCCTGGTCCCCTCTCCCATGGGGAGAAGGATGATTACTGCTGAAGCCCCACCTGGAGACTGCCAATGAAGCCCCACGCCGGCGGCCTTGAAACCGTGCCCGGCTTTCTGTTTTCCGCGGTCGAGTGCGGGATAAAGTACGAAAACCGCCTGGACCTGGCGCTCATCCATTCGAAGACGCCCTGCCGCGCCGCGGGCGCCTTCACCACGAACGCGATCCAGGCCGCCCCGGTGAAGCTCTGCCGGGAAAGGATCTCGAACCCCGTCCACGCCATACTCATCAACGCGAACAACGCCAACGCCTGCACCGGCGAGGAGGGATACAGGAACGCCGCCGGTCTCTCGGGCGAAGTAGCCGGGCTCCTCGGCGTGCCCGCAGGCTCCGTGCTCGCCGCCTCGACCGGCGTCATCGGCGTTCAACTGCCCGCGGAGAAGATCAGGAAATCCCTGCCGGCCCTGGTGCGGGGGCTCTCCCGGGAGAAGGGACCGCTCGTCGCCCGGGCAATCATGACCACCGACACCAGGCCGAAGGAGGCCGCCGCGCGTTTCGAGACCTCCCGCGGCGAGTTCACCGTCGCGGGCGCCGCCAAGGGGGCCGGCATGATCGCCCCGAACATGGCCACCCTCCTCTGCTTTCTCCTGACCGACATGCCCCTGGGCCGGGAGGTCCTGGACGGCGTGTTCCGCAAATCCGTCGCCGCGACGCTCAACGCCATCACCATAGACGGCGACATGTCCACCAACGACACGGCCATCATCCTCTGCCCGGCGGGGGGCGGCCCGCCCGCCTCTGCCGGCGACACGGCCCGCTTCGAGGAGGCCCTGCTCCACGTGCTCTCCGCTCTGTCCGAGATGCTCGTCCGGGACGGCGAGGGCGCCACGAAATTCGTGACCGTGTCCGTCACCGGCGCCCGGTCCGACGGGGAGGCACGGCTGGCCGCGAGGGCCGTCGCACAGTCGCTGCTGGTCAAGACGGCCCTCTTCGGCAACGATCCCAACTGGGGCAGGATCGCCTGCGCCGCGGGCTACTCGGGGGCCGGGTTCCGGGAAGAAACCCTCTCCATCTCCATAGGGCCTGTCCCGCTCCTGCTGCGGGGCGTCCCCCAGGCATACGACAGGAAACTGCTCGGGGACGCGATGGGCGGGCGCGACATATCCGTCGCGGTGGACCTCGGCGTCGGCGGGGGCCGGTTCACCATGCTCACCACCGATGTCTCGCACGATTACGTGAAGATCAACGCGGAGTACACCACCTAGCAGGATAACCGCTCCCGGCCGGTGCCCGGGGCCAGTATTTTCTTGACGAAATCGCGAGGGTCTCCTATACTCTCTCACGCGGCGTACCGATCATATCGGTATCACGGCAAGGAAGATGCGGGACGGCAACGACGGCCAAAAAGGACGCACAGACCGATGAACCCTAAAAAGCTGCTGATGGTCTTATTCCTCATCTGCCCCCTTTCTTTCGCTTTCGCCCAGAAAGCGCCCGAGATCAAGGGGAAGATACTCATCTATAACTTCTACAACGCCACCGGGAGCAGCGATTACGGGTACTACTCCTACGTGATACCGGACTCTATCGCCATCGAGCTGCGCAAGCAACCTCAATATGTGATACAGGCCCTGCCGGTGCCGGTCCAGTACGTGGACTCTTCCATGTCGGACGAGGGCTACAAGACGCACATGCAGTTCCTGGCGGACCGGGGGAAGGAGTTCAGCGCCGACCTCATCGTCACCGGCTCATACACCATCGAGCGGCGGACCATCTTCATAAAGACGCAGATTTACGACGTCAACGAGCAGAAGATAAAGGACATCCACGAATCCAGCGACGAGCTGGGGGCGCTCCTGCTGGTCATCATCGACATGCTCTCGGCGAAGATCAACACCGAGCTGCAGAAGGGGCTCGAGACCAAAAAGGAAAAAACGGCCTACTCGCCCTATAGCGGGACATATGCCTCCATGAAAGACATCACGTTCGGTTTCCAGTACGGAATCGCGACCTTCGTCGGCGAATGGGAAGGCCTGTATGAAAAGACGGACGTCGCGACGGTCTACCTTTCCTATGACCTCGCGAATATCGATTATTTCAAACGCCATTCCTTCCTGAAACACTGTATCGCCTCCGCCAACTACGACTACTTCTCGGCCGGGGGTTTTGACGACGGCGATTCTCCGTCGTTCCTCGAGATGAGGGGGGTCCTCGGGAACCTGGCCTACCTCTATAAACTATCGCCCTACTTTTATATCGAAGGCAAGGCGGGCGGCGGGGTGGCGTTCAGCGAGATCGAGGTGACGCTCGATTCCGGGTCGTCCGGCCCTCCCCCCGTTATCGCCTCGAGGGAGACCACGGACCCCTACATGCACCTTTCGGCGGCCATGGGTATCCGCGCCGGGCACCTGTCGGTGACGAGCGGGTTCGCCGTGAAGCGCATATTCTACATCGACGAACCAATGAATTTCACCATGCTCTACTTCGGGATCGGGTGGGCGCTTTAAAGACCGCGGCCGCATCAATTTTTGGTTGACATATCGGGCCCATGCCCGATGATTCCGTTCTGTGATAATCGGGACCGTCCCCGATTATTCTTTTTTTATTTCACCGCCGCGGGCGGCTGGACGGAAGGCCATGGCTTCGGGCAAACTGCAGCAGATAATAAGAGATGACAAACGATACCTGTTCCAGAACTACGGCGACAGGCTCCCGGCGTGCTTCGTCGGAGGGCGACGGCGCCTTCCTTTACGACCAGGACGGGCGCCGCTACATCGACTTCTTCTCCGGGATCGCCGTCACCGGCCTGGGCCATTCGCGCGCGGGGCTTTCGAAGCGGCTGCACTCCCAGGTAGACCGCCTCATCCACACATCGAACTGGTTTTACAACAGGGAGCAGGTCGAAGCGGCCAGGCTCCTCTCCCGGCTCGCCTTCCCCGGCAGGACCCTGTTCGTCAACAGCGGCACCGAGGCGAACGAGGCCGCCATCAAGCTTGCCCGTAAGTACGGGCAGTCCCTGTCCCCGGAGCGTTTCGAGATCCTGTCGTTCGAAGGCTCCTTCCACGGGCGTACTTTCGGGAGCATGTCGGCGACGGGGCAGGAGAAGATACGGGCGGGGTTCGGCCCGCTCGTGCCGGGTTTCACCTTCCTCCCCTTCAACGACGCGGGGGCGCTGAGGAAAAAGCTGGTCCCGGGCGCCCGCGTCTGCGCCGTCATAACGGAGCTCGTCCAGGGGGAGGGAGGGATACGGCCCATGGACGCCGTCTTCGCGAAAGAGCTCTCGCGGGCCTGCGCCGACGCCGGGACCCTGCTGATCGTCGACGAGATCCAGACCGGCATGGGCAGGACCGGCAGGGCCTTCTGCTTCAAGCATTTCGGCATCGTTCCCGACATGATCACCATCGCGAAGGGGCTCGGGGGCGGCGTACCGGTGGGCGCGCTGCACGCCCGGGCCGGCCTCGTGAAATATCTCGAGAAGGGCGCCCACGGAACGACTTTCGGGGGGAACCACCTCGCCTGCGCCGCGGCCGCCCACGTGCTGAAAGAACTGGAAAAGAAAAGCCTCCTCGAGGGCGTGCTCCGGTCGGGGGGCTATATCGTGAAACGGCTGCGCGCCCTGCAGCGGAACCTTCCGCTCGTGAAGGAAGTCAGGGGATTGGGCCTGCACATCGGAATCGAGCTGAACAAGCCCGGCGCGGGCCTGGTAAAAAAGGCGCTGGCGCGAGGACTCGTCATCAATTGCACCTCCGAGAGGGTCATCCGGATCATGCCGCCGCTCACCATATCCATGAAGGCCGTCAGGGAGGGCATGGACGTGCTGGAAAAACTCCTCGAGCAGGAGGATGGCATACCGTGAAGATACCACAGGTAGGCGGCAAGGACCTTCTCTCCGTAACCGATCTTTCCCGGGAAGAGATCATGGGCCTGTTCGCGTTCACCAGGAAGCTGAAAAAAGACTCGGGCCAGGGGAAGCACCACCGGTACCTCGAGGGAAAGACGCTGGCCATGATATTCGAGAAGACCTCCACGAGGACGCGGGTTTCCTTCGAGGCCGGGCTCTTCCAGCTGGGCGGCCACGCCCTCTTTCTCAGCAACGACGACATCCAGCTCGGCAGGGGCGAGACGATCGCCGATACGGCCAGGGTGCTCTCCAGGTACGTGGACGCCATAATGATCCGCACCTATTCCCACAACAAGGTCATCGAGCTTGCCCGCAACGCCTCGGTGCCCGTCATAAACGGCCTGTCCGACATGTTCCATCCCTGCCAGGCGCTCAGCGACTTCTTCACCGTGTACGAGCGCGAGGGGAGGTTTAAAAACCGGAAATTGGCCTACGTGGGCGACGGCAACAACGTGGCGCATTCGCTCGTCCTCGGGGCCGCCCTCCTGGGGATGGACATCTCCATCGCTTCCCCGAAGGGCTACCAGCCCGACACGCGGGTGGTTGAAACGGCCTTCCAGCTGTCGGCCGCCTCGGGCGCCAAGATCGAGGTGACGACGGACATAAACCTCGCCGTGGAAAACGCCCACTACCTGTACACCGACGTCTGGGTGAGCATGGGACAGGAGAAAGAGGCGGGAAGGCGCAAGAAGGTCTTTTCCGGCTTCAGGGTTACGCGGAAGGTCCTCCACCGGTGCGCCGACAACTGCCGCGTGATGCACTGCCTGCCCGCCCACCGCGACGAGGAGATCGAAAGCGCCGTGCTCGACTCCGAGCGCTCCATCGTCCTCGACCAGGCGGAAAACCGCCTCCACGTCCAGAAGGCGCTCATGTGCGCCCTGATGGGCCACTAGGGGTTTCTTGATGCAAGAAGGCGCGCCGCGACGCGCATCAATTAAAAACGGGGAACCGAGATGAAGGTCAAAAAAGTCGTTCTCGCCTATTCCGGGGGGCTCGATACCTCCATAATCGTCAAATGGCTGCTCGAGACCTACGGCTGCGAGGTCGTCTGCTTCGCCGCCAACGTGGGCCAGGAGGAGGAGCTGGACGGGCTCGAACGGAAGGCCCTGGACACCGGCGCGAGCCGGTGCTATATCGAGGACCTGCGCGAGGAGTTCGTCCGCGGGTACGTCTTCCAGGCCATAAAGGCGAACGCGATATACGAAAACAGGTACCTGCTCGGGACATCCCTGGCGCGCCCCGTGATAGCGAAGAAGCAGGTCGAGATCGCCCTCCGCGAGGGGGCCGACGCGCTGTGCCATGGCGCGACGGGCAAGGGCAACGACCAGGTCCGCTTCGAGATGGCCTTCAAGGCGCTGGCCCCGAACCTCACCATCATAGCGCCCTGGCGGATCTGGGACCTGAACTCGCGCTCGCTGCTCTTCGACTACGCGGAGAAGCACCGCATCCCCGTGCCCGTCAGCAAGGAAAAGCCGTACAGCATGGACCGGAACATCCTGCACATCTCCTACGAGGGCGGCATACTGGAGGACCCTTACCGGGAACCGGACGAGGGCATGTTCCTCCTCACAACGTCGCCCCAGAAGGCGCCCGACAGGCCCGTCTACCTGGAGGTCGGTTTCGAGCGGGGAGAGCCGGTCTCCCTGGACGGCAAGAAGCTTTCCGCGGTGAGGCTCATGGAGGAGCTCAACCGCGTCGCGGGGGAGAACGGCGTGGGGAGAATCGACATCGTGGAGAACCGCCTGGTGGGGATAAAGTCCCGCGGCGTCTACGAGACGCCGGCGGGGACCGTGCTGCACATCGCCCACCGCGACCTGGAGTCGATAACCCTCGACCGCGAGACGCAGCACCTGAAGGACCGCCTGGCCCACGAATACGCCGCGCTCGTGTACTACGGCCTCTGGTTCACCAGGAGGCGCGAGGCCCTGGACGCCTTCATCGACGAAACGCAGAAGAACGTGACGGGGACCGTCCGGGTCAGGCTCTACAAGGGAAGCTGCATGGTGGTCGGGCGCCGGTCGCCGGTTTCGCTGTACGAGCCCGACATCGCGACCTTCGACAAGAGCGAGCTCTACGACCAGAAGGACGCCACGGGGTTCCTGAACATCTTCGGCCTGCCCATCAAGGTCGAGGCGCTCTTGAAAGACAAGGGCGGGAAGTAAGCCCGCGCACCCGGCCGGTAATTCGAATCACCCCGAAAGCGCCCTGAAGGTGGCCGCGTACTGCGCGGCAAGGTCCGCGTAGGCCCTCTGCCCGAATTCGAGGGCCTTTAAATGGCGCTCCGTCACCTCGCCGATCTCCACGGCCGGCACGCCGCCGAAAATTTTCCGGGCGGGAACGACCTGCTTTTTCCGCACGTGGGATTTCTCCGCCACGATGGCCCATTCCTCCACCACCGCGTCGTCGGACACGAGGGCCTGCATCCCCACGAGTGCGAAGTCCCTGACCGTGGCGCTGTGGACCATTGCCAGGTGCCCCAGGATCACCCTGCTGCCGATCACGGTCAGCCCGGGCCCGTGGATGACGACGCCCTCCTCCACCGCCGTTTCATCCCCTATGATGACGGCGCCGAAGTCGGCGCGTATCGTGGCGCCGAATCCGACGAAGCAGCCCCTGCCGATTCGGACGTCGCCTATGACGAAGGCATTGGGCGCGATCCACGTTCCCTCTCCGACCACCGGCTTTTTCCCGCTTATCTCGCACACAGGCATGGCCTCACCTCGCGGCGCGTTCTGCACGACAGGGGCATGCTTTCACCGCGGCAGTCCATTTGCAACAAAAAAGGCCTCCCCCCACCGGCATGGGGAACCCCGGCGGCCGTGCGGTCCCTAATAAAAATTTTCATGTTAAAATCTTGACTTTATGTGGGATATGCGGTTTCATGATACGGCAGATCACGGGCGGAGGAGACACGGCATGGAAAAGAAATACCGGATACCGGGGGTCAAGGTATACGACTTCGCGCGAATCGAGGGACTCAAGAACATACAGTTCGGAAAAAACGTCATCATCGACAGCTACGCCTTCGTATACGCCCACAAGCCGATGAAGATAGGCAACAACGTGCACATCGCGAGCTTCGTGTTTCTCAGCGGCGGCGACGAGATCGAAATCGGCGACTTCGCGGGCATCTTCCAGGGCTGCAAGGTCTACGCCAGCACCGACGATTTCAAGGGTGCCGGCTTCGGCAATCCCACCATACCCGAGAACTACCGCCACGCCAAGCGCGCCCCCGTGAAGCTCGGGCGCTTCGTCGTGCTGGGGGCCAACTCCGTGGTGTTGCCGGGCGTGCACATCGGGGAGGGGTCCACGGTGGGCGCCTGCTCGGTGGTTACCCGAGACCTCGATCCCTGGGGGATCTACATCGGCAACAAGAAAGTTGGGAAAAGGGACCGAGATGCCGTGATGCGCAATTACGAAAGCTACCTGCGCGAGGTTGAAGGAATAAAATAGCCCCCGCGCGTGAAAGAGGCCGCGCGGCGCGGACGTGGCGTTCCCGGGCCCGCAACGGGGTGTGAATGCCGTCCTTGCATTCGACTTCTCAATCACGCACCGATCCTGTCGGAAAGTTCCGTCCGCCATTCGCCCCGAAGCCTTTCAAATCGTCGGTGAAAACAAATCCTCCCGGATGGGTTCTGATCGCCCCGTGTCTGGACATGGCCGGCAATTATCCTGATTTTCCCATTTCGACAAAAGGGAGGCATAAAAACACGGGGCGCGCTGTAATTTGCTTGAAATTAGCGCTATAGTAAAAATAGTGGGAATTTAGA
Organism: uncultured Spirochaetota bacterium; assembly: GCA_963762305.1. Taxonomy (GTDB): domain Bacteria; phylum Spirochaetota; class UBA4802; order UBA4802; family UBA5368; genus CAVXKM01. The sequence continues at coordinate 374,795 of CAVXKM010000005.1, read as the reverse complement.
AACAGGGAGACGTTATTTCAATTCCGGAAGACGGCCCGTCATGTTCGAAACCGTGGAAGACACCATAAAGGCGCTCGAAGGGGAAAAATACATCTGCTCCAGGGAGATCGCCACCACCGTCTACCTCGCCATGAAGATGGAAAAACCCGTGCTCGTGGAGGGGCCGGCGGGCGTCGGAAAGACCGACCTGGGGAAGTGCATCGCCGGCTCCCTCGGGATGGAGCTCATACGGCTGCAGTGCTACGAGGGCCTAGACGAGGCGAAGGCGCTGTACGAATGGGAGTACGCCAAGCAGCTGCTCTACACACAGATCCTGAAAGACAAGCTTTCATCGATGCTGGAAGGGGAAAAGACGCTGGGCGACGCCGTCGACAGGCTGACCTCGGAGGAGGACGTGTTCTTTTCGGAAAGGTTCCTCATCCCGCGCCCGATCCTGAAGGCCGTCACCTCGAACAGGCCCACCCTCCTGCTCATCGACGAAATCGACAAATCGGACTCCGAATTCGAGGCTTTCCTGCTCGAGGTCCTCTCGGACTTCCAGGTCTCCATCCCGGAAATAGGCACCATCAGGGCCTCGCGAAAGCCCTTCGTGCTTCTCACCTCGAACAACGCCAGGGAGATGTCGGACGCCCTCAAGCGGCGGTGCCTGCACCTCTACATCAATTTTCCCTCCCAGGAGCTGGAAGAGAAGATCGTGACCATAAAGGTGCCCGGGTGCGGCGGTTACCTCGTCAAGAGCATGGTCTCCGCCGTGCACAAGATCCGAAGGCTCCCGCTCAAGAAGGAGCCGAGCATAAGCGAAACCCTCGACTGGGCCAAGGCCCTTGTGCTGCTCGGCTGCGAGGTGTTGAACCAAGACATCGCGATCGACACCCTCAACTTCATCTTGAAATACGAAAAAGACATAGAGACCGTCAAGAAACATGCGAAAGAGGTGTTCGTGCATTAACGCCCCCCGGGCGCCGCGTCCGGGCTGAAGCATGCCTCCCCTACTGGGAACCGTGATGCTCTACCAAAGCGAGGAACAGGCGAAAATCACGAGGAAGGTGCTGGAGTTCGCGGGAATCCTCAAGGAGGCCGACGTCGCCATCTCGCCCGTGGAGACGATGGACATGATGACCGCCCTGCGGCACATCGACTTCGATGACCGGCCCGCCTTCAAGCAGGCCCTCTCGTCCACGCTGGTGAAGGACTACACGGACCTCCCGGTTTTCGAGCGGTGCTTCCGGGAGTTCTTCGACAGGAAAAGCGGCGGCAAGGACACGATGGATCCCCTTGCCGTGGAGGACATGCTGGGCCGACAGCGCCTCCGTGAAGCGCTTCAGCTTTCACCCGGGGAGCTGGACGAGCTCAACGGCCTGATCGACCGGTATATCGACGGGCTCCCGGGCGACACGCGGGCGTCGCTCTCCGACCAGGACATCCTCGACATGATGCTCAATGACCCCGTCCTGGCGTCCTCCTCGGGGGCGCTGGGCATGGCGCTCTCCTACGCCCGGTCGCGGTCCGCCGCGCGGGGCGGCGGGACGGGAGAAGACGGCGAGGACGACACCGACCCGTCGAGCGCCCTTCGGGCGCGCATACGGAGGCGCCTGCGGGACAGGGGCATCGGAAGCGCCATAAAGAAACGGGAGCAATACCTCCTGCACAAGTACATCTACCAGCTCAAGCCGGCGGAAGTCCAGGAGATGAGAGAGCTCATCAAGCGGTTCGGGCAGAAGCTGAAAAACCGTATATCCCTGCGCAAGAAGAGGATGAAACGGGGGAGCCTGGACGTGAAGAGGGTATTCCGTTTCAACCTCAAGTACGGGGGCATACCCTTCAGGCTCTATTACCGCAACAGGAAGATAGACAGGCCCCAGCTCGTCGTGCTGTGCGATATATCGAGCTCCGTGAACCAGTACTCGCGGTTCATGCTGCTGCTCACCTACACCCTCCAGGGGCTCTTCTCGAAGGTAAGGACCTTCGCGTTCATCAGCAACGTGGTCGAGATCACCCCGGTGTTCATGGAGATGAACCCCGAAACGGCGCTCAACTCCATCTTCACCGACACGGACTTCACGTACGGTTTCGGCAGCAACTACGGGCGGTGCTTCAACCAGTTCCTGAAAGACTTCAGCGACTCCCTCACCCGCAAGACCTCCGTGCTCATCCTGGGAGACGGGAGAAACAATTACCAGGACGAGGGCCTGGACTCATTCATCCGGATAGGCGAGCGCTGCCGCAACCTCTTCTGGCTCAATCCCGACAGGCGGCACCTGTGGGGCTGGGGGGACAGCGCGGCCCCCGTCTACCTCCCCCATTGCACGGAGATGAAGGAAGTGAACAACTTCCTCGACCTGTCCGAATTCATCGACCGGCTCTTCCTGAACCAGAGGTAGCGCGATGCCAGGCTTCAAAATAAAGACAAACCTGCGCATAAAGCTCATCGCCAGCCATCTCCTGGTCGTGCTGATTATAGGGATCCCCTCCATCGTCGTGGGGCTGAGGATCATCAACAACAACATAGTCGGCCAGGCGTACGAACAGGTCCAGAACGACCTCAAGACCGCGCAGTACCTGTACTACGACAGGATAAACGTCATATACCTCTTCATGAAACACCTCGCGTCCCTGCCATACCTAAGGGAGGCCGTCGCGAACAACGACCGCGCCCTGCTCATCAACAAGCTCCAGGAGGTCAGGAAAGAACTGAACCTCGACATCCTGAACATCACGACCCCGGGGGGCACGGTGGTCGTCAGGTCGGGGAACCCGTGGTACGCCGGCGACAGCGTGGCCGACGACCTTTTCATGCGGTTCGTGCGTACGTACGACAAGGCCTGCTCCGGGACCGACGTGATGAGCAGGGAGCACCTCGCCCGGGAAGGCAAAGCCCTGGCCAGGCAGGCCCTGATAGAGGTTAGCCCCACCCCCATGGCCAGGAAAAAGGAAAGGCTCTTCGAGGACCGCGGCCTCGTCCTGAAAGCGGCGGCGCCCATCCATCTCGACGGGAAAATGGTCGGCATCATCTACGGCGCCAAGCTCCTCAACCAGAACTACGAGATCGTCGACCAGATAAAGAGCCTGGTGTTCAAGGAGCAGAAATTCGACGGTTACGACTACGGCACGTCCACGATATTTCTCGAGGACGTGCGGGTCTCGACGAACGTGCTGAAGAACGGCATGCGCGCCATCGGGACGCAGGTCTCGGAGGAGGTGTATCAGAAGGTCTTCGAGCAGGGGAAGCTGTGGCTCGACAAGGCCTTCGTCGTGAACAACTGGTACATCTCCGCCTACAGCCCGATCTACAACATCGAGAGCAAGGTGATCGGCATACTCTACGTGGGGATCATCGAGAACAAGTTCAACCAGATAAAGAGAGAAACGACGATCTTCTTCCTCATCATAATACTCATCACGCTGCAGATCGCCATCCTGCTCGCCATATACCTGATCCGCAACATCCTGAACCCGGTGAACATACTGGTAAACGCCTCCAACGAGATAACCAGGGGCAACTACAACACCAAGATACCGATCGAGACCAGGGACGAGCTGGGATACCTGTGTAGGACCTTCAACACCATGGTCGACGCGATCGTCGAGCGCGACAACATGCTCAAGGAAGACACCCAGAAACAGATCATCCAGTCGGAGAAGCTCGCGTCGCTGGGCAAGCTCGCTGCCGGGATCGCGCACGAGATTAACAACCCGCTCACCGGCGTGCTCACCTACAGCTCCATGATGCTTGAGGAGCTCAAGGACACGGAATACAAGGAGGACCTGGAGACCATCGTGAGCGAGACCCTGAGGTGCAGGAAAATAGTCCGGGAGATACTCAACTTCGCCCGCGAAACCCGCATCGAGAAAGAGGTCGCCAACTTGAACCGGGTGATCAACGAGACGCTCTCCATCCTCGAAAACCACATCTCCTTCCACAACATCGTCATCAACAAGCACCTGGACGAAGGCTGCCCGCCGATGAGCCTCGACATTAACCAGATAAAGTCGGTGATAAACAACCTCGCCCTCAACGCCGCGGACGCCATGCCCGAGGGAGGGACCATCACGATCGGGACATCCTACAACAACCACGACAACACGGTGACCATCGAGGTGACCGACACGGGGTTCGGCATACCGGAGGAGAACATCACCAGGATATTCGATCCGTTTTTCACGACCAAGCAGACGGGCAAGGGAACGGGCCTGGGGCTCGCCGTCACCTACGGAATCGTGAAGAAACACAACGGCCAGATAACGGTAAGGAGCACGCCCGGCGAGGGGACCACCTTCACCATCTCCCTGCCCGTGGCCTGAACCGTGTCATAGCGCCGTTTCGCGGGCCCCGCGGCCGGCGCGTTGAATTATTTGGGCATTTATGCCGTAATCTGCTTGAAATTGACGCCGTTATCTCGATAATAAGGGAAGACACAATACCCCATGGAACAGAAAGTTAAAATCCTCATAATCGACGACGAGGACGTTGTCTTAAAGAGCTGCCTGAGAATCTTGAGAAACGAGGCCTACGAGATCGACACCGCCTCGAGCGGCGTGGAGGGGCTCGAGCTTGCCCGGAAAAAAAAATACGACATCGTCATCACCGACCTCAAGATGCCCAAGATCGGCGGGATGGAGATACTCTCCACCCTCAAAAACGAGCAGTCCGACGTGACGGTGGTGATTTTCACCGGCTACGCCACCGTGGAGACGGCCCGTGAGGCCCTGAAGAACGGGGCCTTCGACTACATTCCAAAGCCCTTTACCCCCGACGAGCTGCGGGAGGTGGTCAAGAACGCCATCGCGTCCCGGAAGGACAGCTCCCATGCCAGCATGCTGGACCTCATGTCGATCGTGTCCCATGAGCTTAAAAGCCCCATTTCGGTGGTCCACACGACCGCCGAAACCCTCTACAAGGGGTACTTCGGCAGCCTGGACCCGAGCCAGCAGAAGACCATGGAAACCATCCTGCGCAACTGCCAGTACCTCGAGGACATCATCCGGAACTACCTGGACCTGTCCAAGATGGAGATCGACAGCATCGAATCGTTCAACCAGAGCATCGAGCTGGTGGACGACGTCATCCAGCCGCTGGTCGACATGCCCGAGCATGCCCAGAACATGAAGAGGATGAAGCTCGTCACGAACTACACGACGAGGCCCCGGATCAACGGGGACCCGAACCTCCTGAAGATCGTCGTCACGAACCTGATAAACAACGCGATAAAGTACGGCCGGGATAACACGGAGATAACGATAGACCTGTACGAAGATAATGGAAACGTCGTTTTTTCGATAATGAACGAGGGCGTCGGTATCTCGAAGGAGGACATCGAGAAGAAGCTCTTCCAGAGGTTTTCACGCCTCAAACAAAAGGGCACCGAGGGGGTGAAGGGTTCCGGCCTGGGCCTGTACATTTGCAAGACGATAATGGACAAGCACAACGGCAGGATATGGGTGGAGTCGGAACCTGAAAAATGGGTGAAGTTCTCCATCGCCCTGCCGAAAAACAATAAACAGAACAATTAAAAAAATTGTACTTTACAAATTTAGAAAATGTATGTATATTTGTACGATGCGTTGTAATGTTCCACGCCGCCAGCGGGCAGAGAGAGGCGATATTCGCGTTTCTGCCCAGTTTACTCGGAGGAAACGATGGAGATAGAATTAAGGGACTTCGGCGAGCACAAAATCGTGCAGGTAAGCGGCGAAGTGGACCTCTATAACGTGAGCGAATTGAAAAAGGCCCTTTTCGGCATCACCGACGGCAAGCATTCAAGCGTCATCGTCGACCTCAAGAACGTCAACTACATGGATTCGTCCGGCATAGGGGCGCTCGTCGCCGGCCAGAAGAAGATGAAGGCCCACAACGGCAAGTTCGCCCTGCTGAACATCCATGACGACGTCATGAACATCCTCAAGCTCGCGACGCTCGACAGGTTTTTCAAGATCTACGAAGGCGAGGACGAGCTCCTGTAGCGCCTACACGACCCTCTTCATGACAAGCGTCGTCATGTCGTCGTGGGGCGCGGCGTTCCCCCTGAAATAGTCCACGTCTGCCACGATCTTCTCCACGATCTCCTGTGCGTTGAGGTCATGGTTGTCCATGATCAGCCGCTGGAGCCGCGGCTTCCCGTACTCTTCTTTTTCCTCGTTCCGCATCTCCGTGATGCCGTCGGTGTAGAGGACGACGATGTCGCCCGGGTTGAATCTCACCCTGGCCTGCTCGTATTCCACGTCGTCGGTTATCCCGATGGGGACGCCGCCGATATTGGTGACGGTGCACTTGTTCAGTGACGCGCGGTAACAGAACAGGGGGCCGTGCCCGGCGTTCGAAAAGGCGAGCTCCTCGGTCTTCCTGTTGAATATCATGAAGAAGAGCGTCGCGAACTTGTCTATGGCGAACTCGGCTCCCAGGGCGTCGTTGATCGAGCGAACGACGGTGGCGGGGTCGACATTCCGGTTGTTCTTGACCGAGTTGGTGAAAACCGTCCGGATCATCACCATGACCAGGGAGGCGGGCACGCCCTTGCCCGACACGTCGCTTATAAGCGCTCCCACGACGTTCTCGCTGATGTCGAGATAGTCGAAATAATCCCCGCCGACCCCTTTCGCGGCCCTGGTGTAGCCCTTTATCTGGAGCCCGTTCCGGTCGTAAAACCCCATGGGGTTGAGCCCCTCCTGTATCTCCTTGGCGAGCTCCAGCTGCTCCTGCATAATCCTGGACTCGATCTCCACGTCCTTGGCCTTTTTCAGCCTTTCAGTCATTACGTTGAACTCGTAAGCGAGCTGGCCGAGCTCGTCCCCGGAATCGAGGTCGATTTTATATTCGAGGTCGCCGGTCCCTATGACGGCGGCGCCCCGGGAGAGCTTGCGTATGGGCCGGATGATGATGCCGCTCAGGGCGATAGAGCCCGCGACTGCCGCGACGAGGAAAAAGAACGATATGATCATGATGTTCCGGGTCATCCCGAAGACCTCGTCCCGGATTATCCTGTCGGAAAACCCCATCCGCACGGTCGCTATCCTGTTCTTGTAGAACGTGTGCAGCACCGGGCGGGAAAAGTCATAGATGGCCCCCCCCTCGTCCTCGGGATCGGGATAATCGACCATCAGCGGGGAGTCCGTCTTTTCGTTCGCCTTCGCCTTCCTCGTGATCTCGTCGTCCTCAAGCAGGGTGCCGTTTTTCTCAAGGTCGAAGTTCTGTATGATGCGGTTGTTGTTGTCAAAAATATAGACGTACCGGATCGACGAGATTTTCTGCACGTTCTTCACCGCCGCGACAAGCGACAGCTCGTCCTGGGCGCTGATGGCGTCCTGGGCCGCGTTGGTGAGATGCTCGGTCTCCCTTTCGGCGAACTTAATGATCTCGGCCTTGAGGGTCGAGCTCTCGAGCCTGATGAAGTAGAGCGTCATGGTGACAATGACGACGGCCACCAGGGCGATGATTGCCAGCGCGAACTTGAGCCGGATGCCGAATTTCACCTTCGGGCCGGCGGCCTCCGTGTCCCTGGATTTCCCCATCTTGTCCTTCGACAGGAGCCTCGATTTCCCTTCCGCGCCGTTTCTCCTCTTTACGCCCTTCCGCGTTTCCGCTGCCATAGAGCCTCACCTTCCTAAAAGAACCACGCATTTCCTGATGTTGTTCCTGGCCCTCTCGTGAGTGGGATCGATGGCGAGCACCTTGCGCCACTCCTCGATGGCCTTGTCGAAATTGTTGTTCGTATAGTAATTGATGCCGTTGTAGTAGTAGGTGCGCACCAGCTGCCTCTGTTTCTCCGTGAGCTTCTGCCGCTCCTCGGCAACATCGGCCCCGCCCAGCCTCATCTGCGATTCTATACGGTTGATGCCGGCGAGCGCTCTGGCGTTGTTGGGGTCGCGGGCGACGATCCACCGGAAGTTCTCCAGCGCCCGTTCGCTGTTCTCCCTTCCCCCCAGGGCGTAGAGCCGTGTGCCTTCGGCATAGCGCGCCGCGATTTCCGCCGGCGACACCCCGCCCGTCTCGGGCATTTCGAGCCCCCTTTTCGCCATGGCGATAAGCGCCGCGATTTCCGGGTAGTCGGGCTGAATGGACTGTATGATCTCGAACTTCCTTATGGCCGACCTGTATTTCCTTTCCCTGAGGAGGTCGCGGCCGTCCTCGACGAGCCGCGCCGCGAGCGCCCTGTAGGCCACGGGGTTCAGGCGGATTTCGCATTTCAGGATGTACTCGAGGGCTATCCGGTTCTTCGGGAAGAGCCTGAGTATCTTATCCCAGCGCAGCCGGGAACCGGCATAGTCTCCCTTCTCGTACAGGTCGCGCCCGGAGACGATGAGCGAGTTGATGAGGTCGTAATAGGGGGAGTTTTCGTCCACCTCCTCCTCCTCGATGTCCCTGAGGGCCTCCTTGACGCGGACGATATACTTTTTCACAAGCGCGTTCTCCGGGTCAAGCACGAGGACCTTCTCGAAGGAAGAGAGCGCCTCCTTGTAGCGGGCGTCCGCGAAGGCGATAAGGCCGTTCTGGAACTCCCTGTCGATGTTCCGCAGGCGCATGCGCTTCTGTTCCTCGGCCCATTCCTTGCGGAGCCTTTCGACGCCGGCGAGCAGAACCACCGTGTCCTTGTAATTGTCGATGAGGGAGAGCGTGTTCTCGAAATCATCCGTCGCCCTGTCGAACCTCTTGCGCGCGAGGTTGTCCTTGCCCGAGACATAGAACTGCTCGGCCTGGATGCGCTTCAACTCGTAATTGCGCTTGTCCTCGAGTATGTTGTCTATCTTCTTGAGGTAGCTTCGCGCCTTGGCGTTCCTGGCGTCCAGGTCAAGCACCTGGTAGAATTCGAGCCGGGCCTCCATGTATTTCTGACCGTCGAAGAGCGTAACGCCCGACGCCAGGAGTCCCAATATCTTTTCGTACCTGAGCCTGTTGCTGATGGCAAGCTCGGCGTTTCGAAGGCCCTCGATGGCGGCGGGGTCCTCGGGAACGAAGGAAAGGACCTCCTTGTAGTTCTTCACGGCGTCCTCGAACCGCCCCTCGGTCATGTTCACGTCGGCCTCCTGCATGAGGGCCAGGTACCTCTTCTTGAGCTCACGGGAGAGCCTCTGCTTGGCGAGCTCTATCTTCACCTCCTCCTGGAGCTTCCGCATGTCTTCCCTCATGGTCTGCAGCTGGGGGTCCTGGGGGTCCACGCGGTAGGCGATCACGAAGTTCTTTATCGCCTCGTCGGAGTCCTCCTGGGCCGCCTCCGGGTCCTCCGTGAGGACGTCCATGGCCTTCCGGTAATGGTACCGGGCCTTCTGGAACGCCAGGTCCTTGCGGTGCTTTTCCTCGTAAAGGATCTCGATCTTCTTCTGGATCGCCTGGTTCTCGGGCTCCATCTCCAGGATCCACAGCCACTCGGCCAGCGCCTTGCTGAATTCCTTGTTCCGGTAGTACTCGTCGGCCCGCCGGTCCATTTCGCGGACGTTCTCGGGGTAAATGAAGGACTCCTGCACTCCCGTCATGGCCAGCGCGAGCAGGACGAGGGCCGTCAGCCTTACACCCGCCCTCGCTGCCCTGGTGAACACGGAATGTGTGTTCTTTCGCCTCATCACGCGCATTCGCACGGGTTCCCCGTCCCTCTCTTTTTCACAGGCTTCCCCCTGCGGCCCGGCCGGCTAACCCGACCGGCCGCGTGAGACCGCCCTGTAGAAATATAGCCAACTCCGCGTCCCCTTTCTACCGCGGCACCGTGACGATCGTCCTGTTCGAAAGCAGCCACCCCTGCGCCTTCCTCTTCCCCTCGACGAACTTGACGAAGATTGCGTCGCCCCGGACCACCTGGTAGGGTTTCCCGGTCGATCTCCGGACAACGCTTCCCTCGAAGGAAACAGGAACCTGGATGTAAGGGTTCCCCTCGTAGTCCCTGTGCACGTCCCCCTCGTCGGGCTGCCCGACGGATACGGTCATCAGGTCGGTGTAATAGTAATCCCGGAACATCTCGCGGAAAACCGGTTCGCTCTTGGGGTAGGCCTCGCAGCGGGCATAGTCCCGGTGGTCCATGTTCTGGATCGCCTTCGCCCAGCGCACCAGGACCGAATGGGGCTCCACTATCCTTTCTTTTTTCTTGCAGGACGCGGTCAAGACGACCGCGATGAGGACGAAGGCTATGGTCTTTTTCACCGCATCACCCCTGGCGCCGTTTGATGGGCCGGCTTCCCGTGTCCGCGGTCCCCGGGCCGCCCCTTCCCGGAACGCGATAAAATAATTGACAGGCCTCCTCCCGTGCATGATCATCCGGGAAAAGGGCATGGCCGGCGGCGACCTGTCATCAGTTAACTTATCGTGCCCCCCGTGCGCTGCCTTTATGGAAAAACGCCCGGCGCCCCCGCTGATTCCCCATGCCACGGGCCGCTCAACGGCCCCGTTCAATATAAAAATGACTTTTTGCTCCCATATGTCGATCCGCCGGCCCCGCGGGCAATGAAAAAACAAGGACCGAAACCCCCGCGCAAAGCCGCCGCCGCGGAAACCAGGCGAAGGATGGAAAGCCGGAGCGGCTTGATGCGAGCCATACTGGAAAACATGCAGGAACGCGTCGCCGTAATCGACCGCAGGGGCATCATACTGTACGCCAATCCGCCTTTCCTCGTTTACTTTGAGATCAGCGGCGACGATTTCCGCGGGGAGCACATACGGGACTTCATCACCGGACCGAAGGCCGTGAACATGCTGCGCGTCCTCTCCAGGCCTTCATCCACGCACCGGAAGAATTATACGATAAAGGCCACCGGCGTAAAGAGGAATTCCGGGGAATTTCCCGTTTCGTGCCGCTTGACGCCGCTGGCGCACCGGAAACGGGAGGTTTTTCTCCTGAGCGTCAACGACCTTTCGAGCCGGGCGGAGCAGGAATCCCGCATGGAGCAGCTCCAGCACCTCGCTTCCATGGGGACGTTCGCCTCCGGCATCGTGCACGAATTCAACAACGTCCTCACGGGCATACGCGGGTACGCCACCCTGGCCGGCCTCGACCTCACCAAGACCGCGATATTGGAAAAGGCCTTCGAGGTCATCGAGACGGAGTGCCTGCGGGGCTCGGAGCTCTGCAGGAACATGGGCCTGTATTCGTCGCGCACCGGCGTCAACCCGGAGCCCGTCCGCCTGGATGAGCTGGTGGACACCGTGTTATCCCTGCAGAACAGGTTCCTTCTTCAAGATCGCATCTCGGTCACGCGCGAAATCGGGGAAATGCCGCCGCTCATGGCGGACCGGTTCCAGATGCAGCAGGTCCTGCTGAACCTCGTCATCAACGCCCGCCACGCCATTATCCCAAAGGGCTCTGGGCTGATACGCATCCGGGTCAGGGAGGAGAAAAAGAGCGTCGTCATCGAGGTGGAGGACGACGGCACCGGCATCGATCCGCAGAGTATCCCGCGGATATTCGATCCCTTCTTCACCAGAAAGGGGCCCCTCGGTCTGAACAGCTCCGGGAAGGAGGTCACGGGCTCGGGGCTGGGGCTTGCCGTTTCCCGGTCGATCGTGAAAAAACACAAAGGCTCCATTACGGTGCAAAGCGTTTTAAACCAGGGGTCCTGCTTCACGGTGAGGCTCCCGAAAATATTCGCCGGGAGCGGTGTCCCGTCGGGAAGGAGGACCGAAGCGGCCCCGCGGCGGATTTCGCCGAGGGCCCTGAGGGTGCTGGTCGTCGACGACGAGATCAGCGTACGCGAAATGCTTTTCCGGGCCCTCACGTCCGTGTCCATGGACGTGGCCCTTGCCCGGAACGCCGAGGAGGCCATGGTCCTTTGCCGGTCGGAACGGTTCGACGTCGTCTTTATCGACTACATCCTGCCCGGGATGAACGGCGACGCGCTCGTCCCCATTATAAAGGAGCTCATCCCCGGCGCCAAGATCGTCATGATAAGCGGGTGGGTCTCCTCGCCCGTGAAAAAGAGAAAAATCGAGAAGAGCGTGCACGCCTGGATCGACAAGCCCTTCGACGTGTCGCAGGTCTTCAGCTGCATACGGCGGCTCGCGCCCGGGGACGCGACGAGCCACTGAGGGCCCCTACCGTATTCCCATATCCTTTTCGCCGAAAACCAGGGCGCTGAACTTTTCGAGCCTCGCGTTCTTCCGCTTCCACGCGTCTCCCGGCAGTCCCGCCTTGAAGCAGGTATGTTCCAGGAACTGCGGCAGGTCCCACCCGCACTCGACGGCCACCTGGGGCAGCAGCAGGCCGGAGTTGTGCCCGCAGGTGATCATGAGCCCGTCCCGTCCGATTTTTATGTCCGAGACGTCTTCCACCTTTTCCATAGGCGTGAGTATCGAGACCTCGATGTCCACGAGGTCCAGCTCGTTCCTGGAGAGCGGGGGGAACCGGGGGTCCTGGAAAGCGGCCGCCTTCGCCATGTCCACTACGGTTTCCGGGATGTTCTTGACGCCCTTTATGTACCCGATGCAGCCGCGCAGACGCCCCTTCATGTGCAGGCTCACGAAGGCCCCGCACTTCTCCCGGTAGACCGCGTCGCCGAACTCGCCGGCGAGGTCAGGCCTGGGCAGGCCGCGCGAGGCGAGGTATTCTTCTATGGTCCGGCGCGCCAGCCCCAGGATGTTCTTCCGCTGGTCGCGGCTCAATTCCACCATGGCGTCACCTCCTGGAATGCCCGCCCGGGCCCGGCCCGCCGATGCGGGCTAGGGGGACAGGCGGAAGCTTTAGCGAACAGGGCGCTCTCCCGTCATTTCACGAGGGCCGCGGCCAGGTATCCCACCACCTGGCTCTTCCCGCCCGCCGTGTCCCCGGACGTCGCGTACTTGAGGACCTCGACGCTCCTCGCCCCCAGGGCCTTCCCGAGGAAGAGCCCGGTGAGGACCGGGCCTTCCCCGCACGCCTGGGCCTCGTCGGCGCAGAGCGCCTCATGGAGCGCGGGTATGTCGAACCTCCTGAGGTTCTCGACGAAGACGCCGTCTATTTTCTGCGCCCTTTCATGGCTGTGATAATGGGACAGGTCCGTGGAGATGACCACGGTGTAGCGCTTCTTCACGGCGCCGAGGACTTCCGAGAGCTCCTCCGCGATCGTCCTGCACATCTTCATGTCGATGGTCCCCACGATGACGGGGAGGAGGGTGAATTCCTTGAGCACATACTGCAAGAACGGGAGCTGCACCTCGAGGGAGTGCTCGTCGGCGTGCACCTCTTTTATGAACGTGATGTGCGGTTTTCTTGCAGTTTCCTCGCCGGCATCGCCGTCGACGGCGATGTCCCCCAGCGGCGTCTCGAACACGCCCGAAGGCACCACGGAAGCGCCCTCGAAGCGCGCGCGGTGCGAGGGGGCCAGCACCACGGCGAGCTCGGTCCCGGAACCCATCAGGTGCACGTAGGAATGGGCCGCCACCGGGCCCGAGTACACGTAACCAGCATGCGGGACGATGAGACCGAAGAGCTCTCCGCCGAGCTTTTTTTTCTCCGCGCCCTTGATGTAGGATTCGATGTCGCCCCTGAGCCTCTGCGGGTTCGAAGGATAGAAGGAACCGGCCACGGCGGGCCGCCTGCGCCACATGATGACACCTCCCGAGTTATTCTTTATATCCCCGCTTCGCCAACTCCGCCTCGATCCGCCCGATGATCCTCGCCGCGAGGTCACTCTTGGGCAACAGGGGATACTCCTCCTTCTCTCCCGCGCGCGTGTAGACCGTGACGAGGTTGGTGTCGGCCGCGAAGCCGGCGTCGCGCCGGCCCACGTCGTTGAGACATATCATGTCCAGGTCCTTGTCCCTGAGCTTTCCGAGGGCGTACTCCTCGATGTTGTGGGTCTCCGCCGCGAACCCCACCAGGAACATGCCCGCCAGGCCGGGATCCCCCGCCTTTTTCGCGGCGACCGTCTTGAGTATGTCCGGGTTTCTCCTGAGCCCGAGGGTGAACTCCTCGTCGGCCTTTTTGATCTTAACCCCGGACCGCGCCGCCGGCGCGTAGTCCGCCGGGGCCGCCGCCATGATGAGCACCGATTCCGGAGCGAGCTCGTCCAGCACCGCCCGGAGGAGGTCCGCGGTGCCCTCGACCGCGATCATCCTGTACGGCCTTCCCGCCAGGAGCGCGTGCTCCATGGGGCCGTGGATGAACACGGTGTCCCTCGATTTCTCCCATGCCGCGTCCGCCAGCGCCACTCCCATTTTCCCGGATGAGGCGTTGGAGATGTACCGAACCGGGTCTATCCACTCGCGGGTGGGGCCTCCCGTAACGATGATCCTTCTACCGGCCAAGCACATCCATCGCAGCCCTGAAGATCGTCTCCACCTCGGCAAGCCTGCCGTATCCCTCGTCACCGCAGACCGCCGGCCCCTCCGCGGGATCCACGAAACGCACCTTCCAGGACTTGAGCCTTTCGATGTTGGCGCGCACGGCCGGGTGCGCCCACATGCCGGGGTTCATCGCCGGCGCGATGATCACCGGGCACGCCACCGAGAGGAAGGTGGTGCTCAGGAGGTCGTCGGCTATGCCCCCGGCGAATTTCCCGATAATATTCGCGGTCGCGGGCGCCACCAGCAGCAGCGACGCGTTCTCCTTCAGCTCGATGTGGCCCATGAGATTCCTGTCCCGCGCGAAGACATCGGTGTATGCAGGGTTGCCGCAGAGCGTCTCGAGGGTGAGCGGCGAGATCAGGCGTGTTGCGTTGCGGGTAAGAACGGGAAACACCGAATGGCCGGCCTTGACCAGCAGGCGGGCCAGGTCGCATGCCTTGTAGGCGGCGATGGAGGAACTGACGCCAAGTATTATCTTCTTCATGACCTTTTAAATATCCTCTCCAGATCCCTCTTCTCGAGCTTGAACAGGAAAGGCCTTCCGTGCGGACAGCGCAGCTCGTGGCTGCCCCCCGTCGATTCCTCTATGATCCGCCTGACATCGGCGGAGGACAGTTCGTCGCCGGATCTTTTCGCCGCGTGGCACGCCACCTTCATCAACAGGCCCTGCCTCATGCCCGAAGGGCCCCGCTCGCCGTCCCTGAGGGAGGCCGCCACATCCAGGAAGAAACCCTCCACGTCAGCCTTTCCCGCGATATCGGGAACGCCCCTTATAATAACAGTATTCTGCGGGAAAAAGTCCATGTCAAATCCAATTTCCGCGATGGCCGCCGCGTGCTCCCTGAGCAGGTCGATATCCCCGGGCGGCAATTCGACCGGCACCGGAAAGATGAGCTCCTGCGTTTCCAGCACGCGGGGCCTCCTCACGAGATCGTCGAATATGAGCCTCTCGTGGGCCGCGTGAAAATCCATGAAGTGCAGGGTGTCCCCGGACTCGAAGACGACGTACGCGCCGAATATGACGCCGAGTATTTTCACCTCCCGCGCACCGACCGGCCCACCGTAAACCGCGGCCCCCTCGCTCACGAGAGCCGACGGCGTGCCGGGATGCGTTTCTCCTTCGCTCATCACCGAAAGGGCGGGCCCGAAGAGTGAAAGCTCCGGCGCTCCCGTACCGGCCCCGTTCGCGGGAAGCGGCGCCGTAGGGGGATCGCGGCGGGCCTCGCTTATCGCGCGCTCGTCTATCGTGTGGACCCGCCCGCCCAGGACCTTCCGGCACAAGCCCTCGATGAGGCCGTCCACGTACCGGCCGTCGAAGAACTTCACCTCCCTCTTCGCCGGGTGGATGTTCACGTCGATGAGGGAAGGGTCCATCTTTAAAAAAATGATGGCGGCCGGGTACCGCCCCCTCGGCGCGACCGCCTCGTAGGCGCGGGAAAGCAGGTACCCCAGGTATCGATACTCGATGAGCCTGTCATTCACGTAGAGGATCTGCATCGAGCGGGAGGATTTCAGGAAGTCTGGCCGGGACAGGAACCCATCCACCCGCACCTTCAAATCCGACACGCTCGCGCCGTAGAGGCGCTGCATGGTCTCCCGCCCGAACACCTGGGCGATGCGTTCCTCCCTGCCGGGGGCGGCATCCAGGGTGAGCAGGCGCTTGTCTTCACTGTTGAGCGAGAAGGTGGTCCCGGGGTGCGCCAGGGCGATTTTCAGGAACACGTTTTTTATGTTCCTGAGCTCGGCCGCCTTCCCCTTGAGGAACTTTTTACGGGCGGGCGTGCTGTAGAACAGGTTCTCCACCACCACGGCGGTGCCGCGGGGACCGGCGTAGTCGCTCACCTCGATGGAGCCCTCGCGGCACACCATCCTCGCGCCCGTCTCCCCGTCGCCCGCCCGGCTCAGGACGGTCACCCGCGAGACGGCGGAAATGCTGGAGAGCGCCTCTCCCCGGAAGCCGAGCGAGGAAATGCTCTCTATGTCCGCCAGGTCGCGGATCTTGCTGGTGGCGTGCTCCATGACGGCCATGGGCAGGTCGTCACTGTGGATCCCGCAGCCGTTGTCCCTCACGGCGATCTTCTTGAGCCCGCTGTCCAGGATCTCCACGTTGATCTCGGACGCGCCGGCGTCGATGGAGTTCTCCATGAGCTCCTTCACCACCGAGTGGGGCCCTTCGATGACCTCGCCGGCGGCGATCTTTTTCTTCACGGCGTCGGGAAGTATCTGTATTCTCTGCAAGGGATCCATAGGGTCGCACACGAACGAAGGTCCGGCCCGGGGCGTCTCACGCCCGGAGGTGCTCGAGGAGCCTGGGCAGTATTTCTCCCGCCTGCCCCTGGATGAACACGTCGGTGATGGAGCCCGTGAGCCCCGTCGTTTCCGTGTTCATCTCTATGACCGGGGCGCCGCGCGACTTGACGATGTAGGGTATGCTGCTCGCGGGGTATACCACCGCCGAGGTCCCCACCACGAGGATCGCCCCGGCGAGGTTGGCCAGCCGTCTCCGACTCGGCGAGCGCCCTGACGGGGATGGCCTCGCCGAAGAAGATGACGCTGGGCTTGAGGATCTCCTTGCAGGCGCGGCAGCGCGGGGGAACGCCCGGTGCCACCTCGTATTCGTCGGCGCCGAAGCTCGCCCCGCAGTGGATGCATTCCAGCCTGCTCGCGTTCCCGTGGAACTCGATGACATTGCGGCTCCCCGCCGCCTGGTGCAGGTTGTCGATGTTCTGGGTGATGACCGCACTGAGCAGGTTCATCTCCTCCATTTTCGCCATGGCGATATGGGCTGGATTGGGCCTGGCATTGGTGGTGATGTCCCTGAGGTCGAAGATCATGTTCCAGATCTTTTCAGGGTGCCTTCGGAACGAATCAATATGGGCGTATTCCGAGGGGTCGTACTTGTCCCACAGCCCGCCGGCGCTTCGAAAGTCCGGTATGCCGCTCTCGACGGAAACCCCCGCGCCCGTGAGGGCGATGGTGTTTTTCGATTTTTTTATTATGTCGGCTGCCTGCCTGAATTTATCTTCCATGTAGGTCATTCCCTCCCGTCGTCGGGATTCCGGCCTCCAGCTCCGTCACCGTCCCGGCACGGACAGTGGACCACAGGGTGATGCCGCGATTCGAGGGGGTCAAGATAAAATTGCTTCGGAATCGCGGCCATTTTTCTATTGATTTCCCGGGCGGGAGGGCCATCATGGGGGCCATGAAGGCGAAAGGTGCCTGCGCGGCCTTTTATGTTTTCCTTTTCCTCGTCGCCTGCTCCTCGCGCTCAAACCCCGAGGTGAGGAGATCGGCAATAGCCGGGAGCTGGTACCCGGCGGACCCGGCCAGGCTGGCAGCCGAGGTGGACGCGCTCCTGTCGGCGGCGCCGTCGGCGCGCGAGGGGGCCGCTCCCGTGATGCTGTTTCTCCCCCACGCGGGCTATGCCTATTCCGGGGCGGTAGCGGCCGCGGGGTACGCCACGCTCAGGGGCGCCAGGCCGGACGCTATTGTGATCATCGCGCCCTCGCACTACGGCTCCTTCCGCGGCTGTTCCGTGGTCCCTGTGGATTTCTACGAGACCCCCCTGGGCATGGTGAAGGTGGACAAGAAAGCCCTGCTGTCCTTGAAAAAAAACCCGCTCTTCGTCAGCGACGCCGTCGCCGACGGCCCCGAGCATGCCGTCGAGATACAGCTCCCCTTCCTCCAGCGTGCTTTCGGCAACGCCCTTAAAAACGATCCCGGCATCATCCCCATCCTGGCCGGCGAACTGACCCTGGAAGAAGCGGCGGGGGCGGCCCGGGCCGTCGTGGATGTCCTCGGGGACAGGGCCCGTCCCCTTTTCATCATCAGCACCGACATGACACATTACGGCGAACGCTTCGGCTACGTCCCCTTCCGCGCCGCCGACCCGAAAGTGCTCCAACAGAAGCTCCGGGATCTCGACTTCGGCGCCATCGACCGGATACTCAAGAAGGACGCGCCCGGTTTCCGGGCATACACCGAGAGCACGGGCATTACCATGTGCGGGCGGAACGCCGCGCTCATCGCCCTGTCCCTGCCATTCACTGGCTACGCGGCGCGGCTCGTTTCCTACAACACCTCGGGGAACATAACGGGCGATTTCGCCAATTCGGTATCTTACGCGTCCATCGCCGTCCGCGGTGGCCTCGCGAAGGCGGCCGTGCCCGATGTTTCACTGCTCTCCCCCGAAGAGAGACGGTTCCTCCTGGACTGCGCGCGTCAGAATATCCGCTCCCATCTCCTGGCGGGCGCGGACTTCGCCGTGAACGAGGAAAAGGTGCCTACCGGCTGCAGGCGCGAACGCGGCGTCTTCGTCACCCTCAAAAAAAGGGACGAGTTACGGGGTTGTATCGGTTTCATCCGGGCCGACAAGCCCCTGTACCGCGCGGTCATGGAGGCGGCCTTCAACGCGGCCTTCAACGATCCCCGCTTTCCCCGGCTCGAAAAGGGAGAGCTCGAGCAGGTTTCGATCGAGATCTCGGTGCTCACCCCGCCGGCCCCCGTCGGCTCGCCCGACGACGTCGTTGTCGGCAGAGACGGCCTCATCGTGGAGCAGGGGCGGCACCGCGGCCTGCTGCTTCCCCAGGTGCCCGTCGAATGGGGATGGAGCCGTGAGGAATTTCTCGTCAACACCTGCCGCAAGGCCGGGCTGCCCGACTACAGCTGGAAGCACGGCGCGAAAATATACGCCTTCCAGGCCGAGATATTCGGCGAGCGCGGGCCCTGATGAAAGGACAGCCGCCGCTTATCCCGGCGCGAGTTACTCGCGCGGGCCGGCGTTTTCATGAGCGCGGCCGCCCTGGGCGAAGGCGTGGCGCCCGGCTTCAGGGGCAGCGGTCTCCTCGCCCGGCCCCGGGACGCCGGCTTCGCCAGACCGGCCCTGCGATGGAAGCAGGCCGGCGGCGGCGCCGTGGAATGCCTCCTCTGCCCCAACGCCTGCGTGCTTTCGAAGGGGGAGCGCGGGATTTGCCGGGCGCGGGAAAACCGCGGGGGCGCGCTCCACACCCTGGTGTACGGGCGCATCGCGGCGGCGCACGTGGACCCGGTGGAGAAAAAGCCCCTCTTCCATTTCCTGCCTGGCTCGCGCGCCTTCTCCGTGGCCACGGCCGGGTGCAACCTCTCCTGCAAGTTCTGCCAGAACTGGGAAATCTCGCAGTCGAAGCCCGAGGACGTGGACGCCGAATGGATGCCGCCCGGCGACCTCGCGGAAAAGGCGGCGCGCTCCGGCTCGGCGATGATCGCCTTCACCTACAACGAGCCCACGGTCCAGTATGAATACATAATGGACGCCTCCCTGGCCGCCCGCGCCCGCGGCATCCGGTCCGCGATCATATCCAACGGCTACATCAACCCCGCGGCCGGCCTCGAGCTTGCCTCGCGCCTGGACGCGGTCAAGATCGACCTGAAGGCCTTCACGGAGAAATTCTACCGGGAGGTCTGCGGCGGCGGCCTCGCCGCGGTGTTGAGGAACCTCGAGGCGGTCAGGAAATCGGGGAAATGGCTGGAGATCGTGGTGCTGGTGATCCCCACGCTCAACGATTCCCCGGGGGAAATCAGGGAGATGTCCCGGTGGGTGTCGCGCAATCTTTCTCCCGACGTGCCCATGCACTTCACGCGCTTCCACGCCATGTACCTCATCCGCAACCTGCCGCCCACGCCGGTTGCCACCCTGGAGCGCTGCCGCGAGATCGCGCGGGCGGAGGGAGTCCGCTATCCCTACGTGGGCAACGTTCCGGGACACCGGTGGGAGAACACCTTCTGCCACCGGTGCGCCCGCGAGGTCATTTCGCGGAGCGGGTTCTTCCACGTTGAGAACAGCCTGAAGCGGGGAAAGTGCCCGCACTGCGGCGCCCAGATACCGGGAGTATGGACATAGGAAGAAAACGGCTCACGCGCCGCGACATCATCTGCATAACCTTCTTCTTCGGATTCTTTTCGGCGATAGCGCAGGTCCTCCTGGTGCGCGAGCTGCTCTCGGTTTTCCGCGGCAACGAGTTCATCATCGGCATGGTGTTCGCGGCCTGGTTCCTGGGTATCTATGCCGGCGCCAGGTTCAACCCCCCGGCGCCCCGGGCGGCGCTCGAAAAGCGCCTGCTCCTCTCGCTGCTCATGTTCCCGCCGCTTATCCCCGCGATAGTGTACGGCGCCCACCTCCTCCCCTTCCTGCTGCCGGCCACGGCGGGCACCTACTATCCCCTCTCGCTTGAATTTTCCCTGGCCTTCCTGTGCACCGTGCCGGCGAGCGTGCCGGTGGGATATTTTTTTCCTCCCGCCGCGACCCTGCTCGCCGGGGAGGACGGCGCCGCCTCGGGCGGCTTGATCTTCACGCTGGAATCGCTGGGGGCTTTTGCCGGCGGGGCCGCGTTCTCTTTCCTGTTCGTCGACCTGATGAACCCGCTGGCGCTGTCGGCGCTGTGCGGCGGCCTCGCCCTCATCCTTTACGGCGCCGCGCGGGGTAAAACACGGGTGGTCCCGCTTGTCGTGCTCCCCCTGCTGCTGCTTCTGTGCTCGGGCCGCCTGGAGCGCTCCCTCTTTTCCTCTCTCTGGGGTGCCCGCCACGCGGGCGTCCTCGCCGACTACGGCCGGACGCGGTACCAGACCGTCCAGATCGAGTCATTCCAGGACCAGGTGAACGTGTACGGGAACGGCTCGCTGTATTATTCCTTCCCCGACCGCCACGCCTCGCGCGCCCTGTTCCACCTGGTCCAGAGCCTCCGGCGCGGCGAAAACGAAAGGGTTCTTATGCTGGGGGGCGGCGCGGGCTCGCTCGCGTTTAATCTCCTAAAGATGGGCGTCGGGCGCCTCTCCTACTGCGAAACCGACGCAGGGCTCTGGGACAGGGTCTCACGGGCGCGGGAACGGTTCTATCCCGGGCTGACGGAAGACAAGCGATTCACCGTCATAAAAGAGGATTTCAAATACTACCTCTCCCGCGCAGGCGAACGCTTCGACCTCATCCTATGCCTTTCGCCCCCGCCGGAGAACACCATGCTGAACCGGTTCTACACGCGGGAGTTCTACGCCCTCGCCCGCGAAAGGCTCTCTCCGCGCGGCGTCTTCATCACCTCGCTCCACGGATTTTCCAACTACATGAGCGCCGACCGCGCCGGGTACATCGCCTCGGTCTACCGGGGCTTCGCATCGCTTTTCCCGTGTCACCTCGCGACGTCGGGGGAGACGGTATTCCTAGTCGGCGCGGCCGCGAAGGGCGTACTGCCTGAAAATCCGGAAACGCTCATCAACCGGTATGGAACAACCCACAAAAGATGGCAAAACCGGGGCCTTGAAAGGGAGGTAATCGACAGGTTTCATCCGGACGAGCTGCGCATGCTCTTTGAACCGACACAGCTGGCCTATTTCCATTCGCGCATGGCGGAGCATGCCCGGCGCGCCGCGCCGAACACGGAGCTGAGGCCCACCGCCTACTGGCGCCACATGCTCCTCTCGGCGCTGCAGGAGGAATCCTCGATCTCCGGTGTCTTCCGGTACCCTTTCATCTTCCCGGCGCTGTGCCTGTGCCTCACGCTCGTCGGCCTGGCGGAAATCCGGAGGCGCGGGGGGAAGGCCCTGTTCCGGGGCGCCGTTGTCGTGTTCGCCATGGGGTTCGTGAGCATCTCCGCGGTCCTCGCGATGATGCTCCTCTACCAGAGCTTCTACGGCGTGGTGTACCACCGCGTGGCCCTGGTCAACGCGCTCTACATGCTCGGCCTGGCGGCCGGAAGCCATGTCGCCACGCGCCGGCATGTCTCTCTCCGGGTGGCTTACGGCGCGATTATTCTTGTCCTGGGGATGATGCTGGTCTATACAACTGTCAGGAACGAAGCGCTGTTCTGGGCCCTCATTCTCGCCCTTTCCGCCCTGTGCGGGACCGTGTTCCCATCGCTTTTCAAGCTTCTCGCCGCCGGGGAACCCCACCGTGCCGCATCCATGCTCGACTCCATGGACCACTTCGGCGCCATCGTCGGATCCCTGCTCACGGCCATGACGCTCATCCCGTTCCTGGGATTGTACGGCACGCTCATCGCGGCCCTTGCCGTCGCCTTCTGCGCCTTCATATTCATCGGCGCCGCCGGCCCCGGAAACCGGGGATCATCCTGAAGCGGGGTCATTCCCTCCGCTCGCAGTCCGGTCACCGCGCAGTCCCCGCAGTCGCATCCCTTTCTCGCCTTGAGGGACTTCCGGATCCTCATTGCCGCGTACAGGGCCGCCCCCGCGCATATTATCGCTATCAGCGCTTCCTGCATGTCTCTAATTCTCCCGACGCCTCACACCGCTCCAATATACTCCATTTCGTCCCCTTTTTCAAACAAACGGCTACTTCATCTCCTCGAACCGCCGTATCACCACCGGCAGGACCTCGGCCGTTTGCCCCATGACTGCCGAGCGCCACTCCGGAGACGAAGGGAAGAACGCCTCGCGGAAGAGCTCCCGCGCCTTCTCCGCGTCCGCGGGGGTCCTGCCCCCGTGATGGAAGGCCTGGTTTTCCACGATGACGGCCTTGAGCGACCTGATCGCGCCCATGGTTGTATGGGTGTCCAGGGTGCCGTACTCGATGACCATGGGGATGTATACGACTCCCGGCCGGAGCAGCTTCCCGATGTAGTCGGTGTAGTCGCCGGTGGTGGCGTAAAACCCCCCGGCGTCGCCCCAATCCACCCGGTATCCCCTGAAGAGATCCTCGACGACCTTGCGGTTTTTATTGTCTTTCACCGGGTTGGGGAAGAAGAGAAGCTTTCCGCGCTCGCCGTACCCCGTGTGCAGGTCAATGGAGAACACGCGGGGATACCCTTTCGTCACCCGCTTGAGCAGCTTCTCCAGGCCCGCCTTCTGCGGCTCGAAATCCTTCCCGCCGAAGAATATCCCTTTCTCGAACTCGTACTGGCCCCGCAGGGTCGCCCGGCGCAGCGTGTCCATGCCGTACTTCATGATATGCCTGGCGGCCTTCACCGGGAAGAAAAGATAGCCCGGGCTACGCGTATCCAGCGTTTCCGGCGGATTGAGCAGGTCCCCGTCGACCTTCCCGTAGTCCTCGTTTTTCAGCGAGAAGAGCTTTTTGTCCACGTCGAAGTTCCGGTTGAGGTCCACGTTATGCTCCGTGACCCTGCGCAGGTGCTTGAAGCCCCACGGGTTTATCCCGTGGACGAGGAGCACGCCCGTGCGGTCCGCGTCCATGTCCGGGAGCACCTCGGCCATGAACATGCGCATGATGGCGCTCCCGGCCAGTCCCTCGATCCCGTGGATACCGCAGTTGAGTATGATGAGCCTTTTTTTATTTTTCCTCGGCGGGACGAGGCAGTAGTCTATGGCGAGGTCGCGGTCTGCCTCGCTCCGGACCGGGATGAAGCCGATCTCCACGCGGCGGTAATTCTCTTTAAGTCTTTTCGCCGCCAGTATGAACTGGCCGCGGCTCTCCTCGTAGCTTTCCATGAAATAATGCAGTTTCGACCTGTCGATGGGCATGGCCTTCTCACCTCTCCCGCAGCATGCCCCAAGCAGCAGGACAATCGCGGGAACGCTCACTAAACTCAATACTCGATGCATCGGCGACCACCTCCGCCGTCTATTGTGCAAACCAGAAAAACGTACACGGGACACCGCGCCGCGGTACCGTATTTCCTCATCACTCCGGGCCGGAGTCAAGCACATTGGCCGGGCGGGACGCCCCCAGTGAGTTCTCTGCGGCATGGACATTTTTTGTGTTTTGTCTGACGAAATCCCGGCGGGAGGCTTTGGGAAAGCCTTAAATGAACAATGCCACTTTCTTGTAGCGCCACAAGAAAGCGGCCAATACCCCTTCTTGGCACGAGAGAAGGGCGCTCGCTCACCTCACACTTTACTTTGAAGATTACGGGAAAACGCAGCAACTCGTCCGTGTATTGCTGCGACTGGTTGCTCAAAGGCGCGGCGCTCACTGCGTTGGCTTGGGCTTCGCCACATTTTTACCTTCGTTATCGATACGGTGAAAACGTCATGTATGCGTAAACGTTGTACGAAATCCTGCGCCCTAGCTTTGTTTTCCAGGAATTTCCCCGGGGGAAAGATTAAAACTGACACCGAAGATTGCGCTGGTCAGGACGGCCGAGGCCAGTATGGCAATAGACAGGATGACATCAGGCAGAGGAAAAGAATGCTCACAGGCAAAACAGCATTGCGGAGGATTTTCCGACGCCAGGCCTATATGAAGAAGCCCACCCGGAACAGGATGAATCCGATGCCTGTCAGCAGCACAAGCACGGCAATTGTTTTCAGTCCTTATATTATTATAACTTCAGCACCTCGCCTCTAGCTTTTTTGAGTTTTCTTTATGGCCGAGTCCATGACCATGTCAATTATCCAAGGCATATGCCTCTTTATAAAATAGGTCAGCTTGCCGTCAAATCCCGGAATTATCATGAAGGTGTTTTTCCTGATGCCGTCAATCAGTTCTTTGGCAACCGCATCGCTGCTCATGACCTTGGCGCCTGCGGAGATGGCCTTGGTTTCCGCCGGCTTGGTGAGGTTTTCAGTGGCAAAGCCCGGTGTATCGGTATCAGGCGGGCACAGCACCGAAACGGAGATGTTGTATTTTTTAAGCTCGCTCTTGAGGCTTTCCGAAAATCCCACAATGGCGAATTTAGAAGCCGCATAGTCGCAGTAGCCGAAAACACCAAGAAATCCCGCCATGGAGGCAACATTTGCAATCACGCCGCCTTTGGCCTTCATGTGCGGCACGAGAACCGAACACGAATTCCATATGCCGTAGAGGTTTGTCTTCATGGTTTCATCGAACTGCTGGTAGGTGATATCCTCAAAATACCGGGGATAGGCCCTGCCCGCGCAGTTAATCAACACATCAGGCACTCCGAATTCGGCCAGTGCCGCTGAAAGCACGGCTTCGACACTATCTCTTTTGGAAACATCCATTGATCTGCCGGCAAACTTCTGCTTTGCGGATACACGGCAGGACTGTATTTGCTTTAAGGCTTCATCCAAAACCTGTTGCCGCCTGCTGAATATTATTACACTGGCCCCGCCGGCCGCCATCAGCTTGGCTGTCGCCAGGCCGATACCGGACGAACCACCGGTTATGTAAACTAATTTATCCTTGAAATCTTTCATTTCTGTCTCCCCCTCACTTCTGTTTGAGCGAAGCAATATCCAGCGTCTTGAGCCATTCCATGGTTTGCCGGAACCCTTCCCTGTAGGTGATGCGGGGCTTCCAGCCCAACTCCCGCCGGGCCTTGTCAATAGAAAACCTGAATCTAGAACCAAGGTTGGTAACAGTATAGGTGGTGAGCAAGGGGCGCATCCGGATGCGCAGCAGCTTCCAGATGAATTCCATCACCCAGGCCGCTGTCATGGCCAGCCAATACGGAATGTAGGTTTTAATGGGCGGCACACCCATCGCTTCGGCTATTCCCGCGCAGAATTCCTCCAGGGTTGTCGATTCGCCATCGTGCACGAGATAGCCGTTGCCGATAGCCCTTTCATCCTCGGAGATCAGCATCAGCAAATCGACCAGGTTATCAATATATGTAGGCCACACGATGGCGCCCTTACGCCAGAAGATCAGTTCTTTTTTGATAATCGCATCGGCAAGCAGCGGCACAAAGGTCTGGTCGCCCTCGCCGAACACCCACAGCGGGTAGACCATGGTCAGCGGCAATCCCTGCTCCTTGTGGTACCTGCGCATGACCTTCTCTGCGTCTATCTTGGAATCGGCGTAAGGTTCGCCCCAGTATTGCAGCGGCATACTTTCATCCATAACTATTGATTCGTCCGTGCCGAAAACATCACAGGTACTGATATCAACAAGGCGGGATACCTTCGCGTCAACGGCCGCCCGGCAAATATTTTCGGCGCCGCCCACCGTGACCTCCCAGAACAGCTTCCTGGGTGCCCAATCGGTAACTACCGCCGCCGTATGGAAGATAATATCCACATCCCCGACCGCTCGCCTGACTGCCTCGTAATCACGGATATCACCGTTGATGACCTCCACGCCCTGCTGCCTCAACCCGTCCTCTCCTTTATCTCCCGGCAGCACCAGTGCGCGCACCTTGTTGCCCTTCGCCAGATTCGCTTTTACCACATGGTGTCCGATGAATCCGGTAGCTCCGGTTATCAAAACCTTTTTCATATCTCAACCTCTTCCTTTTATTATTGAGCACATATTATAATCGCCTGTGAATCATTACTTGGTTTCCAGGAATTTCCTCGGAGAAATGATTAAACTGACACCGAAGATTGCCAATAGAGCAAGCCGGTATTTCACACGAGGGCTCCTTTAATGAGACATACTGCTTCTTATCGGTGTTAATCTTTGACAGTAAGTCTCATGTGTAGATAAAGTCACTTAAATTTCCGATTTTGTCGCTGTAATAAAATCGAACATCCCCTTACCGATGGCTGTACGCTGGATGTTCGTGAAACCGGCATTCGTGATGACCGCATTCTGTTGGTCATTGTTGAGATGAAAGAACCCCGCACAGCATTCGAAGAATTGATCGGAAATGGCGAAATCGAATATGGGATTTCTGAAATCTTCCAATTTGCTCGGATAGGGGAAGTCAAGGATGAGGAGTTGCCCGTCCTTTTTCAATGCCTGGTGTGCTCTTCTTCACGGCCTCCTGTCGCACTGCAGGAGGAATTTCGTGGAGCGTTAGCACCATGGTCGCCATATGAAATTCATCCTCATAAGGAATGCCCCCTCCCCCCATGCATTCGACAGCCACACGGTCTCCTAAACCCAGTTGAGAGATGGTCGCTTTGGCCGATTCAATGCCGTAGACATCGGGACCGATGCCAACGAATGTGCTCTTTTCGAATGCCACAGCCAACTGGATGATCAGATTCCCGTTTCCGCAGCCGATATCCAGGAAGCGGACACCCTTTTCAAGATTGTGCTTCAGGTGCTCAAATTTCGGAAGAATCATGTACAGGAAAGCCATAGGCATATTCTTCGTCGGTTCATATGCCATCTTGGAGAACTCGGGCGTATCGTAGCTGTTAACAGGTTTCCCTGTTCTGAATGCCTCCATGAATAACTCGATGCTTTCTCCGATTCTGACGTCCATGTAAATATTGGCCAAGTAGTTTCTGAAATGGGTTTTGTCTCCCAGAATCTCATCGAGAAAAGGCTGCAACCTGAACCGACCATGATCATCAGCATCAAGAATCTCGAAGTGATAGGCGGTCTGGCACCAGATCCGGAGATACGGTTCATGAAGGTTGCACTTTGCAACCAACTCTGAAACCGTCATCCCCTCTTTCTTTTCATTGAGAGCCTCAAATAAACCCAGTTCTGCACCAATATTGATTAAATGGGTAGCCATAAACCCCTTTTCGAAAGATCGGACCTTCGCCATTTGTGTCTTCGCGCTTATCTCTTCCATGGCCGACTCTCATTAGATGGCTTAAAGTTTGGGATAGATTTTTTTTAGGAATTCCCTCGGGGAAAAGATTAAAACTGACACCAGAGATTTTTAAAACAGCAAGCCAGTATTTCACACGTAGACTCCCTCACTGAGACATACTGCTTCTTATCGGTGATTAATCTTTGACAGTAAGTCTCATGTGCAGATAAAGTCAATTAAATCTTTCGAAATAAGGCTGCATGAGGAGGCGGAGATGGAGAGGAACGGTCTCTCCGTTGCAGGAATCGTCTGCAGATGTTCGTTTCGTTTGCTTCCGGCACGGACGGTTAAAAAAGAAGGTCCATGGACGTGTCCGGCCGGAAGCAGACCTGCTGAAAGAGCTGCCGTAGAAAGACGATTTACGGCCCTGTGACCACAGGCGCATCGTGCGTAAATACCTCGCCCTTCTTCTTCGGAGTCTTCGCGGCGTCCTTCGTGCCGGGCATAATCTCGAACATCGGGTCGACCATCTCGCAGGCACCGGCAAGCTGCTTGAGCACACTCGCATTGCCCTCGAGCTTGGCTTTTCCGGCCTTGGTCAGCTCGGCCAATTTAGCCTTCCCAATCATGATGTCCACAAAATCGGAACGATTGATTGTAATGGTCAGATCAGCATTCTTTGCTTTGTATCCCTCAATGTGCGTCAGAGTTGAGTTGCTCATCTCAACCACGAACTTCTCGCGGATATCCGGATGGATGAGGTTGAACTTAAACTTCAGGCCCTCGGCCTTGCGGCTGTCGACCTGAATGGCGAGGGCATCCAGCAAAAGCGAGGTAGACGTGCCGCGGATGATATCCGGGGTTGGTAGTCGGCAGGTCGAGCGTGTCGGATGCCGTCACGTAGCTCCTTCGCAGCGGAAAGATAGCAGTTGCGCAAGCTTGGGCTTTCGGACTGGTAGCCCAATTGCTCGAAAGCGTCAGCCAGCAGGTCCTTCGCGGGCTGGTTTTTTGGCTCGGCATAGACAAGCTTGTTCAGGATCTCCATCGCGTGGCGGTAACGCCCGTCATCTATCAACTTCTTTCCCCATGGCCATGATCTTCTGCGAGCCACCCATCATCTCGACATAGAGCGGGGCTGAACCTTCCGGCGACAACGGAACCAGAGTGGCAGGGTTTGCGTCCCAATATCCGAGGTAGTAATTGATGACGGCCCGGCTATTGTGTTCGTAAGATCCGTGGTAGCCATGGGTGTACCATTTCTGCTGGAGGGACTTCGGCGGCTTATAGATGTTATGAACCTGGTTAATGGTCACGCCCTGGTTGGCGAGGTGGAGCACCTGGTTGTTGAGGTTGGCGTACATGTCGCGCTGGTCGCGCATCACTTCCCGGATCCGAGCGTTGCCCCAACGCGGCCAGCTGTGTGACGAGAACATCACTTCCGCCTCCGGGCCAAAGCGGTAGAGAGCCACATTGATGTAATGGGCCCAGGCCTTCGCATCGCGCGTCTTGGCACCGCGCAGGGTATAGAGGTTGTGCAATGGTGCCGACCATATTCTCGGCAGCCCAGAAAGCCCTAAGATCGGGGAACCAGGTGTTCATCTCCACGGGGGCCTCGGTGCCCGGCGTGCTCTGGAATACCATGCGGACGCCGTCCACTGTGAGTTCTTCGATGGGTTGCCCGATGACCCTGGTCGGCGGCAGAATGCCGGAATCACCCTTTGCTGTAATCTTGCCGATGGAACAGTCCACATGACCGAAGGGGCTGGCCGGCAGCGCATCGCCGTAAGTGTAACTCTTGCGGCGGAACATCGCATTGCCGGCGAACAGGTTCTCCGAGATCGATTCCTCCAGGAACCCTTTCGGCGTGATGATCGGAACTTTGCCGGACTTGACATCCTCTTCGCTCACCACACCGCGAACACCGCCGAAATGGTCTCCATGGGAATGAGAGATGATGACTGCCGCGACCGGCCTCTTGCCCAGTTTCTCGTTTACGAGAGCGAGTGCTGCCCGTGCCGTCTCTTTCACGGTGAGCGGGTCAATAATGATCCAGCCTGTCTTGCCCTTTGACAAAGGAGATGTTTGCCAGGTCGAACCCCCGCACCTGGTAGATGCCCGGAGTGACTTCATAAAGTCCATACTCCATGTTCAGGATGGCCTGTCGCTGAAGCGAAGGATGAACACTGTTGAAATCCTTCCCCTCGAGCAGAAAGTCCCATTTGTCCATATCCCAGGCAACGCCGCCTTTGTCCTGCATGATTTTCCTGTAGGCCGGTGCCGCGATGAATCCCTTCTTTGCTTCCTCGAAATCCTGCCCATCCGCGAAGGGCATGGTTTCGCGCGCCTTGCGCTGCACCTCTATCGTGTATGTCGAGGGAAGTTTCCCTTTAGGGCTGAAGTGCTTCGCTTCCTCCGCCGCCGAAGCGGGTATCGTCAGCGAGGCCATCAGTGCTGTGATGGCGGCAATTCTTACGATCTTCTGTTTCATCACGGTTTCTCCTTCCTTTTTAGCTCGTATAATTCATATCCGGTGGATCCGCTCGATCCGGTTCTTCATCCGTCTTTTGTTTTCCAGGAATTTCCTCGGAGAAATAATTAAACTGACACCGAAGATTGCTCTGGCCAAGATGGCCGAGGCGGAACTAATTGCGGCATCCTGCCGCCGGTCTGCAGGCGAACGTCCTGTTCGCCCTGCCGGAGCGCGATGTCGCGAAAAGCCTCGGCTTAAAACAGCAAGCCGGTATTTCACGCGAGGGCTCCTTTAATGAGATATACTGCTTCTTCTCGGTGGTTATTGCTTGATAGTAACTCTCATGTGTAGATCAAGTCAATTATATTTTCTATTAATATCTATTCCGAAAAATATTTTATGCTCACGGCGTCCTTGCTTTCAACTTCACTGGTTTTCCGGGCTTGAAATACCCTTTATTTTTCATCGGCCCACACGTCCTGTGTTCCCCCCTTTGCCGTATCAGGTGGGCATGGCACTTCATATAACAGCGGGCAGCCGGCTCAGGAGCTTACGTCCCTGCGCTCAAATTCGCTGTGGGGGTATTTGTCCGCCAGATACCCCCACACGCCTAAAGCGCCGATCATCCTTGAGGAGGAACCATCAGCCGAAAATGCCGTTATCCGCCAACTACGTCCCTTCTTGCACGCCATGCCGCCGCGACCGTGCATGGAAACAACGCGCCCCCCGCTTGCCCCGGGAACGCCCTCGCTGTATATTTATGGGTGCCTCAATTCACCGCGAGGAGGAGGCCATGGGAAAACAGATTTCTTTCACGGGCCTGGAACGGGAATACGTGCCCCGGCTGAGGAGCCTGATCAACAGGGCCGAGGACAGGGTGGACCTCGAAAACCACTTCCGCCACACCGTGGCGGACATGCTGAACAGGATATTCAGCGCGCACAAGCTGAGGATAAGCGCGGAAGACGTAATTTTCGATCCCGGGGAGGGAGAGCACTACAGCGTCAGCCGGAGCCTCTTTGATTACGAGCCCTTCAGGGCGACATGGGAAAATTCAAACCTGAAGCAGGTGATAAGGGGGTTCGCCCATTCCGCGTACCGGCGGTATAGGCACCTGGACCGGCACCCCGAGAAAACCGAGAAGAAGATCCGTAACTAGTTCCACGCCGGCAGGGAGAGCACGCTCAAGGGGTCCACGTGCGCTCCCCCCATGATGATGGACACGTGAAGGTGAGACCCCGTCGCGACGCCGGTCGCGCCCACGCGGCCGATAAGCTCCCCGGCGCGCACCCTGCGGCCCGGCCTGACTGACATCGAGTGCAGGTGCATGTAGCAGGAAAAGACGCTCCCACCGTGATGTATGACGACGAAGTTGCCCTCGTAGAACATCATCTCCGCCAGAGCCACCTTCCCGTCAGCCATCGCGTACACGGGATCGCCTTCACGGCCCCTCAGGTCCAGGCCCCCGTGGTGGTTCCGCCCCGGAGCGAGGTACATCCGTGACCGCCCGCGTATCCGGTAGCGCTGGTAGAGCCTCCGTGCCCAGAACGGTGACGTGACGACGTGGCTGTCGAGCGGGTGCGCCCAGGCGACGGCCTTCACCTTTCGATCATGACGCTCGAAGGCCTGCTTCTTTTTCCGGGAGCATTCCTCTATGAACGCCTTCACCTCGGGCCTCTCGTCGTAGCCGACGACCGAAAACCTGCCCAGGTCGATGGCGCGCCGGTAGGACGGAAAGCGGGCATCGGCCACCGTGAAGCGCAGGTAATATTCCTCTGTCCTCCCGGCACGGCGGCGGGAGACGGTCAGCACCTTCCTTCCCGGCTTTTCCCCCGGTCCAAGGGCGAAGTACCCGTGATACGAACCGCCCCGCCTGTCCAGGACAACATGGGTCTGCCCGAAGCGGGCCTCGAGGTTCCGCCCCTCTCCCCCGTCGT
The DNA here is from genome assembly GCA_963762305.1 of uncultured Spirochaetota bacterium. Lineage (GTDB taxonomy): Bacteria > Spirochaetota > UBA4802 > UBA4802 > UBA5368 > CAVXKM01. The sequence continues at coordinate 342,815 of CAVXKM010000005.1, read as the reverse complement.
CAATCTTCAGGTATGCGGCCTCGCCCTGTACAAAACGCCGCGCGCACAGGCGAACGCTCAACCGGTCGAATTGCCATGTCAATTCTCGGCATGGAGGAGGAACAAAGGAATTTCGGCCGGATTGTGCCCGGTCCGCCGCGCCGTCGCGAACCGGTCCGGCGCAGCCGGCGAAAATGAGGACGGCGCAGATGCCGGCAGCGGCCCTCGAAACAGGGACACGGGCGGGACTGGCTGTATGGAACCGGGCGCTTTCCATCATAACTCTGTGTCGCGGATCCGCATGCATCCGGCCGCCGCATGCGGAGATTCCATGACTGTCATTTAAACTGTCGGAATTGTCCGTCCCTGGCTTTACGACATGCGGGGTCAGCCGGCCAGGGCGGCGCGAGAGAGTGGATTTCGCTGAACACCAGCGGAGCCGGCCTTAAATCCTCTTCCCCGACGCGGTGTCGAAATACATCACCCTGTCGGCCTGGAAACTCATATAGGCCCTGTCGCCGGCACTGAAAATTTCCTCCGTCACGGAAATCCCTTTCATCGCGACGCCCTTCCAGTTCACATCCACCCAGTTGAACGGCCCGGCGGGCTCCACGAGCACCACCTCGACCTCCACGGACCCGGCGCCCGGCGCGGCCGATATGATCGTATCCTCCGGCCGGACGCCCGCCGTCAACATCCCGCTTGCGCGAGCGGGGTCCAGGGCGGGGCGCAGTATCATCCCGTTCACATCCACCTCGGCGGCATCCGCCCGGTTAAATCGGGCGGGAATGAGGTTGATCGGGACATTGCCTATGAATCCGGCCACGAAGAGGTTCGCCGGCTCCCGGTACACCTGGAGCGGCGTCCCGCACCCCTGCACCATGCCGTCATGCAGTATGGCGACGCGGTCGGACAGGCTCATCGCCTCCGCCTGGTCATGGGTGACGTACACGGCGGTTATTCCCAGGTCCCGGTGCAGTTTTTTCAGTTCCCCGCGCATCTCGATTCGCAGCCTCGCGTCGAGGTTGGAGAGAGGCTCGTCCATGAGGAAGACCTTCGGCCGCCGGATGAGGGCCCTGCCGAGCGCCACCCTCTGCCGCTGGCCCCCTGACAATTCCGCGGGCTTGCGCCGCAGAAGGTCCCCGATGCCCAGCATGGCCGCCGTCTTCTCGACCTCCCGGCCGACGCTCTTCTCCGGCATCTTCCTCATCCTCAGGGGGAAGGCGATATTGTCGAACACCGTCATGTGCGGGTAGAGGGCGTAGCTCTGGAAAACCATGGCCACGTCCCTCTCCTTCGGCGCGAGCGTGTTCACGACCTTTCCGTCGAAGAGGATGTTCCCCGCGGAGACCGGTTCCAGGCCGGCAATCATGTTCAGGACCGTCGATTTTCCGCAGCCGCTGGGCCCGACGAAGGTGAAGAATTCACCGTCGCGGATCACCAGGTCCAGGCTCCGGAGGACGGTCACCGGACCGAATTTTTTCACCACCCCCTCGAACCGTATCTCGGCCATGGCCTACCCCTTCACGGCCCCCGCCGTCAGGCCCTCGACGATCCTCCTCTGGAACGCGAAGACGAGGACTGCGAGCGGCACCGTGACGATGATCGACGCGGCCGCGATATCTCCCCAGGGGACCTCGTGCAGGCCCGGGAATAGCGCTATCCCCACCGGTATGGTCCTGGCGGCCCCGGTGGAGGTGAAGGTCAGGGCGAAAAGGAACTCGTTCCATGAAAATATGAAGACCAGGATGGCCGTTGTGGCGATCCCAGGAGCGGCGAGCGGCAGCATGACCATCCGGAAGGCCTGGAAGGCGCCGCACCCGTCCACCCTCGCCGCGCGGTATATCTCGTCGGGTATCCCCCTGAAGAAGTCCGTGAGGATCCATATGGAAAGCGGGAGCGAAAAGGCCGTGTATGTGAACACCAGGGCCCACCAGGTGTCCCGCATGTGCAGCGCCCGAATGATGATGTAGAGCGGGCTCACCGTCGCGACGGGTGGAAACATGGAGACGGAGAGGGCGAAACCCAGTATAATCGTACCGAACCGCGGCCTGAGTTTTGCCAGCCCGAAGGCGCACAGTGACCCGGCCGCGAGCGAGAGGATGGTCGTGAGGGAAGAGACCACGGCGCTGTTGACGATTATCCGGGCGAAGGGATGCTCGCGGAAAACGGAGAGGTAATGATCGGTGACGGGCCTCCGGGGAAGCAGCGGCGGCAGTTTCGTCAGCTCCGTGTCCGGCTTCAGGCTGGTCACGGCCTGCCACAGGATGGGCCCCGCGCAGTACGCCGCCACGACGGCCACGAGGACGATGAAACACGCTCTTCTCATCGCCCGGCCCTCCTGCCGAGGACCCAGACGTAGAGCACGCTGATCCCTCCCACGCAGAGGAAGACGACGACAGAGAGGGCCGACCCGTAGCCGAACTGCATGGTCTGGAAGAGGACCTTGTACGCGTAGATGGAGAGCGTCTCCGTGGTGTTCGCGGGCCCGCCGCCCGTGAGGACGTAGACCGAGTCGAAGACCCGGAAGGCGTCCAGCGTGCGGAAAACGAGCACGACCAGGATCACCGGCGTGAGGAGAGGGAGAGTGATGCGCCTGAAGACCGCCCAGGCCGAGGCGCCGTCGACCTTCGCCGCCCGGTAGATGTCCGCGGGGATCACCTGAAGGCCCGCCGTGAGCAGGACCGCCACGAACGGCATGGTCTTCCAGACATCCATGAAAACGGCCGCGTGCAGGGCCCAGACGGGGCTTCCAAGCCAGTTTACGTCCGTGCCGAGCAGGTAATTCAGGACGCCGAAATCGGTGTTGTAGATCCACTCCCACATGCGCGCGGAGACGACGGTGGGAATGGCCCAGGGGAGGATCACGACGGCCCTGATGAGCCCTCTCATCCGGAACGCCCGGTTCAGGAGGACGGCCACACCAAGGCCCAGCAGGACCTCCAGTGAGACCGAAAGGGCCGTGAAGTACGCCGTGTTTCCAGCGGCGTTCCAGAAGCGGGCGTCGCGGACCAGGAAAAAATAATTTTCCAGGCCGATGAAACGGTGGATGTCGAAAATGAGCATCCTCCTCTGCAGGCTCAGGTAGAGGACTGAGGCAAGCGGGTATATCGTCACGAAAAAAAGGAGCGCCACAGCCGGCGCCACGAACGGGACCGCCCCGCCGCTGTCGCGTCCCTTCATCTCTCCGCCCCCAGTATGTGTTCGATCTGCCTGTGGGCCGAGTCCAGCGCCTCCCTGGGCGTCCGGACGCCCGACAGGGCGGCGCTGAATTCCGGCTGCATGACCTGCGTAATCATCATGTAATACGGCGTCACCGGCCGCGGCCTCGCGTTCATGAAGACATGGTAGAGCCCCGCGATGAACGGTTGCTCCCGCACGAGGTCCCTGTCGGCGTAGAGGGACTTCAGGGACGGCTTGTACCCGACCGTCAGGGCCATGGCCTTCTGCGCGGGCGGGGAGGTGAGGAAGGCGACCAGCTTCTCGGCCGCCCGGGGGTTCCTCGCGTAACGGCTGACCCCGAGTTGCCACCCGCCGAGCGTCGACGCCCGGGCGCGGCCGGTAAAGGAGGGCAGCATGGACACGCCGACCTTGCCCCGGACAGGGGATCCCTCCCGCTGGAAAATGTTCCACGCGTACGGCCAGTTCCTCATGAACAGCGCCCTCCCGCCGCCGAATACGTGGCGGGTTTGCTCCTCTATCGCCGTGGTCACCAGCGGCGGCGTCACGCCGTACCGGCGGATCAGGTCGGCCATGAATTGCAGCGCCTCTTCGTTCGACCGGCTGTTTATGACCGACCGGCCGTCTCGAATGACCTCGCCGCCGTTTCCCAGGAAATACTCGAGTGTGTTACAGACGAGCCCCTCGTACTGTTTCCCCTGCCATATGAACCCGTAAACGCCTTTTTCGCGCGCGGTAATGGAGCGCACCGTGTTTACGAGCTCTGGCCAGGTCACGGGCGGCGGAAAGCCGTGTTTCCGGAGAAGGTCCGCGCGGTAGTAGAGCAGGCCGGCGTCGATGTACCAGGGGACCGCGTACGCTTTCCCCTCGTGGATCACCGCGTCCACCGGTCCCGGGAAGAAGTCCCCCCGCCGCTCCTCGGGCAGGAGCCGGCTGAGGTCGCGGAGCCAGCCGGCCCTCGCGAATTCCGGGACCCAGATGACGTCCATGCTCAGGACATCGAAATCCGCGCTCCCGCCCTCCAGGTTGATGACGTAAAACTGGTGCTGTTCGTCGGTCGACGCCGGCAGGATTTCATCGATGACGCGGGTTCCCGGGTGTTCCCGCTCGAACCGGTCCAGCAGAAGCCGGAAAAGCCGCGGGTCACCGGCTATCTTCCCGTGCTTGAAGACGACAATCCCGGGCTCCCTATCCCCTTCTTCAGTTCTCGAACAAGCCGCCGGAAGCAGGAGCAGGAAGAATAGGGCGATAATGACGGTTTTTAATCGCGGGGCCATCGCGGGTATTCCCTGTCCTTCCGCAAGACACGAGTTTACCGGAATAGTGTCGCCGATTATTTCTTGAATGTCGAGGCTTATTTTCCGGAGGCCCGCCGTAAAATGTTTTCCCGGTATCGTGACTCGAAAAATAACCTTCGCTCAAACCCTTCCTGCTTGACAGGCGGGACCCCGTCCTCTACCACGGGATCGGACATATCGAAACCATACACCCACGGAGAGCACCGAATGATCACTCTTATTGCCACGCTGAAAGTAAAAGAGGGGAAAATGGATGAGGCCCTGCAGATACTCAGGGAGGCCATCCCTCAGGTGAAAGAGAGCGAGCCCGGCTGCCTGGCCTACATTCCGCACACGGTCAAGGGCGACGCGAACAAGAACACCATTGTCTTTTATGAGAAGTACAGGGACAAGGAGGCGTTGAAAGTGCACTCCGAGAACCTGCCCAAGACCCTCGGCAAGCTGCTGGTGCTCCTCGAGCCACAGATGGACATCAAGACCTGCGAGGAAATCATCTGACTCGGTCACAGCCCACGTCCAGCGGCACGAGCCTTCCACCGCGCACCTCGAGTCCGCTCGACGGGGGCAGCCGGTAGACCTCCCGTATCGCTCTGTCGGGGCCGCAGCGGAACTCCCTGACCGCCGAGACGCGCAGGACGCACCGCGCGCTCTCGCGGAGGGCGAGCTCGCCCAGCATCCGCACGGCATCCTCCATATTCGTGCCCGGCGGCACGCTTTCACGGCGCTCCTCCCCTGAAGGGAGCGCCGCCGTGATCTCGAGAGGATCCAGCCTCCTGTCCAGCGCCCTGAAATCGAGCTCCTGGGCACGGTAGATCTCCTCCCGGGTAAGGGAAAGGGCCGCAGCGAGGACCTCCATGACCCACCGGGGCGGGAAGGGCATGGATCCGCTCTCGACGGCCCGGATGTACTCGACCCCACGGCCCGGATTGCGCGGCTTTATGAGGGCGCCCATCCGTTCGGCCGAGAGGCCCTTCGAAACCCTCCGCTCACGGACGAGGCGCGCGAGCCCCACGATAACGGTCTCCATGACACCGTCAGTGTACGAACGAAACGCTTTTCCGATCAAGCCCAACTTGACTTTTTTTTCGATCACGATTATTTTAATATATCGAACAGGAGCGGTGAGGGCATCATGAATGACGGCCTGAAAAAACTCGGGAAGGTACTTCTGGCATGCGGCATCTGCCTGGGCCTCGTAGCCCTTGCGGTGCTCGCGGTTCACCGGTTATTTTAGCCGCCGCTTCCACAAATACGACATTACAGGAGGAACAAAGATGAAGAAGAACATGGGTACGGTCGACAGGGTGATACGGACTGCGGTGGCGGTACTCATCGCCATCCTTTACTTCACCGGGCAGATAACCGGCCTGGCGGCGATCATCCTGGGCATCATCGCCGTGATGTTCCTGGTGACGAGCTTCTTCGCGGTGTGCCCCGCCTACATACCGCTCAATATCTCCACGAAAAAATAGTGATTCCTTCCGGCCCCGGGGGGGGCCTGCCGCACGGCCCTCCCCGTTCCGGCCGGGCTGTTCCGCTTCTTCCTGTCCTTCCCATGTCCCCGGGAAAAATGTTCAGGCGGGAAGCGTGATATATTCCCCGTTCAGGCACACCGGTATGAGCCCGCCGGCCAGCCCCGCGGTGGCCCGGACGGGCCTGATGGCGTGTGGAAGCCCTCTCGGGAATGTAGACCGCGCCGGGTGTAGCCACCTCGTAGGCCTCGTCGCCCAGCATCACCTCGAAGGTGATGGCGTTCGCGTCGCCGATCATGAGGTACATCTCGTCGAAGTCGTGCTTGTGGGGCGCGGCGCGGTCCTTCCCGATGGCCATGTCGATCATCGGCTGGGTGATTTCCTTGATGAAGAGATAGAGCGCCCAGGCGTTCGCCTCGGGCACCAGCGACTTCCCCATGAGCACCGGGTAGGGGATCACCTGGCTGAAGTCATGGTGGGGAAGCTCGGTGACGTTCATCGGCTTCCGTACGACGAGGTGTTCGTAGATGCCCGGCATGTGCGGCCCTCCTGCTGTTTTTTCCCTTTCCTCCATCATTCCAGGCGGAAAGTCAAGGCATTCGCAAAAGCGAAGGCCGGGACCGTCATTCGGCGCCGAGCCTCCTCGCGGCTTCCCTCATCGATTCCCGCTCCATGAGCCGCGACCATCTCCGCCGGCGACTCCTGGAACTTTTCCATGGCGCTGAAAAAACGGTCGAGGGCGTCGCCGGCGTGCGTCGGGATCAGGAAGACGTGGGTGTGGGGGATGCGCCGCCCGCGTGCGTATAGGCAGACGAAGTCCGGGTTGAACGCCTTCATGATCCGGCCCGCCGCCCGGTTCGCCAGCGTGAAGAGGCTTGCCGTTTCCTCCGCGGTCATCTCGTGCCACCAGGGAACGTGGCGCTTGGGCAGGGCGAGGCAGTGCCCCTTCGAATACGGATGGATGTCCAGGATGACCATCGACAGCTCATCCTCCATAATCCTGTAGGCCGGGGCGTTCCCGGCGGCTATCTCGCAGAACACGCACGTGTTTTTCTCCACCTCGCCCTCCTCCGCCGACCCCGCATCTGCTCAAACCGTACGCGATTGCCGGAAGGAATCAAACATATTTTCTTTCGGCCCCCCGCGGCGGGGGGTTACCCGTCCGTCCGCGCCCTGAAATTTTTTCTTGACTGCCCAACGTATGTTTAGTATATTGCCCCCGGATGGTTACGGAGGGCCCCATGGCGGAGGTACGGATAGGGACGTCGGGATACGACTACCTGGACTGGAGGGAGGTTTTCTACCCGCCCGGCGTCGAGCGGCAGTTTTTCCTGCACCACTACAGCGCGCACTTCTCCACGGTGGAGCTCAACTTCAGCTACTACCGGATGCCCACGCAGAAACAGCTCTCGGCCATCCTCCACAAGGCCGGGGACGCGCTCGACTTTTCCATAAAGGCGCACGAGTCGCTCACCCACAAGGTGGACCCGGCCGCCTGGAAGGACGCGGCGCACGCCTACCGCGGCGCGCTCCTGCCCCTCCTCGAGGCGGAGAGGCTGGCGGCCGTGCTCTTCCAGTTTCCCTACAGCTTCCACTATACGCCGGAGAACCGGCAGTACCTGGACCGGCTCCTCAGGGAGATGCGCGAGCTCCCGGCGGTGGTTGAGTTCCGCAACGCCGAGTGGCTCAACAACCGCGTCTTCGACGCGCTCCGCGAGCGGAACGCGGGCTTCTGCTCCGTGGACGCGCCGCAGCTCAAGGGGCTGCCGCCCTCGCTCGACATCGTCACCTCCCCCATCGCCTACGTGCGCTTCCACGGGAGAAACGAAAAGAACTGGTGGGGCTCCGACGCCGCCGCGCGCTTCGACTACCTCTACGGCGAGGACGAGCTCAGGGGGTGGATCGCCCGGCTCAAGGGCATGATGGCCGGCGCGCGCAGGATGCGCATCTACTTCAACAACCACCGCCGCGGGCAGGCGCCCGCCAACGCGCTCATGCTGAGGCGCCTCCTCGCGGGCGAAGGCGTCAGCGTGCAATAGGAGGGCCGCTCCATGGAACGCCGCGTGGTCCACCTCAATGTCGCGCACTTCATGGCGTCGGTGGAGGAGCTCTGCGACCGCTCGCTCAGGGGCAGGCCCTTCCTCATCGCGCCGGCGGGCAGGAGCCGCGCCGTGGCGATCGACGTCTCCGAGAAGGCCTTCCACGAGGGCGTGCGCCGCGGCATGGCCGTCGACGAGGCGGCGCGGCGCGTGAGAGGCATACCCGTCCTGCCTCCCCGCTTCGACCTGTACGCGCGGGCGGAGCGCGGCATGCGCGAGATCGTGTGCCGCTACTCGCCCCTGGTGGAGGAGGCCGGCACGGGGCACCTCTACACCGACATCTCCGGCACCGGCCTGCTCTTCGGGGAGCCCGTGGACCTGGCGGCGCGGATACGGCAGGAGATATCGGAGCGCCTGGGCTTCAGCCCCATCGCCGGCCTCGCCGTGAACAAGCTGGTTTCCAAGGTGGCCACGCGCGTGGTGAAGCCCGTCGGCTTCATCGCCGTGCAGCCCGGGGACGAGCGGGGCTTCCTGGCCCGCCAGGAGGTGGGGCTCCTCCCCGGCATCGGGAAGAAGCTCACCGAGCGCATGGGGCTCCTCGGCATACGGGAGATAGGCGACCTGGCCGAGCTCTCCGACGCCGACGCGGCCGCCGCGCTGGGCCGGGGAGGCACCCTGTTGAGGAGCCGCGCCCGCGGCATCGACGCCGCCCCCGTGACGGGAGAGCCCGCTTCCCGCCGGCGCATGAGGGCCGAGGCGCTCTTCGACACCGACACCCGCGACGCCGCCACGCTCGAGGGGCGGCTCTTTGCCCTCGTCGAGGACCTGGGCTTGCGCCTCCGGGACAGCGGCATGGCGGCCCGAACGGTGGAGCTTCTCATCGTCTACACCGACGCCGGGAGGTCGCTGGCCCAGGCCGCGCTTCCCCGGGCCTCGTCTTACGACAGGGACCTCTTCGAAACGGCACGAGCCCTGCTCTCGCGGCACCTCGCGCGCAGGGTGCGGGTGCGGAAGATCGCCGCGGCCCTTTCCGGCCTGCAGCCGCACAACGGCCAGCTCGATCTCTTCACCCCGCCGGACCGGCTGAAGCTCGAGTCGCTCCAGCATGCCGTCGACCGCATACGGGGCCGCTACGGGCGTGACGCGATCAGGGCGGGGCGCACCCTGGCGGCCCCCTGAAAGAGGCCCGGCCGTGTTCACCCACCTGCACGTCCATTCCTGTTATTCGCTTCTCTACGGCACCGCGCGCGCCGCGGAGCTCGCGGCCTCGGCCAGGGCGAAAGGTTATGACGCCCTGGCTATCACCGACATCAACAACCTCTACGGCGTCCACGAATTCCTGGCCGCGTGCTCCCGGGAGGGCCTCCGCCCCATCATCGGCGCGGAGGTCCGCGCCGGCGGCGCGCGCGCCGTGGCGCTGGCCAGGACCGCGGAGGGATTCTCGCACCTGACGCGGGTCCTCACCGAAAGGATGACGGAAAAGGACTTCGACCTGGCCGTATCCTTGAAGAGGCACGGCGGCGGCCTTGCCCTCCTGTCGGACTCGCCCGGCCTGCTGGCCGCCCTGCGCGGCGCCGTGGACGACCTGTACGCCATGGTCACCCCCCGCTCGAGGCGCGCCCTCCGCGCCGCGGAAAGGCTCTCGATCCCCGCGGCCGCCGCCGGCGACGTGACCTTCCTCTCGCCCGGGGACTTCGCCGTGCACCGCGTGCTCCGGGCCATCGCCGCGCGCGGCACCGTGAGCGGCGTCCCCGGGGAGGAGTGCGCGCCCGCGGACGCCCTGCTCTTCTCCCCGGAGGAGGCCGGGCGCCTCTACGCCGACTGCCCGGAAGCGCTCGAAAACGCCGAGAGGATCGCCGGGGAGTGCGCCTTCAGCTCTATCTTCCGGGGCTTCGTCTTTCCCGGGTACGCCGCGCCCGGCGGCGTTGACCCGGCCTCGGAGCTGCGGCGGCGCACCCTCGCCGGGGCGGAGCTGCGCTACGGCGAGCTCTCGGAGAGCGTCATGGAGCGCATCGACTACGAGCTGGACATCATCGGCCGGAAGGGCTTCGCCCCCTACTTCCTGGTGGTGGCGGACATCGTGAAGCACGCCTCGCGCCTGTGCGGCAGGGGAAGCGCGGCCGCGAGCGTCGTCTCCTACAGCCTGGGGATCACCAACGTGGACCCCGTCCGGCACAACCTCTACTTCGAGCGCTTCCTGAATCCCGAGCGCGCCGACCCGCCCGACATCGACATCGACCTGGCGTGGGACGAGCGCGACGCCCTCCTGGACCGCGTGATGAAGGGCTACGGCGAGGAATACTCCGCCATGGTCTGCACCCACGTCCACTTCCAGTGGCGTTCAGCCTTGCGAGAGACGGCCCGGGCCCACGGCATCCCCGAGGGCGAGATAACGCGCTTCCAGGAGCGCCTCGTCCGCGGGAACGGCGGCGGCGTCGACGACACCTGGCGCGGCATCATGGAGACCGCCGGCAGGATCACCGGCCTCCCCAGGCACTTGGGTGTCCACGTGGGCGGGCTCGTCCTCACCCCGCGCCCCATCTCGTGCTACGTGCCCGTGGAGCGCGCGCCCAAGGGCGTCCCCATCATCGCGTGGGACAAGGACGGCGCCGAGGAGGCCGGGCTGGTGAAGATCGACCTCCTGGGGAACCGCTCGCTGGCGGTGGTGCGCGACGCGCTCGAGAACCTAGAGAAGAACGGCATCCCCATCGACCAGCGCCGATGGGACCCCGTGTCCGACGCGGAGACGCAGGGCCTCCTGGCGCGGGGCGGCACCATGGGGGTCTTCTACGTCGAGTCGCCCGCCATGCGGCAGCTCCAGAGGAAGACCGGCAGGGGCGATTTCGAGCACCTGGTGATCCACTCCTCCATCATCCGCCCCGCGGCGAACCGTTTCATCGCCGAGTACGTGCGGCGCCTCAAGGGAAAGGCCTACGCGCCGCTGCACCCGCGCCTGGAATACATACTGGGGGAGACCTACGGCATCATGTGCTACCAGGAAGACGTGTCCAAGGTGGCGGTGGCCCTGGCGGGCTTCACGCCCGCCGAAGCGGACGCGCTGCGGAAAATCCTCTCCAAGAAGGACCGGGAGGCGAAACTTCCGTACTACCGGGACAAGTTCCACGCCGGGGCGGGAAAGAACGGCGTGGAGGAAGGGACGGCGGCGCAGGTATGGGAGATGATCGAGTCCTTCGACGGCTATTCCTTCTGCAAGCCCCATTCGGCCTCATACGCGCTCGTCTCCTTCCAGTCGGCCTATCTCAAGGCGCACCACCCGGCGGAGTTCATGGCGGCCGTGCTCTCCAACGGCGGCGGATATTACACCGCCCCGGCCTACATAAGCGAGTCGCGCCGCCTGGGGCTCACGGTCTGTCCCCCGGACATCAACGACAGCGACCTCCGGTACTCGGGGAAGGACGGGCGTGTCCGCGTGGGGCTCATGGCCGTCCGCGGGCTCCGGCACGAGACGATCGCCTCCATCCTCCGGGAGCGCGCCGGACATGGGCCCTTCACCGGCATCGGGGACCTCCTGCGCCGCGTGGAGCTCTCCTGCCCGGACGCCCAGGCGCTGGTGTCGGCGGGCGCCCTGGACTCCCTTTCCGGGGGAATGGGCCGATACGACCAGCTCTGGGCGCTGCTCCGGGAAATGGACGGGAAAGGGGCAGACAGCGGCGGCGGGGAAAGCCTCTTCGGCGAGACCGGCGGCGCCGCCCCCCGGCGGAAGGAGCAGCCGCTCCAGGAGAGGCTCGCGCAGGAGTACACATGCCTTGGGTTCCTCTGCGACCGGCACCCGCTCGCCTTGTGGGAGAAAAAGATCGGAAGGTATCCGCGCGCCCGGGCCGCCGAGCTCCCGCGCCTGGCGGGAAAGACCGTTTCGCTCGTCGGCTGGCTGGTCACCCGGAAGGACATCTTCACCGCCGGGGGCGAGCCCATGGAGTTCGTCTCCTTCGAGGACGAGACGGACATCTTCGAGACCGTGCTCTTTCCCGCGGGCGTACCTGGAATACGCACACGTGCTGAACGAGCCACGGCCCTTCTACATCCGCGGCCGGGTGGAGGACGACATGGGGGCGGTCAGCCTCCACGTGCATCGGGTCGAGAGGATCGCGTGAGGTCCCCTCACTTCCCCGTTATCTTCATCGTGTACTTCGCAGTCTTCTCTACCAGCGGCCGGCTCACGTAGTCGCGGTGGTACTCGTTGTTCACGTAGAGCCCGGACTGGTCGCAGTAGTAGTCGCTCGCCGGGATTCCCGAATTGCCGGTGGGAATCACCGTGAGCGAGTCGTCCCAGTTGGCCGTCGAGAAGATGTGCCGCTGGGAGGCCCCCGTGATCCGCGAGGAACGGCTTGGTGAAACTGTACGAGTACGGGCACACGGTGTGTCCCGACCCGCCCACCGGGTACGGGCCCCGGTTGAATCCGAAGAGCATGTCCAGGAGCTTTACCTCTCCCAGCGGGTGTCCGAGTGTCAGGGTGTGGATCTTCGCCGTAGCGCCAGCTTTCCGGGCTTCCTCCCATGGCGTCCTTCATTAAAGATACGGCCTCCTTGAAGCTCTTCAGCACGATGACGGGGAATGTCCTCCTTGACTGCCGGGCGGTCGAGACGTCATCCAGCCAGGCGGACGCGCGGTTTTTATCCAGAGCCTCCCGAGGGCGTGCACCGTTGTGCCGCCGCTCGACAGGAACTCGTCGTAGGAGCTCCGCGCCCATCTCGTCGCCCAGGGAGTTCTTCACGAATTGGATATAGAACTGCTCGAAGAGCGGCGCGGCGGCGCTGTCCCTGCCCAGCACGTTGTCCCATTTCCGGAGCAGGTCCACGCACCTGCGCCTCAATCGGCTCGAGGTCCTTCGCTCCCCCGAGCACGGCGAGCAGGTCGGCCTTCATGTCGTCAACCAGCTTCGAATGCTGGTCGGCGTGCATGCGCCTGAAGCTCTCGATGGAGTGCTTCTCCCGTTCCCGGAGCATCTCCCGTATGCGGCGGATGCGGTGGCTCGGGTCGAACCAGCTGCTGATGCGATACGGATACGCCGCGTTCACGGTCTTGTTGTTCGCCGAGGAGACGAAGCCCTCCCGCGGATTGTAGCTGTTCGGGAGCTTCTCCGGGGGCACGACGCCCTTCCATTCGTACTCATCGGTCCAGCCGGGGAGGACGGTCAGGCCGTCGCCCTTCTTGCGCACTGGGATCCCCGCCGCGCAGTGAAGGCCGATGTTCCCGTCCATGTCGGCATAGACTATGTTCTGGCTGATTGACACGAAGCTCCGGATGGCCGCGCGGAAATCGTTCCAGTCCCGGGCGCGGTTGAGCAGGTACACCGTGCGCAGCTCGCTGGAATCCTCGTTCCCCATCCATCTCATGGAGATGACCTGGTCCTTTATGCCCTTGAAGTCCGACACCACGGGGCCGCGGTGCGTGAAGCGGAGATCCTTCTCGACAACCGTTCCCCCCTTCACGGCAATCTTCTCCCTGCGCACCTCCATCTTCCTCCATGCGCCGTTGTAGAGGTACTGATCCGGCTTTGACGAGTCCGTCTTCTCCAGGTAAAAGTCGAGGTTGTCCACCTCGACGTTGGTCATGCCCCAGGCGATGCGGTCGTTGTGCCCGCAGACAATCGCGGGCGCCCCGGGGAGCGCGACGCCGGTCACGTTGAGCTTCCCCTTCACAACCTGGTGCATCTGCAGCCATATTCCCGGCGCCCCGAGCCCTAGGTGCATGTCATTGGCGAGGATGGGTTTTCCAGTGACGCTCCTCTTCCCCGATACCGCCCAGTTGTTGCTTCCCGAGAAAACCTCCAGCCCCAGCCTTTTCAGCGACTGCCCCGGCGCGCATAAAGGGTTCCATCACCTCGCTTACGGGCGCATGCCGCGCGAACTCCGGGTAGACCTCCGGCGTGTAACCGGGGATGTCGGGCAGTATTTCGTTCGTGAGCCTGTCAGCCCACCTTCCGCCTCACCTTGTGGAATTTGATCTCCGGGCCCCAGGGCGTGGTGAGGTCAAAGGCCATGTAGCCGATGAGGTTCAGCGGGTCCTCGGCCTTCCAGGGTTCCGGCACGTAGCCCAGGATGGAAAACTCCACCGGGAGGCTGTCCCTGTGGGCGTCGATGTACTGGTTTATCCCGTCGGCGTAGGCCTCGAGCATCTCTACCATCCCACGGTCGGATCGTTTCAGGATGCGCCGGGACTTTTCCGGTATGCGGAGCGACCGCATTAGCAGGTCGGTGTCCACCAGGTCGGCGCCGAATATCTCCGAGAGCCGGCCCTGCGTCACGTGCCGGATGAGGTCCATCTGCCAGAGACGGTCCTGGGCCATCACGTAGCCCGTGGCCAGGTACAGGTCCCGCTCGTTGTCCGCGTAGATGTGCGGCACCGCGTGTTCGTCGCGGTACACCGTGACCGTGCCTGTCACACCCTTGAGGACGACGTCCGCCGAATAGTCCGGCAGCCCCTTGCGCGCGAGGTGCCGGACATAGAGCCAGCCCCCCGCCAGGACCACCACGAGAATTGCAGCGATCCAGACCGCTATCTTCTTGGCTTTCATGAATATAAACCCCCTCTCGATAATTTCCGCCGTTTCTCCCAGGCGGAGAGGATCGTGTGAGGTCCCCTCACTTCCCCGTTATCTTCATCGTGTACTTCGCGCCCTTCTCCACCAGCGGCCGGCTCATGTAGTCGCTGTGGTACTCGTTGTTCACGTAGAGCTCCGACTGGTCGCAGTAGTAATCGCTCGCCGGCACGCCCGAATTGCCGGTGGGTATCACCGTGAGCGAGTCGTCCCAGTTGGCCGTCGAGAAGATGTGCCGCTGGGAGGCCCCCATGTTGGCGTGAAACGGCGCCGGGAAATCATAGGCATAAGGGCACACGGTGTGAAAGCTCCCGCCGACCGGGAACGGCCCCCTGTTGAGACAGAAAAGACGGTCGAGGATTTTCACTTCGCCCATCGGGTGCTTCAGAACGAGGGTGTGAATCTTCCCCCATTTCCAGCTTCCGGGATTGCCGCCCAGCGCCTCGTCCAGCGCCTTTACCGCTTCCTTGAAGCTCTTCAGAACCACGTCGTCGAAGCCCTCCCGCACGCCGGTAGTGGCGACATCGTCGAACCAGGCGGAGGATTTGTGTCTCCAGAGCCTCTCGACGGCCTGCGACACCATCACCTCGCTCGAAATGAACTCCCCGTACAGCTCTTCGCCCATCTCGTCGGCGAAGATGTTCTTCATGAGCTGCAGATAGCACTGGTCGAACAGCGCAGCCGCGGCGCTGTCCTTCCCGAGCACGTTGTCCCACGAGGCCAGGAGCGCCACGGCCTTCTCTTCCACGGGCGAAAGGTTTATCGCCTTTTTTACGGCGGCGACGATGTCCCCTTTCAGGTCGTCCGCGAGTTTCGAGTGCTGGTCGGCGTGCATGCGCATGAAGCTCTCGATGGAGTGCTTTTTTTTCTCCCGGAGCATCTCCCTGATGCGCCGTATCCGGTAATCGGAATCGAACCAGTGGCTGATGTGATAAGGGTAGCCGGCGCCCACGGTCTTGTTGTTCGCCGAGGACACTTCGCCGCCGGGGGGATTGAAGGCGTGCGGCAGGCGCTCGAAGGGGACCGTCCCCTGCCAGTCATACTCGTCCGTCCAGCCGGGGCTCACCCAGAGGCCGTCGCCTTTTTTTCGAATGGGCACTCCCGCGCAGCAGTAGAGGCCAATGTTCCCCTCCACGTCGGCGTACACGATGTTCTGGCTCGTGGAGATGAAGGTGCGCATCGCGTTACGGAACTCATCCCAGTTCTTCGCCCTGTTCAGGAGGTACACCGAGCGCAGCTCGTTGCTGTAGTCGTTCCCGATCCAGTGCATGGAGATGGCGGCCTTCTTACCTTCTTGAAGTCGGAAATGACCGGGCCGCGATGGGTGAAGCGGATCTCTTTTTCAACGGCCTTTCCGCCCTTTATCGAAATCTTCTCCCTGCGCACCTCCATCTTTTTCCAGGCGCCGTTGTAGAGGTACTGGCCCGGCTTTGACGAGTCCGTCTTCTCCAGGTAGAAGTCCATGTCGTCGACCATCACGTTTGTCATGCCCCAGGCAATCCGGTCGTTGTGACCGCTTACCACGCATGGCTGTCCGGGCAACACCGCGCCGGTAACATTGAGTTTCCCTTGGATCACCTGGTGCATCTGCAGCCATATGCCGGGAGCGAAGAGCCCCAGATGCATGTCATTGGCAAGGATGGGCTTGCCCGTCACGCTCCTCTTCCCGGAGACCGCCCAGTTGTTGCTGGCCTGGAACACCGGCGGGCACAGCCTTGACAGTTTGAGCGACGCAGCGGCGAGCGATTTCAGCGTCTTCTCGACGGGCGCTGACAAGGCAAATTCAGGATAGATGACCGGCTCGTAGCCGGGAATGTCGGGTACGATCTCCCCACACCGTTCAGCGCCGAGCTTTTCCCGGAGCTTATGGAACACCATTTCCGCCTGCCAGGGCATCGTGAGGTCCCATGCCATGTAACCGACCAGGTTGACGGAGTGCTCGGGCTTCCACTCCTCCGGCGCATACCCAAGCAGTGAGAACTCCACCGGCAGGCTGTCCTTGTGGGACGCGATGTACTGGTTCACGCCGTCGGCGAAGGCTTCGAGTGCCGCTTTCATGTTCCGGTCCGTGCCGCCCAGGATTCGCCGGGACTTCTCAGGTATGCGGAGCGACCGCATGAGCAGGTCGGTGTCCACCAGGTCGGCGCCGAATATCTCCGAGAGCCGGCCCTGCGTCACGTGCCGGATGAGGTCCATCTGCCAGAGCCGGTCCTGGGCCATCACGTAGCCCGTGGCCAGGTACAGGTCCCGCTCGTTGTCCGCGTAGATGTGCGGCACCGCATGTTCGTCGCGGTACACCGTGACCATGCCGGTCACGCCCTTGAGAATCACGTCCGCCGAATAGTCCGGCAGCCCCTTGCGCGCGAGGTGCCGCACGTAGAGCCCGCCCCCCGCCAGAATCACCACAAGAATTGCAGCGACCCAGACAGCTATCTTCCTGGCTTTCATGAATGTTACCCTCCCGTTTCCGCGCACCGCCCGTCAGTGCAGTCAATACAATCACCGCGTGGCGGTGCAAAATGTAGTGCCGGTTATATTTCTTCAGCGGACAAGGATGTGCCCGCCCTTTGATTACATGCCAGGCGGCGCGAAAAGTCAATATTTTAGCGGCATGTCGAAATATCTTATTTGGGGATTCCCAGTGTCAAAGTACCCGGGAACCTGGACGAAACACCGGAAATGTTCACTGCCGGCCCGCCATGAACGCCCGCTTGAGCTTCCCGCCGTCCAGGTACACGCCGTGCCCGGCGGGGCAGGTGTCCACGAGCAGGTTGGCGTTTTTCATGAAGACCCTTTCCTCCATGGCGCCGGAGCACACGGGGCACGCGTGTTTCGACGCGCGGTGAACGTGCCCGTCCGAGGGAACGTCGCTCCCAAGGCCCGTGAGGACCATGAGCTCCCCCGCATCGAACCAGAGGCTCTTACAAAAAGTACAGCAGTCTATCTCGGCCCCGTTCACGTGGAGAATCGAGAAGTTCCTTCCGCACTCGGGACAGCTTCGCCGCGATACTTGGAGGTTTCCGCTCCCGATCTGCGCATCCACCGTCTTCACGATATCGTCCTTGTCCGGCGGGAGCCTGCGCTCCGTCTTCCCGCGTCCAGGCGCGCGTTCAGGGCCCTCACGCCTGCCCTTCCTGGAGCCGTAGTAGCTCCCCACCAGGGACGCCACCGCTGAACCGATACCGAACATCCGCACCCTCCTTTGAGGCGGCACAACAACCGGACCCTGCCATGATCCCTGCCGCCACCCTCAATATAACGATACCGGCCGGTAAATTCAAAGGCAATTTCGCGTCATCGGCCGGCCAAGGGAGGCCGTCGATTATTCCAGGGGTCCGGGGTACACACCCCGCCCGCCGTTTCCACGGCAGTGATGCGGAAATGGAGCGCCTGAAAAATCCGCATAAAATAATTCATGTTTTTCCGCGCTTTTTCGTATAACTGGCAGGCGACACACTACCAACAGAGGAGAGCCACGATGTTCAACTACACAGCGGCAACAATCGAAGGGAACGTCACCCATGAGCCGGTGATGCGCAGCACGAAGACGGGAAAGGCCGTGTGCACCTTCTCCGTCGCGGTCAACCATTTTTCCTCGCCCGACTCCCAGCCCCGGGTGTCCTTCGTCGACATCGAGACCTGGGAAAAGGTGGCGGAGATCTGCTCGAAGCGGATCGCCAAGGGCAAGAAGGTGTTGATAATCGGCACGCTCAAGCAGGACCGCTGGGAAGGAAAGGACGGCAAGACCCAGTCCAAGATCAAGCTGGTGGGAAAGGAAATCCGTTTTCTCGACACCCATAAAGAGGAAAAGGTGAACTGACCGCCTTTCGCCATTTACGACTTCCCTGACGAGAGGGTGGATAGAGGTCCGGGCGCCTTTATCCACCCCGTTTTTTTCGCCGGCTCTAAAAATAGTCACCGGCGACCCGCTTCACAAGCGCGGGGTCGTCGGAGATGATGGCGTCGACGCCGGCGCCGAAGAGCCGGCGAATGTCCTGTTCCTCGTTTACCGTCCACACGTGGACCCGCAATCCCCTTTCGTGCGCCATCCGTACCAGCGCCTCGTTGACGACATGGGACGGTCCGAGGTATTCCGGGATCTGCAGCGCGTCGGGAGCGAAGCGTTTCTTAAAGAGCAGCAGCCCGCTCCGGAAGAGGAAATAGAACGCGAGGGCCTCCCAGAGCGCGAAGGATGTCGCCAGCCCGGGGACCAGCCTCCTTACCGCCCTGGTGTTCGCGTAGGTTTCCGACGCGAGGAGCACGCGGTGGCCGGCATCCATTTTTTTTATCACCTCGGCGAAATTCTCCGCCTGCCGGGGGTTTCTGTCTTTCAGGTCGCAGTTGAAGCGCTGGCCGGGAAACTCCTCCAGGACCTCCTCGAGGGAGCTGAAGGTCACCCCCCTGCCCCGGAACGGATGGGTCTTTCCGCCGTCCCTCGTGAAGTTGTAGCCCGCGTCGAGTTTCTTCAGCTCCGGCAGGGTATGGCCTGTCGCCTTCCCCTTCCCGTCCGACATCACCTCGAGGTCCTCGTCGTGCATCACCACGAAGCGGCCATCCCTCGTGAAATGGAGATCGGTCTCTATGACATCGGCCCCGATCTCGACGGCCTTCCGGAAGGAAGGGATGGTGTTCTCCGGGAACTCCAGCGGCGCCCCCCGGTGGGCGAAAACCCTCGGTTCGGGGACGAAGAATCGCTTTTCCATGACTGACGGACCTCGCGCTGAAAGTAAACGCCGCGAACGGCAGTAAAATAGTTGATGGAATTCGCCGGGGCACCCTCTATGATCGCCGGCAGGGCTATGCTATGCCGCGAACGCCCCTAATAACAAGCAGAAAAAGGGCGCTGCGGGCGGTATAATGTATGGAGAAGGTGGCACGGGATGAAAATCACGCTGGCGTACGGGTCGAAGGGATTGAGCGTCGATCTTCCCGACCGCAACATCGCCGGCGTTTTGCGCATGTCACCCCTGCGGGGGGTCCCCGACCCGGAACAATGCCTGGAGGAGGCGCTGGACAGTCCCATCGGCGCGGACAGGCTCGAGAGCATCGCCTCGGGAATGAAGAGCGCGTGCATAGTCGTCACGGACCCCACCCGCCCCACGCCGACACCGCTGCTCCTGCCTCCCCTGCTTCGCCGCCTGCGGAAGGCGGGAATATCCCCCGGCCGGACCGTCATCCTCGTGGCGACGGGACTGCATGAGCCGTGCGGCGACGAGGAGCTCCGGCGGCTTGTCGGTCCGGAGACCCGTGAGCGCTATGCCGTCAGGAACCACGACGCCGTAGACCCCGGCGGGAATGTCCACCTGGGCGTGACGCAGGCCGGCACGGACGTGTACATCAACAGGCATTACCTGGAGGCCGACTGCAAGGTCCTCACGGGACTGATCGAGCCCCACTTCATGGCCGGTTTCTCCGGCGGGCGCAAGTGCCTGTGCCCCGGCATAGCCGGCCTCCGGACCATCGCCGCGACGCACGCCCCGCGATTCATCGCCGACGCGGGATCGGCCCCGGGCGTCATCGACGGCAATCCCTTTCACCGCGAGATCACCGAGGCGGCGCGCATGGCGCTCCCGCACTTCATATTGAACGCGGCCCTGAACGACGAGAGGGAGATCACGGGCGTCTTCGCCGGGGACATGGAAAAAGCGTTCATGGAGGGCGTCCGATTTGTCGCCCGCAGCCACACCGCTTCGCTTCCGCGCGAGGCCGACATAGTGGTGACCTCGGGCGGCGGCGAGCCGCTCGACCGGACACTGTACCAGGCGGTCAAGGGCATGGTCGGGGCGCTGGATGTCGTCCGGACCGGGGGCACCATAATCATCGCAAGCCGCTGCGCCGCGGGGATCGGGAGCCGCGACTTCGCCGATTCGCTGGAGTCTTTCAAGGGCGCCGACGCCTTCATGCGTGAAGCGTCATCGCCGGGTTATTTCAAGAAGGACGCCTGGGAGGTTCTCGAGCTCTGCAAGGCGCTGAAAAAGGCGAGGATCATGATGTTCACCGGGGGAATAGACGGTGACCTGCTGCTTCGCTGCGGGATTGTTCCCGCGGAGGGCGTCGAGGGGGCCGTACGGCAGTGCCTGCGCGAGTATGGAAAAAACGCGAGCGTAGCCGTGATTCCCCAGGGGCCCTACCTGATCGCGGCGCGGGCCTGAACCCTCCGGCCATCCCGCGCAGGGGTCCGGGGAACGCATGACCCCGGGAATAATAATCGTTGATTTCCCCGGGAAACACGCATATCCTCGCCGGTTGCCGGACGCGGGAAACCGGCCCGCCCGGACGCTTTCGATGAAACAGGGAGCTGTGCGGTCATGGCAAAAGCGACTTCGCTGCAGAAGGCCTACGTGAACGGCGCCATTCCCCTGAACGGCGGGTTCATATTCTCGTCGTCCTTTGACCCCGCAACGGCCTACGCCATCTATGAAATCACCTCTTACGCCGGGGTCGAGGACATTAAAAAGTACCCCGAGGGGCTGGTGTTCAAGACCGACGGCAACCGCACGCACGTGCTCCTGGAGCCGCCCTCGTACCCGGGGCGTCACCTCGAGCCCCTGTCCAGGGAAAAGGAAAGGGCCATCCCCTACTGCTTCAGCGAAATCGACATCATCGAATGCAAGAAGAGCGAAAGGCTCATGGTGCCGAGGGAGCCGGTCAACCTGCGTTCGTCTTTCACCATCCGGGAAAGCGCCGGGGGTAATTTCTGTTTTATCTTTTACCCCACCGAGGACGTTTACGCCGCGATAAAAAAATTCATGGCCGACCTTCTCTACAATGACTGCAACCTGTCCAAGGACGAGAGCGTGAACGGGGCGGGCCTGCTCATGAACACCATAAAGAAATTCAGCGTGTGGAAGCGGTAAGGCCGTCGCCCGCGGACAGGCGGGCGCGGACATTAATTTTTTCACTGCCTTATTTAATTGACAATTTGCGGCGCTGCCGGTAATCCCATTTCCATTACGCACCACGGCCGGAACAAACCCGTCAAAGGAGCCGTATGGCATCAGACTCCTCCGAATCGCCCGATAAACAGGGCCTGCTGCGCAGGCTCTGGACACAGCTGAAGAAGAGGAAGGGCGCGCAGCCTGCCGAGAGCTCCCTCCTCGACATCTCCTCGTGCATGACCCTGGAATCCTCGAAGCAGAAAATGATAAAGGGGATCATGGAGCTCTCCTCTAAAATCGTCCGCGAGATCATGATCCCCCGCGTGGATGCCATGGCGGTGAGCTCGGGCACGCCGCTGAAGGAGCTCGTGAAGAACATAGAGGACGCGGGCCATTCCCGCATCCCGGTGTACAACACGACCATCGACGACATCGCCGGCGTCCTCTACGTCAAGCAGCTGCTTCCCTTCATCGTCAGGAAGCCGCGGAAGTTCGAGCTCAAGAAACTCCTCCACAAGCCGTACTTCGTCCCCGAGACCATGACCCTGGATGACCTCCTGCTGGAATTCAAGCGGAGGAAGCTGCACCTGGCGTGCGTGGTCGACGAGTACGGCGGGTTTTCGGGCATCGTGACCCTCGAGGATATCCTGGAACAGATCGTGGGCGAAATAATGGATGAATTCGACGAGGACGAGGCGCCCGGGATCAGGAAGATAGGCAGGAACGTCTACGACGTCCATTCGCACACGACCCTCTCCGACTTCAACAGCGAAACCGGCGCCGTCCTCCCGAGCGATCAGTTCGACACCATCGGCGGGTTCGTTTTCGACCTCTTCGGCAAGATACCCAAAAAGAACGAGACGGTCAGATGGAATAACCTCTCCTTCAAGATCAAGGACATAAAGGGCACCCGGATCAGCCGCATCATCGTCTCGATCTCCTCCGCCTGACACCGCATGGAAATCCAGAAGGCAACGGGCATCGTCCTGCACTCCCGCCGCATGGGTGAAGCCGATGTCGTCGTCCGCGCGTATACCAGGGAATACGGGAAAAGGAACTTCGTCTTCAAGGGCATCAAAAAGAGCAGGAGCCGGGCGCTCGCCGCCACGGAGCCCGGGACGGCCGCGGAGCTGGCATATTACTTCCACGACAACAGGGACCTCCTCGTGGTGAACGACTGCAGGATCACCGCCCACACCGGACAACTCCGGAACGAACTGGAAAAGATACTGCACCTCTGCTACATCCTCGAGGCCGTGGATAAAACGACGGGGTTCAACGACCCCAACGCGCCCATGTTCAATCTCCTCTCCGCCGCCATAGGGGCGCTCGGGCCCACGGGGCACCCGTGCGCCCTCAGTGCCTTTTTCACGCTGCACGTTCTTCGAATGCACGGGATCCTCCCCGACTACACCCGCTGCAGGCGCTGCGGAAAGACCCGCCTCGACGCGTTCAGCATCAACACGGCTGACTTCTCCCCGTCCTGTCGTGACTGCGCCGGGCGCGAAGCGAGGGACGAGTTTCTCTTCGGGGAGCGCACGGCGGAATTCATCCGGCACTCCCTGGCGCGCAGGTTCGGCGAGCTCGCCCATGACCGCTATCCCGCCGGGGAATTGCTGCACCTCATCTTTTACCTGGCCTTGTTCGTGGAAAACTATTTCCGCGTGGAGATAAAGTCCAAGAAGATGCTCCTGCGAGAGGAGGGACAGTGAGCCCCTTCCACTGAAGGAGCATCGCCACCCGTACCCGAAACCCCGCCCGGACCGTGACTCCCCTGCCATGAAAAAATTGCTTGATTTTACGATTATACTGCCCGGACAATCCTGAATCCGCGAATGGACATGCCGCCGAGGAAGGGATGATAGACCGCTATTCACGCGACGAGATCGCGCGTATCTGGACGCTGGAGAACAAGCTCGGCATCTGGCTGGACATTGAGATAGCCGCGTGCGAGGCGCACGCGAAGCTCGGCCTCATCCCGGAGGAAGACCTCTCCTCCATAAAGCAAAGGGCCTCCTTCACCGTGGACCGCGTGCTGGAGATAGAGAGCCGCGTGCACCATGACGTGATCGCGTTCCTGACGGCCGTGGGCGAATCCATAGGCCCCGCCGGCCGCTACGTGCATTACGGCCTCACCTCGAGCGACATCGTCGACACGGCGCTCTCGATCCAGCTCCGCCAGTCCGGCGACATACTGCTGGGGGGCATTGACGGCCTGCTGAAGGCCCTCAGGGGGCTGTCGCTTAAATACAAGCTCACTCCCTGCATGGGGCGCTCGCACGGCGTGCACGCCGAGCCCACCACCTTCGGCCTGAAAATGGCCCTCTACTACGCGGAGTTCCAGCGCGACAGGGCACGCCTCGAGCGCGCGATCGAGTCGGTAAGCTACGGGAAGCTGTCCGGCGCCGTCGGGACCTACAGCAGCGTTTCGCCCGAGGTGGAAAAGCACGTGTGCTCGAAGCTGGGCCTCAAGGTCGATCCCATTTCGACGCAGGTAATCCAGCGCGACCGCCACTGTGAATTCCTGGCGGCGCTTGCCATAACGGCCGGTAGCCTGGACAAGCTCGCCACCGAGATACGGCATTTACAGAGGACCGAGGTGCGTGAGGTCGAGGAGCCCTTCCAGAAGGAACAGAAGGGATCGTCGGCGATGCCGCACAAGCGCAATCCCATAGTGGCAGAAAGGATCTCCGGCCTCTCCAGGGTCATAAAGGCCAACATGAACGTGGCGCTCGACAACATGACCCTGTGGCACGAGCGCGACATCTCGCACTCGTCGGCCGAGAGGGTCATCCTGCCCGACTCGACCATAGCCCTGGACTACATCATCCACCGGATGTGCTTCATACTCGAGAACCTCCAGGTCTACCCGGGGGCGATGCTGGAAAACATCGGCCGCACGGGCGGGCTTTTCTTCTCGCAGGCGCTGCTGCTCAGGCTGGTCGGGACAGGGCTCTCCCGGGAGGACGCCTATTCGCTCGTCCAGGGCCTCGCCATGCGCGTGTGGAACCGCGAGGGCACCCTGAAAGACCTGTGCCTGCGCGAAAAGGCGATAACCGACCGGCTGGGCCCCGGGGAGATCGACGCGGTTTTCGACATGGGGCCCTACCTGGAGCACGTCGATTACATTTTCAAGAAGACCGGCCTGCAATAAACACTACATGCACACATAACGGAGCGTTCCATGCGGTATCCCCTCGAAGGCATCAAGATCCTTGACTTCACCCACCTGCTCCCGGGCCCCTACGCGACCATGATGCTCGCCGACCTGGGCGCAGACATCATCAAGGTGGAAAACCTGACCAACCCGGACATGATGAGGATCATGCCCCCCACGGTGAACGGCGTGTCCGCGGCCTACGCGCACATCAACCGGGGAAAGAAATCAGTCGCCATCGACCTCAAGAAGAAGGGCGCGGCGGAGGTGGTGCACGGGCTCCTGCGCGAATACGACATCATCGTGGAGCAGTTCCGCCCGGGCGTCATGGAGAAGCTGGGCCTGGGATACGATGCCCTGAAGAAGATCCAGCCCAAGCTCATCTACTGCTCACTCACCGGTTACGGCCAGTCCGGAAGCTACTCCGACCGGGCGGGCCACGACATCAACTACCTCGCCCTCTCGGGCATGGCCTCGTACTCGGGCCGGAAATCCGGGGGCCCATCGCTCATGGGCATACAGATCGCCGACATCTGCGCGGGCTCGAAGAACCTGGTGATTGCCCTCCTGGCCGCCTTCATCAAAAGGCATTCGACCGGGGAAGGCGACTATATCGACATCTCCATGACGGACAGCAGCTTTGCCCTGACGGCGTTCCAGGCGGCCAACTTCCTGGCGAGCGGCGTCTCCCCCGAGCGGGAGTCCGACATGCTCAACGGCGGGTCCGTGTACGACTATTATAAAACCTCCGACGGCCAGTACCTCTCCGTGGGAGGCCTCGAGGCGAAATTCGCCAGGAGCTTCTACGGGACCCTGGGACTCGGCGACCTCTCGAGCCTCGTCTTCGCCACGAGCGAAGAGACCGCGGCCGTCAAGAGCAAAGTCGCCGAGGCAATAGCCTCCCGGCCCCTCGACCACTGGCTCAAGGTTTTCGGCGAGGTGGACGCCTGCGTGGAACCGGTGCGCACCATGGCCGAGGCGGTATCCCGGCCGCCCCTTTCCGAGCGGGGCATGGTGGTGGAGGTGAAAGACGACACGGGGACCACTCTCAAGCAGGTCGGGAACCCGATGAAATTCCGGTCCGGAGACTATGTCGCGCCCGCCGCGGGCGTGGGCCTCGGGCGTGACAACGGGGAGATACTCAAATCACTCGGATATTCCGAAGACCAGATACGAACCCTGAGGGAAAACGGGGTCATCAATTGACGGGCAGAAGTTACTTCATCGAGACCTTCGGCTGCCAGATGAACAAGGCCGATTCCGAGCTCATGGCGTCGTCGATGGCGCGGAGCGGCTTCGAAGAGGCGGCCGGCCAGGCCGGCGCCGGCGTGGTGATATTCAACACGTGTTCCGTGCGCGAGCACGCCGAGGGAAGGGCGCTCGCCCGCATCAGGTCGGCAAGGAGCGCGTCCCGCGCCGGTGACGTGGTCGTGGCGGTCGCCGGCTGCATGGCCCAGAGGCTCGGCGACCGGCTGCTGGAAGGCGGCCTCGCCGACGTGGTCGTGGGCCCCTACCAGTCGCCGGACATAGGCCCGATCATCGAGGATTATTTGAATAAACGCGGCGGGCGGCTCTTCCTGTCGCAAAAATCCGAAGATTTCAGGAATAGAATTGATCCGGGGCCCCTTCCCCGGGAGGGTGTTCAGCCCTGGCACCGGTGGATCAGCATCGCGCACGGGTGCGGCAACCGCTGCGCCTACTGCGTGGTGCCGGACGTTCGCGGTCCCCTCATCTCATTCCCCTCGGGGGACATACTCTCCTACATAGCCCGCTGCGCCTCGAGCGGCATCCGGGAGATCACGCTGCTGGGCCAGAACGTCAACCAGTACGGATCAGACAGCGGCGACATGCCCTTCCACCGCCTGCTCGAGAAGGCGGCCCGGGTACCCGGCCTATTGAAGATCAATTTCCTCACGTCTCACCCCGCGGATTTTTCGGCCGAGATCACGGCGGTAATGCGGGACTTCGGAAACATATCCCGCGCCGTGCATCTCCCGCTCCAGAGCGGTTCCGACCGCGTACTCGCCTCCATGAACCGCCGCTATACCCTCGCCCATTACCTCGGGGTCGTGGAGAACATTCACTCGGAGCTGGAAGACTGCTCCCTGTCCACGGACCTCATCGTCGGCTTCCCCGGTGAAACGGCTGCGGACTACGCCCTCACGCTGAAGGCCGTGCGGGACATCCGCTTTGACGAGGCCTTCATGTACGCCTATTCGCCGCGCGAGGGGACGCCCGCGTACCGCATGGAGGAATCCATCTCCCGCGAGGAGAAGGGCGAGCGCCTCCAGGAGCTCATTGCGCTCCAGCGCTCGATTTCGCTCGAAAAGCTCCGCTCACGGCTCAACCGGACGGAGCGGCTCATGGTCGAGGGAAGGAGCAAAAAGTCGGCGCACGAGGTGATGGGGAAGACCTTCCTCAACCATCCCGCGGTCACGCCCGGCGGCCCCGAGGACGTGGGCCGCACCGTGAACATTACCGTCAAGGAAGTGAGGGGTTCGACCCTCTATGGGGAAAGAATCGCCTAATCCCCTCTTCGCGCTCGCCCTGTGCGCCTCCCTGTGCCTGCAATCAACCGCGTATTCGGCCCTGACGGAGGACCAGTATTTCAGGAGGATCACGGACCTCTACGGCGCCGGGGACAGGAGCGGGATCGAGGAGACATCGCACGATTTTTTCAAGACATACCCCTCCACGCGCCATATCCCCGAGGTGAGGCTCATGCTCGCCGAGCTGGAAAAGGACCCCGAAGAGGCGGTCCGCCAGTACCGGCTGCTGGTGGAAAAGTACCGCTACTATCCCCGGAGGGATTACGCGCAGTATCGGACCTGCGAGGTCCTTTACCTGCTGTCGCGGTGGGACGACCTGGCGGCGGAGTCAGGCAAGGGGGCCGCGCTCTTCGGCGACGGTCCGCACGGTACCGAGTTCAAGCTTATGCTCGCGAAGGCCAATCTCTACCGCGAGAACTACGAGGAGGCGTGGAGGATCTGCATGGAGCTCTCAAAACCCGGCGGCCCCCGCGGCCCGACGGTGGAGGCGCTGCTCATGATGGCCTACCTCGAGCGGAGGACATCGGGATATTCCCGCGAATACCTGCGCAGGCTCAGGGACCTGGCCGTCGGTTTCCGCGGCACATCCGCCGCTCCCCCCGCCCTCTACCTGATGGGGCGCTTCTACGAGGAAGCGGGCGATTACAACAAGGCCTATTCCGCGTACGGCGACACGGTGAAACGCTTCCCCCGGTCTCCCGAATCACAGTTCGCGAGGGGCCGCATGGAAGGCCTGGCGGAATTCAAACCCGCGCGGACGGGCTACCTGCCCGGCGATGCCGAGCTCCGTGAACGTGACGCCATCGACATACGCCCCGAGACGGACCTGGAGGACCCGGGCGACGCGGCCCGGCGGGAAGTGTCCTACGCCGTCTCCCTCGGGCCCTTTTACAGCGCCGGGGACTGCCGGGAGATCATGGACCTCATCAAGGGCGAGGCCGCGCCCATATCGACGGTACGGGTGGGAGCCCGCCACATGATCCACGCGGGGCGGTTCCGCGATTCCGATTCCGCCCTCCCGCTGAAGATACGGCTCGCCGAGGAATTCGGACTGAACGGCACCATCGTGAGGATAAGGGCCTCGGAAAACCGCCGGTACATATATGGAGAATAGGCCCGTGGACCCGAAGCTCACACCCATGATGAAGCAGTACCTGGAGATAAAGAAAAAGTATCCGCGCGAGATACTCTTTTTCAGGCTCGGGGACTTCTACGAGATGTTCTTCGAGGACGCCCACACGGCCTCGAAGATACTCGACATCGCGCTCACGTCGCGGCAGAACGATATTCCCATGTGCGGCATCCCCTACCACGCCGCCGAAAGCTATATCGCCCGCCTGATCAAGGCCGACTGCCGGGTCGCCATCTGCGAACAGCTCGAATCGGTGCCCACCTCGGGCACCGTGGTCCGGCGGGCCGTCACGAGGGTGATCACGCCGGGGACCCTCATCGAGTCCAACCTGCTGCAGGGCGACGAGCACAACTTCCTCGCGTCCGTGGTGATCGCCCGGGAGGAGATTGGCCTCGCGTTCGTCGACATTTCCACGGGCGACTTTTATCTCTCGTCGATTGAAAAATCATATGACCGCTTCAGGGGCGAGTTTGCCCGCTACGGCCCCCGGGAGGTCGTCCTGAAAGAGAGCGGCGAGGCGGACGACGAAAAATTCACCGGCTTTATCAGGAGCTCCTCCATCCCGGTGAGCAGGATCAACGAGTGGCTGTATGACCGGGAGTACCTCACCGGCACCATAAAGGACATCTACGGCGTGGCCGGCATAAAGGGGCTCGGCATGGAGCGGGAAATAGAGATACTCGCCGCGGGATCGATCCTCGAATACCTCCGGGACACCCAGAAGCGCGCCATCGACCACCTGAAGCACCCCCGGCGGATAGTTTCGGCCGATTACATGGTGCTGGACGACGCCACCATCGGCAACCTGGAACTGGTGAAAAACCAGCAGGACGGCTCGAAGAACCGCACGCTCTATTCGGTGCTCAACCACGCGCGGACGGCGGTCGGGAGGAGACTGCTCGAGAGGAACATCCTTCAGCCGCTCCTGGACCAGGACCGGATCGAGAGGCGGCTCGACATGGTGCAGTACTTCTTCGAGTACCAGGAGCTCACCGGCTCCCTCCAGTCGGCGCTCGACGGGATGTTCGATGTCGAGCGCCTGCTCTCGCGCTTCAACATGGGAAGGGCGAACCCGCGGGACTTCCTGGCCCTCTCGCACTCGATCGCCGCGGCCGGCCGCTGCAAGGGCCTTCTCGCGGAGCAGCCGCACGACCTGTGCTCGGGCCTGGCCGGCGCCATCCCCGACTGCGCGGCCCTCTCGGAAAGGATAGCGCGCACCATAGACGAGGAACCGGCACTCACCCCCGAACAGGGCCGCGTAACCAGGAAGGGCCTCGATGCGGAGCTGGACCGCCTGTATGACCTGAAAAAGGACGCCCGGGCCTGGATGCTCCATTACCAGGAGGAGGAAAAGCAGAAGCTGGGAATCCCAACCCTGCGCGTCAAGTACAACAGGGTGCTCGGCTACTACATGGAGGTGAGCAAGGGACAGGCGGGCAAGGTGCCCGCGGAGTACTTCCGCAAGCAGACCCTGGTGGGCGGAGAGCGCTACACCACCGAAACCCTGCAGAAGTTCGAGTCGGACATACTCCACGCCTCCGAACGGATCGTGGAGATGGAAACCCGCATCATCGAGGACCTCCGGCTCGAGGTCGCCGGGAGCAAGTCGCAGATCCAGGCCATGGGCGCCGCGATCGGCGAGGTGGATTACCACTGCTCCCTCGCCGCCGCGGCCCGCGAAAACCGGTTCACCAGGCCCCGCTTCAACGGCACCGGGGCCATGCACGTGAAGGACGGGCGCCATCCCGTGGTGGAGAAATATTACACGGGGGAGGTCTTCATCCCCAATGACGTCAAGGTCGACGGGGACGAGCACCTCATCGCCATCATCACCGGGCCGAACATGTCCGGCAAGTCCACCTATATCCGCATGGCCGCGATCATCCAGCTCATGGCCCAGATAGGCTCGTTCGTCCCGGCGGCGGTCGCGGAGATCCCCATCGTGGACCGCATATTCACCCGCATCGGCGCGTCGGACAACATATCGCGGGGGGAATCGACCTTCCTGGTCGAAATGAACGAAACCGCCGTGATCCTCAACAACGCCACGGAAAAAAGCCTCATCATAATGGACGAGGTCGGGCGCGGCACCAGCACCTATGACGGGCTTTCGATCGCATGGGCGGTCGTCGAGTACATACTGAGATACATCAAGGCGAAAACCCTCTTCGCCACTCACTACCACGAGCTCACCGGGCTCGGGGAAAAGCGCGGGATCGTGAATTACAACGTGCTGGTGAGGGAGCACCTGGGCGGCGTGGATTTCCTGCACAAGGTCGCGGCCGGCGCGGCCGACAAGTCATACGGCATCCACGTGGCGAAGCTGGCCGGCATACCCAGGGAGATCACGCTGCGGGCGTCGAAGATCCTCGAGCGGATGGAGAAAGTCTCACGCGGCGGGCCCAGACGGCAGCCCGATGAGGACGGGGACATGGAACAGCTGGAGATGTTCAACGCGTCCAATCACCGCGTCATCCAGGCGATCCAGGGCATCAACGTCGAGAGCATCACCCCCCTCGAGGCAATGAACGAGCTGAACCGCTTGAAGAAGATGATAGAATAGGGCCGGAGGCGCGATTGGCCGCGCCCCCGGTTCAGACCGCCCTTCCGGACGACCGCCTTCATTTTTTCATGAAATGCGAGATGATGTCCAGGGGGATGGGGAAGAGCGTGGTGGAGTTGTTCTCGGTCGCCACCTCGCGGAGCGTCTGCAGGTAACGGAGCTGCAGCGCGATCGGGTGGGCCTCCATGAGCGTGGCCGCATCGATAAGCTTCGCCGCCGCCTGGAACTCTCCCTCGGAGTTGATTATTTTCGCGCGCCGCTCGCGCTCCGCCTCGGCCTGCTTCGCCATGGCCCGCTGCATCTCCTGCGGCAGGTCCACGTGCTTGACCTCCACGGCCGAGACCTTGATGCCCCACGGTTCGGTGTGCGTGTCGAGCACGTCCTGAAGATCCGAGTTAATCCTCTCCCTGTTGCTGAGCAGGTCGTCGAGCTCCGCCTGACCCAGTATGCTCCTCAAGGTCGTCTGGGCGAGCTGCGAGGTGGCGTAGAGATAGTCTTCCACGTCCGTGATGGCCTTGTTGGGCTCTATGACACGAAAGTACAACACGGCGCTCACCTTCACCGACACGTTGTCCTTGGTTATCACGTCCTGAGGCGGGACGTCCATGGCGACCAGCCGGAGGCTCACCCTCACCCACTTGTCGATGAACGGGATGATGATGATTATGCCGGGGCCCTTCGGGCCGCGCGGCGGCAGTATGAGCCTGCCGAGGCGGAAGACCACCGCCCGCTCATATTCCCTGATGACCTTTATCGAGGCGATGACGAGCAACACGACCAGAATAAGCAGAGTTGGAACGAATTCAAACATCCTTTACCTCCTGACATGTGTAATAAATTGGTTTCCGTGAATCACTCACCCTCTCCCTTTTTCACGATGAGCTGCATGCCGTTGATCCCGACCACGGTGACCGGGTCGCCCTTGCCGATCGGGTCGTCGCTGCGGGCCTTCCAGATCTCGCCGTGGACCCTGACGGTGCCGGTCTTCTGGAAGCCCGTGATGGCCGTCCCGTTTTCACCGACAATGCCCTGGGCCCCGGTGGTCACCTTCCCGCGGTGCACCCTGATCACGGCCCTCACCACGACAAAGAAAAAGAGCATCAGAACGACCACGACAGCGATTATGGATGTCATGGGAACCTGTCCTCCGGGGAGGGGGGAGTCGAAAAGAATCATCGAACCGAAAACGAACGAGATGATGCCGCCTATGGTGAGCAGGCCGTAGCTGGCCACCTTCAATTCAAGGATGAAGAGGGCTATCGCCAGCACGATGAGCGCGAGGCCCGCGAGGTTCACGGGCAGGACGCGGACGGCCATGAGGAACATGAACAGCGCCAGCGCGCCTATCACGCCGGGCACGATGAGCCCGGGGCTCTTGAATTCCATGCCGATGCCGATCACGGCGATGATGAACAGGAGGAACGCCATCTGCGGGTCGGCGAAGAAGTTGAGCATCCTCTTCCTCCAGTCCATCTCGAAGCTCAGGACGCCGATCCCCTTCGTGCGCAGGGTGACGATCCTGCCGTTCACGTCCACCCTTCTCCCGTCCATTTTCCTGAGGAGCTGGTCCATGTCGTCGGCGATTACATCGATGACGCCATACCTGTAGGCCTCCAGGTAGGTGCTCGATATCGCGTCCTTTATGGCGCGCACCGTCCAGTCGACGTTGCGGCCCCGCTTCTGGGCAAGGCTCTTCCCGTACGCGATGGTGTCATTGAGGACCTTCTTGCCCATGATGTTCTCGCCGGGGCCCTCCTTCTGGCTGAAGTCGATGAAGGGGCTTACCGGGTGCATGGCGCCTATCTCCGTGCCCGGCGCCATGGCCGCGACGTGGGCCGAGAGCATTATATAGCCTCCCGCCGACGCCGCCTGCGCGCCCCTCGGGAAGGTGTACACCACGACGGGTATCTCCGACCCGAGGATGGCCTTGATGATCTCCCGCATCGAGGTGAGCAGCCCGCCGGGGGTGTCCAACTGGATGACGACGAACTGGGCCTTCTGCTCGCCGGCCTTCTTGATCGAATCGACCACGTGCTCGGCGATGATGGGATTGACCGATCCCTCGAGCTTTATGATCGCATACCGCTCCGCCGCCCGGGCCGATGTTAATAAAAGCCCCGGCGCCAGCACCATCGACACAAGGGCGAAAACCAAACAGTGTCTTTTCATCCACTCATCCGTTCAATACGTTTTTTCAACGCACATGCGCGATACATATATAATATATCAGAAAGGGATCTCAAAGCCATTTTTTATGCGCCGCACAGGACCCTGGCAGTCTCCACGGCGCGGCGGAGATTTGATCCAGTTATCCCGGCGTCCCGATTCAGCCTAAGGAAATTCCCGCTGATGTCAAGAGCAAAAAAGTGCCTCCGGGCATTCGGACGTTCGCGTGCTCAATGGCCCCGTCCCGGCGGGCGAATGGAAAACGCCGCGCTGTCCGATAATAATACAAGAAGCGTTAATCCGTGAAAAAAAGAGGCTTATTCAATGATGGATAAAAAGACACGGGGGCCGGTTCCGGGCCTCATTTTGATCCTCCTGGTTTTCTCGCTGTTTTTCATTTTCCGCCTTCATGCGGCCGAGTCCCCGGCGCCTAAGGCGCCGGTCCAGCCCGCGGCGGAGAAGAAGAAACCGGAAGCGAAAACAAAAGCCGCGCTCCCGCCGGCCGAGCAAAAGAAGAAGGAACTGGAAAGCGAAAAGGCCGTCATCGAACGCGCCGAGACCACCCTGAAGTACGGGATCAACAAGGACCGCAAGAACGCCATAACCCAGCTCGCCGGCATAAAGAGCGGGGAATTGAAAAGCGCCCGCGACAGGCTCCTCCTGGAGGCCCTCAAGGAAGAGCGCGACCCCGAGGTGAAGATAAAGATCATCACGGTTGCCGGCGATTTGAAGATACCCGGGGCGGGCCCGGAATTCGTGAAGGCACTTTCCAACGACTCCGAGGAGGTGCGGATCGCGGCGGTGAACGGCCTCAAGGCGCTTAAGGACCGCGGCTCAGCGGGCAGGCTTATCGAGATGCTCAACGGGCAGGACCTCTCCAGGGACACGACTATGACCGAAACCCTCATCAGCGCCCTGGCGGGGCTGGGCGCCCTGGAGATGCGCGAGTCCGCCGAGCAGAAGATATCTGACCCCGGGACGACGAGAAACAACCGGCAGATGCTCATCCTCTTCCTGGGCACGGTCAAGGCGACAGCGTCGCAGGGTTTTCTGGTCAAGGTACTGAAAGACACCGAGGAGGACCCGGAGGTCCGCGCCTTCGCCGCGAGCGCCCTGGCGCGCATGGACGCCCGGGGCGCCGCTCCCGACCTGAACGCCGTGATAAAGGAGATAGAGTCCTACCCGATCAAGAAAAAGGCGGACCACTACACCCTCTACATCCACTGCGTCGCCGCGCTTGCCATGATGGGCGACCAGTCGGCGTACCCCCACCTCGTTGACTCGCTCCGGAGCGACAACGCGCCCGTGAGGCTGAAGGCGATCAAGCTCATGAAGGGCCTCAAGGACCAAAGAAGCATTGACATTTTGAGATACAAGAGGGACCATGATCCGAGCC
Organism: uncultured Spirochaetota bacterium; assembly: GCA_963762305.1. Classification (GTDB taxonomy): domain Bacteria; phylum Spirochaetota; class UBA4802; order UBA4802; family UBA5368; genus CAVXKM01. The sequence goes on along the minus strand of CAVXKM010000005.1, from coordinate 308,446 downwards.
CGAGCGTCCAGCGGGCCGCGCGCGAGGCGCTGGCGGAGATGGGCGTCGACACGGACAAAAACGCGGTCCGCACGCCCACCGATGCCGGCGGGGAGCCGGAAGACGAGGAGAAAGGGCCCTAGGCGACCGGAAAACGGTTCCATGCACAACAGCACGAATTATTTTGAAAAAGCGAAGCTGCGGGAGAGGCTCCGGGAGGTCCTTGTCCTCTTCGTTTTCATCTTCGGCGCCGCGGCGGCCTCGGTGGTCTGCGCGGATTTGATCATTTATCCCCTGACGTCTTTTTCGATAAGGAACAAGGCCGTCTTGAATTTCATCGTCCGTGACCTGATCCGGATATCCGTGCCCGCGGCGGCGCTGCTTTTCGCGGCGTGGAAAATATACCGGCTGCACAAGGACGGTTTCACCGCCGTGGAGATAGCGGGACGCGCCGGCCTTGCCGTCTCCCGCGCCGCGCTGTCGGTCCTTGCCGTGACGCTGGCGGCCGCCGTCCTGGTCGTCCTCATTTACCTGCTCCTCAGTTACAATTATTACCTGCTTTACAAGTTAAGCTCTCCGTAAAGGGGAAGGGCATGCCCGTAACCAGCGATTTCGACCGCTTCTTCCTCCACCTCCCCCCCCTGAACAGGGAAAAAGATTTCGATGAATTCTGGAAGACATCAATAAGCGATTTACGGAAGGTTCCAATCGAGCCGCTGTATCGCCAGAAAAAGGGCTTCTTCTCGGCGAACGATACCTTCGAGGTTTCCTTCCGGGGATTCGGCAGGTCGCCCGTCCGCGGAGAGCTTCGCGTTCCGAAGCGCAAAAACCGGCCCCGGGTGGTCATGCTCATACCCGACTACAACCGGAGGAACGGCTACTTGCAGTACCCGGCTGACACCGACCTGGCCTTCTTCTCGCTGCAGCTTCGGGGGCACCGGGACGTTGATCCGGAACTGGTGGAAGAGGCGGGGTCCCCGGGGTTCATGGTCGAGCACATCGACGAGCCGGGAAGCTACTATCTCGCGGGCGTCTACCTGGACGCGCTGAGGGCCATCGACGCGCTCAGGCTGAACAAGGAGATCGACTGCAGCGCCATGGGCGTCATTGGAAAGGGCCTGGGCGCCGCTGCCGCCCTCTTCTCGGCCGCGTTTTCGCCCCGGGTGACGGCCCTGGTGCTCGACACGCCGTCCTTCTGCCACCTGGAGCTGAGCCAGAACATATCCACCGGCGACATGGCGGGCGAGATAAACGAGTACCTTGCGCTCCATAAAACCAGGAAAAAACAGGTGAAACGAAACCTGTCTTATTTCGACGCCATCAACTTCAGCGACAGGATAAAGGTCCCCACCCTGGTGACGGTGGGATTCAAGGACACCATTTCCCCTCCCCAGTGCGTGTTCGCCCTCTTCAATCGCCTGCTGTGCGAAAAAACCATGGAGGTGTATCCCGACCACGGGAACGAGGCGGGGGAGGAAAAACAGTTCAGGAAGTCGCTGGACTGGATAAGGGAAAACCTTTCGGCTCAGGAGTTGTAGACAAGCGGGACGAAGCTGGCGGCGCCCAGGTCGTCCTCGGCGACGCTGCCGTCTCCCCTCTTCACGTAACGCTTGAGGCTCTGTCCCTCCGCCCCGGCCATCGGGATCACCAGCTTCCCGCCGCTTTTCAAAAGGGACAGCAGCCGCTCCGGGAGAGCGCACGCGCCCGCCGCCACGACAACGGCATCGAACGGGCCTTCCATGCCGAAATCCTCACTGTGGTGCAGGCGGACGTTCCGGCAGCGCAGCCGGAAAAGAAGGATATCGCGGGCGGCCCGGTAAAGCTCCCGGATGCGCTCCGCGGTGACAACCTCCGAGGCCAGGCCCGACAGAAGAGCCGACTGGTATCCGGTCCCCGTGCCGATCTCCAGCACGCGTTCGTCGCCGCACAGCCCCAGGCACTGGATCATTCGCGCGATGGTTGAGGGCCTCGAGACAGTCTGGTTGTGGCCGACGGGGAGGGAAGCGTCTTCGTAGGCGCGGTAGCGGAGCGCCTCGGATACGAAGAGGTGGCGCGGGGTCTCCCGCATCACGGCGGTGAGACATCCGGAATAAAGGACACCCCGCCGGCAAAGATCGTCCACCATCCGGTCGCGGGCGCGCCGGTACCCGTCATTCCCGCTAAGGTACAAAGTAACCGCCCCATTCCACGCCCTTCTGGCCCTTGTAGGCGACCTCTATCTTCACGTCCGCCCACCAGCCCTTGAGGGAGGGCGATTTGAACGTGGAATACACGATCACGTACCGGTATTCGTCGGACTTTCTTTATCCTGTCGTAGAGGCCCCTGAATGAGTCCGCCTGCCTGGTGGAATAGAGGGCGCCGCCGGTGTCCTCGGCGATCCTCCGGAGAACGGGGTCGGCGTCACTGAAGGTGAATATGTACACCGGGATATAATGGCTTCGGCTGAACTCGATGACGTTCTTCACCGTGTACTGGGAGAAGGAGTCCTCGTCCACCTTCCCGTCGGTTATGTAGATTACGCCGCGCCTGTTCGTCCTGGGCACGAGGTCGGCGATCGCGTTGTACAGGGCCTTGCCGATGTTCTTCCCCTCGCCGTAACCCGCCTTTCTCATCGCGCGCAGGGCCCTCCTGCGGCTCCAGTCGAAATCGTTCTCCACCCACAGGTCGCGGTTGATGCCCGTCACCTTGAGCCTGTCGTCCCGCCTCATTTTCTTCAAAATGAACTCCGCGGCCCAGGGAATGTCGTTGTGGTAGTCCCTCATGCCCTCGGAGCGGTCGACGCAGACCACCATCGACGCCGACGCGGGCCTGTCTTTCAGGTAATCCACGTATATCCCCTGCATCCTCGCCCCGTCCTCGGTGACGGCGAAGTTGTCGGCGGTGAGGCCGTACAGCGGCTTGCCGGCCTGGTCCCTCACGCTCAGGGAGAGCGCAACCACGGGGAACTTCCGGGCGTCCGCCGATGAGATCTCGAGGTCGTAGTTGGTGTACCGGGTCTTCAGCGGCGTAAAGACGAAAAGCCGCTCCGCGCCGTAATCCAGGCAGTAGAGGAAACGGTCGCCGTCCATGAGCGCCGAATAGAGCCTGCCGAAGCCCCGCCTGCCGCCGTCCCAGTCATGGAAAACGGAGGTGGTCCCGTCCTGCAGGCTGTGGAAAAACAGCCCCTTCTTCTCGTCGGACACCATGAGGCCCCCGGCCGTGAGCCGTATCCCGCGGAGCCTCCCGGAATCGCCGATGTCCATGTTCTTTATGAAATTCCCCGAGTTGTCGAAGCAGGCGATCCTCCTGTTGCCGCTGTCCGTCACGTACACCATGCGTGAATCGGCCGCGCAGTCCGACGGGTTCTGCAGCTGCCCCTCGTACTCCCCCTGTTTCCCGAAGCCCAGGACAAACCGGCCGCTGCCGTCGAACTTCTGCACGCGGTGGTTCCCCGAGTCCACCACGTATATGTGCCCGCCCGGGTCGAAGCAGACGCCCTGCGGGCCGTGAAAGCGCCCTTCGGCGTTTCCCGGCGAGCCGAAGGTCTTCACGATCGCCGGCCGGGTGTTCATTATGTACACCCGGTCTTTCTGGAAATCCGACACCACCAGGCGCCTGCCGGAACAATCGATGCCGTACAGCCTGCTGTCAAGGCCCGGGCTGAATACCGCCTCCCCCTCCTTGTTGGGATCGAATTTGACGAGCTTGCCCGCGGAAAAAGAGGTGATGTAGATGTTCTTTTCCGCGTCGACGGCCACGTCGACGGGATTGGGGAACCGGAAGCGCTTGAGATCCTCCGATTTGTATTCGTCCGCCAGAATGAACTCGTTCTCCGCGAACCCGCCGGCGGCCACCCCGGTCTCCTGCAGGCGCAGCATGTCGATCTTGTGCTGTATGAGCACGTTGTTTTCGGCCATGCCGGCGAGGAACTCCCACTCCGTGAGGGCCTCGTCCTTGAAGCCCGCTAGCCGGTAGGAGCGCGCGAGGTATTCCCGGGCGGTGTTATAATCGGGATACACCGCCACGGCCTTGCGGAAGTGCTCCACCGCCGCCAGGTACTTCATGTTGTTGAAATAGACCATGCCCTGCCGGAAATGCGTTTTCGCCCTCTCGAACTTCGCAAGGCCGCGCGATTGCGGGAAGGCGGGCATGGCGGCCGCGAGCCCGTGGACCAGGAGGGCGACACAGAGCAGATGCCTGCTTGTTGATAATGTCTTCATAGGCGCCTTGATGCCGGGGGAGAGCGCTCCCTTCGCGGCCTCCTCCCCGAACTGACCGCCGGTGAGAACCCGGCGGCGACGGAACGGGGTTTGGTGTTATTATCGTCTTATGTCACTTTTTTTTCAAGACAGTTTTCAGGTGCCTGCCGGTGTACGACGTCTTCGCGGAAGCGACCGCCTCGGGGGTCCCCTCCGCCACCAGGTATCCTCCCTCGTCGCCGCCCTCGGGTCCCAGGTCGATGATCCAGTCGGCGTTCTTGATGACGTCGAGGTTGTGCTCGATTACGATGACCGTGTTGCCCCTGTCCACCAGCGAACCGAGCACCTCCAGGAGCTTCTGGATATCGGCGAAGTGGAGGCCCGTGGTGGGCTCGTCGAGGATGTAAAGGGTTTTCCCCGTGGCCCTCCTTGAAAGCTCGGTGGAGAGCTTCACCCTCTGGGCCTCCCCGCCCGAAAGCGTGGTGGCGGGCTGGCCCAGCTTCACGTATCCGAGGCCGACCCGGTGCAGGGTCTCCAGCTTGGAGCGCGCGGCGGGAATGTTCTCGAAGAACCCGAGCGCCTCCTCCACGGTCATGTCCAGCACCTCGTAGATGTTCTTCCCCTTGTAGCGGACCTCCAGGGTCTCGTGGTTGTACCGCCTCCCCTTGCATACCTCGCAGGTGATGTACACGTCCGGGAGAAAATGCATTTCGATCTTCTTTATGCCGTCACCCTCGCAGCTCTCGCACCGTCCGCCCGGCACGTTGAAGGAGAAGCGCCCCGCCTTGTATCCCCGTACCTTGGATTCGGGCAGCTTCGTGTAGAGGTCGCGTATGGGCGTGAAGAGGCCCGTGTAGGTGGCCGGGTTGGAACGCGGCGTCCTGCCGATGGGAGACTGGTCTATGTCGATGACCTTGTCTATCCGGTCGGCGCCCGTTATCCTGGCGAACTTGCCGTGAGAGGTCTTCGAGCGCATAATGAGCGAGGAGAGCGCCTTGTAGAGTATCTCGATCACCAGGGTGGATTTCCCGGACCCCGAAACGCCCGTGACGCAGTTGAACACCCCGAGGGGGAACTTGACGCTTATATCCTTGAGGTTGTTTTCCCGCGCGCCCGTGAGGTGGATTGCCCCCGCGGGCTTTCGCCTGGCGGCGGGCACCGGTATTTTCAGCCTTCCCGCCAGGTAACTCCCGGTGAGCGATTTTTCGTTCCGCTCTATGTCCCCGGGCGGTCCGACGGCCACCACGTACCCGCCTTCGAGGCCGGCCCCGGGCCCCAGGTCCACCACGTAGTCGGCCTCCCGGATCGTCTCCTCGTCGTGTTCGACGACGATTACCGTGTTCCCCATGTCGCGGAGGTTTTTCAGGGTCGCCAGCAATTTCTGGTTGTCCCGCTGGTGCAGCCCGATGCTCGGCTCGTCGAGGATGTAGAGCACGCCCATGAGGCTGGAGCCTATCTGGGTCGCCAGGCGTATGCGCTGCGCCTCGCCCCCGGACAGCGTTCCCGCGGCGCGGTCCAAGGTGAGGTAGTCGATCCCCACGTCACTCAGGAACCCGAGCCTCTTGCGGATCTCCTTGAGCACCTGGGAGGCTATTTTCTGCTCGGTCTCCCCCAGGGGGACGTCCTGGAAGAACCGGTGCGCCTCCCGTATGGAGAAGGCGGTCACCTGGTCTATGGATTTTTCCGCGACCCGGACGTACAGGCTCTCCTGCCGGAGCCTCTTCCCGCCGCACCCGTCGCACCGCTGGCTGGTCATGAAGCGCTCCATCCACTCTCGCATGTCCTCGGAGCCCGTTTCGCGGTAGCGGCGCTCCAGGTTGGGGATCACCCCCTCGAAGGCGCGCGAGAAGCGGAACTCGCCGTCATACCTCTTGATGTTGTAATTCATTTTCGCCCCGCCGGACCCGTGGAGCACCACGTCCTTCACTCTCCGCGGCAGTTTTTTCCAGGGCGTGCGGGCGTCGAAGCCCATGTTCTTTTCGAGGGTCTCTATCTGCTCCCGGTACCAGTAACTGGTGCTCTTTCCCCACACCTCCAGGACGCCGTCGTGGAGCGACCTGTCGGGATCGCTCACGATGAGCTCCGGGTCGAACCGCATGATGAAACCGAGGCCGCTGCACGTGGGGCACGCGCCGTACGGGCTGTTGAAAGAGAACATCCGCGGCGAGAGCTCGGGGATGGACACCCCGCAGTCGGGACAGGAAAGCCGGGTGGAGTACAGCCTCTGCTCGCCGTTCACGTCCACCACGACCAGCCCCTCGGCCAGGTCGATGGCCGTTTCTATGGATTCCGCCAGGCGGGGCCTGACGCCGTTTTTAAGCACGATCCTGTCGACGACTATCTCGATATCGTGTTTTTTGTTCTTCTCGAGCTTGATCTCCTCGTCCAGGGAGCGCACCTCCCCGTCCACGCGGACCCTCACGAAGCCGTTCTTCCGCGACGAGGCGAAAACGTCCATGTGCTCGCCCTTCCTGCCCCTCACGACGGGCGCCATCACCTGCAGCCTGGCGTCCCTGTCCATGGTCATGAGGGACTCGACGATCTGGTCCACCGACTGGGAGGATATCCGCCGCCCGCATTTGAAACAGTAGGGGACCCCTATCCGCGCGTAGAGGAGCCTCAGGTAATCGTAGATTTCAGTGACCGTGCCGACGGTCGAGCGCGGGTTGCGGTGGGTGGTTTTTTGTTCTATCGAGATTGCCGGGGAGAGGCCATCGATGAAATCCACGTCCGGCTTCTCCATGATGCCGAGGAACTGCCTCGCGTAGGCCGAGAGCGACTCCACGTAGCGCCTCTGGCCCTCGGCGTATATCGTGTCGAAGGCCAGCGACGACTTCCCGGAACCGGAAAGCCCGGTGATGACCACGACCTTTTCACGCGGTATGTCGACGGATATGTTCTTGAGGTTGTGCTCCCTCGCTCCCCGAATCCTTATTGTCCGGTGGTTCATATCTGGGTGATGTTCGTCGAGCCGCACATGGGGCAGACGACTTCCGTCTCCTCGAAGTCGTCCAGGTTCTCTTTGCTCTTAATAATGACATCCTCCCAGCGGTAGTCACAGTCCTCGCAGGCATAGCTTACGTCGACTTTATTGTCCTTGTCCTTGTCCCATGATTCGGCGCCCTCCTCGGGCTCGTATTCCGGGACTTCTCTCTCACCCTCTTCCTCGAGCACTTCCAGTTCCTTGTATTCCCCGGCCTTCACTTCCTCTTCGTCAATCAGTTCTTCCTCGTCGAAGTGCTCTTCGTAATAGTCGTCTTCGTAGACTTCGTCCTCGTAATCCCTCTCAGGCACGTTGGTCATGTCGCCACCCTGGAAAACCCATGATAATTGAAACCCGCATTGCCGCGCGCCGGCAAAAGCCCGCTTTCACCCCGTGGCGCCGCGTTGCCGCGTGAAACCGCTGTCCCCTGTTGCAAAAATATAGACGCGAATAGAGAAAAAAAAGAAATTTTAGATTTTTATCGCTTTCCGTATAGAACCGAAGGTCCATGAGGAATAGAGCCGTTATGTTCCCCCATGTAAAATATGAGCCATTTTTTTGTCAAATAAATTCGGCAAAAAATTCCCGCGCCCATAAAACCGGACTGCGGTCCGCCGCGCGAAGCCGCCGCCGGGCGTTCACGCTCCGCGGCCATGGGGCCACACCGCTCGCGCCAACGGCCGATTGAGCGCGCATCGGCGCATGTACTGGTCGGCACACGAACTTAGGACCGGATGAGATCCGGGCCCGATGTCGAAGGTCAGTCATTGCGCTCCGCGCGGCCTTTCGCGGAGGTGATTCGCCTTTTTATCCGCGGGGGATGATTTTATCGAGGATTCCGTCTTTTTTGCGGCCGTCTCCCTCGTCGCCCTTGTCCGGGCCCGGTTTTTTTTCCTTTAGCTCGACACCCGGCGCCACGGGTTCCGAGGGAAGCCGCGGCTGGCCGGGCCCGGTCACCGGTTCCCGGACCTGGCTCCCGTCGTCGGCCCGGCGTTCAGGAACCGCGCCCTTCCCGGATTTATCATCCTTTTTTTCCAGGGGCGCGGCCTTCTTTCCCGTCCCCGCCGGTGACTTTTTCCCCTTCCCCGGTTTCCGCCCCTTGTCCGGCTTCGCATCAGCGGCCCCGGGCTTCTTGACCCCGGCTTTTTTGACCGCCGGTGTTTTACCGGGTCCGGCTCCTTCCTTGCCGTCGCCTTTTTCGATTTTCCCTTTCGCCTTTTTCTCCGCCGGCCCGGGGCCGAGGAGCCTTTCCGCGGGGACCATCTTCCCTTTTTCATCCACGGGGGCCGCACCCTCGACCCTCTCCGGCATCGCCGGTGTTTCCGTGACGATGATGTCCCATATCCCCCAGTAGCCCGCGCTGAGGGAATACTCCTTGAAGAGCACCTCGATGCGCCCGTCCTGGGAGAGGTCGAAGGGGACCTCGACGCCGAGCGGGGGGTGCTCCTCGGTCAGGTAAGCCGGCGAGAGGGTCCTGACCTTGCGCCCGTCGATGTATATCTCGAGCCTGGTGAGGATGTCAGCCGGCTTCAGGGCGCGGTATGAGACCACGTCGATCCACAGGTGGTACGCGCGGTTCCGGTCAAGGCCGTCCACCACGGCCCTCGAGCCGAAGCGCCTCACGAAACGGGCCCTGCCGTCCGCCACGGGGCCGCGGTCCGGGACGAGGGAAAGCCCGGCGCTCCTGGCCCAGTTGTACAGCTCGGCTTCGTTCATGGGCTCTGACCAATTCTTGAGGGCGGCGCCGTCGCCGGGCGAGCCCGCGTTGATCACGCGCTGGAAGCTCCTTCCTTCGAGCGCGGCGGTTTTCGGCGGTTCCTTTTCCCCGGCCGCGCGCTCCGCGCCGAAGGCCGCCGGCGAGAAGGCGACAAGCGCGGCAATCATGAAACAGGCGGCTTTCATGGAGCTTTCCTCCCCCGTGTATTGGTCCCTTGTCATTATGGGTGGCATGTTTCGCGGAAATCAAGAACTTAAACCGGGAAGAGAGCGTATTACGTATATGCTGCGGCGATTTTCGCCGTTATCATGAACCATACTCCGGTCAAAAATGGCGGTATCCCCGCGGGAAGGGTCATTATTAGAGAAACCATGATTGCCGGAATCCTTGTGGCCGCCCGGAAAGGAGGTCGTCTTCCACGACGGCTTCTGCGCCTCTTCCATCAAGAGGCCCACGGTGAACGACAGGAAGTTTTTGCCGGCGGATGGTGAGAAACCGGAGAAGGAAGAATCCGGCTGACGCCTACCGGATGAGGCGCATCACGGCATCGGCGCGTAGGTTGGAGAACCGGCCGGCCGCCTCCACTCCCGACTTCGCGAAGACACCCTCGATATTCTCGATGATCCCCTCCGCGCGCGCCGTCCCCGCCAGGCTGCTGGCCAGTATGTTCTCGGCCTCTATCTGCAGGCGGGTGAGGCGCGTGATGTCGCTTTCCATGAGGTTCTCGACCTGGCCGAGCTTCGCGTGAACGGATTCGCCGGTCACGGTCTCGCCCGTGAAGCCCCGGAGGACCTTCCGACCCTCGAAGGTCACTTCGTCAAGGATGGCGGCCGCGCCGGCGCCGCCCTTCCCGATGTCTTCCCTGAGCCGAAGGAGGCCGTCATGAATGATCTGGTTGCGGGTAAGGGACGACTGCAGCTCCTTCAGCTCCCTCTGGATGAGGTCGAGCCTCGAGCCGATCCTGTTCTCGATGTCCAGCGAGTCCGTGCGCACCTCGCCCTTCTTTTTCCTGTCAGGCGCCTCCTCGTCGGGGAGCCGCTGTCCCTTGATGTTGCGCGCCGAGCCCAGAATCCCTTCAACGGATATTTTCATGCCGTCCCTCCAGTGCGCCCCCGCCACAGCCGGCGCGGAGCATGGGGCGCGAACCCGCCGTGAGTGTAACGGCCCGATATTTTTTTGTCAAATACTAATTTTTATGAGACATAATAAAGAGGGGCCGCGGGCGCCCGCTCAAACCGCCTTTTTCTGCGCCTTCTCCATCCGGAGGGACACCACCTTGGAGACGCCGGGCTCCTCCATGGTGACGCCGTAAATGGTTTGGCCTATGCTCATGGTCTTCTTGTTGTGGGTGACGATGACGAACTGGGAGTTCTTCGAGAACTGCTGCAGCATCCTGACGAACCGGCCGATGTTCTCCTCGTCCAGGGGCGCGTCTATCTCGTCCAGGAAGCAGAACGGGGACGGTTTGACCATGTAGGTGGCGAACAGCAGGGCGATGGCGGTGAGGGCCCGCTCGCCGCCGGAGAGCAGGTTTATGTTTTTCAGCTTCTTTCCCGGCGGGCGCACGAAGATCTCGATGCCGCTCTCCAGGACGTTCCCCGGCTCGGTGAGCTCGAGGGCCGCCGTCCCCCCCTCGAAGAGCTGCCTGAAAACCTCGGCGAAATTCTTCTGTATGTCCGTGAACGTGCTCATGAAGAGCTCGAGCGAGGTCTTGTTGATGTCCTCTATGACCGAGAGTATGTCCTGCCGGGCCTTCTCTATGTCGCTTTTCTGCCCGATGTAGTACTCGAACCGCTTCTTGAGCTCCCGGTATTCATCGATGGCGAGGTTGTTCACGGGGCCGAGTTCCTGGATCCTCTTCTTTAGGTCCTGTATGCTCGCCTGCACCCCGGCGATCTGTCCCTCGTCCAGGTCCGCGCCCTTCACCTCCCCGACCTTTTTCTCGTATTCGGTCCAGAGGTATTCCTCGATGTTGGTGGCCTTGAAGTCGAGCTCCACGAGGTGTTTATCGCACTCTCCCAGCTTCTCCTGGAGCCGCTTCATGTTTTCGGCGTCCTTCCGGGACAGGTTCTTCCGCGAGACGATGGTGCGCTCGATGTCGTCCCTCTTCGCGGTGAACTCCGAAATGTTCTTTTTCAGGGACTCGCTCGCGTCGCTGAATTCGACAAGGCGGTTCTCCCACTCCTTTATCTCGCCCCTGAAGCTGTCGACGCTCCGGGCGATGCGCGCCGTCTCCTCGCGGTACGCCTCGATCTGCCTCTCCAGGTCCATTACCTGGTGGTCCAGCGATTTCAGGTGTTTTTCTATCCAGGCGTTCTCGTTCTCGTTCCTGGACAGGTCCTTCTCGATCTTCGTGACCATCGCGTTGACTTCTTCCAGCTCGGCCTGGTCGTTTTGAATGCCGGCGTCCAGGAGGGCTATCGCCGCGTTGTGGGCGTCCATGGACGCCGCCGTATCGCGTATCTTCCCGTCCAGGTCCTCCTTCTGCGCATGGATGCCCGTCCTGTCGAAGAGAATCGACCTGAACCCGTCCTCGTAACTCTCGAAGAGCCCTATGTCCCTCCTGAGTCCCTCGACGTCGATGGCCCGCAGAGCCTCCAGCGCCCGGTCGGCCGCCGCTCCGGCCAGGTGCCTCCTGGCGTCCCGGAGCGCCTCCTCGAAGGCCTTCAGGCGGTCGTCGATACGGGCCCTCACCTCCCGGCGCTCCTGCTCGGAGCCGGCGAGCTCCGCCTTGCGCTTGTCTATCGCGTCCACGAGCCTCTTGATGACCGTCTCCAGGCTTTCCCGGAGGCCCCTGAGGGCCTGCTCGTCCGATTTTATTCCCCTCCTGTGGGCCTCTATGTTTTCCCTGGCGGTGCGGATGGACTGGATCTTCCGCCTTCTCATGTCCAGGACGCCTTCCAGCCGTTCCCGGTCCTCCTTTATCCGCCTGGCCATCTCGACCCCGGCCCGCTCGTTCTTGCGCTTTTCATCGGCCAGCCTGGAGAGCCCCTCGGAGCGGTCCTTCAGGCTTTTCTCGACGGCCGCGCGCCGCGACTCCTGCTCCTCGATGAGCCTGCGGTTCTTGTCGGTCCTGACGTCTATGTCCTCCGACTTTATGCGGCAGGTATGCAGCTTCTTGTCCAGCTCGAACAGCTGCAGCTGTATATCGTTCCGGTTCTTCTCGTCTTTCTCGTTCTCCGCGTCTATGCGCGACACCCGGGCGGACATCTCCTCGCGCTCCTTCCTGAGCTTCTCCGATTCCACCCACAGCTTCTTGCGCCTCTTCTTGATGTCGGCGTACTTGATGAGGTTGAGCCTGACATCGTGCTGCTTGTATTCGGCGAGGAGGCCGAGGTATATTTTCGTCTTTTCCGCCTGTTTCGCCTTGAGGTCCTTCTCCCGCTCGATCTCCTTGATGATGTCGTTGATGCGCTCGAGGTTGTGGCCCGTCTCCTCGAGCTTCCTGAGCGACTCCTTTTTCTGGTACTTGAACCTGGATATGCCGGCCGCCTCCTCGAACATGTACCGACGGTCCTCGGCGCGGGAGGAGAGGATGAGGTCGATCTTCCCCTGTTCCATGACGGAGTAGGACGACTTGCCTATTCCTGTGTCCATGAAGAGCTGCTCGATGTCCTTGAGGCGGACGGGGGATTTATTGATGAGGTATTCGGACTCGCCGTCACGGAACACCCGCCGCGAAACCGTGACCGCATCGGAGTCGAGGCCGAGTATGCGTCCTGAATTGTCCAGGGTGATGGAGACCTCGGCCAGGGAGAGGGGCTTGCGGTTCTCCGTGCCGGAGAAAATCACGTCCTCCATCTTTTCGCCACGGATGTTCTTGGCCTGTTTCTCGCCGAGCACCCATTTGATGGAATCCACGACGTTCGACTTCCCGCAGCCGTTCGGGCCCACCACGATCGTTATGCCCGGCTCAAACGCAAGGGAGGTCTTCTCGGCGAACGACTTGAACCCGAGCAGGTCCATCGACTTCAAAAACATGACCGGCTTTTTTATTCTCCTTTGGTTTTCGCCGCCGTGGCCCGGGGGCCCCCGCGGGGCGACAGCGCGCGTCCCGGACGCCGATGGGACATACAAGGGCGTTTGTCCGCCATTAGGCAAGTATATTTTGGCGAGGCGACGTAATATTTACCCCGCCGGCCCGTGTTTCCGCTCCCTCCCGCGCCCGTGAAATGTCTTGCCAATTGCAATCCCCGCGGTACAATGGGGCGCATGATTCCAGCCCGCTTCCGAACAACGAAGGCCGTCACGGGCGCACCCATGACGGAAGGCAGGCGGCAGGCGGCCGCCGCGGCGTTTATCTGCGCGTGCATGATCGGCTGCGCCACCGCCGTGGAGCGACCGGCGTATCTCAATAACGTCGTCTACTCGGTCATATCGAGCAGGGACCTGGAGGCGCCGCAGAGGATAGGGAACGCGAGGACCTACGGCATCACCTTCACCCTCGCCCGGCCTGAAAAATGCGTCGAGATGTCGGTGCGGGGGAAAAGGATAACGAGAGAATATTCCTACACGGACCAGAGTGTTCGGGTTTTTTTCATCGTCGAAAGGCAGATAGACCTGAGCACGTTCACGCCCGCCGGCCAGCGGCGGGTGTACAGCGAAATCGGCAGGAACTACGACCAGGACTGGGGCATCCTCGAAAAAATCGAGGTCTGCACGAGCCCCCAGGACCCCCTGAAAAAACTGGACCCCGGCCTGTACAGGATACGCTTCGCGGTCTTCGAGCAGGCGGATGTCATGTTTACCGTGAACGTGCTGTCGAACTCCGGCGATGTCATCTTCACCGGGAAATGACCCGGACGGCCATGCGCCATTACGAGTACATCGAGTCCGAGGATTCCTACGAGATGGCGGTGGAATGGGTGCGCTTCAGGAATTACGAACAGGCAGAGGCGTGCCTCAAGCGGGCGATCGAGCTCAATCCCCGCTTCACCTACGCCTACATGGACCTGGCGCTCGTATACGCGCGGCAGAAAAAGTACGCGCAGGCCGCGGCAGCCGTCAGGAAGGCGATCAAGGCCGACCCCTCCTTCCACCGGCTGTATTACCTCGTGGCTAAATACGCCTTCCGGGCCGGGGATTTCCCCCTGGCCGTGAAATACATAGACCGCGCCATCGGGCTCTCGCCGGAACGGCTTTACGTGAAGGCGCGGTCCATCATACGCCGAGGCCGGGAGCGGCGGTGAATTTCCCGACTTCATGAAAATTGCCTTGACCGGATCGAAAATCTTTACTATAATAGGCACGTATCGATATGTAAACCTGCTAACGGAGCAAGAACCGTAAGCGCAGGTTGGGACCTATTAATACTTAAATTTTTAAAACTGGAGGGTATTAATATGAAGAAAATTCTTGTCGCGGTCGCCATACTGGGCCTGTTGTTTCTCGCCGTGAACGACTCCGACGCGCGGGGGATCGGCATTAAGGGCGGGTACGCCTTGCCTCAGGATGACTACGAGGACGCCGAATACGACGACACGCCGTTTTTCGGCCTCTACTTCGACGCCGGCACCTTTCTCTTCGACAGCCTGAGGTTCAAGCCAGGAGTCGACTACATGCAGATGGAGTCAGATATAGCCCCTGACTTCGACGTAATCGCCATTCACATCGACTGGTACTGGTATTTCCTCGGGAATGCCACTATCAAGCCGTTCCTGGGCTTCGGTCCGACACTCAACTACTACGACGCCCAGGAAGGCGACGCGGAGGATTCCGACGGCGGGCTTGAGGGTTTCGTGGGATTTGACTTCAACCTCAGCGGTCCATTCGCACTGACGCTCGAGGCGCGCTACCTGTGGCATGACATCGCCACTATGGACCACAACGTATGGAAGCTCGGCGCCGGCATACAGTACAACTTCTGAGCAGAGACGGGTCTAGCGGCATCGAACAGTGGGCGGCGGCCGTAATCGCCGCCCTTTCTATTTCCCGAGCCTCCGCCGGTCGAAATCGGAGCGCCTGAAGAGGGAAATGACCCGCACGCCCATCGCCTCTATGCTCTCGCGGCCGCCCTCCTCGCGGTCTATGATCACCGCCGCCCCTACCACCTCGAGGCCCGACTCCCTCATGCGCTCTATGGCGGTGATCGTGGAGCCGCCGGTGGTGATGACGTCGTCGAGGGCCACCACCTTCTTCACGCCGTCCAGGGTACCCTCAATCCACCTCCGGGTGCCGTGCTTCTTGGGCTCTTTGCGGACCACCAGCGGGTACAGGCGCCCGCCGCGGCGGTATGCCGCCAGCGCGGTGGAAAGCGCGATGGGGTCCGCGCCCAGGGTAAGGCCGCCCGCGGCGTCTGCATGCAGGACCGCTATGGCCTCGTACATGAGACCGCCCAGCAGGTCCAGTCCCTCGGGGTCCAGGGTGACCGCCTTGCAGTCGAAATAATACGGGCTCACCCTCCCCGACACGAGGGTGAAAGGCGGATCGTCGCGATACATGAAAGACTTCTCGTAAAGGAGATCAAAAAGCCTGTCGCGGTTTTCCTGCATTCATGTCACCTCGCCTTGCCGTCCTTGTCCTTCCCGTACCGTTCCGGCCAGAGCTTCGCGAGCCGCTCCCTGATCGCCTTCTCGCTGCCCTGGTCGGAAGGTTCGTAAAACACCTTGTCCCTTATCTTCTCCGGGAGATAGTCCTCCTTCACGAAATGGCCCTCGTGGTCGTGGGGGTACTTGTACCCGCTGCCGTAGCCGTAACTGCGCATGAGCCCGGTCGGCGCGTTGCGCAGGTGCAGCGGTATCTCCAGCGCGAAGTCGCCGGCGAACTCCCGGGCCCTGCCGAGCGCGGCGTACGAGGCGTTGCTCTTCGGCGAGGACGCCAGGAAGGTGGCCCCCTGCGCGAGGATGATGGCCGCCTCCGGCAGGCCGATGTTCTTGACCGCCACCAGTATGGAGGTGGCCACGCTGATGGCGTTCGGGGAGGCGTTGCCCACGTCCTCCGATGCGAAGATGGTCATGCGGCGCGCGATGAACTCCGGGTCCTCCCCGGCCTCCAGCATGCGCGCCAGGTAGTACACCGCGGCGTCGGGGTCGGAGCCCCGGAGCGACTTTATGAAGGCCGAGATGGTGTCGTAATGCCGGTCTCCCGCCCTGTCGTAGTAGACCACGCTGCTCCTGACCGCCTCCTCCACGATGTCGGCGGTGATGTTCCCGCCTTCCGAGAGGGCCGCGGATATCTCCACGATATTGAGCAGGCGGCGCGCGTCGCCCTGAGCCACGCGCAGCAGCTTTTCCCTTGTTCCGGCGTCCAGGGAAACGCCCGCTTCCTTCAGCCGTTCATCGGAGGAGAGCGCCCTGTCGAGGATGGCCGCCAGGTGGTCTTCCGAAAGGGGCCTCAGCTTCATCACGCGGGTGCGCGAGAGCAGCGGGGCGATCACCTCGAAGGAGGGGTTCTCCGTCGTGGCGCCTACGAGGACGATGTCGCCCGCCTCGACCGCGCCCAGCACCGCGTCCTGCTGCGCCTTGTTGAACCGGTGGATCTCGTCGATGAAAAGCAGGGTCTGCCTGCCCTCGGCGCGGTTCCCCCTGCCGCGCTCTATGACCTTGCGGACCTCCGGGACCCCGGAGGAAATGGCGCTCAGGAAGTGGGAGTCCATTCCGCAGTAGTCCGCGACGAGGCGGGCCAAGGTGGTCTTCCCGCTTCCCGGGTCGCCCCAGAGAATCATGGAGAAGGCGGTTTTTTTCTCGATCATCGAGCGGAGGACCTTTCCCGGCCCCAGGAGGTGCTCCTGCCCCATGAAGGCGTCGAGGGACCGGGGGCGGCACCTTTCAGCCAGGGGGCGTATGTCCTTAGATTCACTCACGCGGGTCTACCCGTGCCCTGCCCGCTGTTTTAACGGAGCGGGGCCCGCCTTGAAAATAAAAAAATCCGGGGATGCCGGATTTTTCGATGGATGCCGTGAGGTCTGCCTCAGGCCTTTTCTTCCTCATGACGCTCCCTGGTGACGACCTTCACGGGCGCGAACCTTCTCCCCTTGCTCTGGGCCGCGAAACGGCGGATCTTCTTGATGCGCCTTCTTTCAGCCTCTTCGCGTTTCCGCTTCTTTTCCTGGCTTGGCTTTTCGTAATAACGTCTTCTCTTCAACTCCTTGAAGATGCCTTCGAACGCCATCTTTTTTTTAAGGTTCTTAAAGGCCTTTTCAAGATCGCCATTCACTTCGACTTCGATTGGGGTCGGCATTCCTCTCTCACATCCTCTGGCATGAATTTTGTGCTACCCTAGTGAGGCGGGTATTTTTTGTCAATATTAATTGGTGTCCCGAATGAGAATATCCCCTCCGCTTGGAAGGGGATACCCCATCGGGATGCGATTCCGGGAAATCCCTACTTGATGCCCAGGAGGCCGTCGGTGATGGCCACCACCTTCGCCACCTCGGCGGCGTCGATGACCTTTCTCACGTAGTTGATGTATTTCACCTTCTTGTCCTTGCCGACAATGATGACGACCGCGGCATTATTGCAATCCGCCAGTCCCCAGGCCGTCTTCAAAAGATAAGCCGGGTCGGTCAGGATCTTGGTGTTATACTTCTCTTCCTTTCCCTTGATTATCTTGCGGATGAGGAAGTTCGGCGCTTTGGAGTCCTTCAAGTTCGCGATCCCCTGCCCGTCATAGATGGCGTCGGGGTACTTCTTGGCCTTGAGAGCATCGGCGAGCGGATCGGTGTTGTCGGCCGCGTCCGCGTCGGTATAGTAAATAGTCAATACCTTCTGGCCCAGCGCCGGTATCTGCGCCGGTTTGTCGCCCGAATCCCGTATGGTCACGCTGGAAACCGTGTCACCCACGTTCAAGGCCATCGCGGGTACGCCAATAATCGCCACGCATAATGCAAGACCCAGCACGAAAGCTCTCTTCATAAGAAAACCCCCTCTATTATTTTTACGGCCCGGACATGATGTCCTGAATTGTAAATCGGAACATAAAGGCGGCGCCAAATAATGTCAACAATTTAAATTCGCCGCCCATCCATTCAGAGGAGGCTTTGAACGGGCACATACCCGGACCCCTTTTTTTATTGACCGCCCCCGGTCCTGAAGGTTATACAATAGAGGTATATGGCGGTCCCACGGGGGACTGTCCGGGCGTTGCCGGCTTCAACGGCTGTTCGCGGTCAAATAACGAGGATACGAGGCATTCCATGGGCGACAAGGCTTCCGGGTCCGGCTCCGCCGGGGAAAGAAAGAAATCGCTGGTGAATAGAATCACAGAAACGTTCATGGCACTTCTGAACGAGATATACCTGGGAGAGGAAACGTACACCAAGGTTTCGGGCAAGCTCGTCAACGCCATCAAGGTGTTCATCGTCGCGTCCCGCAAGTTCATGCTGGACGACTGCTACGAAAAGGCGTCCGCCATAGCGTACACCACGATAATTTCGCTCATCCCCACGCTCACCGTGGGGCTGACCGTCTACTCCATCTTCGCGGGGATGGGGGATAAAAAGGAGGAACTGTTCAACCGGGCGACCTCCTTCATGCTGGAGCACAACATCAAGCTGAACATAGACCCCGTTATCGAAACCATATCGAGCCTCATCGAGAACGCGGGAAAGATAGGGGGCGTTGGCGCCGTCGTGATGATATTCACCGCTACCGCCGTTTTACGGACCTTGGACAAATCGCTCAATGACATCTGGGCCGTCAAAAAACAGCGCGCCCTGTACCTCAAAATCATCTATTACTGGGCCGCGCTGACGCTCGGGCCCATCATGCTCATAGCGGGCACAACGGTCGCCACGCAGCTCTCCGCCTTTTTCTCGCCGCCGGGCTTCAAGTCCGCCGTCATAACCAGCGACGGCACCCTGTGGGTGACCGGCAGCAAGGCCGCCGTGAGGAAATCGTCCATGCCCGCCCTCCCGATGAAGGGCATCACGACGGACCGCATCGACTTCGAGAACCAGAAGACGTATGAATACGACCCGGCGTCCAGGGCCTTCAAGGAGCACGAATTCAGGGTCGAGGAGGCCGAGTTCGGGAAGTCGGAGTTCACCGACATCCAGTTCATCGACCGTTCCGGGTGGGCCGTCGGGAAGAACGGGATGGTCCTTTTTACGCGCGACGGCGGGCAGTCATGGATGCTGGAGAAGCGCGGCGCCTTCAATCTCACGGACATCCACATGATCGACGGGCAAAGGGGATTCATCGCCGCGGAGAACGGCCATCTCCTGAAAACCACGGACGGCGGCGGATCATGGACCGTCACCACCTTCGACAATTACACCTCCAACCTGAACTCCATCACCTTCTACAACGGGAAAGGCGTCATCACCGGGGACCGGGGCGCCCTCATTATCACCGCGGACGGCGGCAAAACCTGGAAAGTCACCTCACTGAGCGAGACCCGGAGGAAAAAACGCCCCGCGGACCTCAACCGGGCGCAATTCGTGAACGGCAACACCATCTGGCTCGCGGCGGACGAAGGGCTCGTGTTCTTCAGCCGTGACGGGGGGGCGCGCTGGCAGCACCGCAAGTTCCTGGAAAAGAGCTACCACGCGCTGTATTTCTTCGACGAGAGGACCGGGTACGTGGGCGGCGAAGACGGCACCCTCCTCTACACCGGGGACGGCGGCAACAAATGGACGCGCAGGACCCTTCACAGCCCCAAGGATAAACGGCCTCGCCGCCGCCGGCGGGACCGTGGTGGCCGTTGGCGACGCAGGCATGATCATGAAGTCGGAAGACAACGGGAAGACCTGGAGCGGACTCAAGGGCGGAAATTTCGTGGGGTATCTCCTGAATTTTTTCGCGCCCTTCGTGTTCATCTGGCTCCTCTTCCTGCTCACCTACCTCCTGCTGCCCAACATGAAGGTCCCATTCACACCGGCCGCCTTGGGCGCCTCCTTTACCGGCGCGGTATGGGTTGTCTTTATCCTGCTCTTCATCGTGTACGTGAAATCCTTCGCCAGCGGAACAGTGGCGGTATACGGCGGTCTCGCGGCCATCCCGCTGTTCCTCCTGATGGTATACGCCTCGACCCTCATCATACTTTACGGGGCGGAGATAGCGTTCACGCTGATGCATCCGCACACGTACAGGAACCTTAGAAGATTTTTAAAGGACAAGAAGGAAGTCACCGTTTTCTACGGCATCGCCGTTCTTTACACCGTGTACAAGAACTTCGAGAGCGGGAAAGGGGCGACCTTCTTCAAGGACCTCCTCAAGATCACCTCGAACAAGGCCGACGACGTGGACTATTTCACCGCCCTTTTCAAGAAGGAGAACCTCATCATCGAGAGCGCCGAGGGCGGCTACATGCCGGCCACGGCGTCCACGAACGTCCTTCTCGCCGACGTGGTCGACCTCGTCCACGACGCGAGCCTGGTGATCCCCGCGTACGCGCCGTCCGACAACCTGAAAAAATACTTCAACACGCTGTTCGAGTCCATGAAGAAATCCAGGAAGAAGGTGATGGAGGACATCACGCTGGCAAAACTCATAGAGGAGGTGGGATAGGCGCAGCGGCGCGCCGCGGGATCAGTAGACGTAGTACCCGAAAACGAAGGGTATGATGATGACCTTCCCCGTTATGTCCTCGGGCACGGCGCCGAATTCCCTCGAGTGGCGTATCGCGTCCACGCACGAAGAGTCCAGCGAGACGTTCCCGAGCGAATCGACGATGACCACCTCGAGCACCTCGCCGCGGCGGTTCATGGTGAAGTAGAGCCTGACCTCCTGGCTCGGGATGGCCATGATCCTGAGCCTGCCCGGGGTGTAGGCGCTGGTCATCGGATTGTAGCCGCCTATGATGGCGTTGGCCATGAGCGGCGGGAACCAGTGGGACGCGATCCTCTCCTTCATGGCCTTGAAATACCTGAAATTCTTAAACTTCGCCGTGTTGAAGGAAAACCTGCCGTCGTTGGAGTAAAAGATCGCGTTGCGGCGGGTGAAGCTGTTCCTGTCCGGGATCGTCGTGAAATCCTCGCCGCCCTCCTCCCCGAGAAGGCCGCCCTCGTCGATCTTCATGAGTGAAATGATCAGCTCGGTGTTCTCGCTGATGAGCAGGGCGGAAGGTTCCCGCGAGGAGGAGCTCGCGGACGACTGCCGGCCGAGCCTCGCCTTGCCGCGCTTCACCTTGAACTCCAGCGAGTTGTTAAGCCAGTGGTCTCCCCGCTCCCGCGTGATGAACCCGCGCGCCGATGAATCCTTTTCCGAGAGGAGGGTCTCTTTCCGGTAGTCCTTTCGCCCGTCCTCGTTGACGTTGACGATGATGTCCCTTCCGCCGAACAGCCGCCCGGCCGTTTTTTTCCTCTCGATCAGCGCCCGGTAGTCGGGCATTATCAGGCCCAGGAGCAGGGTCAGGTGCATGAACAGGGACACGAGCACCACCAGGGGCAGGGCTATTTCATCGGTCCGTTCCATTTCCCCTCTTCCATCTTCCGCGCGCCTGCGCCCTTCCCGAACTCCCTCCGAACAGTGCCGCCTGACGCCGCCGCGATTCCGGCGAAACCGTCATGATTTTCTTTCATGTGCCACCCGAACATGCCCTTCCCCGCCTCCACGCTTCACATAGTAAGGAGGTTTTCGGCGCCTGGATTTGTTACAGGATTGCGGGCCCCCGCCGGCGGGCGGGGAAAGAGACGGTCATGCCGGCCATCTCTGATCATGGCGACTTTCATTCCTTTCCTTGCGCCAGTTAAGCGATAAGGCCACCGTTTTCAGGTGGCCCCTTCATTTCATCAAACTCCCCGCAGGCGACCGGGCGCCGTCCCCGTGAAAACGCCCCGAATGGACGGCATTAAAAATACTACTTGTTCGCCTCGTCCTCAAGCATTTTTTTCCTGTCCTCGATCACCTTTTCGGCGATCTTGCCCGAGATGGGGTCGTAGTGCGAGAACTTCATCTCGAAGACGGCTTTTCCGCTCGTCATGGCCCGCAGGTCGATGGAGTAGCGCAGCATTTCAGCCAGCGGCACGGTGGTCTTCACCACGGAGACCCCGCTGTTTTTCTCGTCGGAGCTTCCCATCCCGAGCACCCTTCCCCGGCGCCCGTTGATGTCGTTCAGGATGTCCCCCATGTACTCCTTGTCGACATATATGTCCACCTCCATGATCGGCTCCAATAAGATGGGCCCGGCGGTCTCCATCGCCTTTTTAAGGGCGCTGCGCGCGGCGATCTTAAAGGACATTTCGGAAGAGTCGACGTCGTGATATGAACCGAAGTAAAGCTCCACCTTCACGTCAACCACCGGGAAGCGGCCGAGCACTCCCTCCTCCATCCCCTCCTTGAATCCCTTCTCGCACCCCGGGATGTACTGCCTGGGAATGACCCCTCCCACGATGGCGTTGTGGAACTCGTATCCGCTCCCGCGGGCCAGGGGTTCCACTCTGACATACACCTCGCCGTACTGGCCGTGGCCGCCGGTCTGTTTCTTGTGCTTGTACTGCGCCTCCGCCTTTTTCGTGATGGTCTCGCGGTAGGCGACGCGCGGCGTATGGGTGATCACGTCCAGCTTGTTCTTTTCCCTGATGCTCTTGAGGATCATGTCAAGCTGCATCTCGCCCATGCCCGAAAAGACCGATTGTTTCGTTTCGGAATTGAAGCCGTAGGTGATGGTGGGGTTCTCCTCGGTGATCCTTGTAAGGATCTGGCCGATCTTGTCCTCGTCGCCCTTCTTGCCGGACTCGATGGCGTACGAGAATACCGGGTGCGGCACGCTGATTACGGGGAGCACGGCCGGGTTCTTGGCGTCGCACAGCGTGTCGAGGGTGCAGGTTTTCTCCAGCTTCACGACGACGCCGATATCGCCGCAGGTGAGCTTCGGCACGTCGAACTGCTTGTTCCCGACCATGGTATACAGCTTGGTCACCCGCTCCTTCGCGTTCCTGGTCGAATTGAGGACCTCGGTGTCGGGCAGCAGCTCGCCCGAAATCACCTTGAGGTAGTTGAAGCGGCCGGCGTACTGGTCGATGTACGTCTTCCACACGACTGCCGAGAACGGACCGTTCGGGAGGGACTTCACGGTTTTCGCGGTTTTCCCGTCGGCGGAGGTAAAGCCGGCATATTCCCTTCCGGGCAGCGGCGCCGGGACATAGTTCTTGATGGCATCGAGCAGGTTCTTTATTCCCACGGCCTTCAGGGACGAACCGCACAGCACCGGGTGCAGCGACGCCTCGCGCAGCTGCTTGGCGATCCCGCGCTGTATCTCCTCCTCGGTGAGGGCCGCCCCCTCGAGGAATTTTTCGATGAGCTCATCCTCGCCTTCGGCCGCCAGTTCCACGAGGGCGTTGCGGGCCTTTTCCGCCGCCCCCTTCAATTCGGCGGGTATCTCGGCGGCCGATGTCCCCTTTCCGTCCGGCCGGGGCGTCAAGGCCTTCATGCACGTCAGATCGATGACCCCCTTCAAGCCCTCGCCCTCGCCCATGGGGATGCACAGGGAGGCCAACTTCGCGCCCAGGCCCGCCTTTATGTTCTCGATGATCTTGCCGTACCCGGCCCGTTCCTTGTCCATCCTGTTAATATAGATGATGCGGGGGATGTTCTTCTCGGTGAGATAGCGCCACGCCTTCTCGGTCTCGATCTGTACGCCGTCCACCGAGTCGACGACCAGGACGGCCGCTTCCGCCACCTGGAGGGCGGCGCGCGCCTCCCCGACGAAATCGGACATGCCGGGCGTGTCGATGATATTGATTTTCACGTCCTCGTATTCGATGAAACCGAGGGCGCTCCGGATGGATATCTGCCGGTTCTTTTCCTCGTCGTCGTAGTCGGAGGTGAGCGTGCCTTCAGCCGGGTTGCCGATCTTGTCTATCCTGCCGCCCGTGAGGAGCATGGCATCGAACAGCGTGGATTTCCCGGTGTTGTTGTGCCCGATGATCGCCACGGTGCGTATGTTTTCATTTTTATATTCCTTGAGCATCCCACTGACCTCCAGACTTTATGGTGATGGCGGGGCGATGCCGCCCGGCCGGCACGAACCCGGCCGGGAGATCGCTGCACCCGGCGCGAACGGACGGTTGGCGAAGCCGTCTGCTTGAAGGACCGGAAAATAGGCTGTTACGCTAAAATGGGGCTGGTTTTTTGTAAAGTATTTTTAGTGAGGCGCGGGGCAATTCTAGGCCTTGGCGTACACGGCCACGCGGTTCCCGCCTTCCTTGCGCGCGGTGTCGAGCGCGTAGTCGGTCCGGTCGATTATCTCGTCCAGCAGCCCTTCGCCGATCTTCGCCCCCGCCATCTCCTTTCCGAAAGAGAAGGCGTATATCCCTATGCTGGCCGAAAGCCGTATGCGGTTTTCACCGTACTTGACGGGATTGCCGTTCACGGCGCGCCGTATGCGCTCCGCCACCTTGACCGCGCCTTCCCTGCTCGTCCTGGGGAGCACCACCATGAACTGGCTGTCGCCATACCGGCCCAGCTTGTCATACTGCCTGCAGCAGTCCCGGATCCTGTTCCCGAGCTCAACGAGCGCGACGTCGCCTCCCATGTGCCCGTAGGATTCGCTGACGTTCCGCACATTGTCGGCCTCGACCAGGACCGTGGCCACCGGCGCCTTCTCGCGCGAGGCCCTGTTCAATTCCTTCAAGGCCTCGTCGAAGAGGGCCCGCCGGTTGAGGACCCCGGTGAGAGGGTCCTCCTTCGCCATCTTCATGAGCCGCCTCCCGTTGCTTATGAGCCTGCTCTCGAGGGTGAGGATGCGCTGCCCCACCCTGAGACGGGCGGCGAGCTCCTGGTCGTCGAACGGCTTCGGGATGTAGTCGTCTGCGCCCGCGTCCAGCGCCTTGAGGAGGTCCTCTTTCTTCGTCCTGGAGGTGAGAACCACCATGTACACGTACCTGAGCATGCGGAGCTTCCTGACCCTGCGGCAGAGCTCCACGCCGTCCATGCCCGGCAGGATCCAATCGGAGATCACCATGCGCACCTTTTCCCTCACGATCATCTCCAGCGCCTTCTCACCGCTGTCGCACAGCAGCACCTCCAGGCCCGCCTTCGCCACCATCTTCTTGAGTACCTGCTGCACCACGACATCGTCTTCAACGATCAGAACCTTCATAGCCCACCTGCCGACCGACGCGTTATTTGGAGGCCCCCTGCCGGCTCCATCGACCGGGAACGGTCTCTCTCGAAAAATCCGCTCTTCTCCCCTTCGGCCCGCGCGGAAAACCGCACGGCGGCAACGTCCCGGGAGGTTTGTATATAGCGGCCCGACGGGAAAATCAAATACTATTTTCCGCGCCCCCGGGGCGGATATCCCTTCGTTTCCCCGTGGATATGCCCGGCGTCATTTTTATATTGACTTCCAGGAAATTGTCGCGCATAGATTCTCCGCCGGGCGAAGGACGGCGCGATACATCCGCCGGCTCCGTTCGCCGCGCCGGACCGCCATGGGCGGCGCGACGGTCCGCTCCGGGACAGCCACATGATGAAAACTTTTATCAGGGCCGGGCTCACCTGCATCGCCTTCGCCGTGTTCGGTTCCGGCGGCCTCGCCGCTTCCTCGTACGAAGCGTCCACTCTACTCAACGCCGTGAAGCGGAGCGAAACCGTGCAGGACCTTTTCCTGGCCCGCTGGGACATCATACAGGAAAAGGAGCTGTACTTCGACTGGTTCGGCAAAATCAACTGGGTGGAGGATTTCAAGGTAAACACCGTGAACGCCGGCAGCGGGCTCATGGAAACGGTCCCCGTGACGCTGGTGCGGACCTACGGGAGCATCACCATCAACTATCCCATTGTCGGCGGTTACGACGGAATCGACATAAAGGACAGGCTCACGGGAAAGGGAAAGAAAAAGAAGGAAGATGAGGAGAGGGGCACGGGCCTCTACGGCCTGTGGAATCCCCGGAACCTCATCCTGGGTTTCACTACGACCGGTTTCCATTACGGGCTGACAAGGGAGGTCAGCATAGACCGCGGCGCGGCGGGAAGCGAAACGGTCACCGATTACAAATTCGACCAGTTCTTCGACGACCTCTTCGCCCTGTCGGCCCTCTACATGCCCTACTTTTACGTCCACGCCGGGGTCATCGTGAACAACCAGATCGAGCAGAGCGACGACGGCACCATGGATTACACCGACGCCACCAACAAGTCCCTGCGCTTCTTCATGGCAACCAACATCCTGTCCTTCCTCGGCATAAACATGGTCTCCACGGAAGAGAGCCTGGAGTCCCTCTCGGTGGGAATCAAGGTCAACGGGGTCGTGGACATGTTCGGAGGCGCCCTCCCGCCCCTGGTCCCGGAGATCACCGTCACCTACAAGAAGCTGCGCCTGTACAATGACGAGCCGTACGACGCCGTCTGGGTCCGCAGCGCATTCGTAGAGGGGACAACGGTCCCCAAGGGCCCCGGGATGAGCGACGGCCAGAAGGACGGCGCCGTGCTGAACACCCTCTCGTTCCTCGCGAAGGAGAACCTGTTCTACCGGCTCTACATCGATGTTTACGTCGAGTTCCAGCGGCCATCAGCCCCCCTCGTGGACAAGAGGACGGTGACCGCGTCAGATCCCGGGGGGGACGAGCTCGATGTCTCGGCGCTCCGCGAGATATACGGCGCCGTGGGATACAATTTCCTGGGCACCAAGGCCAGGGACGGCTACCTGCTTCTCCTCTCCCTCGGAGTGAGCAGGTTCTGGGACCCGGCGATCCCCGTGTTCCGCGAGGAGGGGACAGGGTACCACCTGCACGGCATGTTCGTATCGGCAAGCTTCACCAGTCCCTTCGCCGGGCTGGATTTCAGGGTCATCCGCAATTATTCCCCGGAACTGCGCAGGCTCGTCGAGACCGCCGACAAGCTCGCCCTGGAGGGGAGCGCGTACATCTGCCTGTGAGCATGGAGGACATCCGATGAAGCGAACAGACATTGTCCTGGCCTTCGCGGCGGTTTTCGTCCTGCCGCTCGCGGGATGCTCCTATCTCATGGACGCCGTGGAGAGCGCGATAACCAAGCGGGCCTCCTTTTCCATCGATGCCCGCTATGTCCCGGGCCCGCCGCGCGTTGTCATAACCTGGCAGGAAACGGTCAGCTCGGAAGACTTCGCCGGGTACGAGATATACATGACCGAGGACCCGGAGGATGAATTCGTCGGTTACGTCGCCGTGGCGGCGCGGTACGACCTCGGTTCATCGGGACTGCCCGCTGGCCTCGTTTTCCAGGTAGAGCCGTCGCTGGGTACCGGCGCCACGGCGTCCTTCACTCACGACGTGAGCGCGCTCGCCCCTGCCGCGCGGGGTAATTATTTTTACCGCGTCGGGGTCATCAATTGGGACGAGGAGCCGGAGGAGCGGCCCTGGGGGTATGAAACCGATCCGGGCTATTACATCGGCCGGACCAGCCTCTACAGCATCAGCGGCTACGCCATGGTGGAGATCCCGTGACATCGCGGCCGTTACTATATAACCCGGAGCATGGGATAATGGTCTTGACAAAACGCGGATGAAATGGCATACTCGTTGGCCAGCTGGAGGCGGGAAATCCTTGAGGTACACCCTGGAACGGAACCAGTGAAAAAAGCGGCCCTTATCCTCGCCTGTCTTTCCTTGGCATGCATTTTGACGAACTGCAATCTCGCCTACCAGGAAATCTCCGGGAACATCTGCACCACCCTCCACCCGGTGAAGCCGATCTCGAAGGACATACAGGTCACCGATGTGTGTCATGGTGAGTCCTTCCGCTTTCCTTCCAATTATTGCACCGAGGTGAATTGCCACGGTACCGACCTCAAGGGGGGCAACTCGGGAGCGCCGTCGTGTTACAAATGCCACGGCGACAAGTGGACGCTGTTCTCGACAACCCACACCCTGAAGCTTGGCGGCTACTATCACGACTCCCTGGTTAACCAGGGCAATTTTGGCGACTGCGCCGGCACGACCTGTCACGGCATTGGCACTCCCCCACCCGGTGTCCCCGGGTACGGCTACTCCTGCCTGTTGTGCCATAATCCCGTTCCCGCACCTGGACATCGAATAAGCTACGGGGGACATAGACACCATTATTCAGTAACCACGGCCTCGGTATATAGCGATCTTTACCAGGCTCTTTACTGCGGTGCTGATTCCTGCCATGGCTCAAGCCTTACCGGCGGTACTATTGGCACAAGACCAGGGCCTTCATGCTTTCCTTGTCACAGTTGCAATCCGCTCCTCCCCGCGCCGGGACATACCCTAAATTACGACGACCATCGGCACCATTATAAAACGGAGAGCGAACCAGAATCGTTTTGCAACCAGGCGGGTTGTCACGGGGATAGACCTGACGCACCGGATTGTGATGTCTGCCATTGATTGATATTGCAGCTGGCGAAATAAATATGAATTGGCGACGACTAGTACCTCTGTTCCTTTTAATGGTGATCATTGTGCTTCTCATCGTCACCTGCGCTTCCCTAGGCGGAAAGGAAGAGCACTCCTTCGCCGACGACTGCAAACACTGCCACGGCGACCGCCTCCAGGGAATCAACAACGTCAAGGCCCACTGCGGCCAATGCCACGACCTCGCGCCCCTGGCGCCGGAGGGGGTGCAGGACATGGCCAGGAAGGAAACGCTCCTCTCGGAACCGCATGTCCACACGACGAAAAACCTTTTTAAAAGCACGCCCTCGTGCTTCAACTGCCACCGCCGGACGGACTTCTAGGAAAAGGACAAAGGCATGAAAAAACAGGTGGTCGTCTTTACATGCGCATGCGTGATCGCCCTCGCCGGGGCCGCCCGGGGCGGCGTGGTTCCCTACGTGCTGGACCTCCCCACCTTCCAGACCAGCGGGCCGGGCGTGCTCATACTGGATGTGGGACACCGTTACTTTGACGTGAACCGCCACACCACCAACGTGAACTTAGGCTTCAGCCTGGGCCTTTTAAAGATGTTAGACGTCTTCGCGGGCTACTCCTTCAAGAACAAGGACATCGTGGGCGGCGGCAAGGTCAACCTCCTTGACGATCACGCGGCCGACGGCGATTTCATCTCCGTCTCGCTGCTCGCCGGCGGGGGCTACAAGGACACGAACGAGATAAACAATTCGCTCTCCCTCTCGAGGTTCGACGACACAGGCATCGAAGCGCAGACCACTCTGGACAACGCGGACAGGGCGTCGTTCTTCGTCCAGGCCGTCATCCAGAAGCACCTGTTCGACAACCGCCTGAGCGTCGGCATCGTCCCCACCTTCGCCCAGAACACCAATTTCTACGGCGTCACGAGCGGCGACGACTACTCGGCCGGCGGCGGGCTCTTCGCCGTCGTTTTCATCACCGACCGCGTCGCCCTGTGCGGGGAGGGGGTTGCCAACATTACCGGGTTCGGCTTCAAGTACATGACCTACAACGCCGGCGTGAAATACGCCGGGTACCGCCACACCTTCTCGCTGTGGGTCGGGAACAGCGCCGGGTATTCGCCGGTCGAATACATGGCGGGCAGCACCGACACCACGGTAAAACTGTTTTTTGCCTTCACCCGGGAATTCGACGTGTGGTGATACACGGCGCTTGCACGGATTAGGCCCGTTATCCGGCGGCGAAACTTCCTGAGTGAGAGCCCCCCTGTCTATCCCGCGCATCCCGCCCATGCCGTCGAAGAGAAATAATCATCTCCATTCCTAAAATTCCTTGCATTGGCGAAGCGGCCTGTTATGGTTGGGGACGCGACCCCGTACCGTTTTTTCAATGCCCGGCGGCGCTCCATGAATCCCGCGGGAGGGACCCATGAACTACCTGATCATCGGCAACGGCGTGGCCGGGATGGAAGCCGCCAACGCCATCCGGAAAAACGACCCCGACGGGGGCATCCGCATGGTGTCGGCGTCGCCGCACCCGCACTACTACCGCCCGAGGGTCATCGAATACCTTGCCGACGAAGTCCCGCTGGAGAAGCTCTTCATTTATAAAAAAGACCACTACGAGAAAAACCGGATAGAAAGCATACTGGACACGGAGATCGAGAGCATCGATGTCGACGGCAGGGCGGCGATAGACACCGGGGGAAAGCGGCACCCGTATGACAGGCTGCTCCTGGCGACCGGCGCCTATTCCTTCATCCCGCCCCTCAAGGGCGCGGAACTCCAGGGCGTGTTCACCCTGCGGGGCATCTCCGACGCGGACCGCATCAAGCGGTATTGCGCCGGCGTCTCCCGGGTGGCGGTGATCGGCGGCGGCCTGCTGGGCCTGGAAGCGGCGCACAGCCTCTGCAAGCTGGGCAAGAAGGTCACGGTCATCGAGTTCTGCCGGTGGCTGCTCCCGCGCCAGCTGGACATGCAGGGCGGCGCCATCCTCATGAAGATGCTCGAGGAAAAGGGCCTCTCCTTCGTCCTCGACGACAGCGTCCTCTCGATCGAGGGAAACGGCAAGGTTGAAAAGGTCGCCTTGAAGTCCGGCATGGAGATCGCCGCCGGGGCGGTCCTCGTCTCGGCGGGAATCCGTTGCAGGCTCGACCTGGCCCGGAAATCGGGCATCGCGGTGAACAACGGGATCATCGTCGACGACCGCATGGCGACGTCGGCTGACGGCATTTACGCGGCCGGGGACATCCGTCGAGCACCGGGGCGTGCTCTACGGCATCTGGCCCGCCGCGAGGGAGCAGGGCCGCATCGCGGGGACCAACATGGCCGGCGTCGAAGAGGTGTACACCGGCAGCATCCTGGCCAACACGCTCAAGATCACCGGCATCGACCTGTTTTCGGCGGGGCGTTTCGACGCGACCGACTGCGAGGTCTACGTATCCGAGCACACGGATAACTACAAGAAGCTGCTCATCAACTACAACAATCCCGTGGGGGCCATCGTCCTGGGCGACGCCGAGGCCGTCAAGCTCGCGCAGAAGGTCATCGACGGCAGGTCGTCACCCGAGGAGTTCAAGAAGCTCTTTTAAAATAATCGCCTATCCTGTCCAGGGCCCGCCCGATGTTCTCCAGCGAGTTCGCGTAGGAGAAGCGTAAAAACCCCTCGCCGCCGGAACCGAAGTCGACGCCCGGCGTCACGCCCACCTTCACCGTCTCGACTATACGAAAAGCTTCGCGGTAGGAATCGCTGAACAGGTGCCGCCCGTCGGCGAACACGTAGAAGGCGCCCGTGGGCTCCACGTGTATCCTGAAGCCTATCTCCCTCAGGCGCCGTATCATGAAGACCCGCCGCTCGTCATATATGGCCCTCATCCGCTCCACGTCGGGCCGGGCGTCCCGCAGGGCGGCGAGGGCCGCCCACTGGACGAAGCTGTTCGCCGAAATCATGAAGTTCTGGTGTATGCGCTGCATGGCGCCGGCGAACTCGCTGGGAAAGATGAGAAATCCCAGCCTCCAGCCCGTCATGGCGTAGAGCTTGGAGAAGCCGTTCACCACGAAGGCCCTGTCAGTGAACTCGAGGATGGACCGGGCCCTGCCCCGGTACACCAGGCCGTGGTAGATCTCGTCCGATATGATGAGCCGGTCCCCGAACCGGGCGATGTCGCCCAGGTTCTCCTCGGTCATGACGATCCCCGTCGGGTTGCAGGGCGAGTTGATGATTATGGCGCGCGTCCTGGACGTGAGCGCCTTCCTGATGTCATCCGGCCGGTACTGGAAACCCTCCTCGGGGTGTGTGCGCACCTCCACCGGCACTCCCCCCACGGTGCGTATGAAATTGGGGTAGCACGCGTAATGTGGGTTGGAGAGTATCACCTCGTCGCCCGGTTCCAGGACAGCCAGCATCATGAAGAGAAAGGCGGGCGAGGTGCCCGACGTGACCAGCACCTGGTCCGGCGAGACGGACACGCCGTACTCGGCCCGGTAATGTGCGCAGATCGCCTCGCGCAGCTCGAGCAGCCCCATGGCGTGGGTGTAGTGGGTCTTGCCCGAGCTGATCGCCTCGATGGCGGCCCGGCGAACCACCTCGGGCGTTTCGAAGTCGGGTTCCCCCACCTCGAGATGAATGACGTCCTCGCCCGCCTTCTGGAGCTCCTCGGCGCGCGCCATGACGTCCATCACGATGAAGGGTTTCACTTCCTGAGCTTTCTTGGAAATCATGGCGCTCTCCGGTCCCCGCTGGGGCGCGGCCCCTCCCTTCTGAATCGCAACACGATGAAACAGCCCAGCGCGATCACGGCGCTGGCGATGAAGTTCACGATGTGGTTGCCGAACCCGGTGGTTATCGCGTCCTGTGCGCTCATTCCTACCAGCACGAAGCCGCCGGTCCAGCCGGCCTCCATGGTGCCGAAGCTCCCGAAGCTGTTGATGGGGAGCACGTTGGTGAGGACGCCGCCCGTGGAGCCCGCGACCGACTGCAGGAAGCTGACGTCCACGCCGAAGGCGTGGATGGTGACGTACGAGAAGGCGTACAGCGCCCCCCACACGAGGATGCTGGTGACCGCCAGGCCGGGTATGAAGCGGGCCGCCTCGAAGGAGGAGAACTCCTCCACGACAGGCTCGATCTTTTCGCCGATCTTCCGCACGACGCGCCTGTTTTCCAGGCCGAGTTTCGACACGAGCCAGCGGAACAGGCGGTCGGCGAATATCACCACCCATTTCAGGTAGAAGAGCGAAACCACCGACGCCGCGAGGAACACCAGCCCCAGGGCCGCCAGCGGCACGGAGGTCCTGCGGCCGTAGTATATCACCAGAGAGCACACGAAAAAGGCCGCCACCACGATGAAGTCGAAAATCCGCGTGACGAGCAGGATATGCAGGCCCTTGGAGATGTTCCCGCCCCCCATCTTTTTCAGATAGTACACGAAGGTGAGCTCGCCGGTACGGGCGGGAAAAATCTGGTTGAAAAAATTATGGTAGCTGGTGACGGCGTAGAGCTTCATCTGGCCCATGCCGGCCCCGCGGAGCATCACGGCGAAGCGCAGGGACTTGAAGAGGTTCGACATGAAATAAATGCCGCAGGCCAGGAGGAGGAGCCGCATGTCGGCGCCGCGGAAGGTCTCCAGGGTCTTTCTGATCTCGAGGTTGCGGAGAAGGAAGACGACCAGGACGGCTGAGAACAGGAAAAGCACGAAGGTCTTCGGGCTGAGTATCCTCTTTTTCCTCTCGCGTATGATTTCCTCGGCGGAGGCTGGCTCGTGGACCCTTTTGTCTTCCATACGGCGGTTCGTTCACCCGGGCGGGATAGGGGCCGCTCAGCGGTTCCGGTTGGCCTTGATGATGAGCTCGGCGAGGAACCCGAAAAAAAGCGTCTGGACGCCGAAGAACATGAGCCCCAGGACTATGTTCACGTGCACGACCGGCTTGGGCAGTTTCCCCAGGAAAAACATCGCGAGCTCGGCGCCGAAAATGACGGCCGCGGCGAGGAGGAACAGGAACCCCATGGTGGAGAAAATCCGCATGGGATGGACGCCGATGATCACCATGAGGATCTGGTACATGACCTTGAAGGGGTACTTGTACGAGACGAACGAGGAGCCCGTGAGGCGCTTCCTGAAGCTCACCGGCACGTGGGCGAACCGCATGCCCTTGTGGTAGGAGTCCAGGAGTATCTGCTGGGTGTAGTTGTAGTCCCCGGGGATGTCGAAGACCTCGAGGTAATCGCGGTTGATCGCGAAGATGCCAGGCTGGCTGTCCCTGAGCGGCCACCCCGTGAGGAACCGCATGAGCCCGGTGAACACGATGTTGCCCACACGGCGGACGAAGGGCATGCGGTACTCGATACGCTCGAAGCGGTTCCCGTACACCACGTCGGCCTCGTCCCGGAGAATGGGCGCGACGATGGACTCTATGTCCCCGGGGTCGTGCTGGAGGTCGGCGTCGAATTTCACGACCACGTCGGCCCCGTCCTTCCGCGCGGCGAGCAGCCCGGTGCGGATGGCCGCGCCGAGCCCCCGGTTCAGCTTGTGGCGCAGCACGCGGCGCGCCCCCGCTTCCACGGCGAGCTTCCCTGTCCCGTCAGTGGAGCCGTCGTCCACCACGAAGACCATGCTGTCGAGGCCCAGCCTTCTCAGCCTGCCCTTGCCCCGGTTGAGCTCCGCCAGCGTCGCCCCGATCCGCCCGGCTTCGTTGTAGGCGGGAACCACCACGACGAGCTTTTTAAGCCTTCCCGCACCGCGCTTCACCGCTTTCCCGCGCATCTTCAACTCCTTGTGCACGAAATCCTTCCCGTCTCCGTGCATTTTCCCTTGTGCCGCGGACAAAGGCACTTCGCCGGCATGCGCCGTCCGGACCATGGCAGCGGGACAAACGCACAGTGATTAATGTGACGGGCGTTCCGTAAAAGCGCAAGTAGAATCAGGGCCTGAACCTGAAAATATAGCTCCTGATTCCGGCCCCTGTTTCGAAGACAGCCGCTTTTTCGAAAAAGCCCGAGCCCTGCCCTTTTTCGAGGACCTCCAGGAAAAGGCCCGCCTTTCTTTCGGCGGCGGTCTTATCACCGTACCGGAGCCGCCGTATGTAGAAGTCGTCAATGAACACGTACGTTATCCCCGCGGTCCTGCACTCCTTGACGAGCTCTTCGTAGCTCCCGCTCCGGAGCCTCCGTGAGTAAAAAAAGGCATCGGCGCCGAACCCGGAATAATACCTGGGGACGTTGATCTCGGAGACGAGCATGCGGTCTCCCGGCCGGGCGTTGTCCCTGTACCAGAGCGCCGCTTTCTTGAATTCCACGCGCCTCAGGCTGTAATGGTCCATCGTGTCGACGCCGTAGTTTACCGCCAGGGTGATCACGAGCGCCCCCGACAGGAGCGCTGCCGCAAAAAACAGCTTCCGCCGCCTGAGCCCGGCAAGCAGCAATATGAGCGCGAGGAGCGCGATGTAGGCTAGGGCATATGCGCACTGGGCCCAGGCCTTCCTGGACAGCATCATGCCCAGGGCGCCGAGCCACGCCCCGGCCAACACCGCCAGCGCCGCCGCGGCGACCCCCGCCCTGATCTTCCCCTTCAGCCTATCGAATATGCCCGACGCCAGGGGATAGAGCCCCTCCGAAAGCCCGTAAAAGGCCAGGAGAGTGAGCAGCCAGAGCACGGGCAGGACGTACCGTTCCTTGGTGTTCTGGTAGACCATGTGAATGGCGAGGAATCCCGCGAAAAAAACGAAGACGGGCGCGAACTCGCGCAGCCTCCGCCGCACCAGGAGCACCGCGCCCCATACCATCGCCGCCGGCAGCGCCGCGCCGAAAACGATGACACCGGCGAACAGCGGCACGCGCAGAAGCGGATTGCCGGAAAACCATGCGTGGATGGCCATCCATGGGACGAAGCTCGAGGTCACCAGGAAGCAGTCGACGAGATAGCGGTATATGTTGGGCCCTCTCCGGGCGATCTCCTTCACGTAGGGATGGGACGATTCGCTCCCCAGCACGCTCAACAGCAGCCAGAGCGCCACCCCCGAGGCCGCCAGCGACCCGAGCACGAGGGCCAGGACGCGCCTTCCCCGGTAAAAAAAATCGCCGAACATGGCGGCGGACACGGTGAAGACCGAGTCCCATTTCGTCGCGGCGGCGAAGAAGGAGACGAGGTATGAAAACCTGGAGCCCGTCATGGACAAATGCATCGCCAGCACGACGAGCAGGGAGAGCGCCATCTCCATGTCGGCGTTCACCGCGGCAAACACCGTGTAGCCGTTCACGGAGAGGAAGAGCAATGCCGCGCATGCCGCGGCATTCCCGAGAAGGCGCCTGTAAATCATGAAGGTCACTGCCATGTAGGGGATGTAGAGCAGGAGATTCAGGACCAGCGCCGAAAGGTAAATGGGGTCCGGCGCTTCCGGGGACAGGACGCGGCTCCACAGCGTCAACAGGACCGGATACACGGGCAGCAGCTTGAAGTTTTTCCCGGGGAAATCCCCGCCCGTATACTGCACGACCACCGGCCGGATGTTCCCGATGAAGTCCTCCGACGGGGTCTGAAAATAATCGAAGTACAGGAGGCAGTAGCAAAAGCCGATGAGCAGTACGGCCGCGCAGACGAGCCCTGGGGCAGGCGCATGGCCGCTTTTCATATCCTCCCTCCTGCCATGACAATCCACATCACGGGGTTCCGTCGTCCTTCCGCGGTTCCGGGACCACAGCCCTACGCAAAGCCAGATCCCTCAGGAAATCCGAGAACCGCCTCTGGTCACCGTGTGTCCAGTTCACGCCGGCGATATAGTCCCTTTCCCGCGCCGAGGCCCTGTCCATGATGAAACGCAGTGCGGGTGTGTAATACTCGCAGAGGGTAAGCGGGTAAAACGGCCTCTCGGAAAAAATAGAAAGTCCCATGAAGGGATTGGGGGTATCGATATTCATCATGTCCAGGACCGTGGGCCCGATGTCGAGGTTCGTGCAGAGCGCCGGATTTTCCCTGCCCCGCCAGCGCCTCTCCCCCGGGATGTAAAAAATGCACGGGATGAAGTCGCAGTGCACGCTGTCAAACCGCTTGCGGTGTTTGACGAGTTCCAGGAACTCGGCGTTGGGGCCCATGGCATGATCGGCCACCAGCACAAGCAGCGTGTCACCCGCGCGGGGGGAGTTGAGGAAATAGTCCCAGAGCACCCCTATCGCCCTGTCGGCGCTATAGAGGCAGTTGAGCAGGGGGCTGTCCCCGGCGGCGGGATGCCTGAAGAGCGGATCGAACGGCGGGTGCATGTCGAGGGTCGAGATGGTCATGAGAAACGGCCTCTTGATCCTGTCCTCCTTCATCAGCCTGACGCCGAAGCTGAGGACGTCCTCGTCCCGCACTCCCCAGTGCTCCCGGTTATGCCGGTACCTGGCATGGGCCAGCAGTTCAACGCTCTCCCTGCAGTAGAAGGCATCGTAGCTCTGCCGCTTCAGGAAGGTGTCCCGCATGCCGACGAACGTGCCGCTGCCGCCCTGTACATGCACCGTGCTGTACCCGTGTTTCTTGAGCACATCAGACAGGAAGAGGAACCGGTTCAGCATGGGCACCCGGAATCGCGGCGACTCCCCCAAGCCCCTGACCTTTTCAATTTTATTCAGGCCCGACCCGAGCGTGGCCACCATTCCCGGCAGCGTCGGGTAATCGGCGTTGTACATGCCGGTGAACGAGAGGCCTTTCTCCATCATGTCATGGATATGGGGCGTGAGGCCCTTTATGCCGATGACCTCCTCGTCGAGGAACACCCGGCTCAGGGACTCGGCGAAGACGATGATGATGTTGGTGCCCGCGCCCAGCGCGGGCTTGTCCGCGCTCTTTCTCCCGGGGGCGAGGTATATGCTCCGCTTCATCAGCGGGTAATTGCGGTCCAGGGAGTTGAGACGAAGCCCGCACTTCTCGAGCTTCCCGACGAACTCATCGTCCAGGAGGACGGGCTCCGACCGCCCGCTCCCCAGCATGCTGTCGAGGAGAGAGCCTATCACCTTCGGCTCGGGCAATTCGGCCGCCATGCGTTCCCTCGCGTCCAGGCCGGCACTTCCCGACCACGGCCGGCAGAACAAGGCGACCGCCGCCAGGAGAACGGCCACAGGTATGCCGTTGACGGCGAATACTTTCCCCCATCCAGCGCCAGGACCGCCGGGAGCCGGTCCGGGACCGTTGGCATGCCGCATCCTGTCCGTCCACCACGCGAGCAGGATGAGCACCGGGATGAACAGCAGCGCCGAAACCGCGGCCGCCAGGGCAAGCATGATGGCCTCGAAGGTCAGCAAAAAGGTGACGCCTTCGATGTAGAACGCGTGATACCAGAACGTTTCGTCGACGTGCTGGCCGCCGAAATAGATGGACCCCCAATCCACGGCCCTCACGAGGACCAAGAAGGCGAAAAAAGCCCACAGGATTCCCAGGGTGAGCCATTTCACGAGCCTCCGCCTTCGGCAGATTGCAAGGAGCGCGGCGGCGGCCATCGTCGCGAGAACCGAGCACGCCGCGTAGAAAAGCAGGAGGACGCCCAGCCTCCCCTTCACCGACCCGAGGGAAATATCGGGAGCTGTGCAAATAAGGGTAAAATGCCATGATGACAGGACAAGAAAAAGAAAGAGCCACACGAATGAGGGAACGAGGAGACTCCACGCCGGCGCCACGCAACGGCTCCATGCGTCTGAAAGCCTCTTCCAGGGTCGGAACGGCAGATCCATGAACGGCCGCCTCAACGACGCCTTGCGCGGGGGCCCGGCTTTTCGCTCTCGATTCTCCGCAGGCGGTACTGGATGTCCTCCATCAGGTTCCTGTTCACCGCCAGCAGGTCGGCCAGAAAGGCGACAAGCAGGGTCTGGAACCCGATGCCCATGAGTATGGCGACCAGGATGAGGGACTGCACGTGCCCCGCGCCCCCCTCGGTGACCAAGTAATACAGGAACCTGAGCCCTATGATAAAGCCCGCCGCCAGGAGTGTCACGCCGATGGACATGAAAAAGTTGAAAGGCTTGTACACCACGAAGATCCGGATTATGGTGAGAACGGACTTCTTGATGTATCCCCATATGCTTTTCACGAGCCTCGACGGCCGCAGGTCGCTGTTGACGCGGACGGGTATGGAGGTTATGGCCATGTTTTTCTGGCCCGCCTGGATTATCGTCTCGAGGGTATAAGTGTAGTCGTTGAAAACATTGAGGCGCATGGCCGCGTCCCGGCTCATCGCCCTGAAGCCGCTTGGGGCGTCGGGTATGGACGTTTTGCTCGCGGCGCGCACCACCCAGCTCCCCAGCTTCTGCAGGAGCTTTTTCACGGGGGAAAAATGCCGGATCTCGCTTATCGGGCGCTCCCCCACGACGATGTCGGCCCTGCCTTCCAGTATGGGCTTGACCAGGGCCGGGATGTCGTCGGCCCGGTACTGGTTGTCGGCGTCGGTGTTGACGATCACGTCGGCCCCCAGCTTCACGCACGCGTCCAGGCCCGCCATGAAGCCCCGCGCCAGCCCCTGGTTCTTGGTGAAGCTCACGACGTGGTGTACGCCGCACGCCTTCGCCGCCTCGACGGTCCGGTCGGTGCTCCCATCGTCGATGATGAGCCATTCCACCGTGGTGAATCCCTTCACGCGCCGCGGCAGATCCCTGAGCGTGCCCGGCAGGGTGGTTTCCTCGTTGTAACACGGTATCTGTATGAAGAGTTTCATTTCACTTCCCCGGCCAACTTCGCCTCACTATTTAAATCCGGCTGAAGGGTGTCAACACATTTCCCCGCGTCGTCACCGTCGGCCGTCGCGCTCGAGGAGCAGGAAATCCGCCGGCTCCTTTTCGTCCCGCATCACCATTTTCCAGCCCGGCATGTTTTTCACCGGCACGAGCCCGCGCCGTTCGTCCACGCGTATGTAGTCCGCCAGTATGTTCTTCGTCATGCGGAAGACTTCATCGTTTACCACGAAATACCGTATGTCGGGGTTCTCCCTGATGAATTCCCGGAACGAAACCGTATCCCTGAAATACTTCCTCCGCACCCTCCTCCGCTCAAGCTCCGGGTAGTGCCATATCCACGGGTAATTGTGCTCTCCCTTTTTGAGATATCTCTCCCCTTCGCGAAGGTTCTTCGACAGGTAAGAGGCGAGCTCGTGGTATCCGTCCTCGAGCCGGTAGCTCTTGAATGGATTCCGAACGTCGCCGGACAGCACCGTGGCGGCCAGCCAGACGAGGATCACGACCGCGATCGCCGCCTTGCCCGTGATCATGGATCCTTCCGGCCGGCGCGGCTTCACCCTTTCCCTTATAGCGCGGCAGCACCACTCCAGGGCCGCGGAAATCAGGGGGGAGGCGAAGACGATGACAAACAGCGAAACCGGGAGTATATACCGGCGGTTCGGGGCATTGATGCTGTACCAGGACAGCGGGAGGTAGAACCCGAGGAAGAGGAACAGGACGAGGAGCTTCATCCTCCGGCCCATGCCGGACTTCACGAAACCGGCGGCCCCGAGGGCGAACAACAGCGCGGCCAGGCCGGCGGCCCCGGCTTTCGCCATGGGCGGGGCCGTGTCCCTCTCGAACTTCGGGACGTAATGGATCTGAAAGCTGTAAAGGGAATGCAGGAATATCCTGAACTCGCGCCCCAGCCCGCGGACGAACCGGGAAACGTGCTCTTTCGGGTCTTTTTTCAGGAGGTCGCCGAACTGCGCCTTCTGCGCCGCCTTCCCCCAATCTTCATCCATGGCGATTATCTGGACGTTGTAGTTGTAGAAAGGGAACTTGTGAGCGATGGTGTTGCGCACCAGGAGCGGGAGGGAAACGACGATGAACATGAGCAGGAACAGCCACAGGTATTTATTTTTTAAAAGCTCCCAGAAGCGCAGGCGCCTGTCCGCCAGCAGGAAGAGCCCGAAGCCGAAGACCATGAAAAGCCCGCTCGCCTTCGTCATGTACGCCAGGCCGGTGAAGAGCCCCGCCGCGACCCAGTGCCTGTTGTCGTCCAGGCCTTTCAGCATGTAGTGAAAGCCGAGCGCGGTGAAGACCAGAAGCAGCGGCTCGCAGGAGACCATTGTGGTCTGGTGCATGAAGGTGTCGTTCGCGACCAGCAGCCCGGCGGCCAGGAGGGCGCACGTCCCGCCGCATTCCCTTTTGACGAGAAAATAAAAAACGCACAGGAAAGCGAACCCGATGCACAGGTTGAGCAGCTTGATGTGTATGAACCAGTCAACGCTCGGTTCCTGGAAGAGGGAGATGATTGCCGGGAAAACAGGGTGCTGGTTCGTAATGGGGAAACTGCCGTTGAACATCGACAGGAGGAAACCCCAGAGGCCGCCCTGGTTCTTGATCTCGAGCGCGTACTTCACGTAAAAGCTGGTGTCGGTCTCGCCGAGATACAGGTGCCTCCCCACAAACACGAGGCCGACGGCGGCATACAGGGCCGCGAGCAGCAGCAACGCGGCAAGGGAACCCGCCCTGCTCTCTTTTCCGTTCTC
Organism: uncultured Spirochaetota bacterium; assembly: GCA_963762305.1. GTDB lineage: Bacteria > Spirochaetota > UBA4802 > UBA4802 > UBA5368 > CAVXKM01. Next base: position 267,953 of record CAVXKM010000005.1, on the reverse strand, counting down.
CCTGTGGATGTCCATGATGGTCTGCTTCCCCTCCTCGATTCTCAACGCGGGCGGGCGACCCTGTTCCCGGCCTCTCCGTAACGGCCGCGCTGAATTCCGCCGTCAACGGGAAACGCCGCCCGCCGGTCCCTCCTGATGCGTGCGACCAGGTCTGAAACAGCGTCAACAATAAAATCCGGCTCCTCGAGATGGATGTTTCGAATGGTTTTCCCGGCCTCTTTTGTCGAGGCCGACGGCGAGATCCTCATCGCCGAGCCGTACATTTCCGCCCAGAGCCTCTGTATTTTCCTCGCCTCGTCCACGGGCATGCCAAAGTACATCATCTCCCTGAAATACGCGTCGCGGTTGTGATGCAGGATGACAATCGGGATCCTGAGAGAAAGCGGCATTGCGCGGACCTCAGAGACGCTTTTTTTAAATCCCGCGCCGTATTCGGCCGTCATCGTGTCGAAGGAGGCAGTCCGGGAGAACTGCTCCACCACCAGCGGCCTCACGTCCGGTGGCACGTCGCGATACGGTATTATTCTCATCGCCCGCATGATTCCCAGCCGGGCGAAGCGCCTGTCCCAACCGTATCACGGCCGACCTGTCCATGAAGTTCTTGTATACCGCTCGGTCGAGCTCTTTCCTGAACCGCCCGTAATCGTGCGTCAGGGGGTCGACGAGCACGAGCGCCGCGGTGTCGCCCGGATAACGCTGCGCGTAGTGGAGGCTGTAAAGGGCGCCGATGTCATGGCCCACCAGCACGTACGGGCCTCCGGGGCCTTGACGTGAGAGCAGTCTCTTCAGCTCCGCGGCCACGCTCCCCGCCGAGCGGGGGCGCGGGCCCGGGTCGCTCCACCCGTTGCCGGCACGGTCGTACGTGACCACCGCGGTGACCCGGGACAGCTCCTCCTGGATATGCCACCACTCCGCGGACGAAGATCCCAGGCCCGCCTCGATGACGACCACCGGTGCGCCCCGGCCCTTCACCGTCAGGTAAACGCCCCTCGAGCCCATGTCCACGACGCGGCCGGGGCCCTGCGGCGCGCGGAACCAGCGGTCGGAGAGGACGTGGTTGCGGACCGACAGCATCACAAACCCCGCCGCGCACAGGACCGCCATTCCCCCGGCCGCCATCCCTGTCAGTTTCCATGCCTTCATGGTCCCAGGCCGCCCGAGGGCCGAACCCTCCTGTATATGACGATGTATTCCGACGAGATGTTCAGGGCGCGCATGTTCCTGAAAAACGGCACTCTCAGGTCGCTTTGAAACGCCTTGCGATAGTTCAACTCGTCACCGAGCAGCCTGTTCAGAAACTCGGGGAATTCGGAGCGGCCCCGGCGTATCTGCCTCAAGGACGTCACCCTCCCGGGCCTCGCGGCTCCCCGTGCGGTTTTCCGCGCGTCGTATTTGGCAATCATCGTCGAGTTGAGGACCACGAAGTCTGGCCTTCGTCGCTCTATGTCCGCTATGTCCTCCTTCACGCGGTACGAAAGGGCGCGCGAGGGGAAACGCGGCAGGTAGTGCAGATAGGTATAGTACTCTATGGTCGCGTTGGACGGCACGTTCTTTTCCATCCAGCGCTCGGCGGCATACCTGGCGTCGCAGAGCATGTTCATGTTGACCGAGAGGGTGTTGTACAGCGAGAAGGCCAGGACCGCGCACAGCAGAACGCCGCCCGCCATCCTGCGCTGCCGGTTTTCCCCGGCCGATTCGAAAAACCGGGACACGGCATAACCCGCATAGACCGCGAGGAAGACGCTCTGGGGGAAAGCGAACCGCACCGAGCTCTGCCGTATGAGCTGCACGAAGAAGAGATGATAGGACAGGGCCGCCAGGCAATAGACCTGCGCCAGGGCGAGGCGCCGCCGGTCCGAACGGAAGTCATAGGCGGCCAGGCCGATTCCCAGGACGGCAAGGACGAAGGCGGGCACCCCCATCGCTTCAAACGCCATTTTATGCGCCACATCGTACAGGAGGGCCGCCATGCCCGTCACGTCGAACGCGTACCCGATCGACCGCTTCCCCCTTCCCCGGTGAGATACTGAAAACGTGCCGCGAGACCTTCGTAGTTCAGAAACACATTTTCCACGAGGAGCGTGAACAAGACCATGCAGAGGACGAATACAAGGATATTTTTGCGAAACAGCACGGAGCCGGCCGTTTCGCCGGCCTTCCGGGAGAGCACTGGGCAATAGCACCAGGTAAAATAAAAAGGGGATGACGAAAATCGCGTATCCCTGGTCTTTGGTCCCGAAGGAAAGACACGCGAAGAGGGCCGTGTATACATAATCCGCACGGCGGTCATACTTGACCACCTTCACCAGCGAATACAGCCCCAGCACGGCCCAGAACACATAGGGAACCTCCACCTTCGACAGGTGGGAATAATAATTGAGAATTGCGTTCAGGGATACGAAAAGCGCCGCCCAGAGCCCTGCCTTTCCGCCGAAAAGCTCGGCGGCCCCGCGGTAGATGAAATAGACGATGCCTACCCCCATGACGACCGAGACCACACGGTCTATCAAGGTAAGCACCGTGGCGAATTCGGCGGAACGGCCGTAGGCCAGGAACTGGAACAGCTGGAAGCCGTCCCGCGTGACATGGGAAAAGATCGCCCAGAGGAGCGCGGGAAGGTTCAGGACTGCGAGTATCACCTGGTGCACCAGCGGATACTTGTTGTAGTAACCAAAAGAGAACGCCTGGCCCAGTCCCACGACCGGGTGGAAAGGCGCCAGGTCGTCGGCCATCCACGATACGGTGTTCGGGAGGCCCCAGGTGATGCCGGTCGCGAAGAGAACAAGGCTAAAGAACAAAACCAGGCGGACCGGCCGCACGGAACTGATTTTATTCAAAATCATCGAATTCATCGACAAAAGAAAAGGGATCACATCCGGAACGGGCGCCGGATGCCTTGAGTTAAACGCAGGTGAGTGGGCCGTGTCAAGATACTTTTAAGCGTACGAAGCGCGTGAGCGCGATCGAGGAGGGGCCGGTCAGCTCAATTCATTCATCAGTTCGCGCAATTCCCTGACCGTCTTTTCCCATGAGTACTGTTTACAGTTGGCGAGGCCTTTCTTGACCAGCTTTCGCCTCAGGGCCTTGTTCGTGGTGACCTTCACCATGGCGTCAGCGATCGCGTTCACGTCGCGCGGGTCGACGATGAGCGCCCCGTCGCCCGCCACCTCCCTGCAGCTCGGGATGTCGCTGGTGATGAGGGGACAACCGCACGCCTGCGCCTCGAGGATCGGCAACCCGAAGCCCTCGTACAGCGAGGGGTAGAGGTAACAGTCGGCGAGATTGTACATGGCGATGAGCTCCTCGTCGGTCAGGTGACCCAGCACCTTCACCCGGCCGTTCAGCTGCAGCCTGTCGATGTCGAAGTATACCCCCCGGTCATTCCACGAATCGCACCCGGTGAAATATATGTAGTGGGGTATGTCCTTTTTTATCCTCGAGAAGGCGTCGACCACGGCCTGCATGTTTTTTCTCGGGCTCAAGGAGCCCGAATAGAAAAAGAACGGGTAATGGAGGTCGTATTTACGCGACACGCGGTCCAGCGCCTTTTTATCCTCTATTTTCCTGAAGGCGCCCTCCACTCCCTCCTTTATGACCCGTATTTTCTCGGGTTTAATTTTGAGCAGTTCGCGCATCCGTGACGCGGTGAACTCGGAGACGGTAAGATCGACGGCGGAGAGCCTCGAGGCTATCGGGATCATGATCCGGTGATGGAGATCGTCGAAGAGCTTGAATTCCCTGAATTTCAGGCCCTTCTCGAAATAGATGATGTCGTGGTACACCGGCACCTTCCGCCCCCTCACCAGCGGCGAGAATGTGTTCTTCGGGAACATGAAGATATCCACCTTCCTCTTCCACGAGAACAGCGGCAGGTAGAAGTAATCGAACAGCACCCGGTTGTCCGTCGGCAGTATTACCTTGTTGAAGTTCGCGGGCAGCGGAAAACCGAAATCGAAGTCCTCCTTCTTAACGAGTATGTAATAGGTGTTCTCCGAATCCTGGAGGGTCAATTCCCGGATGATGTTTTTAATATACCGGGCGGGCCCCCCCATCCGCTCGGTAAGAACTCGCGCATTGATCGCGATAACCATGGCACAATTCCCGTTCCCTGCGACAACCTGTCGAATCCAAAACCTTCTGTTACGGCCCGCATTAAGTCATTGCAATATCATTCTACGGCCCGGCGCGCCGAAAGACCACCGTCATCAATTCTTCCCCTTCAGTCCGCGGGGCACCGGACCCGGCGGCATACTCGGCCATGACCGCATCAGCCACGGCCGCGTATTGTTTGTCAATCTCTTTTGCCGGCCCCTCGTGAGCGTACTGGCGCAGCAATCCCACCTTGGCGTATGTCGACAGGTGGTACACGGCGCTCCTCAACAACGCGACGTAGAACCCGATGAACCCGTCCCTGTACCCTCCCTGAAGAAGATACCTCTGGAAAAACACCCCCACGGCTTTTCTCGCCACGGTCTCGGTCAAGCCCAGGCGCGGCTTCACGCCCTCCGCGATATTCCCGGCCTCGATGGTCGTGTAGGCATTCAGCTTGTTGAGGAAGTGCTCTATGTCCCTGTAAACAAAATGGATGAACCCTTCGCCGGGGTCACCGACCCTGCATATCCGCGCACCGGCGTCGATTTCATAGTAATCGTGAACGCGCCCCGTGAACCTGACGAAACCCTTTTTGAAATACCGGGGCTGTGCGTCCTGTAAAGGGCCCCACCCCCCGCCTTTCATGAGCCGGCCGAAAAAGTAGTTCCGCACCGGGAGGTACACGACGTCGCCGGCGTCCTCGGCGGCTATTTTCAGCAGGCGGTCCCTCATCCCGGCGGGAACGATCTCGTCCGCGTCCACCACCAGTATCCATTTGTTCGCCGCCCTGTCCAGGGCGAACTGCCGGGCGGGATCGGCATATCCCATGCGGTCGAAGAAAAATATCTTGTCGGTGTAGCCCCTGGCGATCTCCACCGTCCCGTCATCGCTGTGCATGTCGACGACGATCACCTCGTCGGCCCACCTGACAGTCTCCAGGCAGCGCGCGATGTTCTTTTCCTCGTTGAAGGTGTTGATCAGCACCGATATTTTCACGGCACCCATTCCAGCCCCTTTACACAAGCGCGCCGGCGCCGCGCTAAAAATCGATTCTCTGCATGAGGAGCCGGTAGTGCTTCATCCTCCTCAAATGCGCGAGAGCGCCGGATTTCATGAGAATGAACCGCAGGGTCTTCCTGACGATCTTGATCTTCTGCATCACGGCATACTTCCCGTAGGCGTAACCGCCGAAATGAAGCCGGATCACCCGGCCCGCCTCCGACGTCACCGCGTCGGGATTCGAGCTTTTACCCTCGAACCGGTACACCGCGATCATCGTGTTCATATACACCACCGGGTGCCGCTGCGAGAGCCCCTTGCAGAGGAGGTCGAAGTCGGCGGCAAGGTTGTAGCGCGTGTCGAACATGCCGTTGCCGAGGAGTATTTCCCTGCTCATGAAGAGCGCCTGGTGACATATGGTCCTCCCCCTGGACAGGTCCCGTATTCCGACCGGCCTGCCGACGGTGATCTCGAAGCCGTCAGACGGGACCCTGAAGAGGACGTTCCCGTGGACGATCCCGTGCCCGTTCACCTGGCCGTAAGCCTGGACGACACGGGCGACCACGTCATCCGAGTACAGGTAATCGCCGCAGTTTAGAAAATAGACGATGTCCCCCCGGGAGGCGCGAGCCCCCTTGTTCATCGCGTCATATATGCCCGCGTCGGGCTCGCTGACCCAGTAATCGATCCCGTCCCGGCAGCGCTTTATTATGTCGAGGCTTCCGTCGGTGGAGCCCCCGTCTATGACGATATATTCAATGTTGTCATAGGTCTGGGAAAAAACGCTCCGCATCGTTTCCTCGAGATATGCCCTGCCGTTGAGCACAACGGTTATTACGCTCACGAGGGGCTTACCGGGCGAATGCCTCCTGGCGGTTCTCGCGGGGGCCGGCCTGGCCCCGGCGACGCTTTTTCCCTTCCCGGCAGGGCGGGTCTTCGGGACGTTACTCCCGGCGATATGACGCCGCCGTGACGGTCTTTCATCTGTTCTTTCCATGCCACACCTTTTCGGAAGCCGCCTGCACCGTGAAAATTCAGGCGGGCGTCAGGACCTGTCCACGACAAGCGACAGGAGCGTACGCACGTTTTTCCGTATGTCGTGATGGGTGCTGACGTATTCAAACGACTTCCGCGACATCCTCCTGTACAACCCGGAATTCGCAAGCAGCTCGTCCAAACGGCCGTCCAGCAGGCCGAAGTCGCCGCCGCAATAGTAACCCGCGCCATGCTCGCTCAGCATGCCGTTGTAATCGAGCTTGAGCGACAGCACCGGCAGCCCGCAGCTCAGCGCCTCCAGGACGACCATGGGCCAGTCTCCCTCCTGGTCCGAGGTAATGACGAAGATCCTGCTCTTCGACAGGAGGGCGTATATTTCGGTGTTTTTCACGAATTCGTTAAAAACCATGTTCGGCAGGCGCTCCGCGGACTCCTTGACGCTCCGGAAGTACTCCTCCCTTCCCGTGACGCTGCTGCAGATCATCATGAACTTTCTCCCCGGGTTGGCGGCGGCCAGCCGTATGAAGACCTCGGGGTTTTTCCACTGTTCGCATCGCGCGACCCAGATGGCGTCATACGCCTTCGCGGTTTTCGGGGAATCGGGCTTCAGGGGCAATCCCTTCTTTACTATTTCAACATTTCTTTTTTTGGTGCGCCGGCGCAGCAGCCCGTATTCAATCTCATTCTGCACCACCAGCAGGGAAGCGTACCTGAGGAGCATGGGGAACAGATAACATTTCCCGCGTGAGCTCTGGTACCGTCCCTCGGCCTCGATATCGTGGGCGAACATGAACACGAACCGTATCTTCCGGAACCAGCAATAGAAGGCCAGGAGGCAGGAATAGAGCGTGAGGCCGCGCTGAAGGATGGCGCCCGGCCGGCAGGCCTCTATGCGGCGGTGAAAAGTCAGAACCTTTCTGAACAGGCTGTCGCTTTCCCGGAAGGTCGTCACGAGCTTGAATTTTTTCCCCTCGGGGAAGTCTATGGTGTCGTAGGGATTGATGTAGGAGATGGTCTCGATTTTTTTGTGCCTGCCCAGCTCCCGGGCGATCAGGTACATCTGGACATTCGCTCCGCCGAAGGTCCGCGTGGAATTCCGGTTGAAGAGGGCCTCGGAATCCTTCGGGAATATGACCGCTATTTTCATGTGGTCCCGCCGACGTCCGGTTTCAAGGCCGGCGGCGAAACGGCCCTGCGCTGACCCTCATACCACTCCAGCATGAGCTCCACGCCCCTGCCGAGCGGAACCCGCGGCTCCCACCCCAGGGCTTTTATCTTCGTGACATCGAGCAGTTTCCGGGGAGTGCCGTCGGGTCGCGCGTCGTCGAAGCGCACCTCGCCGCCGAAGCCCGCGGCGCGTTTCACGAGTTCAGCCAGGTCCCGTATGCGGATGTCTTCCCCGGTCCCGACATTGATGAGCTCTCCGGTGTCGGCATGCGAATACTTTTCCATCAGGAGCACGGCCGCCCCGGCGCAATCGTCGACGTGCAGGAACTCCCGGTAGGGGGACCCGGTGCCCCAGAGGGTCACGGTCGTCTCCGCCGGGGCGGTGCCGCCCCGGCGAATCCCGTAATGCTCCAATGCCGCCAGGAGGTCCTCCTCCCGGGAACCGCCGTCAATGGAGACCGTGCGCCCGTTCGCCACCGTCACCCGGTTGCCGAACCGCATGAAATCCTGCCTGATGTCCTCGAAGCGCCCCGTTTCGAGCAGTTTTGCCAGGCTGAACTTGCGCACGAGCGCCGGCAGGACATGCGAGCTCTCGAGGTCGAAATTGTCGCCCGGGCCGTAAAGATTGGTCGGCATGATGGAGATGAAATCGGTGCCGTACTGCTCGTTGAAATAACGGCAGAGCTTTATGGCGGCGATCTTGGCGATCGCGTAAGGCTCGTTCGTGGGCTCGAGCCCGCCGGTGAGGAGGTACTCTTCCCTCATGGGCTGGGGCGCGTTCCTGGGATAGATGCACGACGATCCCAGGTTGAGGAGCTTCCGCGCCCCGAAGCGGTAGGCGGCGTATATCACGTTCGTCGCGATGGCCAGATTCTGATATATGAAGTCGGCCCTGTAGGTGTTGTTCGCCAGGATACCCCCCACCCTCGCCGCGGCGAGAAAGACGTATTCGGGCCTTTCGGCTTCGAAAAGCGATTCCACTTCGCCCTGGCGCGTGAGGTCGCAGCGGAGCCACGTGACGGTCGATGGAGCGCCGGCGTCGGGCCGCCGATCGTGCCAGCTAGAAAGGATGACGGGGTACCCGTCACCGGCGAGTTTCCGGATAATGGCCGAACCCACCAGGCCGGTTCCGCCGGCGACGAAGATCTTCGAGCGCGAATTCATCTCACTCATTGAAGTCGTGGACCCTGTAGCCCCCGTTCATGAGGTGCACGTCCCGCATGGCTTCCTGGAGGTCGGCCGCGGCCATCTCGCGCACCAGGTCCCGGAACGTGCACCTGGGGGCCCACCCCAGCCTGTCGCGCGCCCTGGAGGCGTCGCCCTGGAGGATGTCGACCTCGGTGGGGCGGAAGTAGCGCGGATCGACGGAAATTATGACGTCGCCCTTTTTCGGGCCGCCCAACGGCGGGTTCTTGCTCCCACTGGAATCGCCGCACGCGCGCAGCATCTCGGCCAGCCGCGCCTCGTCGACGGAGCGTACCCTTCCCGTCTCCTCGGCCCCCCGGCCAGTCCACTCGATTGTGACGCCGAGCTCGCCGAAGGCGCACTCGATGAACTCGCGCACCGAATGTGTCTCCCCCGTCGCCAGCACGTAGTCGTCGGGCCTGTCCTGCTGCAGCATGAGCCACATCCCTTCGACGTAATCGCGGGCATGGCCCCAGTCGCGCTTCGCGTCCATGTTGCCCATGTACAGTCGGCCCTGCAGGCCCAGCACAATCCGCGCCGCGGCCCTGGTGATCTTCCTGGTCACGAAGGTCTCGCCGCGCACGGGGCTCTCATGGTTGAAGAGGATGCCGTTGCAGGCGAAGATGCCGTATGCCTCGCGGTAGTTCACCGTGATCCAGTAGGCGTAGAGCTTGGCAGCCGCATAGGGGCTTCTGGGGATAGAAGGGCGTCGTCTCCCGCTGGGGAAACTCCGCCGCCCTCCCGAAAAGCTCCGAGGTGGACGCCTGGTAGAACCTGGTCCTGTCCTCAAGCCGGAGGACCCGGACGGCCTCGAGCAGGCGGAGCGTCCCGAGGGCGTCGGCGTTCGCGGTGTATTCCGGCGTTTCGAAGGAAACCTGCACGTGGGACTGCGCCGCCAGGTTGTATATCTCGTCGGGCCGGACGTCCTGCACGACCCGTATGATGTTCGTGGAGTCCGTCATGTCGCCGAAGTGCATGAAGAAGGCTACGCCTTTCTCGTGCGGGTCCTTGTATAAATGGTCGACCCTCCTGGTATTGAACAGGGAGCTCCGCCTCTTGATGCCGTGCACCTCGTAGCCCCTGGCCAGCAGGAAATCCGCGAGATACGCGCCGTCCTGACCAGTGATGCCGGTGACCAGCGCTTTTTTCTTCGACATGGATGGGTGCTCCCGGAAATTGCTCAACAGGCCTCGACATACATATGGAAACGCTACCCGCCGCGTCAAATATCTTTTTTAAAATAAGCCGTTGCGCCCTTCAGCGCGGGCGGATTGCCCCTTTCACAGCACCGCTTCCCAGTGACGCACGATATCGGCGAGGCTCCTGTCGATCGGATAGGCGGCGTTCCACCCGGTGGCCTTCCGGAGCTTTTCGTTCGAGCCGATGATGATCCGGTTGTCGCTCGGCCGGATCAGGAGGTCACTGGTGCTTACCTCCACCTTCAATCCGAGGATGACGGCCAGCCTGTCTATGACCTCTTTCAGGCGTATCCCGGAGCCGCTGCACACGTTGTACACCGCCCCCCTTTCCCCCTTCTTGAACAGCGCGTGGTAGGCGGCCACGACGTCGCGCACGTCGAGAAAATCCCTCACGATCTCCACGTCGCCGGCGACCAACCTCCCCGACTTTTCCCCGTTCCGCTTCATCTGGACCATCTGGCGCGCGAAGGAGGGCACGGCGAACACGTCGCGCTGGCGCGGGCCGATGTGGTTGAAGGACCTCGTCATGACGATGTCGAGTCCGTACCCTTCCACGTACACCCGCGAGAGCATTTCCTGCGCGACCCTGGCCACGGCGTACGGGCTGACGGGCTTGAGGCCGTGGTCCTCCCGGAGCGGGAGGTCTTTCTCGGGGACGTTGCCGTATTCCTCCGATGACCCGATCGAGAGGATGCGGCACTGCAGGTCCAGCGCGCGCACCTTCTCGAGGAGGTTCAGGAAAATGTTGGTGTTGTTCTGGAAGCTCGTCACGGGGTTCTTCCAGCCATACGCCACGCTGCTGAAGGATGCCAGGTGCAGTATGTAATCCGGCTGGAACTGGTACACCAGGTTGTCCACCTGGTTCCGGTCGAGCAGGTCGATCTTTTCGAACGAACACCGGACGAACTCGAAGGAGCGGATATTGAAGCCGGGCGAGAGCAGGTCCACGCCGAGCACCTGGGAGCGTATCCGGTTTTCCTCCAGGTACTCCAGGAAGTGCTGGCTCACGAAGCCCGAGAAGCCGGTTATGAGGTATTTTTCCATCGGGAAGTGTTTCTGCTTCCGCTGCCGGTCATCGTACCGCCTTGTCACATCCCCCGGCCACGCGGGCCGGAAGGCCAAGGGTAATCTCGATTTTCAATGACCGCCGGCGGATATAATATTTTAGACCGGCCGTTTATCAAGCCATTTATTGCACACACCCTTCGTCATGTCGATAAAGGAAGGCCCGTCAGGCGGAAGAAGATGCTTCAGTCCCGCGGATGTCCCAGGACCGTGCGGTACAACTCGATATATCTGCGCGCGACCTTTTCAATGGCATATTCGGCCAGGACCTTTTTCCGCGCGTTCTTCGACATCGTTTTTCGCCTTTTTTCTCCGGATGTCAGCCAGAGAATGCCCTCAGCCAGGTCCGAGGTGTCATAAGGCGAGGCCAGGTACCCGTTCCGTTGGTGGGTGATCATTTCAGGGATGCCGCCGACGCCGAACGCGGCGACGGGTGTCCCGCAGGCCATCGACTCCATGACGGTGTTGGGAAGGTTTTCCGAAAGGGACGGGTTCACGAACACGTCGGCGGCCGAGTACAACAGGGAGAGCGATATTTCGTCGCCGAGCCACCCCATGTGCCGTGTTCTGACCCCCGGGACGCCGCGCGCCTCCGTGTGCACGCCGCCGAAGACGACCAGCTCGAATCCCTTCCTCGACCGTGCCGGCATCTCCCGCAAGGCGGACTCCAGGAGATGGAACCCCTTGTTCCTGTCGCCGGACGCGCCGAGGGCGCCGAAGAGCAGGAGCTTTTTGTCCGTCGGCAGTCCGATAATCCTGCGCGCGACCGCCTTGTCGACAGGCGCGAACCTCCTCGTGTCGATCCCGTTCGGTATGACTATAATTTCCTTGTCTTTGAAAAGGGAGCTCCTCCCCGCGCAGCCGGCAAGCCACCCGCTCGGCGACACGACCGCGACATCGAAGTCCCGCCACGACCTGGACTTCCGCCGCCATATCCACCGCGAGAGGTCTCGCTCTCCGCGGCTGCCGAGCCGGGGGCACCTGCCGCACCGGCCTGTATACCGCGAGCAGTCGAAGGGAATGTGGCACCCGCCGGTGAAGGCCCACGAATCGTGCAGGGTCCAGACCATCGGCCTTTTCAATCGCGGCAGCTCCTCGATCCGGAACATATCGGCCGCCACCCAATGGAGGTGGACAATGTCCGGCGCCATTCTCTGAACGAGCGGCCGGTGATGCCAGGGTATGCACGACGCGGAAAACGGGCTGCCGGCGTAACCCGGGTAGAGCCTCGCGGGAACGGCGTCGAGACGCCGCTTCAGTTTCAGGCCGGTCATTCCCAGGAACGCCCTTCTCTGCACGACGGCCGGGTCGTGGGACTGCTTTTCCTCGACGAGCATTTCCGAAGCGAAGCCGACGGAGAGCAGGCCTTGGTGGAGGCGGAACGCCGCCCTCGCCGCTCCGCCCCTCGTGTCATGCGCGTTCAGGTGCAGGACCATGGCCGCCCCGTCACCGGGCCTTCTCGGCTATTGCCATGACATAGGGAGAAAGGAGCTTGTTTCTCAGGTTGGTCCTGCCGAGCGCCTTCGCGAGCAGCCTTACCGCCGTTCGTGCCCATGCCCCGGCCGGGGCGGAATCCTCCAGCCAGACCGTCGGCCTGCCGAAGTGAAACACCCTGCAGTTTTTCAATCCCAGCGATATACACGCCTCTTCCAGCCTTTTCATGTCCATCGCTTCCTTGTTGTGGAACGCGTAATTCCTTTTATCGAGCAGCCGCTGGACGAGACCGTTTATACCCAGGAAGTTGGGAACCGAAACGCAGAGCATGCCCCCGGGGACGAGCAGCGCGGCGTGTCTGCCGAGGACGAGCTCGATGTCGCTGAAATGCTCGAGAAACCCCGCCGAGAAAACGATGTCATACCTTTTCCGGCCGCGGAACGACAGGAAGTCCGCCTCGATCAGGCGTATCGTTCCGCGGGGCAGCCCGTTCATCTCCTCCATTCCCCTGACCGCGTCCCTGTCCATGTGGCTGTCCAGCAGGGTCACGTCATAGCCCTTGTGCTTGCTGAAATATACGCAGAACGTTCCCGGGAAGCCGCCTATCTCGATGAACTGCAAGGGGCCGGATGGAAACCCCCTGAAAATATCGTCGAAGGGCGAAGACCGGACGACATGCGGGCGGAAACCGGACCAGTATTCCCTCCAGTACGCCGCCGCGTATCGGGCGTTTCCCTCCGGGAAAAGACCGGTTCCACGCTTATTCACCGCCGGCGCTCCAAAGGATTCATCGCCGCTTCACGAAACGTTTGAAAAAGCCGCCCGCCCTTTCGGCGAACGATGGCCTGATCCCCCGGTAAAAGGCCTTGATCCGCTCCACCGCCACGCCGCTCTCCCGCACGTCTCTTTCAAAATACGTCACCGGGCCTGCCGCGGGCTGGGTGCTGAAACAGCCTGTAGTCCCGCAGTGCATTCCCGTCGAATCGTGCCCTATGTTGCTGACCAGCGACCTGGCCGGAGTCAGGCAGAGGCCCCCGTTGAGGAAAACGGCGGCGTACCAGAAGACCGCCCACGTGTCGATTCTCCCCTTCCTGTTGTCCCTCACCTGCGACCAGAAATCATAACACCCGTCCACGTCGAACCTCTTGATGTCGGCCCTCGAAAACCGGCCGTACAGCGCCTTCGCGTCCTTCTCGAAGCGGCCCCATGCCCTCCCCCAGGTCCCCCATCCCCAGCAGAAGGCCACCCTGAAGAAGAACGTCTCCGGGATCCCGTCGGCGGCCACGGGGTAATTGTACGCCGAGATATGCCAGACGCCCTCTTCCTTTTCGTACAGCGAGAGGGCCTCGTTCATGTATTGCAGAAAATACGGCGAGGTCACGACATCGTCCTCGAGCACTATCGCCCTGCCGTGCTCCCCGACGACACGGCTGACCCCGTCGACGATGTTGCCGGCCAGGCCCATGTTCCGGTCCCTCTCGACCACGTGCACCCTTTTGAATCCGTCGACGGAGCGCAGGAGGTCGCGCACCTCCGCGGTCCTGGCCTTGTCTTCCGGCAAGGCGGGCCCGTCGGAAAAGACGTACAACTCGCTTTCGGGCGCCAGTCCATTTTCCTTCAGCGCGTCGATGGTCATCCCGGTGTGCAGCGGCCTGTTGTACGTGAAAAGGGCGATGGGAGATGGGTGCGTGTTCATATATCTACCGATGCCGCCGGCAATCCTCCAGGGCGGCGCGTATACCCCCGGTCAGGGGCGGAGCACCGCCCCGTTCAGCGCCGTGAATCTTTCGTTCCACACCTTCTCGCAAAAGAGCCTCTCGTAGCGTTCCCGCCCCGCTTTTCCCATCTTCCGCCTGAGGCCGCCGTGGGACAGCAAGGCGACCAGTTTCTCAGCCATGCCCCTGCCGTCCTCGTGATGGAGCACGAACCCGGTCACCCCGTCGAAGACCGACTCGGGGTTCCCGCCGGCGCCGGAGACCACGCACGGCAGGGAACAGTTCATCGCGCCGATGATCGACAGGCTGTGGTTCTCCAGGACGCTGGGCTGGAAATAGACGTCCGAGCGGGAAAGCAGGCCCTCGACACCGCCGTAGTAGCCGATGAACCTGATGTTCCGGCGGCCGGACACCCGGACCGCCTCCCTGCAGCGCTCCAGCAGCGGCCCGTCTCCGGCCCAGACGAATTCCACCGGCATGCCTTCGAGCCTCGCGCACACCCCGGCCGCCACCTCGACCCACAGCTCCGGGTTCTTGTACCAGGCCACGTTGCCGACCGTCAGCACTCTAAGGCGTTTCCGCTTTTTCCCACTGGTCTTTTCCCGGGGCTTGCCGGCGTGGTTATATATGCGGGAAACGAAGGGGCTCTCCCCGCCGTCCAGCCAGTGCCGCTGTATGCTCTTCACTGAGTAATCCGACACGGTCGCAATCCTCTTATTCCGCCCCAGCGAAAAACGCAACAACCATTTCATGATCGGCCACAGCCTGCGGTGCGGCCGTGCCGTCGGGTAGGTGTGCAGGATATAAATCAGCCTCCACGGCAGCATGAACAACCCCACCAGCAGGGCCGGCGTCCCCGTCGAGACGATTACCAGGTCCGGTTTTGCCCGGATGAGCCGCGGGAGCACGGCGATTATGTCGTACGCGAGGCTGTAGGGAAACGTGTAGAGCAAACCGCCTGCCGCCCTCGGCCTGGGCCTGCCGGTGACGGCCCGGCATCCATGTCGCTCGAGCAGTCCGGCGATGTCATTGTCCACCTGGTCATGGGAAAGGAGCGCGGTCACGCGCGCGCCGCGGCGCGAGTAATAATCGAGCAGGTAGGTGAAATAGGTCCTGGTGCCCCCGAAAGAGCTGAATTCGGGGATGATGAATATCCTCCTTCCTTTCAAATCGAAGGCGGCGTGCTTTTCGCTTGGTTCCATGTGTCGGGTCATCGCTTGTTGTCAACGCCTCATCGCTCCGCGGCGCACCGCCCCGGGCAGGCACCGCACGGCGAACTTCAGCATCTTGTACGCCGTTTGGGGCGAATGCCGCCGGAGCGGCGACCGTCGATAGCGGAAAAACGCCCACGGCCCCAGCCTGCTCGCCCGGCTGCACAGGGTAAACCATTTTTTCGATACCAGTTGTGAGAAGGCCGGTTCAGGAAACCTTCCGCGCTCCCTGTTCGCCCGGCACAGCCTGATGAGCCAACGCTCGGCGAGGTCCGTGAATTCCCTGGTCGCCTCGCAGTCCCCGCGGCTTACACTCCCGTGGACCTCGAATTCCTCTCTCGTGGGAGTGATCCCCAGCCCGGACAGCTGGGCCAGCCGCACCCGGTCCGCGTCGGCCAGCTGGCCGCGGAGGTGCGCCGCCCCAATTTTTCCAGGGTGGATCCGGTACCATAAAAGGACCTCTTCCAGGTTCGCCAGGGCGAAGTGTTTTGACGATTCCACCCACAGGGCATAATCCTGCGCGTACTTCAGTTTTTCATCGTACCGGAGGGCGTACATTTCCAGGAGATCCCTCCTGAAGATCACCGTCGGGTGGAAAAGGGCTGGATTGAAAAGCAGTGTGCTCGCGATGGTGCCGTGCTCCGCCGGCGCCCGCCAGATTTCGCCCGAGCCGTCCCCGATGACCCTGATCCATGACCCGCATATCCCAGTGCCGGGATTACCGTCCATGAAGTTGACCTGCCGTTCCAGGCGATGCGGCAGGCTCACGTCATCGGCGTCCATGCGGGCTATGTACTCGCCCCGCGCCAGGCGGAGCCCCCGGTTGAGCGAACGGGTAAGGCCGATGTTGCGCCGGTTCCTGACCAGGCGGATGCGGGGGTCTTTATAGGAGAGGATTATCTTCCTGCTCGAGTCGGTGGAGCCGTCGTCGATTACCAGGAACTCGAAGTCCGGGAAGGTCTGGCCCAGGATGCTCTCGATGGCGCCGGAAAGGTACTCCTCCCCGTTGTAGACGGGCATCAGGACCGTAACCCTCGCCGGATGCTTTTTCAAGCGGCCTCCCCCTCGCCTCGAATCGCCGTTGCCCGGGCGGGCATCTCAGACCCGGACCCACCCGGAAGGAACGATATCCCTGTCCGTCCTGCCTTTATCGGAAAACCAGCGCGACGGCGCGATGACGGTTTTCCCCGGGTTCGAGTTAAGCCAGGCGGCCCACCAGCTGAACGAGCTGTTCGCGATGATGTTGTGCCTGCAGAGGCTCATGAGGCGCATGTCCTCCCAGTCCCGGTCCCCCGCGTTCCCGCCGACGTAGCGTGACGGGTCGCGCACTCTTAAGTTACTCTCGACCCAATCGATGGCGTCCGAGAAGAAAAAGAAAACGGGATTTTTAACCTTCCCCGCGACAAGCGAGACCGCCTTCCGGTAGTACTCGTCCCCGCACACGCCGCCGTGCGTGCGCGCCGCGCCCGGCTTCTCCGCGTAGTCGCCCCTCCGGACGTGGACGCCCACCGACTCGGTCCCCGTTATCTCTTCGATGATGCCCCGATTTCTGTCGGACAGGGGGAGGCGAAAGGAGAAGTCCTCCCGTATGTGCTTCTCCACGTCCCTGAAGTACCGTTCGCTCTGCCAGTAGCCGGCGATGTATATCGGGGGCGTGGCGTTTTCCAGGCTCCCGTCGTATATCCCTGCGGTCCGCTCCCTGAAATACCGCTTTTCCCGGCGCCCGAGCAGGACGGTATAAAACAATTTCCCAGCCGGGCCCATTCCCTCGCGGGTCAAAGCGCCGTTTCCTCGCGGCCGGCGGTTTCGGCTTCGATGCTGAAGATGTCCAGGCCGTACGCTTCGAGGGTGCTCTCTCCCTGGTCGTCGAACCAGCCCAGGTCGAGCCTCAGCGGCACCCCATTCCTCAAGGAGAGGGCCCGCCCGCAGGCGTACTGGAACATCTGGTTCCCCAGCCCCCCGAAAATCCTCGCGACGACCGCCCGTTCCACTTTAAACTTCTTCATCCGCCTGCTTCCTTTCATTCCTTTTCGGCCAAAACATGGTAGCCGAAACACAGCAATTCTCCCGAGCCGCCGTCTGTTTCGGAAAGCCGCCCGAGCGCCTGGAGGAGGTCCCGGATAGCGGTGTTATCCTTCCCGGACAATCGGTGCGACGAGTATTTTTCGGCGCAGAGGGGGATCCTCCTCACCTCCTGGGCGAGGTACTCGAAGAAATTGCCGTTCTCGGCGATCTCGAGGATACGGAACCCCAGCGCGGCAAGGTGATGTTCGTAGTAATAGCGGTTGAAGCCGGTCACGAAATGGTACGGCGCGTAATGGGTCAGGCTGCAGAACGGCGCCGTCAGCACCAAGCGCCCGCCCTTCCCCAGCAGCCGCCTGAATTCCTTCAGCGCCGGCAGCGGGTCGGGAAGGTGCTCCAGCACCTCCACGCACATGACCGCGTCGAAGGACCCGTCGCGCTCCGGGATGTCCGTGATGTCGCACACGATGTCGACATTTGATCCTTCGCGCTTCCCGGTCTGAAGGCCCCTCCGGTCGCCCTTCCCGTCGTAGCGGCCGAAATCCTGCGACACGTAGTCCAGGTGCCCGCAGAATTTCCTGTATTGCAGTTCGCCGGCGCCGGCGTCCAGGATCCTCGATCCTGGGGGGATCTTTTTCAGCGTCGCTTCGAGCCAGGCCTCGCGGGCGCTCTGGTTCCGGGTCCCGGCGCTCACCGGCTGTGTTTTTTTCTTCCGCCACATGTACGCGCTCACCTCAAAAACAGGAAGCAGCCGCAGGCGTACGCCTGGCGCCGCAGCAATGCGTCTCCGGGGTCGGAAATGAGTCCGCCGTCGTTCCTGTCCTCGGGCACCAGAGCGAACTCCAGAAGGCGCAGTCCGAGCGCGCCGAAGACGCCGGTCACCATGTCCCTCGTGTATATCCGGTGGGCGTTGAACCGGATCACCGCCTCCCCGCCGACCGGCACGACGAAGAGAAGGCTCCCCCCGGGGGACAGGACCCGGGCGAGCTCCGCCATGGCCTTCAAGTCGCCGCCAGGATCGATGGGGTCGCTGTACCTGCCCAGGCCCACGTGCTCGACGACGTGCATGCACGAGAGCGACGGGACGCTGCCGCTCTCGAAAGGCAGGGCCAGGAGGTCGGCGGCCCCGGTCTCCAGTCCCGGGAGCTCCATTCGCGCGGGGCGGTACTCGTAGAACCGCACCGGGATAAAGGCCGAGAGGACCGCGACGAACCGCGTGTCCGAGGATATGTCCACGTGGACGGCCGGCCTCTGCCGGGCCAGGACACGGGCGGCCCACGCCGTGTGGTACACGTAATGGGAATCGAATGAAGCCGCGGGCGTCCTGTCCCGAAGGCACGGGTAACGGTCCTTCCACCGGAAAGCGAAACGCCGCTCGGCCCGCCGCGCCGACCTGCCGAACCGGAGGTAGTCCCCGCAGAAACCGACATAGGCCTTCCAGCGCCCGATAATCGAAAACAGGGGCGACAGGAGCGGAAGGCCGCGCAAAAGACCGGGTGTACTCATCGCGCGACACACCGCGACGGACCGGGCCGCGGGCCTCTTACCTGCCCTTCCATGCCGTCTCCCTCACGAATATGGAATTTATGTAGGTGTCCGCGTACAGCATGTAGCCCCTGCTCAGAATAAAGTCGATGATGTCCCCGTCCTTTCTTTCCGTCCTGTTCTCGGAATACGTCAGGGTCTCGACGCATATCACCGTGGGAAAGGCTTTCTCGTAATCGATCGTCCTCAATATCTCGAGCTCCAGGCCCTCCACGTCCAGCGAGAGCAGGTCCGGGAAGGCCCCCCCGAAATGCCTGGCCGTCAAGGCCGGCAGGGTCTCCACCTTCACCTTCACCGCGCCGACGATTTTCACCGACGTCTCCCGGTCCAGCCTCTCCGCCTCCTCTCTCGAGAAGGTGCCCATCGAGGGGGCCGACATCCGGTAAAAATCGAGCTCCCCCGCCGCGCCGGCCACTCCCATGCAGACATTGACGTCCCCCGGCCTGTATTTCAGGAACCTGTCCAGCAGGGCCGGATTGGGCTCAACGTTGACCCCCCTGCACCCTTTTTCGTAGAAGAGCATGGTGTTGTTGAGGTAAAAAGGGTCGTGGGCGCCCACGTCGATGTAGGCGGGCCGCCACAGTTTCATGCTGGTGAATATATAGTCGATGATGACGTCCTCGCCTGACTGCGAGTAGGACGCCTTCCTGGCCTTTCTTCTTTCCGCGAATCCCCTGATCATCGGACCGGCCACTCCTTCCAGCGGATGACGGGGGCCACGGCGCCGGGCCTGCGCGCCATCCAGTACGGCGAATCGCTGAGCCCCCCCTTTATGTCCAGGTATATTTCGGGCACCGCCCTGCCGGGCTCGAACAGCCAGGAGCGGAAATGCAGGCCTCCGATCATCTCCAGCCGGTAGACGCCCTCGTTGAGAAGGCGCCCCGGCAGCGGCGAAGCGATGACGTTGCGCCCCCTTCGTAAAAGGGGCCGGCCGCTCTCCCCGGAGTCGGTCTGGTACGTCCAGTACAGCAGGGCGCCGCCCTCGGTGTAGATCGCGTACCCGATGGTGAGGGAATCGTCGGGCCGCTCCACGTCCCCCTCGATGAGCACGTAGGCCTCGCCGTCGTTCCTCACGGGCATCGCCAGGGTGTCGCCCCGCCCGTCGGTCAGGGCGAACCGGCGCGGCGTGAAATAGGGGTTCGCGAACCGCCCGCCGTCGTCCGTCCACTCGGGCGACCCCGGCGTGGTCCCTCCCGAATACAGGTAGCGGCGTATCACGGAGCGCACGTCGCTTCCCTCCTCGGCCAGCCGCCCGCCCTCTACCAGGACGCAGGAGCCGCACAGCTGCTCCACGGCGTTCATGTTGTGGCTGACGAACAGCACGGTGCGTCCCTCGCGCGCGCTCACGTCCTGCATCTTCCCCAGGCACTTCTTCTGGAAGGCGGCGTCGCCCACGGCGAGCACCTCGTCCACCAGGAGGATCTCCGGCTCCAGGTGGGCGGCCACGGCGAAGGCAAGCCGCACGTACATCCCCGAGGAGTAGCGCTTCACCGGCGTGTCGAGGAACTTTTCCACCTCGGCGAAGTGGACGATCTCGTCGAACTTCTTCCTTATCTCGGCCCTGCCCATCCCCAGCACCGCGCCGTTCAGGAACACGTTCTCCCGTCCCGTGAGCTCCGGGTGAAAGCCGGTGCCCACCTCGAGCAGGCTGGCCACGCGGCCCTTGATCTTTATCCGCCCCTCGGTGGGCTCGGTGATCCGGGAGACGAGCTTGAGCAGGGTGGTCTTCCCCGCCCCGTTCCGTCCTATGATGCCCACGCGGTCGCCCTGCCCCACCCGGAGGCTCACGCCACGCAGGGCCCAAAATTCCTCTTTCTTCGCGGCCGCCCCGCCCCTGCCGGCGATCCTTCCGGCAAACCGCGCGAGGGACCGGGTGATGTCCTCCCTGAGGCTCCGGTACGCCGTGCGCCCGCCCCCCTCGTGGCGAATGATGTATTTTTTACCCAGGTTTTCTGTTTGGATTACACTCGGCATATTAGCTCCGCGCTGCCCTAGATGACGTCCGCGAAGGTCCGCTCTGTGGACCTGAAATACCACACGCCGAGGAAGAGGAGCACGGCGGTGACGGATAGCGAGGCCACGAGCGACGACGCCTCGAGGGGTACGTTGCCCAGCAGGGCCCAGCGGAACCCGTCGATGACCCCCACCATGGGATTGAGCGAATACAGCAGGCGCCACTTCTCCGGGACCAGGGAGCTGGAAAATCCCACCGGCGAGACGTACAGGCCGAACTGGACGATGAAGGGCACGACGTACCGGAAATCACGGTACTTCACGTTCATGGCGCACACGAAGAGGCCGGCCCCCATGGCCGTGAAGAAGGCCAGGGCCAGGAAAAGGGGCGCCGCCACCATCTTGGGGCTGAAGGGGTGCCGGTAAAACACCATGAGCCCGAGGTATATCGCGAAGGAGATGAAGAAGTCGACCAGGCTGACCAGGATGGTGCTCGACGGGACGATTATCCGCGGAAAGTACACCTTGGATATGAGGCTGGCGTTGCCGATGAGGCTGTTGCCGCTCTCGCTGAAGGCGTTGGCGAAAAACTGCCAGGGGAGCATGGCGGCATACACGAGGATGGGATAGGGAACGCCGCCCGAGGGCAGTTTCGCGAGCCTCCCGAACACCAGCGTGAAGACGACCATTGTGGCCAGCGGCCGCAGGACGCTCCAGGCGATCCCGAAGGCCGTCTGCTTGTAGCGCACCAGGAGGTCACGCCACGCAAGGAAGCCGAAAAGCTCCCTGAACCGCCACACGTCGGCCCAGTAGCGCCGCTCGGTCTTTCCGGCCTCGATGACTATATCCCACTCTTGAATCTCTATTGACATATGTACCGCAATTTATCTCAGTGTTGAAAACTTATCAGTTCATTTTGATATCGTTATCGTAGTTACAAGTAACGCGAATTATTATTCCAATTCATCTATCATTTGCTTTTGCTGCTCCGACACCACGTTCTATAAATAACATCACACTTATGGGTATAGGACGTAATGGTGGGGATTCTCATTAAGATGAATTACATCTGAATCCAACGTCGTGTCCAGAATAAAGTCTTCCTGATTTATAACTTATTTATTGTTATTTGTTCTATTAAATAATATGTGTGTTTTGATGGACGATTGAATAATAATTATCAAAGTCGTGGAAATCTTTCTTTATAAAGTAATAAACATTCAGCGAATTATTTTCGCTTACTGTAAATTAATTCGATAAACTCTCTCACGGCTCCATGTCCCCCCGCCGCATTTAAAACAATAATGCCGGGAATTGACCTGATTGCCTTCACCGCATTGGCCGGGCAGGCGGCGATACCTACGGACTTTAGAAGTTCCAGGTCATTGATATCATCCCCAATATAGGCTATCTCGGCGAGAGAGAGATTCTCTCTCTCGCATAGATCCTTCATAATCTTCAATTTATCTATTACGCCCTGAAAAAGATGGTCTATTCTAAGCTTTTGGCATCTCCGCTGCACTATGTTACTGTTTTCCGAAGTGATAATAGCGGTTTTAATGCCCGCACTTCTCAATATTTCAATTCCTTTCCCATCTTGTGTGTTGAATTTCTTAAGCTCATCCCCCGTTTCCGAATAATACATCCCCGCGTCTGTGAGTACACCATCTACGTCCATGGCAAAAAGCTTCACGTCAACAGGAAGCTTGTCACTGCTCAAAATGTGCCGCCTCATAAGGAGCTCAGCCAAGCCCCAGTCATCGGGCTCATCTATTTCTGTCACGGTGTACTCCGGCATCTCATATAGTCCGATGCGACCGTAAAGCCTGTTCCTCGATTTTTTAACATTGGCAACGCTGTTTATATAGAATGCGCCGTTTTCCACGAGCACACCATCAAAATCCTGCCTGCGCGGCCTGCTCATGTAATCATAATTGATTGGACGTCCACTGTTGTCCCAAAAAAACCTTTTCATCCTTGCCACCGAAAGCACGGAGTCGTAGCTACCGTTTCGATAGAGCTCAATTGCGTTTCTGAAATCTGAGGATTTTGTGAATGGCGAGGTAGCCTGGACGAGGATAAAGGTATCGTTATCATCATAATCATCGCGACATTTCTCGAGATATTCGAGAATTACGCTTTCAGTGCTTGAAGAATCCTCTGCATTCGCGGGATCTCTATCATACAAATTGATCCTTTTCAAATCAAAGGAATTGATTGCTTCTTTTATCAACCGTGAGTCCGTTGCAATAACAATCCTGTCCACCGCCTCAGAGCCGGCAAGCGCGTTCAGGCACCAGTAGATTAGCGGTTTTCCGCAAAAGTCTTTTATATTTTTCAGGGGGATCGATTTGCTGCCTCCGCGGGCGGGAACAAACGCTATATTCATCTAATCCTCGCGATACCACATGTAATGGATAAAGGCAATTGGAATCTTATCGTGAATTATATAGAATTCTGTCACACCTTGCGTTTCAGCTTCTTACGTTGGACCTCCTCGATCTCCAGTATCTCTTTTCGCTTATAAGTAAGCCCTTTGGCGACGTTCCTCAAATCCCTTACGAGTTTCCTCATCCCGTCAGGCTCAAGGCTGGCCGCGTGGTCTGTTCCCTTCGACGTCCGGTCCAGAGAAAAGTGGCGCTCAATGTACTGCGCCCCCAAGGTCATGGCAGCAATATCGGCGGCAATTCCCAGGTGATGCCCGGAAAATCCGATGGCTTTCGCTTTGCCATGAAAGACGTCCCTCAGTCTAGATATTTCCAGCAGGGCTATGTCCTCGAATGGGACCGGATAACCAGCCGTGCAGGCGTAGACCACGAGGTCCCTGGTCCGTTTCTTTTTCTCAAAAAAATTTAAAATCTTTTTCTCCTCCGCCTTCGTAGTCATTCCCATGGAAACGTGTATTTCCCCCCTGTAGTTTCGTGCCAGATATTCGAGTAACTCGAAATCCAAGTTCGAAGCCGAGGGAATCTTCACAAGGTTCGGTTTGATAGAGACTATCTGTTTTGCCGCCGTGAGGTCCCAGATGGAGGTACTGTATACTACCCCCTCTTTTTCACACCATTTCTTCAAAATCTTGTGCTGTTTCAGATCGAACTCAAGAAATTCCCTATGCTTTCCATACGTATCTCCGTAGCTGTGCATGGGATTCGGGTGCGGAGCGTTGTATTCCTCCGGTGAAAGAAGCTCCCTGGGCGTTCTCTTCTGGAATTTAACGACATCCGCCTTGCAAAAGGCGGCGGCAACTTTTATCATCTCATGTGCAATATTCATATCGCCCATGTGGTTACAGCCTATTTCCGCGATGACGACAGGCGTCTTGTACATACCTGCATACCCCCTTTTGACGTATTAATCATCATGTACGAAACATCACATTTCTTTCAGTACATCAACCAGTTTTTCGTCCCTTCCCGGCAATATGGCTTTCCCGGTTTCTACGACCCTATGCATGTATTCGATTCCGGGAAGGTTTAGCAGAACAACCCTGCACCCGAAATTAAAGGATTCGAATATGGCCGTAGAATACACGCCGATTACATATTTCGACTCGGCCAGCAGCTGATAGAGGGGCACGTCGTTATTATCGATTATTTTTACATTTTTGTAAGCGCTGAGCCGAACGAGCGACTCATACGTCTTCCATCGATCGTACTCCCCGGGATGCAGCTTGTATAATATCTGATATTGGCGCAGGTCATCTATGTTTTTCATCAGAACGTCCGATATCCTGGGACCGAGCGCCCCCTGCGAGATTATGACTACCTGGCCATCCTTTTTTGTTATGCCATCATATTGTTTTCTTTCACGCTCCAGATGCTCAAAACCGGAAACAATGATATTCTCATCCTGCAATGGGATTGCGCACATTTCTTTCCAAAAGTCATCCCACAGGCAGATCCTGTCCGGAAAATAGTCAAGTCCACCCTTCACCACGCCAGGATAGTGATATCCGGGGTGAAAATCACTTATCGTGCCGTGCTGCAATTCCATGGTCTCGATTCCCCTTTCTTTCGCGGCCTTAATAAGGGCTGGACGGCCGTACGCGACCACGCAGTACACCTTTTTCGGTGTTTTTAATACCCAACAGCTGCGGAATAAGAAAAAATGGAAGGCCTTGAATTTTTTAATCTCGCGGACAAAGTAGTTTGCCAGTCCCGGCGCCACCCCGAAGAGGCCGATTATCTCGTTTTCAATCAGCGGAGAAATCGACTCCCTTTCAGCTTTCGACAACCTCAGTGGAAACAGTATCGCAAAAAGGTTTGCCGCAATTAAATATGAAGTCAAGGTGTTTTCTTACCCTTCTCCCCTCGCGTCAAGTGTTTGTTCTGATGCGGTTCCTCGTAGACGCACACCGATTTCCCGCCGCCTCTGATTCGATCTACCAAGTACCGTGTATATATGTCAATGTACCTGCCGCCTGATTTCACTTTCCGGGAGTGATCGAATACGAGAACATCGCTCTTGCAGACATCGAAAAATGGATTATAAAGAAGACAGCTTCGTATGAATGACGGAAGATTCAAAAGGCGGTCCCGGGGAGAGTTTTTAACAGTGTGAAGCTCATTAAACGCCCCGGTTTCTTTTTCGATGTGGTAGAAAATAAATGCGCGGCAGGCCTGCCATATCTTGACGCCGCAGATTTCGAGATCGAGGAGTCCCCGTCTATGTTCGAGAGCCAATAGTTCCCTGAATATGGTCCCAATTGAAAAGTCAGCTTTCATTTAAAACCGATAAAATCCCTTTACTTTTGACATATAACTCCATATCTTGATCATCAGACTTAGCGAGGCACAGTGTGTCATATCGGTGCTGGAGAGCGTTCAATTCACCTTCACACATGGATAACGTTTAAACCATGGTTTCGCCATAATGCGGATATTCCGGACAATGCGCGGAATGGTTTTAAAGCCCTTTTTCATTATCTTGTTTGTCGTGTTCTCCCTTCCCGCGGCCGCACAGTCCTTCTCCATTTCACATTCCGGTTCGCCTTACGAACTGAGCCTGATGAAAGAGGGCGTGATCGTAACATCCATAGCCTCGATCACTTACATTAGGCGCTTCCTCATAGAAGACATAGAACCACTCACAGATTCAGATCTCGCGGGCCTTTCCAGGAACGATGTGAATCCGATCGACAGGCCCGCGACCTATAACCTTTCCGATAAAGCCGACAAGGCGAGTGACGACATAAAAAATGCACTCCTTGTCTCCCCTGTCCTTTTTACACTATGGCAGGAGACGCGCTGCGACCTGCTCACTGTTGCCATTCTTTACGCAGAATCCTATTACCTTACGACGAACGTTACCGAATTGCTGAAATCATCAACCGCACGCAAGCGGCCCTACGTGTACAATCCCGATGTTCCGGCGGAAGACAAAAAGACCGTTAGCGCACAGAAGTCCTTTCCATCGGGCCACGTATCCTCCTCGTTCATGGCGGCGGTTTTTTTCAGTACCGTTTTCACGGATTACTATCCAACATCAAAGTTTAAATATCTCGTTTGGGTCACGTCACTGGCCACCGCCACGCTTGTCGGGTATTTCCGATTCGAAGCCGGCAAGCACTATCCGACCGATGTTCTTGCAGGTGCGGTAGTCGGCTCTTCGATCGGGTTCGGCATTCCATTTGTTCACGGGAAACGCCGGGAAGAAGTCGCCTTCGCGCCGCTTATAGGCCCGGAGTACCGCGGAGGCGCCGGCCTTGCCGCGAGTTACGCATTCTAGGCCGGTCGGCTGGGCGAGCGCGTTCATGTTTCATCTGCCGTTCCTTTTCCCCTCGAATCAGGCCGGGTGCGCGAGAGCGTTTCCCTGGGCAGGTATTCGTTGATGATCCTGAAGCTCTCACGGTTATGCTCGTGATTGTCTCCGGTGTGACAGACGATGTCATAAATATAATCCGGCACACGGCGCCTGTAGCTGTTCCTTATCCATTTTTTCAGCGACGCGCCCTCATCCGAGAGATAGGCGCAGGTGCGCTTCTTGATCCTAAAACGCGGTTCGGGGATCTCGAGCGCCATGAGATGCACCTCCGGCTCATAGCTCTTCATCGCATGAAGTTTCCGCTCCACTTTCCAACGATCGATGTCGTCGATAGCATAGATACGGCGGGCGAAATCGGGAAATGAGGACCCCAGATTAAGATCCTTCTCCCACCTGACCGTGAACCTGCCCCTAATCTTCGCGCTTATCTCGTCGAACCATTCCTTCACCGGAGGCCACAATATCACGGAAAACCACACTCCGTGCCGCTCGAAGAGCTCATCCCTCACCTTGTCCATCTCCGCGATGAGGACACCATCAAATCCCCGCTGGACGAACCACCTTCTCCCGAAGTCGACCGTCCTGCGCTCCGGCTGGATCTCAATGGGGACTTCCCAGATGTCTAAATACAGGGCGCAGGCAAGTCGGTGCGAACCGTCCAATATGTGACCGTCCCGCGAAACGGGAACCGGGTACCGGGACAGGTACCCCCTCCGCTTCATGCTTTCGACAAGGGCCGTTATGTCCTGGTGGGCGGTCTTTCCCTGCCTTAACTCCTGCATCTCTCCGTAGACTTTCTCGAATTTCCCGTCACCGCGATCAATGGATTTCACGGCGAGGTAGCGTAAAAAAATATCATACCGGGAGAACTCGCCGCCGACGAACTGCCTCCCCAACAGCGCGGCGGTGGGAATTTTCTGAATGACCTGGCCGGCGAGAGAAGACGAAGGGCGGGGTGTCCTCTTGAGCCAAGCCGGCATGCGCTCCCTCACCTTCCTCACCGCCCTGGCGGGGTCCCTGAGCGCTTTCCAGAAGAGTTCCAGGAGTCGGCCGGGACTTATCCTCGGACCATCCGCGGCGATGTCGTCCTCCCGGACGAACACCAGGTTCCAGTCCCATGTTTTCGAGGCCATGGCGTATTTTTCGATGCGCCTGATGTCCGGCAGGTCCTTGTCCCACGACCTTCTGACCTTCGCGGAGAATTCCACCTCGAGTTTTATTACCTTGAAGCCGTCCACACGCTCATGATACAAGGGATTCCGGATCAATTCCTCGTCCCGTATGCCGAGCAGGCGCTCGTACTTCCCCACCACGAGGTTCACGTTGTCGGACAGGTAATTGCCGTTCATGTTTTTTCGCAGTGATGGAACCATGTGATCGAGCGCGCAGAAGTCGATGTCGCCGTGCTCCCGTATCCCGTGAACCTTCAATGCCATGCTCCCCACGAGGCAGATGTCTTCTTTGTTTATTCCATGGCGGGCGAGTATTTTATCGAGTTCCGAACGATGTTTAAAGTTTTTTTCCATAGTTCATTTTAAATTATAGCTCAAACACCTGACTCCTTAACATTTCAAACCAGAAAATAGGTTCGGGGACAAAAAGAATGCAATAAACTAGTCCCTCCGCGAAGCGAGCTTGCATATGAAATTCGCGGCGCGATGACTACTCAAATTGTCCAGTTTCAGTATTTCCATGGCCCTCTTCCTCTGCTCGGCCCATATAAATCCAGGGCTCTCACTAAAGTAGTCCCCAACGAAATGCTGGAGCTCTCCCTTCGTTTCCGCAAAAATTGAAAGATTCATGAAACCATATTCAGACAAATATTTACCCTCATTATTGATAATTGCCCTCGGGTTGTGCCTATGATTGAAGAACTCCACTACGGGCATTTCCACCGCAAGTGCATCGAGAATCGTCGACGATGTCATCGCTATGACAAAATCAGACATTATTGAAACCTGAAGGGCTTGCATGTTTGTTATTAGCCACCTTCCTTCAGGGTATGCTCCCATCATTTTCACTATAGTACGAACATCCTGCCTCGGATGAGGCTTAATAAGAAGAAAGCCGTTTCTATAGCTAAACACCACATCGCATGCCGATCGCACAAGGTATTCAAAGTCTTCATATGGGAGAAATGCCGGATCAGTATCATGTGTAAAAAAAGCGAAAATCATGTTTTTTACATTTTCCGATATGCGCTTTCTGAGATCCAGAAATGCCCGGTCTTTGAAAACAGTTTCCATCCACCATTTGTCATATCGCGCGAATCCGACCACTTCACATTGTGACACCCCGGGGAATTTATCCCTTGCCCATTGTATCGCCAGGTCGCTTGAAAGAAGAATCGCATCCGCGCTTTTTTTTATTTTAGGCGTTTTTCCCACATAGTTGCTGATATAAAGGGATGTCGCGTGCGGATACAGTATTATCCGTGCATTCCGGCATTTATCCCTCAACAGCCTTTGTAGGCTTGTCAATTTAGTGTGGTCTTCAAGAATAATTTTCACATCCCGCGGATTTACAAGGTGTTTAAAAAATAATGACCATTCTCGTTCAATCATTTCCCCCTGGAGATATCTATACAGCCACCATGGGATTAAAGTCATTTTTAATATGTTTCTTACGGCGGCCCTTAGTTGCCTTTTAATATGAGATACATAAATCTTTTTTTTAATACTTCCTGCTTTCCCCTTTTCCGAGATACGTGCTGTTTGTGCTGCATCCAAGGCAGGATACACGAGAACATCCGATACCTTTTTGAGCCTATCAAATAAAACAGGCACAATTGAATCTTGAGACATCATCATGGTCGATTCAATGATAGCAACAATCCGGAAATCATTCCTGATGCGTTTTAATTCAACGAGCATGGGAAGAGATGCATCTATTTCGCCCCATGAATTCTTATAGCTCGCTACGACTGCATCTTGCGATTTGTCCCGTCCGACAGAGGGCTGATGCGCTGATTCCGAGAACCTAGTCTCAATGGTATAACCTTTAACTTTTACTTTCATAATTTTATGAATTTTCGAACAAGGGACCCGGTTGTCCGTATAGGCCGTTGTATGTCAGGTAATAAGTAATTCCGCAAGCTTGAGATCGATGACGCTGTCTATGTCGATCGAGCGGTCTTGGGGCATTATAAATGCGAACACATTATTTCTTAAAAAAAAGTTTTTTCCGCTAGAAATATTTTTGTCTTGGCGATATATATAGCCCCGTTGAGACGGTAATATTTCGGCAGTTCCTGACTTCTTCTGTTCAACAAGTCACCTGAAAGAAAATCATTCATCGAAAGGTCACTGGGAAGCGTGTTGCTCCACAATGGAGAATGTTCCGACTCACAAACGGATACCACTGCATCGGCTTTTTTTTCAATCAGATATTTTATTGCACTGTCTATATCCGCCGCAGTCCTAAGAGGGGAAGTCGGCTGAAGCAGCACCACGAAATCATACTCCGCCTCGCGACTGTTCTTATAGAACCCGATACAATGTTCCACAACACCGATTGTGCTGGCTGAGTCCGTAGCAAGCTCTGGAGGACGCAGAAAAGGCACCTCGGCGCCCACCTGCAATGATATTTCAGCTATATCTTTTTCTTCAGTTGATACGCACACCACATCTAAATACTTAGATTCCTTGCCCGCGTTAATGGTCCACTCGATTAGTGGCTTGCCCTTTAGGGGAAGAATATTTTTCCCCGGCAACCTCTTGCTTCCACCTCGCGCAGGAATAATGCCTAAAAATCTCTGCCCATGATACATACACTATACCACCAATTTGCCGACTGTTTTGCGGTACTCATCCCACTGGCCGATGTCGATATAGTCGGCGGTATTTACCGGGTAAGTGAAAACGTTCCTTCCGCTTTTTATGAGCTTCTCCAACAAGTCAGTCATATGGAATATCTCTCTTGTCGGTATCAGACTCAGGCATTCACGATTCACCACGTACATGCCTGTATTGATGGTAAATGTCTGTTCCGGTTTTTCCTGTATTTCTGAGATAGCCCCGTTTTTTCCGAATTTAATGACACCATATGGAATCTGATGATGCTGCATAGACGAGAGCACCGTCAGGTCCGCTTTATTTTTCATGTGAAAATCGATAACTTTCGAATAATTTGCACGGACGAGCACGTCGCAGTTCGAAAGAATGAATTTGTCGCCGATGGTTTTTTCAAGAAGCTTCAGCGCGCCGGCGGTACCATAATAGTCTGCTTCTTCGATATAAGTAATATTATATCTGTGTTCGATGCTGTTGAAATAAGCCTTGATCATATCTCCCCTGTAGTTGATTATAAGGCAAAAATCAATTACTCCAAATGGGATGAATTGATCGATGATAAGTTCAGCTATTGTTTTCTCCCCGATGGGGATAAGGGGTTTGGGCAAAACCTTGGTAAAAGGTTCCATCCTGGTACCCTTGCCGCCCGCCATGATCACCACCGGAATGTCGATCTTGTCGATGTGACGTTGAATTGGTTCCTTCTCCTGTCGAAAAAAACCATCCCATGTAATAAAATCGATAACATGCATTCCTTTATCAACGACGGGTACCAGTTCAATCTTTTTCTCGACGAGAATCCGCGATATTTCTTCTTCAGTGACTGAATCGCTATACAAAAACACGGGGCGCGGATTGAAAATCCCGCCGATGGAATCTTCGATGCTTTTGCCCGAAAGGATAGCCCTCCGCACGTCTCCATCTGTCAGGGCGCCAATCAGGCGATTTTGCTCATCGACAATGAGCAGGACCTTCTCTGCGGTAAGGTCAAGTTGCTTCATTGCCGCTTTTATGGTAACGCTTGGTGATATGGATATTTTTTTTAACATTTGATGAACGTTGAGTCAGCTTATTGTTTTACCGAAATATTTCAATGGCGAACAGAAATATACTGGTTATTACTCAATTATCTTCAGCACCATGAATCCTTCTGCATACCTGCAACCCGCCTGACTTCCCCGAAAAGTTGCAAGGGCGCCTATATTTTCCGCACTTCGCGGAAATGGATGTTTTCCGGTTTCGCCCTCATAAACATGTAGTATTTTTAATTTTTTTTCCATGTGCTCCGTTATATCGACGAAATAGTTCGGCACGAAAGAACTCCCTCCCAGGGAAGGGGAGAACTCCGTCTCGCTCGGAACCTCCATCATGAATAACCTGTTTATCGATTTAGAGCGAAATTTCTTCGTGCAGGCATAAGAGGCTTCAAATATTCTCCGGTGGTCGCTGTGAACGTCATTTTTAAAAGGCAGGTACACCGTGTCAGGCTGAATTTCACGGATTACATCCGAGATTTTCTCAACTACTTCATTCATGCCATATCGGTCTACTCGCGTGGTGCGCAAACCCAGTCTCTGGACGGACTCGAATTTGTATTGCTTGGCAACCTGCATAATCTCCTTCTCCCGCTTTGCAATTTTATCGGGGGTGAACCCATCCTCTTCTATGATGTCCGTGCAGATCAACCAATGCGTATGGTCCCCTGCAGCTCTATACTTGAGCAGGGTTCCTCCGCAGCCGAGCGTCTCATCGTCGGGATGTGGGGCAATACAGAGTATTGTATTCATAGACAAAGCCTTCGAAATTTAATAAAAATAATTATTTGTATTGTTATAATCTAAAAAACAAGTCCAAATATAAAATTATTATTGCTTTTACAAAATACCCCATAGATTAGTGTTCGCTAT
Source organism: uncultured Spirochaetota bacterium (assembly GCA_963762305.1). GTDB lineage: Bacteria > Spirochaetota > UBA4802 > UBA4802 > UBA5368 > CAVXKM01. The sequence continues at coordinate 235,909 of CAVXKM010000005.1, read as the reverse complement.
TATCTTTCTACCGATGACAATTAGTCAATTAGAAATAAGCAAATAATGTAAGAACGGGGATTATCATGGAAAATAAAGACATACGAATTAAATCATTTACTTCTAAAGGTGAAGTATCAAACAGAGAAATATTATTTCGTCTTTTTAAAGAATGTCCCATACCGGAAAATGAATTATTATCTAACCTGACATTGTTTATTATAAGACAAGATTTAACAAGCATTCTATTTTTAAATGATCTCTATAAAAAGATTATTGATGTTCATGGTGTAATTATGGAATTCGGCGTTAGGTGGGGACGTAATTTAGCACTTTTTGAATCATTGAGGGGATTATATGAACCCTTTAATCACAATCGAAAAATAATTGGATTTGATACTTTTGAAGGATTTCCTTCTGTGCATGAAAAGGATGGCGGTTCCGAAATAATTTCCAAAGGCTCATATTCAACAACAAAAAATTACGAAAATTACTTGCAACAGATTCTAGAATGCCACGAAAAAGAAAGCCCAATCCCTCACATTAAGAAGAATAGTTTGGTTAAGGGTGATGCCGTCGCCCAATTGGAAAATTATCTTTTGAATAATCCTGAAACAATTATTTCTTTTGCTTATTTTGATTTTGATATCTATGAACCCACCAAGAGGTGCCTCGAATTGATTAAAGACCACCTAACAAAAGGCAGTGTTATCGGGTTTGATGAACTGAACCATCATGATTTCCCAGGCGAGACCATTGCAGTAAAAGAAGTATTTGGTTTAAGCAAATACAGAATTAGCCGCAGCCCATATAGTTCTATGCAGTCTTTTATTATTATCGAATAGTTTCGTGCAGAAGCGGCTTCGTTTGCAAATAGCGGTTATTTCTAGCATAGCTTTTTCTTGATTAACCATCGTTTTTCCGAAGGATCAATCTTCGAAAGAACATCATAAATCTTAGAGGGTGCGTTCTCGTCCCCGAAGGGATTTTGAATTGTTTTTATCTCACCCCGATACTGTGAATCAAAGCATGCCTTTCCCAAAGCGTTCTTTATTAATTGGGCATCATAACCAACGAATTCAACATTCCCGGCATTGAGCCGCCCTCTTTGCCGATTGCCAATATTTACAACAGGCAATTTATAAAATGGCGCCTCCAGTATGCCCATACTTGAATTCCCGACCAAAGCGAGACAATTTCTCATTACATTAACAAAGTATTTTTTTGGAATAGTCCTGTAAAATCTTAATATATCAGATTTGCTCTCATATTGATGAACAGCCTTCATAATATCATATGATCCTGGATCTGTATTTGGATAAATACCTACTATCTTTATCTCATTTTCCAAAGCAAATTGTGTTAACGCTTCAAGGGTGATTTTCATCTGCTCATATGCGTTATCTTTTTCCGAGGATAGCGGATGTTTTATTAATACAATATAATTGCCTTCCGAAATATTATATTCTAAAAATTTGCTTAACTCATTCATGGCTACGACGGGTTCGTGCGCAATATTCCAATATGCTGGATTTCCAACCCAATGTATCCTGTAACCTTCCTCACCCACACTTTTCAAATTGTCTGCATATGAATCTGCAATAGTAAAATGAACGTGCGAAAGCTTTGAAACCGCGAATCGAATAGGATCATCGGCGTTCCCATAAACCGGATCGCCGCCGCCCACATGAACCACACATACATTCATGTAATTCCCCACCAATGCTGTTGCGATGCTCTCTTCTCTATCTCCAACGACCAATAAAAAATCTGGTTTTTCCCTTTCCACGGTTTGTGAAAGAGCATATGTGAGCACACCAACACCTTTTATTCTTTGAGTCGCCCGATTCGTCATAAAAAGAGAATCAATCTTTTCGGCTATCTCAAAGCCGTCATCTACTATCCTATCTACCGTATTCCCATGCCAATCGGAAAGATGAGCTCCACTTACCACAAGCTTGACTTGATAGATCCCGCTATCTTTCAACACCTTTATTATCGGATACAAGATATCGTATTCAGAACGAATGCCTGTTACTGCTAGAATTTTCCTCATTCACATCCCTATTTGCCTTAAAATGTTAACCAACTCTCTCAAATCGGTAATCCGATAATCGTAGAATTCCGAAGAAACGGAGCTGTCATTTTTCCGATCTAACAATACTGCCTTCATTTTTGCATTTTTTGCGCCAATGATATCAGTATTAATATTATCGCCAACATACAAAGCTTCAGATTTATCGATATTTAATAATTCGAGAGCTTTTAGGAATGGTTTTCCTTTAGGTTTTTCAAATTCCCTTCCCCATAACCGAGCATAGATAACGGCATTAAAATACCCTTCTATGCCCAAGCACCTTATTTTGTTTTTTTGTACCTCCACTATACCATTTGTAACTATCGCCGTTTTGAGATTATTATCAATTAGGAATTCTAATAATTTCTCCGCGTCCGGATAAAGATGAATATCTATTTGAATTGTCTTATAATAATGAAATAATTCTTTGTGATATTCTGGACTATAAATACCCAATTCTTTTAAAATATCCCCAAATACATCATTACTGGATGATCTCAACTCTGCGCTGAACAATTTTCGTATACTTAAATAATTCAAATGATGGGCTTTAGAGAATAACTTAAACACTCCATGAAAATAATCAGTTTCATTGTATAGTGTGTTGTCTAGATCAAAAAGAACGGCTTTAATTGGAATATATCTCACTGTAGTAGCGATGCATTGTCATGATTTCAACATCAAATGATCTTATTATTAACTTGCTATAATTGCCGAGTAAAAGATTAATTCATATTACCCCTCAACGAGCTACTCGACTTTATCGACAAAATAGAACCGCCGCCAAATCTCGGATTAATATCGGTCAAATAATACTTATTATCAGATACTATAAATTGGAAGCAATTTGCACCACTGAATTTAAGCATATCAGATATATTGATTAATATTTCATAAAATTTTTTATCCCTGCTTGTCTCAGCCGAAATGCTTATACCTGAATCCACGGCAATCCGGCGCCTTGGGACTACGTTTAATAGATTTCCTTCGAAATCGTGCAATGTATCAACAGTAAACTCGACCCCTTGTATATACTGCTGTATGATATAATCATCAGTATTTAATAATTCAATTACATGCGCAACTTTATCAGCCTTATGTATATATACACCCGAACTGCCTCTCCCACAATTAGGCTTAATTATAACATTCTCCTTGAAATAACCATTGTATTGATCCATCGTATATGTAATCGGAACATCAATTTTATCTTTAAAAAATAGATAAAGCTTATACTTATTTGTGATAGTTTTTAGCGTATCTATCCCGTCATGGAATACTTTCAAACCCACAGAACTTAATCGTTCAACATTATTAGATAACAAAATAATTTCATTTTCAGGTCCGGATATTATCCAGTCTGCCTTTTCATTTTTTGTTATATTAACGTACTCGTGGATAACCTCCATGCCTGCGCTGGCTTTTGAAACTCTGTAATAACTATCGAGAAATTTATTTAGATATGTTGCATCTATTATATCAGCACCAATAACTCTAAAACCGCTTTCTCTTAAGAATCCAATAAAACCAATAGAGGCCGTATTGCACACAGCTGAGCGAATTATCGTTTTCACTTTGCTATTTCTCGAGCACTAGATAATACAAAGCACTTTTATATTTTGAAAGAATAGACTCGTCTGTTATTAAGTGCGCCCAGTTGATCGAGAATTTTGTGTTATGTATTAATTGTTTAATTTTTTCCACATTAAAGTAGCTCTGAATGGTACCAAATTCATGTCTGGAATCCACTACTTCTTCCCCTGAATATTCTCGAAAATGTGCATGATCATCTCCACCCAACAGACCGATAAAAGCGTATCTTTTCGTTACCCTGTCGATCTCCTGCATGATGTTTTTTGCAAGTTCGTAATTCATGCTATCAAGCACATTAAGACACAATGTAAAATCGAAATACTTTTCATCAAATGGAATCGACGTTCCATTTACTAAACTAAAACTTTTTATGAGGTTAGAATATCCGCTATTCCTCGCGAGTTCTTTGGCTGTTGTAATCGCAACTTCAGATACATCAACGCCATAAGATTCTACACCAAACTCCTGCATCAGGATTGTCTGCCTGCCTATTCCGCATCCATAATCAAGACCCCTAATGATTTTGGAAAAATCTAATATATCAACGTATTCCTTCAAGCCAGTTCTCTTCCTGATGAATCTGTTTAAAAATTTGACTACCTCATCCCTTGGATAAAAAATAAAATTCTCATTTCTTGAGTAACTTTCTTCCCATTTCTCTTTTTTTACATCCATTTACATCACTCCATAATAATATAAATTCTGTTTTCTTAATATAACCAAGGTCTAGTAAATAATTAGATTGTGATCAGTTCGTCTTCCTCAAAATCTCTCAATGCGACATTACCGATTATTCTATCCCATTCCATGGGAGAGATTCCTGTTCCAGGTCGCTTTACATCCAGATTCCCCTTGGTAAACATTTCTCCTCGAAAGATGTGTTTCGCAGCAATGATGCTTCGGCGAGCTATTTCTCTGTTTTTTATCTCGGAGAATGACGGCTTTTTAATACCATCACCAAGCGCTCGCTCGACATTACGAATTGAGTCAACCATCGCTGCAAGCTCGTTAGGCTCAAGTGAGGCTTTATGGTCCGGCCCCTCCATTGTCCTATCAATCGTGAAATGTTTTTCAATTACTGTTGCTCCCAACGCTGCTGCCGCTACAGGAATTTCAATACCTTTTGTGTGATCTGAATACCCAACGCTGACCTTTAGGGCATCTCTCATTGTCAGCATGGCGAGCAAATTAACATCATGAAATGGAGTTGGATATTCTGTATTACAGTGAAGCACCGTTATATAGTCTCTAATTGTTCCGACTGACATGAGAACTTGTATGGCCGCTTCCACCTCGCCGAGTGTAGACATACCTGTAGAGAGTATGATCTTTTTATTCAGACTTCCGACTTTGCGCAGGTAGGGGAGGTTGGTAATTTCGCCGGATGGTATTTTGAATATGGAGAGTTTAAGCGCATGCAACAGGTCAATACTATCCAAATCAAACGGCGTCGAGAGAAAAAGTATTCCCTTCTCTGTGCAATAATCGATGAGCACCCGATGAGCGGCGTCATCGAGCTCAAGTTTTTTCACCATTTCAAGCTGTGACTCGGAACTTGGGGTAGTTTTTGTCTGATATTCGGCTTTTGGAGCGTATCTGCTAATCACCTTTTCGGCTTTGAAAGTCTGAAATTTTACCGCGTCTGCACCTGCCGATACGGCTGCGTCAACAAGCTTTCTGGCAAGATTAATATCTCCATTGTGATTTACACCTGCTTCAGCGATAATGAATATTCCACGTTCCATTATTATATCTTCTTTGCAGGATTCCCAGTGTACACTCCCGGTTGATCAATGCTCCCAATCACCGTACTTCCGGCTCCCACTAGTACGGCTTCACATATTTTCACATTATGTGAGATGACGCTATTACTGCCTATAAACGCCCTGCTGCCCACGCGGGATTCTCCGTTAACAACACATGCCGTCGATATGTGGCAATGATCACCAATGCGCACGTCATGTTCCAAAACAGCCGATGTGTTTATTATGCAATTGCACCCAATGAAAGTTCCCGCATTGACAATCGCTCCATGCATCACTATTGTTCCTTCGCCAATCACCGCATTTGTGGAGACGTGAGCCTTGGTTGATACAATTACTGGGAACCGCGCGCCATGTTGCCCGACTTGATTAAAAAGCCTGATACGAGTGTCTGCTTTTTTAATCTGACCGACAGTAATCAGAAAATTCTTATACCGGGCAGCAAGCTCGGGGATATCGTCATCATTGCCTATGACATCATACCCAAGCACACTTTCGCCCAAACGCTCCTTTGCATCAACGATGCCGGCAATACTATAACGGTCCCCACTCTCAATCACATCTATACAGGATTTACAGTGACCGCCGCCGCCGATTAGAACAATGCTTTCCTTCATATCCTTACACTACTCGGAATATTCACCAACCTCTCTTCCAGCCATTCGGCCTCGGCGAGTTCCCCGCACTGGCATTCCTTAAACATAGGCAATCTGTTCATGAGCACCCAGGCCGGCCTCGTCTGCACTCCATTCCTGTTGGAATAGGCCAGGAACGCCTCGCGCTCCTCGCGGTCCGCGAGCAGGATGGCGTTCAGCCAGTAGTTTGCCCTGGAATCATTTATACCGGAGACGAAGGGAATTTCAAGTGAATCGAAGAACGGCCGGTAAACGCCGGCGAGCTCGCGTTTGCTCGAAAGGATAAAATCGATCTTCTCCATCTGGGCGCACCCTATGGCCGCGTTCACGTTCGGCATTCTTAAATTGTAGCCGATCTCGTCGTGGAAAAACGCCCAGGGGTGTTTCTGCTTTGCCGTCGTGCTTATATGCCTCGCGCGCGCGTCGATTCCGTCGTCGTCGGTGATCAACATGCCGCCGCCGCCCGTCGTCACGGGTTTATTGCCGTTGAAGCTCAGGATCCCCGCCTTCCCGAAGGTACCCGTGTGCCTCCCCTTGTAAAAGCTGCCCAGCGACTCTGCGGCGTCTTCGATGACGGTTAGATTGTATTCACCGCACACGGCGACAATTTCGTCGATCATTGCCGGATGGCCGAAGGTATGCATTGGAACGCAGGCGGCTATTTTCCGCCCCGTGGATTTATTAAAACAGACGCCTTTCCTCATCTCGGCGCCGTCTTTCAAAAAGCCTTCCAGCTTCGCGGGGCTCAGGCCGAGCGTTCCTCGGTCCACGTCCACGAAGACGGGGACGCCTCCGGCGTGGGCGATCGCGTTTGCCGTGGCCACAAACGTCAGCGCCTGGGTGATGACCTCGTCTCCCGGTTTGACGCCGCATGCCATGAGCGCCATCTGGAGCGCCGCCGTCCCGTTTACCATGGCGACGGCGTGCCCGGTGCCGGTGAACCGCTTGATGTGCTCCTCGAACTCATTCACAAACGGCCCAACATACGAAACATAGGTCGAATCGATACATTCGGCCAGATACTTCTTTTCATTCCCCAAAAATCGCGGGGCGTGAAGAGGAACGGGGTTCTCCCCGGGAAAAAGCGATTTTATGAAATCCACGATTTCCGGGAACCGTTCAGACATTATATATCTCCGCCTTGTAGCGTGCGAGGTTTTCGGGCAGCCTGAACCATTCAATCGTTCGGGCGAGTCCCTCTTTCAAGCTGAACCGCGGCGTCCATGAGGTCAGCCTTCTTATTTTTTCGTTGCTTCCCAGCAGGCGTTCCACTTCGCTTTTTTCCGGCCTCATTCTTTCGTCATCGGCAACTATTGTTGCTTCCGGATTCATTTGGCTGATGATTTCCGCCGCCAGATCACCTATTGAAATCTCGGCCTGGGAAGCGATATTTATCTCTTCACCGATTGTTGAATCGGATTCAGCGATGGCCAGGAAACCGGTGACCGTATCCTTGACGTAATTAAAGTCACGAGTGGGACTGATGCTGCCCAGCCTTATCGTTCGTGCTCCGGATAAAAGCTGTGTAATGATGGTTGGTATAACTGCCCGTGCAGATTGTCGGGGGCCATAGGTGTTGAATGGACGTACTATTGTCACCGGCATATCAAAACTTTTATGAAAGCTTTCGGCGAGTCTATCCGCACCTATCTTAGTGGCGGAATAGGGCGACTGTCCCTGGAAGGGGTGTTTTTCGTCGATGGGTACATACTGCGCGGTCCCGTATACCTCCGACGTGGATGTTATGAGGACCTTTTCGCACCCTTCATCGCGCGCCGCCTGGAGCACGTTGAGCGTGCCCTTGATGTTTGTGTCCACGTAGCTGTCGGGTGAATGATAGCTGAAAGGGATGGCGATGAGCGCCGCAAGGTGAAAAACGATATCGATGTCCCGCATTGCCTTGCGCACCCCGTTGGGGTCGCGGATGTCCCCGGCAAACACATCGATCCGGCTGAGCAATTCCTTAGGGAAGGTGTCCAACCATCCCCATGAATTAAACGAGTTATAAAACACGAAAGCCCTCACGGAGCACCCGGTCTCAATAAGAGCCTCCACCAGGTGGCTCCCGATAAAACCATCAGCCCCTGTCACGAGCACGTGTTTTCCGTTTAAAATCATTTCGCTTTTACCTGACGCGTGATATTGAACTGTGTATTTGTCCGGCATTACTCAAGGTCTTGCGCTCTTTCCGCCGCCGGTTTCTCGATCCTGCGCGTCGGTGAAAAGTATTTGCTCTTCCTGTTTAATTCGCCATACCCGCCCTTCTCGACGATTTTCCCTTTGTCCATTACATAGATCAGATCACAGTATTTGAGAGTGGTCAGCCTGTGCGCGATCATTATAATCGTCTTTTTCCGTGCGAGACTTCTTACCGCCTCCATTATCGCCATTTCGGTCTTTCCGTCGAGGGCCGACGTGGCCTCATCGAGGATGAGCACCGAAGGGTTGGTGTACAGCGCCCGGGCGATGCCGATGCGCTGCCGCTGGCCGCCGCTGAGCCGGATTCCCCGGTCACCAACGACGGTATTATAGTTATCCTTCATTTCTTTCATCACGAATTCATGTATGTTTGCAATCTTCGCCGCTTTGACGACTGCTTCCATGTCGATCTTGTCGTCGGGCATACCGAAGGCAATATTCCGAGTGACAGTATCGTCCGCGATGTAAATCTGCTGCGGGACGAAGCCGCAATTTTTCTGCCATCGCGATCGGTTCGAATCATCCACGACATTGCCGTCAAGAAGCACCTGCCCCTTCTGCGGAACCAGAAGGCCGAGCAGAATGTCAACAATAGTCGTTTTGCCGCAGCCCGTGGGTCCGACGAATCCCACCGTGGTGTTTGCCTCAATCGAAAGGCTGAGGTTTTTAAAGAGCATCTCGGGAGCGGAGTCATATTTAAAGCTTATCTTGCGCACCTCGATATTCCTTGAAAGCGGCAGCACGGGCTCATCGATACAGCTCTTCATTACAATATTTTTGTAATCTCTAAGATCGTTATAAATCAGATCGAGCGATGCGAGGTTACTGCGTATGTGCGTAATTCCGGCGAACATATCCTGCAGGGACGGCATAAGCCGGTAACCGGCAAATGCGTAAAGGGCGATAAGAGGAAGCACTTCAGCGATGTTACTGTTCTGGGCGAACATGTACAACGCGACGGCGAGCATGCCTCCGAAGGCAATGGCTTCCATGGCATACTTCGGAAGCCGTGACAGTATCTGGGATACGGCAAGTGAATTCTCGTATGTTTTCGCCGGCTTGGAGAACCGCCCGATATAAACCTCCTCCTTGCCCATAAGCTTGACGTCCTTGATCCCCCCGAATGCTTCATTGGCCACCAGAAACCGTTTGGCGTTTGCATCAACGCGCCGCCGCCCCACCCTTGAGAGCTTTCGCCTTATAAACATGAATATTAATCCGTATGCTCCGCCAAGCAGGGTACCCATAACAAGGGCCATTCGGGGATTCACAACCACCAGAAACACAAGGATCGCCAGCGCAAGAATACCCTTGGTGATTATTTCCATCAAGGGCTTCACAAGATAGGCGATAACCTGCTGGACCTCCGAGAACAGGTTTTTACTCAAGTCCGCCGGATTCCGCAGCAGATAGAAGGAGTAAGGCTGGTTAAGGTATTTAATAAGCAAATTGCGCGACATGTTGTATCCGACCATGCGGATAAAATGCAACTCCATCCAGATGGTCAGCGTGAGGAAAATGTTGCTGAAAATGAACACGCCGAGAAGTGCGATCCCGAGATACAAAGTATAGGTTTTAATGTCGGTAAAATGAAGCGTTGTATAAAACCAGGACAATATAGCGTTTTCCCTGACGATATCCGGATTGGAGAGCACTCCCACGAAGGGCATAATAGACGCGATACCGGCCACGCCGATAAAAGAGCTTATCAGCAGGGCGCAGACCAGCAGTGCAAGCCGTCGCTTTTCATGACCCGACAGGAGGTAAAACAATTTATTTATTCTATTCATATTGCCATATGAATGGTTAAGTGATTTGCAGAAACTTCATTGAAACTCGGTTAAAAAGAAAAATAAATATGAACCACTCTCATCCCCCCAAACAGGCAATGCATGCTTAATATCCAGTTTTTTCCCTAAGCTCTCCATTTCTACAACGCTCAGTACCAGTACACGGATCTTCCGGCGGATGAGCTTTTCCGCCTTTTCAACGAGTCCGACTGGAAGTATGCCATGTCTATGTCGCCGACTATGACAAGATCGATGATCCCGGAATCGATCCCATGCGCGTAGTCACCAGTAATGAACGCCGACTCAACCTTGCCCAGCTTCGCCAGCACCTGGTCGATCAGCTTGTCGATGCCGACGTGCTTCGCGATGATCCGCCTGATCTCCGGGAAGAGCGGGTGCTTCGCGTTGGCGCGGTAAAGCTTGGTCCTGCCGTTGTCCGAGCGCTCCAGGAGCCCCGCCTCGCTCAGGCGGTCCAGCTCGACGCGCACGCCGTTGGTGGACTCGCCCAGCTCCTCGGCCAGGCTTCGCAGGTACGCCGTCGTCCCCGGGTTGATGAAGAACTTCAACAGCAGTTTTATTCTTGTTTTCGATGTGATTAACGATTCGATCACCGGGCGCCGCCGCACACGTATTGAGCAATTCTGATATTCTTTAATGAGTAATATAATTACTCATATTCGTCAACAATTTTTGCTATTTTTTTTGTGTATTTTTTTATGACAATCCGCTCACCCAAATCGAGGCCCACCGGTCTCAAACACCGGATTTCATGCCTTCACGGCACCGGTCACATTTTGAGTAGGAGCCTTTCCGTCCTGTACGGGAAAAAGTAATCTTCCCCGCCCCCGTTTGATTCGAAAATAGAGACAGAAGCGTTACATGGCCCAACCTTCACCACACTGCCCATGCTGAATCTTCTTATAATAGGCGCCGGCGAGGCCGGAGAGATGATAGTCCGGGAGATCGGGAAGCATCCCCGCGCCTCATCGAAATACCGGATCGTGGGCTTCCTGGACGACGGCCTCAAGGGCCGCGAGGTCGCGGGCCATCCAGTCCTGGGAGGCATCGACGAGGCGCCCGGCGATCATCGAGCGGCACGGCGTCCAGGAGGTCATCGTCGCCATCCCCTCGGCCGGCAAGGACACCGTCCGGCGGATCGTGGCGAGCCTGGCCCCTGCGCGGGTCGCGACCCGCATAGTGCCCGGCCTCATCGAGATCATCGAGGGCGATGTCTCCATAAGCCAGATACGGGAGATCGAGCCCTCGGACCTGCTGGGCCGCGAGGAGATCGGCTTCGACGTCGACAGGATATCGCCGCACTACGAGGGCCGGACCGTCCTTGTGACCGGGGCGGGCGGCTCCATCGGTTCCGAGATCATCCTCCAGCTCCTGGAGCTCCCGGTGAAGACGGCGGTTGCCTTCGGGCACGGCGAGAACTCCATCCATTCCCTGATGAACCGCGTGAGGGACAGGGACCGCTTCCAGTACGTCATAGGCGACATACGCGACCGGGAGAAGCTCGCCCGCGAGCTGGGGCGCTTCCGGCCCGACATGCTGTTCCACGCGGCGGCGCACAAGCATGTCCCGCTCATGGAGGACTACCCCGACGAGGCCGTGAAAAACAACGTGCTGGGCACCTACCGGTGCGCCGCGGCCGCCGTGGAGGCGGGCGTGCGGCAATTCATCCTGGTCTCGTCGGACAAGGCGGTCAACCCCTCCTCGGTCATGGGCGCCACCAAGCGGATAGCCGAGCGCATAGTGCTCTCGCTGAACGCCCTCCAGGAGACGACGCGCTTCTCGCTCACCCGGTTCGGGAACGTGCTGGGCTCCCGCGGCAGCGTGCTCCCCATCTTCCGGGAGCAGATAACAGGCGGCGGCCCGGTGACCGTGACGCACCCGGAGGTGACGCGCTACTTCATGTCCATACGCGAGGCGGCCCGGCTGGTCGTCAAGTCGGCCACCCTGAAGGCGGGGACCATCTTCGTCCTGGACATGGGCAAGCCCGTGCGGATCATGGACCTGGCGCGCGAGATGATCCGGTTCTGCGGATACACCGAGGAGGAAATCCCCATCGTCGTCACGGGGATGAGGCCCGGAGAGAAGCTCCACGAGGAGGTCCTCTCGCAGAGCGAGTCGCTGGCCGCCACGGCGTACGAGAAGCTCTTCATATCGGAAGAAAACGGGAAGCTGCCCGGACGCGCGGAACTGGATGAGATGGTCCGCGAATTCGAGGAGGCGGCAGGCCGGTGCGACGCTGCCGGAATCCGCTCGCTCATAAAACGCTACGTGCCCGAGTTCCAGGGAGCGTCCTGAGATGCCCGGACGGATTATTCCCTTCTCTCCCCCCGATATCACCCGCCGCGAGATAAGGGCCGTGGTGAAGACGCTCAAGTCCGGCTGGATCACCACCGGGCCGAGGGTGGACGAGTTCGAGTCGCGCCTGGCGGCCTACTGCGGCGTGGAGGGCGCGGTCTGCGTGAGCTCGGCCACGGCGGGCCTGGAGCTCTGTCTCCGGCTCTTCGGCATAGGCCCCGGGGACGAGGTGATCACCACGCCCTACACCTACGCCGCCACCGCCAACGTGATCCTGCACGTGGGCGCGCGCCCGGTCTTCGCCGACGTTAAGAAAGGAAGCTTCTGTATCGATCCGGAAGGCGTCGCCCGCGCTGTCACGGGGCGGACGAAGGCCGTTATCCCAGTGGACTTCGGCGGCATGCCGGCCGATTACGAGGGGATCCACGGCGCGCTTGCGTCGAAAAAAAGAAAATACCGCCCCAACCGGGGCAGCAGCCCGCAGCGAAGCCTTGACAGGCCCCTCGTCCTGGCAGACGCCGCCCATTCCTTCGGCGCGACCTGCCGGGGACGGAAGACCGGAGGGTGCGCCGATCTCACGGTGTTCTCGTTCCACGCGGTGAAGAACCTCACCACCGCCGAGGGCGGGGCCGTCACCTACAACAGTTTCGGCGGTATCAGGGCGCCGGGCATTCACGAGTCCCTGCGCCTGCTGGCCCTCCACGGCCAGTCGAAGGACGCGCGCGCCAAGGCCATGGCGGGGGGCTGGCGCTACGAAATCCTGCTTCCGGGGTACAAGTACAACATGACCGACATCGCCGCCGCGCTGGGCATCGCGCAGCTGGAGCGGTACGACGGCGAGATCCTGCCCGCGCGGAAAAGAATCGCCGGGGCCTACGCGCGCGAGCTCTCGGGAGATGAACGCTTCATGATGCCGGAATTCAAGTCCGGGAACACCGAAAGCTCGTACCATCTCTTTCCACTGCGGGTGCGCGGGTACGGCGAGGAGGAGCGCGACCGGCTGATCGGGCGCATGGCCGAAAAGGGGATATCTCTGAACGTCCACTTCATCCCCGTGGTGATGCATCCCTACTATCGCCGGCTGGGCTTCCGGATGAAAGACTTTCCCAACGCCCTCGAGATGTACCGGAACGAGGTGAGCCTGCCGCTCTACCCGCGCCTGAGCCTCCGGGATGTCCGGTATATCTGCCGCGTGCTGAAAAGGCTGGTTTAGAGAGACCGACCGTTTTTTTCTTGCCTTCCCCGTCCGTCCCCGGTCCACAATAGTCCATGCGACACAATCGTCCGGTTCCCTTTTATAAAAAGGCGCCATGTCATCTGTCTATGCCGTGATCCTCGCCGGCGGGCAGGGCAGCCGTCTCGGCTCCGAGACCCCGAAACAGCTCATGCCGCTGGCCGGTCGTCCCGTGATCGCCTGGTCGCTGGACCTCTTTTCCTCGGCTGACTGCGTCGACGGCATCATCGTGGTCTCCCATTCCGATACCCGCGGATCCGTGGAACTCCTGCTCAAGGAAAGGGCCTTCCGGAAGGTGATCGCCGTGGTTGACGGCGGGGAAACGCGGCAGGGGTCGGTCTGGAACGCCCTCGTGTCGCGGTCCTTCGAAAACGACGACATCGTGCTGTTTCACGACGCCGCGCGCCCCTTCGCCGGCACGGCGATGGTCGGCCGCTGCGTCGAGGAGGCCCGCGTCCACGGCGCCGCCGGGACCTACGTGAAGGCCGTGGACACCGTCGCCGAGCTCGACGGGGAATTCGTCATCTCGGTCCCGGGGCGTGAGCGCCTCTATTACACCCAGACGCCCCAGGCCTTCCGGTACGATGTCATCCGCGACGCGCACGAGCGGGCGCGGGCGGGCGGCGTATTCGACGCGAGCGACGACGCTTCTCTCGTGATCGGGGCGGGCCGCCGTGTCAGGATGGTGGAGGGGGATTACCGGAACATCAAGATCACCACGCCCTTCGACCTCGAGGCGGCGCGGTTCATCGCCGAAAAAATCAAGAACAGTTGAGCAGGGGGTGAATCGGTCTTATGCGGGGGACTGCCTCTCGAAGAGCGCCCTTCCCCGCTTCAGCGCGGTAACGGCGAGGGGGTACACCCGGCTCAATCCATCCTGAGCGTCTTGATGTGCCCCAGGGCCTTGATCTTCTCGAAGAGGCTGCGGATGCTGAAATCCTCGTCCAGGCGGCAGTTGATCGCGATCTCGGTGGTTTTGCCGTCGACGTCCTCGGTGATGGACACGTGCCTGGGGACGATCGAGAATTCCTTCACCGTCTCGAGTACCCTCTTGGCGCTCAGCCCGTCGGAATGGATCACCACGGTGAGCACGCGCATGTCCTTGCGCTCGAACAGCTTGCTTTCCAGCAGGTCGAAGACACGGAGGATGACGATGAGCAGGACCGTGGCAACCAGGCCCAGGAAATAAAAGCCCGCGCCGAAGGCGAGCCCTATGGCGGAGGTCGTCCATATCGAGGCCGCCGTGGTGAGCCCCCTGACATTGAAGCCGTAACGGAATATCGCGCCCGCCCCGAGAAAGCCGATACCGCTTATCACCTGCGCCGAGATCCTTCCCGGGTCCGCGCCGGGACTGCCCTTCATGAAGGCCTCGGGAATGTAGATGGATATGAGCATGACCAGCGCCGCCCCCATGGACAGCACCATGTGCGTGCGGATGCCCGCGGGCTGGTAGTGCTGTTCGCGCTCCACGCCGACGAAAAACCCCGCCGCCATGGCCGCGACCAGCCGGATGAGCACGGTGAGGGGCGCGAAGACGTCCTGTCCGGTTATTCCGTCAATCATGGCCGTACGCCTTCAGTTTTTTCCCGATGAGCCTGATCTGGCGGCGCACCTCTGCCATCGAGGTGCCCCCGCGCGAGACTTTCCGCTCGGGAGAGGTCTCGGGATCGAGGAGGTCCCGGACGCCGCCGTCGAAGAGGGGCGAAAACCCGCGAAGGGTCTCCGGGGTAAGGCCGAAAAAATTCACGCAGTTGGTCTCGCAGAAATGGACGATCTTCCCCACGGTTTCGTGGGCCTCCCTGAAGGGCATGCCCTTCGCGGCCAGGTAGTCGGCCAGGTCCGTGGCGGTGGAGAAGTTGCGGTAGAGCGCGGTCTTCATGGCCCCGGCGTCGACGCTCATGGTCGCCAGCATCCCGGTCACCCCCGCGAGGGCGAGCTTCACCGTGTCGGCCGAATCGAAGACCGGCTCCTTGTCCTCCTGGAAGTCGCGGTTGTACGCGAGGGGAAGTCCCTTGAGCGCCGTCAGAAGGGAGAAGAGGTTGCCGTAGAGCCGCCCGGTTTTCCCCCGGATGAGCTCGGCGATGTCGGGGTTCCGCTTCTGCGGCATGATGGAAGACCCGGTGGTGAACCCGTCGGAGAGCCTGACGAAGCCGAACTCCGCGCTGGACCAGATGACGAGCTCTTCGCAGAGCCGGGAAAGGTGCATGCCCAGCATGGACCCGAAGTGGAGGAAGTCCAGGGCGAAGTCGCGGTCGCTCACGCTGTCCATCGAGTTGGGAGCGACCTCGTCGAATCCAAGGTGTACCCTGACGAAGTCCCGGTCGTATGGGGTAGTTGACGCCCGCGCAGGGCGCCCGCCCCCAGCGGCAGGGAGCCGCACTCTTTCCGGACGAAGCGCAGTCGCTCCATGTCGCGCAGCAGGGCCCAGGCGTGCGCCAGGAGGTGGTGGGAAAAACGGACCGGCTGGGCCACCTGCATGTGGGTGTACCCCGGCATGACCACCCTGATGTGCCGCGCCGCCAGCTCCGCCAGGAGGGAGACGAGCCCGCCGATGAGCGCGCCTATCTCCCGGGATTCGTCCCGGACGTACAGCCTCAGGTCCAGGGCCACCTGGTCGTTGCGCGAGCGCGCCGTGTGCAGCTTGCGGCCCGCCTCGCCGACGCGCTCGGTCAGGGCCGCTTCTATGTTCATGTGTATGTCCTCGCGGTCGACGCGGAACTCGAAGCGGCCCTCGGCTATCTCCCGCTCGATTTCCCTGAGCCCCCGCATGACGGCGGTGAGCTCCTTCCGCGTCAGCAGGCCTATTTTGCGGAGCATCCCGGCGTGCGCGATGGAGCCCCGGATGTCCTGCCGGTAGAGGCGCCGGTCGAAGTGAATGGACGATGATATCCGCTCGGTTATTTCCGACGGGGGACCGGCAAAACGGCCGCCCCACAGCTTCTTGTCAGCCTTTTCCCTTCGACCTTCCTTGCCCATGGTCACCCGTTTTACACGCACCCCTTGTCCTATGTCGCTTCCAGTGAAACGCCCCTGCGCTTCCGGCCCGCCGCGCACTACGGTTTTTCGGCCGCTCCGGAAAGCGCGTCGATGTACAGCTCCAGGCCCTCCAGCGCGGGCATGAGCTCGTACTCGAGGATGTCCGAAAGCCCTATGATATCGTTGTGCTCGAGCGCCGAAACCATTTCGCCCAGGAGCTTGTCGATGGTCCTGTTCTTTTCTTCCAGGGACACGCCGCCGACCTCTATCGTTGAAAGGTCGGCCTGGAACATGGCGGCGTACTGGTGTGACGTCCGCATGTAATGATACATGAAATCGGTAAAGGCCTGCAGCCTCTCCGAGGCCTTTCCGTCCTTTCCGGCGCCGTATGCCGCGGCCGTCGCGGCGATGTTTTCCCGCTGCGACTGCAGCTCGCCTCTCAGCCGGCGGAGCGAACCGAGGATCGCGTCCGGGGAGTCGATGCTCTTCTCCGTCAGGCGGCGCATCGGTTCGCCCTGCAGCAGCATCCTGAATATGTCCCCCATCGATTCGAAGACGGTGCCATGGCGCGCGCAGAGGGCAAGGAACGCGTGCTCCTCCGGCGGCCCCGCCAGCCCGTCGCGGAAGCCCTGGAGCTCTTCCAGGCAGTCCCGGGCGGTCCCGTCCCGGTAATTCATGGCGCCCGGATCGACCCCCAGCAGCGGGAAGACCGACCCGCTCAAATCGACGAGCCATCCCGCGCCGTGGGCCAGCGCCTCCATGTCGGAGCGGTCGGCCCTGCCGTCCCTGGCCGCGGCCCGGATGAAACCGTGGGCCTTGCGGCAGTATTCCATCGCCTCTTCCAGCGAAGAGCCGACAAGGTCCGCCTTCGATTTGATGATGCAGTTGACCGATTTCACATTTTCCAGGGGCAGGCCGGGAAGATTTTCGAGGGAGTAGCTTTCATTATCGATGAGGGCCTCCACGAGGACGAGGTCCCGCTCGCCGGCCCACCGTGATATCGAGGCTATCACCTCGCCGATCTCCCGTTCATTCCCGAGCTCGTAGTTTATCGGATGGCTGTTTATCTGTATGTCCACTGCTTCACCTCGGAATCATGGGAGCGGACGACTCATGCGCCCCTATTTCTCCCCGCCTCCTTCCATGCCTTTCATCTGCTGTTTCATCCATTCCTGCTGGGATTTGGCGCCGGAGATGGACTGCTCCATGGTGGAGAATTTCTTTCTCAGCTTCTCCTCGTACTTCTTGAGGTGCTCCTGGTGGCGTTCGATCCGCTGGTCGGCCATTTTGACGCTGCTGTCCTCGAAATCAATCTTCGAGGCTATTATGTTCTTGCCGGTGCCCAGGTAGGGTTTCAGCATGGACTCGATGTAGAACGCCATTCCGTTGTCGGTCCGTTTGTCGCCGTCGTTGTCGGACCCGAAGAATTGCTCCACGCCCTCGGGATTGTCCCTGATCGCCCCCTCGAGGACCGCATCGTCGACCACGAGCTTCCCCTGTCGGATCGACTCCCACGCGGCGTTTATGGCGCCCGTTGAGATGCCCAGGTCGGTGATGATCCGTATCGGCTTCTCGGCCCTGTTCGGATAGGCGTTGCTGACGCTCTGCTTGAGCGAATTCTCCAGCCGGATGACCATCATGTCGCCCGCGAAGAGGCCGGTCTTGTTCCGTGACTTCTTGAATTCGCCGGGCTTTTCCGCCATCTCCACCTTCGTAAGCTCGCGCGAGTAATCGAGGTACTTGTTGTAGGCCTCGACGAAGGCCCGCACCTTCTCCATGGACTTCACGGTGTCGGCCTCTATTTTGACGGTGAGGGGGCGCTCCGTGACCCGGCGAAGGTTCAGCGTGAGGCCCTTAATCACGTCGTCGATTCCCTCGTTCTTGTCCCGCTGGACCTCCACGCCGTCCACCTTGAGCCTGGCGTCGCCCGCCCCGGCAACCTCGTTTTTAGGCTCGTAAAGGCCCGTCGCTTCGACCGGCGTGTATATGGACGCCCCGGAGAAACGCGCCTCACCCTCGTTGCAATAGAAGACCACCTTACCCACTTTCCTGTTCTCGAAGTCGCGCCCTATGGGTATTTCCATCTTGCCCTTGAACTTGCGGTCTATGGGATACAGCTTCTCCTGGCGCCCGTCCTTCGTTTCCGAGACGATCCCCACCCCCATCACGTCGGGGACCTCCTTCCCGGGCTCCTTCTTCTCGAGCGGGCGCACGCGGGACACGTTGTACCCGTCGAGCTCTATTCCCTTGATGACGGTCTTTTCCTCCGGGCCCATCTCGATCCTGAACGGCAGGGCCTTTTCCTCTTCCGATCCCGGGGCGGCATATTCCACCGAAAACTCGATGGCGCTGTTCTTCTTTACCTCGACCTCCAGCGGCAGGACGTACTCCCTCCACAGGCTGCCGGTCATCTTCACCCGCGTGCCCGTCTTGTCCACCTCGAGGCTGCCGCTGTCGGCGGCCTGGTCCCGGCCCGGGTAGGGAACGAAGTACTTGCCGTCGAAGACGAGCCCCACCCGTTCCTTTTCCTGCCCCTTCATTCCCTTGCTCAGTCCGGCGGCGAAGATAAGTTCCCGGTCTCCCGAGACCTTGATCTCCCCCTTCTTTCCCGAGGTCTTCGATTCTATCGTGAGGATGTACTGGTCTCCGGCGGTGTTCATGTAGGACGTCGCGACTATGTCGGCGGCGTCGGTGTTGAACTGCTCGGCCAGGGACTTGATAGTCCCCCCCTTGAAGCGGACGACGCGGGAGGCGCCGTTCACGTCCAGTGTTATTTTGCCCGCCGGCAGGGCCTGGCTCTCTTTCAGGGGATCGGTGCTTATCTTGTGCGTCGAGGCGAGCTGCAGCACTTCGATGGTTCGAAGGCCGCTCTGCGCGAACCGGTTCGCCGAGGCTTCCACCGCCGCCGAATCCGAGGTCTGCGCCTTCTTGTCGGCATAGGAGGACCTGTGGCCGTACAGCTCGCGGGCGGACTGGCTGATTTTATCAAGGTGGGACCGGAGGCCTTGGAGCGCGTCCTTCCGGCTGTTGAATACGGATTTCTCCTCCTCCCATTGCTGGATGGGGCGCGCCTCGACCTCGACGAGCTTTTTGATTATTTCATTGGTGTCTAAACCGGAGGCCATGCCCCCGAAGGTGACCGGCATACAAAAACTCCCTCCGGCACCCCGCCGGAATCCTGCCAATATGGGAATAAAGTAGCGAAAACGGCATGTGTCTTCAATTTATTATCGGCAAAAACGCCTTCCTTTATTACCCCATACCGCCGGCCACCCGGGCATCGCACCCGGTTACCTGGATTCGTCGACGAACACTCCCACCAGCTCGTGCATGTGCTCGAGCAGGCGTATCATCTCCTTGGGCGGGATCTCACGTATCGTCTCGTGCGTGGTCGGGTCCTGGACCTTCATTATGACCCTCTGGGTCTTCTCGTGAAACGAGAACGAGATCGTTTTATCCAGGGACTTCAGCACCGAATTGAGCGTGTCAACGGTCTGCCGCGTGATCTCCACGGGCACTCGGCCGCCGCCCGCGGACAAGTCATCACCCATTTTTACCTCCGGACGGTTCCTGACGTCCGGTGCCCGCGATGACGAAGCGCCGTCGATCACGGGTAAATTGATCCTCGTTACGTTCATCTTATACCTCCCCGGAGCTCCGTAAGCTCCGTGTTCTTCAATGTCTCTCCTCCCTTTTAAAAGGGATACCCTCCCCGGCCTCCCAACCGGAGAGGGGTGATCCAGACCGCACTGCGGAGTCCGTTTCACTTTAAAATGATCCTCATGACTGAAGCAGTTGCAGAATAAGCTGAGGTTTCTGATTCGCCTGAGCCAGCATCGCAACACTACTCTTCACGAGAATCTGGTTCTTTGTGAACTCTACCATCTCAGTCGCCATATCCGCGTCCCGTAACCGGGAGTCGGCAGCAAGCATGTTTTCGTACGACCTCGCGAGGGCGCCTATCGTTACTTCCATCCTGTTGTAGTACGCTCCAAGATCTGCCCGCTGGCGATTCAACTTGTCCAGAGCCCTGTCGATATAGCCAATCATGGAATTCGCCTGGCCAACAGTTGCGATAGAACGCCTTCTTGTCCCCTCCGTCAAGTAGAGAGCCTTGGCACTCATTGTGGAAATATAGGCTCTCATTCTCTGGTTCTGGTTGGGGCCGACATGGAAGAACATGCTTCCCCGCCTGCTGCCCTTGGCATACAGTCCGGTGAACATTTTCATCCTGTTGAACTCGGCCGAGGTGGTGATCCTGTCCACCTCGTCGATAAGCTGCGACACCTCCACCTGAATCTGGAGACGGTCCGAGTCCGAGTAGATGCCATTGGCCGACTGCACCGAGAGCATGCGAACCCTCTGGAGAACGTCGTTGATCTGCTGGAGCGAGCCTTCTGCGACCTGAACGAAAGAAAGCCCATTCAGGGCGTTCCTTTCAGCCTGGAGCAGGCCGTTTATCTGGGTCCGCATCTTTTCAGATACCGCGAGCCCAGAGGCGTCGTCACCAGCCCTGATGATCCGCTCTCCCGAGGCCAGCTGCTCAATGGATTTATCCATCCTGTCGGAAACAAGCTGAAGCTGCCTGTTTGCAAATATGGCACTCATGTTGTGACTGATTCTCATTAGAGTTCCCCCTCCCTGTGTTTTTTTCAGAGCCGCTCCGTTTCATTTCTATTGAAGCAGCTCCGGATTTTTCGTTCCGGACATCATGTCCGGAACGGACCCGCCTCGCGCGGATCGAGGGTTATCTCCCTGCTGATGAAGCCCGGACTGCCCATAATCCAGACAACACCGGCTGGCGGAAAATTCCGGCAGCCAGTGATGCCCTCCCGCATCACCGGCTGCCGGAACAGCCGTAAATGTGGACAGTCATAACTCCGCTGGGAGCGGGATAGAGAATCAGTTGGAGTTTTCAAAGAACCATTGAGAATCCGTTTTAAGATATCAGGTACCCAATAATCTTAAAACGGTCTGGGGCTTGAGATTCGCCTGGGCGAGCATCGCAGTGCCTGTGTGCACCAGGACCGTGTTCTTGGTGAAACTGACCATTTCCTCGGCCATGTCGGCGTCCCTTATGCGGGATTCGGATGCCTGCACGTTTTCATAGGCCGTCATCAGGCCCTTGGAGGTCATCTCCATCCTGTTGTAATAGGCGCCGAGGTCCGCCCTCTGCTTGGCAAGCTTCTGCAGAGCGTTATCCATGATCCCTATGGTCTGGTTGGCGCCGCCGGGAGTCGAAAGCGATACGAGGACCTTGCCCGTGCCGTCCCTCATGAAGAAGGCCCTGGCGGTCATCGTGCCGACATAGACGCGCTCACGCTGGTTGGCGTTCGGCCCCATGTGGAACCACATGGACGCCTTGGGATTGACCTTCGAGAATTCGCCGGTGAGAACCTTGAAGCGGTTGAACTCCGCCTGCGAGGCGATCCGGTCAACCTCGTCGACCAGAGCCGACACCTCGACCTGGATGAGCTGCCTGTCCTGCGCCGTGTAGATGCCGTTGGCGGCCTGGACGGAGAGAACCCTGATCCTCTGGACGATGCTCGCGGTCTGGTTGAGATACCCCTCGGCGGTCTGCACGAAGGACATGCCGTCTTCAGTGTTTCTCTCAGCCTGCCGCAGTCCCTGGATCTGTGTCCTCATCTTCTCGGACACCGCCAACCCGGACGCATCATCGCCTGCCTTGTTGATGCGCTCCCCGGAAGCAAGCTTCTGCATGCTCTTGTCGACCTCCCAATGCGTGAACTTCAGAGTCCTGTGCGCATTGATGGAAGCCATGTTGTGATTGATAATCATCTTACACTCCTTTGTCTTTAATGGTTTGGCATCCCTGCCATGCCGCCTTCCCGGGCAGGGGAAAGGAGGCATTTACTACCAGGAATATCCGGCTTGCATGCAACGCAGCCGGAAACGAAACCTGTTCCAGGCTTGTATCTGGGCTTATACAAAACCGGAACGGTCAAGACCGAGGAGCGCCGGTGATCATCAACACGGTAAGCCCCAGAGTTTTCAAAGACCTCAGGAGATAGTCAAACTACTCCTTATTCGTTTTTTCGTCCCCCGCGGTGAACAAATTTAATTCAAGGGCGAATGATCATGTCTGTTTAAAGGCGATTATTATCAAATATGGCTATTTTTCTTGTAATTTTACCCATATTTCTTTTTTTTTAAAAAATAGCGGCCCCTGCCATGAAATCGGATGAAAGAGGCGTCCGCCATTGCCAATCATTCGCATGTTTCAAAACTTCATCCCCGCTGATTCGATCCGGCAGGGGCCCGGGATGAATCCCATGCGGGCGCACCGCCGGCCCCCCTTTGAATCAATGCCCGTGTTCTAATTTGGTTGATTTTGGAAGCGGCTGCCCCCCCACTGGAGCAGCAATACAGGCAGAGGTGGTATATGGACCTTTCCAGCTTCATGGGATCGGAGCTATTCGGCATGCTCGTGATATTCTTCGCGCGAATCCTGGACGTCTCCATCGGCACGATCAGGATCATCCTCATATCGCGGGGATACCGGCTGGTGGCGCCGCTGCTGGGGTTCTTCGAGGTCATCGTCTGGCTCGTGGCGATCACCGAGGCCATGAAGAACCTTCACGGCCCCTGGAGCTATATCGTCTACGGCGCGGGCTTCGCCACCGGCAATTACGTGGGCATGGTTCTCGAGGAGAAGATCGCCATAGGCTACCAGGCCATACGGATAATCACCAGCGAGAAGATACTGTCCCTTCCGCTGGTGCTCCGCCAGGAGGGATACGGGGTGACCACCCTCAGGGGAACGGGCGCGAAGGGCGAGGTGACCGTCATCTACACCATCGCCCCGCGGAAAAAGGTGCCCGACATCCTCGAGATGGTGAACACACTGGAACCGACGGCCTTCATTTCAATCGAGGAGGTAAAATCGACGTCCCGGGGTTTCTTTGGAAACAAGGGGAGCTTCCTTGAATCATTCGGAAGGCTCATCGCGAAAAAAAAATAATAGCGGTGCTCATCTTTTAAAGCACGCGCGAAATACAGGGTTGACAGCCGGGAGCCATTCCCTACTAATTGCTCGCGGCATGAAAATAAAATTACAGCGGCAGGAGTGACCAGTATGAAGAGAATCCTTGCGGTCTTTTTTATAACATGCGCCCTGTTGTCCATCGCTCCCGTTCTTGTCACGGCGGCGCTCGCCGCGGCGCCGGGGACTCACGCGGCCGAATCCACGGCCCCCGATTCACCCGGAGAAGCCCGGCACGAGGAAACCGCGGTGCACGGCCCCGAACTGGGCAGGGAGCTTCCTCTCTGGACGGTACTTCCGTTCGCCGGGATCCTTCTCTCCATCGCCCTCATGCCCCTGCTCGCGCCCCATTTCTGGCACCGCCACTTTCCCAAGGTTTCGGCCTTCTGGGCCCTGGTGTTCGCCGTACCCTTCGTGCTGGTCTACAAGGGCGCCGCCATGCACGAGATAATCCATATTTACGTGATCGACTACGTCCCCTTCATCATCCTGCTCTGGTCGCTGTTCACCATCGCCGGCGGCATCTACGTTAAGGGTACCCTCAAGGGCTCGCCGGCCGTGAACAGCGTGCTCATCCTTATCGGCACGCTCCTGGCGTCATGGATCGGCACCACGGGCGCCTCCATGCTGCTGATCCGCCCGGTGATACGCTCCAACGCGTGGAGGAAATACAAGGTCCACACTATCGTCTTTTTCATTTTTCTCGTGAGCAACATCGGCGGCGCCCTGACCCCGCTGGGGGATCCGCCGCTGTTCCTGGGCTTCCTTCACGGCGTGCCCTTCTTCTGGACCTTTAAGATTTTTCCCGAAACGGCATTCGTGACGGCCGTCGTGCTCGGCGTCTATTTTCTCATGGACTCATACCTGTTTAAGAAGGAAGACCGTTCGAAGATGGGAACGGAGTCCGAGCCGATAAGCATCGCCGGGGCGCACAATTTCCTCTTTCTTGCCGGCGTCGTGGGCGGCGTGCTCTTCAGCGGCTTTTACCAGGCCAAGCTGGGCGAAGTGAGCGTCCTTGGCGCGCACCAGTCCGTGGCGAACCTCATCAAGGACGGGATTCTCATACTCATGGCCCTGCTCTCCCTGTGGAGCACGAAAAAGGAGACACGCGCGCGAAATGAGTTCAGCTGGGCGCCCATACTCGAGGTGGCCTATCTCTTCGCCGGGATCTTCATGACCATAATCCCCGCGCTCGCCATCCTCAAGGCCGGCGAAGGAGGGGCCCTCGCGTTTCTCATCAGGGCCGTGAAGACGCCGGCGCATTATTTCTGGGCCTCGGGCTCTCTGTCCAGCTTCCTCGACAACGCCCCCACCTACCTCACCTTTTTCAACAGCCAGCTGGGGAAATTCTACCCCGGCATGCCGGAGGTCTCGTGCGTGCCCAGGCTCATCACCGAACAGGTGCCCTACCTGGCCGCGATCTCGGCAGGGTCGGTGTTCATGGGCGCCAACACCTATATAGGCAACGCGCCCAACTTCATGGTGAAATCCATCGCCGAGGAGGCGGGCGTGAAGATGCCGAGCTTTTTCGGCTACATGTTCATGTATTCCATACCCGTGTTGATACCGAGCTTCATCCTGGTCACCATACTCTTCTTTTGAGTGACGTGGCAGCGTCGGAAGGTTAGGCTAAAAATCCCGGGGTGTGTTTACCAAGATCATCACGTCATTATGACCGGTTATTGCGGGGCCTCCGCTCCCCGGACAGCGCGGAGGCCAGGTGCCTGGCGGGAGCGGAGAGCGCGCCTCCTTTTTTATAAACCAGGTAAAAATTTCGCTCTATTCCAAGGCCGGGCACCTTCACAACCTTGATGCGCCCGGACCCCGCTTCATTCCGGACCACAAGCAGGGAAAGGAAGGCCACTCCCAGGCCTGCCGCCACCGCCTCTCTCACCGCCTCGGAACTGGAGCATTCCATGACCGCCCTGAGCTTCGAAGGTGTTATCCGGCGCTCTTTCAGCGCCCGCTCGGAAGCGTCCCGGGTCCCCGACCCCTTTTCCCGCGTCACGAACGGCAGGCCGGGCAGGTCCCCGAGCGGAATTGAGTCCGGGTAGCCGCGAACCGGCGCTATCAGCGCTATCTCGTCCCGGTGTATGTTCCTGTAAATGAGCGATGGGTGCCTGGTCATTTTCCCGGCCACTCCCAGCTCCGCCCGCCCCTCCTTGACGCTCTCGATCACCTCCCGGCTGTCGAGGACCTCCACGCGATAACGGTGCCCGGGATGTCGGTCCGTGACGGCCCGTATGGCCGCGGGCAGGATGTATGCCGAGGGGATGGTGCTCGCCGCGACGGCCGCCGTGCGTTCCGCCGGCTCCTGCCCGAGCTCCCCTCCCATGACCTCAAGTTCATTCAGGAACGCGGCGCAGAAACGCCCGAAAATCCCGCCCTCCCGGGTCACCTCGAAGTCCCTGCTGGTGCGCCGGATGAGGCTCACTCCAAGGGCCTTCTCCAGGGAGGAGATATGCATGCTGATGGTGCCCTGCCCCACCCTGAGCCTGCGAGCGGCGCGGGTGAAGCTCTTCTGCCGGAGCGCCTCCACGAAGGACCGCACCTGCCTCACGTCGAAATTCAATTCCTTCTGCCCGCCCATGACGGAATTCCCCCGCCGCCGTATTAGCCGACGCGAACGCCTTTATCAAGCCCTATTTCCGGACCGCTACCCTCTCTCCACGCCGTACCGCCGCGTTTAACGGCCGGGGGAACGATCACTCGGGCCCCGGCGAGGGCCGCTGGAAGGCTTACCGCGCTCACCCGGCCGGCAATGACCGCGTCATAAAGAGTCCTTTATTAAACGGGCCCAACATACCGATTATGGTAACAGGACGTTTTCCAGGGGAATAAGTACGGCCTTGACGGACCCGAACACCGGCATATCCATGAACACCAAGAACAAAATCGCCCTGACGGGCATCGTCATAACCGCCATCCTTCTTTTCGCCTATATAGCATTCCGCTACGGCATGATCGAGAAGGAATACGTGAGCGGCCTCTCCCCGCTCACCGACAGGATCGCCCTCCAGCTTGCCGAATTCGAGAAGGAAAAGGACGTCAGGGACAGGGACCTCTCCCGCTTCCTGAAGATCGTCAGCGGCAGGTACCGGCCCATCGCGCTGCTCGCCCTGGGCGACCGGTCGGGCGGCTTCCTGGCGGCCGGAAAGAACGCGCGGTACATCACGTCCACCGAGACCTTCGACAGCATACTGGCCGGTTTTACGCGCGGTGATTTCGAGCACGCGAAAAACGGCAGGCACCTCGTCCGGTATTTCGACCAGATGAAATTTTACCTTTTCCTGAAAGAGTCGCCGGCCGGGAATATGCTCCTGGCCTTCCCGTTCCGGCTGCAGGGGAAACTGCTCGTCAAGCTGCTCCTGGAGCTCCTGCTCCTCGTCCTCCTGGCCGTGATCTTCACCACGTCATATTACCTTTTCCTCGTGCGGCGGGGGATCGTTGACGGCGAGGCCGCGTACACCATGGTGCCGGTGCTTCCCGGTAAAAAAGAGGTGCTCCGGGAGGGACGGCGGGCTGCGAAGAGCGCCGCAAAAGCCGCAGAGGAGTCCCTCCAGTCCTATGTCTTCGATCTTTTCTCCCATGTCGCTTCCCGGTACGCCGCGCATTCCATGGCGCTCTCCGTGATGAACAAGTCGTCATCGGCGCTGGAGAAGATGTTCGAGCTCAAGGGGGAGACCTTCATCAGGGTCGACTCTCCCGGGAAGGACGCCGTCCGCGTGGAAAGCGAGATAGGCGACGAGCTGAAGAAGTCATCCATCATGGTGCTCGAGAAGGGGCGGAAGCTCGTCATCCCCGTACTCTACCGGAACTCCCTGCTGGCCGCCCTTCACCTCGCCCGGGAGGCCCCCTTCAGGGGACCGGAGATCGGCGATATCAGGGCGAGCGCGGAGCGCATCACCGGGCCGTTGGGCGAGTACCTGGTCGTCAACGACGCCCTCATCGACGGCGCGACCGGCCTCTTCAGCAAATCCTATTTCCAGATGAAGTACGATGAGCTTCTCGCGCGGAGCCGGGCCGGCGGCCCTTCTTTTGGGGTCATATTGATCTCGATCTTCGGTCCCGAATCCCTGACCGGGGAAGGGAAGAACGGCGTTCTCTGGCAGGTTTCCCGTCGTTTAAGGAAGGTCCCCATGGGGGCCGCCGTGGTGAGCCGCTACGATGACTGCCTGGCGGTCCTCCTGCCCGAAACCGGCCGCGAGGGAACGGAGGCCCTCGGGAAGAGACTGGAAGCCGAGATCTCCCTGCTGCGCATCAAGGCCGACAGGCACAGGACGCTGGAGATGCGGCCGGTCATTGGGGCCGCCTCGTCGGACATGAGGGAGGCACGGAACGAGCCCCTGCAGGCGGCCCTTGTTAAGATGAGCAAAGAGGGTGGCATGGGACAGGCCGCGGTGTAGACCGCGGGAGTAAAGAAAAGCCGCGCGCGAATACCTTATTTGCGCCCTCGAGAAGGATTATCCGTCCCTACCTGTACTGGAGCAGGAGCTCCATTTTAACCAGTTTCGAGTGAACGCGCCGCATGGCGCCCCTCACGAGGCCGTATGGCCCCCCGCGGTGCGGCCGCGGAAGGAAATTCGCCGCGAGGCGGGCATTCCACTCTTTGACGACAAGGTACAGGTTGTCGAGCAGCCAGAGCCGTAAAATCGTCATATGCGCAATCCCGGGAGTTGATGATGGTGAAACCTTTATTTTTCTCCCCTTTTCCATTTAAGCAAATGTGTTGATTTTATCAATTTTTTATGAATAACCGGTAGAACCGGGCGCCATGAGACCGGGCGGCGGGACGCCGGATAAAAACCTTGTGGCGATAAAAACATGTTGCACGTTAAAAACCGTTGGGTCACACTACACCCTTTTGACCTGGCGATAATGCCGCCGCGCGAGGAAAACGAGCGATGAGGTTCCTTGACCGCCTGCACGCGCCGTCCCCCATTCTCCTCGACGGCGCCATGGGCACACTCATATACCAGCACCTGCCGCGCCACACCGGGTGCATCGAGCTTCTCAACCTGGAGAGGCCGGACGTCATACGCAGCGTCCACGCAGCGTACATCGAAAGCGGCGCCGAGATCATAGAGACCAACACGTTCGGCGCGAACCCCTTGAAGCTCGCCGAGTATGGCCAGGCGGCGCGCTGCCTGGAGATAAACCGCGAGGCCGCCCGCATCGCCAGGGAGGCCGCCGGGGGCCGCCGCGTATTCATAGCCGGCTCCATCGGGCCCACCGGGAAGCTCATCGAGCCCATGGGGGAGACCTCCGTGGAAGACGCCCGCCGGTCCTTCTCGATGCAGGCGCGGGCCCTGTGCGAGGGCGGCGTAGACCTCATAATCATCGAGACCATGAGCGACCTCCTGGAGGCCAGGACGGCACTGCTCGCCGCCAGGGACTCCGGCGGCGTCCCCGTCCTGTGCAGCATGACCTTCGAGGAATACGGCGCCACCGTCTCCGGGACCGACATGCTCGCCGGCCTCGCCACGCTCTCCCAGTGCGGCGCCGACGCGGTGGGCGCCAACTGCAGCATGGGCCCCGACGGCCTCGTCTCGCTCTTTACGCAAAACGCCCGCCGCCTGCGGGACCTCGGGGTCCCTCTCATGGCATGGGCCAACGCGGGCCTGCCCGAGCTCGTCCAGGGCCTGCCCGTGTACACCCTCCCAGCCCGGCGTTTCGCCGAACTATCATCCCGCCTCCTCGAGGAGGGCGTAAAGATCGTAGGAGGGTGCTGCGGCACGACGCCCCGGCACATCTCGGCGCTCGGGGAAATGATGGGGCAGACGGCATACCCGGGACGGCATAAAAAGACATACCGGCACCTCACCAGCCGCTTTACCGCCCTGGACATCGCCGCGCACAAAGGCCTGCTCGTCATCGGGGAGCGGCTGAACCCGACGGCGAGAAAGAAATTCGCCGGGGAGCTCAAGGCCGGCCAGTTCACCTTTCTGAGGGAAGAGGCCCGGAAGCAGGAGCATGAAGGCGCCCACGTGCTGGACATAAACGTTGGCGTCCCCGGCGTCGACGAGGCGGGTGTCATGCGGCAATCCGTCGCCATCCTCTCCTCGCTGGTGAAGACGCCCCTCATGATCGACTCGGACAATCCGGCGGTGCTCGACACCGCGCTTCGCATGAACCCGGGAACGGGCATCATCAATTCGATCAACGGGAAGAGGGAAAGCCTGGAAACCATACTTCCCCTGGTCCAGCGCCACGGCTCCTTCGTCGTGGCCCTCTGCATGGACGAAAGCGGGATACACCGGGACGCCGCGTCCAGGATAAGAATAGGCGAAAAGCTCCTGGATGTTCTTTTAAGGGAGGGCATAGACGCCGGGCGGGTCCTCGTTGACCCGCTCATGCTCGCCGAGAGCGCCGAACCGGGCGCCGCCATGGAGACCCTCAAGGTCATCGCCCACTTCGCCGGCCGGGCGGTCCACACCAGCCTGGGCCTGAGCAACATCTCTTTCGGGCTGCCGGGCAGGAAACACGTCAACGCTGCATTTCTCAAGCTGGCCCTCGAAAGGGGGCTCCGGGCGGCGATCATAAACCCCCCTCTCATGGTCGGCCTCGCGGAGAGCCCCGAGGAGGAAGTCCTGGCGCGCTCCTTCCTCATGGGCGACGATCCCGGGGCGGCCCGTTACATCCGCATCTTCAGGCAGAAGGGGGATTCCGCCCCCCCGGAGACCGCCGGCCCGACCGACATGCTCCGCTCAGTGTACGACATGGTGGTGGACGGCAACGCGGATGACATCGTCACGGCTGTCGACTCCGCGCTGTCCGGCCATTCCCCCGAGTCCGTCATGAACGACGGCCTGTTAAAGGCGCTGGAGCGCGTGGGCGAGCTCTATTCCACCGGCGAGTATTTTCTCCCCCAGATGATAGCCTCCGCGAACGCCATGAAAAAGGGGTTCGCCGCGGTAAAACCGCACCTCGCGGCCGGCCCGTTACGGAGCCAAGGCAAGGTCGTGATCTGCACCGTGAAGGGGGACGTGCACGACATAGGGAAGAACATAGTCGCGATGATGCTGGAGAACCACGGGTTCGAGGTCATAGACCTGGGCAAGGACGTCCCCGCCGAGAGCGTGATGCAGGCCCTGCGCGCCCACGGGCCCCACATCCTCGCCCTGAGCTCTCTGCTCACCACCACGATGCACGAGATGGCCAGGCTGGCTTCCATGATACGCGACGAACATCTGCCGGTGCGGCTGCTCGTCGGTGGGGCCGTGGTGAACCGTGAATTCGCCGAAAGCATAGGCGCGCAGTACGGCGAGGACGCGGTGGCCGGCGTTCAGAAGGCAAGGGATCTCATGGAGGCCTGAGCACGAGTGGGCCAATCGAAACCGCCTGGCCGCCGCGGCACCGCGGGCATTCCCGTCCCCCAATCTTGAAAAGTTTAAGAACAACCGTGCTTTTTTTGCCATATTTTTGTTGACATCGGTTCATGCCCTCAGAATATCGATTAAAGATTTAACGGCTTTTCTCATTAATTTAAGCTCTTTATAATGCGAAAGGAGGCTTCCGGATACTCTTTTTCCGGTCTTCCTCCTGGGGACATTGAATGCGGGACCGCATTTTCGGCTGACTCCGGAAGGACGAATGCGGTTTTAATGTGTCCTCCGGTTCAAGTGTTCCATCCCGTGGATGCGTGTTTAATCTTTCGCCAACAAGGAGAAAACGTGTGAAACGGCTACGATCTTTGCTGCTTTTCTTCCTTCCATTCGTCATATTCACGTACGCTTCCTTCATCCTGTTCCAAAAGGCCTGCGATTTCGCGATGAACGCGCAGGCGGAAAAACCCATTCACTTCAATCACAAAACTCACGTCACGACGTACGGCGCGACGGACTGCGAGCTCTGCCACGGCTATTACGACAACGGAAGGTTCAAGGGGATGCCGACCGTCGCCGACTGCAAGATGTGCCACGACGGCAACACCGCCAAGGAAAAGGCCCTCTTCGGCCCGTTCAAGGACACCGACAAGCCGTGGACATCGTACGCCCGTCAGCCCGACCTCGTGTATTTCAGCCACATCGCGGTCATGAAAAACACGAAGCAGGCCCGGTGCGGTTCATGTCACGGCAACAAGGCCGGCTCGGTCACGACCGAAAAGATAAACGGGAAAATGCCCATGGGGCAGTGCATGGACTGCCACGACGCGCTCAAGATCAGCAATACATGCCTGGTGTGCCACGATTAGCCGGCATGGCCGTCATCACATACCAAATTCCGAACGAGGAGTAACGTGACCCATGGAAAAATTCGAGAGAAGAGATATTATACTGATGGCCGGCGGCACGGTCGCGGGCGCCGCGGCCGGCACCCTCTTTTCCGGCGCGCCTTTCCAGATGCTGCAGTGGCTGGTCGAATGGACCCAGGACCAGCACGTGCCGGGCTCCGGGGATGAGAGGTATGTCGAGGGCGTCTGCCGGGCCTGCGGCGAGGGATGCAAAATATCCGTCCGCATGATAGGCAACCGCGCGGTCAAGGTGGAAACGGCTGACTCCGGCTGCGCCAGGGCGCAGGCCGCCATACAGCTTCTTTACCACCCGGAGAGGATAAGGGGGCCGCTCAAGAGGACGGGAAGGAAGGGCTCCGCGCGGTTCGAGCCAGTGTCGTGGGACCAGGCCATAAAGGACATCGCGGGCAAGATCGACTCCCTGCGCAAGGCCGGTAAGGGGGACTCCATGGCGGCCGTCGACTCAATGCGGCGTGGAATTTCCGGCCTCCTGCTCGAAAGGCTCTTGAAAGCCTGCGGCAGCCCGCATTTTTACGGGGAGCCCTCGCTCGATGGGCTTTCGGCGGCGGCGGTGGCCCTCACGCAGTACCAGGCCGGGTCGCTGCACTATGACTTCGAAAACGCAGATTACATACTGAGCTTCGGGGCCCGGCTCGTGGAGGGCTGGGGCGATGCCGCCCGGATGAACAGGGCCTTCTCCGGCTGGAAAGCGCGAGGCGCCCGCTACGTGCACGTCGACACGCTGTGCACGCGGAGCGCGGCGGTCGCCGACAGCTGGATACCCGTCAGGGCGGGGAGCGAAGCGGTGCTCGCGCTCGGCATAGCGAACAGCCTGTTGAGGATGGGCAGGGGTTCGGGGGCTGGCAATTTCGCCCAGTTTTCACAGATCGTCATCAACGATTTCACCCCCGAGCGCGTCGCTGAGCTGACCGGGGTGAGCATCGAGGACCAGAAAAAGATAGCGAGGGAATTCGCCTCCGCCCGGAATCCCGTCGCGGTGGCGGGCAGGGGGGCCGTCGGCGTTTCATCGTCCACGGTCGAGATAGCCGCCGTGATGGCCCTCAACAGCATGGTGGGAAGCCTCGGAAGAAAGGGCGGCGTCATGCTCGCGGTCATGCGGGGTCTGGGAGAACCGGCAATGGACGCGTCGGCGGCCCAAAGCTACAGGAAGGCCGCGCGGTCCGCCGGCCTGGACGCCTTCATTAAGAACAAGGACATTCCCGAGGTCCTCTTCGTCAACGAGGGAAATCCCGTGCACCGCAGCGCCCTCGGGATGAAGCTGGCCGGAAAACTGGAAAAAATCCCCATGGTCGTGGCGTTCGCCTCGCTCATAAACGACACGGCGGCGTACGCCGACTACATACTGCCCACGGTCTCGACGCTGGAGACGGGCCCCCGGGAAGGGGCCGAACCGGTGTCCGTGCGCTACGAGTCCATGCACGCGGGCGACGCCCTGCTGAAGATAGCGAAATCCCTGGCGGGAATACAGGCGTCCTTCCCGTGGAACAGCTACCGGGACATTCCCCCGGCGGCCGGCGAGATGGAGGTCCGGGCCCCGGGGAATTTCACGCTTCCCGTTGATTTGCTCAAAACCTATATCGCCGACGTCTCCAAGCGGCTCTCCCCGTCGAAGGACTACCCGCTCGCCCTCGTCCCGTTTGAGCTGTACATGGTCGGAGACGGGGACGGCCTTGCCCTCCCCTATGTTTTGAAGGGCATCGACGGCCAGACGCTCACCGGGAAGAAACTCTGGGTTTCGATGAACCCCGAGACGGCCGACACGCACGGCGTTTCCGAGGGAGAGAGAATCGACATCGAGTCACGCAGGGGCGAGATCGGAAGCGTGAAGGTCCATCTCTCCGGGACGGTCGCCCCGGGCGTGATCGCGGTCCCGCTGGGATTCGGCCACGAGTGCTACACGGAATACGCCTCCGGCAAAGGCGTGAACCCCAAGGAGATAATGAACAACAAGATAGACAGGGTATCCGGTGCCGCCGACTGGTGGTTCACCAGGGTGAAAATCAGCTGAAGAGGTAAGAGAACATGGCCCATGAAGTCAAAAGGAAAAAAGTGAGCGAAATGAAGAGGCGGTGGGGCATGTCCATCGATCTGGATAAATGCACCGGCTGCGGGGCCTGCCAGATAGCCTGTTCGCAGGAAAACAACATGCCCATCTTCGCCGATGATTCGGATATCCCGAAGCGCGTGGTGTTTCTCGACCTCATGAAGGTGACGGGCGACGGCGATGGGAAGCTCAAGTACCCCGCCGTGAAGGTGGCGTACGTGCCCAAGATGTGCCAGCAGTGCGAAGGCAACGACCCGGAGAACCCCAGGCCGCCCTGCGTTTCGGTGTGTCCCGTGGTGGCCACCGACGTGGGCGACGACGGCGTGGTGAGCCAGGTGTGGTCGCGCTGCATCGGCTGCCGGTACTGCCAGGCGTCCTGCCCCTACGAGGCCAGGGCGTTCAACTGGTGGAAGCCCCGGTACAAGGGGGACTTCAGTCTGGGCCTGAATCCGGATGTCTCCGTGGCCTCGAGGGGAACCGTGGTCAAATGCACCTTCTGCAGCCACATATGGAAGCGGGAGCGCGACAAGCTGCTTGCCAAGGGCGTTACCGACATCAATGCCGTTCTTTACACGCCCGCCTGTGTCTCCGCGTGTCCGACAGGCGCGATTAAATTCGGCGACCTGAACGATCCGCAGTCACCGGTTTACGAGGGGAACCTCAGGCGGGACTCCAGGGCGGTGCGCCTCGTTCACTCGATCGACAAGCTCAGGAACACGAACCCCGCCGAGTACGAGCGGCGCATCAAAATAAAGGACTACCCGAATCCCAAGGTCTACTATCTCACCAGCCAGGAATGGTTGAGGGAAAGGCTCGGCGGGTTTTAAGACTTCTCAGAAGACATCAAAGGAGAAGAGCGGTGAATAAATTTATCGACCTGTTGAAAAACGAATGGAACAGCTACTCCCGGAACATACAGATCACGCTGTACGTGCTGTTCGCCCTGACGGCGCTTTTTGCGGTTTTCTCAATCCAGATCCTCTTCTGGGGACTGGGATACACCGACATGAACAACAACTTCGCCATGGGCCTGTGGATCATCGGCGACCTGGGGTTCGTGGCGCTCGGCGGCGGGGCGTTCTTCACCGGCTTCTTCCTCTACATACTGCGCGCCGACAAGCTGGAGCCGCTCATAAACTCCACTGTCCTCATCGGCTTCATGTGTTACCTCTTTACCTTCATTCTGCTAGTGTTTGACATCGGCCAGCCGCTCAGGGCGTGGTTCGGCTACACCTACCCGAACTGGGGCCCATATCTGCTGCCCCAGTCCATGCTGACCGAGGTCGTGTGGTGCCTCACCTTCTACTTCATGGTGCTGTGCGTGGAGCTGGTGCCCATAGCCCTCAAGCACAAGGTCCTGGACAGGATCCCGGTACTCCACTACATCGGTCACTATCTTCACCGGCTCATGTGGATCATGGCCGCAGTGGGCACCTTTCTCTCCTTTTTCCACCAGGGTTCGCTGGGTGGCGGCATGTGGGGTGTCCTCTACGCCAAACCCGTCTTCTTCAGGCCGCACTACTTTTTCCTCGCAATCGTGGGGGCCACGGCGGGAGGCACCTGCCTCATGATGCTGGTGCCCAAGATCGCCGGCGCGGTGATGAAGAAAGAGGTCGTTCCCCGGGACACCTTCATGACGCTGGCGAAGATCTCGGGCGTCATGTTCGTGTTCTATTTCCTTTTCAGGGTATACGACATATACTCGCTCCAGGCGATATACGCTCCCCTCGCCGACCGGAGGCTCGTAGACCTGCTGGGCGGCTATTACGGCTGGTGGGTATTCGCGGCGGAGTTGCTTCTCTGCCTGGCCGCGATCGTGATCCTCAACGTGAAGAAATTCAGGGAGCAGGAGAGGTTCTTCTGGGCCGGGCTCGCCGGCGGCGTGTCCGCGATCATCATGAGCAAGGTCGAGGCGGTCCTGCACGGCTTCTCGGTGCCCAATTTCCCCTGGAAAGGGTTCACCGCCTACAACCCGTCCGTCCAGGAATGGTTCATCTTCCTCGGCAGCATCTCGACCATGATGCTCATCTACATGTGGTGCGCCAAATACCTGCCCCTTTTCCCGCACCTTCACCGGCAGGCCCATGGGGGGGAAGAGGCGCACGCGTAAACCAGAAAGGCGGGCCGGCGGCCCGCCTTTTCAATCGACGGATGCGATGGAGGGGCGGCCCGGGGAGCCGCCCTTTTTCATCCGCCGCGCCGGAGCCTGAAGGCCTTCACGGTATTTTTAAGAAGCATGGCTATGGTCATCGGGCCGACGCCGCCCGGCACCGGGGTGATGGCCAAGGCCACCGCGGCGACCTCATCGAACTTCACGTCTCCCACCAGCATGGTCTTCGAGGGATCACGGGGGTCGGCGACACGGTTGACGCCCACGTCGATGAC
Organism: uncultured Spirochaetota bacterium; assembly: GCA_963762305.1. Classification (GTDB taxonomy): domain Bacteria; phylum Spirochaetota; class UBA4802; order UBA4802; family UBA5368; genus CAVXKM01. Next base: position 199,664 of record CAVXKM010000005.1, on the reverse strand, counting down.
CACGGCCCCCTGCTTGACCATGTGCCCCCTGACCATCCCGGGGCGGCCGGCAGCCACCACGAGTATGTCCGCCTGCCGGGTGAAATACGCTATGTCCGGGGCCGCGGTGTGGCATATGGTCACGATGCAGTTCGCGTGAAGGCTCTTCTGCACCATGATGTTCGCGATCGGCTTGCCAACCAGGTTGCTGCGCCCTACCACCACCAGGTGCTTCCCCGCGGTATCGCCGACCACGCTGTTGATGAGGACCTGGCACCCCAGGGGCGTGCAGGGGCGGAAGCAGTCCTCGTCGCCGGCCACCATTTTCCCCACGTTGACCGGATGAAAGCCGTCGACGTCCTTCTGCGGGAGTATGCGGTTGATTACCGCGTTTTCGTCGATGTGCTTCGGGAGGGGCAGCTGGACAAGGATCCCGTCCACCCCGGGGTCTTCATTGAGCGAGTCTATGAGCCGCATGAGGTCGTCTTGCGCGACGTCCTCGCCGCGGAGATGCCGGTACGACGTAATGCCGACCTCGTCGCAGGCCCTGGCCTTGTTCCGCACGTAAACGGCCGAGGCCGGGTCGTCCCCCGCCAGGACGACCGCGAGGCCCGGCACTGACCCGTGCTTCTCCCTGAGGTCTGCGACATCTTTTTTGACTTCCAAGCGCAGCTGTCTGGAAATCGCCGTCCCGTCAATTACGCGTGCCATGTGCCTGTTCCCTCCCACGCCTTAAAAACCGTCACCGCTGGAGACGCAACGCCTCCGGCGCCCGCTTCCATGGCTCGGACCTCTGCCACTCTGCGACCCACTCCTCGGGCATGACGAGGCTGAGGGCCGCTATATCGCCCAGGTACCGGTCGAGGGCCGAGCGCCTGATCTCCACGCCCCGGCTCAAGGCCGGGAAGGACTTGTGGAATTCCTCCCTGACGAGCGGCAGGAGGATATCGTGGTCGTTCATGATGCTGCCCCCCAGGACGAACACCCGCGTGTCGAGGATCGCGTTCATGGACGCGAGGCCGCGCGCGAAGTTCCGCGCGGCGCGTTCTATCACAGACCTGGCCCTCCGGTCTCCGCCGCGGCACCGTTCGAACACCTCCCTGGCGGAGAGGCCGCCGCCGTAATCGCGGGCCATGGCCGTCCCCGAGGAGAGGGACTCCAGGTCCCCGAAATTGCCGCAGCCGCACTGGGGGCCATCTTCGGCGACATAGATATGGCCCAGGTGCGGCGCGTTCCCGTTTTTCCCCTTTATGAGGCGGCCGTCCACATAGGCCCCGGCCCCGATGCCGGTGCTCCATGTCACGTACACGAGGTTGTCCTCACCCCTGCCCGCCCCAAACAACCGCTCGGCGACCACCGCCGTCACGCAGTCGTTGCCGACCCGCAGTCCGCGGTAAATTTTTCCGAGCTCCTCCTCCAGTGGTATTTCCATCCAGTCGTTCGGCGGGCCGTTCTGCCTCTCCCCGGCGAGTCCGCCCGCCAGGTTTGGCGCCACCACCACGTGGGAGCCGCCCTTCAGCTCGAAGGGGCTGCAGGTGCTGACCCCGAGGCCCGCGATCTCATCCTTCCCGATGCCGACGCGGCCGCAGAGCAGGTCTATGAGCGAATCGACCTGGCGCGGGATGGCCCTGTTGTCGCCTCTCTTCTCAACCGGCTGATATACCTTCGCCAGTATCCCGCCCTCGCCGGAAATGCTCGCCGTGACCTTGGTCCCGCCGATGTCCACCGCCGCGAGAAATGTCCTGTCCTTTTTCCGGTCTCCCACGCTTTCACCCTGTCAGGCGGCTTACAGCTTTTAAAAGCCGGTGCGCCGCAGCACCCCCGGTGCTTTACGCCCTGCCCCGGGCAGGAGTTTTAATACAAACATATTCGGCCAGAAACTCCTCATTGTATTCCGCCGACTCGATATAGAAACCCGCCCGGTACAGCATTTCTTCCATGATCCATTCGTAGGTCGAATATTCATCCCTCACGTGGACGCGGGCCTGCCGGGCCATTGTCGCCCCGGCGCCCGCCCCTATCCCCCGTATCCATTCCTCGATACTCTCGTTGACACGCTCGACGGGGAGGGAGTAGACAACGTCCTTTAAATAGAACCTGCCCCCCTCCTTGAGCATGGCGCTTACGCGCGTGAGTCCCACCAGCTTCCAGAAATCCGGAAGATGATGCAGGGCGAGCGTGCTGACAACAGCGTCAAGCGGCCTCCCCGCGTGCTCATAGGAGAGGAAACCGGCGCGGACGAACTCGACGTTCAGGATGCGCCTTTCCAGCGCCTTCCTCCGGGCGCATTCGAGCATCGCCGACGAAACATCGGCGGCCACGACCATCCCGCAGTGCCGCGCCGCCTCGAGGGCGAACTCGCCCGTTTCCGCGCCCAGCTCGAGGACGACATGGTCGCTTTTCATCTTTATCGCCCCGATAACCGCGCGGGCCTCCATGCCGGCGTCCCGCAGCATGGACATCCGCTGGTCGTGGTCCCGCACCTCGCTCTCGCTGCCGTAATCGGTCCCGCGCCGGGCGAATTCATCGAAATACCAATCCGGGAAGGGCATGTCGCTATGTGCCGGGGGCGCCTTCGCCGGATATCAACATCTCTTCCAACATGTTCACCGCGTCCCTCACGAAGGCCTCGCACCGGGTGCCGAAGAGGTCTCTTTCCTTCGCCGCCTGCAACCCCTCGTCGGTGCTGATGTCCCATCCCAGCAGGTCGCGGCATTTCATCGAACCGTGAAGCGAAACGAACCGCATGATGAACTCGCGGGCGATTTTGTACATATCCTCCTTCAGCTGTGCTTCATCGCCGGGCGCCTTTCCCCGCGCCAGCCCCATCACCATGAGGGCGCCGTTTACCGCGCCGCACGTCTCCTGCATGCGCGCTATGCCGCCGCCGAAAGGGCGGCTGATGCCCAGGCTCAGCGCGCGGTCCAGGCCCAGCTGCGGGGCGAATACCGAGAGGACCGATTGGGCGCAGTTGTATCCATCGCGGAAACAGAGGACCGCCTTTTCATCATTTTTCATGGCCATGGTTCATCCGAAAACGCTGAAAACCCCGTTGGGGCCGACATCCATCAAAGCGGGTTTCGCGGACTTTGCAATTATAAATTCAAGGAAAACCGCCGCACCCCGTGCGGCGTCGTGCAATGCGGCGCAATGACCGGGCGCCCGGCCTGCCGGTGATCCAGTCCCCCCGTCCTGTTTCAATCCACGTCCAGGTCCTGGGCGGTTGTCGTCACCGCCTCGTCGCTGGTCGCGGAACCGGGCATCTCCCTCTCCAGCGCGGCATCGAGCTCGGCGTCGGCCGGCATGCCCGCCCAATCCTTGACGGCCAATTCGGAGTCAGCGGGCGCCTGGCCCTTGTTGGCTTTTATGACCTTGAAAGCCAGCAGCCTGGCCCTCCGCGTGTGATTCATGGCCCTGAGGTAGTGGCCCTGCAGGTAAAGACGCTTGGCAAAGCGCTGGTGCGCGACGGCCCGCGCGAGGTTGTCGGTATACACCTTGTTTTCCTTCACCTTCTCGCGGGCGTAAAGTATCACCACGGCGGTTTTCTTTATCATCGCCCTGGCGGCCTCTTTCCTCGCCTCCCTTCCGCGGGGTGCGGCACCGGCCGCCGTGGCCGCACTCATCATGACGCACAGCGCCAAGCACACGGCTCTTGTATTCATTACGCAATCTCCATCGCGTTTTAATGGATGACCGGACAGACACAGCCATGCGGATTCCGCCCGCAAAAATCAAGAAGAAACCGGGGCGGCATGACCTACCGTTCCAGCGGTATCTTTATGGGCACCGGTTTGACGTCCCAGACCTCCTTCGCGTATTCGCCGATCGTCCGGTCGGTGGAAAACTTTCCCATGCCGGCCACGTTCAATATCGACATTCTCGTCCAGGCGCCGGCATCCAGGTAGCGCTCGCCCACGCGCTCCTGGCAGGCCGCGTAGGCCCCATAGTCCGCGCAGAGCAGGTAATGGTCCCCGTCATTGAGCAGGGAGCCGGCGATGGGCGCGAAGAGGGACGGTTCCCCGGGGGAGAAGTATCCCCCGCCGATCATGTCTATCGCTTTTTTCAGCTCCGGGTTTCCGCCGTAATAACGGCGCGGGTCATATCCCGACGATCGAAGCCCCGCCACCTCGTCGGCGGTGAGCCCGAAGATGAAAATATTGTCCTCTCCCACTTCTTCCCTTATCTCGACATTTGCCCCGTCGAGGGTCCCTATGGTGAGCGCGCCGTTGAGGGCGAACTTCATGTTGCCCGTCCCGGAAGCCTCCATCCCCGCGGTGGAAATCTGCTCGGATAGGTCGGCGGCCGGCATGATCTTTTCGGCCAGCGACACCGAATAGTTTTCGATAAAGACCACCTTGAGCCTGCCGTTCATGTCCCGGTCTTCGTTCACGGTGCGGGCCACGGAATTAATAAGCTTGATGATCAGCTTCGCCATGTAGTAGCCCGGGGCCGCCTTCCCGGCGAATATGACCGTGCGGGGCGCGAAGGGTTTTCCGGAACGTTCCTTGAGCCTGTTGTAGAGTGTTATCACGTGCAGGACGTTCAGCAGCTGGCGCTTGTACTCGTGCATCCGCTTGACCTGGCAGTCGAAGATCGAATCCAGGTCCACCTCGACCGCAGTGCGGTCCATGATGTAACGCGCGAGGCGTTCCTTGTTGTCCCTCTTTACCGCCTGCCACTCGCGCTGAAAAGACGGGTCGTCGGCCAGCGGCACCAGCTTCCGGAGCTCGAACAGGTCGGTGACCCAGGCGTCCCCGATCCGCGAGCTTATAAGCGAAGAAAGCCCAGGGTTGCAGAGCTTGAGCCAGCGGCGCTGGGTTATCCCGTTCGTCTTGTTGTTGAATTTTTCGGGCCACACCTCGTTGAAATCCCTGAAGACGCTGCGCTTCAGGATGTCCGTGTGCAGGGCGGCGACGCCGTTGACCGAGTGGCTCCCCACGATGGCGAGGTTGGCCATCCTGACCCGTCTCTCGTCCCCTTCCTCGATGATGGACATCCGGCGCTGGCGGTCCACGTCGCCGGGGTACAGCGTCACGACCCTGTCGAGGAACCGCCTGTTTATCTCGTAGATGATCTGGAGGTGCCGCGGGAGGACATTCTCGAGCAGGCCCACCGGCCATTTCTCCAGGGCCTCGGGGAGTATCGTGTGGTTCGTGTACCCGAAGGTCCTGACCGTGATGTCCCACGCCTCCTCCCACTCGAGGCCTTCCAGGTCCACCATGATGCGCATGAGCTCCGCGATGGCGACGGCCGGGTGCGTGTCATTCAATTGAATGGCCACCTTCTCGGGGAAGGAGCGGTACCCCGTGGAGGCTTTCTTGAAACGCCTGATGATGTCCTGGAGCGTGGCCGACACGAAAAAATACTCCTGCTTGAGCCGCAGCTCCCTCCCCTCGAAGACGTTGTCATTGGGATACAGCACCCTGGAGATGGTCTCCGAGTGCACCTTGTCGGAGACCGCCTTCTCGTAATCCCCGTCGTTGAAGTAGGCCAGGTTGAACTCACGGGTGCTCTTGGCAGACCACAGCCTCATGTTGTTGACGGTGTTGTTCCTGTACCCGGGGATGGGCGTGTCGTACGCCATGGCCATGACCTGCTCGGCGTCCACCCATTCGCTCCGCAGCCTGCCTCTTTCATCGGTATGCTGGACGACCCTGCCGTGGAACTGGACGGGATAGAGGAACTCGGGGCGCGGGAATTCCCAGGGGTTGCCGTAGCGAAGCCAGCTGTCCGGGTTCTCCACCTGGTAGCCGTCCCTGATCCTCTGGAAAAAGATGCCGTATTCGTACCGGATCCCGTAACCGTAGCCCGGCAGCTCCAGGCTGGCCATGGAATCCATGAAGCAGGCCGCAAGCCGCCCGAGGCCCCCGTTGCCGAGCCCGGCGTCCCATTCCATCTCCTCCAGGTCTGCGATATTGTAACCGAGTTCCTCGAGTGCCCGCCTCGCGTTTTCGTAGAGGCCCAGGTTCACGAGGCTGTTGCTCAGCGTCCTGCCTATCAGGAATTCCAGAGAGAGATAGTAGACGCGCTTCGCGTCCCTCTTGTAATAGGCCTGCTGGGTCTCGATCCACCGCTCGATGAGGCGGTCCCGCGTCATGAGCGCCAGGCTCGTGAACAGGTCGTGCCCGGTGGCCGAGTACTCGTCCTTGGCGCAGGAGTACTCGAGGTGGTTGATGAATGAGACCTTCAGCGATTCTACGTCCATCCCCTGGAATTCATTGGTGGAGGGCGTGAGCATTTTCTTTGGCGACGACGATTTCTTGCGCATGACCGCTCCCTTCGGCGTTTTGGAAACCAGTGCGGATAGTACGGCACGTTGATGTGAAAATCAAGATATTTTGCCGGAGCGGATACGTGGTGAGGGACCCCCGCGCGCCGTGCCCGGCGGTCAGATGTCGAGAACCACGGTGGCGAACCACCCGTCGGGTTTCTTCTCCACCGCCATCCGGTGCATCGTCACGGCCTTTACGTCGACGGCGAGCGAATGGCGCCGCCGGTCGACCCTCTCGCCCGAGGCCGAGCAGGAGAGCTCAATTTTCCCCGGCGACTCCCTGATTTCAACGCGGTCCGGGATCAGCAGGAGGGACTCCGAATCCTTGTAGAAGAGGATTTCCGAGAGGAAGGCATACATCAGCAGGTCCAGCTCCGGCGCGTCCACGCGAAATTCTTTCGTTGTTAGCCTTTCCACGCCGCCGGGGTTTTCCAGCATGATGGAAATGACCGCCGCCGCCGCGGCGTGAAACAACTCTTCACGATTGGCGCCGCTGGCCCTGAAGGCCACATCGGCGCTGGTGATGTTGTCAAGCAGTTCGAAGGCCATCGCTTTGAAACCGCGTGAGATGGTACCGGGGCCGGGGTGGACTACCCTTTTATGTTGCCTATGGGCACGAGCTTCGCCACGGGCTTGCTCAGCTGTGCGCCGTAGGTGGCCGATACGACGGCGTCTATGTCTTTATAGGCCCCGCCGGCCTCCTCGGCCAGGCCGGGGAACGAGGATGTCTGCACATAGATACCCCGGTCCTCCATGGTCTTCTGCAGTTCCCGTCCGCGGAATTGCCTCTTCGCCTGGTGGCGCGAGAGAAGCCTGCCGCTCCCATGGGCCGTCGAATAAAACGTGTCTTTCGCCCCCGGAAGCCCCACCAGCAGGTATGAGCCCGACTCCATGCTGCCCCCGATGATGACCGGCTGTCCCGTGCCCTGGTAGCGCTTCGGGATTCCCTTCATTCCGGCGCAATAGGCCCGGGTGGCCCCCTTGCGGTGAATGAGCAGTTTCTTCTCCTTCCCGTCAACCGTGAACGGTTCGAGCTTTGCCGTGTTGTGGCTCACGTCATAGACGAGCCTCATGCCCAGCTCCGCGGGGCTTTTCCTGAAAAAGTCGGAAAAAACCTCCCTCACCCGGTGCATTATCAGCTGCCGGTTGAGGAACGCGATGTTGATGGCGCAGTTCATCGCCTCGAAATAGCGCTGGCCGTCATCCGAGCGAAAGGGGGCGCACGCCAGCTCGCGGTCGGGCATGGAAAGCCCGTACTTGTTCGGCATCACGTTCAGGAACCTCTGCAGGTAGTCCGTGGCGACCTGATGGCCGAAGCCCCTGCTGCCGCAGTGGATCATCAGGACGACCTGGTCTTCACCGGTGACGCCGAACTCCCGCGCGAGATTCTCATCGTATATGTTTTCGCGCCTGGCCACCTGGATCTCGAGGAAATGGTTCCCCGAGCCGAGGGAGCCGAGCTGGTTCCTGCCGCGTTCCCGCGCCTTGCCGGAAACGGATGCGGGGTCGGCCCCCGCCACGGCGCCGTTTTCCTCCGTGTTCTCAATGTCCTCAGCCGTCGCGCAGCCGTTTTCCAGCGCCCAGCGTGATCCCTTCACCATCGCCTCGTCGAGCCTGCCGCCGGTAAGGGTCGTCACGCCGCCCGAACCGACGCCCGAGGGAACGCTTTTGAAGATCGCGTCCACCAGGGGCTTGAGACGGGGCCTCACCTCCTCCAGCGAGAGTGAGGTGGTCATCATGCGGATGCCGCAGTTGATGTCGAACCCGATTCCACCCGGGGATATGACGCCCCTGTCCGGATCCATGGCCGCCACGCCGCCTATGGGAAACCCGTATCCTGAATGCCCGTCAGGCATGCAAAGGGCGTAGTCCAGTATGCCGGGAAGGAACGCCACGTTGGTGATCTGGTCGAAGACGGCGTCGTCCATCCCCTGGAGGAGATTTTCATCCGCATAGATGCGCGCGGGAACCTTCATGCCGTGTTTGGCGCCGGCGGGTATCTCCCAGACGAATTCGTTGACCTTTTTCACTCCGGACAGCTTCATATTAAATCAAATTAAGGGGAATACTTAACGGGGTCAAATAAATATGGGAAGGCCCCGGATAAAATATCGCGACGGGCCCCGCCTTATTTTCAGCCCGTGCCGAAGCCTGGGTGGCCGGCTCTTCGCGAGTTCGGCATTATCATCCGTTCACGGGGGACCGGACAGCAACGGCAGGCGAGTGCGCGGGGAGATGACCGGCATCAGGAGGAAAGCGGATTACTTATTAACCCGGAAGGGAACCCCCGGGATGACAAAAAGAGCGGGTTGGGCTACGCGGGTTCCACGCGCGTCTCCTCGTCCCGGTGGGCACCCTTGGACGCGGATTTCACCATTTCGCATTTTCCCTCGAATATCACGCCGTCCGCGATCTTGAGCTTCGCCGTGCGGATGTTCCCGTACAGCTTTCCGCCCGTCATGATTTCGAGCCTGTCCGCGGCCTCCACGTGGCCGTGGACCGTGCCGCCGATGATCACCGTGCGCGCCTTGATATTAGCCTTTACGGTCGCGCCTTCGCCGACCACCAGGAAGCCCTCGGATGTGATCTCCCCCTCGAAATATCCGTTGATCTGGAGGGACTTCTTGAAGGAAAGGTCACCGTAAAACTCCGTGTCCTTGCCGAACACGGTGGCGATCATGCCGACTTCATAAACGGGGTTTTTATTTACCTGGATTACTTTCCTGGTCATAGTTTTCTCGCGGACCGCTACTTCGTGGTCATTACGAAGACGCCGTCCCAGTCGTCGGGAGGGGGGTTCTCGCTATAGGCCTTCGACCGATCGAGATATACCGCCGAGGGGCCGTCCTTTGGGTCGATCTGCAGGGCCTTCTGGAAGGACTTTATGGCCTCCTCCCACTTCCTCTGCTTGTACGCCGTCAATCCCAAGTTGTAATAATTCAGCATCTCCTCTTTCTCTCTGGTTATCATGAGACCTCCTTTCCCCGCGGCCGAAAGGAACACGCCCGCCCCGGCCCCGCTGAAACACTGTACACCGCTAGTGGTTTCTTTCAATCAAAAATTTCGACAGGTCCTCGACAATATCCCTGAACTGGGACCGCGGCAGGCGGCGCAGGCTCTCCATCGCTTTTTCGTTGAACTCGTTCGCGATCCCCAGGCAATATTCCACCGACCCGGCTTCCCGCATCATGCCCTTTACCGTCTCCCATGCCTCCGGGCCGGGATTCCTCGCGAGGTCCATGAGCCTTTTTTTCTCGCCGTCCTTCGCGTTCTCCATGAGGTACAGGAAGGGAAGCGTGATCTTCCCCTCGAGAAAATCGTTGCCGCCCGTCTTGCCTGTTTTTTCACGGTTGTCGACGACGTCCAGCGTGTCGTCCACGACCTGGAAGGCAAAGCCGAGATTCAGTCCCGTGGCGCGCATGAGTTCGCATTCGTCCTCGCTCATGCGGCCCTGCACGCCGCCCAGGTTCATGCAGGCCGCCATGAAGCGTGCCGTCTTCAGTTCTATGATCTTGAAGTAGTGGTCCCTGTTGATGCTGTCCACGTCCGCGTACTGGATTTGATACAGCTCCCCCTTCACCATGTCGCTCGTGGCCCCCACCAGGACCGGGAAAATCGCCTTCTTTTCCTCGCTCACGGCGACCGCGAGCGCCCTGGTATACATGTAATCGCCGACCAGGACCGCCACCTTGTGCCCCCACACCCGCGACACCGTCGGCACGCCCCGCCGTAGAAGGGACTGGTCGATGATATCGTCGTGGATGAGGCTCGCGCAATGCACCACTTCCGCGGCCGCCGCCAGGCGTATGATGTTCTCCGGGGGAGGGTTTTTAAAGCCGCTGCTCAGGATGATCAGCGAGGCCCGTATTTTTTTCCCGCCGGTCTCGAAAAGATGGTAGGCGCTTTTATCCAGCAGGGGGATGCCCGTCGTGAGCAGGTTTCTGATCTCAGAATCCACCTGCCGGAGATGGGGTTCTATGGGTTTGAGAATATCGCCGAGTTCCAGTTTCAGCTTGTCCTGCATAAAATCCGCGCATCAATCAAAAGCTGCGACACATTCCCGCTGAGACTCGAATATCTCGAAAACCTTGTCAAGCATTGTTGTCTGAAAAAGCTTCAGGAGGCTGTCGCTGACGATCACGAGCTTGATGTCGCCGTCCTGGTCCTTGATCTTCCTTTTGACCGCCACGAGAACCCCGAGAGCGGAGCTGCACAGGTGTTTCACGTTGATCATGTCCAGGCAGATATTGTACCGTTTTTTGCCTAGAAGCCCCTGCAGGGCGGTTTCCAGCTCCTCCGATGCCTGCTGGTCGATCCTGCCGTCGAGGATGATGACATCAACATCGCCCTGCGATGATATTTTCATTGGTGGGACTCTCCATTCAAAATTGAATACCCGGGGTGACACTACTATGCTATATCATTTCCGCGGGTTTTCAAGTTTTTTATTTTTGCCCTCGCCAGCGTCAGCGAATATACCTCCGCGGCCCCGGCCGCCTTGAGGACCCTGGCGCACTCGTTGACGGTGGCCCCGGTCGTGAAAATGTCGTCCACGACCAGTATCCTCTTCCCCGCCAAGGCCTTCCTGTCGACCGGGTCGTAGCGCTGGAGCACGTTGATGAAGCGGTCGCGCAGGCGCAAATCCCTCTGGGTGCCCGATCCCGGCCTCTCCCTCAGCAACGTGCGGTAAGGCCGGCGAATGCCCCGGGAGAGCCGGCGGGCGACCAGCTCCGACTGGTTGAATCCTCTCTGCCACCTCTTCCTCCTGTTCATCGGAACCGAGGTAACAACGTCGCAATCGAGGCCCTTCCGCAGAAAGCCCTCCATCGCGAGCCGCCCGAGGGGGTCGCACAGCCGCCTGCGACGGTTAAACTTGAAGTGATGCAGAACCCTCTCCATCACGCCCTCGTATTCGGCGACGGATACGTTCCGGTCCAGGTAGAACATCCGGTCGGAGCACGTGGAGCAGGCGCCGCCCGCGATGACCCCCGAGCACCTCTCGCACCCTTCGGCCACCAGGGGAATCCCGCCGGCGCACCCTCCGCACAGGCAGTGGTCAGACAGCGAAACAGGGGCCCCGCAGCACACGCACCACGAAGGGAAAAGGACGTCCGCCGCCGCGTAAAGGAATTGTGCCGCCAGGGAAAGGGGACGAGATTTCATGAAATCCTGTAAACGGTGGGATCTGTAATGCCGGCCTGGATGAAGCCCCGCTTTCTCAGCAGGCAGCTGTCGCATTCCCCGCACGAGCCACCCGCTTCATCCGGATCGTAACAGCTGTGGGTCAGGGAATAATCCACTCCCAGCCTCGTGCCGAGCGATATGATTTCAGATTTTTTCATGAGCATGAGCGGCGCGATGATCCGGAAAGGCCTGCCCTGCACTCCCGACCTGGTGCCCAGGTTGGCCATTTTCTCGAAGGCGGCGATGAATTCAGGCCGGCAGTCAGGATAGCCGCTGTAATCGACCGAATTGACACCGAGGTATATGTCGGATATCCCCGAGGACTCGGCCACCGCAAGGGCGTAGGACAGGAAAAGGATGTTGCGGGCCGGCACGTACGTGGACGGTATCCCCGCGGCACCTGCAACGTCCCTGTTCCTGGGCACCTCGAGGGGCGACTCCGCCGACAGGGCCGACGTGGAAAACAGATGAGCGGGGATTTCTACGACGAGGTGCCTGCCGAGATCGAAAAAGGCCGCCAGCTTCCGCGCGAACGACACCTCGATCCGGTGCCTCTGCCCGTAAGCAAAGGTGAGCGCGGTGCACTCCTTCCCCTCGCTGACGGCGACCGCGGCGGCGGTTGCGGAATCCAGGCCGCCGCTCAAGAGTATAAGCGCCTTGCTCCTCTCCAATTGTACGCTATTCCGCTTTGTCTTTTACGGGCGCATTCACCATGGGGAAATACTCATAAGGCTTCATGCCGTACACCTTTTCGAAATCCTTTTCAAAAGGGCACATCGCGCAGCTTGTCCTGTATATTCCCTCGACGGTTATCACAGCCTCGTCGTACAGCACGCTGCTGTGCTCGAGCTTCATGTTCCTGATCTTCAGAAAAGCGCACTGCTTGCACTTGTCCGCGTTTGCTTTTATCCTGTCAGTGATCAACGGCATCTCGTTCCTCCAGCGGTTAATGGTACCATGGGACAATATAGTAAATTTTGAGATAATAAATCCAGCAATATTTGCATATTTTTTTTCCACCCGTTCGGCCCCGTCCCCGCCGCGACGAACGCCGGGGGGATCAAAGGTTTCCGAACATGAGCAGGTTGACGAGGCGGGCGATAAAATAGGCGCCGCAGAACAGGAAGAAGGGGATCGTGAAAAAGAAAATGTATATCTCCCCCTGGAGGACAACGCTGGAATGCAGCACCTTCTTCCCGAAATAATTCAGGTGGTAGTTCGCGGGGTCCTTTGACCGGCGGAGGATGCTTCTCAGTATCGAGATTTTGATCATCAGCATTATGAGCGTCATGAGGCCCGACATGACCCACAACAGGACCTGCAGGTTCAGGTTTCGCACCGATTCGGGCCTGAAAACGGCGACGACGGTCAGCGCGCCGGCAAGGAGGATATTGCTGACGGCGGTGTTGATGAACCGCCTCATGTACTTTTTATCCAGCTTCATGACGTACTGGACCAAAAAGTATATGTGGATCGTGAACGACGCCTGCAAACACACCAACAGGGCCGGGATGATCATTATGCCGTTCCTGCAGACATCGGAAATAAAACTCCGTATACGGGAATCACGCCGACACGGTTAAATCAACCGCACTCCATGCATGAACCGGGCGTTCCAGCCGGACCTCCCCGCAGGGGAAGGCCCCTCGGGCCGGCTCTCGGACAGGAGCATAAAGTAAAAGGCGGGATTTGTCGAGCCCATTTTTGAAAGCCGCGGCCCGGGGCGAAAAGCGAGGCGCGTTAATAAACAAACTTGCGCATTCGAATATTTATGAGGATGCCGACGCACAGCATCGACATTATCAGGTTGGATCCCCCGTAGGAAACGAACGTGAGGGGGAGGCCCGTAACGGGCATGATGCCCAGGACCACCCCGAGATTGATCGCGATATGGAAAAAGAATATCGCCGAGATCCCGCTCGCGAGAAGCGCCCCGAACTTGTCCTTGGCCTCGATGGATATCTGGATGCCCCTCAAGACGACAAGCCCCAGGAGCACGAGGAGCAGGATGGCGCCGATGAACCCCCACTCCTCGGCGACCACGGGAAATATGAAGTCCGAGGACTTCTCCGGGAGAAACCCGAGCTGGGACTGCGATCCGTTGAGAAACCCCTTCCCGATGAAACCCCCGGAGCCTATGGCGATTTTCGACTGGATGATGTTATAGCCCGAGCCGTGGGGGTCGAGGTCCGGGTTAAGAAAGACCAGGATCCGCTTCTTCTGGTAGTCCCTGAGAAAGCGCTGGATGATCACGGAAGAAAAAAGCCCGAGCGACGCCACGATCGAGGAGATATATATCCTCCGGTAAATCTTTTTTACCATGAAGAAGTGCAGGATAAACGTGACAAGCGAAACGGCAAAAGCGGCGGCGGACACGATGATCAGGAGCCGCGTGTCCTTGAAAAAATCGAGCAAGAGGTTCGAGCCTTCGGCGCCTATCCATTCGCGGTACGTGAGCACCATGGGCACCAGCATGGCGATCGCGGCGATGCTGATCACCGAGACGAGGTACGAAACGTCCGTGCCGCCCACGAAAAGCATGGTGAAAAGAATGGGGATGAAGAGGATCGCCGTTCCGAAATCCGGCTGCATGAGGATGATGCTGATGGGGACAACCGTGAGGAGCGAGGGGAGGAGCAGTTCCCTGAAGTTTCTCATGTCCCTCTCCCGGAGCTCGAGGTACTTGGCCAGAATGATGACGAGGCCGAGCTTCATGAATTCGGAGGGCTGTATGGAAAAATACCCCATTCCTATCCACGCCTTTGTGTTGCGCACCGGCTTCCCGATGATGAGGGTGAGCACCAGCAACAGGAGGAAAAAGAGGTAGATGTACGGCGAATAGTCCCCGAGGGATTTGTAGTTCGCGAAGGTCATCGCGATCATCAGCGCGAACCCCACGATAAACCAGAATATCTGCTTCTTGTAGAGGCCGTTGTTGACCTTGTCGATCGGGTCGAAGCCGGCGCTGTATATCATGAGGATGCCGAGGAAGATGATCGCTATGATGATGAACACCAGCACGTAATCTATCCTGTAGATCTCGTTTTTCTCGAACATCAAAAATACCCCCGCGAAAGCAATTTCGCAAAGACCTGTTCCGCGACCGGAACGGCGCCCACGGCCCCCGCGAGGCCGTATTCCACCAGGACCGCGACAACGACGGAGTTTTCCACGGCGCCGCCCCACGGAGCGTAGCCGATAAACCAGGCGTGCTGCGAGTAGTCCTCTTTGCGCACGGACCTCGTCTGCGCGGTGCCTGTTTTGCCGGCGATGGGGACCTTGAGATAACCCAGGCGCCCGGAGGTCCCGCTTTTCACCGAGAGGCGCATGCCCTGCTTGATCGTCTCCACGGTCGAGGGAGACAGCGGTATCTCCCTGAGCTTCTCCCCGCCGAATCCCTGTACGACCCGCCTGTTGTCCTGCGAGAGCACGCCCTTGACCAGGTGAGGCCTCATGATGACGCCGTTGTTGACGATGCCCGCGAGCAGGCAGGCCATCTCGATGGGCGTCACGGACACAAAGCCCTGCCCTATCGCCATGTTGACGGTGTCCCCATCGAACCACTGCTGGCCGAAGGTTTTGAGCTTCCACTTCTTCGACGGAAGGAAGCCGGGTATCTCTCCCGGCAGGTCAATCTCCGTGCGTTCGCTCAATCCCAGGTATTCGGCGTACTTGAGCATTATCGTCGGCCCGATCTTGTAACCCAGCTGGTAGAAGTATACGCTGCAGGACTTCGCTATGGCCCAGTACATGTCAAGGGTCCCGTGGGTCTGGTAGCAGTAAAAATCGCGGTCAATGTATCCCTTGAGGGTGTATTTGCCCGGGCAGTACAGGGCGTTGGAAGGCCTCCACCTGTCTTCCTCGAGCGCCGCTATCGAGGTGACGATCTTGAAGGTCGAGGCCGGAGGATACTTCGATTGTATCACCCTGTTCAGGAAGGGTTTGAACTTGTCCGCGGTGAGCTGTTCGAAGACCTTCGCGTTGTCCTTTGAGATTATTATGTTCGGATCGAAGTCCGGCTTGCTGACCAGCGCCAGCACCTCCCCGCTGGCCGGCTTCAGCACGATGGCTCCCCCGCGCAGGTCTTTCATCGCCTCGTGGACGGTCTTCTGGACCTCGAAATCGATGGTCAGAACCAAATTATTGCCGGCGACCGGCTGGTGGCCTATCTCCTCGCCTTCGGTCCTGTTGCGGACGTCGACTATGCGGCGGTAGTACCCGTCCACCCCCCTGAGGAGGCTGTCGTACTGCCTCTCCACCCCCGACTTCCCGATCTTCTGGTAGTGCCGGTAGCCGCCGCCCCTGAGCCGCTTGTACTCTTCCGGGCTGATTGCGCCTATGTAACCCACCAGGTGAGAGCACATGTTCCCGTAGTTGTAGACCCGCACCGGCGCGTCCTCCCAGTCTACATGAGGAAACCGGTGCTGGTTCGAGGCGATGATGACGATGGTGTCGAACCCCACATCCTCCTTGATGATCACCCGCTCCCAGGGATTGCGGGCCTTTATCTCGTTCATGACCTGGTCAAAGGGCATTCCAAGCAGCCGGCACAGCCGCTTCAGCGTGGAAACCATTTCGCTCTCGCCCTTGAAGCCTGCGGGGATCATGGTGATATTAAAGGAAGGCCTGTTCGAGGCTATTACCGCGTTCTTTTCGCCGATCCTGAAGTTCCTGTCGTAGAGCTCCCCCTCGAAGCGGGAATGGGTATGTAGTTCTCCATGTTGAGCCTGGACTTCTCCCTGTATATCTCGCCCTGGATGACCTGGAGATTGAACAGCTGGGCAAGGAGCACGAAGAAGACGGCGAGAACGAAGGAGAGAAAAAAATACATCCTGTACCTGAATGCCTCCAACATCCTGGTCTTCAAGGACGTCTGCGCCATGGATCAGTAACCCTCCCTCGACAATTCCCTCTCGAAAATCTTATCGTAAAGAAAAAACAGCGGAGGGGCGAGGAGCGCGTTGTAGAATGCCTCGGGAATGATAATGGAGATGATCGACGAAACCGACGCCTCGTGGAAGACATATGCGAGGAACAGGGTGATGACCCCTTTGGCGAGGGACGCGACGAAGAGAAGCAGCGCGATGCTGATCATGTTCGCCTTGAACACGGACCGGCCGTAGAAGCCCGCGAGAAAGCCGAGGATGAGCTTGGGAAGGGTGAGCAGGCCGAGCGGGGAGTTCGAGACGGCGTCGTGGAGCACGCCGCTCACGAAGCCCGTTATCTCCCCGTAGAAGGAGCCGAAGCTGTACGAGAAATAGAGAACGGCTATGAAGAGCAGGTCCGGCTTGATCCCCGCGATTCTCAGCATGTCGAAGGAGGAGTGCCCCTGTATGATGAGGGAGGCCAGGATGATCGCGCCGGAGAAGATGTACGTTACCAGCATTACTCCTCACCACCCAGCAGGTCAAGCAGCTCCGTGTCGGGCACCTTCTTGACGACGTAGACCTCCTCGACGTGATTGAAGTCGATCACCGGCTTCACCAGGGCCTTCTGGTAGGCGCTGGATTCCGTCACGAAAGACTTTATGACCTTGCCCACCAGGAGCCCCTGGGGGAAAACTCCGCCCTGGCCCGACGTTACAATGACGTCGCCGAACTTGACGGTGGCGGACTTGCTGATGTAGTCGACGAGGGAAAAATTCGAGTTCGACGAGTACCCCGTGAGAAGCCCCGGGTAGCGGCTTTCCTGGAACATTACCCCGAGCTTCATGTCAACGGAAATCACGGGGAGGACGCGGGAAATGTTATGGCGCACCTCTATGACCTTTCCGACCACGGCCTTTTCCCCGCCGCTGAAGGAAATGACCGGCATGTTCTCGCGGACCCCGTCGGCCGAGCCGCGGTTGATGATGATCGTCCTGAACCAGTTGTCCGGGTCCTTTGAGATTATGAATGCCGGTACGGACTCGTAGGCCGCCTCCGGCTGCATTTCCAGCAGCTTCCGCAGCCTTTCATTTTCGGTTTTTATTTCGCCGAGCTCTTCCGCCATCCCCTCGTACTTTTGGAGCTTTTCCCGCGTCTTCTGGAGCTCGTCCCGGACCTCGCTCAGCTCGGTAAAGCCGGCCCACAGCATTTGCACCGCTTTTTGCAGCCCGTGATATCCTTTCTGGAATGGCATGACGAACAGGCTTCCCGCCCCCTCGATGCTCAGCGTGAATGGGGAGGATTGCAGAACGAGAGAAAACAGGCAGAAGAACGAGAGGAGTACGAATACGATGATGGACTTATGTTTTATTATGAATTCCACGGTCGCACTTCGGCAGCCCTTCGATAATCCTTTATACTGCGGTGCCCCGGGACATTACTTTAAGTTTGCCCGGTACAGGTTCTTGATCTCCTCCAGGAACTTTCCGGCCCCCAGCACGACGCAGGTCAGGGGATTTTCAGCGCGGATGACCGGAACGCCGGTCTCCTTGCTGATATACTTGTCAAGCCCCTTCAGCAGCGACCCGCCGCCCGTCATCACGATCCCCCGCTCCACGATATCGGCCGCGAGCTCCGGCGGCGTCTTTTCAAGGATGCGCTTTATGGCGTCCAGCACCTGGTCCACGGGCTCCTTCAATGCCTTCCGCATTTCCGAGGAATCGATCTCCAGTGTCCTGGGCAGGCCCGAAATGGCGTCCCTGCCCTTGAGCTCCATGGTCTCGTTCTTTTTCTCGGGGAAAGCGTTGCCTATCCGGAACTTCACCTCTTCGGCCATGCGCTCCCCGATCACGAGATTGTACTGCGTACGCATGTACTTGATTATGGCCTCGTCGAACTCGTCGCCCGCTATTCTCACCGAATCGGCTATCACCATGCCCCCGAGGGAAATGACCGCGATCTCGGTGGTCCCGCCGCCGATATCGACCACCATGTGGCCTGCCGGCTCGTGGATGGGTATGTTCGCGCCTATGGCGGCGGCAAGGGCCTCCTCGATGAGGAATATTTCACGCGCCCCGGCCTGCTCGGCGGATTCCCTCACGGCCCGCTTCTCCACCTCCGTGATCCCCGACGGAACGCCTATGACCACGCGTGGCCGCACCAGCGTCTTCCGCTTGTGTACCTTGGTGATGAAATAGCGGATCATCTTCTCCACCGTCTCGAAGTCCGCGATGACCCCGTCCTTCATGGGGCGGATCGCGACGATGTCGCCCGGCGTCCTGCCCAGCATGCGTTTCGCCTCGTGCCCTACCGCGAGGACCTTGCCCGTGCCGCTCTGCACCGCGACCACGGACGGCTCGCTGAGGACGATACCCTGTCCCTTCACGTGCACAAGGGTGTTGGCCGTTCCGAGATCTATCCCCATGTCGTTGGAAAAAAGGCCGTAGATCGAGCTGAATATCATACCTGTCTCCTAAGCGGGTACCCTACAATCTGTCCGTCCTGTAGCCGCCCCGCGATGCAATCGTGCCGGGTGTAGAGTTGGGCCGAATCTGTATAAGGGTTTTCAAGCGGTATATTGAAGCGATTCAATATGCCTGAAGGTTCCCATTATTACAACACGTTATTTTGTCAAGCGATAATCAGGGTATAATCAAGGCGGGGCGCATAAATTGAACGAGACCGCGTCACATGAGCTTCAGGAGACGCCTCACCTCCTCGTTCGAGGCGTCGGCGGCCAGCACTTCGCTCCAGATCGCCCTTGCCTTGAGCTTGTTTCCCATCGCGGAATAGTTCTTCCCCATCCAGATCTTGGACTGGACATCGTCCCTGTCTATCGAAAGCGCGTTTTCGAAATGAATAAGCGATTCGTTATAGAGCGACTGCGTGTAGTAGATCCTCCCCAGGTTTATATGAACGAGCTTGAGCACCTCGCCGCTTGTCGTCCTGACCAGGATGTTCTTGTATTCCATGATGGAATTCGTATAGCGTTTCGCGATACACTGCAGCGCGGCGGAATAGAGCTGGCCCTCGATGGTGTCGGACGTCTTTCCGCGCACCTGAAGCAGCTTGATGCCCTCGTCCTCCCTGCCGTTCAGCACGTGGAGCAGGGCATAGAAGCGCATGTTTTCCGGGTCATCGGCCCTCTCGACCTGAATCCCGCGGCCCAGCATGGTGAATATGTCGCCCGGGCTGTAATACCCGGTGCTGAAGGCGGCCCTGGCGAACATGAACCTGCTCGACGGGGAGGCGTTGTCCGGCCCGGAGAGGGCTGCGGCTTTTCGGAAGCATCGAAGCGCTTCCGTGTATTCTCGCCGCTCCTCGTCGCGCAGCACCCAGGGAAAGCCCTCGTACACGATTTTCTCCGAGAAGCTCCTACCGGCCAGGCATTCGGCCAGGTTGAAATGCGCCCTGCCGAGCATCGCGTGGGCGTCGCCTGAAAGCATGTTGTCATCGGCGAAATCACCGCACATCTTCACGAGGTCCCGCAGGCGGGCTTCCCGTGCCGTCCTGTCGGCGATCGCCGCCGCGGAATCAATCCGCTCCTCGAGACGGGACATGGAATACCGCCAGAAAAACAGGTAGTGCCGGTAGCGGTAGACGCCGTACCCGAGGAGGACGGCGAGGAGCAAAACGGCGGTTATATTGTAGATGTTCTTGTTTCGGCGGCGGGACTTGTACCGGTAATACATTCAGCGCGTCCCCTGGAGGTGATTCTCAACATCCCTCTTTATCTCGAAGAAGCGCTCGTCTATTTCATCAAAAAGGATAAGCCTCACCACGCTGCTTCCTTTCATGAAAAGCGCGATATAGTTCTCCCCGACCTTCACGTCCTCCAGCCGGTAAAAATCAAACCGGAAAAAGGTTTTTCCTATGTGGAGATTTATGCCGCCCCTCACCGCCTCGATGCTGCCCCTCCCCATCCTTTTCAGGCTCTTATAGGCGCTCAACGTCGGGTCAATCGCCGAGGAACCGCTTTTGTAGTCCACCGCGTTTGAGCTGTCCTCGTAGAGAACGGCGCTGTATGCCGGCGGCCCGGCGGTTTTATCCGCCTCCCCGTCCTCGCGTGGTTCTTCCCGCCCCGACTCGTCAACGTGGCGGTGCAGCTCTTCCAGCACTCCGGCCTCGCCTTCCCGCGTGTCCTCGGCCTCCTGGCGGCCGTATTGCGACTGGAAGCCGCCATCCGGCGCCGGTCGCTCAGGCGACTTCCTCGCCGTGTCACCCGTCGTTTCCGGGAAGTCCCCGCCGGCACGGGCGCCCGGGGCCTTCCGCCCCGTGAGGCTCCGCGCCGCGCGGAGTTCCGCCGTGGAGTAATCATCGTGGGGAACGAAGCGGTCACCGGGGAGGGATGCCTGCCCCTCGCCCGACCCTCCGAGGAGGGCGTACAGGAGCGTCAGCAGGCCGCACAGGATCAGCACCAGGGAAAGGTAGAACATTTTATAAATTCACTCCGCACGAAGTGTGCTTCCGATGAAGCCAATCACCGGGAAAAGAGCGTGTCAAGGATTTTTCAGAAGAACCCCGGTTAATCACTCACCCGCCAGAGTCCCGCTTTCAGGTACGGCCGGTCGCGATACGGGAAATCGGACGGCTCATGGGCCAGGAAAAGATTCTCCCACCCTGCCGGATGACAGGAGAGGTATTCATCGCGGGAGATCGATTCCGTGTTGACGCACGTGAGCACATGCCCGCCGGCGGCTATTGGTGAAACGTGCCGCAGGGACGACGCGTAGTCCCGCTTTATTGAAAAACTTTTCTTCCTGTTCCGTGAGAAGGTCGGCGGATCGAAGATCACGAGGCCGAAACGGCGCTTTTTCTTCCCGAATATCCTGATCCACTCAAGGGAATCGCCCCGCACGAAACTCTTCTCGTCGATCGTAAGGCCGTTTTCCTCATAGTTGAGCCTGGCCCAGCGCAGGGCGGGACCGCTCAGGTCGATGTTTACCGCGCCGTCCATTCCGTTTTTCAGTGCGTGCACGGAATGGAGGGCCGTGTAGCAGAACAGGTTGAGCAGGTCGCCCCCCACGTATGCGTCGCGGAGCCTGTCGCGCACTTCTCTCATGTCAAGGAAGACGCCTGTCCCCAGCCCTTCCATGAGATTCACCACGGCCCTCACGCCGTTTTGAGTCACCGTGTACCGGGCCGGGGGGCCTTCTCCCGCGGCGACCTCGCTGGCATACCCTGCGTCACCGGCGCGGCCGGCAGGCCGCTTTCGCCTGTCTTTGAAGAGTATGCCCCTGACCTCAACCGGCAGGCCGACGCAGCTGTTTTCCACCGCCTTCAACAGATCTCCTTGCTCCCGTCCGGCTGCGCCGAGGAAAAACTGGACCAGGAGGTACCGGCCGTAGAGATCGATAGTGATTCCTTCCGCGCCGTCCCCGCCGCCGTTGAAAAGCCGAAAGCAGTCCGTGGCGGCGTCACCGAATAGAGCCTCGCGGCGCCCGAAGGCCCGCCGAATGAGCTGTTCGTAATGCAGGGACATGGCGTGAAACCCGCTCCTCCCTCCGCATGGAATGAAAAAGGGCAGGATGTTTTCCTGCCCGCCGTCACTGCGCTCCCGGCCGCCGCCTCCCCTAGACGGAGGCGACTATCTCCCGGGCCCTCCTTATCCGGTCTCTCACCGCCTCAAAATCGCCGCCGTCAACGAGCGAGCTCTCGACCAGATACGAGGCGCCCACGGCGATCACCTGGGGATTCTTCACGTAGTCCGCCAGGTTACCCTCGTTTATCCCGCCGGTCGGGATAAGCTTGAAACTGCGCATCCTGTAGGGCGCGGCAACGG
This sequence comes from uncultured Spirochaetota bacterium, assembly GCA_963762305.1. Classification (GTDB taxonomy): domain Bacteria; phylum Spirochaetota; class UBA4802; order UBA4802; family UBA5368; genus CAVXKM01. Next base: position 177,583 of record CAVXKM010000005.1, on the reverse strand, counting down.
CCGAAATGTATCCTGGACCGCCCAGGCTGGCGGCCGGAAATATCTTCACAAGGCTGAAATTCATCTGCAGGGCGGCGTTGAGCTCCGAGGGAGTGGCCACGCCCGGGATGAACGGCATGCCCGACCCGGCGGCATATTCGCAGACGTCCCGGTCCATGCACGGCGACACGCAGAAGGAAGCGCCGGAGTCCGCCGCCTTTTTCACGGCCTCCCGCGAAAGCACGCTCCCCGCGCCGATTACCATGCCCCTGAAATCACGAGCAAGCTCAGCGATGCACCGGAACGCCTCGGGCGTCCTCAGCGTCACTTCCACGAGCTGCATCGACTCCTCGATGAGGATTTCGGCGGTGCGCGCCGCGGATTTCACGTCGTTAAAAACGGCGACGGGGACGATTCTCGTTTTCTGGAGGATTTCAGTCAGGGCTGTGCTCATTGGACTGAGGCGGGAGGGCCCGCCCCGTTTGCCTCACGGGTTCATCCTGGGATAGCAGAGCTCGATCTGGTTATCGTCGGGATCGGCGAAGACGACGGACTTGCCGTTGCGGATGTTTTCCGGGCCGAAGACGATGGTGATGTTCTTATCCTTCAGCTCGTCGACGGCGTCGTCGAAATCCTCCTCGTCGATGTAGAGGCTTATATGGTTCTTCGTGCCTTTCTGGTGCCTGTATCCCTCGACCTCGTAGAGCCCTATCACGATCTCGCCCACCTTGATGAAGGCCTCGCGGGAGCTGCTCATCTTTTCAATCACCTCGAAGTCGAAGAGGTCGCGGTAAAACTCTATGGACCTGTCGAGTTTCGAGACCGACAGCCCGATATGGTCTATGCTTTCAATTACTATCATCCATTCCTCGCTATCACAGTGATCTCCACGTGCCGGGCCGCAGGCGCATCACGTGTATTCCCGCCCGGCGCTCATCCCTTTCGGATCGGCGCTCGTCATTCCTCTCGGGATTTAAAACGCCCGGTTTTTTTATGTCAATCATTATCTCGCGGGCGCCGGGTAAAAAGTTGGCGGCCCTATTCGACCGTCACGCTTTTTGCCAGGTTCCTGGGCTGGTCCACGTTGCATCCGCGCAGGACGGCGATATGGTACGCCAGCAGCTGCAGCGGGATCAACGGTCAGGAGCGGCGAAACAATGCTCCTCACCGGCGGGATGTGGATCACGTGATCGGCGTAATTGCGGATCTCATCGTCCCCCTCGAAGGCGATGGCGATGATCCTCCCGTTGCGGGCCCTCACCTCCTGCATGTTGCTTATGATCTTGCCGTACACCTCGTCGCGCGGCGCGATGAACACCACCGGCATGTTCTCGTCGATCAGCGCGATCGGGCCGTGTTTCATCTCGGCGGCCGGGTAGCCTTCGGCGTGGATGTAGGAGATCTCCTTGAGCTTCAGGGCCCCTTCCAGGGCCACGGGAAACTGTATTCCCCTCCCCAGGTACAGGAAATTGCGATGGTCCTTGTACTTCTGGGCGATTTCCCGTATCTCGCTGTCATCGCCCAGGACCTTTGCGACCATGTCCGGGAACCCTCGCGAGCCACTCCAGGACTCCCTGCCCCGTCTCCGCCGTCATGTCTTTGCGCCTGGCCAGCAGGAGGGCCAGGAGCACGAGGACGGTGATCTGGGAGGTGAAGGCCTTGGTCGACGCCACGCCTATCTCGGGCCCGGCGTGGATGTACACGCCGCCGTCGCTCTCCCGGGCGATGGTGCTTCCCACCACGTTCGTGATGCCCAGGACCTTCACGCCGCGCGTCTTCGCCTCGCGCATCGCGGCCAGCGTGTCGGCGGTCTCGCCGGACTGGCTTATGACGATGACGAGGTCTCCCTTCTTCAGTATGGGCTTCCGGTAGCGGAACTCCGAGGCGTATTCCACCTCGACGGGGATCCTCGCGTATTCCTCGATGAGGTATTCCCCGACAAGCCCCGCGTGCCAGGAGGTGCCGCAGGCGATGAAGATGATCCTCTCGATCTGCGCGAGCTCCTCGGCGGACAGGCGCAGCCCGTCAAGCCTCACGTTCCCCATCTCGGCGATATTCCTGCCCCTGAAGGCGTTGCGGATGGTCTCGGGCTGTTCGTAGATCTCCTTGAGCATGAAATGCTCGAAGCCCTGCTTCTCTATGTCCGCGATGTCCCAGTCGATGTCCTGACCTGCTTGACCTTGCTGGTTTTATTCAGGTCATAGCTCCTGAACCCGTCCCGCCTGATCTCCACGATCTCGTTGTCGTCGATGTATATCACCTTGCGGGTGTGCTCGACTATGGCGCTGGCGTCGGAGGCGACGATCATCTCGTCGTCGCCCAGCCCCAGGATGAGGGGGCTTCCGCTGCGGGCCACGATGATCCTGTCGGGCTCGTCACGGGAGACCACTGCGATGCCGAAGGTGCCCTCCACCTTCGAGAGGGCGAGCATCACTGCATCGAGAAAGGGGTTTTCCGCGTAATAATACTCGATGAGGTGCACCATCACCTCGGTGTCGGTCTCGCTCACGATCGTGTGCCCCTTGGCGGCCAGCATTTTTTTCAGCGTGGCGAAATTCTCGATGATGCCGTTGTGCACCAGCGACAGGCGTCCCGTTACAGCAGGTATGCGGATGGGCGTTTATGTCTGAAGGGGCCCCGTGGGTCGCCCAGCGCGTGTGTCCTATGCCGGCATGGTATCCCCCGAGACTGTCGTAATCCAGCAGTTGGGCGAGATCGGATATCTTGCCCTTTCTTTTCTTCACGAACAGGCCGCCGTTCACCAGCGCGATGCCGGCCGAATCGTAGCCCCGGTACTCGAGCCGCTTGAGGCCGTTCATGATGACCTCCGCGGCCGGCTTTTTACCCACATACCCGATGATGCCGCACATGTTGAACCTCCGCTTCCCCTCAATCGGCCAGGGCCGGCCCTTTCGGGCCTTCCGCTTGCGTTCCCCGGAACCGGATCACGTCCAGCACGAGCGTGACCCCCCTGGGGCGTTCTTCTATCCTGAACTTTTTTATCTTTCCGAATATTGAGACCAGCCGCCCCGACCTCCACGCGCTTCGGAGCGAGGCCGGGTCTTTCCCGGCAGCCCGCGCCAGCGACTGCGAATCAACCGGGCCCGAGATGGTCAGCCAGCGCCCGTATTCCAGCCGGCAGTGAAAGCGCCCCCGGGGGAGGTCCTCGGGGAAGAGGTGGACGTAGTTGTAATCGGTGACGACTCCTTTCCCTATGCTGTCCACGAGCAGGCTGTAGAGCTTTCTCCTGTAATACCCGCGGCTTCCGAACATGCCGGCTTCCCATTTCCGGTAGAGCCGCTCGATGTCCCGGTATGTCTCGAAGGACGATTTAAAATCGAACTGGTCCCCCTTCTCCTCCGCGTAAACCGCGGGAGGGAATCCGGCGGCACCCGGGTGGGCTGTCATCGCCGGAGAAAAAACGAGCACGATGAGCCAACACGCGCGCGGGCCGATACCGCTCTTACTCATGAGTGGCACCGGCGCGAAAAAGGCGAGGAAAAAAAATATTACCCTCCATGCGCTCCGAACGGGTCAATTTCATGTAGATGGTCATACTATAATAGTATACAGCCGCGCGGTGAAAATTCAAAGGATGGCCTTTCGAGCCATCCCTTTTTCTCAGACCTGGACAATGGCCCCGGTCGGACAGACATCGACGCATGAACCGCACTCGGTGCAGGTGTCCCCGTCAATCACGTAGGTCTCTTTCCCCTCCTTGATGGCCGATGCTGGGCACTCGTCGGCACAGGTCCCGCACATGGTGCAGTCATTGGTGATCTTGTAGGCCATATCCCCCTCCAAAAAAATTTTCCACACTATAAAGGGACCGGGAAAAGTCAATCCGAAAAAGGGCCCGTCAGCGCGCGAGCAACAGGAACCCGACAACAGCCATGGCGATGATCGCGGCCATGACGCCTATCACCATCACGGTCCTCGGGCCTTGCGGGGCCGCCTCTACCTTAGGATCGCCCATGAGTATCCTCACATCCTGTTCCTCGACGGCCCTGCCGAGCAATCCCTCGGCTATCTTCACGTAGAGCGAATAACCTTCTCCCGGCGAGTACTGGAATGAATGCACCGGCACCGCGATGGGCTTGACTTTATTGTTTTCCAGCAGGTCCAGGTTCATTATAATTTTTTTGGCGAGGGGGCTCGACTGGTCGAGTATCACGCGGACATTGTCCCCGGCCCTGAGGCGGGATATGTTCTTCCCTCTCGCGGGAGAAAGGATGCAGTGCGCCTTTATCACCTTCAGCCCCCGGTAGCTCTGATCCTCACCCCGCCCGGCCTGCTCCTGGAGCGTCTTTCCCTTCCAGCGGTTAAGCTGGATCTCCATTTCGACCGAGTTCATAACCGCAAAGGAGGTCTCGGCAGCCACGGGCCCCCCGAGGGCCTTTTCCACGGCGGAGGAGAGAACGGCGGCGGAGGCGATCCTGTCGTTCTCCTTCACGGCGGCGGCGAGTTCCGTCGTGTCCATCCGCCCTATCGCGCCCTCTATTTTCGATGAGAGAGCCGCATCCGCGCCGGCCCCGGAGACAAGCGCACTCAGCCCCTGATAAAAGTCCGGGAGCGCCGCGTTTATTTCGACGCTGCCGAAGCTTGAATCGCCTCCCGCGGCCACGGTAACGTCACGCATGGTTCCGTCGAGCATGCCGAGGACAGCCAGCCCGCACGCGGAGGCCCCGTCCGCCTTCCGAAGCGTGAACCGCAGCGGAGCGACATCATCGATAAGACCCTGTGCGATCCTTTCCGCCAGGTTTTCGTCGTTTTTCGCGTACTGGAGCGCGATGGCGCGCCGCTGCTCGGGAGAGATCCCTTCGCCCCGGTCCGTGCCCGTGACCTCGGAAAACCGCTCCCGGCCCAGGATTTCGTACTCCACCTGGACTTCAATCTGCCGGAGCGAAAGAACTCGCTCCAGCGTTTTTTTCAAATGGCTTTCCGCCAGTCCGGGGTCGTTCGCCCGGACCGAACTGACTAGGCCCTGCGCGGCCGGACCCGCCAGGTAGTATTTCAGGCCGCTGCTGATACGGCCGTGGGAGTACTTGTCGATGTCGTATTTCGCAATTCCATCCCTGATGAGGGCCAGCACCTCCCCGTGCGGCACGCTGACGTCCTGCAGGTATAGCTCCTGGCCGGAGACTACCAGGGAATGGCAGTGCAGGGGGACGCACGTTTCCGCGTCGAGGTAAACCAGCACCAGGCCCGACGAGTGCCTTTCGGGAATGCGCACCTTGGCCTTGCAGGAAATGATGTTATTCTTCGATGGGTCGCCTTCCGGCATTCCTTCGGCCTCGCCCGCGTGATGTTTCAATGAAGATCATGGACCCTCGCCGGGATTTCACATGCAGGCATACCGAAAGATTTGCCGGGAGTCAACAACTTCAGCGGGAATTCGTTTTTTTCCCCGTCCTACGGCCCCAGTCTTTTCCTCACCGCCTTGAAGGCATCGTCGGCGATGTCCCAGGTGCGCTGGATGTCCCGGTCGCTGTGAGCGGTGGAGACGAACCAGTTGTGGTGGGACACGAAGTAGGCGCCGCGCCGCGTGCACTCCCCGCACCATTCCTGGTGGAGGACGAGGGTCTCGTCGTCGGTGATGCGGAGGTAGGGCATGGAGGGCGCCCCCGTCACCTTCAGGGTGTAGCCGTGGCCCTTCGCGACGGCCACCAGGCCGTTCAGGAGCTTCTTCCCTTTTTTCAGCATGAGCGACGGGGCGTTTATCCTTTTCATCTCCTTGAGGGTCGCGAGCGCCGCCGCCATGGGCACAGCGGAGAACCAGTAACTGCCCGTGTAAAACACCTTGGCCGCCGCCGTTTTCAGCGCTTCAGAGCCGACCAGGGCCGATATGGGGTACCCGTTGCCGATGGCCTTGCAGAAGCATACGAGGTCCGGCTTGAAGCCGAAATACACGTTGGACCCGCGCAGGTCGAGCCTGAAGCCGCAGCGCACGTCGTCTATGATAAGCAGCATGCCTTCCTTTTTGCAGAGCTTTTCAACCTTTGCCCAGTAGCCGTCGGCCGGCATCTCGCTGTCGCCGAAGGCGGGATGGTGATAGGGAGTGGCCAGGAAACCGGATATCTCGCCCGGGTGGGCGGAGACGAGCCGCTCCAGGGCATCGAAGTCGTTCCAGCTCACGTAGAGCACATTCGAATGGTCCTCGTCGATTATCCCTTGATGCCCGGGCGTCTGGGCCCAGGGCGCCACGCCGTGATAGCCTCCCTTCACCAGCACGACCTTTTTGCGTCCAGTTGCCGCCTTCGCGATCATCAGCGCATAGCTGGTCATGTCCCCGCCGTTTTTCGCGAAATAGGCCCAGTCGGCGCAGTCCACCAGGTCCACCATGTACTCGGCCAGTTCCACCATGACCGGCGCCGGGGCCGTGATGCAGTTGCCGCTCCTGAGCTGTTTCATTGCCGCCGCGTCAATCTTCGGGTTGTTGTACCCGAGGGCCATGGGGCCGTAGGCGCACATGTAATCGATGAACTCGTTGCCGTCCGCGTCGAAAAACCGGGAACCCTTCGCGTGGGACGCGTAGAACGGGTAGGCCGTGATCGGGACCAGCGGCGCGGGGCTCATGTGACCGTAGATGCCGCCCGGGGTGACCTTCAACGCCCTCTGGAACAGAGCCTGGGATTTGCGGTACGTATAGGTCTTCATTGCTGGCCCCCTTTTATTGCAGATAGACCGGTATACGGTCGATTATCATCATCGTAGCATCGATCATGTCAACATGGCCTCTCATGACAACTCCGCCGCTCGCGATGGCGCTGAAGCCGTCGGTCTTTTGATTGAAAAGATCGCTGGCCGCCTTCACGTCCCTGAAGAGCATCGCCGCCATGGGACGGTCCACGCCGCCCTTCATAGTCTCCATCGAGCCGTGCTTGACGTCGAGATGCGCCGCAGGCCCATCCGGAAGTATCTTCACTACCAAGATGCCGTCCCGGAGATGTTCCGCGTTGAGCCGTCCTACCGGGTCGAGCTCGCCCAGCACGGGCACGGCGAAGACGGCGGTGGTGAGGGTGAATCGGGTGTTCATTTCGACGTATTTCTTGTTTTTCAGGAGCTCCGGCGTCGGTTTCAGGTAGTACCCGAGCTTCTCCGTGAGTTTCGGGAAATCCTTGGTGAGAAAACCAAGCCGGGTGAAGCCCTTGAGGAGAACGGGCTGAGCCTTGCCGTCGAACATCCTGTTCATGTGGGCGGGCGAAAAGAAAAACAGCTTCACCGACGGCCTCTTCATCCGGCCTTTCCCCACGGTGCATGTCCCGTCCTTGAACCGGACATGCGCCGCCGGCCCGTTGAAGACGGAAAACTGGATGGACACGTCCCAGTCCCTGGTGAGGCCGGCCATTTCCGCGTCATACCGCACCAGGTCTTCCAGGTTGACCAGTACGGCGTGGAGGTTGAGACGGGCCTTGATCAATTCCCTGTTCATAAAAAGGCTCCTTTGTCAGTTGCTGACCTGCTCATGGAGTGAGTGAGCGCTTGCTCATTTATAGCGGGTGGAACAGCCCTGTCAAGAAAAATTCCTCCCGGCTCGTATTAAATCCCCGAACCGCCGTGGAAGACCTCTTCCTCGGCCCTGCCCTGGAAGACCCGCGTCCCGGGCGGAACGCCGTGGGTGAGCCACACGTTCCCGCCGATCTCGGAACCGCGGCCGATGGTGACCCGCCCGAGGATGGTGGCACCTGAATATATGATCACGTCATCCTCGACTATCGGGTGCCGGGGAATGCCCTTGATGGGCCGGCCGTTTTCATCGAGCGGGAAGCTCTTCGCCCCCAGGGTAACCCCCTGGTAGATTCTCACGCGACTGCCTATCTCGCAGGTCTCGCCGATAACCACGCCCGTGCCGTGATCGATGAAGAAGTGGTCCCCGATACGGGCCCCGGGATGGATGTCGATGCCCGTGGACGAGTGGGCCATTTCGGTGATGATGCGGGGAATGAGCGGCACGTCCAGCAGGTTGAGCTCGTGCGCGATACGGTAGTTTGTGATGGCGGTGATGCTCGGGTAGCAGAATATGGCCTCCCCGTAGCTCTTCGCCGCGGGGTCTCCCTCGAAGGCCGACCTCACGTCGGTGGCGAGGAGGCGCCGGACCTCCGGGAGCCTCGAAAGGAAGGCCATCGTCGCGTCGCGCGCCTTCACCTCGCAGATGGAGCAGTCCATCGCCTCCGGGTCCTCGCACGAGAAGCACAGCCCCCGGTTGATCTGCTCCGCCAGAAGCATGGATACTTTGTCCAGCGCGGAGCCCAGGTAATAACGCATGGTTCCCGGCTTCAGGTCCGAGTTGCCGAAATAGCCGGGGAACAGCACCGTCCTGAGCAGGTCCACTATATGGCCCAGCGACTCCACCGAAGGCATGGGTACCTCGTGGCTCGTGCGATTGAACACGGCCTCATAGGCCTCGGGACTGGTGAGCTGTTCCACCACCTCGTTCAGCCGGCGGACGTAATCCCCGTTCTCACCCTTGCCCTTGCATGTTATGATTCCATCTTTTCGATGCCTTTCCATTTCCCCGCCTTTACCGCGACCGCATTGACACGCGATGTCCACACTCCTGGAACGAATTTTACCTTTTCGTATGTAGAATATACTGTAAAGCGTGCAGAAAGCCAGATTTTTTTGAACAGGGGCGCTTCCTCACGCCGTGTGAAAGACACCCGCCGCGCGTCACGGACCGGCCGGAATGGGCGAATGACGGGAGAAAAGAAAAAGACAACGAAATGGGTATCCGCCTTCAGCGGTACAGATGGTACGCCGCCTTTTCCCGCGCAAACGCCTTTTCCTCGTCCCGCCAGAGAGATTGTATGTCGTGGAGGGAGGCCCCGGTGAGGATTTTTTCCCGGACGGCCGACCCGCCGGCCAGGAGGTCAAAAGCCGGGTGCCGGGTGACAAACTCGTAGACGTCCCGCTTAAACTCGAACTTGTCCGGGAAGCATTCAAGCGCGGCCTTGACGAGGGCGACCCCTGCGAAAAAGGCCCGGAAGCCTTCATCCGTTATATGTATGAAAACGCCCCCGCAGAGCGAGCCGGCGTGCTTGTTGAAAGTCGGCCTGAAATAAACGGGCCTGAAGTGCACGCCGTCCATGCCCAACGCCGAGAGGGCGGCGGCGTAGCGAAAGGGGTCCACGAACGGCGCGCCGACGACCTGAAACGGCGTGGTGGTGCCCCTCCCCTCGGACAGGTTCGTCCCTTCTATCAGGCAGAGACCGGGGTAGAGCCTGGCCGTTTCCGGCACCGGCATGTTGGGAGAGGGCGGCACCCATGGGAGGCCCGTGTCCCGGTAGAGCATGCGGCGGCGCCAGCCCTTCATGGCCGTGAATGAAAGCCTGATGTCGAGCCGGTTTCGCTCCTTGTGGAAAAGGGCCAGCTCGGCGGGGGTGAGGCCGTGCCGTACCGGCACGGGAAAGACGCCGACGAAGGACTCGAAGCCCTCCCGGAGCACGGGGCCCTCCACCGTCATCCCTCCCAGCGGGTTGGGCCTGTCCAGCACCATGAACTCGACGTCCTTTCCCTGCAGGGCCGACATGAAAAGGGCCATGGTGTTCACGTAGGTATAGTACCGCGACCCCACGTCCTGCATGTCGAACAACACCAGGTCTATGCCCTCCAGCGCGGCGCTTTCGGGGCGGAGCGTCTCCGAGGTGTCGCCGTACAGGCTCACCACGTCACAGCGGAGGCCCGGCTGCAGCTTGACGGACACCTGGTCCTGCTCCGTGCTGAACAGCCCGTGTTCCGGCGAGAAGATCCGCCGCACATTCAGCCCCGCGGCGGCGAGCTCATCCCAGCAGTAGGAGAGCCGGGACGAGACGGACGCCTGGTTGGCGATCAGGCCTATTCTCCTGTTCCGGTACTTCCCGCTCTTCTTCAGAAACATCTCGAGTCCCGTCGCTATCATGCCCTGTCCCCCGGCCCTCTTCCCATCGACCATCACCCGCCTATTTTAATCGGTCCTCCCTTATAGACCACCGAGCTCTCGACCACTGCCCTCTCCGGAACAGTCACCCCGGGAAGGATGACGGAGTCCCGTACGACCGCCCCGGTCCCGATCCGACAGCCCCCGCCCACGACGGAACGCTCGACCACAGCGTCCCTGCCGATGACCGCGTCGGCGGCGACCGGCTCCGGCATGATCCCGAGGGCGACGCGCATCCTTTCACGGAAGGGCCCCAGGTCGCGGAGCACGGCGGCGTTGGCCGACCAGTATGATTCCACTGACCCGACGTCAAGCCACACGCCCTCGTGCCGCACGCAGGCAAGCCACCGCTCTTTTATCAGGCCCGTGTAACCCGTGTACACCACGCTGGAAAACTCTTTCACCAGGTGGGGGAAAATCCGCGGCGAGAGCACGGCGATGCCCGTATACACGCAACCGCCCTCGATCCCGGTGCCCAGCGCGTTTCTGAAGTCCAGCACCCGGTCTCCAGCCACGGCCACGGGCCCTATCTCCCTCGCGCGGGCGCTCTCCTGCACCACCACGGTAGCCGGGGCCGACCCGGCGAGGTGCCGCCGGATGACCCCGCCAAAATCGATATCGCTTACGACATCGCTGTTTACCACGGCGAAATCACCGCCGCTGAGGGCGGCCTCGCAGTTCTTCAGGCCGCCTCCCGTGCCGAGTATGGTCTTCTCCCGTGAATAGGTGACGCTCAATCCGAAACCGCCGTTACCCGCGAGGTACTCGACGATTTCCGCCGGGCGGTAATGGAGGTTGATGATGACGTCGGTGATCCCCGCCTCCTTCAGCAGCATGAGGGCGTAACAGATCGACGGTACGTTTGCCACGGGGACGAGCGGCTTCGGCGTATCGTCGGTCAGCGGGCGCAGCCTCTCGCCGAGGCCGGCGGCGAACACGAAACCCTTCACCATGCCTCCCCGAGCGCCCGCGCCAGCAGCGCGCCGGCCTTCCTGAGCTCCTTCCTTCTCCCGGCATAGGCGCCGAGGTAGCCGGCCGTCGGCCGGATGTACTTTTCATACAGGGCCTTCTTCATCACCGTGACCTGGTAGCCGAATGTCCCCAGGGCCTTCACGTTTCTCTGGAAGGCCATCATGTCGAAGTAGAACTCGAACTCGTCGCGGCCCATGGAGTGTATCCCCCGCTCCCGGGCGAGCTCGTAATATGTATTTTTCAAATGGGAGAAAATTTCCTCGCCGAGAGAGGTGTAGGAATCTCTTAAGAGCGAAACGAGGTCATAGTGGGGGAGCCCCATCCGGCTGTCCTGGAAATCGATTATGAAGGGCGATCCCCCCTGAAGCATGACGTTTCTGCTGTGGTAATCCCGGTGGTTGAGCACGAAGAGCCCGGGGCGGTAGAGCAGCGCCGCGATCTTCTCGAATTCCGACCGGAGTTCCGTCTCCTCGCTCCCCGAGAGCGGCGAATTGAAACGCCCGTGCAGCGCGTGCCGGATGAAAAAGTCGAACTCATACATGAGTTTCTCGACGTCGAAAGACAGCCGGAAGGGCGGCAGGGGGCTTGGTCGTGTCTATCGACTGGATTCGAACGCAGATGGACAGCAGGGATTCGTACGTGCTCTTGATCTCGTCGCCCGACATGGCACGGACGGCCTCCTCCAGGAGCACGTCTCCCAGGTCCTGGAGGAGCATGAGTCCCCTGCCGGCGTCGATCGCGTGGATCTCCGGGACGGGGACGCGGTTGTTTCTGTAAATGCCGTGGACGACGCAAAAGGGATGCCTGTCCGGGGGCGTCTCGAGAAGGGTGTGGTCATAGCATGCGACAAAGCTCTTATCGCCGACCGCGACGCGGTAATAGACTCGGGTGGAGGCGTCGCCTGCCAACGGGGTGACTTCCCCGGGTTCGCCGGCCGCGGCCCTGACAAATTCATGTATATCCGGCTCATGCCTCATCGCGCAGGCAGGCCTCCCGTCCCGGCATCGACTGTTCGCGCGGGGCGCGCACGCCCCGCGCCGGGGGGAACGGCCGCGTCAATCCATGTGTCGGCGCAGGAAGGCCGGAATCTCCAGGTCCTCGGAGGAAAGCTCCCTGCTGTGGTCCCGGAGGCGGCGCTTCTCGTAATCCAGCGAAAAGGTCTGCATGCCCACGGGCGCCTTCTTTTCTGCCCTGGGATCCTTTTTCCCCTCGATGAGGGTGAGCGAGGTGCCGGTTTTCCGGTCGAGCTCGTTTTCCGGCCTCTTCGCGAGCATGTTCTTCTTGCGGTCGAAGCCGGTCGCTATCACCGTCACCCGCACCCTGTCGTCCAGGGCGGGATCGATGGTGGTGCCGAAAATGATGTTGGCCTCGGCGTCCACCTGGCGGGTGATGATATCGGTGACCTCGTTCACCTCGTGCAGGGACAGGTCGTTCCCGCCGGCGATGTTGATGAGCACCGCCTTGGCGCCCTCGATGCTGGTCTCCTCCAGCAGAGGACTGGCCACGGCCATCTGGGTGGCTTCGAGCGCCTTCGTCTCGCCGCTTCCTATGCCCACGCCCATGAGCGCGTCGCCGGTCTCCCCCATCACGGTCCTCACGTCGGCGAAGTCCACGTTGACCAGGCCGGTGACCATGATGAGATCAGAGATGCCCTGGACTCCCTGCCGGAGTATGTCATCGGCCAGCCTGAACGCCTCCTCGATGGGAGTCTTCCGGTCGATGATCTTGAGCAGCAGGTCGTTGTGGATCGTGATGAGGGTGTCCACCTTCTCCTTGAGGTTCCGGATCCCTTCCATGGCGCGGTCCATGCGCTTCTTCCCCTCCACCTTGAAGGGCTTCGTGACCACGCCCACCACGAGGGCGTTCTGCTCCTTCGCCGCCTCGGCGACGATGGGCGCCGCTCCCGTGCCCGTGCCGCCGCCCATGCCGGCGGTGATGAAAACCATGTCCGCACCCTTCAGGGCCTTCTGGATTTTGTCGCGGTCCTCGACCGCGGCCTCCCTGCCCACCTCCGGGTCCGCTCCCGCCCCCAGCCCGCGTGTCAGCTTGCTTCCTATCTGGATCTTGTTCCGGGCAAGGGAATCCCTGAGCTGCTGCGCGTCGGTGTTTATGGCGATGAACTCAACGCCCTCCATGCCGGTGGCGATCATCCGGTTGATGGCGTTGTTTCCCGCCCCGCCGACTCCCACGACCTTGATGACTGTGTTCGTTGGTTTGTCCTCTTCCAGTCTGAACATCATTCCCCCCGTTTTTAAACATTATGTCTCATAATAATTTAAAAAATAAGACCTATAAATAATCCTCCAGGAACCTTCTCAGCCTTTTGCCGAACGACGAGAGGGTTCCCTCCTTTTCAACCCTGGACCCGCTCCTGAACTGGCCCATCTTGATGCCGTATTTCAGCAGTCCGACGCCGTTCGCGAACTGCGGGGTGCCGACCACGTCCCGGAGCCCGGCGATGTCTTTTGGGACGCCGGTGCGGACGGGCATGTTGAAGACCCTCTCCGCGGCCTCCACGCTCCCCTCGAGCATCGCGCCGCCGCCGGTGAGCACTATCCCCGCCGCCAGGATGTCCTTCTTCCCGCTTCTCACCAGCTCGCGGTCCACCATTTCCATTATCTCCAGCATCCTCGGCTCTATGATCTGCGCGAGCTCCTGCCTGAAGAGCCTGCGGGGCGCCCGCCCGCCGACCGACGGGACTTCCACGGTCTCGGAGGCGTCGACGAGGTCCACCGCCGCGCACCCGTATTTCTTCTTGATGACCTCCGCCGACTCGAGGGGCGTCCTGAGCCCGATGGAGATATCGTTTGTCACGTGGATGCCGCCTATGGCGAGCACCGTGGAGTAGGAGACCCCGCCCTCGACGTAGACGATGACGTCGGTGGTGCCGCCGCCGATGTCCACGAGGGCCACGCCCAGCTCCTTCTCGTCGCGGCTCAGCGTCGCCTCCGCGGAAGCGAGGGGCGCGAATATGATGTCGGCGCACTGGTATCCCGCCCTGTTCACCGACTTGATCAGGTTCTGTATGCTCGTGGTCGCTCCCGTCACGATGTGCACCTCGGACTCCAGCCGGACCCCGCTCATGCCTATGGGGTCCTTGATCCCGGTCTGGTCGTCCACCGCGAACTCCTTTGAAAGCACGTGCAGTATTTCCCGGTCGGCGGGAATCACGATGGCCTGGGCCGCCTCGATCACCCTTTTTATCTCGACGGGCGTGATCGTCCTCTGGCGGTTCGACACCGCCACCACGCCCTTTGAATTTTCCCCCTTTATGTTCTGGCCGGTGATCCCCACGTATACGGTCGTCACCTCCGAGCCCGCCATGAGCTCCGCGTCCTCGACCGCCTTGATGATGGAGGAAACGGTGTTGTCGATGTTTATGATGACGCCGCTCTTCATGCCCCGCGACGGCGCGACCCCCACCCCCGCCACCTCGACCTCGTTGTTCTCATTGAGGAACCCTATGACGGCGCATGTTTTTGTGGTGCCGATGTCAAGACCGACCAGTACATCTTCCATCATCGCGCTCCTTCTTCCCTTACTTCATGACCACGAACCCGCCGCAGTCAAAAGCCTCGCGGGGATACCATCCCGCGCCGTCGAGAAAGCCGGCGAGGTAATTCAGGCGCATAAAATCCCGCTCCCGCGCGCGGACTTTGAATGCCGTGCGCCGGCCCCGCAAGAGTATAGACGCGTGCGGATAATCAGTCAAATCGATTTCCTCGATCTCACGGTACACCGCCAGCTTTCCGCGATTTATCTCCGCGAGCATGCCGAGAACGCTTTCAAGCCGCTTCGAAAGCCCGCTGTCCGACATGCCGGCGCCGTTCACGAGCACGACGGGGACATCGCGGCCGCGGGCATGGTTTACCGAGAGCACACGGAGGGAGCCGTCGACCTCAACGGCGGTCACCGCGCGGCCTCTTTTTATCGCGACGATAAACGCGGGCTCACGCTCCTGCACCTCGACCACCAGCTTGTTTCCTTCCTTGCGCATCGTGAAATCTCGGACGTAAGGATTTTTTCCAAGGGCGTCTTTCATCGCGTCGACGTCCAGGACGACACCGTCACTCCGTACCCGGTGCGGCACCCCGCTCAGGATCTCCCGGGAGCCCAGCGACTTGAGCCCGCGAAATTCCACGGAGCCCACAAGGCGAACATCGCCCGCCGCACGGCCGCCGGGGCCGGCGAGGGACATCGCGAGCAGGGCACACACCATTACCGTCGCGTTTTTCCCGGGGCCTTTCATCTCGCCTCGCCGATCTTCCGCAGAATCTGCGGGCCCAGCTTGTATACATCACCCGCGCCCAGGGTGAGCACCACGTCTCCTTCCCTGAGCGCCCCCGCCACCTCCCCCGGGATGTCCTCAAGGCGGGACACGACCGGCACCTCCCGGCCGGCGTGCCGGCGGATCGACTCGCCGATGAGCGCCGATGAAACCCCGTCTATGGGCTCCTCCCCGGCCGGATATATCTCCGTGAGGAAAAGAACGTCGGCCCCGCCGAACGCCTTGCCGAACTCGTCCCAGAGGAGCTGCGTCCTGGTGTAGCGGTGGGGCTGGAAGACCACCACGATCCGCCGGCCGAGCGCCCTGAGGGCATCGAGCGTCGCGATGACTTCGGTCGGATGGTGCCCGTAATCGTCCATCACGAGAACGCCTTTCTCTTCGCCTATCCGTTCCATCCTCCTGCCGACCCCGCGGAAATGGGCAAGGCCCTGCTGGACGGCCTTGAAGCCCATCCCCAGGTCCAGCGCGACGGCCACAACCGCCAGCGAATTCACGATGTTGTGCCTCCCGAGCAGGCCCATCCGGATGGTGCCGAGGGGCTCACCCTTGTAGGAGCACGTGTACGAGGTTTCGCCGTTTTTAAGCTCCACTGACCCGGCGCGGAAATCCGCGTGCTCGGACATGCCGTACGTGATGAAGGGGCGCTCGATCTTCGGAAGCAGCTCCGTGATGACGGTGTCGTCCGCGCAGAGGACCGAATAGCCGTAGAAGGGAACGTTGTTGATGTACTGGAGGAAGGCGCTCTTGAGCCCTTCGAAATACTTGTAATGGTCCAGGTGGTCGGCGTCGATGTTGGTCACCACCGCGATGCTGGGCAGGAGCTTCAGGAAGGACCCGTCGGACTCGTCGGCCTCGAAAACCATGTATTCGCCCTGCCCTATCTTGGCGTTGGATTTGAAGTTGAGCACCTTTCCGCCGACGATGGAGGTGGGATTCAGCCCCCCGTGATAGAGCACGTAGGCCAGCATGGAGGAGGTGGTGGTCTTGCCGTGCGTCCCCGCCACCCCTATGCCGTGCTTCAGGCGCACGAGCTCCGCGAGCATCTCCGAGCGGTGAATGATGGGGATCTTCCTGTTCCGCGCCTCTATGATTTCTGGATTGCCCGGCCCTATGGCGCTGGAGGTGACCACCACGCTGTAATCCCCTATATTCGAGGGGTAGTGCCCGATGAACACCTGCGCGCCCAGGTCCGCAAGCCTCCTCGTCTGTTCCGACGCCCGCAGGTCGGAGCCCGAGACTTCATACCCCAGGTTTATGAGGATCTCGGCGATACCGCTCATGCCGATTCCGCCGATCCCGATGAAATGCATCTTCTTAGACTTTCTGAACATGACGCTCCTGCAACTTCTTTGCCGACATATCTCCCTTCACGGCGTCCACTATCACGCGGGCGGCGTCGGGCAGCGCAGATTCCAGGGCCCGCGCGGACATTTTCCGGAGCTGGGTCGGGTTCTGCAGCAGCTCGCTCAACACGGGCCCTACCTTTTCCGGTACGGCGTCCTCGTTCGAGATCTTTATCGCTGCCCCGGATTCGGCGAAAACGTCCGCGTTTTTGTCCTGGTGGTTCATGGCCGCGTAAGGAAAGGGGATGAGCACGGAAGGCACGCCCATGGCGGCCAGCTCCATCATCACGCCCGAGCCCGAGCGGCTTATCGCCACGTCGCTCGCCCTGTAGGCCAGACCGACGTTTTCAATGAATGGCGATATGTATATGGAACCGGCGTCCGCCGTTTCCCGCATGGCCTCCCCGTAGCGGCCGTAGGAATAGTCCCCGGTGCTCCAAATGATGCCCGTGTCGTCGAATTCACCCGGGAACCTCTTCCGGAGGCCCAGCACGAGCTCGTTGATGGTGAGCGCTCCCTGGCTCCCCCCGATGGCCAGCACCACCCGCCTGCAGTGTTTCATGTTGAAGTGCCGCTTGGCCTCTTCGCGGCTCGCCTTCACCATTACCTTCTTCCTGATGGGATTGCCGGCCACGGATAACTTGCTCCTGTGCTGGTTCTTGACGTACTCCTCCGTGGCCTTGAAGGTCGTGAACACCCTGGCGGCATACCGGGTGAAAAACGACGTTACCCTCCCCGGCACCGTGTTCTGCTCGCACAGATAGATGGGAGCGCCCCGGAACACGGCGGCGATGAGCGCGGGTGCCGACACGTATCCGCCCATTCCGATCACGGCCCCCGCGTTCATCTTCCCGATGATACGCGAGGCCTTGAAGACCGAGGCGGCGAACCGGAGCGCGAACAGCGGCAGCTTGAGGATGTTGCGCGTCAGGGGAGGCGCCGCGTAGAGCAGGAGATCGTCCTTCCGGACGTCCTTCATGGATGAGAAGCGTGTGTCGCTTTCCGAGCACAGGAAATGAACGGACACGCCCCTGGCCTTGAACTCCTCGTACAGGGCTATCCCGGGGCTCAGGTGGCCTCCCGTGCCGCCGCCGACTATGAGGACAGTGCCCGCGCTCAACGCCACACCTCCTCCGAGAGCTTCAGCTCCTCCTGGACCACTTCGCGGTAGCGCGATATGTTCAATAGAATTCCCGAGGCCGTCAGGCTGGCCAGGAGCGACGAGCCGCCGTAGCTGATGAAGGGCAGCGGAACGCCGGTCGTCGGGAGGCTGCCCGTGACCACGCCTATGTTGATGAACCCCTGGACGACGACCATGAGCGCGATGCCCGCCGCGAGCAGCCGGCCGAATTCGTCGGGGGCCGCGAGCGAGATCCGAATGCCCCTCCAGAGAAAAAAGCAGAACAGGCCGACCACCAGCAGGGTACCCAGCAGACCCGTCTCCTCGGCGATGACGGCGTATATGAAGTCGGTGTGAGGTTCGGGGAGCCTTCCCGCCTTGAGCGTGCCGCTGCCGAGACCCACCCCGAACAACCCGCCCTTCTTGAACGCGATGAACGACTGGATGATGTGGTACCCGATGCCGAAACGGTCCTCCCATGGATTGAGGTAGGCCAGTATGCGCTCCCACCGGTAGCTCACCTGGTAAATGAGCAGATAGAACATGGGGATGCTCGTGACGAACAGCATGAGCAGGTACAGCAGCGGAAAGCCCGAGGCGAACAGTATGAAGACAGAGGCGACGAGCAGGGTGATGCCGGTGCCGAAATCCGGCTGCAGCATGATGAGCATGAACATGAGCGCTATCACCAGCATGGGCACGAGCATCTGGAACACCTGGGTGACGGTTCCCCGGTGTTCGGCCGAGAAAACCTTCACCATGTATATCACCAGGACGACCTTTACGAACTCCGAGGGCTGGAGGTGCAGCAGCCCGAAGCTCAGCCAGCGCGAGGAGCCCTTCACGCTGTGCCCCAGTCCCGGGACCAGGACCAGCGCGAGGAGCACCAGGGCCACGGCCAGCATCACCCGCGTGTGGCGCCGGTAAACGCGGTAATCCATGTTCTGGACGCACAGCAGGGACACCAGGCCCGCCACGAGCCAGAGGAGCTGGCGCTTGAGAAAATAGAACGAGTCGCCGAAATTCTTCAGCGCGTAGACGGCGCTCGCGCTGTAGCACATGGCGATGCCCACGCCCGCCATCACCAGCACCAGCGTGAAGAACACCAGGTCGGGTTCGCCCCTGCGCCTCGTGTCGATGACAGATTTCAGGTCCAGGACAGTGCCCCTTTACTCAGTTTCTCGAAGGACCTCCGGAACGCCTCCCCCCTGTCTTCGAAATTCCTGAACATGTCGAAGGAGGCGCACGCCGGGGACAGGAGAATCACGTCCCCCTTCTCGCTCATGCGCATGGCGCGCACCGCCGCGTCGTCCATATCCGCCGCGAGCTCGCGGGCGACGTCGCTGAAAATACGCGAGAACTCCCGCGAGGATTCGCCGATGAGCACCAGGCCCCTCGCCCTCTCCCTCACGCTCGCCCGCAGGCGGGAGTAGTCGTCGCCCTTCGTCTGCCCGCCCAGTATGAGTACGCCTTTCCCGGGCAGGCTGCGCAGCGCCATTTCGACGGCCCCCACCGTGGTCGCCTTGGAATCGTTGATGAACAGCCGCCCCTCGAGACTGCCGAGCCTCTCCATGCGGTGGGGAAGCCCCGCGAAAGAACAACAGGCGTCGGCGATCGCGGCCGGGTCGGCCTCCCTCCCCGCCTTTTCCAGGACCGACGTCACGATGAGCAGCGCGGCCATGGCGTTCTGGACGTTGTGGACGCCCATGATCCGCATCCGGGAAATTTCGACGGCCGGCGCAAGCCCTCCCCTCGAACGGAGGTAGATGGCGCCGTCCTTGCGGAACGCGTCGGCGGCATCGTCATCCAGGGAGAAGCCCAGCCGCCTCGCCCTGACGGACCCGAGGTTCGAGGAGAGCAGGAGGTCGTCGCGGTTATACACGAAAACGTCGCCGGCGGCCTGGTTCCCGGTAATGCGCATCTTCGCCCTGAGGTAATCATCCATCCCGTCATAGCGGTCGAGGTGGTCCGGGCTTATGTTGAGCACGGCGGACACGTCAGGGCGGAATTTATCTATGGTTTCAAGCTGGAACGAGGAGAGCTCCACCACGCTCACTGAGTCCGGCCCCGTCTCCTCCACCAGCGACACCAGCGGGATGCCTATGTTCCCGCCCACGCGGGCGTCAACGCCCACCGCCGCGAGAATGTATCCCACCAGGCTCGTCGTGGTGGATTTGCCGTCGGTGCCGGTGATGGCCGCGATCATCCCGCGCATGTACCGTGAGGCGAGCTCGACCTCCGCCAGTACCGGTATGCCCCGCCGGTGCGCCTCGGTGATAAGGGGAATCGACGCGGGGACCCCGGGGCTCAGCACCACCATGTCCGCGCCCTCGTCCAGCAGTGACGGCCCCTGCTCGCCCGCGCGCACCGCCACCCTGCGGTCGAGCCTGTCGATGACGTCGCGCAGCGCCTCGGCGGATTTGATGTCCGAGACCGTCACGCGCGCGCCCCGGGCGGCAAGGAAGTTGGCCGCCGCGAGACCGGTGCGGTACCCCAGCCCCACCACCAGCACCCTCCTCCCTTCGATGTCAGAGCCTGTCTTCATGCGGTCCTACAATATCTTGAGCGAACTCAGGCCTAAAATGGCCAGTATTATGCCGATGATGAACATTCTCATCACGACCTTCTGCTCCGGCCAGCCCGAGAGCTCGAAGTGATGATGGATGGGCGCCATCTTGAATATCCTCCTGCCGGTGAGCTTGAAACAGGCCACCTGTATGATGACCGAGAAGGCCTCCAGCACAAAAACGCCGCCCACGATGAAGAGGAATACCTCCTTTTTGATCATGACGGCCACGATGCCGATGATGCCCCCGAGCGCGAGCGACCCGGTGTCCCCCATGAACACCGAGGCCGGATTGCAGTTGAACCAGAGGAAGCCTATGCCGGCGCCCATGAGCGCGGAGAGGAACACCGTCAGTTCCGCGCTGTGCTGGATGTAGGGAATGCGCAGGTACATCGCTATCTTCACGTGCCCCGTGAGATACGTCATGATGCCGAGGCACCCCGCGACGATGATGACTGAGCTGACCGCCAGGCCGTCGAGCCCGTCCGTCAGGTTTACGGCGTTGGAGCTTCCCACCACCACGAGCACGGCGAACACGACCCATACCCAAGCCATGTCCAGGACCGCCTTGTTGACGAACGGGATGAAGAGCCTGGTCGTGTACTTGGGGTTCGACGGGAAGAAATAGACAGCAAGCACCACGCCGAGGGCGATCAGGAACTGGAAGACGATCTTCATGCGCGCGGACATGCCGTTCTTGACCTTGAGCACCGATTTCATGTAGTCGTCGGCAAAGCCCAGGAGTCCGAGGAACACGGTGGCGAGGATGAGCAGGATGAGGTAGTGGTTCGATAAATTTCCCCATAACAAGATGGACGCGAGCACCGCGCCCAGGATGAGCGCCCCCCCCATCGTGGGGGTGCCCGCCTTCGTCCTGTGGCTCTGCGGCCCGAGCTCGCGGATCTCCTCCCGGAATTTCAGTCCCTGGAGCCACCGTATGACCACGTTCCCGAAGATGAGCACCAGCAGCAGCGCCGTGAGCGCCGCGTAGGCGGACCGGAAGGTGATGTACTGGAAGAGCCTCAGGTAGGAAACGTATTCTTGGAGCGGCACCAGAATGTGATATAGCATGCCCCGGTTTCAGCGGACGAGCGCGTCCACCACCTCCTCCAGTTTCATTGCCCGCGATCCCTTGACCAGTACCACATCATCCGCGGTGAGGGTCCGCGCCAGGAACGCCGCGAGGTCCTCCTTCCGGTCGAAGTGACGGACCGCCTCTCCGTTCATCCCCGCCTCCCGCGCCCCCTGGCCGATGAGCCCCGCCATCTCCCCGAAGGTGCAGATGAGGTCGAATCCCAGTTCCGCCGCCTGCCGGCCCGTTTCGCGGTGGTACCGCCCCGATTCCCGCCCCAGCTCCTTCATGTCGGCCAGGACTGCCACCTTTCTTTTTCCCGGGAAGGTGTCCGCCACCGACCTGAGGGCGTACCGGGCCGAGAGGGGGTTCGAGTTGTATGTGTCGTCGATGAGGAGAAAGCCGCGGCGGATAATCTGGCTCCTCATGCCCACGTTCCTGAAGGAGGACAGGGCGGCGGCGATGCCGTCCTCGCCGATTCCCAGCGCGTGGGCGGCGGCGAAGGCCGCCAGGATGTTGTACAGGTTGTGCAGGCCGTACAGCGCCGCCGCGTACTCGCGGCCGGACAGGGTCAGCGCGATCCTTTCCTCCGAGAGGCTGTACTTCTCGGGACAGACGTCCGCGGCGGCGGAAAGGCCGAAGGTGACGACATGCAGCCCGCTCGCGCGCGCCCCCTCTTCCAGGATATCGAAATGCGCCGTGTCAATGTTCAGGACGATCACCGCCCCCGGCCCCATCCCCTCCATGATCTCGCGTTTCGCGGCCGCGACGTCTTCCACTCCCCCCAGGAACTCCAGGTGCCCCTCTCCCACGTTGGTGATGACGGCCAGGTCCGGCCTCGCGATCGCGGAGAGCCGCCCGATCTCGCCCTTGTGGTTCATCCCCATCTCCACGATGGCGAATTCATGCTCCTCCCTGAGCCCGAGCAGCGTGAAGGGCAGGCCGACCTCGTTGTTGTAGTTCTTTTCGCTCTTGAGGCAGGGACGGTCCGTGGAGAGCATGGCGTGGAGCAGCTCCTTGGTGGTCGTCTTCCCGCTGGTCCCGGTAATGCCCACCACGGTGGGGTTCATCCGGTCCCGGTGATGGGAGGCGATGCGCCCGAAGGCGCGCAGGGTGTCATCGCAGCGCACCGCCGCGACCCCGTAGCGCTCCCCCACCGCCGCGAGCTCATCGCGCATGGTCAGGAAGCCCGCCAGCCTTCCCGACGAGGCCAGCTCCTCGATGAAGCTGTGCCCGTCGAACTTCTCGCCCACCAGGGGGATGAAGAGGTTCCCCGGTCCAGTGTCGCGGGAATCGGTGGTGATCGTTTCCACCGGGGTGCCGGGCTCGCCCCACGCCAGGGTGCCGCCGCTGACCCTCACGATGGTCCCGATGTCGGTGCTGTGGGATACCTTCACCGCCGTTCCCTTTCTTCCATATACTTGCGCACTACCTCGCGGTCGTCGAAATGCCGCCTCTCCTTCCCGACGATCTGGTAATCCTCATGCCCCTTGCCTGCCACCACGAGCATGTCGCCCTCGCCCGCCATGTACACCGCCTTCCTGATGGCCTCCTCCCTGTCGGGCTCGACCTCGAAGTTCGTCCCCGTGATCCCCGCGCAAATGTCCCGGATGATGTCGCCGGGATCCTCGTTGCGCGGATTGTCACTGGTGATGATCACCCGGTCCGAAAGGCGGGAGGCCGACTCCCCCATGATGGGCCTCTTGGTCTTGTCGCGGTTCCCGCCGCAGCCGAACACGGTGATCACCCTGCGCGGAGCGAGCTCCCGGACCGAAGCCAGCAGTTTCGCGAGCGCGTCGTCCGTGTGCGCGTAGTCCACGATGACGTGGAATCCCTCGGGCGAGCTGATGCGGTCGAAACGGCCGGGAACGGCGCCCAGATCGAAAAGGCCGCGCCGGATCGTCTCCACCGGGACGCCCATGACGTGGGCGGCGGCGAAGGCGCAGAGGGAGTTGGGGACGTTGAACGCACCCGAGAGCCGGAGGCGTATTTCGACGCCGCTCAACGGTTTTTCGAGCCTGTAGCCGACGCCTTCGATGGTGTTGCTGATGCTGGACACGTCCGGCATGTAATCGGCGTCCGCGGCCGCACCGAAGCCGAGGAGAGGATAGGAGAAGCTTCCCTTCCCCGAGAGTATGCGCCTGCCGAAGGGGTCGTCGCAGTTCACTATGCCTGTTTTTCCTTTCCTGCTGCCGGCGTCCATGAGCTCGAACAGGCGCCGTTTCGATTCAAAGTAGTCTTCGAAGGTGGCGTGGAAATCGAGGTGGTCGCGGGTGAGGTTGGTGAACACGCCCACGGAAAATTCGACGTCGTCCACCCTGTTCAGTTTCAACCCGTGGGAGGAGACCTCCATGATGAGCGCGTCGGCCCCGTCGTCGACCATCCGCGCGATGATCTCCTGCAGATCTTTCGATTCGGGCGTCGTGTTGGGCGCGGGGACGTCTTTCCCCTTCCAGCGGTAATTGACCGTGCCGATGACGGCGGGTGACCACCCGTGGGCCCTGAATACCGATTCGAGCATGTACGTGATGGACGTCTTTCCATTCGTGCCGGTGACACCCACCACCGGGACGCGGGAGGCCGGGAAGCCGTAAAAGCAGGCCGCGAGCCGCGAGAGCGCTTTCCTGGTGTTCTCGGCGACAAGGACCGTCACCCCGTCCTCTCCCGGCGACGCGAACTCCGCGGCCCTCGCGGCGGAGACCACGACCGCCGCAGCCCCCCTCCTCACCGCGTCATGCACGTACCCGTGGCCGTCGCTCTGGAAGCCCTCGACGGCCACGAAGAGGGAGCCCCCGGTCACCCGCGCGGAATTGTATTCCACCGACGAAACGGCCTTCGACGGGCTGCCCTTCAGCGCCCGCACCATGCCGCCGCATCCGCGCAGGATGTCCGGAAGATGTACCGGTTTCCCGGTCGCCGCGTCCTTCATCGTTTTTTGCCCCTCAGGTCAACGACATCGATATCGCCCGGGGTAAGGGCATGCATGCCGCGCGACCGGGCATACTCCTCGATGACGTTCATGCGCCTCAAGGTCTCTATCTCGTAGCGGAGACGGTCGTTCTGCCGTATGAGCCCGGCCTCGACCTCCGCTTCTCTCCCGTAATCCATTTTCATCTTCATGACCTCGACGTTCTGCCAGATATACAGGACCACGAAGAGGATCATGAAAACGACTATCCCTATGAACTTCACGGCCTCCCTCCGCTCAGCCGGGGGCTGATTTCCGCGCGCCCCCTCGTCACGGCGCGCACCGCTCGCAGACGCGGAGCTTCGCGCTCCGCGCCCTCCTGTTCACCGCCCTTTCGTCCTCCGCCGGCGTGAGCGGTTTCTTGGTAATCACCCGCACGATCGCCTTTCCCCTGCAGCGGCACGAGGCCGGTTCCAGGCCGCAGGTGCATCCCCTCTCCATCCGCCGGAACGTGTTTTTCACTATGCGGTCCTCGAGTGAATGGTACGACATCGCCATGATCCTCCCGCCCTCCGCGAGGATGTCCGCCGCGTCGCGAAGGGAGCGCTCGATGGCCGAGAGCTCGTCGTTGACCGCGATCCTGAGCGCCTGGAAAACCCGTGTGGCGGGATGGATGTTCTTCACTTGGAAGCGCTTCGGGATGGCGCGGAGCACCAGCTCCGCCAGCTCGGCGGAAGTTTCCAGGGGCTTTTGTTCACGGTACTGGCATATGCGGCGGGCGATTTTTTTCGCCCAGCGCTCTTCTCCATACCCGTGGAAGATATCTGTCAACTCATTTTCAGGGTAGGTGTTCACCACGCGCCGGGCGTCGGTCTTGAGGCCCCTTTCGAGCCGCATGTCCAGCGGCTCATCGCCGCGGAAGCTGAACCCGCGGCCGCTCTTTTCGAAGTGGTAGGATGATATGCCGAGATCGTACAGGAACCACAGGATGCTTCCCCGGAGCCCGCCGCAGTGCGCCGCCAGGGCGGAAAAGTTGTCGTTAATGAATTCCACGCGGCCCTCGAAGGGCAGCAGCCTTTTTTTCGCGACCTCCAGCACCTCTTCGTCCCGGTCGAAGCCCATCACGCGCACGCCCGCGAACTCCCCCAGGATCAGCTCGGAATGCCCGCCCTCCCCCAGGGTGCAATCCACCAGTATGCCGCGCTCTCCCCCCGGCGTCGTGCGCACGAATTCCCTGATCTCCCTCCAGAGCACCGGCGTGTGTGAAAACTCATGGCCCGATATGTCCGCGTTATGTCTCATTCTCATGCCTTCCGGCGGTCCGCCCGGCGCGCCATGACGCGTCAAAACCCCAGCTCCCGGGCGAAGGCGTTCAACGAATCGCCGTCGGGACGGTAGCGCGAATATACCTCACTGCTCCATATCTCTATTCTATTAAACAGGCCGAGCATGGTCACTTCCCGGCTTATCTCGGCGTACTCCTTCAAATACGAAGGCACCAGGACCCTCCCCTGCCTGTCAAGCTCGCATTCCGCGGCGCCGCCCAGCAGGAAGCGGAGGCGCATGCGGTTTTTGGGGTCCGCCTGGGAAAGGGGAACGAGCTTCGTTTCCACGAACTCCCTCCACTCCTTTTCCCGGAAGGCCATGATGCACTTGTCGAAGCCGTGGGTGATGATAAGCGTGTTTATGACGGCGTCGTCGCCGAACGCCCTGCGGAGCTTTACCGGAACGGCAATGCGCCCCTTCTCGTCCATGGAAGGGTGATACTCACCCATGAACATGCGTTTGTACCACGTTTTCCCCTGAAGTTAGGTGAGACCTAACACGAATCCCCACAATTCCCCACAGTTCAACACAATGTGACATAATTGTCAAGAAAAAAATGATATAAGCACCACATTCATCCCATGGCATCCATCCCTGAAATTGAGGCGCAAGGGGGTATTCTTTCCGATTGGGGGAGAAGGGCGCGGCTTTTCAGCACCGCCCGGCCGCGGCCCGTCAGCCATGCGTGAAAATCCAGGGCACCGTGTTGAAACAGACGGCCGTAGTCATGCCGGGCCCCTTGTTGGCCATGTGGTGGCGTTTCCGGCTTTCGAAGCAGATGCTGTCGCCCGGATGCGGCACGCGGACCCGGTCATAGATCCCGACAGTAAGCCCGCCTCTCATCCAGCAGCCGCGCTCCATTCCCGCGTGGGCACAGGTGAGCTCGCCGGAGGACGACCCCGGGGGAAACTCGAGGATTATCATCTCCATGTCCCGGACCCCGGGCGAGAGCAGAGTGTAGTGCACGGTGCCCCCGGTGATGATGTCCCAGTGGGAGTTCTTCTTCATCACGGGCGACGGGGCCGCCTTCGGCCCATCATCGAAGAGCAGGCCGATGGGAATGCCGACCGTGTCGGCGAACCACTTGAGGGTGCCGAGCCACGGATTTGCCGTGCCCCGCGCGACCCGGCTGATGAGGCGGGGGCGGCCTCGATCATCCCGGCAAGTTTTTCAGGGTGATGCCGTTCTTTTTTCTATTAATACTATATTTTCCCGCCTACGCCGAATATGGGATTTTCCATGTAGATTCCCCCGGGGAGGGTCCATGGGGAATACCCGTCTCCCGGAGCCGGCGCGTGTCAACCCCGCCGCACGACCGCGGTCAACGTGCCTGGGCGTTCTGGTTGTTTTCATTCTGCACGAATAAAGCAATTTACAATTAAGAGACTACCGCGTGCCGGTGCCTGGTGCCGCCACGATGGCGCCCGCGGCGGGCCTTTTTTTCTTGACGCCATGCCGTCTCTTTCTGTACTGTAATGGATACACGCGGGTGTAATTCAGTGGTAGAATTTCAGCCTTCCAAGCTGATAGCGTGGGTTCGATTCCCATCACCCGCTCATTGGAAATGAAAAAGCGGCACCTTGGGTGCCGCTTTTCTTTCATGTTTTCGAGCCGGATCCCGCTCCGAATCCCGGCCGGCCCTTACCGCCCTGCCTTCTTCATCCCCTCCCTGGCCCCCAGGTCGAGGATCAGACTTATCTTAACAGGTATAAGAAGCCATCCTTCATTTTAAATACAACATTTGATTCTAGAAATGAACTAACACGACTGGCGTACACAAGCAGCAACTGAAAGGACAAATGATATTCTATAAGATCGATCAAACCTTTAATGATCACACAGCCGTTTCGAATGAGATGAGTCATAGTACGCTCGATGTCACATTGGGAGGTTCTAATCAGACTGATGGAATACTCAGGGATGAAGATTTCTCCCTGCTTATCTATATTTACCAAATATACGATATCATGAAAATCCTATAGCTGCCATTCTCCCGGTGTTTCGATATCCGACTTCCTTTTTCAACTCCTCGATTATGGCGTTGTGGTCCAGGCCGGGTCCCGGAAAGTGCCGGCAGCGCTGCCAAACAGTTTTAATGTCCCCGATGGTAAGCCCGGGGATGGCCATGATCCGCTCATCCTGCTCCCGCGTAAGCGCTGTTCCTCCCTTGAAATATCTCGCATAAAGAGTCAGTTTGTCGTCATCCCTGAGCGCTTTGAATTGGACCTTCCAGCTGAACCGTCGCATCGCCGCGCTGTCCATGGTGGGAAGCAGATTGGTACAGCATACGAGGATGCCGTCATGGTTTTCCATCTGGGTAAGGAACTCGTTGGTGCGGCTGATCTCCCAGGACCGGAAGGCGTTCTCGCGGCTGGTGAAAAAGGAATCTGCTTCGTCTATGAACAGGATCGCCTTGTTTCTCGCGGCATCCAGGAACGCTGCGGCTATTTTCTTTTCGGTCTCCCCGAGGTACATGCTTTCGAGATCGGAGTACCGCTTGACCATCAGTTCGAGACCGCTGTTTCGTGCAAGGTACTTGGCGAACTCGGTCTTTCCTGTTCCGGGCGGGCCCCAGAAGAGAAGGTTCAAATTTCCGCGCGTGCCGCTCCTTCGTTTCCACGGACCGGCGAAGGACCGGACGGCGGTGAGAACCGCGGGAGGGGCAAGGTCCGTATGCAGGACCGAAACATCGTACTGTTGCACTAGACCGGCCAGCGGGGATTTGGGATTTTTTTCAAATGCTCCGGTGATCAACTCCTCATGGCTCGCGAGGATATCCCCAAGGGTCCTTTCCAGTACCTTCCCGTTCGGCGTCGCGGCGGGATACAGGTTCACGAGGGCGTCCAGAGCGGAGGCTATGGCCCCCGCGTTTACCCTGTAACCGGCCGCAAGCCGGCGTATCATGCCCTTCGTGAAACAGTGGGAAAGCGGGTGGTCTGCCAGGCGGTTTTCCCATACCCGCTTCCGTTCCTTTTCCGTGAACTCGGGAAAGTAGACGCTGTAAGAAAACCGGCGCAGGGTCGACTCCTCCATGAGTCCCACTTCATTGCTGATCCAGATAATGGTGGCCTGACAGGCATCCAGAAAACCGTTGAGCCATCCCTTTTCAGTGGCGTTGGAAACCGAATAATACATGGAACGGGTGTTGAGCACGAAGTCGGCCTCATCGACAATGAGAACGCCCCTGTCTGATGAAACGGCATTGATCCCTACCCGCAGGGCTAACAACCGGTCAGCGGCATTGGCTGCGTCACCCTTGCCGCCCTGGCCCTCCATGCTCGGCGAGAAATTAACAAAATAGACGTCCCTCCCGGCGGAGGCAGCGGCGGCCCTGGCAAACTCGGTCTTGCCGGTCCCCGTCCTTCCATGGAGCAGGATATTGCAGGCCCTTTTCGATTCAAGGAGCGAAAGAACAACTGCGGTTTTTTCGCGATCCACAGTAAAACAATCCAGGCCGAGACGGTTCCCCCAATCACGGCGCAGGCATTTCTCCACGAGGGTCTTCTCGGATATGCCGACCATGAAGGAGGTAATCGAGGAATCGATGGTGAAATAGCGCTGATGACCCGTGTCGATCTCGGTGAGAATGCCTCCCTTGAAAAGCCTGCCGTTATACCCCAGCCGGTGCTTCACTTCCTCGTAGGAAATGCCGGTGGCGGCGGAACAGAAAGCGAGAAACTCGTGAAAGCTGAAGTCCGAGGAAAGATTTTCGAAACAGGAGACATTGGCATCAGAGTGGCAATATAGAAAACACAGCAGGGCCTGATCGCTCTCGTCGAGCGAAAAGACCAGTACGAGCTCACGCATGCGCTCCAGAAAAGGTTCGCCGCATTCCCTCAAAATGAGCTCATGCTTCTCCCTAAGAAAACCGGCGATATAAGAGGTGATCTCAGCCTTCGGCCTCGAAAGATTTCCCCGGTAGATGTCTTCCAGCAGCCCTGAATCGATGCTGCCGGGATTAAATAGGTTTTCACGGGCCGTATCGTAATTTGAATTTTCCTTGAGCCAATCCTCTCCCCTGCCCTTGTCCAGCCCGTACATGTAATCGACCAGCCGCTGGCGGTCATCGACACTCATCAGGACAAGAATGAGCTCCATCAGCCTGTTTGATATTTCATAGTGCGACAGTAGCCGATGCAGGTAACCCGCGAGAAGCCCGCGCAGCGGCACTCCGCCCTCGCTCTCCATTACCATGCCCTGTTTCGGGATGAGGTCCTGGGGCGAAGATTTTTTATTCAGCCTTTTCTCATACCATTTTTTATAGTTCAAAACCGCGCTCGCACTGTAAAATTATTATAGACCGGACCGCCGGAATGCATTACGTGTTTCCATGTACAAGATACGGGCGGCACAGTGACCTTCATAGACATAACAGGTAGACCTTGAAGGTTTTTTCAGCCTTCGAAATAACGCCTTGAAAAAGATCCAGGAAAAAACGGAGCGTGTGCGCTGCCATGAAAAAGGAATTCCCGAAACCCGAAACCCAGCTCAACGTCCTTCGCCGCTATCTTCATGTCCTCGCCCTTTTGCACAATAAAAAGGACCCCGAAGACTGGAACGCCTCGACCCTGGCCGACCTCCTCTCCCTGGAGGAGACGGGGGAGCCGTTAACGGACAAGACCATCAGGGACTATATACGCAAAAACCTGGCGGACGAACTGGGGCTCAGGATCGAGAAAAAACGCGGCGGCCGGCGCACCCTCCTCGCGGACTTCCTTGAAGAAGACATGCTCCGCCGCGTCGCGCTGGTCTATTCGAGCTTCGTGATAACCGACACCGCAAGGGACCTCGTTCTCGAGCGTCTCATAAAGAAGCACCCCCTGGACTGCCTTTGGCTTCTCGCCCGCATGCATTTTGCCATCGTGGAAAGGAAGAAAATGAGGTTCGAGTATACACCCAACACCGCGCGGCAGCCGTATTGCTACACCGTGCACCCCTACCACCTGGTTTTCAGGAACAACAACCTCTATTTCGTGGGGAAGAACGAATACAACGGGGTCCTGTCGCTTTTCATAGTGAACAAGATCGACAGGCTCGAAGTTCTGGCGGAACACTTCGACGAGGACGTTCCGTCGCTCTCGGACATATTCGCGGACACCCTTGGGTCCTTCATAGGCAAACGGTACAATGTACGCATACGGTTCAAACGCAAGGTCCTTTCGATGATCGAGCAGGTGATAAGCATCCTGGAGCCGGAAATCATCGAAGTGGAAAAGGACGAGGCATACGAAGCCAGGTTCACCTGCTCGGACGACCTGTACCTGTGCAAGCAGCTCTTTCTGTACGGGAAAGAGGTGGAAATACTGGAGCCGAAGGAATTGCGGGAAACCATGATGAGGATGCTGCGCGAAACGCTGGGTGTGTATGGCGCATGAGTTCTCGGCGGGTCAGCATGCCCAGGAAATGCAGTTCAAGACGCCCCCGAGGCGCGCGATTTCAGACACGCCGTTTCCTCCTACCGGCGTAACGAACAGACCCTGGCATTTTTTCTGAACTACCTCAACCCCCCCAAGGTCATCCTCCACTCCATATTGCGGCATGAGAAGCCGATTCCCGATTCTTAGAAAATTACAATAATTACCCACAGCAGACGGCATCCCCTCGGTTATCGTCGGGTCGATTGGGCCGTTTTGTATCGGGACGACCTGAAATCCGTTGCCGGGCGCGGCGCGGAGCTCCGCCGCCCGCTCATCGCACCAGCGATTCTCCTCGCCAAAATGATCGGGGTAGCGGGCAACCGCAAGGGTGCTCTCGTCCAGGAAACGAAAGGTTCCATCCACGTGCCCGAATGGGTCTCCGGGTTCCTCTTCCACCAGGAACAGCCGGTCGATGCCCAGCATCTCTTCGAAGAGACGGCGCAGCGCGTCCTCGGGAATGCCCCCGTTGTCGGTTACGATTCGCCTGCTTACGATGGCAATACCCGCCCCGTTATGGGTCAGGTTGCCGATATCCCACACCAGGGGCAATTCCTCGAGCGGAAGGCCGAGAATGGTCGCCAGCTCGCGCCCGGCCCGGTCATCGTACCCGGCGTATTTGGCATCGTCGCCCTGTAAATACCGTGGCCGGTATTTCGCTTTAACGAGAACCATAGATCCGTCCGTTTTTCGCACCGGCACCGGCGCCCAGTCCCGTATCCAGATATCCGAAACCATGGGCAATTCATGGAATTGCAACACCCCGCCGGGGCGTTTTGACCGCATTATTTTTTCGATCTCTCCACGGTAGGACATCTTCTTGAGTATAATGTGGAGATCGGTCTCAACGGGTATATGCGCCGCCACCTCTGCATATGCCTCTATAAGGTGGGTTCGCATATACAGGCCCCGCGGCCAGACGAGGAAGAGGGAACGGGTGTGCCAGTCTGGGAGTGGATTGTAAAGTTTTTTCATAAATGTTAGGTTAGCTGATTATTTTGTATTGAAAATCATTATTGATGCCTTCTTTTATCTTTTCATCATTGACCATATTAACTTTCTTGAAATACTCATAACTATCCAATGCCACTTGTTTTTTCCTTTTAAATTTATGTGATGTTGCGGGAAATACTATAAATCGATATAAAGCATTATAATAATTCCCATCATCTTCATTCTTTTTTTTATCCTAATATCCTTGTTGAAATATATATTTTCTGGCACGCATGGCTTTTCAGCTTTACGTAAATATAAATTTGACTCGAATATTAAATATATCTTTTGAAAATATATTTTCTATCAGTAGCTAAATTCTATTTCTTGTGCTCGTTTTCCTAAAATTAAATCAACTATTCGCGAAGGTCCGTCAATGAAATCCCCGTTTTTTAATATCTATAACGCCTCTTAATTAAAATTCCACAGGTAATATACTCTATTGCCGAAGGTTATATCGAATCCTTTTCTTGGACCCCATTTGACAGAATTAATATTTTCGTTAAATCGATGAAAATACCATTTCCCGAATTCTTTTCTGTTGAGAATATCTTATGAACATAATGGATCATGATGACTTTGCTCGTTATAAAAATAGAATTCGATTTCCGTTAACCAATATGTGATCTATTCACTAATCATGAGATCATATTGATTGAAAAGTTTACGCGCAATTTTGTAAAATTGATCTTCACAGGTGTATTTTTCTTTCGATAGTAACATTTAAATCAATCGCAAATATATTTTCCATTCTTCAACTCTCCAAATACTACTTCTTTTACTAGTACTCTTTACACGCGATTACATTACTTATTAACAATTTATTAATCAGATTTCTTCATAAGATCCCACTCCCTCTCGATACTAAATAGCTCCTGCATCCTTTCCATCAACACCACGGCTGTTTTCGGGCAAGTGTAATGCATGGCATCGAATGTTCATCGTTGTTATTTGATATAAGTAGTCACGTGGCATTCTACCATCTCCATCTTATCTTCCAGCTTAAATACCTCATCATAACATTTCCAGGTTTATTTATCCCGAATACCTCTCAAACCTCATATAAACTACCTTCCCGACCAGCATCCCATCGCCGGTAAATTATACCCATGCTTTTGTTAATTTCACAAAGGTGTGATACTGTATCCAGTTTTCTATCCCGTCGGGTCCGGTGTTTATCGAAAGCAATGACGGATAATTGACGCAGCAGCGCAAGCGGTTCACTGCGGAGAACTCTTTGACCTGCTCCAGCGCCAGGCGCTCGGAGGTTTTCTCCTCGATCTCGAACTTCCGCGGACGGCGAAGAGTTCACTAAGACAGAAAACACAGCAGAAAGGCTCGAAAGGTATTCCTTGGCATGAAATTACCGTATATTCCGGTCCGGACCGATTTTCGATTTCCCCGTAAAGAAAGGCACGACGTGATTTGCCATGACCAGGCCTGTAGCCTTTTGGAAGGCTCCATGCACACAGCATGAACGCCACACTACGGGTAAACTGTACAATTCCACATCATGGCAAGATAGACCCGGGTGGTCGATGTGCCCGGTTTTTCAACAAAAAATGCGAAATTCCGCATTTAGTCGCTTCAAAGCCTTTTGCGAATCGAACCCGGCCCTTACCGCCCTACCTTCTTCATCCCCTCCCTGGCCCCCAGGTCGAGGATGAGGTGGAAGATCGACGGGTCGAGGACATAGAAGAGCCCCACGGCCGCCAGGAAGATGACCACGGCGAGCCACTTGGTGTAGATGCCCGCCGTCCGCCGGAGCAGGATGACCGCGAGCACCGCGATGATCACCGGGCCCGCCAGCTTCGCGTCGACGGCCCTCGTTATCCCGAACTTTGAAAGGTACGGCGCGAGGCTGAACGAAAGGTTCATGGCGATCATCACGACGAGCGCGACGAGCACCAGGAGCATGCCGACTGAAGCGAGCTTCGTCGTAAAACCCTCCGTCCGGTAGACCTCATAGATGACCGCCGGTATCATGCCGATGATTGCCGCCAGGGGGCTCAGCTTCCAGATGCCGATCGCGACGCCCAGGCCGGCAATGACGGTGAGAACAATACAGATGAGTGCGGCGTTCTTCGTGCTTTTAGGCATATAAAATCTCCTTACCAGTAATGCGCCGGACAGGCCTGCGCCGGCGAACGGGCCCAGTGGATTGCCACATGGGACGGAAGTATTATTGAACCCATCTCGAAATCAAGCACAATACGCTTCGGATTATTGCCGGCCGGGGGACGTCACCGCTTTTCGAGCCGGTAGGCGATCCATCCATCCTTCCAGGCGCTGTCCGTTATCCGCAAACCGGCCGAATGGAAGCGCTCCTCCACCCCCGCGCTCAGTGACTCGATGACGCCGCTGGCTATCATCACGCCGCCGCGCTTCAAAAGCGAAGCGAGATGTCCCGCGCAGTCGGCGAGGACCCCGGCGATGAGGTTGGCGAGGATTATATCATACACGTCGGCCTCCCCGAAGCCGCGGATGTCTCCCTGGAAGACGGAGACGCGCCCGCACCGGTTCAGCCTGATGTTCCGGCGGGCGCTTTCCGCCGCCCTTCCATCGACCTCGACGGCATCGACGCGCCCCACGCCGAGCTTGTCGGCCAGTATCGACAGGACCGCCGTGCCGGCGCCCGCGTCGAGCAGGCGGAGCCCCTTCCTCTCCTCCGTGCCGAAGGCCCCCAGGTGGTCCATGAGATAGGACATGCACAGCGACGTGGTGGGATGCCTGCCGTCGCCGAAGGCGTGGAAAGGGTCAATCTCGACGACGGCGTGAACCTTCAAGCCCCCCTCGGCGCCGCCCGGGTCGGGGCACAGGCAGCCCGCCTCACAGAAGGGAAAAGCATTCTGAAAAACACGCGGGGCTATCTCCTCTTCCCCCGCGGCCGCGCCGCCGAGCATCCCCGCCCCCCCGGTGACGCTTGAAGCGGTTTCCTCGAGAGAGGCAAACACCGCGCCGAGGTGCAGGAATTCATCGGCCGGCCCTTCCGCCGGCGAGGAATATCCTTCCAACCGTTCCGTCCGCCAGTCCCGGCCGTCATCATCGGGCGCGCTCCTGACGAACC
This sequence comes from uncultured Spirochaetota bacterium, assembly GCA_963762305.1. Classification (GTDB taxonomy): domain Bacteria; phylum Spirochaetota; class UBA4802; order UBA4802; family UBA5368; genus CAVXKM01. The sequence goes on along the minus strand of CAVXKM010000005.1, from coordinate 142,619 downwards.
GGATCTCGCAGGTGTCCGCCTGCATGGCCCTCCCTCCCGGCTTGTCCGGGATTGAATGCTTTTCCATTGATCGCGGCACGTCAATGACTTTCCATCGCGGGCGATGTTCCGCCGCCGGCGTGGCCCCACCGAAAGAAAAGGCCGCCCCTCCCTCCCGGAAGGGCGGCCCTGCACGCAAACAGAAGAAGAACGCCCGTGAGCGTCCGGTCAGGCCTTGAGGTCGACCTTGGGAAGATCCAATAAGGCTTTTTTGACGAGCTCTTCCGGGTACTCGTAATCGTCGAGCTTGCCCGAGAAGAACATGTCATAGGACGAGAGGTCGAAATGCCCGTGGCCGCTGAAGTTGAAGAGTATGGTCTTTTCCTTCCCCTCCTCCCTGGCCTTGATGGCCTCGTCGATCACCGTCCGTATCGCGTGCGAGGTCTCGGGGGCGGGTATTATGCCTTCGGTGCGGGCGAACTGCACGGCCGCCTCGAAGCACCCGAGCTGCTTCACCGCCACGGCGTCGATGACTCCTTCGTGGCGGAGGAGGCTCACCAGCGGCGACATGCCGTGATACCGGAGGCCGCCCGCGTGGATTGACGGCGGTATGAACGTATGCCCCAGCGTGTACATCTCGACGATGGGGGCCAGTTTCGCCTCGTCGCCGTAATCGTACACGAATTTCCCCTTGGTGAGGCTGGGACACGCCGCCGGCTCCACGGCCACGATGCGGATGTCCTTCCCGTTGATCTTGTCGCGCACGAAGGGGAAGGATATTCCGGCGAAGTTCGAGCCGCCGCCCGCGCAGCCGATGACCACATCGGGATAGTCCCCGGCGAGCGCGAGCTGTTTCTGCGCCTCGAGGCCTATGATGGTCTGGTGCAGGCACACGTGGTTGAGGACGCTGCCCAGCGAATAGTTGACGTCCTTGCTGCCGGCCGCCTCCTCGACCGCCTCGGAGATGGCGATGCCCAGGCTCCCCGGGCTGTTGGGGTCCTGCGCCAAGATTTCCCGCCCGACCTTCGTTAACGTGCTCGGGCTGGGCGTCACCGTGCCGCCCCAGGCCTCCATCATGAATTTCCGGTACGGCTTCTGGTCGTAGCTGACGCGGACCATGTAGACATGCACCTTCATGCCGAAGAAGCCGCACGCGAGCGCCAGGGCGCTCCCCCACTGGCCGGCGCCGGTCTCGGTGGCGAGCTTGTTGATCCCTTCCTTCTTGTTGTAATAAGCCTGCGGCACCGCCGTGTTGGGCTTGTGGCTGCCGGCGGGCGACACTCCCTCGTACTTGTAGTAGATCTTGGCCGGGGTTTTCAACTGCTCCTCCAGGCGCCGCGCCCTGTAGAGGGGCGAAGGCCTCCACAGGCGGTAGATGTTGAGGACCTCCTCGGGGATGTCGATGTAGCTGTCCGTGCTCACCTCCTGGAGGATGAGTCCCATCGGGAAAATGGCATGCAGCTCCTCGGGGGTCGCCGGCTTGCCCGTCATGGGGCTGAAGGGCGGGTTGAGCGGCTTCGGCAGGTCCGGGAGTATATTATACCATTGCCGGGGCATCTCTTTCTCGGGCAGCAGTATCTTGGTTGATTCCTTGGGCATAGACGCCTCCTTCAATTATAGTGGTTATTTTTAGACCATACGCCAATACATAAAAAAAGGGCCGCGGTTTCCTTTTTATCCGCAGCCCTTTTGCCTTTTCGAAGTGTCTCGGGTATATCAGTCGCAACGCCAGGCGCGCGGATACCTATGTCCGCCGCACCACCACCAGGAGGAAATTCCGGAAAAACCTGCTCTCATCATCTGTTTCACTGTGTTCTCCTTCAGCTTAACTTCGCGCAACCATATGCCGGGCGATAGAAATCTGTCAAGATTTTTTTAATAGCCCGGAAAGGTCCTCGCGTCCGGCGTGCGCGGGGGTTAGACCCGACGCCATGGGGGCGCCGGACACCGGCTGAAAAAATGGTTGCCTTCGGCGGGGCGCCGTGCTGTAGTCCCGGGAAATTCGGATGGGGCTGCCGGCAGCACACCGCCCCGGGAGGATGGCATGGACAAGCCGCACAAGAGGATAAAGCCGACGGCCGTCGGCGACAACGTGTTCTCCCTGATCGGCACGGACTGGATGCTCATCACGGCCGGGACCCCGGAATCCTACAACACGATGACCGCCTCGTGGGGAGGCATGGGCGTGCTCTGGAACAAGCAGGTGTGCTTCTGCTTCGTCCGCCCCACGCGTTACACCCACGAATTCATGGAAAAATCGAGCCATTTCACGCTCTCGTTTTTCGACGACAGCTACCGCGAGGCGCTGAACTTCTGCGGGTCGAATTCCGGCCGCGACCTCGACAAGGCGGAAAAGACCGGACTGACCCCCGTCAGGTCGGGAAGCGGCGCCGTCTACTTCGAGCAGGCCAGGATGGTCTTCGAGTGCGAAAAGATCTACTTCCAGGACCTCATCCCCGATAATTTTCTCAAACGGGAGATAGAGGGCAATTACCCGCAAAAAGACTACCACCGCATGTATATCGGCGAGATAACGGCCTGCCTGCTCAGGGAATGAAAGCGTCACCCCGCGTCGCCGCGGCCGTTCATGCGTTATTTACCCTCGGCCCATGACTCCTTGCGCGGGTCGGCGCCGCCCGTGAGCCTGCCCGTGACCGGGTCCTTGATCACCGCGCACACCGCGCTGAAGTCCATGTCCCAGTCCTCTTTCATTGTGACCTTGTAGCCCATCTCCTCCATCGCCCTGCCCGATTTATCGTACAGGCCTTTCTCCATGTATATCTCACCGGGGTGGTACGGGTGCGGCGAAAAAGAATCGGGCCAGTTGAGCGACCGGAAACGCGGCGCGTTTACGGCCTGCTGGATGTCCATGCCGAAAACCACGAGGTTCAGGAACACCTGCACCAGGGCCTGGGTCTGCATGTCGCCGCCGGGCGTCCCGAAGGCCATGAAGAACCTGCCGTCCTTGAACACCATGCTGGCGTTGGGCGTGATCGTGGGCCTCTTCCCCGGCGCGAGCGAAGACGGGTGCCCCGGATCAAGCCGGAACTGGGTCATGCGGATGCCCAGGGTGAGCCCCGTACCCGGCACCATGGGCGACTGCGGGAAGTCGCTCGGGGTGAGGGACACCGCGTTGCCCCACCTGTCCACGACGCAGAGGTAGCTGGTGTCCTGCCCCGGCGCGGGGACCGGGTAGGCACGCGGGGTGTTGCCGGCAAACCTCGTATGGTTTCCCGCGCCCATTCCCGCGATTTCCCGCGGGTTCCCCGGCGGCGGGGTGCTCCCGAAGGCCTTCCCCGGGGTCATCAGCTTTCTTCTCGCTTCGGCATAACGCTTGCTGAGAAGTCCCCGCACGGGCACGTCGACGAACGCGGGGTCGCCGAAATATTTTTCCCTGTCGGCCATGGCCAGCTCTATGGCCTGGGCGACCGCGTGCAGGTATGCCGGGGAGTTGTGCCCCATAGACTTGAGGTCCAGCGGCTCCAGGATCTGCAGCACCATGGGGACGATGGCCCCCTGGCACCACGTGCGGTTGGCATAGATGGTGTATCTCCCGTAATTCCCCGACAGGGGCTCTTCCCATCCGCCCCGGTAGCCCGCCAGGTCCTCCCTGGTAAAGAGGCCGTTCTCTTTCCGGTGGAAGTCCACGATGGCCCCTGCGACAGGCCCTTTATAGAAATAGTCCCTCACCGCACGGAGGGCCTCGTCCCTGCTTTTGCCCTTCTTCAGGGCCTGTTGTTCCGCATCGCAGAGGCCGCGAAGGGTGCGCGCGAGGTCGGGAAGGGCCAGGCGCTCCTTGTGGTACAGGGGCTTCCACCACCGGCCTCCCAGGTACACCTCTGCGTTGTAGGGCATCATCAGCGAAAACCCCAGCCGCATGAGGAGGTTGAAATCGAAATGCTTTATGAGCACCGAATGCACCGGGAACCCTTCCTCGGCCAGCTTGACGGCCGGGGCGCACAGCTCGCCGTAACTCATGGTGCCGTAACGCGTCAGCATGGCCGTGATCACGTCCGGTGAGGCCGGCAACAGCTGGGACAGGATGTTGTATTTCGGCACCGTTTTGTGCCCCCTCGCATGGAAAAGCTCGATGGTGGCGGCCGCCGGCGCCTTCCCGGCCCCGATGTAGCTGGCCACCCTCCCGGTCTTCGCGTCATGGATGAGCACCGGGGCCACGCAGGGGAAGCTGGAATCCTCGCAGTGCGTCACGTTCAGCACCATCAGCGCCGCCACCGCGGCGTCCACGGCATTGCCTCCCCTGTCCAGAACATCCATCGCCGCCCTGGTGGCCCACGGGGTGCCGGTGGCCGCCATTTCTCGCACGCCGACGGCAGCGGGCCTGTCGACCCGGTAGGGGTCGTCGAAGGCCATGATCTCCCCTGGGCCTTTCGGAAGAAACAGGTAGACTATGCCCAAGAGCGCCGCCAGGGTAGCAAGCGCGATGGCCGTGATTTTCAGCAGCTTCCGCAACCATTTCATGTAAGTCACCCCCTCTCTACGAATTCCCCTGAACGGGACACCGGTGAAGGATAAGGCGGGGAGAGAATAAAGGGAAGCAAATAAAGAAACATACAGGGCATCGTCAGGCCGATATACTGAGAGAGGGGAAACGCGGGGCCGGGGTAAAGACAACGGCGGCCTTCCGGCCGCCGCTTGGCTTGTGGTCAGGGGCGGAGTCGAACCGTCGACACGCGGATTTTCAGTCCGCTGCTCTACCGACTGAGCTACCTGACCCCAAAGTCGAACTACCATATAAAATCGGTGAAGGAAAAGTCAACAATAAATTACGCGGCGGTACTGACGATTTTACTCGCTGTGTTCACCCATGCCGCGGACGCCGTGGAGGGGTGGCGTTACTATTTCAAAAAAGCCGAAATTCAATTCAGCGCCGAGAAATTCGCATTCGCCCGGGAGAACTACGAACGGGCCCTCGGGCTGAACCCGGCCCTCTACGAGGCCGCGAACCGTCTGGGCGAGATACTCATGATAAAGAACCAGCGCCGTGAAGCGTACGACTACCTCCTGCTGTCCCTCTCGATAAAGGAAGACCAGCCGCGCATACACAACCGCGCGGGGGAGCTGGAGGAATTCTTCGGCTATTACGAAAAGTCCTTCGCCCACTACCGGCGCGCGGTGGAGCTCGACCCCGCCTTCCGGGAGGCCCACCTGAACCTGGTGCGGCACCACGTCCGGCAGCGCTCGTATTCCCTCGCCGACGAGCACTACGCGATCAGCTACCGCATCGGCAAGGAGGACGGCGAGCGGTACTTCTCACGGGCGATGGAGAAGGAGCGCGAGGGGCGCAGGGATGAGGCGGTCGGGCTTTACAATACCGCGCTGGAGAAAAACCCGGCCATGGTGGAAGCCCTTTTCAGCCTGGCCGAGCTGTACCGCCGCGAGGGCGACACCGGGAACGCCATCGCGCACCTGGAAAAAATAAAGGAGATACGCCCCCACCACGAAAGGGCCCACGTCTTCCTGGGGCACCTCTATTACTCCCGGCGGTACGCGAAGCGGCGAAGCTACATGCTGAAACAGGCCGTCAAGAACTTCGAGAAGGCACTGGAGATCAATCCCGACGCCGCAGAGAGCTGGTATATGCTCTCCGAGGTCTACAGGTTCATGGGGGATGACGTAAAGGCCGCGCATTGCCACGACAGGGCGGCGGCCACGGAAGCCCTGCATAATCCCGGCCCGTCCGCGGGCCGGGATTGAGGGCGGAACGGCTCACTCGATCAGGCGCGCCCTTCTCTTCGTGAGCGGATAGATGGGCTCATTCACGTCCACGGCCTCGAGATGGGCTTCCGTCTGCGGCTTCGCGGAGGACACCAGGGTGTCGGACTCCTCGACCGTGAAGACCAGCTTCCTCTTCAAGCCCGACTTCTCCGAGGCGTAGGACGGCTCGTACCGGTACATCACGAGGAGGTCGCCGGGTTTGACGCCGTCGAAGAGGCCCAGGTTCACTATGACCCCGTTCGCCTCCGTTTTGAGCACCCTGCCCTCGTAGGGGATGCCGCTGAAGATTCTTTTCGCCGCCCTGAGCGACAGCCGCGAGACGCTGTCCTTGCCGGACTCGGAGAGCTCGAACTCGTCGATCACCACGCCGTTCCTGAAATCCAGCACCCTGTAACGGGCCGAGAGGTGGTCATTGCCCTCCCGGTAATTGCCGTAAATGACGTATCTCAGCGGGGGGATCTCCTCTTTCCTCACCATGCCGCCGAGGGTTTCCAGGTTGTCCCCCAGAAAGGCCTCTCCCGGCTTGAGCCGCTGCATGACCCCGAGCCGCTCCTTCAGGCGCACGGCGCTCTGCCTGCCGAACTGGTCCAGGGCGAAGGTGAGGTAGTTCGCCATCACTTCGCCGGCGTCGGGATGGGCCGTTATATCCCCGCCGGAGAAGAAGTCGCACACGAGGACGACGGGCACGTCGCGCGGCGGGGGCTCGTCGTAGAACCCGGCGCGGTATGAAAGCCTGCCACGCCGCTTTATGACCGCGACGTTGAGGCGCTCCTCGTACCCCTGGTCGGGATAGAGCCTGAGCAGGTCCTTGAGCTCGTCAACGTGGAACTCGTAGTAACCGAGCGTGTAATAATATTCCAGGAGCCTTTCCCGGGGCCCCCTGTCGACGGGGTTCAGATACAGCGACCGGCGCAGGTGGAGAACGGCCTCCTCGGCAAGGTTCTGCCTGACCTTTTTCAGGGAGCGGGAAAAATGCTCCTTGCCGTACGTGACGCGGAGCGGATGGCCTATCTTGAACTCCTTCAACACCAGGAAGTCCTCGATCTTCGACTGGGCCAGGTCGTCCGACGGGGCAGCCTTGAGGCTGTCGGTGTACGCGCCGAGGGCCTTCTCGTCGTCGCCTTCCTTTTCGTGGCTCAGGGCGAGGTTGTAAAATGTGACGCCGTTGCGCGGCAGGGACAGCAGGGATTTCTGGAAGTGTTCCCGCGCGTCCGCGTACCTGTTTTGCAGCAGGGCTATCCACCCCATGTACCTGTTGGCCAGGTAATTCTCGGGCTGTATGGCGATGGCGCGGCTGAACTCCTCGACGGCCTCGTCCAGGTAGTCCTCGCTCCCCTCCCGCTCGTAGTACCGGTAATAGAGCATTCCCGAGTCGTATGTAGCCCTCGGGGCGCTCCCTTTCCGACTGTATGGCCTTCTGGATGAAACCGCGGGCGTCGTCGAGCCTCCCGTCCTCCGCCTTCAGCGCCGCCATGAGGAGCAGGGATTTGTAATGGTACGGGTCCACGCGGAGGATGCCGTCGAGCTTTCGCCGCGCCCAGATCCTCCTGTCCATCTGGTGGTAAAGGAAAGCCATGCCGTATTTCGTCTCTATGTCGTCCTCGGAGAGGCGCGCCGCCCGGTCGAAGTAGCCCAGGGCATCGTTGTACCTCCCGAGCCCGGTCATGGCGAACCCCATACCCCGCACGGCCTCGGCGTTCCGGGCGTCCACTTTCAGCACGTCGGCGAACAGCTTCATGGATTCATCGTACGCCTCGGTGGAGAGATAGGCCTTCCCGAGCCCCAGGAGCGCCTCCCGGTAGCGGGGATTCTGCTTGAGGGCGTTCTTGAAATTCAGGATGGCGCGGAAGCTGTCCCCGCGGTTCAGGTATTCCCATCCCTGCTCATTGTAATAAATGGCGTTCTTTTCCGCGCCGTGAAACTCCACGGCCGCAAGGATCACGAGCGCGAACGCGATCGCGGCAATCGAACAGCGGCTTCCTCGCATGGCTGACAGGCTGGTTTTTTTCATGTCTGTTTTTAAACGCATCCGGGATTGCCGTACTCTGGCCACATTTTATCCTATTCGTCAAGGACTATTCCGTTCACCGGCGCGTTATCGGAACAACGCTTCCCACGCGCGCGCCGCCCGACGAATCAATAAACCGCCGGCGGCGCCGTACAGCAATCCGTCCGGCCAGGCGTTCTTCTGTTTGCCTTGTCCGGGCCGATTGCCTAATTTAATTCACCGGGCCGAGCCCTCGTATTGCCCGTAACGGAAACCGGATCCGGTCTGGATGACGCGTTATGGTGTAACTTGAGGATCACCGCCGTCCCTTTACGGCACTCATGGGACGGCGATGGATGAAAAAACGGAAAATGGTATCTGATAAGGGAGTAATCCATGAGATACAAACTGCCGGGAAGAAGCGGCCTGCGCGTTTCAGAGCTCTGCCTGGGGACCATGACTTTCGGAGAAGAATGGGGATGGGGCCCTTCAAGACAGCAGAGCCGGGAAATTTCCCTCCCCTCTATTTTCGGTTGACCTCCCGCCGGCGGACACTATCGTTCGCATAAAGGACCCTTCTATCCACCGGAAACACGGAGATGAAAAGACAACGAACGCCAAGGCCCTGGCGGGCCCTCATGTTGGGATTTGTCCTGTGCGCGGCCGTGGCGGCGCTGTACCTGAATTCCTCACCGGCCCTTATGCAGGGGGAATCCTTCAGGGTGCGCGAGGGCGATTCCGTCAAGGCCGCGGCCGGGAGGCTGAAAAAGCACAATCTCATCACCAGCGAGTATTTCTTCCGGGCCCTCCACATGGCCGCGGGGGGCCTCCCCGTACGGAAGGGCAAGTACCGCATTGCGGAGGGAGACACCTCGGTTAAAATCCTCTACATGTTCGTGCGGGGTGACGTGCTCACCCGGAAAATAACGATCCCGGAGGGCTTCAACCTGTACCTCATCGCCGAGAGGCTCGACGCCCGCGGCGTGCTGAAGGCAGGTGAATTCCTCTACTACGCCTTCAGCCCGCGATACCTTGAAGGGCTCGGCATCGTCGCGCCCTCGGCGGAAGGGTACCTCTTCCCCGACACGTACGTATTCCCGGAGGAGTCCGACCCGCGCGACATCATGCCGGTCATGGTGCGGCGACTCAACGACGTGCTGGCCTCCGCGGACCTCTCGCGCATGAGGCGCCACGGCCTGGACCTCCACGGCCTTCTCACCCTGGCGTCGCTGATCGAAAAGGAGGCCGGGACCGCCGCGGAGCGCCCGATCGTCTCGTCGGTGTTTCACAACAGGCTCAGGCGCGGCATGAAGCTCGACTGCGACCCCACCGTCCGGTACGCCCTGAAAAAATTCACCGGAGGGATCAGCTCGAGGGACTTACAATTCGATTCGCGCCACAACTCCTACCTTTACCGGGGTCTCCCCCCCACCCCGATCTGCTCGCCGGGGAGGGCCTCCATCGAGGCGGCGCTCGCCCCCGCGGACACGGATTTCGTCTACTTCGTGTCGCGCAACAACGGCTCGCACTACTTTTCGAAAACCCTGAGAGAGCACCTGAGGGCCGTGGAGTATTACCAGAAAGGCGCGAAGAATGGATTCATCGACACCCAGAAGAAATAGCCCCACGCTGGTGTCCCCGGCCGGGACCCTCGAAAAGCTCCGCTACGCGGCCGCCTACGGCGCGGACGAGGTGTACTTCGGCGGGACACGGTTCAACCTGCGCAGCCAGGCGGGCAACCTCACCGCCGCCGAGATCACGCAGGGGCTGGCTTTCTGCCGGGAGCGGGGCGTGAAGTCCATATTTCTGCTCAATTCCTTCCTCCACGAAGGCGACGTGGAAGACGCCCGGCGCTACGTGCGGGAGATACGCCGGTTCAAATTCGACGCCGTGATGGTCTCCGACCCAGGCATGCTCGTGCTCCTGCGCGAAGAGGGCATCGACGCCCCGCTGCACCTCTCCACGCAGATGTCGACCCTGAACCATCTCGCCGTGAAGTTCTGGAGGGACATGGGGGTCGAGCGTATCGTGCTGGCGCGGGAGGTGACGCTCGACGAGATACGCCGCATCCGCGGACAGACAGACGCCCGGATAGAGGTCTTCGCGCACGGCGCCCTGTGCATCTCCTATTCGGGGCGCTGCCTGCTCTCCCGCTACCTCGCGGGAAGGGACGCCAACGCGGGGAGCTGCGCCCATCCCTGCCGGTGGCGGTACGCGCTGGTGGAGGAGAAGCGCCCCGGGGCCCACCTGGAGATCGTGGAGCACGGCTCCGGCACCGAGATCCTGTCCTCCAGGGACCTGTGCCTGCTCGAGCGGCTGCCGGATTATGCGGAGGCGGGAGTCGACGCGTTCAAGATCGAGGGGAGGATGAAGTCCCTGTACTATGCCGCGAACACGACCAGGATATACAAGCACGCCCTGCGCACCCGCCTCGAAGGCGGCGACTATGGCGCCCTCCTGCCCTTCTGGATGGAAGAACTGGAACTGGTGAGCCACCGTCCCTACACGGCGGACCTGTTCCGCGGCGACGGGACGGCCGGGGAAACTCCCTATGTCCGGAAGGCGGACTTCCTCGCCTGCTGGGAGGCGCCCGGCGGCGACGGGCACGAGGCCTTCATGCACGTTTTCAACCCGGTGCTCCCGGGCGAACCCGTCGAGGCGATTTTCCCGATCGACGGCGGCACGGTCAGGGACGGCCTGTACCGCGTGGAGGAGATCAGGGAAGGCGAAAAAAGTGTTGCTATGGCGCAGCCGGGGAAAGTATACCTCATTAGTTTTGACAGGGAGGTCCATCCCTACGCCATACTGAGGCGGCGGACCGGCCAGCAATGAGGAGTGACAGAATGTTCGCGAACCCCCCGGGCATCGAAGACGTCTTTCCCGACCGCGCGGGCGCGTGGGGCCTCGTCGACTCCGCGGCGCGCCGCGTCTTCAGGGTGAACAATTACAGGGAAATAATCATCCCCGTCCTGGAATATACCGAGGTTTTTTCGCGGGGCCTCGGGTCCGACACCGACATCGTGTCCAAGGAGATGTTCACCCTCGAGGACCGTGGCGGCAGGAACCTCGCCCTGAGGCCGGAGGGGACCGCGTCCGTGGTGAGGGCGTACGTGGCGAACGGGGAGTATAACCGCCGCTCCGTCGCGAAGTTCTTTTACTTCGGCCCCATGTTCCGCGCCGAGCGGCCGCAGAAAGGCAGGCTGCGCCAGTTCAACCAGTTCGGCGCCGAGCTCTTCGGGAGCGCCGACCCCTACTTCGACTGTGAAAGCATCGCCATGATGGACTCCATCACGAAGGACGCGGGCATCGGGGACTATGCCCTGCTGCTCAACTCCATCGGCTGCCGCCAGTGCCGGCCCCCCTTCATGGCCGAGCTGAGGGCATACTACGGACGGCACGTCGAAGAGCTCTGTGATGACTGCAAGCGCCGCCTGGAGCGGAACACGCTGCGCCTGCTGGACTGCAAGCAGGAAAACTGCTCCGCGCTCAAGAAAGGCGCGCCGAGGATAACGGACTTCCTCTGCGCGGACTGCGAGGCCCATCACGGTTCGGTCAAGGAATACCTCCGCGCCCATTCCATCGCGTACGAGGACGAGCCCCATCTCGTGCGGGGCCTCGACTATTACACCAGGACGACGTTCGAGTTCGTCGCTTCCCGGCTCGGGGGCCAGAACGCCTTCGCCGGGGGCGGGCGGTACGACGGCCTCGTGGAGTCTTTCGGGGGCAGGCCCACCCCCGCCGTCGGCTTCGCGGCGGGCATCGAGAGGATGGTGCTTCTCCTGGGAGACTCGGCGCGTCCGGCGCCGCTTGATGTATACATGGTCCACTCGGGAGGTGAGGCCCTGGCGAAGGTCGTCCAGTTCGCGGCCGTCCTCCGCGCGAGGGGCGTCTCGGTGGACCTGGACCCGCAGGCGAAGGGATTCGGCTCCCAGTTCAAGAAAGCGGACAGGGAAAAGGCCCGCTACGCGATGATCGTCGGCCAGGAAGAGACGGCGGCCGGCGGCTGCACCGTGAGAAACATGCTGACCGGGGAGCAGGAGCGGGTGCCCGATGAAAAGTGTGTTGAACTTTTGCTTGCCCGGCTGGTAATATTGTGATGAACGGCCCCCGCGGCGATTCCGCCGTCGGCGGGCAGGCCCGCGGCGGCCCGAACAGATGACGCCGCCCAAGGACACGCTGTGGCTGAACTGGTAGATAAATTCGGATTCATAGACGCCAACACCGCGCGGGAGCCTTTCCTCTTCGAGATCCTCGGCGAAGTATCAAGGATCCAGGAACTGGCCGTCAAATCCGGGACCCAGCCGCTGGCCACCCTGGAGACGCTCTCGGCGTCGCGGAACATCAGGATCCCCTTTTCCCCTGCCAGGGAAAAGGCCATAGCGTATATCCTGGACCTGCTCACCTCGCGCTTTCCCGAACAGGTGAGGACCATCGTCACCTTCGAGTTCCGGGTCGAGGAGGGCACCAAGAAGCTATCCGTGCCCGACACGGTGGAGTACACGGTGCTCGCGAAGGACCGGGATTTAGAGGAGCTGCGGTCGCGGCGGGACGAGAAATCGCTTGAAAGCCTGCTGGGTCTGCTTCGCAGGTTCCGTTTCTTCAACCTCACGAAACTGTTGAAAATAACCGGCCGAAAATCAGACCTCTCCAGGGTCATAGAGCTCGAGACGGACAAGCAGATCTTCATCTTCAAAAACTACAGCATCGATAAAAACAAGGTCGAGGTGGCGGAGGACCACTGCTTCCACGCGCAGAACTACAACGCCGCCCGCGACTCGCTGAACCTCGACCAGCTGAAGAACATCATCGGCTACTTCGGCGAGCCGGTGATGAGAAGGCTCAGGCAGTACGGGATAGTGAGCACGTTCGTCAGCGACTACCGTGACCCCAAACTCGACTACATCCTCAACATCCTGATCAACGAGCTGCAGGGAATGCTCCGGAGCTCCGACCTCGTCGCGGTCAAGAACTTCCATGCCCTCCGCGCCTGCCTGGTCAGGGTGGAGAGCCTGCTCGACCCGCTCCAGACCCTGGGCAGGGACATCGCCAAGTGCATCGCCGAGGACAGGATCTGCAGCTCCACCGACCTGTGCGCCGCCATTCCCACCCTCGCCCCCGAGGCCGTGGAAAAGTGGGCCACCCCCGAAAACCTGAGAAACTATCGCATCGTCACCTACCTCGACGAGGAGGGGACAATCCATTTCATGGACGGCAGGAAGTTCCAGGAGCTCTTCGCCGAGATGAAGGACCTCGTGGTGGGCCAGCCCGAGCGGCTCCTGGACATGGCGTATTCGGAAAGGCAGCGGGTGCAGCTGCACCTGGACATACTCTACCGCACGGCCAAGAACATCCTCTCTTCGCTGGACAAGAGGAAAGAGCTGAACCTCTCCGACGAGCACATCGAACTGATAAAGAAAGCCGTCGAGGAATACGAGGGCCACCTCGAGAAGGCCCGGCTGAAGGACGAATCCTTGAGGAGAACGCAGCTGCAGTCCGCCGGGAAAAAAGGCATTTTCGAGCGGATCATTGACTTCCTCCGGCGTCTTTTCGGGAGACGAAAGCCCCCGCAGCCCCAGCCGGGGCAGCCCGGCCTGGAGCCGCGCCCCTCCTACTCGCGCGAAACCCGGCACGTATATAAAAAAGTCGCCAACCAAAAGGGGCCCGTGCTCGTGCTGTCCGAGTTCATCGACCTGATGCCCGAGAACGACCACCTGGTGGATTTCCTCATCAACGAAATGCGCGAAAACAACCTGAGAATAGTCGTCCCCGTCTACAATGCCCGCGAGGTGCTGTACCCCGTGAGGAGCCAGAAGGTGCTCATCCCCGATATCGAGTTCGTGCTGGTGCCCCCGGAAATCGTGCGATCCCCGGAATCCATACGGAAGTACACGGATTCACTGGTGGGATACAAGCTGAAAGACGAGGTCATCCCCTCAAAGGGGATAATGGCCGTCGAAAAGTACCTGTTGACCCTGCACCGCCAGAGGCGGTCGCAGATGATCAGGAGAGAGCTTTAGCCGGGGAGGTGCAGGAACTGTTCTCACTGCACGCGCCGCAGGACCCTGCAGCGCTTTCGCTCGTGCGGGGGCTTTCCGCCGATTTGCCCGCTGTCTCGGCCGATTTCTTGTAGTCGTTCACGTGAAAACCGCTGCCCTTGAAAATGATCCCCACGCCGGGGCTGATGAGCCTTCTCACCTTTCCGCCGCACACCCCGCACCGGTCGGCCGGCTTATCCTTCATGGACTGGAACAGGTCAAACCGGTTTTTGCATTCCATACATTCATATTCATACGTAGGCATCGCTCACCTCGAAGTATTCCCTTATACTGGTATATTATCGCGCCGAGAGGAACGCCGTCCGCTTCTCAAGGATAAATATACAGATAAAATCCGCTCCGGGCACGAAAAAAAACATAAAACCTCGATTTCTCCCCCGTCTGGACACACCAATTTCAGCATTGCCCCGCTTTCGTCAACTAGAATTCCTTCCCGGGGCACCGTTCACCGTAAAGCGAATTGTGCTTGCAAAAAGCCTCCGGGGAGCGCCTTTTGAACGCCGGTAAGCGCATGGCAAAAAGACACATTACCATCCCGATATTCATCCCGAACCTCGGGTGCCCGCACCGCTGCATATACTGCGACCAGCGGGCCACCAGCGGCGCCAGTGCCATTCCCGACGGGAATGCCATTGACGGGAAAATACGATCCTGCCTCTCGACCGCGCCGAAATCCGTGGCCCGGATAGAAGCGGCCTTCTTCGGCGGAAACTTTACCGGCCTTCCGGCCCGGCTGCAGGAGGAGTTCCTCGAAAAAGCGTCCGGGTACGTGAGGACCGGCGACATCCACGGGATACGGCTCTCCACGCGGCCCGACTGCATAAGCCCCCGGGGGCTCGATCTGCTGGGCCGGTACGGCGTCGAGACAATTGAGCTCGGGGTTCAGTCCCTGTGCGACCGCGTGCTCGCACAGTCACTGCGCGGCCACACCGCCGAAGACGTGTACCGAGCCGTGGCGCTCATCAGGGAACACGGCATGAGGGTGGTCCTCCAGCTCATGGCCGGCCTCCCCGGGGACACGGGCCGGGAATCGCTCCTCACGGCGAGGGCGGCGGCGGAGCTGGCGCCCGACGGCGTCCGGATCTTCCCCGCGGTCGTCCTCAAGCACACGGGGCTGGCGGAGCTTTACACGAGGGGCGCCTATCGCCCGCTCGGCCTGGAGGAGGCCGTGACGCTGTGCACGGAGATGTTCCTCGCCTTCGAGAGCAGGGGCATCCCCGTGATCCGCATGGGCCTTCATCCCCTGGGCCCCATGGAGGAGCGGAACGTCCTCGCGGGGCCCTATCATCCCTCCTTCGGCTTCCTGGTGCGCTCGCGGGCGAGGCGGGACGTCATGGAAGAGAAGGTCGCGGACTTCCTGGGTTCACGCGGCGCGGCGCATGACGGCCGAATCTCGATTCGCCTTCCGGAAAAAAACAAGGAAGAGTACCTGGGACATAAAAAAGAAAATATTGCGTTCCTGGCGGGGAGATTCGGCCTTCACCGTGTCGCGTACTCCTTCGACCTCCTCGACGGTGTGTCGGTGGAGTGCGTGATGCCGCCCGCGCGCGGAAGCGGCCGCGCCCGTCGGTGCAGTTCGTGGCAGATTAATGTCGATCACCCAATTACGGACGGGTGACGGCGGGAGTTTCCCATGGATTCATTTCTGAAAGTCTTGCACGTGGACTGCTCCTCCGGTTTTTACCGGATGGAGAGGTACAGGGTGGGCGATTTTTACGGTCCCGTCGACCTCGGGCTTTATATCGCGAAAGAGCACAACAGCCTCAACCTCGGCGTGGGGCTGCTGGCAGGCTCCATCTTCCCCGGCTCCAACAGGCTCATGGTCACCGGCTTCTCCCTCTGCTGGGGGGGCTTCTACATCTCCACCATGGGCGGCGCGGGACTGGTCTTCGACAACCTGGGGATCAACATGGTCGCGTTGCGCGGCCGGGCCGCCGCCCCCTCCATCCTGTACCTCAACCGCGTGCATGGAGAGGAGATACAGCTCGAGGTCGCGCCCGTCGACGTCCGCCAGGTCTGGAAAGGGGCCCCGGGCTCTCACAACACGGGGACCTACGCGCTCCTGGAACACACCCTCGGCCTGTACGGCGGCCGCTACGGGTCGGAGCCGCGTGTCCTGGCCGTGGGG
Organism: uncultured Spirochaetota bacterium; assembly: GCA_963762305.1. Taxonomy (GTDB): domain Bacteria; phylum Spirochaetota; class UBA4802; order UBA4802; family UBA5368; genus CAVXKM01. The sequence continues at coordinate 126,733 of CAVXKM010000005.1, read as the reverse complement.
CCCGCGTCCCTCGCCACCGATTTCGGCGCGATAGCCTCGGCGCCGGTGAAAAACGGCGCGCTGACCGCCGCCGACACCTGGGCGGGCAGGGGCGGCTTCGGCTCAAAAATGCTGCGGGAGCACGGCATCGCCGCCGTCATCTACGGCGGCACCTTTATCGACGAGGACTTCCGTGACCGTAAGGTGGCCGACGAGTGGTTCAGCCAGAAATACCAGAAGAAGCTGGCGGCGAAGGACCTGGAGGCCACCACCAAGTACCGCTTCGATCCCCAGTTCGACACCGGCGGCACCTTCGGCGTGAACTACGTGAAGATGGGCGGGAAGCTGATGGCCTTCAACTACCGCAGCATCTACATGGGCGAGGATGAGCGGCGCTCTCTCCACGAGCGGTTCATCCTGAACCATTACCTCGCGCAGTTCAACGACGAGATCATAAAGCCGAAGAGCATGAAGACCTGCGGCGAGCCCTGCGCGGCGCTGTGCAAGAAAATCCACGGGGAGTACAAGAAAGACTACGAGCCCTACCAGGCCATGGGGCCGCTCTGCGGCGTCTTCGATCAGAGGGCGGCCGAGAAGCTCAACCGGCACGCCGACAGCCTGGGCTTCGACGCGATCTCCGCGGGGGGCGTGGTCGCCTGGCTCATGGAATGCCTGGACTCACGCCTGCTCACTCCCGGCGAGGCGGGGGCGACGGGCCTCCCGGCCTTCGACGCCAAAGGGTTCAGCGTGGAGGCTGACTCCATGCATAACGCCGCCATCGGCGTCGAGATCCTTGACGCGATCGTCGAACGCCGGGGGATCCTGGACATGGGCATGGGGGCGCGCAGGTTCGCGAGGACGCTGGCGCACGAGCGCGGGAAAAAGGCCCTGGACCTTTTCGTATACAACGCCAACGCCCGCTCCGGTTGGATGGTCCCCAACCAGTACTGGACGGCGGGGGTGCTGTCGCCCATGCCGATCATGGGAAAATACTTCATGCACTACGGGGACGAATTCTATCCGCCCCGCGAGCTCGGCAGGAAAAACGCCGAGCGCTTCGTCAAGGAGCTCGTGATCGACAACGCCGGCTTTTGCCGGTTTCACCGGAACTGGGCCGAGGAGATGATCCCCGGAATATTCGGCACGCTGTACGGCGACACGGGCGGCTGCCTCCGCGCCGCGGAAACAACCGCCCGGCGCATCAACAACAGGAACAACGCCGTGTTCTGGGAGTCGGAGCGCGCGCTCGACTTCATCCAGTCCTTTCTCGTGAGGAAACACGAGGTTGACGGCGACAACTCCGCGGAGCTCCTCCGCTGGATCGACTCTTTCGGCAAAAGCAAGCCCGAGGCGGCCCTCGATTTCTGGTTCGAGATATGCAAGGGAGTCCATGAATCGCTCAGGGAATTCTGACGGCGGCCGGCCGCGCGCCGGCCTCGTCTCCCGCATGATCTGCGAAAGCCTCAACCTGCGCGTGTGCACCGTCGAATCGCTGCACCTCGTCCGCGAGCTCTCACGCATCCACGCCGCGACGCCCGTGGCGGCGCTCCTCCTCGGAAGGCTCGTCAACGCCACGGCGCTGATGGGCGCGGGGCTGAAGCCCGGTTCCGACCAGAACATATCGGTGCGGATGTCCGGCAACGGCCCCATCAGGGAGATACACGTCCAGGCGGACGCCCGCGGCAACCTGCGGGGATACGTGGGGGTTCCCGGTGTCGTTCACCTCATGGCCGGGGAAAACACGGACCTTTCCGGCGTCATCGGCGCGGGCGTGCTCACCGTGGTCAAGGACCTCGGGCTCAAGGAGCCGTACAGGAGCGTCACCCCCCTGAGGACCGGCGACATCGCCATGGAAATCGCCCGCTACCTCACCGCCTCGGAGCAGGTGCCGTCGGCGATCATTCTGGGTCTCTCGATCGAGGCCGGCGGCGGGATAGACGCCTCTGGAGGAATACTGGTGCAGACCCTCCCAGGCGCACGGGAGGATTCCCTCGCGGCCATCGAACGGAACATAGCCTCGATGCGCCCTTCCCTCGCCGTGGCCCTCAAAGAGGGCGCCTCCATGCACGCGGTCGTATCGGGACTGCTGGGGAGCCTGCCCATGACGGTGCTCGAGAGCACGCCCCTCACCCTCTCCTGCCGCTGCGGCAGGGAGATGCTGAGGGAGATTCTGAAAGGCATTGAGGCCGGCGAACCGGGCAGCGTGCTCGCCGATGACGGGCGCATAGAGATAACCTGCACCTTCTGCACGAAGAGGTATTACTTCACCGGGGCGGAACTCTCACTATAGGGCCCGTGCGGGCGTCTTTCACTCGGAGGGCGCCTTCTCCCCCGGTTCGACGGGGGCCTCGGGCGATTCCTCCTTTTCAGCCTGGGGCGCCCTTCCCTCGAGCTCGTCGAGCTTCGACCTGGCCAGGTCAGCGACGGCGGAAGAGCCTCCGGACAGCGCCTCGAGCTTTTCCTTCGCGGCCTTCACCGCCCCTTCCACCTTTTCAGGTCTGGTCTCCCCGAGGAGGTTCATCGCGGCCTCGTAGTCCTTGGCCTCGACCACCAGGTTCAGGTCGCTGTTGTAGCCGTCTTTCACCCATTGCCCCGTGACCCACTTGTTGCCCGCCTTCCCCACGTATACCTTGACCCATTCGGCCTTCTCCTCGCGGATGAAACCGATGGTGCCCTTGGGGACCGTGGCAAACACCGTGCTGCCGATGTCGGGCCGCACGAACAGCCGCACGTTGTCCTGCACGAAAACGATCGGCCTGTCGCCCAGGTGGCGGGACTCGATGTATCCCTCCTTGTCGTCGGAAAGCCTGACCCTGGACAGGTCCAGCTGGACCTTGCGCAGATTGACATGCTGCTCCTCGCCCAGCAGATTAACCGACTCCGCCTTCTCGAGCGTGGCGAGCCAATCCTTGAGCTCCCTGTCCTTGTAGACCGAAACCTGGTACAGGGCGTACTTCTTCGCCAGGCCCTCCTCTACCGGGGCCTCCCCTTTCTTTTTACACGCGGGCGCGGCCGCCATCACGAGCAGGCATACGATCACCACCGTTCTTTTCATCATGCGAAACCCCTTTGCCCCACAAAATATTAATTGCCGCCCCGACCGTATTTCATCCCGGGACCGAAGTCAAGATAAAATACTCCGGCGGGCGCGGCCGGCTGTTTTTCAACGCCGCCGCGGGCCGCTCCCGTGGCCGCCTGCCGTTCCTTTCCCTCCTGTGCGCCCATCGACCGATGGGAAATTAATGTCTTGACCGGCCGCAGTGAAGGCATGAAGGTTTCTCAATGGATGCACGGCCTCGAGTAAGGGCGGACCTGCCGGGAACGCGCCCATGGTGACCCCCCGCGCGCACACCGTCGTGATCGTCCACCGGGAGAACACTCAGCGTTCAAGGATGCAGTCCATTCTCGGTCAGGCCGGTTTCACCGTTCATGCCTGCTCCACGGCCCGGGAAGGGCTTCGCCGGCTCTCCCGGCCGGGCCGGGTTGACCTCGTCATCACCGGCATCGCGCCACCCGGCATCGACGGGTGGGCCTTGTGCCGGCTCCTTCGGCTCCCGGAATACCGCGCCTTCAACGACACCCCGGTACTGGCCGTATCCGATGACCCGGACGCCGGAGAGGCCCGGAGAATCAGCCTGGAGAGCGGCGCGGATGAATTCATGTCCCTGCCTTTCGACGGATCGGATTTCCTGGACACGGTGCGCCGGCTCCTGGCCGGCAGGAAACGGTCCGCCTCTCTGAGCCTGCTCCTGGCCGGAATGAGAAAAGAGGACGCAGTAAGCGTTTCCCGGTACTTCGCGGACCGGGGCTTCGCCGTCCGGATGCCGGGAACGGCCAGTGAGGCCCTGAAGATGTCAAAAACCCTTCCACCCGACATGGCCGTCATCCATGACACCGCACGAGGCGCGACCGCCATGAAGCTGGCGCGGGCGGTCAGGAAGGCACGCCGGGAGGCCGTCATCGTCGTGACGTCACGGCGTCCCCTGGATGCCGCGGCGGCGCTGGTTTCGGCCGGCGTGTACGCCATCCTGAGAGCGCCGGTAAGCCCCGAGGATCTCCACTCGGCCTGGAGGAACGCCCTCGCGGAAAGGTCCTTTCTCGGGACCCGGAAAGCCGCCGACGGCGGACCGCGGAACCGGAGCGAGAGAAGATTTCAGCTCCTCCTGGAGAACGTCACCGACGCGGTATTCGTCCTCGACGAAGCCGGGCGCTTCGTCTACGCGAGCCCGGGCATCGAGCGCATGAGCGGCTATTCGGTGAAGGAAGTCGAGGGGCGGAACTTCATCGATTTCGTGCATCCCGGCGACCTGCCGGGTCTCATCGAGAGCTACGGGCGGACCCTCGGGGGCAAGCTGGAACCCTACGAGTTCCGCGTGTTCGACAGGGACGGCTCGGTGCATTTCGTGCACACCTCGAGCCGCACCCTGCCCGGCAATGGCGGGCCTGCGGGGCTTGTGGTCGTGATGAGCGACGTCACCGAGCGGAAGCGCATGGATGACGCGATCACCCGGGCCAAGCAGGACTGGGAGGCGACCTTTGACGCCGTCCCCGATTTCATCATGATCCTCGACAAAGACCAGACCGTCCTGAGGTCAAACCGGGCCATGGCCGGGCAGCTCGGATTGGCGCCCGCGGACATGGTGGGGAAAAAATGCTACGAGCTGGTCCACGAGGGCGGCACCCTCCCGCAGGCGTGCCCGCACCGGCTGCTCCTGCAAGACGGCCGCATGCACACGGAGGAGATTTACGAGGAGCGATTCGACCGGTGGTTCCTTGTCTCCACCTCGCCGCTCCATGACACGCGGGGAGGGGTCCGGGGCGCGGTCCATGTGATGCGCGACATCACCGCGCGCAGGCGCATGGAGGAGGCTTTAAGGACTTCCCTGAAAGAAAAGGAGGTGCTGATCAAGGAGGTCCACCACAGGGTAAAGAACAATTTCCAGATCATCATGAGCCTGCTCAACATCCAGAGCAGGCATGCAAGGGACGAGCAGGTCCGCGCCGCCTTTGCCGGGAGCGAGAACCGCATGCGGGCCATGGCCCTTGTCCACGAGAGGCTCTACCGCTCCGAGGATCTCTCCCGCATCGACTTCGCCTCCTATGTCACCGCAATGGTGCGCGACATCGGCCTGGCGCACGCGAGGGAGGGACGCCCCGTGGCGCTGGCCATTGAGGCGGACGAGGTGTCGCTCAGCATCGAACAGGCCGTCCCCGCCGGCCTCATTTTAAACGAGCTCCTGACAAACGCCTTCAAGTACGCCTTTCCACGCCCGGCCCCGGCTGACACGATATCGGTCGGCCTTCACGAGACCGGGGAGGGAATGGTCGAGATGTCGGTCGGCGACAACGGAGTCGGCATTCCGGAAGAGGTAAGCCCGGACGCCGCCGCGACGCTGGGCATCTCCCTGGTGTATATCCTGGCGAGTCAGCTCGAGGGAGAACTGAGGCTTGAACGCGGCGGTGGCACCCGCTACACGCTGTCGTTCAGGCTCCGGTGAAAACCCGGCGCACCTGCGCGCTCGTGGAGCACGGCGCCGCCGGAAAGCCATAAACAACCCCCTCCCCGACAGAAGGAAGGGGTCCGCTTTCCGTCGCTCTCCCGGACGAATCCGGGATCTTATTGGGCAGCCGCCTGTTCGGGAAGTTTTATCTTACTTCGACGCCATTGCCTGGCCGCAGCAGATGATCGGATGGGCCTCCGCGCAGCCGCATGCCCTGTCAACGGTCACTTCCATTCCGCACACGCCGCACACCATCTGGGGCTTCTTTAACACGGCTTTTTTCTTCGGAGCGGCCTTCTTCTTGGGCGCGGCCTTCTTGACTTTCTTCTTCGCTGCAGTCTTCTTCACGGGCATAGGAGTTCTCCTTGTATCGGTTCGTGTAGTCACGCGTCCCGTAGCCTGGCGCATGTCCAAGCATTAATAATTGCATATTTTCGCGCCAATGCAAGTATTTTTTCCATCCACGGGCCCATCGGCTAGGGAAATATTCCCCCCTTCGAACGCGGCGGCCGATGTCCGGCAAGGTCATCTGTCGCAGGGGCGCATCGAAACCACTAAAGTCTTGACCCCCCGCACGGGAAATTGCACACTTGGCCCATGATAACCTCCGTGCTCGACCGAATCGCCGGCAGGGCCCCGGTTTCCCTCATCATACGCCACGCCGAGAGAAGCCCCATTGTGCGCATGGAGGCGGCCTTCGACGCCCTGCTCACCGAGAAGGGCAAGGAAGACGCCCGGGGCCTGGGGAAAAGGCTCTCCGCTCTCGGCCCCATAAGGCTGTACTCCAGCCCCATCGAGAGGTGCGTCCAGACGGCGGAATACATAAAGCGGGGGATAACCGAGGGGGACGGAACAGGCGTCTTCGAGGGCAGCCTCCCCGACCTGGGCGGGCCATACATTACGGGCCTCTGGGAGGACGTGGTGCGGAAGGTGGAAGAGCTCGGGCAGCCTGTCTTCGTGCGGAAGTGGTTCGACGGCGAGCTCCCCGAAAGCCTGGTGATGCCCCTGGAGCAGGCGGCCCGGAACCAGGTCAGCATCCTCCGCCGCCAGCTGGGGGACGGGGCCCACAGCAGCGTCAACGTCACCCACGACTGGAACATCATGATACTGCGGGAGTATTTCTTCAACCTCAGGCATGACGACATCGCCGCCCCGCCCTACCTGGACGGCATCGCCGCCTACATGGAGAAAGGCGCCCTGCGCCTCCTGTACCACGACCGCGAGTGCGCGGTTTCATCCCCCGGGTGAGTCCGCCGGGCTTTCGCCGAAAAATTCCCACGCCTTTTTCCGTCTCGCGGAGCGTGCCCCGGCGGCTATGGCAAGGAGCTTTTTATCGCGCTCCCAGCGGGAACGCGTGCCCGGGTCCGTACCTTCCCAGAGCGACCCTATCGACTCCGCCAGGTCCGCCGCCTGGCGAAGCGACCCCGCGAGGGCAAGGTGCACATGCGGCGCCCCGGGGTCCCCGGACGCAAGAGCCCTGAGGCCGGAGATAACGGCGAGCATCGACTCCCTGGTAGAATGCGGCCATTTGAACAGGCGCCCGCAGCGCACCAGGTAGCCGAGAACCCCCGCAAGGACGTGCATGTCCTCCACCGTCCTGAAGGGCTTCACGTAGCCCGCGTACCCGTCGCCCGGGAGGATGTCGGAGGGATACACCGCCACGTCCCGGAAACCGACTTCGCCATGGCTCACCTCGGGCACAAGGGGCAGGTCTTCTATGGGCCGCACCTCTATGCCCGGCCGGGACCGCTCCAGCCGGACCATGCGGATGTCTTTTCTCCCGTCCGGCGACACGCCCGCCGAGGCCGCCACGAGCATCACCTGGGCCTCCTGCGCCATCGTGACGAAGCTTTTCGTCCCCGACAGGCGCCATGCCTGGCCGCAGCCGACCCCCAGGGGCGTGAGGGCGGTCTCGATGGCGCGCGGATGGGTGCTCCCCCCCTCGGTGACGCAAATGGCGGCTATCTGCCCGGGGGGAAGGCCGGGTACCAGCATGCGCAGGGCCGATTCAAATCCCGCCGCGAAGGCGTAGGCCACGCGGTCGGATATGAAACCTCCCGCGACCGCCCTGTCCATGGTGTTCTCGAAAGAGAGGCAATGCCTGTCGAAGTGCTCTTTCCACTCGTGAATAGTCGCCTGGGAAGCCGTCATGCCGGCGATGTCGCGTCGAGACAAAAGCCACTCGAGGATCTCCACCTGTTTCACCTCCCGCCGGTGGTTGGGATGAACCACCGTTTACAGCCCCATGGCGTGATTGACAAGACGAAAATGATATGCACCATAGACCATGCTCCTTATTAATCAATAACACGTGAAACGATTCCCCCAGGAGGTGCCTTCATGCCGGTGAACAGCTTTAAATTCATGGCCAGAACCCTCGCCGAGTCGCTCAAGGTTTGGCCCTACGTGGACACGAGCGGAGAGCCCGTACCGTGGGCGCCCCTCCGGAAGCCCGTCGAATCGTGCGTGGTCGCCCTCGTCTCTTCGGGGGGCTTTTATCACAAGGACGACATCCCCTTCGACCTCGACCACGAGCGCCGCGAGCCCCTCTGGGGGGACCCCAGCTTCAGGGAAATACCCCGCGGCATCCGCCAGGAGGACATCCGCGCCACCCATCTCCATTACGAGAACTCGCACGCGCTCCGGGACTACAACTGCATGTTCCCGCTCGGGGCCCTGGAGGAACTGCTGGCCGAGGGGGCGATAGGGGGGATCTCGGACATCCACCTGTCCATCATGGGTTACCAGCCGAAGCTCGGCGCCCTCATCCGTGACACGGCGCCGCGAATGGCGGCGCGCATGCGAGAGCTGGGCCCCGACCTGGTCCTGTTCTCCTCCGGGTGACCGCTCTGCAACCAGTCCGTGGGGCTGGTGAGCAGGGAGATGGAAAAAAACGGAATTCCCACCGTGTGCCTCACCCAGATGCCCTTCATCACGGCCAGGATAGGCGTGCCCAGGGCCGTGGCCATCGAATTCCCCTTCAGCATGATTTACGGGCACCCCGGCGACCGGGAGACGCATAAAAAAATACTCCGCCACATGCTGGACGCGGCGCGGGACGCCCGCGGACCCGGCGTCATCGTGGAACTGCCCTACGCCTGGCCGGAGGAAGACTTTAAAAAAAGGGACTGGTTCCCCAGGGAAAATCCCCCCTGGATGGCGGACCAGGAGAAGATCAAGGAGATGCTTGAATTCATCCAGAAGGGCAACCCGCTGGAGTGATACGGCACGCACTCTCCGGGGGATGATTCTCTGCACCCACGGAAGCGCGTACGCAAAGGAGGTGCGGCATGAAAGCTGTCGGACTGTGCGTAATTTTCCTGCTGTTGTGCGGCTGTATCTGGTCCACGGAGCAGCTGGGTCCAGGGAGCTGGGTGGAACTCAAAAGCGACGACGCAACCTGCGTAAAAAAGGTCTTCCCCGGCCGGGCGGGCGGGAAATGCCCCTCGGGCGACTTCACCCGCTTCACCATGAAAAAGCTCACCGACTTCGGCCAGCGCCCGGTATGGTCCCCGGACGGGAAAAGGATCGCCTTCATGGAAAAGGACTTCGGCAACGTGTACGAGCTGACCCTCGCCACGGGGAAGGTCGAGTGCATCACCTGCGCGTTCAGGCACGAGGGCTTCATGCGCGTGCACTACATGAAGGACGGCGACTACCTGCTCATGGGGCCGAAGAAGTTCACGTCCGCGTTCCGCAGCAACTTCTTCCAGAACGCCTTCTTCTGGATGCCGGCAGACCGCTCGTCCTCGCCGAGGTACCTCGGCGAGGAGCACTACGAGGGGGCGGCCGTGTCGCGCACCTCGCGCCTCATCGCCTATTCCAAGACCTGGTTCTCCCACCCCCTGCGCTTCCCGAGCACAATGTACGTGGCCGAGCTCACCCGTGACGGGAAGATAACCAACCGGCGCGTGGTGCACCGATCCATGAAGCTGATCGAGGCCCAGGACTTCCTCCCGGGAGACACGGGGCTCACCATCGGAACGTACACGCCGAATTACGAGGCCATGGGCATAGACTTCGCCACCGGCAAAGTGACGAACTACTCGAAGAGCCCCGCCAGTGAAGAGCCCGAGGGGATCTTCCCGGACGGCCGGTTCACCCTCATGGAGAGCGACCGGGCCCTGGGCAAGTGGGGCGAGATGGACCTGGACCTCTACATGCTCCGCCTCGACGGCACGGGAAAGGACGTGCGGCGCCTGACGCACTTCACCGACACGCCGAACCAGAAGGCGAACAATCCGACCGTGAGCCCCGACGGCTGCCGCGTCGCCTTCACGAAGGCCGTGAAGGCCGACAGCTGGCACAAGGTCGCGGGAGCGGGCGCGGGCATCTACCTTATCGAGTTCTACCGCTGCGCTGAGTGACGGACCGGATTTCACCGCGATAAATCGTTTGACACCGCCCGGGGCGCCGGTACGATAAATCCGCGCCGCATCATGCGGCACGCAAAAACCAAACGGTAAAAGGAGACAGCCATGGCGACCGCCATCAGCGAGGTTGACAAGATAGAGATCCTGACCCTGCAGGACAATTACGTGGACCTGGTGAGCCGGGACAACACGGCCGTGGTCACGCGGGCCATGCCCTTGAAGGACATGCAGGTCAAGAACTCGATCCTGGCGGAACACGGCTTCTCCGCGCTGGTGACCGTGACGAAGGGGGACAGGAGCAGGAGTGTCCTTTTCGACTTCGGCTTCTCCGCCCACGGCGCGGCCTTCAACGCCGACGCGCTGACGGCGAACCTGGGCGCCGTGGAGGCGCTGGTCCTCTCCCACGGCCACCTGGACCACGTGGGGGGTCTGGAGGAGCTGGTGAAGCGCATCGGCAAAAAGGGGCTCGAGCTCATCCTGCACCCCTCGGCCTTCCGCAATCCGCGCTATTTAAAGATCACCGAGGAATTCAAGGTGCAGTTTCCGCCCTTCACGAAGGAGAAGGCCGCGGCGGCGGGCGTGTCCGTCAAGACCTCGAAGGACCCCCTCCCCCTCCTGGACGGCGATCTCCTGTTCCTGGGAGGGGTCCCGCGCACGACCGGGTTCGAGAAGGGGACGCCCTCGCTGTTCTATGCCGAGGACGGACAGGAGAAGTGGGACGACATAGCCGATGACACGGCCATCGCGGCCAACGTCAGGGGAAAGGGGCTCGTCGTGATTTCGGGCTGCTCCCACGCCGGCATAGTGAACACCGTGACCTACGCGCAGAAGGTGACGGGGCTGAACGCGGTGTACGCGGTCATGGGGGGCTTCCACCTCACGGGCGCGGAAATGGAGCCAGTGGTGGAGCCCACCATCACGGGGTTGAAGAAGATCGACCCGGCCTATATAGTCCCCACGCACTGCACCGGGAGGAAGGCCATCGCGAGGATCGAGCAGGAGATGCCGGAGAAGTTCGTCCTCAACATGTCAGGGACGAAGCTTACATTCGCCGCGTAGCGAGCGGCGGCGCGGCCCACTGCCGGGACTTTACTCCTTCAGGGAATACCGCTGTTCGAGGCTGAACACCTCGGGGAGCCTCACTATCTCGACGAATTCGTTGAACGTCGCCATGTTCCGCTCGTAATTTTTCGTGGTCCCCGCCCTCTTCAGCTCGGCCAGCACGTTCTGGATGGCCTTCGCCGCGGCGAAGATGGAGGAGAGCACGAACCCCACGAACTGGTAGCCCAGCTCCTCGAAATCCTCGAGCGAAAGGATGGGCGTAAGCCCTCCCTCGATCATGTTGGCCACCAGCGGCCCGGGGACGCTCTCGCGGATTATCTTCAGCTCTTCCCTGCTCCTGGGCGCCTCCACGAAGATCGCGTCGGCCCCGAGCTCCCTGTAGCGGTTGGCGCGCTTGATCGCCTCGTCGAGCCCGATGGGCCCCCGGGCGTCGGTGCGCGCGGTGATCAGAAACGAGTCCGGGTCGCGCCTGGTCTCGATCGCGGCGATGAGCTTCTGCTCGTATTCCTCCATGGGGATGACCTTCTTCCCCGTCATGTGGCCGCAGCGCTTGGGCCAGAGCTGGTCCTCGAGGATCATCCCCTGGACGCCGGCGCTCTCCAGCTCCTTCACGGTGCGGATGACGTTGATGGGCCCCCCGTAGCCCGTGTCCGCATCGGCGATCACGGGTATCTTCACCGCCTGGGCCACGTAGCGCGCCGTGCGCACCACCTCCGTCTGGGTGAGGAGCCCGAAGTCCGGCATCCCCAGGAGCGAGGCCGACGTGGCATACCCCGAGACCAGTATCGCCTGGAATCCGCTCATCTCGGCGATCCGGGCGCTCAGGGCGTCGTAGGCCCCGGGGCACAGTATGGGTTTCGTGGTGGCGGTGAGGTCCCTGAAACTCTTCTGCGGTTCCATCAGTCAATCCTCCCGGCGGATGTCGTTCAGCCGTAGCGTGCCAGGTCCGCGGTGTCCCGGTACAGGCCGGTGAGCAGGGGGTATATCTTCCGGTACTCCTTGAATAGCCGGTCGTATGTCTTAACCTTTTTCCCGTCGGGTTCGAACCGTCTCGCCGGGCGCACCATGCGGGCGATCCCCTCTCCGAGGGAAGAGACCAGGCCCGATCCATACGCCGCGCACACGGCGGCGCCGAGCGCCGATGCCTCCTCCATCTCCATGCAGACCACGGGAACGCCGAAGACGTTCGCGATGATGTCCAGAACGGTGTCGCTCTTCGAGCCCCCGCCGCAGACCCGCATCTCGGACACCCGGGCGCCGGCCGTCTCCCTCATGGCCTCGTATCCCTCGCGGGCATCATAGATCATTCCCTCGAGCATGGCCCGGTAGAGGTGCGCCCTCCGGTGCGCCAGGGTGAATCCCAGGACGGTCCCGCGCGCCCACTCGTCCCGGTGAAACGGCGGGTTCCAGTACGGCTGCACCAGGAGGCCGAGGGATCCGGGCGGGATCTTCCGTATTTCCCGTTCCAAAACCTCCTCCGGTTTCGCGCCCTTCTTTGCCGCGATCTGCGATTCCGGGGCGGCTATCTCGTCCATGAACCAGTTGACCGTGGTGAAGCCCGCCTTGAGCCCGCACTCCAGCACCCATTCGCCCCGGACGGCCGACGTCCAGGAAAAGTAGCGGTCCTTCTTGTCCTTCACGTATTTCTTCGACGGGATGCTGAGGATGCTGGCGCTGCCCAGCACCATGGCGCCCAGGTGCGCCTCCACCGCGCCCATGCCGATCATGGCGGCCTGCATGTCGCCGCCGCCCACGATGACGGGGAGGCCGGCCGGGATCCCCGTGGCGCGCGACGCCCGCGGCGTGACGCAGCCCATGACGCTGGAGGGGGCCTTGAGCGGCGGCAGTATCTCCGGCCGCACGCCGAAAATGTCCTGCACCCCCCTCTGCGGGAAAAATTTCATGTGCGCCGTGTCGAAGGGGAACATCCCCACCATGTTGCCGATTGATTCGGCGGTCTCGCCGGTGAGGCGGTGGGTGAGAAAGCTCGCCACCTGCATGAATGTGGCCGTTTTTTCATAGATGTCGGGCTGGTTGAGCTTGATCCAGGTGTACCACGAGTGGTCACGGACGTAGGAGATGGCCGAGTAGAGTCCCATCAGCTTGAACAGCGCTCCCCATACGCCCCCGAGCTTCGGCAGGCCCTCGTTGCGCCGCGTGTCCGCGAAGTAGATGGCCGGCCGGGTGGGCCTACCGGCCGCGTCCACGGGCACCACCGTGCCTCGCTGTGCGGTGAGGCCCACGGCCTTCAGGCGCGCAAGGTCCTTTTTCCCGAGGGAGGCCAGCGCTTCGCCTACCGCGGCGCGGGTGTTCTTCCAATAGTCCTCGGCGTCGTGCTCCACGAACAGCGGCGCCGGCGTCGAGTTCGGCGCGTGGGCCTTCTGCGAAAAGGCCGCCGGGCGCCCGTCCATGCCGAGCACCACCGCCTTGACGCTCTGCGTGCCGCAGTCTACGGCGAGGACCATGTCACCGCCGCGTGACGTTCCTTTCATGACCGGGACCTCCGCGGGGCCTTGTTCTTCTTCAAGAAAAAGCGGTTCGCGTGGGCGATCCGCACATATTCACGCACCTCACTGCCGATACGCTTTTCGTCCCAGCGCAGGTACTTCGCCATGCGCCGGGCGACCAGGCGGCCGAGTGCCGCGTGTCCATCTCGCTGGTGCAGGGAGAGGTTCGTCCGCCGGAGCAGGAAGTCCCTCAAGCGGGCCACCATCTCGTACCGGAGGCAGTAGTCGAGCTCGGCCCAGATGTTGACCTGGCCCTCCACCACGGGTTCGCCGAGCGCGGGATCCTTACGCACCATGTCAAGAATGACGAGCCCGCCCTTCCCGTAGTTCTCGAAGAGGTGAGTGACGGTCTTCGCGTCCAGGCCGGCCGTATCGCCGCCCGCGGCGCGGTCCCACTCCTTCCGGGTCATGGAGACGAGCAGGCGGGATTTCGATACGTCCCGTAAGGTCTTTTTCAGCCGAAGGGCGCCGTTCTTCTCCATGTAGGCGAGGAGCTTCTCCGCCATGGGGCGGAAGATGGTGAGCTTTCCGCCGGTGAGCACGAAGAAGCCCGGCCTCACCTCCTCGATATACTCGCGGCGGGATGTCTTGTCCTCGTTCACCCCCTCCTGCTTCACCAGCGGGCGCGTCCCGGCGTAGCTGCCGACGAGGTCTTTTTCCGCGAAGCGCGCTTTCGGAAACGCGTACTGCACGGTCTTCCTGAAATATTCGTATTCCTTCCGCTCGGTGTAGCACTCATCCAGGTCGCCGGCATAGTGCGTGTCGGTGGTGCCCACGTACGTGTAATCGCCGTGGGCGAGCAGGAAGACGCTCCTCCCGTCGGCGGGATTGATGCCGTAGAGACCCGAGACGTTCCCGATCGAGTCGCGCTTGGCCACGATGTGCACGCCCTTTGCCGGGTTGATGAGCGGCGGCCGGCCCTCGGGGAGCAGGGTGTCCGTCCAGGGCCCGGCGGCGTTCACCACGTTTTTCGCCCGGATTTTAATCCGTTTCCCGGTGAGGGTGTCCTCCGCCAGCACGCCCGCGCAGCGCCCGTTTTCGTAGACGATGTCCCTGGCCCGCACGTAGTTCAGCGCCGTGCCTCCCAGGAGCACCCCCTCCTTGACCAGCTCGGCGGCGACCCGGCAGTCGTTGATGATGCATTCGTGGTTGAGCATGCCGGCGTACACGCCCTCCAGGTTCACCCCCGGCTCGCGCTCGCGGACCTCCTCCAGCGAAAGCCGCCGGCAGTTCCTGTAGTTTCCGAACCCCGCGAGGAAGTCGTAGATCAGGAGGAGCAGCCTGAACAGGAACGCCCCTTTCCTGTCGTATGTCAGCATTATGATGGGGGTCGGCCGCACGTGGTTCGGAAACGCGCGGCGCATCCAGTCGCGCTCGTGGGTCTCCTCTCTGACAAGGGCGAACTCGCCGTGCATGATGTAGCGCAGCCCGCCGTGGGACAGCCGCGTGCTCTTGGACGAGGTGCCGAAGGCGAAGTCCTCCCTCTCGATGAGGGCGGCCTTCACTCCCCTCAGGCCCAACGCCCGCAGCACCCCTCCCCCGGTGATGCCCCCGCCCACGACGAGCACATCGTATTCGGTCCCCGCGAGCGCCTTGAGGCAGCCCGCGCGGTCTTTCGCGTCCCACGGCTTCAGCATGGTGATGTCGGCCTTTCCGGTCATTTTCCTCTCCTATTCCGTCATTCGGTCAAGCAGCAGCGCGAGGTCCAGCACCTCGACGGCGTTCTTCTTCGTGAGATTCTTCCCGGCGTACTCGGCAATCACATCTCGGCAGGTGGGGCACCCGGTCACGAGCGTGTCAGCGCCCGTGCTCTCCGCGACGGCGATGAGCCGTTTCGCCATCATTTCCGAAATCTCGGGATGGGTGAACACGAGCCCCACGCCGTATCCGCAGCATGGCGCCTGGTCCCTGGTATAGGCCGGCTCGACAAGCTTGAGGCCGGGGACCATCCGGAGGAGCTCCCGGGGCTGCTCGAACAGGCGGAGCTCCCTGCCCAGGCCGCAGGGGTCGTGGTAGGCGACCGTGAGCCTCCCGGCGTTCCTGAAGCGAAGCTTCGCAGTCTTCGCGGCCTCCAGCAAAAACTCCGGCAGGCTCACGAACTCCACGCCCCCGGCATCTATCCCCATCTTCGGGTACTCAACTTTCGCCATGCGCAGCTCGTCGGCCGAGGCCAGGACGATTTTTTTCCTGCCCCCCTTCCGGAGCGCCTCCATGAACTCTCCCGCGCGTTTCCTCGCGATGTCCGTAAAGCCCAGGAAGTAAGGGATGTGCCCGGTGACGGGCTCATCGTCCAGGACCGCAAACGCCGCGCCGAGCTTTTTGAGGAGCGAGAGCAGTGCCGCGAGGGACGACCCGTCCCCGGCGCCTCCCGCGCGCATCTTCGCGCCGAAGAGGACGAGCGCCGCGCCGCCGGCCTCATTGCCGGCCCCCGCGAGCAGTTTCTTCACCGCGATGGGTTCCTCGCCGTAGGGCCTCCGGGAGAAGATCCGCTCCCTCGCCTCGACGAGCCTCGGCGGCAGCAGCGCCTCCTTGATCTCCTTCCGCGCCGAGAACTGGACCTCCCCCGCGTCCTGGCCGGTTTCGCACGCCTCGCGGCAGGCCTTGCAGAGCGCGCAGCGGTAGAAATAATCCGCCGCTTCCCCGTCGAGGGCCTTCAGTTCCTGCATGATCCGCTGCACGAAGAACGCCCGGTTGTGCGGCGAGTCGGACTCGCGCCTCGTTGCCGAGGCCACGGGACACATGTCCCGGCACATCTTAAAGCAGACGGAGCAGAGCCTCGTCATTTCAACTATGTCGGTCATGGCGCCTCCCGCCCTGTGTCATGGTGCCGCGTCAAAGCCCCAATTTCCCGGGGTTCATGATGTTGTTCGGGTCCAGGGACCTCTTTATGCTGCGCAGGCCCTCCAGGCCGGCGTCCCCGAGCTCCAGGTGCATGAAACGCCCCAGGTTCAACCCGATGCCGTGGTGGTGGTTAATGGTCCCGCCCAGGCCGTGTGAAAACTCCACGCCCCGGCGCCACACCTCGTTGTAGGCGCGGGCGGCCTCGGGCCCTTTTGGCTTCTCGGCGATAAAGGTGGGGTATATCATGCCGCCCGTGGGGTACCAGTGGGAAAAGTGCGCCGCGAGGATCATGCCCATGCCCTCGACGATTTCCTTGAGGCCCCGCTGCACCTTCACCAGGTAGTCGAAGGTGCCGGCCGAATCTATGCAGCCGCCCATGCGTATGTGCCCGGGTTTCGGGACGCCGAAGAGGGGGTGATGGCTCGACGGGAAGGCGATGGTGAACCGCTTCTCCTCCCACCAGGTGCGCGCGGGCCCCTCTCCCAGGTCCTCGGCTTTCATTTTTTTGATGATGCGCCGCGCCTCCTTGAGCTCCAGGTCGGCCAGCTTCTCGAACCCGTCGAACATGAGCACCATCTGGCAGCCCTGGCGGCCCGTGAGCATCGTCTCCAGCTCGTCGTTGACGCGCATGGCGGCGGGCCAGAGGCCCCGGTGCATGATCCGCCGCGCGGCGTCGACCGCCGCCGGGAGGTCGGGGAAGAGGGCCGCCGTGAACCTTCGCGCCTCCGGGAGCCGGTGGATCCTGAGCGTCACCTCGGTGATGACGCCCAGCGTCCCCTCGGCGCCCATGAAGAGGTAGTTGAGGTTGGGCCCTGCCGCGGAGTTGGGCACGCGCTTGGTGCTTATGATCCCGCCCGTGGGCAGCACCACCTCCATGCCCAGCACCATCTCGGTGATCTTCCCGTACTTGGTCGAGAGCACGCCCGCGCTCCTGGCGGAGAGAAAGCCGCCGATGCCGCTCACGTGGAGAGACTGCGGCAGGTGGTTGGCGGTGAACCCGCGGGCGTTCAGCGCCGTTTCGAGCTCGAAGCCGATGAGCCCCGTCTGGGTGGTGACCGTGTGGTTGCGCTCGTCTATGTCGATGACGCGGTTCATTCGCTTCATGTCCATTATTATGCCGCCGTGCACGGGGAGCGTGCTGCCGCTGCCCTGGGCGCCGCCGGTCTCGGGCACCACCGGGACACGGTGGGTGTTGGCCGTTTTCAGCACCCGGGACACCTCGCCGGCGCTCTCCGGCCACACCACGAAGTCCGCCAGCGGCGGCTCGGGCTCTCCCTCGACGAGCTCGCTGGTAAAGGGGACGATGTGGTCGCGCGAGTACGCCGCCCTCTCGATTTCGGAGGTCGACACCCTCTCCCGCCCCAGGACCTCAACGAGCTCGTTCTCTATGGCGGAAAGGCTGAAGGGGCTTCTCGAGTAAAACGGGCCGGTCTGGATCATGTGCCTGCTTCCTCTCTGGAATTCTTGAAACATCGCCGTGAGCACGGACGATCGAGATTGAATTCTGGGCATGGGCTTTCCGCGAGTCAAGAAAATACCGCGGGCGGCCCTGAATATTTATCGCTCCGCCGTCACGCCCGCAGCAGTCGTGTAAGCTCCCCCATGTCCCCCATGCCGTCGATACGCATGGCCGCCGCGTACAGCGCGTCGCGTTCCGAGTCCGACAGGATGTTCCGGGTGCATACGAAGAGCTTTTCCCGTATGTCGATGGGGTTCTTGTAAGAGCCTTTCATCGCATCGGTGACCTTCGACACGCTCCTGCCGTCTTTCAGGACGAAGGTCACCTCGCCCGAGTTGATGCCTTCCTGCATCTCCTTCACATCCAGCGAGGGGTCGGCCTTGAAGCTTATCCGCCGGAACATGTCGCGCAGGGACCGGTCCCCGATGCGCTCCCGCGTGAACTGCGCCTCGGTGAGCTCGCCATCGACGATCGCCGCGGCGAGGGGATAGACGGAGTTGAAAAAGAGCGGCACCATGCCGAGGTATTCTTTTGAGGCTATCTCATCGATCAGCTCTTCAAGCTCGTCCAGCGGCTTATTCAGCAGCAGCGTCACCGTGGGGCAGCGTACCTCCACCCGCTCGATGTCCCGGTGCCCCACCTCGTGCTCGCGTATGAGGTCCAGGGCGCTGTCCACCAGGGCGTCCAGCCAGCCGCAGCAGGGGTAGAGCTTGGGCGAGTGGGTGTCGGTCCGCCATTCCATGCCCAGGTTCACGACCATCTCGCTCAGATCGTAACGGTCGAAAATCGCGTTCGAGAATCCGTCGGGGTGCTCGATGATCTGCCGGAAGCCGTGGAATCCCTCCTTCGCCAGGCACGCTCCCAGGATGCCCGCGTACACCGGGGCGCCGGTTATGAAACCCTTGGCCGGAGAGAACCAGCCGGCGAAGGACTGGGTCATAGGCGGGAAACAGGAGATTCCTACCGCATCCATCATCCCCTCGGCAGAAAGCCCCAGGAGCTTTCCCGCGACAAAGGCAGCGTCGATCTGGTGGTTGGGGCATGCATTGGTGAAGAGCCGGCTCTTTATGTAGGCATGGCCCGTGCGCCCGGATATCTCGTTGCCGATGACGAGGGCGGTGAGGAACTCCTTCCCTCCCGCGCCGCACCCCTCGGCCACGGCGAGGGCGCACGGCACCGTTGAGGCGCCGGAATGCTGGGACTTCAGATAGTCCTCCCACTCGAGGCTCTGAGCCGCCACGGCGTTCACCATGCCGCCATGGCGCATGCTGCTTTTCGCCCGGCGACCTATCAGCGTGGCCTCCTCCCGGTCGCCGAAGGCCTCGACAGCCCGGTACAGGGGCGCGAGCTCGTCTGACCGGCTCGCCGCGAGAACCGCCGCGGCGATTCCAAGCGTCTGCTCCTTGGCGCACTGGATCGTCCGGGCGGGGATGTCCTCGTATGTGAGGGCGGCGGCCCAGTCAGCGAGTATCCCGGTTACCGGTATTATTTCATCCTTCATAGTCAACCTCCGGCACGAAGGGATTTACAAAAGCACCATGGCCTGCATGACCGATGAGAAGCGCTCGACCAGTGACAGGTCCTTGAGCGGTACGAGACTGCGGACGGGCCTGAGCTCGAAGCGGAAGATGGCGCAGAAGGTCTTCTGGCCTGCCAGGATCTTCTGCCACTGCTCGCCGGTAGTGCACATGCGCGCGTGGCAGAAGGGGTCCGCCCCGTCCGAGACGGCCATCCCGTCAGGCGTGATGGCGACGGTGAGCACCTCACCGCCCCTTTCCTCCACTACGATCCTTCGGTGGAGCAGGTCCTCTATTATCCCCATCTGCAGCATGACAGGCATGAGCGCGTTGAAGCGGTCTTTCACCTTGAGGAGCATTTCCTTCAGCGTCGGTGCGGTGTTGCCCACGGCTCGCCTCCTTCGGCCTTTATCCGGCGGCCCTTTCTCCTTTTTATCAAAGCTTTCTCTTCAGCATGGCCCCCTCGTGGAACTGGGTGGCCGTCAGGTTCCAGTCCACAAGCACACCGGATTTTATCCGGGGCTCCGGCGGGCTGAAGCCCTTCAACCGTCCGGCGATTTCCCGTTCCGGGAGATCGACATCGACACGCCGCCCCTTGAGGCTGATGGTGACCCGGTCGCCGTCGCGGAGGACGGCCAGCGGTCCCCCCACGTACGCCTCTGGCGAGATGTACCCGACGTAGAGCGCGCCCTCCGTGGCGCCGGAGAAGCGGCTGTCGGTGACGACCGCCACATCATTGAGCCCCAGGGCGTCCAATAGAAGCACGATCTTGAAGTTCTCCGAGAACCCGGGTCCGCCCCGCGGCCCCTGGTAGCGGATCACCATGACGTCCCCGGATGCCACCGTGCCCCCCAGTATGCCCATGAGGGCGTCTATCTGGGTGTCGAAGCAGCGCGCCGGTCCCGTGAACTCTCCCGTGCCGGCGCCCGCCACGGTGTGCCGCATGAGCGCGCCCGCGGGGGCGAGGTTCCCTTTCACCACGACGATCCCGCCGGTGGGATGCACGGGCCTTTCGGCGGGACGTATCACCTTGTCGTCCCTCACCTCCGCCTTTTCCAGGAGGGCCCCGAAATCGGCGCCGCTAGCGGTGGGTCTCCCCAGCGCCGCGCGACTTCGTAAACGCGTGAAGAGGGCCATGACCCCGCCGGCCCGGTGGAAATCCACCATGGAGTACGGGCCGCTGGGCCGGAGCGGCGCGAGATAGGGCGTCTCGTCGCTCACGCGCTGGAAGTCGTCGAGGGAGAAGTCCATGCCCATGACAATCGCGAGCGACAGCAGGTGCAGGATGCCGTTGGTGGAGCCCGACACGGCCATGACGCACCGCGCCGCGTCGGCCATGGCGCCGCGCGTCACGATGTCGCTCATCTTCGTCCCAGCCCTCACCAGGTCCACGACGGCGTATCCCGTCTCCCGGGCCTGGTGTATCTTCGCCGTGTCGCTCCCGGGCGTGGTGGAGGCGCCGGGCAGGCACAGGCCCATCGCCTCGGTGGCGATCATCGTGGTGTTCGCTGTGGTGAGCTCCGGGCAGGCCCCGCACCCGGTGATCCAGCACGACTCCATGCGGCGAAGCTCGGACAGGAACTCCTCCTCGCCCATAGCGCCCGAGAGCACCATGTTGAGCCCCTTGATCAGTATGTTCGTGGGAAAAACCGTCTGCTCGCCCCGCCACTCGCCCGGTGACGCCGGGCCCCCGGGGAGGAAGATGGTGGGCAGGTTCACGCGCGCCGCCCCCAGCCACATGCCCGGCACGATCTTGTCGCAGGTGCCGATACAGACCAGCCCGTCGGCGCCGTAGTTCGCCATCTGGATCTCGATCGAGTCGGCGATATTGTCCCGCTGTGGCAGGTCGTAGAGCATGCTCACGTCGTCGATGCTGGAGGTGCGGCAGTAGCCCGCGCAGGGGGCGATGACGTTGAACTCAATGGGCGTGCCTCCGGCCGCGTAGACGGCCTCCTTCACATGCCGAGCGAGCTCCCGGAGGTGCATGTGCCCCACGCCGGCCTCCTGCATGGAGTTGGCCACGGCGATGACGGGCTTTTCCAGATCGCGGTCGACGTACCCGGAGGCCTTCCAGTAAAACCGGTGGGCCTGCATTTTGCCCAGGATGCCGAGGGCCTTTGATACCTGTTCGGGAGTTAGTTTCGTGCTCATGCGAGGTACCCTTCGTTCCGTCATATCGTTTCGAATCCGCTTCTTTATACACACATGAGATAAAAAAGTCAACTCCCGCCCCCGAATCGATCATCTCCTCTGCGCCGCCCGGCCGGCACGACAAAAATCCGATATCTCTTGACAGGAATCCGCCGCGACGCCTAATGATGACCGAATTCCCGCGCAGGATGTTGACGGACGCGCGGCCCAGACCGAAACTGCCGACACCGGCGAACAGGAGCCATGGATAATTCCGAACCAGCGCGCCCGCGCAATTTCATCGAAGAGTTCATAGAAGCGGATCTCCGGGAGGGGAAATGTCCCCACGTGCACACCCGGTTCCCCCCGGAGCCGAACGGCTACCTTCACATCGGCCACGCCAAGTCCATCTGCCTGAACTTCGGCCTGGCGCGAAAATACGGGGGCCGGTGCAACCTGCGCTTCGACGACACGAACCCCGAGAAGGAGGACGTGGAATACGTCGAGTCCATCATGGAGGACGTGCGCTGGCTGGGCTTCCAGTGGCACGACCGCCCCTACTACGCCTCGGACTACTTCGGGCAGATCTACGAGTGGGCCGTGATTCTGGTACGGAAGGGCGCGGCTTACGTGTGCGACATGAGCGCCGAGGAGGTAGCCGCCACGCGCGGCACCCCCACCGAGCCCGGCAGGGAAAGCCCGTACCGCGGCCGGACGGCCGAAGAGAACCTGGACCTTTTCGCGCGCATGAAAAAGGGTGAGTTCCCCGACGGGTCCAGGACCCTGCGCGCGAAGATCGGCATGGCGTCGCCCAACATGCACATGCGCGACCCCGTGCTCTACCGCATCAAGCGCGCCGAGCACCACCGCACGGGAAACGAGTGGTGCATCTACCCCATGTATGACTTCGCCCACGGGCAGTCCGACTACATCGAGGGCATCACGCACTCCGTCTGCACCCTGGAGTTCGAGGTGCACCGGCCGCTCTACGACTGGTTCCTCGACCACATAGCGGAGGCGGGGCGCGTCCGCCCGCGGCAGATCGAGTTTGCCCGCCTCAACCTCACATACACCGTGATGAGCAAGCGCCTGCTGCTGCAGCTGGTGCGGGACGGGCACGTGGGCGGATGGGACGATCCTCGCATGCCCACCATATCGGGGCTCCGCCGCCGGGGCTTCAGCCCGGAGGCAGTCCGCGACTTCGCGGAGCGCGTGGGCGTGGCGAAGCGGGACACCGTGGTCGACATGGCGCTCCTGGAGCACTGCATCCGCGACGACCTGAACCGTCGTGCCCAGAGGCGCATGGCGGTGCTCAACCCGCTGAAGGTGGTCATCGAGAACTGCCCCGAAGGGGCGGCGGAGGAAATCGAGGCGGTAAACAACCCCGAGGACGCCGCCATGGGCGCGCGAAAGGTCCCTTTCGGGCGGGAGCTCTACATCGAGCGGGACGATTTCATGGAGGAGCCCCCGAAGAAGTTCTTCCGGCTTTCACCGGGGGCCGAGGTGCGCCTGCGATACGCCTACATTATAAAGTGCACGGGCGTCATTAAAGATAAAAATGGCAATGTCACCGAGCTCCGGTGCACACTGGACCCCGGGAGCCTGGCGCCTCAGGAGGGGCGGAAGGTCAAGGGCACCATCCACTGGGTGCCGGCATCGGTCTGCGTCCCGGCCGAGGTCCGGCTGTACGACCGGTTATTCTCAAAGGAAGACCCTTACGCCACCGAGGACGGGAAGGACTTCCTGTCCAACATCAACCCGGATTCCCTGACGACGGTGACCGCCCTCCTGGAGCCGTCGCTGAAGACCGCGAGGCCGGGCGACACCTTCCAGTTCGAGCGGCTGGGATACTTCTGCGCCGACCCAGATTCGAGGCCGGGCAACCCGGTGTTCAACCGCACCGTGGGGCTCCGGGACACCTGGGCCAGGATCTCGGGGAAAGACCGGTAGCGCCTACTCCCGGGCCCCGGCCTCTTTTAATAGTTTCACGATCCCGGCATTCCCCCTCATCAACGCCAGCTTCAGGGCTGTGCCCCCGTGCTTGCCCTTCACGTTGACGTTGGCCCCTCTCGTCACGAGGAGACGCACGATGTTCTCGCTGCCGCCCACGCAGCAGATCATGAGGGCTGTGGCCCCATTGTCAGCAACAGCGTTGATGAGGGCGCCTCTGTCCAGGAGCAGGTTCACCAGGTCCTCGCCGCCCTCCGTGCTCGCCATCATGAGGGAGGTGAGGCCGAGCGCGCTTTCCTTCGCGTTCACGTCCGCCCCTCTTTCGATGAGCAGCCCGGCCGCCTCGAGGTGCTGGTGGGTAACGGCCTTCATGAGCGGCGTCCTCCCCACCGGGCCGCGCGTGTTCACGTCCGCCCCGTTTTCCAGCGCTTTCAGTATCCGCTTTACCTTTCCCTTCTCGGCGGCCTCGAGCAGGTCCTCGTTCGGGCCGGCCAGCAAGACGGCCGGCAGAAACAGGATGACGACCGCGGCGGTGAACAGGCATTTCATGGGGACCTCCGGTTTTTCTTAGAGAACCTGTATAAGAAGAGTGCCTTACGGCTGTTCCATTATGGCAAAGCATATACAGGCGATGGCCTACTGTCAATTATTATGACTCAGCATCACGATTGCCGTTCAAGACGGCTTCAAATTAGGTTAACAGGCTTTAATCGTCAGTAGGGAAAATCCTTACATATGAGTAAGGAATTATCCCTAATCCATATATAGATTTTAATCTTTACAGTCTATTGAACGAACGCTGTATTATTCTGAATGATACGCAGGGGCGGTCGATTTATTTGTCAGAATTCCCGGTTCTCATGCATATACATATATATAATGCCCATTGCATGCGTCGTTCATTTGGTTGTTCCGAGGACTCATCCATTCAACTCGCGCTGAGCGGAGGCAAAACATGTCTAAACAAAAATCTAGAGGCGTGATTTTTTTAATGCTGGTTGTACTCGCCGCATCGGCGGTGCCCGCGAAAGGCCAGGGCATGCGCCTGGGCGGCGTTCTGGGCGGCGGCGCCGCCTTCTCCTCGTACTCCGCGATAACAGGGGAGGAGCTGGGTTTTTTTCTAGCCGGCGATCCGAGCCTGTGGAATGATTCTGAATCCGTCGCGGGGGGCATGTTCCAAATCGGAGCGACCCTGGAGCTTCCGCTCACGCAGGGCGTCAACGTGCTTACCGGCCTGCTCCTGCAGGGGAAGGAGCTCAAGTACCGGTACCCGAAGAATACCGACACCGATGACCTCGATGTGTCCGTCACCTACACGTCGCTCACCATACCGCTGGGCCTGCGGGGCTATGCCGGCTGGCTGCTCGTCGGGGGCGGCGTGTATTTCGGGCTGACCGACGAGGCGACATTCAAGGTCGAATACGAGTCGGCCTCCGAGGAGGTGGACGTGAGCATCGAGAACGACATCGGACTCTTCCTGGACCTGGGCCTCGCCATTCCGGTCAGCGAATCGGTCAACATCGAGCTTTTCGCCCGGTATGAGCACCAGGCCAACAAGCTGTATGACGATCCGGATGTCATCACCGACATAAAGCAGCGGTCATTGAGCCTGAACATCGGTGTTAGCGTAGGACTGTAGCGCACAAACGGCGGGCCAGGGCGGTCCGATACGGGATGCGCCAATTGAGACGGGACTAGTCTCCGTCCCTGTCCGAGTTATACATCCGTTCTCAATGGCACTCGTGCGACTTCCCGCACGGCTCGTCCCGCCCGCAGCAGGGCGACTCTTTCCCACAAGAGGTCGCGGCGGCTTTGCCGGCAGCCCTGGTAATAATCCCTCCGCCGCCGCTTATGACGCGCCTGACGTTCCCCCCGCAGGAGGGGCAGGACCCGATCGGCGCCTCGTTGATTCCCTGGAACCGTTCGAAGCGCTTTCCACACGAAATGCAGATGTAGTCGTAGGTCGGCATAATCCCCTCCCTCAATGGTCGCACACGTTCGAGCCGGTCTGAAGCCTGTTGTCCAGGAAGTCAGCCACGATTTTCTCGGGCGCCTCAGCGGGAGCCCCGGTGATCACCCGGATGTTGTACTGCTTGAAAAAGTCGATGGCCCGCGAGCCCATGCCGCCGGCTATGACGAGCCCCACGCCCCGCTCGGCGAGCCACCCGGGAAGCAGTCCCGGCTGGTGCGGCGGGGCGTCCACGTCGGAGCGGGACACGATCTTCTTCCCGCCGGCGTCGATGTCCACGAGCGCGAATTTTTCACAATGGCCGAAATGCATGCACAGCACACCCTCGGCGATCGGCAGCGCTATCTTCATTCTATCTTCCTCCATTTCTGCTGTTTTCGTATAATTGCGTTCCGCATGCGACCGGGAGGCCGTCCGCGGGTCCCTTTTCCATCCCGCGCGGGGGGCCGTCCCGGTGATTACGGCTCATGCAGCCACTCTTCCCTGCTTCGCGTCTCGCCGCTCTCCGGCGCCCTCTCACCCTCGAGATACTGCCGCATCCACCCTGTCGACACGTCCCGCGCCGAATCGAAGGCGGGCACGTAAGGCTTTATATCGAGCAGGGGGGTCCCGTCGACCACGTCGATGCCGGCGATCCGCATGGAGTCGTCGCGCAGTTCCAGGACCCTGACCAGCGTCATGCCGATGTGATTGGGGCGGTGGGGTGAGCGCGTCGCGAAGACGCCGCGCCGTTCCCTGTCCATGTAGGGTTTCGGCCTCAGTTTCACCGTCGCGCTCTTGTGGAAAATGTAGATGATAAATACATGGGAAAAGCCTTCCAGGTCGTTCAGCCCCTCGCGGTACTCGGGAAATATCTTGACGACGCCCTCGACTTCCGGCTTCAGGGCGCCCTGGATGGGCACCCCGTCCGACACCTCCCTGTAGGGCGAGCGTATCACGCCTATGGGCTTCATCCGGATTTCAGGCGATTCCATCGCTGACCCTCTCCCAGAGCGACTTCACCGCGCGCGCGGCCGGCCCGTCCGAGAACTCGACCAGGCTTTTTCCCGCGATCTGTGCGCGCGTGAAGTCGCGATCGGTCGGAATGTCTCCGGCGTACACCGGGCCTCCCGTGCCGCAGAGGGCCCTGACGGCGGCCGTGTTCTCTTCGTTCACGTCACAGCGGTTGACGCAGGCGAAAGTCTTTATGCGGAAACGCCCCGCGAGCTCCGCGACCCGGCGCATGTCGTGAATTCCCGACACCGTGGGCTCGGTGACGATGAGCGCCGCGTTCGCTCCGGCCAGGGAGGCGATCACCGGGCAGCCGATCCCCGGGGAGCCGTCGGCGATGATGAGGCCAAGCCCCCGCTCCGCGGCGATGGCGCGCGCCTCGGTCTTGAGGCGGGAGACCAGCTTGCCCGAGTTGCCCTCCGCCACGCCGAGCCGCGCGTGCACAAACGGGCCGTAGGGCGTGTCCGACACGAACCACCGGCCCGACACCCGCCGCTTCATGTCTATGGCGAAATGCGGGCAGACGTCCGCGCACACCCCGCACCCCTCGCAGCGCAGGGGGTCTATGTCGTAAAAATCCATGACGGCCCCGAACCGGCAGTGCCGCGCGCACAGGCCGCACTGCATGCACTTGTCCCGGTCGGTCACGGCGACCCACCCCCCCTCGTAGGACTCTTCGCGCCTCACGGAGGGGGAAAGGACGAGATGGAGGTCCGCCGCGTCCACATCGCAGTCCACGGTCACGGCGCCGCCGGCGAGGGCGGCGAAGGAAGCCGCGATGCTGGACTTCCCCGTACCCCCCTTGCCGCTTATGACCACCAGCTCTTTTACCGGCATGCCCATCTCTATGACTCCCTGAACGCGGCGCCCAATATGGCCCCGAGCTCGTCCGCGAACCGTTTCGCGAAATACTCCCCCACTTCACCCCGTGAATAGAGCGAGGCCACCTCGGCGGAGTCCGGTATGCGCGCCAGCACGGCGATGCCCTCCTCCCTGCAGTAACCGTCGACGCGGCCGTCGCCCGAGTCGGCCCGGTTGATCACCACGCCGAAAGGGAGTCCCAGGGCGCGCACCATGGCCACGGCGCACTCGAGGTCGTTCAGGCCGAAGGGCGTGGGCTCCGCCGCCAGGACCGCGTAATGAGCGCCTTCCGCGGCCGCCAGGGCGGGACATGAGGCGCCGGGGGGGCAGTCGATGACGCGCAGGCCGCTCGCGTAGAGGTGCTTTTTCACCGAACGGATGAGCGGCGGCGACATGGCCTCGCCCACGTTCAGCCTGCCGCCGGCGTAGCAGAGCCCGTCAGAGCACCCCTCCTCGATGACGCCGACTTCCCTCGGGACCTCCCGGAGGGCTCGCTCCGGGCAGGCGAGAACGCACCCGCCGCAGTTGTGGCAGAGTTCCGGGAAAACGAGCGCTTTCTCCTTTATCACGACAATGGCGTTGAACCGGCATGCCCGTTCGCAGAGGCCGCATCCCGTGCACAGGCTGTCGTTGACAGCGGGCACGGGCACATACACCGTGTCCCGGCTTTGCGCGCTTATCTTCAGAAAAAGCGCCACGTTGGGCTCCTCCACGTCGCAATCGAGGATGCCCGTGTCGCCGCGGCGGCCAGCCGCGTGCAGGGCCAGGGCAACGGCGATGGTCGTCTTGCCCGTGCCCCCCTTCCCGCTGGCGATGGCGATATCCATTCTTTCCTGTCCTTAAAACTCGAATACGCTCCCGACGCCCGCCGGGCGGAACGAGTCCCCGAAGGCGTTGGCGAGGGCCACGGCGGCCTTGAAGCCCGTGCAGTGCGAGGTCGCGACGACCTTCACCTTCATGGATTTCATGAGCCCGACGGCCCGTTCGATATACTCCGGCGGCGCGCTGCCGAGGTGGGTGCCCCCGATGACCGCATGCAACTCCTTCCACCCGGTTTTCTTCGAGATGTCTTCGAGAATCTCCACCAGCCCGGCGTGGGCGCAGCCGAGGAGCACCACGGGCCCCGATTCGGTCTCGATCGCCAGGGAAAGGTCGTCGGTGAAGGGGTCGTCGACGATGGCGCCGTCCCGCTTGACCTTCAGCCGGGCGTCGAAGCCCTTCCACCCTTCCGGGCGGGGAATGGCCGAAAAGGAATGAATTCCCGGCGCGAGTACCTCGTGGCCCTTCGTGTCCATGAACCGCGCGCCCATCGCCTCGTATTCCTCTTTTTTCCGCGGAACGCCGATGGGTATCTCCATGTTGCCGCCGGGAGATTCCAGGTAGGCGATCTTTTCGCCGAAGGCATCGGGATGGGCGTGGACCGGCGTGTCCTTCTTCCGGGCCTCCAGCAGCGCCGCCAGCCCGCCGGTGTGGTCGTAGTGCCCGTGGCTCAGGATGACGCGCTGAATGGCCAGCGGGTCCTTGAAAAAGGCCTTCATGTTGTGCATCAGCACCAGCCCCTGGCCGGTATCGAAGAGTGTCGCGTCGTCCCTGTCGATGAATACCGAGAACCCGTGCTCGCCCATGGCGTTCTTCGGCAGCTCGACGCCGTTTTCCGATAAAACCGTGAGTCGCGTCTTCATGTCGTCCCCCCTCCTGTCGTTATGGTATATGCCCCGTGCGAATTCGCGGCAAACGGCGTTACCAATGGCCCTCGACGTTCGGCCCGTCCACCTTGACCAGCAGGCCCCGCCTGAACCGGTCGATCACGTCCTTCACCACGGCCTCCGCGTCGCAGGCGTACACCTCCACGCCCGACGCGCTCAAGACGCCAAATGCCTTCGGGCCGACGTTGGGCGCGACAAGGGCCGCGGCGCCGCCGTCGATAACCCTCTTGGCCGCCTGGATGCCGGCCCCCTGGGCCGACGAAAGGCTCACGCTGTTCTCGAGGTACTCCACGCCCTCCCCCTCGGTGTCGAACATGACAAATCCCCTGGCCCTTCCGAAGCGGGCCTCCACCGGTGAATCGAGCCCGCTTCCCTGGGCGGTTACAGCTACTTTCATTTCCGGCCTCCCCTGTACTGTCTTCTCGCCCGCGTGAAGCCGATTCTCCCCTGTCCACGCTGGTCATCGGCACGATGTATGGCGGCGCTGCCGCACGCCGGGCATTCCCGGGGCCTTCCCGTCCCGAGGGGAAGCGCCCATCCATGGCCGCACGCCTCGCAGGAAAAACGCCGTTCCGTCATCTCCACGAACCCTCCTTCAATGCGCAGTGCCTTTCCATCGACGAGACAGGCGGCAATCTTCCGGTGGGCCGCGACGATTATGTTTCCAAAAGTCTGCCGCGAAACGCCCATGCGTGCCGCCGCGTCCTCCTGGTAGCATCCCTCGTGGTCGGCCAGGCGGATCGCCTCGAACTCGTCGAAGGTCAGCACCACCTCCTCAAGCCCCATCTTCGGGATGCCGGCCGGCTTGTAGACGAGGGCGCCCGGGTAGCCGTTCAGTATCCTGGATTTAATCGGCCTGGGCATATCATGATAGTTTAGTAAATGAAGTTATTAGCATATGCCAATAATAGCAACACACCATCCCACTGTCAAGAAAAAGTTGAAATATTAATGATAAATAAGGCTTAATTGATACTATAGCAGGTTGTGTTCTTCCATCTGTTTAAAAAATAGCGGGCGACCGCTATTTTTCTTGACAGAACCATAACAGCTTCCATAGTCTATCTTCCTGTTTATCCCCTACAAGCGATGAAATCACGAGCGAGGCTGGATAGACGTTTCATGCTTAGTTTCGAGGATTTCAAGAAGGTTGTCCCCCATACTACGGAAGACCTGTCGAAGGAGATCTTCGAAAGGCACCTAGGTACAATCAAAATCAAGAAAAAAGACCTCGCCGTCAGGAACCTAGTAAAGATATTCGACGCAACACTTTCCCTGAGCAACAGCAAGGGATTCCGGTCCATGAGCCTGAGAGACCTCAGCAAGGAGGTCGGTATGACCATGGGCGGGCTTTACCTCTACTTCAAGAACAAGGACGACCTCATAGACCTCATCCAGAACCAGTCGATCCGCATGATGATAAATTCGCCAGTGCGCTGATCAAGCTGGGCATGCGCAAGGGCGACCGCATTGCGTACCATTTCATCGAGAGCATCCCACGAACGCCGGTCGGGAAGGCGAACAAGGACGAGTTGAGGAAGATGCTGTAAGGACGCCCGGAAGGCGAAGACAAGGGAGGAAAAACCCAATGATCCGAGAGACGATGACGGCGCAGGAGCGCCTCCAGGCGGCCATTCAGCTGGACGAGGGCGTGGACAGGCATCCCATATTCCCGCTCGTCGTGACCGCAGCGCCACGCCTGTACGGCGTGACCCAGGCCGAGGCGTGGCGGAACCACGACGCCGCCCGCGAGGCCCTGCTGAAATGCTACCAGGACTTCGGGTATGACTTCGGCGCGAAGTCGAACTATTACTATCCCCAGCTCCCCGGCAGGCACATCGCGGCCCCCGTGCGCAACCTGATCCCCGGCCGGAACCTGGGCGAAGACGACCTGTACCAGGTGGACGAGAGGGTGCTCTTTCAAAGAGAGGACTACGACAGGATAGCCGCGCTCGGCTGGAACGCCTTCTGGGACGAACACTACCCCGTGATGAGCGGGAAGCCCGTGGAGAGGCTCGCCAGGATGCAGGACCTGGCGAACCAGGCGATCGCCTACGACAATAAGATCTGCGAAGAGAAGGGGATGCGCTTGTTCCTGGGAGCCGCGGTCGACTCCGTGGTCATGGCCTTCTCCCAGTGCAGGACCCTGACCGAGTTCACCATGGACCTGTACTACGTGCCGGACAAGGTGGAGGCCGCGATGAAGGCGTCGTGGGAGGACATCATCACCAACGGCATCAAGGTCTGCAAGCAGTTCGACAAGAAGTTCTGCTTCATCGTCCTCGAGCGGGGCTCCGGGTTCTACTACCGGCTTCCCATTTTCGAGCGGTTCGAATGGCCCTACCTCCAGCGCTATGTCGACGCGCTGATCTCCGAGGGGATAACGCCGTGGCTGCACCTGGACACCGACTGGAGCATCAACCTCCCGTACTTCGCGAAGCTCCCCCCCAGGAAGTGCGTCGTGGACCTGGACAGCACCACGGACATTTTCAGGGCCAAGGAGATCCTGAAAGGCCACACCTGCATCAGCTCGGACGTGTCCGCGTCGCTGCTGTCCGTCGGGTCTCCCGAGGAGGTGACGGCTTATTGTCGAAAGCTCATCGACGAGGTGGGCGAAGGCGGGGGCCTCATCCTGAGCACCGGCTGTGAGTGCCCGATAAACGTAAAACCGGAAAACCTTCGCGCCATGGTGGAGACGGGAAAGACCTACCGGGGACGGAAGGCGGCCCGTGCGGCCGTCAAGCCCGCCGGGGCGGGAAAACAGGCCAGGGCGGCCGCGCTCCCCAAGGGGCTTATCGCGGGCGCCCTCAGCAGGCTCGAATACAACGAGGTCGAAACCCTCGTGAAAGACGCGATCGGGAAAGGCGTCGATCCCCTCGAGATCCTGGAGGAGTGCAAGGCGGGGATGGAGATGGTGGGCGAGCTGTACGGCACCGGCGAGTATTTCCTCTCCGAGCTCATCATATCGGCCGACATCTTCAAGAAAGTGGCGGCCACCCTTTCACCTCTCATCGCGAGCCGGCGCGGGGAAGTCCCCTCCCTGGGCGCGATGGTGATCGGAACGCCCAAGGGCGACATCCACGACATCGGCAAGAACATCGCCGTGACCCTGTTCCAAGCGGCCGGGTTCGAGGTCCATGACCTGGGGGTGGACGTCCCGCCCGAGCGGTTCGTGGAGGAGGCCGTCCGGACCGGCGCGCGGATCGTGGGCTTCTCAACGCTCATCACCACGACCTTCGACCCCATGCGGCAGGCGGTCGATCTGATGAAGAAGGAGGGCCTGCGCGACGACCGCTTCGTCATTATCGGAGGGGGCGTCACCACGGACACGGCGCGCGCCTACGTGGGGGCCGACGCATATACGCTCAATTGCGCCGAGGGGCTCAAGCTGTGCAAGCAGTTCATCCAGGATAGGAAGGCCTAGGGGCCGGGGACCAGAGCTCCGCGGCGGGACCTTCCCGGACCGTGAATTCGCCGTCGACGTTGACCGCCGGGAGATTTATTTGTTGACAAATCACGGCGTTCCGACGCGGTATAAAATCACGCATTGCCCGGTGGTGTAATTGGCAACACATCTGACTCTGGATCAGACTAGTCCAGGTTCGAGTCCTGGCCGGGCAGATAGACGGGACTACTTCGAACCGCAAGTATCTCGGGAACCAACAGGTAATCAAACGGCTTCATCCACTCCACGACGGCCCTACCACCGTCGCAGACGACGGCCGGGGCCGTAGGCTTCAGCATCCCCACCGTGCCCCCGAAAGGCACCGTGGATCAGAAGCCGTCCCTGCTGTACGTGTTCGGACCAAACGCGATCCAATCGGTGTTATCGATCTGCGCATTCGGGTCCCCCGTCCCATCCGGTTTGTGGTACTTGGGCGTCGTGTACGGTTCCGGGTAGCGCTTGATCGGCGCGGCGAACAAGTATCTTGAAACGAGCGCGCGCTGCTGCCTGATTGCGTCCTGCGTCACCTTGAACACCATGAAATCCGTCGCGAAGGTGTACGCCTCCCGCGGAATCTTGTAACGGTCCAGGCTCTTCCGGGCCGACTCGATGGTGTCGTCCTGGGCCTGGAAATGCGTCGCGACGGTCAGCCGCGGCCGGGGCTTAATCCGGCTGA
Source organism: uncultured Spirochaetota bacterium (assembly GCA_963762305.1). GTDB lineage: Bacteria > Spirochaetota > UBA4802 > UBA4802 > UBA5368 > CAVXKM01. Next base: position 93,767 of record CAVXKM010000005.1, on the reverse strand, counting down.
GCAGGTAGCCGAAGGCGCCCTGCGTGGTGTGCGAGCTGTTCTGGACGTCCTTGACGTAATTGATGATGACCTTCGGAATCGGGACCAGGCGGGGAATGCGCGCGATCTTCCTGGCCCAGACCTCCGGCGGCACCACCATCTCATGGACGAGGACGTCGACGCCCTTCGCCTGCTCGATCATCTTGTAACTCGGCTTGGTGTCGCCGCTGAAGATCATGGACAGGGTCTTGGACCCGTCCGGCGGCGTCCATTCCAGCTTGTAGCACATGGACCCTCGCCGGCAATGGATGGCCGGGAAGTGGGTGATCTTGAGCCCCGTCGACTTGTTGTGATAGGCGACACCGCCGACCTTCTTCCAGTCCAGTTCGACGGGCACCAGGGCGTACGCGTCGTTCGGCGGGTCCGCGTAACGCGCGCCCACCGGCTTCCCGTTCGCGTCCGTCAAATATTTCGGCCCGACGGGAACCAGGTCGACCGGCGTCCCCCAGCTCTTCTTCGTCGGCCGCTTGTAGGCCGTATAACCGTTGAACGTGAAGCTGAAGGATTCCGTGTGCCAGCGCCATACCTCCCGGAAGTGCTCCAAGGTCGCCCTCGTCCCGTCTTGATATACTCCACCGGTGACCGGATCAGGCACTCCGGAGGCGGACGGCCCCCAGACGTAAAGGGGAAACCTTCGATCGACCGCCTCGCCGAAACAATAGATCGCGGAAAGCTCGCTCATGTGGTCCGCGTGCAGATGCGTCAGGAAGATCTTGTTCATGCGGCTGTAGGGAATTTCCATGGTGACGTAATTGGCAAGTACGCCCATGCCGCAGTCGAACATGGCGTAATCCAGCGGCTCCTTTTTATCGCTGTCCCAGCCCACTTCAACATAAACGCTGTTGCCTTGCTGTGAAAGCCGCGGCAGGCACGAGGTGCCCAGAAACGTGATGCGCATCTCGTTTTTACCCAGTTTCTCGCCGGGCTCGCAGGTCGGCAGGCTCTGGAACAGCGTGTTTTTCTGGTCAGGGTCGTTTTTGCTTTCATCACTCCCCGATGAGGGCGTGCGAAACAAACCGCAACCCGTCAACGCCAGTCCCCCCACGGCGGCCAGGGCATTGAGTTTAAAGTATTCCCGTCGCGAGATCTTGTTTTTCTTCATAACCTCATCCTCTCGTGCTTTTTAAGAAAATAACGAGGGTTTATTCCACGGAAAAAACCGCTTTCCGCGGCTGTTCCCCTGTCCCCCGTACCGAATGTTACCGTATGCGTCTTCCGGTTTTCTTAACCCGTTCAGCATTGAAATCCTTGCCGGAAAAAATTCCGCGCAACGGGCGTATCATTACGCGCTTCATGCACTAACCGACATGTATATCGCAAAACGGCGGCATGTCAATTTTTATCATCCGGGAAACCGCGTCCTCCTTCCGGGGAGAGTCCCCGGGCTTAAACCCGCTTCCCGGAAGCTCTCTTTACCCATCAGCCGCCTCACCGCGAAAAAGCCCCCTGGGAGGGGGCTTGTAATTGAACTGGTTCCCGGCACAGTTCCCGCCTTTTTGATCGATCATCGCGGGTTGCCTTTCCGCCGGCCATATTCGGCCGGCGGCAATCCGACCTCTACGGGGCATAGTGATGCTCGCGGAACCAGCGCACCGACTCGCGAAGAGAATCCTCCACGGGGGTCGGGGTCAGCCCCAGCTCATTCCGGGCCTTGGCGTTGTCGAAATACAGGTACTGCGCCGCATAACTGACCTCCGCGGGCGTGGTCAACGGCGTCTTGTGGCTCACGGTGTCGGCCCAGAACTTGAACCCGGAAGCGGCCATTTTCAACACCGGCGCGGGAACGGTCAGGACCGGCCTCACCGTGAAACCCGCCGCCTTGTAGACCAATCGTATGAATTCATTCATGGTGACGTTTTTGTTGCCAAGGAGGTAAAGCTCCCCGGTCCTGCCCTTCTTCGCCGCGAGCACGTGTCCTTTCGCCACGTCCCGCACGTCGACGATATTGAGGCCGCCGGGGAAGGCGAACATGTTCTTGCCCTTCAGGATGTCGACGATGATCTGTCCCGTCGGCGTGGGCACGATGTCCCTGGTCCCGAAGGGGAAACAGGGATTGACGATGACCACGTCGAGGCCGTTCGCGGCGAAACCGCGGGCGATCTGCTGGGAAAGGTATTTGGTCATAATGTAGTGGTTCCCCAGGGCGTACTGGTTGAAGGGCGTCTTCTCGTCGCTCAATTGCGTGCCCGGGGCGATTCCTATGGCGGCGATCGAGCTCGTATGGACGACCCGGCCGACCTTTGATTTCATGGCGGCCCAGAGCACATTCTGCGTGCCCTGCATGTTGACCTCGTAAATACGGCTCCAGTCCATCATCCATATGGAAAAGATGGCCGCCAGGTGAAAGACCGTGTCTACGCCAGCCATGGCTTTCAAGACAGCGTCATTGTCGAGTATGTCCCCCTCGACCTTTTCGATTTCCAGGCCCTCCAGGTTGGCCAGGGTTTCACCGGGCCTGACCAGGGCCCGAACCTCTATATTTTCATTTAATAGCTCTTCAACGACATGCGAGCCTATGAAACCGCCGGCTCCCGTTACCAATGCCTTTTTCATGATATAGCCCTCCGCTCATTTGTAAACGCGCATGACGCCCCCGGCGTCACCGAAGAAATCAGATCGATTCCTGGAAACCGCGTCCTCTTCCCGGGGGCGCTCCCGGACATGTACCCGCTTCCCGGAAGTTCCTTTTTCATGTCGGTCCGCCCCACCGCTGACCCCCCCCCGACAAGGGGCTTGAATTGGGGACCGGTCCTCACCGCGGTCTCTCGCGGTACCGCCGGTACCGATAGAGGCAGGCGATCGCCCGGGCAGCGCTCTGCACCGAGGTGATCAGGGGTATGCCCGACCGATCAAACACCTCCATCCCCGCCCCAACCATGTCGGGATCGCCGAAACTCGAAACGATTATCGTCTTTTCCGGGTACCGCTTCATTATCTCCCGGTATTCCTCGTAAAAGGGGACCAGGTCGAGGCCGAGTCCGTCCTTCGTGAAGATGATGCCCGGCACCGAGGAGATGAGAAGGAGACAGCCGGTGTTTTTGTCCTGCAGCACAAGCTCCAAAATCTGCTTCCCGATCATGAGCATGGCCGGCCCGATGTCGACGGGGTTCTTCACCGACGTCCACGAGGGGGCGATCGATTCCATTTTTTCCAGGGTGCGGGGCTCAAATTGGGCGAGCCGTATCCCCTGCCGCTGCAGCTCATCGCACGCCATGGAGCCGAGCGATCCGGAATTCGTTATGATGGCCACGCCGTCGGCCCGCGGGAGGGGCTGTTTTGTCAAAACCCGCGCATAGTCGAGCAAATCCTCGATGCCGTCGGCCCGTATCGCTCCCGTCTGCCTCACGACCGCGTCGAAGACAAGATCGTCACCCGCCATGGTCCCCGTATGGCTCATGACGGCACCGGCCCCCGCTTCAGTCCTCCCGCTCTTGAGAATGAGCACCGGCTTCCGGGCAGTCACCCGCTTGAAGGTTTCCATGAACGCCGGCCCCCTCCCCTCCCGGATGCCCTCCAGGTAAATGCCGATGACCCCGGTTTCACTGTCGTTCTCGAGATACCGCATGACGTCGATTTCATCGACGTCCATCTTGTTCCCGAGGGTCGCCACCTTGCTCACGCCGAATTTATTCGCAGTCAACCAGTCGATAATGGCGGTGCCGAAAATTCCCGACTGCGCGATGAAGGCGAGGCTCCCCCTCGTCATGCGGCCCACGGGAATCTCCGCGGTGGTGAACCCGTTCTCCATGTTCGTCACGCCGACGCAATTCGGGCCGATTACCCGCATGCCGTGCTCCCGCGCGATTGCCCTCATCGCGTCCTGCCGCTCCCCGCCTATCTGGTCGCTTTCGGAAAAGCCGGAGGAGAGGATAATGACCCGCTTGACCCCCTTTTCCGCGCACTCCCGCATCGTTTGCAGGGCGGCGTCACTGGGTATGAGGAAAATCGCCAGGTCGACTATTTCGGGTATTTCCGCCACCGATCGATAGGCCTTGACGTCCATCACCGTGCCGGCGTTCGGATTCACGGGATACGACCGCATGTCGCTCCGGGAGAGAATGCTCCTGGTGACGAAGTATCCGAACCTGAGCTTTTCGCTGGCGCCGATTATCGCAACCGATTTCGGATTAAAAAACTTGTCCATCCTCCTCCCTCTTGATACATGAAGTCATTGTCCTCACGGAAAGAACACAATCATGGATGGCGGGATGAGCGTAGCAGTCAAGAAAAAATGGTATTCCCCATATCCCGCTAGACGTTTGTATAGTTTGTCATTAGGGTAATGTGATTAAGGTCATTGCACAGGAGAGAATCAAAGGCACGGAGGGAGCAGGCAGGCGGGGTCACGTGACCCCGCCTGCCTGTGTGTATCCGTACAAGGCCGGTAAGAATCACCCATGCGATGAGGAGACTTGACGACCCCACCCCGCCTCTGGTACCCCTGTGCGAAGCCTACCGCCAGGGACCCCTAACAGGCGAGGGGCTTTTAAAACTCCTCCCCGCCTCCGGCACCCCTCCCCTAATAGGGGAGGGGCTTATACAGAAAGCCCAGGGCTTCAGATGTGTGCCCAATCACAGGTGAAGCAACTTTTCCGGATCCCTGTCCATCGGCAGCGCCTGATGTGCATCCGTCTCATCACACACGTTGATTGTTATAAAATCACAGGGATCATTCCCAGCTTCTACTGAGTAGCGAGCCATGGAGGGCGAGCGCCACTGGATGCGCGCGTTCTTCGGGCGTGAGCCCGAAGCGCCGAAGGCCGGACAAACATGCCGCTTGCGGACATCCTGTCCTTCGCGGCATTCCCGCCTCCTGCGGTCAGGATGTCTCCGCAGCGCGCACGCAAAGAGCATCTTTGATCATTTAGTCAAGCCACGCCGGCGCCTGACCCCGCACTTTTCCGATAAGCTTCAAGGTAAAGTGCGGGGTGAGGCGCGCCCTTCTCTCGTGCCCCGAAGGGGTATTGGCCACTTTCTTGTGGCGCGACAAGAAAGTGGCACCGTTTAGCCGAGCCTTTCCCAAAGCCTCACCCCAACCCTGGGAATGGAGGAAGAAGCCCCGCACCGGGCGCCATGAGCCGGCGCAGGCAATTTCGCACCGCCGCCAGCAGTGGCCCCTCCGGCAAGTCGAAGATCGTCTTCCCCCGGATGTCATGCTCACGGATGGTATCGTCTTCCGGCACCCATCCGAGATACCGCAGCCCTTCGGGGATGATCAAACGCTCCACCTCCTCCCCGCCCCTGGCGCGGTTCACTATGAGGCCGCTCTCCTCGAAACTCACGGCGCTCCGGGACACCTCCAACAGCGTCTTTGCCACGTTGATGCCGCGCCTCGACGGGTCGGATATAAACAGCAAATGCGTCACCCGCTCCATGACGCGCCGGTTCACCTGTTCGATGCCCGCCTCGCCGTCGATCACCACGAAGTCGAAATTGCGGGCCACGGCGCCAATGACGTCTTTCAGGATCTCGTTCACCCGGCAGTAGCACCCCTCCGTCTCGGGCCTGCCGATCGCCAGGAACGCCAGGTTTCCCCGCTCCTCGACGGCGTCGAAGACCTCGTAATCCAGTCTCGAGACGATGTCGGCCCTGTCGCCGCCCATGCCGCCTTCCATTTCGCCGATGAGGCGGTTCCTCACGTCGTCGACCGTTTTCCGAACGGTGACCCCCAGCGGCGAGGCCAGGCCCGCGGCGGGGTCCGCGTCGACGGCCAGCACCTTTATGCCCGGCCGTTCCAACAGGATCCTCGTGATGGCCGCGCTGATGACGGTCTTCCCGGCGCCCCCCTTGCCGCACACCGCCACGATCGCGGTCTTCTTTTCATCCCCGGGCATGGCCTGTTCCCTTTCTCAATGAATCGCGCAGTGTCCTGAGCCCTTCCACCTCGCCGCAGACGTCGGCGTAGCCGCAGGCGCCGCAATCGAGGGACATCTCGGCGGCCATCTTGCTCATCGCCGCGATCCGCCGCGCCGCCCGCTCACCCAGTTCCGCGAGCCTCCTGACGTGCTCCGCGGAAGAGGTGACAAAGAGCACCTCCGCCGAGATGACATCGGCCTCGGAGCGGTACAGCCCGACGAGGGACGAGCCGAGGTGTTTCAGGGAAAAACCCTTTTCGATCGCCGGCGAGCTGACCCTGCTCCATTCCCGCATGTACTGGGACACCGCCTTCATCATGTATCCCTCGGGGTTGAGGTCATGCCGCATGAGCTCGAGCGCGCGATGCCGCCCGTGGCAGTTTTCTTCGGTGAAGCCGCTCACCCCGAGAACCACCGCCTTGCCGAAGGGGAGCGTCCCGCCCCGGGCCTCGTCCAGGTCGGGCCCCGCGACGGTTATCGTCCCGTCGTGGACGAGGGAGAGGTCGTTCGTCCACACGAGAAATGACGAAGACTCGGTCCGCGGGCTCCCGAGCTCCACGGCGGTGTCGGCCTTCATCACTATGGCGCCCCTCCTGCCCGCGGGCCAGCCGGCATAATCTTCCGCGCGGCACTCGCGGTACGGCGCCTCCCGCCGCAGGCCCTCCATGCAGGAGCGGAGGTCGGCGATGATGTCGATGAATAATTCCATGCGTCGCGCTGTCCCCTAGAAGGCGGCTGTTTTGCCGCCTCCCGCCGCGTCCATCGCGAAGAGCGCGGCGCCAAGCGCGCCGTTCAGCTGCGGCCTGTCGACTTTCACGAGCGCCGTTCCCAGGGCCTCCCCGAGGGCCTCGAACATCCCCCGGTTCAAGGCGACGCCGCCCGTCATTACCACGTCGTCCTCGATGCCGATCCCCCTGGCCAGGGAGACCGCCCGCCGGGCCACGGCGTGGTGCAGGGCCCTGATGATGTCGGCCGTCTCCTTTCCCTCGTTCACCAGCGAGATGATCTCCGTCTCGGCGAAGATCACGCACTGGTTGGAGAGCGTGAGCCTTTCGGAGGACCTCGAGGCGACATCCCCCAGGTCCTCGAGGCGCAGGTCGAGGGCGTCGGCGATGATCTCGAGGAACCTCCCCGTCCCGGAGGCGCACTTGTCGTTGTACGCGTAGCGGACCACGTTCCCCGAGGAGTCCACCCGTATCGCCTTCGCGTCCTGGCCGCCTATGTCGATCACCGTCCGCGCCGAGGGCGCCTGCCAGAGCGCCCCCCGCGCGTGGCAGGCGATCTCCGACTCCGTGGCCTGCGCGAAGGAGACCCTCTTCCGCCCGTAGCCCGTACCCACGCAGTACCGGACCCGGTCCATGGCCATGCCCGCCCTTTCCAGCGCCCCTGTTATTGCCCGCGCGGCGGATTCCTCCGGGGAGGGTCCGCTCCGCACGACCGCGTCCGCAAGGACCCGCCCGCCTTCCATGATCACCGCCTTGGCTGTCAGCGAACCGACGTCGCACCCGGCCACCGTCATACGCGGCCTCCCCCGGCCCTTTCCCCGGCGAAGAGCGCCGCCCCCACCGCCCCGGCCAGCTGCGGGTCGAAGCGGCGTATCCGCTTGAGCCGTATGCCCAGCTGGTTCTCGATGGCCGTGAGCACGCCGCCGTTCTTCGCCACGCCGCCGGTCATGCACACGTCCCTCTCGACGCCTATGTTGTTCACCAGCACGGCCATGCGGCTCGCCATGGCGTTGTTGATTCCGGCGGCGATGTCTTCCACCGGCACCCCGTCGTTGAGGTGCTGGATGACGTCGGCCTGGGCCCAGACCGTGCAGGCGTTGGCCAGGATGACGGGGTTTCTCGCCCGGGCTGACAGCTCGCCCAGCTCTTCGAGCCCGACGCCCAGCACCCGCGCCATCACCTCGAGGAACCTCCCCGTGCCGGAGGCGCACTTGTCATTGGTGATGAACTTCACCATGTTCCCGGCGCCGTCCAGCCGTATGGCCTTGCAGTCCTGCCCCCCGATGTCGATGACGGTCCTTGCCGACGGGACCATCCATCTGGCGCCCTTTCCGTGGCAGGCGATCTCGGAAACCGCCTCGTCTACGAAGGGTATCCTGTCCCTGCCGTACCCGGTCCCCACGCAGTACGCCACGTCGCGCGAGGAGAGCCCCGCCCCCGCGCAGGCCATGTTCATGACCTCTTCCGCGGACTCCCCGGGTTTCGCCCTCGACTTGATGAGGGCGTGCCCGAGCACCTTCCCGCCCTCCATGATCACCGCCTTGGAGGTCAGTGACCCGACGTCGCACCCGCCGACGATCACGGCAACAGCCTCCTCACCCTCAGGAATTCCTCGAACCGCTCGCGCGTCGCCTCCCATGACTGGACCCGGTCGTCGAAGGCGTCTGAGTACATGATATATGTAGGGAAGCCCGCCCTTTCCGTCTCGCGGGCGAAGAGTTTCACCATCCCCCAGGTGTTCCGGCAGCCCGGCGTCCCGTTGTACACGATGAAATCGGCGCTGTACATCTTCGCGAGCGAAAGGGTGTCCTGGAGCCACATGTCCGGCGCGTCGTAGGGCCCGCGGATCGACTTGACCATGGGCATCCGGGAATTTATCATGGCCACGGTGCGTATCATGCCGTCGATGTCCCCCAGCTCGAAGGAATAGGCCGCGTCTTCGGTGCTGTTTTCCGCGACGTGCGGCGCGCCCCGCCACCACGAGCGGCTGAGGATGTTCCCCTGGAGGCCGATTCCCAGCTCGTCCATCATCCGCCACATCCGCATGTCGTGGGTGTAATGGTCGATGTAGCAGAAAAAACCCCGGAGCCTTTCAACCCCGCCCTTCATGCCGGACACGCCGCGCCCGGCGTTCCTCCGGCCGGCCCTCACCATGGACTCCAGCATGTCGGTGCAGGGTTTCGTGCCGGCGAAGAGAAAGCGCGCGGAGTAGTTCAAGAGGTTGAATGACGAAGGGAGCGGGCTCGGCACGATGCGCCCCATCTCGTCCAGCTCCGCCATCAGCTCCTCCTGCCTCTGGAACTCCGTCAACGCCTCGCGGAGCCTGTGCTCGTCGAGCCTTTTCCCGGTCTGCTCCTCGAGAAACGCGACCAGCGCCCTGTAATCATCGATGTGGTACCGGTCGTAACGCTCCCCCTTGAGCACCGGCGGCATGTCGAGCTGGAAGAAGGGCTTGTCCATGTACGCGGCCGCGAAGGAGAAGGCGTTGGCGTTGGTGTCGCAGACACCCGGCGTGTCGGTGACCACCATGTCGATCCCGGCGCCCATTCCCGCCAGGTACGCGCCCAGGCTCCCGCGCTGCGACGAGCACGATGTTTCCGTGAAACCGGCCTCGTTGCAGTAGTCCAGGAACTCGCCCGTTCCCCTCTTATAGGTGAATGTCAGGAAAACGGTCAGCGCCTCGAGGCATACCGGGATTATGCCCATTGCGTAGAGTATGACGGGGGAAAAGCAGAACGTGGTGATGGCGTTTTTCCTGCCCTCGTCTTTCGCCGTGACCAGGTTTCTCAGGTAGGCGGCGCAGGTCTCGATGAATAGCTCGCCCGGCTCCCCGGCCTCCATCATCATTTCGACAATGTTCCGGAAATAGGGAATGTATTCGAGCGCGTACCGGTATTCCTTGCCCGTCCCCTTCCCGAGCCTCGAGGCGGCTCCGTAGGTCGAGTATAGCATCCAGTCGAAGTTGTATTCCTTCAGCGCCTTTCTCATGCCGTCCGCCTCCTTCCCCCGATCCTTTCCAGGAACGCGTCCACGCGCATCTTCAGCCTCCCGGTTTCCACGAGCGGGCCGTACTCCCGCTCGATCCGCATGCAGGGTATTCCCATGGCCTCCAGGTCCCGTTCGAAGAGGCCGTTCTCCGCCCCGTGCAGGTCGCAGAAGCGGATGTTCTGCAAGACGACCCCCTGCACCGCGGCGTTTTTTATCTTGCCCGCGAGGATGCCCAGCCGCTCACGGTAGTCGGCCGTACATGCGGGGGCATTCGTTCTTGGCGAGGTAGCGCTTCGCGAGGGCGAGCACGGGGTCGGGACCTTCCTCGACGAGGTCGTGGTGGAAGCGCGAGCTGAAGCAGAGGTTGTCGGCCACCACCAGCGCCCTGTCTCCCTCGATGGCCCTGACCAGCCCCATGTCGTCGTCCGCGCTGCCGACCAGCATGAGCCTGGTCCTCCCCTCGATCCCCGCCGCTTCTCTCTTCGCCGCCAGGAACTGCTCGAGCAGGCCGTTGTAATCGTCCCGGGGCATGACGGTCCCCGCCAGTATCACCGAGAGCGCCTCGGCCCCGGTGAATGGCGGGGCCGGCATGGTCCTCAATCGGTCGAGCTCCTCGAGGAGCGCCCTGCCCCGGTTGTAGACCCGTATCGCGCCGCGCAGTTCTTCTTCGCTTATCTTCACGCCGAAATGGCCCTCCACGGCCTCGATGAGCCGCCGTATCTCCCCGGAGAACCAGCTCACCGTATAATCGGCGAACTTGTGCGGGACGGCGAAGTGGAAAAAAAACGGCGGCACGATCCCCGGGATATCCTCGCCGGCCTTCCTCCAGCAGTCGTCCAGCCGCCGCATCGAATCGCACCCGGGAGTGATGATTGCCCCGTCGAGAAAATTGAATTTCCCCTCGCCGACCAGCTGCAGCATGCACTTGGGCAGGCTGCATATGAACGGGCCGAAATAGGTGTCCCCGATAGTGGTCTCTTCCGCGCCGAAGCCGCGTATCCGGTAGGGAAGTATCCGCGCGGCGTGAAAAACCTCGTCGGGCACGTAGGAACAGGTGTATCCCACGATCTTCTTCCCCTCGCCCTTCCATTCCCTCACGTGACTGCCGCAGAGGGTGGTCGCGGCCTCCATCAGTCTCTCGATCACGGCCCCTCCTTCCCGGTGATGGCCGCCCGCAGGGCGGAGAGCGCATCCCTGAGCTCATCCCCTTCGCCGCCCTCGCACGACAGGAGCTCCGCCATTCCCCTGACGACCGGCGGCAATACCCGTGGGGCAATGGGCTTGAGGGCGGACACCAGGTCTTCCAGGAGCCACCCGGCCGTCTCCCCGGCCTCGTGCTCGTCCAGGGATCCCAGCACCTGCGAAAGGAATTCGCGGACAAGGGCGGGCGATGATTCGTGTATCCTGTTCAGCATCGAAAATATCCGGCTTAAAAGGCGGGAGATCTCCTGCGGGTCGACCTCCTCCAATCCCCGGGCAATGCCGCCCGCCGTGTCCCCGCCGGAGAACACCCGCTCCAGCATGTCGATCGTGCGGTCGAGCCTCCTGGCGGCGCGGGCGGCCTCACGGAAACGGTCCGCCACCAGCTCGCGGGCGAGCTCCGGCCTCTCCCCGACGAGGTCCATGAGTAGGATGCCCACGGCCTCCGCGGTCTCCGCCGTCATGGCCCGGACCTTGAAGAGCAGGTCGAGATCGACGGCCTTCAGAATGTCGGCGGCCAGCCCCGCGATGTCCCGCGGTATCTGCGGGCTACCCTGCTCGCCCAGGAGAGCGCTGCCGGTGTTCATCTTTTTCGCCAGCTCGGCCCCTTCATTGACCAACCTCCCGATCCTGGTGCCGTCTGCCTCTCTCACAAGAGACAGCACGACATCGGCCAGAAGGTCCGGCGCCATCTTGTTCAACGGGGCCATGGCCTCCCGCAGCGAGTCGACGATGGTGTTGAGGAGAGAAGGGGCCAGGGCAAGCACGCAGACCACCTTGGCCGGGTACCGCCAGAGCTCCTCGCTGAGCGCTCTGACGAAGGAAACGATATCTTCCGTAGACGAGTCGACGCACTCCTTGATCTCGCCGAAATCCGTCTCCTCTATCCATTCGCGAATCCCGGGTAGGAGCCTGTCGGTGAAAAAAGTCGGGTACTGCCCGTGTACGTCGGCAACGATCCGGGCAAGGGCGGTCATGTCCCTGCCCAGGTGACCTCCGATACGCGTCCTCTCGATGAAGGCCCCCAGGACCCGCGCTTTTTCTTCCGACGGCAATTTGCCGAGGCCGCGGACGAACGCCTCGAGGGCGCCGGTCAGCGCCATGATGAGGGCCGGCATCCCGTCCATCGCGCCGCGGATGAATTCCGGGTCTTCAAGGAGCGGGATGACCGTTTCGCCGGCCGGCTTCGCTCCCCGCGCGAATCCACCGGCCGCGATCCTGCCGGCCAGGCCCGCCGCGGCCTTCCTGATGGCGCTCCCGCCGGCCCAGGCCGAGAGGACCCCCGGTGCGACAGAACGGATGATGTCCCCGCACTCCTCGGTTTGTAAAACGGCCGACACGAGGCGCCCAAGGGCGTTCAGGCCGCCCTTCTTCACCCGATCATCAATCGCATCCATCCGGACGAAACCTCCTTTCATCCCGGTTCAACCGCATTCCCGGGACCGTGCGCTATCTTCCCTGCGCCTGCTTTTTCCCGCGCGGCTTCATCCCGGCGAGCAGATGTTTGGCCAGCCTTTTACCCAGGCAGATGATGGACAGCACCGGGGGAAGCCCCCAGGCCTCCGGGATCACCGAGCAGTCGCAGACGTACAGGTTCTCGCAGCCTTTCACTTTCAGGTTCGAATCGAGGACATGGCCGACGCGCACCGTTCCGCCCGGGTGCGCCGCTATCCGCCACGTTTGGTAGATCCCCTTCGCTCCGGCGTGGTGCAAAATGTTCCTCGCGATCTCGGCGCCCTTCCGCAGTTTCTCCCTGTCGGCGGGACTGAGCCGCTTGCGCACGCCTCCCCCGTCGGTGAGCCTCCCCGAGAGGTCGTCCCTGACCTTTATCATTATGCGGAGGGTCTTCCCGGTTTCGAAGAACCGCCAGAAGCGGAAGGCGGAGGCGGTGAACACGTGGTCCACCATGAACGGAACGGCCATGTCGGTCATGACGATGCCGTCTTCACGCAAAATGCACCCCGTGCTCATGGGTATCTCGTCCTTTCGCACGCGGATGTCCTTTACCTTGCCGCAGACGGTGACAAGCGGATCGAAGAAATAATTGTAGCCGGCCGCCTTGATACCCGTTTTGCGGAGTATGACCGGCGACCCAATGCCCCCGGCCGCCACAATCACCCTGTCGGCGAAGACACGGTGCCTGCGGCACCGCATCCGGAATTCCACGCCGGCGGCCCTGCCGCCGTCGAGTATCACCCGCTCCACCTTCGCCCCGTTCAAAAGGGTCGCGCCGAGCGAAACGGCCTCCTCGACGGCCATCCGGGCGCTCCACTTGACGCCGTTCACGTCGCCGTAATACCCGAACCGGAAGCCTGAACGCCACCGGCCCTGGAACATGAACTTTTCGAGCTTGTTCCACCCGTACCCCAGCGCCCGCGCGCTCTCCATGATGCGGCGCGTCATGGGCGTGATCATTTCATCCTTGAGGGGGGCGATGGGCAGCTCTTTCCGCGCCTCCCGCTCCTCCCTGCGGACGTCAATCCCGTACCTCCTGAGCATCTCATGCGGGACGGGAAGCGCGGTGCCGTAGTAAAACATCGAGCTGCCGCCGGTCGTGATCCCACGCACCACGGGCAGCAGGTCCGGGGTGACCAGCAGGCTTTTCCCCGGTATCATCTGCTCGACGATATATTGAATGAAGTTGCCCCGTACCGGTTTGCCCGGCCCCCACTCGAGGATGAGCACCTTTTTCCCCTTTTTCGAAAGCTCCTTCGCGACGGTCGCCCCCCCGGGGCCCGACCCCACGATAACGGCGTCATAACGCTGGTCATTGTTGAATTCCATGGCTTTCTCTCCCCGCACTGCAGCGATGATCTCATGTCCCTCTACCATTTATTCATATATTCCCCGCGCCCGCTATTTCAACGAAATTACCGCGCCCGTCCGCTTTTTATTTCACTCCACTATTCATATTTTCATATACCGTTACGCGGCACGGCGAATTCTCTTGATTTTAACGGGGCCCGCGGGGTTCCATTAACTATGTCGTTATAAAAGCGAGCGCCGACTGGCGACGGAGGCGGGAAGAAGTGATGAACGCATTGTTACGCTGGGTGAAGGTGTTCTGGCTCGCCTTCTGGGCGGGCGTGATGACCGTGACGCTTTTCGTGCCGATGACCCTCGCGGCCTTCCTGAGCTCGACGGGGAACCTGGCCTTTTCGATTTCGAAAATCTGGGCCCGCGTCATGCTCCTGGCCTCGATGGCCAGGGTCTCGATCCGCGGGAAGGAGAAAATCGAGAAGGGGCGGTCCTACGTCGTCATATCCAACCACCAGTCCTACTATGACATCCTCGCCCTGGTCACCTCACTGGGCATCCAGTTCCGGTGGATCATCAAGATCGAGCTTTTAAAAGTACCGCTCTTCGGGTACGCCCTGTACGCCTCGCGCAACATCTTCATCGACCGCGGCGACCCCGAGCGGGCCCGCGCGAGCATCAACCGGGGCCTGGACCGCCTGCCTGCCGGGGTGAGCGTGATGTTCTTCGCCGAGGGGACGCGCTCCCGGGACGGGAGACTGGGCGCCTTCAAGAAGGGCGGGTTCGCGGTCGCCCTGGAAAAAAACCTGCCCGTCCTCCCGGTCACCGTGAACGGGAGCCGGAAGGTGCTTCCGAAGGGGAGCGTCGAATTTCATCCCGGGCGGATCGAGGTCGTTGTCGGCGACCCCGTAGACACCCGCGGCTGGGCGCGCGAGCGCATGGAGGATCTGATGGCCAGGACGCGGGAGACGATCGCGTCGAACCTCGTCCCGGCATGACCGGCCGAGAATCGCGCGGGCAACATGGTGCCCGTCTCCGCAGCCAAGGTTTTTCGCCCGATTTTTTGTAATAATTAAGTCGACTTATTCAATCGGCACCCCTAGGATATGACACTCCGCACGTCGAAAAACAGCCGCATGGACGCGCGACCCGCGTGCCGGGTCCGCAGATGGAATGAGGAAGGCTCCCATGATTTCAGATATGTTTCCCGAGGGATACGCGAAGGAAGACGTGATCGAGCTGGCCGCCCGGTATGTGTGCCCCCAGAGGATCGACACCTTTAAAATGCTCGGCGCCGTACCGGCCATGGGCCGCAGGGAGGGCAACTACTTCTGGGACATGGACGGGAGGAAGCTCTTCGACGTGCACATCAACGGCGGCACCTACAATCTCGGCCACCGCAACCCCGAGGTGATCGCCGCCCTGCGCGCCGCGCTGGACCATTACGACATCGGCAACCACCACATGCCCAGCGTCGCCCGGGCGAAGCTGGCCCGCATGCTGGTCGACCTGGTGCCGGGGGACATGCAGTACTGCGTGTTCACGCCCAGCGGCGCGGAGGCGGCCGACATCACCATCCGCACGGCGCGGAAGGCAACAGGCCGCCGAACGATAGTGTCGTTCCACGGCTCGTACCACGGCCACGGCGGCCTCGGCCTCCAGGCAGGCTACGCGGACCAGGCGCGCTATTTCCTTTCCGACAGCCCCCAGGGCGAATACATCCAGGTGCCCTTCAACGACCTCGGCGCGATTGAGGCAGTCCTGAAAAAGGGCGGCGTGGCGGCCGTGCTCTGCGAGATAATTCCCGCGACCAGCGGCTTTCCCATGCCCGCCCCCGGATTCTATCCCGAGCTGAAAAAGTTGTGCCTGGCTCACGGCGCGCTCTTCATAGCCGACGAGGTGCAGACCGGGCTGGGGCGCACGGGAAAATTCTGGGCCTGCGAGGGGTATGGCATAGAGCCCGACATGCTCATCACGGGGAAGGGCCTCTCGGGAGGCATCTATCCCATCGCGGCGGCGGTGCTCTCCGCCGGCGTCTCGGGCTGGCTCAAGGAGGACGGCTGGGGCTATTCCTCCACCTTCGGGGGGTCAGAGCTGGGGTGCGTGGTGGCGGCGACGGTGCTCGAAATAATACAAAGGCCCGGGGTGCTGGAGAACGTGCGGGAATCGGCGTCCTTCCTGGGCCGGGGCCTGGGGGAGATACAGCAGCGCCACCCGTTCATGCTCGAGGTGCGGCAGAACGGCCTCGTCATGGGCCTCAAGTTCGACAACCCCATCGGCGGTCCCCTCATGACGGCCTGCTCGTTCGACTCGGGCCTGTGGGCCTTCCCGGCCGGTTTCGACCGCTCCGTCCTTCAATTCAAGCCGAACCTGCTGGTGGACCGGAAGGCATGCGAGGAGGCGCTGGGCCTGCTCGAAGACGCGATTACACTCTGCGAGAAGCGTTTCGTGCGCAAAAACGGAGGAACATAGATGAGCGAGAAAGTACTCAGGGATTTCGAAGCCGGCCTGGACCTGTTCAATCCCGAGGGCGGCGCGTTCGGCTGCAAGGTGCTCGACTACGGCGAGGTGTCGGTGGTGCTCACCCTGGAGGCGGTACCGGGGAAGGCGCTCAAGCGCATGTCAGGCTTCGCCTCGAAGGAGGAGACCGCCGACTACAGCGCGGCGGTGCTCCGCTACATCGACCTCCTCTCGGCCAGGGGCGTGTCGGTGCTTCCCACTTCCTGCATCGCCATCCACGAGCCGGGGCACGTGGTGTACCTCGTGCAGCCCCTGGTCCCTAAAGAAAAGATCGGCAATTCACTCCTGAGGACGGCCGACGGGGATTCCCTTGCCGTGATAATCGAGTCCACGCTCGACAGCGTCGTCCTGTATCTCCGGTCCAACAAGACCGCCCCGGACGGCGTCGAGGTGGCGGCCGACTCCCAGCTGTCGAACTGGTATTTCGAGAAGGTCGGCGCGAAGCCCCGGCTGGTCGACATCGGCTCCCCCATCGTCCGCAGAAACGGGAAGGTGCGCGCCTACGCCGACACCCTTTACCGCTCCTTCCCCTGGCCCCTCAACCCCGTGCTTAAATGGGTCGGCGTGGTCGAGGGGTACTTCAACGACTACTTCGACCTGCGCCTTGCCATACTGGACATGCTGGGCAACTTCATCAAGGAAAAGGCCGCGGAGCGCCTGCCCGAGGGCGTCGGGATCGTCAACCGCTGGCTGGCCCGGCAGCCGGAGAAAAACGAGATCGCGCCATTTACCGTCGAGGACGCGAACGGGTACTACGGCAAGGACGCCTTTCTTCTGGAGCTCATGTGGCAGGTGCGGCGCGCGACCCGCTTCACGAGGACAAGGATATTCCGCAGGCGGTACGACTATATCCTGCCGGGGAAAATAGACCGGCGCTGAGGGGGCCTCGGAAAAGCTCCGGGGAATCCTCTTACCGGCTGAAGGTCACCTCGATCTCGTGCTCCGGCTCGAAGGTGATGCCGGGCATTCCCTTTAAAAGCTCTTTCACCTCTTCCATGGATTTCGGTTTCGCGGCATTGAGCTCCTTCAGCTTCTCGGTATTGTCGAGGATCTTGGTGAATTCGATATCGTAGATCGTGACCGTGGACCCTGCGACGTGAGTGGCGGTCGTCTTTTTGATTGTGCCCTGCACTTCCACTCTGAGCGCCATTCTCATTCCGTCAAAGATCATTCTTAACTGCTGGAGCTCCTGTTCCGCCTTGGCGGGGTCCTGTACAGCGGAGTCCGCGACCTGCGGCTCATCCTTTTTGGCGGCTTCGGCGTCCATTTTCCTTTCGGGAATTTTTATGACCATCGTTGGCTCCTTTCCCCTGGTAAACGAGAACCGGAGATATTCCCCTTCCGCCTTCTCCGGCCCCATCTCTCCCTGGTTTTTCCGGGGGCTCTGGTCTATCTGCACGTTCCCGATATCCTTGAAGGAGTATGTCGCGACAAAGCCGGTATGGGTCTCGGTGGCGACGTCCTTTACCGAAACGAACTTCACCCCGGCCCCGTAATTGGCCGCGTTCTTTTTCAGGTCCTCGATCTTATACATTTTAGGCGCCGGCGCCGGTTTCGCCTGCTTCCCTTCCTTCGGGGCCATCTCCGCGCTCATCTGCATCATCTGTTCCGCCATCTCCTTCTTCATCAGCATGCTCTCGTATATCATGCCGCTGCCGTCGGCCTTGACCGCTACTTTAGTCTCCGTTTCCATGCAGCTGGTAACAAGAATCAACACCGTTAAGAGAATCATCGCCGGTTTTTTCATGGGGGCACCCTGCCTCGCGTGATTTGTAACGCCATATTTATTTTTCTGTTGCTTTAAAATACGAGTAGGTTCATCATATTGCCAGCACTTTATTCATCGTGTGTTGAAATTTCAGCTCTTTCTCGAAACACCCGTCAATTAGAAATCCCGGAGGCCATTCATGAACGAGAAGCCGATGCACAGGAGAACATTGCTGAAAATGGGGGCCGCCGCCGCGGCCGCCGCGGGGCTGGGCGCCCTGGGGTGTTCGAACGAGAAGGACGACGTAAAGTTCGCCTTTGACGCGGAGGTGTACTCCGATCCGCCGGACAGAATCAGAAAGGCCGAGGAGGTCATCAGGAAAACGCGGCCCCCCTTTGCCAAAAAACCGAACATCGTGGTGATCTTCGCGGACGACCTCGGATACGGCGACCTGGGATGCTACGGCGGCAGGGCCATACGGACGCCGAACCTGGACCGGATGGCGCGCGAGGGGACGCGGTTCACCGACTTCTACGCCTCTAATTCGCTGTGCTCGCCTTCGCGAGCCGGGCTTCTCACCGGGCGGTACGCGCACCGCACCGGTGTGACCTGGCCGGTGCAGTCCGGGCGGGACACCTTCATGAGAAAGCTCATGGTACGGGTGGGGCTCATGTTCGGGTCGCTCGGCATGCTCGACATGCGGGGCGGCAGGAGCATCGCCAAGGGGCTCCCCCTGTCCGAGATCACCATCGCCGGGGCCCTTAAGACGGCCGGTTACTCGACGGCATGCATCGGCAAGTGGCACCTGGGCGATTTCACCACGTACGGCGATTACCTCCCGAACAAGCACGGCTTCGACCATTTCCTGGGCTTCAACGGGGCCAATGACGACTTCCCGGTCGCCTTCTGGCGAAACGACAAGGAAATAACAAATGACATCGGCCTGGACCAGGGTAAGTACACGGGCCTCTTCACGAAGGAGGCGGTCTCCTTCATAGAGGGCGCGGGGAACAAACCATTTTTCCTTTACCTCTGCCACAAGGACCCGCACCAGCCCTGCATCCCGTCGAAACGCTTCGAGGACCGCTCCGAGGGCGGCCGCTACGGGGACACGGTCGAGGAGCTCGACTGGAGCGTGGGCCAGGTGCTGGACTGCCTCAGGCGCAACGGCCTGGAGGAAAACACCCTGGTGCTCTTCACCAGCGACAACGGCCCGTGGTACGACGGCAGTCCCGGCGCCTGCAGGGGCCGTAAGGGCCAGAGCTTCGACGGCGGGTACCGCGTGCCCCTGATCGCGCGCTGGCCGGGGAAGATCCCGGCGGGGGGGGTGTGCGGCGAGCCCGCCATGGGCATCGATTTCTTCCCCACATTCCTGCACCTGGCGGGGCTCGGCCTTCCCACTGACCGCGTCATCGACGGAAAAAACATGTGGGGCCTGCTGGGCGGCGGGGAGAAGAAGACGCCGCACGAGGCACTCTACTTCTTCCACCACGACGAGCTCGAGGGCGTGCGCTCCGGCCAGTGGAAGTACTTCCGCTACATCAACACCTACACCTGGCCTATCCCCACGGACAAGCCCAACACCTTCGCGGGAATCAACGCCGGCGGTCGGGACTACAAGCCGGAGGGGTCGGACATATCCGTCCCCACCATGGCGACCTGGCCCCTGCTGTACAACATAAAGCTGGACCGGGGGGAGAGCTACAACGTCGCCAAGAAGTATCCCGCCGTGGCGAACCGGATGCGCGCCATGCTGGAGCGCTTCGAGGCGGAGTTCACGAAGAACCCGCGCGGATGGCTGAAGGGCAAAAGCCGATGAAAACCATCGAAGGGAAAACGGCCATCATTACCGGCGCCGCCGGCGGCATCGGGACTGAAATAGCCTTGCTCATGGAACGGTTGGGCGCCCGCCTCGCCCTCGTCGATATCGACAGAAAAAGGCTCGATGGGCTGAGCAAAAAACTCTCGTCGCCGGCCCAGACAATCCTGTGCGACATTACGGACCTTAAGCAGGTGAAGAAAGCGGTCTCGGCGGCGGTCAGGAAACACGGCGCGATCGACATCCTGGTCAACAACGCCGGGATCATCGTGCCGGGGCTGTTCGAGAACAGCGCCCCCGGCGACATCAGGCGCCAGGTGGAGATCAACCTCATGGGCGCGGTCAACTTTACCCGGGAGGTCATCCCGGCCATGAAGGCGTCGGGCGGGGGGCACATCGTGACCGTTTCCTCCCTGGCAGGCATCGTGCCGGAAACATACAGCGCCGTGTACACGGCCACCAAGTTCGCCCTCCGGGGCCTGGGGCTTACGCTGCACCTGGAGCTGAAGCGGCACAACATAGGCGTCACCACGGTGTTCCCCGACTCGGTCGACACGCCCATGCTGAAGATGGAGGCGCTGCACGGCGGCTCGCCGCTCACCTTTCTCAGCCCGGCCCAAGCTCCGGCCGTGGTGGCCCGAGCCGTGGTGAAGGGAATCGTGAAGGACCGGATCGAGATGTACTGCCCCCATTCCCAGGGGCTCCTGTCGAAGCTTGTCCTCTGCTGGCCGTGGGCCATTTCGAAGGTCTGGCCCCTGCTGGAGCAAAGCGGGGAGAAGAACAAAAGAAAATTCCTCGAAAAGATGGAAAAAGGAGCGCGCCATGGATAAGAAAGAGTCAACCATAGGGACCCTCATGATCCTCACGGGGGTCGGCATCATCCTCTTCTGGATCGGTTTTTTCACCGTCGGGCTGGCGCCTGAAAACGCCCCGCCGTGCTATCTGGCGTTTGAGCACTCATTCCCGCTGCCGGACGGCGTGCTGGCCCTGGCGCTGCTGTACGCGGGAATCGCGCTGATAAAAGGGAACCCCCGCGGGGCGACGGCCGCCCTGGCTGCAGGCGGAGGCCTTGTGTTCCTGGGGCTGATCGACTTCAGCTTCAACATCCAGAACGGCATGTATGCCCTTTCGGCCGCCGACCTGGTGATGAATGCGTTCCTGAACGCCTGGTGCGTGTTTTTCGGCCTTGCTATTATCCGGAGGTTCGTATTCCGGCCGCGGTGACGCCGCAGCCTTTGCATCGTTCTCGGCCTTCACCGGGGTCGCAAAGTTTCAACCATTCCCATGATTGAAAGGGGATCTATGCCATGAAATGCCTGGTGACCGGCGCGACGGGATTCCTGGGGACCAACCTGGTGTGGGAGCTCGTACATCTGGGATGGGAGGTGCGGGCGCGGGGCCGGTCTCAGCCATCCGCCCGCGTGTCATGTTCCAGCCCGTGGCCGCGCGTTCGAAGGAATTTCGCGTAGCGTATGAGATGCCCCACGGCCCTGAGACCGAGGTCGGGCCGTTCGATGAAGTAGAAGCCTTTCTCATTCAGATACTGCCTGCCGTAATCCGTGAACTCCTTGAATACGATGGGCACCACGGGCTTGCCGCCGCCCATGAAGGGCATGAAGGATTCGTTGATGACCAAGGCGAAATCGTCCCCGGCATCGCGCGGCGGTATGCAGACCGGGGCTATGATGTCGAGGTTCCCGTCCTCGACCAGCGCCTTCATGACGTCCTTGAGCCCGTGAAGGAATCCGGCCCCGGTGACATCGAGCGGATTGTCGGGGATGGCGAACGCGGGGAGAAGCCCCCGGAGGCGTGAGACCGTCTCGTCCGACAGCGGCGGAAGGGATATGCCGCAATCCTCGCAGAGGTCGGCGTAGAGGCCGCACAGCCCCCCCGAAAAGGTGGCGATGCCGAATCCCTCTCCTTTCGGGAGAGCCAACCGGGAAAACGCGGCCGCTGTCTCGGCCATTTCGTCGATGGTTTCGACCCGGACGATGCCGTGCTGCGAGAAAAAACCGTCCGTAATCCTGTCGTTTCCGACCAGCGCGCCGGTGTGCGAGAGAGCGGCCTGCTTTCCCCTTTCCGAACGCCCCACCTTGAGGACGATGATGGGGACGGCTTTTTCCGCCGCCTGGAGGGCCACCCGCTTCAGCTTTCCGGTGTCCCGGAACTCCTCGATGAAGGCGGCGACCACCCTCGTGCTGCCCGTCGTGCACCAGGTACTCGATGCAGTCCTCGGCCCCGAGTATGACCTCGTTTCCCGTCGTGATGTAAAGCGACACGCCCGGGGCCTTTTGTAGAATCTTCGTCATCATCAGCTCGGAGGCCGCGCCGCTCTGGCCGACGACGCCCACGGGCCCCGCGCGGAACGTTCCCTCCACCGCGCGCCCGCAGAACACGCTCGTCTTCTCGGTGAGGTTCATGAATCCCAGGCAGTTGGGCCCCAGGGCGATGACGCCCTGTTCGGCGCAGTAGCTCCTGATCTCCTCCTGCCTGCGCTTTCCCTCGGCGCCCGTCTCGGAAAATCCCGACGAGACGATGAGGACATTGGATACGCCCTTTTTCCCGACCTCTTCCAGGGCGCCCGGTACGAGGGAACTTTTCACGACGAGGACCGCGAAATCGATGGTCCCGTCGGGGAGGTCCGCGATGCTACGGTACGCCTTTACCCCGTATATCTCGTCCGTCCCGGGGTTCACCGGGTAGAAGCGGCCGTCGAAGCCCGTCTCCGCGGCGTTGGCCAGGAAATTGCCGAACCACTGGTTGTTCGCCGTCGCCCCCACCACGGCGATGTGCCGCGGGGAGAAGAATGATTTCAGGTTCGCGAGAGTGATGACGGTTTGTCCTCCCCGTGGTTCGTTCAACGACCGAAAGCCTCCCCTATTCGGGAATGAGACGAACGGCCGCCCGCCATTGTGTCAAACAGCCATGTCCTTGATCCAGTTCTTTTTACAGGAGAACGCCTTCTTTTTACGGGGATATTCGGAGCGCCTTCCGGCGCGGCATAGTGCCTCTTCCCGGAAGTTATCTACAAGGGAACAGCCTCTTTATTCCGCCAGCAAGCCCCGTTCGGGGGCCGCTTTATATAATTAAGCATTTTTTTCTTGTACGTCAAGGCCGAGGATCGGGGTCCTCTGAATGACCGTCTGCCGTCAGTTGATATCGCCCGTGGTGAAAGAATACCCCGCATCAGTGTGCGATGTAACATCATGCCCGTATGGATCTTTGAATCCGCTCACCGTGATATTTGAATATTCAGTTGCCGGATACAAATCTACTGTTGGATCAATTACGAGGTCATGCCCGATCACGCTTGTCTGCAGGCTCATCGTGCAATTAACGGGGTCAGTGAAAGTGATAGAGCCAATACCGAAGTCCGGTGAATTATAATTCAGCACAACCGTGCCCTTTTCAGGCCCAAGCTCGCCACGGAAATCTATTTTGATATCCGTTTCCACATCAACATCGGCATCTCCATTAATGGGAGTGTACGCATATGCAGCCCTCGTCCAGGTCAGGAAATTATAAGACGCGTCCTCATAATCCGCCATGACCACCCCATTCGCGTCCTTGAAACCTGAGACAATAATATCAAAGTAGGGCGTGCCAACCAGCAAGTCCAACTCCCCATTAATCGTGAGAATATTCTTGCTCGAGTTGAAAGATATGACGTCTGCTGGATGTTCTCGATACACCAGGGTAGCGTTTCCACGCCATAATCGTAGGTAAGCGTGACGGTGCCCGCTGCGGCATCACCGTCAGTTGGCCTGTTGAACGTTATTACGATATCGATGCCGTTGCTCAGTCCTGTCGATCCGCTCACCGGCGATACATTTTCAACGGTAAGAGGCCCGGGATCGCCGGCACCCCCGTTGTCTCCATTTCCGCCGCATCCCGGCAGGACCGCAATGCAAGCTGCAACAGCCAGAAACGTCATGTTCGACAGGATGGCTCTTTTCATGACCCCCCCGACGTGGTTATATTATAATATAAGGAAAGCACCCTCTCCCCGGAGCATGGTTCCTCCCAACTTATGGCATGACATCGGAAGTGACTTCAAGAAAAAAACACACCCTTCCGGGAAAAAAGCCCCTTGACAGGGGCCTTAAATTTTACATCCAGGAAATTCCGTCCCCTTTCAGAAACAGGTTCGGGACCTACTGCCGATTATCAGAAGTCCTCCCTTTGAAAAAGCCTTCTCCCTGATGGGAATGGCGGAATACGCCGCCATGCTCGCCCACCGGGGAGCCTACCCGGCGGAAACGCTGCTGAAAGTCCTTTACACCATCTTCGAGAACCGAATCGAAGAGTAGAGATCGAACGCCTTCCTACTCCCTGAACCGCCCCGAGGCCGCGATCACGTTCAGCACGAGCCCGTACACATTGATGCCGATGGCGATGACGTAGGCCGTAAGGGAATAATAGAGCGAGAGGCCGTCAGGATAATTGAGCAGGTGCTTCACCACGCCGCCGTAGCCCAGCACCACCACGAAAAAGGCCATGGCCAGGCGGTAGGCCGTGATCTTGCGGTAGACGCCGGTGAGAAGGCACAGGGCGTAAATGAGCAGTACGGCCGCCCCAACGAAGGGTGATGTCGTCGAGAGGGGCTCGTGGCCCATCGCCGTCCTCGCGTAGCTGACGACATTGTAGCCCACGCCGAGGGCCGCGTACACGCACTGCAGAATGAGGAGTGTTCTGAGTTTCATTTCATGGCTCCTTCTGTTCGTTTTTCACGCACCAACTCGCCTTTTCCAACCCGGGAAATCCTCAATCCCGTAATCGCCCTTAGGCGTGCGCCCTCTTCTTCGCGTTCTTCTCGATCATCTGGGCGAAGTACTCGTTGGCCCCCTTGATAAAGACGTCCAGCGGGAGCAGTTGGCGTGCTACGGCCTTGAGGGTCTCATCTTCGAAGGAACCCTGCGTCACCAGATGCCGCCCCGCCTCCCGGGCCGCCGCGTACACCGCGTTGACGGCGTCGGGCATGAGCTTCTCGGCATATTCGAGAAATTCCCCCTCGGGCCGGAGCAGGGCCCCGATGAATTTCGCCCGCGTGTGGTGCGCGATTATCCTGAAATGGTCCACCAGCTGGTCGAAGTTGGCGAGCTCGTGGAACCCGCAGTTGGAAATGAGCACCATGCCGGACGGTCCCTTCCCGTGCCGGGACGGGTGGGTGGTGTGGCCGTCGCGGACCTCGATGAAGGGGAGCGCCTCGGGCATGATGCGGTCGAACAGCAGTTTCATCTGGGCAGTCATGCCGAAAACGTACAGCGGCGTGGCGTACACGATGACGTCGGCGTCACGCATCCGCCCGTGCAGGTCGGCCACGTCGTCCTTCTGCACGCAGACCCCGGGCGTGTCCAGCCAGCACTTGTAACAGCCGATACAGGGCTTTATCTTCATCCCCTGTAAATAAACCGTTTCCACCGAGGCGCCGGCCTCTCGCGCGCCCTCAAGGAAGGGTTTGAGTATCCTCTCCGTGTTGCCCCTCTGCTTCCTGGGGCTCGAGTTGATGGCAAAGACCTTCATACCGTCCTCCATATCGAGTATTCCATTCCGGCGCGCCCATCATGGGAGACGCGGTGTAATTCTCCAGCACAATTTTACGTTTCCGCCGGCTGTCCGTGTGAATTCAAGTTTCAACTGCAAGTGCAATATCATTGAATAGCTCCTCAGGAGTCCGAAAGTTTAGAGATTTCCTGGGACGGTTGTTCAACGCACATTTGATGGATTGAACATCCTCGTCAGTCAAGGATTTAAAACTCGTGGATTTTGGCAGATACTGGCGAATGAGGCCGTTGGTGTTTTCATTTGAACCCCGTTGCCCGGCACGGTAGGGATCTGCGAAATAGACCTCACAATCAAACAGGTCTTCAAGAAGCTTGAATTTCGAGAATTCGCTGCCATTGTCGACCGTAATAGAGCGAATACACCGGTTCGGGATATCTCCAAACGCTTCAGCAAAACCGCGAACGGTTGTTTCGCTGTCCCTACTTGGGATTTTCGCCATGGTCGTGTATCTGATCATACGATCCACCAGGGTCACCAGGTAGCTGTCGCCCCCCGTGCTGTGGACCAGATCGGCTTCCCAATGGCCTGGCTGGGTGCGCGCTGCCGCTGCCTCAGGCCTAGTGTGAATGCTCTTCTTGCCGGGTATAAGTACCCTTTTTTTGTACACCCCGTCCCGTTTCTGCCGTTTTTTCCGTCTCTGCCGCAGGCAGTCGCAGAACCTCCTCCCATACTGCCGCTGCCGGTACACCCACCGATAGATACTCTCATGGGAAATTGACAACAGGGGGTCACCGCAGGCCACACCACCTACCGTTTCACTGATTTGCTCCGGCGACCACCACTCCAAGAGTCAGGTGACCACTATGAGCCGTAGTGCCATGTTCTCGTCGAGCTTCGGCTTCCTCCGGCACCGCCGCGCGTATGCCTGCTCAGTGGCCTCTTGTGCCTCGTACGCCCTCGTCTTGTTCCGCTGTATCTCTCGAGAAATGGTACTCGCACACCGATCCAAACGCCGCCCTATTGTCCCTAGGGAATATTGCCCATAATACATTTTTTGAATGACACGCCGCTCCGCATGCCCTATGTGGTGATATGGCCTCATGAGTGCCCTCCGTGTGTTGGCTTTCTGTCCAGAAATACCTCTACACCTACGGGCCTCGTGAGGCTATTCTATTTGCACTTCATCCTTGAATTCACACCGCGCCGCCGGCTTCTTATCGTTTCATCCCGTGAGCCGCTTCATGTCCCTGTCGTGGTACCGGGAGGCCATGTAGAACAGGGCCGCGCCCAGCAGCGCCACCGGCGGCACGAACATGAAGGCCGCGGAGAGATCGGGCTCGCCCGGCTTCCCGAAGACGTCGGAGAGCCAGCCCACGACGACCGGCGCGTAGGCCGCGAGCGTCCCGTAGGTGACCAGCACCAGCATGCCCATGCTGATGCTCCGCATCCCCGCGGGCACCAGGTCCTGGCTCACGGAGTACGCCGGCGCGGAGTATCCGAACATGAGGATCCCCACGACGATGAAGACCGCGTACGAGACGCCGTGCGAACCGGCGATGTCGATGAGAAATCCGGCGTAGATGAAGATCGCGCAGAGCAGCGCGATGACGGCGGCAGCGAGCGGGCGGGCGTTGGGGCGCGTCTTCTTCCAGCGGTCGGCGATGACGCCCCCGGCGACAGGCCCGATGACGGCGAAGGCGATGATGCCGCCCATGAGCAGCGAGGCCTTCGCCACGTCGATGCCGCGGCTCCGCACGAAGTAGGTGGGGAGCCAGTGGCCAACGGCGCCGCCGACGAAGCTCATGGCGCCCACGCCGAAATAGGTGTACAGGAGGGCGGGCGTTTTAACGACGGCGAGAAATCCCTGGCGGACGGTGAGCCGTCCCTCGGCCCCGCTGTAGACGATGTCGGACGTCGGGTAATCCCTCGTGAAAAGCACCAGTATTCCCAGGATGATCCCCGGTATGGCGAAGAAGTAGTACGGGGCACGCCAGCTCAAATTCCAGAGATCGGCCCTGGCGATGATTCCGGCCAGGATGACCCCGAGTATCGATCCCAGGGGCTGTCCCAGGTTGAACACGCCGATCACCTTGGCCCTCACCTCCTCCCTGAAAGAGCCCGACACGTAGGCGATCCCTCCCGGCGTGAAGCCTGCCTCGCCCACGCCCACCCCTCCCCTCGCCGTGAAGAGGTGCAGGAAGCCGGACCCCGCGCCGGTGAGAAAGGTGGCCGCGCTCCAGAGCAGGGCCATGATGGAGAGCGATTTCTTACGGCTCCACCGGTCGCACAGGATGGACGCGGGGAGGGTCAGGACGGCCACGATGATGAAGTAGATCGTGCCGAGCCACCCGCACTGGGTGTCGGTGAGCGCCATGTCCTCCTTGATGAGCGGCAGCGTGGCCGAGAGGACCATGCGGTCCATGTAATTGATGATGTAGAGGAAGGTGACGACGGTGAGAGTGAAGGCGGCGGCCGACCTGGTAACAGCCGCTGCCTGGACGGGACCGGTTTCTTTTGTCATGGCGACCTCTGGTCTTGGCGTTATGAAATTATTCCATGCCTCCCGCGGCGTGGGCCCGGGGAAAAGAGCTGTTCGCGTCGCGGGGGCGTCCCCCGGTCCCAGGCGGAAGCGCTCGCTAATCCGCTCCGAGGCGCGACATAAAGATATACATCCTCCCCACTACTTTATAGAAGAGAATGGCCGGTTGTCGGAGAAGCCTATACCGCGATCGTCATATCCGTGAGACTGTCCGGCGCATCTGTTAAGCGCAGGTTGCCCTTTTCGGTGACGAGCACGGTGTCGGAGTGCCTGTACCCGCCCTTGCCCGGTATATAGATACCCGGTTCGATGCTTATGAGCATGCCGGGAAGGAGCTCCCGCCGGTCTCCCAGCGCGACGTAAGGCGCCTCATGCCCGGTGATCCCAAGGCCGTGCCCCGTCCGGTGAAGGATATGCTTCTCGTACCCCGCCCTGATGAGGACCTGCCGCACCTTCCGGTCGATCTCCTCAAGCACCGCGCCCGGCTTTGCCATGTTGTACGCCAGGGCGCGCGCCTCCATCATCACCTCGAAAGGTTTTCTCGCGTGTTCCGGCACCTTCCCCAGGAAAAAGCACCGCTCGACCTCCACGCCGTAGCCGTTCACCTGCGCCGAGACTATGGAAACGTGCGGCCCCCCCTCGACCATGGCCATGAAGGGCGTGGGCACAATATGCGGGTCGTGGGAAATTGAAGGCGGCCACACGGCGCCGACGAACTTCGACACGATGAGGTTGGCCTCGGGGATCTCCATCAGCGTCTTTCCCATCATGAGCCGGACGACCTCGCCGTAGATGGCGATCTCCGTCGCTCCGGGCTTCGTGATCTCCAGGAGCTTCCGGTGCCCATCGTTGATCACCGCGCACGCGTGGATCGTCCGCCCTATCTCGTAGTCCGTCTTCACGAGGCGCACGTCGTCGATTATGTCCGTCACCACGTGCGTGCCCGGCGTCCTGTGCGCGATCCCCACAGGGAGCGCCTCCTCCATCCCGACGCGGGCGTTTCTCTTTATGAGCTTCTTGTAGACCTCGAACCAGTTCTGTCCCTTCGGGGCGGGGAACTCGTAATAGGTAACATAATTGAGGTCACAGCGCGCTCGCGACTTCACATGGGTCGACTCCAGCAGTGGGCAGAGCATGGTGGGCGTCCCCTCCATTGGAATGACCATGATAAAGGGGCGCTCGTGCACGTTGTTGGCGAAATTCGTGAGATAATAGACGTTGACCGGGTCGAAGCAGACGTAGCAGTCCAGCTTCTTTTTCTTCATGAGCGAGCGGACCCTCTGGAGCCTTCCGGCAAGCTCTTCCTTGTCGGGCGGCGCGGTCAACGGTTTCGGCACTTCGGACATGACGGTTCCTCCAGGCTGCGGAATAGATGACGGCGGGAATGCAGGGATACTAACAGCCCGAACGGGCCGAGTCAACAGCAAAAAAAACTTGCGCCGCCTCTTTTTTCATGCCATCCTCACCGGGCCCCAGCCAATCCCCGCCCAGGAGGTCACCAATGGCACAGCGGGATTTTGCAAGAAGGTTCGCCTTCCCCCTGCTCCTCGTCGTCGGCATCATGGCGCTCTCCAGCATCGTGTTCCACGGCTCAACGCCGATGAAACCCGGCCCGCTCCGCACCGTCATCAAGGACGCGTCGGGTGCCGTCATGTTCCTCTCGATCTGGTTTTTCGCGTTCCTGGGGCCGCCCATCGCCTATTTCCGCGGGGCTTCCTTCGCGGAGCGGCTTATCATCGCGTTCGCGAACCCGGCCATATGGCTGGTGCGCATGGGGCTCTCCGTCTCCTGCCAGTTCACCGCCGCCGAGATGGTGTACTTTTACTTCCTCCCGTGGACCTTCGGCAACATCTGCGTGACCCTGTTCGAGTTCTCCGCCGCCGAACTGGCATGCCGGTATGTCGACAAAAAGCGGCACGGGGCCGCCGTCACGGTGCTGCACCCGGGAGTGATAGCCCTGCTCGTCACCGGCATCGCCGGCACCTACGTGGGCCTCATCCGCGGGCAGGAATGGGTATACCTGGTGGTGCACCACTATGCCGCGCATTTCCTGAAATGACACGGGAGGAAGACATGAAGAGCTGGAATGATTTCCTGAAATTTTTCGACAGGCCGGTGTCCCGCCGGCAGGCACTCAAGGCCGCCGGGGCGGCCGTGGCCATGGCGGGGGCTCCCTCTCTTCCCGCCGAACGGGCGCTCGCGGCGAAAAAACCGAACATCGTCTTCATCCTCACGGACGACCACCGCTGGGACTGCCTGGGGATCCAGGGCCACCCGTTCCTGAAAACGCCCGCCATGGACCGGCTCGCCCGCGAGGGCGTGCTTTTCCGGAACGCCTTCGTCACCACGTCGCTGTGCAGTCCCAGCCGGGCGAGCTTTCTCACCGGCCAGTACGCCTCGCGGCACGGAGTGCAGAACAACTTCACCACCTGGAACGAGCGCAACGTCACCTTCATGGAGCTCCTCAAGAAGGCGGGGTACTCGACCGCCTTCATCGGCAAGTGGCACATGCCGGGCGGGGGCCTCCCGGAACTGCGGGGCGTCGACCTTTTCGTTTCCTTCACCAAAAAGGACGGCCAGGGCGACTACTACGACTGTCCCCTCTTCGTCAACCACAGGCCGGTGCCGAACAGGAAACCCTACATCACCGAGGAGCTTACCGATTACGCGCTTGACTTCATCCGCGAAAAGAGAAAGGGCCCGTTCTGCCTGTACCTCTCGCACAAGGCGGTCCACCACGACTGGAAGCCGCCGAAGCACCTGAAGGGCATGTACAAAAACGAGAAGCTGGACTTTCTCGCCCCCGAGTCCGACAAGTGGAACACCTGGAGCGGGAACAACTGGCTGGAGGGCTCGATGGGCTCCATGCACGGCATCTACCGGCGCTACTGCGAGTGCCTCACCTCTGTCGACGAACAGCTGGGCCGCCTCCTGGCCCTGCTGGAGGAGCTTTCGATACTGGACGACACAGTCATCGTCTACGCCGGCGACAACGGATACATCTGGGGAGAGCACCGGTTGTACGCCAAGCACTGGCCCTACGAGGAATCGGTCCGCATACCCTTCATCGTGCGCGCACCGATGCTCGTCCCCGACCCGGGCAGGCGTGCCGGGCAGATGGTGCTCAACATAGACCTGGCCCCCACCCTCCTGGAGATCGCCGGCGTTCCCGTCCCCGGACGGGTGCAGGGCCGGAGCTTCACGCCGGTCCTCGGGTCGGCGAAGGCCGCGGGCAGAAAATCGTGGATGTACGAGCTCTTCAAGGACTTCCCCTTCGGGGGCCGCGTTCCCTCGCACAAGGCGGTGCGCACCGAGCGGTACAAGTACATCGAGTGGGACGCGTGCCGCGCGCCCGAGCTGTATGACCTCGCCGAAGACCCGCGGGAGCTTGTCAACCTGGCGGCGTCCGGAAAGGGGAAGAAGCTGCTTCCCGGCCTGAAGGCCGAGCTGGAGCGGCTGAAGAAATTCGCGGCGGTGGGGCCGTAGGAAGGGCCCGTTCAGGATCCGCGGGCGGCGCTCCTTTCGGCTTTCAGCCGCGCGCGGAGCTTTTCCGTGGCCTGTTTGTCAAGGGCCATGGTCCCGGGGTCGATCACCACGCCGTAGTCGCCACGCGCGCCCTCGAGCGACACGTACTCGTCAAGGACGTCTTCCAGCACCAGCTTCGGATCGCGCTCCAGGGGATCGCCCCACCCGCCGCCCCCGCCGAACTTCACGCACACCACGTCGCCCGCCTCGAGCGGCACGCCGTACCCCGCGGTCTCCACCACGAACTCATTGGGCGCCCCTTCGCGCAGGACGAACCTGTTCGGCGGGCCGTCTTTCCCCCCGGCGATGCCTCGCATGGTGTACTTGGTGCCTATGGCGAAGGTGTGCGCCCACATCAGCGCCGTGGCCTTCTGACGCACCAGCGTGGTCGCGCCGCCGCGCCACTTCCCGGGCCCCCCGGAGTCCGTCATGAACTCCCGCTCCACCGTGTGGTTGGGAAAATACATGTCGTGCAGCTCCGCCGTGGCCATGGTCATCGCTCCGAAGTACGGCGGGAGGCTCCCCCACCCGTCGACGCCGTAGGCCGCGCCGCACCAGCCAGCGGACATGTTGGTGTTCTGGTCCAGGTAGAACTCACCGGTCGCGGGATTCACCCCGTAGGTCACCACCGGCATCCCCATCTTCACGTTCTGTAAATAGGCCTTCTCGGGGATGGCCTGGGCCAGGGCCATGGCGACGGCCTCGCCGATCTCCCCGCCGATGTGGAGCGTGCAGGCCGTGACCGGCGCGGGCGGCAGGGGATTCACCACCGTGCCCGGGGGCAAGATGATCTCGACCGGGCGCAGCAGGCCCTCGTTGCGCGGGATGGAGTCGTCGATCATGCTGGACAGGGTGAGAAATATGAAGGAATAGGAATTGGGCACCGGGCTGTTTATGAAGCCCGGCGTCTGGGGGTCGCTGCCGGTGAAATCGAGCTTCAAGGAATCACCCTTCACCGTCACGGTGACCCGAACGGTGATGCCATTCGTCCCCTTGCAGTCGTGTTCCAGGTAGCCCTCGCCCTTGTACACGCCGTCGGGCCACCCGGCGATCTCCGAGCGGAAGCGCCGCTCGGAATAATCGATGATGTAATCCATGCACCTCCGGATGGTCTCGGGGTCGTAACGCTTAATCATCTCCTGCAGGCGCCTCTCCCCCACCCGCACCGCGCCCGTCATCGCCTTGAGGTCGCCCACGAAGCGGGGCTCCCGCGTGTTTATCTCCAGCATCTTGATGATGTCGTACCGTTCCACCCCCCGGTCACTGATCTTTATGGGCGGCAGCCTGAGCCCCTCCTGCCAAATGTCCGACGCGTCCGGGTTGTATCCGCCCGGGATCGTCCCTCCGGTGTCGCCCTGGTGAGCGCGGATGACCGGGAAAAACAGGACCCTGTCCCCGGCGAAAACGGGGGACATGAAAGTCCAGTCCGGTATGTGCGAGCCCCCGTGGTACGGGTCGTTCAGGACGATGAGATCGCCAGGGTGGATGTCGTCCTTGAAGAACTCCATGGCCGCCAGGACCGAAAACTTGCTGGCCCCCATGTGCATGGGCAGCCCGTCGGAGAGCGAGATCATGCGCCCGCTTCCGTCAAAGATCGACGTGGAGAAGTCATGCGACTCGCTGAAGGTGGACGTGGTTGCCGTCCGGATCATGGTGTCGCTCATCTCGTTCGCGATCGTGTACAATCCGCACCGGATGACCTCGGCGGTAATCGGATCTACCTGTTTCATGGCGCCTCCTTTGAAATTCCTGGCCGGCCCTCGTTTTCACGAAGGGGCCTGCGTCCTTATCTCGTAGTTTTCGGCCTGGGTGAGCTCGCAGACCTGGCCGGGATACACCACCACGGTGGTGGCCGGTTCCTCGATGATGCACGGTCCCTTCATGACGTTCCCGCATGCGACCCTCGAGCCTTCGTACACCGGCGTGTCCGTGAACCCGCCCAGCGCCTCGAAGAACACCTTCCGCGAGCCGCGAAGGGCCGCCGACGGGTCCTCGCCGCCCTTCTCGAGTCTTCGCGGCGGCACGTCCTGCGTCCGGACCGCCGTGGTGAGCCGGAGGTTCATAAAGAACACGGGGCTTCCCGGGTTGGCGAATGTGTGGAGCGCCTCGTGGGCGTCATGGAATCCCCGCACCGCCGAAGCCACGTCTTCACCGGTGACGGTCCCGTTTTTCGACGGAAGGGGCACCGTGATCTCGTGCAGCTCGCCGTGATAATGCATGTCGATGAAATAACCGTGCCGGACCTCGCCGGCGAAGCCGGACCGTGACGCCCGCACGTCCGGAAGTTTCTCCTCGGTCTCCCCGCGCATCTCCGCGAGGAGCCTGTTGACGACCCCGAGGTCATAGGTCGTCGATCGGGCGATGTAGGTTCGCATACGGTTGATCACGATGTCCGAGCTCAGCATTCCCCGGGCCGAAAAGGCCGTGGCGATCCTCGGCACGATGATCTTCCTTATGCCGAGGTCGGCCGCGAGCACGCCGGCGTGGATCGCGCCGTTACCCCCGAAGGCCACCAGGGTGAAGTCCCGCGGGTCGTGGCCGCGCTGCACCGAAACGGCCCTGATCCCGTTGGACATGCTGTTGTTGACTATCCGGAAGATGCCGTGGGCCGCCTCCACGACGTCCACCTTGAGCGGCTTGGCCGCGCGCTCCCCGATGGCCCTCTCGGCCGCCGCCCTGTCCAGCTTCATTTCCCCGCCCAGGAAAAATTCCGGGTCAAGGAAACCCAGCACCAGGTTGGCGTCGGTGACGGTCGGCTCCGCCCCTCCCCTCCCGTAACAGCAGGGCCCGGGGACGGCGCCCGCGCTCTGCGGGCCCACCTGGAGCGCCCCTCCCGAATCCACCCAGGCGATGCTTCCGCCGCCGGCACCTATGGTGTGAATGTTGAGCATGGGGACCGCCACGCGATAGCGCGAGAACCAGCAGTCGGTGGCGATGAGGGGCTTCCCGTCCTTGATGAGGGAAACGTCGAAGCTGGTGCCGCCCATGTCGATGGTGATCAGGTTCCGCTCGTCGAGCGCCTCGCCTATGATCTGCTGGCACGCCACCACGCCGCCGGCCGGGCCGGAGAGGAGGGTGTAGACGCTGTTTTTGCCGGCGTAGTCCGCGCTCATGATGCCGCCGCCCGAGAGCATCACGTAAAACTCGCCGCCGAACCCGAGCGAGCCGAGCTCCGACACGAGGAACTCGAGGTACCGCCTGAGCCTGGGCGAGGTGTACGCGTTGACCAGCGTGGTGCTCACGCGCTCGAACTCGCGGATCTGCGGGAGGACCTCATGCGACAGGGACACGAAGGCCTCGGGAAATTCCCGCGTTATGATATCCCGCACCGTGCGCTCATGGCCGGGATTGAGAAAGCTGTAGAGAAAGCACACGGCGATGGACTCTATTCCCGCGCCCTTGAGCCTGCGCACCGCCTGGACCACCTCCGACTCCTGGAGCGGCGTGAGGACCTTCCCCTCGCGGTCGAGGCGCTCGTTCACCGTGAGCCGGTGTCGGCGCAGGGCGATGGGCACGGGGGCCGGATACCTCGGGTTGAAAATCCGCTCCTTGTAGCCGCGGCGGAGCTCTATGTCGTCCCTGAAGCCCCTGGTGGTGATGAGTCCCGTGGGCGCGCCGTTGAATTCCAGCATGGTATTGGTGGTAACGGTGGTGCCGTGGATCATCAGGTCGGTCTGCGCCATGAGCTCCTCCACCGTCCGCCCCTCATCCTCGGCGATCCGCCGGAGCCCCGCCAGCACCCCCTTCGCCTGGTTCTCCGGCGTGGAGTGCGACTTGGCCACGCCCATGGTCCCGTCGTCCCGGACATACACGAAGTCGGTGAACGTGCCCCCCACGTCGATGCCCATCCTGTATCCCATGCCCAACCTCCACGCGCGTTCGATAGCGTCACTTTTTGTCTTTGAAGAGGATCCCGCATTCGCGGTATATCCGCCGGAGCGGCCCGGTGTTCCGGTAGGCCTTGCAGAGGACGATGGCGCCTTCGAGCACGGATATGAGCATCGTTCCCAGGGCCGCGGCGCCCTTTTCCGACCACCCGTGGGCGCACAGGCGGCTCTTCGCGAACCCGAGCTCCTTTTCGTAAAGGCGCAACGCCGCCTTCTGCAGCAGCGGCAGGTTCGTCGCCGATTCGAGGGCCACCGCGGCGATGGAGCTGCACTCCAGGTAGTCCGAGGATTCCAGGTCCGCGATGAAACGCTCGATGAGACGCTTGAAAATCGCAAGCGGGGTCTTCGCCTTTCTCGCGATGTCCTCTGCCACGGCGATGAATTCATCGGTCAGCAGGTCCATCGCGACGGCGAAAAGCTCCTCCTTCCCCCCGGGGAAGTGATGGTAGAGCGACCCCCTGGGCGCGCCGCTTTCCCTGATGATCTGGTTGAGGCCGGTGGCGTTGTACCCCTGCCTCTGGAGCAGGTCTATGGTGGCGCGGATGATCTTGTCTTTGGTCGGTTTCATTTTATATAGACCGGTCTATATATTAATTGCTTGACTTTTTTAGTCAAGCCGGTTTTCATAAAAACGGCTTGTGCGGGGTCGCGGTGTGAACCGCTTACCTTTATCCCGCCCGCCGCCACGGGCTTCAGGAACAAGACGGCTCCTGGCGTGCAAGCCTGCTTCCCGAACCAGCATCACCGCCATCACTATAATAGGAGGTCTGGCCATGGCACAATCCTCACCGAAAGAAGGGTATCTGGTCGGCAAGGGCTACGCGTACTACGTCTTCATTCTCCTGTTCATCCTGTACCTCATCGATTACATGGACCGTCTGGTGGTCACCGCGCTGTTCCCGTTCATGAAGACCGACCTGGGGCTGACCGACACCCAGTGCGGCCTGCTGGTGGCGGCGGTGTTCTGGTCGGTAATGGCCTTCGCGTTCCCCGTCTCCTGGCTCGCCGACCGGTGGAGCAGGAAGAAGTCAATCGCCCTCAGCGGGATATTCTGGAGCGTCGCGATGGGCGCGTGCGCGCTGATGAAATCCTTCACGTCGCTCTTCTCCGCGCGGGTGGTCATGGGGGTCGGCGAGGCGGGATACACGGCCGGCGGCATGGCGATGATTTCGGCCTACTTTCCCGAGGAAAAGCGCGCCCAGATGATGGGCATCTGGAACGCGGCGGTCCCGCTGGGCGCCGTCGCCGGCGCCATCCTCGGAGGTGTCATCGCCGAGAAGCTGGGGTGGCGGCACGCGTTCGGAATCATGGCGATACCCGGGCTGCTGGTGGCCGGCATGTTCTTCACGCTGCGGGACTACAAGACCGTCGAGCTGGTCAAGACGGTGTCCGGCGCCGCCGAAACCGCCAAAAAGGTGAAGATGAAAGCCGGGGATATCGCCAGGGACCTTTCGCGGAACATGTCGCTTATCACCACGTTCCTCGGCTACGTCGGGAACGTCTTCGTAACCACCGCCCTCCTCACCTGGCTGCCCACCTATTTCTACAACATGATGGAGACCCCCGACATGTCCAAGGCGGCCATGAAATCTTCGCTTATTTTCCTCTTCGCCATCGTCGGAGCGCCTCTCGGCGGGGTGGTGACGGACTTCTTGAGGAAAAGGATCAGCAATGCGAGGATGGTCGTTCCCGCGGCGTCCACGCTCCTCACCGCGGTGATCCTCTTCATCTCCACGAGCCTGACCACCGGGGATCTGCAGTACAACCTGCTGCTCGGCGTCGGCTTCTTCGCCCCGTTCTTCGTGGCCGGTGCGGCGGCGGTCACCCAGGACGTGGTTCACCCGGGGCTTCGCTCCACCGCCTACGGGATCTGCATCTTCGTGCAGAACCTCCTGGGAGCTTCGCTGGGGCCCATTTTCGTCGGGGCGATCTCCGACCGCTGGGACCTGCTCACCGGCCTCCGGTTCCTGCCGCTCTTCATGCTCTTCGGCGCGGCGATGTTCCTTATAGGCGCGTTTTTTTACAACCGGGATCTGGGCAAGGTTGAACGCCTGACGCTGGTCGCCGAGTGACGGGACCGGCCGGCGGGAAGGACTAGATAGCGCGCGGCGCGGCCGTAATAGGCCGCGCCGCCGGTTTCATCAAAGCAGTCCCTTCAGAAAGTAGGCGTAGGATATCCCCAGGTAGTTCCCGATCACCCAACCGATGATTCCAGTGGCGATGCCGGACAGGATCACTTCCTTGTTTTTCAGCGCGGCGGCCACCATGGGCACGAAGGGCGGCGAAAAGACACCCGCCACGGAGGTTATGATCATGGTGTCGGTATCGATTCGGAACACCGCCGCCAGAAGTATGTGTATCAAGAGCGACCCGAACACGGCGATGCCGGTAAAAACGAAGATCGCGGGTGCCGAAACAACGACCTGCCGGAGGTCGGCCAGGGAACCCACCACGATGCAGAATATCATGATGACGTACTGGCCCAACTGAAAGGTCATTTTTATGTTCCGAACGCGAGGAATGAAGGAGCCCGCGATACCAAGCGTCGTGATGGCAAGCATGAGCACCGACATATTGTGCTCCTTGGGAGCAACATTGTAGAGCAGAAACGATACCGCGAAAACCAGTATCGAGAGCAGCACGGCGCCAAGCAGTGGAAGGACAACCACCGGCGCGAAGATCCCCTTGTAATTAGTGAAATCCTCCACCCCTGCCGTATCGCAGTCGGCCTGCCCGGTTCCCGCCGGATAACAGAACGGCGGAAGCACCTTGTTGAGCACGCGCTGGGCTATGGAAAGCATGAAGAGGATGTAGGGTCCGCAAACAAGCATGTCCGCCGCATTGGTGAGCACCAGGACGTGCTCCTTTGCCTTGAGCGCGAGGCCTATGGCGTTCAGGTTGATGCTGCCGCCGGTATACACGCCTATGAGCATACCAGCCACCTTCCAGGACTCCTCGAGCGTGTCATGGTATATCGCGTAAGCGATGGAGACCGCGGTGAGGACGGCGATCACGGCGAGCCCGAAAGAGAAAAAGGCCCGCCCGGCCAGCTTAAGCCACCGCCTGAGGTCGAGGGAGAACATGAGCAGCGGCAATGCGAGCGGGATGCTCACGTTCATGATGTTGCTCTGGACCGGTCCCGAGCCTTCGGGTATGGCGCCTATGGTGGCCACGAGCATGCCTATGGCATAACAGAGCATCATGGGCCCCACCTTGCCGAGCAGAGAGAACCGGTTGCACAGGTAAATCATCAGGGCCGGACACAGCAGAAAAAACAGGACCAAGAGTGCCAGTTTCATGCTTCCACCTCTCACTTATTTTTTATCGTCTCGTCTATCCCGACGCGGGCCGGTAAAGCCGCATCAGCTCATCAGCTTAAAATGCGGCTCGGCCTTCGTCCTTACGTCCACCAGCGACGGCCCCGGGAAGGCGAGCGCCTCCCGGATCGCGTCCGGAAGCGCCGACGGGGACGTCACCGTCACCCCCTGGCAGCCCGCGGCACGCGCGTGCGCGGCCAGGTCCGGCGCGGGATATTCCGTGCAGTACCGCCGGTCCGGGGACTGGAAGTCACGGATGTTCCCGAGCGCAGCGTTGTTGAGCGCCACGTAGGTCACCGGGAGCCCGTACTGCGCGGCCGTCTCCAGGCAGTGGAGCATCATCAGCATGCCGCCGTCGCCGCTGACGCATACCACCTTCTTGTCTCCCAGTATCATCTGCGCCGCGAGGGCAGCGGGGGGGCCCCAGCCTACCCCGCCCGCTCCGCCGGGCGCGACCACCTGCCCCGCCCTTTTCGACCGGAAGTGTTTCGCGAACCACTGGCGGTTGTTGCCTGCGTCCAGGCAGAGGAGCCCTTCGGCGTCAATCGCGTCGTTCACCGCCTTGACCACCCTCTCGGGCGCGATCGGCGATTCTTCCGATGTGAACTCGGCGCAGGTGAAAAACCCCGTCTCCGACTTGAGCCTCGAGAGCGCCGCCGTCCGGGCGGCGACATCGATACGCGGTTTCAGCTTCTTGATTTCTTCTATTATTTTGCGGAGGCCCGTTTTCGCGTCCGAAACGCCTCCCGCCGCGACGGGGTAGGTCCACCCGACATTGAGCGGTTCGATGTCCAGCTGAACGATTTTCTGCCGCCCTGGCGTTATAAAGTCCGGGGAAAGCATCCTGGTGTTCTCGGGGGACAGCCCCGTTCCCACGGCAAGGAGCAGGTCCGCCCCGGTTATCTTCTTATTCGCGGCCGTCTGCCCTATCTGGCCCATGGTCCCCAGGGCGAGATCGTGCGTCTCGGCGATGGCGCTCTTGCCCATGTAGCTGGTGGCCACCGGCATACCCAGGAGCTCCGCGAGCTCCCGTACCTCGTCGTAGGCCTTCGATGCGTGCACGCCGCTCCCGGCGATCATCACCGGGTCCGCCGCCTCTATCAGCATCTTGGCGATCCTCCCGGCCTCCTTCCCGTCCAGGCTGGGAGCGGGAACGGCCGCCCTGAGCGAGGCCGGGTACAGGCGCGGCACGATCTTCTCGTCGTCCACCCCACCGCCGAATATGTTCATGCGGGCCAGCACGCAGGCCGGCCCGGGCCTCCCCGTCACGGCGTGCCGCGCCGCCAGCTGTATGCCGTGCAGCAGCTCGTCAGCGCTCTGGGCAACGGTGGTGTACTTCGTCATGGAGCGCATGATGGCAGGCAGGTCGAAGGCCCCGTATTCGCCGGTGCCGTTCTGCCAGGGGCCGTACTGTGAGAGGCCGCCGTAATCGCTGGTGTCCGCGATGACCAGCATGGGCGATCCCGCCATGTACGCCTCGAGTATGCCGAAGGCGGCGTTGGAGCCGGCCCACGCGCCCTGGGCCAGGACGGCCGCCGGCCTCCCCGTGAGCCTGCCGTGCATGTCGGCCATGCAGGCCGCCGCTCCCTCCTGCCGCGCCAGCACGCTCGTTATCCTGTCCCTCTGCCGGCAGAGCGCGTCGTACAGGAAGAGGACGCCGCCGCCCGGGACCCCGAAGGCGTAGTCCACGCCGCAGTCGACAAGCGTCTCCACCACCGCATCGATCACCGGTTTAATCATATCCTCATCCCCCGTCGAAAAAGCGTGTGCGCGCGACGCCGCGCCTATTTCTTCGATTTATCCGCCGCGAGCCGGAAACACTCCCTGGTGACCTCGAGCGTCCGGTCGATGTCGCCCCCGGTGTGCCCCAGGCACACGAACCAGTTGTGGTGCGGGTGCAGGAATATCCCCCTCTTCGCCGCCTCCCCGCAGAAGAAGCGGTTGAGCGAGTAGTCGTCATCGCCTTCGAACCTCATGAAGGGCATCACGGGATGGCCGGTGTAGTGCACTTTCATACCGGACTCCTTCGCCTGGGCGAGCAGCCCTTCCCGGAGCCTTTCCCCGAGCGCCATGAGCTTGGGAATTATCACTTCCCGGTTCGCGACCTTGACGGTCGCGATGGCCGCGGCCATGGGCACCGCCGCGAAGAAATGGGTACCCGTGAAGTACACGGCCTCGGCCGCCGCCTTGTACTCGTTCTTCCCCATGATCGCGGCGATGGGGTACCCGTTCGCCATGGCCTTCCCGAAGCACATCAGGTCCGGTTTCGCCCCGTAGTAGCAGTGGGAGCCCCTCTCGTGGATTCTGAATCCGCAGCGGATGTCGTCCATGACGGTGAGTATCCCCTCGGCGGCGCAGATGCGCTCCAGCCCCGGGTAAAACCCCTTGTCGGGGAGCACCTGGTCGGCCATGGCCGGGTGGTGGTGCGGGGTGTACATCACCGCGGCTATGTCGCCCTTGTGTTTGTCGACGAGGCCCTTGAACTCGTCGAGGTTGTTGAATTCGAAATCGAGCACGTGGGCGCGGTACTCCTCGGGCACCCCGGCGGTGCTGTGGGAGCACCAGAAGTGGGCGCCGTTGTAGGCCCCCCGGACCACCACGATCTTTTTCCTTCCCGTGTGCTGGCGCGCCACGGAGGTTGCGTAGGTGGTGACGTCGGAGCCGTTCTTCCCGTAGGCGATCCAGTCCGCGCCCTCGATCTGCCCGACCATGAGGGCGGCGAGCTCGTTCCACCGGTCCGTCGGGAGGGTGAAGGAGTTCCCCAGTTTCATCTGCTCCAGCGCGGCTTCCTCGACCTCGGGGTGGCACATGCCCAGGAGGTTCGTGCCGAAAGAGCACATGTAATCGATGTATTCATTGCCGTCCACGTCCCAGACGTGGGAGCCCTTGCCCCGGGTGAAGAAACACGGGTAGGAGCCGAAGGTGAGGAAATGCGGGCTCCTGGGGCCGTATATGCCGCGGGGCACCAGCTTTTGCGCCTCGTCGAACATGCGGTAGGATTTCTCAAACGTGTAAGTCTTCATGGGATCCTCCTTATATTATGAATTGATCCTTCTCCCTGCGCCCGGACGTTCACCGGAGGAGATAGGGAATTTCAACTGCAAGGGCCTTGTGAGGGCATTCGATCTCACAGGGCAGGCAAAACCAGCACGTGCGGTACCGGCCCCAGGGGCGCCCGCACGAAAAGCAGCGGCGGGCCTCTCCGCGGGCCGCCTCGGCCTCCATGGCCATCTCGACCTCATCGAAGCCCCTCCTGTCGGCCGGCGGCCGTTCGGGGACGGGCGCCCGTGCCGTCAGTACTGGCACGGGCACGTCTATGTCGAACTGCGTTTCGACGGGTCCGGGATACTCGCGGCCGTACCGCATGGGTTCCCCCGCGAGGAGCCGGTGCACGGACTCGGCCGCCCTTCTCCCCGACGCCATGGCGTGCACCACTGACGAGGGGCCGCTCACCAGGTCGCCGGCCGCGAACACGATCGCGTCCCGCGTTTCGAGCGTGAGCGGGTCGAACGCGACGCCCCCCTCCCCGGCGATACCGAATTCCTCAGCGGCCGCCGGGTCGGCCGCCTGCCCCGCGGCCACGATCACGGTGTCGGCCTCCATGGTCATGAGCCGGCACGAGTCAAAGCACGGCGCGAAACGCCCGTCCGCGTCGAACACCTGGGAGCAATGGCGGAACTCGACGCCGACGAGCCTTCCCCCGTCCGAGAGGACGCGGGCCGGGCCCCACGAGTTCATGACGCGGACACCCTCGGCCCGGGCGCCTTCCAGCGCCCACGGGAAGGCGGGCATTTCACCCTCGGACTCGAGGCAGGCCATCGAGACCTCCCGGGCGCCGCATCGCAGCGCTGTTTGCGCCGCGTCAACGGCCGCGTTCCCGCCGCCGATGACGACCACCCGCTTCCCGACGGCGGGGGCGAGCCCGCCCCGCACCGCCCTGAGAAAGGGCAGGGCGTAATATACCCCGTCGGCCCCGCCGCCGTCCAGAGATAATTCCTTCGGTTTTCCGCACCCCGTGGCGATGAGGACGGCCTGGTGCTGTTTCTTCAACCGGTCCAGCCCCGGGCCGTCAACGGTGGCCCCGCATTGGAATTCGACCCCCATCGCTTCGAGCATTCCTATTTCCTGGTCGAGCACGGCGCGGGGCAGACGGAACTCTGGGATGGCCCACCGCAGCATGCCGCCCGGCCCCGCCTCGGTGTCGAACACGACGACACGGTGGCCGCGCGCCCGCAGGTCATGGGCCGCCATCATCCCCGCCGGTCCCGCCCCGATGACGGCGACGCTTGCGCCCGTCGGCGGACCGCAGGGCGTACTGTACTCATCGCCGGCGCAGAGGTCGGCGAGATAGCGCTTGAGCGCCCGGATCGCGACGGGCGGGCTCCCCACGCTGTTGTGATGACAGGCCGACTCGCAGGGCTGGGAGCAGACCCTTCCCAGGATCCCCGGGAAGGGCAGGGTTTCGCGGAGGAGCTTCACGGCCTCCCGCTCCTCGCCGCGCGCGATGAGCT
This sequence comes from uncultured Spirochaetota bacterium, assembly GCA_963762305.1. Lineage (GTDB taxonomy): Bacteria > Spirochaetota > UBA4802 > UBA4802 > UBA5368 > CAVXKM01. The sequence continues at coordinate 50,872 of CAVXKM010000005.1, read as the reverse complement.
GCGCGTACCCCTGCGCGTTGACTCCCAGCGGGCAGGCCTGCCGGCAGGGCGACAGGTTGAGCCTCAGGTTGTCCATGGGACAGGTCTCGACGCAGATCCCGCAGGCCGTGCATTTCCCCGCGTCGACGGCTATGTTGTCCGTGAGCGCTTCGAGCATGTTCACGTGTTTCACGGCAGGCTCCCCGGCAGTCTCGTGATTTCCCGCGTGTACAGCTTTATGTCCTCGGGCGATTCGCCCATCGAGACCACGACGTGTTTCCGCCAGTCGCCGTCGTTCCTCTCGGGATAATCCGAGCGAAAGTGCCACATCCCCCACCGGCTCTCCTTACGGGCGATCGAGGCGCGCGCGGAGAGCGCGGCGCACTGGATGATGTTTTCCACCTCGTACGCCTTGAAGAGGTCGTGCGCCGTCCGCACGCGGACCGTGTCCTCGAGCTCACGGCGGAAGCGGTCTATCCACCAGAGGGCGCGGTTCAGCTTGTATTCGTTCTTCGGCGGCACGATGTAGTCGTTGATGATCCTGCGCACCTTGTATTCGAATTCCTCGACGGGGACGGGATTGCCGCTCCGGCCGAACTTCCCGTCACGCCCGGCGATGACCGCCTTCACCTCGTCCCGGCAGATTTCCGGCCGCGGCATCCCGCCGGCGTAGCCCAGGGCGCTCTCCGCGGCAATCTCGCCGAAGACGAACGCGCCGGAGAGGTGTCCCCGCGCGACCAGCGAGGTGTCTCCCGCGGCGAACAGGCCCGGGACGGACGTCGCCGCGTGCTCGTCCACGCGCACCCCCGTGAGCCCGTGGCCCCCGCACAGGAAGCATTCCGTGGGCCAGAGCTCAATCTCGCCGTGGCGGAAATCCACTCCCCTCCCCTCGTAGAAGCGCTGCTGGACGGGCCTCTCCGTGGTGAAGAGTATCTCCTCGATGTCCCGGATGCGCTCCTCGGGCAGGTGGCTCATGATGATCCGCATGGGGCCGCTCCCCTCCCGGTGGTGGTCCACCAGCATCGACTTGATCGACGGGTGCTCCCGGCTCTTGTCGAACCCGAAGGCGTTCAGCAGTTTCGCCCCCCTGGTGAGGGTGATGTACAGCAGCGGGGCGTTGATGTCCTTCACGATGTAATAGATCAGCGTGTACTCGAACCCCGAGAGTTCCGCCCCCGCCCGGTACGCAAGGCAGTAGCCGTCGCCGGTGTTGCCGGGATAATCGTACACGCCGTAGAGGTACCCGTTGTTCGGGAGGCCGAAACGCGCCGTGCCCCCCGCCGTGAGTATCACGGCCTTCGCCGCGCACGCGACGATCTCCCCGGAGCGCACGTTCATTCCCACCGCACCGGAGATCCGGCCCTCGCTCTTCAGCAGGGAGAGCGCCATGGTCCTGTTGTACACCCGCACCCCGAGCTCCTTCACCTTCCGGGCCAGCAGCGTCTTCAGCTCGGGCTCCTTCATGGTGACGCAGAACTTTCCCTTGGGATGCACCTGAAGCACCTCGTACCTTCCCCGTTCGTCCACCGGGAAGCACACGCCCCAGCCTTCCAGCTTTTTCAGGAGGTCCCAGCTCCTCTTCGCCATGGCATAGCTGGGTGGCTCGTCGAGTATGTCCTCGCAGGCCATGCGGCTCGATTCCACGTAGAGCTCCGGCGTTGAGATCCCCGGCACCGCCACGATGTTGAGGGCGTCCATGCCGCGCGCGATGCAGCCCGAATACTTTATCTCGCCCTTCTCGAATATGGCCACGTCGCAGCCGGGGTCGATCTCCTTCGCCCTGATGGCGGCAATCGCGCCTGCGCTCCCCCCGCCGATGATGAGCACGTCGCAGGATATGACCGGGAATTCATATGTAAGCGGGTTTGCCATGTATTTTTTACCGGAAGCGGGACGCCTTCACCCGGGGTACGCCGGGGCGCCCGCTATTCTATCTCCCGGAACACCCTCCACCTGTCGGTCACGCACCAGCTCTTTCGGTACTCGTACGGCACGTCCTTGTACGTGTAGGTGAGCATCTCGATGCAGAGCACCGGCGTTTTCGCGGGGATGCGCAAGAATTTTGCCGCGTCCGGGCCCGCGGCGGCGACGCCGAAAAGCTCGTGGTTGCGCAGGCACGGGAGCCCGTAGTTTTTCTCGATGGCTTGATAAAGCGTGACGGTCTCGAAGGTCTCGGCGGGAAATCTGTCCAAGTCCTTGAACATCGGCCGCGGGAGATAGGAAACGCTGTATACCAGGGGCCGGTCTCCGGTGGAAAAGAGGCGGCGCAGCTCGTACAGCCTCTGGCGCTTCGGAACGGCGAGGTGGCGGCTCGCCGGCTCGAACCCGTCGATCTCGCCCATGCCGAGCAGGGAGATCCTGAGCGGCGCCGCTTCCTCCCCGAAGCCCGGCGTCATTCTATAGTAGCGGAGGCTCCCCCGCTTCAGCGTGGTGCCGGCCACGAAGGTGCCCTTCCCCTGGATTCTATAAAGGTATCCCTCGCGGACGAGGTTGAGTATCGCCTTCTTCACGGTGCCAATGCTGAGGCCCTGTTCCTGGGCTATGGCCCTCTCGGGGGGAATCGCGTCGCCCGGCTTCCACTGGCGCTCCTCTATCCTCCGCCGCAGGAGCTCCTGGACCCTATAGTAGGCGGGCACGGGCGCGCCGCGATGTGCCGTCATGTCAGCTGCGATCATGTCCTGGACCGTCGTCACCCGGAGTGCCGGGATGGCGCTGTGAAATTGATATATACAACTATACATCAATACTAATCAGCCCCCGGTTCATGTCAAGCGCGAAATGCGCCCTTCGCGCTTTTCGCCGCGGTGAGCGGACGGGGAAGCCCTTGCCCGGGAAAAACCTTTGACATCATCCCCATTTTATAGAATACTTCGTCCTGGCCGATTTCGACACCCCGGGTGTGCCCCGCGCACATCCCCCGTAAAAACATTCCCGAGAGGTGTGTGATGAAAAAAGATGTCAAGGAGTACAAGATTGGCGGATCGAGCGCGTGGTACATCCTCATCATCTGCTCGCTCCTCTACATGGTCAACTACATGGACCGGCAGGTTCTCTCGGCGGTCCTGGAGCCCATGAAGCTCGACCTGGGCCTGACCGACACGCAGGCAGGCTCGCTTCAGACGGTCTTTCTGTTGAGCATCGCCCTTTTTTCCGTGCCGGTGTCTTTCCTCGTCGACCGGTGGAGCCGGCGCAAGGCGATAGCGCTCATGGCAGTCTTCTGGAGCGCCTTCACCTATCTCACCGGTCGTGGAGCGAACTTCCTCGGCGTGCTCCTCCCGCGGGCCATGGTGGGCGTGGGCGAGGCCGGGTTTTCGGCGGGCGGGACCGCGATGATAACCGCCGCTTTCCCGCCCGAGTCGCGCGGAAGGGCCATGGGCGTGTTCAACCTGGTCATCCCCCTCGGCGCGGCCCTGGGCGTCATGCTTGGCGGGGCGATTTCCGCAAAATACGGCAGCTGGCGGACGCCGTTCTACGTGTTTGCCGTTCCGGGCATCATCCTCGGCATCCTCGCGTATTTCATGAGAGACTACAAGACCGTCGAACACCTGGACGACAAGGGAAAACGGAAGGGCCTGTTCTCCAGCGCCTTTTCGCTGTTCAAGATCCCGACGCTGAAGTGGATGTACATAGGCTTCGGCATCCGCAACATCATGAACTTTTCGGTGCTGGTGTGGCTTTCGGCCTACCTCATGCGCAGCCACAACATAGCCGTGGATAAGGCGGGGATGCTCTCCGGCATGGTCATGATGATGGCCATCCTGGGCGCCATACTGGGAGGCGTGCTCTCGGACCTCTGGCAGAGGAAAAACAGGAGGGCGCGCATGCTGCTCCCGGTGATCGGGGACATACTTGCCGCGGTGGTCCTGATCGCGGCGGTCTCGCTCGACTTCAAGGGGCCGGGGTACGCCATAGGGCTGCTCTGGGGCGCCCTGGTCATGCTCGGCACGCCCGCGCTGAACGCCGTTTCGCAGGACGTGGTGGTCCCCGCCGTGAAAGGCATGTCCTACGGGATGACGGTGTTCTGCATGTACGTCTTCGGGGGCGGCTGGGCGCCCATCATCGTGGGGAAGATATCCGACGCGCTCGGCGGCGGCGCCCCCGGCCTCAAGAGCGCCCTCATCATCGTCGCCTTCTCCGGCTTTGTCGCCGCCTTCATAGAGTGGCTGGGTTCGCGCACCTACCCGGGAGACATGGACAGGGTAAAGGACGCGGTGCTCGAGGCCGAGAAGTAACGCGTAGTGGAGGCGGGGCCGAACGGCCCCGCCTTTCCCTTATATTCAACCGAACAGCCGGCGGAGAAACCGGACGGGGATTTTGTACGGCGGGTAGCGCATCAAGATGTCCAGCGTGAAACGCCGCTTCATCACGGCCTTGCGGTGGGAGAAGGTGTCGAACCCGAACCTTCCGTGATAGGCTCCCATGCCGCTCTGCCCGACGCCCCCGAAGGGCAGGCGGTAATTCGCGACATGGATGATAACGTCGTTGATCACCACCGCCCCGGCCTGAATGTCCCGAACAATGCGCTCCTGTACTGCACGGTTCCGTGTGAAAAGGTAGAGCGCCAGCGGCGTCGGGTTCTTCATCACCATCGAAACGGCTTCGTCCAGGGAGCTGAACTCGCACACCGGCAGAATGGGGCCGAAAATCTCCTCACGCATGACCGGAGCGTCTTCCCCGACGCCGTCAAGGATGGTCGGCTCGATGGAGAGTGTTTTTTTGTCTACCCTGCCGCCGTGGATGGCCCTCCCCTCCCGGATGAGCGCCCGCAGGCGTTCCCAGTGGCGGGAGTGTACGATGCGGGGATAGGCCGGATTGCCCAGGGGGGCCTCGCCGTAAAACCGGGTGATGCACCCCTTCATCGCCTTCACGAGCGCTTCCTTGACGTCCCGGTGCACCAGCACGTAGTCCGGCGCGATGCAGGTCTGGCCCGCGTTCACGAATTTTCCCCAGACGATTTTCTTCGCGGCGCCTTCAATCGCCGCGTCTTCCGTGACGATCGCCGGGCTCTTGCCGCCCAATTCCAGCGTTACCGGGGTGAGGTGTTTTGATGCGGCCTCCATGACCACCCTTCCCACGCCGGTCCCCCCGGTGAAGAAGATGTAGTCGAACCGCTCTGCCAGGAGGGCCCTCGACTCCTCGACGCCGCCGGTCACTGCCGCGACGTGGGCCGGGGGAAAGGCGGACCCGATGACCTCTGCGACGACGCGGGAGGTGCGCGGAGCGAGCTCGCTGGGCTTTACCACGGCCGTGTTGCCTGCCGCGACGGCGGCCACCAGCGGGGCCATGACCAGCTGGAACGGATAGTTCCAGGGGCCCATGACGAGCACGGTGCCGTACGGTTCCGGGACAATCCAGCTGGAGGCCGGCTGCAACAGCCAGGGAGTGCGGACACGCTTCTTTCTTGACCAGGGTGCGACATTAGCGACGGCGTGGTCGATCTCCTGGAAGAGGAACGCGATTTCGGTGATGTACGATTCGAACTCCGGTTTGCGCAGGTCACGCTGGAGCGCGGTGACGATATCCCCGTACCTTTCCTTGACCGCGCTCCTCAGCCTCTCCAGGGCCTGCTTCCTGAACGCGAGATCGCGCGTCTGTCCCGTGCTGAAAAACTGCCTTTGCAGTTCGAGCAGACCGGATAGCCCCCGATCTTTCGAAACTTTGATCTTTTTTTTTGTTCCTGCCCTTGCGCCCGCCATACGTTCCCTCCACTCGAGGAAAATACGCGCTTTTTGTCTGTTTCAAGCACGGAAGCATGCACAAGCCTTTTTGCGCACTCGCGGAAGATTCTTGAGTTTTGTATTCAGGCTCTCGAAGGGAATGGGCGCCTCCAGGACGCATCCGCCACTGCCTGGACATACCCGCCCCGGCCCGAAAGCCCCATGTGCCGGCCCTAGCGGCCGATGACGATGAACTCGACCCGCCGGTTCAGCGCGCGGCCCGGCTCGGTCTTGTTGTCGGCCACCGGCTTGCTCTCGCCGTAGCCCGCTGTCTCGAGCTTTTCGGCTTCAATGCCCCGGCGGACAAAATAGGCCTTTATCGATGTCGCCCGTTCAACGGACAGTTTCTGGTTGAACGGCTCGTCGCCCTGGTCGTCGGTGTGGCCTTCTATCCGTATCCTGGCGTTCTTCTCGTTGATGATGGTGACGATCCTGTCCAGCTCGGGATAGGAGCTGGGGAGGATCTCCGCGCTCCCGATGTTGAAGTTGATCTTGTCGGAGATGAAGAGCACCTCCTCGAGATGAATGGCGTTGAGGGCCGCCCTCATCCGGGCGAGCTCCTCGTCGGTGAGCGCCTCGGTGTTGCCCGGGGGCTCGTTCTCCTTCACGGCCAGCTTGTTCTGGTGCGAGAGCAGGACCTTCTGGTCCTGGAACTGCGGGTTGAGCACCTCGGTTATGCCGGACAGGGAATACACGGTGGTCACGGCGACGGGCTTTTCTTCTTCCGCGTCCTTGGGCCGCCGCGCTATCGGCTTTTTCTCCTGGGGCCTCACCTCGGTGACCTCGAACCCGAGCTCGGTCCCCCGTATGGACGCCACCGTGGTCTGGGTCCTCACCAGTATCGAATGCTTCGTGAAGAGCCGTTTGAACCTGCCGACCATGGAACCGCCCTGGAGCCCCAGCGCCATGGTGCGGACCGTGAGCTCCTCGATCTTCACGTGGGTGTTCTCCGACAGCTTAACGGCCGTGTCGTCGTGGAAGCGGATGTCCATGAGCGAGTTCGCCTCGGTCTTCACCTCGTACCCTTTTTCCAGCTCGTTCCCCACGATCGCCTGCTCCCAGCGCGCCGGCGAGGTCCTGTTGTAATAACCCTTGCCCAGCAGAAAGGTTATCTTCGCGTTCTTCTGGACCAGCACCGGGGCCTGGAACATCATTTTCCCGGACGAGTGCATGTACCCGACAAACGCGCCCGCGGCGATCAAGATGACGAGGATGACAATGATTATTATCTTTTTCATCGCTTTACCCGGAATCATTAGAGTAGTCGAAACGAGCCCGGAATGGGGCAGGCCCATGGGACAAGGGGGAGTCGAACGCATGCCTGTGCGCAGCTGCAGCCTGGTTCCCGGATACGCCGGGCCCGCGCCCGTCGGAATTCCCCACTCCGCACCCCGGAAAGCCCGCTTTGTGTAGCATCAAACGGGGCAATTGTCAATCGCAATTTCAGCCGCTCCGTCACCCGGCGCGGCAGCGCGCCGGGGGCCTAGGGAAGGCCCCCGGGCGAAGCGGCCCTGGTTGAAGATGATCCGCGCGGCCGGGCTCAGCGCTCCTCTTTCAGTTTCACCCGCGCCACCTTGTTCAGGTCGCGCTCGTAGAAAAAGGACCCGATAAAAAACGCGATCCCGCCGAAGAGGGCGAACAGCGGGAGGAACTTGAACGCGGTGAGGAGGTCGTAGCGGTCCGAGATCGCCCCGATGAATATAGGCGACATGGAATAACCGAACAGCATCATGAAGAACTGCACCAGGCTGTAGGAGATCGCCCGCAGCCCGGGGTGTACCACGTCCTGGGTCACCGCGGCGCCGCCGGCGGCGAACATGGGGGCGGTAAACCCGAAGCAGAGCAGCAGGAGATACTGGGTGGTCCCTTCCATGGAGAAGGCCGTGAAGACGAAGAGCGCCGTGAGGAAAGAGGTGACGGCGGGCACGCTCATGCGGGCGTTGATCCACCTTTTCCGGATGCGGTCGATGACGATCCCCCCGATCGGCGCGCCGATGATCGCGAGGAGAAAGATGACCGATGTCTTCATCCCGGCCTTGTCCATCGGCAGTCCCTCGGTCCGGCTGTAATACGTGGGAAGCCAGTTCATGAGCCCGGTCGTCACGAAGGTGTTGCCTATGTAGGCCAGGTAGGTCATGAGCACCGACGGGGTGTGGAGGAACTCCCGTGCGATGTCTTTAAACCCCATCTTCACGTAGGACAGGCTCCCGGCCTCGCCCACCTTCTTGAGGATATCGACGGTCTTGTAGTCCTTCACCCAGAAAAAGAGGATTGCGACGATCAGGCCGGGGATGGCCATGATGCCGAATGCGTAACGCCAGCCGAACTTTACGGCGATGACACCGCCCAGGACGACGCCGATCGCCGTGCCGAAGGGTATGGCGGCGGTGAAGAGCCCGTTCATGGTGGCCCGCTTCTCCTCGGGGAAATAGGCGGAGATCATCGCGGTCCCTCCGGCGGTGAAGGCGGCCTCGCCGACGCCCACGACCGACCTCAACCAGAGCATGTGGAAAAAGTTCTTCGTGAAGGCGCATGCCGCCGACGCGATGCCCCAGATGATGCCCATTATGGCGATCGCCTTCTTCCGGCTCCACCGGTCCACCAGGAGCGACACGGGAAAGACGAAGATCGTCATCATGAGGGTGACGATGGAGGCGAACCAGCCGCACTGGGTGTCCGTAAGGCCCCACTCCACCTTCAGGTACGGGAAGAGGGAGGCGACGACCATCCTGTCGACGTAGTTGAACATGTAGAGCAGGAAGAGCAGGAGGAAGACATAATTGGCATATCCCCTCGTGACCTCGAAGTCCCGCTCGGCGGATGAGACCCCTTTTTGTGCCATAGATTACCTCTTGGAGTGATGTTGTCCGGCCGTGCCGCTGCTCATCGACCGGTACGCAGACGCGGCGGGAATACCCGCGGCCATATTCAAAACCCGTGCCTGGCCGCCCGCCGATCGACTATACCTGAGGCCCTTCCCTCCCGGACCGCGCGGATAAAAAAACCGCGGGCTGGTCCGGGCCCGGGAAACAGAGAAATGATAAACCTTTTCCAGGGCCGTATAAAGCATTTTTTCCGGGGAGAGGAAAAAATTCCCCTGTGTCCGCCCGTGGCGCCGGGCGGCATGGGCTGTCAAATTATTCTTGTGCCGGCCCGCGCCCCCTGTTATGCTCGGCACAGTCATTTCACCATGGGAGAAAGCCATGAAACCACAGGGGACCGAAACGCGGATGGAGGATGACTTCAAGGCCAAAAGGGTCCGGCAGCTGCTGCTCGCCGCTCCGCTGGTGATCGCCGTCGTCTTTCTCATCTGGTCCGAGGACAGGCCCGGCACGGCCCTTTTCGGCATTCCGCCGACCTATCTCACCTACGCGACCATCGCCTACGTCGTATTTTACGCAGTGTTTTCCATAATGAACTGGCGGTGCCCTTCGTGCAGGTCCTATCTCGGGAAGGGCATCAATCCGCGGTTCTGCTCCAAATGCGGCGCGCAGCTTCAGTAGCGCGTCACGCCGCGGACTTCGTCATCACCGAACTGCGCTCCGACGGCGATCTCCGGAAGTGCGTGAGGGTAATACGGAGCGCCTTCGCGACCGCGGCCGAGGACCTGCATCTCACGAGAGAAAATGCCCCGACGCACCCGTCGTTTATCAGGCTCGAAAAGGTACGGACCTCGTTCACGATCGGCGTCGCGTACTTCGGCCTGCGGCTGCGGGGACGCCTGGTCGGCTGTGTCGCGGTCGAAAAGGTGGAGAACTGCTGCTACATCGAGAGGCTTTCGGTGCTGCCCGGATTCCGGCGCCGCGGCTTTGGCCTCGCGCTGGTGGAGCACGCGATCGGATACGCCCGTAAGGCCGGCGCCGCGCGCGCTTCCGCGGGTATCATCGACACACAGCGGGCGCTAAAAGACTGGTATGTTTCGTTGGGTTTCGAAGTGAAGGAGTTGAGGGTGTACGGCCACCTTCCGTTCACGGTGTGCATCATGGAGAAGGAGATATGATCATCGGGGTACGCAACACGCCCCGCATCCAGGGGGGAAAGTCATGAAGACCATCGGCCTTATCGGCGGCATGAGCTGGGAGTCCACGGCCGTGTACTATGACCTCATCAACCGTTTCGTGAAGGAGCGGCTGGGCGGGTTTCACTCGGCGGCGTGCCTTCTCTATTCCTTCGACTTCTTCGAGATAGAGCGCCGCCAGCGCGTGGACGCCTGGGACGAGCTCGACCGGCTGATGGTCGGCGCGGCCTCACGGCTGAAAAACGCGGGGGCGGACTTCCTGGTGATATGCGCCAACACGATGCACCGCTCGGCACCCGTTATCGAAGGCGAAACCGGCATGGAGGTGCTCCACATCGCCGAGGCCGCCGGCAGGGAGGTGGCGAAACTGGACCTCGCCCGCGTGGGCCTCCTGGGGACCAGGTTCACGATGGAGGGCGATTTCTACCGGGGATTGTTAAAGGAACGGTTCGGACTCGACGTGATGATACCGGGAGAGGCGGACCGGGCGTTCGTCCATGGCGTGATATACGACGAGCTCTGCATGGGGGTCCTGAAAGACGAATCGCGCGCCGCTTTCATAGGCGTCGTCAACTCGCTGCGGGAGCGCGGCGCCCAGGGCGTCGTCCTGGGGTGCACCGAGATCCCGCTCCTCATAAGCCAGGACGACGTGGACATTCCCGTCTTCGACACCACGCGCATCCACGCGGCGGCAGCGGTGGAAAAAGCCTGCGGGTAGAAGCGGAGACCCTTATCTACGATACCGGCCGCGCCGCGCCGTTCATCCTCATTCCATGTAGGGATCGACGAATTCTATGTTCGCCGACTGGTCCGCGAGATTTTCCGCGGCGAAAGGGGCCCGGGTGTATTTCCCGGCAAAGGCCAGGAGGAAACGGTTCATCGCGAACCAGGGGTCGTCCTGTTTCACCCGCGCCATTTCCTCGATGCGCCGGTAGTAACCGAGGGCCTTCTGCCGTTCTCCCCTGATGTCGTGGATCATCCCCGTGATCAGGTAGCTGTTTCCCTTCTCCCTGAAAGACTGCTTCAGGGACAGCACCTTCCCCATGACCGACAGCGCATCATCGTACTTTCCGGCGTGCAGATAGTATTTCGCCAGCAGTTTCCCGTAATGGGGCTCGAGAGGGTCCCTGGCCCAGGCCGCCTTGATGAAGCCCGTGATGCGGTCCCTGTCTTCCGGGTCCGCCTCTTTCAACGCGTAGGCTTTCATGAATTCATCGAGGCCGCGGCGCACGCGCCGGTCCCTGAAAACGTAGCCGTGGAGAATGGCGGGAGTAACCGTCCCCGGGCTTCCCTTCAGCCCGTCCGGGAGACTGAAACCCCTGTATGGATTGTTGCACACCGGCGCCGGCCCCGCCGCGACCCAGAACCTGAGGTCTTCAGGCGAAAACACCATGCTGTTCTCGTTGTCCGACACGCCCACTATGTGCCCGGTGGCCCTCTCCATGCCCGTGGTGTGCTGGATGTGATCACCCATGAAGGCAGCCGCCATGGCCGGATCCACCATTCCCCGGTTCGAGTCGATGAGCCGCATGAGACGCCGGTAGCGGCCCGGGCAGTGCTCCATTATGTTGAACTTCACCGTTAAATCGATCCCGCGCTTTTCTTCCGAGACGGCCATGTTGGTCATGACCACCCGCCCGTCCTCCATGGCGCGTATGGTCGCCTTCCCCGTGCTGAGCTCGGCGGCGAAGGCGTTTTTCTCCTTCCCCGAGATAATGACATATCCCGCCGAGACGCCCCGCGGGTTGTCGTGAAAAATCTTTTCCGCCTCCTGCAAGTTTTTCGCCTTCCGGAGGATGGCGTCGGTGAATGCCGGTATGCACCACCCCGCCGGATCGATGTCCTCGTAGACCATGTAGTGCGGGCACGCGACTATGCCCTCGGTGTTCATGCCGGGATTCCACAGTATGACGCCCGCGGTCCCGATCTTCACGTGGTCATATCCTTCTTTCGGACTCACAAAAAGTATCGTCTGGTATTTCGGCCACAGGGCCACGCCGCTGTAATCGGTGTTGCGGCCGACGATGGTTCTGCCGCCGGCGGTGTTTTTCCCCGTGGCGGCAAAGGTGCTGCAGGCCCCCACCCTGATCCCGAGCTTCTCAAAAGCCGCGATGTTGTCCCTGGCCATGACCGGCGTCAGCACCATCGAGGGGCCGGTGTGGTGGTTGGCCCTGAAGATAAGGTCGTAATCCATACCGGACCCGTCGGCGATACCCTTGAGCTCCTCGAGGATGTTCCGCGGCTGCGATTTTTCCAGGGGAACGTAGACCTTCCACTCGAGGAATTTCCTCAGGAGCCACATCTTCAGCGAAAAGGGCATCTCCCGGCCGCCGTAAATGACATCGGCATAGAACCCGGCCGCGCCATTTTTCACCTCTTCCCGCAACAGCGCGCCGTGTTGGTAGCCCGTTTCATAGGGTGAGCCTTTCAGGTGAAGAACGTAAAACCCGTCCTTTCTCTCCATCCACGCGTCGCCGAAATACCGCCGATCCCCTACCTGTCGGACCTCTATCGCTTTCAGCGCCTCATGGGTTTTCGCGTCCGGCCGGTAGGAGTCTCCCGAACCCACTCCGTACATTGAAACGGCGACGGCGCCTATCAGCAGCAATGCCGTTACGATTATCAGCGTGAAAAGTATTACTTTTTTCATCGCAGCTCCCTCCGGTGATGGATTCAAGGACGAGGCTTAATCTTTTTCATGATTACGGAACCACGGCTGGAACAGTAATATCGGTTTTCAATACCGGCGTTGCCGGCGCGCAGCGCGAACACGGCGCCGCGGACGATGATGACATTCCCGCATATGATGCCGCACGGAGCCCGAGCTGAGCGCCGCTACAGCCGCACCCGCACGCCCCGGCCGTGGAGGTATTCCTTTACCTGCCCCACCGTGAAGGTCCTGAAATGAAAGACCGACGCGGCCAGGAGTATGGAGGCGTGCCCCCGGGCGACGGCCTCGTAGAAGTGCTCGAGCCTGCCCGCCCCTCCCGATGCGACGACCGGGACCGTGACGGCGTCGGCGATGGCCCGCGTGAACTCGAGGTCATAACCGGCGAGCGTCCCGTCGCCGTCCATGCTGGTGGGAAGTATGACGCCCGCTCCCCGCTTTTCGCACTCGTGGGCCCATGCCACCGCGTCCTTCCCCACGGGTTTGGTCCCTCCCGCCACCACCACCTCGAAGCCCGAGGGCATCGCGGCGTTGCGGCGCGCATCGACCGCCACGGTAATGCGCTCCGCGCCGTACTCCGAAACGGCCCTGTCGATTAGCCCCGGGTCGTTAACGGCGGCGCTGTTCATGGAGACCTTCTCCGCCCCGGCCTCCAGGACGAGCGCGATGTCTTCAATGCTGGATATGCCGCCCCCGACCGTCAGCGGTATGTCGATGCACGCGGACACGTTTTTGACCCACTCCAGGCGCGTCTTCCTGTTCTCCACGGTGGCGGCTATATCGAGCATGGCCAGCTCGTCGGCGCCCTCGGACTGGTAGTAACGGGCGTTCTCCACGGGGTCGCCGGCGTCGCGGATATCCACGAAATGGACCCCCTTGACCACCCGCCCGCCCTTCATGTCCAGGCACGGCATGATCCTCACTGTGTTCACGCTTGTCCTCCTTGCCGGGGCATTTCACTGCGACCCGCCTTCCGCCGCGCATCCGCGGGCACACCGCTCCACGATGAGGGAAATTACCGCTGAAAATCCGGGAGGGCGCGCCGGGACCGGGGGAAGCGGCTACGGCGTCACGATATAAACCGTATCCCCGACCCTGGCGTGCTCTTTCACCTTGATCCCCACGCCGTCGCCCGCCTTGGCCTCGGCGACCGACTGGTTGTTGATCTGCATCGAGTCCACCGGCATCTCGAAGCTGGTGTGGGCCCCCTCGATGGAAATCCGGTCACCCACGCGCAGCGTATCGGTAAGCTCGATCGCGGCCACGCTGATCTTGCCGAAAAAGTGCGTTATTTTGCCCACAGCCTTTTTATCCGCCATGGCATAAAACCTCTCTGGATGATTTCCCGCTTCAGCCGGGAGAAAACAGTCTCCGGCATTAGGCGCGGGAATGAGGTGAAAGTCAAGTGAAAACGGCGGAGGCCCTCCCCTTCTTCGCCGGGGAACGAACGGGGAAAGTCACTCCGCCTGAGGGCATCACGGGGCATGCGTGAATGCACACCCCGGAAGGCAGGGGCTTTTTACTTCACCCTGTCCAGGAACCTGACCGTCGCCGTTGCCGGGTCGTATGTCGCCCGGCTCACCACCACCATGAGGATATAGCTCAGCACGATGCTCACGATGATGGGCTCTATCCACACCGGCAGGTACCCGGCCATCTTCACGCCGTACAAGGCGACGACGGTAATCGATGCCGCGGTGGACGACACCAGGGCCCCCTGCTTCGTGGCCTTTTTCCAGAAGATGGCCGCCATCGTGGGCACGAAGACCCCCGAGACGAAGATGGCGAAGGCCAGCAGGAGGATGTCGAATATCCCCTTCATGACGAGCGCGAAGAGGACCCCGAGCACGCCGATCACGAGGATGAACAGGCGCGCGGTGAGCAGGATCCTCTTGTCCGGCGTCTTCGGCCTGTATGCCCTGACGATGTCGTGCGCGAAGGTGGTGCCCGCGATGAGGAGCCCCGTCGAGGCCGTGGACATCATGACGGCCATGAGCGCCGCCAGCAGAAACCCCCTGATCCCGAGCGGGATGAACGTCACCACATGCATCGGGATGGCCCCGTCAGGCCCGCCCGGCGTGTCCTTGAGCCCCGGGAACAGGTGCGCCGCCGTGATCCCCAGGAACACCGCGATAAAGCTCCAGTAGAAATAAACCCCGCCGGTGACGAACATGCTGTTCTTTATGCGCTTGGCGTCGCGCGCCGCCGACGCCCTCTGCCACAGCGACGGGTCGATGAGGCAGAAGGGGATGTCGATGAGGAAAATGGAGATTATGTACGGGATGGTGAGGCCGCCCCAGAAGTTCCCGGGCTGCGGCTGTATCCACTCCCACGCCGTCGCCGCACCGCCGACGTTCTTGACGACGAAAATGGGCAGGAGGATGGCCACCCCGATGATCATGATGATGGTCTGGAAGAGGTCGGTGTAGGCGACCGCCAGGAGGCCACCCATGATGATGTAAACGGTCATGATGATGCCCGCCCAGAGGATGCCCTGGGTGTAACTGATACCCATGTCGCCGAAGACCGCCTGCACCGCGAGCCCCGTGGCGATGAGCTGCGCCCCGAAGAGGGCGATGACCCCCAGGATCATCACGACGGCCACGATGACGCGCATGGCGCTCCCGTAGCGGAGCACCAGGGCATCGGGGATGGTCCATATCTCGATCTTGCGGATGATCGGCGCGATGAACCCGAAGAGGATGAGCCCGATCCCGTAGGCGAAGGTGGCGAAGAACAGGGCGATCCCCACCTCGTAGGCCTTGCCCGCCTTGCCCACGGTGGCGGCGGCGCCTATGGCCGTGCCGATGAGCGCCCCCAGCAGCGCCGGGTACCCGAGCTTCCTCCCGGCGATGGTGTAATCCTCGGACCCCTTGATCTTCCTGCTCGTCAGGTAGCCGATGAGGAGCAGTATGGCGAAGTAGACCGCGATAACAACGATGTCGATGTGCAGCCCTTTCATAACGCGTCCCCCATTTGTTTTTGTTTCGCGGCGCGGGCCGCCTCAGACGACCCAGAGGCCCCGCGTCGCCGTGGTGGTGTTCCCGCCCGCGTCCAGGAGCGAGACGCTCACCGTGTGCCTTCCCGCCTTCTCGTAGACGTGGGCGAGCACCGGCCCGCGGCCGGCGGTGCCGTCGCCGAACTCCCACCGGATGTCGACCACCACCTCGGCGGGATTCGAAAAATCGTTTATGAAGAACAGTACGGGATCGCCCTTCGCGGCCGGCTCAGGCAGGCAGCCGAAGGAGATGCCCCGCCCGCCCTCGAATCCCGCTTCCCGGACCTTCCGGCCCGCTATTTTGGCCACTATCCCGGCGTGTTCCATCCGGTCGTTCGCCTTCACCTGCCGCGGCGAAAGGGCGATGGCCTTTTTCAGTATCTCCGCATGCGCGAGGAACGACCGGTACAGCTGGTCCGGGGTTATCTTGTCGGGCGTGTCGGCCGTCGAATGATACCATATGGGCTTCCCGATGATCATGAGCGTGGGGACACCCATCTCGTGGAAGCGCCCCTCCAGGTCCTTGTTGAAGATGATGTCCGACGCGGGCACGTAGGCCGCCGGGAGCAGGCCGTGCTTCCTGACGGCGTCCATGGCGAGCTTCAGCAGCAGGGGATTGTTCGAGACCGAGATGCCCCGCTTCTCGTCGGCAGAGGTGGCCACCGCGCCGCCGCCGTTCCACGCGTAGCCCGAGGAGCCGAACCCGTCGATGGAGAGGTAGAGGTACGCGCGCTGGATGAGCTCCCGGTGCCTCTTCACGAACTCCCGCGAGCCTATGTTCACCTCGTGGCCGGGATGGGCGCAAAAGACCACCGTGGGTTTTCGCCGTTTCAGGCCCGCTGCATAGCGGGCGAGCGCGATGAGCCCGGCGTTGGCCGCCGCGTTGTCGATGGCCCCGTCGTACACCGAGTCGTAATGGCTCCCCACGATGACCACGTCATCGGAGCCGGGGAGATAACCGACGACGTCGGCGGTCTGGCAGACGCTTTCCCGGGCGTCGGCGGTAATCTCCAGGTCGAGGCCGCCGGCGTACCGCCTCATGAGGTCCATGAGGAAAATTCCGTCGGAGCGGGCCAGGATCAGGCCCGGGATCGAGCCCGGCGGCTCGTCCTCGTGGAGGTGGTTGTACCTCGGCGCCAGGTCGTAAGGCGCGTCTATGCAGGCGATGTATCCCACCGCACCGCCCTTCACCGCCTGGTGGTAGGTCCCCAGGAGGGAATGGGTGGGATAATAATTGAGGAGGACCCTGCTATCCACCACCGCGACCTTGCCCTTTATGTCCGTCCCCGCGAAGTCCCTCGGGGCCCCCAGGCCCAGCGGCACGGCCCGCCCCCTGATGCGCGCGCGGCGCGTGTACCACACGGGATGAGCCGGTATTTCATAATGGGACTCCCCCACCCAGGCCCGCAGGGAGAGCTTCTGCACCTCGTAGCGGCGGATGTCGAAGGGCTCGAGGGCGACTTTTGAAAGCCCTGCCGCGCGAAACTGCCGGGCTATAAACTCGGCCGCCGTGCGCTCCTCGGCCGAACCGGTCACCCGGTGGCCGAAGGAGACAAACCGCTTCATCATCTTGTAGAGATACTCGGCGTTTATTGATTCCGGCATCGACAGCCTCCTTACGTTTTCGGTCGAAGGGAACGTCACCCGTCACCTGTCACCCATCACCCGTCACCCATCCCTCGTCATCAATCCATTTATTATGTCAATCACCGCGTCCCTCACGCGGGGGAGTTCGTCGCGCGGCACCTTGTCGAGCGTGTCCTCGGCGGCGTTCCAGTAGAGCGGGGCCGATATAAAGCTCACCACCGGCAGCCCGGCCTGGGCGAGGGGGGACGCGTCCGTGGGGACCCCGAGCGGCGTGTTCGTGGGGAGCACCACGGTGCGCCTCAGGTCGTGACGCCGCACCGCCTCCATCACCACCGTGTCGAAGCCCGTGCCGGGCGTGATGAAGAAGGCGCGCGGCTGGAGTTTCCCGGTGAGCGTCAGCCCGCCTGCCTCGCCCATGACAGCCTCGAGCCCCACGTGCTCCACGTGTACGTCGGCGACAAGCCGCCTTTCGAGCTCCTTGCCGTGAGCGGCGAGGTACTGCCGCACCCCGAGGTCCCGGTACTGCTCCGCGGCGAAGAAGGCGAATCGGATGCCCGCGGCCGGCACGGAGCCGGCGGACCGGAAAATCCGCGCCAGTGAGAGGACTATGCCGCAGCCGGTGCAGTCCTCCACCGCGCCGTTCCACATGGTGTCGTGATGGGACGCGACCATGAGCAGCCGGTCGCTCCGACCATCCAGGTCGGCCCAGATGTTGCGGGTCGTTGACATGGCCTTCGTCCCGGCGAGGGTGAACGTGGCAGTTTTCCCCAGGCGCGCCGCGGCGGCAAGGGCCGCTCCGGCGGCGGGCCCCGCTCCCGCGGCCGGCAGCGGGCCGGGTACGCCGGCGACCACGTCACTCAAGGGATTGAAGAGAAAGGGAACGAGACGCTGCTCGCTTTGCACGGCCTCGCGCGCGAGCCCGGCCAGATCGTCCGTGGAGGAGCGCCACGCGCCGCCCCCGAGGGCGGGGTAGATCCCGACGACCGCAGCCGCGCCGCCGTCTCTCGCCACGGCAAGGAAGCGCACCTCTGCGTCGGTGTTCCAGGTGACGTCCTGGACGGTCGAGGGGAGGTCTCCGTCGGGATCGTGGAAACCCAGGGCGGCCTTGAGCACCAGGCCGTAGCTGAACTGCCCGTAGGGGATGGGCGAGACGACTATTTTACCCCTGATGCCGCCTCCCGCCAGGGCCGCGGCGTCCTCCAGGTAGACCAGCCGCGCCATTACGCCTTCCCGCGGGGTGAATGATGAAGGGATATAGGGATAGAGCGTCAATACGTGTCCCTCGAAGCTGATCGAGGCCGCGCCGTACTCGAAGACACCGACCGGTATCTCCTGGGTGCGCACCCGGTACCCGAATGACTCAAGGGCGCGGATGATGTATTCCTCGGCGGCGCGTCCCTGTGCCGTCCCGGGGCGCTTTATGCCGAGGCCATACAGTGATTCCACGTGGCCGAAGATATCGTCTTCCCGCATCCCGTCTATGCTCCAGCGCGGTTGATCACGAAGCCATCCACGGAGCCGGCGGACAGGGAACTGGTTTCCCGGTCGAACCCGCCGGCGGAGCGGCCGTACAGGCCCCGGCATTCCAGCCGGGGTGAGAATCCCGCCGCCTCCACTGGACATCCATTCCGGGAAGGACGCGCGGGATCGATCATGCGGCCGGGCTTGTCCGGAGGCGGTGCCCTTCAGGGATACGTGATTTTCCCTGCGATGTCAAGCACATTGGCCCCGCCGCCTACACCTTGAGATACCCGTCGCCCGGAGGGGCCGCCTTCCGGATGGAATCGGGATCGGTCTCCATGAGCTTTTCGATGATCTCCAGGTACGCCCGCGCGGTGGGGAGCATCTGGTCGACGGCTATCTTCTCCCAGGTGTCCTCGAGGGCGTTCCAGTACAGCGGCGGGGAGATGAAACTCGCCACGGGGAGATCGGCCTTGTTGTAGGCCGAGGCGTCCGTCGGCACCGCCAGCGGCGTGTTGGTGGGCAGGAGGATGGTGCGCCGGAGGTCGTGCCGGACGACCGCCTCTTTTACGATCTCGATGAGAGGCCCGCAGTCGGTCACGAAGAGCCCCCGCGCCTGGACCTGGCCCGTGGGGACCAAGGCCCCCGTTTCGCTCTCGACATACTCCTTCGCCAGGTGCTCGATGTGGAGGTCGACCACCAGGTCGCGGACGAGGTCGTCCTTGTGGCGTTCGATATACCCTCGGGATCCCAGGACGAACAGGCACTCCGCCCCCTCGAGCACGAACGCGAGCGTGAGCGGCGGCTTCTTCCCGTCGTAGCGGCGCCGGCATTCCTCGGCCAGGGCGAGCACGATACCCACGCCGGCGGCGTCCTCCGTGGCGCCGAGCCACATGGAGTCGTGATGGCAGGTGACCTGGACGACGCGTCCGCTCTTGCCCGGGATGACGCCCACGGCGTTGCGCGTCACGGCGCCGCGGGTCGAACCCGTGAGGATGAGGGTCCCCTCGGCCCCGCCGCGCTCGAGGAGGGCGCGGAGCCTGGCGCCGTCGGACTTCCTGAGTCCCAGACCCGGTATGGAACCGAGCCTGCCGGTGAACGCGTTGCCCCCCTCGAAGCAGAGGTAGGGGGTGATGTCGAAGGGGAACACGCCGATGAAGCCCACGGCCCCGCCGTCCACGGCCGCCTGGTAGACGCGCCGCTCCTCCTCGGTGACCCAGGACATGACCTGCCCCTTCCCCTCCAGCGACCTGTCGGGGTCATGGAGGAAGTATCCCACGGACCGGAGGGTCTCGTACTCCAAAACGCCGTGGGAGTAATAGACGAGCGCTATTTTCCCCGAGAGGTCCGCTTTCTTGAAGTCCTCGGCCGAACCGGACCCCAGGTTCACGATGGGAGCGCATATGCCCGAGGCGGGAGTGAAGGAGGTGTACACCACCGGCTCGGCGGGCATGCTGACGCATCCCGCGCGGCCGTGGGCTTCCAGGTAGGCCCGCTCGTGGAACCAGCCGGTGAAATGGACCGGCTCGAGGGACACCCGGGGCAATCCCATCCCGGAGAGAATCCCGTGCAGGTATTCTTCGGCAAGCGCCCCTTCGTACGTCCCGGGCCTCTTGGGCCCCAGGTCATACAGGTGCCGGGTCCACGCGAGCATCGTATCGAGGTCCAGATTGTCTTTCATGTGCGCACCGCCTTTGCCAGATGTGGTAAAACAGAGGGTTCCCCGAAGGGCCTTTCAGCATACCATGCTTAAACTCATCGGGCAAGACTTTTTTCTCTGCCTCCCATGGAGCGCAGGAAGGCGTCGAGCTCCCGGGTGACCGCCCGCTCGGCGTTGTAGGCCCTTCCGCCCGAGTCGAACCTGCCCTGGTGGCCCGCCGCCTGGCCCTCGAAGAAATTGGCCGTATAGCCATGCTCCAGGAGCTCACGCACATACGCCATGATGAAGCGCTCCGCGCCGAGGCGGGCCCACTGGACCGCGTGGACTATCTCGTGGAAGTGCAGCGATCCCTCACGAAGTAGGCGTTTTTATACGTGATGCCGCCCACGCTCTCCGGTGAAAGGCGAAGGATCCCGCTCACCTCAAGGAGCGGCGGCGGCAACGGAGGCGGCCCGTCCACGACGATGGCCTTCACCCCGGAAAGAAGCCCGGCGCTGAAATAGCGGGAAAGCCGGGGGAAGCCCAGCTCCGCAACGGGGACCATCCGGCCGGCGAAGTGCTCCAGGGTACGGTCGATCCACGCATTCACGGAACGCGTCTCCCTGATTATCAGGGACGCGAGGTCATCGTTCATCGCAACCCGAGGAAATCCCGGGAGCGGGAAAATGTCAACGGACTTCCTCACGAATGAAGGCGGCCTCCGGCCTGTCCCGGATCAGAAAAATTGTTCCCATACAAGCGCCGGGATTGACCCCGCCGCATTCTCCGTGCTATCGTGTCGGATCAAGCCCGTGTCCGCACGGGAAGCACTGCGGTGATCATATAACGCCGCCCAGGGGGCCCGGCCATGCACTATCTCTATTTGACCATAGCGATCATCTCCGAGGTGGTCGCCACCAGCACCCTCAAGGCAACGCGCGAGTTCACCCGCCTGGCGCCCAGCCTGGTCGTCGCGGCGGGATACGCGAGCGCCTTTTACTTTCTCACCCTCACGCTGCGGGTGATCCCCGTGGGCGTCGCCTACGCCCTCTGGTCGGGCCTGGGGATCGTCCTCGTGGCGGGCGCGGGATTCTTCATCTACGGTCAGCGCCCGGACCTCCCCGCGGTCATCGGGATCGTGCTGATCATGAGCGGTGTGGTGGTCATCAACGTTTTTTCCCGGATGCTCGCGCATTGAAGGGCCGTCCCGAGGGCCAGCCGTCACCCGATACGGAGAGAGCGCATGGAGACGCTGCCGTGCTGTGTTCCCTCGTGGAGAAAGGTCAACGGCTCCCCTTTTTCCTGCAAAGCCAGGGCATACATGAGCGGCAGGTAGTGATCGGGCGTGGGCACGGCGAGCGAGGCGTGCGCGCCGTGCCCGGGGAAATCGATGAGGGACCGGTGGTCGCCGGCGAGCAGAAAGTCTCGTATTTCTTCGTCGGCCCGGCGGGCCCAGGGGAAGGAGGCGGCGTCAATGCGCTCGTAATCCATAAGCCCCAGGTTGTGCACCAGGTTGCCGCTGGCGAGAACGAGCACGCCCCTCATCCGGAGCGCCTTGAGGCCGGCGGCAAGTTCATAGTGGTACCGAGCGTCGCGGGCTATGTCCAGGCTCATCTCGAACACGGGGACGTCGGCCTCCGGATACATGTGCATCAGCACGGCCCAGGCCGCGTGATCGAGCCCCCACTCCCCGGACGGCCGCGCTCCCGACGCGGCAATGAGCTGTACGGCGGCGCGCGCGTCCTCGGGGGCCCCGGGACAGGCGTAGCGGACGCGGTAGAGCTCGTCGGGGAATCCGTAGAAGTCGTAGATCTGCCGCGGCGAGGCCTCGGCGGACACGAAGGTGCCCCTGGTGAGCCAGTGAGCGGAAACCACCAGGATCGAGCGGGGACGGGGAAGGTCCCGCCCGGCCGCGGCGAGCGCGCAGGTGAAGCCGTTGTCCAGGACTATGTTCATCGGCGAGCCGTGCCCTATGAAGAGCACCGGCATCCTTTCCCCGCCCGTTCCTTTCATTATAATATGTTCCTCCCCCTCGCAGCCGCCGATGGCGAATTACCGGCGCGAATGGGCGCCGGTAATGTAATATACCGCGAACAATGCCCGCCGTCACCCGAAAACTATTATTCCCAAGCCGGGGACGTTATGAACGCCCGTGCAGACCCGCGCTGATCCGATTTCACGTTGACAGAGGCCCGGGATGGTATCCAATAATTGCGAAGAATTCTTTCGCCACGACGGACAGCGCGAGGACAGCGCCATGAATGAAGGCAAGGCCGGCGAGGAGTACAGGCTCTCCCGCGGATACAGCGCCTACGTGCTGGCGCTGCTCTTCCTCCTCTACATGTTCGACTACATCGACCGCATGGTGGTGGTGTCCCTCTTCCCATTCTTGAAAATGGACTGGGGGCTTTCCGACACCCAGTGCGGCATGCTCGTCTCGGCGGTGTACTGGTCCGTGGTGCTCTTCAGCCTGCCGGCCTCCATCATCGTCGACCGCTGGAGCCGCGCCAAGAGCATAGGGCTCATGGCGGTCTTCTGGAGCCTGGCCACCGCGGCATGCGCCCTGACCCGGAACTTTTCCCAGCTTTTCGCCGCGCGCGCCGCCATCGGTGTCGGCGAGGCTGGTTACGCGCCGGGCGGCGCCGTGCTCCTTTACGCGATCTACCCGGACGAGAAGCGATCGCGCGTGCTTGGGGTTTGGAACGCCGCCATCCCGATGGGGATCGCGATTGGCATCGCGGCCGGAGGCCTCATCGCCGAAAAGCTGGGCTGGAGGCACGCCTTCGGCATCGTCGCGCTGCCGGGGCTCCTGGTAGCGTTCCTTTCCCTGAAGATCAGGGATTACCGGACCGTGCCTCTGTCGCGGGACAAAAATCGCGCGGGCATCCGCCCCGCGGTCCTTTCATTCATCAAGGGACTGGCGGGCACGCGGACGCTCATCTTCCTCTACCTGGGCTTCGCCTGCAACGTCTTCGTCACCACCTCCTTCAGCACCTGGCTCCCCACGTACTTCGAGCGCGTCGAAGGGGTCCCCGTCGGACAGGCGGGAATGAAGACCGCCGTAATTCTGCTCATGGCCATCGTCGGGGCGCCGCTGGGCGGCTACCTGGCGGACCTCTGGATGCGCACGAACAGGAACGCGAGGATGCACTTCATCGCGCTCTCCTCGCTGCTGACGGCCATCCTGCTCGCGGCGGCCCTTCTCCTCTTCTCCGGCGGGGCGCGGTTCGCGCTGTTCCTGGGCGTCGGCGCGGCCTCGGTGGGGTTCGTGCCCGCCGCAATGGCGGTGATACAGGACGTGGTGCACCCGGGGCTTCGGGCCACCTACTTCAGCTTCAACGTGATCATCCAGAACATCCTGGGCAGTTCGCTCGGCCCCATCGCGGTGGGCTACCTGTCGGACCTCTACGGCATCCAGACGGCGCTCGCCGCGGTGCCTCTCTTCAGTGGAATTGCCGCGGCGCTCTTCTTCGCCGGATCGTTCCATTACGGCGCCGATACGGCGAAGGTGGAGAAAGCACCGCTGGTGGGCGAAACGTGAAGCGTCCTTATGCCGTGAGCTTCCTGGGCCCCCACATGCCCAGGACCTTAATGAGCACCAGGCAAATCACCAGTACGGCGCAAAAAATCCCAATGGTGAGCTCGAGGCTCCAGTTCCACAGCACCGGGGCGCTCACCAGGAGCATCCCGCCCAGGATGACGGGTATGGCAAAGAGGTTCATGAACCCCAGCTCCACGGCGACCTTCGTCTTGAATTCCGGGTCGATGATCCGGAGGAGCAGCAGCCCCGTTGAGACCGTGCCGGTGACCGTCCCGAAGATTGCCATGCTGCGCTCCAGGTTGAGCGACCAGATCCGGTTGCCCAGGTACACCACCACCACCGTGGTGAGCACGCCGGAGAAGAGGCTCATCAGGGCGATGGGCACGATGTATTCCCAGACCACGAACAGCTTGATGGCCATGACGGTCGCGGTGAGCAGGAAGTCGATAGACCACCCGGTGATGCGGCGCTGGACGCCGGAGTCGAGGACATGGGCCAGGCCCAGTTTTGTCATGATGAGCCGCACCAGCATGGCCACGACCAGCCCCATGAAGAAGAAGAACCCCCACAGCATCGGTCCCATCTTCGGACCCAGGAGGCCGGCGATGACCCAGATGACCCCATAGGTGAGGATGTACACCAGTCCGACCATGCCGAGATGGAAAGCCAGGGTGTCCATGTTGTTCGAGTGGACCGTCTGCAGGCCCGCGGACTCTTTCTGCTGGTCCTTCTGGGCGAGCCCCGTGAGGAAATCGATCGGCAGGCTCTTGGGGGCGTGGGCGGCGCGTCCCTTGCGGATCCCGCGGTTGCAGAGGGGTACTCCCACGAAGAAGGCGAAGAAGAACCCGATGGCGGCGAAGGTGAGGCCTATGCTGGCGCCGTGCTGGAAGCCGTATCCCTCCCACACCTTTCCCACGGAGAGGGCCTGCCCCGGCCCCTCGGTGAAGCCGAGCGGGACGTGAAACCCGAAGGTGGGAAAAAGCTCACGCCCCATGAGGGCGTACAGGAGGACTATCCCTCCCCCGATGATCGCCTGGAGGGGGAAACTCACGCCCTCGATGAGGGCCATCCATAAGCCGCCCCGGGCGACCTCCTTGCCTCCCCCTTTTTCGGACTTCTCGCTGGGGGTGAGGCCGAGGGAGATGAATGAGATGTTGAAGAGGTGGTAGGCGTAGGTCTCCAGCATCGAAACCTCAACCTTGATCACGCCCAAGTGCAGCAGCACGAGCCCAAGCAGGCCGCCGATGAGGCAGCTCGGGATGAGAAAGCGCTGGAAGAATTTCACCTTGGCGCGCAACACCAGCCCGGCCACGAGCATTATGCCCAGCCAGCCGAAGCACAGAAGCGGCTCGAATGGAAAGGGAAGGTTCATGTATCGTCTCCCGCGTGAATTTATTTATCGCGTCGCGGGTTCCGATTATAACCGCGACGGCGGGGCGATTCAAGATAAATTTGTCATTTATAATCCCGTGCCGCCGGGCGCTTAATCATGGAGCGCTAACCGTATTTCCACTCCATCTCTCGAATAAACCGTACCAGGTCCTCCTTCGAGGCGGCGGCGAACAGCACAGCGCCCTTTTGGAGAAAGGCCCATTGCATCTCCGGCATCCACATCCCGCCCTCTGCCAGCCGCTTTTTCCCTTCCGCCGCGGCCTTCTCTTCGTCGAGGACGAGCGCGCTCAGCACCCATTGACTGCCGGTCCATTCCAGCACCGCCTGGGGCTCCATGTGTCCCAGGGTGATGGGCGACTTTTTTTCCGCCTTCCGGCTTTTGAGCAGCGCGATGAGCTCTTCCCGGCCCGGGCCTTTGAATGGGGCCATGGTTTCCTCCCCGGTCGTAACCGCGCCGATTATAAATCTTCTTTTATGAGAATACAATATCCGCGGGCAGTTTTTCGGCCGTCCACCGAGAGGCGCGTTCCTGGTCGATAATGCGCCAACCTCGCCGGATTCGCCCAACAAAAAAATATCATCCGAACACAAGGAATGCCAATCCTTACTTTAACGGCCTTTCTTTCGCTCCTCGATTACACGCTTAATTTCCTCGAAGCGCTCCTTGTTGATGGGAAGGTAGTGCACGAAGATCGCTGACACCAGGAAACACAGGCCGGGGCCCACCCCCAGCAGAATGCGGATGGCCCACAGCGCCGACGCGGGCTGCTCCACGACCTG
Organism: uncultured Spirochaetota bacterium; assembly: GCA_963762305.1. Lineage (GTDB taxonomy): Bacteria > Spirochaetota > UBA4802 > UBA4802 > UBA5368 > CAVXKM01. Next base: position 25,092 of record CAVXKM010000005.1, on the reverse strand, counting down.
GCCCGACACGGACTCCACGTATCCCATGACGCCCAGGAAAACCGAGGCTATGTTTATGGCCACCGCCGCCGAAACCTTGTACAGGAACATGATGACGCCGTAGAAGGCGCCCTCCCGCCTGGTGCCGTGCTCGTACTCGTCCACCTCGATGATGTCGGGAATTATCGAAAAGGGGATCACCTGCGAGGCCGATATGCCCACTCCCGCCAGGACGCAGACGGCTATGACATATGTCTTGTTCCCCACGGGCGCCGCCATGCAGGCGAGAAATATCAGGACCATGTAGACCGCGGCCCTCTCGTAGGCCTTCTTCTTGCCCCATCGCTCGCCCAGGTGCACCCAGAGCGGCGCCGAGGCCACCGCCACCACCAGCGGTATGGCCATGATCACGAAGGTGAAGTCCTCGGGAATGTGTATCACGTCCTTGAGGAAGAAGACAAGCAGGGCGCTCATGAGGTCGAAGCCCACCATGTTGAAGATGAACATCCCCAGCACGAAGCGGAACTCCCTGAGGGACAGGGTGGAGGACAGCGACTTGAAAAAGCCCTCGAACTTCATGCCCGTTCGGTCCGGCTGCACGCGTTCGCGGGTCCCCGCGAAGGTGATGAACAGGATGGCGGTTATAAGGGCGCCGAAGATGACACCCTGGACGGGGTAGCTCTTCGCGTAGGCCAGCTTGCCCGGGTAGATCACGTCCACCACCACCATGATACCGGCCGCGGCCAGCAGGGTACCCACGAAGGAGAGCCCCAGGCGGTAGCCCGATATGCTGGTGCGCTCGTCGTAGTTCTGCGAGAGCTCGGGGTGCAGGGCATTGTAGGGGATCGATACCACGGTGAAGGCCGCCTTGTACACCATGATGATGATGAAGTAGTAGATGCCGAGGGCCGCCGGGTCCTTGAAGGGCACGATCCAGAGGAGCGCGTAGCTCAGCCCGAAGGGAACGGCGCCGTAGAGGATGTACGGGCGCCGCCGTCCCATGCGCGAAACGGTGCGGTCGGAGATGAGCCCCATCCAGTAGTCGGTGATGGCGTCCCAGGCCACCGCGGCCATGATGATGGTGCCCGCCCAGACCGCGGAGATGCCTGCCACGTTGGTCAGGAAGAACAGGTAATAGAAGTTCAGGGCGCCGTAGGCGATGTTGACGGCGAGGTCGCCCATCCCGTAGGCGATCTTCTCGCGCGTGGGAACAATAAACCCTTCTTTCATGGATGAACCTCCCCTCTGGCGCATCGGCGAGCTGTGAGAAAAGCCAAGCATTTCATGGTATGCCGTCTTGCCTGGATAAAGCAAATGATTTTCGATCAAGCGGGTCCACCCGGTCATTTAAAGCCGGCCCGCGATTGTTATTGACTTCGGCAATAAAATGAGATCCCTTGGTGGACTATCACAAGTGAATTAAAGAGGAAATATGGCAGACCATCCGAAGAAGAGAGCGCTTCGAATAATACTCCTGTGCATCGGCGGCATACTCGCCGTTCTCCTCATCCTGGTTTTCATCGTGGCGAGGGCTATGAAGCCCTCACGGGCGGCGGACCTGCCGTGCCGGTCAGGATTCGGCGGCGCACTGTGCGTCGCGGTGGACGGCTTCCATCTGCGCTACAGCGAGGCCGGGAACAGGACTGGAAAAACGGTGGTCGTGCTCCACGGCGGTCCCGGCATGTCCGGCCATTACTTCGGGGATTCCCTCGCCTTCCTAATGAAGGACTACCGCGTGGTCCTCTACGACCAGCGCGGCTCAGGCTTCTCACAGATAAAGCCCGGCCTGGAACACTACACCTTCGACGCGCTGTTGAGGGAGCTGGAGGCGCTCCGGAAGGAGGTCATCGGCGTGGAAAAGATGATCCTGGTCGGCCACAGCTTCGGCGGGCTCGTCGCCATGCGCTACGCCGCCGACAACCCGGGCCGCGTCGAACGGATGGTGCTCGTCTCGCCGGCCTTCGCGCGGCTCAACCGTCAGAGCGCGGCGCGTCCCTTCCGGCTGCTGCTGAAGTACGGCCTCCCGCCCCGGGACCCGGAGAGGGCGAACGAGTTTTTCATGAACATGTTCCCCGCCCTCTTCGGCGACAGCTTCTACGATCCGAAGAACTACGCAAAGCTCCGGCCCGGCTACGCCTCTTTCGCCGTCACCATGGCGGTGCGGGACTCGCTGGGGAACTACGACTTCAGCGGTGACCTGCGCCGCATCACGGCAAAAACGCTCATCCTGTACGGCGCGGCCGACCTTGAGACCACGGCGGAGCCGTTCCAGAAGGAGCTCCACGGATTGATCCCCGGATCGGCCATCGTGAAATTCGAGCAGAGCGGCCACTGGGCGTTCCTGGAGGAGCCGGCGCTTTTCAGGGAAACAGTCCTTGCATTCATGAAGAAGCCGTAACGGCCCGGGGGGCATCCCGGCACGTCGGGCGCATGGCATGCATATTTTAAATTGACAAGCGGCCCGCCCCGCCGTCCCATTGCTGAAAAGCCCTTCAATGGGGCCCCTTCAACGGGCCGTGAAGCCGGGGAAAAGGGGAACGGCCGGAGCGCCGGTTTTTTTTCGACCGCGGGTGTTATTAAATTAAAAATTGTATTATACTATGAATACGAATATTACTTTCGGGGACAGGGTACCGTGCACGAGCGGATCGATGTGAACAACCTCCTTCTCGCGGCGCTCTTTTCGGCGCTGGGGGTGGTCATTCCCATGATCTTCCACCTCGTCGGGATGGGCTCGGTGTTCCTCCCCATGTACATCCCGCTCGCCATGGGGGCCTTCATGCTGGGCAGGGGCAACGCGGCCATGGCGGGTTTCTTCACCCCCCTGGCGTCGGCGCTGCTCACCGGCATGCCGCCTTTTTATCCGCCGGTGGCCGCCATCATGATGGTCCAGCTCTCCGCCTTCTGTTTCACCATATCCTTTCTCTCCCACCGGGCGGGGGCCGGCATGTTCGCCGCGCTCGCGGCCGCGGTGCTGGTGGACCGGGCCCTGCTCGCCCTCCTGAACTTCCTGGTGCTTCCCCTTCTCTCGCTCAGCCCCGTCCTGGTGACGGCCTACGACATGCTCAAGGCGCTCCCCGGCATTATCCTTCTTTTCCTGGTGGTCCCGGCGGCGGTCCCGCGGTGCATCACAATAATCAACCGGCACTCCCTCAGTCCCTACGGGCGCGGCCGCGGCGGGAACCATGAGCACTGAGGCGCGCGGTGAAAAGGCGGCGTATTTCGACCGGCTCGCCCCGGAATGGGACGAGAGGGTGGGCAACAATTCCTCCCGCCGTGAAAAGCTGCGCGGCATATTCGACATGATCTCCCTGGAAAAAGGGGACAGGGTGCTCGACGTGGGCTGCGGCAACGGCGTCCTTCTCCCCTTCATAGAGGAGCGCATCGGCGAGGGCGGGCGGATCCTGGCCGTCGACTCCGCGCCGGCCATGATCGCGCGGGCACGGGAGCTCCACGCGGGGCACGGGAACATAGAGTACATGACGGCCTTCATAGAGGACGCGCGGCTCGCCGACGGCGCCTTCGACGTGATCCTCTGCTACGCCGTGCTGCCGCACCTCGACGACATCCCCGCAACGCTGAGACTGCTGCGGAAAGCGCTCACGCCGGACGGCAGGATGTACATCTTTCACCCCGACGACACCCGGACCCTCAACGAGTTCCACGGCTCCCTCAAGGCCCCGGTGAGCCGCGACGTGCTCCCCGGCGAGGGGGAGCTTCGCCGGATGCTGGAGGAGGCGGGGTTCCGCGTGCTCCGCTACATTGACCGGCCCGGCCTGAACTTCGTCGAATCGGCGCCATGACGGCCTGGGCCAAGCTGACCGCTACCGCCGGCCTGCTCCTCTGCGCCGCGCTTGCCCCCGTGAACGGGATGAACCTTCTCGTCATCATGGCCCTGTGCGCCGCCATGGCCCGCCGCGCGCGGGTCCCCGTTTCACGGCTGGCCTTCCGCAACGCCGTCGTGCTCGGCTTCGCCGTTTTCTTCATGCTCGCCGCCGCCGCGTCGGCCCTGCTCAGGGGCGAGGGCGCCCTCGCGCCCGCCGCGCGCCTGGCGGCCAGGACGCTGCTCGTCTTCAACGCGGCCTACCTTGGCGGGGAATGGATCGGGAGACACGGCCTGCTCCGCGTCATCGACGGCATCCCGTCCGAGCGGGTGAGGCTCTTCCTGGTCCTCCTGGCGCGGGCCGTCGCCTCGTTCGCCCGGAACAGCGGCATGATCGTGATGCAGCTGAAATCCAGGATCGGCCTCACCGCGCGCACGCGGCTCCTGGTGGCGCGCTATTACGCGCAGAACCTCGTGTACTATGAGCTGTACGCCCTGCGCCACAGCCAGGCCGCCCTGTTCAGCCGTCTCCCGGAACGGCTGTGCGTGTACCACCGCCCGGTGCCCATGGGGGTTCCCGACTGGGCCATCGCCGCCGGGGTCTGCCTGTTCGTGTCGTTGAGCGTCTACGCGTCCGCCTTCGCGCAGGCGATTCCATAGAAAGGAGCCGGACCGGTCCGGAAATGAAAGGAAACGTCCCCCCATGAAAGCGATCGTCGTGAAGAACCTGAACTACCGGTACCCCGACGGGCGGGAGGGACTCTCCGGCGTTGACCTCGAGGTGCGGGCGGGCATGAAGGTCTGCCTGCTGGGCCGAAACGGCAGCGGCAAGACCACCCTGCTCCTGCACCTCAACGGGCTCCTGGACGGGGACGGCACCGTAGAGGTGATGGGCGTACGGCGCGGCCGCACGACGGTGCCGGAGATGCGGCGGCGGGTGGGGATCCTCTTCAGCCACGTGGAGCACCACTTCATCATGAACGACCTCCTCAACGACGTCATCCTGAGCGTCGACGACGCCGCGGCGCCCACGGCCGAGGGAAAGCGGCTCCGGGCGATGGAGTGGCTCGAGCGCTTCGACCTGGTCCGGTACCGCGACTGCAGCCCGCTGGAGCTCTCCGCCGGGGAGATGAAGCGGGCGGCACTGGCCGGCGTGCTGGCGCGGGAGCCGGACGTGCTGCTCCTGGACGAGCCCCTGCAGGGCCTGGACCGCGAGAACGCGGCACGGCTGGTCTCCCTGCTGAAGCCGCTCGAAAAGACCATGCTGATCGCCACGCACCAGCGCTTCCTGGTGGAGGAGATCGCCACGCACGTCGCGGTCATGGAAAGTGGGAAGGTGGCCGGCCTCTACACGAAGCGGGAGGGGCTGGAGCGGAAGGACGTGCGCGGACTGCTGTTCTGAGCCCGCCTGCACGACGGAAAACGGAAGCGGGGAGCGTGAACGCTCCCCGCGCCGGACGCCCGGGGGGTCAGAGCGTCGCCGAAAGCCCTCCCATGACCGTGAAGCCGGGCATGGGATACCCCGGGTAAGCCTCGTAGTCCTTGTCCGTGATGTTGTTGAGGTTCACGAACAGGCGATAGCGCGCCAGGAAGGTGTACGCGAGCTTCGCGTTGAGCGCCAGGTAGTTCGAAAGCCCCTCCGCCCCCGCCGTGTCCGCGTAGACATCGTATACATACTCGCCCTCCAGCCCCGCGTAGACGCCGGACGATTCGAAGGAAAGGGCGCCGAGGGCCTTGTGCTTCGGGACGTAGGGGAGCTTTTCGTTACGGTACTCGTTGTCGATGAAGGAATAACCCGCGCGGATCGTGACCATCCCCATGAGGACGGATTGCGCCGAGGCCTCCAGGCCGTTATAGTTGAACTCTCCGGCGTTGTCCCACGTGCTGCCGGGTGCGGGAAACGTCCCCACGGGTATGATCTTGCCGTCGGAACAGATCCGGTAGCCCGTCAGCGACAGGGACAGCACGCCGAAGATGTCCTGCTCTATCCCGGCCTCATAGGAGAGATAGGTCTCGGGGTCAAGGTCGGGATTAGGATACCGGACGGGATACGGGCCGTACAGGTAAAGCTGGCGGACGTCCGGGAGCTTGAAGCCCTGGGCGGCGGCCGCGTGGACCCTGGTCGTCCTGTGCGGGTTCAGGATGAGCCCGGCCTGCCAGGAGGAAAAGCCGCCGAATTCGGAATCGTCCGTGTATCGCGCGCCCCCCGAGACGGTGATCACGCGCAGCAGCTTTTGCTCCAGCATGCCGAACGCCGACATGTCCGTGAGATACTTGTCCTTGACATAGTAATGGTCGGTGGCGGCGAGGTACGGCACCTGCCCGCTCGGGTCCTTCGCCGTCCCTCCCCATTCACGCACGTCCGCGCCCACGGTCACCGTGGTCCCGCTGAACGGCGTGAAGGACTCCACCAGCTTCGACCCGTAGGAGCGATCCTCCTGCTCGTACGTCGAGATGCCCATCTGCGGCTTGTCCGCCTCGTGGACGCCGTGGTTGACGAAGACATGCATCATCCCGTCGGCCTTGTCGTATGAATTGAGGACGTTCAGCGAAAGGCCGTTTCTCTTAATGTCGAATATCTCCAGCTCCTGTAGAACGGTGCCCGTATATCCCTCGGGGCCGGGGTCATGGATTTCCTGCGCCATGTGATAGGCGTTCATCCCGGCATACCAGTGCTCCCCCATCTCGAAGCCGAACCGGGCGGTGGCGTTGTGGTTGGCGTATTCGCTCGTGTACTCATGCCCGTTGATGGTCTGCTCCCGGTGTCCGTCGGTGTGCTGGAAGTTGTACGAGACGCCGTAGTCAAAGGCGCCGAGCTTCCCCTGGTGCAGCGCGTAATCGTCGGTTGAATTGTAGCTCCCGTAGGAGGCCGAGAGCTCCGTCAGGAATCCCTCCCGCTCCTGCCGTTTCGTGATGACGTTCACCACGCCGCCCATCGCGCCGGAGCCGTAGAGGACCGGCTGGGGGCCGTGCAGGACCTCGATCCGGTCGATGTTCTTCATGGTGAAGATGTCGGCGACCGGGTGGCCCATGAGTGAGGTGGTGGTGTCCAGACCGTTGATGAGAAAGGGAACCCCGGTGGTGGGGCCCCACCCGGAAACACCTATGCCCCGGATCGATATCGTCGCGGCGCCGCTGGAGGCCACGCCGAATCCCATCACGCGGTTGTTGCCGGTGTAGAAGCTCGGCACCCCCATGTTGATGACGTTGACCAGGTCCGTTTTGGGCGAGTTTCTGACGTCAGTCTCGGTTATGATCGAGACCACGCCGGCCTGGTCCTTCTTGTCCTTGACGATGATCTCCTTGGAGAAGGCCGCTTTTCCCCCCTTCGGCTCCTCTTCCTTGCTGACGGGTGCAACGGAAGGCTCCTGGGCATGCAGGGAGAGCGAAAGAAACAGCAGCGCGGCCAGGGAATTGCAAAATTTCATGGGCAAAAGCCTCCTCACGGGAAACGGGCAACATCGACTTGTAACACGATTATTAATATAGTAGCACCAGTCAATGACTTTTTATTGAGCTTCACGGGGCCTCTTCCAGGTCCCTTTCTTTAATCCTGCAGTCCTGGCCGTGGAATGGACGTTCATGGCGAAGGAGGCATGCCCCGTAAATTTTTTTTGACATTGCGTGCGGCGCCCTTTACGGTGATGTTTTACCGGAGCCTGTCAGGCTTCTGACGCACGGGCGATTGAGCGAGCATCTAAACCCGGCACCGGGGCCCCTTCCGCGCACGAGAGAAGGGCGTTGACATGCCCGTCCCGCGTGTCACCCTGTGGGATTCGGTGAAGGGAATCCGCCGGACTGAATGAAAAAGAACATGCCATGAAAGACAACACGAAGAACATGGACGCACTGCTCGACGAGGCCCGCGGGCTCGGGAAAGAGTATCTCACGAAGTGGCGCGCCTGCGCCCCGTCGACTTTCGCCGCCGTCATGGACACCCTGGGGTACAAGGGAGACGCCGTCGCTGAAGGGATCCTGAAAGCGGTGATAGGCCTTACCGGAGGGACGGGATTCATGGCCGTGGGCACCTGCGGCGCCATGGCCGGGGCGGCCGCGGCCGTCAGCTACAGCTTCAACATCGGCAGGGACGACCTCGACGGCGACGTCATGAAGATGATCGCGGTGAACAACGCGGTGGCGAAGATCGGCATGAAAGTGGAGGAGACCTACGGCCACATCACCTGCCAGGAGATCCAGTTCCGCCACTGGGGCAAGTCATTCCGGTTCACGCACCCCGAGGCCTTCATGGAGTTCGCGAGCTTTTCCGCGAAGGAGAAGTCCGGCTTCAAGTGCAGGGAGCTCGTGGGAGAGGTGAGCCGGTGGACCGTGGAGCATATCCTACGCGAGAACCCCGCGTTCTGTAAAAGGTAGCCGTCGTTGAAAAACAGCGCAATGGGCGTTCCGGACCGTTTCGTTCCCCCTCACTACCTGCGCCATCCCATGGTGCAGACCGTGCTGGCCAGCTCCAGGCTCAGGGGCCTGGGGGCCAATCCCATGGCCGCCTGCGCCCGCGAGGAGATCATAGACGCGGGCGGCGGCGTCCGCCTGCAGGGCTTTCACTCGGAACACGGGAGGAAGCCTTCCCCGGGGCTGGTCATCATGCTCCACGGCTGGGAGGGAGGAGCGCACTCCTCCTACATCCTCGACACAGGGCGGTACCTCTACCGACTGGGCTTCGACGTGCACCGCCTCAACCTGCGCGACCACGGCACCAGCCACCATCTCAACCGCGGCCTCTTCATGGGGACCCTCATCGACGAGTCCTTCGCGGCGGTGAAGGCCGTCGCGGCGCGCGCCGGCGGCGGGCCCGTGTTCCTTCTCGCCTTTTCCATGGGGGGCAACTTCGCCCTGCGCATGGCGCGGCTCTGGGCGGACGAAAAGCCGGCGAACATCCGCCGGGTGGCGTGCATCAACCCTCCCCTGGACCCGCTGAAGACCACGCTCGCCATCGACCGGATGGGACTGATGCGCAGGTATTTCTTGAAGAAGTGGAAGCGCTCAATGGCCCTCAAGCAGAGGCTCTTCCCGGAGACCCACGACTTCACCGGGGTCCTCCCCATGGATTCCTGCATGGCCATCACGAGGGTACTGGTGCGCCGGTACACGGACTACGCGAGCGCCGAGGACTACTTCAGCCGCTACACACTGACGGGGGACTCGCTGCGGCGGGTGGGCCTGCCAGTGACCATCATCCACGCCGAGGACGACCCCCTCATCCCCGTAGAGGACCTGCGGCGAGCCTCGCTCGACGAGAAGATCGAATTGGTCATCCAGCCTTACGGCGGCCACTGCGGCTACGTGCAAAACCTCGCGCTACGCTGCTGGTACCTCCCGGTGCTCGCGAGGCTTTTCGGCGTCGAAGGGGCCGCCCGGCCGGCGGGCTGAAACGCCTACTTCCCGCCGACCCAGCCCCGTGGCTTTTCCGCGACGCTCACGCTTCGAGTCATGCGTGGGTCGCCCATGGCTTCAGCCCCTTCCCCGGAATTCACCTTCCAGCCTTTCTCCGCGCCCCAGCGATCACCGCGTCCGCCACCACCCGGGTCATCCAGCCGTTCGTCAGCCGGTGCATGAGGTACAGGAAACGGGTCTGGAAGCCCGGTATCACGAGGTACTTTTTTTTCGCGACGGCCTTCATGATCACCCGCGCGACGAAATCCGGCGTGAGCATCCCGCCCAGGTTCTTCACCGCGCGGCCCTCCGCGGGCAGGGTCTTCGCCTCGTCCAGGTTCATGGGGGTGTCCACCTCGGGCGGGCAGACCACGGTGACGCTCACGCCCAGGGGCTTCAGCTCGTAGCGCAGGCTGTCGGCGAACCCGAGCAGGGCCGCCTTCGAGGTGCCGTAGGCCGTGTAGCCGAACATTCCGAACAGGCCCGCGGCGGAGGAGAGTATGACCACGCGGCCTTTTTTTTCCTTCAAGGGGCCCAGCAGGGCGTGGATCACGTTCCTCACGCCGTACAGGTTCGTCTGGACCACCTCGTCGAAGCGGTCGAAGGTGATGTTGGCGAAGTGGTCCGCCCACTTGTTGGTGCCGGCGCTGCAGACGAGTATGTCCGGGAGGCCGAATTTCTCCACGGCCGACCTCGTCTTCGCGATCACGTCGCGGTGGTCCGCGACGTTCACGGAGAGCGTCAACACGGACTGGGAGGGGCCCCGCCGCGACGCCTCGACCTCCTTTTTCGCCGCCGCGAGCTTGTTCTTGTTGCGCGCCAGGAGCGCAAGGCTCGCTCCCTGCGAGGCGAAGAGCTTCGCCATGGCGAGCCCTATGCCGCTGGAGCCGCCGGTGATGTATACAAGTTTTCCCTCGAAGTCATTCATTCTTCACCTCACGTGCTGTGGTCTAAACGGCCCCGCGGGGTAACTTGGCGCCGCAAGTCGCGGAACCGGTACCGCTAAAAGCCCTCGATCTTGGTCAGGATCTCCTTCATGATCTCGTCGGCCCCGCCGCCTATGGACACGATGCGGGCGTCCTTGTAGTAGCGGGAGATCAGGGCCTCGTTCATGAACCCCATGCCCCCGTACATCTGCAGGCAGCCGTCGGCGACCTTCGATATGAGCTGGCCCGCGATGAGCTTGCCCATCGACACCTCCCTCGTCGCGTCGATGCCGGCCGTCTTCATCCTGACGATGTGGTAGGTCAGCTGGCGCAGGCACTCGATCTCGGTCAGCCAGTCCACCAGGCGGTGGCGCAGCACCTGCCTCGTGATCAGGGGCTTGCCGAACACGATCCTCTCCCGGAGATAGTCCACGGTCATGGCGATGATGTCCGTGGCGGCGGTGCATATCGCCGGCAGGGCGGCGAAGCGCTCGTGCTGGAACTGCTGCATCTGGTAGATGAAGCCCATCCCTTCCTCGCCGATCAGGTTCTCGGCGGGGATGCGGAGATTGTCGAAAAAGAGCTCGGCGGTGTCGCTGCTGCGCAGGCCCACCTTGTCGAGCTTCTTGCTCACCGCGAACCCCGGCAGGTCCGTGGGGACCACGAACAGGCTGAAACTGCGGTGGCCGGGGCCGTCGCCGGTCCTGGCCAGCAGGGTGAGGAAATCCGCCTGCGTGCCGTTCGTTATGTAGGTCTTCGAGCCGTTGAGCACGTAGGAATCACCGTCCCTGACCGCCTTCGTCCTCAGGGCGGCGACGTCGGAGCCGGCGCCCGGCTCGGTGACGGCGATGGCGGCCACCAGGTCCCCCGCCACGGCGCCCCTGAGGTATTTGTCCTTTAAATACTCGCTGCCGAACTCCGCGATCGCCGGCGTGGCCATGTTCGTCTGCACCATGATGGCGATGGAGACGCCCATGCCCTGGATGTGGCCCAGCTCCTCGAGAAAGACCGTCTCGAACCAGTAGTCCAGCCCCTGCCCGCCGTACTTCGGATCGTAGCGGATGCCCAGCAGTCCCAGGTCGCCCAGCTTCTTGAAGACATGGTGCAGCGGCGCCGTCGTCTGCTCCCACTCGTCCATGTGGGGATTGATCTCGTTCCGGATAACATCGCCCACCGTCTTGCGGAGCATCTGGTGGTCCTCGTTGAAGTACATCTTCGAACCCGCGTCACGTCGCATATCGTCCTCTCCTTGTAATGGTGTTCGCTATTTCGCCTTGCCGTGTTTCTCCAGGAAGCGCCTGCCGGCCTCCTTCAGCTCCTCGGTCTGCGCCATGATGGCCTGCTGGGCCGCCTCCCACTCGAGCATCTGGGGAAGCGACATCTCGAAGCTGGCATCCAGGCTCTTCTTGATGAGCGACATCGCCATCAAGGGCTTTTTCGCCAAATTGGCGGCCAGACCATTCACCTCCCGGTCGAGATCCTCCTCGGGGACGGACTTGTAGATGAGGCCCTTCTCGGCCGCCGTCTTCCCGTCGAAGACGCCGCCCAGCAGGGCCAGCTCCCTGGCCTTCGCCAGGCCCACGAGCCGCGGGAGGAAATAGGTGCCCCCGCAGTCCATGATCAGGTTGTGGTTAACGAAGACCTCGCGGAACCTTGCGGTGTGGGCGGCGACGACGAAATCGCACGCCAGCGCGATGTTGATGCCGCCGCCGACCGCGACCCCCCTCACCTTCGCGACCAGCGGCTGCGGCATCTGCCGCATCGCGTGGATCACGTTATGGAGCTTCCGCATCCCCTGCTGCCAGAAGGGCGCGTCCAGCCCGTCCGCGAAGATGTTCATGGCCGAGCCGGCGCAGAAATTGCCCCCGGCCCCCTCCAGCACCACCACGCGGACGCTCTCGTCGGCGGCGATCCGGTCGACGGCCTCCCTGAATTCCCCCACCAGGTCGAGGTCAAGGGCGTTCATGAGATCGGGCCTGTTCAACACCACGGTGCAGACCTTATCCTCCGTGCGTACCAGGACTAACTTGTCGGACATATAGTGCTCCTTGGTAAAAAATCGGCTACCTGTTCAGACCGCGTCCCGCCGGCGACCTACCTCACCTTCTTCAGCTTCTCCAGCAGTGACTTCATGCGGGGAAGGAGCTTTTCCCCTTCTGGAGTGCCGTAGAGGTTTTTCTCCTCGCCCGGGTCATTTTTAAGGTCGAAGAGCCAGGGCTTTCTCCCTTTCTGGAACTCCACGTACTTGTACCGGTCGGTGCGCACGCCGACATACGAAGGCGTGGGCTCGGGATAGGAATGCCAGAGCTCGAGCATCCATGCCTTGCGGCCCTCCGCCCTGCCGCTTCGAAGGAACGGGAGGAGGCTCATCCCGTCCATGTCGGCGGGAACCTTAACACCCGCGGCGGCGAGGAGCGTCGGGGCGATATCGATGTTGAGCGCCATCGCGTTTCTGATGGAGCCGGGATCGGGAATCAGCCAGGGCGCCCGCACGATGAGCGGCACCCGGATCACCTGCTCGTAGCTCTCGCGTATCATGTGGTGCGCGTGCTCGCCCCAGGACATGCCGTTGTCGCTCATGTATATGACCAGCGTGTCATCGCTCCACCCCTTCCGCTCGATGACATCCAACAGGCGGTCGATCTCCCGGTCCATGGCGGTGATGGTCTCGCAATAGCGCCGGTACTGATCGTAGTACGAGCCCATCATGACGCCCTGGAAGGCATTGCGCCTGGTCTTCCCGAACCACCAGGGGTCGACCACTTTCGGAAGCACCGACTTCACGTCCGCGTCCTTGTACATGCCGGTTATCCCCGCGGGTGAGACGAACGCCGGGTGGGCAGGCCGGTGCGACAGGTAGACGCAGAAGGGCTTGCGCGTGTTCCCCGCCCGGCGGTGCTTTCCTTCCATGAACTCGATGGCCCAGTCGGTCACCTCCTCGGATATGTATTCCTTCCTCGAAGGCATGTCCTTCCCGTTGACGACCAGGGGACAGTTGAAGTACGAGCCCTGGCCCTCGCGGTAGGTGTATGACACGAACAAGTCCAGGAAGGGAAGATCGGGCAGGCCCTTGCCCGGCATGTGCCATTTCCCGATGAAGGCCGTGGCGTAGCCATTCCGACTGAGGTACTCGAGAAAGGTAGTCATCTTGTAGTTCCAAGGCGTGTGGTTGTTCTTCACGCCGTGTTTCCCGACATAGGCCCCGGTGAGGATGCTCGCTCTGGCGGGCGTGCACAGCGACGTGGTGTTGAAGGCGTTTTCGAACCGAACCCCCTCCCGCGCCAGCCGGTCCATTCCCGGCGTCTTGATGAACGGGTGCCCCGCGCAGCCCATGGCGTCCGCCCGGTGGTTGTCGCCCAGGATGAATACGATGTTCGGCCGCGCCGCCGCCAGCCCAGGCAATTCCAGCCCCGCCGCCCCGGCGACGGCGGCTGTCCCGGCGAGCCTCAGCAGTTTCCGGCGGCTCATCGTGTCTGAAAGAAACGCTTCCCTGTCTTTACGTGATGACATGCCATCCCTCCGCTGAGACGTGATCAGGCGACTCATATCCCGTATCCGAAAAAGAACCGGCGGCCGGCGAGATAAATCACTAGCAGGTTCCCGCCCTTCCCCAGGCGTAGTAAAGGGACACCGCGGACATTCCGCACACGACTGCGGCGAGGGACGTTGCATTTACCGCTGTCGATCAATATCCCGCCCCCTGACCGGCAAGGTTCATCTCACCTTCTTCAATTTCTCCAGCAGTGACTTCAATCGCGGCAGGAGCCTCTCACCCTCGGAAGTGCCGTAGAGGTTCCTCTCCTCGCCCGAGTCATTTTTCAGATCGAAGAGCCAGGGCTTTCGCCCCTTCCGGAATTCCACGTACTTGTACCGGTCGGTGCGCACGCCGACATAGGTGGGCGTGGGCTCAGGGAAGTAATGCCAGAACTCGAGCTTGAACGCCGCGCGGCCTTCCGCCCGGCCGCTTCGAAGGAACGGGAGGAGGCTCATCCCGTCCATGTCGGCGGGAATTTCCACACCGGCGGCGGCCAGGAGCGTCGGGGCGATGTCGATGTTGAGCGCCATCGCCTTCCGGAGTGAGCCGCGGATCCGGGATGAGCCAGGGCGCCCGCGCGATGAACGGCACCCGTATCACCTGCTCGTAGCTCTCGCGTATCCCGTGGTGTGCGTGCTCGCCCCAGGACATGCCGTTGTCGCCCATGTAGATGACCAGCGTGTTGTCCCGCAGCCCCGTCCGGTCGACGGCGTCCAGCAGGCGGCCTATCTCCCGGTCCATGGCGGTGATGGTCTCGCAGTACCGCCGGTACTGGTCGTAGTACGAGCCCATCATGATGCCCTGGAAGACGTTGCGCCTGGTCTTCCCGAACCACCAGGGGTCGACCACTTTCGGAAGCACCGACTTCACGTCGGCGTCCTTGTACATGCCGGCGATCCCCGCGGGCGAGACAAACGGCGGGTGGGCAGGCCGGTGGGACAGGTAGACGCAGAATGGCTTCGTCTCGTTCCCGGCCCGGCGGTGCTTTCCCTCCATGAACTCGATCGCCCAGTCGGTCACCTCCTCGGAGAGGTAGGATTTCCTGGAAGGCGTGTCCTTCCCGTTGACGACCAGGGGGCAGTCGAAATACGAGCCCTGGCCCTCGCGGTAGGTGTAGGACACGAAGAGGTCCAGGAAGGAAAGGTCCGGCAGACCCTTGCCCGGCATGTGCCATTTCCCGACAAAGGCCGTGGCGTAGCCGTTCCGGCCCAGATACTCGAGAAAAGTGGTCATCTTGTAGTTCCAGGGCGTGTGGTTGTTCTTCACGCCGTGCTTCGCGGCGTAGGCCCCGGTGAGGATGCTCGCCCTGGCGGGCGTGCACAGCGAGGTGGTGTTGAAGGCGTTCTCGAACCGCGCCCCCTCCCGCGCCAACCGGTCCATGGCCGGCGTCTTGATGAAGGGGTGCCCGGCGCAGCCCATGGCGTCGGCCCGGTGGTTGTCGCCCAGGATGAATATGATGTTCGGCCGCGCCGCCGCCAGACCCGGCAGTTCGAGCCCCGGCAACGCCCCGGCAACGGCGGCTGTCCCGGCGAGCTTCAAGAGGTCTTCTGCGGCTTATCGTCGCCCGAAAAAATTTCATCGCGATCTTTATACCTCGACATGGCGTCCCTCCCTTCAGGCATGTTCCCGCGCTTCATATGCCGTACCCGAAAAAGAACCGGTAGCCGGCCAGAAAAATGACATAGAGGTTTTCCCCCTTGCCCCACGCGTAGGCCGATACAATCGCGGCAATGCTGACGGCGATGAGGGCCAGGGACGCGGGTGTTGCCGCCGTGACCGCCTCGCCCCGGCGCCGGAGAACGCCGCGGGCGATGATGCCGCCCATGCCCATCTGCAGGGCCATGAGGCAGATGAGCCAGAAGTTGAGCGGGTTGAGATACCAGTAGAGGCTTTCCAGTATCCCATAGGACTCCAGCAACAGCAGGCTCTCCTTCGTGGCCCAGATGAACGGGCTGATCGCCGAGGCGAGGACCCGCTCCCCAAGGGAGGCGCCGCGCACATACGAGACCGTGTACACGTAGAGCGTCCCGAAGGCGACCGAGAGGAAATACGTGGTGCCGAAGATCTTCGCGAGCGCCTGGTGGAGGGCGTCGTTCTCGAGGCGCGCGGAGCCGAAGTAGCCCGCCCACGACACCACCATCAGGGCAAAAACGGCCCCCGCCGGGTACAAAAAGCGATCCTTGAAATCAAGCTTCGTCATGACTTTCTCCCTTTGATTAACGTTTGTCCGTCAAGCCGGACCTCTGCCGGTCATTTCCCCACTCCCCGCCGGACGGCATTCCGTGCATCTCCCATTCCACCGTATATGCCCGTTTTTAACCGGTGGAATCCGCGCGCCGGTTTTTCCATGAATTAAAAGATTCAACGCCTTTCTGTTTCACCGAGGCAAAGGTCTCCATCCTGCCGATGCGGTGGCCGGGCGCGCTGTTTTTTTTCCCCTTGAACTGCGGCAGCCAGCGTTCCTGCGCCGCGAACATCTCATCGACCATGTTCCTGATCTCGTGGGGCGCCAGCGCCGATGAGCTGAGGGGATCCAGCAGGCACGCGTGATACGCCGTCTCACGATCCCCTTCAATCCCGGCTTTCACGGTGAGCTCCTGCACGTTGATGCTCGTCCTGCACAGCGCCGCGCATTGGGCCGGGAGTTCACCCACGTGCGACCCATGGAGCCCGAAACGGTCAACATAGACCGGTATCTCGACACAGCAGTCATGGGGCAGATTCGGGATAAATCCCCTGTTCTGGACATTACCGGAAATCCTGGCGAACTCACCCGTGACCTTGGCGTTTATTACATGGGAGGCATACTCGACCGAGCGCTCCGGCGCGAAGGGAACAGGGACCCGGCCCGAGGCCCAGTCGCCCACGTCTTTATCGCCCATCTCCTTGAGCGCCCGGCACAGGCGCAGATAAAATCCCGTCTGCCCGCCGAAATCACGCGTGTTAAAAAATCCTTTCAGGTCATCCCTGTTCCGGAAATAGGGCAGATACTCCGACAGATGGCCGGAGGTCTCGGTCATGTAATAGCCGAACGCCTTCATCATCTCAAAACGGTACTTGTCATCATGCTTCAGCCCCTCCCGCTCCACCCGTTCCCATATTTTCGGGTACAGGTCGTTCCCATTGTGGCGGAACTTCAGAAACCACGCCATGTGATTGATGCCGGCGCTGAGCATCTCGCATTCCTCGTAGGGGACGCCAAGCCAGGAGCACATTTCCATGGTGGTGTACTGCGTCCCGTGGCACAGGCCGACAATGTCCAGGTGCGGAAATGATTTCTGCACTGCCCAGCAGCATATCGCCATGGGATTGGCATAATTCATCACTATCACGTCCTTCGCGCTCAGCCCATCGACATCCTTCATTATTTCAAGGAGCGCCGGGATGTGCCGCAACCCCCTGAAAATACCGCCCGGACCGAGCGTGTCGCCGACGCACTGGTCAATCCCGTATTTCAGGGGAATCTCGATATCCATCACGTACGGCTCGAGGCCGCCCACCTGTATCATGATGATGACGAAATTCGCGTCCCGGACCGCCTCCCTCCGGTCCGTCGTTGCGGAAAAGACGCACGAGAGGGAATTCCGCGCCTTCATGTTCTGCATCGCCCTGAAGGTCTGGTCGAGGCGCGCGGAATCGATGTCCATAAGGGCGATATGCGCGCCGGCAAGCCCCTTAAATGTCTGAATGTCCTGGACGATATTTTTGCAGAACACCAGACTCCCCGCCCCGATCATCGCGATTTTCATTTTCACGTCTTCCTGAAGAGTTATCATAATCCCCCTTGACGGGGATCGCCGTCTTCCTCATGGCATGCTCACAGTTCCAGGTGCATTCCATCCTCCCCGAGGATTACCTCCCACGTGAAAATGTTCTTTCGCCCGGCTCCTGAACGACCGCCTCAGGATGAAGTTGTTCGGGGGCGGGACGAGATGCGTGAGAACCAGCCGCTTCACGCCGGTCCTCCGGTCACGTTTCTTGCCACACGCCTGTAAGATTCATGAAAACGCAAATCTACTCCATTTTTGCCCCCTCGGGGGGGGACGGGTGGTCCAAGTCACCTGCGCCGACAAGCATTGGAAGGCAGGTATATCATCAAGATCCATGAAAGTGTGTTTATTTACAGAAAAAAAGTCACTCGACACACATGCAGCTAAAAGAACTTATCACTTGCGAGAATTGTCTCCTTCCGGCAAGAAAGCCCCTTAACGAGAGCTTTCGTAATTTATTTGATTATGACATTCTTTTATCGTGAATCAATTTCACAGACATTTATAAATACGTTGCTCAATATTTCCCTCAAGGAAAGTTCCTATTCAATATTGTCGCAAGAAAAGCAAGACGGCCCCGCCTCGACTTTCGGCGAAGCGATTTTTCCGGCCGACTCAAAAAATTATCGAGCGCCATCTTTGTCATCCGCGATTCTCAGCAGAAAGCCAGCCATGAAATAAACATATGCCGTATTGCCGTTCAGGTCGTTGGTCGCTCCATATTGCGAACCGGAGATGTATCTCTCGCTCCGGGCTCCCGCCGACAGGGAGAGGCCGTAGTTATCACCCATGCGGATGTCAGCGCTCACCACTGCCCCGAATCCAATAACCCTTGCCAGCGCATCCCTGGTGAAATCGTCTCCGCTTCCGTCCGCCAGTCCCATCCGCAAATCGGGCCCTATCCAGAATCGGAACGAGGGCCTGGTGACCAGGCCGATCCCCAGCGCGATATCGGTGTTGAAACAGTAAAAGGATTCCGAACCACTGAAATCATCCGAATCGAGCGACGCTTTTTCGAAACCGATAGACAACCGTGTGCTGAACAGGCTGTCCCCCAGGGGGCCGGAATCCAGGAGAAGCGCCGCTCCCGCTTTTTTCATTGTGCCCGATGCTTCCCGCTCGGGTAAAAGATAGGGCTTGGAGGTGAAGTTGAAATTACCGGCGCTGAAAGTGCCGGCCACGCCCCATTCCGCCGCCTTCAAGGATGAAGCTATCATCAAGACTGCCAGTGTAAGAATGAAAACCGCCGGTGTTTTAATCGATGACCTCATCATCTCTTGCATTGTCCCGCAACCATAACCAGCAAACATTTCTCATGGCCGCCCGGCATTGATCACTTTTCCCCTTTGTCCCCGTTTTATCACGGGACAGTATAGCGAACAGACTCCGCTCCAAGGCCCTCACCGCTTCCCGGTCCACCCGCGGGGATTCTTGACGAAATCGCTCTCCCACTTCGCCATCCTCTTTTCCATCCCGGCGGCGACTTCCGGATACTGGTCGGCGACATTGTAGCTCTCGCCCGGGTCCAGCTCCAGGTCGTACAGGAGCGGGAGGGAGCTGAGGATGGACACGCGCTTCTTCTTCTTTCCCTCGCCCTTGGACTCGTAGGCGTACCCGCCCTGGGACAGCGTGCCCACCAGGGTTGAGGTCTTGTCGTTGACCACGGGGAAGACGTACTGGTTGATGTTGCGGAAGTACTTCCACCGGCCGCTCCGTACTCCCTCCAGCTCATTCATATGGAAGAAAAAGAGCGCCTCGTGGGGCGACTTCTTTTTCGAGCCGTCGAGCAGGCCGCGGACGTCCCTGCCGTCTATGACGCGGTCCGACGGGAGCGAAAGGCCGGCCAGAGACAGGAGCGTGGGGTAGAAGTCGATGTTCATGCAGGGCTCGGCGCACACCCTCCCCGCCGGGACCTTCCCCGGCCACCACGCGATGAAGGGCACGCGCATGCCGCCCTCGAAGCTCTGGCCCTTCCTCCCTCTCAGCATGCCGGGGCTCCCGTTGAACCACGGGCCGTTGTCGCTGGTGAAGAGAACGATGGTGTCGTCGCCCAGGTTATTTCGGCGGAGGCACTTCATGATCTCGCCCAGGCTCCAGTCCACCTCCTGGACGACATCGCCGTGCGCGCCGCCCTTCGAGGAGCCCTGGAAGGCCTTCGACGGGAAGCAGGGCTGGTGGGGGTCCTTGTGCGCCAGGTACAGGAAGAAGGGTGTGCCCTTCGATTTCTCGATGAAGCCCACCGCCTCGCGGGTGAGTATGCCGGTGTATTCCTCCTGGTCGAGGCCGATGTCGGCGACGACCTGCTTGTCGTTCCGCCAAAAAGAAACAGGCCAGTCGTCGTTCGCCGCGGGGAAGCCGGCGAACTCGTCGAAGCCGTGCTTCAGGGGATGGTACTGGGGCTGTTTGGGGAAATCCCCCAGGTGCCACTTGCCGAAGGCGGCCGTCCGGTAGCCCGCTATCTTTAAAGCCCGGGCCAGGGTGATCTCCGAGGCCGGCAGGCCGTCGGCGATGCTTTGGCCCCCCACCAGGTCCACGGCGCCCATCCGGGCGATGAGCTTGCCGACCGCCCGCGTGAGACCCACCATGAGCGACTCGTCCTTGGGGAAGATCGGGAAGGTCACGCCGGTCCGGTGCGGGTAGCGCCCCGTGAGCAGGCCCGCCCTCGAGGGTGAGCAGAGGGCGTTGCACGAGTAGAAATCGGTGAAGCGGGCGCCCTCCCGAGCCATCCGGTCGAGGTTGGGCGTCTTTATGGAGCGGCTCCCGTAGCACCCCAGGTCGCCGTAGCCCATGTCGTCGCAGAGGATGACGATGATGTTGGGCCGCTTGCCCTTGAAGCCGGGGGCCTTCTTTATGACGTCCTCCGCGCGGGCCGCCTTTTCTTCCCCGTGTTCATAGACGTCATCGTCGAAATCGAAGCGGACGAGGTCGTCCTTCGAGGAACAGGAAAGGAGTCCCAGGCCCGAGAGCCCGGCCGCGCCCAGGGCGCCCATCTTCAGAAATTCGCGCCGGTATAGTCGCCTGCCGCGCACGCCTTTGTCTCTTCGCCCGCCATCTTCCATTGCTCGCACCTCCCGAAAAAGATAGGGCCGCGCGAGGCGGCCCGATTCGTTCTTCTGCTTGTTACGCCTTCCCGGCCGAGCCGAGGACGTTCACGATCTTGTGCTTGTACAGCTCCTTGAGGGCGTCCCGCGCCGGCCCCAGGTACTTGCGGGGGTCGAACTCGGCGGGGCTCTCGTCGAACACCTTCCGGATGGCCGCCGTCATGGCCAGCCGCCCGTCGGAGTCGATGTTGATCTTGCAGACGGCGCTGCGCGCCGCCTCCCGCAGCTGGTCCTCGGCGATGCCGATGGCGTCCTTGAGCTTGCCGCCGTAGTCGTTGATCTCCTCCACGATCCGCCGGGGCACCGACGAGGCGCCGTGCAGGACGATGGGGAAGCCCGGGATGCGCCTCTCGACCTCCCGGAGGATGTCGAGGCGGATCTTGCGGGTCCGACCCGGGCTTGAACTTGAAGGCGCCGTGGGAGGTGCCGATGGAGATGGCCAGGCTGTCCACGCCCGTCTTCTTCACGAAGTCCTCGACCTCGTCGGGCTCGGTGTAGGTGTGCTGTTCCGCCTTCACGTCGTCCTCGATGCCGGCGAGCACGCCCAGCTCGCCCTCGACGGTGACGTCGTGCGGTGGGCGTACTCCACCACCTTCTTGGTGAGCTCGACGTTCTTCTCGTAGGGATGGTGCGAGCCGTCGATCATGACCGAGGAGAAGCCGGTCTCGATGCAGTCGACGCACAGCTCGTAGGTGTCGCCGTGGTCCAGGTGCAGGACGATGGGGATGGCCTTCCCCAGCTCCTTGCGCGTACTCCACCGCGCCCCGGCCATGTGGCGCAGCAGGGTCTGGTTGGCGTACTTGCGGGCCCCGGAGCTCACCTGGAGGATCACGGGCGAGGAGGTCTCGACGCAGGCCTGGATGATGGCCTGCAGCTGCTCCATGTTGTTGAAGTTGTAGGCGGGGATGGCGTAGCCGCCCTTCATGGCCTTCGCGAACATCTCCCGGGTGTTGACGAGGCCCAGTTCCTTGTAGCTTATTGCCATGGTGTCGCTCCTGTCCAAATCACATTACGGAATTTGCTATATTTGAGCAGATATCGCGTCGTGTGTCGAGGAAAAAAAGGGAGGGGCTGGAAGGGCATGACGCCAGAAATTATCCAAAGCCGGGGGCGGGATTTATGGCTTGTGCTGAGATTTTTTACTTTTACTATTACGGATAATCGGTTTAATAATAGGATATTGTGAAATGCGTATAAGATTAGTTGTGCGAAAGGCAGAGCGCCAATTTATTGTGAAATAAAATATTTATTTAAAATATATTTCTTAACCCCGCCCCTTAAGACGCCCGCCGTCCGTGGCGGGCTTCAAAATTATGAATATTAAGCAAGCGATAGAAAAGATTCTTAAAGAATGGCCGATTGAAACAAAAAGAGAGTTTAAACAAAATTCATTAGCATCTTTCATTAGAAACGATTTTAAGAATATTGTTGAACAAATTATAAAAAAACATGGCCGTAACCTTTTAGTTAAAGCTAGTGCTGGAGCAGGAAACTGGGCTAACGTTCCTTGGCTTTCAATTCTTGACCCTAGAATAACAAATACAACCCAGAGAAGGTGTATACCCGGTATATCTTTTCCCGAGCCGATGGTAGTGGTGTATCCTAACCTTAAATCAAGGAACAACAAATCCAATAAAAAAATTAGGGAAAAAAGAAGCAAGCCTTTACGCAACCTCTATATCAAGAAATACTAAAGAAAATATAATTTGGATAACTGGGAATCAAATTCACTTGATTTAAGATCCGATACTTTGCTGGGTAAATCATATGAAACGCCTAATATATATTGTAAGTTTTATACCGCAAATAATACCCCAACAGCCGACACTTACTTCAGATTTGGATGAAATATTAAAAACCTATAATTTAATAGCAGAATCGTGGAATGAACTAAATAGTGCTTCTCTTCAAACACCAAAACAGGAAGAGCAAACAGAATTATTAAATAATATGGACATTATACCTTTTATAAACAATCTAAGTGAATGTGGTTTATTTTTTAAAAAAGAATTTATTTACAGATTTGTTTCCTGCATTCAATCAAAACAATTTTTGTTATTAACCGGCCTTTCCGGTTCTGGTAAAACAAAAATTGTGAAGCCTTTTCTATATGGCTATGTGACTCAACTAGACAAATTTGTTTTGTTTCTGTTGGCGCACGATTGGACCGAATCAGAGAACCTCTATTAGGTTTTCCGAATGCGTTACTAGTGACAGGAATATATGTAAAACCCGATACAGGAGTTCTTGATCTTGTTATTAATGCAGAAAATGATCCATTCTAATCCTTATTTTTTAATTCTTGATGAAATAAATATATCTATGTCGACAGTTATCTTGCTGATTTTCTTTCTGCGATGGAATCAAACACCGAATGAAGATTAATTTCATCCCGATTCAGAGGATTGGAAAAACTCCTTCATTCCGGTCCAAATTAAATCTCCCTAAAAATTTTTTCATAATAGGAACCTAAATATTGATGAAACAACATATATGTTCAGTCCCAAAGTACTGGACAGAGCCCATGTTATCGAATTTAGGGTATCAAAATATGAAATGGAAAACTTTTCAAAATTTTGGTGAAGAGATAAATCTAGATTTTCTTGCTGGTCTGGATCTTCAATGGCTCAAAGCTTTGTTGAAATTGCAAAAGAATTTGTCCAAGATGACGGCAATCTCGAAGAAGAACTTTTACCGTTTTTGTGAAACTCCAAGAAGCAGGTGCGGAATTCGGTTACCGTACAGCCTCCGAAATTAGTACATTCATTAAAAAATGTACTAATACCGTTAAGTGGAAAAATGACAAGGGATGAAATTATTGATGCAGCAATGATGCAGAAACTTCTTACCTAAACTCCATGGATCCAGGAATAAAATTGAGCGTATACTGAAAGATCTTGGTAATCTCTGTCTAAAAAATAGGATAATACAGGATTTTTCAAAATCTATCTATAGATAACATTAAATATCCTATTTCTTATGAAAAACTGCAGCGTATGTATAAGCGAGTTATTATCAGACGGTTTTACCAGTTATGCCAAGACATGATTACATAATGCAACTTTCTCAAAATGAATATACAATAAAAGATATAATCTGGATTGTCTTCCGAAAATGAAAACGATCCCTGGATTCTTTAGTATTAGTTTCAGAAGAAGAAGCTGTAAGAAATTCGGAAGAAACTCTACAACTGAAAGAAGGCTGTTCATATGAATATGAAATACTGGATGAAAACTCCAAATTAAAATCAGTCTCCGGAGATTATTCATCAATCAAAAAAACATCCTTTTAGAGGCAGAATCACCACGGGCAATTATGTCGGCCGCTTACCTCTTAAAGATAATCACCACCATCGAAGAAATTTATAGATATCCTGCTGTTGAATTTAGATCCTCCAAATAAGAATACCACTCGAATACCGGAAAATGCTGGAAGATATAACAACTGAATGTATAGACCTTATGATGTTACATTCCTCACCTGTCACACAGAAGTTTGTCAGTAGATTTCGGACAGCGATTAGAAAATCATTATATTCAGCGTTTTCCTTTGTTTACACATGGTGAATTCTGATGATTTTAACAATTCAGTTTTACGGATAATCAGCTCGCCGATTACACGATGGAAAACAAAACTGAAAATATAGATAGTAGAAGAATTAAAAAAATCAGTTCTTCACACGTCAAACAGTTTGCAGTGGGAATAAACCGTATCCCTTTTCCAGATACTCATCCATTAGGCAATAGAATACAATCAATACCCCGTCTCCTGAATATAGTAATTAAAACAGTTAAACCAGATTGATAAGAGTGTGGGTAGTAGAATGTGTGATCGTTAAAATTTAATTGTTGGCAAATTGTATCAAGGGAATTGAAAATTAATACAACAGTTATTCCAGCATACATTAACCATTTAGTATTATAACTCAATAGCTTCCTTCCCCAAATATTTAAATTGGAATTCATACAAGTCTCCTTCCTGATAATCACATACTGTTATATATCATCGTAAGATGACTTTTGTAATAAAATTTTCTTGCCGAGAAATTATTCACATAATTGACATATGAATAAAATCCCGGCAAGATTTAGTTAGAATTTAAAAATATAAGCCAGTCTGGCCCCGATATAATCTAATCCATTTATGTAAACATAACCTGCAGAAATGTCCACAGCACCTTTTTCACTCGTTTTTAACTCGTAGCCAAAATTAAAATTAAATGCAAATTCGGTTGAAGACTCGGATATATCCTCGATTTCATCGCTATCACTTGAGACATCTACAGTGACGAAATTTGCACCTATTAGACCAATAATATACCAATCTAATTTTGGAGAAAAATAAAATTTTGCGCCAGCAAGTAATGGTATCATTGACCAGGTATTGGTTGTACTATAAGTATCAAGACCTATATTGACATCCTCAGAACCCTCGATAGTGTTATAACCAACGTATAGAACACCTGCAATATTTCTACTTAATAGATGTTCATAAGTTGCAGAGCCACCATAACCAATGTTGGCTACTTCAGCCCAATCTCCCACAGGGAAAAGACCATTAACGCCAATAC
>CAVXKM010000004.1:0-17859 GCA_963762305.1 uncultured Spirochaetota bacterium | reverse complement strand
AGCGATGACCACCAATCGCTCCAGGACATGCAGAACGACTTTGACCGGTACCTGGAGCACTACAACACAGCAGGACCTCGTCAGGGAAGGAACATGAACGGGAGGACGGCGCATCAGGCATTTGTTGATGGGATAAAGCCGAAAGATCACGAACCTGAAGCTATGGAGACCGTAGCCTGAGCATTAACTCTTTCAGGGGGATGTGTCAGGTGAATACGATCACTAAACAAATATTTTAAAATAATGCTTTTAGTTTGGCGTTTATAAAATAAAGATAACGTGTACGGTACCTTTATCCTCCCAACAGTGGTCTAAATATATTTAATAACGGCTCTTATCGCTTCGCTTGTTGGTACTTTCGTGCCATGTTAGGCACAAGATACTGTTGCATTAGTAGTAAAATAATATTAAGGGGTTATCTAAAAGAAGGAGAAGGCCATGAGTAAAGCTAAATCGTTTAAGCCGGTAATAGATAAGAAATCACGTATCCTGATTTTGGGAACAATGCCTGGAGTCGAGTCTTTAGAACAGCATAAATACTACGCTAATCCAAGAAATCAATTCTGGAAGATTATTTATTCGATCTTCAAATTAAAAGCGCCATTGGAATATTCCCGGAGAATCGCCTTCCTGAAAAGTAAAGGGATTGCCTTGTGGGATGTTTTAGCGAGTTGTGACAGAAAAGGTAGTTCGGATAGTAATATCAATAACGAGAAAGCGAATGATTTCAATAAGCTGTATAAGCAATATCCAAACATAACGAAAGTGGCGTTTAACGGTTCAAAAGCGGAAAAGCTGTATAAAAAGCTTGTTAAGCCTAATCCCGATTTAAAGATTCGATTTGTTACTCTTCCTTCAACGAGCCCCGCGAATACAAAAAGTGATAAATATAAGCTGAAAGAATGGGAGAGAATACTGGTTCGGTAAAACAAAAAAAACTCCCATGGCCCACCTCCACCCCGAAAGCCTGGACCACCTTGACGACCGCTTCTCGGCGGAGAAAACGGTATTTAAAAACCTCGAGAAGCTCGACGACAGCTACCACGTATTCCACTCGCTCACCTGGGCCGGCGAGCGCGACGGAGAGTGCGACTTCGTCATCTTCCACGAGCTTCGAGGATACATAGCCCTGGAGGTGAAGGGGGGCAGGGTGGCCTTCGACGGCACGTCATGGACCTCCACCGACGCCGCGGGGGTCGTCCACGCCATACGCGATCCCACGAGGCAGGCACGCGATTCCATGCAGGCGATCAGGAAGACCTGGGAGGACCGCTACGGCGCGACCGTGCCTGGGGTGTACACATGGGCGGTCTGCTTCCTCGACGGGAGCTGGGACCGGGCGCTCCGCACGCTGGACCTGGACGAGGGAAAGGTCCTGGACGCGCGCGGCCTTGAGGACGTGCGGGGGTGGACCGGGCGGGTCTTCGATTCCTGCGAGGCGCGTTACGGCAGGCGCCTGCTCTCCCGGGAGGAGTCGCGCCGGTTTGTGGAGCTTTTCGGCAGGAAGGTGAACGTTCCCCTCTCGCTCAGCCGGGCGGTGGTCATGCAGGAGGAGGCCCTGCGTCTCGCCGACCGCGTGCAGGACTATCTCCTGGACGTCTTCGACGACAAGCCGCGCGTGGCCTTCCAGGGCGCGGCCGGCACCGGTAAGACCTGGCTGGCCATGAAGAAGGCGCGGCGTCTCGCGTCAAAGGGAAAGCGCACCCTTGTGCTCTGCTTCAACCGGCAAGTGAATTCCTTCATGGCCGGCGGGCTTGAGGATGTCCCCGGCGTCACGGTCATGACCTACCATGCCTTCGCGGACGGCGTTCTCCGCGAGTTCCTGGAAAGCCATCTTCAAGAGGAAGGGTGCCGTTCGTGCTTTTTCAACTGCGTCTCTGAAATCGCCGGGAGCGTCCTCGGGCAAGCCGATGCTGCACCGGCTAAAGGAAAGAGGCGTTCCGGTGAAAAGGGCACCGGGGAGACGCTTAGCGGCGCGCTTTTCGTCCTGGGCTCTCTTCCCAAAGAGACCTCATGCCTCGGCGCCTTCGACGAACACGGTCGGAACCTTCCGGAGGCGGTGCGCGAGGTGATGCGCTGGCTCGTGCCCGACGGCGCGTCCGACTTCTTCGGCGACCGGATGCCGCTGGCCTTCATGGCGGCGCTCGAGGCCGACGGCGAGCTTCGGAATCGCCACCATTACGACGCCCTCATCATCGACGAGGGGCAGGACTTCCACAGAAACTGGTGCGACAGCCTCGCGTACCTTTTCCGCAAGTTCGAGGAGCGGACCTGCTACATCTTCTACGACGACAACCAGACCATCTTCGCACCCAAGGAAGAGCTCCCCGTCACGGGCCTCATCGCCACCGCGGGGCTCGAGGACCACGTGTTCAGGCTCAGGGACAACCTCCGTAATACGGCGAGAATACATGATTACGCCGTCAACAGCACCGGGAAGGGCTCAACGGCGCGCTCGCTCGATATCCCGGGAATCGCCCCGGAGGAAGTATCGTTCAAGGATGAGTCAAAAGCGCGGGCGTATGTCGCGGGGATTCTCGAGAACCTCATCGAGCATCATGGAATCGACCGTTCCCGCGTCGTGGTCCTCTCGAACAGGAACCTTGAATTTTCCATCTTCACCGGCGAAAAGAAGGCCGGGTCGTTCTCCCTTGTCGCCACCGGTGAAGGCACGCGGGCGGGGAGCCTTCGCTTCCGAACCATACAGCAGTTCAAGGGCCTGGAGGCGGACGTTGTGATACTGCTCGTGCATAACCGGCCTGAAGACGCCGATGACCGCTACAGGTCGCCCGAGCTGCTGTATGTGGGCTACACCAGGGCGCGGCATCTGCTGTACGTGGTGAACGTGGGGTGAAGGCCCCTGCGCGGGGCTGCACTCTTGCTTGAAAAGTGCTAACTATGTCCGGGACAATGACATGCATCTGTGCATTCCACGGCCATCCCCGTGCCTCCTGCAGGGGGCCTTATTGTGATGCGTTCGATTATACTATGTGGTGGGAGTGGGACTGCAGGGTTTACACGAGAGCAAAATACTACTACCTCACAACAAGTCGCTACAACCGGAGAGAGATCTGCTGGAGAGGCGATATGCTCGGTTTAAAAAAGCGGGGTAGGGAGTCAAACACAATGAATAAATACGGTAAATATGTTGCCTGCATGGTTATATCCATATTGGCATTTCACACGAGAGCTCCTGGTTCGAGTGAAAGTGCTTATGTGGTAAAATCATATGTCGGGCAGGTGAGTATCCAGAGGGGTGCGGCGGTCATATCTCCTGAACGCGGAACCAAGATGCGCGAAGGGTGATATAATAAAACTTCAAGACAAATCCCAGCTGATTATCGAAGTGAAGAAGGGCAATGAAATAATAACGATGACAGGTCCGGTCGTTTTCAAGTTCTCGAAAGAAAAACTGGATTACAACATCAAGAGGGGAAAAATTCTTTATAATCTGTACCTGTATCTTTCCAATAACATTGAACCGTATTACCCGACTACCGTTTCGGCCGTGAGAAGAGTGAAAACCGGGCAAGGGGAGGACGTCGATAAAATAAAGAGGGGCATGGCCGAATATTCTTCGGGTGAATATGAAAAAGCTTTAACAACCTTCAATGAAATCGTCAAAGATGAAAAATCAAGCAATTCGACCAGGGAGAACATCAACTATTTCATCGCGGATATATATTTTAAAAAAATGGAATACGAAAAGGCCCTCGCGTTGTTTGAGGAGTTGATAGGAAACAGCGTCTTTCTGCGGCAGGATTACCTGGAGAATTGCTACGTGAATTGCATGATGTGCGGCGAATACCTGGGCAACGACGATGTGAAAGATTTATACGCCGCGCTGTATTTTGAAAAATATGGAAAAACGGGCAAGTACAGCGAAATGGTTGAAAAGGAAATTCTCGATATTCAGCAATGATAGATTTCAATTAATGAATATAATTTCCCTCCAGTCCGGAAGCAACGGGAACTGCATCTATGTTGAAACATCCGGAATCAGCCTGCTTTTCGACGCGGGAATAAGCGGAAAACAGGCCATGACCCGCCTTGCCTCAAGGGGACGGGACATCGAGGAGGTGGATGCGCTCATCATCTCGCACGACCACGCCGATCATGTCTCATGCGCCGGGATATATCACCGAAAGTTCAGCCTTCCTGTATATGTTACGACCAGGACACTGCGCGCCGCAAAGAGCAGGCGTGATCTTGGCGTTCTTCGCGATGTTCAGCATTTCCGGGCGGGTGACACCATGCGTTTCGGTCCGGTGCGCGTGGAGACGGTACAGACCCCGCACGACGGCGCTGATGGTTCCGCTTTCATCATCGACGACGGGCACAGCCGGCTGGGGATTTTTACCGACCTCGGACATGTATATGGAGACCTTAAATCCGCGCTTGCCTCAGTCGATGCCGCCGTGCTGGAAAGCAATTATGACCCGTCGATGCTCGAAACAGGCAGGTACCCTCGCGCATTGAAACGCCGCATCAGCGGGCCTGGCGGCCATTTATCCAATATCGAAGCGGCGGAGCTTGTCGCGGGCAGGGGAGGGCGCCTTAAATGGGTGTGTTTGGGGCACCTTTCTGAGGAGAATAACGATCCGGAGCTCGCATTGCGGACCCATCGTGATGTTATAGGATCATCGTTGAAATTGCATGTCGCGAGCCGTTACAAGGCAACGCAGGTGCTGCATATTTAATTGGTTTATCGTGACTGCCACCAATGTCTTACCCGGGTTTTCCGGGAATTCTGAAATCCGCGATTTTATACGCCGAACAACACATCTGGTGATTGTGCAGCTGTAGGCCGCGTTCCACGCGGGGAGGGATTTGTGAAAGGATTCACCTTCCAGGTGGGGGTGAGGCTTTGAAAAGCCTCAACTAAACATTGCGACTTTCTTTCACGCGAAAGAAAGTCGCCAAAGAAAGCGCCCCTCACCCCGCACTTTACCTTGAAGCTTATAGGAAAAGTGCGGGGTCAAACGCCGGGGAGGCTTGTCTCAATCATAATCAATGCTCTCTCCGTGCGCGCTGCGGAGACGTCCTGTTTGTCCTCGCGCGCAGCCCGAGGCGCTCGCCCTCCTGGCTCGCTACTGAGTGGATGTTGGGAATGAGCCTTTGGGTTTTCTAAAAATCGACGCGTGTGATGAAACGTATGCACATAAGCGCACTGCCGAGGACAAAGATCAGGAAAAGTTGCTTCCAGTGTGATTGACCGTACATGAAACACCGTCGGCATTCTTCATAAGCCCCTCCCCAATGGGGGTCCCTGAAGGGAGGCTTCGCACAGGGGTGCCGAAGGCAGGGTGGGGGCCTTACGTTTATTTCATTTGTATCAGGATTTCTGCGGGGATATTCAGACGATCGTGGAGGGAGCGTATCATTTTTATCGTGAGGCTTCTTTTACCCCGCAGCACCTCCGATGCCCTGGAGCGGCTCCCGATTATCCCTGCCAGATCGCTTTGACTCAAACCCATCTGCTCCATTCTGAATTTAATCGCCTCGACGGGGTCCGGTGAGGAGATAGGAAAGTGTTCATCTTCGTATTTCTCCACGAGAACGGAGAGGACTTCAAGCTCGTCCATTTCACGAGTGTTACGCTTCGCGTCCATGAGGGATTCGATCCTCGCGAGGGCGGATTCGTAATCTTTATTTGTTTTAATAGGATGAATATTCATGGTTAAACCTCTTCGACATTTATATCGTCGTACTCCTCATGAGTACCGATGAAACGGATAAACACGATTTGAGCGGGATAGTTGATTTTCACCACCAAACGGTATTTATTCCCGCAAATATTAAACACGACGCGATTGGATTTGACGATGCTGGCGTTTCGATAGCGCTCCTTGATGTCCGTTGGAGTGCGCCATGCGGCCGACTTCGCCTCCTTGTACCAGGCTTCGAGCTGTCCCCTGGAGTCGCGACGGTTCGGGTTCTTTTCCCAAAATTCAACCAGTGTCCGTTTCGCGATTATCCTCATAAGACAAGGTAGTTTACGCAACCGGAAACGTCAAGAAAATATTCCCATTATGGGAACATTGCCATTGATATCATAGTTGCCGCCGGTCTCCCGGTGGAGCATTCCGGCATATTGCGCGACCCGCCCTTGAAGGACACGGGCATGGTAATGAAAAGAGAGTCCGGTTCGGGAAGATCGAAGCCCTCGCCGATAAGAGGCGCCGTTGAAAGAATATAGGGCTTTGTATCGCTTCCCTGAAGGGAGGCTTCGCACAGGGGTGCCGAAGGCGGGGTGGGGCGTTAAGTCTCTCCTTCTCCCAATGGGAGTCCCCGCGGGGAGGGGTTGTGAAGGGATTCACCTTCCAGGTGGGGGTGAGGCTTTTGGAAAGCCTCAACTAAACATTGCGACTTTCTTTCACGCGAAAGAAAGTCGCCAAAGAAAGCGCCCCTCAAACGCCGGGGAGGCTTGTCTCAATAAATGTTAATCCCTACTCCGTGCGCGCTGTGGAGACGTCCTGTTTGTCCTCGCGCGCAGCCCGAGGCGCTCGCCCTCCTGGCTCGCTACTTAATGGAGCCTATTGTTACGCCGATGTCCAAGTGCAGCGACGCACATGGAGGTGCGTCAGGCGCTGCCAGACCAAGTCGCGGCTTTGCGCTTCTTGCGAAGAGCGGCCGTCTCCCCGTGATTTTCTTTGACATTTTTAAAACACCTGGAGGATTGCGGGGTTCATTTTTTTGACGATGGGCGATTTTTTTATTATATTTATTATGTAGAGTGAAAATTTAATCAAAGATTGGGAGGTCGGTGCCCTCTATTTAAAAAAGTATTATCGTTGTTCCTCTAGTCCGCAACCTTTATTCAGTGAGCTTCTGTTAGGTTGCTCCTCGTTCGATCGTCCATATATTATCTGTTTTCAACTTCATAACAAAGCCCCTCCCCTATTAGGGGTCCCTGGAGGGAGGCTTCGCACAGGGGTGCCGAAGGCGGGGATGTCCCGGTAGGCGGGGATGTCCCGCCATGCGGGATCACGTGACCCCGCCTGCTCCTTGGTTTCAATTCTCCTGTACGATAACCTTGGTCACGTGACCTCGCCTTTGGGGGATTCCCGCCTTATGCCCAGCCACACAAACGTATAGGTCCGTATCTGTCATACACCAGTCGTTATCTTTATAGCAGGAGGTTGTTTTTCCGTCTGCCCGGGCCGCTTCGGCGGGATGACCGGCGCACATTTCGACAGGGAGGTACTGTTCAAGGATGGAAACCGTGATACATGACTTTATCGCCGGCCTGAAGCCGGGAGACATGCTGGAGTTCAAGAACATGGCCGTCGTTCCGCTGTTCGGCGAGGCCGCTGAGGGCCCGCGCTACATCACCATGAAGGAGGCACTGGAGAAAAAGCACATCGCCGTGAAGGAGGTCAGCGAGGGCGGCTCGGTGCCCGACCTCCTGGTCGAGAACAAGTCGGAGCTCTCGGTCCTGCTCCTGGACGGCGAGGAGCT
This sequence comes from uncultured Spirochaetota bacterium, assembly GCA_963762305.1. GTDB lineage: Bacteria > Spirochaetota > UBA4802 > UBA4802 > UBA5368 > CAVXKM01. The sequence goes on along the minus strand of CAVXKM010000004.1, from coordinate 10,398 downwards.
CGCCGGCGCGAAGCAGAACCGCATCCTCAACACCACGATCCTGGTGCTCGGCGGGACGACCATCGTGGTCCCGGTGAGCTGCACCGAGCACGGGAGGTGGTCCTACGCGTCCCGCGAGTTCAGGGACTCCGACAACATCATGGCCTACGGCGTCAGGAGGAAAAAGACGCGGTCGGTCTCGGAGTCGCTGAAATCCCGCGAGGCGTACCTCTCCGACCAGGGCGAGGTGTGGGACGGGATACACGAGATGTCGGCGAAGATGGGCGTCAGCTCCGCCACCGGGGCCATGAAGGACGCCATGGACGGGCGGAGGGCGGACCTGGACGCCTACGCCAACGCCTTCCCGCTCTCCGACGGGCAGATCGGGCTCATGGTGTTCATCGGGGGGAAGGCCGTGGGCTTCGAGGCCGTGTCCCGCGCCGGGGCCTACGCCGACTACCACCCGCGGCTCGTCAGGAGCTACACGGTGGACGCCCTGTACGCGAAGGGCGGGGAGGCCGGTCTCTCCGCCGGCGAGGTGAAGGGCTTCCTCGACGAGGCGACGCGCTACGACGGGAGCACCTACAAATCCAGGGGCGCCGGGTCGGACTGGCGATACGAAGGGAAGGGCGTCGTCGGCTCGGCCCTGGAATACGGCGGGACGGCGATACACGCGGCCTTTTTCCGGTTCGACGAGGCCGGGGAAAACGGCGGCCGCGGCCGTGCCGGGGGGAAGATCCACCGCCGGGGGAGGGGGAGGTATGACAGGTAGGGCTTTGGGAAAGCCTCAGCTAAACGGTGCCACTTTCTTGTCGCGCCACAAGAAAGTGGCCAAAGAAGGCGCTCCTCAGACGGCGGAGGGCCTCGTCTTAATGATTAAAAGCGCTTTCCGCGTGCGGCCTGCGGACGCCCTCCGTGGCTGTCCTCGGCCCCATCCGGACCGCTCGGCATCCTGCCTCGCGGAGCTATACGGTCAACGCGCGCGATGGACAGGATGTCCGAGTGCAGCGCCGCACATGGATGTGCGCGAGGCGCTGCCATCCCAAGGCGCGGCTTCGCGCTTCTTGCGAAGAGCGGCCCTCCTGGCTTGCTACTTGAAGAATCTATGACTTTCCATGGAACGTGGAGGTGCTAAATGGCCAAGAAAGTGAAATTCGCGATTTCGGATGTGTGTTTCCGGTGCAAAAAGCCCATCGTGGAAATGACCGGTCCCGAATCGAGAAAGAGGTTCGCCGGCGCGCCTGTGACAGCCGTCATTCACGCCCATTACGTGACCCCCTGGGGGCCGGCGTGCGCCGAATGCCTGAAGGGCGTGATGGAGAAGTGGGGACAGTACGTGCGGTTCAAGGAAACGGGGGACCTGTGACTCCGCGACGGCAGGCTCGCGGGGGCAAACGAAAAAGAAGGCTGCGAAACGCGATGCAGGGTGATATAAAATCGGCATCGTGGCCGGGGGCCGGTACATGCCGGCCCGCGGACCAGGGTTTAAAACAAGGAGGGTGATGTCCATGAGAAGGGTATGGTGTTTCGTGCTCGCCGCGGCGATCGTGTGCGTGCCCGGCCTCCGGCTTCGCCGAGACCGTCGAGCGCGTGGTCGACGGGGACACCCTGGTGCTCGCCGGGGGCGTCACGGTGCGGCTCATCGGGGTGGACACCCCGGAGACGAACCACCCCTCGAAGTCCCCGCAGTACTTCGGGAAGGAGGCCTCGGACTTCCTCCGCCGGATCGCCGAGGGCAGGGAGGTCTCCCTAAAGTACGACCATCAGCGGACTGACCGCTACGGCAGGACGCTCGCCTACGTGTATCTCCCCGGCGGCGCCATGGCCAACGAGGAGCTCATCCGGCAGGGCTACGGCTACGCCTACACGCGCTTTCCCTTTAAATACAGCGCGCGCTTTACGGACATCGAATCCGAAGCGCGCGGGAAAGGCCTTGGCCTGTGGCGCGGGGGCGGGCTTCGACGAGGCCCGGTGGTACGTGAAAAACGGCGCCGCGCCCTTCCAGGTGTACGGGATGAACAACGGCCGGTGGTTCGTGGTCTGCGCCGGCATGGTGAAGCCCTCCCTCGACGACGAGGGCCTCGTGCGCTGCCTGCGCCGTCTGGGGTACCTCGTCCACGGGCGCTTGCCGCACGATCTGCGCCGCGCCCTCGAGGAGGACGGATGGGCGGCGCTGGAGGCTTCCCCGGGGGTTTCCAAATGATTTTCATCGTCAACGCGATCGCGACGGCGCTCTGGATGGCGCTCATATGGGGCCTGGACGAGTTTTCGCGTCGAAAGAAGAGCGGGAAGACGCCGGTGGTCTTCATGCTGGCGGGGATGGCGAGCATGCTTCCCACGTTATTCCTGTACCAGCTGTCGCCCATCGACGTCTTCGAGGAAATCGCCATGGTCTCGTCAAAATTCATCATGCACCTGTTCATCGTGGGACCCGTGGAGGAGTGTTCCAAGTTCATCACCTTCCTGCTCCTCGCGCGCCGTTTCGCGCCCATCCGCGAGCCGCGGGACGGGATCCTGTACGCCGCGGCCGTCGCTGTCGGCTTCGCGGCCGTGGAGAACCTCTGGTACGGGAACGAGTACGGGCTCTACACCCTGGCCGTCCGGTCGGTCCTGTGCACCACGGGGCATGTCGTCTTCGGCGCGACATGGGGCTTCAGCTACGCCTTGGCGGTGTACGAGGGGGCCCGCCGGGGCGGACGCGCCGATTACCCGCTGGTGTTGATGTCCCTGGCCATCGCCTCTTTCGTTCACGGCCTGTACAACTTCTTCGTGGAAATATCGCTGGTCCCGGTGGCGGTCTCGCTGATACTCATCGCCGTGGTCGTCTCGCTGCTCCTGCTCCGGTTTTATAAGAAACAGTCGCCGTACCGGAAATTCTCGCTCGCCGAGTATCCCGAGGCGGTGGCCGCGTACAAAAAGGCCCTCGCGGTGAACCCTGACGACGGCGTCATCAACAAGCGCATCGCGCTGTTCTACCTCTACGGGAACCGGTTCCGCGAGTCGCTCGCCCACCTGGAGCGCGCCGTCCGGGCCGATCCCGGAAATGCGTACCTGCGGTGCCTGCGGGGGGCGGTGATTGTGCTGTGCGGGGAGCGGGACCGGGGCACGACGGCCCTCGCTCGCGGCCTGAAAAAGCTTCCAGGGCGGCAGCATGAAATTCTCCGGAAGAACATCGGGCGGCTCGTCCGGGACGCGTCGCGGCGTGACGAGATACTAGCCATGCTGGCCCCGGCCGGCGGGGGTGGAAGCGCCCGCAGAAAGATCCCCGCGGGTAGATGACGGCAGGACCGCCATGGTGGTTTCAGCCGTGAGAAGTCCCGGTTCATGATGCGGCGGGTGTTCCGGCCGCCCGCGGAGCGGCATCCCCGGGAATTGGCGCTTTTTCGGCAGGGAAAAGCTTTGGAAAGTTTCAATTAAACGGTGCGATTTCTTTCACGCGAAAGAGAGACGCCTGGAGAAAAGCATATCGCCATTCTGCCTGGCGGTGCAGTGGCTACCCCTTCCCGGGGGGAGGAGGCTTTGGGAAAGCCTCAACAGAAATTTGGCGCTTTTTGTCACCGGCAAAAAAGCGCCGCAGAAAGCCGCCCCTCAGGCGCCGGGGAGGCTTGCCTTAATCATTTTAAGTGTACTTCCTGCGTGCGGCCTGCGGACGCCCTCCGTGGCTGTCCTCGGCCGCATCCGGACCGCTCGACTTCCTGTCTCGCGGGGCTATCCGGTCAACGCGCGCGATGGACAGGATGTCCAAGTGCAGCGCCGTGCACGGATGCACGCCGGGCGCTGCCATCCCGAGGCGCTCGCCCTCCTGGCTCGCTTCTTAATGGAACCTGCTGATCAGCCGATGTTCAAGGGCAGTGCCGCACATGGAAGCACATGAGGCGCTGACGATGGACAGGAATCCGGAAAAGTTGCTTCCAGAATGATTAAGCATACATTTAACACCTCAAGCTTTCTCCACAAACCCCTCCCCTAATAGGGGGGGTGCCGAAGGCGAGGTGGGGTTCTTAAGTCTCCTCATTGAGCAATTCGGGTAAAAGGAGACCCGCGGCGGCAGGCCTGCCCGACGTCGTGGTGCGGTCGCGGGGACGCGCGAAAAAGAAGGCTGATAAGCGCAATGCACGGTGATACGAAATTGGCCCGGGGCTACTCACTCCTTCAGCGAGTACTTCTGTTCCAGGGCGAAAAACTCCGGGAGCCTCACGATCTCGGTGAACTCCTTGAAGGTCGCCATATTGGGTTCGTAGCCCTTCGTGGTGCCCTGGGTCCGAAGCTCCTCGAGCATGTTCATCAGTGCCTTGGCCACGGTGAAGATCGATGAAAGGACGTAGCCGACGAACTGGTATCCGAGCTCCTCGAACTCGTCGAGGGTGAGGATGGGGGTCAATCCCCCCTCGATCATGTTCGCGATGAGGGGACCCGGCACGTTCTGCCGGATAATCCGGAGTTCTTCCTTGCTCTTTGGCGCCTCCACGAAGATGGCGTTCGCTCCCAGCTTCCGGTAGCGGTTGGCGCGGCTGATGGCCTCATCCAGGCCCAGCGGCCCCCGGGCGTCGGTGCGGGCCACGACGAAGAATCCCGGATCGCGCCGGGTTTCGAGCGCGGCGATGAGTTTCTGCTCGTACTCCTCCGCGGGTATGACCTTCTTGCCGGTCATGTGTCCGCAGCGCTTGGGCCAGAGCTGGTCCTCCAGTATCATCCCCTGCGCGCCGGCGTTTTCAAGCTCCTTGACGGTGCGTATCACGTTGATTGGGCCGCCGTAGCCGGTGTCGGCGTCCGCGACCACCGGTATGTCGACTGACTGGGCGACGTAGCGCACGGTCCGGATCATCTCTGTCTGGGTCAGTATTCCGAAATCCGGGAGCGCGAACAGCGACGCGCTGGTGGAGAATCCGCCCACCAGCACTGCCTCGAATCCCGCCATCTGGGCTATGCGGGCGCTGAGGGCGTCGTAGCACCCGGGGAAGACAAGCGGCCTGGTTGTCGTTGCAAGCTCAGCTAATGTTCTTTTCTTTTCCATGATGGGAATCCTCTCTTGTTATTTAAAACGGCGGGGAAGAAGACCGTTTTCACGGCCTGTGCTTCCCCGTTCGCGGTCTTTGAAAACGGAACCATGGGCACGGCTTTCCTCTTATCTGGATGTCGCCGGCGCCATCTTTCGCGGCCGGCCTATCGCCGTCGTCACCACGAGCGCAGCCCCCGCGATGCCGAGGAGAATCCTGACCGCCAGGGCGTAGGATCCGGTGGCGTCGAAGATCCTCCCTAGAAGGACAGCTCCCGTCGCCATGCCTATGATATTGAACAGACCGGTGAGGCCCACGATCTTGCTGAAGTGCTCCACGCCGAGCCGCTCTCCCAGCAGGAGGGGGAATAGCGTCGCGAATGCGCCAAGGGCCATGCCGTAGAATATCACGAAGAGCCACAAGGGAACGCCCGTCCCGGTCAGGAAGAGAAGGGCGCCGATGCCGGCCAGGTGGAACGCCCACACCAGGGTGACCAGGCCCTTTCTTGATATCCGGTCAGCCATCGCCCCGAAGAGAAGCCTTCCCGCGACGCTCGCGCCCAACGCCAGGCTCCAGGTGAGATTGGCATCGGAGACGCTCAGGCTCCTGAGGAGGGCAATGGCGTGCTGGGTCATACCCCCGATTATGATCGCGTAAAACGCCATATCGAGGCACAGGAGGTAGAAGGTGAGGGACCTGAGCGATTCGCCCACGGTGAGCCCGATTTCCCTTGATGATCCTTTCGCTCCCTCCGCGGCGGGCGCGAGGCCGTCGGGGAGCAGGCCCATATCCTCCGGCCTGTTCCTTATGATCAGGAGGATGCCGGGAAGCACCAGGCACAGAACCGTAAGGCCCAGAAAACGGTATGACCACCGCCATCCGAAAGATTGCACCGCCGCGCTGGCGATGGAAATCATGGCCATGCCCCCGAGGCCGATGCCGGTCATGATTATCCCCATGGCCGTCCCGCGCCGCTTCTTGAACCAGTGGGATATCAGGGTCTGGTTTGGAACGAGGCCTATCGAGGAGATGCCGGCCGCCAGCACGATGAACGACAGGTAGTACTGCCAGAGACTCTGGATGAATCCGAGCGCGAACAGCGAACAGCCGACCAGGCAGGCGCCGAAGACCATGACCTTCTTCACGCCGACCTTCGCGACGACCGCCCCCACGAGGGGGCTGAGAAGCCCCACCAGGAGGGCGGCGATGGTGAAGCCGAGTGATATCTGGGTTCTGTTCCAGCCGAAAGAGCTCTCCAGGGGTTCAAGAAAGACCGAAACGGTGTAGAATCCCGAGCATACTCCGAGGAAGAGGACCAAGAACGCTCCGGCTACCACCCACCATCCGTAAAAGATTTTTTCGTGATGCGGGGCTTCTGCTTTCTGTGTCATGCCGACCTCCTTTTTTATATATCCGAATATCATTCCGTGAATTGCACCGGCGCATCATCCGAATTTCCGCCTGCCGGTATATCTTCACCGTGTATCTGTTTTCATGACTCCCGCATCCGTGTGACGTCTTGCGAAAAACCCCATGACAACCGCGTCAAAAGAATTGCATGTTATTTTCGAAAAGTCAATGAATTGAGAAGTGATGAACATAATTAACCGTTATACATGACGGGGCGGTTCCGGAAGAATGGAAACGGCCTGGTCTTGCCTCGCATCACGTAGCGGCCGTCGGCTGGATTCAGGGACGCGCAATAGACAGATTCGGGACCAGGGGCTGGATTTCGTTCGGGTGGCATGTAAAAAGAAGGCTGACAGGCGCACTGGAAAGTGATAAAGAATGGGCTCGAGGGCCGGAGGCCGATACGTGCCGGCCCGCGAACCAGGATTTTAAGGCAAGGAGGGTGATGTCCATGAGAAGAGTAATGAGCTTCGTGTTCGCCGCGGCGATCGTGTGCGGCCCGGCCTCCGGCTTCGCCGAGACCGTCGAGCGCGTAGTCGAGGAGGACGGCTGGGCGGCGCTCGAAGTGTCCCAGTCGGGGAGGTGAGGGTTACTCGAGTGCAGCGCCGCACATGGAAGCACATGGGGCGCTGACGATGGACAAGAATCCGGAAAAGTTTTTTCCCCTGTGACTGAACACACCTTCAACACCTCAAGCTTCCTCCATAAACCCCTCCCCCAGTGGGGGTCCCTGAAGGGAGGCTTCGCACAGGGGTGCCGAAGGCGGGGTGGGGTTCTTGGGTGAATGTCAGGGGGATAGACCCCCTCCGCCGGATTTATCTTGCCAGCCGGGATAGTATGTGTTTCAATTCAACCGAGACAGTTACGGCCATTAGGACGACTGCTTGATGCCCTGGAGAAAATCATTTGGAATGCGGGGGATGGACCATGAAGAAGACAGCCATGTTGAGGAAGCTGTTATCCGAGAAGAAACTATTGGTTTCGGCCGGTGCTCATGACGCCTTGAGCGCCAGGGTCATAGCGAAGGCGGGTTTTGAGGTCGTGTTCCTGTCCGGGTTCGGATTTGAGGCAAGCCTCCTGGGCAGGCCGGACGTGGGCCTGCTGTCCATGAGCGAAGTGGTAACCCATGCGAAGAACATCGCCATGTCGCTCGATGTCCCCGTGCTCGCCGATGCCGAGGCCGGCTATGGGGGCTATTCGAATATACAGCGGACGGTCAGGGAGTTCGAGAGGGCCGGCGTGGCCGGCATTTTCATCGAGGACCAGGCCCATCCGGTCATGTGCGGCTCTTTGAAAGAATTCAAGAAGATCATATCCATGGAGGAAATGGTCACAAAAATTCAATGTGCCCTGGCCGCCAGGGAGGACCCCGATTTTGTCATCTGCGCCCGGACGGACGCCAACATCGTTTCCATCGAGGAGCAGGTAAGACGATGCAACGCGTACGCGGAGGCCGGCGTCGACCTGGTGACCGCGATACCCTACACCCGGGAGGAATTCGCCGCCCTGGTCAAGGGCGTGAAGGTCCCGCTGTGGGTTTACCTCGCGGCGGAACTCCCCCTGACGGTCAAAGATCTTGAGGAAATCGGTGTCCGCGGCATCGTCATATACCCGGTGGAACTCGCCTTTGTGGCCGCCAAGGCGATGATGGATCTTGCGACGGAACTGCGGAACAAGGGTACGGTTACGGAAACCATGACGAAATACCAGGCCGGCGGTTACCAGGAATTCTTTAATTTTATCGGCCTGCCGGAGACGCAGGCGTGGGAACAGAAGTACCAGAAGGGGAAAGCATAGGACGGAGAGGGGCGCGACCATGGGCATGACATTGGCACAGAAGATTTTGGCCAGGAAATCGGGCAGGGCCGAAGTGACTCCCGGGGAGATTATTTATGCGGAACCGGACCTGGTGCTGCTCTATGACTGGCCCGGATTGGATTTCCTCATGAGCGACATCAGGATCGACCCGGACAGGATTGTCCTGAACATAGACCATTTTTTCATGGCGAACACGGAAGAAAGCGCCAGGGTGCACGATAGCTTTCGTAAAATCGTCAAGAAATACGGGATTAAAAACTTTTATGACGTGGGGCGGTCCGGCATAGGGTTTCAACTCATAGCCGAGAAAGGCCATGTCAAACCCGGGACGCTCATAATGCACGCCGATCCGCACGTGAGCACCTTCGGCGCATTCGGCGCCTATGCCGCCGGGGTCGGCGCCGACATGCTGTCGGTTTTCTCGCTCGGCAAGGCCTGGCTCAGGGTGCCCGGCACGATCAGGGTCAACGTTACGGGTAAATTTCAAAAGGGCGTAACCAGCAGGGACCTCTTCGAGAAGCTTCTGGGGGACCTGGGACCGGACGGCGGCGTCGGAAATGTCTTTGAATTCTCGGGGCCGGCGGTGTCGGAAATGAGCGTGGAGAGCCGGATGGTCTTGTGCAACTCGGTGCAGTATCTGGCCGCCGAAACAGCCATCATCAACCCCGATGAAAAGACGGTGAATTATGTGAAGGCCGTTTCCGATCAGCCCTTCGATGCCCTGAGGAGCGATGACGATGCCCGGTATGCGAAAACCCTGGACTATGATGTTTCCGGCCTGGAGCCCCAGGTCGTCTGTCCGCCGGACGTTTATTACGTCAAACCGGTAAAAGAGACGGAAGGAACCGGGATTGACCAGGCGGTCATAGGCACCTGCGCCGGCGGGAGAATGGAAGATCTGAGGCTGGCCGCCAGGATCCTGAAAGACAGGAAGGTCGACCCGCGGGTGCGCCTGTTGATTACGCCGATTACGCCTTTAGTGGCGGAAGAAGCGGCCAAGGAAGGGCTGCTGGAGATATTTCTGCGGGCGGGGGCCGTCATAGGGCCCCCCACCTGCGGTCCCTGTTTCGGCGGATTCGGCTATCTGCTCCCGGGGGAGGTCGCCATCACCACCGGGACGTTGAACGTGCCGGGACGCATGGGGAGCATAGATGCGAAGATCTATATGGCGAATCCGGCGACCGTTGCCGCCTCCGCCGTTGAGGGCAAGATAACCGATCCCCGCGGGATTCTATAGGGAGGTGTGCGATCATGGACAATATCAGGGGCAGGATCATCTGGAAGTTCGGTGACCATTTCAACGCGGACCTTATCGTGGGCTCGAAATATATCGCTGAACGCGACCCGGAAATACTGGGCAAGGTGTGCCTGGCAGATTACGATCCGGACTTTTGCCGGAGGGTCAAACCGGGCGACATCATGATCGCCGGCAGGAACTTCGGCTTCGGACATCCTCATCAGCAGGGGCTCCAATCCCTGATCAAAGTCGGCATTGCCGGTTTTGTCGCCGAATCTTACTATCCCGTCTGGCACAGGCTGTCGGTGGACTTCGGATTCCCCGCCATCGTTTGCCCGGGTATCACTAGAGTTGCCGATGTGGGCCAGGAGCTTGATGTCAACTTTCACTCGGGCGAAATTATCAACCTAACGACCGGGCAAAGCATAAGCGCCGAGCCCTATCCGCCTTTCCTCATGGAGATCGTTGATGCAGGCGGCCTGATACAACATTTGTTGCGGCAGTTGACCGCAGGCCAGAAGTGAGCCGGCCCGTATGGGAAGGGGAAACATGCAATCGCACACCGCGGATCGCCGAAAGACCCGCATCCCGCCGTGGCGCTGACGTCGAACCCTTGAAAGGCTAACGGAATAATGTGAGCGAACCCGGTCCGATACACACAGCGGTTTGTGCCGCGGTGCGTGCGAAGCCATCAATGCCGAAACCGGTCAGGACAACGCGCGTCGTTGATATGTTCGAGGCAAATGCCGGGTTGGCATGCATTTCGGACAGGAGATCCGGGCGCGGCGCCGTGCAGGGACGCACACAAGGTGTTGTCGGTTGTGTGGCTGCTTCACCCTGCATAGTTTAAATGGCCAGTCCTTCCAATCCTCTTCGACATCTCAAGGCAGTTTAGAGATGTGGAGATCCGTGCTCTCGCTTATCGCGCTGTCCATTCAAGGAGGTGAAATGAGTATG
>CAVXKM010000003.1:0-333661 GCA_963762305.1 uncultured Spirochaetota bacterium | reverse complement strand
TATTGATCTTCGAAGGTGGCGGTGCGGAGCGATCGGCTGCGGAATACCTCGGCGGCCACGCCAAGGACGACGCCGAGTTCCTGAAATCCGCGCATCAGCAACTCAAGGTCCGCTCTGCTCACGCCAGCGGAGACTTCGCCTGGGTGGCGAGCGAGAGCGAGTTGCACGTCCAGAAAGACGGCAAGCCGGTGACGCTGTTCAGCACCGAGACGATGCTGCTGCAGCGCCGAGCGTCCGGTCTGGAAAATCGTGCACATCCACTGGTCGTCCCGAACGAAGAACCCATCGGCTGCGCACTGAAGTCCCGGCGATGACGGTTGCGTGAACACCGCCGGCTACGTCGATCTGGTCCTTGACTCTGGACCATGGTCCAGACTTTAGACTTGCCGGCCACAGGAGGTAAGGCATGTCCAATCTCGGCATCGGTCAACTCGCGAAGCGCGCCGGAGTCGCCATCGACACCGTTCGTTACTACGAGCGCAACCAGTTGCTGGCCCCGGCGGGCCGGCTCGCCTCCGGCTACCGTCGCTACGGCGATGCGGAGCTGAAGCGGCTGCGCTTCATCCGCCGCGCCAAGGCGCTCGGCTTCACGCTCGAGGACATTCGCGGCCTGCTGTCGCTGAGCGACGAGCGCAACGTCGCCAAGGTCAAGCGCGCAGCGGAAGCCAAGCTGACCGACATCGAGCAACGAATCGCCGAACTGCAGCGCATCCGTAAAGGACTGCGCACGCTGATCACGGCCTGCCCCGGCCACGGCCGGGCAGAAGCCTGCCCCATCTTGAATGCACTCACCCAGGAGAATCCGCGATGAGCGCTTCCCACGAACAGCACGCACACACCTGTTGCCACTCACCCCACCAGGCCGGTCCAGACGCGGCCGGGTGTGAGACCACCCATGCGACCAAGACCGGAGCCGCGGCGCAGTCGTCGAGCCCGATGAGCGAGCACGCGCATGCGCACGCGCCATGATCCCCACGAGTCGAACGGTGACCGACCAGGCCGCCGGGCCGGCCCTGATCGATCCGGTGTGCGGTATGAGCGTGAAAGCAGACTCGCCCCATCACGCGACGCACGAGGGTCACGATTATCGATTCTGCTCGGCCGGCTGCCGCACCAAGTTTGTCGCCGACCCTGCCCGCTACTTGAAGCCGGAGGTTGCCGCGGTCGAACCGGCGCCGGCCGGCACGCAATACACCTGCCCGATGCACCCGGAGATCGTGCGTGACGCGCCGGGCAATTGCCCGATCTGCGGCATGGCCCTCGAGCCGATGATGCCGAGCCTGGACGACGACGAGAACCCGGAGCTCACGGATTTCCGTCGCCGCTTCTGGTGGACCCTGCCGCTGTCGCTGACCGTGCTGGCACTCGCCATGTTCGGGCATCGCACCACGTTGCTGTCCGCCACTGCCCGCACCTGGCTCGAGCTGGTGCTCACGGCGCCGGTGGTGCTGTGGGCCGGCTGGCCGTTTTTCGAGCGCTGGGCGCAGTCGATCGCGAATCGCAGTCCCAACATGTGGACCCTGATCGGCACCGGCGTCGGGGCGGCGTTCATCTACAGCGTCGTTGCGACCCTGGCACCCGGGTTGTTCCCGGACTCCTTCCGTGAGCACGGGCGGGTCGGTGTCTATTTCGAGGCGGCGGCGATCATCGTCTCGCTGACGCTGATGGGTCAGCTGCTGGAACTGAAGGCGCGTTCGAGCACCTCGGCGGCGCTCAAGGCGCTGCTGCGGCTGGCGCCCAAGACCGCGCGGCGTCTCGGTGCCGACGGCAGCGAAGAGGACATTCCGTTGACGCACGTGCACGTCGGTGACCGACTGCGAGTGCGTCCGGGCGAGAAGGTGCCGGTCGATGGCGAGGTGCTGGAGGGGCGCTCCAGTGTCGATGAGTCGATGCTGACCGGGGAGCCGATACCGATCGAGAAGACCCCGGGTGCCAAAGTGATCGGTGCGACCTTGAACGGCACCGGCGCGCTGATCATGCGCGCCGACAAAGTCGGCTCCGAGACGGTGCTCGCGCAGATCGTGCAACTGGTGGCCCAGGCGCAGCGCTCGCGGGCGCCGATGCAGCGACTCGCCGACAAAGTGAGCTTCTGGTTTGTGCTGGCGGTGCTGGCGGTGGCGATCGTCACCTTCGTCGTCTGGGGCGTGTTTGGCCCCGAGCCATCGTGGACGTATGCGGTGGTGAACGCCGTGGCGGTGCTGATCATCGCCTGTCCCTGCGCGCTCGGCCTGGCCACGCCGATGACGGTCATGGTGGCGAGTGGTCGTGCGGCGCAGGCCGGCGTCCTGTTCCGCGACGCCGAGGCGATCGAGCGACTGCGCACGATCGACACCTTGATCGTGGACAAGACCGGCACCCTGACGCAGGGCCGGCCGGCTTTTCGTGACGTGATCGGGCAGGGCAACGTGACTGCCGATGAAGTGCTGAGGCTCGCCGCCAGTCTCGATCAGGGCAGTGAGCACCCGCTCGCCGATGCGATCGTCGCCGAAGCCAGGCGACGCAACCTCTCGCTGTCTGGCGCGGAGGAGTTCGAGTCGGTCACCGGCCTCGGCGTCCGTGGACGTGTCGAGGGCCGCGCGCTCGTGCTCGGCAATACGGCACTCATGCGTGAGGTCGGGGCCGATCCCGGCGCACTCGCCGACGCCGCAGAAAAGCTTCGGCTCGACGGGGCCACCGCGATGTTCCTCGCGGTGGATGGCGCGGCGGCAGGGCTGATCGCCGTGGCCGACCCCATCAAGGACGGGGCCGCCGCCGCGATCAAGGCGCTCCATGCAGCGGGCCTGCGGGTGGTGATGGCCACCGGCGATGGCCGAACGACGGCCGAAGCCGTGGCGCGGCATCTCGGCATCGACGAGGTGCACGGCGAGGTTCGACCCAAGGACAAGGCGGACCTGGTGCAGCGGCTGAAAGCTGAGGGGCGCCGCGTCGCCATGGCGGGCGATGGCATCAATGACGCGCCCGCGCTGGCGGCGGCGGACGTGGGCATCGCCATGGGCACGGGCACGGACGTCGCCATGTCGAGCGCCCAGGTCACGCTGGTCAAGGGCGACCTGCGCGGCATCGCTCGCGCCCGGGAGATCTCGAGCGCTGCCGTGACCAACATGAAGCAGAACCTGGCCTTTGCCTTCCTCTACAACGCGCTGGGCGTGCCGGTGGCCGCGGGCGTGCTCTATCCGGTGTTCGGCGTGTTGCTGAGCCCCATGTTCGCCGCCTGGCGATGAGTCTGTCCTCGGTCTCGGTGGTGGCCAATGCCTTGCGACTGCGCAACGCATCGCTGCGCAGCGACTGACCGTGCCCCGAGCCGCGAGCAACCGACAACCTGCAGACGCGGCGAGAACGGATGGCCGTGTCCGCAGATACTTTCGCGAACTTCTCGTGCGAGGGTCACGACCGACGCAGATGCTTTCGGTGTCCTGACCTGAGGAATGAACGCATGTCGTCTGCCGACAATGATGTCACTGCGTGAGCGGGTCCGCGCACGGGCGCCTGGCTGCTCTCGCCGGCGCGTCGCTTGGACTCGTGTTCTCTGGAACGGTGTCGGCCGCCGAGCCCCCGGTAATCGTCGAGTATCAGTCCGCTTTTGCGGACTATCGTCACTTCGACGCGCAGGCCCCGGCGGTCGCGTGGCGGCAGGCCAATGACGCCATCGGGATGGAGCGAGGGTGCCGCCCACGGAATGCACGACATGCGCTCTCCGACGGAAGCGCCCCCCGCGGTCACCGGCGACGAATCCACCGCCGACGACCTCCTGGCGATCATCAGGAACACCGCTCAATGAGGCCGTGGCGTGGTGGTGAGTGCGGCGGGTTGCGCTCCGTGCTGGTGGCGCTGCCCCTGTTGCTCGCCGGTTGTGCGTCGACGGCCATTCAGGACAACCTGGCCGAGACGAGCGCGTTCGCCTTGCGCGAGGTGGGCCAGGAGGTGCAACTCCAGTCAACCGCCGATGCCCGCGCGGCGGCGGCGACCGAACGCCCGGGCACTGCTCGCCGAACCGTTGACCGCCGACGGCGCGGTGCAGATCGCCGCTCGGCTACAGCCCGACCTTTCAGCGCATGCTCGCTGACAGCGCCGCCGCCTCGGCCGCCGCGACACAGTCCGCCCGGCTGCCCAACCCGATATTTGCCTTCAGCGACCTGGCGGCCGGCAATTTCAAGGAAATCGACCGGCTGCTCACCATCTCCTTGCTCGATTTCGTCCTGCTGCCGCAGCGCCTGCGCCTTGCCGACCTGCAGCAGGCGCAGCATCGACTGCGCAGTGCAGGCGACGTGATTGCGACCGCGACCGAGGCGCGCCAGGCATGGATCGACGCGGTGGCGGCACGCCAGTCGCTGGCCTATGCGGCGCAGGCGCAAAAGGCGGCCGAGGCCGGCGCGGAACTCGGCCGGCGCATGGCGGCCGTCGGCAACTTTTCGCGCCTCGAGGCCGCCGGGAGCAATCGTTCTACGCTGAAGCCACGGCGGACGTCGCCCGTGCACAGCTCGAGGCGCAGCGCACCCGCGAGGTGCTGATCCGGCTGCTCGGGCTGTCGGGCGACCTCGCCGACAAGCTGACGCTGCCCGATCGACTGCCGGACCTGCCAGCGAATCCCGACGATGAGTCGGTGCTCGCCCAGCCGGGCCTTCGACGAGCGCCTGGACGTGGCGCTGGCGCGTGCGGAACTCGACTTCACGGCCCGCTCCCTCGGGCTGACGCGGGTGACCAGCACGGTCAATGCGCTGGAAGTCGGTGTCGCGAGCAAGAGCACGACCGGCGAGGACACCTTGAAGGGCTACGACCTGGAATTCCGGCTGCCGATCTTTGACTTCGGTGACGCACGACGGGCGAATGCCGAGGCCGTCTACCTGGCCGCACTCAATCGCACCGCGGCCGTGATCGCCGAGGCGCAGTCGCACCTGCGCGAGAGCTACCTCGCCTATCGCACGACCTACGACCTGGCCCGGCACTACCGCGACGAGATCGTGCCGCTGCGCAAGACGATCTCGGAGGAGAACCTGCTGCGCTACAACGGCATGCTGATCAGCGTCTTCGAACTGCTGGCCGATGCGCGCGAGCAGGTCGCGAGCGTGCGGCAGGCGATCGCCGCGCAACGTGATTTCTGGGCGGCGGACGCGACGCTTGCGCTCGACGCTGATCGGTCGTCCGGTCGAGGGCGTGACTCTCGGTCTCCCCAACGTGACACCCGGCGCCGGCACGGCCCAGCCGCATTGAATCACTCAACCATGGGAACACGATGACCTCACGACGCAGTTTTCTCGCCGGCGCCAGCGCGCTGATCGGGGCCAGCACCGTCGCGAAGGCGGCGCTTGCGGCCCTGCCGGAGCCGCAGATCCAGACCAGCGCGGCGTCGGCGCCACCGCTGCTGCCCAGCGCCGGTCCGCCGTATCGGCCGGTGGTCACGCTGAATGGCTGGAGCCTGCCGTTTCGCATGAAGAACGGCTGGAAGGAGTTTCACCTGGTCGCCGAGCCCGTCGAGCGCGAGTTCGCCCCCGGCATGATCGCGCGGCTGTGGGGCTACAACGGCCAGTCACCGGGCCCGACGATCGAAGTGGTGGAGGGCGACAAGGTCCGCATCTTCGTCACCAACCGCCTGCCCGAGCACACGACCATTCACTGGCACGGCCAGCGCCTGCCGAACGGCATGGACGGTGTCGGCGGGCTCAACCAGCCGCAGATCAAGCCGGGCCAGACCTACGTCTACGAATTCGTGGCGCGTCGCCCGGGCACCTTCATGTACCACCCGCACGCCGATGAGATGGTGCAGATGGCGATGGGCATGATGGGTTTCTGGGTCACGCACCCGCGCGACCCGAACCTGCACCGCGTCGACCGCGACTTCGTGTTCCTGCTGAACGCCTACGACGTGGTGCCCGGCAGCGCGACGCCGCGCATCAACACCATGCTCGATTTCAACCTGTGGACCTGGAACAGCCGCGTGTTCCCGGGTATCGACCCGCTGGCCTGCCGGCTCGGCGACCGGGTGCGGATCCGCATCGGCAACCTGACCATGACCAATCACCCGATCCACCTGCACGGGCACGAATTCGTGGTGACGGGCACCGACGGCGGCTGGACGCCGCCTGCATCACGCTGGCCCGAGGTCACGACGGATGTCGCGGTCGGCCAGATGCGCGCGATCGAGTTCGACGCCACCGAGCCGGGCGACTGGGCGTTTCACTGCCACAAGAGCCATCACACGATGAATGCGATGGGTCATGACGTGCCCACCATGATCGGCGTGCCGCAGGACGACCTCGCCGCGGCGATCAGCGACCTCATTCCCGACTACATGACGATGGGATCGGCCGGCATGGCGGAAATGGGCGCGATGGAGATGCCACTGCCGGACAACACGCTGCCGATGATGACCGGCACCGGACCCTTCGGGCCGCTCGAAATGGGCGGCATGTTCACCACCGTCAAGGTCCGTGCAGGCCTTGCACGCGATGACTACTCGGACCCGGGGCCGTACGCCCAGCCCGCGGGGACGCGCGCCTTTGAATGGACGGGTGCGCCGCTGGAGCCGGTTCGCGCACCGAACACCCGCAACGCGGGTGAGCCGGCACCGTTTCAGGTCCGCAAGCCCACCGATCATTCCGGGCATTGATGGCCGCGCGAACTCGATTCGGACACGCGCCAACGTACGCAAATACTCGATTTACCAAGGAGCACGACCGATGAACAGACGACTGACCGGAATTCTCGTCCTGGCGCTTGCAACCGGCACCGCCGTCGCCGGGCAGGCGACGGACACCACGGGCCAGCACGCCCACGATCACGCCACCGCGCCGGCCGCGGCCCGGCGGCAGGTCGCTCGCGCCGCAGACGGAGGGTGAGATTCGCAAGGTGGACGCCGCGGCGCAGAAGCTGACCGTCAAGCACGGGCGCATCGAGAATCTCGGCATGTCGCCGATGACCATGGTGTTCCGGGTCAAGGACCCGGCGTTTCTGACCCTGGTCAAGCCGGGCGACCAGGTCAAGATGACCGTGGAGCGGATCGATGGCGCGCTGACCATCGTTGCGCTGCAACGGGTTCCCTGAGCGCCGAGACACGGTCGCGAAGATTCGCTGCTGCAATGGGCGCTGGCTGAGAATCCGGGGGAGACGAAGCGTGATGAAGAAGGTCGTTTGGATCGTCGCGATGCTGGTCGTGGCGGGTGCGGTCGCGCTCGGGTGGGCGTATTCGGGGCAGTACAACGTCGCGGCCGACGCGCCCCATTGGGACGTCACGACGCGCGTGCTGGCGACCGTCCGCGAGCGCTCGATCGCGGCCCGCGCGGCGGACCTGACCGTGCCGAATCTGGCGGACCCCGCGCTGATCGCGCTCGGCGCCGAGCATTACGCCGGCATGTGCACCGGCTGTCACTTGGCACCCGGCGTGGGCGACAACGAGATGCGCCAGGGGCTCTATCCGCAGCCGCCCAACCTTTCCGACCGGCGGGATCGCAGCCCGGCGGAGTCGTTCTGGATCATCAAGCACGGTCTCAAGATGTCGGGCATGCCGGCCTGGGGCGTGACCCACGACGACGAGGCCATCTGGGGCCTGGTCGCATTTGTGCAGCAACTCCCGACCATGGACGCCGCGGCCTACGCGGCGCTCACGCAGGACGACGGCGAGGCGGATCACGATCACGAGCACAACGGCGGCGCCGAGCACGACAGTGTTGGTCCGGTTCCGGCGGCGGGCGCTACCATGGGCGCCACGGCCGAAGATGGCCATGCGCACGTGCATCCAGCTGGGGAGGGCCATGAGCATTGAACCGCGAACTCTCGCCGCATCTGCCGAGGACCGCGCCATGAGTCGCGGGGCGGTGGCTCCAGCCACCACGGCGCACGTCGCGTGCTGCTGGTGGAGGACGAAAGCGACCTCGCACGCGTCGTCAAGCGCCACGTCGAGGACATCGGTTGCCAGGTCCGCATCGCCCCGAATGGCGAAAGCGCGCTGGAGGCGGCAGCGACCCAGGAGTTCGATCTCGTGCTGCTCGACGTGATGCTCCCCGGCATCGACGGCCTCGAGGTCTGCCGGCGCCTGCGCGCGCGCCAGCAGTACATGCCCGTGCTCATGCTCACGGCCCGTTCGAGCGAGATCGACAAGGTGCTCGGGCTCGAGACCGGCGCCGACGACTACCTGACCAAGCCCTTCAGCGTCCAGGAACTGCTGGCACGCATCAAGGCGATTTTCCGTCGCATGGATGCGCTGGCGATGCCACGAACGACGCCCGAGCGCGTCATCGACGTGAAGGGCGGCCTGCGGATCGACCCGGCGACACGTGAGGTGTTCCTGCAGGGCCGGCCGATCCTGCTGACGCACAAGGAATTCGATCTGCTGCGGCACTTCGCCGAGAACCCAGGTCGGGTCTACACGCGCGCGCAGCTGCTCGACGCCGTGTGGGGCTACAGCCACGAAGGCTACGAGCACGCGGTGAACTGCCACATCAACCGCCTGCGCGCCAAGATCGAGCCGAACCCGGGCGAGCCGCAGTTCCTGTTGACCGCCTGGGGCGTCGGCTACAAGTTCACCACCGATTCGATCGCCCCGGGATGATGCTGCCTCGCACCCTGTTTGGCAGGTTGCTGCTGATCTTCATTGTCTTCGGCGTCGTCATGACGGGCGCACTGCTCGTCGTGATGCAGGTGTCGCACCGCCTCTATCACCGGGAGTTCGACCAGACCGTCAATCGCGAGCTGGCCCAGCGTTACGTCGCCTCGAATTTCCTGTTGACGGATGCACCACTGAACGCCGAGACCTTGCATCGCGGCATCGGCAAGCTCGCGGCCGCCAATCCGGAGGTGGACATTTACTTGCTGGACGACAGCGGCGGCATCGTTGCGTCGTCCGTACCTGCGGCGGAGCGGCGCCGCTCGCGAGTCGACCTGCGTCCGGTGCACGAGTTCCTGGCGGGGCGGGACGCGCCGATCCTGGCGGACGACCCGCGCGATACCAAGCGTCAGGAAGTCTTCTCTGCAGCGCCGTTTCACGTGGCTGACTGTCCGGGCGATATTCTCTACATCGTGCTGCGCCGTGAGGAGCATGCGCCTGGCGCCGCCCGCCTGCGCACGACCTATGCGGTCGGCGAAGGTGCCGGCGTGATCCTCACCGCGGCCGTGCTGTCGGTCGCACTGAGCCTGCTGTTCCTGAGATTGCTCACGCGGCGCCTCAGCGTCCTGGAGGACGCGATCCGGCGCTTCCGGGACGCGAATGGCATCGCGACACCGGTGCGTCACGAGTCGGGCTCCCCACCGGGCGGCGACGAGGTGGACCGACTCGAGGCGCTGTTCGGCGACCTCGCCGCGCGCATCGAGGTGCAGATGGAAGCACTCAAGTCGACCGACGTGATGCGCCGCGACCTGCTTGCCAACGTCTCGCACGACCTGCGCACACCGTTGACGACGCTGCTCGCGCACCTCGAGACGCTGCAGATGAAGCAGCCGGAGCTCACGCCGGAGGAGCGCGCGAGTACCTGGACGTCGCGACACGCCAGAGCCGGCGCATCGGCCTGCTGGTCGAGCAGTTGCTGGAGGCGGCCAAGCTTGAGGCCGGCCAGGTCGCGGTCAATGTCGAGCCGTTCCCGATCGGCGAACTGCTGCAGGATGTCGTGCAGAAGTTCTCGTTGGCGGCGCGCGATCGCGGCGTTGCGCTGGAGGTTGACGCAATGGCGGCAGCGACGATGGTGAACGGCGACATCGCCTTGCTGGAGCGCGTGCTCGACAACCTGATCGACAACGCACTGCGCCACACCCCGGCCGGCGGCCGCGTGACCGTTCAGTCGGAGCCGCGGGGCGAGCGGGTCCGCATTGCCGTGACGGATACGGGACCGGGATTGACGGCGGAGGAAGCCGAGCGCGTGTTCGACCGCTTCTACCGCGGCGACCCGGGCCGCTCGACGAGCTCCGGTCAATCGGGCCTCGGACTCGCAATCGTCAAGAGCATTCTCGAGTTGCACGGCAGCGACGTCGCCGTCGAAAGCCAGCCGGGACACGGCGCGTCGTTCTATTTTGAGCTGCCGATCGTCGCGAGGTCGCCGGGTTCGGCCCAGACCTAAGGCGAGCCGCCGCACGTGCGCGCCAATCGCGGGCGACGAGGGCACCGAGCTGACAATACGACAGCAGTCTTCGACTTATACCTAGATCCGGCTCAATTGCGATACTTCCGAGAACTCTCCGTCCGAACATGGCTGTCGAAGTAAACAAAGTTCCCGAGGAGGATGAAGATGAAACCACTGATTACGATGTTGAGCGCGGTAGCCATGGCACTGGTGCTGGCTGGTGGAGCGTCGGCGGCGACCGGTGGGTCGGTAACCACTGCCGAAATTGCCGCGGCGAAGACCCCGGCGGAACACGAAGCAATTGCGAAGCAGTATGACGCCGAAGCTGCTGCAGCCGAGGCGCAGGCCAAGGAACACGAGATGATGGTGCAGACCTACGAGGTAGCCGCC
The DNA here is from genome assembly GCA_963762305.1 of uncultured Spirochaetota bacterium. Classification (GTDB taxonomy): domain Bacteria; phylum Spirochaetota; class UBA4802; order UBA4802; family UBA5368; genus CAVXKM01. Next base: position 323,228 of record CAVXKM010000003.1, on the reverse strand, counting down.
AATAACCCGAAGAACGCGGGGGCGAAGTCGATGGTCGGGCACTGCAAGAATCTCGTGAAGGACTACAAGGAGGCGGCGGCCAGCTACAAGGCCCTCGCGGCGGACCATCGCAAAATGGCCGCCGAAGCAGGCAGGTAAGCCGGCACGTGGCATGGCAGGAGGTCGCGTCGCGACTTCACGCCGATGCTTAGTGACGATGAGTTGGACGGGTCGGCCGCATGAGCCTGCGGCCGCATCCCGTGCTGCCAGCTGACTTGCGGCGCAGTCTGGCCCCTTGGACTGGTCCCGGTTGCTAAGCCTCCATCAATGGCCCGATGAACCGCTCGGGCGTGACTAACGTGGCCGAGATGCAGGCGCTCCTGGACCAGCTCCATCAATCTGCACGACTCCGGCGGTCATCTATGAGCAGCTGCTCGATGGCCGATGAGCGTGGCAGACCTTAGGAGACTGCACATGGATCGTCGTCGTTTCATCCTGCTTGGCACCGCCGGGTCCGTCGCGGTTCTCACCGGCTGCGGCGGCAGCGGCGGAGGGGGAGGGGCCGCGACGCCTCCGACGGGCACGGCACCGCCTCCCGCAAGCCCGCCGGTATCGAACCCGCCGCCGGCGACCCCGGTGTCGCCGCTGACGGTGGGTCAGCCCCTGACCGACCTGGTGCGACTCGCGAACACCAGTTCGACGCCGAACGAATTCGCTGCGACGCTCGTGGCACAGCGCGCGAGCAAGGCGATGCTGCCGGGCACATCAACAGAGTTCTGGACGTACAACTCGCTGGTGCCTGGACCGCTCATCGACGTTTTCGAAGGTGACACGGTTCGAATTCGTCTGGAGAACCGACTGTCACAGCAGACGACCGTGCACTGGCACGGCCTGCCGGTGCCGCCCGCGCAGGATGGCAACCCGATGGACCCGATCGCTCCGGGCGCGAGCCGCACCTACGAGTTCACGTTGCCCGTCGGCAGCGCCGGGACCTACTGGTACCACCCCCACCCGCACGAATTCACGGCTGAGCAGGTGTTTCGCGGCATGGCGGGCCTTCTCATCGTCCGCTCGCGCACGGATCCCGTGCCCGCGGCGATCGAGGAGAAGCTGCTCGTCATCTCCGACCTGCGTCTCGCGGCGGACGGAACGATCCCGGCGAACACGACCATGGATTGGCAGAACGGACGTGAAGGCAACTATGTGCTGGTCAACGGCCAGTACCAGCCGGTGCTCACCATCAAGCCGGGACAGAGCCAGCGCTGGCGGATCCTGAATGCGACGAATGCGCGGTATCTGCGCCTTGCGGTGACCGGACACACCATGACGCTGATCGGTACGGACGGCGGGCTGCTGCGCTCGCCGGTGCCTGGGCTCAACGACATCCTGCTGGCCCCTGCGGAACGGGTCGAAGTCATCGTGACGGCCAGCCTCGCCGTCGGCTCGACCGCGGTGTTGCAAAGCCTGCCCTACGACCGCGGCACCATGGGCATGATGGGATCCGTCTCATCGACGATTCCGCTGCTGACACTCACCTACGCATCCGCGGCAACGACCGCCGTCGCACTGCCAGGCGCGCTCAACTCGATTGCCGATCTCGGAGTACCGACGAGGACCAAACGACTGGTGTTCTCATCGGGCATGGGGATGGGCGGAATGGGCGGCGGGATGATGAGCTTCCTGATTGATGGAAAATCGTTCGATCCGGCACGGATCGACCTCACGAGCCGCATCAATGAAGTCGAGCAATGGACGATCGAGAACCGTTCCAGCATGGATCACCCGTTCCATCTGCACGGCACGCAGTTCCAGGTGGTGAGCCGCACGCGCAGCGGCGTCCCGCTGGCCGAACCGTTCCTTGCCTGGCGCGACACCGTCAATGTGGCTGCACTGGAAACGGTTGCCTTCAAGGTCGTCCAACGCCAACTCGGCAAGCGCATGTATCACTGCCACATTCTCGAACACGAGAGCCAGGGAATGATGGGCGTGCTCGATGTGGTCGCTTGATGATGTTTACCCACACCTCGCAACTGACTCACCGCGAGCGGGCGACGATGAGACGCATCCGCAACGCGCACGCGTGACTTGCCGTCCCGACAGGGTCGACCAACGAATCGACTGCGGCGACAGTCGAAGAGACACTTTCAAGACACCCACGGCGTACGGTTCATAACTTGTTTCCGATGGATCTGGCGGGCCTCAGCGGTCCGCGGCGCCGACACCGACTGGAGTTCCGCTCATGACCCGATCAACCACCTTCGGCCTTCTCGCAGCAACCGGCCTTATCCTTGCCCTCGCTGCGTGCGGCGGTGGTGGTGGAGGCGGTGGCGGCTCGGGTAGCGTGACACCGCCACCGCCGCCGGTGACTGGCACCGTCAGTGGCACCGCGGTCAAAGGGCCCGTGAACGGCGGCACGATGACGGCCTACGCCCTCAGCAACGGGGCCATGGGCGCGAAGATCGCGAGCGCGACCACGAACGCGGATGGCAGCCTTCAGTCTGGCGATGGGCAGCTACGCGGGCCCGGTGATGCTGCAGATGACGGGCGGCACATACATGGACGAGGCGACCGGCACCACCATGCCGATGATGGCGGGTGACGTGATGACGGCGGTGCTGCCGAGCATGACGGCCGGACAGACGTTGAATGGCGTCCAGGTCACGCCGCTTACCGCAATGGCCCAGACGCAGGCCCAGCACATGTCCGGCGGCATGACGGACGCCAACATCACGGCCGCGAATAGCAACGTCGGCAAGTACTTCATGGTGACGGACGTCCTGCACAACGTGCCGATGAATCCGCTCACCTCGGGCTCGGGCAACTCCGCCACCCAGGACCAGATCAACTACGGCATGGCCCTTGCGGCCATGTCGCAGTACGCCCAGAGCCAGGGCATGTCGTCGTCGTCGGCCATGGTGACGGCGATGATGAACGATGCGATCGGACGGCGTGATGGACGGCAAGATGTCCGGCAGCGCCGTGATGATGGGCGGCATGAACATGAGCATGTCGCTGCCCTCGACCGCCGGCACCAGCGGCATGGCCAGTGCGATGTCCGCCTTCATGGCGTCGGCGCAGAACCACTCCGGCGTCGCGGCCTCGACCGATGCAGTCCCTGATGAACCAGCTGAACGGCTCCAACGGCCAGATGATGGGCGGCGGCACGGGCACGGCCGCGGCCGGCAAGATGAGCGGCAGGGTGTTCAACGGCGCGATGAGCCAGGGGACGGTCACGGCCTACGCGGTCAACAACGGCACCAGGGGTGCGCAGATCGCCAGTACCGCCATGGACTCGTAGGGTGAATTCTCCATGTCGCTCGGCAGCTATGCCGGGCCCGATGATGCTGCAGGTCACGCGGCGGCAAGTTCACGGACGAGGCGACCGGCACGTCGATGAACATGGGTGCGAGCGACGTGATGACCGCCGTCATGACGACGCATTGCGAGCGGCGCGAAAGTGTCCGGCATCTGCATCACGCCGCTCACCTCCATGGCGCAGGCGCGGGCGGCAGGCGATGAGCGGCGGCATGACCGACGCCAACATCACCTCGGCGAACACGGCCGTCGGCAACTACTTCATGATGAGCAACCTCCTGACCACCCAGCCGATCGACATGACCATGACGGGCTCGGGCACGGCCAGCGGCGTCACGCAGGACCAGATGAACCACGGTGCCGCGATCGCGGCGATGTCGCAGTCCGCGAAGCGCCTCGGCATGACGACGACCTCCTCGGCCTTCGTCACGTCGATGATGAACGATGCCTCGGACGGCACGATGAACGGCATGATGGGCAGCACCCAGATCCAGATGGGCGGCGGCATGATGGGCGGCAGCATGATGGGCTCCCGCGCCGGCACGTCCGACCTGGCCACCGACATGACCAACTTCATGGGCTCGGCCATGAACCACTCCGGGCTGACCTCGGCCAACATGAACGCGCTGATCCAGAAGCTCGCGTCTTCGAACGGGACGCTCTAGCAGCTCCGTTCGTCGCGCGACGCACCGGCCGCGTCATCACCTGACACGCCCGTTCACGGCCGCCGGCGCCTCGCCGGCGGCCTTTTCCGCATGTGCGTGAAAATCCGACCTCCCAGGAAGCCCCAGGCGCGACGATCGCACCCCACCCCCTGGCATCGGCACCCCTGCAAACCCCGTCTGATGCGTCGCCGTCGGCTATCGGCGACGCGACAGAATTCGCGGGAACAAATTCTGAACCGCCACAGGCGGGCCCGAAGGGCGAGATCCATGGACGGATCGAGTAACTGCAACGCAGCGTCCCCATCCTCCAACGTCCCGAGCGGCGACTCGCCCTGCCGGAACCGCGGCATAGGTATTTCCCCCGGTCATCACCATGCTGGCGACGGAACGTTCGTCGCGCGGTCTGGGTCAAACCACACGATGGAAGGCCTGCGAACTAGGAACAATTCCCAATGGTGTGCGCAGCACCCAGTGCTACGGTGCGGGCCATGATGTGCCGGCGTGCATCCTCGTTCATAGCCTCCGCACTCGTCGTGGTGCACCTGCTGGTCGGCGCGTTCGCCGAGGCGGCTCCCATGGACGGTACGTCGATTGCACGGGCGGGCCATCCGCGGGTGTCGCGATGGAAACAGGTGCTGCGGGCCATTCCCCGATGGCAGCCCATTCGAACCACGGTTCCAGCGGCACCAGTCATCACGTTCGAGCGCACGTTGTTTGCCGCTGTGGCTGCGCTCACACGCCAGCGCTGAGCGTCGCTCGCCCGCTTGTCGTCCATCTGGCGCCGTCGCTTGCCGTCAGTGGCGCGCTGACCGCGGCTGCCTTCGACCCGCCGCTGTTCGACTTCCGGCACCGCCGAACTGAGTACACGAGCACTCGTGTCCGTCGCCCGGAAGGCCCATGGCTTATCCGGGCCCCCAGTTTCATGCTTGGAGGATCGACCATGTCGCGCATCAAGTCTTCTCTTTCAGTCGTTATCGCTTCGCTGATCGCTGCCCTGACCATGGCCGCCTGCGGCGGCGGTGGCGGCGGTACTGGCAGCTCGAGCTCCGGCTCGAACAACAACGGCAGCTCGTCGGGCTCGAACAAAACCACGCCGGGCGTCTGGCAGGGCACCGTCACCTCGCCAACCACCGGTAACTCGAGCGTCGTGGGCCTCACCAACAGCTCGGGCCACAGCGTATGGATGACCACCGACGGTCGCGTGTGGACTTGCCAGATGCCGATGACCGGCACGCAGTTCAACGCGAACATGACCGGCTACATGTATCCGGGCAGTCGCTTCCCCGACGGCAGCAACGACGGGCCGTGGTCGATGATGGCGAACTACGCCAATGGCACCTGGAGCGGCCAGTTCAACGGCACGGGCGACAACACCACGCTGAGCTTCTCGATGCACCCGGCGTACAACCGACCCGCGTCGGTCGATCGGCTCGCGGGCACCTACACGCGCACGACCTCGATCGGCTACACGATGACGCTGTCGTTCACGCAGGCCGGCCAGCTCACCGGCAGCGACTCCCGTGGCTGCGTCTTCAACGGCACCGTCACGGTCCCCGAGTCCACCCACAACCTCTACCAGATCGCCGCGACGGTTACGTCGTGTGGAATCCTCAACGGCAACTACGACGGCCACGGCACACTGGTGGACGCGACCGCCATGCAGAACTGGATGTCGAACATGGGTTGCTTCCAGTACGGCTCCGGCGGCTGGGGTGGAGGCATGATGGGTGGCGGGATGATGGGCGGTGGCATGGGCAATTGGCTGGCCGTACCAGGGCTCCAACACGGTCCCGAGCGGCTCCCCTGGAACCCGCCCACGCTGCAAAACATCGCCTTCACCTCCGGGCGTGTCCCGAGCATGCCCTCCGCCTTTTTAAAGACCTGGTCGGTGAAATCGATGGAAGAGCCGAGCGGGGTCTGGATGCTGATCATGAAGCGGCTCTGGTCCTGGGGCGGGACGAACTCCTTGCGGATGCCGCCGAGCAGGAACAGGGAGCCCGCGAAGAGCGCCGCGGAGAAAACGAGCACCTTCCAGCGGCCGTCGAGGGCCCGGCTGAGCGCGCCGCGGTATCCCCGGGACAGCGCCCCCATGAAACGGTCCATGAGCCGGCCGAGGCGCGTCTCCCCGCCCGCCTGTAGGAGCTGCGAGCAGCGCATGGGCGTGAGCGTGAGCGCCTCCAGCAGGGAGAGCATCACCGCCACCGACATGGTCACCCCGAACTGGAAGAAGAACTTGCCGATGATGCCCTTCATGAAGATCACCGGGATGAAAATCGCGAGGATGGCAAGCGACGCGGCCGTGGCGGCGGTGGTTATCTCCCGGGCCCCCACGATGGCCGCCTTCACCCGGCCCATGCCGCCCTCGTGGTGGCGGACGATGTTCTCCAGCATCATGATCGCGTCATCCACCACGATCCCGATGGAAAGCGAAAGTCCCAGCAGCGTGAAGGTGTTGAGGGTAAATCCCGCGAAATAGAGCACGATGAACGATCCCACCAGCGAGGTCGGGATGGCCAGGATCACGTTGAAGGCCGAGCTCCACGATCCGAGGAAGAGGTAGCAGACGAAGGAGGTGAGAAGGATCGACATCACGAGCGTGAAGATGAGCTCCTTCGTGGAGTCCTCGATGAACTTGGTGGTGTCGAAGATGACGCCCATGGCCATGTTCTTCGGGATCAATCCCTTGAGGCTGGCGAAGCGCTCCTTCACCGCCCGTCCCACCGCGACGGCGTTGGAGCCCCGCTGTTTTATGATGCCCAGGCCCACGGCGCGTACGCCGTTCGCGCGCGAGATGCGGCGAACGTCCGCGAGCCCCTCCTCTATCTTCGCCACGTCCTTCAGCCGGATGGGGATCCATACCGGTTCTCCCCGGCGGCTGGAGATGATGATGTTCTCGAAATCCCTTTGCGTCCGGGCCTCGCTCAGCACGCGGACGTTATACTCGCGGGGGCCGGTGTCCAGGAACCCCGACGGCGTCAGCGCGTGCTGGCTGGCGACCGCGTCGATGACGTCATCCACCGTGATTTCACGGCGCTCCATCTCGTCGATGTTGAGCCAGATCCGCATGTTGGGGTCCACGTAGCCGCCCATGCGGATGTCCCCCACGCCCGGGACGGTGGCGATCCGGTCCCTCAGGTAATCCCGGGCGAAGAGGATCAGGTGCCGCAGGCTGTCCCCGCCGCTCAGCGACGTGTACATGATGGGCTGGTCCTCGGGGTTGGACTTGGTGACCACGGGCGGGTCTATGTCTTTCGGGAGGTTCCTCTGCGCCTGGAGGATCTTCGTCTGCACCTCCTGCAGCGCCGTGTCGATGTCGCGGCTGAGCTCGAACTCGATGGTGATATTGGTGAGACCCTCCTGCGACACCGAGCTGACGTTGCGTATTCCCTCGATGCTCATGACGGCGCCCTCGAGCACGTCGGCCACCCCGGATTCCATGGTTTCCGGGTCGGCCCCTGTCCAGGTCACCGTGACGGTGAGCACGGGGAAATCGACGTCCGGAAGCTGGCTGATGCCCATCCGGCTGAAGCCGATGGCGCCGAATATGATGAGCCCCGCCATGAGCATCCAGGCGAATACCGTGTTTTTTATCGAGATGTCGGAGAGTGTCATCTGGGTCGTCAGGTCTTCCGGGCGCCCCCCGGATTTCACCGGTCCACGGGGCGCGCCCCTGGTTTCCGCAATTCCGGAGCGGGACAATCATCAGGGAAAACCGCTTCCGGCAGGCCGGTTTTCAAACTAAAGTAATCCACCTCCCTCCCGGCCGCAAACAATTTTTTAATCCGCCCGGGACGCGGCCGGAAAATCCGTTGACCGTTCATTTCCCCGCTTGTTACCCTTGCGAATACGCCGCGGCGCTTCGACACGGAGCCCCCTTCGACAGGCCCGGCGGATCGATCTTCTGGACATGCCAGGGAGACAGCGCATGAAGAACCCATACCGGCCCGGTACCCCGGCCCCTTCACCACGGGCCCCCGGCCGCGCCGTGCTCGCGATTCCGGCGCTCATCGTAATGCTGGGCGCCGCCCTCCCCGCCGGGAGCGAGGAAAAGACGCTCGCCCTGCTGCAGAAGGCGAGCGGAATCACCGCGGGGGACATCGAGCGGGCATCACGGAAGAAGGAGTTCACCCTGTTCGACTGTTTCGCCATGGCGGTCTACAAAACCGAGCGGCTTGCCCTCGGGGGCGAGAGCGCCGTCCAGGCGGAGGCCCGGAAGAGGCAGGCGGTGGGGGCATTCCTCCCGAAAATCTCGCTCCGGGGTTCGGCCGTGTACACGCCTCACGTCACGCCCTCGCAGCGCACCATGGCGAGCATATACGCACGGCAGAACCTCTTCACCGGCCTCAACGAGTACTACCAGCTCAAGTCCTCGAGCATCGACATCAGGATAAGGGAATACCAGCTCCGCCATGACGCCGGCCTGCTCCTCCTGGATGTCGCCTCGGCGTTCTACGTCTTTCTGCAGATACGGAAGAGCCTGGATATAAACCGGCAGATTCTCCAATCATCCAGCGAGATGCTGGGCGAGCAGAAGCGGAGGGCCGCCATCGGGCGAAGCCGGTGGAGCGAGGTGTCGCGCACCAGCGCCCAGATCCGGAAGGTGGAGGCCGTCATCCAGGCGCTTCAAGCCGACCTCGAGAGCGCCCGGCTCCAACTCTCCACGATAGCGGGGCTTCCGGCGGATTTCACCCTTGCCGAACAGGCCGATTTCGAAAAACCGGATTACTCTGCCGGGCGATCTGAAGAAGGCCGTGGACAGGCGGTGGGACGTGAAAGCCGCGATTGAACAGCTCGAATCCGCCAGGGCCGGCGCACGCGCCGCCTGGGGCGGCCATCTGCCCTCGGCGTACGTCGAGGGATCGTACTACCTCTACCAGCAAGAAATCTCCGGGCAGGACGCCTCCTCGGTGCAGGCGCGTGATTACATCGTGTCGCTGGGCGCGGAGTTGCCCCTCTTCAGCGGCGGCATCACCGCGGCGAAAGTGAAGGAGGCCGAGTCCATCGAGCGGGCGGCAGGCCTCGCCCTCTCAAGGACGCTTCGGTTTGCCGCCCAGGACATCACCGATTCCTACCAGCGCTGGGAAAATTCGAAAAAGGAGGTGGAGGCGCTCAAAAAAGTCAGGGAATCGGTCGAGGAGAGCAACAGGATGGTAATGGATGAGTACCGGATGAGGCTGGTCCCCGTTCTCGACGTGCTGGTGTCCATCACGGCGCTGCAGTCCGCTCGCGACGACTACGCTCGCGCCCAGTTCCAGAACAAGCTCGATTACATCAGGCTCGAGGTGGCGACCCTCACGATGCCGGTTGAAAAAATCCGGGAGGCCGGGGGCCCCTGAACCGGTATCAGCCTGTGACCGGCGCACGGGTCCGCCCCGGCGGCGCCAAAGACGGGGGTGAGACCTTCGTGCCGGCGGGATAGCGGAAGGGCCTCGGTCAGCCGTGCAGCCTTTGCCAGGCGAGAACGGGCCAGCCCCGCGCCCGGGCGAGCCTCTTCAGCCCCGCGTCGGGGTTGACGGCCCGCGGGTTGCCCACCGCCTGGAGCATGTGCCGGTCGTTGACGCTGTCGCCGTAGGCGTAGCTCGCCGAAAGGTCGATGCCGCGGGCCCGGGCGATCTCGAGGAGCGCCGCGGCCTTTTTCTCGTGGTGATAGATCTCGCCCTCTATGCCGCCGGTGTAGACGCCGCCTGACCGCCCGAGCCGCACCCCGAGGCACCCGTCGACCCCCAGGAATGCCGCGTAGGGCTCCACGTACAGGTCGAAGGTCGTGGAGACGATGTACACGCGGACATTGTCCTTCTTGAACGCGCCGATCGTCTCCATCGCCTCGCGGTATATGGAGCCGCGCAGGTGCGACTCGAAATACGCCCTGACGCCCTCGCGGCTCGCCTTCACGGCCTTTCCCCCGTGCGCGGCGGCCGCCTCGTGGCGCATGGGCTCCAGGTCCTTCATGAGCCCCAGGTTGTACTTCGTGTATCCCCAGATGGTCTTCACCGCGCCGCCCAGCGGGATCACTCCCTGCCGGTACATCTCCAGGTAGACTTCCCTCTCCACGGAATGCCGCGTGATGGTCCGCTCCAGGTCGAAAAACGCCGCGGCCCGTGCCGGCTTCCTCTTTCCCTTCATCCTTCCTTCCATATACACTCCCTGCCTGAAGACTCTACCCACCTTCGGGAAAGGGGCCACAATCCCGGGTTTCCTGTCAAAAGATTTTAACGCCGCCCGGCAGGAAAACATGAATTCGGCGGCGCCCGGGAAGCGAAAAGATGTTATGTCCCCTCAGGGGGATGCCGATACTATGGCCGTAACGTCAGCCACGAAAGGAAACGGCCATGAAACTCTCCGAATGCCTGCGGTGCACCAACCACATCGAGTACGTCGCCGACTGCGCCCTGTGCCGGTACGACCACGGGGTCGCCTACCGCGCCGTGGACGGCGGGAAGGTGATCTCCTGCCCCCTCGACAATGAAGCCAGGTACTGGAAGGCCCCCCTCTTCAACCACGGCATATCGGCCGGCGTGTTCGCCGCGGTCGCCAGGCACCTGCTCTCCCACGTCTGACCTTCGCCCGCGCGGCGTTTCCGGTGTTGACTTCGCCCGCGCGCGATGCTACGATAGCGCCGTGTCATCAGCCCGGGTGAAAGTCCCGCGCTCCAGGAGGTTTTTCCATGCATCCCATCGAACGGGTGAACGCCGCGCTCATGCACCGGGAAGGCGACCGGGTCCCCACCGTGTCCTGCATAGACGTCATCAACCACGTCTACGAGAGCCTGGGCGAAAAGGCGGACAACACCTACAAGTACCTCACCAACCCCGTCTCGGCGAAGGTCATCGACCTCGTCGCGCCGCTCCTGAACAGGCTCGGCGTCTTCGAGAAGGACGTGAACGAGTTCATGCTCAAGAAGCTGGAGTCGGACGTGACGCTCGGCTACGACTCCTCCTGGGCCATCTACGCCAACATCTTCCTCTTCAAGGACTCGAAGTACATGACCGACGTGTACGGCGGCCGCCTGTACAAGATCGTGGACGACGGCTACGGGAACATGGCCACGCCCATGTATTTCGAGGGCACGTTCAAATCCCCCGGGGACTGGCGGCGCTTCAACAAGAAGCTCTGGGAGGCCCTGCCGGAGAAGATGTTCGAATTCAACAGGCTCATCAAGAGGGAATTCGGCGGGGACATCTACATATTCGGGTCGCTCTTCATGGGGTTGTTCGAGAACGCCTGGCAGCCCTTCGGCTTCCCCCTGTTCGCCCGCATGCTTCTTAAAGAGCGGGGGTTTTTGCAGGAGCTCATCGAGTTCAACAGGCAGATATACCTACAGGTGATCGACGCCACGGCGGACGCGGGTCTCCCCGGGTTCATCTATTCCGACGACATGGCCTACAAGACCGGGCCCATGATCAACCCGAAGCTCGAGGACGAGCTGTTCGGCGCCGCGTTCAGGGACATCACCGCCCGCGCGCATGAAAAGGGCCTGAAGATCATCATCCACACCGACGGCTGGACGATCCCCCTGCTCCCCTACTTCGTGAAGTGGGGCTTCGACGGGCACCACTCCCTGGAGCCCACGGCCAACGTGGACCTGGCCGAGTGCCGCAGGGTCATCGGCCACGACCTCTCCCTCCTGGGGCACCTGGACATCGCCCACGTCCTCTCGCACGGGACGCGCGAGGAGGTTTTCGCCCACGTGAAGGAGTCGATCTCCAAGGCCGGCGCCGGGGGCGGGCTCATCCTGGGGCCCAGCAACTCCCACTCCGACATCAGGGTGCAGAACGTAAAGTGGATGATGGAGGCCGTGGAGGAATACGGCCGCTACCCGCTCACGGTCTGAGGACCGCGCGCCGCCTGGACCGCCGCAGGGCCCTGAAGCTCGGGTTCTCGAAACAGCACGCGCGCGAGGACCCCGACCTCGCCACACTGCGCGGCAATCAAAAATTCCGCAGGCTCACCGGCTACAGGGAACCGTGAAAAGCGCTTGATTTCGCCGGCCGCGGGAAGCGATACTGCGGCACGGCCGTCAATATATAACCGGAGAAACCCCATGGACCTCTACTGGGCGCCCCTGGCGCTGCTCGCCGTGTCCGTCGTCCTGCTCATCCGCGCCGAGTTCGCGGAAGACCATGCGCGCATCCGCGTCTTCAAGCCGATATCGTCCTCCCTGCTGGTGGTCATCCTGCTCCTTTCCTTCGCCCGGCCGGGCCAGTACCGCGCGGACTACACCCTGGCCATGCTGGCCGGGATGCTCCTCTGCTTCGGGGGAGACATGGCCCTCATGTTCCAGCAGAACCTCAAGGCCTTCCGGGCCGGGCTCGCCCTCTTCCTTCTGGGGCACGTCGTATACTCGATCGTCTTCGCCGCGGCGGCGGGGTTCCGCCGTGAGGACGCCGCGAGCGGCGCGGTGCTCCTCGCGCTGGCGGTCGCCCTGTACCTCTATCTCCGGCCGGGGCTGGGCGGCATGAAGGCGCCGGTGGTCTTCTACATCGTCGTCATCAGCTTCATGATGAACCGGGCCGTGTCGACGTTTCACGGCGGCTTCTTCAACCGGGATCAGGCGGTTATGATCACCCTGGGCGCCGCCCTCTTCTACGTCTCCGACGTCATACTCGCCGTGAGCCGCTTCAGGAAGCGATGGCGGTACAACCGGGTGAGCCTCGCCTTCTACTACGGCGGGCAGGCGCTGTTGATGATGAGCGCGGGCTTTTTTTAAACCCGGACGGCGCATGGCCCCCGGTATTTTTGTTGACATCCACGGCCTCACCCATTGTATTTTTGCGTTGGCGCACCCATGTCCGCACCACGAACGGTACCGTCGATGAAACCACGGCGTCTGCTCCTCTTTATCGCTCTTCTGATTGCGCTCGCGTTCGGGTCCGCGTGCGAGCGCGCGGGGCTGTACGATTTGGCAAAAAACGGCGAAGGATTGGTGTACATAGTCACCAAGGACGGGGCGAGCGACGTGCGCCTCTACGTCACCACCGGTGAGGACTACTTCAAGCAGTACTACGTGGGCAATACCCCGAACATCATCGAGGGCGTCTTCGCGTCGGAACGGGGCGAGGTCTTCATCCTCCGAACGGTGGGCCTGTATTACAGCAATGGGGATTATTCCTCCTGGACCGATGAGGTGGCGCCGCCCTTCCCCGGGGCGGGCACCCGCATCTTCTCGATGCACGATACCGTGTATGCCGTGGACAGCAGCGGGAATATACACCGGAGGACCGACACGGGGTGGATCCCTCATGGGAACTTTCACCAATCCGCCGGTTATCAGCCTATGCCTTCGAGGGCGACAGTCATTTACTGCGTCGGCAACGCCAACACCATCGACAGCTACTACAGCGGCAATAACTCCTTCGACCCCAACTATAACACAGGCCCCTCGTTCATTCCCGCCGCTCCGGCTGGCACCATCTACGCCTACAAGTGCGGCAGCCGCTTTTTCATCGGGCGGCTCGGACGGGCTGTTCCTCGACCCCGTGGCCGGGGGGCGCACCGGCGGCACCTTCCAGATGCTCGACACGGACGTCGCGAGCGTCATTCCCGCCACGACGGCCGAGTCATTTGCCGTCGTCGAATGCGATGACATCTTCGCGGGCATCAAAGACGGCAACCTGATATACCTTCTGCGATATTCGGCAGGATCATGGATGAACGAAGGCTTGCCCTTTACGGTCGGCGGATCCCGGGCATCGTCGTGCTCCCGCTGCGGCCGGGAAAGCTCGCCCTGTGGGCGAAAGGCGTAGCCCGAGCAGGGCGTGTACACCTACGACTACGAAGAACGAAAGCTCCACAAGATAACCGGAGTCGACCCGGCCTTTGTCCAGAGGATAAACACCTCGTACGGTCAATAACGCCCGGAAGACGGGAGGCGCCCCGATGACGACACGGGTCTCCGCTTCACCGTTCCGGGATGCCGGGTCCGGAAAGAATTCTCCGCATCCCGATCATCAGCCGCCAGGATAGGAGCGGCAAGGAGAGGATCATGAAACGGACCGCATGCGTCCTGGCATTTTTAATTCTCTCCGGCGTTCCCGCCTCGGCGGAGAAGATGCGCGTGGCGGTGGTGGACTTCCAGGCCCGGGGCATCCCCGTGTCGGTGGCGCAGAACGTCTCGGAGCTCGTCCGCAACGAGATGATAAACACCGGGCTCTACACGGTCATCGAGCGCTCGCAGATGGGGGAGATCCTCAAGGAGCAGGGCATCCAGCAGACGGGGTGCACCGACCTCTCCTGCGCCGTCGAGATCGGGAAGGTGCTGTCCGCGAACAAGATAATGCTCGGCACCGTCATGAAGATGGGCGGCTCCATCATCATCACCGGGCGCATCGTGGACGTGCAGTCGGGCATGGGCGAGTTCAGCGAGAGCCAGGACGCCGCCTCCGAGAGCGTACTCTACGCCGCGGTGAAGCTCTTCACGGAACGGCTCTCGGCCCGCATCCAGGGCAAGGCCCTCGAGTCCATGCCGGCCCAGCCCCTGCCGGCGAAGGGGATCGAGGGCGAATACGCCGCGCGGGGCACCAATCCGGACGGCAGCACATACAGCGGCACCTGCACCGTCTCGAGGTCCGGCGACGGCTACGTGTTTCACTGGAGGATCGGGAGCGGCACCTTCGACGGCAAGGGCTCCCTTTCGGGCAAGACCCTGACCGTGGACTGGGGACAGGCCTACCCGGTCATCTACACGGTGGAGGGCGACGGCCGGCTCGTGGGCACCTGGGCTAACGGCGCCGCCACGGAGACGCTCACGCGGCAATAAAAACGGGAGGCGACTGCATGAAGAAAGAGACCATATTCATGATCCACGGCATGTGGGGCGGGCCCTGGTACTGGAAAAACTACCGGGATTTCCTCGAGAAGAAAGGGTACCGCTGCGTCGCGACGACGCTCAGGTACCACGACATTGACCCGAAAGACAAGCCCGACGAGCGCCTGGGCAGGGTGAGCCTGCAGGACTACGCCGACGACCTCGAGGCGGAGATCAGGAAGCTCCCGGGGAAACCGGTCATCATGGGCCACTCCATGGGCGGGCTGATCGCCCAGATCCTGGGAAGCCGCGGCCTCGCCTCGGCGCTGGTGCTCCTGACGCCGGCGTCCCCGCGGGGGATCCTGGCCCTCACGCCGTCGGTCATCAGGAGCTTTTTCGGCATCATGATCCGCTGGGGCTTCTGGCGCAAGCCCATGCGCCAGTCGTTCGGCGCCGCCGTGTATTCCATGCTGCACCTGCTGCCCGCCGATCAACAGAAGGAGGCGTACGCGCGGTTCGTCTACGAATCGGGAAGGGCTGCCTTCGAGATCGGTTTCTGGCCCCTCGATTTGAAGGGCGGGTCGCGCGTGGACGGCACGAAGCTCACCTGCCCCGTGCTCGTCATCGGTGGCGGCCAGGACCGCATCACCCCGCCTCGGTGGTACGCAAGGTGGCCGCGCGTTACGCCGACGTTTCAACGTACCGGGAGTTCAAGGACCACGCCCACTGGGTGATCGCCGAACCGGGATGGCAGGACATAGCAGCCTTTGTCGCGGAATGGCTGGACAGGCGGTAAGGCTGAAGGATTTACTCCGGCATCGGAAGAACGGGCGCCTGATGGCCGATATGTTGTAAGGCAGACGGGAATAGTTACCTCCCCGTCACCTGTCGCCCGCTCCCTCCGGTTCATCCGGTGACTTGCCGTCGTCTCCCTCGTCCCCGGGGGCCTCTTTGACCACCGGGCCGGCCTCCTTCAGTGAAAGGACCTTGCAGTGCACGCGGACAACGGCCTCATCGGTGTTCGGATTTGTCTTCAGGGCGCACGAGTCGGTGATGCCGTGCGCGTACCGGATGATCATGATTTTCGCGTCGTAGACCGTCCCGGGCCGCTCGGTGCTGAAGAGGGCGTCCTCCTCCGCTCCGTTCTCGATGGTCTCGACGATTTCATCCCTGGTGATGTCTTCCCTCGCGATGCCGGCGGTCTTGTCGACCGTCGAATGGAACATGAAAACCATCTCCTTGTTCAGGGGCTTGTACGTCAGATAACACGACAGCCTCAGTTCGCGGTTACCCCGCTTTATGAGTTTGCAATAGTCGTTGGTGGCGATTACCTTGCCGACCGGGAACTCTTTCCTTAAAACGGCCTTCGCTTGCGTGTCCTTCTTGCTGGATATGAGCGTCTTGCCCTTCAGCTTCGCCCGCCTCGATTCGCTGAAAAGCTCGACCGCCTTGTCTATGTTGTCGATGCTCACGCCTGCAGGCGCCTTCCGCTCCAGGCCGCCCGCCAGGGCGCCGGCGGTGAGGACCAGTACAGCCGCGCAGCAGACCGCCACTCTCTTTCTCATACGGCACACCCCCTTGCGGTTTTTTGTTAATATTTTCAGAAAATCCGCCTCACTGTCGTTTTAGAAAGGAAAAGGTCCCGGCGCATGAAACCGTCACCCACGCCCCATGCGTTCACGGGAACGCGCCGTTCCCCCGGCAGCCGGGATGATACCACGCGGACATAACACGGTCAACAATTTCGCGGGCCGCTTTAAGTCAAATATATTCCGGCTGTTTTTACCGCCCGGTCCGGACATAGAAATGCACTCGATGCACACGCTGGCGCCGGTGGCGCGAATGTCCCCGCCTCCATCAGCGGCCGTGAAGCGCAACTCCCGGCGGGCAGGTCCGGTAAAAGCAAGTTGACATCCAGTCCCGCCTATAAATACTATTTAGAAGCGGCGGCGCGCATTCACGCGCGGGCCGCCTCGCGTCCGGAGCAATCGAGACTGCTGGAGATTTTCCCATGGAAAACACCGCGATTTACACGAAATTCATGGACTGGCTCGCCGGGTCGTGGTACGGCGTGCCCGCGCCTGACGAGGCGCTGCCGGTGGTGATGGAGCGCTACACCCCGGAAGAGGCCGAGTTCCTCACCGGAATCCCGCTCACGCCCGCGCCGCTCGGGGAGCTTGCGGCAACGAAGGGCATGGACGCGGCATCGCTCGGCGCCAGACTCGACGCGCTCACGGCGAAGGGCCTGGTGTTCCGGTACACCAAGGGCGACGCGGTCTTCTACAACCTGAACGACATCTTCATGCAGGCGCGCACCTTCGGCTGGCCGGGCAGGAAGGACGAGCGGAGCGTGCGCGTCGCGGTCAAGGCCAACCGCTACTGGGAGCACGGGTTCCTGGACCCGTGGACGCGGACGAACGTCAAGGGGCTCAGGGTGATCCCCATCGGCGAGGCGCTGGAGGACAAGCGCACCGTGGTCCCCTACGATAACGTGATGAAGCTGCTGGACGGAGTGGGCTATTTCACCGTGTCCACCTGCCCGTGCAGGCACGTCAAGAACCTCGACCCGGCCTACCCCGACTCGAAATATCCCATGGAGGTCTGCCTCCACTTCGACCGGCTCGGCCGTTATATCGTCCAGAACGGCATGGGGCGCGAGATCACCCGCGAGGAGACCGAGGCCATACTCACGCGGGCCGCGGAGGCCGGGCTGGTGCACAGCATCTCCAACCAGCAGGAGCGGGCCGACACCATCTGCAACTGCGACAGGGATTACTGCATGTGGTTTACCCTGCACCACAAGCTGGGGCACCACATGAGCATCGTGCCGTCGGCCTCCATGATAAGGACGAACGACGCCACGTGCAAGGGGTGCGGCCTGTGCGTGAAGCGCTGCCCCATGGGGGCGCTGGAGCTCCGGGAGTCGGCCGCGGCGGCGAACAAGACGGGAAAGGCCGCCGCCCTCGCGGCGGAAAAGTGCATAGGGTGCGGCGTGTGCGCCTACAAGTGCCCCACCTCCTCGCTCCGACTCGTCCCGCGGGAGAACGCCGCCGAACCGCCCAGGACCGGGCGCGACTTCGCCATGAAGCTGATGACGGACTTCATGCGGGGAGGGCAAAAGGGGTAGCGTACGGCCCCTTCCGGCCGCGGACGCTGACGGAAACGGCCGCGCGGATGTAGGCCGGCGAACAGGCCCCATTGAATTGAAGAACACCCGGGTTTCTTCCGGTGGAGGACGAGATGGAAGACGACGAAAGAGGAGGCCTCTATTCCCCGGAGCACATCCAGCGTTGCATGCGCTGCGAAGGGGACATCGCCGCGACGGGCCGGGACCGGTCCAGCGACGATCCCGCCGAGACGGCATGCCTCCTGTGTGAACGTTATTTCGGAAAGGGAAGGCTGTTCCTCAACAATATCGGATGAGGTATCGCGCATGAAAAAGATACTCCGTTATGCCGCGGTCCTGCTCATGTCGCTGATCATCGGCGCCGGGACGGCGGTGTGGTCCCTCACGGGGCTTTCCGACGCGAGGTCGGTGAAAAACGGGCCGTGGATGACGAACCTGGACATAGGCACGCGGCAGACGAACATGTTCGTCCGCGCCATGATCGCGCGCTTCGGCCTCTTCGCCCTGAAAAAATCCGAGGCGGTGTACTTCGTGGCCTACCGGGACTCGAACGGTGAAATTTTGCGCTCGCGGTGCGATTACCGGATCACGGGCGGGGACTTCCCGGCCCGGTGGTGGAACCTCACGGTTTACGGTTCTGATTACCACCTCATTCCGAACGCCGTGAACCGGTACTCATACTTCGGCGGGACCATACCCCGCGACAACAGCGGCCGGTGGGCCATAGCCCTGTCGGCCTCCCCGAAGCGGGGGAACTGGCTCCCCGCCGGCGACAGCAAGGTGCTCTTTCTCAATCTCCGCCTGTACCGCCCCGAACGGGCCGTGTATGAGCGGCCGGACAGGATACCGATTCCGCTGGTGACGCGGGAGGCCTGCCGATGAAAAAGTGGATGGCGTGCGTACTGTCGACGATCGCGCTCGCGGCGGTGTTCCACCTGGCATCCATCGCCGTGTTCCCCAACGCCATGATGTATTTCATCCTGCGGCCCCTCATAACGGGCGGCAAGGTAAACAGCATGGACCACAGCGGGCCCGCCAGGGCCGGGAGCGACCGCGTCCCCATGACCAACCCCGACTTCCTGATGTCCCGCTGCGTGTACGACGTCTCCGGCCGGCCGCTCCGCGTCACCGCGCCGGTCCCCGGCACCTACTGGTCGATATCGTTCTACGCCTCGAACACCGACAACTTCTACGTGATGAACGACGAGGAGGCGCCGTCGAAAAAGATCACGCTCGTCCTCGCCCGCCGCGGCAGTCCCTATGCCGGCAAGGCCGGGGAGATCGTGGTCCGTTCGCCGAGCGACACCGGTCTCGTGCTGATGCGCATGCTCATTACCGACCGGGGCGCGGTGGACAGGCTCAGGAAGGTCCAGCTCGAGTCGCGCGCCGAGGCCGTAAGCCCGTGAGGAGGGACAGCCGCGCTACTTTTTCATGGCCCTGGCCCTCAGCCCCTTCGGCATCTTCTCGATGGCGTAGCGCAGGGCGGTCCGGGGCATCACCGCCCTGTTCTTCATGACATATTCGAATATTTCCTTCCGGTGCGCCTGGGACGCCGCCTTGAGCATCCACCCGTACCCTTTCTGCACCAGGTCGTCTTCGTCGCGGAGGAGGATATCAGCGATGCCGATCACGTCCTCGAGGAACTTGCCCCGGCGCGCGGGGATGATGAGGGACACCGCCGAAGCGCGGCGTACCCACCGGTTTTCCGACGCGGCCCATCGCGTCAGGGCGGCGATGAATCCGGGATACATTTCAATAAAAGCGCCGACCGTGTGATTGCAGAGGGTGTCGCACGACGCCCAGTTGTCGACGTATTCGTCCACCCACCGCTCGAACACGGTGAAATCCTCCGGCGTATACGCGCGGCGGAGATTATACGACCACTCGCACGCGATAAAGGACTCCTCCAGGCAGCCCGACCGCCACAGTTCCTCGCACAGGCCGAGGACCTCTGTTTTCGTTTTGTCTTTCACGGCCTTGAAGAATTGTTTCCCGATTGCCCGCACGGCGGCGGTCTTCACGCCATACAATTTTACCGGCTCCTTGAAGAACTTACTGCCGGATTCCCGCGTCTTTTTATCGCTCTTCTCCTTGAGGGCCTTCCGAATGCCGCTGACGATACCGTTCATGGCTTGTCTTGCCACCCCTTCCTGGTTCATTGACCGCGCCCGCGCATCACAAGCCGAACTTGACCCCCCGCGCCGCTGCGCTGATGAGCACTTTATCCATTGAGGGGAACATCGTGTGTCATCAGCCTGCAAGGACCTGGTCCTTGCGCGCGGCAGGTGCTATTTCCTTCTAAAGAATTCATACAGGGCAAGAAAAAAGGAGAGTAAAGAAACGCAGGCCATCAGGGTGTTGACCGCTTCCTGTTCAAGGCTCAGGGAAAAAAGCAATACCAGGATCGTAAAGAGGAGAAAGGCGAGAAAAACAATTAATTTATCTATTGGCCCCACTCAACCTGCCCTCACGCAATTCCTTCAGGAAATCCTCCCGTATATTGTTGATCTCTCTTCGAATAATCCTGATAGAGACGGAAAAAATAACGAACATGCACGAAGCAATGCCGAGGGCAAAAAAGAACAGGTTAAGGATCTGGGAGGTGTTCATGGGTTTTACCTCGCAATACGCTTACAAGGTACTCACCTGGACTTTCGCCGTCAATTATATTTAACCGGTGCCGAAATTCTTCGTTTCCTGCCCGGTTTCTCCCGGTCCGAATCACAGGCCGAACTTGACCCCCCGCGCCGCCGCGGCGAAAAGGAGAGCGATGAAAAAGCAGAAAAAGACGGCCGCGGCGTACACCATGGCCATGGAAAACCGGTCTGGATGGAACTGCCGCGGAAGGAACTGCCTGCAGACGCGCGCGGCGAGCAGCGCCACCACCGGCAGGAGCACCGTATCGATGACGGCCGTGAGCTGCAGCATGATCACCGGCGCCGTGATGACGACGGCGAACGCCCCGGCGAGCACCACGTAGACGAGGAGGAAGAAGCGGTATCGCCGCGCCTGCGCCCCCTCCTCGACGGGGCGCGTCCCCATCGAATTGACCGCCACGCGGCAGAGCCCGTCGATGTCCGCGAGCAGCGTGCTGAAAAGCGTGCCGAGCACCCCCACGAGAAAGACGACCTCTCCCAGCCTGCCCAGGGACGCCCCGGCGATCTTCGCCAGCACCGTGCCCATCTCCTCGCCGTGAGGCACCAATCCCTTTGGACGGAGTATGGCCGCCCCGGCGATGAGAAACCCGGCGGTGAGCACGGCCGTGACGACCGTGTTGAGGGCGAGGTCCAGACGGTTCACCGAGATCCAGCCTTTTATGGATGAGGCGTCGCCGGAGGACGCGGCCCCCCGCCCGCTCCCCTGGGTCCAGAGTGAAAACCAGATGGTCCCGATGGCGCCCGCGCCGGTCCATCCCAGCAGGGGGATGAGCTCGCGCAGGGATTCCGCCGGCGCGCGGGGAACGAGCCCGCGCAGGAGCTCGCCGCCGCCCGGGGCCGAGTTGATGACCGAATAGGCGGTGAAGATGATCATGACAGCCACCAGCACGCGCGAGGCCCACTCCAGCGCGCGGTAGCTTCCCAGCACGAGGATCGCTCCCACCGCGAGGAGCGCGGCCACCGACCAGGCGGCGCAGGGCATGAAGGGGAAGAGCGCCGTCAGGCAGCTCCCCACGGCGAGGGCGATGCCGCTCATGCCGGCCACGCTGGCGGCAAAAAGTATCCAGAAGAGCCACAGGATCCATCCCGGGGGGAGCCGGAGCGGGCCGATTTTCACCTCGACGCGGGCGAAGGCCCGCACCACGTTTTCACCGGAGGCTATGGTGTATCGGCCCACCAGCTCGGTGACGAAAAACTTGAAGAAGAGCGACACCAGCGGCGCCCACAGGAGCAGGAGGCCGAAGAGTGCCCCCGCGCGCGTGGCGAACACCAGCTCGGCCACGCCCACGGAGCTCGCGGCCCAGACGAGTCCCGGACCCAGGAACAGGAGCCGGCGCCATCCGCGGGGCGGACCGGGCATTGTGTTTGATTTTTCCATGGCTCAATATCCTCGTGATCGGTTTAATCGTCCCTACTTCGGCGGCGCTATATCGCGGGCGGCCTCCGGAAAACCACGGCGACACCAACGCGCGCGTTGCCATAAGGAACCGGCATACGCGCAGTCCTTTGTTTTCTTAGTAAGAAGCCTCCCTGCGCCGTCAAATCTGCCGCGGCACGCCCGGCTCCAGGACCACCAGCTCCGCCGCGACCTTCCATTGGCGGAGCTCGTCGGCGGTGAGCGTCTTCCCCCTCACCTGGTAATGGATGGGGACCACCACCGCCGGCTTAACCTTTTCGACCAGCCGCGCGGCGGCGTCGAGGTCCATGCCGTCTTTCCCCAGCAGGGGATAGCGCGAGCAGGCCACCTGGACGAGCGCCACGTCGAGCATGTAGGACCACAGCGCGTCCCCCAGCGCGGACGTGTAGCGCGTGTCGCCGGAAAAGTACAGGGTCTTTTCACCCCGGACCACGAAGCCCACGGCGTCGCGCGCGAAGGGATGGTCGGCGCGCACGGCGCGGAAGGTGACGCCCCGGAATTCGTGCTCGTCTCCCGGCGACATGGCGACGACATCCGCGCAGCCCGCCTTAATCGCGCGCCGCGCCGCTTTCCTCGACCCGATCACGAGCGAGCCGCGCCTCTTAGCCAGATCAACGGCCGGCCCGGACCAGTGGTCCACGTGGTTGTGGGACACCAGCATCACGTCGACCGGGTCGATGCCTTCCGGGTCCAGGGCGATCGGCACCCCCCGCAGAAATTCAAACCGCCCCCACCAGGGATCGGTCAAGATGGAAAGCCCCGACATCTTTATCAGGAGCGTTGCCTGGCCGATCAGCGTTATTTCCATGCGAGCCTCCTCATTACACTTCATTTTTATGACGGCACGATCACCGCCTTCATGTACTCGCTCGAGCGGAGCGCCTCCGCGGCGCGCTCGATGGCGTACCGGTGCGTCACCATCTTCGCCAGCGGAATGCCGCGCGCCATCGCCAGCTCCATGATCTTGAGCGCCGCGTCGAACGACTGCGGCGGGCACGACCACTGGCCGACGAGGATGACGTCCTTGAAGCACAGGTCCGTGAAGGGGTTGATCGTGGTGCTGCCGGTGTTCAGGAAGTTCCCCAGCTCAACGAAGGTGCCGCCCCGCCGGAGGTAGGACAGCCCCTGCGGCACGGCGTCGGGCACGCCCGCCGCCTCCACCACCATGTCGGCGCCTACGCCGCGCGGGGTCAGCGAGGTCACGTAGAGGGCCCGCTCGAAGGGTTCGGGCACCTCGTCGATGTCCACGATGTGGTCGAAGACCCCCAGCTCGCCGGCTATCCTCAGACGCTCCTTGATGCCGCCCACCAGGATGACCCGGTAGGCGCCCGCGATCCGGAGCGTGACGCCCGCGGCCATGCCGATGGGGCCGGAGCCCACCACCACGGCCGTGTCGCCCGGCCCGAATCCCTCCTTGAGCACCGGGTAGGGCATCATGCCTTTACGCACGCCGATGGTCGCGGCGAAGACGTCGGTGAGCACGGCCACCTCGTCGGGCATGTTTTCCGGGACCCGGTACACCCACACGCCGGGGACCAGGTAGCAGTACTCGGCGTAGCCCCCGAAGAGGTGCGGCGGGTCGGCGGCGCACATGTTCTGCCCGTATCCCTTCGCGTTGAGGCAGAGGGTGGCGGCGTGATTTGAGGGGAGGAAGCGGCAGTGCCAGCACTCGCCGCAGAGTATCCCGGCATACCAGGTGACGCGGTCGCCCTTTTTCAGCTCCCCGCCCTGGACCGCCATTTTCGTTTTGGCCGTGTCCCCGATCTCCTCGATCACGCCCAGGTTCTCGTGCCCGAGGATCATGGGGAGCTTCACGATCAGCTCCGACGGCGGCACCCCGGCGAAGAGGTGCTTGTCCGTGCCGCAGAGGCCGCACATCGTCATCTTCACCAGCGCCCCGTCGGGCGCCGCGCCGGGTAAGGGAAAATGCCGCACTTCCATCTGGTTGAAACCGGTCATGACGGCGGCTTTCACTGTTTTAGCGCTCATGGGAGTACCTCGTTTCGATGTAGTCCGTGAAGCGTGAATCGTGAGGCGTGAATCGTGAAGCGTGAAGCGTCACTAGTCACTCTTCCCTCGTCACCCGTCACCGCCTTTCGCCCCCCGTCACTCGTCACCTGTCACCCGTCACCGCCTTTCGTCACCCTACCCCCGTCACCCGTCACCGCCTTTAAAATGCTGATCGTACGCCTCGATCGCCGATTCCATGTCGTTTTTCGAGGGTTTCCATTTCAGGAGCTCCTTCGCGCGGCTGTTGTCGAAGACGTAATCGCGGAGCGCGATCTCAAGGTGCTGGGGCTCCAGGGGCGAAACACCGAAGAAGGAGAGCGTTCTCACCGCCGCTCTCGCCACCGCCGCCGGGACGCTGATGAATTTCGGCCGCGTGCCAGCGTGGCTGTAGAGCGCCAGCGCAAGCTCCTTCAGCGAGGGCACGCCGTCGCTGCCCAGGTTGAGGAACAGGCCCCTCGACGAGGCCCTGGAGAGGGCCAGGAACATCGCCTGCGCCACGTCGCCCACGTACACCATCTGGAGCCTCGTCTTACCGCCGCCCGGCAGGATCGTCGGTTTTCCCCGGGCGATGGCCTCCATCTGTTCCACCAGGAAGGGCTCGTTCTGGCCCGGCCCGTTTATGGTGGGGGGCCGGAAGACCGTGACGTCCAGGCCGCGCTCCAGGTATTCCCGGCAGAGCATCTCGGCGGCCGCCTTGTCGCGCCCGTACTGGCAGACCGGCGCGATTGGCGCGTCCTCCGGGCAGGGGACCGGTATCTTCACGCCGTACACCTCCACCGAGGAGATGAAGACCACCTTCCTCACCCTCAGCTTCGCCGCCGCCGAGAGCACGTTGGCCGTGCCCCCCACGTTCACCCGGTGCATGCGGCGCTCGTCGCGCTCGAACTGCGCCAGGGCCGCCGCGAGGTGGAACACCGCGTCGGTCCCGCGCGCCGCCTTCGCCACCGCGTCGGGATCGGTTATGTCGGCGACGGTCTCCCTGTAGGCATGATGCGCGATGCCCGATGCCTTGACGTCGAACCCCCGGACGGCATGGCCCCTTTTCAGGCCCCTCATCACCGTGTTCCTCCCGAGATACCCGGAACTTCCCGTTATCAATATCTTCATGGTTCCTCCGCGCTCACGACACATCCACGGTCCGCCTGCGAGACGCTCATCGCGTACCGGGCGAGGTATCCCCTGAGCCTCCGCGCCGGCGGCGAGAAGGCGCCCTTTCTCCGTTCGAGCTCGCCCGCGTCCGCTTCCAGGAAAAGCTCCCGCCGCGGGATGTCGATGGTGATCCCGTCGCCGTCCCTCACCAGGGCCAGGAGCCCTCCCGCGTACGCCTCGGGCGCCACGTGCCCCACGGCGGGCCCCCGGGTGAACCCGGAAAAGCGCCCGTCGGTAACCAGCGCGACCGATTCCGAGAGCCCCAGCTGGAACAGGAGCTCCGTCACCGTGAGGATCTCCCTCATGCCCGGGCCGCCGCGAGGCCCCTCGTAGCGTATGACGATGACCTCGCCGGGCCTGAACTCGCCTTCCATCGCTCCCTTCACCGCGGCCTCCTCGCCGTCGTACACGCGCGCCCGCCCGGAAAAGACCTCCATCCCGGCGGGAAGGCCGCTTGTTTTCACCACGGCGCCCAGGGGCGCAAGGTTGCCGCGGAGGACGGCGATGCCGCCCTCGGCGTGGTACGGGTTGTCGGTGTCCCGAATGACATCGTCGTCGGCGCACGCCGCGCCGGCGATGTTCTCCGTGAGGCTCTTTCCCGTCACGGTGGGCGGGCCCCCTTTCAGGTGGGCCGCGACCTTTTTAAGCAAAGCCGGGAGGCCGCCCGCGCGGTACAGGTCGAGCAGGAAATACGGTCCCGATGGGTAGACCCCCAGTATGTGGGGAACCTTGCGCGAGGCCCGGTCGAAATCGTCGATCGAAAGGGGAAGCGACAGCTCGTGCGCCAGCGCCATGAGGTGGAGGACCGTGTTCGTGGAACAACCCGCCGCCGCCACGGTTATCAGCGCGTTGTGGAGCGCCTCGCGCGTCATTATTTTCGACGGCGTGATATATTCATCCACGAGCTCCACGGCGCGCTTGCCGCTCTCCTTGGCCATGAGGTACTTCTGGTGGTGCACGGCGTGGGTCGCGCCCGTGCCGGGGAGCGACATGCCCAGCGCCTCCGTCAGGAGCTGCATGGAAACGGCCGTGCCCATGCCGCTGCAGGCCCCGGGCCCGGGACAGCATATCATGGAGAGCACGGGCGGCGTCCCCTTCGGCGCGAACTCGTTGAACGGCAGCATGGGCCCGCCGGTCACGAAGATCGAGGGGATGTCCAGGCGCGCGGACGCCATGAGCTGCGCCGGGACGATCTTGTCGCAGCCCGAGAGGAACACCAGCCCGTCGAAGCCGTGCGCCATGACCATGGACTCGATGGCGTCGGCGATGAGCTCCCGCATCGGGAGCACGTAGTTCATTCCCGGGAGCCCGTTGGAGTAGCCGTCGCAGGGGGCTATGGTGTTGAACTCGAGCGGGACGCCACCGGCCATGAGGACGCCGTCCCTCACCCACTTCGAGAGCTCCCTGAGGTGGAGGTGGCCCGGCAGGAGGTCGGTCCACGAGTTCACGATGCCTATGAGCGGCTTCGACTCGATCTCCTCCCGGGTGACGCCGCAGGCCTTGAGCAGCTCCACGCGCACCATGGCCGTGGCGAGTTTGTCGGCGCCCTCGAGCAGTCGCTTGCTACGGTGCTTGTTCGCCATGGGTCAAATCCTCTCGTACGCGAGTATCCGGGCGCCGGCGCCCATCATCCGCAGCGCCTCATCCACCGCGGCCTGTGCTGCGTCGAAGTAGGCGAACCCGCACCGCCCGGCGTCGTCGCGGCATATTCCCTTGGACACCAGGAGCACCCGCATCTTTTTCTCTTCAATTATCTTACCCACCGTGACCACGTGCGAGGCGCCGGTCCTGTCCTTCACCTCGCCCCGCTCGACGGCGCCGCGCAGCTCACGCCAGCGCGGGTACCCGTATTCCCGCACCACGGGGTGCTCGGGCGCCATCCCCTCGGGGCACGAGGCGAACAGCACCAGGACCCCGCCGTCGTTCAGGAGCGCCGAGGCGGCGTATATCCCGGCGGCGCCGCCCCAGAAATCGGGCCGGTCCTCGCCCATGCCGACGACGAGTATGTCGGGAAGCTCCGCGGGAAAGGCGATGGTGGGATAGCGCTTCAGGAACGAGACGCCCTCGCGGTGGGCGGCTATGAAATGGCCCGCGAAGACGCCGGAAACCTGCCTCCCCGCGTTCTCGGTGACATTGACGATGAAATGAAGGCCCACCGTGTCCACGATCGATTCCATCTCGCGGCGCACGGGATTGTCCGCGTTCCCGAAGACCTCGAACAGCGGGTACTTCGTGGCCTCCCAGTGGAAGTGGTCCGTGGAGCGCTTGCCCGCGACGCCGGGGAGCAGCCCCTTGGCCCCGCCCGAGTACCCGCCCACCGGGTGGGGGCTTATCGTCCCCACGGACACGACGAAGTCGTGCTCCGTCACCAGCCGGTTGAATTCCACGGGAAGCCCCTCCTTCGTCCTGCCCAGGTCGACGAGGACCGCCGGGTCGTCGTAGTCGTGGTTCACTACGCGGTAACGCGCCGCCACGGCGCCGCCCAGCTTGGCCGCGATCTCCTCCCCGCTCATGGGCCGGTGCGTCCCCAGGGCGATGAGTATGGTGACTCGATCTTCCCCGACACCCGCCTCGGCAATCTCGTCCAGCAGGGCCTCGAGCGCGGCCTTTATGTCGGTGCGGCGGCTTTTGTCGGGGACCGTGACGAGGAGGCGGCCCTTCCCCGCCGCGAATTTTCTTAACGGGGCGGTCCCCGCCGGCTCCGCGCATGCCCTGCGCGCGGCCTCGTACACGTCGGGAACAGCCGGCGCCGCGGGGGGGTCGATTTTCGAAACGAGGTTCGCCCCGGGCATGTCGACCTCGACGGTATCGTCGAAATATGAAAAGCGGCAGACTGCCATCAGAGCTTGCCGTATTTTTTATACACGTCCAGGAGCGAGCTTCCCTGCCGGATCTCCTTGCGGGAGCGCCGCTCCGCCGCCACGACCTCCTCGGAGCGCTCCACCACTTCCTTCAGGTCCACGTCGGCCACGGGGATCACCACCACTCCGTCGCGGTCGGCGAAGATGATGTCGCCCGGGATGACCTTTATGCCGCCGCACCATACGGGATTGCCCACGCCCACCAGGTCAACGCGGCCGATGGAATCGGTGGGGATGCTGCCCTTCGCCCAGACCGGGAACTCGATTTCAAGGATCCGCGAGATGTCGCGGATGGGCCCGTCCACCACCGCGCCCTTCACCCCGCCGAAGTACTTGCACGTGGTGGACATGAGCTCGCCCCACGCGCCGGCCCCGGAGAAGCCGTTGGTGTTCACCGCAACCACCTCGCCCTTCTTCATGGAGCCGAAGAGGAGCGTCAGCGCCTGGGCAACCCATTCGGGGTCGTAGTCGTCGAGCTTTTTACTCTTCCGGGTCTTCGCCTCCTCGATGGTGAATGCGGGCCCCGCAACCACCGAGCCGGGGATGATCGGCGCGAACCCGGCGTGCATGGCCTGGTTCATGAATCCCATTCCGTCCAGCGTGTCGGCAACAGCGGGCGTGTAGACCTTCTCGAGCCGTTCGCAGAGATTGAGGATTTCCTCGTGGCTGTAAGCTTTGGGCATGGTGACCTCCTCGGGCATGTATGTGCACGCCGGGCGGCGGGAGAATAAGCACACCCCGGCGCCTCCAAAGGCCTGGTGGCACCCCGTCGCAACGGTCGGCCAGCGCGGGGTGATCGATCGAGTATACGGGATTACACGCGCGAGTCAATTAAAAAGCGGCCGGGGCCGCCCCGCTGGAAGATCGAGTACCCACCGTCGATCACGATGGTGTTTCCCGTGCGGCAGGAGCTCGCGTCGCCGGCCGGGTATACGGCGATTCCGCCGAAGTCCCCCGGGATTCCTCCGGCGTTGAAGCGAAAAGCCTGTGAGCACCTCGAAAGGTGCTCGCAACCAATTCCGGGGTTCCCTCCGCACGGCCGGCCGTCTGCGTGCCCTTCGGCCGGCGGAAGCAACAACCGGCGCGTTAAAACCGGATAGCGGTCTTTATCGCCCGATGCTTTCCCTTGGCCATGTTCATCTCGATCATGTCCCGGTATTGCTCTATCGGGAAGGTGTGCGTCAGCATGTCCTCGACGCTAACCTTTTTTCTTTTCATCAGGTCCAGCGCGATTTGGAATACATGCTTTCTGTCCTTTCCCGAGCCGTGATACCCGTACGCGTAAACCCCTTTAAGGGTCTGGAGCTTCAGCCACAGCGGCGTTGGGTCGAATTTGACCTGTTTGCCGATCCCCACGAGGCTTACCGTGCCGCAGGCCGCCGTGGCGATAAGCGACGACTGCAGTGTGGAAGAATGGCCCACCGTGTCATAGACGCGGTCGAATCCGCCCTGGAGAATGGCCGGCCCCAGCATCGGCTTGTACGCGCGGGCGCCGGCCGCTCTGATGGCGGCATCGTTAATCGGCCCGCCGCTCACATCATCGGCGCCCGATTTCCTGACGAACTCGGCGGCGAAGGGCGACGGCTCGATGACGCTTATCCGGCAGCCGATACCCAGCCCCCGGATGGCCTTTACGATCATCGTGCCGATCACGCCGCCGCCGACGACAAGGGCCTTCTCTCCGTCGAGCGGGCGGTTATCCAGCACTGCCTGCAGCGCCACCGAGAGGGGCTCGGTGAGCGTCGCGGCCTCGAGGCTCACCCCTTTCGGAATGGGGAAGACCTGGCTGCGGTGCGCCAACAGATACTCCGCGAACCCGCCGCTCGCGTCCTTGCACAGGCCCATGAACATCCCCGGCGACATGGACCCCTCGGTGAAATTCTCGCAGTTGCCCGGCTTGCCCTTTTTACAGGCAGGGCATTCGGGCTTTATGCCGCGCACCTCGCACCCCAGCATGGGAGCGACGGTCACCAGGTCTCCCTTTCTGACGCCTTTTACCGCCGCGCCGGCCTCCACCACCTCTCCGCAGAGCTCATGTCCCATGACGCAGGGGAAGGACGTGAAGGGCGAGGCCATGAGCGAGTCCTTTATGAGAATAAGGTTAAGATCGCTCCCGCAGAATCCGCAATACTTCGTCTTTATCTTGACCCATTCCGGCGAGGAGATCCTGGGCTCGGGAATGTCCACCAGCTTGAGCATCGACAACGGTCCCCGGTAATACACGCTTTTCCCCGCGAGCTGCGCGACCTGCAGCGCGAGGAGTTTCGGTATCGACAGGTCAAACATGAGCGCTTTCATGGGCTTTCTCCCTGTTCCGACATTGGTTTATTGTCCGGAAACTCCTTCTCTCACTCCATTTTCAGCGCCTGGTAGAACAGCACCGACGCGGGACTCATGACGGCGGGGTCGGTCATGACGTTCACGCAGGCCGGCTTTCCGGATTCCATCGCCCGTTTCAGCGCGGGAATGATCTGGGCGTCCTCGGTCACGAATTCCCCGTGGCCCCCCAGTCCTTCGACGACCTTGTCGTAGCGCCTCATTCCCAGCTCGGTGCACTGGAGCCGCTCCTTGCCGATGGAGAGCTCCTGGCCGTGCTTCACCATGCCCCAGGCGCAGTCGTTGTTGACGACGCAGACGACCGGTATCTTGTGGCGCACCATGGTGTCGAACTCCATGGCGTTGAATCCGAAAGAGCCGTCGCCGTTGAGGAGTATCACCTGTTTGTCGGGGTGGGCGAGCTTCGCGGCCATGGCGAAGGGAATGCCGGTGCCCAGGCAGCCCAGCAGGCCCGACGCCGTCCCGATGACCCCGGCTTTCAGCCTGGACATGAAATGCACGAGGCCGAAATACACCGTGTCGCCGCCGTCCGCAACATAATAGGCGTCCTCGCCCACGACCTTCTGGATCTGCGCCACCAGGCGTATCGGGTGTATCGGGTCGGCGGGCACGTCCCTCGCCTTGAGCTCTGAATCGATGAAGGCCGCGCACGCGGAGCGCAGGGTCTTTATCCAGGCGCCGTGGTCGTTTTTCTTCACATGAGGAAGCATCTGGTTCAGCACCGAGTTGGCGTCTCCCACGAGCCCCGCGTCGGCCTGCCGGTTGCGGTCTATCTCGTGCGGGTCGATGTCGATGCGCACCACCTTGGCGGCCGGCGGGATCGCGGCGCCCGACTGGAGCAGCCAGTTGAGGCGCAGGCCCGCGATCACGATCACGTCGACCTGGGAGAGGGCCACCATCATTCCGATATTGCCGATGTCCCAGACGGACTGGGGATGGGTGTCGGGAAGCTCGCCCCTGCCGTAATTCAGGAGCATGAACGGCATTCCCGTTTTTTCGACGAAGTCCTGCAGCGCGGTGCTGCAGCAGCTGAACCCGACGCCGCTCCCGCCGAGGAACAAGGGCTGTTTCGCGTTGTTGATGAGCGCGGCGGCCTTCGCCAGGTCCGCCTCGTCCGGGTGGACCGTGTAGCGTCTCGTGGGGAGCTTGGGCATGGGCGCGTCCTCCTCCGCGATGCTGACGTTGAGGATGTCCGGCGGCAGCTCGAGGAACACGGGGCCGGGCCGTCCCATGGAGGCGTATTTGAACGCCATGGACATGTATTCGGGGATCCGCTTCGTTTCATAGCAGGTGGCGGCCCATTTGGTGATCGGCTTGACCACGTCGATCTGGTTCATCTCCTGCAGGGCGCCCTTGAGGTCATCCCTGAGGGGATGCTTCCCGCACAACACCACCAATGGTGCATTGTCGAGGTACGCGTTCGCGATCCCGGTGAGAGCGTTGGTGAAGCCGGGGCCGGCCGTGACCAGGCACACGCCCGTCTGCCCCGTGTATACCTTCCAGGCATGGGCCGCCATGGCCGCCGCCTGTTCGTGCCTCACGTCGATGGCGCGTATTTTATATTCGGTGAAACCGTCCAGGATGGTCTCGATATGTCCTCCCGAAAGGCCGAAAACCGTATCGATCCCTTCGACCTCCTTGATGTATTTCGCTACAAGATGACCGCCTTTAATCTGTGCCATTATGCCCCTCCTCTCGTGTTATCATTTTCCTGATTACGGCCTGCTTCAGACGGCCGCGGCGTGTTCGAAGATACCGATGACGACTTCCAAAACCCTCATCCCATTACCAGTTTGATGCCGTCGGTAAACCACTGCAGATAGGGCACCATGCCCTGCACGCGCACATTTCCCTCGGCCGCGGCCTTGAAGGTGTCGGCGTCGCCGTTTTTCGAGGTCATGACCCTGAACGCGGTGCCCGGGTCTGCCCAGACGAGGGCGACGTCGCACGCGTGGTCCGCTCCGCCGGCCGTCGAGAAGGCCCCCCGGTCGAAGCTGAAGAGACGGCCCCGCTTCCCGTCGGCGGTTTTGATGAGCACCCTTACCTGAAGAGCGCCGAGGTGTCTGCGATAGGCCTGGTTCTTTTTCGCGGCGCCTTTCAGCTTCAAAGACAGTACATACAAAAGCAGTGATAACTTCATCGCACCCTCCTTTGAAACAGTTTGCGGACGCTATGACTTCGCGGCCCCCTTTTTCAGATATACCTCGCGGACCCACTTTCCAGTCCGCTCCCTGGCTTCGCCATACGATATCCGGGTTTTCCAGCCGAGCTCCTTCCGGGCGAGAGCGGTATCCACGTCGTAGTCCCTGCCGGTTATGTACACCGAAAACCGGGTCAACGGCGGGCGAAGGCCGAACGGTTTGCACACCGCCTCGCAGAACCATGCGATTCCCAGCGCCAGCCCCAGGGGAAGGCGCCCTATCGGCTTTTTGCCGATAAACGAGCCGAGATCGTGCAGGTACTGTTTCCAGCTCACCTCCCAGTCGTCCCGGAAATGGTACGTCTTGCCCGCGGCGATTTCCTTCGTGCCGGCGAGCATAAAGCCGTCCACGAGGTTGTCGATGAACACGAAACTGGAACTCTGGTTCCCGTCGCCCACCAGGGGCAGCACCCCCTTCAGCTTGTCGAGCACGTCTTTCACCCACACGCTCCCCGGCCCGGTGACGTTCGCCGGGCGAATGATGGTGCACGCGATGCGCCCCCGCGCATGGGCCTCCCGGACCAAATGTTCCGTGTCCGCCTTCGCGTCGTTATACGGAATGCCCGACTTTCGCGGCGGGTCCGTCTCCTTTACTCCCCTGAGGTCGCGATCGCAACCGAGGGCCGCGATCGAACTCGTATACACGAAGCGCCTCGCCTTTCCCTCGGCTTCGTCGAGAAGGTTTTTCGTCGCGGTGAAAATCGCGTCGTAGAACTGCTTCCTCGTTCCCCAATCCGTCACCCGCGCCGCGAGATGGAAAACCACGTCCACGCCGTCGGCGATGCCCGAAAGGCTGTCGCGCTTCGTGAGATCGCCCCGGCGGACCTCAACGCCCATCGCCTCCAATGCCGACGCGTCCTCCCCCGGCAGCAGAAGGGCCCTGACCTGGTGTTTTTTAGCGACCAGCTCCTTTACGAGGTGAGATCCGATAAAACCCGTCGCCCCGGTGACCAGTGCAATCATTTGTCAGGCCTCCTTGATTTAAGTATGATATACAGCGACTTTATTATTAACAACAAACTGTTACCGTGAAATCATCAGAAACGGGTTCCTTCCATCGTCTCCCGGGTAAATCCTCCCTCGGACGCGATGATTTCCATCAACGAACGCCGACTGCGGCGGCCCTTCAGCGGTCCACGGCCCTTAAAAGATCGAATACCCGCCGTCGATCACGATGGTGTCTCCCGTGTGGTAGGAGCTCGCGTCGCTGGCCAGGTACACGGCGATGCCGCCGAAGTCCCCCGGGGTTCCCCATCGGCGCATGGGGACGCGGGTGAGCACCTTCTGCTGCAGCTGGGCCAGCCCCAGGAAGGGCGCGGTCATGGGCGTGTCGACCCAGCCGGGAATGACGGCGTTTGCCCGGACCCCGTGCCGCGCGTATTCCACGGCTATCGATTTGACCATCGACACGATGGCGCCCTTGGCGGCGGCGTAATGCTCGCCGCGGGCCTGCCCTTCCCTGGAGGCGAGGCTGCTCGTCACCACGATGGACCCGCCGCTCCCCTGCGCCGTCATCTGCCCGGCCGCCGCGCGGAGGGTGAAGAACACGCCGTCGAGGTTGACGCGGAGCACGCGCCGCCACTCCTCCGAGGTCATCTGGGCGAAGGACGGGGCGATTCCCGCGACCCCCGCGTTCGCGAAGCACGAGTGGACCGCGCCGAAGGCCTTCACCAACTCCGCGAACGCGCCTTCCACCGCGGCTTCGTCGCCCACGTCCACCCGCCGGGCCATGACCCGCGTCCCGTGGGCCTTTAACAGCTCGGCGGCCTTCCTGTTCTTTTCCTCGTTCGTTCCCCAGATGCACACGTCGGCGCCGGCGCGCGCCAGCGCCTCGGCCATTCCCAGCCCGATGCCGCTGTTGCCGCCCGTCACCAGCGCGACCCTGCCTTTCAGGTCAAAGAGATCGGATGCCATGCGAGACGCTCCTCCATTGTCTGTCTTTCCCCGCGTCAGTTTCGCACACCGTACGGTACGAGGGGCTAAAAATCAAACGGAAAACCGCGGGGCGCCCGATCACCGGATTTCGGCATCTTTGTTCTTGACAAATTCAATAAATCAAACAATTTCGGTTCTCATGAATGCCGTATCCTTTTGACCGTACCGGAAAAGACGCCGCTTCCCGTGCGTCCGCACGGGATCGGGAAACCATAGTCCGGCGCCAACGCGCACAGGCTCAAGTCCGCATCAATGCCGCGAAAGGAGGGGGAGATGCTTCATTTTTTAATTCATGGGAAAGACGACAACGTCGCCGTGGCCGTAACGGACGTGAAAAAGGGCCAGCGGGGCCAGTGCCTCAACATGGCAAAAACGAGCGCTCCGAGATCGAGGCCGTCATGGACATTCCGCTCGGGCACAAGATCGCGCTCCGGGAATTCAAGGTAAACGACACCATCATCAAGTACGATAATGACATCGGGCGGGTCGTGTCGCCCATAAAAAAGGGAGAACACGTTCACGTGCACAATGTGAAAACTAAAAAATGGTGATATAATACGGGAGAAGGTGGCATTATGAAAAAATTCACGTTCAAGGGATTTCGAAGGGAGAACGGAAGGGTCGGCGTGCGTAACCACGTGCTGGTCCTCCCGCTGGACGACATATCGAACGCCGCGTGCGAGGGCGTCAGCCGGCTGGTGCGCGGGACGCTGGCCGTGCCGCACGCCTACGGACGCCTCCAGTTCGGCGAGGACCTCGATCTGTATTTCCGCACCATCATCGGCGCGGGGCGCAACCCGAACGTGGCGGCCGCCGTCGTGATCGGGATCGAGCCCGAGTGGACGCGGAAGGTCGTGGACGGCATCGCCGAAACGGGCAAGCCGGTCGCGGGCTTCCACATCGAGCGCCACGGCGACCTCAGGGCCATCGAGATGTCCTCCCGCAAGGCCCAGGAGTACGTGCAGTGGGCGACGGAGATCCAGAGGGTCGAATGCGGCGCCGACGAGCTCTACGTCTCGATCAAGTGCGGCGAGTCCGACACCACCTCCGGCCTGGCTGCGAACCCCACGGTGGGCAACGCGGTGACTAAGCTCGTCGGCATGGGGGCCACGGTCTCTTTCGGGGAGACCTCGGAGATCACCGGGGCCGAGCACGTGATGCGCGGCCGCGGCAGGACTGGGGAACTGGGCGAGGAGTGGTACCGCGTCTGGAAGGCGTACAACGACTTCATAAACGCGAACAAGACCGACGACCTCTCCGACTCCCAGCCGACCAAGGGCAACATCGCCGGCGGCCTCACCACCATCGAGGAAAAGGCCTTCGGGAACATACAGAAGATCGGGAGCCTCCAGTTCGACGGCATCCTGAAGCCGGCCGAGGCGCCCGGCGGGCCGGGGTTGTGGTTCATGGACACCTCGTCGGCGGCCGCAGAGGCGGTGACCCTCTGGATGGCCTCCGGCGCGGTCATCCACCTCTTCCCCACCGGCCAGGGCAACGTCATCGGTAATCCCATAACCCCGGTGATCAAGCTCTCGGCGAACCCCATCACCTGCGACACCATGCGCGAGCACATCGACCTCGACGTGCGTGAGATCCTCCAGGGGACCATGACCCTCGACGAGGCTGGAGACAAACTGCTGGAGTGCGTCAGGAGGACGGCCAACGGGCGCGTGACGGCGGCCGAGGCCCTCGGGCACGTGGAATTCATCATCACCAAGCTTTACCGGAGCGCCTAGGCGCCGGAGCGGACCATGACGTCCACCCCCGCCCTACCCCGCATGTACCTGGTGGAGCAGCGCTTCAGCCGGGAATCGATTACCGACATACCGGCGGCGGTGCGCGGGGAGCTTGCCCGCCTGGACCTCGGCAACACCATACGGCCCGGGCACACCGTCGCCATCGCCGCGGGAAGCAGGGGCGTCCGCCGTATCGATGAGATCATCAAGACCGTGGTCAACGAGATGAAGGCCCTGGGCGCCAGGCCTTTCATCGTTCCCGCCATGGGGAGCCACGGCGGAGGCACCGCGGAGGGACAGCGTGACGTGCTCGGGAGGTACGGCATCACCGGGGAGGCGATGGGCTGCGAGGTGCGGTCCTCGATGGACGTCGTCAGGGCCGGCGAGTCGCGGCTGGGCATGCCGGTGTACCTGGACCGCTTCGCCGCCGGGGCCGACCACATCGCGGTGGTCAACCGGGTGAAGCCCCACACCAAGCTCATCGGCCGCGTGGAGAGCGGCCTGGTGAAAATGTGCCTCGTCGGCCTGGGCAAGCGCGAGGGGGCCCGGGCCTTGCACCGGGCGGTCCGCCTTCACCCCTGGATGGATGTCGCGGAATCCTCGCTCGAGGTGCTGCTGGGCCGCTCGCGCCTGGCCTTCGGGCTGGCCGTTATCCAGAACGCGTACGAGGAGATAGCCGGGCTGGCCGCGCTGTACCCGCGGGACTTCCTTCGCGAGGAGCCTGCGCTCCTGGAAAGGGCCCGCTCCCTCATGGGGAGGCTCCCGTTCAACGACGTCGACCTGCTCATTGTGGACCGGATGGGCAAGGAGATAAGCGGCACCGGGATGGACACCAACATCACCGGGCGGAAGGACGGCTCGCCGATGAGGGTGACGCACGTGTTCGTCCGCGACCTGACGGACGCAACGCGCGGGAACGCCCAGGGCATAGGCCTGGCCGACTTCACCACGCGGAGGCTGGTGGAGAAGATCGACTACCGGGCGCTTTACGTCAACGCGCAGACGGCATACCGGACCGATTCGTGCAAGGTCCCCATGACCTTCGACCGCGACCGCGACGCGCTGCGCGCGGCCTTCGAGATGTCCGGGGCGGAAAGGCCGGAGGAGTACAGGATCGCGTGGATAAGGAACACTCTCGACCTCGAGAGGATCGCGCTCTCAGAGGCCTGCCTCGGCCCCCTGAAAGACATGGACTCCACGAGGACGGCCGGCGGGCCCTTCCCCGTCACCTTCGACGGCGACGGCAACCTCGTGAGCCCCTTCGAAGAGGCGCACCGGGAATGAAAAGAGCGAAAACACTGGTATTTATAGAAGAAAAGTGCGTGGGCTGCCGGATCTGCGAGTCGTGGTGCTCCCTCGTCCATTTCGGCGTCGTGAACCCCGCGCGCTCGTGCATCATCATCACCCGCCGGCACGAGACCCAGACCGATACAGCGACCTATTGCCGCCAGTGCGCGGACGCCCCGTGCATACCGGCGTGCAGGAAGTACGGCGCGCTGAGCAGGGACGGAAAGACAGGCGCGGTCATCGTCGATCTGGAGAAATGCGTCGGGTGCCGCGCCTGCATCAAGGCGTGCCCGTACGGCGCGCCCGTCCTTCTCCCCGGAAAGAAGAAGGTGACCATCTGCGACCTGTGCGGCGGCAGCCCCTCGTGCGTGGCCCACTGCCCCGAGGGGGCTATTCAATACCTGGAGCCGGAAACTGCCGGCCCGGAAGACGGCGGATCCAAGCAGTGAATACTTTAACGGGAATCACGGGCAGGATAGCGCGCGTCGACCTGGGGTCGGGCTCCATCGGCATCGAGCCCACCCCCGCCGACCTGCTTCCCCTGTACCTCGGCGGCCGCGGCCTGGGTGCCCGCTACCTGTACGACGAGGTGGGCCCCAGCGCGGAGCCGCTCTCGCCGTCGAACAAGCTCATCTTCATGAACGGGCCCCTAGGCGGATCGCTCGTGCCCGGGTGCAACAAGATCAACTTGACGTTTAAATCCCCGCTCACGTCGAGCTATTCATACTCCCTCTGCGGCGGCCACTGGGGGCCCGAGCTCAAGTTCGCCGGCTTCGACGGCCTCATCGTGGAGGGCGCCGCGGAGAGGCCGGTGTACCTCTGGATACACGACGGCAGCATCGAGGTCCGGCCCGCGGACGCGCTGTGGGGAAAGACCATTCCCGTCGCCGAGACGATGCTCCGCGGGGAGCTCGGCGGCGACGAAAGGATACAGGCCGCGCTCATCGGTCCGGCGGGCGAGAGGCTCAACCGCTACGCGTGCATAACGGCCGGCTGGTACCGCGAGTTCGGGCGGGGCGGCTGCGGGGCGGTCATGGGCTCGAAAAAGCTCAAGGCCATCGCCTTGCGCGGGACCGGCGACCTCCGCTTCTTCGACGCGAAGGGCATGATGGAGCTCGCCGAATCGCTCTACCGCGATCTGAAGGCGCACCCGAAGGCGAGGGACCGGCGGATATACGGCACCGACGAGATGCTCAAGGGCGTCAACGACCTCGGCTTTTTCAGCACCAGGAACTTCACCGACGGCCATTTCCCCGAGGGGAGGATGCTGGAAGGCCCGCGCATGCGCGCCGACATCGTGATCGGCGACTCGTCCTGCCACTCGTGTCCCGTGGCCTGCGGCAAGAGGAGCCGCGTCGAGGGACCGGACGGGTCGATACTGCTGGAGGGCCCGGAGTTCGAAACGATCGGCCTCATCGGCGCCAACTGCGGGGTGAGCGACTGGGGGGCCATCATGAAGGCCACGCAGATATGCGACGAATACGGCTTCGACACCATGAACGCCGGCGGCGCGGTGGCGCTGGCCATGGAGTGCTTCGAGAAGGGAATCATCTCGCTGAAGGACACGGGGGGCGTGGAGCTCCGCTTCGGCAGCGGCGAGGCGCTCGTCGAGGCGGTCCGGATGATAGCGGAGCGCCGGGGGATAGGCGACATACTGGCCGAGGGCATCAAGGCGGCGGCGGAGCGCTTCGGCGCGCCGGAGCTCGGGATGCACTGCAAGGGGCAGGGCCTGGCCGTCTACGATCCGCGGGGCTGCAAGGGCATGGCGCTCACCTACGCGCTCTCCCCCAAGGGCGCGCACCACATGTACGCCACCACCATGGGGCACGAGATGGCCGCCAAGAGCACCCTGAGCATCGAGGGGAAAGGGGCGCTGCAGCGGGAGCAGGAGTTCAGCATGTGCGTCGCCGACTCCGTCGCCATCTGCTCCACCCTCCGCGTGGCGCTCTCCGTGAAGGCCCTCGCGCGGGCATACACCATGGCGACCGGCATCGCCGTGGATGAAGCCGTCCTGCTGCGGGCGGCCGAGCGCATCATCAACCTGGAGCGCATGTACAACGTGAGGCTGGGCCTCGGCCGCAAGGACGACACCCTGCCCGGGCGTTTCCTCCGGGAGCCGATGCCGTCCGGGCACGCGAAAGGGTCCACTGTCGATCTCGACACCATGCTCGACGAATATTACGCCCTCATGGGATGGGACGCGAACGGCGTCCCGACCCGGGAAAAACTCGAGGAGCTCGGCCTGGGCTCCTGCACGGCATGACGCCCCCTCCTTCCCCGTCCTCGGCCTGAACGGCCCGCGTGTTTTTTTCTTGTAATTTCCCCGCAAAGCGCCATAACAAATACAATCACACCCGCAACGGAGGGCCCCATGCGGAAAGCCATACTCGCGGCGGCATGCCTCTCCATCGCCGCCTGCCTCATCGCTTCGGACGCCGGCGGCACGGACAAACAGATCATCCTGCCCAAACCGCGGACCGACGGCGGAAAGCCGCTCATGCAGGCATTGAAGGCACGGCAGTCCCGGCGCTCCTTTTCCATGAAAAAGCTCCCGCTCCAGGTGCTTTCGGACCTGCTCTGGGCGGCGGACGGCGTGAACCGCCCCGGCAAGGGGAAGCGCACCGCCCCCTCCGCCATGAACTGGCAGGAGGTCGACGTGTACGTGGTCCTCGAGGAGGGGACCTATCTCTATGACGCGAAGGAGCACGCCCTGGACCTGGTGGTCCCGAAAGACCTCAGGCCCCTCACCGGCAGTCAGGGCTTCGTGAACAAGGC
The DNA here is from genome assembly GCA_963762305.1 of uncultured Spirochaetota bacterium. Lineage (GTDB taxonomy): Bacteria > Spirochaetota > UBA4802 > UBA4802 > UBA5368 > CAVXKM01. The sequence continues at coordinate 283,034 of CAVXKM010000003.1, read as the reverse complement.
GCCGCTGAACCTGGTATACGTGGCCGACCTGTCGCGGATGACGCTGGCGCCCCGGAAAGACAGGGAGCTCTACTCGGCCGTGGACACGGGGTTCATCAGCCAGAACGTCTACCTCTACTGCGCCTCCGAGGGCCTGGCCACGGTGGTCCGGGGATGGGTGGACCGGGACGACCTCGCGAAGGCCATGAACCTCAAGGAGAGCCAGAGGATCATCGTCGCCCAGACCGTAGGATACCCCGAATGAGAATTCCGCCGCGGTAACGAGAGTGCGGCGCGTCTTGTGTCACCGAGGAGAGGAGGTATACGCCATGAAACGGATGAAGATCACGGCGTTCAATCCCGCCGGCCAATCCGCTGAAACGGGGCCCGGACAGGCCGCGTCCCTTTCAACCCTCCGGGGGAAGACCGTGGGCTTTTTCGGCAACAACAAGCCGAACGTCGACGCGGTGCTCGGGCGCCTGGCCGCGGAGCTCTCGTCGTCCGCCGGCGTCACGGCGCTGCACTTCACCAAGGGTATCCCATCGCTCCAGGCCCCGGAGGAGCTCCTTGCCGAGATCGCGGCCTCGTGCGACGCGGCGGTGCTCGGCGTGGGCGATTGAGGCTCATGCACGTCATGGAGTATCCATGACACGTCGAGCCTGAGGAAAAAAGGAATCCCCGCCGCCGTGCTCGTCACGGGAGCGTTCATGGACCTGGCTGGAGATCTTTTAAAGACGCGCAACGAGGAGTCGCTCCCGGTCGTCGAGATCGGCCACCCCGTCGGCGGCATCTCCCGCGACGAGGCCGAATCGCGCGTCACGGGCGACATTGTTTCCCGGACCGTGGAGGCGCTCACGGGCGGAAAGGCGAAGGCCCGCAAGGGGCGTCCCGCCGCCAAAAAGGCCGCCGCGGACCAGGACCTGGTTGTCCTGTCCGGCGACGAGCATGACGCCGCCGCGGAGTTTCATCGAAGGGGCTGGACCGACGGGCTTCCCATCGTGGTGCCCACCGGGAAGCGCGTCGAGGCGATGTGCGGCGGCGCCGACCCCGGCACGGCCCTGGGGTCTCTGCTTCCCCGGGGCGCTCCCCTCACCCTCCGGAGGCTGGCCGTGAACGCCGTCATGGCGGGATGCCTCCCGGAATACATGCCCGTGCTCACGGCCGCCGCGCGGGCGGTCCAGGAGCCGGACTTCAACCTCTACGGAGTGCAGACCACGACGCACAGCTGCACCGTGCTGGCGATCGTGCACGGCCCCGTCGCTCGCGCCCTGGGCATGAACTGGGGGCACAGCTGCTTCGGCAGCGGGAACAGGGCCAACGCGACCATCGGCCGTGCCCTGAGGCTTACCCTTCAGAACGTGGGGGGCGCCGTTCCCGGGGAGACCGACAAGGCGACCCAGGGCTCGCCCGCGAAGTTCGGCTTCTGCTTCGCCGAGAACGAGGAGCTGTCCCCGTGGGAACCCTTCAGGTTCACGCTGGGATACGACGGAAACGACAGCTGCGTCACCGTCGTCGCGGCGGAGCCGCCCCACAACATTAACGACCACGGGTCCGCCACGGCGGAGTCGGTCCTCACCACCATCGCCCACACGATGTCGACCGTGGGGAACAACAACATGTACGTCGGCGGCGACACCTTCGTGGTGCTGGGCCCCGAGCACGCCGGGACTATCGCGGCCGGCGGTTTCGACCGCGCCGACGCGCGGGCCTTCCTCTACGAGCACTCCCGGGTGCGCATCGAGAGGGTCCCCCGGCAGAAGCTGGAGGAGCTCTCCTCGTGGGGAGGGTACGCCGACAAGCTCGAGTCGTGGGGCGGGCTCATCCCGCTGGTGAGGGGCGCGGAGGAGATCAGGGTCCTGGTGGCCGGCGGCGCCGGAAAGCATTCGGCCTGGATCCCCACCTTCGGCGCGTCGCGCAGCGTGACGAGAAAGATAGAGGCCGTCCTCTCCTGCGTGCGCGGGAACCGCGACTGCGGGTGCGCGTAGCGCGCGTCCGCGGCGAAGGCCCATGCGATATCGAACGGGGAAGATTTAAGTCTCACAGATCATAAAATGAAGAGGTCAATGAACATGATGAAAACAATGGTCGTGCTCACCGCGCTGGCCGCCGGCGCGTTGCTGATCACATTGGGTTGCGCGAAGGAAGAGCCCTCCACCGCGAAGCCGAAATACCGGCTCGCAATGGCCGAGATACACCAGGAGACCCATTCCTTCTCCCCGGTGATCACCACGGAGGAAAACTTTAAGACCGAGAGCCCCCTGCTCTACGGGAACGAGATGATCCCCTACGGGAAAAAGGAAAAAATGCAGCTGGGAGGCTTCATCGCTGCCGTCGAGAAACACGGCCGGGGCGAATTCGAGATTATCCCCATCCTGAAGGCGCGATCGGTGTCCGGCGGCCCCGTGGACCGCGGACTCTACGAGCGCCTCAAGAGGGACCTCATCGCGGGCCTTAAGAAGGCCGGCAGGCTCGACGGCATCTACCTGTCCCTGCACGGCGCCATGGGCGTGGTGGGGATGCGCGACCCCGAGGGGGACATCCTTGAGGCGATCCGGCGCGAGGTGAGCGCCACGGTGCCCGTGGGGATCAGCCACGACCTGCACGCCAACGTGACGAAAAAGCGCGCCCGGCTCGCCACCTTCATTGTGGGCTACCACACCAACCCGCACCGCGATTTTTCCCGGGTGGGCAACAAGTCGGGCGAAATACTCGTCAAGACCGCCCGGGGCGAGGTGAAGCCCGTGATGGCGGTCCGCAAGATGAAGCTCCTCAAGGGCGGGGGCATGAACGTGGACTTCCTCTCCCCCATGAGACAGATCTTCAGAAGGATGAAAAAGATGGAGAAGGAGCCCGGCGTACTCTCCGTTTCCAACTTCATGGTGCACATCTACCTGGATGACCCGGAGCTGGGATGGAGCACCGTGGCGGTGACGGACGGCGACCGCGCGAAGGCCGAAAAGCTTGCCGAGGAGATCGCCGACCTCGACTGGTCGGTGCGCGACGTCCCGCACCCGAAGGCAAGCACGCCGGAGGAGGCCGTGGCCATCGCGAAGAACGCCCGCCTGGCCCGGCTCTTCGGCACCGTCGTGTTCTGCGACGTTTCCGACACCGTGGGCACCGGCGCGCCGGGGGAGAACACCTGGCTGCTGAAGGCCCTCCTCGAGGGAGCCCCGGAACTGGTTTCCTACGTGCCGGTGCGGGACGCCGGGGCCGCGGCCCAGGCCTTCAAGGCGAACCTGAACGACACGGTGGCCCTCACGGTGGGGGGCAAGCTCGAAAAGGTCTATAACCGGCCCCTGGCCTTCGTGGGCGAGCTCATCTACAAGAAGGAAGGACGGCTGGGAAAGACCGTCATCCTCAGGCACAAGGGGGTCCACCTCATCCTTACCGAAATGCCTGATTCAACCCGGAAACCGGATTACTTCACCGACCTGGGGCTGAGCGTCTGGAAGGCGGACGTCGTGGTGGTGAAGAACCTCTTCCCGTTCCGGTTCTTTTTCATCCTGCAAAACCGGAAGACGGTAAACGTGGCTTCACCGGGCATATCCAACGTGGATCCGTTCGCCCTGAAGTACACGAAGATCCCGCGGCCCATCTACCCGCTGGACAAGATCGCGGACTGGCGGTAAGGCGAATTTGAAGGCGGGGTCCGTAGGCGGGGTTATATAACCTCGCCTACGGCCGGTTTAACGGCCCCATGGCATATACGCGAAAGTATAAACGTTGATCGGAGGCTGTCATGAAAAGAACAGCGGGTTTACTCATGGTCATCGTGCTGGCATCGATCACCGGCTGCAAGGGATTCGGGATGCGGCACCTGGACACGCAGAAGGTGAAAGGCGCCAAAACGGCCCTCGTCATCGATACGGAATTTTTCCCGTCCCACAAGGACACCCCCTCTAACGGCTTCAACCTCAAGTGCGAGGGCATGTCGGACGAGGAATGCGAAGCGGTCATCACGCGGCTCAAGGCGCTGGAAGAAGCAAGTCGCCCGAAGCTCCTGACCTACCTGGCCGGACTCACCACGGCCATGCTGGCCGGGAAAGGCATGCCGAACGTGAACCTCGACCGCAGGGTGTTCTTCGATTCGAAACAGTTCCCCCTCGCGTACAAGGGGGACCTGCGGACCTACTGCGCCGTCAGCCGTGACTTCCGCGATCTGCAGAAAAAAGGCTACACCCACGTGCTGTACGCCGGCTTCCCCAACAGGATCGTGTACAAGAAGGACAAGCCCCCGGCGATCTTCTTCGGCATCGAGGCGTTCATGGTGGACCTGCGGCCGGAGCTGGGAGACATGGACAGCAAGGACAGCCGAGCCGACCGTCTCATCTGGTGCTACAATATCCCTCCCTCCCTTATGCCTGAAACAACAAGGGACTCCTGGGACACATACGAGATAAGGAGCGGCGGCTATTACAAGGTCACCAACACCATAACCACCACGACCTATCACCGCAACTGCCTGGGGATCGCCCTCGTGCGCCGCAGCGGGACCCCCTACACCCTGGACGAGCTCTTCACGGGCCCAACACCGCTGTACCTGGACATCTACAAGCGGGCGGCATACTACGGGCTGTCCTTCGCGGGGCAGTACCTGTCGGGCAAGGAGGTCCCCCAGGAGAAGCTGACGGTGGGCATGGGGGCCGAAGATTTCATCCAGAATGTGAAGGTGCCGTAGGCAAGGCCGAAGGCGCATTTGTCGGCCGAAGGCGAGGTTATATAACCTCGCCTTCGGCCGTTTACCATAGTCATCTATGAAACCACCCATCATTCATATACGGTACCAGAGGCTGAGCGACGCGCGGCGCTTCCTCGAGATACTGTCGAGCCCCAACTTCACCTATTTCCCCGCGAAGCCGAAATCCATCGAAGAAGAGAGCGCCTTCCTCAGGCAGAACCGGGACAAGAGGAAGGCGGGGAGCGAATACAACTACGCCGTCGTCGCGGACGGGAAGGTGGTGGGGGCCGCGGGGGTGAAGGTGAACCGGCACTACCCGTTCATCGGGGAAATCGGGTACTTCGTCGATGAGCCTTTCTGGGGGCGCGGCATAGCCTGCCGGGCCGTGGGGCTCCTGGAGCGGGTGTGCTTCGGCGAGCTCGGGCTCACAAGGCTGGAGATACTCATGGTTCCACGGAACGCGGCCAGCCGGAGGGTGGCCGAAAAAAGCGGCTACCAGCGAGAAGGCCTGCTGAAAAACCGCATCGTCATCGGCGGGAAGCATTTCAATGCCCTGCTGTACGCGAAAACCCGTCCATGACGGGAACTCCATTCCCGCCCGCCTCCATTGGAAAGCAATTGACACCGTCCCGCCGCCGTTGTGTATGGGCAGGCGGGAGCGTTGAGCGCTCGCCCGTCCCGGGATAGAAAACAATCATGATTACGGTCCTCGTCATCGCGGCCGCCGCCGCGGCCCTGCTCTGCTGCGTCGCCGTGGCCGTCTCCCGCGCGGTGCACCGGAGCCCCGCTCGCACCTACCGGGACCGGTATTTTGTCACCCCCTTCGAGGCGCGGGCTCCCTTCGAGCCCGTGTCCTTCCGGTCCGCCGACGGCGTCACGCTCAGAGGGTGGTGGCTCGCCCGCCCGGGCAATCGCGTGGTGTTGGGATGCTCGGGGCTGGACGGCAACAAGGCTGACCTGATCGGCATAGGGCCCGCCCTCTGGCGCGCCGGGAACAGCGTGCTCCTTTTCGACTGCCGCGACCGGGGCGAGAGCGACCCCGCCCCGAGGAGCGCGGGCTTCCTCGAGGCCCTCGACGTGAAGGCTGCCGTCGGGTACGCCGGGGGCCGCGTCCCCCGCGCGCGCATAGGCCTGCTGGGGTATTCCATGGGGGCGGTGGCGTGCGTCATGGCGGCCGCCGAACTTCCCATGGTCCGCGCCGTGGCGGCCGATTCGGCCTACGCGTCGCTGGAAATGCTCCTGGCGTCGCGCCTTCGCCGGAGGCACCTGCCGGCCGGGCCCATTTTATTTCTTTCCAACCTGTACAACCGGCTGGCCTACGGTTACAACCTCTCTGCCGTCTCGCCGCTGGACGCGGTGGCCCGGATAAGCCCGCGGCCCCTGCTCGTCATCCACGGCGGATCGGACTCCGTCATCCCGGCGTATCACGCCCGTCTGATCTTCGAGAGCGCCGGCGAACCTAAAAAATTATGGGTCGCCGACGGCGCGGACCACTGCGGCGCGTATTTCGCGGACCGGGAGGCCTACTGCGCGCGGGTGGCTGAGTTTTTCAGGAAGGCGCTGGGCGGTAATATACCTTACCCTTCCCGGCCCGATCCGGATTCAGCCGACCTCGCCTTCGCCGTCCGTTTCCTCTCCTGCCGCTCGCGAATTCCTTCATGAACATGAACACGCCGCCCTTCATCACCATCCGCACCGCCTCCAGCGCGCGGATGTCTTTCAGGGGGTCGCCCCCGACGGCGATGAGGTCGGCGAAGGCGCCCTTTTTCACCACGCCGATTTTTCCCTGCATGTCCAGTATCCTCGCGTTCACCGACGTGGCCATGCGGAGCGAGTCGAAGGTCGAAATCCCCGCCTCGACATACCAGGCCAGCTCGTCCACGAACCTCCCGAAGAAGCCGCTGTAGTATCCGCCCAGGTCGGTCCCCGCGCCCAGCACCGCGCCCATTCGGTGCAGCCGCATGCAGGTTTTCCACCTGGACGGGGTACTTGTCGATCAGGTACTGCCGGTCGAACATGAGCGCCTTTCGCTCCTCCGCGCTCATCTTCTTCTTTCCCTGCTCGATGGACTCCTTCAACCTCGCCGACATCTGCGCGATGGCCTCGGGCATGAGGAATTCGGCGCCCCGGGTCTCCACCAGGTGCAGAAGCTCTTCCTCGCGGCTGACGTCACCAAAGGCCATCATGGTGGACATCATGGCCATGTCCCGCTTCATGAATTTCTCGATGTATTTCTCCGGGATGAGGGCGTCCATGGGCATGTGCTCCAGGGTGTGGAAGCCCAGGTCCACGCCCTTCTTGAAGCCGCCCACGAAGGTCTGGTGAAGGGCGCACTTCAACCCGTGCTTCTTCCCCACCTCGACGATGGCGCGGTAGCCTTCGTCCGAGTGATTGGGAAGCGGACGGGGGTTATACGAGTACGAATGCTCCTGGTACAGCGACTTGAGCCACTGCGCCCCGAGCGACACCATGCGCTCCGACGCCTCGCGGATTTCCTCCACTGTTTCGGGCCGCTCGGCGTAGTTGCCGCCCAGCAGCCACGTGAGGACCGGGTTCTTGAAGTAAGGCGCCTTCTCGGGGGCCCCCATCACGTCTCCCTTCCTGGCCGCGATGGGAGAGAGCGATGAGATGACCCGCGGGCCCGGGATCTCGTTCGCGTCGGCCAGGAGGCGGAACTTGTTTATCTTCCCGGGGAAGCCGCCCACGTCGCGCACCGTGGTGACGCCGCGCATCACGCAGTTGCGGAAGTTGTAGACGATCTGCCGGTTCATCTGCCGGAGGGTGTTGACGTTCACGCTGTACATGAAGGGCACGGTCATGTGCACGTGGTTGTCGATGAGGCCCGGCAGGAGCGTGGCCCCCCCGAGGTCGATTATTTCATAACCGGAGAGCTTCTCCACGTCGGCCATTTTTCAATGGCGGCGATGGTGCCCTTCTCCACGAGGACCGCGAGGCCCTCCTTCAGCCCGTCCGTCACGCCGTCGAAGAGCCTGAAATTCTTCAACAGCACGCGCGGGTAGGACACCGGTTTCCAGTCAAGGCCGTGGCCGCAGCCTGACAGGGCCGAAACGGCCGGGCCCAGGGCCAGCGACGCCGCGGCAAGGCCGGAGTACTGCAAGAACTCACGGCGGTTGAATTTCATCTTTTCGTGTTCCACGTCAAGGTGACCTCTTTCGATAGATTCATCAGCCTGGTGCATTTTATATTAAAGAGAACGCTCGAAACTCCCGTCCGCCATCAACATCATTTCTTGTATTAAAAGAAAGCGTGCCATGAAACCATCGAAGTGCCGGGCGCGGGCTCCCGCTACAGCTCCCCGCACAGCGACTTTCCCCTCTCCCAATACCTCCGGTATTCTTCCTCCGGCGCCAGTGAGCCGCCCGTGGTCCAGACGAGGTGCGTGATGGAATCGCCCCGCCCGTCCAGCGCGTGCCGCGCCCGGTACTCATCTCCGGCCCCGCTCGTGTAAAGCATCGCGAGCCCCGCGAACCCGGCGGCCGCCGAGGGCTCGATGCGGACGCCGGTCGATGCCTCCAGCAAGTACACGAAGCGGAACAGGTCGTCGTCGGTCACGGTGCCGCAGGCCGAGACCAGGTGCCGCACCATCCTTCCGGCAAGCCCGGACGGGGAGCTCACGGCCAGGCCGTCGGCCTGCGTGGCGAGCGAGAGGCCGACGTCGTACACCGACACGTCGCGCTCGAAGGCGAAGAGCATCCCCAGGAGGAAACAGGGCGCCTCTACCGGCTCCACGAACACGCAGTGGACGGCGTCGCCGAAGACATGTTTGAGGCCGAAACTGATGCCGCCCGGCGCCCCGCCGACGCCGCACGGCAGGTACACGGCGAGCGGACGCGCCGCGTCGACCGCGACACCCGCTTCGGCGAGCTGTCCCTTCAGCCGGAGCGCCGCCACGCTGTATCCAAGAAAGAGGAGCGGCGAGTTCTCGTCGTCCACGAAATACGCGAAGGGGTCGCCCCTCGCCGCTTCGCGCCCGGCCTTCACGGCGCTCGTGTAGTCCCCCGGGTGCTCGACGATGATGACGCCGTGCCCGCGTAACAAGGCCTTCTTCCACGCCCTGGCCTCGATGGACATGTGCACCACGGCCCGGAACCCCAATGAGGCGGCCATGATGCCGATGGAAAGGCCCAGGTTCCCCGTGCTCCCCACCGAGACGGTGTAGCGGCCGAAGAGATCCCGCGCCTTTTCATTGCCGAGCGCGGTATAGGCCTCCCCTCCCCGGAGGAGGCCGTGCTCCAGCGCGAGCCTCTCGGCGAAGCAGAGCACCTCGTATATGCCGCCCCGTGCCTTCACCGAGCCCGCCACCGGCAGGGCGTGGTCGGCTTTTAAAAGAAGCGACCCGCTAACGGCGGCACGGAAATGCCGCTCGAGCGGCCCCTTCATCGCGGGGATCGCCATCAGCGGCGACTCGATAATGCCGCCGCTCGGTTCGAGCTCCCTGAAGAGCGTGGCCAGGAGCGGGGCGAAGCGATAGAGGCGGCCTTCCGCGTCCTCGATGTCGGCCATTGAGAGCGCGAGCCCCGGCAGGACCTCCTCCGCGGGGGCCAGCCCGGGATTGGGCCAGAGCAGGGGCCTGCCTTCCCGCAATTCCGGCGGCACCGGCGTACGGTCAGGGCCGCTCAACGGGTTTCCAGCCGGCGGATGTTTGACGGTCCCACGCGCGCGTCAGTCCGGCGAGAGCACCGCCATGTATTCCTTCTACTCCAGTCATGTCGTGAAAGGGGAATACGGCTCCCTTCTCCTTTTCACCCTTAATCTTAATTCACCTGTCATGCCGCCTCGGGCCGGTCAGCTATTCTCGAACACGATCTCGCATTTCTCGCACTCATCGAGGTCTTTTTTGTAGTACAAAGAACCCCAGAAAAACAAGGCCGCCGAAACTGCGTAGACCGCCGGCAGGATCAGGAAAGCCTTATCCAGGCCGAAGGCGTCGGACAGCGCGCCCACCACCAGCGGGCCAAGCGCGCCGCCCAGGAGGGTCTGGTAGATCACCGTCACGCTGCGGGAAGAGGTCCTGAGGCCGGGATGGACGAGGTCCTGGGTCACGGCCAGCGTCCCGGGCAGGCACATCATGGTGAAAAACGCCGAGGCCGCGATGAATACATACAAAACGGAACCTTTAAAAAATGACAATCCCACGGCGAGGAGCACCGTTGCCGCCGAGGCGCAGATCGCGGGAAACAGCATCCGCGCGTTGGCCCTGGTCTTGAGCATCTGGTCGGTGAAATGGCCGCCGAGCGGAGCGCCGACGAACGCGACTATCAGGAGGCCGGCGACCATCAGGCTGGACTGCTTGATGGACATCCCGCTGAACCGCTGGAGATACGCCGAGAGCCAGGTGACCACCGCCGTAACGACGAACATGAAGGCCGCGCTCCCCAGGTTGTTCAGGATCAATGCCTTGCTGCGGAACAATTCTTTCAAGACATCCAGTTTGCCCATTTTGACCCTGGCGCGGGTTTCCTGTTTCGAAACGGATTTCGTCAGCTCGATGGTCTTGTAGTCCCTCACCCAGAAAAACATGATCGCGACCACGAGGCCGGGAATGGCGACCACGCCCAGGGCATGTCTCCAGCCGTAATGGACTGCGATCCAGCCGCCAAGCAGTATCCCCATGGCCTGCCCCAGGGGGATGCCCGCCTGCCAGAATCCCAGCCAGCGGGCCCGCTTTTCCGGCTTCGTTATGGCCGATATCAGGGCTATCCCCCCCGACGAGTACCCGGCCTCACCGAGGCCGACCACGCACCGGGTCACGAAGAGCTGCGTGAAGCTCCTGGTGAAGGCGCCGGCGGCGGTCGCCAGGCTCCAGACTATCGCCATGATGCCGATGCCCTTCGTCCTGCTCCAGCGGTCGATGAGGGTCGCTATCGGGAACGCGAAGAGCACCTCGGCCCAGGAGACCGCCGACATGAACAGGCCGCACTGCGCGTCCGTCAGTCCCCACTCGGCCTTCAGGAAGGGGTACAGGGAGACGATTATCAGCCGGTCGGCGTAATCGAAAATATACAGGAGAAAGAGGAGGGTCCAGGCGTAATACACTCGCCACTGGGGATAGCTCGACATCTGTGCCGTCTTTTCTTCCTTCATTCAAAGCCTCCGTGTTTGGAACGCACGTCAGATCAAGGGCGGGCGGATTGAAAAACCGGGGCGGCCCCGCCGCACGTGAATAACGCTATACCTTGTACTTCCGCTCCAGGTCCTGGTAGTATGGGACACCCAGGAAGTTGTTGAGCTCGATGAACGATTGCAGCCAGTCGGTGAATTCGCGCTGCTTCCCGCTCTCCCTGAGCCGTTTCAGCTCCTCGATACATCCCGTGATCGCGGCGGCGAGGCAGACGCCCGGGTAGATGGCGACCGCGTATCCCATGCGGACGATCTCTTCGCGCGAGAAATTCGGCGTCCGCGGGCTGAGGTTCAGCAGCAGCGGTGTGCCGGTGATAAGCTTCGGTATTTTCTCGACCTGCTCCTTCTCCACGGGGGCCTCGATGAAGAGGATGTCGGCCCCGGCCTCGGCGTACATCCGTCCGCGCTCGATGGCGTGATCGAAGCCGTGTGTCGCGATCGCGTCGGTCCTCGCGATGATGAGAAAATCGGGGTCTTTCCGGGCGTCCACCGCGGCCTTGATCTTCCCGGCCATTTCGGCCGCGTCGATGACGCTCTTCCCGGCCATGTGCCCGCACCGTTTCGGCCAGGTCTGGTCCTCGATGTGGATCGCCGCGGCGCCCGCCTTTTCGTATTCCCGCACCGTCCGCACCACGTTGATGGGGTTCCCGTACCCGGTGTCGGCGTCGGCGATCAAAGGGATTTCCACGGCGTCGGCGATCCGCGCCGCGTTGTTGACCATCTCCGTCATGGTCACCAGCCCCAGGTCGGGGAAGCCGAACATGCCGGCCGACGTCCCGTAACCGGTCATGTACACGGCGTTGAAACCCTGGGCCTGGACAACCTTCGCCATGAGGGCGTCGTATACCCCCGGCGCCTGAACGAGCTCCTTCCCCGCGATCATTGCTTTTAATTTCTTACGTCCCATAGGGCTCTCCTGTATACAGCGTTGCGGCCGCTGGAAGCGGACGCCGGGCGTTCATGCTCCCCTTTCCCTCTCTCATGGTTTCCTGGCAGCCTTGAGCAGCTCGAGGATTCCACCCTTCTCGACTATCGCGAGCACGTCCCCGGAAAGCGGCTCCCCCTGGAGCGCCGCTCCGCTCGCGGGATTCTGGACGCGCGCCTCCCGGAACTCCACCTGTGCGGTGTCACCATCCGAGAATATGCCGGCGGCCCCCTTGCAGATCACCAGCGGTAGCCCTATCGCGATCGAGTTCCTGAAGAAAATCCGGGCGAAGGATTCCGCGACAATGCACCCCACGCCGAGCTTCTGCAGCACTATCGGCGCGTTCTCCCTGCTGGAGCCGCACCCGAAGTTCTTTCCCGCGACGACGATGTCGCCTTTCCGAACCTCCCTGGCGAAATCGGGCCGCACGCTCTCGAGCGCGTGTTTAACCGCCTCGTCGACCGGGGCATCGAGGTACTGCCCCGGCACGATGAGGTCGGTGTCGATATTGTCGCCGAGCTTCCACACCCTGCCTTTCATCGTATTCATCGGCCGGCCCCTCCATCCGGAATTTCCCGCGGGTCCGTTATTTTTCCGGCGACGGCGGACGCGGCGACGGTGGCGGGCGACGCCAGGTACACCTCCGCCTGGTCGTTCCCCATGCGCCCCTTGAAGTTCCTGTTGGTGCTCGATATGCACCGCTCACCGGCCGCCAGCAAGCCCCCGTGCGAGCCGAAACAGGGGCCGCATCCCGCGTTTAAAACCACCGCGCCGGCATCGATCAGTGTCGACAGTGTTCCATTTCCCAGCGCTTGTTTGTATACCTCCCACGACGCCGGGATGACGAGCATCCGTACACGGTCATGGATTTTCCTCCCCTTCAGGAGCCGCGCCGCCGCTTCAAGATCTTCGAGGCGGCCGTTGGTGCATGAGCCCAGCACCGCCTGATGTATCTCGACGTCGCCGACCCGGGAAACCGGCTTGACGTTGTCCACCGTGTGCGGCAGCGCCACCTGGGGCTCGATACGGGAGACATCGACCTCGTGGGTCGCTTCATATTCGGCGTTCCCGTCGGGTGCAAATCCCCTTACGGCGGTTTTCGTCCTTCCGGCCAGGTACTCCAGCGCCTTCCCGTCGGCCTCGAAAAGCCCGAACTTGGCGCCGATTTCGACCGACATGTTGCTGATGGTCATCCTGCCCTCAACGCTCATGGCGCCCGCCGCCGGACCGGCGAACTCGACGGATTTGTACTGGGCCACCTCGGCGGAATAATCGCCCGCGATTTTCAGTATCACGTCCTTCGATGCGACCGGATGTTTCAGTTCTCCGTTGAGGAGAAACCGGATCGTTCCGGGGACCCTGAACCAGAGCGTGCCCGTCGCCATCGCGTACGCCATTTCCGAGAACCCCACCCCGGTACCCGCGGCCCCGAGGGCGCCATAGGTGCATGTATGCGAGTCTGTTCCGATTATGAGATCGCCGGGAAGTACGTGCCCCTTCTCCATCATCGCCTGGTGGGCGATGCCGGCCCGCTCGCCGTAATAATTGGTTATCCCCAGCTTTTCCACGCCGCTGCGCACCAGCTGGTGAATGGACGCCGCCCGTTGCGTGGGTGCCGGCACGTAGTGGTCGAGAAAGACGTACACCCTGTCGGGATGCGGGATCTCTGTTATCCCGATGGAGGACAGGTTGAGGTACACTCCCGCGAAGGCCTCGTGGCACATGAACCTGTCTATTTTCGCCGTCACGTACTCCCCGGGCTTCACCCCTTCCCTTCCCGAGGCCCGGGCGAGTATCTTTTCCGCCATCGTCATCGGCATTGGTTTTCTCCTGGGTTCCGCGTTCTGCGCGATCGGAACGTCCATGGACCGGCTTCCCGTCTTTCTCTAACCGACGGGTGAAAAACGCCCGATTCCGCGCCACCGTGCGAAGTGCCGGCCGGCCGTTCGCGCTACTCCTCCTCCATGGGCCTGCCCGAGAACACCTTCAGGCCCAGCCGCGCCGCCCCCGGCCATGAACCCTGGAGCTCCCGGAAGTTGCCGAACACCCGGAGCCACAGCCGTCCCTCGCGGAGCATGTTGGGCATCTGCAGGGGAGTGATATTGCATTGCCGGAGAGCCCGGACGAAATCGAACGCTTCCCTCGCGGTCGACGCGCCGGCGGGAGCGCCGTCCCGTGACGGTTTTCTCCCGTCCGCCCCTCGCGGAGGCGTTCCCAGGGCCTCGAGGATGGGCGCGTCATCACGGCCCCACAGCACCAGCCCCATGAGGGAGCCGCCGGGGACCCGCTCCGCGCTCACGGAGGCGCCGACGGGATAGAGGTCCCACCCGGCGCGGGCCGCCATGGTGTACGCGTCCATGCCGCAGGATTCCATGGAGGGCGCCGAGAGCTCGGGATTGCGGCATTCCTGTTTCGCCGTGAGGACGCGGCAGGAGGGCTGCATGTGGCACAGGACGTCCCTGCAGGGCCCCGCCGCGAATTTCAGGGCGGCGGGGAACCCTGAGGCCAGCGCCCTTTTCGCCAGGAGGGCCGCGATGGTGTATACCTGGAAGTACGACGCGCCCAGGTTCATGAGGTTGCCGCGCCTGTCCATCTTCCGGGTGAGATAGCCGCGCGGGACCTTCCGGCCGGCCTCCCCGGAAAAAAACGGCGCGGCGATTATGGAGCTCTTCACCCTCACCCTGAAAAACACCCCCCACAGGGTGCGGGAGACGGCTCCTCTCACCTCGTCCACGGAATAGCCGTGGGGCGGACAGTGGGCGCACATGCCCGCCATGTAACATCGCGGGATGAGGCACTTGAGCCGCGCCCGGGGATCGATTATCACGTCGCGGGAAGAGATGATGGCGGCGTCGGCGGCGCCCCGCGCCACGGCGTAGTCCCTCAGCTCCTCGAGCCGCCCGCGCGCCGGAAGGTCCATGCCCCTCGGCGTCTTCTTTTTCGCGACGGCGCGCTTCCTTGCCCCTCGTTCCATCATGCCACCATGACCAGGCCCGCCGCCGGCGGCCGCGGGCCGCCTCGTCGCGCCCATCCGAGCTTCACCGCCATGGCCCCGGGGTCCATCCCCACCGATTCCATCGACGGCCTTCCGAGGTAAGGGTACACGCATGACCGGCCGCGGCGCAGGGCGGCGCACTCGCGCTCCTCCGCGCAGAAGACCTGCCTGCAGTTCCCCGCGGCGAAACCCATCGCCAAGTGGTAGCCCATGTAGAACGCGGACGACTCGATCGCGGACACCAGCTCGTGGACCCGGAGGAGATCCGCCGTTTCCTCCAGCGGGGCGACGCTGAAAAAGATCCCTTTCCGGTATGCGCCCACGGCATCCCTGACGGAATCTTTCGGATAGAGGGCGGGCCAGTGGACCGACCGTGGCCCGGTCGAAGACCGCGGCCGCGACAGCGCCTTTTTATCGAACACGACATCGGAAGCCCGCACGACCGCGGCCCGATCCGCGCCCGACGAGACGGCCAGGGCGCACAGCGCCCTGAGGTCTTTTTCGAGCAGCCTGGCGTCGAGGACCGGGACGATCCTTCGCACCTCGCCGGGCTCCCTGCGTATACTCGTTCCCTTCATGCGTGCTCCAGGTACATTCCGGGCTCATTGTGGCATGCCCGCACGGGTAAAGGCAAGAACTTTCACCGGCAGGGAAGCGATTTTGAATTGAAAAATCAGTCGGGCGGTGATGCACTGTAAGCAATTATAAGCCTTCGCGTCCCGAGGCCCATCGCCGTACAGAAACGCGCCGGGAACGCCCGCGCCAGTCCGCTCGTGGAGGAGCCCATGGAAGAAACAATAGTCCTCGAAAAAAAAGGCCGAATCGCCACCGTGCTTTTCAACAGGCCGAAGAGCTACAACTCCTTCGACCTCGACACCATAACCGCCTTCGCGGGCCGCATCGTGTCCCTGGCGGCCGACAGGGGCGTACACGGCGTCATCATCTCGGGGACTGGGAAGGCGTTTTGCAGCGGCGGCGACCTCCGCTGGGTCTCGGGCTTCGAGAAGGGGGCCCCCGCCGCCTTCCATGAGCTTTCGAGCCGCTTTCACCAGGCGGTCACGGAGATCCGGCGCATGCGTAAGCCCGTCGTCGCCGCCATAAACGGCATCGCCGCCGGGGGCGGCTTTTCCCTGGCCCTGGCCTGCGATTTCCGGGTCATGGCCGAAACGGCCCAGCTGAAACAGGGATTCACCTCCAACGGGCTCTCGATGGACGGCAGCGGCACCTTCGCCCTGCCCCGGCTGGTGGGCCATGCAAAGGCGATGGAAATCATGGCCTTCGACCGCCCCATCCCTGCCGGGGAGGCGCTCCGGCTCGGCCTGGTCATCAAGGGTCGTCCGGGACGGCGATCTATTGTACAGCGTCGGAAAGGATGATAGACGAGACGCTACGGACGGTCCCGCTCTCCTCCTTCGGATGGTCGAAGGAGCTCCTAAACGACTCGTTGTACACCTCCTTCGAGGCCCAGATGGAACGGGAGCGGAAGGCTCTCTCCTCCTGCGCCTCCCATCCGGGCGGCATCGAGGGCATGCGGGCGTTCATCGAGAAGAGAAAGCCGCGGTTCGACTGACGGCCCCTCGCGGGGCGGCGGGAACGGCGGACCAAAAGGCGTATCACGGGGCTTGAAAGATGGGGAAGACATTCACGGACCTGTTTTCGAAAAACCGGGTGGAGACCTTCAGCGACGGGGTGTTCGCGATAATCATAACCCTGCTGGTCCTGGAGCTGAAGGTCCCCCACATCGTGGACCGGGCCTCGCAGGGGGAACTGTACCGCGCGCTGGCGGCCCTCGTGCCGAAATTCGTCAGCTGGATCATCAGCTTCCTTACCGTCTGCATCATATGGACGAACCACCACCGTCTCTTCTCGATGTTCCGCGAGATCGACGTCCGGCTCTTCTGGTGGAACGCCAACCTGCTGCTGTGGGTCTCCTTTATACCCTTTCCGACAGCTCTGATGGGCGACTACCCGTCCAACCCGCTGGCCGTCGCCTTTTACGGCGTCATGATGTCCCTCATGGCCGTCAGCTTCAGCCTCATGAGGCTGTATATCGCGAGAAACGACCACATGCTCCACATAGACGTGAACAGGAAGGAATTCAGGCGCGGGACATTCCTGTCGCTCGTGTTTGGTCCGGTGCTCTACCTGGCGGGCGCCGGCGCTTCCTACGTCAATTCGTACCTTTCCTTCGCCATCTACGCGGGGATCGCCGTTTATTTCGTCTTCCCTCACGCGACGAGGGCGAAGTCCTGACGAGAAGGGATACCGATGTCACCCGGCCGCGCAGCAGCCTTCCCCTACGCTTCCTTCAGGCTCACCCGGCCCACCCGCGCCAGGTCCCGCGCATAATAAAAGGAGCCTGCGAGAAAGGCGGCGGCGCCGATGAAATAGCATATCGGGAGCAAACGGAACGCCGCCATGAGTCCGTAGCGGTCCGACAGGGCGCCCACGAAGAGGGGGCTCAGCGAATAAGCGATGAGCATCAGGAAGAACTGGTTTATCCCGTAGGAGATCGCCCGGAGCCCCGGGTGCACCACGTCCTGGGTCACCGCCGAGCCGCCCGCCACGTACATGGGTGAGGTGAATCCGAACAGCACCAGCAGGAGATACTGGGTTGTCCCATCGGAAAGGAACGCGAGGAGCAGGGCGATGGCCGCGACGAGCGACGTCAGGGCCGGCACACCCATCCGCGATTCCAGCCAGCGCCGGCGCAAGACGTCGGTGATCCACCCGCCCAGCGGCGCCCCCACGATGGCGAGCAGGAGGATCGGCGAGGCCTTCAAGCCCGCCTTGTCCATGGGCATGTTCCATACCCGGTGGAAATGGGTGGGGAGCCACACCATGAGGCCGAAGGTGGCGAAGCTGTTGGCGGTGTATCCGATATAGGTGTAGAGCACCGAGGGGGTCCGGAGAAACTCCCGGATGACAACCCCGGCACCCATTCCCGTTTTCCCGGAGGTGCCGCCGGCCCCTGCCCGGCCGATCTCCACTGTCTTGTAGTCCTTGACATAAAAGAAGAGCAGGGCGATGACCAGCCCCGGCAGCGCCGTGATCCCGAAAGCGTACCTCCAGCCCAGCGACTCGGCGATGACGCCGCCGAGCACCACGCCGAACGCCGTCCCCATGGGGATTCCCGCGTTAAATAGCCCGTTCATCGTGGCGCGCCGCTCCTCGGGGAAGTATGCCGCGATCATGGCGAAGCCCCCAGCGCTGAACGCCGCCTCGCCGATCCCCACGAAGCTGCGCAGCGCCATCAGCTGTTCGTAACTGCGCGCGAAGGCGCAGGCGGCGGACGCGAGTCCCCACAGCACCGCCATGAGGCTTATGGCCTTCGTTCGGCTCCACCGGTCCACCAGGAGCGATATGGGAAAGACGAAGGCGGTCATCATGAGGGTCACTATGGAGGCGAACCAGCCGCACTCGTAATCGGTGAGTTTCCATTCCGCCTTCAAGTGGGGGATCAGGGCCGAGATGATCATGCGGTCCAGGAAGTTGAACATGAAGAGGAGAAAGAGGAGGGAAAAGACGTAATACGCGTATCCCTTCGAAACCGAGAATTCGCGGCCGCCCTGCGCCTGACCACTGCCTGACATGGGAGACCTCCTGTCGGATGAACATTTCTCTCCCCCGGCGCATGCGGCGCCGGGGGAGAGAAGACTGTTTTCACGCTCTTCTCGTGGCCCGTCCTCCGCGGTCGCCGGTCGCGGCGCCGTTTTCTATCGAAAGCACGCCGTTCACAAGGAGATGCCGCACGCCGGTGGCATACTTGTGCGGGTCCAGGTACTCGGCGGGGCCGGCGATGGTCTTGAGATCGATGACCGCAATGTCGGCGAAGTTGTCCACGGCGATCCTCCCCCTCCCCTTGATCCGGAACTTCTCGGCGGGGAGCGAGGTCATCGAGCGGATGGCCGCCGGCAGGCTTATGATTTTCTCGTCGAGTGCGAAGACGCGCAACTTCCGGGGGAAGGTCCCGTAGGTGCGCGGGTGGGGCTTCGTCATGCCCTTGGGAACGGTCCAGCCGTCGGAGGCGGTGATGATGTACTCGTGCGGCATGAGCGCCCGCACCGTCTTCATGTCCATCAGGAAGAACACTCCCGTCGGGGACGTCTCCTCGCACACCATCTCCACGTAGGCGTCGGCGGGGTCCTTCCCCATCATCTCCGCGATCTCCCTGATGTTCTTCCCCTCGTACTCCTCCTTGCCCGTGTACATGGTCACCAGGGTCTTCTCCGGCGGGAGGTAGGAGAAGGTCTTGAGGATGGCCTCCCGCACCTTCTTCCGCCCTTCCGCCGTCTTGTACTCGTCCTTGATGCTGTCGCTGGTGGCGAACTCGCCGGGCAGGAGTATGCTGATGCGCGTGGAGCCGGCGTCGTAGGGGTACTGGTCGGCCGTGACGTCCAGCCCCTCCATGCGCGCCTTCTCGACGAGCGCCAGCATCTCTTCAGGGCGTGCCTTGCCGTAGGGCGCGGCGATCTTGAAGTGCGAGATCTCCACGGGAATCTCGGCGCGCCGCCCGATCTCGACGGCCTCCTTTATCGACTCGATGACGCCCGGGGACCCGTTCTTCGCGGCCTTCCCCGACTCGTCTCGCATGTGGATGGTGAAGATCCCCCCGTGGGCGCGCGCCACCTTCGCGAGCTCGATGAGCTCCCTCGTGGGCGTATAGATGCCCGGGGCGTATTCCAGGCCGCACGAAAGCCCCACTGCGCCCTTCTCCATCTCCTCGGCGACCCGTGCTTTCATGGCCTCGAGCTGGGCCCCGGAGAGTTCGGCCAGCACGCCCTTCCCGAAGAGGCCCTCGCGGATCATCCCGTGCGGGGCAAGGTGCAGCACGTTCGTGCCGAAACCGATCGAGTCCAGCACGCCGAACCAGAAACCGGTGTCCTCGTACCCGTAGCCGCAGTTGCCCGACACCACGGTGGTGACCCCCTGGTAGAGGTAGTTGTGGTTCCCCTTCCAGCTCGGCATGACGCGCGCGAGGTGCCGCTTGGCGCCGGTCAGCTGGAAGGTGAGGTCGCAATGGGTGTGGACGTCGATGAAGCCCGGCGTCACAATGAGGCCCGCCGCGTCGATGACCTTCGCGGCCTTTTTGTCCGCGAGGTCGCCGATCGCCGCGATCCGGTCGTCCCTTATCCCGATGTCGGCCGTGAAGGGCTTCGCCGTTACGCCGTCGTACACGCTGCCGCCCCTGACGATGACATCGAAGGCCGACGCGTCCCTCCCGCAGCGGGCCAGCAAAGCGGGAGCCGCTCCGGCAACCGCGACGGCGGCGGTTGTCCTGGCAGTCTTTTCGAGGAATTGACGTCTGGTAAATCCATTTCCTTCCAAATTGTGCTTATCTTTCGCTTTGTCCAAGGTGACCATTGGCAATCTCCTATCGAGGAAATGGATTATATGTCGTGTTTGCTCAGCGTATCACCTACGCCCGACGCAGTCAACCAGAACCCGCACCTGCCTGGAATTATACTAAAAGCGGAGATTCCCAATACGCGGCCGGAGGGGTGTAATTTTTATTTGACAGCCCCACCATTTCATGTAATGAATTATTCCTGCAACAGGGCCATGATCCCCGTTCCCGTCCGGCCGCGTGGGCGGGATGGAGGAAAGTATCACGGATTGACCGTTTGTCTCCCCCGGCCGTCACGTTGGGAGACCGGATATATACCATTACAACAAACCAGAGGAGGATTCGATGACATCACATGTGTTTACCCGGCTTCCCCGCCTCGCCCTTGCCGCGCTGTTCCTGCTGGCACTTGCCTTCCCGCTTGCGGCGCAGGATAAAGGCTTCGAGGGCAAACAGTACGATATAGGTATAGAAGGCGGCATGTGGTTTTCCGGCGACATCACCTTCGATGCGGGAGACTATGGCAGTGCGGACGTGAACAAGAATACCTCACTTTTATTGAGGGCCTTCGCCGACATGTACGTGGCGCCCAAGTTCGCCGTGGGCGGGTACCTGAACTACTCCACGGGTGAGCTCGAGTACGGGGGAGTCTCGGCCGACGCGAGCTTCTACGAGTTCGGCATCGCTCTCAAGCCGCGCCTGCTGTTGAGCCCCACCATGGCACTCAAGCCCGGGCTTAACATCGGGTACCGGCACCTCGAACGAGACCTCTATGAAGGAGAGAGTTCCGATGTCGAAACCTCGGCCGACGGGCTGGGCGTCAACCTGAGCGTGGAACTGCAGTTCCTGCTCTCGGGCGGCTACATCTTCTTCGTCGACGGCGGCTTCCTGTCCCAGCCGGCCGGCGGCAACGACGACGCTGACGTGACCTGGAGCCCCATCATATACCTCGCGGCCGGAATCTGCTTCTAATCCGCGCAACCTGAAAGGGAACAAAGAACTCCTTCCATGATTGTATGGGGGGAGTTCTTTTTTTACTCCACATATTCATTCTCACGCGTGGATCTTTTTCAGCAGCCAGGCCATGTTCTCGCCCAGCACGTCCATGGTCCGCATCCCCTCCTCGTCGGCCTCCACCTCACCTATCTCCCTGCCGACGGCCATGTTCCAGTAGTTGGAGCCGGGGACGATCATCTCGTTTATGAAAAAGAATGCGTTGACGGCGTTGAAGACGTTGAGCGATCCGGCCCGGCGCACGGCGCTCACCGCGGCCCCCACCTTCCGCCTGAACATGCTGTCGTTGCCGCGGGCCACGTACCCCGCCCTGTCGATGAGGGCCTTCGTCTCGGCGGTGAGCCCCGCGAAGTACGTGGGGGAGCCGATGATGATTCCCTGGGCCTCGTCCATTTTCGCGATGCACTCGTTTACGATGTCGGTTTCCACGGCGCAGCGCCGGTTTTTCCTCTCCCGGCACTTCATGCAGGCGGTGCACCCGCTCCGGATGTTCCCCGCGAGCTGCACCAGCTCGCACTCTATCCCCTCGCCCTCCAGCGCGCGGAACACGCGCCTGATGAGGATCGAGGTGTTGCCGTTCTTCCTGGGGCTTCCGTTGAACGCCACGACTTTCATGCTGGGCTCCTTTCACCTTTAGTCCGCGTCTCGTGCGGTCAACGCGCGCCGCGGCCGAGTGTGCCACACCGGCGCGGGATTATCAATTCCTAATTGTTCCCCCTGAGGCCCTGAAAAACAGTTTGCAATTTCACGTCGCTCCGCCTATACTCGCATCGGAGAACAAACTGACCGTACAAGGGGCCCTTCCCATGAAAAACATCATCCGTAAAGCGATGCTGGGCGTCGCGATTCTTTTGATCCTTCTGCTCGCATACGGCATCTACTTCATCTACCACGACGTCGCTCCCATCGGCGCGGGCTACAAGGCCAAGCTCCTCTGTTCCGCAGTGTTCGTCGCGAAGCGCGACCCGGCGACGGTCCAGGCCGAGGAGCTCTCGCCGCAGGTGAACCCGCTCCTCCACTTCGTGAGCGCCGAAGTCGACTACGAGGCGAAGACTGCCACCGCCAGGGCCTTCGGCCTGGTGAAGCGGACGGCGGCCTTCCGCGAGGGCCTCGGCTGCACCGTCCTGCCCGTCGGCTGGACGCGCGATGACCTGAAGCCCGCGCGCGTCGCGACGGAGATCCTGCCCGCCGACCCGGCGAAGACACCCTGGCCCACGGGCGACCGGGGCGCCGTGGGGGCACTCCCGCCCGGGGTGGACGCGAAGCGGCTCGCGGCGGCCGTGGACGGCGCCTTCGTCGAGACCGACCTGAAGCACCCCAAGCGCACCCGCGCGGTGGTGGTCGTCTACAAGGGGCGCATCATCGCCGAGCGCTACGGCCCGGGCTTCACGAAGGACACGCCCCAGCACGGCTGGTCCATGTCGAAGAGCGTCACCAACGCGCTCGCGGGAATCCTCGTCCGGGAGGGCAAAATCGATATCGACGCGCCCGCGCCGGTAAAGGAATGGAAGTCGCCGGGAGACCCGAGGAGCGCCATCACCATAAGCCACATGCTCCGCATGTCGAGCGGGCTGGATTTTCACACCGACCTCAGCCCCGTGGGCGACCGCCAGAAGCAGCTCTTCGGGGCCATTGACGTAGCGGCGAGCTCCGTGCAGCCGAAACTCCTCACACCGCCCGGCACCTTCTGGGAATACTCGAACGCGAATCCGTTGACCATCCAGAAGATCTTCCACGAGACCCTGGGTGACAATGCCTATGCGGCCTTCCCGCGCCAGGCGCTCTTCAACCGCATCGGCATGCGCAACACCGTGATCGAACCTGATCCGTACGGGACGTACATCGGGTCGTCCTTCACATGGGCCACGCCACGCGACTGGGCGCGGCTGGGAATCCTCTTTCTGAACGACGGCGTATGGGAGGGAAAGCGCGTCCTGCCGGCGGGATGGGTGGCCTTCACGCGCGCGCCCGCGCCGGCCGACCCCCGGAAGCACTACGGCGCCTTCTTCTGGCTGAACGCGGACAACTCGGCGGAAAGCGCCGCGAAGAAAGCATCGCCCCCGGAGCCGCCCTTCCCTGAACTGCCAAAAGATGCCTTCTTCGCCATGGGGATGTGGGACCAGAAGGTGACGATAATACCCTCCTGTGATCTCGTGGTTGTCCGCATGGGGCTCACGCACACCGATGGAGCCTTCGACACGGGGAAATTCATTCGCGGCATCCTGGATTCCATCGGGAAGCCGGCGAAGTGATACACGCCACAGCATATTATGCCGACCAGGAGGTGACCCATGACGATATTCACCCATGACATTACGCGGCGGGAGGCCCTGCGAGATGCCGTGGTCGCGGCGCTGGCCCTGTCGACGGCGGGCGCGCTGGGATCGACCGCCGGCTGCTCGAAGGGGGGCACCGGAGAGACCTGGCCCCACCGCTTCATCGACCAGGCCCGCTGCATCGGCTGCGGGGAGTGCGTGACACTGTGCCCGGTGGGCGCGATCACGCTGAAGGAGAAGTCCTCCATAAACCCGGACGAGTGCACCGAGTGCGGCGCCTGTTGGCGCTCCCGCGTCTGCCCCGCCGATGCGATAAGTAACGGCGAGCTCCCGTGGCCCAGGGTGCTCCGGGAGGTGTTCTCGAATCCGATGACCGGCCACAAGACCACGGGCGTCATGGGCCGCGGGACGGCGGGCATGAAGACGAACGACACGGAGCGGCGTTTCAGGAAGGAGAATTTCGGCGTCTTCGTCGAGCTGGGCCGCCCCGTGAAGGGAGCGCGGTTCCGCGACGTGGAAAAAGTGGTCAGGGCCTTCAAGAGGCGCGGGTATGACGTCGTCGCCGAGAACCCGGTGACCGCGCTCATCGCCAACCCGCGGACCGGGGCCCTCAAGCCCGAGATACTGAACGAAAAGGTGATATCGTGCCTGGTGGAGTTCGTCATTCCCGCGAGGGACCAGGGGAAGCTGCTTCCCCTGGTCCGGGAACTCGGGGGAACGGTCGACACCGTCTTCAACGTCAGCGTGGCGCTTCGGGCCGAGGTGGACGGGAGCTCGCCCTTCCATAGGCTCTTCGGGAAAGACACATTCCTCCTCCCCTGGGCGAAAGTCAACATCGGCATAGCCAAGGGTATCGCGGAGAAGGAGGTGTAGCCATGTCACACACATCACAGCGGCGGGGCGTCAACCAGCGCACCGGGAACAGGGAGCTCATCGTCCTTGCCATGATCCCGACGGCTTACAAGGAGGTGAAAGGCATCCGCGGGGCCATGAAGGACCTCGGCATGACGATGCTCAAGTACGGGCCGAACAACTGGATCTCCCGCAACTTCACCAAGACCACCGTCCCGAAGCTCGGGAGGATACAGGGGATCATCGAATCAATCGGAAAGGTGTCGCCGGATTCGGCGCGCGATCTGTTGATGATGATCGCGGGATACGTCTCGTCGGTGATCACCGCCGTGTACACCGACCGGGAACAGGTGACCAGGCTCATCGCGGAGATCAGGGGCCCGTGGCTCGAGCGCAACCGTAAAAAGGGCTATCCCATCTCCATCGTTATCGCCGGGTTGCCCGGCGACGTGCACGAGTGCTGCCAGGCGAACGCGCTCAAGGAGCACACCTACCTGCACAGCATCGGGTTTTACGGGCGGGCGGCCGACCTCCCGTCGGAGGACGAGCTCGCGCTCATCACCATGTGCGGCCACGGGCTCATCGCCGCCAACCGCGTGCGCCACCTGACCGGCCTGGTAGCCCGGGGAGAGATGACGCCCCGGGACGCGGCTGAGGACATCGCCAGGCCCTGCGTCTGCGGCATCGTGAACACCGCGCGCGCCGAGGACGTCTTCAAAAAACTCGCCGCGGGGGCCCGGAAATCGCCCACGACGGCCTGAGCCTCACGCAAAGCCGGCCGGGGCGTTCCCCGGTATGCGTGGATAGACCCGGAACGGGGAAGCCGCCGGAATGACGCGGGCCATTGAGACGCTCACCTGGGCCCAGTACGCGGCGGGCCTCTTCGTTCTCGTGGTCCTTTTCTTCGTGAGCGCGCCCTACGGAAAGCACGCCCGCTCCGGGTGGGGGCCCCGGATGGATTCCCGGCTCGCGTGGCTCGTCATGGAGCTTCCCGCCGTCTTCACCATACTGTGCGTCTTCATCCTGTCGCCCGCTAAAACGGCGTTCACCCTGTACCTGGTCGCCCTCTGGGAGATCCACTATGTTTACCGGACCTTCATATACTCCTTCCGCATGCGCAGGCCCAGGAGGACGTTCCCGGTAATCCTTGTCGCGTTCGCCTTCCTTTTCAACGTCAACAACGGGATCATCAACGGCTTCCAGTCGGTGTTCCTTCACGGAGCGGCGGGCCCGGACCCCGCTCCGGCGCGCCTCGCCCTGGGGACGGTGCTCTTCGTCTTCGGTTTCCTGACGCACCTCCGGTCCGACGAGATCATCAGGGACCTGCGCGGCGCCGGGGATTCCTCGTACGCCATCCCGAACGGCGGGCTGTACACCTATGTCAGCAATCCGAACTACCTGGGTGAGATCGTCCAGTGGGCGGGATGGGCGGTTATCGCGGGAACGGCGGCGGGGTGGGCCTTCGCGTTCTTCACGCTGTGCAACCTTCTGCCGCGCGCCGTGTCGAACCACCGGTGGTACAGGAAAACCTTCCCCGAATATCCGCGCGGGAGAAAGGCGCTCGTCCCCTTCATTTTCTGACCGGGCCGACGGCGGCCTACTCCCCGCGCTTCAATCCGGGCGTGAGCGGCGTCCCGCCCGGCGTCCGGTCCGGATGGTCGCGCTCAAGGAAACGGCGCCTTCCCTCCACGATCTCCGGCGTACGGAGGAGCCGGTTGAAGCACTCGGCCTCGACGCGGAGCCCCTCGGCCAGCGGCAGTCCGAAGCCCCTTACGGCAGCCTCCTTGTCGGTGCGTATCGCCGGCTGCGGGAGCGCGCAGATGGAACGGGCGAGCTCCATTGCCCGATCGAGGGACCTCCCCTTCGGGACCACCTCGTTCACCAGGCCCATGGCCAGGGCCTCCCGGGCGTCGATGACGCGGCCGGTGATGATGAGCTCCATGGCCCTCCCCATGCCGATGATGCGCGGGAGCCGCTGTGTGCCGCCGTCCGCCAAGCTGATGTTCCAGCGCCGGCAGGTGACGCCGAAGGTCGCGTGCTCCTCGGCGATGCGGATGTCTGCGAAGCAGGCCCACTCGAGGCCGCCCGCGTAGGCGACCCCGTTAACCGCGGCGATGACGGGCTTGTAGATGTCGGTCCAGCGGCTGGGGCCGAGGATGCCGGGGCGCTCTCCCCGGTTGTGCGCGGCGATCTCCTCCTCCTCCAGGGGCACCAGCCTGTCGCCGGCCTTGATGTCCCCCCCGGAGCAGAAGGCCCGGTCGCCGGCGCCGGTTATGACCGCTACCTTGCGGGCCTCGTCGTCACGGAAATCACGCCATGCCTCGATCAGCTCACGGTGCGTGACGGGCCCTATGCAGTTGTGCACCTCAGGCCTGTTGAAGGTGATGACGGCGACCTCGCCGTCCTTTCGGTATGTGATTTCACTGAAATCCACGAGTTCATCTCCAGGCTTACCCGCCTATCCCGCCCGGGCCTGGGACGGCACCGCGCGCTCGCTCCACCCGGGCCCGTCCTTGAGCCACACCACGGGCTTGATGGCGCTGGGGAAGGCAATGGGCGTGGGCTCTCCGCCCGCGCCGCCAGAGATCCAGCGTTCGGCGAGCCTTCCGGCTGCCGAGTCCCCCCAGCGCGTGACGACCTCCCGGAGCGTCTTTTCGGCGGCTCCGCCTCCTTTCAAGCCGTCGAGCACCGCGCTCATCAGGAGGAGCGGCGCGCTCGCGCCGTCACGGGCAAGGGCCGAGTCCAGGAACGACCGGGCGCTGGCCGTGTCTCCCGCGGCGTAAAGCTCGGCGCAACGGAGGGCGTCGGAGTACCCGGTGGGCGGAAGGTCGAGCTCCGGGAGCCGCTTCCAGCCCGCGAAGTCGAAGGCGTAGAACGAGCCCTGGCACGCGGGAATGATCGTGTCGCTCACCCAGATGCGCTTTTTCCCCGGCTCCATGATCATGGAGAAGGAGGTGATGTCGCGGCAGATGGTGGCGCGGGGCGCCGGGTTCGGGTGCACGAAGCCCGCGGCCTCGCGCGGGTACGGATCGCGAAGGAAAGAGGCGGCCGCGGCCGCGTCCAGCCTGCCCCGGTGGGCGGCGAAGAGCTGGGTGTAGGCGGTAAAGCGCGGGAAGCGCATCCACCCCTCGGACTCTGGATGGGCGCGCCAGTCGCCCCGCTGGTCATACGGGGCAAGCTCCTTCGTGCGGAAGTGGTTCGTGGAGCACACCCATCCGTCTTCCATCTCGCGCACGGCGAGCTGTTTCCCGGCGGTCTCCACCGCCACGGCCCGCTTTTCGCCCGCGCTCCCGATGACCACGATGTCGGCCATGGGCCGCGGGAGCGTTCCCCTCACGGCGGTCACGGCCTCGTCGACGGTCGAGGCGTACTGCAGCAGCTTGCGCAGCGTGATGATGAAGGGGATCACCGGGAGGCGTATGCCCTCGAAGAGCTCCCGGGAGCTCAGGTGCGTGTCGTCCCACGCCACCGAGATCCCCGCCTCGTTGAAGCCGGCGTTGACCCCCACGGAGCCCACGGTGTTCACCGTCACGAAGGGGATCCCCTTCTCGGGGCGGTAGAATATCGCGGCCAGGTATGGCTGTATGACGGCGTGCTCCGGCAGCATGAGGTCGTAGTTGTAGCCGTGAAGCATCGAGCCGTCCGGAGTGTGCGGCGCGAACGCGGCGAATTCCGAGCAGCCCGAGGTGATGAGCATCTCCCAGATGGCCGTGGCCACCAGCACCTCCACCGGGTGGGCGCCCGCCCCGTCGGCGACGCCCCGTATCTCCTCGCAGAGCTCCGCGGGCATGGTGTCCCAGTAGGCCGACGCGAAATAGAAGAGGGCCGGCCTGGCGAGCCGCCTGGGAATGGGGACCAGGGTCTCCACGTACGCGTAGGCCTCCTCGCGGAACCGCTGGATCACCTCGCGCGCGAGCACGCCGTGCTGGTAGCCCATCTCGTAGGGCGTCCCGGCGAGATAGAGGGCGTGGAGGTTCCCCGCCCGCTCCATCTTCGCCTGTCCCATCATGCGTTCGTGTTCCGGTGCCGGAAGCGTCCTGGGCCTGGACGACACCCAGGCGCGGATTCCGTCGCTTATTCGTTTACCCATGGCTTACTCCGATGCTTTTTTAGAAAAATGAATGAACAAAATTTCCTCACGGTTTGATTAGAACCAATGTAAATGTCTCGTGTATTACTCATAAGAACAAGGAATATGATTAATAGCCAGGCAAGTTAAAATGAGACCTGCTATAACTACACCACAATAAACTAGTGTATACTTGTCATAACAGTAACTTTTAATTATATTCTTCATTTCTTCCGGTGTTTTACCATTTTCATCATATAAAAAAACAAGTTTTGTGTAGTCGTCGGCTTTGTCAACGATGAGAATTTGTGTATTCCTTACTTTTACCAACGAACAATGTGTGTGTATGATATAAATAAGAGCAACAGCAGCCACAACAAATGAGGATATGACAAAGCAGTATTGACATCCACACCAGCCAATTAATTTAAAAACGCCGATCAAGCCTCCATAAATGAGAATCGAATAATAAGTTACCTCATTCATCTTCTGCTTGAAAAATCGCAAGTCATCAAAGGTTTGCGAAAAATAAGCGCACAGAAACTCTGAATTCTTCTGCATTATTATTCATCTTTTATCAGCTGACATCTGCTTTCCTCACCTCCCTGTATTATTTTACCGCGCGTTTCGCAACGTGGGCCCGGAACGCCTCCATGTCCCGCGGCGCGTACTTCACGAGCAGGAGGGCTATCACGATCCCCGCCGCGAGCAGCACCGTCACGGTCGACTGGAAGCCGGCGCGCAGGTCCCCCTCGGCGAGCCCCTGGAGCTTCCCGCTGTAATGGCTTATGGCGCCTATGGAAAAGGACGCGGCCGCGCAGAATGCGCTCATCAGCAGCCCGCCGAAGGCGGTGGCCGAGGAGCGGGTCTCCGGCGGAGTGACGTCGTAGAGGATGACGCTGATGGGCGACATCACCATGTGGCCGAAGGTGCCCATGATGAAGCCGGCCGCCATGACGGCCGTGAGGCCCGTGAGCTGGAACACGACCGCGGTCATGACGAGCGCCCCGCTCATGGAGACCAGCGCCACCCAGACCGCCGATATCTCGGTGCGCCGCCTGAAACGGTCCGTGAGCCAGCCGCCCAGGATGTTCCCCACCACGAACCCGCCGATGGCGGGAAGGAGGGCCAGGGCCGCCGCGTCGTTGTTCGCCGCGATGCCGCGGCGGAGCAGGTAGGCCGGGGTCCAGAAGGAGAAGGCGTACCACGTCGCGCCCTCGCAGGCGTCCAGCAGCCACACCAGCATCACCGTGCGCGTCTTCAGCGTCTGGAGGAGCACCTTCCAGGAGAAGCTCCCCGCGTACCGCTCGGCGTCGAGCACCTCGTCCTCGGCCGCACCGCGCACCGGCTCCTTTAAGAAAAGGACCATGAGCAGTCCGATGGCGAGGCCCGGGAGGCCGAAATAGATGAAGGACGTCCTCCAGCGGTCGGTGCCCAGCAGGGCGGGCACCGCCAGGCCGATCACCGTCCCCAGGGCGAAGGTGGTGCCCATGAGCCCCAGCACCAGGCCCCGCCGCTTACGGGGCACCAGGTCGGAGATCATAGGGTACACCGTGGGGCTGAAGGTGACCTGGAAGAGCCTCATCACCGTGTTGGCGGCCATGAGCTGGTAGAAGGTGCGCGTGTAGCCCGTCACCAGCGCCGCCAGCGACCACCCGAACACTCCCACGGTGAGCAGGTCCCGCCGCCGCATCCGGTCGGCCACCAGCCCGAAGAGGATGATGCCGCCTATGGTCGTCACGTCGGCGACGGAGCGCAGCAGGCCGAACTGCAGGTCGTTTATGCCCAGCTCCCTGCTGATGGGCACGAAAAGCGGCGCGAGCAGTTCGTAGTCGGCCATCCTGAGCGTGGAGACGGCCATGAGGAGCGCGATGACGAAAACCAGGTATGACCGTGCGGGAAGGTGCTGCTCAGACTGGTGGCTCATGCGGTTCCTCCGTGTGTGCCATGGTTTCGGAATCCCCTTCCGGCGCCGGCATGCGGAAGGGGGGCGAGGCTTGGAAATCCTTGAGCGCAGCGGGCTGCCCCGGAGAGGGCGAGCCTGTTCACCGCGTCACTTCTTCAGCCTGCACGTGCTCATGACCGTGCCCTCGGGGCCGTAGGGCCGCGGCTCGTCCAAGTAGCATTTCTGCGCCGCTTCCCAGGTGAACACCCGGGGATCGCCGATCGGCTTGTTGCTTTCGTCCACGCCGTTGTATATCGAGAGTTTTCCGCCCTCCATCCGCCAGTAAAAGCGGTTGTCGGGATTGTCACCACCTGGTTCCGTTTCCTTCGTGCCGATGTTTCCCGCCTTGAACATGTACTTCCCGCAAATGTCGTAGCCGCCGTGCGGCACCGACCTGCAGCAAAGCTGCCACTCCCCCGACGGCGCCTGCTGGGCCGCCGCCTGTTTCTGTTTCTTGTGCTTTTTCCCGGCAAGCGCATCACCAGACTGGAGGATAAAAACCGCGCAGAATGCGAAAAGCGTTACCGCGATTGAAGCCTGGATTCTTTTCATGTGATTCTCTCCCGTGGGTATCAGTTCGTGTCTACCGGCCACGCCTTCGCATAATAGCAGGACCGGGGCCCCTTGTCAACCAGCGAAAGGACCACCGCTTTCCCCTTGACTTCGCGCCGCGTGGCGCTTTAATGAGTCCGCGCTCCAGCTAATACCGACAGGGAGGAATACGACGTGATCGACCTGAGAAGCGACACCATCACCAGGCCCACGCAGGGAATGCGCGAGGCCATGTCGAGGGCCGAGGTCGGCGACGCCGTCTTCGGCGACGACCCCACTGTTAACGCCCTGGAGGCGAAGGTGGCCCTGATACTGGGAAAAGAGGCCGCCGTCTACATGCCCAGCGGCACCATGACGAACCAGGTGGCCTTGCGGACCCACACGGAGCCTGGCGACGAGATAATAATAGAAGAATACGCGCACGTGTATTACTACGAGGCGGGCGCGCCCGCGGCCCTCTCGGGGGCCACCTGCCGGCTGGTCCACGGCGAGCGGGGCATCTTCACCGCCGAGGCCGTCAAATCAGCCCTGAGGTTCGAGGACGTCCACTTCCCCAGGACGAGGCTCATCTGCCTCGAGAACACCCACAACCGCGGGGGCGGGAGCATATGGCCCATGGAGAAAATCGCCGGGATCGCGGCGCTGGCGAGGGAGAGCGGCCTGAAAATGCACCTGGACGGCGCCCGGCTGTGGAACGCCTCGGTCGCGACAGGCATACCCGAGCGCGACTACGCCGCCCACTTCGATTCGGTGAGCGTCTGTTTCTCCAAGGGCCTCGGGGCGCCGGTGGGCTCGGCCCTCGCCGGCCCGGCCGATTTCATCAAGCGGGCTCGCCGCTTCGTGAAACAGTTCGGCGGGGCCATGCGGCAGGCGGGCATCATCGCGGCCGGCGCCCTGTACGCGCTGGAGTGCCAGCGCGACCGGCTCGCCGAGGACCACGAGAACGCGAAACTGCTGGCGAAGGGCATGGCGGACATTCCCGGGATCGAGATCGACGTCTCCGCGGTGGAGACGAACATCGTAATCTTCCGGCTGGCGGGGATGAACCCGGTGGACTTCTTCTTCAAGGCCCACCAGGCGGGCGTATACGTGCTTCCCAACGGCCCCGACACCGTGCGGGCCGTGGTGAGCCTCGAGGTGAACCGCGGGGACGTCCTCGGCGCGGTGGAGGTGTTCCGGAAAGTGATGGCGGGGTAGCGACCGTCCCTGGATCGGGATAATGTTACAGGTAACGGGTGACAGGTGACGGGTGAATAGACTTCCTGATCACCCGTTACATGTTATTCGTCATCAACAAGGCGATATGGATATAAGCTGTCGGGTGCGGCTCGAGGGTTGATACGCGCTTGGCATGTCATGCCGCCGGGAAAATCTCTTCCCGGCTTGTGAGGCAGGGTGCGGGCCTGGGGCGTTGTCCTACAGCCGCTCCAGCACCTTGAGAAAGAGATCGCGGCTTATGAGGGACGAGAGGGACCGGAGGATCTCTTCTCTCTTCACCCCCCTTCTTATGTCGTTCCGCGCGGTCATCACCAGCGCGTTCACCAGCAGTTCTTCCTGTGCCATCGGCGCTCCTGTGGGGGAATCCTATACTGCCCGTCGGCAGCTGAAATGTGGAACTTGAGGGATTTTCCCCCTGTCTGTCATACCTTCATACGTATGCGCGCGAAGAAGCGTTAAAGAAATTTTTCCCGCAACGATCCAAAGCCCGCACTCGCCGCCGGAACCTCATTCTGTTTGACTTTTCACGAAATATATTGGATATATCGAGCCAGGCCCCATGTGCCGGGGCCATGTCGGCTTGAATACGACCGGATCCATAGCGAGCATGAAGAAAACCATCATCGTCCTGGCCGTATCGACGGTCCTCCTGCCGCTGTCCGTTATCGTCACCGGGAACATCATATCGGCGGCCCGGTTCAGAAGCGAGGTATCAGAGCTCTTCTCGTCGTCGAAAAATATTTCCGGCACCATGTACACCCATGACCGGCTCAAAGGCCTGCCCGCGCCGGTCCAGAACTACTTCAGGCATGTCTTAAAAGAAGGGCGGCCTTATGTCAGCTACGCCAGGCTGAGGCACGGCGGCGAGTTCAAAACCGGCAGGGACAAGGACTGGGTGCGCATAGAGGGGGAGGAGTATTTCACAGTCCAGAACCCCGGCTTCATCTGGAGAGGGAAAATACCGTTCGCCTCCGCCCGTGACATGTACATCAACAACAGGGGACGGCTGGTCGTGTTACTGTTCTCCGCGATACCGATAATCGACGGGAAGGGGCCGAATTTCGACCAGGGCGAGCTGCTGCGGTGGCTCACGGAAAGCGTGCTGTTTCCCACGGCCCTGCTCCCCGGGGAGAACCTGAGATGGTCGCCTATCGATTCCGGTTCGGCGCGACTGGTTTTCACCCACGGCGGGATGCGGCTTTCCTGCACCGTCTCCTTCAACGACAGGCACGAGATAACGCAGTTGAAGACCAGGCGGTACATGGACCACGCGATGGAAAACTGGACCGGGAAATGCGGCGAATACAAGGAAGTGGACGGGATGAAGGTCCCGACCCGGATCGAGGCGGTCTGGAATTTAAGCAGCGGCGATTTCAGCTACGCCCGTTTCACCATGAGGGAAATCGAGTTCGACAGGCCCGAACAGTATTGATGGGCGCCCCGTCATGAAGAACACCGCGTTGAACGGCAAACTGCTCCTGGGCACCTGTTCCTGGAACTACGATTCCTGGGTGGGCCTCCTGTATACGTCCGCCCAGCCGACCGCGGCCGCCTACCTCCCGGAGTACTCCCGGAGCCTGCCCACGGCGGAGGTGGACAGCTGGTTCTACCGCCTGCCCTCCCCTTCCGATGTCCGCACGTACCTTTCGGCCGTCCCGGAATCATTCCGCTTCACCTGCAAGGTGCTCCAAGATATCACGCTGACGCATCACCGCTCCCTGAAGGGAGGGAAACAACCCCCGCGGCCGAACGAGAATTTCCTGTCGGCCTCCCGATTCGAATCGTTCCTCGGGGCCATAGAACCGCTCCTGCCGAGGCTCGACGCGATCATGTTCGAGTTCGAGTACCTGAACAAACAGAAGATGCCGTCCCTGGAGGCCTTTCTGGAGCGGCTCGACGGTTTCTTCGCCAAGCTGCCGCCGGGCCTGCCCTACGCGCTGGAGCCCAGGAACGGAAATTACTTGAAAGACGAATACTTCGCGTTCCTGAACTCCCGCCGCATCATCCACGTCTATTCCGAGAAGATCTACATGCCACATGTGTACGACGTGTTCGACGAAGCACCCCGACCTGTCGGCCCCCACCGTGGTAGTGCGCCTCCTCGGGGGGGACAGGAAGGAGATCGAGAAAGCCACGGACGAGCGGTGGGACAGGGCCGTCTCCCCGAAGGACGACAAGGACAGGATCGTGAAGATGAGCGTCGACCTCGTCCGCCGCGGGAAAACGGTGATAATCAACGTGAACAACCACTACGAGGGCTCCGCGCCCGTGACGATCGAGGTACTCAGGCGCCTTTTCCTTGCACACGGGATAACGGTTTGAATAAAGCCAGTCGCGTGCCCCGCTCGTCGTGAAAAACAGAGAGGATATTCCGGGAATATCCTCTTTTCAAGCGCATGTAAAGAAAAGGCTACTTCTTCAGTGCCTCGGCGCCCTTTTTCAGGTCCGCTTTGCCCTGTTCGATCACATCCCCGGCTTTCTGCTCCATCTTCTCAACGGCCTTGACCGCCTCCTCCTTCTTCTCTTCCACGGCCTGCTCGGCCTGCTTGCATCCGACGAACGCGAAGCTGAAGACGAAGGCCAGCACCACCGCGAAAAGCAGTACGAAAATGTTTCTCTTCATGACACACGGGACCTCCAATATGTTTTTTGAAAAGCACGGTATATGAATACCCAGGAAACAGTGCGTGAATCAAACGGTTTTCACGGAAAATTCATCCATGAGGAGTGCACAATAAATTGTTTTATGTGGAGGAATGTTTATCAACTGGGGGACATGTAGACTATCTATCAGGTCGCGGCCGGGCGCCACAGCCGGCCAGCTCCTGCCATTCGACCGCGACGGCGTCGCGATACGCATCACCGATATTGGCCCCGGCAATGGTGTGTGGCTGTACCAGGACGGCGAATTCAAACATATAATCTCAGGCACCGTCGAAGCGATGTACGTGCGGTAAAGCGCCGATAAGCCGCGGGCGCGCGCACCGCTTTCCCTTTACCCGGCCCCCACGGTCATAATTCAATGTCACGGCGCAAAATATGCGGCGACCGGTTATGCACACCGCATGTTCCCGGGCCGGGGGTAGGCGATGTCAGGCGATCCTGACGCCCTGCTTCTTGAGACGGCCTTGAACACTCGAAATATTGACGTTCCTGCACGACACCTTGTCCTTGATGGAAACGGCCGCGGCCACGCCGGCCCCCTGGCCGGTGACCATGCAGCATGCCATCTGGCGCGTCGCCGCGTGAGAGTTCCTGTCGCCGGCAACGCAGCGGCCGGCGACCAGCAGGTTTTCCACCCTCTGCGGCACCGTGATGCCGTAGGGGACGTGGAAATACCTCCCCGTCGTGGGAATATACAATATGTTGTAGCCGTCGATGAACTCCGGGCAGACGCCGATTGAGTCCTTGAACCGGGCCTGGTTTTTTATCTCGCGTATGGTGATGGTGTAGGCCCCCTTGATCTTCCGCGACTCCCGTATGCCCAGGGAGTGGTGGAAGTTCCGTATACGGGCGTCCGAGAAGCCGGGCATGAATTTTCTCAACGACTCAATCGACAGGACGGCCCGCCGCCGGCCTTCCATTTCGGCCCTGGTCAGGTCCCACACGTCGGTGGGGTCGATGCCGGTCATGTGCACCGAATTGACCGACATGATTTCTCCCCCTTCCCTGAGCCCGTTCCAGTAGCTCCGCATGTCCCAGTCCTTTTCAAGGATGCCGGCCTTCCTGGCCTTTTCGAAGGCCTCGATGATCACCGTGCTGGACATTTCGTCCTCCTTGCCAGATGTCTCCAGCCCCCAGTCCTTCATCTTGCCGATATGGGTGAGATTGTGGGCCATGAAGGGAAGGACATTGACGCCGCTGCAGCTGAAATTGGAGGTCATCTCCATGAGCGCATCCCTGGTATCCTTGCGGAAAGGCGCGCCGGCGAAGGCGGCGATGTCGGCGTCGCCCGTGGCGTCGATGACGCGCCTGGCGAGGATCGCCTGCCTCCCGGACTTGCTCTCCGTGACGATGCCCCGTATGGTTCCGCCGTCCATTATGGCGCCGACGGCCAGGCAGTGCAGGACCGGCACGGTGCGCGATTCCAGCACCATGGTGTCGGCCACGTGCTTGAATATTTCGGTGTCCAGGAGCTTGTAGGTGGGCTTGTCGTTCACGATGAGCCCTTCTTTTTCCAGTATGCCGGTCACGAAGGGGATTTTTTTCATGACCTTGAACGGATCGATGCTCGCTCCCATCGCTTCCGCCTTCTCCTCGAATTCCCTCAGGATACCGCCGGCGTCGACCGTTTTCGCGTACCGGTACCAGGCGATGGACCCCATGGACACCTGGGTGATCATGCCGCCGAAGAAGCCGTAGCGCTCCACCAGGAGCGTGTCCACCCCTTCCCTCGCCGCCGAGAGCGCCGCCGCCAGGCCCGCCGGACCGCTGCCGACGACCAGGACGTCGGTTTCCGCCATCACGGGGATGGTCCGCGCAGATTCATTGACGCTTTTCCCGGTGACCTTCCGCCCGGCGGGAATCGGGAGAGCGGGCTTTCTCCGGATTGTCTTTTCAACATCCGAATCCTCACCGCATGAGAGCGCCGCTCCGAGCATTGCCGTCGACAGCGCCGAGATGGTGATGAAGTCCTTTCGCGTGATTTTTTTCATGCCGCAACCCGCTGGAAGTTATTAATTGATATTCATTCTGTATATACTGCTTGGAACTCCGATTTCAGGCTGTTTGCCCGAAAAAGAATCGCCCATTGCTTCCCATGCTGGCGGCGTGAGCCCGCTCCGCTTCTTTATAATCATGCAATCTATGCGATACACCACTCAGAGCAACTCGCCGTACAACCGGTACAGGGCGAGTATCGCCATGCTCCCCGTGAAGTAAATTATAAAACTGACGAGCGACGCGATGAGGTAACCCCGCCTTCTCGCCGCGAGAACTTCCGCAGCGCCCAGGCGCATGGCCGCCCACGCCGCCACGCCCGCGGACCATCCGCAGAGCCCTCCCGAAAAGGCCGCGACGGTCAGCGGTACTCCCAAAAGGGCCTCCTTGCCCCGGAGAACACAGAAGGGACAGTGATGGTGCGGGAGGGCGTAGATGTGGGGGCTGACAAAGGATATCATGGCCGCGAGGCAAAGGAAAAAGTACAACGGCGACATCGCCCCGTAGACGAGGGACGCCGCCGCGCCCCGCCGAGACAGGGCAACGGCGCCGATGACAATCACCACTGCCGAGAGCGCCGAAAAGAGCGGCGCCTGCGGCCAGCTGGCCAGGAATCCCGCGGGATTTTCCGCCAGGCCGGCGGCGGGGTCGAACACGACCGCGCAGCAGGAGGTGATTACTTTCGGGCTGAGATTTGAAAGAAAGAGCGTTTGCGCGACGGTATCGGCCGCGAATACCAGGAATAAAAAGACGAGGAGGACGCGGCGGATTCCCCTGAGGGGCGTCGCAGGGGACCGCATGTCCATCGAGTAGAGGACTATCCACGCACATGCCGGGTATATGCCCGCCAGGCGGGCAAGCAGCATTGGGAAGCCGAAGCTGTTCGCGTTGAACACGCCGAAGGCGCACATGGCGCCCGGCACCTGCCTGCCCAGTTCAAAGGCGGCGGCGGTGATGAGAAAGGGTGAGGCGAGCTGGTACAGGAGGGCGAAGCGGAGGACGGCGCTCGAGAGCACCTCCCCCCGTTCCAATTCGAGCTGGAATTCCGAGTCGCTCTCCTCGCCCCGTACGAGAAGAAAGAGGGCCGGAACCGCCGCGCGCCCCAGCAGCGCGAGGACCGCGCCTGAGCAGAGGGTGAGCCCGATACCCCAGGCCGTTGAGATCACGCGCCCCCTTCCACGACCCTGCCCCTTTCGAGCCTGATGAAGCGGTCGGCGGCGACGCCTTCGAACAGGCCGGGGTCGTGCGCCGCGATCACCACCGTTTTGCCCCGCTCCCTCCACACCCTGCAGCCCTCGACAATCATTCTTAGAAACTCCTCGTCCAGGTGCGTCGCCGGCTCGTCCGCGAGTATCACGTCCGGGTCATTGATGAGGGCCCGCGCGATGATGAGCCGCTGTTTCTGTCCGCCCGAAAGCGCGCGCACCCGCTGGCCCGATTTCTCCTCGAGCCCGAAGCGGGCAAGCGCCTCGCGCGCGGCATGCCGTATCTGCCGGCAGGTCCATCCCGAGGGAATGAGGGGGAGTATGAGGTTTTCCCTCACCGTCGCCCCCGGTATGAGATGGCGCTCCTGGAACATGATGCCGACGCGCTCCCTCCTCATCGCGCTCAGGAACCGCTCGGGTAGCCTCGAGATGTCGGCCCCGTCGAAGAAGACCCTGCCCCTGGTCGGCGACACGATGCCGGCCATCAGCGACAGCAGGGTGGTTTTCCCGGAGCCGTTGGGGCCCGATACAAACACGACGGCCCCCCTGGGAACAGCAAGGGAAACCCCTTCAAGCGCGGTGACCGTGTCCACCATCGGACCGGTAAACCTTGCTGACGTCCTCTCAGCCTTATCATCACTCCCCTCCCCGGAGGAGGTCGTCGGTTTCGATGGAGGAGCTCCGCCAGGCCTGCATGATCGATACGGCGAAGAACGGGACAAGCGTCACGGCGACGAGAAGCAGGAGAGGGCCGAGCTCCCAGAACCGGGACCAGCTCAAAGGCGGGATAGAGCACCGACCATCCGAAAAGGACCGGTTTCAGGAGGGCCGCGCCGAACACATACACGTGGAGATAGGCGGCGATTAATCCGAAAAAGAGTGAGAGTATCGCGATGATGCCGGACTCAAGGAGCTTCGCTTCCATTATATCGGCGGTGCTCCAGCCGACGGCCTTCAGCAGGCCCAGCTCCTTCCGTTCGCCCGTGGAAACACCGCCACCCCGGTGCCAGAGGAGGACCAGGAACGCCAGGAGGCACCCCGTCCACAGGAAGAGGGCGAAACCGCCCCGGTAGCTGAACACCGCCTCGTAGGTCCGTAAGACCTGGCTGCGGGAAACGACCCGAAGCGAGCGATTGATATTGTATATCTTGACGACAATCGTCGCCACTTCAGCGGGGTTCGCCACCTCCAGCACGATATCGGTCGCGAAACCCCTCTCCATGTGCAGGAATTCTCCGGCGTCCTCCTCGTCCATGAGAATCATGTCGACGGCGACGAGGGAGGAGGAAGCCTTGAGGAAACCGGAAACGACGAAGCTCCGGGGATTCCCCGCGGAATCGGTGAGCGTCAGGTTCCGCACCGTTCCCGTTCCCCGTTGCTCGAGGAGCGCCCTGCCGAGGACGATCCTCCCGCGCTCCCCCTTTTCCCAGAAGCTCCCTTCCTCCAGTGAAACCCCCGCCGAGCGCATTCTCGCGACATCGCCGTCACCGATTCCCCAGACAGTATAGTTCGCCCCCGAGATCCGGTCATAGAGATATCCCCACGTTCGCGGCCTGGCGGCGCCGACTCCGGGTATCCCGCGCAGCGCCCCGGCAAGATTCAGCGGGACCGGGACCTGGCGTCCCCCCGCCAGGTACTGGACGGTGATCTCGGGAGAAAACGAGAGTACGCGCCGCGCCTCCCATGAAAGCGAACGTATGGTGAAGAGGAATGACGCCGCGACAAATACGATCACCGTGAAGACAACCATGACCGGGACATGGGAGGCGTAACGCCGGACGACGGAAGACAGGACATAATCGATGACATTGAGGTGCTTGTGGATGCCCATTCTACTCCCCGATCCGGCCCCCCGGGAGCCCGATGTGGGCGGGAGGGGGGTAAAACGACCCGCTGGGCAGGAAGTCCACTCCGCAGGGAACATCCTGGAACGCCGAAAAAACATCGGAAAGGGAAAGATGCCTGATGTACCGGGCCTCCGTCGAGAGGGCAAGGTCGCTGAGTCCCAGCGCGGAAACCAGGGCCGCGGTGTCCGAGGAAGATTCCTCCCATCGCGAACAGCGGCAACGGGCGTGGGCGAGGACACCCGCCACCGCGGCAAGCATGACCAGGACCGCGATGCCGATAACGCTCACTGGACGCATCCCCTAGTCCCTCCTCGCCCTTGCCCGCCCGATGAGCTCCCGGATCGCCAGTTCCAGCTGAGGGCCCTCCAGCTTCCCGCGTATGACGCCCTCCCCGTCAACGGCATAGAGCACCGCCAGCGGGAAGAAGAACTGTATCTGCGGCAGCTCCCGGTAATACGCCGACGTCCGGTCGTTCAGCATCGGGTGGGATATGTTCAGCTCTCTCGAGACCCGGAGGACGCGGGGGACCTGGTAGTCGAGGTTCACGGAGACCACGGTGACTCCCCTGGGCCTTTCATCGGCGGCAACCGCCGACACCGCCTTCATGGTCGGCACCGAGTAGGTAAGACAACACGCGGCGCCCCAGAAATGCAGGAGCAGCACTTTGTCCCGCTCGATGTAGTCATGGACGCTCACCTCGTTCCCGTCGAGGTCGTAAAAGGCGAGAGCGGGCAGTTTATCGCCGACCTCCATGCCCGTCGACCCGCAGCAGAACAATGGGCCCAGCGACATGACGACGAAGATGCGGACAATGGAAGGCGGCATGGGACCTCCCGCTACAATCCCCTGCCTTTCTTCATACGCAATTTCCCGACAAGCCCGGGCGTTATAGCGTCAAAGGCGTAGACGCCGCTCCCGTTGTGGTCGTCGAGAAATGTCTCGGCCTTTTTGCGTTCGGCGAAGGGGACCAGGTCATGGCCCATCGGCCCCAGCACATCGCTCCCCTGGACGAAGTACATGGTTTTCATGTCATGCCATTGGAGGGTGTAGTAGTCCTTCGCGTAGAGTCCCTTGATGTCGCATCCCGTGATTTCCCCGAATACTTCTCCGGCTCGAAGTAGTATGCCATGAGGCACTTGACGGCGCAGAAGCCGTCGCTGGTGCCGTCGGCATAGACTACCTGCGTGTGCCAGTTCTTGAAATCGAATACCCGCATGCCGCAGGTGCGGCATTTCATGTCCCTGGTTATCTCGTGGCCCCCCCCGGAATGCGTATCCGGCTGTTTTCCGCAATGGAGCGAGGGCCCGAAAAATACCATGGCGAGGACAACGAAAATCATTCGGTGTTTTGCACCCATCGGCAGTCTCCTTTCTCATCTTCGTTCGATCCGGCCGAGCAGCACGGCAAAGGTGCTCGATTACGCATTACATGTCCACGGCGCCGGCCCGTCCGTGCGCCGGCTAAAATCCGTCGCCCAGCAGGTTCGGGTCCTCATGGATCTCCTGGGGAAGTATGTCCTTCCAGGTCATGCCGGTGATGTCGGGGACCTTGAAGGGAGTCTTGTATCCCCAGTCGTGACTGAGCAGGGTATCCCACCCCGCGTGGACCTTGACGGCCAGGAGCGGAGGGTTATACATCTTGTTGTTGATGGTTTTGTACACCATCGCGTCGATTTTAGGCTCCCGGTAGAGCCCGCCCTGCTTGTCAATGCCGTTCCTGAGCTTGGTGAAGAGCTCCACGTCGCCGTACTCCTTGGCAGCCCACATGACGAACAGGGTCGCCAGGGACGACGGGCCGCCGTTCACGGACTCCTTCGCGTACGCGTAGGGGCCGATCTTCACGACGAACGTCTCCTTCAGCTTCTCGTAGACCTTCCTGTTGAACTCGGGCTCGAAGGGCCTCAGGAACATGCAGCACCACGCGTTGGTATAGCCGGAAAGATAGCGCTCCACGGTGTCGTGGGAGGGGTGATACTCCATCCAGTACAGTCCGGTCTTGGGGTCCACCATGCGCCGGTGTATGAAATCGAGGACCCACTTCACCTCGTTCTTCGTGTAGTTCGTGCCGTAGAGCTTGTCGTAGATGTGCAGGCTCAGCAGGCCTATCGAGTTGCACTGGACGAAGAACTGGTCGGGCTCGCAGACGGTCCCCTCGTAGAGCCCCTGCCGGTGGTGGTCCCGCAGCTCCAGGACGATCTGCCGGGTGAGCCAGGTGAATTCGCGTTCAAACGTGGTCCTGCCGCTCATGAGCTGATAGAGGCCGTACATTAAATTCAGGTGCCCCTTGTACATGATGTTGTGGTAGGTTATCGGGTCCTTGCCGAAGCCGAAAGACTCCCAGTCCATCCAGACCTTCTTGGACTTCATCTTCCGGACCATCGTCCACGTGACCCAGGTGATCATGTCCTTGTACTCGGGGATGATCAGGGCGAGGGACGGCATCCCGTAGGACGCGAAGGCGATCGAGTATTTCCACATGTTCTGCTGGCTCTTGTCCCAGCCGGCGAAGGTGTCCCCGGTCGCCTCTAGGTGGCCGTACAGCTCCCGCGTGTACGACCATTGGCCCTCCTCGTCGGGAAGCAGTTTCCGCTCGCCGATCTTCAGGAAGTAGTCCTCGCCGTCGGGCATCCCCGTGGGCAAAAACTGGTAGAGCCGGACCCCCCCGATTATGATCACGAGGCCGGCAACACCCGCGATTATCTTCCAGCGCCATTTTTTCCAGAATTCTCTCATGGTTTCCTCCGGTGCACGGTAGTATGGACGGGCGGACGGTCCATGGCACGGGCCCGGTTGTTTGGACGCCGGGACCGCCGCCCGAGGGCGCATGACGGAACCTCATGCGGGTTCATGCCATGGCCATTCCGTATGGATATACTACTCATCCATGTGAAAGTATTTTTCAAGCTATAATTACACCCAATAGAAGGATATTCCCTGCGGCTCCGAGGTTCCCCGCTTCGAATTTGAATTTGACATTATCGAATTACGCCCCGACACTGCATGAATACCGATATCCGGGAGGCCGAATCGTGAAAAAAATCATCATTCTGTTTATAATGGTGTCGCTCGCGGGAGGGGCCCTGCTCGCAGCAGGCGCGGGGGACCAGCTCGTGATGGGCAAGTGCGGCACGTGCCACACGACCGACAAGCTCTGCAAGCACCTCGGGAAACACGACGCCGCCGGCTGGGCCATGATCGTCGACGGCATGGTGAAGAAAGGGGCGAACATAAGCGGCGGAGAAAAGCAGGCCATCGCCGCCTACCTGGCGGGGCTGAAAGGCGGGGAAAAACCCATCTGCAAATAATGCCGCGGTTTACCCGGGGCGGCATCACCCCCACGAGTCCAGCATTCTATAGTACGCGATATTCGCCTGCACGCCAAGCCATTTAAGGGGCTCGGGCGGGAGCGGGATGAACGTGTTGTTCAGGAACGGCATCCCTTTCCATTTGTCCCCCTCCCCCGCGTAGAGGTCCGCGATGATCTTCCCGAAGAGGGTGGCGAGATTGACCCCGTGCCCGGCATAGGCCAGGCCGTAATAGATGTTCTTATTCTTTCCCGTCACGCCGACGGACTGTGAAAAGTCGAGGGAGAACCCGAGGACGCCGCTCCAGAGATACTCGAAGGGCACGCCGGAGAGCCCCGGGAATATCCTGGCGAGCTCCCTGGCCAGGTGCGCCTCCATCCTGTTCCTGTCCCCCAGGAATTTCGTGCCGCTGTTGAAGTAGTACTCCACGAGGCCGCTCCCGATGAGGATCCGGTTGTCTGCGGTGCAGCTCAGGTGATAGAGGATGTTGTATGAATCGGAAAATGCGGCCCTTTTTCTCCAGCCTATTGCCCTGAAAATCTTTTCCGGCAGCGGGCGCGTCAGCGCCATCGGCGTGTGAATGGCGAGCACCGAGTTTTTGAAGTAACCCAGCTTCGAGGTGTACCCGTTGGTGGCCAGGATGACCGCCCGTGCCC
The DNA here is from genome assembly GCA_963762305.1 of uncultured Spirochaetota bacterium. GTDB lineage: Bacteria > Spirochaetota > UBA4802 > UBA4802 > UBA5368 > CAVXKM01. The sequence goes on along the minus strand of CAVXKM010000003.1, from coordinate 239,372 downwards.
TCACCCTGTGCCTCCCCTCGCCCACGGTGAGCCGGATCGTCTCCCCTTCCTCTATCCCGGACACGGGGCTCATGTCGTAGACCGCTGCCCCGGCGCGCTCGGCGGCCTTTTTCAGCGCGCGTACCAGCTTCATCGGGTGCAGGTCCCCGCCGTTCGGGTCGTAGAGCCCCCCGTGGTAGACATCCGTCCCGATTTCTTTTTTTACCCTCGCTTTGTCCCAGTACTCGACCGGGATCCCGAGTTTCTTCACCCGGCCGGGGTATTCCCTGCCGCGCGCCGCATGGGCCTCCTTGACGAACACCTTTAGGACGCCGCTGCGCTTGAATTCGCAGTCCATCCCCTGGGCCCGGACGAGATCCAGGACATCATCGATGTTTTTCACCGTGACCTCGTAGGTCCGCCGGTGCGTCTCCGGGTCCGAGCCTATCTCCATATATTCGTTCGCGGGCTGGGGGAGGACCATGCCGCCGTTCCTGCCCGATGCGCCGTGCCCTGTCTCCCGCGCCTCGAACACGGCGACCTTCCTGTCGGGAAAACGCCTGCGGATATAATAGGCCGCGGACAGGCCGGTGTACCCTCCGCCGATGACCGCCACGTCCACGTCAAGGTCCCCCGCAAGCGGCGGGTTCACCGGCGGCCGGGCCGCGGCCCACAGGCTCTCATTCGCGTCGAACTCAAGCTTCTCCTCGAGGACAAAAGGGGTGATCGCCTCGACCCCGACCACGGCGGCCACGCCCCCGGCGACCAATGCCGATTTCCTTAAAAATTTCCTCCGGCTCACTTTATCGGACATGACAGACCTCCCGCGGCTGATTTTCAATTTCCGGGAAAACCACCCGGTGAAACAGAAAGACCGCCCTGTTACAAGAGACCAGGGTGATTCTACCAGCCGGCGCGCCCCGGCGCAAGCGCGTAATTCCACCCGTCTATTGTCTCGCGAGAGGAAATTATTTTTTATTGCAAGTTTCGACACGGAGCACCCGCGGGCGCGGGGAATGATTAAGTCATTGACTATTGCGGCCCCGCGTGCGCATATAAAGACCTGAAGCCCACAGGGCACGGGCAACCACAACGCGAAGGAGGACGCCGCCGCATGGAATCCAAGAAGCTCCCCCTCGGCATCAAGCTCAGCTACGGCATCGGCGATATCGCCAGCAACTTTTTCATCGTGACCACCGGGATGTACCTGCTGTTTTTCCTCACGAACGTCGTGGGCGTCAATCCCGTGCTTGCTGGGACCCTGCTCCTGTTCCCCAAGCTGTGGGACGTCGTCTCCGACCCAATCATGGGGGCCATCTCGGACGTCACCCGTTCCCGCCACGGGAGGAGGCGCCCCTATCTGCTCTACGGCGCGGTCCCCTTCGGCATCTCGTTCTTCATTCTCTTCATCGCGCCGCCTTTCGCGAGCGAGCTCGCCAACGGGTTGTACGTGTCCCTTCTCTTCGCCCTGGGATGTACCACGTTCACGGTCATCAACGTCCCCTACTCGAGCATGGTGGCCGAGATGTCCGACGACTACAATGAACGCATGTCGATAACCTCGTTCCGCATGACCTTCGCCTCCGTCGGGGCCCTCCTGGCAGGGGGGCTGGCCATGCCGCTGGTGAATGCGGGCGGCGGGGGTGCGGTGGGCTTCCGTTTGATGGGGGCCGTGTTCGGCGTCCTCATGATCGTCACCTGTTTCATATGTTTTTTCGGCACGAAAAAAGCGCCGACAAGGCCTCCCAGGAAAGAGATGCCGCCCATCTCGGAGCAGATAAGGATCGCGGCGAGGAATTTTCCTTTCCTGATGCTCATGTCCAGCTATTTCTTCCAGGCGCTGGCCATGGGCGTCATGATGGCGGGTTTCATCTACTACGTGAAGTACGCCATGAAACTGCCCGAGACGGCGATGAACATCGCCTTCCCGATATTTCTCGTCACCGGCATCCTTTTCATACCGGTATGGCTGGCCGTCGGGAAAAGGCTGGGCAAGATCAAGTCCTACACGATCGGGATCGTTTTTTTCTCCGTCATGATGGGGTCCCTGTTCTTCACCAGCCCTTCCCTGTTGTGGCTTTTTTACGTCCAGATCTTCCTGGCAGGCATAGGTTTCTCCAGCTTCCAGCTGTTCCCGTTCTCCATGCTGCCCGACACGGTGGAATACGACGAGCTGCAGTCCGGCCTGCGGAGGGAGGGGATCTTCTCCGGGATGTGGTCGGCGGGGCAGAAGACCGCGTACTCCGTGGGGCCGCCCATCGTCGGCTTCGCCCTGGGCCTCTCGGGGTTCACCCTGGAGGGGCCCCAGCCCGGGACCATGGAGATCGGGGTGCGGGCGATCTTCTGCCTCTTTCCCGCCCTCATGATCTTCGTGAGCTTCCTGCCGTTCAGCCGCTATAAGCTCACGGAAGAGGAGTTCGAGAAGGTGAAGAAGCAGATCCTGTCGAGGGCGCGGGGGAAATAAAACCCGGCGGACCGCTGAAACGGCCCGCCGGACGTCTCGTTGACGCCTTATCCCCTTTGAGGACTAAGCCTTGCCGCCGTGCGCGGCCGCGATCATGCGGGATTCCTTCAGCATGATGGCGAGAATGACATTGACGGCCCCGAGGGCTATCATGACGAGCAGGAAGGGCGTCATGGACCCGGTTTCGGTCCGGAACATGTCCATCCCGAAGATGAAGATTATCCCCGACACCTGCCCTGCCAGCATCAGCAGGCCCTGGGAGGTGGCCTCGGGCGCCGGATAGCTGACCTCCGCGCTGTACTGGTAAACGACCGGCGCGCCGCTCATGAAGAAAAAGCCCATCACGAACCCGGAGATGAGCAAGAATGTGTAGCCCGTGGCGAAGGTGAGGCCTACGACCCCGGGCAGGGTGGCCAGCATACAGAGTATGATGAATAGCTTCCGCTTCCGCAGTTTGTCCGACAGGGGCGGGACGACGATACAGCCGGCGATGCCGCCCACCATGAGCACCGCACCGAGGGTGCCCGCCTGCACGATGGTGAAGCCGCGGGGTGCGATCATCTGCTCGATCCAGGTCGTGATCGCGTTGAATATTCCCAGCCCTATGAAGAACAGGATGATGAGAAGGATCATGTCGCGCTGTTTGAAGATATGCTTGAGGCCGTCATACACCAGCGTTCGCTCGAAGTCGCTCGCCGACGGCGGCGTGGGCGGCTTCTCCCTGACGAAGACCAGGAAGGCGGCGCAGAAGACGGCTGAAATGATCCCGTATATCGTCAGCATGCTCGGGATGCCGTACGTAATCGTCAGGTAGGGGGTGGCGGCCATGCCGGCCATGATGCCGATGAACTGGGACAACACGCCGATCCCGGCCGCGGTGGCCCGCTCCTCGAGGGGGAACCATCGTGCCGCCAGGGCCGTGACCGAGTTGAGGATGAAGGGCTGGGCCACGGCGATGCCGACCATGGACACCATGACCATGGCGTAGCTCTCGCCGAAGAAGCCGCGGGTGAGGGCGAACACCGCGGTTATGACCACGCCGAGCCCCACTCCCTTGCGGATCCCGTAGGTGTCTATGGCCCACGAGGCGGGGACGGATACGAAAATAAAAACGATCATGAAGCTCATGGCCAGGAGCCCGATCTGGAGGGCGGACACGCCGTAGTACTTCGCTGCCTCGCTGGTGATCGGGGCGAAGGTGATCCACAGGAGCTGCATGACGGCCTGGATTGACGAATAGAAGAGCAGGACGACCCACCGGTACCCGTATACCTTATACGCTGATTCAGCCATGTGTGTTTCCTCCGGGTGAGAACGTTTTGCGCGCGGATATCACCGCCCTGTCCTTCCCTTTCGGGACGGCGTCACGCCGCCGTCCATCAATCGCGAGCGCGAGGCCGGACTTCAGGCGCACCGGTGATATTCATGCGGATTTTTCCCTGCATGATTATAGGCCGTTTCAAGCCTCACGTCAAGGAGAAAGCGGGCCGCGGCAGGGGCTTTAAATTTTTAGTGTAAACGAACACCTGAGAGCAGCGTCGCAGGGAAAGCGCTTTTCTTAACGGCATCAGGCGTGATCGACTGTTCATACACTCGAAACCCTTCTCACCCTCAGCGCGGCAAAGTAGAACACCACGGGAGCTGCCAGCCATATGAGCTGCGGCATAAGGGTTATGTTCTTGCCATTGAACAGGAAGAGCGCCGGGTTCCACCACAGGTCATTGTATTCCCACCCGCTGTTTCCCGTGCTGAGCAGCTCCACCGCCAGCTCCTGGAACTGCCCCCAGGCGAGAAGGACCAGAAGCTCCTTCCATCGGAATGAAACGAAACACGGCGCCGCGCACAGCAGGTTGACGAGCCATACGCCGAGCAGGAAAAGCCCGCCGTCCCAGAGCGTATGGCTGATGACAATGACCAGAAAATTCACCGGCGGCGGCGACGCGAAATTGAAGATGTCAACGACGCCAAGCCCGTCAAGCGCGGACAGGGTGAACTCCCAGGTGAGCCCAATGAGGCACCCCATCCAGAACATGCGCCACGTGAACTGCGATATCTTTTTCGCGCGGTAGAGAACAGCAACTGTTATCGGCACAGCGGCGCCGACGAAAAAATCGATCGCATAGAAATATCTTTCCAGAAGGCCCATCACCCTCTCCCCGCTATACCTCTGGTCACCCTGCACACCTTGTCCGCGACCCGGCCGTGAATACCGGCCGGCACGCCCGGTGGACGGCTTCACACTCCTTCGAAGAATTTCCGGGGGTTCTCGACGAGCATGGAATGGATCTGCCCGTCGGTGACGCCCGCCTTCCTACACCTTCTCCAGTTCCTGCTTCACCGGGCATGCAGAGAGCCTCGTCCCCGCCATTTTCCTACCAATAGTACCATCCCGCAACCACCGGCCCGACCGCGTGCCATCCATGGGTATCACGACCATCGTGGAACGCGTTCGGGAAGAACGGGATGCCGGCTGGCGCGGCGACGAAGGCCGCGCCGGCGAGGCTCGCACCGTCTACTCTACCGTGCAGCCGAAGCGCGGGCCCCTGTAACGTGCCGTGTTGACGCGGCCCAGCCCCTTCACCGTGACCGATTTATTCCTGTAATCGATCTCGCAGCTCGATACGGGAAGCGACAGGCGCGACCAGTTGCGCGCCTGTTCCTCGGTCTTGCCTTCCACGAAAATGCTCGAGCACATGAACTTGGCGTAGGCGGCCGAGGCCATGGGGAGGAAGGCGTTTATATACTTCCAGTTCGCCGCCACCCACACGCCGGCGCCGACGAGGATGACAAGTACAAGAATGAACGCTATCTTTATGATTTTTTTCATGGCGGCCCCCTATTTCTCGATGCTGTCGATGATCAACTTGAGGAAGCGGTTTCGATCGAAGCTGGGCTTCTCCCGGGTGTCTCCCGTGTAGGCTATCACCATGTCCAGCGACGGGATGACGTAGATCATCTGCGACCAGTGGCCGGTCGCCATGAACATGTCGCGCGGCGCGTCGGGATACACGGGCGGAAGGCCCTTCTCGGGAACGCCCATGTTGAGCCACCACAGCGCGCCGTAGTTGGCGTCCCCGCGGTCCTCGGCGTCGAGCTCGGTTTCAAGATACGCCGGGGCCAGGGTCGTGCTGTAGCGCACCCAGCCCTCGGGGAGTACGCGCCTGCCCTCCCACATGCCGTCGTTCAGGAAGAGATACCCGAACTTGGCCATGTCGCGCGGGGTCGCGTATACGTAAGACGAGCCCACGAAGGTGCCCGCCGCGTCTCGCTCCCACACCGCGTTCCCCATGCCGATGACGCCGAAGAGTCTGTCCCACGGGTAGCGTTCGTATTCGGCGGCGTTCATGACGCTTTTCAGCATCGCCATAAGGAGATTGGGCGTGGGGCTCGCGTATTCCCATTTCTCTCCGGGCGCCGCCTCGAAGTCCTGCGACGCCGCGTAGGCGGCCATGTCCTTGTGGCCGGTGGTAAAGAGCATGGCATTGACGGTGGACTTCAAGGGCGAGGCCTCGTAGGTCTCGTTGGAATAGAGGCCGGAGCTCATGCGGAGCAGGTGGTCAATGGTGATCTTCCGGTGCTCGCCCCGGTCGAGCGCCTTGTAGTATTTGTACGCGGGGTCCCCGACCTTCAGCCTCCCCTCCTTGACGGCGATGCCGTAGAGCGCGTTGGTGAAACTCTTCGAGACCGACCAGGTGAGGTGCACGCGGTCTTTATCGAAGCCGCCGGCGTATTTCTCGAACACCAGGTAGCCGTTCTTGATGATGACCAGGCCGTCGGTGCGTATGCCCGTGCGCTCGGCCTCGGGCCCGACGCGCGTGAAGGCGTACTCGTTCATCGCCTTGAGCTTCGCCGGGCTCATGCCGACATCCTCGGGCCTTTTTACCCGCCATCCCCTGGTGGGCCAGTAGTCTCGTGTTACCTTCGGCGGGGCGAAGAGCGACTTCCCCCCGTCCCCGGCCTTCACTCCGCCGGCGGCCGCGGCATGCAGGATGTGTAATCCCGCCGCGAGAAGCACCGCGACCATTAAAACCAGCGCCGTGCGTACGATCGTCGTTTTTTTCATGGCATCCATCCTTTGAACTGTTATCACTCAATTATCGAGTATTTAGAAAACCGTGTTCCTTCCCGGCGACATGCCTATTTAATAACCTTCTTCTCCCTCAGAGACGCGATCGCCTCGGCGCCGTATCCCAGCCCCGCAAGCACCTCGTCGTTGTGTTCCCCCAGCCGGGGCGCGTACCTTCTCAGCGGGGTCCGTTCCCCGTTGAACCGCACCGGGTTTCCTATGACCCAGTCCTTCCGCCCGCTGGGCATGGGATGCTCGATGATGAAGCCGTTTTCGAGGGCCTGGACGTCGTCCTTGATCTCCTTCCAGCGCAGGTTCACCTCGTGCACGATGTCGGCGGCTTTCATCCTGCGGACGAGCTCGTCCTTCGTCTCCTTTAGGAACGCCTCCTCCACGATGGCAGCCAGCTCCGCGGCGTGCTGAAAAGCGGCCATCTGTTCGCTAAACCGCGGGTCGTCAACCAGGTCCGGCCTCCGGAGCACCGATTCGGCGAAGGGCTTCCAGTAGCGGTTGTACTCGAGGGCCATGACGGTGATCCAGCGGCCGTCTTTCGTCCGGTACGTGTTCATCAGGGCGGTCCTTGGCTTCTTGAGTGACGGTTTCATCCTTGCCACTTCCTCGTCGCTGAAGTGGGCGTTGTTGTTCATCGTGGCTATGTTCAGCCCGAGGTTCCACAGGGCCGTGTTGTACAGGGCCGACTGCACCCTGCAGCCCTTCCCGGTCTTTTCACGGCGGAACAGGGCGGCGCAGATCCCGCCGGCGAGTATCGTCCCGGTCGGGTGGTCGCCGAAGCCGGCGAGCGGCGGCATGGGCGGCGCGCCCGGCTCGGGCATCTCGATGAGGATGCCGCTGCGGGCGAAGTAGGCGGCCAGGTCGAAGCCCGGCTTGTCCTTCTCCGGCCCCAGGTCGCCGTACCCGTTCAGGTAGGCGTATATGAGGCGCGGGTATTTTTTCGACACGGTTTCATAGTCCAGCTCCAGGTTCTTCAGGGCCTTCGGCCGGTAATTGGTCACAAGCACGTCGGCCGTCCCCAGCAGCGAGTGGATGATCTCTTTCCCCTCCGGGGTCTTCAGGTCCAGGGCGATCCCCTTCTTGTTCCGGTTGTCCATCTCGAACACGATGTTGTCGTCCTCCCGCACCGGGCACTGCATGACGAAGCCGAAGAAGCGGAAGGCGTCCCCGCCGAGCGATTCCACCTTGATCACGTCGGCGCCCCAGTCGGCCAGCGTCATGGCGCAGATGGGCGCCGCGGCGTAGGTGCTGAAGTCCAGCACATTTATCCCCTGCAAAGGCAGCGTGTCTTCCATGCGATGTTCCTCCTCCCGGATTGTCGGGCCCTGTCGCCGCTACTCCGCCTTCTGTAGAATGTCCACGCCCAGGCACGCCTCCTCGACGCCGATAACCCCTCCGCCGTTGATGTGCATGCCGACCCTGGCGCCTTTCACCTGCCGCTCGCCGGCTCGCCAGCGCAGCTGGGTGACGAGCTCGTACACCTGCGCGAGCCCCGTGCAGCCCACGGGGTGGCCCCGCGAGACGAGGCCCCCGCTCATGTTCGTGGGCAGCTCGCCCCCCAGGGAGGTCGCGCCGGAGGAGCAGTATTCGCCGGCACGCTCCATCTTCACGAAGCCGGCCTGGCCCGTCTGGTAGACCTCGGCGAAGGTGGTCGCGTCGTGGAGCTCGAGCACCTCGATGTCACCGTGCTTCAGCCCGGCCTGCCGGAAGGCGATCTCGGCGGCGCGGGCGGAGATGTCCGGGTCGAAATCCTCCCGCTCCCTTCCCGATAAGAGCACCGAGGCGAGGATGAGTACGGGGTCCTTGAGCGCCTTGTGCTTCCTTATATAGCCCTCCGTGCAGACTATCGCCGCCGCGGCGCCCTCGCCCGTGGGCGCGCACATGGGCCGCGTGAGCGGGTAGGTGATGAGCTTGTCCGAGAGGACCTCCTCGGGGCTGAATTCCTTGCGATACTGCGCCTTCGGGTTCATCGTGCCGTGATGGTGCGTCTTGGCGCAGACCCTTGCCAATTGCTCCTGCGTCAGGCCGTATTTCTTCATGGCCTGCAGGGCCTTGACGGCGTAGTAGTCCATGAAGGGGCTGCGGCCCACCCCCACGTCGGTCTCCTCGTAGGGGACGCCGAGTATCTCCGACTTCTGCCTGCGCCACTTCTCGATGTAGGCGTTCTTCCTGTCCTGCTCACAGCCGTTCCAGAACGCCGAAAGCCCCATGTGGGGTATCGCGGCGGCGATCTCCGGGTGGTTGTCCAGGTCGTTCAGGTCGGGCATCATTTTCTCCACGCCCACCGCCAGGGCCAGGTCGGACACTCCGGCCAGCACGTGGTTGACCGCCTGGTTGAGGGCGGTCGTGGCGGTGGCGCAGGCGTTTTCCACGTTGATCACCGGCATCCGCTCGAAGCCCAGCCGCCGGAGGACCACCTGGCCGCGGATGCTGTGCTGGCTGGTGAGCATGCCCTGGGCGCAGTTGCCGTACCAGATGCCGCCGATGGCGTCCTTGTCGCCGTCGTAGCTCAAGCCCGCGTCCTCCATGGCCTCGCGGATCGCCTCCCCGCACAACTCCTCGTAGGTGCCGCCCTGCTTCCGGATCGCCGTCATGCCCGCGCCGATGATGTATACCCGTTCCTTCATGCGCCCCTCCTCTCCCCGCTCATCCCCTTCCCGTCACTTGGGCGCCATCCTGATCGCCCCGTCCAGGCGTATGGTCTCGCCGTTGATGTACGGGTTCCTCAAAATATGCTCGACGAGCTGTGCGAACTCCTCCGGCCTCCCCAGCCGCCGGGGAAAGGGAACGGACTGGTTGAGGGCATCGATGCTTTCTTTCGGGAGCGCCTTGAGGAGCGGCGTGTCGAAGAGTCCCGGCGCGACGGTGACCACGCGGATCCCCAGGCCGCTGAGGTCCCGGGCCATGGGGAGGGTCATGCCGGCCACCGCGGCCTTCGCGGCTGAGTAGGCGGCCTGCCCTATCTGGCCGTCGAAGGCCGCCACGCTGGACACGTTCACGATGACCCCCCGCTCCCCGTTTTCGTCGGGCCCGTTCGAGGCCATGGCGAAGGCCGCCTTGCTGGCCACGTTGAAGGTGCCGATGAGGTTCAGCCGTATGACCTTCTCGAAGGTGGCCAGGGCGTGCGGCCCCGTTTTGCTCACGGTTCGCTCGGGCCACCCGCTGCCCGCGGCATTGACGCAGAAATGGACGGCGCCGTACGCCGCCCTCGCCGCCTGAATGGCCCCGTTCACCTCATCCTCCGAGGTGACGTCGGTCTTTATAAACAGGGCGGCCTTCCCCAGCCCGGAGGCCAGCGCCCTCCCCTTCTCATCCTGGACATCGAGGACCACCGCGTTTCCCCCGGCCCGCGTGACGCTCCTCGCCACCTCCATGCCCAGCCCGGACGCCCCTCCGGTGATGAGCGCCGTTCTGCCCTTGATTTCCATCCGTCCTCCTCCTCTCTGTCCTTTCCTTTTCCGGTCCGTCCCGGGGCCTGCGGCCGCGCACGATTATACACGGGGAGAGCTAAAGGAAAAGTCTTTTTCGACGCAAACGACTGGATTTACGGATTGCGGAGCGCGCTCTTTGGAGAATTTCCTGCGTCCCATGGGCACCCGGACAATCTCTTGACAATATTCCGTATTTATGAGACGAATACCTTACCTTTTCCCGCTTTTCATGGGTAAATTATAATAGGATCGGCTGTTTTCGCCCCCGTTGACGAGAAAATGACAGAGTAATTTAACCGCGGAGGGCAGTAAAATGAAGCGCATCTGTACGTGTTTGCTCGTGCTTGCCGTTGCCTCGCTTGCCGGCTGCGCCCGCAAGCCGCAAGAGGCCTATACCCTCACCGTGCAGTCGGTCATCGGGTCCGTCACCGTCACGACGAGGGACGGCGCGCGCCAGCCGGGGCCGGGGGACTCCGTCGGGCAGGACGCGACGGTGGTCACGGGTGACTCCTCCCTGGTGGACCTCGTTTACGGGCTGAAGGGCGTCATACGGATCAACGAGAACTCCACCGTGAGCGTCGCCAGGCTCTTCGGCGGCGAGGCCAAGGGACAGTCCCGCCTGGACATGGCCCGCGGCAAGGTCTTCGTGGCCGTATCGAAGCTGTCGAAGGGCGAGAGCTTCGAGGTCGCGTCCCCCACCACCATCGCGGCGGTCCGGGGCACCAGCTTCCGGGTGGTTGCCGACGAAAATTCCTCGCGCGTCGACGTCCTGTCGGGAAAGATAAAGGTGAATCCGGTCAAAGAAGGACAAGTCGTCAAGGAGTTCGAGGTGGTCGTCGAAAAAGACGGCACCGTTTCCCTCGACCGGAAGGAAGTGACGGAGATCATGGAGCAGAAAAAGGACATCGAGGTCGAGACGCTGAAACCCGAAGAGGCACAGGAGATCCGGGAAGAGCTAAAGGACATCGCGCCGGCGGAGAAGTCGGACGACGAGGTAAAACAGGAGATCCGCCAGGTCATGCTGGCACCGCCGGCCGACGACGAGGCGATAAAGAAGGAGGCGGAGGAGCGGGAAAAGGCGGACGCGGAGCGAAAACTCCTGGAGCAAAAAAGGCTCAAACGGGACCGCCTCGCGCGCATGCAGGCCGAGAAGGAGCGCATTGAAAAGCAAAAGCAGGAAACGAAGGAAAAGCGCGTGAAAAACATTCCCAATCTATAATGGGATGTACGGCGCAAAGGAGAGGCGGCAGGAAACTGCCGCCTTTTTTATTTCAGACCGTACCTTGGCGAGGCGCGGACTTACAGGGCGAAGGCGTACACCGCCGAGAATGTAATCCCGTAGAACTGGTTGGTCATCTCTGTCTGCCGTTCCGACTCCCACTCGATACCGAACAGCTGGTAACGCCCCCCCAAGGTGATGGTGGTCGACGCCGATTCGATGTAGTAGGCCAGCGAAAGGTTCGTATTCAGGCCGGGCTCGGTGTACAGAGAGTTAACTTCCTGACTATCTTCCCCTTTCCTCTTGTGCTCGCCCCACAAATACATGCCCGAGAGGTTCCAGAGCAGGAAGAAGCTCTCCGAGAGCGGCAGTGTAATCCCCGCGCCCAGGGCGGGTCCGGCCCCCCGGTGGGTGAAATTCGACATGGAATAGCCCATGAACTTGACACCGCCGAACAGCTTTACATAGCGGTTTATGGAGAAATTGATCGCCGTGTCCGAGTCGTACCGGTCGATCTCTCTATCGCCCTCCTGCTCTTCGAGAGTGAATTCCCCGTAGAGGAATATCGACGATAGGCTCCAGCGGGACGTGAACCCCAGGGCGAGCACCGGCCCGTACATCAGGGCCGGGTCAAAGGTTTCCTCCCGGTCACCTTGTTCCATCTTCCACCAGGCGTACCATGTCGCCGCCCCGAGGCTCAGGTCGAGGGCCATCGAGACTGCGGGGATGGACATGAAGACGATAAGGCACAGGACGACCGCGATGCCGCGTTGGCGAATCATGGGAACCTCCTTGCTATATCAGTGTGAGTTTTAAACGAATACCGCATCGAGAAAGCCGTGTTTTTCGAGATACAAAACCTCACGGCGCTTCGACATCTTATACACCATTTCCCGTACCCTCGTCAACCGCTATTCTCCAAGCCGGCACAACCGGACGGGGGGACGATGGCGGTTCGCCATAGCCCTGGTGGACGTCAACGGGTGCTTGCTCTCTTTCCGTTATTATTGTTGACGATGGCGCTCCGGCAGGAATAGGATAAGGCATTGCAGTGCGGTCATGGAACACCGGGAAGACTTCATGAAAGGGATCGAGGCGGCGCTGGAAGACCTCAAGGACGTCCGGGGAGCGGGGGCGGCGGGAGCGCACTACCCTGAGACATACGCGAAGATGCTCGCCCTGGTCGACGCGCTCATTCAGGCCGTCGAGGCCGCCGCCTTCCGGGAGGACCTCCACTGGTTTTTCGACGCGCCCCTCTCCTCCAGCCAGTTCATGCGCGTCCGGGCCCACCTCCTGCGCGCCGCGGAGCATACGGCGGCGGCCGCCAGGCTGGCCCTCGACAGGCCCCGCCCGGGCGACTGAGACCTCCTCCCGAGGTGCTGAACCGAAAAACGGCGGTCAGCGCAGGATGCCTTCCGTCCTGCCGGTATAGATCCGCACGATCTCCCGCGCCGGATCCACCCGCCCGTCAAGCTCTATACGGATGGCCTTCTCGGGGCACGCGGCGGCGCAGCGCCCGCACCCCTTGCAGTTCTCCGGGATGATGCGGGCGCCCTTTGCCGTCATCTCGACGGCCTTGGCCAGGCAGAGGTCGCGGCAGATCCCGCACGAGGTGCACGGGCCGCTCACCGTCACGGTGAGCCCCGGCAGACGGTGGATGTTTTGAAAGAAGCCCTCCGAGCGCCGCAGGCGCACCCCCCGGCGGACAGAGCAGCAGCAGTCACAGCAGAAGCAGACGTTGAGCATGCGCCGGTAGTCGATGCCCCACAGCCAGGCGTCGAACTCGTTGTGCACCACCATGGGGAAGAGCCCCATGGCGACGGCCCGCTCCGCGTGGGCCAGGGCCTCCTCTTTAGTGGCGACGCGGCCCAGGGCCGGGTCGAGGTCCCGCGCCGCGCTGCCCAGGATGAGGCAGCCAGTGGAATGCGGGTACGCCCGGCAGCCCTCACCCTTGCGGCAGAGGCACTCGCTCATGATCCCCGCCACCTCCGCCCTTTCGACCAGGGAACGCAGGACGGGCCCCGGCAGGACCACGCTCTTCCCCGCACGAATGACGCGGTTCACCGGGATGAGGTGCGCCGAGGTGTTCTTCTCCGAGTCCTTGCCCGCCGAAAACGAAAAGCGCTCCACCCACTGGGAGGGCTTGTAGAATTTCATCATGAAGTCGTAGAGCCTTTTTGACCTGCCCATTGCACACCGCCTCGTGTCGACGCATACGTCTCGGAATATAATACATCCGCCCGGCCGGCAAGGACCTGAAGGATTACATCGTTTCCAATATTTCCGCCCCCGCAAGCAGAAAATTGCCCGTTTTCGGTGAGTGTCGAAATGGCCGGAAAGCAAGCCAAAAGGAGCCGGATCCTGCCGTTTCCGGGACAGACTCATACGACCCCTGGCGAGCGGAACGTTGCTTGCCGGCAATGTAACACCGGTGTAACGCGCGCTCCGGGTTGTGCGGCAGTGTGCTGGAGAGATATCTATTGACTTTATTGGGAATGTCTGTACGCTCACAGAGTATATTCACATAGAAAACCAGTTAAAATCATCATAGGAGAGAAGACATGTCACTGAGCAGCATACTCGTATTTCTCATTATCGGAGCGATTGCAGGCTGGCTTGCCGGTGTTATATTCAAGGGCAGCGGCTTCGGCCTCGCCTGGAATATTATCATCGGCATCGCCGGTGCTTTTGTCGGCGGGTTTCTGTTCAGGCTCGTGGGCATTTTTGCGCACAGCATGATCGGATCTATCGGGACCGCGCTGGCTGGTGCCCTCATCCTGTTGTTTGTCATCGGTAAAATCAAGAGATAAAAGAACATTAAGCCGCGTCCCACCCGGCAGTGTGAGACGAATGGCACATGACGGGCGGCGAAAGCCCGGGCAGCATCAGTCCGTTACACGGCGGACCTCCTGCCGCCGGCATCGGCACGAGGCATTTCCTCCACCATCACCCGCGCCACAGGTGTTGCCGATATTCTTGTACCGAGATTGAATTTTTATGATGTTCTTGTACGCGGCGTTGATAAACGCCTCGATGAAACGGACGAGACCGGCAGAAGAGTGACCCTTACAGTATCTGCAGCTTTGTCTTGCCCACCATGACGACGTCGCCCTGGCTGAGCTGCACCTTCTTCCCCCTGGGTACCGGGTTGTTGTTCACGAAGGTCCCGTTGGTGCTGTCCTTGTCCTGGATGTAATATTCGTTCCCTGACTGCTCGATCAGGGCGTGACGTCTCGACACGAGCGGGTCGTCCTTTATGACAATGTCATTGTCATCGTCCCTGCCGATTTTGATCATCCGCTGGAGCTCGAGGTTCTTCTCCCTGAACTTGATCCTCTTCACCTTAGTCTCGGTCTCCCTGGAGACCTTCTTCCCTTTTTCATCACGTTTGAAAACTGTTTCGTCCATCAGACGTACTCCTCTGTCATCATGCCGGGTTTGCGGCCGGCCGAAGGATCCGCCGGTAATTTTAAAAAGAACCGCATTCCCGGCCCGGTCAAGCGTTTTTCCTGTTACTCAAATTCCTTGACGGATTGCGGTCCCCATGGTATTACCCGGATACAATTGAGCACAATCGGCAGATCAAAGTTCCCGAAGGGACATATCCGGCGGTACCGAATGGACAGCATTAGAGATTACAAGGTCAGCGAAGAGATCGGAAGCGGAGGCATGGGAAGAGTTTACAAGGCGATCCACCCGGGGCTCCGCACCACGGTCATCATAAAAGAGCTGTCAGTGAAGGACAGCGACATGGAGAAGCGCTTCAAGCGCGAGGCCAAGATCATGATGAACCTCAGGCACGACAACATCGTGCCCGTGCACGATTATTTCATAGACTCGGGGAAGAGATACATCGTCATGGAATACGTCCAGGGGATCACGCTGCAGGAGCTGATCGAACGCAAGGGGAAGCTGGACCCGAGGATAGCGGTGGTCATCTTTTCCGAGGTGTGCCGGGGGCTCGGCTACGCCCACTCCAAGGACGTGGTGCACCGGGACCTCAAGCCGAGCAACATCCTGATCTCGCGCAGGGGCGAGGTGAAGATTATCGACTTCGGCATCGCCGGCTTCGAAGAGGCCGAGGACGAAGCGACCAAACCGGCCCTCACCAGGACCGGCATGTTCATGGGTACTCCCGCCTATATGTCGCCCGAGCATTTTGACGACATGAAAAAGGTCACCGGCAAGTCCGACATCTACTCCATGGGGATCATTTTCTACGAGATGCTGACCGGAGAGAAGCCCTTCGGTTCCGGGATCGCGGCGCACGACGTGGGGAAGCGTCTCAGCGAAAGGTACAGGTACAGTCCCAAGGCGGGAGATATCCCGTCTAAAATTTTCACCATCATCAAAAAGTGCCTGAAACCGGACCCGGCCAAACGCTACAGGAACATCCTCCAGCCGCTGAAGGCGATGGAGCGGCTCTATTCAGGCATGACGCGCGCGGATGTGTCGGAAAGCATCGCGCGGTACGTGTTCAGGAACGAAACGGCCGACCAGTTGAAGAAATTCAAGCCGATCTACAGTTCGCTGATTCGCTCCTTCGTGGAATCGAGAAGGAGAAAGGCGGCAATCATCACCGCGGCAAGCCTGGCGGTGCTGGGAGGCCTTGTCGCGATCGTCCTTGTAAACGACCTCCACAGGGTCGTATTACAGGGAAACGCCGTGGGCAGGCTCGAGGTGAGATACGAACTGCCGCTCCCCAGGTTTGAACCGCTTCCGGACAGGAACGAAATGCCGGGCCCCTACAGGAAACAGGCGGAGGAGGTCACTGCCGCGCTCAAGAAATACATAGACGACAACTACAAAAACTCGCTGTACAAATTCGAACTCAGGGCCTGGCTCTCCGCCAGGAATACCCTCGGCGGCAGGGAGATCGAAACCGAAGAGCTGGTGCTCAGACCGGTGAACTGCGTAAAAACCGGCGGCGGGGATTACACCATCGACCTCGGCGAGGGGCCGTCGGTCCCGGAAAACCTGGTTCTTTCCGGCGCAACGCTGTTCAGGAAGGCGGGCCCCTATTCGCTCAAGGTCGTGATGAGCGGCCAGTCCTACATCACGCATTTCACACTTGATCCGATCAAGACTCAGAAACAGCCCCTGGTCCTGGCCATACAACACAAGTGGACCCCGCGGACCAAGGTGTCCTTCAGGTTCTCACCGGTCGACGAGAACACCGGCGACGGCATAGACGACATGAAGATATTCGTGTACCTGAACAGGACATGGTTCGACTGGAAGACGGTGTCGTCGAGAAAGGCAATAATCGACAACCTCTACAACGGGAACAGCTACTTCTTCTCCTTCACCCACCCTGATTACAAACCGGTCTGGTGGCTCAGAGTGGACGTGGGGACCGACCAGACCGCTGTGAACCTGACCCTGAAGATGAGAAAGAAGGAGTGACGTTTACATCGGGTGCGAGACGCATCAGCCAGCGGGGAAAGGGAAGCTTATTTTAAAGGCTCTCCACGAGTACCGAGATGGCGGAAGAGTTGTCTCCGCCGTCTTTTTCATTTGCGGCGTCGACAAGCCGCCGAGGCAGGGTGTCCGGGTCCGCCTCCCTGGCGATGATCGCGGCGATTCCTTCGTTGCCCAGGACGCCTGATATCCCGTCCGTGCAGAGAATGTACAGGTCCCCCTTCTTCACCTTCAGGGAGACCACGTCAACCTCCACATTGGGATCGACCCCCACCGCCCTGGTGATTAAATTTCGCGCGGGATGGGACTGCGCTTCTTTTTCCGTGATCATTCCCGCATCGATGAGCGCCTGGACCTGGGAATGGTCCCTGGTGAGGGCCTTGAGCTTTTTCGCCCGGTACTGGTATATCCTGCTGTCGCCCACCCATCCGGCGACGGCCTTCCCCCCGGAAAGAACGAGCACCGCCGCCGTGGAGCCCATGCCGGATTTGTCCGCCTCCTTACGGGAGAGCGCGAGGATCTCGTCGTTGGCGATGGTGAGGCCGTTGACGATCAACGCCTCGCCCGCGGCGCCCTTATAAACAAGCACCGCGTCCACGACGATCCTGCTCGCCACTTCGCCCGCGGCGTGTCCCCCCATCCCGTCGGCGACAACGAATATTCCCCTCTCGAGGTCCATGCCGATGGAATCCTCATTGTTCGGCCTTTTCCGTCCGATATCAGTGACGCCTGTCGCAGTAAGTTTCATGTGGACCATTCCTTAATCTCATGATACATCGCCGCATGAAGCCTGTCAGGCACTATTTTCCTTTTTAATATCCAGGAAATCCCGTCCCCTTTCCAGAGAACGCGCCCACCGGATTTTATCAGCAGCATGCTGAAAAGAATTCTATTGACTTGATCGGGAATTTCGGTATACTCACAAAGCGTATTCAAAACACAATAAGCCGTCTGCCCGGGCGGGCCACAAATCGCCAGTGCTCTCCCGCCATTGAATATCGTGGACACGCTAACGGTGACGGACGTTGAGAGGATCGTCCGTCCTCCGCGTGGCTTTTTCCGATGGCCGGATTCAGCGAAGGCGGACAAGCCATAAACGTCAAACGGAGGCACTGCAATGAGGGAAACAGAAAAACGGCGGCGCATGCGGTCACTGAAACAGCTCGCATTCATCATGCCGCTCTGTGTCGGGCTCCTGCTTTACGGCTCGCTCATGACGGGGTGCGGCGGAAAGATGCCGGAGGTGAGGCCGCCCGGCGATGCCGCCGTCACGGTCCCCTCTCCGTATGACATGGGTGCGCCCCGGTACGAAGGCGTGGAGCGACAATCGCTGTACCTGACCATGCGCGACGGCGTGAAAATCGCCATTGACCTCTTCCTGCCGAAAGGGCTCCCAAAGGGAGAAAAAATTCCAACTGTCATACTGCAGACGCGATACTGGCGCTCCGCGGAGCTCCGCTGGCCCTTTTCGCTCCTCTTTGACAAGCCCGGCCTGTACGTCACGGACTTCGTGACGCGGGGGTATGCCTGGGTCGCCGTGGACGCGAGAGGTTCCGGCGCCTCCTACGGCAGGAGGCCGACCGAGTGGTACATCGACGAGACGAAGGACGGCGCGGAGATCGTGGACTGGATAGTCAGGCAGCCCTGGTCGAACGGACGGGTGGGATCGACGGGGATTTCGTACAACGGCACAACGGCGGACTTCCTCGTGGTCAACGGGCACCCCGCGGTCAAGGCCATCATCCCGCAGTACTCGCTCTACGACGCCTACACCGACATCGCCTTTCCCGGCGGTGCACACAACACCTGGTTCACCGAGGCGTGGCACCTCTACAACAGCACCCTTGACCGCAACGTCCTGCCCGATCGCCAGAAAAAGCGGATTGGATTCCTCGGGAGCCTGGCGGCCAAAGGGGTGCGGCCCGTCGACGCAGACCACGACCGGAGTCTCCTTGCCGGCGCACTCAACGATCACAAGACAAACTGGAGCGTGCACGCGGCGGCACTCTCGATCACGTACAAGGACGACCGTGTGAAAGCGATAACTGGGGAGAGGCTCAGCGTCGAGGACATCAGCCCCTATAAGTACCAAAGACAGATGGACGCCTCGGGGGCGGCGATATACAGCTACAGCGGCTGGTTCGACATCGGCTACCAGCACGCCGCCATTAAGCGGTTCCTGACACTCCACAATCCCGGGAACAGGCTCATCCTGGGCCCCTGGGTGCACGGGGGCAGGTTCAGCTCCGACCCGTCGAACTCCGGGAGCGCCCGCTTCAATCACACGGCGGAGATGATGAAGTTTTTCGATTACTATCTGAAAGGAAAGGAAACCGGTCTCAAGAAGGACAAGCGCGTGCACTACTTCACCATGGTGGAGGAGAAGTGGAAGGCCGCCGACGCCTGGCCGCCCAGGGCCGCGGCAATGACCCTGTATCTCGCGGGCAATAAATCGCTCTCCCCCGCCCCGCCCGCCGGCGGAACGGACACCTACAAGGCCGATTATACCCACGGGTCCGGTGCGGAGACCCGGTGGGACACGGCCCTTGGCGGTATATTCGTCCAGTACCCGAACCGCGCGGCGCAGGACAAAAAGCTCCTCGTCTACGACTCGGCGCCGCTGGAGCGGGACACCGAGGTCACCGGCCACCCCGTGGTGACGCTCGTGGTGAGCAGCAGCGCCGACGACGGCCTCTTTTT
Organism: uncultured Spirochaetota bacterium; assembly: GCA_963762305.1. Classification (GTDB taxonomy): domain Bacteria; phylum Spirochaetota; class UBA4802; order UBA4802; family UBA5368; genus CAVXKM01. Next base: position 220,080 of record CAVXKM010000003.1, on the reverse strand, counting down.
CGTTTACCTGGAGGACGTGGCCCCCAACGGCGCCGTCTCCTACGTCAGCGAAGGCATACTGCGTGCCCTGCACCGAAAGCTGAGCGGCGCAAAGCCCCCGTATACCCTGGTCACGCCCTATCACTCGTTCAGGCGCGCCGACGGCTCCAAGTTTGTTCCCGGCCAAGCGGCAAAGCTCGTGTTAGACGTTCTGCCCACCTCGTACCTGTTCAGGAAGGGCAACCGGATCCGCGTGGCCGTGGCCTGCGCCGACAGGGACCATTTCGTCTTCATCCCGAAAGAGCCGCCAGTGATCACGATGCACCGGGGTTTGTCACGCATCGATCTGCCCGTTGTCGCGAGGAAATGATCCCTCCCCTTTCCGAGCCGGGGTGCAGCCATGAGCGCGTGAATGTTTTCTTTAGATCAGCGGGAAAATGCTCCGCTCAAACGGATAGTGGCACCAACGCGCGTGATAATTCAATAGCCGGGCATCCCCGCGGGCGTAACATTGAATTTTTCAAAGGAGGCAACAATGAAACGGGTAAAGATCTTATCGATCCCTGTTTTTATTTTCATGTTATTAACGCTCGCCGCGGCGGACAACCAGTCACAGGCCTTTCTGGATGAACTGAAGATGTTGAACAGGATATTCGTCGGTCCGGCCTCAAGCGAGAACAAGGCGGCGGCGAAAAAGTTATACGGCCAGGCAATGGAAAGCCATCGAAAGAAGAAATACCTTGAATCGGAAAAATTGTGGTACATGGCGGCAAAAGCGGACCCCAAGTGGCTCGAACCGTTTTTCAACCTGGCATGCTCCACCGCCATGCAGGGAAAACATGAAATCGCCATCGAGTATCTGGAAATAGCGTTGAACATGGACAGAAACAGGGTGCTGCCGTGGGCAAGGAACGACTCCGACCTCGCGGGCCTGAGAAAAAATGAAAGATATATCCGGCTGCTGGAAAAGTATGATCCGAAAAACCACTGGGTTACGGAGCTCCTGGGAAAGACGTTCGTATACGAAGTCCGCGACTCGTGGAACACCGACAGGAGGGAAATCAAACTGTACGCCGACGGAAGCATGGACGTCAAGGGCGGCAGCTCCGACACCGTTCCCTGCGATTATACGTACACCGGGGGAAAATGGTCCATACAGGGCGAGGGGCTCATTGTCATTATTTATCGAAAAGGAGGGTGCGCCGACGGGGGAGGCCCTGTCGAGGATTCGGTGACGTTCACCCCGGCATCAAAAGATCAGTTTTTGCAGACGTTTTCGGGCGGCCGCATCGGGGTGCCGGGCTATTCAGGGGATGACCCGGGGAAGTAACCGGTCGGATAAAGACCTCATAACCGCTGGATGGTCACGCCCTGTCACTCGCGCAGGCGCCTGCGGGATGAAGCTCGGTCCCGGCGGGGCGGCCGGGCTCGCGTTCGACATACTGCCGACCTGGTCGCTTGCGCTCCGCCACGGGGCCACGTCACATATGTAAGGAACGTTGTCTGAAACCGTACCGCCGAATAAAGCTGCCGCCATCCGTGGCGGTATTTACCGAAAGACAAAATATTCATTAAAGGAATAATTGAAAAATGCGAATGACTGACTTGGGATGGAATTCCTTCTTTGAAGCCCATTTCGAACATTATCGAAATCACGGTTATTCCGTCATGAGAATAATACGTGAAAACAGGGAGAACTATGTTGCCTGCGATGAAGCCGGTGAATTTTCATGTGAAGTAACAGGCAAATTCAGATTCGAGAACAAGGGCAAAAGCCTATTCCCAACAGCGGGTGACTGGGTTATAACCACTAAAATTCCAGACGAAAAAAAGGCACTGATTCACGCTGTCCTGCCAAGGAAAAGCATCTTCAGCCGCAAAGTTGCGGGCGAAACCACGGAAGAGCAGCCCGTTGCGGCGAATATCGACACCATTTTTATCATCACCGGATTGGACTTCAACTACAATGTAAGAAGAATCGAGCGGTACCTATCCATTGCGTGGGAAAGCGGTGCCGTGCCGGTTGTCCTTTTAAATAAATCTGATGTATGCCCTGAGGCCGAGCAGCGCAAGCATGAGGTCGAATCCATCGCCGCGGGTGTGGATGTTCATACCCTCAGCGCCTTTAATCAAAATGATTTGGAAAAATTGAAAAAATACATTGAACCCGGAAAGACTGTCGCGTTTTTAGGTTCTTCGGGCGTGGGGAAATCCACCATCATCAATTCCCTGCTGGGAGTCGATCGGCTCAAAGTGAATGAAGTCAGTGAGTCAGACAGCCGGGGGCGACACACCACTACTTTCCGTGAGTTGATATTCATGCCTGACGGCGGAATGGTCATAGACACCCCCGGGATGCGTGAAATACAGGTCTGGGGCGACGAGGAAGGACTGGAACGGGTTTTTGAAGATATCACGGAACTTGCAGAGAACTGCCGTTTCAAGGACTGCAGCCATGCAAATGAACCGGGCTGTGCCGTACAGGAAGCCGTCAATACAGGCTTCCTTGACGAAAAGCGTTTCGAAAATTATTTAAAATTGAAAAAGGAATTTGCGTACTTGTCGGACCGTCAAACAATGAGCGCAAGTGCGATTGAAAAGGCGCGCTGGAAAAGCATTAGAAAATACGCGAAAAGTTTGAAAAAAGATAAGAATTATTAAATGTACAGCTATAGTATTCACTTGGCAGTGACCACAAAATAAAGGTGGTCACATAAAGTTTTTTTACCCCGCACCCCGAGCGCGCCATATCCGTCCAGGAGGCAGAATCATGAGAGGCGACATCTTCAAGGGCATCATGCAGTGGGAGTTCCCCCAGACGGCGAAGCACATCAGGAAGAAGACCTTCAAGCTCCCCGTGTTCTATTACGACACCACCTCGATGACCGCCATCTACACGGCGTCCACCGCGACGGTGAAGAAATTCATGCCCCATCCCGACCTGTACCCACTCGAGCTCACGCCGGGTCGCTGCATGATCGCCTTCTCGGCCTTCGAATACCGGAAGACCGACATAGGCCCCTACAACGAGTTCAGCATCGCCGTGCTCGTGACCCGGGGGAAAAAGGGCATCCCGGGCCTTTCCGCGCTGGGCCAGATGCGCAGGAAGTGTTTCCACGCCTGGGTGTGGCATCTCCCGGTCACCACGGAGATCGCCCGCTACGGCGGGGTGGAGCTGTACGGGTATCCCAAGTTTCTGGCCGGGATCGCGTTCAAACGGTCCGGCGCCTTCCTCGAGTGCGAGCTGACCGAGGGGAAAAAGCGCATCCTCACCCTCAAGGGGCCGGTCCTGCCGGTGAAATACGGCGGCCGGGTACAGATGAAGACCTATCCCGTGCGAAACGGCGTGCTCCTGTGCGGGAACGTATGCATCGACAACATCGAATTCGCGGAGGCCCGCGGCGGGAAAGGCGTCGAGCTCCGGACCGGCGCTGACCATCCCATATGCCGGGAGCTCTCCGCGATAGACCTCGGCCGCTCAGCGGTCGTCTACCAGTACAGCCCGGTAAACGAGGGGATCCTCTTCGGGCCGCGGAACCTCATCGATGACTGATGCGCGAAACAGGCGATGAAGCTCTCCCGTAGGGAAAAGGAGCGGCTCCTGGCCCGCGGCCCCCGCGTCGAGGACGTGATGAACAGCCTCGAGGGGACCGGGAAGCTGCCGCGGCGGATATACCGGGAAACCCGGACGGCCGTGGCCGTCGCCCGCAAGTTCTGCGACGAGGTGGTCCGCCCCGCCTGCCTCGAGATCGACATCGCCGCGCACCGTGACGGCGACTACCTGCCGCGGGAATTCATCGCGGAGGCGGGCAGGCGCGGTTTCTACACCCTCTGGATACCGAAGATCTTCGGCGGCCGCGGCATGGACCCCATCGCCCTGTACCCCTTCCTCGAGGAGATCGCCTCGGTGTGCGTCGGCCTGGCGAACGTGATCGGCGTCCATTACCTGGGCGTGGGCACCCTGTGCGCCGCCTGGAACATCCCCCTCATGAAAAGGGTCCTGGGCGACGTGTGCCGCGGCGAGCGACGCGGGGAACCGTGCCTCCTCTCCCTGGCCATCACGGAGCCCGAGGCGGGGACCGACGTCGAGGAAACGCTCCTGCTCGACAGGGCCCGGGTGGGCGCCATCGCCCGCAGGGCGGACGGCGGATACGTCCTCAACGGCAGGAAGGTCTTCATCTCCAACGGCCACGTGTCCGCCTGGCACATGGTCATCGCCTACATGGACAGGAAGAACCCCGTAGAGACGTCGGTGCAGGCCGCCGTGAAAACGGGAACGCCCGGCTTCAGCTTCGGGCGCCACGAGGACAAGATGGGGCAGAAGGCCTGCGTGGCCAGCGAGCTGGTCTTCGAGGACTGCTTCGTGCCGGACGAACTCATCTGCTCATCGCCGGAGCAGTTCCGCGGCCTTTCACGGACGCCGCGCCAGCTCACCCAGCTCGTGATCGACTTCGTGGTGTCGTCGTCCCGCACCGGGGTGGGCGCCTTCGCGGCGGGCGCGGCCCGGGGGGCGTACGAGACGGCCCTTCGATACGCCCGCGGGAAGACGGTGGGCGGAGAGCCGCTTGCGGACCGCCAGTGGGCGCAGTCCATCCTCGCCGGGATGTACCGGAACGTGAACACCGCCCGGGCGCTCTACATGGAATCGGCCTGCGCCAACGCGCTGAAGGGGATGTACAAGCTGATGTACAGCCGGAGGCTGTACTACTTCATGGACCTGATGCCCCGCTGGTACTTCGCCCTCTTCGTGTCGCCGTTCATGGGCCTTGGCCTCATGACGCGCCTTTTCCGGAAAGCCTATTTCGAAGACTACACCGTCCAGGAGGCGGAGGCCAGCTCCGGCTGGGCCTCGCTCGTGAAATTCGCGGCCAGCGACCTCGCCATGGAGAACGCGAACCTCGCGCTGGACCTGATGGGCGCCGACGGCCTGCGGCACGACAACGGCGCGGAGAAGTTCTTCCGCGACGCGCGGCTGCTGCAGATATACGAGGGGACGAACCAGCTCAACCGGATCAACCTCTTCAAGAACCTGATCGCCCGCGACGCCCCGGGCGTGAAGGTGTTCTGAAAGGAGAACCCCGTGACCGAGACCTTTCCATCGCCCTTTTCCGGCGGCCACGAATCTCTCCGTGACCTTGCCGCCACCTTTTCCCGGAGGGAGCTCCTCGAAAAACGCGGGGAGCGGGACCGGTTCCCCTTCGTCGAATTCGACGGCGGGCCTGCGCGCGCCATGGGCGAGCTCGGGTTCTACGGCCTCATGCTGCCGGCCGAACACGGCGGGACGGGAGACGAGGGGGCGCTCGAGGCCATACTGGAAGAGATATCGAAGGTCGACGCGGGCATGGCGGCGATCGTCTTCGCGAACGCGGCGGCCGCCGGCGTCATCAACGCCGCCTCCGCGGACGGCGACCGCGCCGAGGCATACCGCCTCGTCGCGGCATCCGGGACGCCCCTCGCCTTCCAGGCCTATGCCCATCCCTCGGAGTCCGCGCTGCCCCTCGCCGAGCCTCACGGCGAAGGCGCGGTCCTCTCCGGCCTCGCCGGCTATATCGTCAACGGGGGCATCGCCGACCTCGCGCTCATTCCGGCCGAAGGCCCCGGCGGCGTTTCTTATTATCTCGTGGACCTCTGGCAGACGGCTGTTTCCCTTTCCCTGCCGGTGTTCAGCCTGGGGATGCGCGCCTGCCCCGCGGTGGACGCGACGCTCACCGGCGCCGCCGGCACTCCCGTCGGCCTCCCCGGCCGCGGCGTGTCATACTTCGAGAGCATGCGCGAGCGCCTCTCGGCGGCGTGCGCGGCAATCCTGGTCGGGATCATGAAGGGGTCCTTCGAGGACGCGCTCGCCTACGCGAGGGAGCGGTTCCAGGGGGGACGGAAGATCATCGACTGGCCCGAGGTCGGCATGCTGCTGGCGCGCATGAGCCTCGATATCGAGGCCGCGGCCGGCGCTGCGGACCGCGCGGTCCGCCTGCGCGAATCGGGCACGCCGGGGTGGGAGCGCGCCTCTCTCGCCGCGGCCGTGATCGCCGGAGAGACGGCGGTGGACGCTGCGTCCCACGGCTTGCAGGTGTTCGGCGGGAACGGCTACATGAGGGACTATCCCCAGGAGAAGCGGCTCCGCGACGCGCGGCAGGCGGTGTCGCTCCTCGGCATGGTCAACCCGCGGCGGATGGCGTGCATGGGGTCAATCATCGAGGGCAAATGATCCGAGGGGGACACGCCGCTACAGGACCAGCTCGTCAACGTATTTGACAGCATGGTCGGCGTATTGTTTTCGCTCTTCCAGCAGATCCGGCCACAGCTTCTCGACATACCCGTAGACCAGGACCGTGGCCATGCCGAGCGACTTGGCCGCGCGGAGCTCGTCGGACCCTCCGTCGCCGATAAAGACGCAGGCCTCCGGCGGCTCGCCCAGCTCCTTCAGCGCCAGTTCATAGATCTCCGGCTCCGGCTTCATGTACCCCACGTCGCAGGAGAAAATGACGCTGTCGAAATGCGGTGCCGCGGGGCACAGGCTCCATGCCGCCTTCTCCATCACGTCCGCGTTGCTCACGAGCGCCGTCTTCACGCCGCGGGCCTTGAGGCGCCTTATGGTGCCCGTCGAGGACCTCGGCATCCGGACGAGGGCGTTCCAGAAGGACTCCTCCCGGGCCCTTACGGCCCTCTGTATAATCTCGTCGGACAGGCCCGGGTCCACGGCCAGGGCCATGCCTCGGATGATTTCGTAGGGGTCGCGGAGCTTCCCCTTCAGTCGCAGGGGCGATTTTTGCAGCAGCTGCTCATTCCATTTTGCACGGTCGATGCCCAGGACCTCTGGGGTGCGGGGCGTGTCGGGCGAGGCCTCCTCCACCGAGGTCAGGGTGTGGAAAAGGTCGAAGATGAAGGCTTTCTTTCCTCGCAATAAACGGCCCGGATCGATGGATAGCGTCATGGTGTTCTCCCGGAAAATCCAATCAATGTGCCGATGTATTGAAAAGGCGGGATTTCTCAGATCAGCCGCCTCGCCTTCGCCGAGACGAGGGGCGCAAGCGTCATCACGAGAAGCCCCACGGGCAGCAAACCGCCTTCTAGAATATTATAATCGGACAGAACGCGTCCCCACGAATAATGGAAAACGAAATACCCCAGTGAAATCTCGAACGTGAGCGTCAGGCCCAGCCATAGAAACCCGACGGCCAGCAGTTCCTTTACGCTGCCCGCCCCGATCCACCGTATACTGAGAAAGGATATGATCAGTATCACCGCCGAACCGGGGAGCACGGCGATCTGGCGCGCCCTGAAGTCTCCGACGGCAGGCTCGAGGAACAGCGTGCGAAGGACGCCATTTAGGATCTCGGCGAGGATGAACATCACCCACACGACAACAGCCCTCAAGGTTACCGCTTTCATGATGGCCACCAACCCGGCTTTGTTTTCATATCTGCCGCGCACATGTCATATTCATAGCACCTGGAACGGTTATAAAAAATATTTTTACCAGTGTGTTGCCGGCAGGCCCCCAGGACATCCCGGAGACGCATATTTCTTCTTGCGCATACTATTTCCCGGTGTTATAGGGGGATCCGTGCCCTGCGGCCGTGAGCATCCCGGCAAACCCTTCGGCCGGTGAGCGTGGGGACATTCTGTGCGTGCGGGCTTTAACACGCCCGAAGAGATGCGGTATTATTATTTGATATACATTAAGCAATAAAATTCAAAAGGAGGCGTTCCATGAAACCGCGCGGGCCGCTGATGATCGAACACCGGCTCATCGAAAAAATGCTCAAGATCGCCGAGAGAGAGGCGCAGGCGATCAAGGAGAAGAAGGAGGTCGACCCCCTCTTCATAGACACCGTCGTGGATTTCATCCGCACCTACGCCGACCGGACGCACCACGGCAAGGAGGAAGACATCCTGTTCCGTGACCTGGCGAAGAAAAAGCTCAAGGCGACCGACCAGAGGATGATGCAGGACCTGGTGGACGAGCACGTGCAGGCGCGCAAGGTCGTGGGGGAGCTGGTGGAGGCGAAAAACGCGTACGTGAAAGGCGACGCGGGGAGACTGCCGGTCATCGCGGACAAGCTCACCTTCCTGGTCAATTTCTACCCGGAGCACATACGGAAGGAGGACAAGGAATTCTTCCCGAACACTGAAGCCTGTTTCACGAAAGAGGAGCTGGACGCAATGCTGGAGGAATTCCGGGAATTCGACGCCACGATGATACACGAGAAATACCGGAAGCTGTTCGACGGGCTGTCGCGGCGGCATGGATAGGTTATTCACCGATCCTTTGCGCGGTACGGCAATAAGGGCGCATTCACCCGGACATCAGCGGAGGAGGCGTTTCATATCGAGCGGCTGGAAGCAGCAGTTCTCACCCCGGACAGAACAACGCGTGATATATAGGGAAAAAGAGGATACCGACATGCCATACAACAAGAAGCTGGATGAAAGGATCGGCGGCATCGTCAAGGGCCGGGGAGTTACCCGGAAGAATATGTTCGGCGGGACGTGCCACCTCCTGAATGGAAACATGATGTGCGGCGTGTACAAGGACTTCCTCATCCTCCGGCTCGGCGAGGCGGAAGCTGCCAAGGCCCTCGCCAAGCCGCACGTAAAGCCCTTCGACATCACCGGCAGGCCCATGAAGGGCTGGGTCATGGTGGAGGAGCCCGGATTCCAGGGGCCGGCCCTGGAGGAGTGGCTCGAGAAAGCCCGGCGCTTCGCCCGGACCCTCCCCGCGAAATGACCTGCCGCCACGTCGCATCGTGTACGGCACCGGGTTCCTCCGGCACGCGCACATGAACGAAGACATCGAAAAACTCTACGGTGAGCTGAAAAACGGGATAACCCCGTCAGCTCTGGAAGAGATCAGCGTATATATAATCGACAGGTACAGGAACAGGGACCACGACTCCCTGTCCCAGCTTGCCCTCCTTTCCGGGAGCGGGCCTTCAGACATCAAGCCGGGACGATTGTTCGCCCGGTTGATACAGATGTATCACCCCGACAAGCTGAACAGGATACGGAGGGAAATCGACGCGCTATACCGGGGCAAGCGCTTCCGGGAGCTGGTCCGGCTCAGGAACACCTACCTGGTGAACATCCCTTCGCTGCGCGCCGGCGGTGACAGGTCCCTGCCCGCCGGGGAGGAACCCGTATTTACCGCGGACGACTTCGGCTACGGGGAGGAGGTTCCCGCCGTCGGCGACATCGAAGAGGTCCTGGGGCCGGTTGACGCCTACGCGGAAGATATAGAGGGCACCGGCAGGTACAATTTCACCCAGGCGGTGAACAGCCTGTATTTCGGCAACCTGGAGCGCGCCGTGTCGGCTTCCGACCTCGGGCACATCGACGGAGAGCTGGACCTGTCAGGCCTGGAGATCGAGGACCTGCAGGGGATCGAGCATTGCGTGAACGTGACTGTCCTGAACCTCTCCGGCAACGACTTGGTCAGGATTTCCCCCCTCTCGAACCTGTTCCGGCTGGAATCTCTTTTCCTGTCGGAGAACAGCATCGAGGACATCGGCTGCCTGAAAAAACTGCCCCGGCTGAGGGAGCTCGACCTCTCTTTCAACAACATCGAGGACATCTCCGTCCTGCTCGACCTGGACAAACTGGAATACGTGAATGTCGTCAACAACCCGCTCGGGGACCTTTCTGTTCTCGAGGCATTGAGGAAGAGGGGGGTCATTGTTGTCAATTGACGCGGCGGAACCCCGCGCGAAATGGTCACACGAATACCGTTCTGGTGGATAACAACACACCGACGGACCGGGCGCTCTTCAGCGGGACGTTCTTGCTTTTCCAGGAAGAGACGCCGGGTACGCCCCGGGCTACCGGTCGCCGCCCCGGGACAAGTATGTCCGCACGGAGTTCGCGTAGCTCGATAGAAACTGTTCAGTGGTAAGCCCGTACACGTCGGCGAAGTATTTCCTGCGCATCGATATCACCTGCACCATGCCGAGGCTCTGCGCCCAGAGGAGCAGCATCACATGCTTGGGATCGAGACTGGTCGTGATCGAACCGTCCTTTAAGCCGATTTTCACCGCCTCGATCATCAGGTCGCTGTTCCTGTCGACTTCCCTCTGGCACAGCATGATGTAGTCCCCGTGCTTTTTCCGTGAATGTTTTCTATGGTAGGCGTAATAATTCCTCTCGAAACGCATATTCAGCTCGGAATACTCCCCCCTCTGGAGGAAAAAGGCGAAGAATTCCCGCCCCATGGCCTCGATTTTTTCCAGGCCTGTTCCTGATTCGCGATAGGCCTTTTCCATGGCTGAACTCAGCACTATGAGGCCCCTGAGCAGGACGGCTGCGAAGAGGTCTTCCTTGTTCTTGAAATAGAGGTAGAGGTTCTGTATGGTATAGCCTGACGATTTGGCCACTTCGTCCAGAGTCGACTGCTCGACGCCCTTCTTAAAGAATACCTTTTCCGCCCGGTCTATGATGCGCTCCCGCCGCTGCAGGCGGGACCATTCCCTTCTCTCGTCCCGGTTCGAACTATTTTTTCTTTCCGCCATCGCGAATCCCCTGCCATCCCTCCCGCCATATTCCATGCGCGCCGGGCGATTGTCAACACTTCGGCGACATCGGCCGTTAAAGTCACGCGAGGGTATCGATTGTACACCGGCTCCCAACAACGGCAAGCTATATTTTAATATATTAAAAAAATATTTAATGCCATTAAATATTCTTGACAGATCGTAAATTCCCGCAGATCGTGCTGCCCGGGGACGGGAAGGTTAAAGGTTTACGGAATTATTGCCCACGCGGCGCGTGAAACAAGCCGGGAGGGTGAAGTAAATCAACCCATCTGCTTACAGCAGATTACTCTGAGGTTAAAGTCGGTCAACTCAACGGCGCCTGTAAACGGTCACGATATTTAAGGGGGATAATGCAATGGCAGCTTCCACGGCACAGAAGGTCGCGGACGATATCATCGCGCGGTATTCAGCGAGGACGAAAAAATCGGCGGCCCTGCACGCCGAGGCGTCGGAGCGCATGCCCGGCGGGCACACCAGGGACGCGGTGAATTACAAGCCCTACCCGGCGTTCATCGAGCGGGGCAAGGGCTCCCGCATCTACGACCACGACGGAAACGAGTACATCGATTTTCTCAGCAATTACACCTCGCTCATCCACGGGCACTGCGACCCGGACATCATGGCGGCGGTGAAGGCCCAGCTGGAGAAGGGCTCGTCGTTATGCTCTCCCTCGACGCTGCAGATAGAACACTCCAAGCTCTTGTGCGGCCGCACGCCCTTCATCGAGATGGTCCGGTACACCAATTCCGGCACCGAGGCGACCATGTTCGCCATCCGCACCGCCCGGGCGGTGACGCAGAAGGACATGATCATCAAGATCGAAGGAGCCTACCACGGCACCCACGACGACGCGAAGGTGTCGATGATCCCGGATTTCAATCCCGGCGAGCTTCCGACGCCGCGTCTCGAGGGTTCCGGCATCCCCCAGAGCACTCTTCTGGATGTCGTGATAGCGCCGTTCAACAACCTCGCCGCGGCGGAAACGCTCATGAAGCGGCACAAGGACAAGCTCGCCGGCATCATCGTGGAGCCCTACCTGGCCAGCATGGGAACCATCGTGCCGAAGCCGGGGTACCTGAAAGGGCTGCGCGATCTCTGCGACCGGTACGGGATACTGCTTATTTTCGACGAGGTGCAGTCGTTCCGCGTGAGCGTCGGCGGGATGCAGGTCCGCGAAAACGTGCGGCCCGACATCAGCGCCGTGGGCAAGCTCATCGGCGGGGGTTATCCCGTGGGCGCCTTCGGCGGGCGGCGGGACATCATGGAGCGCTTTTCGCTGGACATGCTGGACCCGAACGCGATCACCCACTCGGGGACCTTCAACGGCAACGAGATCACCCTCGCCGCCGGCATCGCGTCCATGAAAAAATTCGACCAGAAGGCCGTGGACCACATCAACAGCCTCGGAAAGAGAATGATGGACGGCTTCACCGGCGTTTTCAGAAGCCTGGGACTGAAGTGCCAGGCAACGGGGATCGGGTCTCAGTGCAACATCAACTACACAGACAAGGAGCTGTCGAACGTGCTGGACTTCGTCACGGCGCTGGTCCCCTGCCTGGAACTGCAGAAGCTGCTGCACCTGGAACTCCTCAACCGGGGCATCTTCGCGGCCTGCCGCAACGAGTTCGTCATCTCGACGCCCATGACGGCGGCGGAAGTGGACTCGTGCGTGCAGAAGGTAAAGGAGAGCTTCGAAGTGCTGATGCCGTATATACGGGAGAAGGCGCCGCACCTGATGTAGGCCGGCCGGCGGTGTTGAAATCCGCGCATGCACGGCCTGAGCAGCGCGGTGCGGCAGCAATGGAAAGAGGTCGTATTACGCGTAGCAGCAAATAGAAAAGAAAAAGGGGGCGATTATGACTAATGACAGTTTAACCGGAGCAGTCGGCAAAGTACGCTGGTCGGTGCCGCTTGCCTTAATGGTCACCCTCCTCATCGCGTACCTGGACCGGGCGAATGTGAGCCTCGCCCTCCCCAAGATCGCCGAGGACTACGGCTGGACCCAGGCCCAGACCGGGGAATACGGCGGCATGCTTATAAGCATTTTCTACATCGCGTACGGGCTGGCGAATATTTTCATAAGCCCCATCGGCGAAAAATTCGGGCCTCGTAAAAGCCTTTTCTGCCTGGTGGCTCTCTGGTCCCTGTTCACGGCGCTCGGCGGGGTGATAGGCCTGATATTCGTCCCGTTCATCATCACGCGCATACTTTTGGGCCTGAGCGAAGGGATCCATTATCCGATGATGAGCATGCTCATCAAGGAGTGGTTTCCCACGACAGAGCGTTCCCGGGCGAACGGGATATACGCGGTCGGCATATTCCTCTCCGGCCTCTTGGGGCCGGCCCTGATGGTCCCGATGGTAAACCTGGCCGGCTGGCGCGGGATGTTCGTTATCCTCGGAGCCATCGGTGTGACGGTTTCGCTCCCGCTGGTATACCGGTACATCTATGACAATCCGCGCCTGCATCCCCGCATCAAATCCTCTGAGGTCTCGTACATTGAACGCGGCATGGAGACGGAAGCGGCGGAACCCCGGGAAAGTCTATGGGACGCCGTGAAGCCGTTTATCACGTCGGGCACCTTCTGGATCGCGGTACTGTGCGGCTCGGGCAGCAACGCGGTCGCCCATGGGCTCTTGAACTGGCTGCCGACGTATTTTACCCAGGCGCGCGGGCTTCCTTTCAACGACCTGTGGTACGCGGTGCCCCTGCCGTTCGTGTTCATGATTCTTTCCGTCCTGGCGTGGTCGTACCTGGGCGACAAGACGAACCGGCGGGCGCTCGTCTCGGGCATCGGGCCCTTTATCGCGGCGGCGCTCATCTATTTCAGCACCACCCGTGAGTCGATCCTGGGGACGGTGCTGGTGTTTTGCGTGGCGTCGTTCTTTATCATGACCTACGCGGCCAACGAGTTCGCCATCGTGCAGCACATCCTGCCGAAGAAGAGCATAGCCACCGGGGTGGGCGTGTACAACGGACTCACCATGCTCATCGGGGGAGGGCTCGGGCCGGTCATCGTGGGGACCGCGACATCGATGACGGGGAACTTTTCGGCTGGAATCATAGCGCTGGCGGTTGTATGCGTGGTAACGGGCGGCGCGATGATTCTCCTGTATCGAGCCGTGAAGTACTGAGGCGGCGGATGGAGTTGACGGTATAATGGATCAGCGGCGCGATTCTATTGCGGGAGGAACACAATGAAAAAAAAGGCGAGACGAATAATACTTGCGGTAATTGCCGTAATACTTGTCGGCCTTGCGGTCTATGTTGTCGACCTGTCCCGCATCTCCGACGAATTGAAGGACACCGGCTATGACGCGCAGGTGGTGACATCCGGAGTGAAGTCCACATTCCGCCAGGGCGTGATTTACCGGTATCCCGGCATTGTCCCCATGCTCGAAGTATCGGGCAATTATTACGAGATGGGCCTGCAGTACGGTGTCCTTCTGCGCCCCGAACTGAAGAGCGGCATGGGCCCCATGCTGCGCATCCTGCAATGGAACGCGGATGAGATGGGGGTGCCCTTTTTCGCCATGGCCGCGCTGGTCAAGTTCAAGGCGCGGCAGATGGCGCGCGGCCTGCCGCAGAAGTACCAGGACGAGATGAGAGGGGTCGCCGACGGCTCAGGGGTGCCCTATGACACGATCCTGATGTGCTGCCTCATGTACGACATAGGCATGGGGATGGATTGCACCGGGGTGTTGATGCGGGGAAAAGGCGGATCGATCATCCAGGGCCGGAACAACGACACAGCCGGCTTCGGCGGCGAGGAACTGGCGAAGATGACCGTCGTGGTTCGCCACAAGGCGCCGGGGCTCAACGCGGTCACACATATGGACGTGCCGTTCTTCTACATGGGTGTCGAGACAGGATACAACGACAAGGGCCTCTGCTTCGGGGAGGAAACCCTCTGGATTAAGAAACCGAATCCCGGCGGCCATTCACTGCCCTACCTGATACGGATGATCCTGGAGGAGGCCGACTCGCTCGACGAGATCTACCCGTACTTCGACAAGCACCCGACCATCGCCGCGTACGGCTGCGTGTGGAGCGATTTGAAAAAAGGCAGGGGCGCGGTGGTCGAGCTGACGCCGACCGCCTGGGCTAAAAATGAGCTGAAGGATTCCCTTTTGTGGAATTTCAACCGCATCTACGACCCGAAACTGGCCGAGCAGCATTTGTCCCGCCGCAACCTGGTCACCATCAACATCGACCGGGAGGCGATCGCCTCGACGTTCCCGGTCAAGAGCGAATACACGGTCAAGGATGCGGTAAACTTCGTGCGCGCCCAGATAGGGCCGGACGGGTCCGATTATTCATGGAGCGGCACGAAATTCCCGGTGTGCAACTGGATGGCCTCGCAGATGATGATCTTCGATTCGAAGACAGACGGGTTTTATATGGCGGTGGGGCCGTATTACGCAGCCAGGCAGAATATCTATCATTTCTACAATGATTTCTCCAGGCGGCCGGAGCTCTTCATGCCGGCTGTGCCGATCGAGCCGCTGATCGAAAAAGCGGCCCGGATCGAAAACCGCCTTATCAGCAAAGCGGAAAAGCTGAAGGCCTTCATCGATCTCGCCGGTAAGCATAAAAACGACGCCAACGTCCACTTCCTGGTGGCCCAGAAATCCTTCAAGCTGTCAAAGCTGGAAAGCTTCGCGGACTATGCCGAGAAGGCTTACTCCCTGAAACCGTCCAATCCCGAATACCGGATCTACGCGGGCATGGCGGCCTACCGCAAAAAAGACCTCGGCAAGGCGGTCAAGCTCCTGGAGGGGGCGGCCGGCAGATATCCGGAGCTCGAGCTGTACCGGCTTTCGGTTCTGGAAAGGGCCTGCGCGAAGGAGGACCCGCGGAAAGCGGCCGACTACGCATCCCGGAAGCAGTCGATGCTCGATAAACACGGCGCCGAATCCTATTACAAGGCAGCCGTTCTGCCGCTGATTGAAGCTCTTGACAAGGCCGAATAAACGGCCGCATGGGACCGGATGGGAGGCGCATCTCGGCCGTTGAATCCGCTTTTGCAATTATTTGGCGGAAGCGGAACGCTGTAACGACCATGGGACATGCATTAAACGATGCCGGCGGAACGGGAGCTGTGCCGGATTGCCGGGAGAACAACAAACCAGGAGGACATCCGTGAGTAACGACAAAGTGATAATCACCGCCGCGCTCGCGGGCTCCGCGACCTTTAAGAACCAGAATCCCGCGGTCCCCTACACCCCGGCGGAGTTCGCCGATGAGGCCGCCAAATGCTTCAAGGCGGGGGCCCGCATGGTGCACATACACGCGCGCGACGAGGCGTCAGGGTTCGCGACCGCCGCGGTGGACCGGGTGCGCGCCGTCTACGACGCGATACGCCAGAAAACACCCGAAATGATCATAAACATCACCTCGTCGGTGGGAGCCACCGCCGAGGAGCGTCTCGCCCCCATCATCGAGCTGAAACCGGAAATGTCCTCGCTCAACACTAACACGATGAATTTCAGCCTCATCAACCGGAAGACGGGGCAGATCATGTTCGACCACGTGTTCACCAACACCTTCACCATGTTTCAGGATTTTGGAAAAACCATGGAGGAGCTCGGGGTCAGGCCGGAGGTGGAGGTCTACGATATGGGCGGGCTGGACAATTGGCACCTCATCCAGCAGCAGGGCATCTTCAGGGCCCCCTTCAACTTCAACTTCGTGTGGGGCGTCGCCGGCGGTCAGAGGTTCCGGCCCGAGGCCTTCGCCGCGATGGTGCACGCCCTCCCCCCGGGATCGAATTTCACCTCCTGCGGCGTCGGGACCGAGGAGTTCCCCGCGATAACGCAGTCGTGCCTCATGGGCGGGCACATGCGCGTGGGCCTGGAGGACAACATACGGCTCGCCAACGGCGACATGGCGAAAGGAAGTTACGAGCTGGTTGAGGTTGCCGTGCGCATCGCCGAGCTGCTGGGAAGGGAACCGGCAACGCCCGCCGAGGCGCGGCGGATCATGGGAATAAGATAATTCCCCGGTTGCCACGCGAGACGTGGGCGCTTGTCACACGCCCCCCTGACGGCTTAATACATCCCGAAAGGGGGCGTGAACTCGTTTTGAGCCGCGCTCACCATGGGCCTGTTTCCGGGTGAGATGGCTCCTGCGACGAGGAAAAATCCTGTTCTTGTTTTCAGCTCCCTCATCCGCTCCTCGTCATGGCATATATTCGACCGCAAACAGACATTGCGAATAAAACAGGCATGTGTAACAACCGACCCGAACAAGGCATTCTCCGGAATTGACCGCTGCGCGGTCGTTGCCCGGCTTCTCCCGGTACGATAGATAATATATTTGCCCCGGGCATTCCAATCGTATACACTGTCCGCAAGGCCCGCAGGCGCCGCATCACGTATAACAAGAGTCGCAGATGGAAAAGAAGCCTGGCTCTCTCCTGCGTCGCAGGTACCTTCACGTCGTCCTGCCCGCCTTCATCGGGTCGGTCATCGCCTACCTGGACCGCGTGAACATCGCCTACGCCGCCCTCACCATGAACGCCGACCTGGGGTTCTCCGCGCGAGTCTTCGGCATGGGGGCGGGCATCTTCTTCGCCGGCTACGTGCTCTTCGAGGTGCCCGGCGCGCTTATCGCCGAGCGGTGGAGCCCCCGGGCGTGGATTGCCCGCATCATGATCAGCTGGGGGATCGTCTCCCTTTTCATGGCCTTCATCCATTCCGAGTGGCAGTTCTACCTGGTGCGCTTCCTGCTGGGCGCCGCCGAGGCCAGCTTCTATCCCGTGGTCTACGCCAGCGTGATCCCCCGCTGGTTCACGCCGGAGGAACGCCCCCGGGCCATCGCCGTCATGCTCACCTCGCTGCAGGCGTCGGCCATCATCGGCTCCCCGCTGGCCGGCTGGCTCCTGGGCGTCACCGTCGCGGGGCTCAAGGGATGGCAGGTGCTCTTCATCGCGGAGGCCGTGCCGGCCATCGTTTTCGGCGCGCTGGTGCTGCTTGTCCTGGAGGACCGGCCCGGGGACGCGGCCTGGCTCACCGTGGAGGAGAGGCGGCGGCTCACGGAACTTTACCGGCGTGAGACCGAGGCGAAGCTCTCGGCGCGCCGCTACACCGTCTGGGAGGCGCTCGGGGACCGCGAGGTCCTGAAGCTCTGCCTGATCTATTTCCTGTGGATCACCGGGTTCTGGGGATTTAACTTCTGGATGCCCACGGCCCTCAAGGCCGTCTCGGGGTGGTCGAATACGGCCATCGGACTGCTCATCGTGGTCCCCATGGCGCTCTCGCTGCTGGGCATGGTCTGGGTGGGGAGCTCCTCGTCCCGCACGGGCGAGAAGCGCTGGCACGGGGCCGTGCCCCTGTTCCTGGGGGCTCTCGGCATGGCGGCGGGCGCCTGCACCGGGAACCCCGTGGCGAGCTTCGCCTTCGTCTGCCTCACGGCCGTGGGGGTCTTCGGCCCCTTCGGGGTGTGGTGGTCCTACCCCACGAGCTTCCTGTCGGGCACTGCCGCCGCCGGGGCTGTGGGGCTCATCAACTCCTTCGGGAACATCGGGGGCTACGTGGGGCCGTACCTCACCGGCCTGGTCCGCGACCTCACGGGCTCGTTCGTCGGCGCGTATCTCTACATGGCCTGCTCATTGCTGGCGGCGGGGCTGTTGATGCTCACGCTCCGGAGACGCATGCCCCCAAACGGGCGCTGACCGCGGTGCAGCCGGCCCTATTCCTGTTATTCTGTTGCGCCGTCCCGGTACACGCGCTACACTTGACGCACACGCTTCTCCGCAGGCAACACATGAGGATAGGATATCCCTGCATCAACCGGAGCATCGGCTGCACGGGCGGCTCGACATTCCGCCTCAGGTCCTACACGCCCGAGCGGCTGCTCGCGACCGCGGCGGCCAACCTCGACTGCCTGGCCCGCATGCTCGAGTACAACGCGGAGCACGGCATGCTCTTCTTCCGCGTCACCTCGGACCTGGTCCCCTTCGCCTCGCACCCCGTCTGCGACGCCGACTGGCAGGGAGCGCTGGGGGAGCGGTTCCGCAAGGTCGGGAGCTTCGCCCGACAGAACGGCATGCGCATATCCATGCACCCGGACCAGTTCACGCTTATAAACTCTCCCGACGCGGGCATTTTCGAGCGGAGCGCCCGGGAGCTTCTCTACCACGCCCAGGTGCTGGACCTCATGGGGCTAGACGAAACGGCGCGCATCCAGGTCCATGTGGGCGGCGTGTACGGCGATAAGCCGGGGAGCATTCACCGGTTCGCCGACCGCCTCCCGCTTCTTCACCCATCTGTAAAGAGCCGGCTCACCGTTGAAAACGACGAGCGCCTCTACAGCCTGGGCGACTGCCTCTCCATACACGGTGAGACCGGATTGCCCGTCCTGTTCGACGTCTTCCACCACCGGCTGAACAACGCCGGCGAGCCGGTCGCCGAGGCGATACATTTCGCCGCCGCCACCTGGAAGGACGGCGCGGGCATCCCCATGGTCGACTACAGCAGCCAGAAGCCGGATGAACGCCGGGGGGCCCACGCCGCGACAATAGACCCGGACGACTTTTCCCTGTTCCTACGGGAGACGGGCGGCACCGATTTCGACGTCATGCTCGAGATAAAAGACAAGGAGAGGAGCGCCCTGGCGGCCGTCGAGCTCGCCCGCGGCGATCCCCGGTTCTCTGGTTTTCCCGGACGGCATGGATAGAAAGAGAAAGGGGGGATCGCACGATGAAAATCCTGCTCACCGGGTCAACCGGGTACATCGGCAGAAGGCTCCTCGAACGGCTTCTCGCCGACGAGGGAGTTTCCCTGCGCCTGTTCGTCACGGACCGCCGGAGGGTTTCCCCCGGCCTTCCGCCCGGTGTGGAGATTTGTGAAGGGACCACCTTCGACCGCGAAGCGCTCAGGGCGGCGCTCGACGGCGTGGACACCGCCTACTACCTCATCCACTCGATGGCGGCGGGCAGGAAAGACTTCGAGGAGCTCGACCGGAGGAGCGCGCATAACTTCATCGAGGAGTGCCGCGCCGCCGGGGTTCGGCGCGTCATCTACCTGGGCGGGCTCGGCTCGGCGGAGACGGCCAGCAGGCATCTCCGCTCGCGGCTCGAGACCGGGGAGGTCCTCTCCCGATTTCCCGGCGAGGTCCAGGCCCTGTGGTTCCGCGCCGCGGTCATCATCGGCTCGGGCGGGGCGAGCTTCGAGATCATCAGCCACCTCGTCCAGAAACTTCCCGTGATGATCGCCCCGCGCTGGGTCAACACCCAGACCCAGCCCATCGCCCTCGACGACGTGCTGGACTACCTGGTCGCCGCGAAGGACGCAAAGGTGACGGGAAACCTGGTCGTCGACATCGGCGCCGGGCGGATGAGCTTCCTCGAGATGCTTCGCGGCGCGGCGAGGGTGTTCGGCCTCCGGCGGCTCATCATACCCGTTCCGTTTTTTTCGCCCCGGCTTTCGTCGTACTGGCTGGTTTTCATCACCCCCGTCCCCTACGCGATCTCGTCGGCGCTCGTCGAGGGATTGAAATCCGAAACGGTGCTGCAGAACGACAACGCGCGAAGGTATTTCCCATCTATACACCCCATCCCGTACGAACGGGCCCTCGAGCTCGCGGTCAGGCAGGTCGAGAAAAACCAGGTCCACAGCCGGTGGTGCGACTCGACCGGGGGAGAGATGAGCTGTACCCGTGAGGCCGCCGGCATCGAGCGGGCAGTCTTCCGGTTTACCCGGCGGGTGGCCGTTGCCCCGGCCTCCCCGGGCGCCCTTTTCGAGGCCGTCCTCTCGGCGGGCGGATCGAACGGCTGGTACGCGTTCGGTATGCTGTGGAAGCTCCGCGGGCTGATGGACAAGCTCACGGGAGGCGCGGGCCTGAACCGCGGCCGGAGGCTTCCGCGCGAGCTCAGGGTGGGCGACACCGTCGATTTCTGGCGCGTGGTGGACCTCGTCCCGGGCCGCCGCCTGCTGCTTCTTTCCCAGATGCGGCTGCCCGGCAAGGGATGGATCGAATTCACGATTGGCGGCGGGTCCCTGGCCTTGACCGCGTACTTTTATCCGAGAGGGCTGCTCGGCAGGGCCTACTGGTACGGCCTGCTCCCGCTGCACGCGCTGGTCTTCGGCAGGATGGCGCGGGCGATCCGCGCGCGGGCCCTGCGCGATAAATGAGCGGGACATCGTCGAAGGTCCCGGGGCGGATGGCGACGCTCACTTAGACCCACCGGCTTCCCGTCCTTTCCGATCCAGGTAACCCTCGAACGCGGCCTTGCCCTCGTCTTCCCAGTAGCGCCGATGGGCCTCCAGGTTCTCGCGTATCTCCCGGGGCAGGTCGGCGGGCGCGGGCTTCGTCTTCCTGATCCAGCGTTCGGCATGATGGTCCCCGTGGCGCCATCCGCCCACCAGGAGCCGTGCCAGGAGCACCAGCCCGAACGCCTGCCAGAAACTCACCGCCGCCAGGCCGAACAGCCCCGGCATCAGCCAGTTCCACAGCAGCTTCACGAAGACCGCGAAGACCAGCGCGAAGAAGCCGGCGGCCATGAGGCCGAATACCGCCCAACCGACAAGCCTGAAGCCCCGGTGGTGCGTGCTATGTCGTTCACACAGTGTACGCATGTCACTCCTCCATCAAATCACGATATGGCGCGATCTCTTTCCGCAGGCGTTCCATCGCGCGCGACTTTCTCGAGAGCAGGGTCCCCACCGGCACGCCGGTCATTTCCGAGATGTCCCGGTATGCCGCCCCCTCCAGCTCCGTCATAATGAGCACGGAGCGCTGGTCATCGGGGAGCCGGTCTATGGCGTCGAAGAGCCTCCGGCGGATCTCGACCTTCCGGTGCTCGGCGACGGCGTCGTACCGCACGTCGTGAAGGACGCCCGCCAGGCTCACGTCTCCTTCCTCGCCCGCGGGGGAATCCAGCCGGAGCGGCTGCCGCCTTCTCCGCCACGCATCGATCACGGCGTTTCTCAGCGCGCGATAGACGTAGGCGGCCAGGTCTTCCACGGACCGGGTCACGTCGGCCGCCTCGAAGAGGCGCACCATCACGTCCTGCACGATGTCCTCTCCGTCGCGGTCGGCGGCGTCACGCACCAGCCCCCGCACGTACCGGACCATCCTCCCGTATTCCCGGCGGAAGAAGTCACCGAGTCGCTGTGCGTCGGCGGGCGGCATGGCTCAGTCACCGGGCTTCCTGTCCCGCTTCCGGAAAAGGGCGGTCATGTATCCGCGCCGCTCATCAATCCCCAGGCGGTCGAACCCCCGGGCCTCGATTGCGCGCACCGCCTCCGCGAAGCGCCCGCCCGGCACTTGGCTTTTCGGCTCGCCCAGGAGCAGCGTCCCGTCCCGGCGGAGGACGGCCCGTACCTCGTCGATGAAGCGGTCGCGGTCCGGCACCTCGTGGAGAACGGCGAAGGCCAGGGCGAAATGCGCGCGGCCCGCCAGGTCGCCCACCATGAGCGAACGCCCCGTGCAGACGCGCGCGTCGATGCGGCCGGCGAGCCCGGCCCGCCGGGCCCTTCGCGTCAGCGCGTCGATCATGCGGCGCTGAAGGTCCACGGCGACGACATGTCCCGTATCCCCGACCAGCCGCGCCAGGGGCAGGGTGAAGTACCCCATGGCGCTCCCGGCGTCCAGGACCGTCATGCCCGGCCGCACCAGGCCCCGCAGCAGCTCCCCGGGGTCGGTCACGAGCCGCCGGAGCGGGCTTATGAGTAAATAGCCTCCCCACCAGGGAAACAGGTGCGTGTCGGCCATCAATGCCTCCTCGTCACGGTTTGTCCCCTTCTCATTTTCCAGGACGAAAAAGGGCCGTCTTTATTGCATGTTTTCCGGAGATGCCGCTTCCCCGGCGCGTTTTGGAAGGGAACTCCCGGCGGCGGCCGGGCGAGGGATGCGGGAGGACGTGCCCGCCGTCCCGCTCAGGCGTAGTGCACCCCGGCGAAACCGCGGCGGATTCCCCGGCGGTACCTGAAGGCCGGGTAGCCGAGTATCATGCCGATGGCGGTTTTATTCCGGACCGGTATGCGCCACTTCTCCTTGAGCTTCTTCTCCATGTTGAGGGCGTGGGCGACGGTGCCGATCATGCACGTCCCCAGGCCCATCGACTCCGCGGCGATCATGGCGTAGGTGCAGGCGATTTGGCCGTCAACCGGGTCTGCGTAGGGGGATTGGTGAAAGAGGAGGACGCAGGGCGCATGGTAGAAGAGGTAGTCGGAGCCCCCCTTCCGCGCGTCGATGATCATCCCGGTCACGGGCAGGACGAAATCGCGCATCACCTCCGCGTTGTATTTACTCATGAAGAGGCGCGCCGCCTTCATCACCACCGGGTTGAAGAAAGACCGCCACTTCGCGAACACCGCCACGATGTCGCCGGCCAGGTCCTGGACACGTTCCCGGCCATTCACCACCGTCACGCCGACATCGGTGGGCGGGATGCCCATGGGCGCGCTGGCGGCCATGGCGAGTATGCGCTCCACTGCCTGTTTGCCCACCTCCCTCCCGGAGAACTCCCGCACGCTGCGTCGCGAGGCCAACAGCGCCTCGAGCGCGTCGGGGGTCGCCCTGGCGCCCTTCGGCGGGAGGGGAAAGGCGTCCTCCGGGGACAGCCTCCGCCCGGATACCGTGACCGCACCGGCCGGGCACACGGCCATGCAGTGACCGCAGCCGATACAGCCCAGGCCATTGTCCGGCGCCACGCGCGGCATCCCCCCGGCATCGATTATGGTGAAGGACTTGCATGCCAGTACGCAGAGCCCGCAGCGGGTGCAGCGCTTCCCGTCGATGACGGGGACGGCGGCCTCATCTCCGAACCCCGTCCGTACCGTCTTTCCGGGTTTTCCCATCACGCCGATCCTCCCATGCCGTTGTTACGCTCCCAGGTCTTTCCGTATGAGCCGGATACAGCGCCACGTCCCCTCCAGCACGCTGTTCAGGCCCGCGCCGCTCTCGCTCTGGGAGCCGACGAACCACAGGCCCTTCACGGGCGTCCTGAAGGGAATGCCCTTCTTCCCCATCACCGGCGCGAAGCCGCCAAAGGAATGGTGCTTGCAATGGGTCCTTTTCTTGAAATCATCGGGGGTGAGGATTACCCGCACGAGGGTGTGCTCCCTCAGGCCCGGCACGTATTTTTCAGCCTCCGCCAGGAGCTTGTCGGCGAATTCCTCCTTGCGTGCCTCCCAAGTCCCCTCACCGAGCTCGCTGGGGGCGATGGTGTAGACCGTCACCGCGTGCCGGCCCGGGGGCGCCATGCCGGGGCTGTGGGCCGAGGGGACATAGACGAGGAACCCGTCCTTCCCCTCGTGGTATCGTCCGCTTTGGACATGCTCGATACCGCCCTCGATGTCGTAGGTCAGGTAATAATAGCACAGGGCACCCTTCTGGAACGGGACAGGGTCGAAGTCCACGCCGAGGTGCACCATGAAAATGGATTCCATGAGCGGGAGCTCGTCGACCATTTTCAGGAATTTCGGCGGGAGGTTCCCGGGACCGACGAGCTCATGGAAGACCTCCTTGGCCCCGCCGCTGGATATGACCACGTCGGCTGGAAGGACGGAGCCGTCCCCGGTCTTTACTCCCTTGACCTTCCCGTCCTCGATGAGGATTTTCACGGCGGCCGTGCCGGTCCTGACGACGCCTCCGGCCTTCGCGATCTCGCCTGCCATGACGCCCACGAGGGCGTTGACGCCGCCGATGACGTTCCGGTAGCTGGGCTGCCTTCCCGATCCGGACACCTCGAGCGGCACCCTGCTGTCGAAGGCCGGCTCCGGGTTCACCGCCGGGATGCCCAGCCCGGGGAACTGGCTCGGCCGGACCACGAAGTCCGCGAGAATCGACATGAGCGCCGCCTGCATTTTTCCAGAGGAGAAAAGGCGCGACCCGAGCTTCCGGGCGCTCCAGCCGATCCTCGGGAGCAGGGGCAGCAGCTTGAGGTAGAGACGGGCCTTGAGAACAAGCGACCGAATCCCCGTCTCCCGTTCGGAACGACGGGCCAGCGTCACCAGCTCCATGAACCGCACGTAAAGCCGGTAATATTCGTCTATCCCGTCCGCGTCCTCCGGGAAGAGCTTCTTGAAGAATTCCTTCCGCCACCATGGACCGGCATACGCGTCGGGCCTCCGGATGACGAAATCCGGGAAGGAGTATATCCTGTCGTTTTTCACGGTCCGGATTTTATCCGCGATGCCCAGGTCCTCCAGGATGTACCCGGCCTGCTCGCCCGGCGCGAATCCCTCGAGGATGAGCTGGCCGAGCTCCCAGGTGTACCCGTCCTTTCGTATCGCGGCGGTGACGCCGCCAACTTCCCCGTACTGCTCGAGGACCGTCACGTCGTGGCCGTCTCTCAGCATGTAGAGGGCGGCCGTGAGCCCCGAGATGCCTGAGCCGATGATGATCGCTTTCATGAAACCTCCACTGAATTAAAGGTACGGCGGCCGCGCTGCTCCACGACGGGGCGAGGTGCCGCGGTTGAACAAGGACGTCGCCTTTGCTCTAACGCTCCGGCCGGACCGGCTCAGAGCCTGTCACCAAGACCGTACTGGACGGGGGCCTTGCCGTAATACGACCTCATCTTCGCGGACACCTTCTCGAGCGCGCGGACGCGCTTATCATCGGACGGATGGGTGGAGAGGAACTCGGGCACCTTGCCCGATCCCATTTTCATCATTTTCCTCCAGAAGGCGGCTGCCGCGCCGGGGTCGTAGCCCGCCTTCGCGGTGAGCATCGTGCCGGTGTAGTCGGCCTCGTACTCGTGTTTGCGGCTGAAGGGGAGAATGACTCCCACCGAGGAGATGCCTCCGAACGCCGCCATGTACAGTTCCCGGTTCTGGTCCCCCTCGGTCATCGCGGCGATGGCGGCGCCCAGGGTGCCCACCACCATTTCCTGGCTCATGCGCTCCCCGCCGTGGCGGAGCAGCGCGTGCGCCATCTCGTGGCCCATGACCACGGCGATCTCGGCCTCGTTCTCGAAGATCTTCATGATCCCGGTGTAGAAAACGATCTTGCCGCCCGGCAGGCACCAGGCGTTTATCTCGTTGGACTCGACCACCTTGAACTCCCAGGCGTAATTCGACTTCCCGGTGACGGCGGCCAGCCGTTGCCCCACGCGGGAGACCAGGGAGTTATACGACGCGTTTGCCGAGGGCCTCGCCTTCCTCATGAACTCCTTGTAGTACTGCGCCCCCATCTCGTTTTCCTGGTCCTCGGTGGTCAGCATCAACCGCGTGCGCCCGGTGTACGGGGCGGTGGAGCAGGCCGCGAGCAGCGAGACGGCCAGGAGGGCCGTCACACACACCGCGACCATTATGGTTTTTGTTTTTTGTCCTTTCATCTTTATGCTCCTGTGGTCTGTACGGAATCGAGAGGCGGCCACGCTCATATGTTAGGGCAAGCGCCGGCGGCTGTAAAGAAATTATCGGGCGCTCCGCCGTCTTCACTTCCCGGCGCGCCTACCCTCACCAGTTCCGGCGCTCATCGCCCGTATAAGCTTTACCGCGGCGGTCGCGCCGTCCTCCCGGGCTATCTTCCGGCCCAGCTCCCGGGCCTTGGCGGTCAATCCGGGGTCTCTTTTAAGCCGGTCGAGGGCTTCAACCAGCCGGCCGGCAGTCAGCTTCGTCGCGGGAATCTCGCACCCCGCCCCCAGATCGGAGACGCGCATGGCCCAGGAGAACTGGTCGAGCATGTGGGGGACGACGCAGGAAGGGACCCCCGCCCTGAGGGCGCTGGCCGTGGTTCCGAACCCGCCGTGGTGCACCACCGCCGCCGCCCGGGGGAAGAGCCAGGAATGCGGCACATCGCCCGCGTGAAAAACGCGCCGCGGAAGGGACATCCGCGGGAGTATGGCGTTCCAGCCCTGGATGACGGCCCGGGTGCCCGTTCTCTCCAGGGCGGCGATGACGGCGCACGCCCTTTCCCGGTCCCCCTCCTCCGCCCCCAGGCTCATCGCGCCGAGCGAGACGGCCACCGGCCTGTCGCCCGACTCGAGGAACCGAACGAGGCCCGCGGGGGGCCGCCACCGCCTCGGCTCGTCCAGGAACCAGTAGCCGGTCAGCCGGTGATGGCCTTCCCATGACGGGTCCGGGCGCACCACCGAGGGGCTTATGGGTATCATGTTCAGCGCGGGCGACACCAGGTCATCGACCCCGCGCACGGGCCCCATGCCCAGCTTTCCACGCACCCGGTTGTGGTGGTAATACATGATGGGGCCCGCAATTGCGTTCAAAAACCGTTGGAAGGGCCCGGGCGGCGTCCCCCCGGTCCTCCGAGGAAGGAACTGGTACTGCAGGGTCACGCTTGCGAACGGCACGCCCGTCTTTTCCGCCTCGGGCCTGCCGATGAAATTGTGCGAGAGCACCACGAGGTCGGCGTTCCGGAACAGGCGAAGGAGGTCGGCCATGGCACCCAGGGAAATGGCCGTGAGCGACTTCAGAGACCGGAGCATGACCGCGGTCCTGAAGCGCGTAAGGGCGCGAAGCATTGCCGCCTCCCGCTCTATGTCCACGGGCGGGCCCACGGGAGCGAACCCGAGGCCGTACTCCTCGACCAGGCGTTTCCAGCAGGGATGGGTGGCCACGGTGACCTCGTGACCGTCCCGCTCCAGGGCGCGCGCCAGGGCCATGTAGATCTGGACGTCCCCCCTGGTGCCGATGGTGGGTATCACGATTCTCATCGGTGAACCCTTCACGTCTCACGACGGCGGCTTGGAACCGGAAAACTTCGTATACCACGACGAGGATATACCCGGCGAGGGGAAATGTCAATATCCGGGCCTCGCTCCAGGCGCGGGATAAAAAGGCGTTGCGTGCGCGGCCCTCCCGTATATAATCCCGCACGATGAAAGACAGCCCGTCCCGCCGGCGTAACGCGTTCTGGAATCTCCCGGGGCGTCACCGCCGGTGGTAAGAGGCACATGCGACCGGAGGAAAGCCATGCCGGAAAGACGCCCGGGATTCAGAAACCTGCCGTACGCACTGGTCATCGCGGCGGCCGTGTTGGGCATCGTCACCCTCAGGCTCAATTTCCAGGGATTGCCGCGGGCCGGGGATGAGGGAACGCCCGCGCAGGAATTTTCCTCGGCGCGCGCCCTCGGGTATCTTTCCTTCATCGCGCGGGAACCGCACCCGGCCGGGTCCGCGCATCACCGCCGGGTACGGGCCTACATCGAGGACGCCCTGCGCTCCCTTGGCTGCGAGGTGAGCGTGCAGAGGGCCACCGCGTCACGCGCCCTGTTCCCGGGCCTGCATGTGGCGGGGCGGGTCCACAATATCGCGGCGCTCCTGCCGGGGACCCGTCCGACGGGCGCGGTGCTCTTCGCGGGCCATTACGACTCGGTCCCCTCGGGCCCCGGGGCGGCCGACGACGGCTTTGCCGTTGCGGCCATGCTCGAGACGATACGCGCGCTGAAAACTGAGCGGCCGCCCCGCAACGACATCATTTTCCTGTTCACCGACGCCGAGGAGTTCGGCCTGCTGGGGGCGCACGCCTTCCTCGAGGGGCACCCCTGGCGAAAGCGGGCAAGGCTGGTGGTCAACCTCGAGGCGAGGGGCACGACGGGGCCGGCGATCCTCTTCCAGACGGGCCCCGCGAACGGACGTGTCGTCCGTGAGTTTATACAGGCGTCCCCCTCGCCCGTCGGGAGCTCGCTTTCAAACGCGGTCTACGCCTTCCTGCCGAACGACACGGACTTCACCCTGTTCAGGGAGGCGGGATACAGCGGATTGAATTTCGCCAACATCGGAGAGGTCACGGCCTACCACACGGCGCTGGACAACGTCGAGCGGGCCGACCCCCGGAGCCTGCAGCATCACGGCTCGCACGTGCTTGCCCTGGCGCGCCATTTCGGCGGCCGGGAGCTTTCCGGCATCGACGGGCCCGACGTGGTCTACTTCAACGTCTTCGGCGGCTGGATGGTGAGCTACAGCGAGCGCGCCGCGGCGCTGTTCTCGCTGGCGGTCCTGGCCCTGCTCGCGGTCATGCTGGCACACGGCTTCAGGAAAAAGCTCCTTTCGCCGGGGGTAATGGCAAAATCCTTCGGTCTCTGGGCCGCCTTCTTCGCGGCGGTCCCGCTGGCGGCGTACGCGGCCTGGCGGCTTGTCACGCTCGTGCACAGCGGATACGGCGCCATGCTCATGGGGGATATTTACAACAGCGGCCCGTACCGCGTTGCCTTTGCGGCCCTGGCGGTCATGCTCTCGGCCGTCGCGGTTGAACGCATGCGCAAGTTTGCAAGCCTCCCGGAGGTCCTCGCGGCAGGTCTCGCCTGGTGGGCGCTGCTCCTGGCGGCGTCCACGGCGTTCCTCCCGGGGGCCGGTTATCTCTTCCTCTGGCCGGCATTCTTCGGCCTCCTTCAGCTCGGCGCGCTTTACAGGATGAAAACACCCTCCCCTCTGAGAACGGTCCTCGTGCTTCTCCTGTCGGTCCCCGCCATATTGCTCCTGGCCGATACGGCGCACTATGTCTACGAGGGCCTCACCGTCCGGCTCGCCGCCGTGGCCGCGTTCCTCATCGCCGTCTTCTGCCCGCTCCTTTCGCCGCTCCTGGCCTCCCTGGAGGAGTACGGCGGCCGCTTCACGGCCGCGGCGTCTGCCGCCGTGTTCGTCGCGTCCCTGGCGGCGGGCAGCCTCACGGCCGGCTTCGACGAGTCGCGCCCCCGGCCCGACCTCGCGGCCTACGTGCTCGACGCGGACTCCGGACACGCCCTGTGGGTGAGCTGCGACGGGGAGGCCGACCCGTGGACGAAACAATTCTTCCTTTCGCCGCGGCACGCGCCGCTTCCCGGCCTGTTCCCCATCGCGAAAAAATGCATGCTGAAAGACCACGCCTTCCTCTCCGCGCCGGCGCCGCGTGTGGCCTTCGCCGCGCCCCGGATCAGCGTTATCTCCGACACCGGCGAGCGCCCGCGCACCCTGCGTCTCCATGTCCGTTCCGCGCGCGGGGCCCCGTCCGTCGCGCTCTACATCGCGGGCAAGGGCCTCGTACGCGGCATCGCGATCGACGGCAAAAGGCTCCGTGACGTGCCGCCGGAGAGCTTCAAGGCGGCGCACCGGCTCATCTTCGGCGAGTTCGATCTGTCGAGCTGGACCGCGGTGCTCTTTCACGCCCTTCCCGCCGGGGGAGTGGATCTCCGGGTCGACATGGAACGTCGCGCCCCATTGGAGATACGGGTCATCGACATATCCGACGGCCTGCCCATGCTCGAGAGGCTGGGCTACCGGCCCCGCCCGGCGGACACGATGATCTCGCCGGACTTCTTCCTGCGTGAGGGGGTCATGGTGAAGAAGCGGTACGTCTATTAAGCAGGCAGCCCTGCCGTGCGCCGCGCGGCCGGGAAACGAAATTCTTGACATCCCCGCGATTTCGCGTACACAGGCCCATGGGCCGGGCATTCCACGCGCCCCGGGAGGATTTCCATGAGTGACGTATACCAGCGGCTTCGGGAGCGGCTCGACCAACTCTCCACCGGCTACCCCGCCACGGCCAGCGGCGTCGAGATCAGGATACTGAAAAAGCTCTTCACCGCGGAAGACGCCGCCCTGTTCCTGCATCTCAATCCCACGCTCGAGTCGCCCGGCGAAATCGCCTCGCGCCTTTCGCTCGACCCCGCCGAATGCGCGGAGCGGCTGGAGGGGATGGCGAAAAAGGGTCTGCTCTTCCGCCTCCGAAAGGGCGGCGGCACCCGGTATTCCGCCGCGGCCTTTGTCGTGGGCATACTGGAGTTCCAGCTCAACAACATGGACGGCGAGCTCGCGCGGGACATCGAGGAATATCACAACGAGGCGATCGGTAGGACCTTCCAGGGAAGCGGCACCCCGCTGGTGCGCACCATACCGTTGAACCGCGAGGTTGCCGGCGAGTGGCCGATAGCCTCCTACGACGACGCGATGGAGATCCTCGACTCCCAGAAGACCATCATGGTCACCCGGTGCATCTGCCGGACCTGGGGGCGCCTGGTGGAAACCGGGTGCACCAGGCCCCTCGAGGTTTGCTTCACCTTCGGGTCACTGGCGGACTATTACGTGGAAAACGGCCTCGGGCGGTACGTGGACCCCGAAGAGGCGAAGGCGATCATCCGGCAAAGCCTGGAGGAGCACCCTTTCGTGGTGCAGATATCAAACGGGCAGAGGGTCGGCGGCATGTGCCTGTGCTGCGGCGACTGCTGCGGCATGCTTCGCTCACTCAAGCTGCAGCCCAGGCCCGCCGACGCGGTCAGGAGCAACTACTTCGCGCTGGTCGACCCTCGTGCCTGCACCGGGTGCGGCACCTGCGCCGACCGCTGCCAGATGGACGCCGTGAGCGTGAAAGGGGCCGTCGCGGAGGTGGACCGCGCCCGCTGTATCGGCTGCGGCTCGTGCGTCATGACCTGCGCGCCGGGCGCCGTCTCGCTTCAGAAAAAAACCGGCACCGAGCACTACACGCCGCCGGAGAGCATGGTCGGGACCTACCTGGAGATCGCGCGGAAGCGCGGGCTGCTGCCGTCCTGACCCGCGGGGCTCTACGCGCCTGATTCTGCTCCTTGCGTACCCGAAACGCCATTGAGGCCGGGATCAACCTCTCCTCTCCCGCCGTTTCACCCGCTACCGCACGCACGGTCCCTTCATCTCGCCGGCAAATCCGGCTAGGACGTCATGCTGGGGCCCTTCTTCTCCTTGAGCCGCTCGATTTCCGCGGGCGTAGGTTCGCGGCGCGGCCCGGTCCATGCGAAGCGGTCGAGCACCTCCCGGTTCAGGAGATGTTCCGGCGCCTGTCCTTTCAGCAGAAGGGCGACCTGGCGCGCCGCGGCCTCTCCCTGGTGGGCGGCGAGCTCCACCGTGTTTCCACCCAGGTGAGGCGTGACGATGACGCGGGGGTGGGCAACCAGCGGGTCGTCACGCGACGGCGGTTCGACCGAGAAAACATCAAGGGCCGCGCCGCCGAGCCGCCCGGACTCGAGCGCGCGGACCAGCGCCCTTTCGTCAATCAGGGCGGCCCGCGCCGTGTTGACGAGGAAAGAGCCCTTCTTCATGCGGGCGAAGGCGGCGTCATCCATCATCTTCTCGGTGCCGGGTCCTGCCGGGGCGTGCAGGCTCACGAAGTCGCTCCGCTCCAGCAGCTCCACGAGGGAAACCTTCCCGGCGTTCAATACCGCGGCGTCCCGGGCGCTCACGTGCGGGTCATGGAACAGGACGCGGGCGCCGAAGGGGGCCAGTCGCTTCGCCACGTGTGCCCCCACGCTCCCCAGGCCCACCAGCCCCACGGTCTTGCGCCACAGCTCGTTGCCCTGGTATCCGAGGTAGGCCCGGGCCATGCGCTCCATGTCGCCCGCTGCGCCCGCCTCCTTCTTTAGGAATTCGCAGGACCCCGGCATCCTCCGGGCCAGCATGATCATGAAGACAATTACCAGGTCGGCCACGGCATCGGCGTTGCGGCCGGGGGTGTTGGCCACGGCCACCCCGTGGATGGTGCATGCGTCGATGTCGACATTGACGGGCGTGCCCCTGCAGGTGACGACGAGCCGGAGCCCGGGGAGCCGGCTCACCGCCTCCCGGTCCAGCACGTCGAGCTCGGTCACGAACACGTGGTATCCCGCGAGCAGATCGACGAGCTCGCTGCTCGAATAGACCTTCTTCTTTTCGCGCCAGCTCTCGTAGCTGACCTCGCCCAACTGCCCCAGCTCCCGCAATGCCGACTCGTCCATCTCCGCGGTGACCTTTATCCTCGGCCTGAAGGCGGTGCCGCCGGCGGCCGCCTCCGGGGCGGGACGGCCCATGAGGGCCCCCACGAGCAGGTTCGACACGCAGGCGTCGGCCGGCGCCCGAAGGCCGCACGCCTCCTTCCATCCGTCATAGAGTTTCCGGTAGGCCCCCGATTCCGGGCCGGGGTCGTGGACGCGGGCGGAACCGGCAAGCCGACGGGCCCCCTCGGCCAGCGATCGGAAGGTCCCCGCGCCGCATCCCGCGCACACGGCCGCGCCCAGGGCCGACGACTCGGGCACCGCCGGGACGATCACCCGCGCGCCGGTCACCTCGCTCACCATCCGCGTCCAGAGAGGGCTCTTCGACATGCCCCCGGTGACACGGACCTCCGCGACTTCACTGCCGCTTTCCTTTTTGATCTGCTCGATGTTCGCGTTCACCGAATACGCCAGGCCCTCCAGCACCGCGCGGCACAGGTGCCGCCGGCCGGCAACCGAACCGGGCGTCACCATGTGGGACAGGGAGAGGTTCCCCACGGGGATGCCGATGGTCCGTCCGTCGAAGACGTGGACCCCCACGGTGGAATATACGCCGCACGCGCCCGGCTCGGACATCTCGGCCTCGGCGTCCAGCGCCATGACAGGAAAGGCGTTTTCCGGAAAGAGGATCCGCGCGAACCAGTCGAGCACCTCTCCCGTCGTGAGGCCGTTGCTCTCCAGCACGCACAGTCCCGGGACCACGTGCTGCCCGCTCCACAGCCTCCCCTCCCCGTCCATCACCGGGCGTGGGGTGACGAGCTGGACCGGCATGGTCGTGCCGGCGATGACACCCAGGTCTCCCGCCTCCACGGCGCCCGCCCCCAGCAGGCCGCACTGCGTGTCGGCGCCGCCGGCCGTGACGGGGATTCCTCTCTTCAGCCCCAGGTGTTCGGCCGCCGCCCGGGTGAGCTCTCCGAGCCGTGTGCCCGAGTCCACCAGCTCGGGAAAGATACCGCCGGGGAACCCCAGCGTGGCGATGAGGTCCGCCGCCCACGACCGGGAGGCTTGGTCGAAGAGCAGGGTCTCCCCGGCCTGGGTCCGCTCGGCGGCGACGCGCCCGCACAATAGAAATGCCACGTAATCGCTCAGGCTCAGCACCGCGGCGGTTTTATCGAGGACGTCTTTCGCGTTGCTTCTCAGCCACACGAGCCGGCTGCCGGTGAAGAGCGGGCTGGGCCAGTGCCCGGTCACCGCGTGGACCTGCTTGCCCATCTCGAAGCCCATGCCCATCGCCTCGCCCAGCGCGCGGGCGTCGCGGTTCGGCGCGGCGAAGATCACCTGTCGCTTTTCGTCGAGCAGGACCGTTGTGTTGCGCATGCTGGTGACGGCGATACCCGCCACCTCGCCGCCGTCGGCTTTCGCCCGGGCAAGGCACTCGCGCGACGCCTCGCCCAGCTTCGCCCACACGTCTTTCGTGTCGACGTCGAAGCCGAGGCCCGAGGTGCCGGGGGCCGTCGGGTGTGACCACGCCCTCGCGGCCGTCACGACCTCTCCGGTTCCGGCGTCCGCGAGCAGGCACCTGCCCGCGCCGCCCCCGGCATCGAGTCCCATGAGATACTGTTTTTTCATATCCCCTCCCCGCGGTGAAGGCCGTCCTGCGAAACCGGCCCGGCACAAGCTTTATAGACAATAACGTTGATGAAATATACAGGAGAGCGCGCCGCCGGCGCACCCGTTCCATTGATAAATCAGGGGATGGCGATCAACGGCATGTCAAATTTTTTTCAAACCGCTGATTCGCCCGGCGGCGCCGCGGCCAGGAGTGCGACCGTACCTATCGAACCGAGCGCGATGACGCCCACGAAGGCCGCCGTATAGCTCCCGGCGGTGTCGTAGATGACGCCCCCCGCGAACGGCGCCATGGCCGAGAAGATCGCGTAAATGGGCGACATGGTCCCCATGATCGAGGCGAAGGCCCCGGGACCGAAATAGTTGGCGATGATGGTGGGCATCTGGATGAACGACGAGCCGAACCCCAGGCCCATGAGCACCGAGTACAGGTGCACGTGGACCGGGCTCCGGGCCCCCATGAGCGAGACCACGCCGGCGATCATCAGGACGCAGGACGCGCACCACACGAAGCGCGGCTCGTACCGGTCGCCGAGGACCCCGCCGACGAGCCTCCCGACGATGCTGCAGAGGGTCAACAGCCCCACGGAAAAAGCCGCGGTCCCGCCGTCGAAGCCCCGGTCCATGAGATGGATGACGCCGTGGCCCATGCAGAATGAATAGGGGACCAGGTAGCCAACGGCGCCCATGAACACGAGCCACAGGCTCCCGGTTTTAAGCGCCTCCCTCACGGTCCAGGTTCGCGCTGTGCGGAAGGCCCGCCGCCTTTCTGCAGGCGGGGACACCTCCCCGCCCCAAGGCTTCCCGCCGCCGTCGGGGACCTGCCCAACGTCGGAGGGCCTGTTCTTCACGAACAGCACGCTCAGGGCGAAGGACAAGGCGGCGAACGCCGCCACAAGCACCCACCCCGCCCGCCAGCTGCCGCCCGCGGCCGTCATGGCATGGCCCGCCAGGGGCGCCGCGGCGAACCCGCCCACGCCCCCCGCGGTGAGCATCACGGCGATCGCCCTCGACCGCGCCCGGTCGAACCAGAGGGTGGCCGCCGTCTGCACCGGAAGGATCCCGCCCAGCCCCACGCCGAATCCCATGAGCAGTCCGTACACCGCGAAGAAGGAGGCCCTCTCCCGCACCGCCGCGGCCATGAGAACCGCCGCGGCGAAAATGCAGAGCGACCCGGCCGCCAGGGCGAAGCGCACCCCCTTCCTGTTGATCACCGCCGCGATGACCGGCCCCATGATCCCGCCCTGCATGAATAAAAAAACCGTGAAGCCCAGGCCCAGGGTCTTGCGGTCCATCCCGAGGCTCTTGACCATGAAGGTGTTGATGACGCTCCCGCCGTAATAGCCGAAGCCCAGGTTGGTGAAATAGATTAGCCAGAGCGCGGCGATGAGGTACGGGCCGTAAAACCGTTTCCCCGGCCTGATAAGCGTCCCTGTCATAATGCGGCTGCCGCCATTGTATGGAATAATGGATTACAGGTGCCGTCGAAAGGAAACAGGCGCCGCCACCGGTATCACCTGCCGCGGTAGCGCGGCTCGCTCGCGAGGCGCTTCAATCCCCTGAGCGTGAGAAAAGGCAGGTCGCGCGCCGCGCTGTTGGCCAGCCACGCCGGGAGGGAGCCGCCGGGGTCGGAGCGTATTCCGTATACCACGTAGGTGGCCTTGTCCCTTTTCAAGAGGTCCCACCGTCCGGTCATGCGCGTCACCCTGACCTTCCCCTCCCGGGGAGCGTAGGCCGGGTACTTCTCGTGCCCTATGGCCCTGATGACCCTCACGATGCTCTCCGGGCCCCTCGTGAGGCGCACCTCGACGAGAAAGTCCCGGTTCCTGACCGGCCAGGGCGATTTCATCTCCTCGTACATCACGGCGCCCTTCCCGTCGATGTACTCGATGACCTCGGCGGCGATGACGGAAGGCATCCATTCCGTGAGCCGGGGCACGTCCATGAGCACGTTGTTCACCGCCTCCATGGGGGCCTCGATGAGGCACTCGGCGCGGAATTCCTTGAAGGCCGAGCCCTCAACCGGGCGCGCGTAGACCGTGATCCCCTCGGCCTCCTTCACCTTTTCCCACGGGCCGTCGCCGGCGCGGAGACCCGCCGCACAAAAAAGGGAAAGGAAGACCGCCATTTCAAAAACCATGACGCGTTTCACCATGGCAATGCCCCGCAGGAAAGAGAAAAAGTGTGAATACGCAAGGCCGGCACATAAACCCGCACCATGCCGAACAGGACTCCGGTGACCGCCGGCACACCCGGCGGCACGGTCAGAACTTGTATCCGACGGAAAGAGTGCCGTGCGTGTAACCGACATCCACAGACTCATCCGCGTCTCCGCTGGAAGCCTTGAGGTTGTGGGAATTGCAGCAGAACTCAACCTGGACATTGCGCGTGAGGAGGACGCCGACGCCGATGCCCCAGTAGATGCCCCCCTGGGTCTTGAAGTCGCCGAAGCCGGTTACCGCCTCCAGGCTGTCCACGATGGCGGAATCATCGATTATAACGCTGTACCCGAAGCGGCCGAAAACGAAAGGGAGAAAGTTCCACTTCACGCGGATGGGAATATTCACCGCGGCGTATAACGGCAGCAACCCGACCTTGCCCGTCGCGCCCTCTTCATCGACGCCGCGGGGGATAAGGAATGAAAGGCCCGGCCCCGCGTTCAGGAAACCGAGGGAAAAAAGGTACTCGGCGTTCACCGTGAAGCCCAACTCCATGTCGGCCGTGCCGAGGTCTCCTTCAGCCTCGAGCTCTCCGTTGAAATCCACACCCGCCTTCGCCGCGAACCCGGCGGTGCCCAGGGGCGCGTCCTGGGAAAACGACGCCCCGGGCAATAAGATGACCATCAGCAGGGCGACGAGGGACATCAACAGCCTTTCCTTCACGTGATTCCTCCATCTCCTTCATTTACAAAGGGCGGCGCCGCTCCCACATGTATGACTGATACTCGGGCCCGCGCGGCCCCGCATAAAAAATCCTCGCCGGAAGGGGAGGATTTCAATAATCGCCGTTTCCCATGGCGCTCGGCTAGAATAAATACCCCACGGAGAGGTTCACATAGGTGTATTCCGCGTCTTCAGATTTCTCGCATCCCGCGCAATCGGCGGTCGCCGTGACCGTGTGCGACGCGTAGCAGAGCTCGAACAGGATGCGGTTCGCGAGGAGGACTCCCCCGCCGATGCCCCAGTAAATTCCCCCTTCGGCCTCCGGGTTGGTGACAGTCGGCTCTTTCTCCAGGCCGTCTATAATTGCCGAATCATCCGTCAGGAAGCTGTATCCGATGCGGCCGAAAAAGAAGGGGAGGATCCTTCCCTGGATGTGCAGGGGGACGTTCACCGCGGCGTATACGGGCAGAAAACCGATCTTGCCCGTCGCGCCCTCTTCATCGATGCCGCGGGGGATAAGCCATGCAAGGCCCGGGCCCACGTTCACGATGCCGAGGGGGAAGAGATATTCCGCCGCGAGGGAAAACCCCATGTCCACATCGCCCGAACCCACGTCGGAATCATAATCCCCGTTTAAATCCACGCCAGCCTTCAGCGCCAACCCGGTATTGTTCATGGCCGCGTCCTGGGAAAACGACGCCCCGGGCGCGGAGGCTACCATCAGCAGAGCGATGAGGGAAACGAATAGCTTTTCCTTCACGTCAACCCTCCATTTATTAATATGATTTATATAGGACAGCGACAGCCCGTGTCATCCGTGAGGTTATCCCTCTCCCTTGACGACAGTCAACAAAAAAATCCGCGGCCCTCGCGACTCTAATATGAACGCATCACCCATGAATTCGGCCTGCCCATAAAAAATCCTCCCCTTCCGGGGAGGATTTATAGAATTACTTGAATACCTGACAGCTCGATTAGAACTTGTACCCTACGGAGAGGTTTATGTATGAGTAATCTGCATCCTCTGAGTAGCCGCCGTCAGCGCTCGCTTCCAATGCGTGCGTCGCATAGCACAGCTCAACCATGATGTTTTTGGCGAAAAGAATGCCGGCTCCGATGCCCCAGTAAATGCCCCCTTCTACTTCCACGCCGGTTAGCCCAAAATCTTCAGCGGGTTCAGTAATAGCTGAATCGTCTATCACGAAGCTGTAGCCGACACGGCCGAAAATGTAGGGGAGAATGCTTCCCTGCACGGGGATGGGGACGTTCACCACGGCGTATACCGGCAGGAAGCCCAGATCGCCCGTCGCGCCCTCTTCATCGATGCCGCGGGGGATCAGGAACGCAAGTCCCGGCCCCAGGTTCACGACACCCAGGGGAAAAAGGTATTCAGCGGCCAACGTAAAGCCCATGTCCATGTCCAAGGATTCCCCTTCAACTTCTAATTCACCACCGAGATCGATGCCCGCCTTCACGGCGAACCCGGCAGTGCCAAGAGCATCCTGTGAGAACGACACGCCCGGCACGAACGCGACCATCAACAAGGCGACTGCGAATACCAATAGTTTTTTGTTCACTCGAAACCTCCATTGATTTTTTGCTTTTCGAATCACTGCGCCGCCGCCGGCCTCGGAAACCTCGACCTGCATTGATGCATCCCAGGAGAAGGTCCCCAGGCCGTGATGACCCGTGACCCATCTATGAGCCTACCCTTTTCCGTGATGGTAGTCAATAAGAAAATTACGGAAAGCGCGGCATTGAAATTTTGAAAATTATATGCAAATTTCCGATTATGTTAAAATATTTTCCGAGCCGTGAATATCCGCGATTTTATTTTGACCTGCCGCCGCGGCAGGATAGACTGGAACACGCGGGGAGCGTGGCGTTCCACACGGCTCGGCGCGGCGTCATCATGACGGGAAAGGGGGTTTCGAATGGTCACGAAGGATATGATAAATGAAAAGGCGCGGGAGCTCGGCTTCGGGGACATCGGGTTCACCACGGCCTCACCGTTCGACGATCACCGCGACATCCTGAAAGAGCGGGCGGAGGAATACGAGTGGGTCGAGAAGGCGGGGCTCGGGCTCATGGCCGGCACGGACCCGCGCACCGTCCTCCCCGGCGCGAGGTCCATCATCGTGCTCCTGGAGGAATACTTCCGCGAGTCCTTCCCGCCGTCGGTGGAGCCCTATTTCGGCCGCTGCTACCTGGACGACGACCGGGTCACCAGGGACGGCCTGTCGCTCCGCGTGAAGGCCTTCCGGAGCTTTCTGAGGGAGCACGGCATGGACTCAAAGGTCCCCTTCAACCTCCCGCACCGGGCCGCGGCCGCCAGGGCGGGGCTGGGGACGTTCGGGAAAAACTGCCTGCTCTACGCGAACCGCGCGGCGCGGCGGAGCTCCTGGGTGCTCCCCGTGGCCCTCGTGGTCGACCGGGAGTTCGAGCCGGACGCGCCTACCGCGGGCGTCGGCTGCCCGGAGTGGTGCCGCAACGCCTGCGTGTCCGCCTGCCCCACCGGGGCGCTCAAGGGCAACGGCCGCATCGACCCCCGGCGGTGCATTTCCTACCTCACCTACTACGGCGAGGGCCTCACCCCCCGGGAGCTGCGCGAGCCCATGGGGCTGTACGTGTACGGATGCGACCGCTGCCAGGACGTGTGCCCGCGGAACCTCGCCTGGATGGGCCAGGACCTGCCCGTAAATCCTCGCGTGGCGAAGAAGGCGGCCTATTTCGACCTGGCGAAGCTATTGCGCATGGACGCGGACTACTTCCAGACCTTCGTGTGGCCCCACATGTTCTACATGTCCGCGGACGGCCTGTGGCGGTGGAAGATGAACGCGGCCCGGGCCATGGGAAACAGCCTGGACGGCCGCTGGGTGGGCGAGCTCTCGCGCGCCTTCGAGGAAAACGGCGACGAGCGGGTGAAGGGCATGGCGGCGTGGGCGCTGGGGAGGATCGGCGGCCCCGGGGCGCGCTCACGCCTGGAGGGGTTCCTGCCGGGAAGCGGCGGCGTTGCGCGCAGCGAGATAGAGGCGGCGCTCGAGGCGTCACGCGGAACGCGTTGATGCGGCGGGCGAATTAATCCAATTGACATCTGACGGCTGGACGCCCAATGATGAATAACGCGCGCGCCGGCATCCGGGAAACGCGCGGACAACCATGATGCTGTACAGATCGCTCAGGGGCAACGCCGAACTGCTGGACCTGCTTCTCTACCGCCAGCGCATTTATTTCCGCTTCCTGACGATCATCGGCATCCCCCTTCTCGGATACTTCACGGTCCTGGACCTGGGGCTCCGCCGCCACATGGTGGCGGCCATGTGCCTGGTCATGCTGGGCGCGATTCTGTCTATCGGCATCGTGAACCGGCTGAAGGTCGGCCGCTTTCCGCGATACGTCGCGACGCAGTCCGCCCTCGTGGTGTTCCTCCTGGCGTGGGGCGCCCTCGTGCTGTACATGGTCTTCATCGAGAACAACTTCAGCAGAATACCGTGGATCGTCGTGTTCCCGATGGCAGCGATCTACGTGCTGGGCTTCGCCGAGAGCATCCCCCTCACCCTCGTCTACCTGTCGGGCGTCGCGGTCGGGATACTCCGGCTCAATCTGAACACCGTGTCCGTCTCCATGATCGAGGGTTTCCTGCTCCGTTTTTTATTGAACATGGCCATCCTGGTCGTGATGATCTACGGGTCAATATATGTATTGAACAGGGACCAGAGAAGGCTGGTCAGGAGCAACTGGCTCCTGAAAGAGTCGGAGGAGCGCTACAGGAAGGCGAACGAGGACCTGCGAAGGGAAATAGAGGAACGGGCGGCGGTCGAGAACCGGCTCAGGGACTCGCTCCAGGAAAACCAGCTGCTCGTCAAGGAGATCCACCACCGGGTGAAAAACAACATGCAGATCATCTCGAGCATCCTGAACCTCGAGTCCTTCAAGATCGGAGACAGCGCCGTGCGGAACCTGTTCGACAACTGCCAGAAGAGGATCCAGGCGATGTCGATGGTGCACGAGCGGCTGTATAAATCGGAGCGGATCGCCAACATCGAAATCGGCGCGTACGTGAAGGACCTCGTCGCGTCAATCCACGACTCGTACCGGAACGTGTCCGGCACCGTGGAGATACGCGCAAGCCTGGACACGGCCTCCATAGACCTCAACACGGCAATTCCCCTGGGCCTGATCATAAACGAGATCGTCACGAACTCCCTGAAGTACGCGTTCGAGGGCCGGGACCGCGGGACCCTCGATATCGCTTTCAGAAGGGACGCGGGCGGCGGCCACGAGTTCATCATCGCCGACGACGGGAAAGGCATCCCCGACGAGTACGCGTCGACCGAAACGAAGTCCCTCGGGTTGACCCTCATACGCACATTAATGACGCAGATGAGGGGCACCATGGAGCTCGAGGTCAACGGCGGGACCAGGTACACGCTGCGGTTCGGCCGGGACTCCTCCTTTCGCGTGGTCGATTAAGGCGGGCCTGAAAAACCCCGGTGGTGGAGACCTCCCCACAGACGGCGTGGCGAAACAGGCGCGATGACATACCGTGACAGGACGGACGCGGGAAGGGTGCTCGCGCGCATGCTCCAGGATTACCGCGGAAAGCCCTGCGTCGTGCTGGGACTCCCCAACGGCGGCATCCCCGTGGGCATCGAGATCGCCCGGGAGCTGGGATGCGAGTTCGACCTCCTCTTCGTCAGCAAGATAACACCGAAATTCAACACGGAGATCGGGTACGGCTCGGTCTCGGAATCCGGGGCCGTCACCCTCAACGAGGACTTCATACGGCGGTTGGGAATGAGCGCCGCCGACGTGGAGGACGACATCGAAAAGACGCGGCAAAGGGTGGCCAGGCGCATGGAGGGCTACCGGAGAAGCGGCGGGAGGTGTGACGTCCGCGGCAGGACCGCCATCCTCGTCGACGACGGCATCGCCAGCGGCTACACCATGATGAACGCCGTGGACACGGTGAAGGGGCGCGGCGCCGGGGAGGTCGTGGTCGCCGTGCCCACGGCGCCGCTGCGCAGCCACGCCGCCATCGGCCCCATGGTGGACCGTATCGTCTGCCCCGACGTGCGCGACGCCCCGAGGTTCGCCGTGGCCGACGCCTACGATAACTGGTATGACATCGGCTTCGACGAAGCCGTGGGTTTTCTCCGGAAGTACGGATTCCTGGATGAGTGAGCCGCGGGGCTGTTCAGGGACGTCGGTACCCTCGCCCGAGCGCCATGCCGTCCATGCCGGCGGTGAGCAGGTTCTCGACCACCGGGTCGCACTCGCCGTCTTCCTCGAACTTTCCCAGCCGGACGGTTTTGATGTACCCGTTGCATCTCCGGCAGAAATCGACGCGGTAGCGCGACTCCGGGCCCTCCGCGAGGTACTCCAGGTCGGGCGCGTTTTCAGAGCCGCACACGGCGCAGGCGATGCGCTTGTAGGGCCAGAGGAGTTCGCAGAGGGCGCAGTGGAGGAACCTCCTGCCGTTTTTGCCGGTCATGATGACGGCGATGTCGGGATGGGCGCCGCAGAAGGGACAGCGGCGGGCGTCCGATGATCCGTCCTCGGCGGCCTCGAAGCCCCGGCTCTCCCGGAGGGCCGTGAAGAGGGGCTTGAGCCAGCCGGTCAGGAGGAACACCAGCTCCTCGAAACCGACGCGGGAGCGCGCGGCGATCTCTCCCAAGACCGGTCCGTCGCTTTCGGCGAGGGCGGCAGCGGCCCGGCCGGTCATCGGCGCGTCTTCCCGTACGATATCCGCGAAGGGCCGGACATTCAGCCCGGCGTGCCGCGACTCCATCAGCCGGGCCATCTCCTCGAGGCCCCGCGCCACGAAGAGCCTTGCCTCCTCGTTCGGGAACTGAATCGCGAGGGCCGCCGGGCCCGGGCCGGCCGGGAGCAGGTCCGCGAGGCGGTCCCATCGCCGGTACCGCTCGTGATCCTCGAGCATGCGGCCGTACAGGGCGTCGTAGAATTCAGCCAGGGACGGGTCGAGCGCGCGGGCGGGATCGGACCCGTCCCGCATCTGCCGAAGGGACATCTGGTGGTCCTTCATCTGGTCTTCTCCGCCCTTTTCATTCGTCCCCCGCCTCGATGCGGTAGTTTATGTTCCGGAAGAGCCGCGCAGGGTCGCCGAAGCGCCTGACCTCCTCTTCCTCCACGGCCCGCACCGAGACCTCCGTGAAGAAGCTGACGATCTGCCGGTTGCCGGCGCGGATGCTTTTCTCCGCGGGGGGAAGGCACCTCTTCGAATACATGGCATGCAGCGGCTCGTACCAGCCCCCGACGCGGGGCACCACGACGTCGTATCCCCCGCTGACCGACGCCATGTAGCGGATGAGACCGGCGCTGATCTCCGGCATGTCGCACCCCACCACCAGGGCGAAATCCGTCACGCACAGGAGCAGCGCGGTGTACACTCCGCCGAAGGGCCCCAGGCCCTCGACGCTGTCCGGGTGGCACGGGATTTCTAGATACGCGAGCCTCTCCGGCTCGTTCGATATGACGGCTATCCTTCCAGCTACGGGCCGGATGGATTCGACGACGTGCTCGATGAGTGGGCGGCCCCGGTACGCGAACAGGGCCTTGTCGCTGCCGAAGCGGCTGCTTTTGCCGCCCGCGAGTATGAAAGCGGAGATGCAGCCGCTGTCGCTCGTTCCGCCGGTCACGGGTCCCCCCTCGACGAAAGAGGAAGGCCGGGGCCTTCCTCTTGGAGCTCCACGCGTCCGCTCACCGGCCATCAGGCGACGAGGCTCCTCGAAATCCGGTACGCCAGGCGCTTCAGCCCGGGCAGCCCCAGGGTGAAGGACGAGAGCAGGGCGTACATGTTTCGGATCTCCTCCGCGCGCACCATGTCGATGGCTTTCGGCTCGAGCGGCAGGCCGTATTTCTCCGGCCCGTCTTTCAGTATGGTGATGACCCCGAGGCCGCCGAACTGGTCAAGGCCGTAGACTGAGGCGCCGGGGTAATCCTTCTTCACCTGCCCGAGGCGTTTCAGGACACGGCTGACAATGGCGGAACGATCGCCGAAGGTGAGGGCGCCGGTCGGACAGTGAAACGCGCAGGCCGGAACGTCGCGCTTGTTCACCGTGCAGGCGTGGCATTTGTACGTTTTGTCCCTGAACAGGGGCTGCTCCGAGCCGTACCTCGAGAGGTTCTCCTCCAGCACGTGGGGCACCTTG
Organism: uncultured Spirochaetota bacterium; assembly: GCA_963762305.1. GTDB lineage: Bacteria > Spirochaetota > UBA4802 > UBA4802 > UBA5368 > CAVXKM01. The sequence goes on along the minus strand of CAVXKM010000003.1, from coordinate 176,285 downwards.
TAGACGCACTCGTTTACGCAGGCGCCGCAGCCGATGCACCGCGACTGGTCGACGACGACCCAGTTGTTGATGTTGTGAATGGCTTTTTGCGGGCATACCCTGAGGCAGTTGGCCTCGGCGCAGTGATAGCACTTCTTGTGCATGATCGTCCAGACCGGCTTCTCGGGGTTCGCCCGGTCCACCGGGAAGAACTTCACGTGGTTGAAGGTAATCGCCGAAAGCTCGGCCGGGTTGGTGTATTCCGGCCCGGCGAAGAAGGTCGTCTTCTCCCCCGGGAGGTTGTTCCACTGCTTGCACGCCACCTGGCACGAGCGGCACCCGGTGCACTTCGTTGTGTCAACGAGAAACGCTTTTGCCGACATGTCATGCCTCCTTCCTGATGTCCACCAGGAATGCCTTGAATTCCGGTATCATCGTGTTCGCGTCGCCCACGTTGGGGGTGAGCTGGTTGCAGCTGTCACCCGTGGCGGCGCACCCGTGGCCGAAATGCCATATCATGCCCACCATCTCGACCATCCTGCCGTTAATTTTCAGGGGCTGGACCCGGTTGGTCACCAGGGCGTAGGCGCTGATGCTGCCGCGCAAGTTGAGGATGCGCACCCTGTCGCCGTTGCTGATTCCCTTTGCGGCGGCCAGCGACGGGCTTATCTCGCAGAACATGTCGGGCACGAGCTCCGTCAGCCACGGCAGGTTGCGCGTCATGGCGCCGGCCTGCCAGTGCTCCACCACCCGGTACGACGTGCCTATGTAGGGGAAGCGCCCGGGATCGCCGTATTCGCCGCCGGCGGAATCGAGTATCATCGAGGCGGGATTGAGCCGCTGCGAGTTGAATATGTTCACCGTCGGGCTTTCCCACGGCTCGTAGTGCTCGGTAAGCGGGCCGTCCACGAGACCGCTGGGCGCGAAGAGCCTGCCCACGCCCTCGCCGTTCATGATGAAGGGATTTTTCGCCTCCGGCCCGAAGAGCGGGCCCCCGTCCACCACGTCCCCCTTCCACTTGCTGCCGGTCCACTTGACGACCCACCGTTTCTCGTCCCAGGGTTCGCCTTTCCGGTCTACCGCCGCCCGGTTGTAGATGATCCTCCTGTTCACCGGCCAGCACCACGTCCACTCGGGGAACATGCCCAGGCCGCGCGGGATCTTTCAACCCCCGGCGGGCCATCATGTTGCCCTCCTCGGTGTAGCTCCCGCTGTAGATCCAGTCTCCGCACGCGGTCGAGCCGTCCTCCTTGAGCTCGAAGAAGGCCGGAAGCTGCTTCCGGGACTTCCACTCGTACCCGTTGGCCTCCCTGGCCACCAGCCGCGGGCTCGCCTCGTGCTCTCCGGGCTCGATGTAATCCCAGTTGGACTTGACGATGGGATCGGGAAACCTTCCCCCTTCCTTCCTGTAGAGCTCCCTGAGCTCCCTGAACACCATGTCGATCATGTCCAGGTCGGACTTCGCGACCCCGGGCGCCTGGACCGCCTTGTAGCGCCACTGGGCCCACCGCCCTGAGTTGGAGACGCTGCCCTCTTTTTCCACCGACGACGCGGCGGGAAGCATGAACACCTCGGTCTTGATCAGCGCCGGGTTGACCCCTTCCCTCTTCCAGAAAATGGAGGAGTCGGTCTCCCAGAGGTCGGCCGCGACCAGCCAGTCCAGGTTCTGCATCGCCCTGGCGATGCGGTTCGAGTCCGGACCGCCCACGACGGGGTTGGTGCCCATGTAGAAGGCGCCCTTGATCATGCCCTTGTACATGTCGTCGAACAGCACGATGAACGGAGCCGGTTTCACGTACTTGGGCAGCCAGTTGAAGCAGTACTCGTTGTCCTCCTTGGCCGCGTCGCCGTACCACGCCTTGAGCATGCTGATTATGTACTTGTTGAAGTTCTTCTTCCAGTTGATGCTCATCGGGTCGTTCGTCACCGGAACGACCCCCGCGTCTTTCAGGTACGCCTCGAGGCCCTGGTGTTTCTTCGCGTTGGGCGCGGGGAGGTATCCTGGGAGCAGGTGGAAGAGCAGGCCGGCGTCGGTCGAGCCCTGAACGTTGGACTCTCCCCGCAGCGCGTTGATGCCGCCGCCCGCCAGCCCCATGTTCCCCATCAGCAGCTGCAGCAGGGCGTACACCCGCACGTTCTGCGTGCCCACCGTGTGCTGGGTGGTGCCCATGGCGTACATGATGGTGGCCACCCGGTCACGCTTGTGCGTCGAGCAGAAGAGCTCCGCCACCTTCAGGAAGGTGCCCCTGGGGCAGCCCGTGGCAGCCTCGACCTTCTCGGGCGTATAGCGCCCGTAATGGCTCTTCATGAGCTGGTAGACGCACTGGGGGTCCTTGAGCGTCTTGTCCCGCTTGGGAATGCCCTTCGCGTCGAGCTGGTACTTCCAGCTCTTGTTGTCGTATTTCCTTTCCGCCGGGTTGTAGCCGCTGAAGAGACCGTCACGGAACCCGTACTCGGGGCTCACGAGGTACGCGGCGTTCGTGTACTCGACCACGTACTCCTTTTGCACCAGGTCGTTCTGAAGGGCGTAGTTGACGATGCCGTTCAGGAAGGCGAGGTCCGACCCCGGGCGCAGGGGGGCGTACAGGTCGGCAAGGGCCGCCGACTTGGTGAAGCGCGGGTCGACGACGATCAGCTTCGCGCCCCGCTCCTCCTTCGCCTTTATGACCCACTTGAAAGAGATGGGATGGTTCTCGGCGGCGTTGCTCCCCATGATGAGGACAACGTCGGCGTTTTTGATGTCGATCCAGTGATTCGTCATTGCACCCCGACCGAAGGAAGCCGCCAGACCGGCGACTGTCGCGGAGTGTCAAATACGGGCCTGGTGTTCCAGGTATGTGATCCCTATGGTCCTCGTGAATTTCGAGAGGAGGTAGCACTCCTCGTTGTCCAGGGCCGCGCCGCCCAGGCTCGCGATACCCGGCGTACGGTTGACCGTCATGTCGCCGTCCTTTTCCTGGAACGTCGCGTCCCGGGTGTCCTTGACCCGGCGGGCGATCCGCTTGACCGCCTCGTCCCACGGCAACTCCTCCCAGTCGACGCCGTAGGGCTTCCGGTACAGCACCTTCGTGAGGCGCCGCTGGTTGACCGCAACCTGGAAGAGCGCGCTCCCCTTCGAGCAGAGAGAACCCTGGTTAATGGGGTGGTCCGGGTCTCCCTCGATGTTGATTATTTTTCCGTCACGGGCCGATACGATGAGGCCGCACCCCACGCCGCAGTACGGGCAGATGGTGGTGCTCTCGGAGGTTCCCCTCATTTTATCGGGATAGGACTTGCATCCGCTCAGGAACGCCGTGCCGCCCACGAAGGCGCCGGCCGCGGTGACTCCCGAGAGCTTCAGAAATTCTCTTCGCGTTACAGGCATGAACACCCTCCTCACCGTTGTTTCGCGCGCTTCACTTCAGTATTCCCGATCACGTGGCCGCGGTCACGCCGGCGGGACGGTCCAGGGAGAAGCGCGGTGATTTTTTCGCCCCTGCCGTCCGCGTGATCGCACGAGCATTTCCGTTACAGACAAGACACGTCAATGGTCCTGAAAGCGTTCTTTATTTCAAGTAGTTTTTCCCGGCAAAGGGCTTCTGATATCTGACCGGTATTGTTGTATGGCAAACACCGCCGTGATGGTTAACACGTTAGTCATTATCATTGAATTACCCGGGAAATTTCTCCTTGGCCGCCGCCGCCCGGTGCGCTATACTGATGACCGCGTTCCGGTCGCGTATCGACTCTTTAAGCCGTGAGAGCGTGTATCCCGATATTGGACAGCGCGGCCGGAACGGTCGACTCGTTCGTCCCATGATGCCCTGGCGCATCAACTGACAATGCAAGGAGGCCGTGATGAAAAAGTGGCCCGTTGCCGCGGTACTGGCGGGAGTCATGGCCCTGGCACACTGCTCGAAAGGGCAGGAAGCCGGCCAGGGCGAGCGCCCGCCCGCCGCGGATTCCTTCCTGGTGACGGGAAAGTCCCTGCCCGACCTCACCCTGGAGGCATTCCACCGGGGTTCGATCGGGCCGGTAAGGCTCCGGGATTTCAGGGGCAGGTGGCTCATTTTGTTTTTCTATCCGGCCGACTTCAGTTTCGTATGCCCCACGGAGCTCAAGGAACTGGCGGAATACTACGGCGCGTTCCGCGAGACGGGCGCCGAGATACTCAGCGTCAGCACCGACTCGGCCTACGCGCACCGGGCCTGGCACCGTGAAAACGAATCGGTCAGGAAGGTGCCCTTCCCCATGCTCTCCGACCGGGCGGGAAAGCTGTCGCGGGCCCTGGGCGTCTATGACGCGGCCACGGGCAGCGCGGCCCGCGCCACCTTCCTGGCAGACCCCCAGGGCCGAATAATGGCCTTCGAGGTCCACGACGATTCCATAGGACGCAGCGCCGACGAACTGCTCAGGAAGCTCCAAGCCGCTATCGCGGCGTCGGCCGGCCGCGGCGGCATGTGCCCGGGGGGATGGAAACCCGGCGAAAAGCTCATAGAGGCCGAATAAACGGGGAGGTGCGCCGCCATGCGAGGACCGGGAATCGCGGTTGTCACGGCCGTCGTTGCCTGTCTAACGGTCGCCCAGGCGCGCGCGGAGGGCGGGGCGGTGACGCTCCATTTCTTCGAAAGCGCCGTGTGCCCTGTCTGCCTGCAGGCGAAGAAGGACCTGCCGGGGCTGCAGAAAAAATACCCGGCCTTGAACGTGATCGCCTACCAGGTCCGCAACGGCCGCGGGCAGATCGACGCGGCAAACGAGAAAAACATATCCCGCCTGCTGAACATGCTGTCGTCCATCGACCGGAAGCTGAACGGGAGGCCCTTCGTCGTTCATGACCGCGCGACCCACCGCTTCGTCCTCTCCGGCGGTGTTCCCTATTACGAGAAGAAGATATCAGCAAAGACCGCCGTCCGCAAGGAGATGGGGCTTCCCATCTTCATCCTCGGCGACAAGGCCTTCGTCGGCTACAATCCCTTCGAGCTGGAGCGGGAGATCAGGGGCCTGGCGTCCCGGTGATCCCTCCCGGCGCCGGCCGTCATGACGAGCCTGCCGCGGCCTCCGCCTCTTTTTCCCGTACCACCATGTCGCGCACATCCGTGAGCAGCTGCTGCGCGTCGTAGACGATGCCGTCCTTGATGGTGTAGCGCAGCGCCTTGATCCGCTCCGCCTGGCCAGTGGCCCCGTTCAGCCGCATGTGCCCTGTGCCGTAAAGGACCTTGAAGTTCTGGAGCGGGTTCTCGTCCACAACGATCAGGTCGGCCTTTTTACCCGGCTCCACGCTGCCGGTCTCCTTCCCGATCCCCAGCAGTTCGGCGCCGTCGAGCGTCGCCGCGCGCACCACCTCGAGCGGGTGAAAACCGGCCTCCTGTAAAAGCTCCAGCTCGCGGATGAAGTCGAACCCGAAAAGCTTCAGGCCGAAACCGCTGTCGCTGCCGGCGGTGACCCTCCCGCCCATGCTCCGGTACTCGTCCACGAAGGCCATCCACTTCGGGTAGGCCTGCTTGAACTCGATCTCGTGCGCCGTGGTCCAGTCGTAATAGAACGCCCAGTGGCTCATGGGACTGGGCTGGAAAAAGCGCCAGAGCGCAGGCATGGTGTAGTCACGGTGCCACTCGGACCACAGGTATCGCATCACGTCGAGGCCCGGCTCCCAGCTCGAGAGGGTGGGCACTATGGTGAATTCGCGCTCCAGCATCTCCACTAGGGCCTCCTCCCACCGGGAGCTGCCCGGCTCCACCGCCCGCCACATGCGGGCGTCCTGGTAGGCGCGATGCTGCTCGTTGTCGTAGTTGTAGTCGGGCAGGAAGTTCTGGATTTTTCCATCCTCGCCGAGGTCCTCGGCAAGGCCCAGGAAATGCTCCATGCTGGTGAGGCCCATGCGGCAGGAATCGACGGCGCTCACCCGACCGGTCCAGGTGACCGTGTGGTGGCAGGCGCTCCTGAGGCCGCGGGCCCTGCATTCATCGTACACGGCCTTCATGACCTCGGGGTTGTGGCCGAAGAGCTTGATCCCGGTAATGCCCTTTTTCGCCACCTCGGCCACCCAGGCCCGCGCCTCTTCGCCCGTGGTCACCTGCGTCACGATGAACGGGGTGTACGGAGTCGGGTAGGTCACGATGCGGGGCGCGGTTATCTCGTTGGCGGCGCTCTTCCGCTCCAGCTCCAGGGTCCAGTCCAGCCCCATGAGCGCGCCGCACTCCCTGACGGTGGTCACGCCGTGCGCCATCCAGAGCTTGAACACGTACTCCGGCGGCGTCACCTTGCCCGTGAGGCCCTGGGTGGGGTTGCCGATGTGGACGTGGCTGTCGACGAAACCCGGCAGCACGTATTTCCCCGCGCAGTCTATCTCGAAATCACCCGGCCCGGGAGGGACCATGAACATGGCGTGGGTCATCTCGGCGATACGGTCGCGCTTCACCACGATGTTGAAGGGGCCCTGTATGGGGGCGCCGGTCCCGTCGATGAGCATGGCGTTTCGCAGTACGAGCCGGTTGAACTGGCCCTGTCCCTCCCGCCTGGGCGGAGAGACGGCCGGCTGCTCGATGCCGAAGGCCTTGCTCAAATGGATGATCTCCTCGCCCGGCGGCAGGTTGAAGGTAATCTTCTTCGCGTCACTCTTCATGATGGTACCTCCTTTAAATTGTGCGTGCGCGGAGCGCGCCGGTGCGAACCGCAATTCCCGACGCCGGTCCGCCTAACGCTGTCCCCGGAAAATACGCGCGCGCTGCTCATAGGAAGGGTGCGTCGAGAGAAGGCCCGGGCCCGCCGCACCCCGGTGCCGCTCTTCCAGCTTCTCCAGCATCGATATGAAGCTGGCGGGGTCCATGCCGTGCTCCTTCATGTAGCGGTAGGCGTACACGTCCGCCTCGCGCTCGAACTCGCGCGAGTAGCCCCCCCTGACGAGGACCGCGGGGAGCGCGGCCGCGACGGAGGACGCCGAGAGCACGTCGCCGGTGATAAGCATCACGGCCACCGTCACGACCGAATCCTGTATCACCATGCGCAGGCCGTGCCGGTGCACGACATGGCCCATCTCGTGGGCCAACACCGCCCCGACCTCTTCCCGGCCCGAGGCGATCTCCACGAGCTCGTCGGTGACGACGATGGTCCCGTCGGGCAGGGCGAACGCGTTCGCCCCGGCGGCATTGCCCCGGCGGAACTGGAGGTTGAAGCCGTAGCCTCTCCCCCCGCGCGCGCCGGCCGCCATGCGGCCGAAATAGGCCCGCAGCCGGCGTTGCTGCCCCTCTCCAAGCCGCGAGGGGCCGAACACGGAACCGTCCAGTATTTTCAGCGTTTCAACGCCGATCTGTTTCAGGATGCGCTCCGGTACGGCGCGGGAGGCCTTCTCAGCCGCGAACGGGACGGCCTTCGCCACCGCGAAATACGACGCCGCGATGATCACCAGGAGCGCGACAAACACGTAAGGCCACCGCGACTCGAGGACGTGAACGATCCGGGGCGGCGCGTCCGGCTCCGACCGGGCCGCGAGCAGGTCCACGGCGTCGTTGTCGCGGGTTTCGAAGGAGGATCCGCCGGGGAGAACGATGAGGCGGGCCGAATCGCCCACGCGCGGCGGTATGTCCAGCTCGCGCGCCTTGCACCGGACCGCGTCGCCGTCGTCCGTGTCGATGACCACCGTGCCGTCACCGTGCCAGCGAAGCCGGGCCGAGAGGCGCCTGGAGCTGCCTCCCGGGTAAAACCATCCGTCGATGCTAAAACCCGATGTCAAAGTCAAACACCTCCCCGATCTCCTCGCCCACGGAGCTTTCCCTCTCCTCGGCCGACGCGGTAAAGCCGTCCAGTTCGCCCTTCGCGACGAGCGCCAGGTGCCCCACCCTGTACCGGACGAGCCGGATCACCGCCCAGGGCACCAGGAGCCCGAGGGAGGCCACCACCGCGACGATGTTGCCCAGGTACAGCCGGAACACCTCACCGACCCTCTGGGTGCTGCGCAGTCCGTGCCCCGCGATGGAGGAGGCGCCGACGACCGCGTTGAAGATATTCACCTTCACGTAGACGTATACCAGGAGATAAACGGGCACGAACGCGAGATAGTACACGCCCATCATGAGGGGAGCGCTCAGGAGCTTCCCGGCGGCGGAGATGAGGACCGTGGAGAGCCCGAAGGCGGCTATCGCCAGCGGTACGGCCAGGACGCCCGCCAGGATATAGGTGCCGTAGAACGGGCCGCATCCCGCCCGGAAGGCAAAGGGCACCGACCCGTAGCGGTGCCTCTCCACCATGAAGCGCTGCTGGACGTACTTGATGTAAGGGAAAATGATACCCAGGGTGACGGGCACCAGCAGGTAGACGAGTATCCAGTAGATGAAGGCCTCGCCGTAGGTGCCGACGAAGCTGAAGCTGACGTTGCGGTAGCGGGTGTAGCGGGCCCGGAACCGGAGGCTCTTCACGATGAGCCACGGGAGCAGCACGCCCGCGACCCCCAGGAAGGCGAGGGAGAGCACGGGAGAGTACCTGGTCAGGCCGTAATAGGCCAGGAAGAGGGCCACGGCCAGCGCCCTGCCCCGCAGGATGCCCATCGGCCTGGCCGTATACTGGAAGGAGGACGAGTCCAGGTAGGTGTTGCCGTAGATGTACCGGTTGGTGCGGACCTTGGCCCACGCGGAGTATATCCCCGCGGTGACGACGGAGAGCGCCACGTTAACGATCCAGATGCGGAAATATTCCGAGGCGCTGCCCCTGAACTCGAAGGGAATCTCGAGCGGGGCCCCGTCTGGGCCTGGTGCCTGCTGTTGGTCCACTGTGCCTCACATGCCGCGGTTGGGGATGGATGCGGCACATGGTAAGGGCGGCGCGAGCCGAGCGTCAATGGTTTTTTAACCCCCGCGCGGCCCTAAAAATAAATTGAATAAAAGGGCCGCCGGCCCACAATAGCCCACGGTGCCACCATGGTCCAGAATCCCGGGATACGCTCCCCGAGAAGGAGGAAATTGCCATGAAAAGAACCGCGGTCATCACGGGGGCCACAAGCGGAATAGGGGCGGCGTTCGCCAGGCGCCTTGCCGCCGATGGATATGACCTGCTCATAACCGGAAGGCGGGAACCGGTCATACGGCGCCTCGCGGAGGAGCTGTCGGAAAAACACCGCGCGTCCGTCACCGTCGTGACCGCCGAGCTCTCCGACGGCGCCGATGTCAGGAAGCTCGAGGGGCGGATCAGGCGGATGGACGCGATCGACATCCTGGTCAACAACGCAGGTTTCGGCGTATACGCGTCCTTTGCCGCCAGCAACATCGACGACCAGGAAGGCATGGTGAAGGTGCACGTGACGACACCGATGAGGCTGATCCACGCCGCCCTGCCGAAGATGATCGCGCGGAAGAAAGGCGCCATCATCAACCTCTCGTCGGTGGGCTCGTTTCTCCCGATGCGGAACAACGGGATCTACGGGGGAACCAAGTCCTTCCTGAACATCTTCTCCGAGTGCCTGCAGATGGAGCTGCGCGAGCACGGCATCGCCGTGCAGGCCCTGTGCCCCGGTTTCACCCGGACCGACTTCCACCGCAAGCTGGAGCTGAAGCCCGAGGAATACGCCCAGCTCGAGCGGTACCGCTGGCTGAGCGCCGACGACGTGGTCGATTATTCCCTCGCGTGCCTGGGGAAAAGGAAGGTGATCTGCGTGCCGGGGTTTTCATACCGGGCGCTAGTGGCCCTCTCGAGGTTCATCCCGCGGCGGTTGTACTACGCGGCCATGGCAGCCATGGACTGATCACGCCGCCATGGCCCTCGCCGGGGCCCGGAACGAGCTCCCCTACAGGAACGACGTGCGCCAGGTCACGCCCGTGGTCAGCGTGAGCCCCTCGAAATTGAAATGTTTCGACCCGAGAAAGACGGGCAGGTAGCCGTAGGTGACCTCGGTGTAAAGCCCGCCGTGCGGAAAGAGGCCGATCTCGACGCCGGCCCCGCCATGTACGCCGAAGGAGTACAGCAGGCGGCTATTTTGCTCATCAGGGTTGTGGTACTCTATGTCATAGTCGATTACGGCAAATTCAGAACCCGCAAGGACATACCCCTGCCAGAGGATGTCCAGCAGGTAGAGCCCGTGCACGTACCGCGCCGACAGGCGTCCCTTGTAGATGTACACGTGGTGGATTTCCTCTTCGGAGTTTATCTCGTCGTACCCCAGGTAACCCACCTCCCCGGCGAGCGTGGTCGACCGCTCCCGGTGGCTGGTCATGGAACCTCCCGCGTAGAGGTCAAACCCGTTCCCGGCCGTGTTCCTCGCCCGGTACAGGAACACGTCGAGGGCGGCAAGGGGCTGCCTGTAATAAACCGAGAATCCATTGAAATCGGGCTCTCCCGGTCCCAGCCAGCACACCGGTACGCCAAGCCGCAGCAGCGGCGCCCTGGTTCTGAGCCCTTCCTCGCGCGTGCCCGGCGTGAAGGCCGCGGCCTCCGCCCCTTTCGCGGACACCGGCATGGGCCTGATTTTCGCCACGAAGTTCACCTTCTTCTTCGCGATGGCCTGTTCTTTCGGGGAGGCAAGGTCGAGCCGGTAGACGTACTGCTCCCGGTCCTCGTCGACTATGTACGCCTCGATGGAGGAGCCGTCCACGCGGTAGATGTAGACCCTGTTCTTATAATCATCGCTGTAGACACTGCGGAGAATGTCCTTCCGGGGGATTACTTGTTCCTGCCTTCCGGCGGCGCGCAGGGTAAGCGCCTGGTCGGTCTCTTTGACTATCTTTCCATCCAGGATGGAGCCGTCCCTGAGGAAGACGGACTCGGCGCGGAGCGGAAGTATTGAAAACAGCACAAGCGCGCAGGCGGTGAATGGCGGTACAAAATACTTACGTTTCATGATGGTCTCCGGGCGTATTATCGTATCACCTTGATCGTCCTGATCTGTTTCTCGGGCACGGTCACGGTGCCGTCGGTGGTCAGGACCCTGTACTGCGGGCCTCGCGATATGATGGCGCCGCGTATCACCCGCTCGTTGAACAGCGTGATCTCGTCGATGCGCTGGAAGGCCTCCTTGATTTCCTCGATCGATTTCGGCGGCGAGGCCGCCATCCGCGCGAGCCGCTCCTCATCCACCTTTTCCCTGATCTCAGCGTCAATCTTCCGCTCTTTCTCCGCGGCCGGGGCCTGCATCTCCCTGATTTCTTGGACGGGCGCCTTCTCTACGCCAGCTACCAGCGGCACGATCTCCACCTTTTCGATGGTGAGGGCCTCCACCTGGCTGATGGGCCGCACCTCGATGACTGGTTTTGCCGCCGCCGTTTTCAGCACGGGGGCCGAAACGACGGCCGTATTCCCGGTCTCGACAACCGTCTCTTCCCGCGGCGGGGACTCCTTGCCGGCTTCCTTTTCCCCCGCCTCGGACGGCTCCTCGCGCGGCACCGAAACAGAAACGCTTCCCTCCTTCACCGCCACGACGCTCCTACCATCTGTATAGCGCGCGCTGAAGACGGTGCCCCGCACGGCCGCGACCGACACGGGCGTTTTCACGCTGAAGCTCTCCCCCCGCTGAAGGCGGGATATCTTGGCAAGGACCTCTCCCCTGTCGAGATACAGATCGGTCCTGCCGGCGCTGAAAATATCGCGCATTTGGACATGCGAGTCCGGCTGTATGCGCAATAGGGCCCGGTCGCCCAGCTGGAGCATGGTATGCGAATCCGGTCCTGTTCTCACGGCGTCGCCGCTCACCAGGACGTCCTTGAGGGCGGCTTCCCGGGATTGCCCGCCTGCCGGGATGATGTCCACCCGGCCCACCAGAAAGGTGATATATGCCCTCGCCGGCGTCGTCTTTCCCCCGCCGCAGCCGGCGATAACGGTACCGCCCAGCAGGCAGAGGAGCGCGGCCGTAAAGGAGGCGTACGCATAGCGGTTGGTTTTCATGGCGTTTCAATCCTCGTTTGGGTCATCATAACCGCTTCCCCGTTTAGACAGTTCCGGCCGAAAGTCAAACTGCCGGCGCGGTGTAGCAATCCGCCGGCATGTCGTGAACGGAAGCGATCACGGGAGTGTATATACACAAACATTTGCGGCACGTCAACATTTTTCTTAACGCCTCTCCCGCGCATTTTCGGCCTGGTACTCCGAGAGCAAGAAGGTGCCCGTCTTGCCGGAAGTGAAGACGACGGGGACGATCCGGTGCCGGGCCACACAGGGAAGGGGCAAACAGGCCCGGCCTGCAAAATGGGAACACGCGTTGCGGGCTAAGCCCCATTCACAAGCGCCCGTGAGTCCCTGTCCGAGCAGAGACCATATTGACACAAACGCCATTTCATGCAATCACTGGGTCAGTCGTTATGCGGATCTTCTGGCTCAATGACCGGTGCAGACCGTCTACGATACGACGGGCGAAGTGACTGCAGCGGCTGCGAACGTATCAAACTTCAGGCAGATGGAATTCCTGGACGCGCTGGTACGGGTGCTCTCGGAGTGAGACGCCGGGCGGAAAATAAGGTTGCAATCGCATCAAATTACTATCATCGTATCGGGCAAAGGACCCGCGTGGTCCTGGAGCGATTGAATGGCCTTTACGCTGCCGACATACAGGGAGCCTGATTTCTCGGGGCCGCCCCTCGCCGCCGCGCCGGAGGCGAGGTTCGCACCGGCGCCGGCCGACGGCGTGGCGCCGGACGGGTTTCATGCCACCAGCAACTTCCCGGAATACGTGAACCTCTGGGACTGGGGATGGATGCTTGTCCCCGAGAGCCGGATGGACTGCGTGGTCGTCCGCAGTGAAGGCCGGCTGACGGCAACCGAGTTCAGGAACCTGAAGGCGGGCGACCCTGTCCTGCTGGGCCGGACTGAAAACGGCGAAGACGGCATATACCTGCACGCCACCGGGTTCGAGAGCCGCGAGGAGACCGTGGACAAGTTCCAGTTCAGGACCCGCTCCACGCGCGAAACGCCTTTCTCGCGGGACTACGACTACCTCTACGAGCTCCTGCGGCACGAGAGGGAGCGCGGTTTTATCGTCTGGGTGCTCGGCCCCGCCGTCGCCTTCGACCGGGATTCCCGCGAGGCGATGGCCGAGCTCGTCGATCACGGGTACTGCCACGCGGTCGCGGCGGGAAACGCCCTAGTGACCCATGACCTGGAGGCCGCCCTCTTCGGCACCGCCCTCGGCCAGGACATCTACACGAAGCGGAACCTGCCGGGCGGGCACTACCATCACCTGGAGATCCTGAACAGGGCGCGCCGCAGCCCGTCCACCGCCTCGGCGGTCGAGGACCTCGGTCCGCGCGACGGCATCATACGGGCCTGCATGCGGCGCGGCGTTCCGCTCGTTCTCGCGGGCTCGATCCGCGACGACGGCCCCTTCCCCGGGGTCATCGCCGACGCCTACGCCGCGCAGGACGCCATGCGCTCGCTGGCCAGGCGGGCCACCACGGTGATCGCGCTGGCCACCCAGCTTCACGCCGTCGCCTTCGGAAACATGCTGCCGTCCTATCGCGTATCGGCCGGCTCGGTGCGCCCCGTGTTTTTCTACGTGGTCGATGTCTCGGAGTTCGCCGTGGACAAGCTTGCCAACCGCGGGAGCTTCCAGGCCTCCGGCATCTCGACCAACGTCCAGGACTTCTGCGTGAACCTCCGACGCGCCCTTATCGGCTGAGCCGGCCGAGCGGCCTCACCGCTTCTCGTATACGCCCTCGTAGGTCGCCCAGAACCAGAGCACGAGCTTCTCGAACCTCGACGATGTTTCCCTGAGTCCCGCCCCCGCCAGGAGGGAGCGGACCTCGGCGGCGGTCATCCCCTCGCCGAGATGGGAATCGCCCAGGGGCTCGCGTATGTGCAGCCGCGCCCCTTTTTTCATCACGCGCGCGAGCTCCTTCACGACGGCCGGCCTGGCCTCGGCGGGGATGTCGTGGAGGACGAGATGGACCGCGACGGTGTCGAAGGACCCCGCCGGGATATTCAGCGCGGTGATGTCGCCGAGCAGGAAGGAGACGTTTGTATAGTCCTTCAGCCGCTTCCGCGCCGTTTCAAGCCAGGTTCTCGAGATGTCCAGGCAGGTGAGATGGCCCCCCTTCGAGAGGCGCCCGGCGATATGGATCGCCTCGGCGCCGGAACCGGACCCGAAATCCAGCACCCGCTCGTTCCCCGAAAGCCCCATCCGCTCGACGAAGCGCCGGTACGCGGGCTTGAGCATGGTCCCGGAGACGAAGAGGGACTCCCAGACCTGGAAACGGGAAGGCTCGAACGAGCTCTCCTCCGAAGATGAGTACGGTGCCTGCGCATCCGCTCCGAGCGCGCTCGACCCGGAGGGCGGCGGCCACACCGCGAGCATTAAACAACACGCGGCTGTTCCGGCCATCGCTATTACCCTTCGATGCCTGTTCATGACATTCCCCCTTCACTCGGTACTCTTGTAAGGACCGAAAACCGATTTCAGCGTTTGATGGAAGCTGTCCGCTTCCTTGAAAGCAGCTCCACGTACGCCGCGAGCATCCGCGCCAACGCGCGCACCGCCCTTCGCTCTTCCATTTCATCACCGCCGAGAACAAGCCGGTGGAGAACGCCCTCCGACGCGTGGAACAGCACATAGGCGACCTCGCGCACCCTTCGCCGGCCCAGGCCCGGGATAAAGGCCGCGAGGACCTCTTCGAGGGCGCGCCGCGCCTCCCTGCCCACCCGGTCGAGGCACTCCCGCACGGCCTCGTCGTACATCGACATGCGGATGAACTCCCTGAGCAGGCCGGGAGATCCCTTGTGGGCCTCGAGAGAGACGCCGATGATCTTCTCCAGGGCGCCCGTGACGTCGTCCGCCGCTGTCCGCGCGGAGACCGCCCGGAACTCCGCCGACTGCCGTTCCCGTATGGCGCGGGTGTACTCGTCCAGCAGGGCGAGGAAAAGCTCCCGTTTGTCCGCGAAGTACGCGTAAAAGCTCCCGACGGACACGCCCGCCGCCGCGGCGATGTCCCCGGCGTGGAGCGCGTGGTACCCGCGCTCGGAGAACACGCGGCGGCCCGCCTCCATCAGCCTGCGCACCGTGTCCTTGCCGCGCTCCTGGCGCGGCTTCCTCGGGACCGACACCCTGCTCATTCCCTCGCCATTCCCCTTCCCGCGGTGCATCATGCCGGCGGGAAGGGGAAAAATCAAGAAATAAGTGAAATATTATTCATATTCTTCTTGACAACATGAAATATTATTCATATTTTTCGCCCGTTGGACGCCGATCACGAAGGAGGCCGCGCGCCATGAAACACGACAAGACCGTCATCACCGCGCTCGCTCTCGCGCTCTTCACGCTCGCCGCCTGCCGGGGAGACACCCCGACGGGAAAATTCAAATACGTCGAGACGGGATTCACCAGGAGCTATCTCATCCCGTGCACCGGCGGATACCTGCTCGTGGACACCAGCTATCCCGACAAGTACGGCGAATTCGCCGAGAAGCTCGGCAAGCTGAACATCGCCGTCGGCGACATAAAATACCTGCTGCTCACCCATCACCACGACGACCACGCCGGTTTCGCGGCGGAGCTGGTGAAAAAGACCGGGGCGAGGGTCATCGTCCACCGGGACGCCCTTCCCTACCTGGCGAAGGGAACGCATGATCCTACCGGAAAGACCCTGAACGCGTGCATAAGCCTGCTCACGGGCGTATTCGCCCTCGTGCACGACTGGGAGTATCCGCCGCTGAAAATCCGCGGGACCGACATTGTCCTGACGGGCGATGATTCCGCGACGCTCGCGAAGATCGGCGTGAACGCGAGGATAATCCACACGCCGGGACACAGTGACGACTCCATTACGGTGTTATTCCCCGACGGGAGCGCCTTCGTGGGCGACGCCGCCATGGACCTCTTCGGCTTCTGCGGCTGCAGGCGGCGGCCCATATTTTTAAAAGACATGAAACAGGTCTATGGCAGCTGGAAAAAGCTCATCGGCCTGGGGGCGAAAACCGTTTATCCCGCCCACGGGAAGCCCTTCGATGTCGACGAGCTCGCGGAGACCATGGAGGAGATGCCGGGCGTCTGACCGCCTTTATTCTTGACATCGGCCCGCGCGCCGGGTATACACGTGGACGGCCCTTCCCGCAGGCCGGCATGGGTGTCAAATCCCACGGAAGTGACGGGCAGCGATGCACGAGTCCACGAAGAGGGTTTTTAAAAAACACGGGTGGCGCGTTGACCGGGCGATCCACAATTACGTCTACTTCGCCTACTACTACCCTTACGTAAAAACGGTCTATCACGGGCTGAGGTTCCTCACCGGCTACCTGGCGTGGTTCAAGCCGCTGGCCGCGGTCGCGAGGGCGGCGTTCAACCGCTACCACGCCAAGGTGCTCTCCTTCGGCGACGCCCGGAAGATTCTGACTCTGGACAGGGACGTGAGCTCGGTCTCGGCGGAAAACAAGAGGATCGTCCCCTACAAGTACGCCTACCGGATCATCTTCCAGGAGCCCGAGTTCATCGCCGTCATGGACTGCCCGTGCAAGAAGACCCTGAAAGACGAGGACTGGACAATCAATTCATGCATCGCCGTCGGGAGGCTCCTCGCGGAATTCTGGCTGGACCACGGGAAGAAGTACAACTCCCGGAAGATCACCCAGAAGGAGGCCCTCGCGCTGGTAAAGAAGTTCCGGAGAAACGGGTACGTGACACAGTCCTTTTTCAAGGTGGCCACGGGAGGGAGCACCGGCGTCATATGCAACTGCCACCCGAAGAGCTGCGTGTCCCTGCAGGCGACGGCACTTACGCGGCGGATCAACAAGGACCTCTCGATGCAGGCCGAATCGGGATACGTGGTGGACCACGACCCCGGGAAATGCACCCTCTGCGGCCGCTGCGCCGAGGTGTGCCACTTCGGCGCCGTCGGGTTCCTGCCGGGCTACACCTCCCGACAGGACCCGCGCGACAGGACCTACCGGCAAGACCGCTGCATGGGGTGCGGCCTCTGCGTGGAGCACTGCCCGGCCGGGGCCCTTTCGGTCCACGTGGACGAGGTAAACGAGCATTTTTACCCGGACCCCGCGAAGTCGATTCCCCTGGACATCGATCTATTGAAGAAAAAAACCGGAGGCGCGTAGCGGCCGCGCAAACGCCGTTCCGCGCCGGCCGACACCGGAGGAATAACGGACATGAAATCGACCACACAATATGACGTCATCGTCGCCGGATCCGGAGCGGGCGGGGCCACCGTCGCGCGCGAGATGACCCGGCGGGGCAAAAGGGTGCTCCTCCTGGAGCGCGGCGGCCGGATGGACATGATGGGCAACTCGCTCACCGTCGCCATGGCCCTGCAGGGCTTCGGACTCATCCGGAGCCGGGAGAAATACGGCGTCACTTTTGGAGACAACTACGGCGGCCTCTCGGTGCTGGCCGCCGGCTGCGCCGTGCCCCCGCCGAAAGAGGTGTTTGGGCCCGCGGGCATACGCCTGGCGAAGGAGGCGGTGGAGGCGAAGAGGGAGATGGGGATACAGGTCCTGCCGGACGAGCTCATCGGCAAGACCAACCTGCGCCTGCTGGACGCGGCGAACAGCGCGGGATACAGCTGGACGAGGATGGAGAAATTCATCAACCCCGCGAAATGCACGGGCACCGGCGATTGCATGCTGGGCTGCGACACCGGGGCCAAGTGGAGCGCCCGGGTGTACGCCGACGAGGCGGTGAAAAACGGCGCCGAGCTCCTGCTCCACACGAGGGTGGACCGGGTGCTCGTTGAGGACGGGCGCGCCGTAGGCGTGGAGGCCCGCCGCCTCGGCCGCGGGCTGCGCCTGCACGCGAAGGCCGTGGTGCTCTCGGCGGGAGTGGACAACGTGCACATCCTCCGCCGGGCGGGCGTCGCCGAGGCCGGGATGGGCTTCTGCTGCGACTGGCTGCAGTTCGTGGGGGCGGTCATCCCCGGCATGAACACCGTGCACGACAACCCGATGGCGGTGGGCACGCTGGAGCACTACGAGGAGGGCATGGCCATACTCCCCGTGTTCCCCAACTGGTCCCAGTTCGCCATCCTGCTGTATTACATGGGCCTGACGAACCTCCGTTTCTTCCCGCGTTTCTGGAAGTATTCCGGCATCATGGTGAAGATACGGGACGAGAGGAGCGGCGAAATATACCATGGCACCTCCTTCTCCAAGCCGGTCACCGGGCGTGACCGTAAAAAGCTCGACAAAGGGGCGGCCATAATCAGGAAGGTATTCAAGAAAGCGGGCGCCCGGGAGGACAGCGTCATAGCCCTCCAGCCGTTCGGCGCCCACCCCTCGGCCAGCTGCCGCATAGGCGAGGTGGTGGACCGGAACCTGGAAACCCGCATCAAAAACCTCTACTGCTGCGACGCGAGCGTTTTCCCCTCTTCGCTGGGGCTGCCCGTCATATGGACGGCGGTGTCGCTGGGAAAGAGGCTCGCGAAGCACCTGGACCGGAGGCTTGAGGGCTGAAAAGAAGAGATTTTCCGCCTTCAGCCGGGGCGTTTATTCAGCTGGATGCCGAATCACCGTCGATCACACCAGACAACCGGCACAAACGCGACCTCAATCGAGGGCCGGGCGGTGAATTGAAATAAAAACCGGGAAAGCCGCAGCCGTCCCGGTCGTGACCTTTCACGCGCCGTCTCTTTCAGCTTTTCCCCCGCGCCCAGCGGAGCATCTCGGCGAGCACCTCCTTCGCCAGCGCCGGGTCGTCATGGTGGTCCGGGCAGTGCCGCGCCCCGGGGAGGTAGAAATACCTGCCCTTCTTCAGGGGATAGTCCGGTTCCAGGCACAACCCTATCCAGGGGTCCATGCCGCCGCCCACGTACACCAGCGGCACCCTGAGGCCCTTCAGCATGGAGCGCGGTGACCACTCCCTCCCCCGCGCCGCCGCGGGAAATCCGCCGAAGAGCGACCGGCATTCGCCGACAAAATCCGCGCGGCCCCGCGTGAAGATGCCTCCCGGTTCCGCCGAGACCTCGAAAACGCCCGTCTCGTCGCACTGCTGGTAGCGCCACACCCGCCAGTCCCACCAGCCCGTCAGCTTCTCCTCGCGCGTGAGCGTCTTCTTCGCGTTCGAGGAGGCGTACTGCCAGCCGCCCTTTCTCGCGATGCCGTCGTCGATCCAGTGAAGGACCTTCATGAACGCCGGTGTCGGAAGGTGGGTGAGCATATTCACCACCGGCATGAGGCTCTTGTACTGCCCGTACTGGGTGACCCCGTGGATCAGGGCGATGAGAAACTCCCGCTCGAGCCACACGGCATCGAAGGGCTCCTTAGGCTCGAGGGCGCGTATGTGCTTCACCAGCCGGCCGTACGCGGCCTCGCCGAAGGTGCGCCGCACCCCGCGGTCGTAGGCATCCATCTGGAAGGGCCAGTCGATGACGCCGCTGGAGGAGAGGACCACTCTCACGTCATCCGGGTATCTCGCCGCGAAGTGGATGACCAGCCCGCCGCCGTAGCTGTACCCCGTGCCCATCCAGGGCCCCGGGTATTCCTTCCTGAATGCCGCGACCACCCGGTGGTAGTCCGCCAGGGCCTGCTCCACCTTCACGTACCGGGGCACGGACTGGTCGGCGGCGCCGGTCACGCTCTGGCCGTAGCCCCGGTGTTCAGCCTGGATGAAGATGACTCCCGCCGGCTTCCCGTAGGCCTTGTACAGGCCCATGATATCACGGTCGGTGAGATCATGCTCGTTTCCCAGGTTGAAGAACACGGGCGCGTCCTTCGGCGCCCCGTTCGGGACGAGGATGTCCACCTGCTGGGGGAAGGTCCCGCCTCCCGGCCTGGCGTGGTCCACCGGCTGTCGAAGCGTTTCATGCAGGATCCGGTATGCCGGTTCCTCTTTCCGGCAGGCAGCCAGCGAAACCAGGGCGGAAACGAGCGCAACCGCCGCCAGGACACCTGTTCTTCTCTTCATACGATAACCTCGCCTTCTCTATCCTATTTCAAGGGCCCCATTATTTCTTTTCCGGCTCCATGACCGTCGTGAAGGCGACCGGCTCATCCTCCATGCAGAAGTACTCGTGGTCCAGCCATGCGTCGTTCATGTCGGTGTTGTGCCTGCTCATGAAGTACTCGTTGTCGCCGGTGATGAGCATCATGTAGCCCTTCGGTTTCGGGTCGAACCTCACGATGATCCGCGGCGCCGAGGCCAGGTCGGCGATGAAGGGCGGCTCCATCTCGTTGAATCGGGCGCGGTTGTTCGTCTCGCCGTCGCCCTCGAAGGGGAAGGGCCCGTAGTTCACGAAGGGCCGGAACAGGGCCGAAGCCCCGAGCACGTGGTCCCACTTGATGGCGTGGATCTTGCCCCACTGCCACGAGTCCACGTCGCCGCCGTGGAGCTTCTTCAGCATGGACACGGTTTCCGTGAAGGCGCGCGTGGCGATGTCGGCGACGGTCTCCTTCGCCGGGGTCGTCACGTCGTCGAAGAAGGGGCTCCCCCCCTCCACCATATCGTAGAAGCGCTCCATGCTGATGTAGCGCTCGGCGACGTACTCCGCTGCCAGCTCCGGCCCCAGCTCGTCGGCGAGGGTCCCGTAGGCGAAGCGCACGTAGAAGGTATTGTAGATCGAGGGCGCCGCGGCGTCCTTGCGGCTGTCGCCGTCCCATGCGAGCACGGTGTCGTAGGCCTTCTTCACGAGCTCGTCAGCGTCCTCCGACCGTGACGTATTTTTTCAGGATGGCCTGGACCTTCTCCGCCATCACGGTGTGCGTGTCCGTCTGCGCCTTCTTCATGTACTCCACGTCAATGCCCGTCTTGTCGCGCAGCAGGCGCGCGATGTTCTCGTAGCGGTAGCCCGGGGAAAAGGTCCCGTTCATCTCGTAGGGATAGTCCTTTACGCTCTTGTTGTTCGCGGTGGTCACGAAGCCTCGGGGCGGGTTCTTCACCATGGGATACGCGTCATCGGGAATGTTGCCGTTCCAGTTGCTCTTCACCTTCTCGCCGTCCGAGATGAGGTTCCCGGTCCCCTTCTCGCGGCGCGGCAGGGAGCCGATCACCCGGAGGCGATGTTGCCCTCGGTCGTCGGCGTAGGCCATGTTCTGGGGCGTCATCCGGATCTTCGCTGCCCCGGCCATGCACTCCTCGTAGGTGCGCGCCTTGTTCAGCAGAGGAAGCCATCCAGGCTTATGCCATCGAAACCCGTCCAGTCCAGGCTGACGTCGAATCCCAGGTCCTTGAATACCTCGGTGAGGACGGGTTTCCTGCCCGCGAAGTAGAGGGTCTTCTTCAGCGGCTCCTTCCCTTTAATGACGAACACCTCCTCCCGGGCTTCCAGGGGATAGTCCTTCCCCTGGAAGCGGTAGGTCTTCTTCTTCCAATTCTATGTTCTCCTTGAACATGTCCACCATGTCGGCGCCCTGGTTTGTGAGCCCCCAGGCGAGGTGCCGGTTGTAGCCCGATGCGACGAAGGGCACGCCCGCCACCTGGGCGCCGGTCACATCGAAGTCCCCGGCCCGCACGCGGAGCATGTAGAAATCGTTGGGGAGCTTGGACTGGTGCACCTGCATGTCGGAACAGAAAATGGCGCCGCCGTGGGCGGTCCTGGCCGGCCCCACGGCCCAGTTGTTGGAGGCCGAGCGGCAGCCCAGGAGCCAATCCAGGTCTTTTAGGACCGCAGTCGAGGGCCGCGTCGCTCGCCGCCGAGGCGACGCGGTCTCCACGACAGTGGAGGTTTTCGGCGGCACCAGGTTAAGGAGCTTCGCCGCCCTTTCCCGGCCGATCTTTTTCGCGATCCGGTGGTACAGGACTTCGTGCTTCATGTTATAGGCCAGGCTCCAATTGAGCATCATGCCCACCGTGACCGAGTCGGCGATCTCCCACTTTTCCTTTTTCATGCCCAGGAGCTTCATGTAGAGGTTGGGGCCCTCGGTGTCGAGGTAATGATTGACGCCGTCCACGTAGCGCTGGTAGAGCCGGCGGAAATCCGGGCGGCATGCGCTTCGCGTAGTCCCTGGCCCTGGGGTAGAATCCCACGGCGCGGAGAAAGATGTCCTTGTCCAGCGCGCTCTCGCCGGCGAACTCGCATATCCGCCCCTGGCCGACGCGCCGGGTGAATTCCATCTGGAACAGCCGGTCCTGGGCGTTCACGTAGCCCCAGGCGAAGTAGAGGTCATCCATGTTCCTGGCCGTGATGGTGGGCACGGCGAAGCGGTTGCGCTCGATGGTCACGGGCGCCGAGAGCCCGGGCGCCGCGAGGGTCCCGTCGTAGTCCGGGATGTAGCTTCTCAGGTACGCGTACAGGCCAAGGCCGATGACGGCGATGACGATCAGCATGACGAGCAGGGTCTTTTTCATTGCGATCCTCCGGCAGTTTTACTGCACATGCGACGGGGAATTGAAACGGCATATGGTCCGAGACAGGAGCATACCGGGGTCCGCGCATTAATCAACCTCTTTTCTCATTCACGGATCGGCGCCCGGGGAGCTTTTTGCTCTTGTAAAGACACGGCCCGGCCTGTAGGATGCCCGTCAATTACCGCCGCAGGGAGCCAGACATGACCACCGCACACACGCCGCGACTCCGCCTCGTAATCTTCTCCCTGGGCCTCTTCGCCGTACAGACCTTCTGGGGCTTCTTCGCTGCCACGCTTCCCCTCTTCCTCATGGAGCGCGCCCGCTCCGAGACCGTCACCGGTCTGATACTGGCCATGGCCGGGATCTTCGGGATGAGCCTGCCTGTTCTCTGCGGCGCGGCGTCGGACAGGCTCCGGGGAAAGTGGCGCCGGCGGGTCTTCATCGCCGGGGGCTGGGCGGCGGTGATCGTGGTCCTGCTGGTCCTGCCCATGGCGCGCTCTCTCGGCGCGGTGGTGGTCCTGGCGGCGCTCCTGTACGCCGCGTTCTTCTCCACCATGGGCCCCTACTTCGCCTTGCTGGCCGACATTACATCTCCCGGGGAGCGCGGCTCGGCCGCGGGGATCATGTTCCTCGTGGGCGGCACCGGCAACCTGCTCTACCTGCTGGTCGGGGCGCGGCTGGGGGCGGTACATCCCTGGGGAAGCTTCCTGTTCACCGCGGCATGCATCGCCGCCGGTGCCGGAATCATGGTCGCCGGCACGCGCGAGCCCATCGCCCCGCCGGCCCGGCGCGACGGGCACACCCTCCTCCGGTACGTCATGTCACGGAAAGACCTCCTGTTTTTTTTCGGCGCGCTCTTCCTCTGGTGGAGCGGCAACTGGATGGCCAACACCTTTTTCGTCCTCGCGGTGAAGCGGCTTTTCAACGTGCCGACGGGAACGGCCGTCACGGGGCTCTTCGTCGTCACCCTCTCCTTCGTGCTCTTCGCCTTTCCCATGGGCCGGCTTGGGGACCGGCTCGGGCACCGGCGGGTCACCGCGGCCGGCCTCCTCCTGCTGGCGCTCATATACATGGTCATTCCGCGTGTCCACGGCATGACCGCCGCCTTCATCGCGCTCGTCGGCGCGGGGGCCGGGTTCTCGGTGCTCCTCTCGGTCGCCTATGCCCTGTTCACCTCCCTCATCCCGCCGGAGAGGACCGCCGCCCTGCTGGGGATATACATGGCCTGCCAGAACGGCTCGCTCCTCGTGGGAAACGCCCTGGGCGGCGCGCTGCTCGAGCACCGGGGCCCGGTTGCCCTTTTCACCGGAGCGGGCCTAATCCTCCTGTGCGCCCTGGCGGTCCTTTTGAAGATGCCGGTCATCCGGCCCGCCGGAGAAGCTCCGCGCATGGCGGCGCGTTAAGGACTTCCTCTCACTCCGGGCAGGTACGGCCAGGGGCAGAATACAGGTCATTAAAAGCACTTTTTTCCGGAAATCCATCTCACAGTCAAGGGCCCCCTGTTTGGGACCTTGCTGAATTCCCTTCTTATGGCAAATTCGTGAATAATAAACCCCGTCATTTGACTATGCATTTCGATTTTAATACTATAATAGAAGCTGTCACTGCCTTTCCAAGTCTCTTTCATGAATTGCAACATTTCGGGATGAAAAAAAGTCTTTTAAATCACAAGGGGATTGTCTGGCAGTTTAACTTCAGCGACGCACGGGATTTATCACCGCGTGTGTTGCACTCCTCTCGGCTGAATGTTGAATGCAGGGAAGAATGTCCCGAAAAAAAGCCTGAAAGGCGCCGTGGAAAGACCATCGGCGCGACGCCGGCAACCGGAGGCCTTATACCCGGCATGTCGGCGATATGCGCCTTGAACATCCTCCTGCCTCCGTTGCGGGCGTTATGGCTGCAGGACCGTGCCGATAGTTTCAACTATCGCCGGACATGGCGATAAGTTATTTATTAGGACAAAATACCCCGTCTGCCTCAGGAATCATTGGCGTCAAGTCCCGCTTCAAGGACGCAGAAAAGAGATCAGAGCGTTGAATAAGGAGAACAGCGATGCCGAGAACCATCAGCCGCGAGATACGACTGGCCTCCCGTCCCCACGGCTGGCCCGTCACGGATAACTTCGCAATCGCAACCGTGGAGCTTCAGCCTCCGGGCAAGGGCCAGGTGGCTGTGCGAAACCTGTTTATTTCAGTCGATCCCTACATGCGCGGCCGGATGAACGATGTCAAATCATACATACCGCCGTTCCAGCTGGGACAGGTGCTGGAGGGCGCGGCGGTCGGCGAGGTGATTGAGTCTGCGGCGGAAGGGCTGAAACCCGGCGACATGGTTGTCTCAAACCTGGGCTGGCGTGAGAGCTTCGTCGCCGACGCGGGACAGTTGTTACCGGTGGACGCCTCGGTGCGGCCGCCGTCGGCCCATCTGGGCGTGCTGGGCGTAACTGGACTGACCGCCTGGGCCGGATTGAACCTTGTGGACGTGAAATCGGGCGATCGCGTCCTGGTATCCGCCGCCGCGGGAGCCGTCGGCAGCATCGCCGGCCAGCTGGCCAAGCTTCGCGGATGTTTTGTCATCGGCACCGCCGGCTCATCCGAAAAGGTGAGGATGCTCGTCTCAGAGCTCGGATTCGATGCGGCGGTGAACTACAGGGACGGCAACCTTCTGGAAAAACTCAAGGCTGCCGCGCCAAAAGGGGTAGATGTGTATTTCGACAACGTGGGCGGAGACCACCTCGAGGCGGCGCTTGAGTTGATGCGCCCTCGCGGACGGATCATCGCCTGCGGCTCCATTTCGAGGTACAACGACGAGACCCCCGCACCCGGGCCGCGCAACCTCACGATGATAACCGGCAAGCGACTCACAATGAAGGGGTTTATCGTCATGGACTGGTTCGAACGAATGCCCGATTTCCTGAAGGAGGTGGGCGGCCATTTCGCGGAAGGGAGACTGAAGATGAAGGAGACGGTGATTGAGGGCATTGAGAACGCCCCACAGGCCTTCATCGACCTCCTCCGCGGCGGGAATGTGGGCAAGATGGTCGTCAAGATCACGTGACCGGATATAACCCGTCCGGTATTGAAATGCGGAGGTTCAACGCCTGGGAACGCGCGTTCCCTTTCCCCGCACGCTCTGCGGCCGGTTGACGGCAGATGAAACCGATGCCGTCCGGAAAATCCCCACCCAGCGAAAAAACCCTTGTCGGGAGCCCCTTGAATTTACCGCCGCTCCAAAAAACGGAACTTTTCACTCCCCCGCATAAATCAATTTTCGAAAGTTTCTCGATGCAATAAAACGCCTGCCGCCGGGGAGGCCCAACTGAGGCCGGGTTCATGGCCTGCCTCACCCAGCCGGCGCGCACAGCCCTGTCCGTCGAGCTCACGCCGGCATGAAAATATGCTTGCGTGATTGTGAGCATGGGTCCTTGAATATCGGAGCGGTATTGTTTCGTTGTACGGATAACTGACGCGGCGGGCCACTTTTCAGCCCGCGCCGGGAGAGCCGCGTTGAATATCCGTTAAAATCCGGCTCTGGAGGTCTGCCTGCCGTGCACGTTCATGTCTATTGACGTATAACCTCGCCGCGCTCCGGGCGATAGGGATGCCATTTGAGAAAAGGAGGGAATATGAAACCCGGAACCAGGAAGCTGTTCGTCATCGCCGCGATTCTTCTCGTTCTCGTCTGTGTCGTGTATGCTTCTCTTTCGATCCCGGACTGCCGCGACGGGGAAAACGCGCGGCCGCTTGTTCTCTACAACGCCAATGTCATCACCGTGGACGCCGGCCTGCCCAGGGCCGAAGCGGTGGTGGCCTCCGGCGGCAGGATCGCCTTCGTGGGCAGCAGCGCCGAGGCCCTCAAGACCGCGCCGAAGGACGCGGAGCTCGTCGATCTTCGGGGAGCCACGCTCATCCCCGGCTTCAACGACGACCACGCCCACACCCTGGCGGCGGGCTCCTTCTACTCGGAGCTCGTACTGCGCCGTAAAACCTGCAGCGAGGTCGCCGAGCTCGTGAAAAAGGAGGCGGCCGGAAAAAAACCCGGTGAGCTCATCACGGGCAACTCCTGGGACTACCCCACCTGCCCCAAACCGCATAAATCCATCCTTGACAGGGCGGCGCCCGCGAACCCGGTCTTCCTGGTGCAGTACTCCGGCCACGCGGCCTGGGTGAACTCGAAGATGCTGGAAGAGATGGAAATCGACAAAAACACCCCCGACCCGAAGGGCGGGCAGATCGTGCGCGACAAGGACGGCGAGCCCACGGGCATCCTGAGGGACACCGCCATGGGAAGCTCAACCTACGGGAAGTTTCTAAAACAGATATTCGATGCCGAGACACACCGGCGGCTGATCGACAAGTCCCTCGCCCTCTACCGCGAGGCGGGCATCACCTCCGTCCAGGACAACACGTGGGAGCCCTTCACGCAGAGGCTGCTGCGGAAACATTGCGCGGCAGGCACGCTTTCGTGCCGGTTCACCTGCTGGCCGCTCGGCGACTCGTTTCTTGAAACGCTCTTCAACTGGGGAGCCGGCTTCGAGGAAGGGAGCACCTGGGTACGGAAGGGGCTCGTCAAGTACTTCGCCGACGGGGCCTTCGCCACCCGTACGGCCTGGCTCTCGGAGGCATACGCCGACGAGCCGGGCAACCTCGGCGCCCCCCGTTACAGGCCTGAGGAGATAGAGAAGATCGTCATGGATGCCGCGCGGGCGCGACGGCAGATCAGCTTCCACGCGATCGGCGACCAGGCCATCCACGAGGTGCTGAACGCCGTCGAAAAGGCCCAGGCGAAATACCCCTGGACGAAGGACCTCCGCATGCGCATGGAGCATGTACAGATCGTGAAGCCCGGGGACATAGAGCGCATGAAGCGGCTGGGCGTGCTGGCGTGCGTCCAGCCCTTTGCGATCTACAATCCCGTCAAGGACGTCACCCTGCTCGGCGCACGGCGCGCGACGCGGGCCTATCCCATTTACACCATGTTCAGGGCGGGCGTCCCGGTTGCCTTCGGCTCGGACATCCCTGCCGAGGAGGACTACCGGCCCCTGCTCGGTATCTACTACGCGGTGACCCGCATGAACGAGGAGGGCACGGCTGGACCGCTCAACAGCGGCGAGTGTTTCAGGCCCGATGACGCCCTGTACTGCTACACCATGGGATCGGCCTATGCCGAGTTCATGGAAAAGGAGAAGGGCTCCATCACCAGGGGAAAACTGGCCGACATGACGGTGCTCTCGGCCGACCTCACGAAGGTTCCCGTCCGCCGGATCAAGGACATCACGGTGCTCATGACGGTCGTGGGCGGCAGGATCGTGTACAAACGGTAAGACCATGGCCCGCCTGGGACCTTCTCCGGCGGGCTTATTCTCCCCACGCGGCGGACTATCCGCGCCGGTAGTGCCCGGTACGGAATGTCACCCGGGCCGCTTCGCGCGCTCCAGGCGCAGGGTGACCGCGTTGCGGCGGTCGGGGCATTCGAGCTCGACCGCGTCTCCCCGCCACCAGGGCAGGCCCCCGCCGAACTGGAAGGTCTGCAGGGCCGGGAATATGTCGTGATAGAAAAAACCGCAGAGTCCCCCCGGATCGTGACAGCTTATCTCGAAGGAGTCTCCCTGCCGGTGCCCGGCGCCGCACTCCCCCCTGACCGCCATGATGGTGGCCGTGATCCTGTACCCGATCCCCGGGTCCTTCGCCATGACGGCACCTCCTTTTCCCTGCTTACGCCGCGCCCCCGCCGACGAGGCCTTTATGGCCGCTTTCTCCGGATCGCCTCGAGGTTGTCCGCCGCTTCCCGCGTGGGCAGGGTCTTCCAAAATCCGGCCAGCCTCCCGCACGGGTAATCGGCGCAGAAGGCGCAGTTTTCCAATTTGCGGTCCCTGGCGCACCTTCGTATCCCGCACTCACGGCAGTGCCCGAAAAGGCGGGCGCCGTCGGCCGCGCAGCCGTCGCAGTTGATGTCGCCGGCGTCGAGCGCCGCATTGAACCATTTCGACCACTGCCGCGCCACCTTCAGCCGGGCGGCGTCGTCATCGTTCGCCGTGGCAAGGAAGGCGGGACACGCGGAACAGGCAATCCCGCAATACGCGATCCTTTCCCCCATTGCATCCACCTCCCGTTCATGCCGGTCGTACTTGAGGAAATCCCTCGATTCGTCCATTCCCGCGGCGCCGTTTTTCCCGCCGGACTCAAAAGGTAATCACCGCCGCCGTTCCCGCCCCCCGCTCGAACCTCACCTGTCCCTTCATCTGGTCCCTGATGAGAAAGTGCACCAGCTGCATCCCCAGCGACCCGGCCTTGTCCGGCTCCAGGTCCGGGGGAAGGCCCACGCCGCTGTCGCGCACCGTGAGCTCCATGCCGCCCCCATCCAGCGGACGGAGTGTCACCTCGATCCTCCCCTCCATCCCTCCGGGGAACGCGTGCTTCAGGGCGTTGGTGATGAGCTCGTTGACCACGAGGCAGCATGGGATCGCCCTGTCGACGGGCAGAATGACCGAGCCCGCATCCACGCTCAACGATATCTTGTCGCTGTCGCCCAGGTAGCTCCTCATTACCCCGCGCGCCAGCAGGCCCAGGTATTCCTGGAAATTTATTTTCGCGAGCTCTCCCACGCTGTAGAGGTCCTCATGGACGACGGCCATGGCCATGATGCGGTTGTGCGCGTCCGCAAGATGCATCCGGACCTCCCCGTTTTCCGTCCTGTTCGACTGGAGGCTCAGCAGGCTGAGAATGACCTGGAAATTGTTCTTCACGCGGTGGTGCAGTTCCTGTAACAGCACCTCCTTCTCGGTCAGGGACGCCCGCAGCCCCTCCTCCGCGCGCTTGCGCTCGGTGACGTTGCGAGCGACGGCCAGGGAAGCGACGGGGCTGCCGTCCCTGGTGATGACCGCCGCCATGGTCTCTATCCAGATGAACTCCCCGTCCTTGCGCCTCACCCGGAACTCCCCGGCCTCCCTCATCGAACCGAATTCGATCTCCTCCTGGAGGACCTTCAAGGCTTTCGGGATCTGGTCCTCGGTGAGGAGAGCGGCGAAATTGAGGTTCGGGATCTCTTCCCTGGAGTATCCCATGAGCTTCAGGGCTGCGTCGTTGGCGTCCAGGAAATTCCCGACGAGGTCGTTTACATACACCGCGTCGAAGGAGCGGTCGAAGAGCGCGCGGTAGCGCTCCTCGCTCTCCTTGAGCGCCTCCTCGATTTCCTTGCGGTCGTTGATGTCGATGAGAATGCCGTTGAGGCCCTCGGGCCTGCCCCTGTCACCCACCACGTGGCTGTAGCTGCGGACCCAGCGGCCTGCTCCGTCTTTGTCGCTGAGGCGGTACTCGAAGGGGTGCTGGTCACCGCCCATGGTCCTGTTGAAGTCCTCCACCACCGCATGCAGGTCGGGGGGGTAGATAATCTCCGTAAACGGTTTTCCGACGAGCTCCTCGGGAGTCATTTTCAGTACGTTCGTGATTCCCCCGCTCACGAAGGTGACGATACCCTCGCTGCTCACGGAGAAAAATATCCCGTTTATGCTGTCGAGCAGGGAGCGGTATTTCTCCTCGCTCCTGCGGACGGCCGCCTCGACGGACTTCCGCTCGGTAATGTCGATCACCATCCCCTGCGACGCGGATTTTCCCTCGTAGTCGATGATCCCCCCGAAAACCTCCGCGTCGAAGACGGACCCGTCCCGCCTGAGGGCCTTCATCTCGTAATGGACCGCTCTCCTTTTCCTGGACGGCCGCGAACCGACTAACGAAGTGACAAACTCGAGGCTCTCTGGGGCCACGATCCTGTCGAGATGCAGACCGAGCACCTCCCGGGGCGACGGGTAGCCGAACATCTCCGCGAAACGCTGGTTGCAGAACACCATGGCCTGGTCCTGCGAGACACCGATGCCCACGAGGGAGTTGTCCACCAGCAACCGGTATTTTTGCTCTGACATCTTGAGCGCCTCTTCGGCCTTCACGCGCCCGGTGATGTCGCGCGCGACGGCGAATAGGACGGGAGTCCCCCCCCATGAACCGCGCGTGACCCTGGTCTCGGCGTGGACCAGCGTCCCGTCTTTTGACCGCAAGGGCACCATGGAGGATTCGACTTTTCCTGAAAGCATGTCCCCGAGCACCGCTTCCGCTTCGTCGCGCCGGTCCCCGGGATTCAGATGGACATAACTCTTCCCCCGAAGTTCCTTCATGCTGTACCCGAGGACGCGGCACACGGCGCTGTTCGCGTCCAGGATGCTCCCGTCCGCATACAGGACTAAAACCAGGTCGTCGATGGTGTTGAACAGCGAGTGCAGGTTCTGTCGGCTCTCACTCAACTCCCCCTCGATCTTTTTACTTTCCGTGATATCCTCGTATGTGCCCAGCACGCCGATGATTTCGCCCTGCACGTCGCGCAGCGGCGTTTTGCTGGTCCGCAACCATATACGGTCGCCCCGGGAAGTTGTCTCCTGCTCCTCGTAATTGATCTTTTCCTTGCCCGTGGCGATGATCTCGGCATCGTCACGGCGGTACAGCTCGGCCTGCTCCCTCCATCCCAAGTCAAAATCCGATTTCCCGACGAGCTCTTCCGGAGCGCCGTACCCCGCGTCCGCGGCGAAGAGCCGGTTGCAGCCGAGATAGTTCAGGTCCCTGTCCTTCCAGAATATCCGGACCGGTATCGTGTCGAGCACCAGCCGCATCAGGTTGTTGGCCTCGGCAAGCCTCTCGTCCTTCTCCTTCAGCCGCATCTCCGCCCGCATTCGCTCGGTGACGTCCATTATCGCGCCGCGGAAACCGGCAAAACGGCCCTTCTCGAATTTCGGCCGGCCGGAAAGGTGAATCCAGCGGACATCGCCGGATTTAGTCACGATTCGGCACTCGCCCGACCTCGACTCGCCGCGGGAAATCTTGCCGATTGTCTTCTTGAAGGACTCCTGGTCTTCCGGGTAAATGATCTCGACGAACAGTCTGCCGAGCATCTCCTCGGGGGAATACGAACATGTCGCCTCGACCATGGGACTCACGTAGGTGAGAATACCGTTTTCATCCGTTTCGTATACCGCCTCGACGATGTTTTCCGCCAGGTCGCGGTATTTTTCCTCCCGGATCTGCAGGCGCCTGTTGAGCTTTACAAGCTCATCCTGGGCGCTTGCCATTTCTTCATTCGTGGTCTCAAGCTCCTCCAGGGCGGCCTGCAATTCCTGGTTCGCGGCCGCCAGTTCCTCGTTTTTTATTCTCAAGTCTCCCTCCAGCCTGTGGCGGTGAAGGGCCGCATCGACCGTGGTGTACAGGTCGTTGTGTTGAACCGGCTTGAGCACGTACCCGTAGGGCTGGGCGTCGCGCGCGCGCGCGACCGTGGCGACATCGGCATGGGCCGTCAGGTAGACAATCGGGATGTCCTGTTGCTCCCGTATCCGCCTTGCCGCCTCGATCCCGTCCATGCCTTCCCCGAGCAGGATGTCCATGAGGATGAGATCGGGCTTCGTCTCTCCCGCGGTCCGGACCGCGTCCTCTCCCGATGAGACGCTCGCCGCCACGCCGAACCCGAGGCTTTCCAGGACGCCGCAGATGTCCATGGAAATGATGGGCTCGTCCTCGACGACCATGATGCGCGGTTTCTCCATGGCGTGTCTCCTGTCCCGTTCTGCAGGGATGCTCAAGCTCGAGGCGAAGTCCTTTCCGGCCCGCCCCCCGGCCCGGCGCTGCAATGGTTTGAAATGTCTCTGGGTTTCCGTTCCGCCACGCCGGCGCCGTTCAATTCAAGGTGTCGATAATTCGCTTGTAGTCCCCGTTGCCCGGGTTCCGGCGCTGTATTTCCTCAACCTTCTTCCGCACCCGGTTCCGCTCGAAGCGGGCATCGACGTAGGCGCTGTTGGCGTCACGGGCCCGGATGTAATACCGGTACGCCTCGCTGAACCGGGCCATGTAAAAACAGGTGATAGCGAGGTTCGAGAGCGCTTTCGCGTACCGGGGATCGATCTCGACGGCCCTCTGAAGGGCGTCATAAGCTTTCCCGTGGCGGTTCTGCTTCATCAATGAGACGCCCAGGTTGTTGTAATAGAATTTCACCCGGGGATTCAACTCGATCGCGCGCCTGAAGCACCTCTCGGCCCCGACGTAATCGCCGCCCCCGAGACATGCCAGTCCCTGCTCGTTCAGCCGCGCGTTCTCCCCGTTTGCGCGGAGCGCGCCCGCCGTTGCGAGGAGCGTGCAGAGCATTACCGTGACGAGCGTCCCCGGAGCTCCTTGCGCGAGTTTATGTTGATCGCTCATGTGCCGTGTTTTATTATGGAATGCATTCAGCGAGCATGTATATGAAATCGGGCCCGGCGCCTTCCGCTCCGGCGGACGCACCGGCAGAACCTCAGTTACGATCGCACGGGACTCCGGGGAAGTCAAATAAAAATGGCAGCGCGCTCCATCGCCGCCCGTCACGCGGCCGTTCCTTTATATAATCGCGACAGATGATGGAAAATAAAGTTGACGCGGATGGTTTTTATCACTACTATTCCCTCTAGTTTGAACAACATACGAGCGGAGTTGCAGGAACGCGCGGCCCGTTGTGGGGTGATCGAAACGCTTCTTCCGGCAATTCGGCAAAATAAAAAAGGAGGGCTTCATCGATGAGCATTCTACGGAAGATCGCACTGGTGACGGCGGTGCTTCTGGTGGTTCCCGTGTCGGGTTACGCCATAGTCGACCTGGGTGTGTACGGTGGGTATACCTTTTCGGGCGAGATCAATGTCGAGGATATCAGCGAGGACACCACCGGATATGAGTACGGGTTTCTCGGCCACCTGAACGGCAGCGTGATCCCCATGGTCCTCAGCGTGGGGGTCGGCGCTTTCTACCAGAGGGCCCCTTTGGAGTATGAGGCCGATGGAAAGAACGTCGAAACCACCAAGACCGCGTACGGATTGGACGGGATCATAATGCTTGAGCTTCCGATCCTCATCCATCCGTATGTCCGCGGCGGCGTAGCGATAAAGGAGAAACTCGAAACGAAGTTCGGCGCCACCGAGTATTCCGAATCCAGCAGCTTCGATTCATACTACTTCGGAATCGGCGGCGCGTTGACGATCTTCCCCATGGTCCAGTTGTTCGGGGAATACATGTACAACACCTCCAAGCAGGAAGACGATGTCGAGCTGAAGAGCAATTCCATACACGTGGGTGCGCGGCTGAACATCTGACGGGTCCCCTTCGGCACACCCGTCTCCGTCTTTTACTGCAAATGCCCCCTCCTGCGAGGGGGCATTGTCATTTGCCGCGGAATCGAGGGAGCCTTTTCTCAGGCCAGCACATCGAGGAAGCTCTTCAGCCGCCCGTACAGCTCCAGCACCCGGTCCCTGTCCATGCCCGTCACCTCCGCGTGCCTGCCGCCCGCCTGGCGTTCATTCACCATGCCGGCCTGGATCAGCTTCGAGAGCGCGTTCTGGTAATTGGGCTGTGACAGGGACTCCGAGAGGCGCACGTCGCCGGTGTGGTACATGCGCACGCCGTTTCTCCTTATTTCGGTGACCAGTTCCCGATGGGTCGATCTTCTCGGTTTGTGTGCTAGCAGGGTCTGCAGCACTACGGCATAGGATTCGAGATAGTCCTGGATTATCCTGGCGAAATACCTGAGGTCGTCCGCCTTCTCCTCGTTGAGGACGAGTCGGCCGCCGTCGGTTTTCGCGCAGGAATTCGCGAGCAGGTACTCCTGGACCAGGGGCGGCGCCGGCAGTTCCGGATCATCGCCCTCGAAATGAAGAAACTCGACGGCAAACATGTCCTTGAGGAACTCGATCCCGGCGCGCGCCGGCTCGCCGCCCTCCCCGTCGCGGTGCGCCCTCAGCAGGGCCAGCGAGGTGAAGGCCAGCGGCAGGAGATAGTGGATGATGCTGTTTTTGTAGAAGACAATTCTCGCCCGGTTGTTGTCCCGGAGCACGTAGAAGTCCTTCACCATTTCCTTTTTCTTGCCGCCCTCCATGGGGAGCCCCTCGAGTATCCTGTCCTCCATGTAGGCGGTGATGACGTAGTCCACTATTTCATCGATGTTGCCTGCCGATTTCAACGAATCCGAGAGGATTACCCGGGCATGGGCGAGATAGCCGTAAATGCTCTTCATCCGCTCGACGAGCATCTGCCTCGAGAAGCCCTTGACCGATATCAGCAGCATGGCCGTAGTGGTCAGGGCGAAGGGAGTGACCACCGTCACCTGGTTTATCCGCCTAATGACGGTTTCCGCGATCACCGGCGGTATTTCGCTGCCCTTGAACCCCCACTCCTTCACCTCGCTCACGCTGAACGGCTGGTTGAAGGTGACGTACACCCGGCCGTACTTCCTCGTGAGGAGCTTGCGGCTTTCCATCATCGACGCGACCGACTCGGTCGCTTTCTCGCCGCCCTTGAGCTCATGCTCGTAGGACTGCTCCTCGAGGATGCGGTCATAATTGATGGCGATGGGCACGAAGACGAGGTCCTTGTGGTATCCCTCCTCGATGGCCTCGAGCAGATAGCTCAGGAAGCCGAGCTTCGGATATACCAGCTTGCCGGTGCGCGTCCGTCCTCCCTCGATGAAAAACTCCAGGGTGTATCCCTCGGAAATCAGCGTTTTAATATACTGCTTGAAGACCACCGGGTAGAGCTTGAGCCCTTTAAAAGAGCGCCGCAGGAAAAAGGCGCCGGAATGACGGAAAATGGTGCCCATGGGGAAAAAGCTCAGGTTTATCCCGGCCGCGACGTGGGGAGGAAACATCTTGTTCTTGAAAAGTATGTAGGAGAGTATCAGGTAGTCCATGTGGCTCTTGTGGCACGGCGCCAGCACCAGCGGGCCCCGCTGCGCCGCTTCCCGTATCTGCCGGATGGCCTCCTGGTCGTATGAAATCCCGTCGTAGATCCTCCTGAAAATATAGTCTAGGGCCTTCTCGAACAGGCTCACGTAGACGACGGAATAATCGGCGGCGATCTCCCGGTAATACCGGTACGCCCGCTTGCGCAGCACGCTCTCGGGGGTGCCGTCCGCCGCGGAGAGCCGCGCGATCTCCTCGAGGACGTTCTTGTTGTAGAGTATCTTTTCCATCATCTCCTGGCGCGACTTGAGGACGGGCCCAAGGATCGTCCGCTTCTCGTGGTGGTATATCCCCAGCAGCTTGTTCCTCACCTCGATGGCGATCTGGCGGGAATCGTCGGACCGGGAGTTTTCTATTTCCTCCTTTAAGTTCAAGGGCGTCGACAGGCGCACGAAGGCGGGCGTCATGCTTTTGAGCACGGCGAGCCACCCGGATATGAGGCTCTTGTCCCCGGTGGCCCGGGAGCTCACGATCTCGCGCGGCGTCGTGCCCATGATGCCCCGGGGGACGGTGCGCTCGGGGTTCCGGTTCCAGAATATCATCTGTGGCAGAAGATAGATGGGCGACTCGGCGGTCTTCTGCACCTCGATGAGATAGACCAGTGAGTCATACTTGAAATCCGTGTAGCGCTTCAGGAAATACCTGCGCGACATGAGGGAGAGGAGGATGCTCTTCCTGCCCTGTATGAGCTCCTGGACGTGGCCGGTGTCCAGGATGTACTTGTACTCCCTTCTGAGTATCACCTCTTTGAAGAACTTCACCACCCGCTTCCAGACGAAAACCGTCCGCTGGAGCAGGAAGGGATTGTACTCGAGGGCGAATACCGGCGGCTGGAAGCCGCGCCTCTTTAATAGGTTGTAGAGGATGAGCAGGGAGATGTTGGAACTATGGAACGACGCGTAAACGATGTTCTTCCGGTCGGCAACGCAGCGGTTGAGGACATTGAAGCTCTCCTCGTCGAACTCGATCTTCCTGAAGAGCACCCCCGTTATTTTTTCCACCAGCGGGTTGAGGCGCTCGTGGATCTCGCCGTCGTATATGTTGGAGGTGATGATTCCCGTGTCGGTTCCCATTTTCAACCGCCTGCACCTTTCTCCTGTAGGACGACAGTGCCGTTGATGCCGCGCGTCGGGGAACAATGCGCCTGCGCACCGTACCGCGCGGCTGCCGATAAAGCAAATTCTGCTCTAATCAATATACGCACTCGTGATAACCTAACTGTAGTTATTTCAGGTTTTTAAGCGAACTTTGAGTAATAGTTCGCCGCTGCCGGACGGACCCTGCCCGTACAGCCCACATAGACGGCCGGATTGTTCCCCGATGCGGAGGTATGCGGGAATAGCGCCATAAATTCGCCCTTCATGGCTCAATTGGGCCAGTTTGCCGGAAATATGGCAAGTAATTTTTCAGCCGTGCCGTTTTCGCAACCGGGCCGTTCCGCCGCAATTGAGCGCCTGCTCGGAATGGAGCAACTTTTGCGGACGAATGGGCTCATGGAATTTCGCCGGCGGCCTGAACACCATTCAGTAACTATCACTTATTCATCAAAATGCGCGCCTTTTTACCGGAATTAATGGCGCGCCATCCGCGTTGCAATCCGGCAGCATAGTCTAAATATTTCATAAAAAATGATTGAAAAATATCACGCCGGACCATGAGTTTACAAAAACGGGATGTGGCGCAGTCCGGTAGCGCGCTGCGTTCGGGACGCAGAAGCCGGGAGTTCAAATCTCCCCATCCCGACATTTTACTTGATGTTGCCTTGATCATCGGTGACCGCCGCCCCTGCCGAATTTCAGCAAATACGGCAGGGGCGTTTTTATCCGCGCGTTCGCGTTTTAGGCTTGAAATCGCCTCCCGTATTATCTTAGTGAAAAGAAAGATAAAGGGCCACACCATGTCATAAAAGGAGGCATCCGGATGCGAAACAAAACAGCGGTGATCGCGGCTCTCCTCTCCATCATGATAGCCCTCCCCGCCATCCCTCGCGGGACGAAGCACCATGCCGGGGGACAATCGGTGTTCGCCGCCGGCCTGGAAGACATCCGGGAAGCCTACGGGGACATACGCCAGAACCTCCAGGGCATCGGGCGTTTTTTTCAGAACCTCTCATCCCTCTTCAGCGCGATCTCGGCAATCTTCCCTCCCGGCGCTCTTGTCCTCCTGCTGGCCGCGTCGTTCCTCTCGGCCGGCCTGTCGTCCATCGGCGTCCCCCGCGGGAAGACGTCCTTTTTCGTGTCCCTGGCGCTGGCGGACACCATCTGGTACCTGTGGGAGAAGAGCATGACTCCCGAAACGCACGCCTTTCTCCTCACCATCGTCAGGATCAACCTCTACGTGCTCGTCCCGTACATTCTGGTAGCCGTCCTGGCACGCGCGGTCCCGCCGCTTTCCGGCCGACTGTTCGCGAGCCTGGGAGGGATCCTGCGACATTCCGGGAGGAAGACGTTCGAAACGGAGGAGCTGGGATTTCTCCTCGAGAAACTGCAGGACACGAATCTGAAAATTCAAAAGATGCTTGCCATCGAGATATCGAATTGTAAAAATGATCGCATAAAAATATCGGGCGTCGCGAGGCGCCACGTGGCAGATCTCGAATCCATTGTCGGGAGACTTCGGGGCTGAGGTGATCCCGTTTCGGCAATGCCCTCCGGGCGCGGGGGGAAAGGGCAATCCGGTCACGGGACACGGTTCCGTGGCCTCCTGTTCGGACGAAACACGACCATAAATCGCCGGGAGCAGCGGAATTCCATGGAGATCGGTTATTCGACAAAAAAAAATGTCATCATCATTCACCTGACGGGACTGTTCGAGTACCACGATGAGACGAAGGTCTCAAACCTCATCAACGAGAGAATAAGGGAAAAACCGTCGGCGATCGCCATCGACCTCACCGGGGTGGACACCATTAATTCATCGGGCGTGGCCGCTCTTTTGTCGATTCTCAAGGCCGCCGACGAAAACAGGATCGACTTCGTGCTGTACGGCATGAACCCCAAGGTGCTCATGCTCCTGGAAAAGGTCTTTTCACGGGACTTCGTCCCCCTTCTGACCGAGGAAGAATTCACCGAGCGATACCTCCGGTAAAAAACGACCGGCAGCCGCGGGCACGGCTGGACGGACTCCGTTCAGGAGCGAGAGTGATGAACAGGCTTCGAAAAAACGACCGGTGCAGGCACACGGGCCCCCTGGTCCTCGTCGTGATGGACGGTTTCGGCATCGGCGGGGAGAATGAAGGAAACGCTCTCCACCTGGCCCGTACTCCCACCCTCGACACGCTGAACGCGCGCTGCATGAAAACGGTCCTCAGGGCCCACGGCAGGGCCGTCGGCCTCCCCAGCGACGACGACATGGGCAACTCCGAGGTCGGGCACAACGCCCTCGGCGCCGGCCGAATCTTCGACCAGGGCGCAAAGCTCGTGACGGCCGCGATGGACTCCGGCCGGATCTTCTCCTCCGACTCGTGGAAGCGCCTCGTCAAGCGGCCGGCGGAAGGGTCCTCCACGCTCCATTTCATGGGTCTCCTCTCCGACGGGAACGTGCACTCGCACATAGACCACCTCCTGAGGCTCATCACCCGGGCCTCCGAGGAGGGAATACGGCGCGCCAGGGTCCATATCCTGCTGGACGGCCGCGACGTGCCCGACACCTCGGCCCTCGTGTACGTTGACAGACTCGAGGAACACCTGGCCTCCTTCACGGGCCGCGGTTTGGACTATCGCATCGCATCCGGCGGCGGGCGCATGGTGACCACCATGGACCGCTACGAGGCAGACTGGGAAATCGTAAAGCGGGGATGGGAGGCCCACGTCCTCGGGAAGGCGCGGCCCTTCGCCTCGGCCCGCGAGGCCATTGAGACGTTCCGGCGCGAGCAGGAGGACCTCACCGACCAGTACCTGCCCGCCTTCACCGTCTGCGACGCCGGCGGGCCGGTCGGGCCCATCGTGGATGGGAATTCCGTCGTATTCTTCAACTTCAGGGGCGACCGCGCGATAGAGATCACCCGGGCGTTCGAAGAGAAGGATTTCTCACGGTTCGACCGCGGGCGCTATCCCGATGTCGTCTACGCCGGTATGATGCAGTATGACGGCGACCTGGAAATTCCCAAAAACTACCTGGTGTCCCCCCCCGCCATCGACCGCACCATAAGCGAGTACCTGACGCACGCCGGAATACGGCAGTACGCCGTTTCGGAGACGCAGAAGTTCGGGCACGTGACCTATTTCTGGAACGGGAACAGGAGCGGCAAGTTCGACGAGCGGAGCGAGACCTACGAGGAGGTGCCCTCGGACAGGGTCCAGTTCGACGAGCGCCCGTGGATGAAAGCGGCGGAAATCACCGACAGGACCATCGAGGCGCTCCGGAGCGGCGCGTACGACTTTATCCGGCTCAATTACCCCAACGGCGACATGGTCGGGCACACGGGGAACCTGGAGGCGGCCGTCATCGCGGCGGAGGCAGTGGACCTGTGCCTGAAGCGGCTCCTCCGGGCCGCCGACGAAGCGGGCGCCCTTACGCTCATCACCGCCGACCACGGCAACCTGGAGGAAATGTGCGAGCTGGACAAAAACGGAAAGATCAAGCTGGACGCCGCGACCGGCGAGCCCCTGCGCAAGACGGCCCACACGCTGAATCCCGTGCCGTTCATCATATGCGATCCCGGGTTTGACGGCCGCTACAGGCTCAAGGAATTCCCCGAGCCGCCCGGCCTCGCGAACGTGGCCGCCACCATACTGCTCTTTCTCGGGTTCGACCCGCCGGATGAGTACCTCCCCCCGCTGATCGAACCGGCATGAATATCGCCTTCGCCACATCGGAGGCCTATCCCTTCGCGAAAACGGGCGGCCTGGCGGACGTTTCCTACTCGCTGCCCAGGGCCCTTGCGCGGCGGGGACACACCGTGGCGGTCATTCTCCCGCGGTACTACACGGTCGACAAAGGAAAATTCGGGCTCGAACACGTCCCTCCCCCCTGCGGGTGCCGCTGGGCCCCGGGGAGAAGTGGGCCGCCGTTTTCAGGTCCGGGCACATCCCCGGGGTCACGACATATTTCATCGAGCACGACCTCTATTTCGGCAGGGACGGGCTGTACGATGACGGCTACGAAGCCTATCCCGACAACGCCGAGCGCTTCGCCTTCTTCGGCAGGGCCGTGCTGGAGGGCCTCAAGGGCCTCGGTTTCAAGCCCGACATCATTCACTGCAACGACTGGCAAACCGCCCTCGTGCCGGTCTACCGCAAGACCCTCTACGCGGACGATCCCTTTTTCAGGGCCAGCGCCACGGTGCTGACCGTGCACAACGCGGGATACCAGGGTGTCTTTCCCGGGGATTCCCTTTCATGGACACAGCTCGGGCCGGAGGTATTCGACATGGACGGCCTGGAATTCTTCGGCCAGGTGAACTACCTCAAGGGCGGGGTCCTCTTCGCCGACGCCGTCACCACGGTGAGCAGGCGACACGCCGAGGAGCTTCAAACCCGCGAGTTCGGGTACGACATCGTCGGCGTCTTTCAAAAAAGGAGGGAGCGGCTCTTCGGCATAACCAACGGGGTGGATTACGAAAACTGGGACCCCGCGAGGGACGCGAACCTCCCCGCCGCCTACTCGATCGGGGACCTGAGCGGCAAGGGCATATGCAAGAAAGCCCTCCAGGAGAGGATGGGGATCGAACCGGACCCGCGGACGCCCCTGCTCGGCAGCGTCTCGCGCATGACATACCAGAAGGGCATGGACGTGCTCGCCGAAACGCTGGAACACCTGCTCCCTGACGAGGATTTCCAGATCGCCGTGCTGGGAAGCGGCGAT
The DNA here is from genome assembly GCA_963762305.1 of uncultured Spirochaetota bacterium. Classification (GTDB taxonomy): domain Bacteria; phylum Spirochaetota; class UBA4802; order UBA4802; family UBA5368; genus CAVXKM01. The sequence continues at coordinate 135,546 of CAVXKM010000003.1, read as the reverse complement.
GATTCGATCATCGCCAGGTTCGAGCGCCTCAGGAAGATGTTCCCCTCCCGGGTGGGACTCTACTGGGGATACGACGAGCGGCTGGCCCACCTCATGGAGGCGGGCCTCGACGTCTACCTGATGCCGTCCCGCTACGAGCCGTGCGGATTGAACCAGATGTACAGCATGAAATACGGGACGATCCCCCTGGTCCGCGCGACGGGCGGCCTCGACGACACCGTCCGGGAATGGGACGGGTCCGCCGGCACCGGTTTTAAATTCGCTTTACTTACGCCCGAAGAGCTCTATAATAGGATCCGGTACGTCATAAGAAAATACAGGGACGGCGCGGAATGGCGCGCCCTGCAGGCGAACGCGATGTCATACCGGCATTCATGGGACGACGCCGCGGCCGAGTACGAGCGGGTTTACGAACTGCTCGCAAAGGAGCGAGCCGCGTCGAAGTAAGGACGCCGGAGGAGGCACCCGATGTCACGAAGGCCCGCCTGGTGGCTCACGGTTCTCGCGAAAATCTGGCCGATCACATGGCTGAGCGCGAAGGCCACCCGGATTCCCATAGTGGGAAAACTCGTCGAGATCGCGGCACTGCCGCTGTTCTCGGGGAAAAATCTCAACGTCACCTATATCCCCATCAACGAGGGCATCACGGGACGGGGCAGCACTCCCCTGCCCATCCTCGTGGTGGAGGAGATCATCCGCCGCTCGTCCCACAGGGTCATCATCAACCGGTGCACCTGCAGGGACGCGCGGCAGCGCCCCTCCCATCCCATCGGGATCGGATGCCTGCTCCTGGGCGAGGGTACGAAGGAGATCGATCAGCGCATCGCGCGGCACGTGTCGAGGGAGGACGCGATCGGGCACCTGCACGCGGCGGTCAAGGCGGGCCTTATCCCGATGACGGGCAGGGTCAGGGTCGACAATTTCATATGGGGGGTGCGGGACCGCGGACGGATGCTGACCATATGCTTCTGCTGCCGGTGCTGCTGCACCATACTGGCCTCGGGGAAGTACCTCCCGGCGGGCGCTTCGGACTCGCTGGTGCGCATCGACGGGCTCCGGATAGACGTGGACCCGGACCTGTGCATCGGCTGCGGCACCTGCGTCACCGAGTGCTTCATGGGGGCCATACGCCTGCGCGACGGCAGGGCCCATCATGACGAGGGGCTATGCAAGGGATGCGGGCGATGCGTGACCGTGTGCCCCCACTCGGCGGTCCGCATCGTCGTGGAGGACCCGGACGCGGCGGTGAGCGAAATGGTCTCACGCATGGACACGCTCGCGGACTACAAGTGATGCCGCCGCCGCGAGGGTACGCCGGAGCGGCGTGAAAACACACCGGTCTCATCGTGTTGCCTGTAAAACAACAAAGGAGACACGCGATGGATGTGCGAAAAGCATTCTGGTATTCACTGATGGCCGGCGCGATCGTGCTGTTCGCGATCGCCTTCGGTGTCGGCTATTTCCTGTTCTCGAGCGCGGCGGCGGGAATCGCGCTGGTCGCGGCGCTCTTGCTCCTGCACGTGTCCGAGATCCCCGCGGCGCGGAGGGCGGCTTCGGGAAAGCGCGTCTCGGATAGGCGCGTCACCGTAATGACGACCATCTTCGGATTCACCTGGTGGGTGCCGCTGAAAAAGGGCATCATCGAAAAATAGGAGGCGCCGTGAAACTTTTCCGGTACGGCCCGGGCAGAAAATTCGTGAAGACGGCGGTGACGCTTTCGTGGCCTCTCATGGTCGCCGCGAAAAAGCTGAGCTCATACCCGTTCTTCAAGTGGATAATCAATCCCTTTTTCGCCTACCCGTACAACGAGGTGACGGCCATACCCATAAACATCGAGATCCGGCGGCCGGAGAACGTCCTTTTGCCGAGCCGGCTCGTGGAGCGCCTGGTGTCGAGCGCGTCTGACAGGTTCATACTCGACCGGTGCATCTGCCGCGACCTCCTGAAATGCTCGAACCATCCGCAAAATATCGGCTGCATGGCCCTGGGGACGCCGGTGCGGCACATCCACCCCTCCCATGGCCGTATCGCCACAGCGGCCGAGGCGGTAGACCACGTGCGCAGGGCGGCGGGGGCCGGGCTCATAGCGAACATCGCCCACACGTGGATCGACCCGGTGGCCTTCGGGCTCCCCCGCTTCGACAGGCTCATGTTCATCTGTTTCTGCGACGATTGCTGCTGCCTCTACCGCACCCACATGAAGAGGCGCGGGCCCAACCTCGACAGGGCCTATAAGAAACTCCCCGGCATCTCCATCGCGATGGACGCCGGGCGCTGCACCGGCTGCGGGGTCTGCGCCCGGGAGTGTTTTGTCGGCGCCATCGAGATGAAGGACGGAAAGGCGATGATAGGCGAGGACTGCAAGGGGTGCGGGCGCTGCGTGGACCACTGCGCTGAGGGGGCGCTCTCCCTCCGGATGGAAGGCGAGGAGGAGCTTTTTCAAAACATGATGGCGAGGATCGCCCGGGTGGCGGATATCACCTCGCCCCGGTGAAGGTGACGGTAAATTCGGTCCCGCCGTCGACCTTCATCCGGAGAGCGCCCTTGAGCTGGCCGACGAGCACCTTCACGAGCTGCAGTCCCAGGCTGCGGGGGCGCTCCAAATCCATCGTCTCTTCCATGCCGACCCCGTTGTCCCTGACGGTGAGAATGTACGCCGTCTCATTTTCCCGTTCATCCATCTTCAATATAACGTCGACGGCGCCCTTGCGCCCGTCGGGGAAAGCGTGCTTCAGGGAGTTGGAAACCAGTTCGTTGACGATAAGGCCGCAGGGGATGGCCGTGCTGACCTCCAGAAACACGTCTTCGCCCTCGACGGCAAGGTCCACCCGCTCCGAACGGACGCCGTAACTCCGCATCAGCAGGGCGACCAGGTCGTGCATGTAGGCGGCGAAATCGATCTTCATGAAGTCCTCGGACCGGTAGATCTTTTCGTGGATGAGGGCCATGGACTGGATCCTGTTCTGGCTTTCGATGAAGACGTTCCTCGTGCCTTCATCGACGATGTTGTTCAGCTGCAGGTTGAGCAGGCTCGAGATGACCTGCATGTTGTTCTTGACCCGGTGGTGGACCTCCTTGAGCAGGATTTCCTTCTCGTTGAGCGACTTTTTGATCTCCTCTTCCGCCTTCTTCCGCTCCGTGATGTCCATCATGAACACCAGCACACCGGGCTTCTCCTCCCAGGTTATCGCCGCCGCCTTCCTCTCCATCCACAGGGTGGTGCCGTCTCTATGGATTATCCTGAACTGCACCCACCGTCCAAAGTCGGAACCGCTCATGAAGCGGAGATAATCCTGTACCGTGGCGTCCCGGTCCTCCGGATGGACAAAGTCGATGAAGGGGTGCGCAAGAATCTCACCCGCGCTGTATCCTGTTAATTCCATGGTGCTTGGATTCACGAAGACGACGCGGCCGTCCTGTATCACGAACAGCGCCTCGGCCGCGTTCTCAAAGAGGGTCCGGTATTTTTTTTCCGACTCCTCGAGCGCCGAGAGCACCCTCCGGTACCCGGTCATGTTGGAGATGATCCCGGTGACGCCCGTCATGCGCCCTCCCTCGAACACGGGACGGCTGAACGAGCGCACGTGCACGACGCTCCCGTTCCCGTCCAGCAGGCGGTATTCGAGGGGTTCCAGGTTCCCGGCTATGGTTTTCGCGCGGCTCTCCAGCAGGGCCGGCAGATCGTCGGGGTGGATGAATTTCGCGAAGGGTTGCCCAACGGCATCTTCCACCCTGTAGAGAGTTGAAAGCCTTTCGATCGAGGGGCTGACATAGGTGAAATACCCCTCGTTGTCGAGGGAAAAGATGACGTCGCTGCTGTTCTCCACGAGTATCCGGTATTTCTCCTCCGTCTTGCGCAGGGCCTCGAGTGCCTTGATGCGCTCCTCGCGCATGCCGATCATGCGGTCGGCAAGGCCGAAGGAAAAGAGTACCATCTGCGCGGCAATGCCCAGCAGGGGACCGTAATAGGTGAACACTGAGTCGGGCAGCAGGCCAAGGGCGCGGAAAATGCCGACGAGGGCGCCGGCGATGAAGGCGGACCAGGCGAGAAGGTAAATCGCCGCGGCCCTGACGCCCCGGAGGAGAACGACAACGGCCGTGACCGTGACGAAGGCCAGCCCGACGGCTATGGTGTAGACGGCGAGCCCCTCGGCCGCGCCCGGCGGCGAAAGAAAGACCACGGCCAGCCACACAACGTGCAATGCCATAAAGAGGAGAAGGGTTTTATCCAGGACGGGGACGATTCGTCTCGTGTTCAGAAAGGACCGGGCGAACTGGTAAAATCCCACGGCGGCCAAGTGGAGAAACACCGAAACAGCCCTGTTTTCCCAGGCGACGCGCGAAGGCCATAGGTACTGGTACGACAGCCCGTACAGCGTCATGGTATACAGGAGCAGGAAAGAAACGAACGCGACGTAGTACAGGTAGCCGGCATCCCGCATCGCTATTCCAAGAAAGAGGTTGTACAGCGCCATGGCGAGCAGTAGTCCGACGTAGATCCACAGCACCAGGTTCTCCAGCTCCTTGTACGAGGACAGCGCCGGCGCCGACCGGAGGACCAGGTTCAGGGAGAGTACCGTCGTCGTCCGGCATATGAGGTAGAACGTGGTCCGGCCCGGGCCCAAGCTCAGCGGGAAGACGAAGTACTTGTCCCTGTAAGGGCGTGAATCGAATGGAAGGAAATCGCCGGTCCTCGTTTCCCTGTACCCGCTCCCCGCGGGCTCGTAGAGGCGAACATGGTCCACCACGGCATGCACCAGCTCAAGGTAGACCACCGTGCTTTTCCCGGTGAGGTTCTCGAGGGTGAACCGCGCCCAGTGGGCGGACCGGGTATACCCGAAGTTGGGGACCTCCTCGCGGGCGGGAGCGAAGCGCCCCGAAAATCGCGGCGAGGCTACCTGCTCTATGGTAAGCGCGCCGCTTTTGTCCTCGAGAAGCTCCATGCTGCTGCCCAGGCGGGCTTTCGTGAAATCCTCGCGGATGATCACCGGCGCCGCGGCCGCGGGAAGGGCGGCGAGCAGAAGCGCTGCCGGGAGGGCGCTTTTAAAAAGTCCCGCCGCGAGATTTAATTTCCAACCTGTCGGCATGCTCGTCCCTGAACGCGGTATCCGGGGAACCTGTCCCGGCATCGGGCGCCTGTCAAGAGAAAATAACCGGCCGACCCCGCGCCCGTCACTCCCGCCGGGAGTCCTTCCGGAGGGCGCGCATGGCGTTCATCTCCTCCATGACCTGGGCGAAGTGGTTGGTCGGGCCGTGCCCTCCCCCGATCCTCAGGGAATGGCGGATGACCACGGTTATGTATTCCTTCGCCTTCTGCACCGCCATCCGGACATCCAGCCCGCGGGCGAGGCCCACCGCGACGGCCGCCGAAAAGGTGCAGCCGGTGCCGTGCGTGTCCCGCGTGTCGATGCGCTCGGCCGTGAATTCATGGAATTCTTTCCCGTCGTAGAGCACGTCGACGGCCGCGCCCGCGAGGTGCCCTCCCTTCACCACGACGCCGGCGGCCCCGTGGCCGTGAATGACCTTCGCCGCCTGTTTCATCGCGTCGACGTCCCCGATGCTCATCCCCGCGAGCGCCTCGGCCTCCGGGATGTTCGGCGTGACCACCGCGGCGAGGGGGATGAGCTCACGGATGAGGCTTTCCCTGGCCTCCTCCCGCAAGAGCGGCGCGCCCCCCTTGGCAACCATCACCGGGTCCACCACCAGGCGGGATATCGAGTATTCGCGGACCTTCCGCGCCACGGCATGGATGATCGCGGAGGAGGAGAGCATCCCGGTCTTGGCCGCGTCCGCGCCGATATCCGAGAGCACCGAATCGAACTGCTTTTCCACGAACTCGGGGGGGATGTCGAACACTCCCTGCACGCCCAGCGTGTTCTGCGCCGTGAGCGCCGTGATGACGCTCATCCCGTAAGCGCCGAGCACCGTGATGGTCTTGAGGTCCGCCTGTATCCCGGCGCCGCCCCCCGAGTCCGAACCGGCGATGGTGAGCACCCGCGGCACGGTCATGGAAATCTCCTGTCCAAATCATGATTATCGAATCATCCAATATAACGCGGCGGCCGGGGAAAGTCACCATTTTATTCCACCGGCCTACGGAAGATTTTTCACCCTTGACATCCATTGGAAAAAATGAAAGATATGGCACCAATGAGACCGCCCCTGTTTCATCATCTTTCCGTTCACGAGGCACAATGGAAACGCTGATACTCGTCATGCTCGCCGCCATGACCGTCATCATGGTGATTCTCCTGGTGAAGGTTTTTTCCCCGAAGGAGCAGCTCCTGAACCAGCAGATAGTCGACCTGAAAAACCAGGTCGGGGAGCTCACCATCCGTCAGCTCGACGCCCAGAACGCGTCCCTGCGGCGGCAGCAGGAGCTGTTCAACGAGACACAGGGCGTCATGACTCGCCTCCTCAACAGCATCCTGGCCTCGGTGAACGAAAACCTCACCCGGACCCAGAAAAACATCAACGACCAGCTCTCATCGACGGGCACCATCGTGGGCGAAATACAGAAGAAGCTCGGCTCGCTGGAGGAGACGACCAAGAACATACAGGAGATCGGCAAGGACATCTCGTCCTTGCAGGACATCCTGCAGGCGCCGAAGCTCCGGGGGAACCTCGGGGAATACCTCCTGGAGGAGCTCCTCAAGCAGATTTTCCCCGGGAAAAACTACGTGATGCAGCACCGGTTTAAAAACGGCACCCGGGTGGACGCCGTGATCAAGCTCGGGGAGGGCATCGTTCCCGTGGACTCGAAGTTCCCGCTCGAGAGCTTCCAGAGAATGCTGGCGGCGGGGAACGACGAGGAGCGAAGCCGCTTCAGGAAGGAATTCACCCAGAGCGTGAAGGCGAGGATCGACGAGATCGCGCAGAAGTACATCAACCCCGCCGAGGGCACCTTCGACTTCGCCATGATGTACATACCCGCCGAAAACGTGTTCTACGAGGTGATCATCAACGATTCGCTCACCAGCAGGGAATACGAGATCTTCAATTACGCCATAGGGAAGCACGTCATCCCCGTTTCACCCAACAGCTTCTACGCCTACCTCATGGCGCTGGTGTACGGGCTCAAGGGGTTCAGGATAGAACAGCAGGCGAAGACGATAATGGGCGAGCTCTCGAAGGTGCAAAGCGCCTTTTCAACCTTCTACGGCAATTTCACCCTGCTGGGCGGCCACCTTGACAAGGCCTCATCGAAGTACAGGGACTGCCTCAGGCAGGCCGAGAAATTCAACGACAAGGTGGGGCAGATCACCGGGGTGAAAAGCGACCTGCTTGAGGACAACAGCGCCTTGAAGGCCCTGCCCGAGCGGGAGTGATCTTCATCTGAACCAGCGCACCGGCTCCTTCACCGCGTTTTTGAGCGAGGGGTTGAGCGCGCACTCGAGGCGGGCCTTCAGGATGCCGAGCCGGAGGAGCGCCTTGCCGAAGGGCATGCGGTCGAGCCTCTCCTTGCGGGCGAGCTTCGACTCGAAACCGCGGGTGAACCCGGCGAAGTCGGCCTCCGCCCGCGCGCGGTCCGTGTGCGCCAGGCTCGCGACCTTCCCCGAAATCAGCGCGCCCACGATGCCGTAGCCCCAGAACGGCTCAATCATCCCGGAGATCGTCCCTGCCAGGACGCGGTCGTTCCAATACAGGCGCGCCTGCCTCGGGAAGTGGCCGAGAAAGGGCGACCAGTCCGCGAATTCATAGCCCCGGGTCTTCTTGATCACCGCCTGGAACCTATCCAGGTCCCGGCCGCTCACCGGCTTCCTGGAAAAGAGGAGCGCGAACGCCAGGCCGTTCACGGCCGATACGTACCCGTAATCCAGGCTGAAGCTCCCCAGGTACACGTCCACCGCCGACGTCCTGCCGTCAACCGGCCGGGACGCGAGCGAACCGTAGAGGGTGCGGTATTCCATTCCCGCCGTCTCGTATACCTCCTTGTAAAGGCCCGTGGCGATGATGCTCCCGGGCGGCACCGTCGAGAGTTCGCGGGCATCCAGGTCCCTGTTGAATTGGAATCTCACCCCTTCCCTGACGGCGATTTCATGAAGCCTGCTGTCAATGGACGTTTTCCGCGACCCCCGCTCCACGCTGTATGACTTCAGATTCCCGACATAGGCGGGGAGTTTCAGCCTCTTCGCGTTATACCACCAGGCGGGATGCTCCCCGGTCTGGAGAAAGCAGTCCGAGAGGTCAATGCCGATGTATTCCCACGTCCGCTCCGGCTGGAGGGGCGTGGTGTGCACCGATGGGTGCACGTCCCCGGACCCGCCCACGCCCTTTTCCCTTTCATGGACGGTGACCTCCATGCCGGCCCGGTTCAAATTAATGGCCGCCACCATGCCCGCGAGCCCCGCCCCGTAAACGGATATCTTTTTCATGGAGACCTCCGGCGCCTCAAAGGACCCGGCCGGGCGGTGAAATCCCGTCCGCGGGCACGCTCCAGCAGTACATTCCCGCGCGGGCGGGGTCAAACAGAATTCCGGCGCGGCCGGGAGTACAAAAGGATTGACACGAAAAAACAGGGCGCTTATATTTAAACAAACGTTTAATTTTATTAACGATCCATTCAAATCGTGCGGGCGGCGCGGGGACGCCCGAAGGGCCATGACAAGGTTAAAAAAGACGGCACTGTTCGTCATCATTCCGGCGATCGTTGCCGGCACGGCGGCATTCCTGTTCAGCGGTTACGACATGTTCAACCGCAACAACCGCATCAGGCCGCGCGTGGGGCCGATAGTCGAGGCGGTGTACGCCCTGGGGACGGTGAGGTCCGACAGCGTGTACAACCTGAAAATGGGAGTGGCCGCTACCGTGAAGAGGCTGTACGTCATCGAGGGGCAGCGGGTGAAGGGCTCGTCCCCGCTCGTGGCGGTGGACACGGGCATGGTCTTCCGCGCGCCCTTCGGCGGCACCGTCACGAAAATCCACTGCGAGGAAGGGGAAGTGGTCATGCCCGGCGCGCCGCTCCTCACGCTCATGGACCTCAACCGGACCTACGTGCTCCTCTCCCTGGACCAGAACTCAGCGCTCCGGATGCAAAAGGACATGAAGGCGCAGCTCAGCTTCGAGACGCTCCGGGGGAAACTTCTGCACGGGACGGTCGAGAGCATATACCCGTCCAACGGCCAGTTCCTGGCGCGGATAAACGTAAAGGAGATCCCGCCCGGGATACTCCCGGAAATGACCGCCGACGTGGCCATCGAGGTGTCAAGGAAGGAAAAGGCCCTCCTGGTCCCCCTCTCGTCGGTCAATGAAGGGATGGTCACGGTCCTTCGAAACGGGAAAAAGCGCCGGTCCAAGGTCGTCATCGGGGCCGTCGACGGGGCGTGGGGAGAAGTCCTGGAAGGCGACATCCTTCCCGCCGACTGGATCATTCTCAACCGGTGACAGGGGACACGCGATGTTGTACCTGGCATTACGCCATCTCGTCAACAGGCCGCAGCAGACCATTCTCACGTTCGTCGGCCTCATACTCGGGGCCGCCGGTTACATCGTCTTCTCGGGTCTCCAGCTGGGCTACCACAACTACGTGGTCGACCGACTCGTCAACGTGGACGCGTACGTGAGGATCTCGCCGCGCGACTCGCTCATCACCCAGGAGACATTTAAGAACATCTTCTTCCCCGGCGCGGCGGTCAGGTGGATACGGCCGCCTTCAGGCAGGATATACAATTCCTATCTCTCGAACGTGCAGGGATGGTTCGACCGGCTCAAGGCGGAGCCCGGCGTGGTGGCCTACTCCCCGCAGCTCATCAGGGAGGTGATATTCGCCAACGGGAAATTCTCCTACCCGGTGCGGCTGGTCGGGATCAACCCCTCCACCCAGAAAAAAGTCACCAACATGGAGCGGGACATCAATGAGGGGACCCTCGACGCGATCGCCCAGGGGGATTCGCTCATCCTCATCGGGGAGGACCTCATGAAGAGGCTCGGGGCCTATCCGCAGGGAAACGTCAACGTGGTGAATCCCGACGGCACGGTGTACCCGGTGAAGATAGTGAGCGTGTACCGCACGGGCATAAAGGAGATCGACTACCGCTTCGCGTACTCGTCCGTCTCCACCGTTCAGAAGATCACCCAGTCGCCCGGCGAGATTTCCAGCATCGTCGTGAGGCTCACCGACGCGAACACGGCCGCGGACACCGCGACGAAGTGGCAGCGGCTGAGCAGCGACAAGGTGGAGAGCTGGGACCAGGCCAAGGAGGACATCCGGGTGACGCTGAAGACGCAGGCGATCGTCCGCAACTCCACCACCTTCGTCATAATGCTCATCATCGCCTTCGGGATATACAACATCCTCAACATGGTGGTGAACCAGAAAAAGCGGGAGATCGCCATCCTCCGGAGCCTGGGCTACAGCCAGCGGGAAACGATCTTCCTCTTCCTGGTGCAGGGGGTGATCCTGGGCCTGGGCGGCGGGCTGTTCGGCATGCTTGTCGGCGGAATCGCGTGCAATTACATAGAGCAGATCAAGATCGGGGTGGGCGCTGGGCACATGCCCATGTCGTGGGACCCCGTCATCTACCTCAAGGCGTTCTCCATCGTGCTCGTGTCATCGATCATAGCGAGCTTCCTGCCGGCCCGCAACGCCGGCAGGCTTTCCCCGATAGAAATCATACGCTGGTCGACATAGATCGAGATGAACGCGATTGAATGCACTAACCTGGTAAAGAACTTCGGCGATCCGCCCACCGAGGTGCTGCGCCAGATCTCCTTCACGGTGCGCAAGGGGGATTTCGTGGCGATCACCGGCCGGTCCGGCTCCGGCAAGTCCACGCTGCTTTACGTGACCAGCGGGCTCGACGACCCCACGTCCGGCGCTGTCATGATCTTCGGGGAGGACATACACCGCATCGACAAGGCGAAACTGCACCGGTTCCGCAACCTTCGCATGGGGTTCGTCTTCCAGTTTCACTACCTGATCCCGGAGCTCACCACGCTCGACAACATACTCATGCCGGCGCGGAAATTCAACAAGGAAAAGGAGAAGCGCGCGCTCGCGCTCGACTTCATAAAGCAGTTCGAGCTGCAGCACTGCACGAAAAAATATCCCTCGCAGATGTCCGGCGGCGAACAGCAGCGCGTGGCCGTCGCGCGGGCGCTCATCATGGACCCGGACATACTCTTCGCGGACGAACCCACCGGGAACCTCGACTCCGTGAACGGCGAGAAGGTGCTCCGGATTTTCGAGCGCATCAACAGGGAACGCGCCACGACCATCCTGCTGGTAACCCATGAGAAGGACTTCGCGGCGCGGGCAAAGCGCGAGATACACCTCATGGACGGGCGGGTCGTATACGACAACGTGCTGGAAAAAGTACCCGTGCAGGCCTGACACATGAAAAGGACCGGTCCAATGCGCGCACTAATCGCCCTTGCCGCCCTCGCGGCACTGACACTGGCGGGCCGGGCAGCCGTGGCGGCCCCGGCCGGGGACACCGTGCTCCCGATGGTCAAATTCGTCGAGGTCGCCACCATCAACAACCCGGACATCTTCGCGCAGCTCACGCGGCTGGGCGAATCGGAGGCGCTGGTCGAGCAGACGAAGGCGGTCTACGACATCGTGTTCAACGTCCACTACTCCCGGCTCTACGACAAGCCGTATTCCGAATACTCGTCGGTGAAGATCCGCGAACAGACGACCGACACGCTCGGCAGTTACCTGGCATGGAACGTGCCGTACATGGGCACCCGCCTGCGGGGCGGCTTCGACTATTACTGGAACCGGATCACGGTCGACACCCCCACGACGGTGCCGCCGTTTCCCCTGCAGCGTCTCTCGGTCGATCTCTACAACCCGGACATCTTCGTGGAGGTGCAGCAGCCCCTGCTCAGGAACTGGCTCGGGATCGTGGACTCCTTCCCGCTGAGGCAGGCGAAGCTCAACCGGCTGGTCATGAAGGAGACCGTGACCGAGAGCATGGAGTCCATCATGACGGACCTTTTCGGCCTGTACCTCCGATGGTACCTCGCCTATCACCAGCTCCAGATATACACCAAGAACGTGCAGAACAGCGAGATTCTCCTGAAACAGATCACACAGCGGTACCGCGCGGGGCTTACCGACCTGTCCGACGTGAGCAAGACCAGGATCGCGACCACCGAATACACCAAGTCGCGGGACATCCAGAGCACGCGGTTCCAGAACCTCAGCTCGAAGATAAACCGCTGGTATTACGGAACGGAAGGCGCGGCGAAGCGGCCCTCGCACGTGCCCGAGCACGAGCTCGTGATCCCGCCGCCGCAGTTTTCCCACTTCACCATCTCCCGCACGCGGCAGATGCGGATCCTGGAGCTCACCAGGCGGATGCTGCAGGAGAAGCTGGAAAAAGAGCGGAGCGAGCTCCTCCCCGAGCTCAACGCCGCTTTTTCGTACCATCCGCGCAACTACGACACCAGCAGGATCGAGAGCATCCAGAGATACGACTACAACAACTACACGGCGGGCCTCACGTTCAACTTTCCGCTGGGGAACAGCCTCGCCCAGGGGAACATAGAGGAAACGCGGGTCGCGCTCAGGAAGTGGGGTAATGACGTGGCCAGCTTCGAGCGCTCGTACACGCAGACCTACGGGGACATCCGCAACACGATCGCGGCCTACGAGAAGCTGCTGCGGCAGGACGATGAGCTTGTCGCCCAGTCCAGGACCTACGTGGCGGCCGAGGAAAAAAAGTACACCCAGGGAAGGGCGGACCTCTACTTCGTGATCCAGGCGCGCAACATGCTGCTCAACTACGAGCTCCTCCGCAACACCGACTACGCCGAGCTGAAATCGCTGAACATACAGCTGCTGAACCTGATGGACCAGACTAGGAAACAATGAGAACGCCGGGCGGAAGGGGGAACTCCCCGAAAGAGCGCATCCTCCAGGCGGCCAAGCGTGAATTCGCCGAGAGGGGGCTGTCCGGTTCGCGCGTCGGCTCCATCGCGCGCAGGGCGAGAGTGAACCCCGCCCTGGTGCATTATTACTTCGAGAACAAGGAGCATCTCTACGCCGTGGTGCTCGGCGAGATCCTGGGCGAGTTCGACAAGGAGGACATGCTCACCAGCCTCAAGGAGTTCAACCTGCAGCCGCCGCAGAAGCTCTACATAGCCCTGTACCTCATCGTGAAGCTCTTCCTCAAGCCCAGGGAATCGATCTTTTACAATATCATCTTCAGGGAGCTCGCGGACGGGGGCGTTCGGCTGAAGAAAATAACCCGCGAGTTCATCGTCCCCGGCCGGCGCCAGAGGGTCCTGGATATACTACTGGAGGGGATGCGGACGGGCCACTTCCGGACCGGCAACCCGGTCCTGCTCGTCCATGGCGTATTCTCTTTCATGACCGACCTGGTGCTGTTCAGGGACATCCACCAGGACACGCCGCTTCACGAGTTCCTGGGCGCGGAGGGCGGTGTAGAAAAGATCCTCAACTACCTCCTGCACGAGGTTTTCCGCGAGGTCATGCCGCCGGAATCCTACCCGCCCCTTCCCTACCTGCCGGGCGAGGTTTTCCGCCTGCTCGACGAGATTATCAAGAGATTCTAACGCCGGGCTGGAAGCTAAAAATCCGTGATTATCTTGCCGGGCTCTCCCGGCTTGATGATCCTGGACTGCTCGATGGGGTCGCCCTTCGGCTCGGAGATGGCCTTCTGGACCTGCATCATCATGTTGAGAAAATAGGTCTGCGTGGCCGCGTATTCCTTGATGAGCTGGTTCTGCGAGGCGCGCTCGGCGCACTCCTGGAACTTCTGTTTCTCCTCCACCTCGATAACGGCGCCCTGCGTTTCCTTGTCGTGCATCGCGTCGCTCAGCTTCGCGTATTCCTCGAGCAGGTTTCTCGCGTCCGCGTCGCCGTCGAGCTGTTTTGAAAGCTCGGCGAAGCGCTTGTAGATGTCGGTGCCCTTTATCATGAGGCCCAGCTCGTTCGCCTTTTCCAGGATTTCCTTCATTGCCGTGTTCTCCCGTGGGGATCGTGTATTGTAAAGCGCTCCGCCGCGGAAAACGGGCGGATTCCGGGCCGGCGCTTCAGCGCGCCGTTCTCAACCCGGTGAAGCAGCGGACCAGGGCGGCGCACGTCTCATTCCGACCGCCGGGGCGCCGTGAGCGCCGATACTCCCTACACCTTCGCCAGCGACTGGATCACCTCGCCGAAGGCGACATCGTCGATCTCGACGGCAGAGAAGTCGTCGTTCATGATGGACGCGACCTTCGCGTCGACGAGCGGGAGCACCTTGAAGATGAAAAAGCGCGCCGAATGGACCTTGCCCGAATAGAAGGCGGCGTCCTTGTTTTCCCGGATGAGCGCCTTCTTCTCCTCATCCGTCCCGGCGTTCATTTTTTCAAAGAGCGCGTCGAGCTTCTTCTTCGCGATGGAGAGCTGCCACAGGTGCATCCACCCCAGGACGACGTCGCCGGCGACCTCCAGGAAAGGCGTGGCGCTCAGGAAGGCCTCCTGCACCTTCATGTTCTGCATGAGGTCGAGGAGGTGCCGGCCGGCCTTCACCATGCCGTCCCTCGCCCTGTTGAGCAGATCCACGTGCCCCTTCAGTGACGCGTCGTGTTTCACGCTTTCGATGGTTTTCTCGATCTGTCCGATCATGTACTTGAAGAACTCGCCCTTCGCCATGACCATCTTGCGCCCCAGGAGATCGATGGCCTGGATGCCGTTGGTCCCCTCGTAGAGCGAGGTTATCTTGCAGTCGCGCGCGAACTGCTCCACGGGGTAATCCCCGCAGAACCCGTAGCCCCCGAAAACCTGTATGGCCTGCTCGCAGACCTCGTAGGCGCGGTCCGAGGAGTACGCCTTGCAGATGGGCGTGAGGAGCTCGAGGAAGCCGTTGGCGTACTGGGCCGCCTTCTTGTCCTCCTCGGCGTTCCTGAGGTCGATGCAGAGCGCCGCGTAATAGTTGAGCGCGCGGAGCCCCTCCACGTAGGACTTCATCCATAGCAGCGAACGCCTGATGTCCGGGTGTTTTATGATGGGCAGGAGCGCCGTCGATTTTCCCTTCAGGCGGATATCGGCGCCCTGCAGCCGCTCCTGGGCATACTTGAGCGCGTTGAGGTACGCCGTGGAGGCCAGCCCGAGGGCCTGCACGCCCACGTTCAGCCTCTCCTCGTTCATCATGTGGAACATGACCTCGATGCCCTGGCAGCGGCGCCCCAGTATCTCGCCGACGCAGGTCCCGCCGTCGCCGAAGCTGAGCTGGCAGGTCGCGGACCCTTTTATCCCCATCTTGTGCTCGATCCCCGCGCAGACGACGTCGTTGTGCTCGCCCGGCGAGCCGTCGTCCTTCAGCCTGTACTTGGGCACTATGAAGATCGAGATGCCCTTGATGCCCTCGGGGTCGCCCTCGACGCGCGCCAGCACGGGATGGATTATGTTGGGCTTGGAATCGAAATCGCCGCCGGTTATGAATATCTTCTGGCCGGTGATTTTATAATGTTTGTCGTCAATCTGCACGGCCTTCGTGGCGACGTGCGCGAGATCGGAGCCGGCCCCGGGCTCGGTGAGGCACATGCTCCCGCCCCACTCGAAGGAATAGAGCTTGCCCAGGTATTTCGCCTTTTGCTCATCGGTGCCGTACAGCTCGATGAGCTTGCCCGCGCCGTGAGCGAGGCCGGGATAAAGGTTCAGGGCAGTGTTGGCGGCGTGAAAGGCCTCGTTGCACGCCGTGAACACGGCCAGGGGCAGGCCCTGCCCGCCCGCCTCGGGGTCGTCCGACGCGGACACCCAGCCCGCCTCGCCGTAGTCGCGGAGCGGTTTATGGAAGGACTCCGGCACCGTCACGGCGCCGTTCACCCACTTCGCGCCGGTCCGGTCCCCGTCCTGGTTCGTGGGCAGCATTACGTTCTCGGCGAATTTAATCGCCTGTTCGATGATCATGTCGAACTCGTCTCTCGAGAAGGCGCTGAATTTGTCTTTACTGGTGAGTTGGAGCACGTCGAACTGCTCATAGAGCACGAATTCCAGATCCCTTTTTTCGACAAGCAGATTAGCCATGGAGGCCCTCCTCGGGGTATGCGTTTATGGCAAGCGCGTCCGGCCGGCGGCGACGGGGTCATTTTCATTTTCGTCTTCCCATTTGCAAGTATTTTTTCCGGCGCACACGCATGCTTGAATATACCCCGGTTTGTCATTTATCTGGCCCTCCCCAGCGGCTCGCGCCATGCGCCCCGCCCCGAAGCGGCTCGCCTATTTTTATTGACAGGGCGCGGGTTCCATGTATCATGAAAGGGTTGCGGGCGCCCGGTTTTCCGGGGCAGAGGCGGCACGGGGCGGCAGGAAAATTATATTGACATTGGACCGCGGCGCCCTTTGTTATAAGCGGAAAGGCCCGCATACCGGCGTCGAGGAGTGTTAATGGAAGACCTGAAAGAAATAGTCGAGGACGAGAATAAGATCTCCACGGTGGTCGCCGACGACATCTCCTTCCGGGGCCGGCTCGCCTTCAAGAACTCTCTCAAGATAAAGGGCTTCTTCGAGGGAAAAATAGAGACCAAGGGCCATCTCATCATCGGCCAGGAAGCGACCGTAAGCGCCGACATAAAGGCCGGCGTCGTGTCGGTGAACGGCACGGTCAACGGAAAGATAAAGGCCGTTCAGAAAATAGAGCTTTTCAACAGGAGCATCACGCGCTGCGACCTCGTCACGCCCGAGCTCTACATAGAAAGGGGCTCCCAGTTCAACGGGACATGCGTCATGTCCGAAAAACCATCCTGAGAGACGAATGACCTATGATCAAGACACCACTCCCCTCCCCCCGCATCGCTCCCGCGCTCATGCTGCTTGCCGTCCTCTCCCTGGGCCCGGCGGCTTTCGCGGAGGAAGGGGGCGTTTATAAGGTTCCCCCCGTCGCCTTCGGCGTCGGCGGCCTGTACGGCGTCTACGACTTCGCCGTCGAGGGTGGAGATAAAAATGACGGCCCCGGCAACGTGGAATCGAGCTGGAGCGCGGGCGGGGGCTTCGTGCTGGAGCTGATGCTGGGTAAATATTTCGGCCTGCAGACCGGCCTGTGGTTCCAGCACAGCGAATATGTCTATGAAGACGACTTCAAGGCCTTCGGCGAGAACCTGCTCCTTCCCTTCTACCTGCTTACCTCTGTCAATTACGGGCGTCTGACGCTGGGTTTGCTGGCGGGAGTCCACCTGGCGCATGTCACCCGTTCCGAGTTCAGCGGCGGCGGCATGTCCATGGACGCGCTCAAGTACATCAATTATGAGCAGGCCGGAGTGGCCGGCGGGATCGAGATGAAACTGGCGATATTCCGGTTCGTTGACCTCTTCGTCGCGGTCGTCGGCGAGCGCTACCTCACGTCCTTCTACGAAGACGAAACCGGGAGCCCGGCGTTCCTGTACGGCGCCACGGTCCGCGGCGGCTGCATGTTCCGCACGTATTAAGCTGTTCCCTCCCGCTCCATTATCCTGAAAATAAGAAGCCACGCGCCCGGCGCGTGGCTTCTTTTCGCATACTTTCCTGTTCTTCCGTCAGCCGAGCTCGGCCATCATGGCGGGTATGACCTCGAAGAGGTCGCCCACGATGCCGTATGTGGCTATGTTGAATATGGGCGCCTCGGGGTCCTTGTTGATGGCCACGATGCACTGCGCGCCCTTCATGCCCGCCACGTGCTGGATGGCGCCCGAGATGCCCGCCGCGATATAGAGCACCGGGTTGACCGTCTTCCCGGACTGCCCCACCTGCCGCGCCGCGTCGGTCCATCCCGCGTCGACCACCGGGCGGGAGGCCGCGAATTCGCCGCCCAGCTTCTTGGCCAGGTTGACGATGACGTCGTTGTACTTGTCCTTTTCCTTGGTGCCGCGCCCGCCGGCCACGATGATCTTGGCCTGCGTGATGTCCACCGCGCCCGCCATTGTGGCGACGATCTCCTTGATCTTCCTCCTGGATTCGCCCAGGCTCACGGAAACGGCCGTGACCTTTCCCGCCGCGCCGGCCTCCTCCTTGTCGTAGGCGCCTTTTTCAAAGGTCGCCACGAACTTGTCGGTCTTGACGGAACGCTGCTCCTGGATCTTGCCGTTGTAGGTGTTGCGGGTGAAGACGACGGTCCCGCCTTCGACGACCGCCTTGTTGCAGTTGGAGAGAATCCCGGCGCCCAGGGCGAGCGCAGCCTTGCCCGCGTAATCGACGCCGTCATAGCTGTGGGGTATGAGGACGCCCTTCACGTCCTGGCCCTCCACCACCGCCTTTACGGCCTGCACGTAGAGGTCCGCGTCGTAGGAAGCGAGCTTCGCGTCCACGACGGAGAAAACCTCGGGTATGTATTTCGCCACTTCCCCGGCCAGGCTGTCATCCTTGTAGAAAACCGCCGCCGCAGGCGCCGCCCCGAGACCGGAGGCTATGGCCTTTGCCGCCTTGCAGAGTTCGAGGGTGGCCTCGCTCAGCTTGCCACCGCGCTGTTCCGCTATAACTAATATCCGTGCCATTTCGTTCCCCCTTATAACACCTTGGCTTCATTTTTGAGTTTATCCACAAGCTTCTTGGCAGCCGTCTTCGCGTCTCCCTCGATGATCTCGGCCTTGTGCTCCGACACCGGGAAAAACATCTTGATGAACTTCGTCTTGGAGCCGGCCTCGCCGAGTTCGGCGGCGCCGAGATCCGCGGCCTTCTTGACGTCCAGCCTCTTCTTCTTCGCCTTCATGATCCCCGGCAGGGTGGGGTACCGCGGATGGTTGATGCCGGACTGTATGGTCAGGACCGCCGGCATCCCCATTTCCAGGACCTCGTTCAATCCGCCCTCGAGCTCCCTGTTGATCAATAATGACTTCTGGTCCCCGCCGACTTCTATCTTCACCACGTTGGTGCAGTGAGGCAGGGCCATCATGTCGGCTATCATGACGCCGGTCAGCCCCGCCTGGTCGTCTTCCGCCTGCACCCCGGTGAGCAACAGATCGACACCGCCCAGGCTCTGGACCGCCTTGCAGAGCGCGGCGGCAACGACGTAGCTGTCCCCCGCGTCGACCTGGGGGTCGCTCACGTGAATGCCCCAGTCAGCGCCCATGGCGAAGGCCTGGCGGACTTCCTTGGTGACCCGGTCGGGCCCCGAGGAGATGATCATCACCTCGCCGCCGAATTTCTCCTTGAGCTGCAAGGCCGCCTCCACCGCGTACTCGTCGAAATCGTTCATCTTGAACGCAATCTGGGATTCATCAATCTTGGCATCACCGACGATTTTGAACTTGGATTCCATGTCTGGAACCTCTTTCACTAAGACCGCAATCTTCATGATCCCACTCCCTTTTGTTGATTTTATAAAAAGATTTCTTGCTGAACCCTCTGTAGCCGGTCGTCAGTGTTACAAGGGCGTTTTTTCCTGTCAAGATTTATTAATAAAAGCCGCCCCGGCGGGACAAAAATTGGAGTGTTTCGGATATATTAATTTGTATAAAGCCACACGGCGGAGCGGTAGGACTGCCCATTCCCAGGGGCGGGGGTGAGGCTTTTGGAAAGCCTCAACAAATACTGCCACTTTCTTGTCACGCCAAAAAAGTGGCCAAAGAAGGGCGCTCCTCAATTGCGCGGGGGCCTTGCCTTATTGACGAAAGTGCCTTCTGCGTGCGCGCTGCGGAGATCCTGACCGCAGGAGGCGGGAATGCCGCGAAGGACAGGATGTCCGCAAGCGGCATGTTTGTCCGGCCTTCGGCGCTTCGGGCTACGCCCGAAGAACGCGCGCATCCAAAGGCGCTCGCCATCCTTGGCTCGCTACTTAATGGAACCTTGATCAGCCAAAGTCCATGTGCAGCGCCACACATGTATGTGCGCAAGGCGCTGCCGATGAACATGGATGTTCGAGTGCAGTGACGCACACTGATGTGCACCGGACGCGGCTATACTGGCTTGCTACATAGTGTTAATAATTATGCAACTTTAACTAAATAATAATAAAACTTTTTTATGTATATATCAATAGATGGGAGAATTATTATATTGAAGATATATATTCAAGACCGTTTTAGCATTGGCAGGTTGTGATGTTTTAATATCACTTATAATAATACAAATGACATTAGTTTTTAATTCCACAACATTATATCATTAATTATTTGTAATTTAGCCAAAAGTAGTCGCTGAATATTCACGAAATTGTCCCTCGATAAGGTATTTTGAAATTCATTTGAGGATTTAAATGCCAACCAGCGAAATGGAACTGCTAGAAAATATTCAATACCAGTACGCTTATAACGACAAAAGACAATTAATTGATATTCGCGATCTAACGAAAGGAAATAAAAATGGCTATGGATTTCTTACTTGTCCTGGATGCGGGAGTGAACTGCGGCCTCGGCTGGGTAATATTCGCGAGAAGCATTTCTGGCATTATAGTAACAAACAGCACGCATGTGAATCATATCTTCATTCAGTAGCCAAAGCGGCTTTTAGGGAATTTTATCAAAAGAGAATTGCTAATAAAGAATCCTATATATTGAAAATCCCCAATAAGGAATCATGTAATTGTTGCAGTTTTATTTCTGACGAACCATGTGGTTTTCCGGAAAAAGAAATCGAATATGATATCACAAAATATTTTAAAGACATTATTGTTGAAGAAAAGTCAGGTGAATTCAGGCCTGATATAATATTGAAATCAAAAACAAAACAAAGAGAATTGTGGATCGAAATTTTTGTAAATAGTTCAGTTGGGAATAATAAAATTAAATCTGGTAACCCGATAATTGAAATACATATTCAAACCATCCAGGATGTTAGAAATTTATTATGTGACCAATTAGATTTGAAGCAGTACAACATATATAACTTCAAACCAATATCAATTAACTACAATTATCAAACATGTCCGCACAAGGGGGAGTCTTTCAATTATTTCATCATATATAAAAATGGCAAATCAAGATTAACTTCTTCTCCAGAACCTATATCAAAAATGTTAAAAAGTAAAACCAAGATACAATATTTTAAAAGGATCGAGAAAGATACAATTAATTCTAATCTATATTTTCAGCTAGTTGAAAATGCCGCGAAAGAAGGAGTAAAAGTTGAAAATTGTGGCTTTTGTGTTTATAGGGTTTTATGTACAGATTTTGCAGAATTACCTAGAACTGGGCAATTACCAGTTATTAAAATTGCATGTGGAAAAAGTTTGAAGAATTATGAATATAAAAAAAGGCAGAATCAAATAATACAGTTGGCTGGAAATCGGTATGATTGGGAAACAGTAAACTCGAATAAGGCAGTCGATTGTGAATATTATGAGAAATCAGGTAATTGTATTATTGTTCCAAAGGTAATACCGATAAAACTTCAAAATATTTAATATGAGGATATAAAAATACTGTATCGTGACAGCATTTACTAGGCAACCAATGTTTGATGAGCCACCCTCTGTTTTTAGCGCTTCCATGCACTCACGAGCTACACACGTGCCCTTTCACAAAATATATTTGACAAACCAGCCATCGCGGCGGGAGCATGGGTTGTTGCAGCACCGCCAGCTTAGCTCAGTCGGTAGAGCACCTCACTCGTAATGAGGAAGTCGCCGGTTCGACTCCGGCAGCTGGCTCATCATCCGCCTTTCATCCCCGACATTCACCGCCGGCGCTGAAGTGCCTCAAGCGAAAAGGTCATCGGCTGAAAAGCTTTCACCGCGGACTTCCAGCCACGGGGCGCCCTTTTTCTTCCGGAGCAATACCACATTCAAATCCCTGCCTGTTGTCATGAGGACGGCAAACCCGTGCGCGGCCTCGGCCCCCCGGTACATGTCCCCGGGGTTGCAGAAAATGACGCCGTTCCGCCGCTCGAGCATCTGCAGATGGCTGTGCCCGAATAGCACCACGGCTGCGCCGTGACGGCGCGCGCTTACCGACATCAGGGAGAAGTGGTTTTCCCACTCCTTTTCCGTGTGGAAGGGGTTTATCTCGTACTGGAAGCCGTGGAGGCACAGGATGGGCCAGGGACCCATGTCAATCCGCCCGAACTCGGGGTAGGCGGAGGTGTAGTCCTCGTTGCCCCGGATGCCGGTGAAGCCGATGCCGCGGGCCTTCGCCGCCCGTTCGCCGTCGAACACCCCGTCGCCGAGGTGTATCATGCGGTTTATGAGGTATTTCTCCCTGGCGAAGAGGACGGCCTCGTCCAGGGCCTCCCTGTTCCCGTGGGTATCGGAAAACACCGCGATGATCGGGTCTTCCGTCACCGGCCGTTTCCCGGCGCCGTCTTCCTGTTCACCGCCCGCACCCTCCGCGCCCGGATCTCCGCGCAGAGCGTCGGGACGTCCCGCACCGGCCGTTCGAAGACGCTCCGGCATATCCCCACCAGGCGCAGGTCGTGGGCGTCGCTACAGCCGATGCCGGCGACCTTCATGGCTGCCATCGCCTCCGCGGCCATCCGCCGGCCCCTCTCGTCGTAGTCCGGGTGCTCCGTTTCCAACCCGTCTACCCGGAGGTCCATGACCGCCGGGCCGCTCCCGTAAAACCCCTCCCCCGCGTCCGCCTTCTTGAAGGGGTGCGCCGCCACGACCACGCCCCCCGCCGAGCGCACCAGGGGGATGAGGTCCTCCACCGGCGTGTTGGACCCCAGGCTCTCCGGGAAGCCGAACACCAGGAACTCGCCCTGGAATTTTCCCCTCCGGGAGTAGCACGCTATTTCCTGTCCCGGCAGGACCACCAGGTCCGGCACGCCGCTCAGGCGGACCAGCTCCTCTATTTCAGCGTCGGGCCAGCGGATCCCGTGCTCGGCTATCGCGATGCCGTCCAGCCCGGCCTCCTTCGCCCTGGCCAGCAGTTTCGAGGGGTCGATGTTGCTGCAGCCGGAATACCTGCTGGTGTGGATGTGCAGGTCAAGGTCCATGGGCCGTCAGAGCTCCATCTGCCTGGATATGATCTCGTTCATGATCTCGTAGGTGCCGCCGCCGATCGAAAAGAGGCGCGAATCGCGGTACAGCCGCTCCACCAGGAACTCCCTGGTGTAGCCGTACCCGCCGTGTATCTGCACCGCGTCGTACACCACCTTGTCGCACACCGTCGTGCTGAAGTTCTTGGCCATGCAGACCTTCTTGAAGGCGTCCTGCCCGTTCGCGATCATGGCGGCGACCCGGTAGTTAAACTGCTTCGCCGCCTCCACCATGGTCGCCATGTCGGCCAGTTTGTGCCGCGTCACCTGGAAACCGGTCAGCTTTTTTCCGAACGCTTCCCGCTCGCGGGCGTATTTTACCGATTCCTCCAGGGCCATCTCCGCCACCGTCTGGGCCTCCACCGCCAGGTACAGCCGCTCCTTCTGGAAATTCGCCGTGATGCCCCGGAAGCCCCGGTTCTCGTCGCCCAGCAAGTTCTCCGCCGGCACCTCGCAGTCCATGAAGGAAAGCTCGGCGGTGTCCGAGGCGTGCCATCCCATTTTCTTTATTTTCTTCGAGACGCCGAAGCCCGGCGTACCCCGCTCGATGAGCAGCAGGCTGATGCCCGACGCTCCCGGCCCCCCCGTGCGCACCGCGGTGGTCACGTAGTCGGCGCGGGTGCCGCCGGTGATGAACGTCTTTGTGCCGTTGACGATGTACCGGTCTCCCTTGCGGACCGCCCTGGTGCGGAGGTTCGCCACGTCGGAGCCGCCCCCCGGCTCGGTGACGCCCAGCACGATGATCTTCTCTCCGCTGATGACGGGCGGTATATATTTTCTTTTCTGTTCTTCCGTCCCCAGCGCCAGCACGGGAGGAAGGCCGATGCCACTTATCCCCAGGCCAGAGGCGAGCCCCACCGACCCGCAGCGGATGATCTCCTCGACGTAGGCGACTTCATGGAAGATGTCGCAGGGGGTGCCGCCGTACTCCTCGGGGTATCCCATACCGAAAAACCCCGCGTCCCCCGCCTTGCGGTAGAGCTCGGCCGGGAAATCCTCCTTCTCCTCCCACTCGTTCACGTACGGGGCGATCTCCCTGGCAACGAACTGCTTCACGGCCGTGCGGAATATGGCGTGGGACTCGGTGAAATACTCGTCGTACATTGGTTCCTCCTTCGGTTGTGCGTCCGGCCGCCCTCAGCCGGCAAGTATAAAACACCGCCGGGCCGGCCCTGTGGTTACGGCGACCTGAGTGGCGAAAAACCCGCCGGGGTCCAGCGACATCAGCGTGATGTCATCATGGGGCCGCGACCTCAGGCCGTTCTCGATCAGGGCGCCCGGGATATCCTCCACGGCGCGTTCCGCCAGGCGGCCGAGCGCCGGGGCGTCAGTCCCGTTTCCCGTGAACCCGGCCTGGGAAACTCCGTCGGTCGCGAGAACGAGAATGCCGCCGGGCTGAATGCCGATGTCCTCCTCCTGGTAGAACCTCCGCGACCGCCCCGCCATCCAGAAGTTCGGGACGCTGATGCGCCGCAATATCCCGGTTTCCCTCGAGTATTCGCACAGCAGGCTGTCCCCGGTGTGCAATACCACCATGCGGGGCCCTTCATCCGCGGCGGATATGAATACGCCGGTAAAGGTGCAGATCTCGGACGGCGGGGTGGCCTCTAACACGCCCCGCGCTCCCCGGAGGAGCCCGTCCCTCACCCGGTCGTATTCACGCCCCGCCGGCGGCATGGCGTCCGGGATGTCCCGGGAGAGCATGGCGGCGAACCGCGTCATGAAACGCCGGGCGGCATCGGGGCTCCGGTCCGGGGAATCGCCCACGGCGAAAAAACCCTTCCTGAAATCAAGAAGGGCGGCATCGCCCGGGCCTCCCCGGGATTGGCCCTCGGCGGGGACCATCCGCACCCCGGCCACCCCGGGGAACCGGAGGTCCCCGGCGGGCGTCACAATTTCAATCCCGTCCACGGGACCGGCGCGCCCCGGGTCAGGCCCGGGGTTTCCGTCCGACGAGCACCCGGGTCGTGTAGACACAGACTTCCTCGCCCCGCTGGTTTTTAATGGTGTTTTTAGAAAAGATCACCCCGCGCTTCTCATCCTTCACGTCGAGCGAGGCGATCTCGACCTCGCAGTGTATGGTGTCCCCGATTTTCACCGGGGACGGGAACCGGACGGAGTCCATGCCGTAGAACGCGATAAAGGACCTGGGAAGGGCGACGTGCTGGCCCAGCCTGAAGACGAGGGTGCTCCCCACGCAGAGGGTGAGCATCCCGTGGGCGATGCGCTCGCCGAACGGCGTCTTCCTCGCGTATTCCACATCGGTATGGACCGGGTGCCAGTCACCCGTGAAGGCGGCGAAGGCGTGGATGTCGGACTCGGTGATGGTGCGTCCCGGCGAAACGAGCTTCTCTCCTACCGCGTAATCCTCCATGTATTCCTTTTCCATGGGCTTCCCCCGTCTCTCCATCAAATATGTTCTTCAAGCGCCCGTGAGGGGCACATTGTCTCCGGGACCCGCGCGAGCGCTGCGGAAGAAACACTATCGAACGTGCCCGGCGCGGCGAGCGTGCCCTTTTTCAACATGGAAATCCATCCGATCCGGGCATGCTGTCGCCTCCCCGATTCAGCATCATCTGTTTCATCACCCGCGCCAACCCGTATTTTTTCAAGCCGATTTTCGATGGGTGATCCCCTGCCCCGCCCAGGCGTTAAAGCCTGTAAAACCCATGGAGCCCATGTCGGGACCGGTCTCCGCCGCCTGGACAAGGCGCCGGTTCCGGGGCCGCGATCGGGTCCACGACGGCCCCGGGCCACGCGCTTGCCGTCCCGCCCGGTTTCACGACTTCTACTCCCCGTACATGGAATCGATTACATCCCGGTACCTCTGCTGCACGACGTTTCTCTTTACCTTCAGTGAAACCGTCAGCTCGCCGGTTTCCTGCGAGAACTCGTTTTTCAGTATGGTGTATTTCTTAATGGTCTCGTACCGGGCCAGCTGCTCGTTGATGCCCTCGACATATTTCTCGACGAGGCCCAAAAACTCGCGGTTGCCCGCCAGGTCCCCGGGCTTATCGAAAGCTATCCCGTTTTCCCGGGCGATCTTTTCGGCGATTTCAAGGTTCAGGTTGAGAAGGGCCGAAAGGAACTTTTTCCTGTCGCCGACCACCACCACCTGGGCGAAAAGGGGATTCTTCTTGAACAGGGTTTCGATTTTCTGGGGCGCCACATTCTTGCCGCCGGCGGTGATAATGAGGTCCTTCTTCCGGTCCGTTATGTAAAGCAGCCCCCTGTCGTCGATCATCCCTATGTCGCCCGTCTTGAAAAAGCCATTTTCGTCGAAAACCTCCCGGGTCTCCTCCTTCATTTTATAGTACCCCTTGAAGAGCATGTCCCCCTTTACCAGGATTTCCCCGTCTTCGGCTATCTTGTATTCGAATCCCGGGAGGAACCTGCCCACCGAGCCGGGAGAGAAGTCGTTGAGGTTGCTCAGGGTCGCACCGCCGCAAACCTCTGAAAGACCGTATCCTTCCAGTATGAAGATGCCGGCGGCGTTGAAAAAGTTGACGATGTCCCTCGATATGGGCGCGCCGGCGGCGCATATCCATCGTATTCTTCCTCCCAGCGCCTCCTGGAGCTTTTTAAACACAAGGGCAAAGGCGACCTTGTGCTTGAATTTGAGGAACGGGCCCGGCTTTTCGTTCCTTTCCGCGCACCGGCTCACGTCGGCGCCCACTCGCTGGGCCCACGCGAAAAGCTTCTGCACCGCCGGCGGCTTCTGGCTCACCTGGAGCTGCATCTTCTGGTAAATCTTTTCCAGCACGCGGGGAACGGCAAAGAGTATGGATAAAGGACACCTCGTCGGCCTTCACGGTGGTATAGATGCCGATGACGCAGGCGCCGATCCCCTGCCCTCCCATGTCGGCATAGTTCCATTCCAGCCGGTTGTCCGACAGTATGGCGACCATGTCACCTCTGCGGACGCCAAGCCCGTACAGGCCGAGCCCCGCGGCGCGGGAACGGTCGTAATATTCCTCCCATGTCGCCGTTTCCCATGCGCCGTTTCTCTTTTTTCCACGGCCAGGCGGTCACTGTACCTCTTCGCCTGGTTCCTTAAGACCTGATTTATGGTCTTGTCCATCAACTGCCTCCATACGTGTTATTTTATCAGCCTTCGAATGCCGCCGTACTTCCCGCAAACACCGGAAAAATCGGCGGCAGAAAATGACTGACGTGTCAGTCATATTTCATGCACGGTACGCCACGTCATCATTCGCCGGAACGCGTCCCGCCGGGGATGGGCCCCGGAAAACACCGGCAGCGGCGCCTCGGGCTTCCCCCGTCCGCTCAGAGATATTCCTCGGGCACCTGCGCCGCCGTGAGGTCGTTCATGTCCACGACGCTCCTTCGCGCCCGTATGTTCGGGAGGAAATTGCGGGCGAAAAAACGGGCGGTGGCTATTTTGCCCTGGTAAAATCCGAAGTCGGCGCTTTCGGGTGCGACGGCGCCGCATCTGGCAGAAGCGATGACGGCCTGCTCCAGCAGCAGGTGGGCGACGGCCGCCTCCCCGCAGCAATCCAGGAACCTGGTCGACGTGAGGGGGACGACGAGCCCGCTCTCGCCCGCGGCGGCGCCGTACGCGGACACCATGGCCAGGATGTCATCGACGGCCCCGGCCAGCAGTTGCGCCTCCCGCGCGAACATGCCGTTCTCCGCCTGTCCGGCCGCGAAGCCGCGCATGTCCTCGATCCACGCCTTGAAGCCCCGGCCCTGCCCTCCCCTGACTTTCCTTCCCACCAGGTCTATGGACTGGATATAGGTGGTGCCGTCCCAGATGGAGAATATCTTGCAGTCCCGCGCGTACTGCTCGATCGGGTACTCTGAGGTGTAGCCGTACCCGCCCAGGACCTGTATCCCCATGCCGCACAGCTCCCATATCCTCTCGGATGAGTACCCCTTGATGATCGGCGTGAACAGGTCGAGGGAATCCCTCGCCCGGGCGCGTTCCTCCTCGTCCGGGGCCGCGTGGGAGATGTCCTCGTGGAGATAGCCCCGGTACACCAGGGCCCGTATTCCCTCGGTGAGGGCCTTGATGGTCATCAGGAGGCGCCGTATCTCCGGGTGCTCGACGATGCGCACCCTCCTGTCCGTCTTCTCCCCGTACCTGCCGCCCTGCACGCGCTCCCTGGCGTATTCGAGGACGTTGGCGTAGATATTGGCCCCGAAGGCGGCGCACTCGAGCCCAACCGCCATGCGCGCCACGTTGACCATCTGGAACATGTACGCGAGCCCCATCCCGGGCTCGCCCACGAGGTGCCCCCTGCACGTCCCGTTGTCGCCGAAGCTCATCTGGCAGGTGGCCGAGCCGTGCAGGCCCATCTTGTGCTCGATGCCGACGCAGTGCACGTCGTTGTGCCCGCCGATGGTCCCGTCCTCGTCTACCCACAGCCTGGGAACGGCGAAGAGCGAAACGCCCCTGGCGCCGGGCGGCGCCCCTTCTATCCTCGCCAGCAGCAGGTGGATGATGTTCTCCGTGAGGTCGTGGTCCCCTGAGGTTATGAAAACCTTTGAGCCCGTGATGCGGTAATAGTCGCCGTCCTCCACCGCCTTCGCGGCCACCATGTGCGCGTCGGACCCCGCCCCCGGCTCCGTCAGGTCCATGGCCCCGCCCCACGTCCCGTCGTAGAGCTTCCGGCAGAACAATTCCTTCTGCTTCGCCGATCCGAAGTTCTCGATGAGCGCGCCCTGCCCGGGCCCCATTCCCGAATAGGTCCCGAAGGAGAAGTTGGCGCTCATGAAGAATTCCGTGGCCGCTTCGGCCACCACCAGCGGCAGGCCCTGCCCGCCGTATTCCGGGCCCTGGGCGAGGGCGAAGAGGCCGCTCTCCTTGAACAGGCCCCAGAGCCGGTGAAAACACCTCGGGGCGTACGCCCTGCCGTTTTCGAAGCGGGCGGCGTCGTCCCGGTCGGTATCCTGGAGCGTGGGGGCGATCTCGTCCCTCGCGATGTCCCTGGCGAGGTCCAGGATCATGTCGAAATCCTCCATGCTGAAGGCTTTGTATTTTTCATACCCCAGCAGCCTGCCGATTTCCAGGTGCTCCTTTAACACGAAATGGATGTCCCTGTCGTCCCGCTTGTAGAAGTTGTTTCCCATGTCGCGATCCTGCCGGATATGAGCGTGTTGAACCGCTCTTTTTTTCAGTTTATAGGGCCGCCGCCGACCTGCGCCGGCCGTTTACGCCAGGAGATCAAAATGGAGGATGTCGTTGATGTTTCCCCTCATCTCCCCGTCCCCTTTGAACACCGCCCTCACCTTCATTCCCACCTTGATCCTTTCCACGTCGGTTTCGTTGATGATGTGGGAGAAGATGTTGTCGGCGCCGTCCATGCGGATGTAGCCGTACGTGTAGGGTATGGGCCGCTGGACGCCGGTCGCGGGGTCGAGGAAGGGGTAATTCACCACGGAAAAGGCGACGAGCGTCCCGGTGTCCGAGAGCGGGACCAGTTCGCTGAGCTCCGTGAAACATGGGCCGCACACCCGGCGCGGCGGCACATACACCTGCCCGCATTTCGGGCAGCGGATGCCGATGAACCGCCTGCGCTCCCGGATCTCCCTGAAGAAGACGCTGCCGTACCTCCCCACCGACCACTCGTAGGGCATGGGGGCCGTGAACTGCACAGTTAAAAATTCGCCGTAATCCCTTTCTGAACTCACGCGCTCACTCCTTTCATGGACGCTCGCTGTCCAGGATCATCACGTCGGACCAGAAACAGCCCCCGAACCCCGTGGCCAGGGATTTTTTAACCCCGGGCACCTGGCGCTTGTCCCCCTTGCCCATAACCTGGATGGCCGCCTCGGCCACCCTGAGGAGCGCCGTCGCGCCGATGCAGTTGGTGCTGAGCACGCCGCCCGACGGGTTGATGGGGATCATCCCGTTCATGCCGGTGTTGCCCTCCCGGACGAACCGGGCCCCCTCGCCGGGTCCGCAGAAACCGAGGTCTTCTATCCATTTGAGGCCGGCCCAGGTATAGGGCAGGTAGAGCTCCGCCACGTCGATCTCCCCGGCCGGGCGTGTTATGCCCGCGTGGGCATAGGCCTCCCTCGACGCGCGCTGCAGGGACACCAGCCCCTTGTTGTAGTCCGTCGAGTCGCCGAACCACGTGAAGGTGTGCCTCACCGAGGCCGCCGCGACCCACGCCGGTTTTTTCGCGAGCTTTTGCGCGACGCCGTCGGCGGTGAATACCACCGCGGCGGCGCCGTCGGTCCGCGGGCAGATGTCCCCCAGCTTGATGGGATAGGCCAGCATGGGTGAATTCATCACCTCCTCCACCGTCAGCGGCCTCTGCAGATGCGCGTAGGGGTTGTTCAATGCGTTGTTCCGGTCCCGCACCGCCACCAGGGCCGCGTCTTCCTGGGTCGCGCCGGTCTTCTCCATGTACGCAGTCGCCTCGGTCGCCAGGCTGGGGATGGCGCCGGAGTAGGAGAACCGGTCCCAGACGGGGTCGCTGCAGGTGATGATCGCCGCCGTGGTGTCGCTCTCGGAATTCTTCTCCCAGCCCACGGCCAGCACCCGGTCGAACAGCCCGGAGGCCACGTGATAGTACGCGGCGATGGCCACGCTGGCGCCGGTCGTGCCGCCGGTGGTGACCTTCATGATGGGTTTCATGACGCCGCCGGAGCCTTCCACGCTCCAGGTGTCCACGTAGTTGATCGATTCAAAGTGGTCCATGTTGCCGATGACGACGGCGTCGATGTCCTTTATGGCGAGCCCGCAGTCATCGAGCGCCCTGACGACCGCTTCGTGTATCATTTCCCTGCCGCTCACGTCGGGCCGGTGGCTCTTGTGGTTTGTCTGCCCGGTGCCGACGATCGCCACTCTCCGCGCCATAGTGTTACCTCTCCGATCCCAGTATCCACACGCAGTGGCTCTGCCCGCAGGGGCCGTTGATGCCGTGGGCCAGCGCCGTGCGGGCGTCCCTCACCTGGCGGGCGCCGGCCTCACCCCGGACCTGCAGCGCCGCCTCGATGATCCGTGCAAGCCCCGCCACGAGCAGGGGATGCGCGGACAATACGCCCCCCGAGGGATTGACCGGCAGGCTGCCCCCCATCACGCTTATCCCCCGTTCCGCCAGCGTGCCGCCCTTGCCGGCCTCACAGAGGCCCAGGCCCTCCAGCCAGAGGGGCTCCATGTAGGAAAAGGCGTCATACACCTCAGCCACGTCGAGCTCCCGCGAGGGGTGCCGTATGCCGGCCATCGCGAAGGCCCGCGAGGCGGCGTCCCTGAGGGCCTTCGGGTCCGCCAGGTCCCTGTCGCCGAGAAAGTATTCCTCGGCGCAGTGGGCGACCCCTTTTATCCACACGGGCTTTTTCCTCGACTTCTCCGCGATTTCCTCGCCCGCGATGATTATCGCCGCGGCCCCGTCGCTCACGGGACTGCAGTCGAGGAGCTTTATGGGATCGGCCAGCCTCCGGGATTTCATGACGTCCGCGACCGTCAGGTCCATCGCCAGCTGCGCGCAGGGGTTGTTTTTCGCGTTCGAATGGTTCTTCACCGAGACCTGGGCGCACTGTTCCTCGGAAACTCCATGGAGGTCCATGTAGCTTCGGGCCTGGAGGGCCGCCGCGCTCACCGATTCGATCCCCAGGTGGCGCTGGAACACGGGGTCGAACATGGCGTTGGTGATGTACTTGATGTCGCCCTCGCTGCCCTTGGAATGGGCGACGACTATCGCGGCCCTGTGGCCGGACAGCACCCTCATGAGGCCGTAAAATGCGCCGAAGGTCCCGTCCCCCTCCACGGTGGAGATGTTCTTGTCCTGCCCTCCCGACGCGTCTCCCACGGCCATGCCCGATATGGTCCTGCCGTCGCAGAAGTCGTTGGATATGGTGACCACGCTGTCGATGTCGTCCAGCGCGAGCCCCGCGTCCTCGAGCGCGCCGCGTACGACATCGAAGACCATGTCGGCGTGTATCTCGTCCTTCTTCCGGGCCTCGTATTTCGTCTGGGCTACTCCCGTTATGGCCGCTTTCCCCATGTCCAGCTCCGTACCTTATTCCATGATTTCAAAGCATTCTATGTCCAGGATGTGGCCCTCGCGCTTTTCGCGGAAGCGCGCCTTCACCCGGGCGCCCTTTTTGAGGGCCTCCAGCCTTCCCTTCACGAGATGGAGGAAGGACACGTCGGCGCCGTCCAGCCTGATAAGGGCGTACCCGAAGGGAGGCTCAAGGGGCTGCAGTTTGAAGGGGTAGCGGACCACGGTATAGGTTTCCACCGTCCCTTCATCGCCGAGGACCGACCACTCGTCCACCGGGATAAAGCACCGCCCGCAGTTCTTCCGCGGGGGCACGAACACCCTGCCGCAGCCGGAGCAGCGGTTGCCCAGTATCTTCTTCTCGTCCCTCAGGCTTCTTAAAAATCGGCTCCCCACCTCCCCGACCCACCAGGAGTAGGGGACGGCAATCTGGCCTTTCAGCGTCAGCCCGTCTATCTCGTCCCGCCAGTCCGACATGCAGGTTTCCCCCTGTGCAGTGCAGATTTAAAACCGCCGGGTACGGCCGGCGACATGAACGCCCGCGCGCTACACGCGTATCATGAGGGCTTCGCCCTGGGACAGCCCGCCGCAGATGGCCGCCACCCCCCGGCCGCCCCCGCGACGCATCAGCTCATACATCAGCGTCATCGTTATCCGCGCCCCGCTGGCGCCGACCGGGTGGCCTATGGCTATGGCCCCGCCGTTCACGTTGGTCCGTTCCTGTAAGACCTTCCATTTATCCGGATCGTTTTCGGCCAGCATCTTGAGGGAGACGAGGGTGACCGCCGCGAACGCCTCGTTGATCTCGATGATGTCCACGTCGTCTATTGTCATGGACGCCTTCGCGAGGAGCTTCCGGATGGCCTGGGCCGGGACGCACGCCATATACTTCGGCTTCCCCGCCGCGGGCTGTGTGTGCTCGACCGTCGCCAGGACCTTCAGCCCCTCCCTTTCGGCCCGCTCCCTGGCCATGAGCACCATCGCCGAGGCGCCGGAATTCATCCCCGGGGCGTTCCCCGCGGTGACCGTGGGGCTGCCGTACACGGGCTTGAGGCCGGCGAGCTTTTCGAGGGTCGTGTCCTTCCTGGGCGATTCGTCGCGGTCCAGGACGACGGGGTCTCCCTTTCTCTGCGGGACCGAAAGGGCCATGAGCTCCTCGCCGACCCTGTACTTCCCCCCCTCGTATGCCTGCCACCACCGCTGGTGGCTCCGGATGGCCCACCGGTCCTGGTCCTCCCTGGTGACGCCGTATTCCACGGCCACCTCGCCGGAATCGGTCGCCACGGGCGCGAAGCCCCTGCGCCCGTACCCCAGCTCGAAGAGGACGTCCTCGAGGGGGATGTGCCCCAGCCGCGAGCCCCAGCGGGCCTTCTCGGCCGGCGCGATGAGCGGCACGTTGCCCATGTTCTCGGCCCCCGAGGCGATGACGATGTCCGCGTTGCCCGCCTTGATGGACCCGCAGGCCAGCCGTATCGCCGTCATCGAGGAACAGCACGCCCTGTCGATGGTGAGCGAGATGTTTTCGTCCGGGAAACCGGCGCCCAGGGTTATCTGGCGCGCGGGGACGTTGGTGTATATCGCGTATTCTGCGGGGATGCAGGTGCCGTAATACACCTCGTCGACCTTCCCGGGATCGAGCTTCACGCGCGCCATTACTTCCTTCAGCACCGCTATGGCCAGGTCGAAGCTCAGCACGGAACGCAGGGCGCCGTCAAACCTGCCGAACGGTGTTCGCGCGGCGCTCACCACCACCACGTCGCGGGGATTGTCCTGGGAAGCCATCTCTCGATCTCCTTGCCGTATGTTGTGTTTGAAATCCGCTCAGCGGATCCCGAAATCCTTGTTCAATATCTCCCCGGCGCATATCACCCCGGAGGCGATGGCGCAGTCCATGGCTACCCCGTACCCCTTGGCGGTGTCGCCGGCGAAATAAAGTCCCTCCACGTGGGGCGACTTCACCGGCACCTTCTGCGTGCCCGCCTGGGAGATGCTCTTGGCGACGCCCTCCAGCTTCCAGCACACCAGGTCCAGCCGCCAGTCCACGCTCTCCTTGAAACCGGGGTAGATCTCCTCCATGAAATTCGGGAGCCGGTCGACCAGCTTCCGCACCAGCTCCTTGTTGAGCGATTCCTTCTCGGTAAGCGGAAGATATGCCGTGTAGAGGTACTTGCCCTTCGGAGCCACGGTCGGGTCCACCGCCGACTGGATGTTCCAGCAGATATACACGTCGTAGTCGAACCCCTCGCCCCGGGGCAGGACGCAGGTGTTCTTGATCCCCATCTTCGCCTCTTCCTCGGGCATCACCAGTTTGTTGAGCCCCATGTACGGGACGTAACTGCCGTAGCCGTACATCGACTCGACCCTCCCGGCCCACTCCGCGGGGAAATATTTCTTGTCGATGATCCGGAAAGTGTGCTGGGCGGGAATATTGCTGACCACCTTCCCGGCGATGTAGGTCTTTTCTCCCGCCGGCCCGTCGGCCCTGACGCCGGCGACCTTCCCGTTCTCGACGACGATTTCCCTGACCTTGGAGCCCAGCATGATCGTGCCGCCGAAGGACTCGAACTTCCGCGCCACGGCCTTCGACCACTCCATGGTCCCGCTCTCGACGAAACCGCCCACCCAGCCCAGGACGCCCCTCATGAGCTTGGGCCCGAAGGCGTGCTTGAAATATCGGAATATGTCGCCGATGGATATGTCATCGGGGTTGTTGATGGTGGAAAACAGGGTGCCCACGGTGTGTAGGTGGTTGTAGATGACCTCGTTCTTCGTTATCCCCTTTTTTTCCGCCCATTCCCTGAACGACACCTTCTCCAGCTCGTCGATCTCCTCGTCGGTCAGCTTGTAGGCATCGGTATAAAAATCCAGATAGGGGATTTTCCCCTCTTTCGCCATCAACCGCAGATTGGGATCGATGGAGGACCCGGCCACGTCGCGGTAGATTTTCCCCTTGAAATAATTTCCCCAGTGGCCGCCGTGCTTGGTCACCCCCTCGATGCCCCCTATGAGCTCCTCGAAGTCCAGCATGTATCCGGCGCCGTTGGCGCTGATGGCATGGTAGCCGACGTCCAGCACGTACCCCTTCAGCATGCCCTTGGCGATGATTTCCTCCATGGGGGGAGTCGAACCGGCGATGTATGTATACTGGGTCTTGAGCAGGTCCTTGTACCACTGCAGTCCCCTGCCCGTTATCTCGTCGCCCGTCACGGAAAGCGCCCTTCCCCCAACCCGGTCGTTCTGCTCGAGGATCAGCACCGTGAGGCCCTCCTTAGCGAGGAGCGTTCCCACCGAGAGGCCGCCGACACCGGCGCCTATGACAATCGCATCGTATTTTTCGGCCATGACATTCTCCTGTTCTTATTCTTCATCGCTTCCGGGATACATGATGACGTACTCGTGCAGCATCTCGCCCGACGCCGCGTCCTTCACCCCGTCGATCCGGACATCGAGGCTGAAGTCCGCCAGGAAGCGGAGATAGTACTGGTCCCACTCGGTCACCTTCGGCAGTTTCATCTGTTCCATCATGCGCTTCGTGGTGATCCGGAGGTCCATCGTGACGCCCTGGGTGTCGGTGTGGACGCCGACCTTCCTCGGGTACCGCTGGCCCAGCTTCTCGTCGACGACGAAGTCGTCGAGAAGGACATCGAGCTCATCGGTCGACAGGGTGATCTCCCCGGGGCGCGCCAGCAGGAGCGGCGAGACCACCGGCATCCGCCGGTCCCTGGGGAGGACCCAGCCCCAGTCGATCGCGTACCGGTCGGTGTGCACCCTCCCCCAGTGCCACCCGCGGAATGTCTCCGACGTGTGGAAATTTCCCCAGTTGTGGTCGTGGTAGCCGTACCCCTCCACCGGGATGGTTTCTCCCTTTATGCGGAGACTGCCCTCGACGCGGCCGGCCGGCACCGGCACCACCCACCCGGCGGCCTTGCCGTTCTCCTCGTTCTTGTAATTGTAGCCGGTCCCGGGTTTCCATGGAGGGACCGTATTTTTAAAGATCAGGTCGTAGCCGTCCCCGCGTATGTCCATCACCAGGCGGTAGTGGTCCCCGAAATCCCTGACCCAGCTTTTCCCCATCTTGACGTCGCAGTAATTCGGATCGGCGCTGACCTCTTCCGCCTTGCACAGCTCGTAGCGGTCCACCCGGGAGCCGTCGGGCCTGTATACGAAAAACTGCAGCGACGGCGGCATCCCCGGGAGAAAAAAGTTCCGGTAATGGTAGGTGATGACTATGTGGTAGCCGTTCGTGAAGGAGGCGTCGAAGTACCACCACTCGGAATAGTTCTTGTCATTATGATAAATGTGCGAGGCGTCGTCCCGGCGCTGGTAGTTCGAGGGGTTCCTTACCGCGCCCCTCGTTCCCTCGAAGTACGCCAGGTAATTCCTTTTTTCTTTTTCCAGGCTGTCCATGAAGGGTCCCTCCCCGGGGAGATGCCGGTCCTTTACCGCGCGCTCCTCGCCGGCCGGAAATGCGAGATGTCCAGTATGTTGCCCTTGCGCTCAGGCGCGAAGACCGCTTCCACTTCCATGCCTATCTCGATCCCGCCTGGCTCCGCCTCGTCGATGAAGTGCACCAGCCCCGTGTCGGCGCCGCGGAGCCGTATCACGGCGTACATGAAGGGCGCCCTGCGCGGCATGAACGGCTCGTCGTAGTTCACCACGGTGTACGTTTCCACCACGCCGCCCGGCCCCACCTCCACCATGTCGTCTTCGCTCATGTTGCAGAAGCAGGGGCCGCAGGTCTGGCGCGGCGGCATGTACACCTTCCCGCACCTCGGGCATTTCACCGCCAGTATCTTCCCGCTGTCGCGCAGGGCGACGTAAAATTTCGACCCGATCTTCCCGGCGTAGTACCTGCTCTGGGCCCTGATGTGCTGGTCCACCTCGAAGGGCCAGTATGCCTTTTCCATGACGGTCCTCCTCTCACTTTCCGACGCCCGCGGGCTTTACCTGCCCGGGCAGGGGATCGAAGTAGCGGATATCGCTCAGGTCCCCGGTCCGTTCCTCTCTCGGGCGGAGCACCGCCCTGAACCTCATCCCCACCCACAGCTTGTCCATGTCCGGCTCGACGTTGAGGAAATGGTCCACCGGCGCGTCGCACCCGTCCAGCTTCACCGAGCCGTAGGCGAAGGGCGGGTCGTGGGGCTTCCCCGTCGTGGGGTCGGTCATCGGGATGTACATGATGGTGAACGCGGCCAGCGTGCCCTCGCTCCCGAGCTGCACCCATTCCTCGGACCTGACGTGGCAGCGGGCGCACACGATCCTCGGCGGGATCATGACCCTCCTGCACGCGGGGCACCGGGTCCCGTAAAACATGCCGTTGTCCCTGAGCTCCACCAGGAACCGGGTCATGTATTCCCCCGCGGCGAAGCGGTAGGGTACGTCCACCAGTATGGGAATGCTGACGAGATCTTCCTGAATGTCCTTTTCCATGTCCCTCCCCCTAGTCCGCGAGGCTGTCCGAAAGCGACGTGAGCACCGTCCAGTTGGTGCCGCCGTATGCCGTGGCGAGGGCCCGGTGCACCTCCCGGGGGACCTGGTGCTCGCCGGCGTCGCCGCGGATCTGCAGGGCCGCTTCCCACACCCTCAGCATGGCCGACGCGCCGATGCAGTTGGTCGAGAGCACCCCTCCGGACGGGTTGACGGGGATCGGCCCGTCTATGTTGGTTTTGCCCTCCTCCACCAGGCGGAAGCCCTGTCCGCGCTTGCACAAATGCAGGTCCTCGTACCATAAGATCTCCGCCCACGTCGCCGGCTCGTAGACCTCGAACACGTCGTAGTATTTCACGGGGTCCTTCACCCCGAGCTTTTTATATATCCTGGAGGCGCTCACCTCGGAGAACTTGGGCGTGGTAGACGCGGTGTCCCGCCAGTCCAGCACGAACTGCTCGTTGTGGGCCGTATCCATGGCCCGGATCCATACCGGTTTTTCGCATCGCTTCTTCGCCGTCTTTTCATCCGCCAGGACCACCGCGCAGGCCCCGTTCGACGCGGGGCACATGTCCAGCAGCCGCACCGGGTAGGCCAGCATGCGGGAGTTCAGGGCGTCCTTGATCGTGATGTTCAGCTTCAGGTGGGCGTACTTGTTCTTCCGCGCGTTCTGGCGCGCCTTCACGGCCACCATGGCCGAATGCTCCTCGGTGGCCCCGTAGTTGGCCATGTACGAGGTCGCCAGCATCGCGAAGTACCCGATGGCGGCGCCGGCCATGGAGCGGCCGAACAGCGGGTGCGCGACGCCGCTCAGGATCGCGTTGGTGTCCCCCTCTTCCTGCTTTTCGAACCCGACGCACAGCACCCTGTCGAAAAGGCCGCTGGCGACGTGGTGGGCCCCCGCGTGGATGATGGTGGCCCCGACGGTGCCCCCGGTGGTTATTTTCAGGCCCGGTTTCCCGAACGCGCCGATGCTGTCGGCCAGCCAGCAGTCGGTCATGTGCTGGCCCTCGAAGAACTCCATGTTTCCCAGGAGGACGCAGTCGATCTCGTCGATGGTCACCCGGGCGTCCTCCAGCGCGGCCCTCACGGCCTCGTTCACCATCTCGGGCTGGCTCACGTCGTGCCTGCGGGCGGCGTGAAAGGTCTGCCCCCCGCCGATAATCGCCACATTTCTCTTCATGCCTTCACCTCCGCCCTCAGTCCCTGCCGAGCACAATGACGCAATGGTGCTGGCCGCACATGCCGCTCTGGCCGTGGGCCACGGCCGTTTTCACCTTTTTCACCTGGTGCTCCCCGGCCGCCCCCATGACCTGCAGCACGGCCTCGGCCGCCCGGTTGAGCCCCGCCACGTTGGCCGGCACTCCCCCCAGCAATCCCCCGGAAGGATTGACGGGTACCGTCCCGCCGGGGAGGGTGAAGCCGGAATCGATGAGCTTCCCCCCTCGCCCCTGCCGCAGAGCCCGAGCCCCTCGGACCACATGAGCTCCTGGTGCGCGAACTCCTCGCTGAGCTCGACGCAGTCAATATCTTTCCTCGGGTCGGTTATGCCCGCCATGCGGTAGGCCCTCCCGGCGGCCTCTTCGAGGGCCCTGCACTCCGAGAGGTCCCGGTCGCCCAGGTAATGGGCGTCATAGCTCGTCCCGATCCCCCTCACCCACACGGGCTTCTTCGGTGATCTTCCTCGCCGATTTCTCCGAGGCCATGATCAGTGCCACCGCCCCGTCCGTGTCGGGGGCGATCTCCATCTTCCGTATGGGGTCGGCGACGAAGGGGGAATTGAGGACGTCGCTGACCGAGTAGTTCCCTATGTTGTGGGCCTTCACGTTCCTGGCCGCGTTCCCGAGGTTCTTCACCGCGACCCGGGCGACCTGCTCCTCGCTCACCCCGTGGCGGTGCATGTAGCGACGCGCCTGCAGGGCCGCGGCGGAGGTGTAGTCCAGCCCCAGCACCCTGCTGAAGATCGGCTCGAAGGCGTCGTTGTTCACCACGTTCCTGTTCGTCTGGGACATCTTCGTGTGGGCGAGCACCAGGGTGATGTTGAACTCCCCGGAGAGGATGCCTATGGCGCCGTAATAGACGGCCGTGGAGCCGTCCATGGCCATCTTTTCCTCGTTGCGGAGGTGGCCGCCGATGACGTCGGTGATGCCTATGTTGGAAATGGTCTGCCCGTCCCAGATGTCATGGGAACAGCTGATGCTGTTGTCGATGTCCTTCTCTATGGTAGGCCGGTGTCGCCCAGCACCCTGTCTATGACCTCGTAGGCGATCTCGGAATAATTCGCGTCGGCCCGCTTGGGGCTGAATTTCGTCTGGGCCGCCGCGACTATCGCCACCCTGTCTGCCATGGTCCCCCCTATGCCCGTTCGAAGATCGCCGCTATCCCCTGTCCGCCCCCGATGCAGAGCGTCGCGAGGCCGTAGCGGCCCTTTACGCGGTGAAGCTCGTTGACCACCGCCATGGCGAGCCTTCCGCCGGACATGCCGTTGGGGTGGCCGAAGGCGATGGCCCCCCCGTGGGGGTTCCACCGCTCGGGGACGACCGTGTGGCCGTTCCGCTCGAGGAGCTTCATCACCGCCAGGGTCTGGGAGGCGAAGGCCTCGTTGCATTCCACCACGTCCATGTCCTCCAGTTTCAACCCCGCCTTCTTCAAGGCTTTTTCGACAGGCGATGACCGGCGCGATGCCCATGTACTTCGGCTCCCGCGCCCCGAGGGCGGAGGCCACGAACCGCGCCTTCGGGCTTCACGCCGAGCTCGGAGGCCTTTTCCGACGGACATGAGGAGCACCGCGACCCCTCCGTCGTTGAGCCCCGAGGAGCTGCCCGCGGTGACCGTCCCGTTCTTCTTGAAGGCGGGCCGCAGCTGCGCGAGCTTCTCCATGGTGGTCGCGCGGGGGTGCTCGTCGGTGTCGAATATCACCGCCTCGCCCTTTTTCTGCGGAACCGCCACCGGCACGATCTCGTCCTTGAATAGTCCTTCTTTTATTGCCTCGATGGCCCGGGTCTGGCTCCGGAGGCCGAACGCGTCCTGCTCCTCCCTGGATATCTTGAACTCCTCGGCCAGTATCTCGGCGATCGTCCCCATGGGCACGTTGCTCTCCTCGTCGTGACCGGTCTGCCGCGCCACCCAGGCGGGCGGCGAAAGGGAAAAGGGAGACTCCTGCCGTTCCATCATGTACGGCTGGCGGCTCCAGGACTCGCATCCCCCGGCGACGTAGATGTCGCCGAAGCCCGCCAGTATGTACGCCGCCGCGGTGTTGACAGTCTGGAGCGCCGACCCGCACTGGCGCTCCACGGTCTGCGCCGGCACGGAGAGGGGATACCCGGCCTTCAGGGCGGCCCAGCGGCCGATGTTGACGGCCGCGTTGTTGGTGCAGGCGTGGCCGATGAGTATGTCGTCTATGAGCGAAGGGTCGAACTTCATGCGGTCCTTCAACCCCTTCAGGGCGAAGGCCGCGAGCTCCTCCGGGCGGAAAGACGAAAGCGCACCGCCCATCCTGCCGATGGCCGTCCTCACGCCGTCGATGTAGAATACCTCTTTCATGTCATTCTCTCCGTCACGCGTTTATCCCGCGAAGCCGGCCACGAGGCGCCGCCTCACTTCCCCTTGAACTGGGGCTTCCTCTTTTCAAGGAATGCCGTCATCCCCTCGGTCTTGTCCTCGCTTCCCATGACCAGGCCGAAGCACATCGCCTCGATGGCCAGCCCGGTCTTCAGGTCGGCCTGCATGCCGTTGTTCACCGCCGTCTTGGCCATGTAGAGGGAGAAGGCCCCCTTCGCGGCGAGCTTCTCCGCCATTTTTTCCACCGCGGCGTCCAGCTCCTCGGGGGGCACCACCTGGTTCACCAGCCCGATGCGGTAGGCCTCCTCGGCGGAGATGTGGTCGCCGGTCATGATGAGCTCCTTCGCCTTTCCCGTGCCCACGAGGCGCGGCAGGCGCTGGGTGCCCCCGTAGCCGGGTATGATCCCCAGCCGGATCTCCGGGAGGCCCATCCGGGCGTTCGACGACGCGATGCGGATGTCGCACGACAACGCGAGCTCCGTCCCGCCGCCGAGGGCAAGCCCGTTTATCCGCGCGATGACGGGCTTGGGAAAATTCTCTATCTCCGAGCAGATGGCCTGTCCGGTCGGCAGTTCGTAGACCGTATCCACGTATCCCGCCGCCTGCTGCATGATGGAGATGTCGCCCCCGGAGACGAACGCCTTGTCGCCCGAGCCCGTGAGCACCACGACCAGTATTTCCCTGTCGCGGAGTATGTCGCTCTTGAGCGCGTCCTGGATCTCGAGCATGGTCTGGTGCCGTATGGCGTTGAGCACCTTGGGCCTGTCGATGGCGATGGTTGCGACTTTCCCCTTTTTCGTGACTTTTATGTCCTCGTAGTTCATGCGTTTTCTCCTTCCGGAAATGGGTGCCCGGTTAAAACAGCTTGAAGGGCGTCTTCGTGCCGTCGGGATGGTAATCGTAAAAGCCCTTCCCGTTCTTCCTGCCGAGGCGGCCGGCCTCGAGCATCTTGCGGTAGAGGATGTTGACCGCGTCCCTGTCCTTGTGGGTGTACTCGTAGACCCCGTCGCCGGCGTTGACGATGATGTCGAAGCCGCCGAAATCGGCGAGCTCGCAGGGGCCCATGGGGTGGCCGGCGCCCAGCTTCATGGCGGTATCCACCTCCTCGGCCGTTGCCGTCCCCTCGAGCACGATCTGGGCCGCCTCCTTGTAGAGCAGCCCCAGGAGCCGGTTGACGACGAACCCCGGCACGTCCTTGACGGTGACGGGGACCTTGCCGATGCTCTTGCAGAACTCGACGGCCGCGGTAAGGGTCTCTTCGCTGCACGCCGATGGGCTTGATGACCTCCACCAGCCGCATCACCGCGGCGGGGTTAAAGAAGTGCAGGCCCACGCACTTGCCGGGGCGCTTCGTCGCCCCGCCGATCGCCGTGACCGGGAGGACCGAGGTGTTCGTGGCCAGGACCGTGTGGGGCGGGCAGAGGGCGTCGAGCTTGGCGAAGACCTCCTTCTTGAGCTCGAGCTTTTCCGGTATCGCCTCGATGACCAGGTCGGCGCCCTTGGCCGCCTCTTCGAGATTCGTCGTCGTCTTGATCCGCGACACGATCGTGTCGCCCTCTTCCTTCGAGATCTTGCCTTTCGACACGAAATGCTTTTCGATGGTTTGCCTGATCGTCGCCATGGCCTTGTCCAGCATCGCCTTGTCGATGTCGTAAAGATACACGGCATACCCGTGTTGCGCCGATATCTGGGCGATACCGTGCCCCATGGTGCCGGACCCCAGTACGGAAACGTTTGTGATACCCATGTGACACACCTCCCGTCTTGATTTGGTATGAACGGCTCTCAGGTGCATATCCCGTAGAGAAGCATCCGGGTGACCTTGTTCACGATTCCTTCCATCCCGGCTTTTTTAATGCGGGCGCCGGACGTGTATACATGCGTGCGTATTATCGAATCTATCGCGCCGTGGACCATGTGGGAGGCGAAGGCTGGGGCGACGTCCCGGCGTATGAGGTTCCTTCTCTTCCCCTCGGCCACCATTTTCTCCATGGAGGTGAAAAAACGCCGGTAAAGCCGCTGGTTTTCCTTCCCGTAGAACCCGGGGCTCTGCGGCACATCCATGACGAGGACCTTCATCAGCTCAGCGTTGACGAAAAAATTCTTCACCATGTACCGTATCACCCGGATGAGACCTGCGACCGGGTCGTCGTTCCCTTCCCGGGGAGTTTCCATGTAGGCGAGGAGGTTCATCCAGGCGCCGCGGAATATGCACATGAGCACATCTTCCTTGCTCGCGAAATAATGGTAGAAGAGGCCGTGGGCCACGCCGGCCTTCCTGGCGATGTCCGCCACGCGGCTCTTGTGGTAGCCGTTTTCCGCGAACACACCGATCGCGGTATTCATTATCAACTGCCGTTTCGCCGTGCCGGCTGATGCCTCGTTCGCGCTCATTGGGCTGGCCTGACCGATTGACATGTCAGTCAACAATGGACAGGTAAATCGCGCCCGTGGTCCTGTCAATAAAAAATACGCGCCCTCTCGGATATTTTTCAGCCGGGGAGCCGCCGGGGCCTTCATTTGCCGAGCCCGCGGTCTATGACCTCCATGATCTGGGAGATCACCTCGTCGACGGGCCTCTTCTTCCTGCTGAACTCGGGATTGTAGACGTACTGGCGGATTATCGAGTCCGCGGCGCCCACGAGGATGTGGGCCGAGATGGTGGAGGAGACGGCCGCCTTCAGGGCGCCCTCCTCCTTCCCCTGCCTGATTATATCCGCCACCTTTTTGAAGAAGCTGCCGTAGAGCAGCTGGTTGCTCCTGTCATAGAACGAGTTGATCCGCGGGACGTCCATGATGAGCACCTTCATGAGGTCGGGGAATTGCTGGTAATTCAAGAAGATGTATTCCATCACCAGCCTGATCTTCTGCATGGGTCCGTCCGGGAGCTTCGATATGGCGTCTATCCTGCCGATGAGCCTGCGCCACGAGTCCTGGAATATCTTGAGGAGGATGTCCTCCTTGCTTGCGAAGTAGTGGTAAAACAGGCCGTGGGCGACGTCGGCCTCCTCCGCGATGTCCGAAACCCGGCTGTTGTAATACCCGTTCACGGCGAAGACCTTTATCGCGGCATCCATCAGCAGCCGGTCTTTCGCGACGGTTCGCTGTTTCTTCGCGGTCTGTTTTGCCATTTTCACGCCTCTCGGGCGCCCCTCCGCACGGTGCTTCCCGCCAGATTTCACCCTTCAATAACATAACGCGCCGGCATCCGTGGCGAGCGCCCGGGGATGCCGGGACCCGTGAAGGGCGAAAAAATTGAAACGAAGCGGGCGCGGAATCAGCCCTTCACCTTGAAAAGGTTCTTGATCGAATCGATGAAGTCCGCCGGAAGCACGACCAGCTTGGCGTTCTGCGAGTCGCCCAGCTTGGTGAGCCCCTTCACGTACTCCTGCCCCAGCAGGTAGAGCAGCGGGTCGCCGCCGCTTGCCTTGAGGGCCCCCGCCACGGATGAAATGGCGTTCGCCTCGGCCTGGGCCAGCCTCTCCCGTGCCTCCGCGTCCCGCAGGGCCGACTCCTTCCGCGCCTCGGCCTCCAGGATCTGTGCGCGCTTGAAGCCCTCGGCCTTCTTCTCCTGGGCCTCTTTCTGCGCCTCGGCCTCCAGGACGGTCGCGCGCCGCTCGCGCTCGGCCTTCATCTGGAGGGTCATGGCCTGCTGGAGGTCAGGCGGCGGGACGATGTCCTTTATCTCAACGCGCGTGATCTTCGTGCCCCAGGAGTCCGTCGCCTCGTCCAGGATCTTCAAGAGCTCCGCGTTGATCTTGTCGCGCGAGGAGAGCGAATTGTCCAGCGTCATCCTCCCCATGATGGACCGGAGCGTGGTGAGCGCCAGGTTGGAAATGGCGAACTCCAGGTTCTCTATCCCGTAAAAGGACTTGTAGGGGTCCAGGATCTTGTAGAAGACCACGCCGTCCACCTTCACGGCGGCGTT
Source organism: uncultured Spirochaetota bacterium (assembly GCA_963762305.1). Lineage (GTDB taxonomy): Bacteria > Spirochaetota > UBA4802 > UBA4802 > UBA5368 > CAVXKM01. The sequence goes on along the minus strand of CAVXKM010000003.1, from coordinate 90,824 downwards.
GTCCTCGGTGATGATGCCCTGGGGCGGGAGGTCCAGCACCTGCTCGCGCACGTCGATCTTTGACGACACGCGCGAGAAGACCGGGTTTATGAGGTTGAGGCCCGGCTTCAGGGTGACCGCGAACTTCCCGAAGCGCTCCACGAGCCAGTTCTCCGCCTGCGGGACGATGCGCACTCCCTTGTAGATGAGGATGATGACCAGCACGGCGACAGCCAGCACAAAGTACGTCATTGGTGGTTCCTCCTTTCACCGGTGTTTTTTCACAATGAGCTTTATGCCCCGGGCGTCCTGCACGGACACCTCGTCTCCCTCGTCGATGACCTCGCCGGACTCCGCCTGCCACTTCCTGATCCCGTGGAAACTGTCGAACAGTTCCACTTCGCCGGGGGCAGAGGGCGCTATGCGCCTGGTGCACCGGCCGCGGAGGTTCACCAGGGTCGGGTCGCGGAAATCGCCCTCATCGCCCTTCGAGAAGCGTTTCTTGAGGTACCCGAACCACAGGCCCAGGAAGGCGAAGGACGACACGAAAAAGAACAGCCACTGGGCCTCGGCCGAGGCGAGCAGGCGGAGGTACACCAGGAGCGCCGTGAGCACGCCCCCGACGCCGAACCAGAAGACCACGAAGCCGGGCACCAGCACCTCGGCGGCGAACAGAGTAAGGCCTACGGCCAGCCAGACGATCGGGGAAAGGGCCATGGGCGACTCCTATGGGAAAATGACGCGGATAGCGGATAGGAGTGTACGGGCCGGGGCGTGAAAGTCAACCGGGAAATTCAGCACGGTTACTTTTCGATTGCGAAGCGCCATGATTGAGGGAATGACATAGTTCCTGCTCTTCCTAATCGCCCCAGGGCGCAATATTGTATTGACAGCCGCTTTTGCGGGGATATCTACTGCTTGGAGCTATTTTTCGACAACCCTGGATTTTAAAATGGAACTGACCCGCCCCGACATAACCCTTCTGGCCGTCACTCCCCGGGCGGAAAAGCTCATCGAGGAGGCGGGCCGCACCTGCTACCTGTCTTTCGACAGGATGGACGACACCAGCGAACAGAACTTCATCCGGCGCTGCATCAAGAGCGGCCACCACTCCATCCTCGAGCACGCGAGCGCCAGCTTCAGGATACGGGGGGCGTCGCGCGCCTTCACACACCAGCTGGTGCGCCATCGCGTGGCCAGCTTTTCACAGCAGTCCCAGCGCTACGTGAGCGAGGAGGAGTTCAACTACGTGGTGCCGCCGGACATCGCCGCCAACCCCGCGGCGCTGGCGGCCTTCCGCGCCTTCATCGAAAGCGCCCGGCTCGCCTACGTGAAGCTCCGGGAGGCCGGCATCAAAAAGGAGGACGCGCGCTTCGTGCTCCCCAACGCCCTGGAGAGCGAGATCGTCTTCTCCGCGAACTTCCGGGAGCTCAGGCACGTCTTCGCGCTCCGCTGCGCGCGCGGGGCGCAGTGGGAGATCCGGCGCGTGTGCCTGGAGATGCTGCGCATCATGCAGAAAGAGGCGCCGTCGGTGTTCGGGGATTTCGTGATCGACGAGGAAAACCGGACGGCGCGCATATCCGAAGGCCGCACACCCGAAGGCGAGGTCACGTGACCTCGCCTTCGGGTGTGCGTGACCCCACATTCAAACCTTTTTTTCAAGGTCAAAGCTAAGCTCAACCACCCCTTCCACGACCCGGGAATGGGGCTTCACCTCCGCCTTCGAGAACACCTTCAGCATCTTCTCGTTCTGGGGCAGTACCGACGCCGAGAGCTTCTTTATCCCCCGCTCCCTGGCGATCTTTATCAGGTAGTTCAGCATAAAGGTGGAGATGCCCCGCCCCTGGAACTCCTCGTCCACGATGAAGGCCATCTCGTGCGCGCCGCTGTGCGGGTCGTGGGCGTAGCGCGCCTCGGCGATGATGCGCTCGGCGCGGTCTTTCTGTATGACCCCCACCACGGAGAGGATCTTCTCGAAGTCGACGTTCACATACTTCTGCATCTCCCGGTGCGGCATGATGAGCACCCTGGCGAAGTAGCGCAGGTACTTCGACTCGTCGGAGAACTGGTAGAAGAGCCGCCGCATCATGTCCTCGTCGGAGGGGCGTATGGGGCGGAAGCGCACCTCCAGGCCCCCCTTGAAGGTCTTCATTGTCTCCACCTCGAGGGGATAGCGGCAGGCGTCGCTGCAGGTGTAGATCTGGTCGGGATAGGCGTAGCCGTACACCTTGGCCAGCTTCAGGAGCTGTTCGCGGTTCGCCGGGTGCGCGATGTCGATCATCGACAGCACCCGCTCCCGGATGGACTTGCCGAACAGGTTGGCCACGCCGTACTCGGTCACCACGTAGCGCGTGAGCCCCAGGGTGGAGCGGACCCGGTCGGCGTCCTGGTCGTGGGATATGACGATGTTGCTGTTGCCCTCCTGGTCCTGGGACTGCAGGGCCACGATTGCCTTCCCCTGCTTGCCGAAAACGGCGCCCACGGCGAAGTTGAGCTTCCCCTCGTAGCCAGACAACAGATTGTCGCCCGAGTGGAAGACCACGGACTCGCCGGTCACGTCTATCTTCTTGACGTTCATGATGCTCACCATCTGGGGCATCCGCTGCATCACGAAGGGGTTCACCAGCCGCGCGATGGGGAAGAACTCGAAGACGGGATTGCGGTCCACGTAATCGTACAGGCGGCGGGTGCCGTAGCAGTAGCTGGAGGTGATCAGGCCGCCGCGGTAGCGGCTGCGGTCCATGGGGATCGCGCCCGACTCCACCAGGTCTATGGCCCAGTCTGAAACAACATGGGTGTACACCCCGAGGCCCTTCTTGTCTTTCAGGTGCGCGGCGATGGCGTCGAATATGCGCCCGGCGTGGAGCACCACGGTGGACCCGTCCTCGGTGAGGTTGGCGATGTGCCACCCGATGCGGTCCATCGTCGCGTCGTAGGGCTTTCGCTCCCGCTCGATGAGGGGCATGGTGCTTTCCACCATGTAATGCACCTGGTCGACGTGGATGCTCGTTTCGCCGTAGGTGACCGGGACGTTCGGGTTGATCTCGGCCACCACTATGGACGCCTTCTTTATGGCGATGTTCGCCACGTCGATCGCGATGCCCAGGTTGAGGAACCCGCGGCTGTCGGGGGGCGACGCCTGCACCACGGCGACGTCGATGCCCAGGGCGCCGGAGGCCAGGATGTACGGTATCTCGATGAGGTTGGCGGGTATGAAGTCGACCTTCCCCTCCGCGACATCCTTGCCGATGCTCTGGCCCACGTTGAAGGTCTTGAGCCGGAAGCTCGCGGGCGACTTCGCGCCGGACGAGAGGTAGTCCCCCAGGGTGATGAGGTGTATTATCTCCAGGTCCATCAGGTTGCTCATGCCCGAATTCACGATCGCCGTGACCGTGTGGGCGGGTATGGCGGGCCCGCTGCTCAGGAAAATGCGGTTGCCCGGTTTTATGAGCGAAAGCACGTGCTCGACGTTGACGAGCTTAGACCTGTAATCGGTGTTCAGCATGGCTGGTTTCCCCGGATGGGATTTTTGGCCCAGTATAGAAAAGGGCGCGGTTCAATGCAAGAACTGCGCCGTAATTTTTACGGCATTTCCGCGAAAGACGGCCGGCAGCCTGCCATGGTCCCGGGTGACATCCGGCGCGCAACGGTCCCCGGCTGAACACTCCCTCCCATTGGCACGGCGGTACGGCGCCCCCGGGAAACGTCAAACCGGCGCGGACAAAACAGGCCGGGCACCTCGAAAAATCGGTTGCGAAAATTAGCCACGTCTAATATATTTACCCTATTATAAGTATGTTATGCAGCTTTAATGAAAGGAGTGCCGTGAAACAAGGGGCAGAAGGAATTCCGGCGCCGGCGAGCTTCGAAACCACCGAGCTGTCCGCGAACATGGAAGACTATATCGAGGCCATAGCCGTCCTGGCTCGGGAAAACCGCGTGGTCCGGGTGAAGGACATAGCCCGCTACCTCGATATCAAGATGCCCAGCGTCACCGCCGCTCTGGGCAAGCTCAAGGAGAAAGGGCTCGTCAATTACGAGAAATACGGTTACGCCGAGCTCACCGAGGAGGGCACAAAGGCCGCGGGCACCGTCTCCAGGAAACACGCCTTCCTCAAGGACTTCTTCCACGACGTGCTGCGCATGGGAAAGGACCTCTCCGACGAGGAGGCCTGCAGGCTGGAGCACCATCTCTCCCCCGAGGCGTGCAGGCAGATATTCCGCCTGGTGGAGTTCCACCGCCTGGAAAAGGACGCGCAGGCGCAGTGGACCGGCAAGCTCGATGACATGCTGGACGAAAAGCCCCTGAGCGAGCTGAAGGAGGGCGAGACGGCCTTCCTGGTGCGGATCTCAGGCGAGATGACGACAAAAAAACGCCTCATGGAAATGGGGTTCCGGAGGGGCGAACCGGTCACGGTGGTCAAGTACGCGCCGCTCAAAGATCCCCTCGAGATCACCGTCAAGGGGTACCACCTTTCCCTCCGGGTGGAGGAGGCGCGGCACATCATCGTGCGCGCCCTCCCGTCCCGGGGCGGGAGGCACAGGCGCGGGCTCCACCGCGGCAGGGGCAGGGCCCATGAAGGCTAAAGAGATAGTCGTCGGCCTGGTCGGAAATCCCAATTCCGGCAAGACAACAATCTTCAACGCCCTCACCGGGGCGCGGCAGAAGGTTGCCAACTGGAGCGGCGTCACCGTGGAGAAGCGCGAGGGCAGGCTCACGCACAGGGGCCGGCCTATCCAGGTCATCGACCTCCCGGGGATCTACAGCCTCACCTCCTACAGCATCGAGGAGATCATAACACGGGACTTCATCCTCAACGACCGTCCCGACGTCCTCGTCAACGTGGCGGACGCCGGCAACCTCGAGAGAAACCTGTACCTCACCACACAGCTCATCACCATCGGGGCCAGGGCGGTGCTCGCGCTCAACATGTTCGACGAGGCCGAGGCCCGCGGGCTCGCCATCGACCCCGACAGGCTGGGCACGCTCCTGGGCATGCCCGTGGTGCCCACCGTCGGCAACCGGTCGCGGGGCATCGAAAAGCTGAAGGATGAGATCCTGGAAGTCGCGCAGAGGGGCGATACGAGGTCGCGACACATCCACATCCCCTTCGGGACCGACGTGGAAAACGAGATAAGGAAAATCCAGTCCGCGATCCGCCGGGAGCCCCGCATAGGGGAGAAGTACTCCACGCGGTGGCTGGCCATACGCCTGCTCGAGAGGGACGACGACGTCGACCGCAAGCTCAGGGCCTACCCGAACCACGCGGACATCGCGGGCCAGGTGCGGGCAAGCCGGGCGGCCCTGGAGGGGAAATACAACGACGACATCGAGACCATCATCTCTGACGGGCGCTACGGATTCACGGCCGGGGCCGTACGCGAATCGGTGAAGGAGGTGCGGCGCAGCCGCGCGGACGTCTCGGAGCAGATCGACCGGGTCATCACGCACCGGTATCTGGGGTTTCCGGTCCTCTTCGCCTTCCTGCTGGCCCTCTTCTACCTCACCTTCGCGCTGGGAGAGCACCCCATGGCCCTCATCGAGCTCGGCGTGAAACACGCGGCCTCCCTCGCGGATTCCGTCATGGCGCCGGGCCCCCTCAAGGACATGGTCATAGACGGGGTCATCGGCGGCGTGGGCAGCGTCATCGTGTTCCTGCCCAACATCCTCATCCTCTTCGCGGGCGTGAGCTTCATGGAGGACACGGGCTACATGGCACGCGCCGCCTTCATCATGGACAGGATCATGCACGCGCTCGGCATCCACGGCAAGTCCTTCATCTCCCTGGTCATGGGGTTCGGGTGCAACGTCCCGGCCATCATGGTGACGCGCTCGCTGGAAAATCCCCAGGACAGGCTCCTCACCATCCTCATCAACCCGTTCATGAGCTGCTCGGCCCGCCTGCCGGTCTACATACTCTTCGCGGGAATATTCTTCAGGGAGCACGCGGGGGCGGTCATCCTCTCGCTCTACATGGCGGGCATACTGCTCGCCTTCCTCTCGGCGCGCCTCTTCAAGCTCCTGCTCTTCAGGGGCGCCACGACGCCCTTCGTCATGGAACTGCCGCCGTACCGCATGCCCACGTTGAAGATGACGCTGCTGCACATGTGGGACCGCTCGTCGCAGTACATCCGTAAAATGGGAGGCATCATCCTCGCCTGCTCCATACTCATCTGGGCCGCGGGCGAATACCCGAAATCGCCCGAAGTCCAAAGGGAATACGCGGTAAGGCTCGCCCGGCTCGAGGCCGCGCACGCCGGCAAGGCGGGCGCGGAGTACGAGGGGCTCAAGGAACGGCTCCTGCTCGAGAAGGCCGCGCGCGAAAAGGAGCATACCGTGATCGGCAGGGCGGGAAGCGCCATCCACCCCCTCCTCGAGCCCCTGGGGCTCAACTGGCAGATGGGCGTCTCCCTGGTCGCCGGCTTCGTGGCCAAGGAGATCGTGGTGAGCACGATGGGCGTCCTCTACCACGCTCCGGCGGGCTACGAAGGCCCGCACCGCGTCAGGCATTCCCTCGTGGAGACGCTGCGGAAGCCGGAACACGGCATCACCCCGCTCGCCGCCTACACGTTCATGCTCTTCGTCCTGCTGTACGTGCCCTGCCTGGCCACGATAGTCGTCATAGGGCGCGAGGCGGGATGGGGCTGGGCCCTCTTCTCGATCGCCTACCAGCTCGTCTTCGCGTGGCTCGTGTGCTTCCTGTTCTACAACATGGGCCGTCTCATCGGGCTGTGATCCTGCCCCGCATGCCGGCGCCGCCGCGAAAAGCCGCTTGATATCGTCCCGGAAATATGGTATCTATCAATTGAAAGGGTCTTTTGCACCCCGCGGGCGGGCTCTTCCACGGAGGGGCGATGCAGGAAGGCATATACACGGCCGGCGACATAAGGAAAACCTACGAGAAGGTCCACGACCTCCTCGTGACAAAGCAGATCATCAAGGCCTATTCGACGAACCGCCGGGACATCCGCGACGCCGTGCTGCGCGGCCTGCGCCTCCCCGCTGCCAGGAGGGTGCTGGACCTGGGCTGCGGCTTCGGCTTCTTCATAGAGAAGCTCAAGGGCCTCCTCCCCGGCGACGCCTCCATCACCGGCATCGACCTCGTGGGCAGCTATGAGCGGCCGTATCTCGATACGGTGGCCTCCGCCGGCTACAGCGGCAGCTTCGTGAAGGGCGACGCCGGCCTCATCATCAAAATGGAGGACGGCTCACGAGACCTCGTCATCTCCAGCTACTCCCTCTATTTCTTTCCCCACCTCATCGGGGACATACACAGGATCCTCGACAGGGACGGCGTGTTCATCGCGCTCACCCACAGCCGGCATTCCCTGCGGGAGGCCATCGAGTTCGTCGGCGCCTGCATGAGGAAGCTCAGGCTCGACTTCCCCGGCGAGACGGCCCTGAGCAGGCTCCTCATGACCTTTTCCCTCGAGAACGGGAGCGGCCTGCTCGATCCGTTCTTCGGCCGGGTGGAGAGGATCACCTACAGGAATTCCATGGTGTTCGGGATCGAACACGTCGACGAGTGCATCTATTACCTCGAGAAGAAGCGGAACCTGATATACAAGGAGGCCCTGGACCGGTATCCGGAGCGGGTGGCGGACCTGGAATCCTGCATCACGGCCTCGATCTGGGAGTACGCGAAGGCCCACGGCCGCGTGACATTCAGCAAGGACGACGGCGTCTTCATCTGTTACAAGGACGGAAAGGCGATTCCGGGAAGGCACTGACCCCGCATGAAAAAGAAGAAAAATTTCTGCAGCTACTGCGGCGAGGCCGTCGAGCAGAAGGAGATAGAGGGCAGGAACAGGGATTTCTGCCCCCGCTGCGCGACCGTGTTCTACGAGAACCCGCTTCCCGTCGCCAGCGCCATCGTCGTCAACGAGCGCCGGGAGGTCCTCCTGGTGAAGAGAAAGAACGAGCCGTACAGGGAGATGTGGTGCCTGCCGATCGGCTTCGCCGAGAGCGGCGAGGAGATCCGCCACGCGGCGCTGCGGGAGCTCAAGGAGGAGTCGGGCGTCGACGGGGACATCGTGCGGCTCATCGACGTGGATACCGTGGAGAACGACTACTACGGGAGCCTTGCCATCGTCACCTACGAGGTGCGGACGACCGGCGGGTCGGTGGAACCGGGGGACGACGCGCTGGACGCGGCCTACTTCCCCATCCAGGGCCTTCCCCCGCTCGCGTGGTCCTCGAACGAAAGGGCCATATCCAAGTACATAGACATCTACCGGGACGCCTGGACGATGGTGGACTCCTTCCGGCACCTCTTCCCCGGCGCGCAGCCCCCGGAAGAGATGCTGGCGGAGGAGGGAGAGCAGTACGTGTTCCTGTCCAACGTCCTCGTAAAGCTCATCGAGCGGCACCTGCAGACGATAAACGACCGCTGGCTGGCCGAGATCGCGCAGAAGCTGCCCCCTCTCGCGGGACACCTGGACAAGCTCTCGGCGATAAACCGCAACATTCTTCGCGGGATCCAGTACTGGCTCGGACGGGGCACCGACACGCTGGGCGTGGAGGAGTTCATCGAAGCCGGCAACGAGCTGCGCGCCATGAACGTCCCGTTCCCCGAGATGCTCACCGCGATGGCCCTCTCCCGCAAGTCGCTGTGGAAGCAGATGGTGGGCGAGCGGATATTGTCGACGCCGCTGGAGATCTACACCGCGCTGGAGCTCAACAACAGGGTCATCTTCTTCTACGACAAGATAAACTTCTTCATCGCGCAGGGGTACATGAGGACCCGGTAGGGGCCGGGGCCCGCCCCTACGCCTTCTGCAGCCTCTTCTCCTCGAGCGCCTTCAGGGTCTTTTCCTGCATCTCGCGCGAAAGCGGCACGTATTTCGAGAACTCCATGGAGTAGCTTGCCCTCCCGCTGGTGATGCTGCGGAGGGTCGTGGCGTAGCCGAACATCTCCACGAGCGGCACGAAGCCGTTGATCTTCTGGGCGCCCTTGCGGAACCGCCTCATGGACTCGATGCGACCGCGCCGGCGGTTGAGGTCGCCTATCACCTCGCCGATGTAATCGTCGGGGGTGTTCACCTCTATCTTCATGAGCGGCTCCAGCAGCACCGGAGACGCCTTCCTGAAAGCCTCCTTGAAGCACAGGGAACCGCACGTGCGGAAGGCCATGTCGGAGGAGTCCACCTCGTGGGAACTGCCGTCGATCACGACGGCCCGCACGTCCACCACGGCGAATCCCGCGAGGATCCCCGCGTTGATCGCCGCCTCGATGCCCTTCTTTATCGAGGGAATGTACTCCTGCGGTATCGCGCCCCCCTTGATGTGGTCCACGAACTCGAACCCCTTGCCGGGATTGGGCTCCAGCCTCATCTCGCAATGGGCGTACTGCCCCCGGCCGCCGGTCTGTTTCACGAAGCGGGTCACGGCCTGGGCCTCCGCGGTGATGGTCTCGCGGAAGGCCACGGAGGGTTCGCCCACCTGCGCCTCGACGCCGAACTCGGTCTTCAGCCGGTCCACGATGATCTCCAGGTGCAGTTCGCCCATGCCCGAGATGATGGTCTCGCTCGTCTCGCCGTCGACCTTGACCTTGAACGAGGGGTCCTCCATGGCGAGCTTGCGAAGGGCCGCGCCGAGCTTCTCATCCTCCTTGCGCGACGGCGGAGTGATCTTGAGGTCGATGACCGCCGGGGGCACGTAGATGGATTCCAGCACCAGCGGGTGTTCCGGGTCACAGAGCGTGTCGCCCGTCCTGGTGTACTTCATACCGATAAGCGCCACGATGTCACCCGGGTCCGCGCCGGATATCTCCTCCCTCTCCTTGGCACGGATCTTCAAAATCCTGCCGATCCGCTCGTACTCGCCACGGGACGCGTTGAACACCTGCATGCCGCTCTTCAGCTTACCCGAGTACACCCGGACGAAGGTCTGCTGCCCGACGTAGGGGTCGTGAATGAGCTTGAAGGCCAGGCCGCAGAAGGGATCGGACTGCAACGGGTGCCGGGTGTGGCTCTTCTGGCTGTCATCCAGGTCCATTCCCACGACGGCGCCCTTTTCCACGGGCGACGGAAGATAATCGATGATGGCGTCGAGCAGGAGCTGTATGCCCTTGTTCTTGTAGGCCGCCCCGCAGAAAACCGGCGTGAAGAGCATTTTTATGGTGGCGCACCGCGAGGCCCTCCTGACGGTCTCGGCGGGGATGTCCTTTTCGGCGAGGTACAGCTCCATGATCTCCTCGTCGAAGTCGGCGAGCTTTTCCACCAGCCGGCGGCGGGCGTCCTCGCACTGTTCCCGGTAGCCCTCCGGCACGTCCTCCACGGACAGCTGGCCGTCCCTGAAGACGACCGCTTTCCTCTCGACTATGTCGACCACGCCCTGGAAGTCTTCCTCGGCGCCCATGGGCACCTGGAACGGGACGGGGTTGGCGTCCAGGTATTTCTCCATTTGTCGCACGCACTCCTCGAAGTCAGCCCCCACCCGGTCCATCTTGTTCACGAACGCGATGCGCGGCACCTTGTACCGGTCCGCCTGGTTCCACACCGTCTCGCTCTGGGGCTCCACGCCGGCGACCGCGCAGAACACGGCTATCATGCCGTCGATCACGCGCAGGGAGCGCTCCACCTCGACGGTGAAGTCCACGTGGCCCGGCGTGTCGATGATGTTGACGTCGTGCCCGTTCCACTGGCAGGATATGGCCGCCGAGGCTATGGTGATCCCCCGCTCCTGCTCCTGCTTCATGAAGTCCATGGTGGCCTCGCCGTCATGAACCTCTCCCATCTTCCGCGTGGTGCCGGTGAAGTAGAGGAGCCGCTCGGTCACCGTGGTCTTCCCGGCGTCTATGTGCGCCGCGATCCCTATATTACGCAGTTTCTGCAATGCCATCGCAAACCTCTCCCTGAATCCTGGTTCTATTCGCCGTTCGGACTACTACCCGTTTGCCGTGAAATGCGTGCCGGAATGAAAATCAGCGCGTGAACGAAAGGCGGGTTCTTCTAGTATTCTACCAGCGAACGGCGGGATTTCACAATTTTCATAAGAACATCACTGCCTTGTTTTCGCACATAAAAAGAACTGCCTCTTTCAACGCCTTTATCGGTCTCCCTCGAAGGCCGGACGGCCGCGCCGCGAATGGGACTTACAGCCCGGGAGGCCACGCCCCCGCGGCGGTCCCTCTCACGAAGGAGGCATGCTTCACGCGCGATGCGATTCTGTCAATCGAATAATCTACTTCCCGGCGATTATTTTCATCAAGTCCATCTGTATCTTCGAGAGATAAGCGAAGTTCGAGTAGGGATACTGCTCGATGATGGACTGGTAGATCCGGTGCGCCCTGAAGCCGTCACCCATCTTTTGATAGCATATGGCGGCCCGGTAATACGCCTCGACGCCCTCCTCGGTCCCGGTGGAATCCTCGTAAATGGCGCTGTAGGCCCGCACGGACTTGTCGTACTCGAACCGGTCGAAATGGATACGGGCGATATGGCGGTACGCCTCGTTGCGGTGCGCGCCGTTCAGGTATATCTCGAGGTACTCGTGGAATTCCTGGAGCGCCCTGTGCTCGTCTCTCAGGTTGTAGAACTGCAGGGCGTTTTCGAACTTGGTGTCGTCGGCGACACGGTCGAGGTCCATCGAGGCCTTCGTCTCCCCCTCCACGGCCTTTGCCGGCGATGCGGTGATCAAAAACGCGGCCGCCAGCACGGCGGCCGGCAGGACCCACTTAAAGGAAATCCCCTTCCCGCGCGGCCCGGTCCCCTGATTATGTCTCTTCCATTCGTCCATGGCCTTCACCTCGCTTTTATTATCGGCGCCCGCCGCGGGAAATTGAGCACAATTTGGGCCCTGAATTTTAATTGCAAATTTTCTTCCCCGCCCCCGATGATAACCGGCCGTTTCCTTCCGGCAGGCATGGTGGTACGCCGGTACAGGCATACTCGGTACCACGGGGGCGCTTCATGTACAGCCTTGCGCAGATAAAACAGCTCTACGCCAACATAGGGAAGCTGATCACCTCCTCCCTCGAGCTCGACAAGGTCCTGGAGGGCATCATGGAGGAGGTGAAGGTCTTCTTCGACGCCGAGAACTGGAGCCTCATGCGGCTGGACCCGAACACCGACGAGCTCTTTTTCGTCATCGTGCAGGGGATCGACAGGAAGGCCGTGGAGAACATCCGCCTGGGCCCCGGGGAGGGAATCGCGGGAATGGTGGCCAAGACGGGAAAATCAGTCTTCGTGCCCGACACCTCCGCCGACCCGCGCTTTTCCGACAGGGTGGACCGCGCCTCGGGTTTCAGAACGCGTTCCGTCATGGCCGTTCCCCTTATTTTCCGGGGCGCCGTCTACGGGGTCATCGAGCTGGTGAACAGGACCACGGGAGCCAGTTACACCGAGGACGAACACCTGGTCTTGCAGACGATAGCGGACTTTTCCGCCATCGCCTTCGCCAATGCCGCCCTTTACGAGAAGGTGCTCAGCCTCGGCGCGACCGATCCCCTGACCGGCCTGGGGAACCGGGCGAACCTCGAGGAGATCATTCTGAACGCGGAACAATCAGCAGGGCGCAGGCGCAGGAGGGTCGACGAGGACATGCATGCGCTCGTGGCGGTGATCGACATAGACGATTTCAAGGGCATCAACGACACCTACGGCCACCGGGAGGGCGACGCGGTGCTCAAAGAGATATCGCGGCTCCTCCGCGCCCATGTGCGGGGAAACGACACGGTTTTCAGGATCGGCGGGGACGAGTTCCTGGTGCTGATGACGGGCCCCTCGGCCGTGACGCTCGCCGCGATGGAGAACAGGATGCGCGCGTCCCTCTCGAGCATATCGGAGTTCTCCATGGGGACGCGTTATTCCGTTCACCTCTCCTACGGCACCTGCTCGGGACCGCTTTCCTCGATGCGGGACCTCATCCACCGGGCTGACCTGGAAATGTACCAGAACAAGAAGGCGCCGAAGGACGGCACGGCCGGCGGCTGACAGGATGCGGGCTGGAATTCTCTTCCCGGGGACGAGGCCTCAAGCGGCGGCATGGAACTGACCGAGTGCGCGGAATGCCCTTTTCACCGGGGCGAAACCGTGGGCGCCGTCGTCTGCGCCTGCCTGGGCGGGACCGCGCTCAGGCATATCTTCCCTTCAGCCTTCGGCGTGCTGGAGGTGCTGCCCTGCCCCCTGGAGATCCTGAAAAACCGGTACCCGGTCACCTGAGAAACGCGTCGGGATCGAGCGCGGTGCCCCCTTTCCGTATCTCGAAATGGAGGTGGTTGCCGGTGGACATCCCGGTTGAATCCACGGTGCCGATCAGGTCCCCCTTGTTCACCCGCTGCCCGGGCGACGCCAGTATTTTTTCCAGGTGAGCGTAATACGATGTCACGTCCTTTTCGTGCTCGATGATTATGAGGTTCCCGTATCCGTTCCGGTTGAAACTTGCCGTTTTTATGGTCCCGCCGGCGGCCGCGCTGACCTTCGTCCCCCGCGGCGCAAAGATATCTATCCCGGAATGAAAGCTCGCGCTTTTCTTCGTCACCGGGTGCACGCGGTGCCCGAAGCGGCTGCTCACCTTTCCCGCGGTGGGGACCATGAACTCCCTGTCGCCCGGCGCCGCGGCGATCGCAGGCTCTTCCCCGCGATCGGGCTTTTTCTTCTGGAGGAATCCGCCGAACACCCAGCCTTCCTCGCCCGTTTCGCGGCGGACCCGGAACCAGGGCCGCTTCTTCCCGTCTATGCTTTCCATCTCCTTCGACTGCTCGAGCACCTCGACGCGCTCGCCGAAGGCGAAATTGCCCGTGACCTCGCCGCCGCTGTTTCCGACAGAGCGCATGCGGACGCCGTCCGCCGTCACGTGGACGAAAAATTTCTCCGCTTGGCCGGCGGCCGGCGCCACCGGCACGGCCGTTTCCTTTTCTTTCACCACGGGCGGAACGGCTTCCGGGCGCCTCTCCGGTTTCTTTCTCTGCAAGAAACCTCCGAAGATCCAGCCCTCCGAGCCGTTTTCCTTCCTCACCAGGAACCACGGGCGGGTCTTGCCGCCCACTGTATCCATGCCCTCGGACTGGAGGATCACCTCGACCCTCTCCGTGAACCCGACCTTGCTTACCGCCTGTGACCCCGCGTTTCCATCGGACCGGAGCGGAACGTCATCGACCGCGTAGGCGAAAACCCTCTCGGGGACCTTCTTGGAGGTGTGGAATTGGTCGGTCTTTTTTATGTCCGTCGCCTCGCCCATGTCCAGCGGCGCGCCGATTTTCACCCCGGTGTCGGCCCCCAGCCTGCCGTTGATCTCGCCCATGAATTCGCGCATCTTCCGGAGCAGGGCCTCTTTCCTCTCGACGTCTTCCGCGCGCTGGCGCTTCACCATGTCCCTGTTTTCATTGAGCTGCCGGTTGTAGGACTGGGAATAGGCGACAGCGGCGGGAACCAGCAGGATAATACACGCGCCGGCAATCAGTTTTTTCATGGTCGTTCTCTCACCTCGTCATAGGGGATCCGGCATTAATCATCGGCCTCATCCCGCTTCGATCTTTACGTCCGGAACCATCATCGCCGATACCCCCGGCGAAATCCGCGGGGGAAATGCCGCCGTTTCGACGGCACGGGTGCTACTTTACCTCATCGATCCCGAGGGGGTACTTCGACATCTCCTCGCACCCGTCCTTTTTGATGAGTATGGGATTCTCGTACCGGAACCCGATCCGGTCGTCCTGGCACGCGTACTGCATGGCGCATATGAGCACCTCGTTCTCCCTGTAGACGTGCTCGGGGTTCGTCCAGTAGGGGAACGGCCCGTCGTTGAGGCCGATGCGCCACTCGTCCCCCATCATGCCGATGCCGTGCTCGAACCCGGGGACCATGTAGTCGGAAAATCCGCGCTCCTCGGCGAACGCCATCATCTGGTCCGCCAGCCTCGCCGGTGTGATCCCGGCCCGGTAGGTCTTCAGCGTTAGTTTCACGATGTCCACGAAGTTGTTTGCGTGCCACCACTGGCGGTCGGTCGCCGGCGCGATCAGGTAGTTGTGCGAATGGTCGCCCAGCCCCAGCATGAACATGGCGTGGATGTCAACCATGAGCGGCTCGCCCGCCTTGAGCTCCTTGCGCGTGGCCGGCGTGCACGCCCCCCCGGTGAGGCCCGTGCGGTATCCCGCGGCGATCTCGTTGCCTCCCGTGAACGACCACTCCCATTCGCTCCCCGCCTTCCGCATCGCGAGCGCGGCTATCCCGCCTATCTCCGTCTCCGTTTTCCCCTTCCATCCGCCCCCGCGTATCGCGTCGAACACCGCCCCGTGCCCTACATCGACGATGCGCGACGCCTCGCGGAACCGGTTTATGGTGCCGGCGTCCTTTACGACGGCCAGCCTGTCGATGACGGTGTGGGCGTTGACAAGCTCCGATCCCTCCAGCGCGTCCCGGTAGCGCCCGTATTCATAGTGGGTCAGCCAGCCCTCGGGCAGGTAATTGGACATGCCGCTCTCGATCCCCACCCTGCCCCTCCTGCCGCCCAGGCGGTCCTTTACGTAGTCGGCGATGAGCTCGATCTGGTCCTGGCCGCCCATGGGCGCGAACCCGAAGACATGGTCCTCGTCAAGCCAGGTTTCGTCGGCCACGCGCGCCGCGTCGATGACGAAGGTGAAGGCTGCGGGCATCCCCTCGGACGGGATCACCACGAAGCTCCGCCAGGGACAGAAGGCGTCCAGGGTCCACGACAGCGTCCTGAGACGGGAACCGAGGTACACGTCTATCCCCTCCTTCCTCATCTCGGCCTGTATGTCCTTTATCCGTTTCGGGAAATCGATGAAATACGGCCCCTTGTTTTCGAGTTTTGACGTCATGGCCTGCTCCTTTATCCTAGTATTCCGCCGGGACCTGGGAGAGCACCTTGTTCACCCGGTCGGAGACAGCGGCGAGCTTGAGCGCTTTCACCATGTTGCCCTTGAGCTTGAGTTTGCCGGACATGAGCGCACGCTGGGAGCCCATCTCCGCCCGCGAGATCTTCGAGAAGACCTCGTAATCGCCGGTGATGACGAACTCGGCCACGGGAAGCTCTTTCACCTCTCCCGCGAGCCCCACGGACAACTCGGCGAGGCCCCCCTTCTCGTACTTGAAATACAGGAAGCGGTCCTTCCCGTCCGGACAATTCCTGTACATGTTCAGCATCGACGACGTGAGAAAGTTCATCTTCTCCGGCGGAAGCTCTGATTTAAGCCTCTTTTCCAGATCGTCCCGCCACTCCTGGCTCAGATATTTCACCCTGGCAGCCATGTCATTCCTCCTGACCTGTTGATCCGAACACACTATATCGTGACCGCCGGCAGGGCAGCGTCAATCCATTAATACCGTTTTCCCGCCAGGGGCCATCGAAACCGTTCCGAATACGATCCGGAGGGCCCGGAACCGGCAGGCCGCCGGGTCTTTCGATATCCGCTCCCGCGCGGCGCGCGGCAGGACACCCCCGGCGAATCACGGTCCGCGGTCCTATTATAAATATTTGACAGACCGGCGCAATACCTCGCACAATAGTCGCCCAGCAGGCACGCTTTACGCCGCGCGAAAGACAATGATCGTGTTCTCGAAACGCTCCACCATACCGTTCCTGCCGGCCATTCTGGTGGCAGCCGCCCTGTCGTGCGCGCCTCCCGAGAAGTCCGTCACCGTCACCTTCACGGGCGACATCATCATGCACATCCCGGTGAAATCATGCGCCGGTCGCAGTGACATTCTCGACGCGGACACGGGGCGTTCCGTCAACAACGGGGGATTCGACGTGATCTTTTCACCTGCCGCCAAGGCCCTGCGCGGATCGGACATTGTCCTGGGAAACATGGAGTTCCCCGTCGCCCCTCCCTTCGAGAGCCGGCCCTACGTGTTCAACTGCCGCCCGGAGGTCCTCGGGGCCATGAAGAAGGCCGGTTTCACCACCGTGTCCCTGGCGAACAACCACGTCGCGGACCAGGATACGGCCGGCCTGCTCCACACGCTGTCGTATTTGAAGCGGTACGGCATCGATTTCATCGGCGCGGGGGCCTCGGAAGCGGAAGCGCGGGCCGGCCGCGTTTACGTGAAAAACGGGATCAGGACGGGGTTCATCGCCTACACGGGGGTCATCAACACCGCCTTCCCCGAGGGCGCCCGGGTCAACGACTTTTACAAAAAGTCCAGGGTCACCGGGGACATCGACGCGATCCGGAAGCGGTGCGACTTCCTGGTGATGACTGCCCATTACGGCGAGGAATACAGCACCGCTCCCTCCGTGGCCGACACGGCGCTCATACGGACCTACCTCGAACGCGGGGTGGACCTTTTCATAGGCCACCACCCGCACCTCCTCCAGAGGGTCGACCGTCTCGGGCTTTCCGGCGGGAGAACGGCCCATGTCTTCTACAGCCTCGGGAATTTCATCTCCAACCAGTCCGGCGAGGTGCGGACAGGGTCCGGCGCGCTCAGCACCCGCGATTCCGTCATAGTCCGCCTGACCATCACGCGGGCGAAAGAGGGGCTGAAGCGCTCTTTTAGAATAATCCCCATCCGGACGGTAAACGAGGTCACCGGCGGAACCGCCACGGGCTACCGCCGCAGGATTTACACCGCCGTCATTCCGGACGAAATGGACTCGCTCCTCGCCCGGAGCCGCTCGGCGGACGAGGATGCACGGCGCGCCGCGGAAAAAAATCTCGAGCTTCTCTCCGCCAGGATCGGCTTGATAGAAACGGTCATGCTGCCCGGGGGCGGTTACGACGACGTGATCGTGGAAAGGGGGCCGCGGAATCACCGGAGCGTGTTCGCGCGATGAATCTACGCGGGCGCGCGATAGGCGCTACCTCGCTCCCCGAAGAGCAAAGTCCAGCCCGCGCATGATGGCGGCCACCGCCACGCCCTCGTGGTCCTCGCCGTCGATGAGCTGAAAGCCGCAGCGCCCGGAGGGGACCCCCCATTTCACCAGCTCGCGCGCAAAGCGCTTTGAGAGGCGGATCATGGACCGGTCCTCGCGCGACCCCGCGGCGGTGTAGACCGAGAGCGTGGAGCGCCAGGGGGCCCCGCGCAGGTTTTTCCGGAGGCGAAAGAATAGCCGGTCGTCCCACCAGAGTGACGGGCTGACCGCGATGTAGCTGTTGAAGAGGTCGTAATGGAAGAGCAGGCCGTAGTAGACGGCAATGCCGCCGTAGGAATGGCCCGCGATGCACCTGCCGTGGGGCCGGCGTACCGTCCTGTAGGCCCCGTCGATATACGGGATGAGCTCCTGCCTGAGAAACATGAAAAAGTCTTCCGCGCCGCCGGAGCCGGGATACTCATCCACCGGGCTGGGCGTGTAGTCCCTGCGGCGCCCGTTGCTGTCTGCTTCGTACCCGACACCCACGATTATGAACCGGGAGGCAAGGCGGGGCCGCGACCGCATCATCTTCGCGAACGCTTCAAAATGCCTGTCGCCGTCGAGGAGATAAACGACCCGGTACCTGAGGTTCGAGCCGTGGTACCCCTCGGGAAGGGAGACGGAGATCGAGTAACCCTGACCGGTGATGCCGGACGTGAATTCCCCGGTCATTGCCCCGGGGAAAAGGGGGCCCTGCAGGGCCGCGGCCAGCGCAAACGCGCAGAGCAAGGCTGACGTGTGAACCGCGGAAATCCGTCTCCCTTCATCGCCGATAGGTCCGCCGCATTTTACCCCACGCATACGCTCCCGCACCGCGCAACCTCAATAACCGCATCGGGGCAATGATGACCGCGACGCGATAAAATTCAATCCTTATAAGGATTCCGCCACCACGCCATGTGCGCGTGCGTACCCGGAATTAAAGGTTGAAAAAAACTCAAGGGTGTCGTACATGAACCATGCCGCACAGACGCGGGTGTGCGCGCACTTCGGGCACCGGGGGTATGATAAAATGTTCGATTTCCTGTTCACCGGGGAACAATTAAAACTGCGCGATGAAGCCAGGGCCTTCACCAAGTGGGTGCCCAGGGAGATGATCCTCGACATGGACGCGGAGAAAATAAATTTCCCCACGGAATACCTCAAGGAGGCCGGCCGCCGCAACCTGCTCGGCATCAGGATACCGAAAGAGCTCGGCGGGAGGGGCCTCGGATGGGTCGATGACGGGATCGTCGCCGAGGAGGTCGGCGTGGCATCGTACTCCCTGGCCTGTCTCTGGGGCGTGGGCGCCGACATCGTGTGCGAGGCCATAGCCAAGTACGGCATCGACGAGCTCAAGCAGTCGGTGGTGGTGCCGCTCCTCAAGGGAGAGGTGTATGCCGCCGAATGCCTCACGGAACCCCGCGGGGGGTCGGACTTTTTCGGCGCCGCGACCACCGCGCGCAAGGCGGGCGGGGACTGGGTCATCAACGGCCAGAAGCGCTTCATCGTGGGGGCGGAAGGGGCCGACTGGTTCATGGTATACGCCGTAACGGACCCGGGGGCGCGGGCGCACCAGCGGATGACCTGCTTCATGGTACCGAGGGACGCCGGCGTCAAGTCAAAGTATATCTACGGCCTCATGGGCGTGCGCGGCGGTGGAGCGGGGCGGGTCATCTTCGAGGACGCGAAGGTCCCCGAGCGGTACGCGCTGAACGGGATCAACGGCGGCTTCGAGGTGTTCATGACCAACATGCTCCCCGAACGGCTGGGCACCGCCCTCATGACCATCGGGTCGGTGCGGCCCGCGGTGGAGATCGCGACGCGGTACACGTCGATGCGCAAGGCCTTCGGCCTGCCGATCATGAGTTTCCAGGGCGTGAGCTTCAAGGTCGCCGACTGCGTGACGCTCCTGGACGCCTGCCGGTCGGTGGGTTACACCGCGGCGCTGGCGATCGACTCCGGGAAGGCCCATCCCGGCAGGACACGGCGCATGGCCTCGCAGGCAAAGAAGTTCATCACCGAGGCGAGCTGGGAGATCGTCAACAAGTGCATGCAGGTGATGGGCGGGATCGGGTATACCAGCGTCTATCCCATAGAGCGGATCGTCCGCGACGTGCGGCTGTCGATGATCTGGGTTGGGACCAACGAGATAATGCAGCATATCATTCAGAACGAGTGGTATAAGGAATACCTCAAGGTGCTTTCAAAGGAAGACGTGCGGGACGTCGAGCTGGACGCCGCGGGCGCCGACCAGGTCGAGGAGAAAATATACGAATAGGGCCTGCCGTTTTGCGGGTCAATTACCACAGGCACGGAAGCCGGGCTTTCCAGGTGCGATACAACTGTCACGGCCCGACGGTCTGCCGTGGCTTGCGGTACTTGTCCACGCGGTATATCGTAATGTCGAAGGACTGCACGCTGAAGCTGTACACCGCGTTCTCGGGCTTGATCAGGCCCGGGTCGTACCGGTTATACTCGTCTTCCTCTCCCCGGTTGGACTTCACCACCACGTAATCGGGCCTGAACTTGGGGATGTTGCGCACGTTGCGGCGCTCCGCGGGATTTGAGTAAATTATCTTCAGGTCGCTCTCGAACGCCAGCATGGGGGCCCAGTCCCCGATGATAACGCTGTTTGCGGGCAGCGTGTCGACGAAATCCATGCACTCCCGGAGTTTGCTCGTCTTGTTGAACTGCCAGCTCAGCAGATAGATGAGCTGCACCTCCACGAGCAGGAACACCATGATCTTCCTGCTGAGGTGGCGTTTCAGAAACGCCGTTATGTCGTCGTAATTTTTCGCGAGGTAATAAATCAGCGGGAGCGCTATCGCCACCATCGTAACCACGTAGTACGCGTGCACGTTGCGCACGTTCCCGCCCGCCAGGTTCCTGTAAAAGTCGTCGAAAATCATCTTCCTGGTTTCAAAGTTGAGGAAGAGCATCACCAGAAAGATAATGAACTGCTCCACCGCGTAAAAAACAAGGAAGAAGATAAAAACCTTTCTCGCGGGCGATCTCCCGGTCTTCGGCACGCTCCTGAGTATACGGATCTCCGTTTCGTAATTGCTCACGAACCTCGAGGCAAGATAGAGAATGGGGACCTGGCAGAACAGAAAATAGCGGAGCGGGCTGTACGAGGACATGTACACCATCAGGAATGACAGGATGTACTGAATGGCGAAAAACAGGTCCACCTGGTATTCCAGGAGGTGCCTCCGGCTGAGATGGGCGTACCTCCCGGTTGAAAGGATCTTCAGCACGGCGATGCTGCACAGCACGGACATGATGAAGGAGTTGGGCTGCAGGTATATCACCTCAAGGAACCACAACTTGCCCAGGAGCATGAGCGGGTTCCTGAGATAACGGGACTGGATACCGATCTTTTCCTGGAAGGCGTAGAGGATAAACCCGGCGGCGAGCACCATGCAGACCAGAAGGACAAACAGCCGGTACGGCTCGAGGAAGCGGGGCACCCGCTCCCTCTTTTTGTAGACCGGGAGCAGCGCCGAGAAGAAAAAGGCGCCCGCGATGGAGCACATGTACACAAAAAAATTCCCCTTGATGCGCAAGCCGAAACTGGTCACCGCGAGGATGAGCACGACAAGAAACAGCAGGTAGACGGCCCGCGCGGCGCGGGTTCTTATTATATGATGATTGAAGAAAAGAAAAAGCGCCGGGTAGAGCACCACCCCCATGAGCAGCATGGGGAACTCGTAGAGGGCGAGCCTGCTCTGGAACAGGAACACCACGTTGATGGCAAAGGAGATCCCCAGCATCAGCACCATCCGGGCGTCGAAGATGAACGCCATGGTGGCGAGCACGACGGCGATTATCGCCACCGAGACGGCGATGTTGAAATGCCGCAGGGAGCGGATCTTTACGCCGAAGTTATCGAAGATCCACAGCTGGACCTCGTGGATGATGCGGGACGTGTAGCGGTGGCCCCTGTACTCGTCGTAGGGGGTCCAGTGGTTGCTGCCGTACTTGACGGTGTTGCGGGCGTCGAGGGCCTTGTATCCCTCGTCCACGTAGATGGCGGCGCTCCAGGAGAGATAGTCGGGAGGATCGCTGTCCAGGCTGTAGAGACGCAGTGCCAGGCTCACCGCGAGTATGCCGGCAATGATGATGCCTTTGTAAATGGCGGATTTTACACGGTCAGACACGGCAGCACCGACCCACCGTCCGTTTCCCCGGGACAATTTCCGTTTATCGTTTCCGTCGCCGCGCCGGCGGCGCCTTTACCCGGTCCAACCGCATGTTGTCCATGTGGTAATGGAAATCGGAGTCACTCACGATCCTCGCGTTATGAGTCACGACGATGATGCTGATCCCCCTCTTGTCCCGCAGCGTTTCGAAGAGATTGATAATGTCCCGGGCGGTCTCGTCGTCAAGGTTGCCGGTGGGCTCGTCGGCGAGTATCAGCGCGGGATTGTTTATGATGGCGCGCGCGATGGCCACCCGCTGCCTCTCTCCCCCCGAAAGGGTGGCCGGGTACTGGTGGATGATGTTGTGCAGCTGGAGGTATTCCACCAGGTAGTCCACTTCCTTGTGTATATTTTTCGCCGAGCGGTTGAGTATCGCCGGATAGATTATGTTCTGGTAACTGCTCATGTCGGGCAGGAGGTTGAAAAACTGGAACACGAATCCCATTTCGCGGTTCCGGTACCGCGACCGCTTGTAATCGCCCCAGCGGAAGATGTCCTGGCCCTTGAAAATCACCTCGCCCCTGTCGGGCTCCAACAGCCCCGAGATGATCCCCAGGAGCGTCGACTTCCCGGAGCCGGACTTGCCCGTGACGGCCACCAGGCTCCCGCTGCCCACCTCGAGATTGACATCTTCCAGGATCTTTCGTCCGCCAAGCGAGGTGTGAACGCCCTTAACCTGTAACATCGCTCCAATGCCCCATTGAAAGTGCCGGCGCCGTACTTACCGCTGCACGGCCCTGAATAGATTCATGTTCGACGCGAAGACGGCAGGCACGAAGGCCGAGACCGACGAGAGCAGGGCCGAGAAACCGGCCGACATCAGCAAAACATTCTCGCCCAGGCTCCCGGAGAAGGTGAGCCCCTTCAGCGCCGGAACCCAGTTCCCGATGTTCACCGACACGTACCGGATGATGAACAATCCGCCGAAGTAGCCGATGACCCCGTAAATGATCCCCACGAGCGCCGCCTCGGCGACAAACGTGGATATTATCCGCATTTTGGACACCCCGATGACGCGCTGGAGGGCGAACTGGTGGCTCCTGTGGTAGACGATAGTCAGATAGGAGTTGAATATCGAAATGACGGTAAGGATGAGAAAGATGCCGATTATGAGGAACGAGGAACTGTCTATGACCGTGAGGGCCCGGTTCGTTTTCGCGGCGACCTCCTGCTGGGATTCCACCGAGAGCCCCAGGGCCTGGATTCTCCGCGTGATATCGGGCAGTTCCTTCACGTTTTTAACGCTCAGGAAAATTTTGACGTAGGAGTACCCTGCGTGCCGCTCCCTGCTGTCATTCCGGTGCTCGCTGCCGAACTGCGTGATGAAATCCGACGGAACGATAAGGCCCGCCAGGGTGATCGCCGAGGTGAAGCCGAAGACCTTCCCCGTGTACTT
This sequence comes from uncultured Spirochaetota bacterium, assembly GCA_963762305.1. Lineage (GTDB taxonomy): Bacteria > Spirochaetota > UBA4802 > UBA4802 > UBA5368 > CAVXKM01. The sequence goes on along the minus strand of CAVXKM010000003.1, from coordinate 67,447 downwards.
GTACCTCTTTTTGGCCGGGTCCCCGCGCGGGGTCGTCTGGATTTCTATTTCCATCGGAAACCCGAGAAGGATCTTCTCCCCGAACTGGGGCAGGCCCCTTCCCTCCACGACGCTGTTGAGTATGTCAAGGGCCATCTTCGATATAAGCACGGGCACCTGGGTGCCGGAGGCCCGGAAATCGCGCCAGCGCTTTTCGGACGCGCGCAGGTATTCACGGCTTATGCCGAAAATCGGAAGATGCTCCCGCATCCTGTTTCCCAGCATCTCGGCGCGTATCTTGGTCGTGTAGTCGAGGCGTATGACCGTGTGCATGTTCTCCACGCCCCGCATCCGCCCGATTCTCCGGACGGCCGCCTGGCTGATTGCCGCGCCGCCCTGCTCTACGGCAAAGAAGTCCTTGTTCTCGACGGCCTTCGGCGTCACCACGACGTCGTTGATCTTCATGGTGCCGAAGAGGTTTCCGCCTATGTATTCCTTTATGGACTGCCGGAGCGACAGGTAAACGACGAGAAAGGCGATGAGGAAGATTATCCCGAAACTGGAAAACAGCGCGCGCGCCAGGTTCCTGACGATTTCGCGAAGGGAAAAATAAATGTTCCTTATGAAATACCCCATGAGTGCCGTTCACACCGCCAGAGATCAAACCCCGAAAACCGGATAGATAATCGGTAAAACCGGTTTTGACGTCAAGTGTTTTATATCCCGCTGGAGGCGGCCCAGGAAGCCCGCTCTTCGGAAAAAGCGACCGGTGGAATCGGTGAACGGCAGCCCGGAATTGCCGTTGACATTACGAATGCAATCAGGTACAAGGGTGGCCGCACGGTCCTGGGACCGGCGGTTCGCGATCTCGTGGCAGGAAAACTGCGGTGATTGAAACGTGAGAACACTGAACACTCGTGCGTGCGTCAGCGCGCTTGCGGCCCTGATGACCCTCGCCGCGGGCGCACAGGCGAAGGGGAAAACCGCCGTCGCCGTGCTTCTCTTCAGGGTGAAGGGAGGCGAGGCCGGCCTTGAACAGCGCCTGACCTCATCGGTGAGGGCCCTCGCCGGCACCGCGCGGAATGTAGTGCTGGTGGATGTTTCCTCCACCGACGAAAAGGCCCGCGACGCCTATGGGGACGATCTCGCCGTCGACGCCGAAGCGCTCTTCAGGCTTGTGAAGGGGTTCGAGGTCGAGAAGGTGGTCGCGGGAACCGTCCTCACGGACACGGCCGGACACAGGGTCACGGTGTGGATATTTGACGCGGAACGGGAGGCCCAGGAATACGAGACCCGCGAAACCGCTCCGCCCGGCAGCGACCCGGGGGAGGCCGTCGCGATGGCCGCCGGGAGAATACTGCTGAAGCTCGAGGGGAATCTCCCCGTCATCACGTCCATGGAAGCCGGTGACGGAAGCTCCGTGGAGCACGTGCCGGTGACCTGGCAGTGCTCCCCCCAAGCCGAGAAATACCGCCTCTACCGGAGCATGTCCATGGACGGCGACTACACCGAGATCGGTTCAACGGAGGGCCTGTCCTTCAACGACGCCGATGCCATACCGGGCGTGCGTTACTGGTACGAGGTAAGGGGGCTCGTCGGCGAGACCCGCGGCGATCCGGGCAGGCGCGACGCCGGGTACAGGAAAATAGCGCCTCCCCAGGGGCTCAACCTGGAAGCGGTAATCGGGGAACGCACCGGGAAAACACCCGGGAACGGGGAAAAATCCGGCAATAAGCAGGAACAGGGCGAGGAGGCCCGGCTGCGGCGCTACTATATCAACCCCGCCCAGCTCAACCTCGTCATGTTCGTGTCGAACTCTTACATCAAAAGCGGAAAGATAGTCATTCTCCGCGAATTCGAAGCGTACACCCTCAACGAGGAAACCCGCGAGGTCTCCTTCAAGGACGACAGGTCCCCCTATGTTATCAACTTCAAATCGAAAAAACTGTTCAGGATCCGCCGCGAGGTCGGAGACGGGCTCTTCAGCCGTCTCATGAAGAATTCCCTGCTCTATTGCGTCTACACCGGCGACAGGGAAACCATTGTCGACGGCACCATCAGTTACATGGTCCCCTCCTTCGAGGCGGCAGGCTTGAGCACCGGTTATTACGTGAATGACAGGGATTGGCGGGAAAAGACCATCATGCTGAGCACGGACAACAAGGAGTTGAGGGAACAAATGGAAAAAGTCGGCGAACCGGACAGGTGAATCCGGTTCAGACTTGCACTTTTACCCGACATTTCGGTATTAATGAACAGAATTGCGCTCTCATGAGCGGTGACTTGTTTCATGGTCACCCATCCGCCGTTATCTCAAGCAGCAGCACTCTCCGGCACGTGGAGCATTTAAGGATGGAGATATGCACGAAGAATCACCCGAGTGCGGCGGCGAAGCTGGCTGAGGGCCATGGTCATGAACACGCATCTTCATGTCCGGGTCCAACCCTGTACCGGCATTACCGCTTCCCCTTGTGAATGTTTACTTACAGTAGGGACTGGAAGATGGCGATGCAGAGTTATTTTTCAAAATCGATATTCCCTGTATATATGCGACCGCACGCGGGGTAAGTCCGGGGAGTAGCCGCCCGTTCGGGGATGAGAGGCCTGGATGTACAAGAAAAACGGGAATGGACATATTAATTATGAAATCAAACAAACGGTCCATGCATCAGCGATCAGTAAAATTTAGTTGCAGCTATTCCAGTAATGATCTATAATTCTTCCTGTCACGGGAAACCCGTTTAACACCGGGTGAATATACAGTACGGTACGCTGAAAATGAAAATCCCTTCGGCAGCCGCAAACCGCCATGACTGACGGAAGCGATCCCCACAGCGTCAGGCCCCGTCCTGTCCAGAACGTCTATGTGGCCCGTCAACCCATCTTCGACAGGCACCAGAACATATACGCCTACGAGCTCCTTTTCCGCTCCGGTTTCCACAATTTCTATGACTCCCTGGACGCCGACCTGGCCACGTCGAAGACCATACTGAACTCGTTTTCGGTGCTCGGGATGGACATGCTCACCGGCGGCAAAATGGTCTTCGTGAACTTCACGCGCAACCTCATCATTAAAGAAGTGGCCACCATTTTCCCCAAGGAGCTTCTCGCCATTGAAATCCTCGAGTCCGTCACCCCGGACGAGGAGGTCATCCGCTCCTGCCGCAGGCTCAAAAAGGCCGGCTATCTCATCGCCCTGGACGACTTCGTGCTCACGCCGCAATATTATCCCATGGTGGATATCGCCGACATCATCAAAATCGATTTCAGGATCGCGGAGTTCTCCGACCGGCACACGATAATGAAACAGCTGGGGAACAAGAAAATAAAATTCCTGGCGGAAAAGGTGGAGACCCAGGACGAGTTTCGCCAGGCGCACGACATGGGCTTTAATTATTTCCAGGGATACTTCTTCAGCAGGCCCATCATAGTCCACGGGAAAGACGTCCCGGGCTACAAGCTGGCGTATTTGCAGATACTCCGTGAAGTGAACAACCCCGACGCGGATTTTGAAGACATCGAGCACATAGTGAAGCGGGACGTGTCGCTGGCCTATAAGCTCCTGCGTTTCATCAACTCCGCCACCTTCAGCTTTCCGGCCAAGATAAAGTCCATCCGCCAGGCGCTCGCGCTCCTCGGCATGAAGGAGATAAAGAAGTGGGCCTCTCTCATCGCGCTGAGCAGCATGGGCAATGACAAGCCCGAGGAGCTGGTCAACGCGTCCATGTACCGGGCCAAGTTCAGCGAGCTCATCGCCTGGAAGATCGGAATGAGCAAGGACTGCGACAACCTGTTCCTTACGGGGATGTTCTCCATGATCGACGCCTTCATGGACCAGCCCATGGATGAGATACTGCTCGACCTCCCGCTGGCCGATCCGATCAAGAAGGCGCTGATGGGCGAGAACAACGTGTACAGGGAAATCGTGGACCTCGCCATCGCCTACGAAAGGGCCGACTGGGAAAAGTGTTTCTATTACCTGAAGAGACTCAACCTGAAAGAGGAGGAGATGCCCGACATCTTCGCCACTTCCATCCAGTGGGTGCACCGGATCTTCAAGTACTGAAAAAGAACGGAATAGCGCAGGGCCTGCGTTTCCCCCGGCCTTTCACGGCCGGGTTGAGCCGTTCCGCCCGGTATGGGCTTTTCCTGAAACGCCTCCGCCGACTCATCCGCCCCTGGCCTCCACCGGACTTGTCGCGGATAACCCGATCACGCAGCACCGCGGAGGGAAAAATTTTTATCCTTGTATATTCCTCATTTCCCGGTAGACTGGCCTTTGCATCATTGGTGTCCCTGCCGGCGCCCCGGAAAACCGGGAGCGGATCCGGCAGGACGGTTTACAATTAACGAAACTGGAGGTAGTGCCCATGCCTGAAGCGTCAAAACAACTCATAGACCTGCTCAACAAGGCAATCGCCCGCGAATTGCAGGTCTCCATCCAGTACATGTGGCAGCACGTGCTCTGGAAGGGCGTCAAGGCGTTCGCCGTCAAGGACGAATTGAAGAAGATCGCCATCCAGGAGATGAAACACGCCGAGGACATCGCCGAGCGGCTCGCCTATCTCGGGGGGACCCCGACGACCAAACCGGAACCCATCATGGTCGGAGCGACCCTCAAGGACATGCTCGCCCAGGACGCAAAGGACGAGGAGAGCGCGATCGACATGTACAAGAAGGCAATCGCCCTCGCGGTCCAGGAAAACGACCAGGTGACAAAGCGGCTCTTTGAGAAGATTCTCGCCGACGAGGAGGAGCATCACGACACTTTCACCGGTCTCCTGGAGGAGGTATAACGCCGGGACCTCGCGCTGCCGATCACCACGGTAAAAGTTGTTGAAATATTTCCGGATCACGGGAAAGCATGTATTTCCCATGCGGAGCTGTGGTTTTTCGCCGGCATCTTTATGACCCGTACCTCCTCCATCCTCGTAAACATTCTCGCCCCGGCGGCGCTTATCGCCGGGACCTTTCTCCTTATCCCCTCCCGGCAGGACGCGGAGGAGGCGGCGCCGCCGCGCGTCGGGAGAATCGTCTCCCTCTCGCCTTCGATAACGCGCCAGGTCATCGACCTGGAGAGCGGCCATTTCATCTGCGGAGTCACCTCCATGGACGACCCGCCCGGGAAGGGATGGGCCATAGTGGGAAGCATGATCAGTCCGGACATCGAAAAAATCGTGTCGCTCCGGCCTGACGTGGTCCTTCTGTCGATGGAGGATAATCCGACGCAGCCCGCGGACCGGCTCTTCGCGATCGGAGTCCACTGCGTTGTCTTCCAGCGAAACACCGGCTTCTCGTCGATCCGCGAAAATTATCTGCGCCTCGCCCGGCTTCTCGGCAAGGTCGAGCTGGCGCGGCGAAAGCTGCTCGTATACGAACGGAAGCCTCCCGGGCGCGCCCCGGCAGGCAGGCCTCTCAAGGTGGCGCTCTTCGTGTCGCACAATCCCCTCCTCGCAGCCACCGCCTCGTCATTCATCGGCGGGGTCATCGAGCAGGCGGGAGGCGTGAATATATTCGGGCGCGGCCTGCCTGCCTACGCCATGGCCTCAGTGGAATACATCCTCATGCGGGATCCCGATGTCATAGTTTCGATCATCCCCGGCTCCGACGGCTTTTTCACGGGCCTGTTCGACAGCCCCCGCAGCGTGAGCGCCCTCCGCGCCGGGAACGTCTACACCATCGACCCCGGCCATATCTGCTACTACTCGCCGGCCGACTACGTGGCGTCAGTGGAAGAGCTTTCGAGCATACTCGTGAAGGCGGAGTCGAATGGGCCCTAAATCAAGGTTCATTCTGGTTTGCGCGGCGTGCGCGGCAATACTCGTCGTTTCCCTGTCGGCGGGCACGGTATTCATTCCGCCGTTGAAAATTCCCGGGCTCCTGCTCGGGGGAGGATCCGGGGCCGAGCGCGCCATCCTCGTGAGCCTGCGCATCCCGAGGCTGGCCCTGGCCATGGTCATCGGCGGATCGCTGGCGGTAAGCGGCGCGCTGTTCCAGGCCCTGCTCCGCAATCCCCTTTCCGATCCCTACACCATAGGCGTGTCGGGCGGCGCCGCCCTGGGCGCCGCCCTCGCGATTATTTTCTCATGGGACAACACCGCGGTGGTGCTCTGCTCCTTCGCCGGCAGCATTACCGTCATCTTCATGGTGTATCTCTTCTCCAGGCGGGTGCGGCCCGGCGGCACCACGCTGGTCCTTGCCGGCATAGCCCTGAGCTTCATATTCTCATCCGCGGTGCTCCTGGTTTTCGCCGTGAGCCGCGCCGAGCAGGTGCACCGGGCCATGCTCTGGCTCATGGGCGACCTTTCCACGGCGCGCTACACCATCCTTCGGGGAGGGTCCGCTATCTCCCTGTGCCTCATGGTCCTTGCCTTCTTCTACCACAAGCACCTCAACATCCTTTCCTTCGGCGACACCTTCGCGCGGAGCCTCGGGGTGCGGGAGGGCGAGGTGAGGAACATTTTCTGGATCGCCGCGCTGCTCTCGGCGATCGCCGTTTCCCTTGCCGGCGTGATAGGCTTCGTGGGGCTCATCGTGCCCCACGTGTTCAGGTACCTCTTCGGCCCTGACCACCGCCTCCTCCTGCCCTCTTCGGCCCTCGGCGGCGGCCTGTTCCTCGTGCTGTGCGACACGCTCGGGAGGAGCGCGGTGCCTCCTTACGAGATCCCATCGGGCGTCATCACGGGCTTCATCGGCGGCATTTTCTTTATCCTCCTGCTCCTCCGCAAGGGGAACACCCTGCCATGAACCTGTACGCGGCGCAAAAGGTACAGGCGGGGTACGACGGCCGGATCGTGCTCCGCGACATCGACCTCGAGATCGGAACGGGCGAATTCGTGGGCGTGATAGGCCCCAACGGCGCCGGAAAGAGCACGCTTTTAAAAGTCCTCTCGCGCGCCCTGAGGCCAGTGCGCGGGAGCGTCACGCTGAAGGGCATTCCCCTTGAAAAATACGGCGCCCGCGAGCTGGCCCGGGAGGTGGCGGTGGTCCACCAGCTGGTTGAAAACATGCCCCCCTTCTCCGTCCGCGAGTTTGTCCGGATGGGGCGCTTCCCGCACCAGCGCCCTTTCGAGGTGGAATCGGGCGCGGACAGGGAGCGCGTGGAGCTCAGCATAGAGACGATGGGGATCGGACACCTGATGAACCGGGCCCTCACGGAGCTTTCCGGCGGCGAGAGGCAGCTTGTTTACATCGCCCGGGCGCTTGCCCAGGGCTCGGCGGCTATCATGCTGGACGAGCCCGTTTCCCACCTGGACATCCGGCACGCGGTGCAGATCATGGACATCCTGTTCGGCCTGAGGGCTTCGGGGACGACCGTCATCGCCGTGCTCCACGACATCAATATCGCCGCCGACTACTGCAGCCGGATCGTGGCCCTGAAGGACGGCTCGATATTCGCCGGCGGGGTGCCCTCCGAGATGATCAATTACGCGCTCATCGAGGCGCTCTTCGACACGGTGTGCATAGTGATCGAAAACCCGTTGACGAAAAAGCCTTTCACCTTTCCCGTCCCGGGTTACATCAAGACGCAAGGCTGATCCTACCGGCGCGACGCTCCCGGCGGGCCGGGGCGACGGCGGCCGTGTCATTCAACTCGTGCGGTAAAACAGGCGGCATTCATGCCGCCGGAGGGACGATGCAAACCACTGACCGGAAGCTCACCATGCTGCTCATCCGCCACGGGGAGACGGACTTCAACCGGGACGGGATTATTCAGGGCCAGACCGATATTCCTCTCAACGGGACGGGCGCGCGCGAGGCGGCCGGCCTGGCCGCCCTGTTGAAAGACAGACCGATCGATAAAATATACGCCAGCCCCCTCGCGCGCGCCATGAAGACGGCCGGCTGCATCGCGGGCCCCCGCGGCCTCGTGATCGAGCCCGTGCCCGCCCTCAAGGAATTCGATTTCGGGAGATGGGACGGGCTTCGATTCGGCGAAATAAAAGAGCGCCACGCCCTCGAGTGGGCGTCCTGGATGGAGAACTGGCGGACTGCCGAGGCGCCCGGGGGCGAATCCTTCGAGGCATTTTTCACAAGGGTCGTGGACGCCGTGGAGGGGATACGCAAGGCGGACGGCGCCGGCACGGTCGCCATCGTCACTCACAGCGGGTGCATACGAACCATACTGGCCCATTACATCACGGGAAACTGCGCCGAGGGCCAGTGGCGCTTCCAGGTCGAAACGGGCTCCCTCGCGGAGATATACTTCGGGCGCTTCGGACCGTCCCTGCTGCAATTCAACAGGAAATGACCCGACACCGGTCTGACCGGGCGGATTGCGTCACCCGGTAAAAAAAACCGCCGGTCCCGATAATGATTGACAATATCGTGAAGTGCTTGTTAGTGTCGCGTGTTACCGGCGTTCGCTGGAGTTCTTTCTCATCTGAAAAAGGAGGAAGCCGGGTGTGAATCCCGCGCTGGCCCGCAACTGTGGTCCCCTCCCCCGCGGGGAGGGGCAAGCCAGGAACTCCTTTTAACTGGATATCCTCGAGGACAGGGATCAGTTAGCATCGAAGACAATCGATGACAGCTGGATTGCAGAACATGCCGCGAGGCATGTTTTTTATTTTCGGCCGGGACCCGCTGCAACTCCATCCGTGCCCCTACCCTCGCGGAATTGTCCAATTCATCGCCGGGCCTCCGCTGACGCACCGCGGCGGAGCGCCGGCATGCATATCAACGGTCATGGAGGCACATTCATGAAGACGCACGCGCGAGTACCTGTTCTTATTGCCGTACTTTCCCTGTTCCTGCTCGCCGCGCCGAAGGAGTCAACCTCCCAGGAGGCCGGCACCGTCGAGGAGACGCCGGCGGCGGTCGATCCGTCCGCGCCGGAAAAAGAGAAGGCGCCTGCCCGGGGCGATGAAATCATCGTGATCGCGATGAAAACAGAGATCGACAAGAGGGAAAGCGGCGCCTCCATCACGGTCATCACCGAGAAGGAGATCGAACAGAGGGGCAAGGCGAACGTTATCGACCTTCTTAAAGATGTGCCCGGCCTTGCCATCGTCCGCGAGTCCGACTTCGGCGGCAAAGCGAGCGTCTTCATCCGTGGCGGCAAGTCCGGGAACGCGCTCGTGCTCATCGACGGCGTCGAATCGAACGATCCGTCAAACCCGGACAGGTCGTACGATTTTGCCAACCTGACGACGGACAATGTCGAGCGCATCGAGGTGCTGCGAGGCCCCCAGAGCCTGCTCTACGGATCCGGCGCAACGGGTGGGGTGATCAACATAGTTTCGAAGCGCGGCATGGGAAAGCCCCGGTTCGCCGTGAAGGCCGAGGCGGGCTCCTATTCCACATTCAGGGAATCGATTTCAGTGGACGGCGGCAGCGCTGACGCGTATTACTCCTTCGCCGCGTCGCGCAACGATTCGAATGGGTTCTCCCAGGCGGAGAAGGCCCCCGGCGCTGCTGACGAACCGGAGAAGGACGGCTACCATAACACCACGCTCTCGAGCCGCCTGGGCGTGCGGGTGCTGAATGACGCATGGCTGGACTTCGCGATCCGCTACAACGACGCGCAGGCCGACATCGACGACGGCGGCTACACCGATGATCCCAATTCCCTCGCGTATACCAAAAACCTCTCGGCAAACGCATCGTTCGACCAGATCCTGACCAGATGGTGGAGCCACAACCTGAGCGCGATGTACCTGGACACCCTGCGGCGTTACAAGGACGGCGCGAGCGGTGGCGTGCCAGAGGATATAAACAGCTGGTACCAGGGCAACCAGAGGAAGGCGGAATGGAGGAACATCTTCACCATGGGTTCCCTTAATAAAACCATCGCCGGGGTGGAATACCGCAATGACGAGGTGTCTCTTTACGACCACTCGGATTATGGTTATGGATTCGGTTACAGCACCAGCGAGATCAACGCGAAGAGGGTCGCGAACCTGGGCGGCTACATCGTGGACCACCTGCGCCTCTTCGAGCGCTGGTTCACGACGGCGGGCGTGCGTATTGACAACCACGAGGAATTCGGCACGCACCTCTCCTGGCAGGCCGACACCTCGCTCCTCCTGCCGTTCACCGGAACACGCCTCAAGGCGCTCTACGGTACCGGGTTCAAGGCGCCGAGCATCTACATGCTGTATGACCCGAACTATGGGAACGAAGACCTCGATCCTGAGCTGAGTAAAAGCTGGGAGGTGGGCATCGAGCAGCCCCTGGCGGTCGACGTGGTGACGGTCGAGGTCACTTATTTCGATTCGAAATATACCGATATGTTCGGCACCGATCCATCATTTAAAACCATCAACATCGGCCGGGTCACGGTAAAGGGTGTGGAATCCACCCTCACGCTGAAGCCCATTAAAACCCTGTCGCTCGCTGCCACCTTTACCTACATGGAGACGAAGAATGAAGATGACGGCACGGAGCTTCTGCGCCGTCCAAAATACCAGGCAAGCGCGAACCTCAACTGGGCGTTTCTGCCGGACGGCAACATCAATCTTTCGTACTCCTACGTGGGGGAGCGCGACGACGTCTGGTTCGAGGGATGGACACAAAACGATGTAACCCTCGACGCTTACAACCGGCTGGACCTCTACGCCTCTTACTGGGTGATTAAGAACATCCAGGTATTCGGACGGATCGAGAACCTGGCCGACGCCGATTACCAGAACGTGGCAGGCTTCCAGACCGCCGGTCGATCTTTCTATGCGGGCGCAAAAGGAGTTTTTTAATAAGACATAATGAGCGAAAAAATCGATTTTTTACAGGGCCGCGGAAATTTCCCGCGGCTTTTTTCTTGATTGAAGGGCGCGGCCGTAGTAACAAATAACCGGGAGTAAAAACGAATTCATGAACCGGTTTCAAGCGCGGGGCGCAAGCATCTCGGCACGGCGGCACGCGGGCCGAGAGCATCGCGCCTCCCTCGCGGCGCTCCGTGGCCTGCGGCGGGGCCGTGACCGCTTTGAAGGGATTCCGGGAATCGCATAAAGTTCCTTGACCGCCAGGGGACGGGGCCGTTACAAACGATGGAAGCGCGCATGGCACCATGGTACACGCCATTTACATGAAATATGCGGCCGTTGTCGGCTTCGGTCTTGTGCTCGGATTCCTCTCCGCGATCCCCGTGGGAGCGGTCCAGCTCGAGGTGGCCAAGAAGGCCATGAACGGCCAGATATTTCACGCCATCGCCGTGGCCATCGGCTCCGCGACGTCAGACTTCATATACGGCATGCTGACGCTCTTCGGACTGGGGGGCTTCCTGCTCCACAGGAAATGGCAGATCTTCATCTACCTGGTGGGCATTCTCGTCCTCTGCTACCTGCTCTACCGCACCCTCAGGGAATACCGGCACGAATACGACCCCGCCGAGAGTCCTCTCGTGTATAAGAAGCGGCTCTCCTTCCTCACCGGCCTCACGATAGCCATCACGAACCCCGGCATCATCATCTGGTGGATCATCGGATTCAAGCTTTTCCTGGACCTGCAGCTCTTCACCGCCGTTACCCCGTCAATCAAGATGATCTTCGTGCTTTCCGGGTGCGCCGGGCTCGGCGGTTACCTCATATGCATAGCCCTTCTGCTCCACCGGATGTACAAGTCCTTTCCGGACAAATGGATCGACCGCATGAACATCATCGTCATGGTGCTTTTCGCGCTGCTCATCGGTTATTTCTCGTTGAAGCTCTACTCCATAGTATTTAACAAGAGCTTCCTGCTCTCCGCCTTTTAAGCGCATGCTCCGCAGCCCCGCGGGGTTGATGAAAACGCCCCGGCGGACATACTCCATACCGGACAGGTTCGACGCGCGCCAGGACAGGCCATGGCAACGGATAAAGAGATATTACAGGAGTTCCACCGTGTGGAAGATGGCTCGGCGATCCCGGCCGACGGGGCGTGCGGGTTCTTTTACGAGGCGTTCTCCGACGCAGGCACCGTTCTCGTACTCTGCGGCGGCCCGGAATGCGCCGTCTTTTACCTGGACCACGAGGATGTGGTCGATTCGATAACCGGCGGTGACTGCGGCTTCCATCTCGAACCCGGCGCGGCCATGACCCGGCTCTTTCTCATCTTCGATCCCGCGGGCGCGCAGTTCACCATTCCCGTGATCCTGCGCCACGGGCAGCCGTCCCATGACCGGCTCCTGGAAAACATCCGGGAGACGCGCCGTATCACCTTCCATTTCATAACCCTCCTCGCCGGGTGCCTCTACAGGAGGAGGTCGATCACCTTCGGCCTTCCCGGTCATATAATGGACGGGCTAACACGGCCTTCCGGTCCCGGCCACGATCCCGCTCCCGGCGCCTGACATTCGGCATACAGGGTACCCGGGGCGAGGATCGCGTCCCATCCCCAGGGTCATGTCCGGCAGCCCTTGCCGGCCGTTGCGGCCCTTATCCATGTGTATACGCTGTACCTCGAGACATATTTCGTCAAATAGTGCCGGCCGCCTGCCGATTATGTATTATACAGCCGTTGCCGGCAAAGAGGCGCAGTATGAAGACGAGGCGTAAAACGCGTAAGGGGATCGCCCGGATCATGCTCTATCATGACGACCTGGCCTGTGAAGAGTGTCTGATGGAATCCGGCGCCCAGATCGAGGAATTGCTCCGGGCCCTCGCGTCAGCCGAGGACCCCGCCCCGCACTGAGGCGGCCGGCGGCACGGTCACCGATTTCCCCGTTTCCTACGACCCGGACACGCCCAATAAATACGAAGGGGCCTTCGCAGGCCCCCTCGCTCCCGTCCGTGGAAATTCGATTCCCTGTCTACTCCAGGGGCGCCCCCGTGAAGACCGGGTCGGAGGCCTTGATCGTCGCCGTTTCGTTGAACAGCAGCGCCTCGGCTTTCCCGAAATACTTGGGAAATTCCGAACCGATGTAGAACTGGGACGAAAGGACCCTGCCGGTGTAGTAGGCCGCTTCCGCGTTGTCGGCCAGGAACTTCTCGAGCTCTTCGCCCTTCTTGTCCCCGCACAGCGCCTTCATCTTCGGCAGGGTTATCGTCAGCGACCACAGGTGCACCCATGCCAGTGACAGCATGAACATCGCCTGCTGAAGCGGCGTGGCGGCGGAGAATATGTGCAGGAACTTGCCACCCGCCATCTGCTCCTTCAGCATGTTGATGATTTCCTCAAGCTTGTCCATACCCTTCTTGACCAGCGCCACGTACTTGTCGTCCACGACGCCCTTCGCCTTGGCCACCGTGTCGGCCACCCGCTTCTTCCAGACGGTGTAGTTGTACTGTTCCGGGTTCATGAGGATCTTCCGCATGGTCAGATCCATGGACTGTATTCCGTTGGTGCCTTCATAAAGCGCCGTGATCTTCGAATCCCGCATGAACTGCTCCACCGGGTAGTCGGCGATGTACCCGTACCCGCCGTATACCTGCATCGCCTCCGAGGTCACCAGCAGCGACATGTCGGTGCATCCCGCCTTGCAGATGGGGATGAGGATCTCCACCAGCCCCAGGGCCTCCTTGGCCGCGTCCCCCTCCAGCAGGTGCTCCATGTTGAGGTTGTATCCCAGGTAGTAGATGAGCATCCGCATGCCCTCCACGTAGGACTTCATGTACAGCAGCATCCGCTTCACGTCGGGATGGTTGATGATGGTCACCTTCTGCGCCTCGGGATTGAGCATCTGGGTCACGTGCACGCCCTGCTTCCGCGTGCGCGCGTAGGTGATGGCGTGCATGTACGCCGTCGACGACAGCGCCAGCCCCTGGAGCGCCACGAGCAGCCTCGCCTCGTTCATCATCTGGAACATGATGCGCATCCCCTGCCGCTCCTTGCCCAGCAGGTATCCAACGCACTTGCCGTTGTCCCCGAAGGAGAGCGTACAGGTGGCCGAGGCGTGTATTCCCATCTTGTGCTCAATGCCGGCGCAGACGACGTCGTTCGGCGCCCCGAGGGAACCGTCCGGCTTCACCATGATCTTGGGAACGATGAAGATCGAGATCCCCTTCGTGCCGGCCACGTCCCCTTCGATCCTGGCGAGCACCGGGTGGATGATGTTCTCGTAAAGGTCGTTTTCGCCGGAGGTGATGAAAATCTTCTGGCCGGAGATGAGGTAGGTGCCGTCGGCCTGCTTCACGGCCTTGGCCTTGAGGGCGCCCACGTCGCTCCCCGCGTCGGGCTCCGTGAGGCACATGGTGCCGCCCCACTGTCCCGAGAACATCTTTTCCATGTAGATCTTCTTCAGCTCGTCGGTACCGTGGTTCATGATGAGGCGGGCGGCGCCGTGGGAAAGGCCCGGGTATGTCATGAATGAAAGGCTCGCCGCGCAGAAGGTCTCATCGCAGGCGAGGGCCAATGGCACCGGGAGGCCCATTCCCCCGATCTCCTGGGGCTCAAACTTCGCCACGAAGCCCGACTCGTTGTAAGTCTTGAGGGCCGGCCTGAAGGGCGCCGGGACCGTCACCTTCTTGGTGGCCGGGTCGTACTTGACGCCGGTCTTGTCGGCCTCGGCGTTGACGGGATACACCTGCGCCACCGCGATCTTCTCCGCAAGGTTGAGCGTCTCCTCGAATATGTCGCGGTCCATTCCGGAATAAGCCGGGTACTGGGCAAACTTGTCCACTTCCAGCATTTCAAACAAAATAAACCGAAGGTCGCGCGAATCGATGATCTTGTTTAGGGCCATGAGCACCTCCTCCTGTATTGTATCATTATTAAAAATGAAATATTGTACATAAAAAACGCGATATACAGCGACGGCATACTGTTCGATTGCGGCTCCGCGTCTAAACCTAATGGCTGCCGTCTATTTGTCAATTACCTTTCCATGACGGATATTTTCGCACGGCGGTTTTCCTCCGGTCCGGGCCTCTTTTCCGGGAGCCTAAAACAGAAGAGGGCGCCCGAGCGGCGCCCTCTTCATCCGGCATGTGCGGATGTGTGACCTGGACTATTCCGCGAGCGCGCCGGTGAAAATCTCCGGGGCCGTCTTGACAACGGCCGCCTCGCCGACGAGGAGCGCCTCTATGCGCCCGAAAAACTTCGGGAATTCGGCTCCTATGTAGTACTGGCTCGAGAGGACCTTGCCGGTGTAGTAAGCGGCCTCGGCATTATCCTGTAAAAGCTTGGCGCGCTCTTCGCCCTTGGCGTCGCCCGCCAGCTGCTTCATCTTCGGCAGGGTAATGGTCAGCATCCACAGGTGTATCCAGGCCATCGCCAGCATGTACATGGCCTGCTGCAGCGGCGTCGCGTTCATGAACAGGAGGAGGAACTTGCCGCCCGCCATCTGTCCCTTCATCATCTCGATGACCTCATCGAGCCTTGCCATGCCGCGCTCGACCAGGTCGATGTACTTGTCCTCCACGATCCCTTTCGCCCTGGCGAGCGTCTCCTTGAACCGCTTCTTCCAGGCGTTGTAATTGAACTGCTCCGGGTTCATGAGGATCTTCCGCATGGTCAGGTCCATGGACTGTATCCCGTTGGTGCCCTCCCAGATGGGAAGTATCTTGGAGTCGCGCATGTATTTCTCCACCGGGTAGTCGCCGCAGTAGCCGTAGCCGCCGTACACCTGCACCGCCTCGGAGGTGATTTCCACGCTCTTGTCCGTGCACCCCGCCTTGCTGATGGGGGTGAGCAGCTCGACCAGGCCGTTGGCCTCTTTCGCCGCATCGCCCTCCAGCACGCCCGAAAGGTCTATGTTGTGGAACATGTAGTAAATGAGCGCCCTCTGCCCCTCGAGGTGCGACTTCATCCAGAGGAGCGTCCTGGCGATGTCGGGGTGATTGATGATCGACACCTGCTGCGCCTCGGGGTTGAGCATCTGGGTAACGTGCGCGCCCTGTTTGCGGTTGCGCGCGTAGGTAACGGCGTGCATGTACGCCGCGGAGGCGTTCGCCTGCCCCTGGATGGCCACGCCCATGCGGGCGTAGTTCATCATCCTGAACATGATCTTCATGCCCTGCCGCTCCGCGCCCAGAAGGTAGCCCACGCATTTCCCCTCGTCGCCGAACGAAAGCGTGCAGGTGGGCGAGCCTTTGATGCCCATCTTGTGCTCGATGCCGGTGCAGACCACGTCGTTCTGCGGCCCCAGGCTGCCGTCCTTATTTATGAGGTACTTTGGGACAAGGAAAATCGAAATGCCCTTCGTCCCCTTGAGGTCGCCCTCGATGCGAGCGAGGACAGGATGGATGATGTTCTTGTAGTAGTCATTCTCGCCGGCGGAGATGAAGATCTTCTGCCCGGTTATTTTATACGTGCCGTCGGCCTGCTTCACCGCCTTCGTCTTGAGCGCGCCGACGTCGCTGCCCGCGTCGGGTTCGGTGAGGCACATCGTGCCGCCCCATTCGCCGCTCATCATCTTCGGCATGTAGGCATGCTTCTGCTCGTCCGTCCCGAAGACGGCCAGGAGCTCCATGGCGCCGTGCGCGAGCCCGGGAAACATCCCCAGCGGATAGTTCGCGGCGCAGATGTACTCTGTGGTGACCGCGCCGATCGTGTTCGGCATCCCGGAGCCGCCGTGCTCGGGCTCGTCCACCAGGCCGAAGAAGCCCGCCTTGTACCACTCGTCCAAAACGGGCTTGTAGCATGAAGGAACGGTCACCTTCTTCGTCGCGGGATCGTAGACGGACCCGCCCTGCTTGTCGCCCTCGGCATTGGTCGGGTATATCTGTTCCACGCAGATCTGTTCCGCCAGATCGATGGTGGACTCAAACGTTTCCCGGTCAAAGTCCGCGAATTTCGCGAACTTGTTCATTTTGTCAACTTCCAGCATTTCGAAGAGAACGAATTTCACGTCTCTCGTGTCGACCAGCTGATTCAGCATGAAAACCTCCTGAAGTTATTATGATTGCCCGGCGATGTCCTTTCCATGGCACACGGGTACGCTCATGGGCGCAATCCGCACGCCGCCCCATTCGCTTAAAAACGGCGGGAGACGGCGTCATGGAGCGCACGAAGAGGCGGGGATTTCACGCAGGCGGCGGAGCGCATATACACCCCCCGCGGCATCGAACCGCTGAACCCGCCCCCCGCCGGCCGGCCGCCCGGCGGTATACGAGCGGAATCTCCCGCGCCGGCTCCAATTACCATTGACAGCGCGCATTCATCGTATACCATGATCCCTTTGCCGACCCATGGATCCGATCACACTCGTCACGGGGCGGCGGAAACCCGGCACACGGCGGTCAAAACATTAAGACCATGCCTTTTTCTGTCAATGATGATTTCATTCTTTTTTGTATGTTTTATATTTTTCGCCGATCTCATCACCGCTTTTATTTTCCGGTACGCGCACGGTTCGATATTTTCTTGGCAATGCCGTTCCTTTCCCGGGTGGGGCATGCCCGGGCCCGCTTGAAACGGGCATGCCGGTCCGGAACGGTCAGGATATTCCCGTGAAACAGTATAAATACTGGATTGCGCTCGAGCAGAGCAAGGGTATCGGCCCCGCGCACCTCAAGGAGATCCACAAGGCCCTGATCTCACCGGGCCTGTCCATATCAGACCTCTTCGAGCTCTCGGAGGAGGAGATAAAAAGAGAGCTCGGCATCCGGGAATCCGTCGCCCAGGCCATCGTCCAGGCGCGGAGCACCCTCCCGACGGTCGAGGAGGACTATTTCGACCTTCTCGAAACCGGCATCGAGCCGGTCCTGTTTTTCGAGGAAGGCTATCCGAAGCGGCTGCACGACGTCATGAAGAACGAGTTCCCCCCGATCCTCTACACTTACGGCAATAAAAGCATCCTCGGGAAAAAAGGGGCGGCCGTGCTGGGAGAAAGCGGCATAAGCCAGAAAGGCGAGCTCATAGCCTACCTGGCGGCGCAGGAGCTTTCCCGGCACCGCATCACGGTCTTAAGCGGGTTCGCCCGGGGCGCCGACCTTATCGCCCATCGTTCCGCGCTTGAGAACGGGGGTGAGACCCTCGCGGTGCTGCCCATGGGATTTTCCAACCTCCGGATCCCGGACACGATAAAACAGGTGTACGATCCCGAGAGGATACTGCTGGTATCCCCGTACTATTTCACCAGGGAGTTTTCCAAGTACAGCGCCTACGGGAGAAACAGGATCATCTGCGCCCTGTCAAGCGCCGTGTACATAGTGGAATCACCGGTGGAGGGCGGCGTCTTCGAGGCGGGCAAATCGGCGAAGCACGCCGGGGTTCCACTCTACGTCACCGAGTATTCCAGGTACCCGGAGAGCGCGTCGGGCAACACGATACTCATGGGCGAACTGGGGGCGCAGCCCGTGCGCGGACGGGTCATGGGCGGCCTGCTCATGCCCAACCTCGACAGGCTCATCGGCGACGTGAAGTACGGGAAGGTCTAAAGCGACCGCACGAACACCAGTCCCCGGACGGCCGGCGAGTCGGGCCACAGCCCCGGGAGGACGGCGGTCGCGACCCTGTACCCGTGTTTCCCATAAAAAGGCAGGGCCGTGGTGTTCCGCTCCGAGGTGATCAGGTGGACGCCCACCGCCCCCTCTCTCCGCGCATGCCGTTCAAAAGACTCCAGGAGAAGACCCCCCAGGCCGCGGCGCTGGTATTCCGGCAGAACATTTATATGAAGGTGGGCCGGATAGGCCCGATGGATGGCGCCGAGGGACGGCTTGTTCCTGTCGACGCGGTTGAAATGCAGAAGGGCGCGGAAGGATTCCCGGTGCCGCCAGAAGGTATGGAAGAGGGCCCGGCAGGCGATCCGGGGGACCATTCTCCGGGAAAAGCCCCTCTCCTGGCGTATCGTATCGAGGGCGCCAAGGATGTACCCGACCGCGCGCCCGCTGGTGGTATCCACCGCGACAAAGCAGTGCCCCGGCTCCCAGCGCACGTAATATTCTGCGAAGAGCATGGCGAAGAGCTTCCGGTCGTTGAAACGGCCGCTTCCCGACAGGTCCTCCCCGTGGTACCCGGTCCGGTAACATATCTCCGCGACATCGCACCCGTCGCCGCGATTGAGGGAGCGTACAATGACAGAGGCATCCTGCATGAAGGCATTCTATAACGACGGCGGGTCGATGCAACAGGAAAAGCGGTTTTTATGCTTGCGCGGGACGGGCCGCTGAATATAAAAAGAAAGCGGTAAACGAACATGCCCTTCACGCGAATCCCGGGCCTCCGGGGCTTGGTCTATACGCCCGACACTCACGGCGCCGTTAAAAAACACGCCGCCTGCGCGGATTGCCTTTCCTGCCTGCGCTGCAGCGACGAGAAATGCAGCCTCTGCCTGCAGGAGCGCTGCAGGTGCAAGGGCTCC
This sequence comes from uncultured Spirochaetota bacterium, assembly GCA_963762305.1. GTDB lineage: Bacteria > Spirochaetota > UBA4802 > UBA4802 > UBA5368 > CAVXKM01. The sequence continues at coordinate 48,312 of CAVXKM010000003.1, read as the reverse complement.
GCGGAAGAAAGCGCCCGGGAGAAAGCCCCTTAGCTCGCGGCCGCCCGGCGCTTCACGCGGGACTGGCCGCGCAGCTCCCGCTCCGCCTGGAGCCAGTCTTCCACGTCACGGCCGTGTCCCATGCCCCGCTCGACATAAATCTCGTAGGCCCTTTTTCGGATGTCCTCATCGCCGATCGCTTCCCGGAGTCCGACTACCTTCAGGTCCCCGCTGGAGCGCCCGCTGCCCGCGGCTCTTCGTGCCATTCCCTACCTCCTCAAGCGACGTCTTCGAGGGCGGCGGTCCCCGTATGAACAGGCAATAGGCGTGAGCCCTCACTCCTGGAGCGGCCTGTGCCGGGCGGACAGGGCAGACAGCTCGATTCCGGGGAGAGCGGGGGCCGGCGCCCCTCACTATTCAAGATAACAAGGAACGGGGCGGAAAAAAAGTCAGGGGGGATATTTACCTGCAGCAGGTGCCTTCGGTCATGCCGCAGAGGTTGTCGACCTCCACCTGCAGGGTTGTATGATCTATGCCGAACCGGTCCGCGAGGACGGCGTTCACCCTGCCTATGACGGCGTCGGTGTCGGCCTGGTCCTCCCCGGCGGCCATGCATATATGGCAGGACAGGAATATCTCCGACGAATCAATGGACCAGATGTGGAGGCCATGCAGTCCCGCGACTTTCTCCACGGAAAGGATCGCCCGGTATACTTCGTCGGGGTCGATGCGGCGCGGCGTTCCCTGCAGAAAGATCCGCATGGATTCCCCTATGATGCCCAGGGAGCTCCACAGGATCATGAGCACGATGACGAGGCTCACGATCAGGTCCAGAACCAGCAGCCTCTCGAAGAGGAGCACGACGCCCACCGCGACCACCCCCAGGGAGGCCAGGGCGTCATAGAACAGGTGCAGGAAGGCCGCCCTCAGGTTAAGGCTGGCGTTCCTTTCCCGCCGGAGGATAAGGATGGAGAACACGTTGCCCGCGAGACCCACGAACGCCACGGGGATCAGAATGCCCGGGTCGATGGGGACGGGCCGCATATATCTCTGCACGGCTTCATAGACGATGTACAGGCCGATTCCCAGAAGGCTCACCGAATTCACGAGGGCGACGAGCACCTCGAACCTCTTCAGGCCGAAGGAGTAGGCCCGGTCGGCCTTTCTCACGGACACGCGCTCGCCCGCGAAACCCAGCACCAGCGAAAGAACGTCCGAGAGATTATGACCGGCGTCTGATATGAGCGCCAGGCTCCCCGAGAGCATGCCGCCGATGAATTCGGCCATGGTGATGACGGCATTGAAGAGAATGACAAAGAGCAGCCGCTTGCCCCGGGCGCCGCTTGCCCCTTCGCCGGGACCGGCGCCGCCGGACGCTTGGAGGGTGTGGTCATGCATGGGCCTGAACTCCGGACTCGCTGGATCTGTCAATATACCGCGGAGACCGGCCGGTTTCAATCATTTTCCCCGGCATGCCGGCCCCGGGAGAGCCTCCCAGGAGCGCGGCCGGCACCGCCGGCGACAGTTCCGCGCGGAGATTTTTACGGTGACCGCGTCCTAGCGTCTTCCGGTCAAAACCTCGTACAGCCGCATGAGCGAACAGACGTAACCGAATTCATTGTCATACCAGAAGTTGAGGTCCACCATGGTGTAGTACGTGTTTTCCCGCTTCGAGGTCCGCCGGTGCGTGAATTTGGAATCGTAGATGGTTGAATAGGGACTGCCGACGATGTCCGCGCTCACCAGCTGCTCCTCCGAGTACCGCATGATGTCCGGGTGCTGGTCGGAATACTTGCGGAATATCGCGTGGATCATCCCGTCGTCATACTCCCCCATCAGCGATATGTCGAGGATGACGATGGAACCGGTGGTGGTGGGCACGCGGATTGAAGACGCCTGCGAACCTATTCCCATCTCCCTTATCTCCGGGATGACCTCGATAACGGCGTTTGCCGCGCCGGTGGAGGTGGGGATCATGGTGTTGAAGCTGCTCCTCGTTTTGCGGGTGTCCTTCTCCCCGTCTTTCGGCAGGATGTCAAGCACGCTCTGGGAGTTGGTGGCCGCGTGCACCGTGGTCAGGGAATAGGATATGAACTTCTCGCCGAAATGGTCCACGAGCGCCTTTATGGGCGGGGCGCAGCAGTTGGTGGTGCAGGAGGCGTTGGATATGATCCGGTGAACCGACGAGTCGTAGCGGCTCAGGTTGACGCCCCCCACCAGCGTGATCGCGTCCTGGGGGAGCGCGGCCCCCTTGTTCTTGATCTTGAAAGGGGCGGTGAGTACCACCGTCTTCGCGTGGTTCAGGTGGCCCCTGAGGGTGTTATCCTGGTTCACGGTGGGGTCGGTCATCCTGCCGGTCGTGTCAAACACGACCTCGACCCCGTTCTCGGCCCACGGGATATTCCCCGGAACGCGATGGGCGGGATCATTGAGCCAGACGAGCTTGGTCCCGTTCAGATACAGCGAGCCGTCCTTGACCTCCACCGCGCTGTCCTTGTGAAAACCGCCTATAAACCGCGAGTAGGAGCCGTAGGTCGAATCATAGGCGAAATAAGTGGAAAGATCCTCTATTCCCTTGCCCGTCTTGCGGCCGGTGGCTATCACTATCTGGTCGTGTTCCTTTCTCGCGGAGAGAAGCCACACCAGCAATTTACCGATACGGCCGATGCCGCACACGCCGACGGGCGCCTTTGCCGTGATTGCGCTGCTCATGGTTGCCTCCATCCCGGTGCGGGCCTATTCCCCGTCCCCGACGAACCCTCCATGCGCATGGCGCCCGGCGGGCGCGCCGCGAGAAACGCCGGCACCCGGAAATCCATTATCGCTGGAATTAAAATATACTGCCGATTCTTGTTTTGGCGGTCCGAATTACAATCCTTTTTTCACGCGCGAAGCAGGCCGCGCCGCGGAAGGGAAGGCGTCTTTTCGGCGGTTTACGGTAATGCGGGGCGCCGGGAGCGGGAACACCCTACAGGCCCTTTTTCACGGTCTCGTGCTTTCCCCAGTACACGTGGCCGGTGTGCCCGTCTATCGTGAGGAAATCACCCTCCCGTATGATGAATTTGCCCCTTTCGTGGCCCTCCCTGTTGACGATCGCCAGGTTGCTCCGCTCCTCGATTTTCATTGCGGAAAAATCGCTCACCCCGGATTTCGCCAGCCGCCGCATCTGGAGCACCGCGTGCGAGGTCATGCCGCCCACGCAGGTGAGTATGCCGTCGGAACGCTGGATGCCCACAACGTCCTCGGGATTCGTTTCGGGCCTTATCAGTACAACGCGGTCGCCGGGGAACTTCAGGCGCAGGACCTCGATGCGGTCTATGTCGAACACGGCCCGTCCCGAAACCGCACCGCCCGAGGCCGCCAGGCCCTTGCCGAGGAGATAGCCCTGCAGCGTCTCCGGGCTTTCGAACAGATCCTCGGTCTCGAAGATGTGGTTCGACATCCCCCTTATCTGCAGGATGTAGAGCACGTCATCCTGGAACGTGAACTCGATCTCCACCTCGTTGCCCCACCGCTCCCGTATCCGCTTGACGGCCTGGTGCACCGTCCGGTAGTGCTCGGGGTAGTCGCGTTCCAGCGACGGCATCGCGCCCGGCGCTGAGTAGTTCTGGCGCTGCACCTCGCTGATCGGGAACACCCTCGCGATGCCGCTCACGATGTCGTGGCCCTGGGCGCGCGTCTTGTATTCTCCGAAAAGCCCTATGTGCTCGTGTCCCAGGTAATGGCTGTGCACAACGCCCGTAATCGAAAGCGGCGACTGGTTGCCGAAGACCATCTTCTGTAATATTACCGCGGTCCCCCATTCGTCGGAGATGTTCACGAACTGGCGGTAATTCGTCGCCAGAGGGGATTCCCATGAGCGGTACACCGACATTATGGCCAGGAAGAGCTGCTCGTAGGGATCCTTCGGCACCGAAAAGCCCATCTTGTTGACTGCGTAGCGGTATTTCTTGGTGAGAATCTCCATCTGCCCGCCCGTGAGCTTCTCCTTCAGGTCGACCCCGGCCTCTTCCTTCGCCTGCGCCATGAGCCTCTCGAACAGGGCCCTGTCCATGTTGTAGGCCGATATGGCGAAGTCATGGATGAGCCGCCTGTAACAGTCGTAGGCGAACCAGCCGTCCATGAGCGCAAACCGGTCGACGATCTCCTGGGTGAGGCCCACGTTGGTGATGGTGGTCATGACGCCCGGCATGGAAAATACCGCGCCGCTGCGCACCGAGAGAAGCACGGGATCGTCCGGATTCCCGAACCTGCCGCCCGTGAACCGGTCTATGTACGTCCTGAGCTGGTAGATGAGCTTCCTCTGGAACCGTGGGTTCTGGATGTCGCCCTCCCGGAGGCGCTTGTACAGCTCTGACGAGAGCACTATCCCCTCGGGCACGTTTACACCATCGATGTTCGCCGCGATGACCAGGCCCTGGGCTTTCGATCCGGCGAGCCACAGCGGGACAAACAGCTCCTTGCGCCCGTTTCCGCCCGCCTGGCGCGCGATTGGGAAAATGAGCCCGCCTTTCTCCCTTCGCGTGTCGCACTCGTTCAGGCACACGACGTCGCCGCGGACCTTCATCTGCTCGGCGAGGCGGTCCCTCAGGCGTATGAGGAGGTTGTCGAAGAGCTGCAGGAGGGGCGACTGCATGATCTGGTTGCGCAAAAAGCGGTCCGTGACAATCTCGACGCTGCGCTGGGATTCGGGCGGCAGGTACTGCTCGTTTATGTGCTCGATACCGATGTTCGCGATGGATATCTTGCACACGTGCTTGTAGGTTTCGTTGAAGTGGTCCGACATTTCGCCCTGTATGGTGAGCAGCGTGGTGACCATGTCCCTGAGCTGGGAGATCTTCAGGTTCGGGGCGTCCAGGAGGCTCATGACCGACTGCAGCTCGTGGTTCGCCAGCCCGTCCACGTCGAATGTCCTATAGAAGAGGGCGAGTATTTTTTTTATCTCCCCGTAATCGAGCCTCTCGTGCGGGTAAACGGAGCTGGCCTCGAGGAGGTTCTCGAAAAGCCTCTCCCTGATGAGGTTGCAGTGGAAAAAAACCTTCAGGGTGTCGAACTTCCTCTCCTTGTAGGAACCGTACATCGAGGGGATCCCGAAGGCGATGTGCCGCTTGAACTCGATGGTGTCCACGGGCTCGTACACCCTGCCCGAAAGCAGTATGTCCCACTTCAGCGTGTCCTGGAGCTGCAGCACCGCCTCGAGGGCTGAAAAAAGGTCCTTCCCCTTCAGTTTCTCGAACAGGCCGGGCTGCGGGTCGAACAGGTTTTCCCTCGCGTAGAGCTCCAGCTTCTCGACGTCCCGGACCTCCGAGAAATTGTACTTGTCGAAGATCATCCGGTAGACGTGGAGGAAGGTGATGAACTTCTCGACGTTCACGCGGGACACGTCCAGGAAGCGCACGTTTTCGAATATCTTCCTGAACTCCTCGTCGGAGACCTCGTATAGGAATTTCCATATCTGCGTCTTGGATATGTCGATCTCGAACATGTTTCTGATGTGGTGCAGGATCTTCGTCATCTCGGCTGGATACTGCGTGTCGAAATACTCCGTGAAGCAGTTCACGGTGTCCTTGAGCTCTTCCGCCGAAATGCCCTCGAAGGACACGGACTCCAGGCATTGGAGAAACCCTGTCTTGCCGACGGCGTTGAGAAAATCCCAGAAGTGGTTTTCCGTGTGTTCGGGAAACCGCTTTTTCACCTCGGCGTAGACGATCGAGGCGATGTCCTCGCTGTCCAGGTTTATGAGCCGGAAGACCCGGTCCAGGTTTTCATATACCTCCGCCGGGACCAGGTTCTGCAGCAGCTGTTTCTCCCCGCTCATCCAGAAATCCATGGTGCGCTGTATGAGCAGCACCGTGCGGCTGCTGGACTCCACGTGAACCTGTTTTCGCAGAAAGTGTATCAAGTCGTTCATCTGGTGGTTCGTGTCTATCTTCTCGGTGAACGCCCGGATGTTACCCGTGGCGCCTATGTCGTGGTAGAAGGCGGGGAAAACGGCCGCGAGCGACGTGATGAGGTAAAACGCGTCGCGGTAGTCGCTGTTCAGGAGGCGCGATATGTCCCTCTGGAACACGTCGGTGTCCTTGAGAAAAACGCCACCGAGCTTGAGGTTCACGATAAGGCCCGCCGCCAGTTTCTTCATGACCGGGGGGTTGAGCTCGATAAGGCGCATCCAGGCGCGGATGTTTTCCAGATGGCTGGAGTTGACGATTACCGACCAGTCGGAGGCGATGCCAGAAAATTCGGGAAAGCGGAACTTGGCCTTCACCATAAGGTCCACGAAATGGTCGATGATGGGTATTTTACCCGAATCCATCACGGCCTTGCCTATGTTGAAGATTGTGGCGAAAGCGGAATAGTAGTTGCCCCCCCGCTCGATCTCCTTCAGGAGCGCCGGCAGCACAAGGTCCACCACGCTCCTCAGGAGGTCGCCCTTGTGAAGCCGGTCCAGGACGCTGCACATCGAGGCGACCGTCCTTGAAATGAAAAGCTGGAGGTTGCGGTCCTCGCCCTCGCTCGATTTTTTAATGAGGTAGCCCAGGACGCCCAGCACCGCCTCGTCGCTGGCGATCACCCCCTGGTCAATGAGGCCCTTTGCCTTCAGGCATATCTGCTCCCAGGTGCGGGCGTTGTGCGAGAAATCGATGCTGGCGGCGATCCTGGCGAACAGGCCGACAGGCGACCCGTCCCGCCCGGCCTCGATGGCATCGAGCGCCTTCTTCTGGGCCTCCGCCGAGACGCTCCCCAGCAGGTCGAAGAGCTCAACGGTCCCGTCCTGCTCGCCGATGACGCTCCTGAGCTCCGCTATCTCCGCCTCGTCCGCGGCCATGGACCTCCTGACGTAGAGCCGGAACTGGTCATGGAGAAAGGAGTTTATCCTCCGGAGCAGGTCCTCGCGGGCCGCGGGGTCGCGGGCGACACTGCTCCCCACCGAGACCACCCTGTCGTTGACGCTGTCGAAATAAAAGCCCTCCGCGCTTTCCCTGATCATCAGGTCGAGGTAGTCGACGGCGGCGCCCTCAAAGAACCGCTTTACCGGTAAAAGGTCGGAATTGCCGCCCTCCGAGCTCTTGAGCACATAGAGCCACCGGTCGAAGAAGGTGTCGCTGGCCCGGATCGCGGACGCTTTCTTGCGGACGGTCGCCTCCCTGATGTAATGGTAGATGATCGGGTAGACCCTGTCGTGGTAGGGGACCGTGTCGTGGAGGTAATCGTACAGGTAGGAGCGGATGCCGGAAACGATGAATTTCCAGTCGGTGTTGGGGTGCAGCATCTCGTTGATTATATTTTGTACGCGGCTTACCGCACCCACCTTGTTCCCCAGGGGGAGCAGGAGATCATTCAAATCGAACCGCTCATGCCCGTTCATAGGAGCTCTCGCGAGACTGTGGTGGAAGGGCGAATTCAGCGGCTCATTTCATCCTCGCTCACCCTGGCCGGTCTGTTCATGAATTCCGGGAGCTGCGCCGCCGAGGAGCACCGCGAGCGCAAATAAACGCCCCGCCACTTTCAAGTTATAATAAATGCATCTCAATGACAATCCTCCGTTATGTCAATTAGAAACGCCGCGGGCAGGCGTGAAAAAAGGGCCTATCGCCGGCCCTTCTCTTGCGGGGAGCGCCCGATTCGGGCTTCCCGGGTGCGGAGGCTCCGGTTACGAGAGGTAATTCTCCAGGTGAGCGAATTTCTGCCTTATCTTGTTCATGGCCCTGGCCTCGATCTGGCGCACCGTCTCGGCCGAAATGCCGAACTCCGCACCGACCTCCTTGAGGGTAACCGGCCTTTCGTCGTCGAGGCCGAAGCGGAGCTTCAGAATCTTTTTCTCGTTGTCCATAAGGGAGTTCATCGCCCGCTCCAGCTCCTCCCTCAGGTCGTTGCGGTAGATATATTCGTCGGGAGACTTGAACTTTTCGTCCCCTACCACTTCGTAGAGGTTGAATTCATCGGCGTTCAACGGGTGCTCGAGCGACACCGTCGGCTGGAAGACCTCCATTATGTCCGAGACGGTGTTCTCATCGATCCCGAGCAGGCAGGCAACCTCCTTGAACGACGGCTCCTTCCCGAGGTCCCCCGTCAGGGTCTCCTGCGCCTTCTTGATTTTCTTGTAGAGGTCCCCCTTCCGGATGGGAATGCGGATGGTGCGGCTTCTCTTGGCGATAAAGCGGGTGATGTAGTGCTTGATCCAGTAGGACGCATAGGTTGAAAAGCGGCAGCCCATCCGGTGGTCGAATTTTTCGGCGGCCCTGATGAGTCCCAGGTTCCCTTCCTGGACCAGGTCGATCAGGGAGGGCTCGATGCACATGTAGTTCTTGGCGATCTTCACGACGAGGCGGAGGTTGGCGGTAATGAGCTTTTCTTTCGCCCCGGCGTCCCCGGAGCGTTTGGCCTTGGAAAGAAAGATCTCCTCGTCTCCTGTAAGCAGCTTCACCGCGTTTATAGCGTGGAAGTATTGCTCAATGCCGATCTCATCAAAATCGTCGCGGGCCATCCGGGTCCCTCCAGTCACTGCGCTCCTACAATAATAACATATAGAAAGCACGAACCGTGCCATTTCCCTGGCCGGGACATTTTTTTCAAGAAATCGCTTCAAGCAGGAGAGCCACCATGGTATAGAAGGTCAATAGGGGCTAAACGATTGCTTGTACCCCCTGTGTGGCCTGGATTTTGCAGGAAGCGAAAGGACGATCGCCCCTTTGATATTTAACTATCCCGGTTTACATGACCAAGAGACGGTTAAAGGAAGTTTCCCCAAAATGATCGCAGGTATTTCATGGAAGGAGAGAAGACGAAGTGGCATACTTATGTGTAAGAATTACACTGCCATACCGGGACAGATGTGTAATTTTTACCCATCTATCCTGTTCACGATCCCTACTTGATCTTGTATTTCTTTTTAAACTTCTCGACGCGACCGGCGCTGTCCACGATTTTCTGCTTTTTCGTGTAGAAGGGATGGCAATTGGAGCAGATTTCCACGTGGAGGTTCTTCACCGTGGACTTTGTCTTTATCTCATTGCCGCAGGCGCATTTAATCACTGTTTCAACGTATTCGGGGTGAATGCTGGGCTTCATGCCGTTCTCCTCGTCAGGTATTCATCGCTTTGAAGAAGGCCCTGTTGTTCTTGGTGGCTTTCATCTTCTCCACCAGCAGCTCCATGGCCTCCGTCGGGCTCATGGAAGAGATGACCTTCCTGAGAATCCAGATTTTAGTGAGCTCCTCTTCATCCAGCAGCAGTTCCTCTTTCCGCGTACCGGACTTGTTGATGTCTATCGCGGGGAATATACGCCGGTCGGAGAGTTTCCTGTCAAGATGAATTTCACAATTGCCCGTGCCCTTGAATTCCTCGAAAATCACCTCGTCCATCCGGCTGCCCGTGTCGACCAGGGCCGTCCCCAGAATGGTCAGGCTTCCTCCCTCCTCGATGTTCCTCGCCGCCCCGAAAAAGCGCTTGGGCTTGTGCAGCGCGTTGGAGTCCACCCCGCCGGAGAGTATCTTCCCGCTCGTCGGCACGACCTGGTTGTATGCCCGCGCCAGCCGGGTGATCGAATCCAGCAGGATCACCACGTCCTTCTTGTGCTCCACGAGCCGCCTGGCCTTCTCGAGCACCATCTCCGTCACCTGGACGTGCCGCGACGCGGGCTCGTCGAACGTGGAGGAGATCACCTCCCCGACCACTGTCCGCTGCATGTCGGTCACCTCCTCCGGCCGCTCGTCGATGAGCAGGACTATGAGGAATATGTCCGGGTTGTTGGTGGTTATGGAATTCGCGATTTTCTGCAGCAGCACCGTTTTTCCCGTGCGCGGGGGGGACACGATGAGCGCGCGCTGTCCCTTGCCGATGGGCGTCATGATATTGACGATGCGCATGTCGACGTTCTCGGACAATGTCTCGAGGTTGATGCGCTCCATGGGATAGAGGGGCGTCAGGTTGTCGAACACGGTCCTGCGCTGCAGGTTGTCCGGGTCCTCGAAATTGACGGCCTCTATGCGGAGAAGCGCGTAGAAACGCTCGTTGTCCTTCGGCGGGCGTATCTGGCCGGTGACCGTGTCGCCGGTGCGCAGGCCGAAGAGCCGTATCTGTGACGGTGAGACGTATATATCGTCCGGGCCTGGCAGGTAATTGTAATTGGGCGACCGGAGGAACCCGTAGCCGTCGCTCAGGATTTCAAGGACCCCGCTGGAAAAGATGAGCCCGTTCCTCTCGGTCTGGGTCTTGAGTATCTCGAATATCAGGTCCTGCTTCTTAAGGCCGGAAACTCCCTCGATCTCCATCCCGCGGGCGACCACGAGCAGCTCGTTTATCGTCTTGTTTTTGAGCTCGGCCAGGTCCAGACGGTTGTCCACCGCCACCGGGCGCCTGGCGCCGTTGCCGTTCGAGGCCTTGGCCTCGCCGCCCGGAGCGGCTTTCCGGTCCTCATCGGGGCCGTTTACCTGCCTGTTTTCCTGCTTGTTTTCCTGCTTGTTTTCCTGCCTGTTTTCCTGCCGCGAAGTCCCGTTAAATCGTGCCATACATTACCCTTTACCCACTTATCTTTAAGATCAAAACAAACATTGCCGAACCGCTCCCCACGCGCACCGCCACGGCGCCCCGACTCGCCGGAACAGCGGTAACCGCTCGCGTGCGGCCGCATGAACGTGAATCATGAAGGATACAGCTGCAAGCGAGCCCGAAAATATGCGCCATGCCGCAGATGTTTTATAATGATTAGCTTAACAAGTATGCCGCGCTGGATCGGGGATCCGCTACATTCGGGGTGAAACTCACCTTGTCAAAATTGCATTCGTAAGCCGGTCGCAGAGTTGCAACCGGGGTGCCCGCCCTTATCCGCGTATTTCAACTGACGTCCGCCGAGAGTAATCCGCTCGTCCCGCTTTCTGGAAATATTCCGCTTGAATGACAACTCGCTGGGGGTGGAGGTTGTAATCGTGCTTTTTCCTTCTCGATTTACAATATAATTTATATTCGGTTTTCGTCAACAAAAATATCACTTTTTTCTTGGGGTCTTCCGGTCCTTCTCCAGTTTGATGCCGTACTTCTTTATCTTCCCGACGAGCGATTGCCGGGATATTCGAAGCTCCTTTTCCACCTTGTCCAGGTTAAACCGGTGTTCTTTTATGGCGTGCACGATGATTCCCCGTTCCACCGCCTCGAGCACCTTGCCCAGTGAAAGCCCCTGCATGTTCACTCCGGGGAGGACGACTCCGGGCTCCTCGTTCATGTAGCTGTCGCAGTAAAAGAGAAAACCCAGCGTCTTTTCATCGCTCACGAGGGGAGTCTTCTCGTAGTAGAAGTTCATCTCTTTGTTTAGAAAGTAAACACCTTCGCCGGCCTTTTTTCTTGAAAAAATCTCGTTTTTCTCCGGGTTTTTCAGCGACTCCTCAACGAACTCCATCTCCAATTCCCGTCCCACCCTGCTGCGGAACAGATCCTCGAAATAGCCGTTGTAGAATATCGTCTTTCCTTCCCGGTTCACCGCGAAAATCGCCCGCGGGATGTGCTCCAGGATGAGATAGATCATCCATTCCATGACCTGTTTCTCTTTTTGCCGGTCGATATCCTCCTTCACGGTCTTGGCGGCCTCGGGTGACTCACAGGCGGCGAAAAGCTCCACGCGGGACCACTGCCCCTGTTCCTCGCCGAAAATATTGATGGTCACGAATTCTCTGTTCTGGCCGAGGAAAGCGAGGACCTCATCGGCCGTCATCTTGCGCGCCAGCCTGGTTATGAACTGGTCTATCTTGAGGTTCTTCGTGCGCTCCATGTCGCTCAGCTCGGCCACGACATCCTCTTTCCTGAGTATGCCGAGGAGCAGGCCGCGCTTCGAAACCACGGGCATGACCGGGACATCATGGGCGTAGAAGAGCCGTATGACATCCTCGGGCACGTGCTTTCCCGGGTTGAACGGATTTTCCTCGAATTCCCGGAGCGTTTCCTTCCCGGGTCCCTCTTTCCCGTCCATCTACACTCCCAGCACGTCATTCATCGAATAAAGCCCCGGCTCCCTGCCGGCCAGGTATTCCACCGCCCTCACCGCGCCGCGGGCGAATATGTCCCGGCTCGTGGCGCGGTGAGTGAGCTCGAGACGCTCGCCCATGCCCACGAAGTAGACCGTGTGCTCTCCCACAATGTCGCCGCCCCTGAGCGCCATGACGCCTATCTCGGCGCCGTCCCGCTCCCTCGTGGCGGCGCTCCGGTCGTACACCTCCGGCGCTGCCTTCAGCCGGCCGACGGCGCCCTTCACGACCTCGACCAGCTTTTTCGCCGTACCCGACGGCGCGTCCTTCTTGAACCTGTGGTGGGCCTCGAAGACCTCCACCTCGAAATCGCCGCCCAGCGCCGCCGCCGCGACCCCGGTGAGCTTGAAGAGCAGGTTCACCGCCACCGACATGTTCGGAGAAAACAGGACGGGGATTTCCCGCGCCGCATCCTCGATGGCTTTCCGTCCCTCGGACGTGAAGCCCGTCGTCCCTATCACCAGGGGCCGTCGCGCCTCGCGGGCCGCGGCAAGGAGCGTCATCGACGAGGCAGGCGAGGAAAAGTCGACCAGCCCTTCGGCCTTCGCTATCTCATCCCCGCTTATCGCCCCGACCTTCACGCCGAGCGGCGCGCGCCCGAGCAATTCACCCGCGTCCCTGCCGAAAGATGGCGAGGAAGCCGAATCAAAGGCCGCCGCCAGGGAGTGGCCGCGGTCCAGCATCTCGCGCAGTACCGCGGTTCCCATGCGGCCCGCTATCCCGCACACGCCTATTTTGAGCATGGCACCGCCCCGAACTCGGTAAGCGCCGCGTGGAGCTTCTGCCTGTATTCCCCGGAAAGCGGCACCAGGGGCAGGCGCACCTCGCCGCCGCACCATCCCATCATCTCCATGGCCGACTTGACCGGTATGGGGTTGGTCTCGAAAAACATCGCCCTGCACAGCGGAAGCAGGCGGTAAAAGGACTCGCGCGCCTCCCCGACGCTGCCCCGGGAATACAGTGTCACCACTTTCTTGACGTCCGCCGGGAACAGGTTCGATATGACCGAGACCACGCCCTTTCCCCCGATGGCGAGCACGGGCAGGAGAAGGTTGTCGTCGCCGGAGAGGAGCGTGAGCCGTTCGCCGCAGAGCTCGATGACCCTCATCATCTGGGCGATGTCCCCGGAGGCCTCCTTGACGGCCACGATGCTCTCAACCCTGTCCACGAGCGTCTTGATGGATTCCGGCAGGAAATTGATCCCCGTTCGTCCCGGTATGTTGTAGATCACGGCCGGTATGGATATGGAGCGGGCGACGGTCTCGAAGTGGGACACGAGCCCCCTCTGCGGCGGCTTGTTGTAGTAGGGGTTCACCAGCAGCACGCCGTCGGCGCCTGACTCCTCGGCGGCCCTGGAGAGGTAAACGGCCTCATGCGTGGAGTTTGAGCCCGTGCCGGCCACGACCTTGACCCTCCCCTTCACCATGGCCACCACGCGTTTTATAATTTCCTTGTGCTCCTCGAAGGAGACGGTCGGCGACTCGCCTGTCGTCCCCACGGGCACGACCCCGTCAACGCCCCCTTCCACCTGCATCTCGATGATGCGTTCCAGCGCGTCGAAGTCGACCTTGTTGTTTTTAAACGGAGTCACCAGCGCCGTGAATACACCTTCAAACATGGGCACACCCTCTTCACAGGTTAACTGCGTACGGCAGGCTCGCTGCCGTTTCCCGGCCGGGCGAAGGGCGTCTCTCCAGGGCCCTTCGCCTTCCCGTGCCGGGCATACTCTCACCGCGCCCGGCCCGCGCGGAGCCTATTTCGACCACACGCTCACCAGCACGAAAAGCCGGTCCTCGAAGGTCTTCACGTCGAACCTGTTGCCGGTAAAATCGTCTTCGAAGAGATATAGTATGAGCACGCGGTTTGCCTTGAGAAACTCGGACTGCGCGCTGTAGCAGTAGACTTTTATGTTGTCGTCGCCCGTGATGATATAGAGCTTCACCCGCTCGCCCTTTTTCAAGGTCATCTCCCCCTGCGTCACGTCCTGGGTGAGCACGTAGTCCCTCTTCTCGTGGTGCTTGATCCGGGCCGCGTCCACTTTCCTCAGAAAGGAGGCGCATGACAGGAGCGCGCACAGCCCGACGGTGAGAATGATACGGGAACGTTTCATTGAAAACACCCTTGTTTTTTCCTGCCGGGAGCCATTGCGGTGAGGCTTCTTCCATCGCGGGGGCATCGAAACGGCTCCAGCGTAGCGCTTGTCGCGGTGATGTCAAGAACTTATTTGTGATAGGTGATTCCCTCGCAGGTGGCGACCAGGCGGCCGTCGGCGCCCCGCACCTCCACCCTCCAGTGGCTCACCTTTTTTCCCGGCTGACCGGTATCGCTTCGGCGGTGATCGTTTCCCCCGGCAGCGCGGCGGTCACGTAGCTTATGTTGATCTGAAGCGAGAGCGCCCGGGACCCGGTGGAGTTGGAGGCCACGGCAAGGGCCTGGTCGGCCGCGGCGAGCACCGCTATGCCGTGCGCCCGGTCCACGGCGTTCAGGTATTCCGGCCGTATCGCCAAGGAGGTCCGGGCGTATCCCTCGCGCACCTCCTCCACGACAATTCCCAGGAAGGAGGCCATGGGGTCCTTCCCCACCACGTCACGGGCATAGCGTATCGCGTCGGCGACCGAATCAGTCATGAAGGCCCCGCTGGACGGACCGTGACCGGCCGGGGGTGACGGACATTGAACGCCTCTCCACGATTGACCTCTCTTCGCCCCTCCGGGCCCGCCTCACAGCACGTACAGCTGGCGGATGTCCTCCTGGGGATAGACCAGGTTCCCGCTTTCGTCGAGTATCCTGCTGCGGTACTTGGGAACGCTTATCACCTCGCGGGTCTCGATGTGGCCCACGGATTTGACTTTTTTTATTTTGCCCAGGAGCTCCTTGAAGAGGCCGTAGTCGCCGGTGATGATCTCCACGATGAACGAGTACTCGCCCTGCACGTGGAGGGTGGAGTAGACGATGGGAAATTTATCCAGCACCGATATCAGCTTCTCGTCGCCGTGGGGATTGTCCACCATCATGAACATGTGGTACTTGTCTTTCATCCCGTCGTAATCTTTCAAACTGAACTGTTCCTTCTGTTTCCATACGTCGATCACCTTGTTGGACTGAATGGCGATGACCGCCGGAACGCCCGACCCCAGCCTGATCGACTTCAGGAGGTAGATCCAGTCCTCCATCTGCCGCTTGTCGTCGAAATTCGCATCGATGAGGTAGCTCTGCCTCCCCATGATGTGAAAGACGGAGACCACGTGAGAGTTGCGGGTCAGCACGCGGAGCAGCTCGTTGTTTTCACCCCAGGTCTGTATGAACACCAGGGCGTGTATGACGCTCGTTTCCATTTCGCCTGTCACCTCTTCCCTGCGGGCCGGGGACGTTCCTGTCAAATAAACCGGCCCCTCGCGGGGACGTTCCGCGGCGCCTCGAAAGCCGCTGTGTACATACATGAGGGGAAATCCCGGCGCCTGTCAAGCACTACTCTTTCCGAAGAGCTCCCTGGGCGGATTGTAATAGCCGATCTTCATGGCGGGATAACGCCTTCGAAGCTCCCCGACCAGCCACTTGGCGCCCAGCGGCTCGTCATCGGTGAAACCGATGCGGTCCAGGTAGTAATCGGGATCAATGTTGAGGTTCCGGGCCTGCAGCATGTTCACCGGGAAGCGGTCCAGGAATTCGAAAAGCGCCCCGGCCTCTCCCTCCGAGTCGGTGAAGCCCGGCAGAAAGAAGAGATTAAGGGAGACGAAAATGCCGGCCTTCAGGGCGATCTCCAGGGAACGCTTCACATCGCGCATGGAATACCCTACGGGATTGAAATAACGGGAGTAGTAGGCCCCCGTGGGCGAGTTCAGGCTCACCCTCATGGAGTCGAGCCCGGCCGCTATGAGCTCCCTCACGGCCCCGGGGAGCGAGCCGTTGGTGTTGAGATTGATCGTTCCGCGGCCCGTTATCGCGCGCACCATCCCGATGGCCCGCGCGAGGGTGGCCGAGCGCAGCAGCGGCTCGCCCTCGCACCCCTGCCCGAAGCTCACCACCGGCGACTCCACGCCCCCGACGTGATGCAGGATCACCTCCGCTATCTCCGCGGCGGTGGGCGCGAAATCCAGCCGCTCCTGGGAGGCGCAGAAGCCCGACCCTTTCTGCCGGGAGAGGCAGCCCAGGCACCGGGCGTTGCACGCGCGGGTTGTGGGAACGGGGGCCTCGTGGCGGGCCAGGAAGAAATTTCTCGCGCACAGGCACCCGTACTCGGTGGAGCACAGGGCAAGCTGGCGGACCAGGCGGTTCGAGGGATAGCGCCGCGCGAGAGCGGCCACGCGGCGGCGCAGTCGCCGGTCATCCAGGTGAATGGCCGGGTCGGACCGCGGATCATGATCGACACGGAAGGCCGGAACGTGGAAGCCCCCGTCCATTATGACGAGGCCGGCGTAGGCCCACAGGGGCAGCGCGCGTGCGTCAGGTTTTTTCAGGTACGCGGGGAGGTGGGTGCGGAGATAGCCGGAGCTCAGGAAGGCCGCGGCGGCCCATGGCTCCCCGCCGCCGGGAGTTTCGGTCAGGGCCTCGAAGGACCCGCGGCGGCGGCATACCGGGAGCCTGTCCGGCATGGAGAAGAGGAGGCTCCCGAAGGGGAGCGGTATGAGGTCCGGTTTCCGAGCCGCCGTGAAGCGCCGCCCCACCCTGAAGGCGGGCGCCGCGCCCGGGTATTCGAAAACGGCGCCGTCGCCGTCAGAGCAGGCGCAGAGGAGCTTCCCTCCCCGCCCGCCTTTACCCATGACCCGCCTGCCGGGCCCTTTTCCTGTTGAGCCGCTTTTCCATGTGCCTCAGCTGGGCCGTGAGGCGGTCCTGCTCCTTTTCCAACTTCCGGTAGCGCGGGTCCCTCCGCACGGCCATTCTGTTCAGCCCCACCGCCGCGAGCCGTTCCTTGAGCGCGAGCCGCTCCTTCCTGACCCTTCTCCACTCCCCGCGTTTTTCCAAGAGAGCCTCCCCGGAAGCGGCACGCGGTTTCTCGCTCTCGTTTTTCCCGTATGAGTCCATGGCATGGGTGACGCCGGGCGACGGCGGGGTGTTGCGCGCGGAGGCCTGCCTATCCTCTTCCTATTTCAAGCACGTCCCCGTCCCGCAGGGGAGTGCTTTCGTACTGCCCGGGGGCGACGGTCCCGCCGTTCATTTGCACCGTTATCCGCTCCGGCTTGAACCGGAAGAGGGTAATGAGGTCCAGGACGGAGGACCTCTCGAATTCAATCTCTCGGCCGTTGACCGTTATCCTCATCACACGGGCTCCATTCGTACATCAGAATCGCGGGCAGCACGACAGCCGCGGTCTCGGCCCTCAGCTGTGTCATACCGACGCTGAGATCAATCCACCCGCACGACCGCGCGGCCTCCACCTCGGCCGGCGAGAAGCCCCCCTCGGGGCCCACGAGCAGCGCGGCCTCCGAAAAGGTCCCCGCGCCTCGCAGGAAGGAGCGCAGGCCGCCTCCTTTCCCGCCGGGATGGGCGATGATCTTCAGGCCGCCGAAGGTTTCCCTTACAAGGGTGTTCAGTTTGCGCACGCCCTCCACGGCCGGCACCCCGCGCCGAAGGCACTGCTTCGAGGCCTCCAGCGCTATCCTTCTCCAGCGCCTTAACCGCTCCTCTTCCCTGCCCCCGAGGTCCGGTACGGCCCTCTCGCTTTTCACCGGGATGATGCGCGAAACGCCGATCTCGGTCGCCTTCTGTATGACCAGGTCGAACTTTTTCCCTTTCAACAAAGCCGCGCAGAGCGTCAGGTCCAATGATACGGAAGGGCCTGTTTTTTTGTCAATGATTTCAGCGACAAGCGAGCTCTCGCCGACATGCACGACCCGGGACTCGTAGAGCGTTCCCTGCTGATCGCGAAGCTGCAGCGTGTCGCCCGCCTTGATCCTCCGCACCCTCACCAGGTGGTTGAAGTCATCGCCCCTGAGGACGCACCTGCCGCCCGATATGCCGCCGGGCGGGACGAAGAACTGCGGCATTATTCCGTTTCCCCGAGCTGCTGATGGTAGAACACGGTCTTGTCGAACACGGCGGTCTCGTCCAGCCCCGATATCTCGAGGATGGTGACCGTGCCCCTCCTGATGTCGAGCATGTCGTACCGCACCGGGACCACGCGGTCGTTCCTTGTCATGACCTTGGCGATGGAGAGGCTTTTCAAAATGGCCTTGTCGTTGTCGTGGAAGTCGATCCTCAGCGGTATGGATTCCTTCTTGTCGGCGTAAAGGACGATCAGCCCGTAGCTGCCCCCCTTGTATATGGGGTCGAGCCTGAGCCTGTAGGCCTCGCGACCCTTGATGACGGCGGTGCCGGTGATCGCGGCGGTGTAGTTGCTCTGGTAATCGGCGTTGGAGAGGTCGATGAAGGAGAAATTGGTGGAGAGCACGGCGTCGTACTTGTCCCGGTCCATCTTGTGAAAGAGCTTCGCCGCGTGGACATAGTACACCCATATGTCCTCCCCCCTCAGGTTATACAGCACCTTGAGCTGTTCGCCCCGCGATTTGCTGGAGAAGGCCAGGAGATAGTCGTTTTCGGCGATGCTGCCGCTGAAGGTGATCACCGTGGACTCGCCCTCGGGGGTGAGGTGCGTGAGCCGTCCTTTTAAGAGACCGCGGGGATAGTCCAGTATCCTGTCCGCCCGCGCCAGGATCTCCTGGGCGGTCAGCTCGATCTCGCGGCGCCCCTGGGCCCGGGCCACGGAGAGAGCGAGCGCGATGACGCCCGGCAGGAGGGCGGCGCGCAGGAGATTTCTTTTCGTTTTCCCGGTCACGGTTAATTTCCATCGCCGGCGCCGCCGCTCGCCGGCGTTCCTTTTTTCCTATGCACGCACGGGCGCGGGAGGACCATGCCGCGGCCGTCGCTTCCCGGAAAAGGCTTCTGCCCATCCCGCCGGCATGCCTGCAATGATCCTTTACCCCGCCGGCGCATCGGATCATGCATGCCGGAGTTTGCGTCTCCGGAAAGAGCGCTCATTTCTCGGACGTGTAATACCTGTCCTTGTCCCCCATACCCAGGTCGGGACGGAGCTTCTTCGCCTCGTAGAGATAGACATGCACCATCTGGTCCTGCGGCTTTTCGGAATTGACGTGCAGGAGGACCCGGACGCAGGACTTCAGGCTTCCCGGCACCGGGATTTCCCTGGTGCACAGCAGGGGCGTGTAGAGCCACCCCAGTTTGCGCGCGGCCACGGCGGGAAACTCCGCGTCGATGTCGTCGGTAACCGAGAACACCGCCGACGCGATGTCCTCGACCCGTATGCCGTTTTTCCCGAGCAGCACGGCCAGGAGCTCCCCGGTTTTTGAAACGATCTCCTCACGCGTGTTGCCCTGTACCGTCGTCGCTCCCCGCACGCCCCTCACCGCCATTGCCTTCTATTCCTCCGTTTCCAGTATGTCGGCGCCGGCCCCCCGCATGAGCCCGAGGAAGCCGGGAAAGGTCACCGCCACCGATTCCGCGGTGTCCACCTCGGTGACGCCTTCAGCCGCCAGGCCCGCCACCGACAGGGCCATGACCACGCGGTGGTCGCCGTGGCCGCGCAGGGGACACCCCCTGAGCGAGCTGCGGCGCACCACCAGGCCGTCCGGGAGCTCCTCGATCGACGCGCCCATCCTGGCAAGCTCCTCGCGCATCACGCGGATGCGGTCCGTCTCCTTGAGGCGCGCCTGCGGCACGTTGACCAGTCGCGTCTCCCCGTCGGCGAAGCAGGCCGCCACGGCGAGCGCGGGAAGCGCGTCGGGCACGGCATTGAGGTCGAACACGCCGCCGCGCAGTCCCCGTCCCTCTATTTCCATGGAGCGCTCCCCGCGGCGCACCAGCGCCCCCATGCGCTCCAGGATGTCGACCACCTCCTTGTCGCCCTGGGTGTCCGAGAAATCGAGCCCCGTGAGCGTCACGCGCGAACCGGTGACGGCGGCCGCCGCCATGAAAAAGGTGGCGGAGGAGAAGTCCGCCGGGATCGCTTCGGTGAAGGCCCGGTACCGCTGGCCTCCCGGAACGCGGAATTCGCTGTAATCGCCGCACTCGTACCGTACGCCCAGCTTCCGCAGCCACCACAGCGTCATGGACACGTAGGGCGCCTCGTTCAGGAGGGGCACCCGGATGCTCACCGTGGAGCGCGCCAGCGGGGCGGCGAGCAGGAGGCTGGTGAGATACTGCGAGGTGTGGGCCTCGATCGAGGTCTCGCCACCCTGGATCCTGCCCCCGACGACCAGGGGCGGCTGCCCGTTTCCGCGGGTGGAGAATGCCCGGCCGCCCAGGTCGGCGATCGACGCGAGGAGCGGCCCGGCCGGACGGTTCCTGGTCTGCCCGTCCCCGGTGAGGACGGTGTGCCCGCCGGCGAGCGAGGCCACGCCGCACCCCAGGTAGAGGGCGGTACCCGAATTCCCCACGTCGACGACGTCGCCGGGGACCTCGGGATCTCCGCCGCAGCCCCGCACCCTCCAGCGGCCCTCCTCTTCGCTCACCCGGGCGCCGAAACTCCGGACCATGGCAAGCGCCGAGCGCGTGTCCGATGAATCGAGCGGATCCACGATGAGCGATTCCCCGTCGGCGAGCAGTCCGCACACGAGCGCGCGTATGGTATGAGATTTTGAACCGGGGATCGCTATTTCTCCGCGGAGCCGCGAGTGAGAAACGCGAAATTTCATGGCAGATTCAACCGCCTGCAGGACATTCCAATAAAAGCCATTTGTCAATCCATTTAAAGGCGCGCCGGCGATTTTTGCCCCGGGAGCCGGCCGGAATGACGTACACGGAAAAAATTCGCCGCCCGGTGGTTTTGTTATTGTACCGGACCGCGGCATGCCTGTACCATACATTCTTGGGAATCCCGCTTCCCCCGGCCGGGACCGGCCGACCGCCCGCACCAGGAGGACTTCAATGCTCAGCCAGAGGACAGAGGACGACATTCTCATCCTGACGCTCGACCACGGGAAGGACAACTCCCTCACCGCCGAGTTCTACACCACGATGAGGTACCTCATAAAAAAGGTGAACAGCGCGCCGTCCCCCAAGGGGATCATCCTTACCGGGCAGGGCAGGTTTTTCTCGTCGGGCTTCAACCTTCCCATGTTTCTCGCCTACAAGGACGCGAAGGAGGTCGCGGCGTTCTTCAGGGACCTGGAGGAGCCGGTGCTGCTGGACCTCTTCACGTGCGCGAAGCCCGTCGTGGCGGCGCTGAACGGCCACACCGTGGCGGGAGGCCTCATCATCGCCATGGCCTGCGATTACCGCATCGCCACACGGAACCCGAAAGCGAAATACGGCATGAGCGAGATCAAGATAGGCCTCCCCCTGGCCGTGGCGCAGGGCGAGATCGTCCGCTTCGGCATGGCGAACGACAGGAACTACCGGGACCTGGTGTACTTCGGGCAGATGCTCGACGTCGAGCGGGCGAAGCAGCTCAACATGGTGGACGAGATCGTCGATGAGAGCGAGCTCATCCCGCGGGCCAAGCAGGTGGTGTCCGCGTGGATAGACAACCCGGGCAGGGCCTTCACCCCCATCAAAAAACTCCTGAGGGGGACCCTGGCCGCACGGATGCGCGCCGACGTCGCCGGCACCGACTGGGAGAAGTCACTCTCCTGCTTCTTCCAGGACGACGTCAGAAAGACGCTCGAGTTCGTCCAGGCCTCCATGTCCAAGTAGGTGGTCCCGGCCCATGAACATCAGGAGGGCGGGATGGCGGCTCTTTTCGATCCACGGGGGTGAGCTGGAGTACGCCGTCCCCCTCTTCCTGCTCTATTTCCTCTCGGGCTCTTTCTACGCGATCGGCCAGATACACACCGAGACGCTCTTCCTGAAGGCCTACGGCGCCGCCGGCCTCTCGCGGTTCTTCATGTACAACGGCCTGGCCCTGATAACCGGCGGGATCGTCTACAACCTCTTCCTGCTCAAGCTGCCGCTCCAGCGCGGCTACGCCGTCCTCATCGGCCTCTTTTCGCTCACCATCGCCGCCGCCTCCGTCACCCGGGGCCCGGCGCCGCCGTGGCTGCCCTTCTTCCTCTACATGGGCAACTACCTGTTCACCTTTTTTCTTGACATGCACTTCTTCAATTTCGCCTTCCAGTATCTCACGATACGGAACTCCAAGAGGGTCCTTCCCTTTCTCATGGCCGGCGGAAAGCTGGGCGGGATTGCGGCAAGCTGCGCCGTCTTCACCGTCCTCTCGGGCTCCATGGGCCGCGTGGGCCTGTACCTGTGGGCCGCCAACGGCGCCTTGATGGTCCTGCCCGTCCTCCTGCTCCGCCGGAACGCCTACCGCCTCGGGGCCCGCGGCGCCGCCCGGAGCGCCGAGCTCCTTCCGGACATGAGCCTCCCGGCGCGGATCGCCAGGAAGATGCGGCTCTCGTACTCGTCGCCCATCTTCGCCTGGTCGGTGCTGCTCGTCTTCGCGGTCTCCGTCGCCAACCAGGTCTCGGAGTATTATTTTTCCTCGATCTTCAACGACGCCTTCCCCACCGGCGAGCGGCTCGCCTGGTTCCTGGGCGTGTACACCTTTTCGGCGGACCTGCTCACCCTGTTCCTCCAGCTTTTCTTCGTCTCCCGGCTGATCGGCGCCGCGGGTGTCCGGAGGGCGAACTACATTTACCCCCTCTCATTCACGCTCCTGGCGGGGTTTTTCGCCTTCTTCCCCTCGCTGGCCGCCGGGGTCCTGCTCCGGTTCTACCGGAAAAACCTGGGCCTGCTCTTCCGCACGCCAGTCTTCAACGTCATCATGGCCTCGTCGCCCCGGGACAGGATGGCCGAGGTCAAGTCCTTCATCAACGGCATCGTGGGCCCGCTGGGCATGGTCGCCGGCGGATGGTGCCTCGCGCTCATCACCGGCTGGTTCACGCCGGCCGGGGGCGCCGCGTTCGCCCTTCTCGTGGGCGCCGCGTGCCTGCTCTTCACCCTTTTCCAGAACCGCGCCTACATGGATTCCCTGCGGCGCAGGCTCATCACCGCGCCCCCGTCCTCCCCGGAAGAGGAGATCCCGGTCCAGGAACTGCTTTCGATCGAGCCGGGCATGCTGATCAAGGACCTGGCGGCCGTGGAGGCCTTTTTCAACGACGCCCCCTCGCTCGAGCTGGCGGGCAGGCTCGTCCCTCACTTCGGAGCGCTCTCACCGCTCACGAAGGAGAACATGCTGCGCACCCTGCAGACGGGAAGAGCCGACTTCGGCGCGGCCCTGCTGGCCGCGGCCCTGGGTGACGACGCTCCCTACATACGGGGCACGGCCCTCTCGATCGTAAAGGACCGTCCCGCGCCGGAGCGGGAGGAACTTCTGGAAAGCCTCCCGAGGAACGGGCCCGCAAGCGAGCGGTACGCGGCCGTCATCCTGGGACGGAAGGACCCGGAACTCGAGGCGGGCGACATTGACGCCTTCGCCCTCGAAAAGGTCGCCGAGATATACGACGGCGTCGTCGGGGGAACGTATTCTCCCGCGGAGTTCGCCGTCCTGTCGATGGCGCTCCCGCCCGCCTATTGCCTCCCGCCGCTCACGGAGCTGGTGCTGAAGACCGGCGACCCGCTGCTCCTGAAGCACCTCATACCCCACGCCGACCGGCTCTCCCGCTCCGCGGCAAGGAGGGTCATGCGCCGGTGCGCCCACGCCCCCGCGGACGCCCTGGCGGGCTTCCTCTCCATGGCCGGAAACCTCAGCGAGACCGACAGGGTGACGCTCCTGGACGGGAGGAGGTCCATCCCCTATGAGCACATGCTGGCCTTTTTCAGGCCCGAGGACAAGATCCGCGCGGTCCTCATGAAGCGCCTCATCGGGCGCGCGAGCTTTCAACGGAAAATGAACTACCTCAACTACCTGCTCTGCTTCGACTCGCGGCCGGGGCAGGAGATCGAGGGCTTCATCGACTACGAGATCGACACCGTGCTGTACCTGGAGGCGCTCAAGGCCCGCTTCACCGGGGGCGTGCCGGAGCCCGCCCGGGGCGAAGACCCGTTCCGCTTCCTGCTGTCGGCGTTCGAGGACATCGTCGAGATGCACAAGCACCTGATGCTGAAGGCCCTCGCCCTCGTCACCGGGGTGGACGTGCAGGAGGTCTTCGAGTCCAGCATCTTCCTGAAAGACAACGACCTGAACGGCTACATACTGGAATTCATCGAGGCATCGGGCGGCTCGGCCCGCCGCGCGCTGGTCATCCTGGAAAAGGAACAGCTTACGCGCCGCGCCGGGCAGGCCCTGTCCCGTTTCGGCCCCGCCGAGATCCTCGAGGCCTTTACCCGGAAGACGCGCCGGTTCTGCCCGGAGCTCTGGCCGCCCACCCGGTTCTGCCTTCGCCGGCTCTCCGCCCTCATCGACGGGCCGCGGGCGGAAGGCGCCCCGCGCCATGAATCCACCCCCGAGGAGGAACACATGCACACCCTCATCCAGAAGATAATGTTCCTGAAGGAGCACACGCTGTTCAGCGACCTGGCCGTACACGAGCTCCTCAACATCGGCAAGATCGCCCGGGAGGCGGCCGTACCCCGCGGCCGCCTCGTCATCCGGGAGGGCGACACGGGCGAGGAGCTCTTCATCGTCATGGACGGGAAGGTGGAGGTTTCCCGGGAGGGAAGGATACTGGACACCCTGGGACAGGGCAGCTGCATAGGGGAGCTTTCGATCATCGACAAGGAGCCGCGCAGCGCCAGCGTCAGGGCGCTGGAAGACTGCAGGCTGCTCTCTATCGCGCGCGGTGATTTTCTGTTGACATTGAGGGAAAACCCCGCCATATCCATTAACATCATGCAGGTGATCACCCAGCGGCTGCGACGGCAGCTGGCCTCGTAGAAGGACCGCGGCACGGGACAGATGGACCGCCCCAGCGGAAAAGCGACTTCCCTCCGCCGCGCGCTCGCGTTGTCATCGCTTCTCGTCCTTTCCCCGGTCATCACGGACACCGTACCGGCCCAGCAGGCGCGCGCGAAAGAGGAACAGCCCGCCGCGGCTCCGGGCAAGAGCGGCCCGGCGATTGAGAAAATCCTCAAGCCGAAGGAGCTCTTAAAAGACCTTTCGAAGCGCGAGTGGTACCGCGAGAAGAAGGACCAGGAGGCCCGCAAGCACGAGTCGAGGCAGACCCAGAACGAGGAGGACCTCTCTTCCATCCAGAAGAGCGCCAGCGAAGAGATCGAGTCCATACTGGTCCTCGTGGGCGAGATCTCGCTCTCGGACAGGAGGGGGCTGTTCGCGCCCGTTTTCCTCACCGACAAGAAGAACATCTTCGACTCCCGCTCGGACTTCTCGTTCCGGTGGGTGGGCCTCAAGTTCGCCGCGGGGCTGGCACAGCGCGGCTTCCCCTGGGGGGGCGCCACGCTGAGCGAGACCTTCATCGGGTCCTTCCTGTACGCCAGCGGGACCAACGTGGGCTTTTACGGCGAGAAGAGGGTGGAGGAGCGCCGCTTCTACACCAACTACGTCTCGCAGATCGTCACGCTCAAGCAGGCCCTCCCCCTGCACACCGCCGCGGCCTTCACCCTGGACTCCAGGCAGTATTTCTTCATAGAGCGCGACCCCCCCGATGACTTCACGATGCCGCAGAACCACGTGAACGTCTTCCCCCGCATCGACCTGGGGCTGGAGATGCTCACCGAGAAGGGCATCGACCAGCTCACCCGGGGCGTCGAGGTCAAGGCCTGGGCGGGGTACGGCGCCAGGAGCCGGTGGAGCGACTGGGGGGAGCCCACGGCCATGGAAAAAGGGGACTTCGCCAGGACCTTCGTCATATACTCGGCCATTGCGACGGCCGGCCTGCTCTTCGCGGGGACCCACAACCTGGTCTTCCGGGCCCACTACAAGGGCGGCCAGGACAACGACTTCCTCACCCAGCCGCGGTTCGGCGGCTCCATAGACAACGCCAAGCTCGACGTGGTGCACGGCTTCACCGTGGACCGCTTCCGCGTGGAGGCCTTCGGCCTGTGCAACCTCAGGTACGGCTTCGACCTCTTCCGGCGCCTGCGGCTGAACCTCTTCCTCGACTACGCGCACGTCTTCAGGCCGGACCCGGAGGACATACTGGGCTCGGCATACGGGCTGCGCATCCTGGCCTGGGGCGGCCTGCCGATCTGGATCACCCACGGCCTCGGGAAAAGGTACCATCCCGGGGACCACCCAATCGAGCAGATGGTGATGATCATGACGGCGGCGGGCTGGTAAAAAAAGCTTGACTCCGGGCGTTTTTTGACCGGTAACTTGAGCGAGGAAAGCCGCCGCGGGCGGGCCCGCGGCGCACACGAACGAGGAGCGGGAACCCAATGAAGATCATCGAAGGCAAGCTGGACGCCACCGGCCTCAAGATCGCCATAGTGGTGTCGCGGTTCAACGAGTTCATCACCCAGAAGCTGCTGTCCGGGGCGCTGGACTGCCTGAAGCGCAACAACGCCGCCGACGACAGCATCTCCGTGTTCTGGGTCCCCGGATCGTTCGAGATCCCCGCGGTGACCAGGATGATCGCCGAGTCCGGGAAACATGACGCGGTCATCTGCCTGGGGGCGGTCATCCGCGGCGCGACGCCCCACTTCGACTATGTGGCCGCCGAGGTCTCCAAGGGCGTGGCCCAGGTGGGGCTGGCCGCGAAGGTGCCCGTCATCTACGGCGTCGTCACCACCGACACGATCGAGCAGGCAATCGAGCGCGCCGGCACCAAGTCGGGGAACAAGGGCTTCGACGCGGCGCTCTCGGCCATCGAGATGGCCAACATATACCGGCAGATAACCTAGATGGGGCACAGGAGAAAAGCGCGCGAATACGCCATGCAGGGGCTCTACATGCACGAGACGGTCGACAAGCCCCTGGAAGAGCTGGTCTCGCTCAACTGGGTGGAAAAAGAAATCCCTGACGACATCAGGGATTTCGCCATTAATCTCCTGCGCGGCGCCGTGGACAACCTGGTCGAGATCGACGCCCTCATCACGAAGCACTCGAAAAACTGGAAATTCGAGCGCCTGAGCGCCGTGGATAAATCCATACTGCGCATCTCGGTCTACGCGCTCCTGCGCCTGCCCGACATCCCGGCAGCGGTGACCATCAACGAGGGGATCGAGCTGGGGAAGATCTACGGCGGGGAAAGCTCGGGGCAGTTCATCAACGGCATCCTGGACGCGGTCAAGATCCACGAACTCGACAGGGAGGAAGCACGCACCGGTGGACCCCGCAGAAAAACCTAGGTTTACCCTCGCCGAGGACGGCTCCGGCGAGCTGGAAGGAAAGCTGAAGACCGGCCGCATACGCTTCGCCGAACGGATCAGGAGCGGCGGGAAGGCCCTTCCCATATTCCTGATCTCCGGCGGTGCGCTGGCCGCCGTGGCAATTATCTTCCTGTTGACCAGCTTCTTTTTCAAGAAGCCACACATATTCTCGCCCCGCGACGAGGGGCCGGCGGCCGGGGGCATCTTCCAGGGAGCCGACAAGAAGGAGGAGCCCTCCGGGGCGGCCGAGGACATCCACCTGAAGCGCGGAAAGGAAAGCTACGCGCGCGGCTACTTCAACGACGCCCTGGCCGAGTTCGCCGAGACGGTGGAGAGCGACGCATCGGACGCCGACAAGGCCATGGCCCTCACCTACACGGGCATCATACACGACGACCGGGGCGACTTCAACAAGGCCGTGGAGGCGTACGGCCGCGCCCTGCGCTACGACAAGAAGAACCCGGCCATCTACCGCAACATGGCCCTGGCCTACCGGCACAAGAAGGACTTCGACAAGGCGGGAGAGTACGCCGAGAAGGCCGTGGACCTGGACGATAAAAACGCCAACAACCGCATCCTGCTGGGCAACGTGTACTTCGAGCAGGGGCAGTACGACAAGGCCGCCAACGCCTACCGCGAGGTGCTGGACATCGAGGAGGGGAACGCCGGCGCGCTCTACAACCTGGCCGTGAGCCTGCACAAGAAGGGCGACGAGATGTCGGCCATCGAGTACTACAAGAAGGCCGGCGCGGCAGACAGCATGGGCGAGGTGTCGCGTCTGGCCTACGGCAGGCTGGGGGCGCTCTACACCGGGAAGGGCGAACTCGACCTGGCGGAAAAATACCTCCAGATGGCCGTCTCGGTCGCGCCCAGGGACGCCATCAACCACTACAACCTTGGCATCGTGTATCTAAAGCAGAACAAGTCCGACATGGCGCTGGCGGAGTTCGCGAAGGCCGAGGA
This sequence comes from uncultured Spirochaetota bacterium, assembly GCA_963762305.1. Taxonomy (GTDB): domain Bacteria; phylum Spirochaetota; class UBA4802; order UBA4802; family UBA5368; genus CAVXKM01. Next base: position 20,195 of record CAVXKM010000003.1, on the reverse strand, counting down.
GCTGGGCAAGGACGACGCGGCCGTGCTGGAGGGCCTGGGCGAGGCGTACTTTTCCATGAAGCAGTACGAGCGGAGCATCGACACCTACGGCCGCGTGCTCCAGACTGACCGGCGAAACGCGCGGATACTCTCGCGCATGGCCGAGATCTACTACGAGAAGGGAGACCTCGACAGCGCCTACGAGTACTACCACAAGATCACCACGCTGGAGCCGGCATCGGAGAACGCGCGCGTGGCCTACCTCAACATGGGCAATATCATGGACGACGCCCAGCGGTACAACGAGGCCATAGACTCCTACCAGAAGGCCCTGGCCATAAGCCCCAAGGACGACGCGGCCCTCTACAACCTGGGGATCGCCTACAAGCACGCGGCGAAGCCCGAGCTGGCCATAGACGCCTGGAAGAAGGCCGCCGAGCTCAACCCGGAAAACCCCCAGCCCCTCATGGCGCTGGCCGACTTCTACTACGAGAACAACCACCTGGACCTGGCCATGGACGAGTACCAGCGCCTGCTGAGGCGCTTCCCGCGCATCCAGGAGGGGCACTTCAACCTGGCCGCCATCTATTACAAGAAGAACCAGATCGACTACGCCATCGAGGAGTACAAGCGCGTCATCGAGATAGACGACCGCAACGACTTCGCCCGCAAGGCCTACATCAACCTGGGCGTGCTCACCTCGAAGGCCGGCGCGGACGAGAAGACCATGGAGAAGTCGGCCTCGTACGTGCAGAAGGCCTTGATGATCAAGCCCGGGGACGCCGACGCCCTGCTCTCCATGGGCCTGCTGTACTCGAGGAAGGAGATGTACGACAAGGCAATCGACACCTTCTACCAGGCCATAAGCGCGACGAGCGACGCCAAGCTCATCGCCGAGGCGCACAACAACATAGGCAAGTGCCATTATAAAAAGAGAGAATACAAGAAGGCCCTGCAGGCCTTCTCCCGCGCGGTAGAGGAAGACCCCACCAACGAGGAAGTGCGCATGAACCGCAAGTCGGCCATGCAGGCCTACGAAGAGGAGCTGGCCAGGAAGTGAGGGGCGGCTCCTCGGCGCGGAGTGGGTTCGCAGAGAGAATCGGTAACCTCATAGTAACAATGCATCGAATGTATTGTTGAAATAGATCGATCCTTTTAATATTATCCCATGTAGAAATAAAAACATTCGAAAATTAAGAAAGTCTAAAATCGATATTACAAAAATAATTGATTAACAAAAATACTCCGCAATTATAAATGTATAATCAACTAAACTTAAGGGTTTACTAAGGTTACAATGCAGCTTCTGGCAACTAAGGCCAAGCCGTTCTTGAAATGGGCCGGAGGAAAAGCTCAACTCATTGATCAGATAGTAAGTTATTTTCCGGATGACCTTAAAAAAGGAGAAATCCATAAATATGTTGAACCATTCATCGGAGGCGGAGCAATTTTTTTCCATATAGCACAGACATATTCCATTGAAAAATACTACATTTCAGATGTAAACGAAGAACTTATAGTTTCATATAAAGCCATTCAGAAAGACGTACGGAATCTTATTAACATTCTCAAATCAATGGAAAGGAAATACCACCGGTTGACGCCAGATGGGCAAAAGGATTATTTTTACGATGTACGACTTCAATTAAACGAGAAGCGCCAATTAATTGATTTCTCAGAGTATGACGGTTCCTGGGTTGAACGTACTGCACAAATCATCTTCCTCAATAAAACCTGTTTCAACGGATTGTTTCGAGTTAATTCCAAGGGAGAATTCAACGTTCCTTTTGGTCGATATAAAAATCCACAAATTTGTGCAGAAGATAATCTAAAAGCCGTATCTGAACTTTTACTTCGTACAGAAATCCACCTGGGAGACTTCACCGAGTGCGAATCCTTTGTTGATGCAGGGACATTTGTCTACTTCGACCCGCCCTATCGTCCAATTAGCAAAACATCAAATTTTACTTCTTATTCAAAATACGAATTTGATGATAATGCACAATTAAGGCTTGCCTCATTCTACCGTTTATTAAACCAAAAGGGAGCCTGCTTGATGCTCAGTAATTCAGACCCAAAGAATGAAAATCCTAACGATAATTTCTTTGAAAATGCGTATATAAATTAGCGAATGGCGAAACAAAGCCATCGAAAATGCCGAACGACTCGGGTATTAAGTTTTGTAATTATTTATATGTACGGTGATGGTATTCACCTGACAACTGCCTATAACAAAACGCCACGCTCTCATTACATCCCTGCTCCCAGTTTTCCGGAAAACATGAATCCGTGAGCAGGACATCGCATACATGATCTTCCAAGGCAAAACGCTCCCGAGGGGCTGAGATATTGTATGTTATCGTCCCTGCAGGCGGGGTCACGTGACCCCGCCTGCGGGGACCTCCCCGCCTTCCAGGGCATCTTCGCTTTATCGGCCCCGGCCCTCCAGTTCCGCCAGGGCTGGCGGGATGTTAAAACCGCGTTTGTCCGTGGAACGGCGAATGAGAACCGCGTCTCCTCTTCCGTAAAAATTGCCCTTGACATATAATTATATTATAATTATAAAGGATTTATGAAACCGGTCCGTTTCGCGTGGGACAGGCGGAAAGATGCCCGGAACGTCAAAAAACACAAAATTTCATTTGAAGAGGCCAAGTCCGTATTCTACGACGATAACGCGAGGGTCATCCATGACCCCGACCACTCGGAAGGTGAAGAAAGGTTTATCATCCTCGGAATGAGCACATGTTTCAACGTCCTCTTGGTGGCGCATTGCTACAGAGAAAACGAATCAGTTATTCGAATCATTTCCGCCAGAAAGGCCGGCAAAAATGAAATAAAGTCATATATGGAGTTCTTAAAATGAGACCAAATTACGATTTCTCAAAATCAAAAAAAAATCCATATTCAAAGAAATTAAAAAAGCAGATCACCATCAGGATCGACGAGGATACCGTCGATTATTTCAAGTCAATGTCGAAGGAAACCGGAATACCGTATCAAAACCTGATGAATCTTTACCTGTCAGACTGCGCCCTTTCGAGTAAAAAGATAGTACTGAAATGGCAATAGGAGAGCATTGACAGGTTTCACCTGAATGTGTCTCGCGGCACAAGCACCCTCATTATTTTTATGCCGTCTCGCTGTTTTTCAGCCGAACATGGCTCCGGGACCAAAATACCCCGCACGTGATCTATTGCGGTAAAAGAATCTCAAGGGCCTCTCCGTGGGCGGGATTCGATGCATGTTTCCGGTTATTGCGAAGATAATATTCTTTTTATTTCTGCGGATAATCGGGGAATCAGTCCGTTATCGCAAAATTCGCGTATTTCCAGTTATATGCAATAGCCAGCCCAACTTAACGGAACATCCGCTGTCCGTGGCGGGCGCAAAAGTATTTTCTTTTAAAACAGAGATCGAAAAGTTAAATATCTTTCAGTAAACACAAGGAAGTGCATGCCAAGAGATTTTTATAACTTTCAACACCCCAAATAATCGAGGAGAAATATCAATGGAAAAAAAATTAATCGTGATAATCCTATTCTCAATATTTCTGATCGCGGCGATTACGCCAAGAATTATCCAAAAGCGAAAAAAAATCGAAACCGTAGGGTGTATCGGGATCAATAAGAAAATATTTATGATGGGGAAATTATCGCTCTTTACATCGTTTATTTTGATCTTGGTCCAACTGTTTATCGCCAATCTTTCAATATTTGAACCAAAAAGCACATTTTTCTGGGTAAGCGCGATGTTCCTTGGCGTCGGGGTAGCGTTCTTCACGTTCGCGGTAATTAAACTCGGGACATTCTCGCTTCGGGTCGGACTCGCGCAAGAAAACACATCTCTTCAGAATACGGGTATATATCGTTTCAGCCGCAACCCCATGTTGCTCGGCCTTTATCTGATGGCGCTGGGATCGGCTGTTTATGTCCAGCACCCGATTAATTGGGTACTGGTAATCATGGCGTTGGCTGTTCATCATAGAATCATCCTTGCCGAGGAAATATTTTTACAAGACCGGTTCGGAGAACAATGGACCACATACCGGAACAACGTTCGTCGATACTTGTAAAAAAGTATTTTTCTTTTATTTCCTCATTATTATATTATTTGAAACTGGAATCATGCTATTCGCGGCACTGCATATAACAGCCCATAAATGCTCCGCTCCCATTGGTCGTGTGGGCTTTCCCGCCTAAGGCGTGCGGGACAGGCGCCACATTTTGCATATGTCGCCTGCCCCGAAAACGTTGTATGACAGCGACCTCCCGGAGGGAGCCGAAACAAATAAGTCTATAAAAACGGGACAAATGATTACACCATGAAGAAAGTCAAAAAAATCCTCGAAAAAACCTATGAAAAGCCAGGAGTTGTCTGGACCGAAACCGAGCCGCCGGAAGAGCTGGCGGGATTGGTCGAAAGCGGAAAACTGAAGCCCTGCAGGGCCATCGATGTCGGCTGCGGTGAAGGATTCTATTCCATTTATCTCGCCTCGAAAGGCTTCGACGTGACCGGGATCGACATCTCCGCGAAGGCGGTCCGGTACGCGAAAGAGAACGCGAGAAAACGCGGCGTCGATGCCAGGTTCATGGTCCTGGATGTCGCGGACCTGTCGAAATTGGAAGAAAAGTTCGATCTTGTTCTGGAATGGGCGCTCATGCACCTCATAATGCCAACACAAAGGCGAAAATACGTGGTAGACGTGAGCGGGATCCTCAATAAAGGCGGGAAATACCTGTCGACCTCTTTCAATGAAAAAGACACGCATTTCGGGGAGCCGGGCCAGAGGCTCAGGACAGTGCCTCCGGGCTCGAAGATGCCGGCGGGATCGAAATTGTATTTTTCCTCGCTCGAGGAGCTCGAGGAGTTATACAAGCCCCATTTCAAAATAATCGAAGCCAGGACGATCACCATGCCGGTCGGACGACCGCACATCGGAAACTATTTGTTTATGGAAAAGATATAGCCCCCCCGGAAGGCGGGGTCACGTGATCCCGCGCGGCGGGACATCCCCGCCTTCCGGGCGTGAGACACCGGCGCTCGGGTTGAACGGCCCCCGGGACGGCCACGGGCGTGCCGGGGGCGTGTCGTACATGGCCGGCACTCATACCAGGAGTTAAAGCATGTCCATCACGGGAAAATTGATCGAATTGATCAGCAAGGTCGCGGTGGGAGACGCCAAATACAAAATCATGCTGGCGCCGATCGTCGGGTTGCTCTATGGGTGCTTTATCGGCGTTTTTATAATCATTTCCATCAAAATCGATTCGTTTTTCAACCTGCCCGAATTACTCGACCGGCCTTATAATTTTTTCGCCGGCATACCGGTCATGGCATCGGGTTCTTTCCTGTATGTTTTTTCCATCCTGCATTTTTTAAAAGTGAAAGGAACGCCGGTACCGTTAAGTCCTCCCCCCAAACTCGTGACTTCTGGTCCTTACAGATACGCGCGCAATCCGATGCTCACGGGAATTTTCATCCAGTTGTTCGGCTGCGCGGTCCTGTTGAACTCCATGTCATTGTTCTTTTTTTTCACCCCGCTGTTCATCTTGGCGAACATCTGGGAGTTGAAAAAAATCGAGGAACCTGAACTGGCGAAGCGCCTGGGCAAAGAGTATATCGAGTATAAAAAAAGAGTGCCCATGTTTTTCCCCTTGCTGAAAAAATGAATCCCGTCGTACGGACCTTCACGAAGGGGCGGCCGGGCCCGGCGAGCCCTCGCGGGTGAATCCCCGCAGCGACGGCGCCCTTTCGGAAAACGCGCTCATATCCCCATCCTCTCCAGCTTCGCCTTGTTGGCCGCCACCTTGTCCGGCGTGAGGTCGTACAGCTTAACCGTGACGCAGAATATTGAGTTGCATATTTACATGGCCTTAAGAACAATCTGTCTTTTACGTCACAAGGTTATGCGAGAACCACGATGAAAATCAAGTTCTGGGGCGCCAGGGGGTCCATTCCCATATCGGGCGAAGACTGCGCGAAATACGGCGGCGACACCACCTGCGTGGAGATACGCACCGGGAACAACAAGGTCGTTATCGTGGACGCCGGCTCGGGCATCAGGAACCTGGGGAAGGAGCTGCTCCGGGAGAAGACCACCGACATAACCATCCTGTTCACCCACGCCCACCTCGACCATATCATAGGATTTCCGTTTTTCAAACCGCTGTACCTGAAAGCCACGCACGCGAGCATTCGCGGGTGCCTGTATTCCCAGGATACCATCAGGAAGATTTTGTCCGGGGTAATGGATTCCCCCTATTTCCCCGTCAACATCGAGTACCTGAAAAGCGACATCACCTTTTCGGGTGAGTGCCCGGACCATTTTGACATCGACACGCTTCGCGTTTCGAAGATACCGTTGAACCATCCGAATTTCGGCTGGGATTGAAGTTCGAGGAAAAGGGGAAAACCTTCGTGTTTTTAACCGATAACGAGATCGGGTTCGCCGGGCCCTGTCCCGGGAGCTCGCCTTCAGGCATAAGAACTCCCCCTCGTACGAGGACTACGTGCGTTTCTGCGCCGGCGCCGACCTGCTTGTCCATGACGCCGAATACACCCCGGAGGAGTATTCGACCCGGTTCACCGGGTGGGGCCACAGCAGCTACACAAGCGCCCTGCGGCTGGCGGAGGCCGAGCTTAATCCCGAGCGCTTCATCGCCGAAAATATCGCCGAAATCCGGACGGCCGTCGGCGACGGCCTGGCCATCAACGCCTTGTCCGGCGGGGTCGACTCCTCGGTTGTGACGATGCTCGGCCACCGGGCTCTCGGCTCCCGCCTCCGGACCGTCTTTGTCGACAACGGGATCATGCGCGAAGGGGAGCCGGAGACGCGTGGCCGCGCCTGTTTCGCGGCCTCGGTGTCCAGGTCGAAGTCATCGACGCCCAAACCGAGTTTTTCGCCGCCCTGAAGGGCTTGACCGACCCGGAGGAAAAACGGGAAGCGATCACCCAGACTTTTTACCGGCATGTCTTCGGCCGGATCGTCAAGGAAAGCGGCGCCCGGCACCTGCTCCAGGGGACGATCCTCACCGACGTCGACGAAACGGTCGCGGGAATCAAACGGCAGCACAACGTCTTCGCCCAGCTGGGAATCGATCCCCAGAAAACGTTCGGATATCATATTCTCGAGCCGCTGTTGCCGGCTGCGCAAGGATGGTGTCCGGGTCGTCGGCCGAGCCCTTAACCTTCCCGAGGAAATCTTCAACCGCGTCCTGGCCCGGCCCTCTCGGCCCGGGTGATCGGGGAAGTGGACCCGGAGCGCATCGCCGTCGTCCGCCGGGCGACGGCCGTATGCGAACGCATTTGGAAAAAGCCCCCGTTTTTCAATATATGGCCATCCTTCACTCCGACCGGGTTCCCGGCATGCGGGACGGAAGGCGCGTCTACGGCCGTCAGATTGAGGTGCGGTGCTGGAACAGCCTCGACGCGCGCGTCGCCACGCCCACCAGGCTGCCCTTCGAGACGCTCGAGAAGCTTGCGGCGGATATCATCGCCGGGGTGCCGGGAGTCGTGAGCGTCACCTACAATATCGCCCCGAAGCCGCCCTCGACCATCGAAGCGGTCTGACCGCTCGATGACGGCAAGCGGCGACGACATCGACCTTACGTTTGCCCGAAACAAAAACAGCAGATCGGAGAAAAAATAACGGATCGCTGATGAAACGCATATGGACAGGAGGAAGGCGATAGCCTCCAGCCTATAGCTTGTTTAGAATGGCGCCACTTGTCGTGTACAACTCACGGCAACACTGCGTCCAGGCAATGTTCCCGCAGAGAATTTCGGGCCAAAGCAGGGCCGCGAAATGTGTTCCTGACCAACAACTTTGTTCTTGACAGATGTAACCCCTATGGTTACACTTCTCCCGGATGATAAAATCTTTCAAACATCAAAGGGCTTGATCTTTTGAATTTGAAGTGAAAATAATCCGGGCATGCGCCTAAACTAGCCCGTATTCTGGATAGGTTGGACGCATCACGATCCCCCAAAGATATGAACCTTCCGGGCTACAAGCTGCATCGGCTAACAGGCAAGGACAAGGGAACATGGGCGGTGCGTGTCAGCGGCAATTGGAGAGTCACATTCGATTTTGAAAATGACAATGCGGTCGACGTTAACTATATTGATTACCATTAGAGGCCATTCATGAAGACAAGAAAACCTACTCATCCGGGTGTGGTATTGCTTGAAGACGTTATGAAACCGCTTGGGTTGACAGTTACGGAAGCGGCAAAACGTCTTCACGTTTCCAGGAAAACTCTTTCTGAACTCATACACGGAAAGTGTAATCTAAGCCCGGATATGGCAGTTCGCCTAAGCAGAGCGACTAAAACTACACCGGAAAGCTGGCTATCCATGCAAACAAAGCTGGATATTTGGCATGCAATGCATAACAAACCGAAGCGGAAGATACTTCAGTTTTCAAAACTGTTTCGGCATAGCGACCAAAACGGAGCTTTACCGGCATCGGAGCGCGCTCTTTAATGCGCTCGCCTTTCTTCCGTATACTGTCAAGCACCCGGGCGGCGAACTCCTCCTGCTTCCAGGAACCGTCGTGGGTCACGCCCATCCGCACCAGGACGATGCCCCGCGAGGGGAAAATAAACACGAATTGGTTGTTGAAGCCTTCCATCGAATACAGGTCCGTCGGCAGTGACGGATAGGTCCGGTTTTTAGGGTCGCCCTTCGCGCCGGCGTTCAGCCAGAAGTGCGAGCCGTATTCACCCTTCGGGGCCAGGGGAGTGGGCGTCCTGGAATATTTCACCCACCCCTGGGGGAGGATCCGCTCGCCTTTCCACACGCCGTCGTTCAGGAAGAGCTGTCCCAAGCGCGCCCAGTCCCGCGGCGTGGCGAACATGTAGCTGGACCCCACGATGGACCCCGACGCGTCAGGCTCGATGATGCCGAGCGCATGTTCAGCCTGTCGAACAGGTTTCGCCTCGCGAAGTTGTAAACGCTCGAGAGGGTGCCGCCCGTGGCATTGCGTATGATGCGCGCGACTATGTTGGCGTCGCCGCTGGAATAGTACCACCGGCCTTCCGGCTCCGAGCCTAGGGGTTTGGCCGCGGCAAAGTCGGCCATGCTTTTCGCTTCGTAGAGCATGTCGGTGACGTCCTGGTGCGGGCCGTAGACCTCTTCGAAGTTGAGCCCGCTTGACATCCGAAGCAGCATGTCCGTGGTGATCTTTCCCCTCGGGTCGCCGGGATTTTTCCACGCGGCCACCGGGGCGGGCTTGTAGATGTCCAGCTTCCCCTGCTTAACCAGGATGCCCATGAGGGCGTTGGTGACGCTTTTCGTCATGGACCATCCCAGGATGGGCGTCGCGGGGGTGTAGCCCTTGGCGTATTTTTCCGCGATGATCTTCCCCTTGTACACCACGATCACGGCCTGGGTGTTCTGCATGGTATCCGGCCCCGGCTCCTTGAAGGCGTCTTCCAGCACCGCGGCGAGTTTCCCTGTCGACTTCCGGCGGGACGGCTCCGGTGTCGACCCGTTCGCCGCTTCGGCCAGAGAGTGCCCATGTCGGGCTTTTTGTGATGGAATCGCGCCTTTTGCCTGGGCATAAAGCTCTTCATGGGTGGTGTCGATGGCCAGGGTACAGCCGAATTTGTCCCGATAGACCGCCGTGAGCGGTTTCCTGAAGCCATACGCCTTCGAGGTCACGGTCTTGTTCGTGTAATCGACGTTGAGGCCCACAAGGGAGAACAACGGGAAATTCGTTGGTTTCACCTCGTTCTGGAACACGTATGCCGGGTCCCTTCCGTCTATGAAGACCTGCGAGCATACGTATTTAGCGGCGTACCCGTTGCCTATGGGAAGCGCGGTATCGATATAATAGACGCCGTACCCGATCGCCGCAACGAGCACGACGAGGATGGCAATGATTATTTTTCTCATGTGAACCCCCATTTTATTTTTTTAAGAACATCTCACCGGTGAAGACCGGTGCGCATCATGACATGATTTCATGGAATTGTCAAGCGCGGAGGTTTTTACTCCATGCCGGCCCCACGACGGGCCTCGTGAAAACGCCTCCGAGAGCATGGCGTCCTTGCGCCCAGCGTCACTGTCCCCCGTCAGGCCTTCGTCCCGTATCGCCTGGAGGGCCCGGCGGAACACGGGAAAGGACAGGGGCCAGTACCTGCCCCTCTGCGCGGGCTCCGCGCCGACGGCCACGTGGGCCGTCATGTCGCCCGCGTCGAACACCACGCTGAAGATGGACGAGAGCCGGAAGTCCACGATGGGCCCCTTCTCGCCGAAGAGCTGTTCGCACTCGGGCGCCAGAGTCTGCCTTCCCTCGGTCTCCCGGCACAGGGGCGGGGCGGACAGGATGTCGATGACCGCCGGGACGTCGATGCGGCCGTACCGCTCCCGGACCAGCTCGCCCATCCGCTCGAACCGCTGCCAGGAAAAGGTCCTCTTCGCGCTTTCGCGCCGCATCGCCTCCACCCATTTTTCCACGGTGTCCGCCTCCCCCGGCGGCACCCCGAACCAGTGCAGCTGGTCTCTTGCCAGATCCACGCCCCGGTATCCCCGGTAGCCGGGATAGGCGAGGTACTGGTTGGTGTTCCAGTACGCGTCCATCCCCTTCTCCGGATGGAACACCGCCGTCTTCGTGCAGGAGCCCTGGATCTCCAGGGCGGAAGCGACCTTGGCGTCGCTCACCAGATTGTTGTTTCCCGTCGTCCCAAGCAGCCGGCCCATGATATCTACGGCCTCGGCCAATGTGGACGCGTGCTGTATGAGTGCGCGCATGTGCATTGAATGCGGAATCCTCGGGTGCTCCCTCATGTTCCGGTCGGCGGACTGCGAGGTCTTCTCGGTCGCGATGATTCCCGTTTCGTTCATGCCCCGGTAGTACCCCACGCGGCCGGGGATGCACTGGGCGATAAAGGCGTGGCCCCGGTCCGGCCTGGCGACCACGACCCCCGTCCACCGGTGCAACACGTTGAAGGTCGAGTAGTCGTAGTTGGCCCCGTGTATCAGCCGCCCGCCGGCCGTGGCCGCTCCCCACGCGGCCATGTCGCTGCACAGCGAATGGCCGCGTGGGGAGCGGCCACGGCCGGCGGGCAGCTGATACACGGGGCCAACTACGACTACTCGACCTTCAACGTGCTGCACCCGTGGACGGGGGTCGTGGTCGCCAGGCCGGACCGGGGCCACGCCTTTATCGCCATGCATCCCCGGCCGCGTGGGGTACTACCGGGGCATGAACGAAACGGGAATCATCGCGACCGAGGAGCCTCGCAGTCCGCCGACCGGAACATGAGGGAGCACCCGAGGGTTCCCCACTCGATGCACATGCGCCTGCTCATACAGCACGCGGCCACATTGGCCGAGGCCGTCGATATCATGGGCCGGCTGCTGGGGACGACGGGAAACAACAATCTGGTGAGCGACGCCAAGGTCGCTTCCGCCCTGGAGATCCAGGGCTCCTGCACAAAGACGGCGGTGTTCCATCCAGGAGAAGGGGATGGACGCGTACTGGAACACCAACCAGTACCTCGCCTATCCCGGCTACCGGGGATACCGGGGCGTGGATCTGGCAGGGGACCAGCTGCACTGGTTCGGGGTGCCGCCGGGGGAGGCGGACACCGTGGAAAAATGGGTGGAGGCGATGCGGCGCGAAAGCGCGAAGAGGACCTTTTCCTGGCAGCGGTTCGAGCGGATGGGCGAGCTGGTCCGGGAGCGGTACGGCCGCATCGACGTCCCGGCGGTCATCGAGATCCTGTCATCCCCGCCCCTGTCCCGGGAGGTGGAGGGGAGGCAGACGCTGGCGCCCGAGTGCGAACAGCTGTTCGGCGAGAAGGGGCCAATCGTGGATTTACGGCTCTCGTCCATCTTCAGCGTGGTGTTCGACGCGGGCGACATGACGGCCCACGTGGCCGTTGGCGCGGAGCCGGCTCAGAGGGGCAGGTACTGGCCCCTGTCCTTTCCACGGCTCAACCGGGCCCTCCAGGCGATACGGGACGAAGGGCTGAAGGGGGACAGTGACGCCGGGCGCAAGGACGCCATGCTCTCGGAGGCGTTTTCATGAGGCCCTGTCGTGGGGCCGCATGGAGTAAAAACCTCCGCGCTTGACAATTCCATGAAATCATGTCATGATGCGCACCGGTCTTCACCGGTGAGATGTTCTTAAAAAAATAAAATGGGGGTTCCCATGAGAAAAATAATCATTGCCATCCTCGTCGTGCTCGTTGCGGCGATCGGGTACGGGGTGTACTATGTCGACACCGCCCTGCCCATAGGCAACGGCTACGCCGCGAAATACGTATGCTCGCAGGTGTTCATAGACGGGAGGGACCCCGCCTACGTGTTCCAGTACGAGGTGAAACCAACGAACCCGTTGTTCTCCCTGGTGAGCCCCAAGGTCGATTACAAGAACAAGACCGTGACCTCGAAGGCATATGGCTTCAGGAAGCCGATGACGGCTGTCTACCGCGACAAGTTCGGCTGTACCCTGGCCATCGACACCGCCCATGAGGAGCTTTATGCCCAGGCGAAGGGCGCGCTTCCGCGGAAGAATCCCGACCAGGGTTCGCTCTGGCCGAAGGGCGAACGGGTCGACACCGGAGCCGTCCCGCCGGAAGTCGACAGGGGCAAACTCGCCGCGGTGCTGGAAGACGCCTTCAAGGAGCCGGGGCCGGATACCATGCAGAACACCCAGGCCGTGGTCGTGGTGTACAAGGGGAAGATCATCGCGGAAAAATACGCCAAGGGCTTCACCCCCGCGACGCCCATCCTGGGATGGTCCATGACGAAAAGCGTCACCAACGCCCTCATGGGCATCTTGGTGAAGCAGGGGAAGCTGAACATCATGAAGCCCGCCCTGGTGGCTGCGTGGAAAAATGCCGGCGACCCGAGGGGAAAGATCACCACGGACATGCTGCTCCGGATGTCCAGCGGGCTCAACTTCGAAGAGATCTACGGCCCGCACCAGGACGTCACCGACATGCTCTACGGAGCGAAAAGCATGGCCGACTTCGCCGCGGCCAAACCCCTAGGCTCGGCGCCGGGCGGCCGGTGGTACTATTCCAGCGGCGACGCCAACATAGTCGCGCGCATCATCCGCGACGCGACGGGCGGGACCCTCTCGGGCGTCTACAACTTCGCCCGGCGGAACCTCTTCGACAGACTGAACATGTGCTCGGCGACAATCGAGCCTGACGCGTCGGGGTCCATCGTGGGGTCCAGCTACATGTTCGCCACTCCGCGGGACTGGGCGCGCGTGGGACAGCTCTTCCTGAACGACGGCGTGTGGGAAGGCGAGCGGATCCTCCCCCATGGGTGGGTGAAATATTCCAGGACGCCCACTCCCCTGGCCCCGAAGGGTGAATACGGCGCGCACTTCTGGCTGAACGCCGGCGCGAAGGGCGACCCGAAAAACCGGACCTATCCGTCACTGCCGACGGACCTGTATTCGATGGAAGGCTTCAACAACCAATTCGTGTTTATTTTCCCCTCGAGGGACGTCGTGCTGGTGCGGATGGGGGTGACCCATGACGATTCCTGGAAGCAGGAGGAGTTCGCCGCCCGGGTGCTTGACAGTATACGGAAGTAAGGCGAGCGCATTAAAGAGCGCGCTCCTATGCCGGTAAAACTCCGTTTTGGTCGCTATGCCGAAACAGTTTTGAAAACTGAAGTATCTTCCGCTTCGGTTTGTTATGCATTGCATGCCAAATATCCAGCTTTGTTTGCATGGATAGCCAGCTTTCCGGTGTAGTTTTAGTCGCTCTGCTTAGGCGAACTGCCATATCCGGGCTTAGATTACACTTTCCGTGTATGAGTTCAGAAAGAGTTTTCCTGGAAACGTGAAGGCGTTTTGCCGCTTCCGTAACTGTCAACCCAAGCGGTTTCATAACGTCTTCAAGTAATACCACACCCGGATGAGTAGGTTTTCTTGTCTTCATGAATGGCCTCTAATGGTAATCAATATAGTTAACTTCGACCGCATTGTCATTTTCAAAATCGAATGTGACTCTCCAATTGCCGCTGACACGCACCGCCCATGTTCCCTTGTCCTTGCCTGTTAGCCGATGCAGCTTGTAGCCTGGAAGGTTCATATCTTTGGGGGATCGTGATGCGTCCAACCTATCCAGAATACGGGCCAGTTTAGGCGCATGCCCGGTATTAATACCCCTTTGACTTCCACATTCAAAAAAATACTGAAGCCCTTTATGTTTGAAAGATTTTATCATCCGGGAGAAGTGTAACCATAGGGGTTACATCTGTCAAGAACAAAGTTGTTGGTCAGGATACATTGCGGCCATGCTTTGGCCCGAAATTCTCTGCGGGAACATTGCCTGGACGCAGTGTTGCCGTGAGTTGTACACGACAAGTGGCGCCATTCTAAACAAGCTATAGGCTGGAGGCTATCGCCTTCCTCCTGTCCATATGCGTTTCATCAGCGATCCGTTATTTTTTTCCGAATCCCCTCGGCCGTTTTTGTTTCGGGCAAACGTAAGGTCGATGTCGTCGCCGCTTGCCGTCATCGAGCGGTCACACCGCTTCGATGGTCGAGGGCGGCTTCGTGGCGATATTGTAGGTGACGCTCACGACTCCCGGCACCCCGGCGATGATATCCGCCGCCAGCTTCTCGAGCGTCTCGAAGGGCAGCCTGGTGGGCGTGGCGACGCGCGCGTCTATGCTGTCCCAGCAGCGGACCTCTATCTGCCGGCCGAAGTCCCGCTTCCCGTCCCGCATGCCCGTCACCTGGTCGTCGTGCAGGATGGCCATGTACTGGAAAGCCCCGCGGTCCTTTAAAATGCGTTCCACCACCGAGGTGGCCTTTCTCACCGTGTCGAGCTTCTCTGCGGTCACCTCGCCGATGATCCGGGCCGCGAGCGCCGGCCCCGGGAAGGGGATCCGGTCGAACATGCCGTCTGGCAGGCCCAGGGCTTTCCCGAGCTTCCTGACGGCGTCCTTCCTGAGCTGGACGAGGGGCTCGATGATCTGGTAGCCGAACGCCTCCTGGGGGTCGATCCCCAGCTGGGCGAAGACGTTGTGCTGTCTCTTGATCCCCGCGACGGTCTCGTCCACGTCGGTGAGGATCGTCCCCTGCAATAAATGTTTGGCCTTGCTCTCCCTGACGATCCTCCCGAACACATTCTTGTAGAACGCCTGGGTGACCGCCTCCCGTTTTTCCTCGGGGTCCGTGATCCCCCTGAGCGCCTTGAGAAACTCCTCTCTCGCGTCCACGACCTCGACCGTTATGCCCAGCTTCCGGAAGGTCTCGGCGACCGTTTCGGGCTCGCCCGCCCGCATGAGGCCGTTCTCGATGAAGACGGTCCTGAGCTGTTTGCCGAGGGCCCTGTGCCCCAGCATGGTCACGGTGGACGAGTCCACGCCCCCGGAGAGGGCGTTGATGGCCGCGCCGCTCCCCACGGCGTCCCTGATCTCCTTCACCTTTTCGTCGATGAACCGCGCGGTGTCCAGCTCGGCCGCCTTGATCTCCTTTATCATCGTGCTTCCTCCCCGTGGTGTAATCAAAGTGAAAGAATCGGATGCGCCGGCGTTTCGCGCACGGCGCCATGGACGCGGTGCTTACCATGACATCCCTGCTCGATCGAGTGCAATTATTTTATGGGCGACGTCTGCAAAAAAGCTGGATTCGCGCTTCCCGCGAGGGAAGCCCGTCCGCCTCAGATCGTAATCTCCATGCCCTGCGCGACGCCGAAGCATTCCATGGCGGGACTGTTCCGGCGCGCGATGTTTCTGCAGTCGTCCACCATGCGGTCGATTTCGTCATCCGAGCGGTCCTGGTTGTGATGAAAGAGCCCGAATCTCTTCACCCTGCTGTCCTCCGCCAGCCGCAGGGCGCTTGTGTAGCTGCTGTGGCCCCACCCGGTGAACCGGGTCGAATACTCCTCCGGGGTGTATTCGGCGTCATGGACGAGCAGGTCGGCGCCGGCGCAGAAACGCACGTAGTCCTCGTACGAGGGGGAGTTCTTATGCCTGAAGGCGAGTTCCCGGGACGAGGGACCGGCGAACCCGATCTCGTTATCGGTTAAAAAAACGAAGGTTTTCCCCTTTTCATCGAACTTCAAGCCCACGCCGAAATTCGGATGGTTCAACGGTATCTTCGAAACGCGAAGCGTGTCGATGTCAAAATGGTCCGGGCACTCACCCGAAAAGGTGATGTCGCTTTTCAGGTACTCGATGTTGACCGGGAAATAGGGGGAATCCATTACCCCGGACAAAATCTTCCTGATGGCTTCCTGGGAATACAGGCACCCGCGAATGCTCGCGTGCGTGGCTTTCAGGTACAGCGGTTTGAAAAACGGAAATCCTATGATATGGTCGAGGTGGGCGTGGGTGAACAGGATGGTTATGTCGGTAGTCTTCTCCCGGAGCAGCTCCTTTCCCAGGTTCCTGATGCCCGAGCCGGCGTCCACGATAACGACCTTGTTGTTCCCGGTGCGTATCTCCACGCAGGTGGTGTCGCCGCCGTATTTCGCGCAGTCTTCGCCCGATATGGGAATGGACCCCCTGGCGCCCCAGAACTTGATCTTCATCGTGGTTCTCGCATAACCTTGTGACGTAAAAGACAGATTGTTCTTAAGGCCATGTAAATATGCAACTCAATATTCTGCGTCACGGTTAAGCTGTACGACCTCACGCCGGACAAGGTGGCGGCCAACAAGGCGAAGCTGGAGAGGATGGGGATATGAGCGCGTTTTCCGAAAGGGCGCCGTCGCTGCGGGGATTCACCCGCGAGGGCTCGCCGGGCCCGGCCGCCCCTTCGTGAAGGTCCGTACGATGGGATTCATTTTTTCAGCAAGGGGAAAAACATGGGCACTCTTTTTTTATACTCGATATACTCTTTGCCCAGGCGCTTCGCCAGTTCAGGTTCCTCGATTTTTTTCAACTCCCAGATGTTCGCCAAGATGAACAGCGGGGTGAAAAAAAGAACAATGACATGGAGTTCAACAGGACCGCGCAGCCGAACAACTGGATGAAAATTCCCGTGAGCATCGGATTGCGCGCGTATCTGTAAGGACCAGAAGTCACGAGTTTGGGGGGAGGACTTAACGGTACCGGCGTTCCTTTCACTTTTAAAAAATGCAGGATGGAAAAAACATACAGGAAAGAACCCGATGCCATGACCGGTATGCCGGCGAAAAAATTATAAGGCCGGTCGAGTAATTCGGGCAGGTTGAAAAACGAATCGATTTTGATGGAAATGATTATAAAAACGCCGATAAAGCACCCATAGAGCAACCCGACGATCGGCGCCAGCATGATTTTGTATTTGGCGTCTCCCACCGCGACCTTGCTGATCAATTCGATCAATTTTCCCGTGATGGACATGCTTTAACTCCTGGTATGAGTGCCGGCCATGTACGACACGCCCCCGGCACGCCCGTGGCCGTCCCGGGGGCCGTTCAACCCGAGCGCCGGTGTCTCACGCCCGGAAGGCGGGGATGTCCCGCCGCGCGGGATCACGTGACCCCGCCTTCCGGGGGGGCTATATCTTTTCCATAAACAAATAGTTTCCGATGTGCGGTCGTCCGACCGGCATGGTGATCGTCCTGGCTTCGATTATTTTGAAATGGGGCTTGTATAACTCCTCGAGCTCCTCGAGCGAGGAAAAATACAATTTCGATCCCGCCGGCATCTTCGAGCCCGGAGGCACTGTCCTGAGCCTCTGGCCCGGCTCCCCGAAATGCGTGTCTTTTTCATTGAAAGAGGTCGACAGGTATTTCCCGCCTTTATTGAGGATCCCGCTCACGTCTACCACGTATTTTCGCCTTTGTGTTGGCATTATGAGGTGCATGAGCGCCCATTCCAGAACAAGATCGAACTTTTCTTCCAATTTCGACAGGTCCGCGACATCCAGGACCATGAACCTGGCATCGACGCCGCGTTTTCTCGCGTTCTCTTTCGCGTACCGGACCGCCTTCGCGGAGATGTCGATCCCGGTCACGTCGAAGCCTTTCGAGGCGAGATAAATGGAATAGAATCCTTCACCGCAGCCGACATCGATGGCCCTGCAGGGCTTCAGTTTTCCGCTTTCGACCAATCCCGCCAGCTCTTCCGGCGGCTCGGTTTCGGTCCAGACAACTCCTGGCTTTTCATAGGTTTTTTCGAGGATTTTTTTGACTTTCTTCATGGTGTAATCATTTGTCCCGTTTTTATAGACTTATTTGTTTCGGCTCCCTCCGGGAGGTCGCTGTCATACAACGTTTTCGGGGCAGGCGACATATGCAAAATGTGGCGCCTGTCCCGCACGCCTTAGGCGGGAAAGCCCACACGACCAATGGGAGCGGAGCATTTATGGGCTGTTATATGCAGTGCCGCGAATAGCATGATTCCAGTTTCAAATAATATAATAATGAGGAAATAAAAGAAAAATACTTTTTTACAAGTATCGACGAACGTTGTTCCGGTATGTGGTCCATTGTTCTCCGAACCGGTCTTGTAAAAATATTTCCTCGGCAAGGATGATTCTATGATGAACAGCCAACGCCATGATTACCAGTACCCAATTAATCGGGTGCTGGACATAAACAGCCGATCCCAGCGCCATCAGATAAAGGCCGAGCAACATGGGGTTGCGGCTGAAACGATATATACCCGTATTCTGAAGAGATGTGTTTTCTTGCGCGAGTCCGACCCGAAGCGAGAATGTCCCGAGTTTAATTACCGCGAACGTGAAGAACGCTACCCCGACGCCAAGGAACATCGCGCTTACCCAGAAAAATGTGCTTTTTTGTTCAAATATTGAAAGATTGGCGATAAACAGTTGGACCAAGATCAAAATAAACGATGTAAAGAGCGATAATTTCCCCATCATAAATATTTTCTTATTGATCCCGATACACCCTACGGTTTCGATTTTTTTTCGCTTTTGGATAATTCTTGGCGTAATCGCCGCGATCAGAAATATTGAGAATAGGATTATCACGATTAATTTTTTTTCCATTGATATTTCTCCTCGATTATTTGGGGTGTTGAAAGTTATAAAAATCTCTTGGCATGCACTTCCTTGTGTTTACTGAAAGATATTTAACTTTTCGATCTCTGTTTTAAAAGAAAATACTTTTGCGCCCGCCACGGACAGCGGATGTTCCGTTAAGTTGGGCTGGCTATTGCATATAACTGGAAATACGCGAATTTTGCGATAACGGACTGATTCCCCGATTATCCGCAGAAATAAAAAGAATATTATCTTCGCAATAACCGGAAACATGCATCGAATCCCGCCCACGGAGAGGCCCTTGAGATTCTTTTACCGCAATAGATCACGTGCGGGGTATTTTGGTCCCGGAGCCATGTTCGGCTGAAAAACAGCGAGACGGCATAAAAATAATGAGGGTGCTTGTGCCGCGAGACACATTCAGGTGAAACCTGTCAATGCTCTCCTATTGCCATTTCAGTACTATCTTTTTACTCGAAAGGGCGCAGTCTGACAGGTAAAGATTCATCAGGTTTTGATACGGTATTCCGGTTTCCTTCGACATTGACTTGAAATAATCGACGGTATCCTCGTCGATCCTGATGGTGATCTGCTTTTTTAATTTCTTTGAATATGGATTTTTTTTTGATTTTGAGAAATCGTAATTTGGTCTCATTTTAAGAACTCCATATATGACTTTATTTCATTTTTGCCGGCCTTTCTGGCGGAAATGATTCGAATAACTGATTCGTTTTCTCTGTAGCAATGCGCCACCAAGAGGACGTTGAAACATGTGCTCATTCCGAGGATGATAAACCTTTCTTCACCTTCCGAGTGGTCGGGGTCATGGATGACCCTCGCGTTATCGTCGTAGAATACGGACTTGGCCTCTTCAAATGAAATTTTGTGTTTTTTGACGTTCCGGGCATCTTTCCGCCTGTCCCACGCGAAACGGACCGGTTTCATAAATCCTTTATAATTATAATATAATTATATGTCAAGGGCAATTTTTACGGAAGAGGAGACGCGGTTCTCATTCGCCGTTCCACGGACAAACGCGGTTTTAACATCCCGCCAGCCCTGGCGGAACTGGAGGGCCGGGGCCGATAAAGCGAAGATGCCCTGGAAGGCGGGGAGGTCCCCGCAGGCGGGGTCACGTGACCCCGCCTGCAGGGACGATAACATACAATATCTCAGCCCCTCGGGAGCGTTTTGCCTTGGAAGATCATGTATGCGATGTCCTGCTCACGGATTCATGTTTTCCGGAAAACTGGGAGCAGGGATGTAATGAGAGCGTGGCGTTTTGTTATAGGCA
>CAVXKM010000002.1:0-1067460 GCA_963762305.1 uncultured Spirochaetota bacterium | reverse complement strand
GCCGGAGACGCAGGCGTGGGAACAGAAGTACCAGAAGGGGAAAGCATAGGACGAAGAGGGGCGCGACCATGGGCATGACATTGGCACAGAAGATTTTGGCCAGGAAATCGGGCAGGGCCGAAGTGACTCCCGGGGAGATTATTTATGCGGAACCGGACCTGGTGCTGCTCTATGACTGGCCCGGATTGGATTTCCTCATGAGCGACATCAGGATCGACCCGGACAGGATTGTCCTGAACATAGACCATTTTTTCATGGCGAACACGGAAGAAAGCGCCAGGGTGCACGATAGCTTTCGTAAAATCGTCAAGAAATACGGGATTAAAAACTTTTATGACGTGGGGCGGTCCGGCATAGGGTTTCAACTCATAGCCGAGAAAGGCCATGTCAAACCCGGGACGCTCATAATGCACGCCGATCCGCACGTGAGCACCTTCGGCGCCTTCGGCGCCTATGCCGCCGGGGTCGGCGCGGACATGCTGTCGGTTTTCTCGCTCGGCAAGGCCTGGCTCAGGGTGCCCGGCACGATCAGGGTCAACGTTACGGGTAAATTTCAAAAGGGCGTAACCAGCAGGGACCTCTTCGAGAAGCTTCTGGGGGACCTGGGACCGGACGGCGGCGTCGGAAATGTCTTTGAATTCTCGGGGCCGGCGGTGTCGGAAATGAGCGTGGAGAGCCGGATGGTCTTGTGCAACTCGGTGCAGTATCTGGCCGCCGAAACAGCCATCATCAACCCCGATGAAAAGACGGTGAATTATGTGAAGGCCGTTTCCGATCAGCCCTTCGATGCCCTGAGAAGCGATGACGACGCCCGGTATGCGAAGACCCTGGACTATGATGTTTCCGGTCTGGAGCCCCAGGTCGTCTGTCCGCCGGACGTTTATTACGTCAAACCGGTAAAAGAGACGGAAGGAACCGGGATTGACCAGGCGGTCATAGGCACCTGCGCCGGCGGGAGAATGGAAGATCTGAGGCTGGCCGCAAGGATCCTGAAAGACAGGAAGGTCGACCCGCGGGTGCGCCTGTTGATTACGCCGATTACGCCTTTAGTGGCGGAAGAGGCCGCCAAGGAAGGGCTGCTGGAGATATTTCTGCGGGCGGGGGCCGTCATAGGGCCCCCCACCTGCGGTCCCTGTTTCGGCGGATTCGGCTATCTGCTCCCGGGGGAGGTCGCCATCACCACCGGGACGTTGAACGTGCCGGGACGCATGGGGAGCATAGATGCGAAGATCTATATGGCGAATCCGGCGACCGTTGCCGCCTCCGCCGTTGAGGGCAAGATAACCGATCCCCGCGGGATTCTATAGGGAGGTGTGCGATCATGGACAATATCAGGGGCAGGATCATCTGGAAGTTCGGTGACCATTTCAACGCGGACCTTATCGTGGGCTCGAAATATATCGCTGAACGCGACCCGGAAATACTGGGCAAGGTGTGCCTGGCCGATTACGATCCGGACTTTTGCCGGAGGGTCAAACCGGGCGACATCATGATCGCCGGCAGGAACTTCGGCTTCGGACATCCTCATCAGCAGGGGCTCCAATCCCTGATCAAAGTCGGCATTGCCGGTTTTGTCGCCGAATCTTACTATCCCGTCTGGCACAGGCTGTCGGTGGACTTCGGATTCCCCGCCATCGTCTGCCCGGGTATCACTAAAGTTGCCGATGTGGGCCAGGAGCTCGATATCAACTTTCGCTCGGGCGAAATTATCAACCTAACGACCGGGAAAAGCATAAGCGCCGAGCCCTATCCGCCTTTCCTCATGGAGATCGTTGATGCAGGCGGCCTGATACAACATTTGCTGCGGCAGTTGACCGCGGGCCAGAAGTGAGCCGGCCCGTATGGGAAGGGGAAACATGCAATCGCACACCGCGGATCGCTGAAAGGGCCCCCTTTCGCCGTGGCGCTGACGTCGAGCCCTTCGAAAGACAACGGAAGAATGTGAGCGAACCGCGGTCCGATACACACAGCTGTTTGTTCTGTGGAACGTGCAAAATCATCGATGACGAAACCGGTCAGGACAACGCGCATCGTTGATATGTTCGAGGCAAATGCCGGTTTGGCATGTATTTCGGACAGGAGATCCGGGCGCGGCGCCGTGCAGGGACGCACACAAGGTGTTGTCGGTTGTGGGCTGCTTCACCCTGATAGCCGACTTCATTTATAGGTAAAACAATTGACAAACTACGTATTTGTTTTATGTATAGATTAAACTTATACAGGGGGATCTTTTCTTCATGGATCGTGTTTATATGGCCAGTCCGTGTATCTCGGAAGGTGACCCCTTACCTCGGAAAGGATGTCATCAAGGTGTTCGTGGGACAGCGCAGAGTGGGGAAAAGCTACATGCTGCTCCAGGTCATGGACCTCGTGAAACGGCAGGACCCCTCGGTTTCCGTGATGTCGATCAACAAGGAGCTCCACGATTTCGCGTTTATCCGCACCGCCGACGACCTGGTGCGATACGTGCGTTCCCAGGTCCCGGGGACCGGGCGGGCGGCGCTCTTCATCGACGAGGTGCAGGAGATCGAGGATTTCGAAAAGGCCCTGCGGGGCCTCAACGCCGAGGGCCGGTACGACATCTACTGCACGGGCAGCAACGCGCGCCTCCTGTCGGGGGACCTCGCGACGCACCTGGCGGGCCGCGCCGTCGAGATCCGCCTGCACGGCCTCTCGTACCTGGAATTCCTGGAATTTCACGGGATGGAGGACGGCCGGGCATCGTTGGACCTGTACCTGCGCTACGGCGGTCTGCCCTACCTGCGCAACCTGGAGCTCGAGGACGCGGTCGTGTTCGACTACCTGCGCAACATATACAGCGCGATACTCTACCGCGACGTGGTGGCGCGGCATGCCATTCGAAACGTCACCTTCCTCGAAAACCTGGTGGCCTACCTCGCCGACAACACCGGGAGCATCGTGTCGGCGAAGAGGATCAGCGACTTCCTCAAATCGCAGAACGTGCGGATGTCGCCCGGCATCGTCATCGACTACCTGTCGTACCTCACCGGCGCCTTTTTCGTGTCCAGGGTGCCGCGCGCCGACGTGGCGGGCAAAAAGGTCTTCGAAATCGGGAGAAGTACTACTTCGGGGACCTGGGGCTGAGGCACGCCGTCTGCGGGTTCCGGGTGACCGACATGGGGAAGATCGTCGAGAACGCCGTCTATTCGCACCTGCGGTCGCGGGGTACGCGGTGTCCGTGGGACGGCTGGGCGCCCGCGAGATCGACTTCGTCTGCGAACGGGCCGGGGAGCGCATGTACGTGCAGGCGGCCTACCTTCTCGCCGATGAGCGGCGCGGGAGCGCGAGTTCGGCAACCTCTTGGCGGTGGAGGACAATTCACCCAAAATGGTCGTCTCCATGGACGAGGAACGGGGAGGGAGCTTCAAGGGCTCGAGCACCTCTACCTCGGGGACTTTTTCAAGGAGGTAAAATGAAGATGGACGCTCCCTTTTCCCGCTCGTACTGGGTTGTCCCGTCAAAGCTCCTCGCCGGCGCCTATCCCGGGGACTGGGACCCGGACGCGGCGGAGCGGAAGCTCCGGGCCCTCCTCGACGCAGGCGTGCGGACCTTCGTCAGCCTCATGGAGGAAGATGAAACAGACCGCTACGGGCACGGCTTCGTCCCGTACGCGGACACGTTAGAGCGGCTTGCCTCCGCCTCCGGCGTGGAGGTGGCGGCGCTGAGGTTCCCGGTGATGGATCTGGACGTTCCCGGTCGGGCGGGCATGAAGCGCATACTCGACGCGATAGACCGCTCCATCGGCGAAGGAAAGCCCGTCTATGTCCACTGCTGGGGAGGGCGGGGCCGTACGGGCACCGTCGTCGGCTGCTGGCTCGCCCGGCACGGGATCGCCTCCGGCGAGGGGGCGCTCGGCATGATAAGGGAACTGCGCGCGGGCGCGCAGGACGCGTCGTACCCGTCCCCGGAAACCAGTGGACCAGCGGGACATGGTCGTCTCGTGGAAGGAGGGGGAATGAACATGACGATGGAGGTGAAGGACCGGATGCTCGGGGGATTGTGGGGCGCCGTCGTGGGTGACGCCCTGGGCGTCCCGGTGGAGTTCAAGCCTCGCGAAGAGGTACGAATGGACCCCGTCACCGGCATGCGTGGTTACGGCACCTACAAGCAGCCGCCCGGGACCTGGTCCGACGACAGCTCGCTTCTCCTGTGCACGGTGGAAAGCCTCGTCAACGGCTTCGATATCGATGACATGGCGGGCCTTTTCGTGCGCTTCAAGGACGAGGGGTACTGGACTCCCCACGGGAAAATGTTCGACATCGGCGCGGCCACCAGCGCGGCCCTGATCCGCTTCGAGCGCGGGACCAAAGCAATCGATGCCGGCGGCGACGGCGAGAATGAAAACGGGAACGGCTCCCTCATGCGCGTCCTTCCCGTCGCCCTGCGCTTTTTCGACGCGTCCGTGGAAGAACTCATGACACGCGCCCACGAGTGTTCATCGATAACCCACCGCCATCCGCGCTCCCTGCTGGCCTGCGGATTCTTTTGCCTGATGGCGTCGTCACTTTTGAAAGGTTTCCAGCCCGAACGCGCCTGTGGGGATGCGGTCGAAATCACGCTCCGGCATTATGACAGGGGCCCATGGAAAGAGGAATTTCCTCATTTCGGCAGGGTCCTCGATGGCAAGATAGCGTTGCTGGGCGAGGATGAAATAAATTCGTCGGGGTATGTCGTCGACACGCTCGAGGCGGCGGTCTGGTGCGTGCTCACCACGGCGTCGTTCAGCGATGCGGTGCTGAAGGCCGTCAACCTCGGGGGTGACGCCGATACGACGGGGTGCGTGACCGGCGGTCTCGCGGGTATCGCCTGCGGCGCCGGAAGCATACCCGGAGAGTGGTTGTCCGAGCTGGCAAGGCGTGACGACATCGAGGCCCTTGCGGGGAGGTTCATCGGCTCGCTGGGGAAAACATAGGCGCCCGAGGTGACGGCGCCGCTTTCTTTGGCGCGAAAGGGAGTCGCCCGGGAAAGCGCCTGTGCCATGGTGCTTCGCATCGGGCGGGATAACAGGCGCTCAGCGCCCAGTGGTGCCCCCTCCAGGGGCGGGATGAGGCTTTGGGAAAACCTCCAACTAAACGGTGCCACTTTCTTGTCGCGCCACAAGAAAGTGGCCAAAGAAAGGCGCGCCTCAGACGCCGGAGGGGCTTGTCTTAATGATATAAAGTGCTTTCTGCGTGCGGCCTGCGGACGCCCTCCGTGGCTGTCCTCGGCCGCATCCGGACCGCTCGACCTCCTGTCTCGCGGAGCTAATCAGTCCACGCGCGCGAAGGGCAGGATGCCCAAGTGCAGCGCCGCACACGGATGTGCGCAAGGCGCTGCCAGCCCAAGGCGCGCTTTGCGCTTCTTGCGAAGAGCGGGCGTCTCCCGCAATCTTCTTTGACATTCCTGAAACGATTGGAAGATTGCGGGGTCCATGCCCTCGCTACTTAGTTAAGTCCCACAAGTTGGTCTTTTTGGTTGTACCCTGAGAATGCGCGCGATGAACACGGATGTTCAAGTGCAGCGCCGCGCACGGATGTGCGCAAGGCGCTTCTGTTAGGTTGCTTTCCCTACGATCATCCGTATATGAAATACTGTCAGGATCTTATCAAAGCCCCTCCCCTATCAGGGGTCCCTGAAGGGAGGCTTCGCACAGGGGTGCCGGAGGCGGGGTGGGGTCGTTAAGTCTCCCCATCCCATATGTGTATATTTTACATGCATGAACTAATTCGCACAGGGGAGACGGGGTGACTTCGCATCCTTCTTGACCGGGTCCTCAAGGCGTGCTATAAATAACCTATTAGGGAGCGCGGCATTCTTGTCCAGTTGGTAACCATGCTAACGCATTGAAATTTCCCCGCATGGTGCCCATGGCGAAAAGACTTCGCAGCCGGCCCTTGGGCTGAAAGGGCATTGCCGGCGGAATGTACAGGAGGGATTCACATGAAGAGGGCCATGGGCGCTTTCGCCCTTTGTTTCTTCGCGGTCTTCCCGGCCGCGCCGTCCTGGGCCGCCGTAACCATGGGCTGTTCACGGAGGTGCTGAAGGCGCACGTGAGGGACGGGCGGGTCGACTACGCCTCGCTCAGGAAGGACGGCCGCCTCGACGCCTATGCCGCGCGCCTCTCGGCGACGGACCCGGCGTCGCTCGCTTCTAAAAATGAGAAGCTGGCCTTCTGGATCAACGTCTACAACGCCTTCACCCTCAAGCTCATCGCGGGCCGATACCCGGTGAAGAGCATAAGCGAACTGCATTACGGAGGGAGCCTCGCGCTGGCCACCGCGCTCAAGAAGACCGCGTGGGACACCTACCGCTTCCCCGTGGGCGGGCGGGAATACACGCTGAACGAGGTGGAGCATAAAATACTGCGTCCCGTGTTCAACGACTTCCGGATACACGGGGCCATCGTGTGCGCCGCCGTGAGCTGCCCGCCCCTGCGTTCCGAGGCCTACGAGGCCGCCGCGCTTGAGGGCCAGCTGGACTCGCAGATGCGGCTTTTCCTCTCCGACGCGTCGAAGAACCGCTACGACGAGCGGGCCCGCGTCCTGTACCTGTCGAAGATATTCAGCTGGTTCGAAAAGGACTTCACGGGAGGCGGCAGGACCCTCGTCGAGGCGATCCTCCCCTACATGCCGTTCGCCATGGCCGCCGGCGTGAGGTCCGCAGGCGGCGGTCTCACGGTGAAGTACCTCCCCTACGACTGGTCGCTCAACGGGAAGTAGCCGTTTAATTATTGAAATGGGCCGCGCCATGCCGGAGAATGCGGCCGGCCGCGGCCTTCCGCCGCGGGAAAGAGAAAACCGGGGGGCATATCGACATGCCGGACGTGGTACGTTTCGCCGTGGTCGGTGTCACGGGGTATTCGCTGGCGCACCTGCTGAGCGTGCAGAAGCTGGCCGACGAGGGACGGGCCGTGATCGCGGCCTCGGTGATGGTCGACCGTGACGGCCACCCGGAGATCGTGGCCGATTTCAAGCGGCGCGGGATTCGCGTGTTCGGCTCCTACGAGGCCATGCTCGAGGAGTGCCGCGGCGGCGTGGACGTGGTCACCCTGCCCGTGCCCATCCACCTGCACGCCTCCATGACAGCCTCCGCCCTGGAGGCCGGCTTCCACGTGCTGGTGGAAAAGCCTGCCGGGAGCACGGCCGAAACCGATTTGATGATCGCGGCGAGGGACAGGGCGGGGCGGCACTGCGCCGTCGGTTTCCAGGCCCTCTATTCGCCGGTCTATCGCACCCTTAAAAACTACGTGGTCCAAGGCAGGCTGGGCAGGGTCAGGAGGCTCCGGGGAATGGCCCTGTGGCCGCGCGGCCGCGACTATTACGGGCGCGGCGATTGGGCCGGGAAGCTCACGGTCGGCGGGCGGCCCGTTTTCGACTCGCCCTTCAACAACGCCATGGCGCACGAGATCATGAACATGCTCTTTCTCGCCTCGGCCGCGGAGGGACGGGCGGCATACGCCCGGCATGTCGAGGCCGAGCTCTTCCGCGCGTATCCCATCGAGAGTTTCGACACCGGCTGCCTGCGGGCGGTCACGGAGGAGGGTGTGGAGTTGTTCTTCGCCGCCAGCCACGCCTGCGCCACCGATGCCGACCCCGTCATCCGCCTCGAGGCTGATGGGGCGACGGTCGACATCGGCTACGAGTCCGGGGCGGCCATCACCTACGCCGGCGGCGAAGTGGAGGTCCTGGAACAGCGCCGTGATCCCACCGAGGACGAGTTCGAGGCAGTGTGCGACCTGGCCGCGGGCCGCCCTGCGGGGCAGGTCTGCACGCTGGAGACGGCGCGCGCCCACGCGGCGTGCGTCGAGGAGGTGCACCGCTCGGCGCGGATACGGGACGCCGCGTCCACGGCCCTGCCCGGGGGGAACCAACTGGTCATCCCCGGCATCGAAGAGGCGGTGCGGAAAGGCTACGAGACCGGGCGCCTCTTCTCCGAGACGGGGGCCTCCTTCACCCGGGCCTGATCAGAGGGTCGTCACCTTCGACTCGAATATCTCGAGTCCGAGCTTCTTCAGCTCCCTGATGAATGCGTCGGCTTTTCCAGGATCCGCTCCGCGGCGCCCGTTTCCTGTTTGCCATCGGGCGCTCCCGGGGTTATCATAGGTGCGTCCGTGAAAAACCCGGGAGGTGGGCGTCCATGAAAAAAACGCGGCTGCGGTCTTCTGTCTTCGCCGGCCTGCTCCTCGCCTTCGCCGCGGCCTCGTGCGCCCGCGTGGACGCTCCCGGCCCCCCGCGGCCGCCCGGCAAGGCGCCGGCGAAACCCAGGACCGTCATGGCCGGGGGAAACGGCATCTTCGGCCGCTGGATACGGGACCCCTGGGGCCTTCCCGCCTACGAGTACACCATGGACGAGACCGCCGACCCGCGCGCCCTGTGGGACCCCCGGCTCGCTCCCCCCTCGCGCCTCATGTGGTTTCCCCTGGGGAACCGCCGGGTCACGGCGGCGGCCTACAACCACGGCTTCGTCCAGCTGTTCTACTTCGACTCCGACCCGCGCTGGCTCAACCGCTATGACCCGGACCGCGGGCAGTACGGCGGCGGCTTCGGCTTCCTTCTCGAGGGGGACCGCGTCGTGAGCACCTTCCATCCCCGGCGTCCGAAAGGGGCGCCGTACCGGCGCGTCTACGGGACGGGCTACTTCCACCGTAGCATGGCCCATGCCGGGCTCCTCCTTGAACAGTACATCTACGCGCCCTCCGGCGAAGGCCTGGACCTGCCCGTGCTGATCTCCGAGGTGACCGTCACGAACACGTCGGGGCGTGCGAGGCGGGTGAGCTGGTACGAGTACTGGGACCACAACATGGAGAGCGTCTCGGTCCTGCTCCGCCAGCCCTTGCTGGGGTGGTGGCTTAAGGACGGGAACCGCCTGCGCGTGCGCCGCGGCCTGCGGGGCGCCCTTCTCGCGGTCGAGGGGACCCCCGTGTGGGGCCGGGACGGCGGCTTTCCCGGCGGCCCGCAGTACTTCGACCCCGAGCCGCCGTCGGTGTTTCTGGCCTCCCTCGACGGCCCCGCGGACGGCTGCGAGTTCGACGAGCGCAGGCTGTTCAGCGGGGCGGTCGGCGGCACGCCGTCGGCCGCGCGCCTCGCCGCGGTGTCGGCAACGGCCGGCGTGAAAGAAATTGACGAAGAGCGCCTGTGCCTGCTCCTGCGCAGGGACCTGGCCCTTGCCCCCGGATCGAGGAAGACCCTGCGCTTCGCCTACGGCTACGCCAAGGGGAAGCGGCCCGAGGAGGTGCTCGCCCGTGTCGGCGGGGGGAAGGACCTCTTCCGTCGAAGCCTCGCGGCGTGGAGGGAAACGCTTCCCCGCTTCGAGGGGCCGAACGGGAATTTCCTCTCGCGCGAGGCGGGGTGGAACTGGTACTGCATGAATGCCCTGAGCATCGTCGACGGATACTTCCAGACCCCCTTCGTCCCCCAGGGGGGCAACTACCTCTACAGCTGGGGCACCCGCGGCGCGGTTCGCGACCTCGCGGCCTACGCCCAGGTGTTCAGCTATTACGACCACGGGGCGGCGCGCGACCAGCTCCGGCTGATCCTCCGGGGCCAGACCGCGGGGGGGCGCTTCCACTACGGCATGTGCGGGTACGGCGACCACTTCTCGTTCTACTACCGGCCGTCGGACTTCGGCCTCTGGGTGCTGCAGGCGGCCTGCGAGTATGTCTTCGTGTCGCGCGATTTCGCCTTCCTGCGAGAGCGGCTGCCCTTTTACCCGAAAGAGGACGGGGAGTCGGGGACCGTGTACGAGCACCTGCGGCGCGCCTACCGGCACCTGGAGCGCGATGTCGGGACCGGGCCGCACGGGCTCATCAGGCTGAAGGTGAGCGACTGGAACGACGAGATGAGCTTCCTCTGCTCCGGCGACGCCTTCTTCGAGACCATCGCCACGGCCGTCCGGGGCGAGTCCACCCTGAACACCGCCATGGCCTGTTACATCCTTCCCCGGTTCGCCGGCCTTGCCGAGGCCGCCGGGGACCGGAAGACAGCCGCGGACGCGCGGCGCTGGAGGGCCGGCCTCGCGGCGTCTTTAAAAAAGCAGTGGCGGGAGCCGGGCTGGCTCAACCGCGCCTATTCCGGGTTCGGCCGGGAATTCGGGAGGGAGGACCTCTTCCTGGAGCCGCAGATCTGGGCCCTGCTCTGCGACGACGTGCTGACCGGCGGCCAGGCGCGGACGCTGGTGCGGAACATCCGCCTGCGGCTCATGGAGCCCTCGTCCCTGGGCATGATGCTCTCCACGAGGACCGGCGGCTCGAAGACTACCCGCCCCGGCGAGCAGGAGGAGGGCGGCATCTGGTTCGCCATGAACCTTCCGGCCGTGGTGTCCGTCGCCCGCTTCGACCGGGATACGGCCTGGCGGGAGCTCGTCAAGAATTCCCTCGCGTGGCACGCCGACACCTACCCGGAGCTCTGGATGGGCATTTGGTCCGGCCCCGACAGCTTCAATTCGGTCTACTCGGGCCGCCCGGGCCAGACATGGTACCAGCAGACCCCGCTCGGCGGCATCGGGCCGCAGGAGTTTCCCGTCATGAACGCCCACGCCCACGCGCAGATGCTCTACGCCCTGGCCAGGCTCGCGGGCCTCTCGGGCGAGGTCGACGGGCTCACGGTCAAGCCCTCGGTCCCCGCGGAGCGCTTCTCCCTGCGGACGCCCTTCTTCTCCGTGCGGCGCGAGCGGGACAGCATGGAAGGCTCTTTCGTGTTCGGCGTGGGAGGCGTGACGAGCGTGCGGTGCGCCGTTCCGCCGGCATGGAAGGAAAGCGGCGCCGTTGTCGAGGTGGACGGGAAGGCGGTCAGGGCCATGCGGCGCGGGGAATGGGTGAGCTTCCCCCTGCGCCATGATCGTGGCAGGCCGGTCCGCTGGAAGGTGGGCCGGCGCGAGTAGAGGGAGCCGGTCACGGGTTCTTGAAGTAGTGCTTCCCCGCCGGGTTGTAGATGATCTTGAGGCGGCGCGGCAGTATGCCTATCTCGAAGCGCCTGTCCATGTACAGCTCGCCGTCGAGGTGCGACGGGACCTCGCCCGGGAACTCCAGGGTCAGGTGGTCGGTCTGGAAATAGTTCACCACCTTGTCGTGCAAGTGCGTCTGCCGGAGCACCGAGAGCAGCTCCTTCACGCGCCCAATGAAGGGCAGCTCGCTTATCATGCAGATGTCGAGCAGGCCGTCGTTCGCGACGGCCTTGGGCGTCAGGTAAAAACCGCCAGCCAGGCGCCGCCCGATGGCGATGGTGTTGAGGAATGACTTGGTGTTCCGCATGGCGCCGTTCACGCCCAGCTGCATGTCCTGCTCGCGGTACAGGACCAGGGTCTTGATGATGTGCCACCAGTACTTCGAAGCGCTGCCCTTCTTGACCGTCATCTCGCTCTGGCTCTTATAGTTTTCCGCGGCCACCTGGGCGTCGAAGCCCAGGCCCATGCCGTTGAGGAAGTAGCGCCCGTTGCAGGTGCCGACGTCCATGTTTATGGTATGTTCTTCGAAAAAGGTCTTCCAGTCCGCGTCGGTGAAGCGACCGGGGAAGCCCAGGATCGTGATGAAGTCGTTGCCCGTCCCGGCCGAGACGGCGCCGAAGGTGACGCCCTTCGTGTTCACCAGGGCCTGGGCCATTTCGCTGAAGGTGCCGTCGCCGCCCACGCCCACGATGTGCGTGTAGCCCTTTTTGACGTATTCGGCGGCGAGCGACGTCGCGTGCCCCTTCCGCTCGGTCATGACCACCTCGCCGTCAACGCCGTGGCGGCGCATCATCTCCCGCACGGTCCCCGCGTATTTCCCGGCGTAGCCGTTGCCCGCCACGGGATTGACGATAAAGGCCCACTTTTTACCCGGCTGTTTCTTTTTCATCGCGCGCGCCGCCCCCTCTCACATGGTATGTATGCTTCATCGCATGGATTGCCGTTATTGGCAATCCTATTTTTCGCCCGCGGCCTCCCCCCACGTCCGGGCGCTCCTGGCGACCCGCTTTTTCACCTTGGCCCACGTTGGGCGCGAAAGGAAGGACGAGTCCCACCGGTCCAGCATGTCCAGGAAAAAAGCCGTCGACACCGCGAAGGTGAGCTCGTCGGTCTTGAGGTAGAGCCGGCACGAGGGGTCGAACCCGCCGAGGACGGCCGCCGGCCGTCCCTCGGCGGCATAGCGCACCGGCCAGGTGACCAGGCCCGAGCATCCCGGGCCGAAGGGGGCCCTGACCGCGTCGATGTCCCCGGTCAGGAACGCCGCCAGGGCGTAGAGGCCGCTCAGGGATTCGGGCCGGCAGAAGAAGATGACGACCTCGGGCTCCTCGTCGACGAAGTGGCTCAATGGCTTAATCACGCAGTAGGCGGCCGGCGCCGGCCGGGGGTCGATGGCGTCGAAGAACCTCACCGCCGCCTCGTGCGACGCGGCGTACCGCTCGCCCTCCAGAAGGCCGGGGATGCCCGTCGAGATGAAGGGCGGGTGCATGGCGAGGTAAGGCCGCATGAACCCCAGGTAGAAGGCGGCGCCGGGGCACCCGAAGCGCTCCCTGCTGAAATAGGCGGCGGCCTGCTTTTTCCGCGCGCGCCACACCACGCCCAGGACGCAGGAGAAGTTGTCCTGCACGCTCTGCCAGTCCACCGCGCCGGACGCCTCGGCCTCACGGCTGAGCGGCGCCTGGGGGCGGGGGGATAAGCCGCCGGCCGGCTCGCGGTCCGTGTAGTGCATGCCCATGGGCCCTTCCGTGAGCCCCAGGGCGTCGAGGAAGGCCGGAAGGGCGGGGTATTTGTCCATTGGGAGGCCTCTCCTGTGTGCATGTGGTGATGTGTCAGTGCAGCCCCAACATAAGGCGTTTTCCGTCTGCCGTCAATCATGAATACGGCCCAGAGACGGGCGGATGTCTTTCCCCGTCCTTGACCTTTTCCGGCCGGGGGCTTATTGTGTGTTATAAGCTGCGGGCCGTGTTTGGTTGAAGAGAGAACAAAGACATCCGCGTGGGGAATGGGGCGGCATGAAGGAAGGCTTTTTCAGGCGCAGGATCGGGGGCCCCGTGCTGGCGCTGCTGCGCCAGGGCATCACCCCGGAGAAGATCGCCATGAGCCTGGCCCTCGGCACGGTGCTCGGCGTGTTCCCCGTGATCGGCACCACCACCATACTGTGCGCCGCTGCCGCCGTGCTGTTCAGGCTGAACCTCCCGGCCATCCAGCTGGTCAATTACCTGGTGTATCCCCTGCAGATCCTGTTCCTCATCCCCTTCTACCGGCTGGGCGGCGCGCTCTTCGGCTCGCGGCCCTTTCCCCTCGACGCGGGGAGGCTGGCCGCGATGTTCCGGGAGGACTTCTGGGGTTCCATCGCGGCACTCCGGGACAGCACGCTCCACGCAATAGCGGCCTGGGGGGTCACGGGACCGGCGGCGGCGCTGGCGCTCTACCTGGTGTTCGCGGCAATTCTCAGGCGGCTCCCGGTCGGGAAGCGCCGGTAGAACAAACGGCCAGCTCACTTCACCACCGAGAACCGGCCGTTTTTCCACGCCAGCTCCAATAGGACTTTTCCCGAGCCCGTTTCGACCACCTTGATGGCCGTGCCGAACTCCGGGAGGACGTACTTGTAGCCCTCCTTCCCGGCAAGCGCCTACTCGATGTCACGGAAGGGGATCATCTCCTCGGTCACGTCCTTCCAGCCGCCGCCGGCCTTTCTTTCCAGGAAGGCCAGACGGCTGCACATGCAGCCGTCGCCGCAGGTGATGTTCACGCCAACGACGCTCCGGCCCTCGGCCGCGTCCGTGAAGAGGGCCACCTCCATCGGGTTGCCTTCGGACCTGGACAGGATGTAGCCGTTCGGGACGTTCTTCCGCGCGATCCATTTCATTCGCTGTTCCCTGGTCGCGGGGGTCGGCAGCTCGCAGGAGAAGAAGTCCGCGGGAAGGGCAAGGTAGTGGTCAAGCACCGTCGCGGGAGGCGGCCCGCCCGGAAGTGGCGCGGCGATGCCGACCGCCGCGGAAATGATGAATGCCGCCGCCGTCATGCGGATGGCCGCCGGCAATCTTTGCTCGAGGTTTTTCATGTCGTGCTCCTTCATGCGCGTGCGCGCATGTGTGAGATCCGGCGGCGCGGCTTACGCGGTGGCCCCCGGCGGCAGAGTCTGCGGATAGCGCTTGTGGGCGTCCTTCTTCGCCTCCGCCAGGTCCTCCGTCGCTTTGAAGTCGAGCAGGTACTCTATCATCCCCAGGTATTTGCCGGATTTGTCCCTCACCGCGAGGAACCGGTTCAGTATCTTCCGGTCGGGGAACATGACCCAGAACTCCTCCTCGTCCTTCCTGCCGCTCTTGAGGTTGTCGATATACTTCTCGAGCATGGGCAGGCTCTCGGGCTTGTGGCAGCCCCTGATGTCCTTTCCCAGGCCGTCCGCCTGGCCTCCCGCGAGGCGCTTTTCCGATTTGTTCAGGTAGATCAGCTTGTCCTGCTCGTCGACGAAGATGAAATCGATGGGCAGCGAATCGAGTATGG
The DNA here is from genome assembly GCA_963762305.1 of uncultured Spirochaetota bacterium. Taxonomy (GTDB): domain Bacteria; phylum Spirochaetota; class UBA4802; order UBA4802; family UBA5368; genus CAVXKM01. The sequence continues at coordinate 1,053,015 of CAVXKM010000002.1, read as the reverse complement.
ATTCGACCTGTGCCGCGTTCAGCTTTTCGAACATGTTCGCTCTCCTCTCTTCCGGGGTGTCGCTCCCGCGCGAATGGGGCTGATCAAAAAGCATGCACGGCGGGGCATTAATGTCAAAGGTTTTCTCCCCCGCCCGGCCGCCCCTCCGGACACAAAGCCGCCGCGGGCGGGATTTTCGCTTGACAGATTTATTAGAATATTTATTCTATTATCATGGGACGCAGGGAGCGACACACCCGCGACAGGATCCTCGGCGCCGCCCTCAGGGCGGTCGCCTCCCGGGGGGCCGGCGCCGTCAATGTCGCCGCCGTGCAGGACGAGCTGGGGGCGCCGGTGGGCTCGATCTACCACCGGTACGGCTCGCTGCGCCATCTCCTCGCCGAGGCCTGGCTTGCCGCGGTCGAGTCCTTCCAGGGGGGGTTCCTGGCCGCGCTCGGGGGCCCGCGGGCGGCGGCGAGCGGGCTGGACGCGGCGCTGTTCACGCCGCGGTGGTCTCGGTCGCACCCCCTCGAGGCGCGCATCCTCCTGTGCTGCCGCCGGGAGGACCTGGTCTCCGGCGGCTGGCCGGAGGAGGTGAGGGAGCGCGCGGAGCGCCTCGGCGCCGACCTGAAAAACGGCATGCGGCAGTACGTGCGGAAGCGCTTCGAAAACCCCACGCGGGAGCATCGCCTGGCGGCACGGGCCGCCCTCATCGACATCCCCTGCGCGGTGGTGCGCCCGTACCTGGAGGAGGGCAGGGCGATAGACCCCTGCGTCGACGAGATCGTGCGGAGGGCCTACCGGGCCCTCATGAAAAACCGTTAATTTCAAGGAGGTATGCCATGACTCTGGGCAAGGCGTGTATCTACGCGGGAGGCGCGCTCACCCTCCTGGTAGCGGTGTTCCACACCCGGTTCTACCGTCTCTTCCGCTGGGAAAAGCCCCTCCAGTCCATGGGCTTTCCCAACAACAGCATCTTCTACACCATCCACATCGCCCTGCTGCTCCTGTTTTTCCTCGTCGCGTTCCTCTCGTTCCGCTACGCCGGCGAGCTGGGCGCGGGCAACGGGCTTGCCCTGGGCCTTACGATGGGAATGGCCCTTTTCTGGCTGTGGCGCGCCGTGTGGCAGATCACCTACTTCAGCGAGGCGCGAGGGCCCATGCACGCGGGCCTCACGGCGTGCTTCTTCCTGCTGGCGGCCTGCTACGCCGTGCCGGCGGTCATGGCCCTCCGGAAAATGCTCTCCTGATGCCGGCCGCCGGCCGGGCAAATTGTATTGCATTTTCCCGGTGAGCGCGCATACTGAGCCCACTCGCGAGGAGGTGGGGCTTATGAAATTCGTAATGCTGGGCAAGTATTCGCTCAAGGGGCTCGAGGGCGCGTCGGCCGAACGGACGAAGAAGGCCAACGCCCTGGTGACGAAGGCGGGCGGCAGGATCGACGCGATCTACGCGCTGCTCGGGGAATACGACCTCGTGTTTATCGTGGATTTCCCGGGCGTGCCCGAGGCGATGAAGGCGTCGATCGGCATCACCAAGATGACGGGCATCGGGTTCCAGACGATGCCGGCCGTGTCCGTCGACGAGTTCGACCGCCTTATCAGGAAATAGACGGAAGAACACGGCTGCAGCTCACCGCACACCGAAAGTCGCGCATATCCGGTCGAGACGTTCCATTGAACGGGCCCCGGGAAGCCGGGGAGAAAACCGTGCGCCCGCGCGCAAGGCGGTTAGAGGAACGGTCGGCGGGAGCGATGATTTTGAGGCGGTCCTGCCACTGGTGTTTCGCGTTTGATGCGAGCATTCAGTCTTCCCGGCCGGCTCAAGAAAAAGCCGCCCGTTGCGGGGCGGCTCTGCGCGCGACGGTGTGGCGGGCGCCTAGTTGATCCGGTCCAGGTTCATGATCTCCATGCCGGGCGAGGCGGAAAGTATGGTCACCACGCCGGCCGCATCCACCGTCCCCAGGACCTTCTTCATGTCCGTCGTCCGCAGGGCGTAAAACACCGCCGTGTCGTCAGACTTCGCCGTGAACGTGTACACGTCGTACTTGCTATCCAGCAGCGTCGAGAACCCTGGCGCCGCTGCGCTCGACCGGTACAGCCGCCTGTTGTTCAGGCTGTCCCTGCCCAGGCAGAAGAAGTAATCCGTCCCCCCTTCCGCCATGATGAGCGCCACGTACGGCGGCGAGTTTATGACGGGGCCGGGATCGAGGAACAGCTCGTACACCTTCGTCGTCTCACCGCCGCCGAAGAACAGCTTCCCGCCCGCCGACATCATGCAGCCCGTAAGGAAATGGTCCAGGTCGGTCCCCGTCACGAAGGGACTCCCGACCTCATCGTACGTCACGGTGCCGCCCACCACGATGCGCTGCACCCCGGCGCCCAGGCCGTCGCTGTTTGTCCGGTAACAGTTCAAGTAGCCGTCCGGCGCCCTCCAGAACGAAAAAATCCCGGTCGTGACGAGGCCCCCAGCCGCCTTTCGGATGCGCCGCGGCCCGAAGCACTTGTAGGCGACGTTCCCGTACTTGTCCGCAACGAAGAAATTCACCGCGTCGGTGTCCGGGGTGTACGCCTGGCTGTCGATGTCATCGGGATCTGCCACGGTTATTTTATACACCCGGGAATTGACGATGTAATACAGGTTGCCCGCCTGGTCGGACTGGACCGGCCGCAGCCCTTGCCCGTCCAGGCCCGCGCGTTCAGGCGGCGGCGTGACCGGCAGCTTGTAGGCCGTGTTGTCCGCCTTGCGCACGATGTAGGCCTCGTCAGTGAAAATCACCACCACCCATGCCGGGCCGGCGTCCCACACCGCTGCCGGGCTCATATCGCCGGTGATGTCGTTCCCGTCCTCGTCCTTGACGGTCACCTCCAAAACGGAGCCCCCGGCCGTGATCTTGAACAGCGAATTGCCCGCGGCGTAGGCTTTTGGCAGCAGCAGGCGCAGCAGCTTCCGCGGCAGGCCCTCGTTCCGGGCGAGGCTCATCCCCCTGGACACGCCCAGGACCGTCGCCCCGGAAATGTCTATTGAGTCGACCTCGGCCTCCTCTTCGCCGGTGCACGTGAGCGCGCCGAAGCACAGCAACACCAGCCCAACTGCCGCTAACCGCCTGATCACTTCCATGCCACCCATCTTTCTATCAATTTATAGGATAAACCCGGGAACCGTGAAAAGGGCAATCCTATTTTCAATGACATATAAGAAGTGAAAAGGTTAAATTTTTCGCCGTCCGGAGTATTCCATAGTGAAGGACAGGGCCAGAACCGTGCCGGACAGCCTGCTTCTCGATCTGGAAACACGGCATGGAGATAAACCTGCGAGAAATCAATCATATAACAATAATTGACAGGATGTCATGGCCTGATATAGGAGGATTTGCTGGATAGGCGGTTTTCCCTGGATAACACATCAGCATAGGGAGATTCAGAATGGGTGGTTTTTTCGGCGTGGTTTCCAAGGATGACTGCGTGAATGACTTGTATTTCGGGACCGATTACCATTCCCATCTCGGCACCAAGCGGGGAGGCATGGCGGTTTTGGGGAAGCAGGGGTTCACGCGTGTCATCCATGACATCTCCAACTCGCAATTCCGCTCGAAATTCGACGACGACCTGCCGCATTTCAAGGGCCGGAAGGGGATCGGGGTCATCAGCGATTTCGAGGACCAGCCGCTGATCATCGGATCGCACCTTGGTCTGTACGCCATCGTCACGGTGGGCGTCGTAAAAAACCTGGACGCGCTGGCGAAAACGTCTTTCACGAAACGCACCACGCATTTTTCCGAGATGAGCGGGGGAGAGATCAACCCCACGGAGCTGGTGGCCACGCTCATCAACCAGGAGGCGAATTTTGTCGACGGGATCTACCGAGCGCAGGAGTCCATCGAGGGTTCCTGTTCGATTCTGCTCTTGACCGACAAGGGGATGTACGCGGCCCGTGACCGGCTGGGACGGACTCCCGTGGTGATAGGCGGGAAACCGGGGTCCTTCGCGGCCGCGTTCGAGACCTGCTCGTTCCCCAATCTGAATTATGAAGTCGCGAAATTCCTGGGGCCCGGGGAAATCGTCCACGTGACGGAGGAGGGCTTCCGGACGGTACAGCAGCCCGGATACCGGACGCAGATCTGCGCCTTCCTCTGGGTGTATTACGGGTATCCCCCGTCCAGCTACGAGGACATCAATGTCGAGGCGGTGAGAAACCGGTGCGGGGCGGCGCTGGCGCGGAACGATTCGACCCCCATCGACCTCGTGGCGGGCATCCCCGATTCCGGCGTCGCCCATGCCATCGGGTACGCCAACGAGTCGAAAATACCGTACCAGCGTCCCTTCGTGAAATACACGCCCACCTGGCCCAGGAGTTTCATGCCGCAGGACCAGTCCATCCGGGACCTGGTCGCGCGCATGAAGCTGATCCCGGTCCGGGAAGTGATACGGGATAAGAGGATACTGTTCTGCGACGACTCGATAGTCCGCGGCACCCAGCTGAAGGACACCATCCGGAGGCTCTTTGAATACGGGGCGAAGGAAGTGCACATGCGCCCGGCCTGTCCGCCTCTCGTGTACTCGTGCAAGTTCCTTAATTTTTCCCGGTCCAGGTCCGCGATAGACCTGGCGGGCCGGATGGCGATCAGGGAACTGGAAGGCAGCGACGACGCGCACCTCGCCGAATACGCCTCCGGCAGCGGGAAAAAATACAACGCCATGATCGAAAAGATCCGCTCCCGCCTGGGGCTGACGACCCTCCAGTACCAGAAACTCGAGGATCTGGTCCAGGCCATCGGGCTTCCGGGAGATAAAATCTGCACCTATTGCTGGGACGGAAGGGAATAGCGTTTCGGGTACTGGGAATCAGAACAGGGTGCGGCCGTGTTCGATTAACCGGGTGCCCTGATTAGACACACGGCCATCGGTAGTCGCAATATTTATTTCCAGCACGAAGGTTCCACCCGGATCGAGACCGAGGAGGCAATTATGGCAAAAAAGAAAGTGGTGGCCCTCGGGGGGGACGGCATCGGGCCCGAGGTGGTTAACGCGGCGTGCCGGATTCTGGAGAACTGTCCTTTCGACCTGGAAATACTCAAGCCGCCCTGCGGCGAAGCGGCGCTGGCGACACACGGGACCGCTTTTCCCGCGGAGACGAGGGCGCTGTGCGGTTCCGCCGACGCCGTACTCTTCGGCGCGACTGACAGGGCGAGCGTCGAGATCCTGGCATACCTGCGCTGGGTCCTCGACAATTACGTCAACATCCGCCCGATGAAGTACTATCCCGGCGCGCGGAGCGGCCTGAAAAACCCGGAGGGCGTCGATTTCGTCATCTTAAGGGAAAACAGCGAGGGGATATACAGCTTCGCCGAAGGGGACCTCTCCCTTCTACGGGAAAGGCTCCCGGAGTTCCGCACCATGCTGGGGAAGTCTTTCGCTGATTTCGGGGAGGGGAAATTCGCCGTCAGGATCATATCCGAAAAAGGGGCGGAGCGGTTCGCCCGGTTCGCCTGCGCCTATGCCCTGAAGCGCCGGGAACGGAAATTTCCCGGAAAGCTCACCCTGGTGACTAAATCCAATGTTCTCTGGGCGACGGACGGGGTCATGGAACGGGTGGTGCAGGCGGAGGTTAAAAAGTATCCCGAGCTGGCCTACGAGCGCTTCTATGTGGACGACGCGGCCCGTCGGCTTATACGCTTTCCGGACAGTTTTGACGTCATCGCCACGTCGAACCTGTTCGGCGATGTCCTCGGTGACGAAGCGGCGGAGCTTGTGGGCGGGATCGGCCTCGCCGGCAGCGCCTGCGTGGGCGGCAAAGTTCCTTACTTCGAGGCGATTCACGGCAGCGCCCCCGACATCGCGGGGAAGGGGATAGCCAATCCGACGGCCACGATCGTGGCCGCCCGGCTGATGCTGGAGTATTTCGGGATGGACGAGGCCGCGGCCGTCCTTGAAAAGGCCATCGAATCCGTCTATGCGGAGGGAAAGCACCTGACGCCGGACCAGGGGGGCAACTCTTCCACTGATGAAATGGCCGATGCGATTCTGCGCAAAATCAGATGAGCATCAATTTAAAATCAGAAAGTTAAATAGGTAAAAACAATCCGGGCGCCGCACTTCTCGTTTATGCCCCGAGAGGACGTCACCCACTCACTCTCCCTGTTGCTCAATTTTAGCTCTCTTTCTTTAGGTCACGAGGGAGTTAAAAAAACCGTCCAGGAAGCGCTTTTGGCCGCCCTCTGGTGGTATGCGAGTGCTGGATGATTATCTGCAGTCGGGATCTTTTTAATCCATTATATCATCAGTTCGGGTGAGAAAAAGTGCTTAATTCAATGAATTTAATCCCCAAATCACCACATGAACCAAAGCAGACAGAGTAACTATCGGTAAGCGACTGGACCAGGTAAGAGAACTCATTGCCCGGGGGGCCACGACGGCGGAGATACTGTCAAGGATGATGTTTTTGTCTTTAGGGTCGGTCATTCTTTATTAATTTTCTCACCCGCACATGTGAAATATTTCAATTTTCAATTGACACCATATGGGCATATGCCCATATGGTGTCTGGATCGAAGTCATGTCTAGACAGAAATGCTGCAGAAAAGTCGGATGTATGCCGGAAACAACGGTCTATCGTCCCCATGGAACCACGAGACCGTCGGGAGAGGAGGTCGTGTTATCACTTGATGAGTTCGAGGCAATACGGCTTGCCGACCTTTCAAGTCTTTACCAGGAGGATGCCGCAAGAAAAATGAACATATCCCGCCAGACCTTCGGCAGGATAATTGAATCCGCACATAAAAAAATCGCCGACGTGCTGATCAACGGCAAGGCGCTAATAATCGAAGGAGGCAATGTATCGCTTGAGCACCCGACCCGGCATAGGTGCAATAAATGCAAGAAATCAATTGATTGCCCGCACAGATTCAAAGAGGACGATTGCCCTCGGAGATCTAATGAAATCGGTAACATACTATAATTTTTTCGGAGGCAGAACATGAAGATAGCATTACCGTCGAATCAAAACCAGGTGGACGCCCACTTCGGACACTGCGAATATTTCACGGTGTTTACCGCAAACGAAAACAACGAGATAATCAATGAAGAAAAGGTCACATCGCCGGCAGGTTGCGGATGCAAGTCGAACATAGTAAGTACGCTGTCGCAGATGGGCGTCAACATTATGCTGGCGGGGAACATGGGTGACGGGGCGGTCAATGTACTCAACAACCACGGGATTCAAGTTATAAGGGGATGTGCCGGAAACGTCAAAAAGGTAACTGAAAAGTGGCTTACCGGCAACCTGAAAGATTCCGGCGTCGCCTGCCGTGAACATGAGCACGGGTGTCATGAAAGCTGATTTCGTGCTTTAATGAGTAATGTTTATCCGTTTGTATGGTTTCACGTTCATGTGAGGCCGTACATGCGGTAATCATCACCCATTATCATTTATGAAGAAAAACAATTTCAAAACCGTGGAAAAGCATCTAGCCATTGATTTTAATAAGTGAAGGTCACGGGGGAGTTAAAAAAACCATTTCCGAAGCGCTCTTGGCCGCTCTCTGGTGGTGCGCGAGGGTAGGGGTGTAACACCGTGACTTTTTCCTGGATTCAAAAATCATCGATGATCATAGAGATGAGCGTTAGGTATTATATACTTTAAATTCAGACCGCGATTCAGCCTTCCTTGACATTCATCTTCTGCCATGATATGCAGTAGCCACCTTTTTCTGAATAGAGGCAGGGTATGTCATTCTCTCGGAAGAATGTTTTCATGATATGTATTTTAAAATAAAAGATTCGGGAAGCAAACAACATTAATGGAGGCTGTTATGGGTAAAGGATTTATGGGTAAATACCTGGTTGTGAATTTAACCGATGGCTCTACAGAAACGGTTAAATTACGCGAGGATTTTTACAAAAAGTATCTCACCGGATACGGAATGGGAGCCGCCGTAATAGCTGAACGACAAAAACCGGGCATCGACGCTATGGCACCTGAAAGCCATTTGGGATTATGTTCAGGACTTTTAACCGGTTCCGGTCTGCCGTTTACCGGACGGTTCATGGCCGTGGGTAAATCTCCATTGACCGGTGGATGGGGAGATGCCAATGGTGGCGGGTATCTATCTCGCGAGATAAAGCGAACGGGATACGACGCGGTCTTTTTCACGGGCCGGGCTGCACAACCGACCTGGGTGCATATAACGAGTGACGGTATCGACATTAAAGATGCATCCTCCCTTTGGGGAAAAGACATTATTGAAACCGAGGCGGCCATTAAAACCGAGCTCGGAAACAAAAAGGTTCAAATAGCGTCCATCGGCATGTCCGGAGAAAAGCTTTCGCTTATATCAGGCATTGCGACGGATGAAGGACGAATCGCGGCCAGGTCGGGCCTCGGGGCCGTAATGGGCAGCAAAAATTTGAAAGCTGTCTCTTTTCTGGGGTCAAATGAAATATCTGTGGCCCGTCCCGATGAAGTCAAAGCACTGGCCAAAAAGTTTTTGACCGAGTATAAGAAAGACGCCGAAATTGCGGATAAGCTCACGGTAAGATTTATCAATTTTGTCAGTAAGCTCGTCGCCAAAACAGGCCTTAATCCACCGGCGACAAACGGCAATGTCAAACTAATATTCGGCACTTGGGGGACACCAGGACTTACTATGTTTTCGGGTCTCACCGGGGACACGCCTGTTAAAAACTGGGGAGGCTCATCCGTGGGGGACTTTCCGTATTACCGCGTTGAGAAACTATCCGGCGAAACGGTGATAAAACGCCAAAAGCGCCGTTATGCCTGCCAGTCTTGTCCCCTGGGCTGCGGCGGCATGGTGGATGTAAAAACCGGGCGACACCAGGGATCAGAAGGACACAAACCGGAGTACGAAACCATCGCCGGTTTTGGCGCCCTGCTGCTGAATGATGATCTTGATTCTATTATTGAACTAAACGATATGTGCAACCGTGCTGGTATTGATACTATCTCGACTGGTGGAACAGTGGCCTATGCCATTGAATGTTTTGAAAACGGAATTATTGACTCGAAAACCACCGGCGGGCTGGAACTTACCTGGGGTAATAAAGAAGCAATCATCAAGCTGGTGGGGATGATCATAAATCGAGAAGGGTTTGGAGACATTCTGGCGGACGGTGTAAAAGCTGCCATTGATAAAATCGGCCGGGAGTCTGAAAAGTTTGCCATGCATGCCGGCGGGCAGGAGCTGCCCATGCATGATTCCAGGAATGACCCCGGCTGGGCGCTAATGTATCAATTCGAGCCGACGCCCGGCCGCCATACCATCGCAAGTTACGTCGATTCGGACCTGCGGAGCGGAAAAGAGCAATTCCCCGCGGTCAAGCGAATGGTGAAAGCAGCCAAAACCAAAGAGGCTAAAAAAGTAAACCTGAATACAGCCACAAGTATTTATGCACAGCTGATCAATGGCTGCGGGGTCTGTCTAATGGGACCGGATACAATGCAATATTCAATCGTTGATTTTTTAAACGCCGTCACCGGTTGGGATCTTACACCTGATGAATACTTTAAGACAGGGAAAAGAATATTGAATTTGAGAAAAGCCTTTAGTGTTCGTGAAGGGGTGCTGCCAGACGATACGAAGCTGCCCTCCCGGGCAATTGGCAAGCCCCCGCTCACCCATGGCCCTCTTAAAGACGTTTCCGTGGATATTGAAACCCTGGGAAAAGAGCTATTCAACATTCTGGGATGGGACCAAAACACCGGCGGCCCAACCCCTGAAACGTTGAAAGAAATGGAACTAGACAATCTGTTTACTAAATGAAGGGGTAACGGAGGAAAAGAATAGGAGATAGAGGAACCAAGACGTTTAAGTTAAATTTCAAGGCCACTTCCCCAGGGCTTTCAGCCGTGCAGGATGACTTTTCAGTGGATGATGCTTCTGATAGGAGGCATTCTATCGGGGGACATTCTCTGGAAAGGAGACGGAATTTCCTGGATATTTAACGCATGAACAACGAGTTTGCCATGAAGGTTTCCCAGGTCGACCCCGAGGCGCTCCACGCCGTGGGGCTCGACTTGTTCCAGCTTAACATTGGCCTTCGCTGCAACATGAACTGCGCCCACTGCCACCAGTCGAGCTCCCCGAGCCGAGAGGAGGCGATGTCCGATGGAACCTTCACTGCCTGTCTCGAGCTCGCCTCGAGCCTCGGGCGGCCGATGCTCGATCTGACCGGTGGGGCTCCCGAGCTGCATCCCCGGATACGGGATTTCGTCCTGCAAGCCCGCGCCGCCCACTTCGAAGTCCAGGTTCGAACCAACCTGACCGCGATGCTCGAGCCCGGGAACGGCGACATGCCCGGGGTGTTCGCCCGACACGGGGTGCGCCTCCTGGCGTCGCTGCCGTCGTGGGACCCCGCAGCCGTCGAGCGTCAACGCGGAGCCTCGGCGTTCGAGAAAAGTATCGCCATGCTCAGGCGGCTCAATGCCCTGGGCTACGGCCTCGGCGACGGCCTTATCCTCGACCTCGCCGCGAACCCGGACGGGGTCAGTCTGCCTGATCCCAAAAAAGAAGTACCGCGGTTTCGACGCGAGCTCCTCGAGCAGCACGGCGTCCGGTTCGACGAACTGCGCATGCTCACCAACGTTCCCGTCGGGCGGTTTCGGGCCGGTCTCGTCGCGACAAAGGCCCTGAAGACATACCTCGAGACGCTTCGCTCTCAGTTCAACCCCGCGACTGTCCCTCTTCTCGCCTGTCGACGGACCCTCGCCGTGGCCTGGAATGGCGTCCTCCATGACTGCGACTTCAACCTGGGGGCGGGGCTGCCTATTGTCGGCGGGCACCGTTCGGTGTTCGAGCCTCCGAAGGATCTGCTCCGTCGCCCGATCGCATTTGCAGCCCACTGCCTTGCCTGCACCGCGCATGCGGGCTCTTCTTGAAGCGGTGCGCTGACGTGACCAGGTCTGGTCACTCGCAGATCGTGATGGTGACGCGCTATCCCGTCCCCGGACGGGTCAAGACCCGTCTAGTCCCCGCCCTGGGCGCGGAGGGAGCCGCTGCCTTGCAGCGCGCCCTGAGCGGGCACATTGCCCTCGAGCTATGCGCGCTTGCCGCAACACGCGAGGCCAAGGTCGAGGTCTGGCACCAGGGGGGAACTCGCGCTCAGATGCGCCGGTGGTTGGGCCGCCTTCCCGTATATCGACCCCAGCCCGAGGGCTCTCTCGGCGCTCGGCTGTGTTCGGTGATGCGGTCCGCCTTCAAAGGGGGCGCGGAGCGATGCGTGATCGTGGCCTCCGACTGTCCTGACATGACGGCGGACCATATTCGCGAAGCCCTCGCCCTCCTCAGGCGCAAAGGACTCGCGCTGGGCCCGGCGAGCGATGGGGGCTATTGGCTCGTCGGCCTCTCGGCCGAGGGAGCGGCGAAGGCGCTTCCTCGCATTTTCGAGGGGATCGAATGGGGCAGCGAGCGGGTCTTGCGCCAGACCATCGAGCGGGCGAGTGCGCTGGGTTTGGAACCCGTCATACTGGACACCCTCGCCGACATCGATCGCCCCGATGACCTCGTGCACTGGGAGCGCTGTCGGGACGCGCACGCGTCGATGCTAAAGGTCTCGATGGTGGTCCCGACCCTCAACGAGGCGAGCCAGATCGAGGAGGTGGTTCGAGACGGCCTTGCGCGCGGAGCCTCGGAGGTCATTGTGGCCGATGGAGGCAGCGAGGATGGGACGAGGCTTCGTGCTGCCCAGGCGGGGGCCCGGGTCGTCGAGGCTCCCCGAGGAAGGGCACGGCAGTTGAACGTCGGAGCTGCGGCCGCTCGGGGAGATATTTTCCTCTTTCTTCATGCGGATACGCGACTTCCGCCACAGGCAGCCGACCTGATCCGAGAAGCCCTGGAGACGCCCCAGGTCGTCGCGGGTGCCTTCACATATCGCGCGGCCGGGGAGGGCCTTACCGGACGAGTGATGACCGCGGGGGGAAGCTTGCGGCATCGCCTTTCGGGGCATCCCTACGGCGACCAGGGGCTCTTTCTCCGACGCCGGGTGTTTCGGGCTCTCGGCGGCTATCCGGACTTGCCCGTGATGGAGGATTGGGAGCTTGTCAGGCGGCTTCGTCGCCTGGGGCAGGTCACGATCCTCCCCGAGCCGGCGCCGAGCTCGGCCGCATCATTTATCGACCATGGATTCTGGCGTGCAAGCGCCGTGAACGTCGCGGTCATCGTGGCCTATCAGCTGGGCGTTGATGCCTCGCGGTTGGCCGAGTGGCGTCGCTCCATCGCCCGTCGACCAGGATGAGTCTAACTTCAGGTCACGAGGGAGTTAAAAAAACCGTCCGGGAAGCGCTTCTGGCCGCCCTCTGGTGGTATGCGAGGGGTGGATGCTCATCGAAATAATTTGTATTAGTCGGGAATGCTCGCTCTAATGCTCCCTCAACAGGACATACTGCGAACAACACTTCTGGAAATAGCTGCATGGATGGCCGCATAATATCACTGATTCCACCTGTACAAATCGGCAGGTTAAATAGGCGGAGCCACGGAGCGCGAAAGGGGGCCTTCCTGGCCTTCGGCAGGGCGGTCTATTCCGACGAGAAGGGGGTGAGCCGGGGACGGGGAGGGCGGCGAAGGGAGGAAAGGAGGTGTCGGCGAAATCCCAGGAATACTACGCCAATAAATCAACCCGGGAGGGCCTGGGGGCTATTATGAGCACCTGGGGCTGAAATGGGACAACTCGCCGGGGATGAAGAATGAGATCGAGGCCATCGGGAAGAGGGTATTTGGCGGTAAAGCAACCCGGATAATAAAGGGCCTGGAGGCAAGCGAGGAGACGGTAAAGACGATGTCAAGAGAGGACGGGTACCTTTCGGTGGAGGAGGCTGCGCTGTTGAAGCTGAGGGCTGATCTTTTGAACCTGTCGGCCTGCGAGACGGTGCTGGGGAAGGTCGTGCAGGGAGACGGGGTCGTGTGGCTTACCCGGGCCGCCGACATGGCAGGGGCCAACCGCGTGGGAGTGACATTGTGGCAGGTGGACGGTGGATGATTGTTTCTGCTATATTAACACCCACGATGAACACTTTGAATGTTTCGTTTTTGTTTATTCAGGAAATTGCGATCTTTTTCAGGGACAGCACCGGGACATATAAGGCTCTTATTGGAAGCTCTCTGAGACAGAAATATGTTGATTTGAGTTTTTCAGGAAACTGTTAAATGCTTTGACAATTTAAAATATTTGATTTATAATTTATACATTGTTAATAAAAATAATGGAGGATTCAAATGTTCAATCCCACACGTATACTGGTACCGACAGATTTTTCAGGCACCGCAGAAAAGGCATTCCAAGATGCTGTTGATATTGCGAAGAGGACCAATGCGTCTTTATATCTTCTTCATGTAAACGAAGTGGTCCAGCAATGTGCAGTCGATTATTGCCTGGACGCAGCCATGGTGGAGCAGATAGAAACTAAAACGATTACTGCATCTAAGAATATGCTTCAAAAGATAGTTGATAAATTCCCGAAGGCGAAGGGGCTCAAGATCCAAGTGGATGTTAAGAAAGGGAACCCGTATGAAGAAATATTAAAGGCGCAGGAAGCAAAAAAAATAGATCTCATTGTCATGGCCTCACACAAGGGAAAAAAATTTTTTGGGAAGCTAATGGGCAGTGTGGCGGAAAAAGTCACCAGATCCGCGAAGTGCCCTGTGTTGGTTGTAAAAAAATAAGGTTCTTCACGGTTTTGTTTATTTATTCAGGTCACGAGGGAGTTAAAAAAACCGTCCAGGAAGCGCTCTTGGCCGCCCTCTGGTGGTATGCGAGGGAGGGTGGGGCGCCATGACGAGACTTTAGCTCCGGTAGACGTTGGCAAGAATAAAGATGCGTGTTTGGTAAAAGCCCCCCTCTAATTCACACTGTAGTATGCCCATCCTTGACATTCAGCAGCTGCCATGATATGCATGAGCTACCTTTTTCTTAATGGAGGCAGTTCATGTCATACTCTCGGAAGAATATTTCCATTATAGAGGTGTTGGCGGCAGCGGCTGTTGTACTGGCCATGTCTGGTTGCGGGGGCTCGGGAGATGATGATTCTTCAGCCAAAACCGGCACGCTTACGTACATGGGCCGCTACAGCAACGCCAACATTCAGTACGCGTATTCTGTGGCGGTTTCATCGGACGGCAAGCATGCCTATGTCGCCGGATTAGGCGCCGATGCAGTGGCGTGGTTTACCCGCAATTCCGCCACGGGCGCTCTCACCTACGTGGACCGCTACAGCGATGCTAATATTGACGGTGCTGTTTCTGTTGTAGTGTCGCCGGACGACAAGCACGTGTACGTTGCCGGACTTGATGCAGACGCGGTGGCGTGGTTTACACGCAATTCCGCCACGGGCGCCCTCACCTACGTGGACAGCTACAGCAATGCCATTATTGACGGTGCTGTTTCTGTTGTAGTGTCGCCGGGCGGTGAACACGTTTACGTCACTGGAAATGATGCCGATGCGGTGGCGTGGTTTACCCGCGATTCCACCACGGGCGCGCTCGACTATAAGGGTAACTACAGCAATGTGAATATTGCTGGCGCTGCACGTGCAGCTGTTTCGCCGGACGGCAAACATGTATATGTCGCGGCGGTTACGGCCGATGCGGTGGCGTGGTTTGACCGTGATTCCGCCACGGGCGCGCTCGACTATAAGGGCAACTACAGCAATGTGAATATTGATGGCGCCATGACTGTCGCGGTGTCGCCTGACGGCAAGCACGTCTATGTTGTCGCAAATAGCGACGAATCGGTGGCGTGGTTTACCCGCAACTCCACCACGGGAGCACTCACCTATGTGGGCCGCTACAACAACACCGATATTTCTGACGCTTATTTCGTGGTGGTGTCACCGGATGGAAGGCATGTTTATGTAGCTGCCCCGAGCTCCCATGCGGTGGCATGGTTTTCTCGCGACTCGACCACGGGAGCTCTTACCTATAAAGACCGTTATAGTGATGTAACAAACGTTGATAGACCTGTATCTGTGATCGTATCGCAGGACGGGGAACACGTATACGTTACCTCGAGTACTGACAATGTGGTTGCATGGTTCAGGCGTGACTGACGAGGGTGAGGTTTGCCCAGTTTAAAACGCCGCCGATAAACCCATCAAATCGGCGGCGCCGTTAATGCAGGTCACGAGGGTCTCGAACCCCCAACCTGCGGTTTTGGAGACCGCTGCTCTACCAATTGAGCTAGTGACCTGTGTGACGGATTGCTATATCCCACGCGCGGGGCCGTTCGTCAAGTATTTTTGGGCCGCTTTTAAACCATCGCGCGCGGGTTTCCCGCCCGAACGCCTTCATCCGGCCATTCTCACGAGAAAAAGCCCGGCGACACCGGCGGAGATGATGACCGCGAAACCGGCGAGCGCCGCGCGGCGAAGCCCGGCCGAGCCCAGGGAAAGGGCGATCCCCGCCTTGAGGGCGGTGTTCGAAAACGCGGCCAGCGTGATGGCGACGGCGGCCTGCCCGGCGCGGGACGGGTCCTCCTTCGCCAGCTGGCACATGGCCAGCACGATCGAATCGACGTCGGTGAGCCCCGAGAGCAGGCTCACCGCGTACACGCCCCAGGCGCCGGCGAATTCGCCCGCGAGCCGCGTGACCAGGACGACGAGCGCGTAGAGGAGGCCGAACTTCACCGCGGGCATGATGTCGAAGGGATTCTTTAGATCGGCCCCCTCAGCGGCGTGCCGTTCCGACCGCTTCCAGAACAGGGCGCAGAAGACGAACCCCGCCGCGGCCATGAGCCCCATGGTCGCCGATATCCTCGGGAGCAGCGCGCTGTTCACGATGAGCACCTCGACAAGGATGCGCGGGAACATGATGGAGGAGGCGAGGAGCACCGCCAGCGCCAGGGGCATGGACAGCCGCTCCTCCCGGGAGCTCTGCCTGGCGAAGCTTATCGCGGTGGCGGTGCTCGAGACGAACCCGCCCAGGATGCCCGTGAGCCCTATTCCCCTGCGCGTCCCCAGGACCTTCATGGCGATGTACCCGGTGAAGCTGATGCCGGATATGAGCACCACCATGAGCCAGACGGTGTGCGGGGCCACGATGCTGATCGCGGCCAGGGACTCGCGCCGGTTGAGCCACTCGACGCCCAGGTCCCCCACGCGCAGGGCGTAGCCGGGGTCCAGGAGCGGCAGTATCACCAGGGTGACGATGCCGAACTTCACGAGGGCGCTGATGTCCTCGAACTCGATCCTGCCGGTGAGGGTGTCCAGGTATTTCTTGAGGTGCAGTATCAGCATGACGAGCATGGTGATGAACGCGCCCAGGACATAGTGGCCGTGCTGCACCGTCACGCCTATGATGAAGCTGATGAGTATGCTGATCTCAGTGGTGATGCCGGGTTCGTCCTTGCGGCTGTAGCTGACGTAGTAGGCGACAACGGCGAGGAGCATGGTGCCGATGAAGGCCGCGAGCAGTATGCCGTGCTGGTAGGCGGCGTTCAGGAACGAGGCGAGACAGCCCAGCAGCGAGATGAGCGCGTAGGTGCGCACCCCGCCCACCAGGTCCTGCCCGCGCCGCTCTGTTCCCTCCACCCGCGAGGCGAAGGCCCTCTCGAAGCCGAGGAGCGCTCCCAGGAGCACGGCGATAAAGAAGGGAAGGAACTGGTCTATCTGCATACCGCGCGTCGCGTCAGTAGTACTCGCTCACCGCCAGGTCTTCGAACAGGTACTTCTGGTTCCCGTCGCCGCGATCGAACTCCACCGGGTAGTTGCCGTCGAAACACGCCGTGCAGAAGTGCATCTCCGGGCGGTCGATTGCCCCCAGGAGCGTTTCCACGGTCATGTATTCCACCGATTCGACCCTCAGGTATTTGCGTATCTCCTCGATGGTATGGGTGGCGGCGATGAGCTCGCTCCGCGTGGGGATGTCGATGCCGTAGAAGCAGGGGTTGGTGGTCGGCGGCGCCGATATCCGCACGTGGATCTCCCGGGCGCCGGACGTGCGGAACATCTTGATGATCTTGCGCATGGTGGTGCCGCGCATGATCGAGTCGTCCACCACCACGATGCGCTTCCCGTCCACCGCGGGGGCGACCACGTTGTACTTGATCTTGGCCCCGAAGTCGCGGATCTTCTGCGACGGCTCGATGAAGGTGCGGCCTATGTAGTGGCTGCGGATCATGGCCTTCTCGTAGGTGATGCCCGACTCCCGCGAGTAGCCCAGGGCCGCGACGTTGGACGAGTCCGGTATGGGTATGACGATGTCGGCCTCCGCGGGCGACTGCGCGCGCCAGCGTCCTTCCCAGCTGGACGCGCATCTCGTGGACCGAGTTGCCGAATATGATCGAGTCGGGGCGCGAGAAGTAGATGTACTCGAACACGCACAGAGACTGCTTCTGCCGCTCGAAGGGGAAATAGGACTTGATGCCGTACTTCGATATCTCGACCAGCTCGCCGGGCTCTATCTCCCGCACGTACTCGGCGTCGATGATGTCGAAGGCGCACGTTTCCGAGGCCACCACGTGGGCGTCGCCGAGCTTCCCGAGCACCAGCGGCCTGAATCCCTGGGGGTCCCGCACGGCGTAGACGCAGTTTTTATTCATCACCAGGAGCGAGTAGGCCCCGCGGATGGTTCGCAGGGCGTGGATGAGCGCCTCGAGGAAATCGCCTATCCCCGACCGCGCCATCAGGTGGATGATCACCTCGGAATCGATTGAGGTCTGGAAAATGGTGCCGTCCTTCTCCAGGGCGAACCTGATCTCGGCCGAGTTCACGAGGTTGCCGTTGTGGGAGAGGACGATGGGCCCCAGTATGGAGTCGGCCCTGATGGGCTGGGCGTTGCGGAGGAACGAGGAGCCGGTCGTCGAGTACCGGTTGTGGCCTATGGCCATGTGGCCGGCGAGGTTCGCCAGCTGGGTCTCGTCGAAGACGTCGAGCACCTCGCCCATGCCGGCGTACCGGTAGATGTGGTGGCCGTCGCACGACGCGATGCCCGCAGACTCCTGCCCGCGGTGCTGGAGGGCGTAGAGCCCCAGGTAGGTGAGGTTGGCCGCGCTCTCGTGTCCGTGGACGCCGAATATGCCGCACGCCTCGCGGGGCCTGGAGCCTCGTGACAGGAACGAGCAATCTCTATGCTTCATAGGGGGTTATCCGCGTGGTTCGCAGTGTGACATGACCGACCGAGTATGGTGTACATCCCCTGGGGCCGGTGTAAAGCACTTTATGGAAAAAATTATGTCTCTTGAGGCGCTCACGGCCGGTCCCTTGCACCACCAGTATAGCGTCTCTTGCCCCTCGGTTCAATATATCCCGGAGGGCCGGGAGCCGTCTCGGCCTCAGTAGGCGTAGATCACGGCCAGGATGCGCGCCGGCTTTTCGCCCAGGCAGGCCACCCGGTGCGGCACCGTGGAATCGTAGTATATGCTGTCCCCCGGCTCGAGTGAGTCGGTGTGCTCGCCCAGCTGGACCTCCACGCGGCCCTCCAGCACGAAGATGAACTCCTCCCCCTCGTGGCTGTAGGGAGACCCCTTCTTGGGGACCGGCTCCAGGGTGACCAGGAAGGGCTCCATGTGGCGGTTGATCTTGTCCGGGGCCAGCGACTCGTAGAAGTAGCCGTAGCGCACCCCCTCCTTTGAGGTGACCCTGGAGGTGGGCGTGCGCTCGTCTTTCCGCACGATGGTGAAGGGGGCCTTTCCCGTCTGGTTGAAGAGCCTGCCTATCTCGATGTCCAGGGCGTGCGCGATCTTGATGAGCGCGCCCAGCGGCGGGGATAGGAGGTGTGTCTCGACCTGCGAGAGGTAGGCGGTGGAAAAGCCCGTCTTCTCGGCCACGTCATTGAGCGAGAGGTCCAGCGACTCGCGCAGCTCCTTGATCTTCTCTCCGACCTTGACTTCGGCGGGGCTCATGGATCCTCCCTGCGGGCGTTATTGCGCGCGGCACAGGAGGATCATGCGAGGAAACGGGGCCTGCGTCAACGAAAATTTCGGGAACGATTTCTTAGCGGGTCTTGCCCCGGAAACAGGGCTCTATGTCGTCGGTTGTGTTGCTGGTGGGCTGCGCCGGTTTGGTCCTATCGGAAGACCGGATCGGAGGTTCTGATTCTTGTAGAATGGAATCCATTCGCCTCGAAATATTTAATCAGGTCTCTCCGCTTGACCAACATGTCAAACTTCTACCGGGATCTGCTCTATGATTGCAAGCCCGACGGGTAATTCCCTTTTCTGCTGTTTGTAAGCTTTCACCATCCCCTCCAAGGCGTCCCGTAAAAGCTCCCTGCACTCGTCTAAATTTTTACCTTCGGTTATGATCTCGGGCCACTCGACCAGCTGCCCCATGTAGCCGGACCTTATTTTTGTGTATTTCGCAGTGTAAGTGCAAAGCATTGTATCATGCCCTTCCCCTTGCGCGACGTCGCGGTGAACACTATTGTTTTTCATTCTGAACGTAATTCCTCCCTTGGAGAGATTCAATGCTTTTTTATTCAATTTTTCAAATTCACGGCTCATGCGCTTGACGGTGAACCTGCTGTTAATACGAAATGCGAAGAATTATTGTGAAACATTCCAGTGACGCGATGGGAATGATATGCCCGTCAAGTGATGTGCTGCGGTGATGACTTTTTCACCATGCTTTTCCTTTAATGAGAGAAGGTAATCGCCGACCGGTGCGTCCGCAAGCCTCCGCCGCCCTGTGCCGCCGGTATCTATGATAATCCCGAAATAACCATCCCTGTGGCCGTGTTCTTTTCAGCTTTTTCCCGCGCCGCGGACATGGCGCATATCGAAGCGCTCCTGGGCGGCCTTGTCCGCATTCCATGAGGCCCTGAATTATCTTGACATTCTGTGAAAAACATGGTATACCAGCGTCGATTGACATATAGACAACGCACCCGGCCGGCTCGGAACGCCGGCCCTCGCGAAATCAAATTTATAAATACCTGGAGGCCCCAATGAAACGGAAGGAACGCATATTCCCGCGCAAAGGCCTGTCGCGGAGAAAGGTGGAGGCGCAGCTCGCCGAATTCAGGCGCATGGACACGGACACGGCGCACGGCCGGCTCACGGTGGACATGCACATGGGCACCGAGGAGGTGAACAAGGTGGCCCTGCGGGCGTTCAACATGTTCTTTCATCGCAACGCATTCCTGGCGGAATACGAGACGGGGATGAGGCAGATGCAGCGCGAGGTGCTCGCCATGGCCGTGGAGATCCTCAAGGGCGGGGAGGACGTCCGCGCGAACATCACCTCGGGCGGCACGGACAGCATCTTCTGCGCCGTGCACGCGGCCAGGCAGTGGGCCCGGGACAAGAAGCCGGAGGTGAAGGCGCCCGAGATCGTCGTGCCTTTTTCCGGTCACGCCGCCTTCAACAAGAGCTGCCGGTACCTCGACATCAAGGAGGTGCGCGTGCCGGTGGGCGGCGACTACCGCGCCGACGTGCAGGCCATGGAGAAGGCCATCACCCCCAACACCATCGCCCTGGTGGGCTCAGCCCCCTGCTGGCCCTTCGGCGTCATAGACCCCATCGACGAGCTGGGGAAGCTTGCGCAGAAGCGCGGCCTGTGGCTCCATTCCGACTGCTGCGTGGGCGGCTACATATCGCCCTGGCTCGAGAAGCTGGGCATGAAGCTCCCGCGCTACGACTTCCGCGTCCCCGGCGTGAGCTCGATCTCGGCGGACATACACAAGCACGGGTACGCGGCCAAGCCCTGCTCCACGGTGCTCTACCGCTCCGAGGAACTGCAGAAGTACCACTGGGTGGCCGTGGAGGACTGGCCCGTGGGGCACTACCAGACGCAGTCGCTCGTGGGAAGCCGCCCTGCCGGGGCCCTTGCCGCCGCGTGGGCGGTCATGAAGCACCTGGGAGAGAAGGGCTACGTGGCGCTGGCGAAGCGCTCCCTTGAGGTGAAGAAGCGCATGGAGGAGGGCATCGCGTCCATCGAGGACTTCTGGTGCATCAAGAACGACAGCCTCCTCATCCTGTACCGCTCCGACACGCTGGACACGTTCAGCATCCTGGGCGGCATGGTGGAGCGGGGCTACTTCCCCTTCGGGACCTTCAACCCGCCCTTTGTCCAGATAAACGCCGAGCCGGTCTCCGACGAGGTGGTGGACGCCTACCTGGCGGACCTGCGCGAAGTGGCCAAGGGCGTCCGCGAGGGGAAGATCACGGCGCAGGCGCTGGCGAGATACGGGTGACGATGGCCCTTCGGCGCGACCGTGCTCATTGACGCCCGCCGGGGATGACTCGCGGATAAGCCACTCACCGCGGAAAGGCCCGGCGGCATGCCGGCGGCGGACCGTGTTCGCCCGTGACGGCGGGGCGTGCTTTCCCGGCGCCCCGTGAGACATAATCTCTTGACAACCGCCCGCCATCCGGTATTGCATGAAGGGCGGGAAAGCCGTTCGGGCTTTCGCGCATTCCCAGGTCTCATGAAGAGAAACGATACAACGCCCCCGGTCATCTCGATCGTCGGACGCTCCGGCTCCGGGAAGACCACCCTCATCGAAAAGCTCATAGCCCATTTAACCCGGAAGGGCCGCCGGGTCGCGGTCATCAAGCACATGAAGCACGACTTCCAGGTGGACCGCCCCGGCAAGGACACGCACCGGTACCGGCAGGCGGGCGCCCTCGCCGCCGCCATCACCAACGACCGGGAGCTGGCGGTCATGTCCCGGATCGACGGTGCGAAGGGACCGGCGGACATCGCGCGGGAATATTTCGGAGACTGCGACCTGGTGATCGTCGAGGGCTACAAGGAAGGGTCGGGCCCCAAGATCGAGGTGGTGGGCGATTCGCCGGAAGGGCCGCTGTTCCTCTCGGGCGGGGCGGACGTCGCCGCCGTGGTGACCGACAGGGATGTCGGCGCCGGCCTTCCCCGGTTCGGCAGAGACGAGGTCGAGCGCATCGCCGCGTTCATTGAAGCATCTTTCCTTAATCCCGGCGCCGGCGGAGGGATGTGAGGTGCCCGGGCTCACCCTCTACACCGGCAACCGCCTCGAGGACCTGGCCGACCGCCTGGCAGGCGTTGTCGGGAAGCCGCTCGGCTCGCCCCTGGCGCCCGAGGTCATCGTGGTGCAGAGCGTGGGCATGCAGCGCTGGATCTCCATGGAGCTGGCACGTCGCCTGGGCGTGTGGGCCCACTGCAGTTTCCGGTTCCCGAACGATGTGGTCGACGACCTCTTCCGGTCCGTACTTCCGGATGCGGCGGACGGCGGGCGCTTCGAACGTGAGGTCCTCGCCTGGCGCGTCATGGCGAAACTGCCGGCGTGCATGGGCCGCCCCGGCTTCGAGAGCCTGAGGGACTACATCCGGAGCGGCGAGGACCGCTCGCTCCGTCAGTGGCGGCTCGCCGAGCGGATCGCTTACCTCTTCGACCAGTACGTAATCTTCCGGCCCGGCATGGTGCTGGGCTGGGAGGAGGGGGAGGGCGACGGCTGGCAGGCCGCGCTGTGGCGCCTGCTGGCCCGCGATACGCCGGGCGCGCACCGGGCGGCCTTCCAGAGGCTCTTCTTCGAGCGGGTGCGCGCGGGCGGCGTCCGGACGGAGGACCTGCCGGAGCGGCTGTCCGTCTTCGGCATCTCGGCGCTCCCCAAGTTCCACATGGACGTGCTGGCCGCCTCCTCCTCACTCCTCGACGTGAACATCTTCCTTATGAATCCCTCGCGGCGCTACTGGGCCGACATCCGGAACAGCCGCGAGATCAGGCGGGTCCTGGGCCGCGGCGGCTACGAGTCGCTCGCGCCCGAGGACCTCCACCTGGAAAAAGGGAACAGCCTGCTGGCGTCCATGGGGATGCTGGGCAGGGACTTCCTGTGGCTCCTCATGAGTTATGACGGGATGAGGGACGAACAGGCCTTTGCGGACCGGGAGGACGCCGGCGATCCCCCCTCGTCGCTGCTCGGGATGATCCAGCACGACATCCTGGACCTGCTGGACCGCGGCGCCCCCGGCGGGGAGGAGGACACGGTCCCGTTCGGCGGTACCGACGGCTCCATCGTCATCGGCTCCTGCCACGGCCCCATGCGCGAGGTGGAGGCGCTCCACGACTACCTGCTGGGCCTTTTCGCCGCGGACCCGACGCTCGAGCCGCGGGACATCCTGGTGATGGCGCCCGAGATCGAGGTCTACGTCCCCTTCATCCAGGCGGTCTTCGGGAACGCTCCCGACGAGTCCCGGAACATCCCCTTTTCCATCGCGGACCGGAGCGTCCGGAGCGAAAGCGGGCTGGTGGACGCCTTCATGGCCGTGCTGGACTGCGCGGGCGGGAGATTGGGCGCTGGCCGGGTGCTCGATCTCCTTCAATCGGAAGACGTACGGCGCCGTTTCGGGTTCGATGAGGGCGTCGCGGAACTCGCCAGGAGATGGGTGGCGGAGACGGGCATCCGGTGGGGGATCGACGCCGCGGACCGCGAGCGGCGCGGCCTTCCCGCCATCGGCGAGAACACCTGGCGGCACGGCCTGGACCGCCTCCTCCTGGGCTACGCCATGCCCGGGAGGGGCGAGGCCCTCTTCGAGGGCATCCTTCCCTACGACCACGTCGAGGGCTCCGAGGCCCAGGCGCTGGGCCGCTTCCTCCGCTTCGTCGAAACGCTTTTCGGATGGATGAATGCGCTGAACGAGACCCGCGGCACGGAGGAGTGGAGCGGTGTGCTCTGCGCCCTCATGGACGCCTTCTTCGAAACCGACGCGTCTTCGGCATCCTACGCCGCCATGCTGAAAGCGGAGCTGTCGAAACTCCGCGAAGCCGGGGCCCTCGCCGGGTTCGGCGAGGCCGTGGAGCTCCCGGTGGTGAAGGCCTGGCTGGAGAACGCCCTCCGCGACCGGCGCGTGCACGGCCATTTCCTCACGGGCGGCGTGACCTTCTGTGCCATGCTTCCCATGCGCAGCGTCCCGTTCCGGGTCATCTGCCTCATCGGCATGAACGACGACGTCTTCCCGCGGCGGAGCTCCTCCCTGGGCTTCGACCTCATGGCGCAGCGCCCGCGCCCCGGCGACCGCTCGCTGCGCACCGACGACCGGTATATCTTCCTCGAGGCCATCGTGTCGGCGCGCGATAAGCTCTACCTCAGCTACGTGGGCCAGAGCGCCCAGGACGACAGCGCCATTCCCTCGTCGGTGCTGGTGAGCGAGCTGCTCGATTACGTGGAGCAGGCCTGCGGGATGCCCGCGGGCGGCGTGCGGGAGAAGCTGGTCACGCGCCACCGCCTTCAGCCCTTCAGCCCGTCCTATTTCACCGGCGGCGGGCTCCACAGCTATTCCCGGGAGAACCTGGAGGCGTGCAGGGCGCTCCTGTCGGAACGAATCGAACCGGCGGGTTTCGTGCCCGAGTCTTTCCCCGAGCCCGAGCCTTTCAGCGAGGTGTTTCTTCACGACATGCTGCGGTTCTTCCGCAATCCGGCCCGGTTCCTGCTCAACCGCCGGCTGCGGCTGCGTTTTGATGAGTACGGGGAAGAGGTCGAAGAGAGCGAGCCCTTCGACGTCTCCAGCCGGGACCGGCGGCTATTGACGGGAGCGCTCTGCGACCGGGCGCTGGAGGGCGGCGACGTCCGCGGGCTGTACGAAACCTTCCGCGCCGCGGGCGGGCTCCCGCACGGGAACGTGGGCCGCGCCGCCTTCCGTTCGCTGGCGGCCGGGGTGCCGTCCTTCGTGCGCGAGGTGCGCTCCCGCCGCGCGGGCGGCGGGCTCCCGCCCTGCGAGGTCCAGGTGGGCGTCGGGGAATACGCCCTTCGCGGTCGTATCGACGGCGTCTGGAAAAACACCCTGCTGTCCCACCGCTACGCGAAGGCGAACGCGAAGGACCTGCTGGACCTCTGGATACGGCACCTGGCCCTCAACGCCGCGGGCGCGCGCGGCTACCCGAAGCGGAGCGCGCACGTGGCCAGCGATAAAGTGGTCGAATTCAGGCCCGTCGAGGAGGCGGAGGCCGAGCTCGAAAAGCTCGTGCGCATCTACGCGCGCGGCCTGCGGGAGCTGATCCCCTTCTTCCCCGAGACCTCCCGCGTGTTCGCCGAACAGATCGCGAAGGAAAAAACCCCGGAAGATGCCCTGGAGGCGGCCCGCAGGGAATGGGGGCCGAGTGATTTCGGATGGAGCGAGGCGCGGGACGACTATTTCGACCTGTGCTTCAACAAGGTCGATCCCCTGGCGGGCGAGTTCGGGGAGCTGGCCCTGGCGGTGTACAAGCCGCTGCTGGAGCACCGCGATGCGTAAGGGGAGCGTGGATTTCTTCGACCTGGTGAACAGCCCGCTGGAGGGGACCAACCTCATCGAGGCCGGGGCCGGCACGGGGAAGACCTACAACATCGCGGGGCTCTACCTGCGTCTCATCCTCGAGAAAGGCCTCACCGTGGAGCAGGTCCTGGTGGTCACCTTCACCGTGGCGGCCACCGAGGCGCTCAGGGACCGCATCAGGAAGCGCCTGGTGGAGGCGCTGGCGGTACTGGGCGGCGGCGCGAAACCCGGTGCGCGCGACGGTCTCATGTCCGCCGTGGCCGTGAAGTACCGGGGTGACGAGGGGGCGCGGCGGCGGCTCCGGGACGCCCTGCGGGACTTCGACGTGGCCGCCATCTACACCATCCACGGCTTCTGCCAGCGCACGCTCATGGAGAACGCCTTCGAGAGCGCCTCGCCCTTCGACACGGAGCTCGTGACCGACAGCCAGTCCCTGACCGATGAGATCGTGCGGGACTTCTGGCGGCTCTCCTTCTACGGCGCGCCCGACCCGCTCATCACGTTCGCCCTCTCCCGGAAGATGGGGCTGGACTATTTCATCAACCTGCTAAAAAAACGATCCCTGGATCCTGCCTTCACGCTGCATCCCCCGGTTGACCCGCCGGGCCGGGAGGAGATCGACCGGGTCCTGGCGCCCGTGGCGGAGACCTTTGAAAAGATGCGGGCTGAATGGGAATCGTCCAGGGAGGAAATCCGTTCCCTGCTCGCGGGACACGAGGGCCTTAACAGAACGAAGTACCCCCCGGCGTCCATTCCGCAGTGGGTCGAGGCCATGGGCGCCTTCCTGAACGCGGGCAACGCCGTGGCCACGGACGCCGTATTGGTCAGGTTCTCCCGCCGGTCCATCGACGGAGGGGTCAAAAAAGGATATTCACCGCCGGAACATCCCTTCTTCGGCCTGTGCGAGACGCTGATCGAGCGGAGGGAGAAGGCCGTGCCGGTCCTTGAGCGGCACCTGACGGCCCTCAAGACGGAATTCTTCCGCTTCCTGGAAGGAGAGTTGCCCCGGCGCAAGGAGCGAAGCGGGGAGCGGTCCTTCGACGACCTGCTCGAGGACATGCACCGCTCTCTGCGGGAGGGCCCCGGGAGCAGGCTGGCCGAGGCGGTGCGCCGCCGGTACTTCGCCGCGCTCATCGACGAGTTCCAGGACACGGACCCCCTGCAGTACCGGATCTTCACCACCATCTTCGGCGGGGAGGGCTCCATCCTCTTCCTCATCGGCGACCCGAAGCAGGCCATCTACGGCTTCCGCGGCGCCGACATCTTCGCCTACATGAAGGCCTCGCGGGAGGTGAAGCGGCGCTACACCCTCGCCGAAAACTGGCGGTCCAGCGCGGGACTGGTGGATGCGGTGAACGCGCTCCTGGCCGGCGCGCCGGCACCCTTCGTGTTCCGGGAGATCGCCTATACGCCCGCCCGGCCGGGCGGCGATGAGGAGCAGGAGAAATGCCTCATGGTCGAGGGCGCCCCCCGGCCGGCCATGGAGATCTGGCTCCTGGACGAGGAGCACGGCCGGGGGAAACCGGGCTCCGCGGCGTCCAAGGGCCGGGCAGGGGAGCGCCTGGGGGGTGCGACGGCCGCCGAGATCGCGCGCCTGGTCACCATGGGCCGGGAGGGCAGGGCGTTCATCGGCGGGAAGGCGGGCCCGGCCGGGGAGGCCCTCAGGCCCAGCCACATCGCCGTGCTGGTGCGCACCAACGAGCAGGCGCGCCTCATGCGCAGGCATCTCCGGAAGTACGCGGTGCCCTGCGTTTTCTACGGCGCCGAGAGCGTGTTCGCCTCGCGCGAGGCCACCGACCTGCTCCGCCTCATGGCGGGGATCGCCGATCCGTCCGGCGACGCGCGGCTGAAGGCCGCCCTGGCCACCGACATCATGGGGCTCAATGGGAACGAACTCCACGCGCTCACCGGCGACGAAGGCGGATGGGAGGAATGGCAGGAGCGCTTCGGCGACTACCACGCCCGGTGGGCCCGCCAGGGCTTCGTCGTGATGTTCCACCGCCTCATCCGTAACGAGGGGGTCGGGGAGCGTCTGCTCCAGTTCGACGACGGCGAGCGCCGCATGACGAACCTCCTGCACTGCGCGGAGCTGCTGCACGGCGCCGAGAGGGAGCACCGGCTGGGCATGGAGGGACTCACCGCGTGGCTGTCGGAAAGAAGGAGGAGCGCTCCACGGCTCGACGAATACCAGCTGCGCCTCGAGTCCGACGAGAACGCGGTGAAGATCATCACCGTGCACCGCAGCAAGGGGCTGGAGTTCCCCGTCGTCTTCTGCCCCTTCCTCTGGGAGGGCGTCCGGGAAAGGAACAGGGCCGGCGACTTCGTATTCCACGATCCCGACAACGCCTACATCCCCACCCTCGACCTGGAATCCGGCGACGAGGAGCACGCGGCGCTGGCGCTCCGGGAGGAGCTGGCGGAGAACATGCGGCTCTACTACGTGGCGCTCACCCGCGCCCGGTATCACTGCTCGTGGGCGTGGGGGCGCATCAAGTCCGCCGACACCTCGGCGCCGGCCCATGTCCTGTTCCGGCCCGGCGCCGTCGACGCGGCATCGCTCATGGCGGACCTCAAGGCGGCGTTCTCCGCGGCGGACCAGGCCGGGTTGGAGACCCTGTTTCGCGACCTGGAGCGAAAATCGGGGGGAAACATCCGGCTGGCGGGCATGCCCTCCGCGAAGGCCGCCCGCTACACGCCCCATGACGTCACGCCGGGCGCGCTCGAGGTCAGGCGCTTCACCGGCTCGATACGAAAGGGCTGGAGGGTGGCCAGCTTCACCTCCTTGGCCGCGCCGTCCTTCGCGGGAAGCGAGGCGCCGGACCGCGACGAGGCGGCCCTTCCTTCAGCCCCCCGGGCCGACTGGACCGAACCGCCGCTCTTCCCCGCGGGCGCCGCGGCAGGGATCTGCATCCATGAAATACTCCAGGCGCTGGATTTCCGGCGGCTCGAGGAGCCCGGCTCGGAGGCGCTCATCCTGCAGACCCTGGACCGCCACGGCTTCGAGCGGCGCTGGATGCCATCGCTGAAGGACATGCTCCGGAACGCCCTCACGGCGCCGCTCGATCCCGCCGTTCCCGGCCTCGTCCTGGAAAAAGTCGCGCCCGGCGAAAGGATCCCGGAGATGGAATTCTACTTCCCGCTGGAGGGTGCGCGCATGCCGGGGCTCGCCGGCGTCTTCGCCTCGCGCCTGGATGCGCCGTGGAGAGACGAGTTCTGCGGGCGGCTGAAGCGGCTCTCCCCGGAAATGCTCCGCGGCATGGTTCGGGGCTTTATCGACCTGGTATTCCGGCACGCCGGGCGCTACTACATCGTGGACTGGAAATCGAACCTGCTGGGCGGCGCGCCGGACGACTACACCGGCGAGACGCTCGGCGCCGCCATGATGACGCACCTCTATTTTCTCCAGTATCACCTGTACGCCGTGGCGGTGCACCGCCATCTCCGCCTGCGCCTGCCGGGATACCGCCACGCCGAACACTTCGGCGGCGTGTACTACCTGTTCCTGCGGGGGATCGACCCCGGGCGGGCCGGCGCGGGAGTCTATCGCGACCGGCCGGGCGAGGAGCTGCTGGAAGCCCTTGGCCGGTATCTTTCGGAAGGAGGGGAAATCGATGGCGGCCCGTGACGCGGCGCGCGTGAACCCCGGGGACGAGTTCAGCGACCTGGACGTGCAGTTCGCCCGCTTCATGGAGCGGCTGAACGGCGGCCCGAACCCCGGGCTCTTCCTGGCCGCGATCCTGGTGAGCGGCCGGACGGCGCAGGGCGACATCTGCCTCCACCTGCCGGCACTGGCCGGGACACCGCTTCCGCCGGGATTGGCCGGCGTGTGGAACGGAAACGCCTTCCCCGACCTGAACGCCTGGCTGAAGAGGCTCCGGGAAAGCCGCGTGACGGGAAGCCCCGGGACGCGCGCGCCCCTCGTCCTGGACGAGCGGGGGAGGCTGTACCTCCACCGTTACTGGGAATATGAACAACTGCTCGCGGGCCGCCTGCTTTCCCTCTCGGCCCGGCGTCTCGACGGCCTCGACACCGAGGGCCTGCGCCGGAGGCTCCGGCGTCTTTTCCCTACTGCGGCGGACGGAGAGATCGACTGGCAGCAGGTGGCCGCCCTGACGGCCGCCACGGGAAGGCTCGCCGTGGTCTCCGGAGGTCCCGGCACGGGCAAGACCTACACCGTGGCGAAGATCCTGGCCCTGCTGCTCGAGGAAGCCCGGGAGCGTGGCGCCGATCTGCAGGTCGCCCTGGCGGCCCCGACGGGAAAGGCGGCGGCCCGGCTCCAGGAGGCCGTGAAAGCGGCCAAGGAGGGGCTGGACTGCGACGGGGACATCAAGGAGCGCATTCCAGTGACCGCCGGCACGCTCCACCGGCTTCTGTCACCGGTGATCGGCACCCCGTACTTCCGCCACAACGAGCGCAATCCCCTGTCCCATGACGTGGTGGTGGTCGACGAATCCTCCATGGTGGACCTGGCGCTCATGGCCAAGCTGTGCATGGCGCTCAAGGAGGACGCCCGGCTCATACTCCTGGGCGACCGGGACCAGCTCGCCTCGGTGGAAGCCGGCGCGGTGATGGGCGACATCTGCGGCGCGGGGGCCGAGCACCGGTATTCCGCCGCCTTCGCCCGGTTCGCCGGGGCGTGCGGGTGCGGGAAATTGCCGCGGGCGGCCGGGGGCGCCCGCCCCTTCGCCGACAGCGTGGCCGTTCTACGGAAGAGCTACCGGTTCGGCGCCGGCAGCGGCATCGGGGAGCTCAGCCGCGCCGTCCGCGAAGGCAGGAGCGCCGAGGCGCTCGAGCTCCTGGAAAAAGGCCGGTATCCCGACATAAGGCTGGAACACTTTTCGTCCCCGGCGTCACTCCACCGCGTCCTGGAGGAGCGTGTCGAAGAAGGATTCGGCCCCTGCCTGGCGGCCGACACCGCCGAGGAGGCGCACCGGTCATTCGGTCGTTTCATCGTGCTGTGCGCCCTGAGGCAGGGACCTTACGGCGTGGAGCGGGCAAACGCGCTCGTGGAACGGGTCCTCGCGCGAAGCGGGGCCATCACGGCCGGGGAGCGGTTTTATCACGGCAGGCCCGTCATGGTGACGCGCAATGACTACGGCATACAGCTTTTCAACGGAGACGTCGGGATAATAATGCGGGAGCCGGACGGGGACGGGGCGCTTCGGGCGTTCTTCCCGTCGCCCGAGGGCCGCATGCGGAGCCTCGCGCCCTGGAAACTGCCGGAGCACGAAACGGCCTTCGCCATCACGGTGCACAAGAGCCAGGGCTCGGAGTTCGACCGGGTCCTGCTCATCCTGCCTGACAGGCCGGGGCCCCTGCTCACCCGGGAGCTCGTCTACACGGCCGTGACCCGCGCCCGGCGGTCGGTGGAAATATGGGCCTCTCCTGCGGTGCTCCGCGGCGCCATAGACGCGCGCATCCATAGAGAGTCGGGCCTGCGCGAGGCGCTCTGGGGGGAGGCGTAGCGTCTACCACTCGTCGCTTTGCCGGTCGGTGTACTTTTCCCTCACCTGGGCGGTGATGTCGTCCAGGTAAAAGTAATTCCAGAGGGGTATCCGCCCGGTGTTGCCCGGCCGGTAAATGATCTTGGTTATCTCCAGCACCCTCTTCTGCGTCAGGTACTTGTCCTGCTGCGCCACGTCGTCCCTGAGGGTCACGGTGAGCTTACGCCAGCCCAGGTAGTTCAGCTGCCCGACGGGTATGCGGTGGTTTTTCCCGTCCGCGTCGACGAGAAACAGGGAGAGCTCGCCGGAAAAATTCTTCCCGTACGCCCAGACCGAAATGGATTTGCAGTACTTCTCGATGATGAGCTTTTTCGGCGGCGTGACGGTGATGGAGTCCCCCATCTTCCCGTACATCTTCACGCCCAGGTATTTCTTCGAGTTCTGCACGGGCGCCGCGTATTCGTCCCGCATCGATATGCCGGCCTGCTGCTCGCCGGTTTTGGTGTATACCATGTCCTTGTCGGAATACGCGGTGGTTTCAAAATCCTCTATCACGATCTCGGAGTAGAGATGATCGCTCGTGACCATCTTCTCGGGCGCGGCCGGTTTCGTCGGCGCCGCGGCCTTTTCCTGGCCGTAGGCGTTCAGGAACGCGAGTGAGAGAATAGCAAGAAAAACGACCATGTGTTTCATGTGGTTGTGTCCTCCACGAAATTTGTACCCGCGGAAATTCCCCGCCGCGCGGGGGCGCGCTCGTTTTCACCGTTTGCAGTCTACCGGAAATGAAGGCGCATGTCAATCAATTATCGCCCGCGCGACGGCCGGAAAGGCAGGCGCCTGCCGCGAACGGCCCGTCGAATCCGGCAGAAAATAGGGAGGAGGGCGAAAATTTAGTAGACCGGCATCAAACGGTTCAATTATAAATCATCAGCGCCGTCGCGGAATGGAATGCTCTCCCCGGCCGGGATCACACCCGTTTCGAGGATGCGCGCCCCGGGCGGCGGGGCAGGGAAACACAAAGGGGTGTCGAAAGCGGAATGACCCAGCGTAAGTTCGAGCGCTACCGGATAAGCGACTACATCAGGGAGGCCATCCAGGGCGAGGGGCCCGAGCTGGAGCTTCACCTCGATTCAGGCGCCATGGGGGGCGCGGTCACGGATATAAGCGTCCAGGGGGCCGGGTTCAGGATGGAGAACGCCGGCGACGCCGCGCTGGACGCCCTGAAGTCCGGCGAATCGCTGATGGTGAAGGTCACTTTCCGGGGGGAATGCATATACGCGAACGCCAGGGCCGCCTGGGCGGCGCGCGTGGAGGAGCGGGGGGCTTCCGTGCTGAGGGGCGGCCTGCAGTTCACCGTGATGTCCGCCGAGGACACGAGGAAGCTTGCGTCGATTATCGGGCGGATCAGAAAGCGCTGACCGATGGCACGGGTGAGCGGGAAAAGAGCAGGGAGGGCCGTCCTCGGCAGGGCATGCGTGATCGCCCTGCTCGTGGCGGGCATGCACTGCGCCCTCGGGGAGAGCGCCGATGCCGCCTGGGACCCGGAGTACGACTGGTTCTGGGTCTTTTACGAAAAGGGCGGACAGCAGCAATATCATACCACGGTGTACCGTCCTTTTTACCTGACAAACCGCTACCCGGGCGAGAGAACGTTCACGGCCTCGCTCATGCCCCTGGTCTACTGGGAATACACCACGCCGCGCCGGACCGAATGGAGGTCCCTGGCTTTTTTTGCGCACGCCGTCGACTACCGCCACGCGGACGGGACCCCCGATTACGACATGGGGGTGTTCCCCTTTGTATTCTACGGCAATTCACCCGATGAAAAGGACCGCTACCTGATGGTGTGGCCCATAGGCGGCACCATCAAGGGAAAGCTGGGGCAAAAACGCATATCGCCCTGGGTGTTCCCGGGGTTCCTCCTGTATTTCGTGGTCCAGCCCGGATTCAGCCTTGCCTTTGTCGCGATTTTCGCCGTTTCGTTCCTGCCCGTCTACGTGGAGTACGAGGCGAAGGACTACAGCGCGTGGGGCCTCGTCTGGCCGCTCGTCCAGCGGGGAAAGGGCCCCAGGAGGGACGACTTCCGGATCCTGCCCTTCTACGCCCATAACGTCAAGAAGGACAGGTACGACAGCTACTCGTTCCTTCTCCTGGCGAATTACCAGAGGGTCTACCTCGAGCGGGACGTCGAGAGGACCGTCTTCATACTCCCCATTTTCGGGCGCCGATGGCTTGACTCCGGCGAGGCGGGCGCCGCGAGCCTCTTCTGGCCCCTTTTCTCGTGGGGGTATAACCGGAAGAACGGGGACTTCGAGCTCAACTTCCCCGGGCCGCTGGTCATGATACAGGACTCGGCTGAGCCGTTTATCCACAAGCGGGTATTTTTCCCCTTCTACGGCAGGTATGTGCGCGGGCTCCGGGAGACCTTTTTCATCACGCCGCTGTATTTCACCCAGAAACACGTGACTCCCGCTTACGCGTTCGAGTTCCAGTATCACACGGTGATCATCTGGTACTTCAAGCGCGATTACTACCACCGGCCGGACGCCCACTACGGCAGCTCGTGGCGCTACTTCAAGATATGGCCGCTGTTCCAGTACGAGAAGGACGACCGCGGCAACGTGTCGTTCAACTCCCTCTCGATCCTTCCCTTCAGGGACGACGACGGCTACGAACTGCTGTACCAGCCCTTCTGGACCCTCTTCGAATACCGGAGGAGCATGTCGGGCGAGAAGCGGATGGGCTTTCTCCTGCGGACCTATTTCCAGCGGTGGGGGGATGACTTTTTCCAGATGAAGATACCGCTGCTGCTCAGCTACAGCGAGGCGGGCGGGGAGATCGGCCAGCTCTCGGTACTGCTCTCCATGTTCGGCTATACCCGGGACGACAGGGGATCACGGATAAGGCTGTTCTGGATACCCATCACGATTGACGGGAGGCCGGGGAAGGGCGTCCCCGAGGAGGCCCCTGGACCACCGGCCGCGGGGGGCCCGCCGGCGGATTCCCGGCGCGGGGCCGGCACCATGGCCTGCCGGGCACCGGTTCCTGGTGAAACCTATAGTCCCGAAAATTGTCTTCATTACATGGGCAGGATATTTTAATGATTTCGGCCGCCGCCTCGTGATATATTTCATATTGAAGAACATGGAAAAGCGATTTTTAAATTTTTTCAGGACGGTGGGAATGCGGGTCATCGAATTCCTGGACCAGTCCGGGTATACGGTGCTGCTGCTTTTCGAGGTGCTGTTTTATCTCAAAGACGTGTTCAACAAGTTCCGCGAGGTGATGAAGCAGATGTATTTCGCGGGGGTGAAAACGCTGTTCGTCTGTTCCCTGGTGGGCGTCTTCACCGGCATGATCCTGGCCCTCCAGACCGGGATCACGCTCAGGGACTACGGCCAGCAGGCCCAGATAGGCCATCTCATCATCGTGAGCATGACCCGGGAGATGGGGCCTTTCATGTCGGCCATCATCCTGACCGCCTCGGTGGGGTCCGCGATGGCCGCCGAAATAGGCACCATGAAGGTGTACGACGAGATAGACGCGCTCGTGCTCATGTCCATAAGCCCGGTCAAGTTCCTGGTGATGCCGCGGGTGGTGGGCCTTTCGATAATGCTCCCGGTGATCTCGATATACATCATAACGCTCGCCTGCCTGGGCGGGGCGCTCATAGCCAACACCATGCTGAACGTCTCGTTCAACGTGTACGTGAAGCACCTCCTCAGGGGAGTCCATTTCAAGGCGATATACGTGGGGCTGCTGAAGTCGTTCGTGTTCGGCGTTCTGATTTCCATCATCAGCTGCGCCTACGGCCTGCGGGCCACCAGCGGCGAGCTCGGGGTGGGGCACGCCACCCGGGCGTCGGTGGTGGCGTCATTTCTCATGGTGCTGATAACCGGGTATTTTATCACGGCGCTGTTCTACGGCTGATCATGATAGAATTCAACGACGTCTACAAGGCCTTTAACAGCAAGAAGGTGCTCAGCGGCTTCGACCTGACCGTCGAGAGGGGCGAAACCTTCGTGATCATCGGCCAGTCGGGGATAGGGAAGACCGTGGCGCTCCGGCACATCGCCGGGCTGATTGAGCCCGATTCCGGCGACGTGGTCATCGACGGGGTGAAAATGAACGGCGCCCCGGCGGAGGTGAAGCGCCGGCTCCGGGAGCGGATGGGGGTGCTCTTCCAGTCCGGGGCGCTCCTCAACTGGATGTCCGTCGAGGAAAACATCGCGCTTCCCCTGGTGGAGCACCGGCGCTATCCGAAAAAGCAGATAGAGCAGGTCGTCCGGGACAAGCTCTCGCTGCTCCAGCTCACGGACGCCAGGCAGAAAACCATCTCGGAGATCAGCGGCGGGATGAAGAAGAGGGTGGCCCTGGCGCGGCTCCTGGTGCTCAACCCGGAGATCCTCCTGTGGGACGAGCCGACCACCGGCCTGGACCCGGTGATGTCGATGGT
Source organism: uncultured Spirochaetota bacterium (assembly GCA_963762305.1). Lineage (GTDB taxonomy): Bacteria > Spirochaetota > UBA4802 > UBA4802 > UBA5368 > CAVXKM01. Next base: position 1,017,961 of record CAVXKM010000002.1, on the reverse strand, counting down.
CATCAACGACCTGATACGCCGGATGCAGCGGGAGTTCAATGTCACGTCCCTGGTCGTCACCCACGACATGAAGAGCGCCCTGTACGTGGGCGACAGGATAGGCATGCTCTACGGGGGCAGGCTGGTGCAGACGGGCACGCCGGAGGAGATCAGGAATACCGCGAACCCGATCGTTTTCCAGTTCATCAACGGGGAGCTTGACGGCCCCATCAAGGCGAGAGAGTAGGTCGTGGCGGGGAGCACACAGGCCGGGTCCCGGCCGGAATGCGGGCGACGGCGGCAGACAGAAGGGCGGGAGGTGCGCCATGAACGTTAAAAATGAAATCGCCGTGGGGATTCTCTTCACCGTGGCGATGATCATCCTCGGCTATTTCACCATAATGGTGGAGCACGAGATCTTCGAGCCCGAGGATTACTACTATATTACCGTTGTCTTCTCCAGCGTGGAGGGTCTCGAGGAGAAGGACAACGTCAACGTGAACGGCGTGAGGTCCGGGCAGGTGGACCGGATCACGCTCGAGCACGAGTACGTGAAGGTGCGGCTCAAGATGTACGTCCGCTTTCCCATGTACGAGAACTACCGGATACGGATAGCCAATGAGTCGGCGCTGGGAGGAAAGCTGGTGGCCATCTACCCGGGCGAGCGGCTGGTGCGCAACGTCGCCTACGCCGAGCTGGAGGGAAGGGAAAACCTCAAGGGAATCTCGAGCGAGGACATCTTCGCGTCCATCTCCTCGCTCGTGGAGGAAAACCGTTCGGACATCCGCGCCACCATCCGGAACATCAGGCAGATCACGGGCAAGATAAACAGCGGAGGGGGCACCATCGGACAGCTGATCAACGAGAACAAGATGGGCGAGAGCGCCAACGACCTCATCGTCGATCTGAGGGAGGCGGTGGAAGACTCCCGCGAGCAGGCCCCCGTCACCAGTTTCATCCGCGCGGGTCTCCTCGCGTTTTAGCCGCCCGGGAGGGGCCCAATTTTTCGTATTGACTTTTCGGGGCACTTTAATACCCTTTGCGGGAAAAATACCGCGCCAGGCCGGACGCTTTTGCACCTGAAGCTGTCGGGCCAATTAATTATAAACCGGGAAAAGGACACATGAGAGTTACAGGGAGACTCGCGGCCGGCTTTTTCGCAGTGGTCTTCGCGGGGTCCCTCGCGTCGCCGCTGAAGGCCTACAAGTTCGAGTTCACCACCGTGAGCGATGTCGTGAAGAAGGTGAAGGAGCGGTTCGGCTCCATCGAATCATACCAGGCCTCCTTTAAGATCACCTCGGAAAAACTCGGGAAGAAGAGCTACCAGAGCGGCACGGTGCGGTATAAATCGTCCAACCGCATGCTGGTGGAATATGACCAGCCTTACGGCCAGAGGATCGTCGTGTCGGGCTCCACCATGTGGATCTACATTCCCTCCATGAACGTGGTCGCCGAGCAGGACCTGAAGTCCGAGGGGGATTCCCTCCTCAGCGCCAACACCAAGAGCGGGCTGCAGCGCCTGTTCGCCAAGTACCACTACAAGTTCGCCTCCCGCGAACAGCCCGAGGCGCAGCCGGACGGGAAGAAGCGGTACACGCTCCTCCTGCGCCAGAAGGAGAGCAGGAGCGGGTTCCGCACCATCCAGCTGTGGATATCCGAGGACTACCTCATCACCAGGGCGGCGGGCGAGACCTCGGCGGGGAAAAAGGTGGACATGGAGTTCACCGGCATACGGACCGACATCGACCTGCCGAACGGGATATTCAAGTTCAACGTTCCCGCGAGCGCGCGATTGATAAAAAATCCAATGATATCCGAGGAGTAGTCACGTGGAGAGCATAGGCGAAAAACTCATAGCCGCGCGGGAAGCCCGGCGCCTCACCCCAAAAGAGGTCGCGAAGGAAACCAACATCGTGGCGAAGTACATCGAGGCGCTTGAGAACGAGGAGTTCGACAAGTTCCCGGGCGAGACGTACACGGTGGGCTTTCTCCGGAGCTACGCCGACTACCTCAAGCTCGACGCCGACGAGATAGTGCAGCAGTACAAGGCGTATAAAATCGGCGAGAGCGCGACCCCGCTCGAGGAGCTCACGCGCCCCACCCGGACCCCCATCCTCATGAACCTGACCACGCTCTACGTGCAGTACCGGAACATCGTCCTCATAGCCGCCGGCGTGTTCGGCCTCATCCTGGTGATATGGCTTTTCAGCTCGCTGCTCTCCTCGGGCATAGACACGGAGGGGGACGACTCGATAAACAACATCAAGAACGAGTACAGCCTCTCGAAGCAGGACCTGGGCATAGAGAACATACGGAACATGCAGCTGACGAACGACAGCGGGTACGTACTGCTTTACAAGAACGAGGCCGTCCAGTTCCTGGTCGACAGCAAGGAGGTTCTGCTGCTGCTGAAGGAGATCCGGAAGGACGCGGTCGTCGTCGAGATCCTGCCCGGCGAGCGGGTCGAGAAGATGCAGATGGATAAAACGGCCAGGGTGCGGGTCGCCGGTTTCAGCCGGGACATGGACCTGACCCTCAAGGGGCTCACGGAGAACAGGGCCAAGATCCTGGTGGCCCTGGGGCAGAAGCCCGAGGTCGAGGAGCGGGTCGCGGCGGACAACGCCGTGCCGCCCGCGGGCGTGGACAACACGAAGGTGGTGGCCCAGAACGAGAAAAACCTGAAAATCGTCTTCGAGGCGGACTTTTTGCAGAAGACCTACCTCGAGCTGTACCTGGACGGGAACGAGAAACGGCGCGGGATGGTGGCCGAGGGGACGCACGAGCGCTGGGAGGCCAGCGAGTACATACAGCTCAAGATCGGCAACGCCGGCGGCATGAAGGCGAAGATCAACGGCAAGGACTACACCTTCGGCCTTCCCGGCCAGGTGGCGAACAAGGTGATCACCTGGACGAAGGACATAAACAATCCCAGCGTGTACAAGATCGTGGTGAAAGACTGGTAGACGGTGGGCCCTCCGGGGGAAATATCGTACCATATAACCTCCCTGGGATGTTCGAAGAACCTCGTTGATTCCGAGAGAATACACGGCGGGCTGGGCTCCCGGGGGCTCGCGGCCGCCGCGCGCGCCGAAGACGCCGACATCCTCATAATAAACACCTGCGGCTTCATCGAGGACGCGAAAAAAGAGTCCATCGATTCCATTTTCCAGGCCCTCTCGCTCAAGGGGCCGCGTTCGCGCCGTGGCTCCCACCCGCCCAGGAAAATCGTCGTGACGGGCTGCCTCTCGCAGCGCTACGCGCGGGCGCTTCGTGAGGACATCCCCGAAATCGATTTTCTCTACGGCGTGGTGGACGACGGATTCTTCCCCGCGCTGTTCGCCGCCCTGGGGATGCCGTACAGCAGGCGCGGGCCCGTCAGGATGCCGCTCGTCCCCGCCGCGTACCGCTACATCAAGATCTCCGAGGGGTGCTCGAACCGGTGCAGCTACTGCGCCATCCCCTCCATCAGGGGGCCGCGGGTCTCCTTCAGCCCCGCCGCCGTCCTCGCCGGCGCGAGGAGCGCCGCGGCCGACGGGGCTAAAGAGCTCATCGTCGTGGCCCAGGACGTCGCCTCGTACCGGCACGGCAGGACCACGCTCAGCGGCCTGGTGCGGCGCATGGGCCGGATCGAGGGCGTCGAGTGGGTGCGCCTCATGTACTGCCACCCCGACCACGTCGACGATTCCCTCATCGACCTCGTCGCCCGAGACGACCGCGTGGTGAAGTACATGGACATCCCGTTCCAGCACTCGAGCGGGCGCATCCTGCGCTCCATGGGAAGAAGGGGCGACGCCTCCGCCCACCTGGGGCTCATCGAGAGGCTGAGGGCGCGCGTCCCGGGGATAAGGATACGCTCCACGTTCATGGTGGGATACCCCGGCGAGACCGAGAAGGAGTTCGCCGGGCTCCTGGAGTTCGTGAGGGACAGCGGGATCGACCGGGCCGGCTGCTTCATGTACTCGCGGGAGGAGGGCACGGCCGCGGCGCTGCTGCCGGGCAGGGTCCCGCGCGCGGTGAAGCTCGAGCGCTACCGCAAGTTCATGAGGCTCCAGCGCGGGATCTCCGCGCGGAAGCTGGCCTCCATGGTGGGCGCGACGGTCCGCGTGCTGGTGGAGGGAAAAATTGACCGGCGCACGTGGATGGGCCGCACCGAGTTCGACGCGCCGGAGGTGGACGGCATTTTTTACTTGACCGCGCGCGGCGCCGCGTGTAACTCAATCGTCATGGCGCGGGTGGTTGACAGCTCGGATTACGATCTCCACGGGGTGCCGGCGTGAGACTTCGCGAAATCCTGTCGGTGCCCAACCTGATATCGCTGCTGCGGGTCGCGCTCATCCCCGCCATCCTCTATCTCGTCTTCATTCCCAACAGGGTATATAAGGCGGGGGCCCTGGTCCTCTTCATCGTCGCCGCCGTCACGGACTTCCTCGACGGCTGGATGGCCCGCCGCCTGAAGCAGGAGTCGGATGTCGGGAGGTTTCTCGACCCCCTGGCGGACAAGGTACTGGTAATATCCGCGCTCGTCGCGTTTTTGTTCCTCGATCCGCTCATCCCGCTCTGGATGATCCTCGTCATCGTCGGGAGGGACGTTCTCATCACCCTCATGCGCTACCTCGCCGTCCAGAAGGGCACCGAGCTCAAGACCAGCAGGTTCGGGAAGGTGAAGACGGCGTTCCAGATGGTTTCAATCATCATCATCATGATGGTCTTCACCTTCAGGAGGTCGAAGGTCCACCTCTATGAAACCGAGGACGTCTTCAAGTTCAACAAGGTGTACGAGATATACATGTCCTCCGCCCCGGAAAAGTGGCTCGTCATAGCCCCTTACTGCATCATGCTCGTGGTCACCCTGCTCACCGCCCTTTCGGGCGCGCGGTACATCATGACCAACTGGCGGCTGTTCCTGCCTCCCTATTCGAGGGGCGCGGCCCGGGCGCGCTGATGTGGTGGAAGAAGTTCGTGCTCACCGCCGCCTACACGGGATACTCTCCCTGGGCATCGGGGACGGTGGGAACGCTCGTCGCGCTGGCCCTGTATGCCGCCGAATACGCGGTATTCGGGGGGAAGAGCTGGATCGTCAACGCGGCGGTCGTGGCCGTGTTCTTCATACCGTCGGTGAAGCTGGCCGACGCCGGGGAAGAGATCTTCGGCATGAAGGACCCGTCGCAGGTCGTGCTGGACGAGGTGATGGGGTACAACATCTCGGTGCTCTTCTACCCCTTCAACTGGAAGGTGGCCCTGATGGCGTTCGCCGTCTTCAGGGTGATGGACATATTGAAGCCCTACCCGATGCGGAGGCTGGAAAACCTTCACGGGGGGCTCGGAATAATGATTGATGACTGCGTCGCGGGGATATATACGAACCTCTGCATGCTGGCGATAGTCTGCCTGTCCGGCGCCGCGGGCGCGCCCCTATACTGAAGACCGCCGGAGCGACGCGCGAGGGTAAATTGTCCGAAAGGAGCGTTCAAACCATGGCTAACGGAAAGACGGGACGGATTGCCGCCGCCGCGCTCGCGGTTTTCCTTATCCGGACCCTTCCCGCTCTTTCGGCGGAGGAGGGGAAAGGCGCCGGGGCGCGCGAAAAGCGGAATTCGTGCGTCGAGTGCCACCGCTCGCTGGAGGGCGACATGAAAACGCCCGTCCTGGAATGGGAGCGGAGCGTGCACGCCGGGCAGGCGGCCGCCTGCGACCTCTGCCACGGCGGGAACCCGGAGATTTTCGACGCGAAGCGCTCCAAGGGCAGGGAGTTCAAGTTCGCCGGGAAGCCCCGGCAAAGGGACATACCCGTCTTCTGCGGGAGGCCGGACTGCCACGGGACGGCCTTCACCCAGTTCACGCGGAGCCCGCATTACGGCTCGACCCTGAGGACCGGCGAGCCCGGCTGCGTGAGCTGCCACGGGGCCCACAACGTGCAACGCTCCTCCATGAACATCCTCACGGAAAAGACCTGCACGCGCTGCCACCCCGTCGAATACTCGAAGGAGATCATCTCGGCGGTGTTCGGCATCGAAAAGGACCTGGGGGCCATAGAGCGGAACATGGACTACCTCCAGGCAAAGAACGCCGAGGTCCCGGGATCCCGGGAACGGCTCTCCAGGACGAAACAGCTCTATCACCAGATCGTCCACGTGTTTTCGACGGAGGACATCCGGTTCAACAAGAAGATCGTCGAGCTGGAGGTCGTCGCCCTGAAGGACGACATAGCCGGCAAGATGAGCGTCATGCGGCGCATGGATTACATATACATCTTCACCGTGGCCTTCAGCATCGCCGTGCTCATAGGCGTGGCGGCCTACCTGGCGGTGATGTTCGTCCGCCGCGGCGGGAAGGCATAGCACGGTGCGCAAGTACCTGTTCAACACGGAAAAGCTGAAATACGTGAAGGACCGCGCGCCCGGGACCGGGTGCATCCTCTGCGGGATACGGGACCGGGCCCCCGGCGTGACGGTGCTGGAGGTGCGGAGGACCCCCACGATGATGGTCGCCGTGAACCTTTACCCGTTCAATCCCGGCCACGTCATGGTGTTCCCGATCCGCCACGTCGAGGACACGGCGGACCTCACCGCGGAGGAGGCGCTCGCCCTGCACGGCCTCACCGTCGAGGTCATCCGCGCCCTGAGGCTCGAGTTCAATCCCGACGGCTTCAACGTGGGATACAACCTGGGCGGCGGCAGCGGCGCCAGCATAGCCCACCTCCACCAGCACGTCGTCCCGCGGTACGCGAACGAGGTGGGTTTCATGGACGTGCTGGCGGGGACGCGGCCCATGGTGGTGGACCCGCTGGAAATGATGGAACGGCTGAAAAAAAGATTTTCAACGATCGAGGAGCCATGAAGCGCTGGGTGCCTTTTCTCGCCGTGTTCGTCCTCCTTGCCGCCGGCTGCAAGGAGAGGCCCTTCGGCGGGCAGTCCAAGTACAAGTCCCTGCGGTCAGTCCTGACCAACGATATACAGGAGCTCCGGGAGCGCGTGGCCGAGCTCGAGGGCGACAAGGAGGGGAAACACCGCTACATAACCGAGCTGGGCCAGCTCCACTACAAGCTGGGGAAAAAATACCTCGAGAGCGGCAACTGGGACCAGGCCGTGGAGTCCCTGGAGAAATCCGTGAGCTACGGCAAGGACACCCCCATCGTATACTATTCCCTGGCCCTGGCGTACGGCAACCGGGGAAGGGAGCTGAAAAAGAGCGAGGACGTGCGGAAGGCCGAGCACAATTACCGCAGGGCGCTGGAGCTCAACCGGGACTTCAGCGACGCCCGTTACGGCCTGTCGATCCTGCTCTTCTACGAGAAGGACGAAAAGGAGGAGGCCGTGAGGATGATGGAGGGCCTCGTGTCGGACAACCGCTCCTACTTTGCCGCGTTCTTCGCCCTGGCGAGGTTCCACTACGAGATGGAAAATCCCGAGAAGGCCCTCTCGGTGTACGAGGACCTCTATACCCAGCTCCAGAAGAGGTCCGACAGATCGCCGGAAATAAAGGAATACAAACGGCAGTGCCGCGAAAACATCCAGCGGCTGATGCAGGAACTCTCCCGGTGACGAAGCATGAAGGTTGACCACAAGCTCTGCGCCGTCGCCCTCTCCGTCGCCTCCATCCCCGCGAAGGGCCTGGACGCGCTGATGGGCGCCGGCCTCCCGTCCCCGGAGGCGGCATACCGGCGCGCGGCCGCCCCGGCCGGCCTGAAAACGCAGGAACACATCTCCGAGAAGTACGGGCATGACCCCCTGGAGGCCGCGGGCGCGATACTGGAGGCGTGCGCCTCCAGGGCCGTCGACGTGGTGGACCTCTGGGGGCCGCGCTACCCCGAACTGCTCCGGCAGATCGGCAGGCCGCCCCTGGTGCTGTACCGCCGGGGGAAGGGCGCTTTCGGCCGGATGGTGGCCGTGGTTGGGACGAGAAAGGCCGACCCGCGGTCCTGCCAGGTGGCGCGGCGGATCGCCTCCGAGCTGGGGGAGGCCGGTTTCACGGTGGTGAGCGGGATGGCCGTGGGGATAGACAGGGAGGCGCACCTGGGGGCCCTGGAGGCCGGCAGCCCCACCGCCGGCGTGCTCGCCAACGGGATCGACATGGTGTATCCCTACGCCAACCGCGACCTCTATGATCGGATCGCGTCCTCGGAGAGCTCGATGGTCCTTTCCGAGTATCCCCCGGGCATCCGGTCTGACCGGTGGACCTTCGCCCGGAGGAACAGGATAATAAGCGGGCTCTCGCTGGGGACCGTGGTGGTCAAGGCCGGCGAGAAGAGCGGCGCGCTCATCACCGCGCGGTACGCCCTGGAGCAGAACCGGGAGGTCTTCGCGTGCCCGGGGCACGCCTTCGACGAGTCGTACGCGGGCTGCAACGCCCTCATACGGGAAGGGGCGGTCCTGGTCTCGTCGACCGCGGACATCCTGGCGGAGCTCTCGCCCGCGTTCAGCGCGGTCAGGGGCCGCGCCGCGGAACGGCTGTACGCGGACTCTCACGCCGCGCTTCCGGGGCCGGAAGCCGAGGCGGCGAGGGACCCCCTGGAGTCCGCCATCCTCGACCTTCTCACGGGAGGGGAGAGGGACGTCGACTCGATAATTCGGCATCTCCGGTGCGGCCCCGCCGCCGCCGGCGAGGCGCTCATGAGGCTCGAGCTGGAAGGGCGCATCGTCCGCAACGGCACGCTCGTGGCGAGATCGCCCATCGGACACTGAAGGCCGCGGCCGGAGGGACACGCCCCCATGACGATCAAGTACATCTTCATCGCGCTGATCATCGCGCTGCTCGCCCTCTGCGCGGTCCAGGTGTTTTCCGTTCCGCCCTACGCGGGCGACATCTTTTCCGTGTACAAGTCCGGGTATTTCCGCGAGCTGGACCGGGGCTTCTCGGTCATCGCCGACGCCTTCGTGGAGACGAAGATGCTCACCAAGCCGGTCCACGCCTGGATACTGCTCGAGGACATGGAGTCGAAGCACGGCCTCGACATAAAGGTCTACAACCGGGACTGCCTCCAGGTGCTCGCGCCCGGGAAGACCGGCGACGCGGGCGGCGACGACGTCCGGCGCATCCTGGACTCCATCAATCCCGGCGTCTATTCCGAGGTGCGGGGCGGCAGGTACTACGCGGCGCTGCCGGTGTTCCTCGAAGAGCGCTGCGGCTTCTGCCACGAGTCGGGCCGCCCGGGGGAGCTCGCCGGGGTGATCTCCTTCGAGCGCGACTACGACGCGGGCGTCTACTACTCGTCGGAGAGGACGGTCATCTTCTGCGCGCTCTCCGCGGCGCTGCTCGTCCTTCTCTTTTTCGCCGTCCGCTGGGACCCCGGGAAGAAAGTGAAAGAACTGTTTGACAAATCGTAGCAAACCCGTGTTTCTGCATCTTCGGCCCGGCGCGCGTCCGTGTTTCATCCCCGGGGACCGGAAGAAATATCCCGGTAAAATAATAAAAAAAGGCTTCAATAAAGACAGGGACTGGTAAAAAGTGACGATTCCCTTGCCCCGCCGCGCGGGAAGGGTATATTTGGAAGGAAGATTCCGCGAACAGGAGTCGACATCACCGGGGAGAGGAAGAACACGGATACGGCATGGATAAGAACGATCAAACGCTCATAATCGTGGAATCACCGTCGAAGGCGAGGACCATCAACCGCTACCTGGGGGATGGCTACGTCATCTCCTCCTCCATGGGCCACATCATCGACCTGCCGAAGTCACGCCTGGCCGTCGACGTGGAACACGGCTTCGCGCCCGAGTACATCACCATACGGGGCAAGGCGAAGATCCTCAAGGAATTGAAAAAGAAGGCGTCACAGACAGGGAACGTGCTGCTGGCCACCGACCCGGACCGCGAGGGCGAGGCCATCTCGTGGCACCTGTCCAACGCCCTGAGGCCCATCAACGGCAATATACGGCGCATCGAGTTCAACGAGATCACCGAGGGGGCAATCAGGGAGGCGGTGAACCACCCGCGCGACATCAACATGGACCTGGTCAACGCCCAGCAGGCGCGCCGGATCCTGGACCGCATCGTGGGGTACAACATCAGCCCCATCCTCTGGCGCAAGATCAAGAAGGGGCTGTCGGCGGGCCGCGTGCAGTCCGTGGCCCTGCGCATCATCTGCGAGCGGGAGGAGGAGATCGAGAAGTTCATCCCGGAGGAGTACTGGAACCTCGAGGCCGTCTTCGAGCACCGCGGGAAGAATTTCAAGGGGAGCCTGTACTCGGTAAAGGGCGAGCGCGTGACGCTGCGGAACAAGGAGGCCGTGGACAGGCTCCTTGAGGAGCTTGCCGGGAAGAAGTTCACGGTGCAGAGCATGCAGCGCAGGGAGAGGAAGCGAAACCCGGTCCCGCCGTACACCACCAGCACGCTTCAACAGGATGCGGCCACCAGGCTGGGGTTCACCTCGCAGAAGACGATGATTATCGCCCAGCAGCTCTACGAGGGCATAGACCTCAAGGGCGACGGCCCGGTGGGGCTCATAAGCTACATGCGCACCGACTCCACGCGCGTTGCCGAGTACGCCCTGGGCGCGGTGAGGAAATACATCGCCGGCCACTACAAGGAGAGCTACCTGCCCGAAAAGCCGAACACCTACGCCAACCGGAAGAACGCGCAGGACGCCCACGAGGCCGTCAGGCCCACCGACGTGCTCCGCGCTCCGGAGACCCTGAAGGGCGACCTGAGCAGGGACCAGATGCGGCTGTACACCCTCATCTGGAGGCGCTTCGTGGCCTCGCAGATGACGCCGGAGCTCTCGGAGGTCGGCACGGCCACCCTGACGGCCGGGGACGCGGCCTTCAGGGCCGTGGGGAGCCGCGTGCTCTTCGACGGGTTCACCGTGGTGGACCGCGAGGGCAGGACCAAAAAGTCGGACTTGCCGGACCTCAAGGAGGGCGACGAGGTGGGCGTGGCGGAATACCTTCCGGCCCAGCGCTTCACGACCCCGCCCCCGCGCTACAACGACGCCTCCCTGGTGAAATTCCTCGAGGAGTCGGGCATTGGGCGCCCCTCCACCTACGCGCCCACCATAAACACGCTCATCACGCGCTACTACGTGACCCGGTCGGGGAGGCAGCTGGTCCCTACCGTGCTCGGCAGGCTCGTCAACGGGGTCATGGTGAACCATTTCGCCCCGCTGGTGTCCATCAACTTCACCGCCGACATGGAGGAGAAGCTGGACCGGGTGGAGGAGGCCCACGCCGACTGGGTCGACATGCTGAGGGAATTCTACGGCCCCTTCAAGAATACCCTGGAGGAGGCCGAACATAAGATGGAGGACATGAAGGGAATCCTCGACGAGGAGACCGACGAGGTCTGCGAGCGCTGCGGCAAGAAGATGCTCAAGAAGCTCGGGAGGTTCGGGTTTTTCATGGCCTGTTCCGGCTTCCCCGAATGCAGGAACGCCCGCCCCCTGCCGCTGGGACGCTGCCCCGTGGAGGGGTGCGACGGCAGCGTGGTGAAGCGGCAGCCGAAGAAGGGGAGGTCCTTCTACGCCTGCACCAACTACCCGGCCTGCACCTTCATGACGCGCGAGGTCCCCACCGAGAAGCACTGCCCGCGCTGCGAGGGCCTGCTGTTCTCGAAGAGGGTCAAGGGGAGGGGCCAGACCCTGCAGTGCCTCAACGAGAAGTGCGGGTTCAAGATGGAGCTCCCCGACGAGGACGGGAGGCCGGCGGAAAACAACCAGGACAGCGACAGGGACACGCAGTGATCGCCGAGATCGACCTTTTCATGGATTATCTGCTCTACGAGAGGAACGCCTCCCCGCAGACCGCCCGCGCCTACAACGAAGACCTCATGCAGTTCTACCGCTTCCTCATGGGAGACTACGGCGGGACCGCCGGGAAGGATTACTACGAAACCGGGGCGGAGGTCCGGGACGGGGACGTGCCCGTGGGCTCCATCGGGGCGGAGGACCTGCGCTCGTTCATAGGCTACTGCCACGACCGGGGCCTGGAGAAATCGTCGATAAAGAGAAAGACCGCCGTTTTAAAGTCATTTTTCAAGTACCTGTACAACAACTTCCACGTCACCCGGAACCCGGCTCAAGGGATTTCCTTCCCGCGCGCAGGGAGAAGGCTCCCCTCGTTCCTGTACCTGGAACAGGTAGAGAAGATGCTCGATTTCCCGCTGGAGAAGTTCGCCGATTACCGCGACCGCGCCATCCTGGAAACTTTCTATTCCACCGGGGCCAGGGTCTCGGAACTGGCCGCCGCGGACACGGGGGACCTCGAGCGGCAAGGCGGCACCCTGAGGGTGATGGGCAAGGGGGCCCGGGAGCGCGGCGTGTTCCTGACGGAGGGCGCCCTGAAAGCCGTCGCGGAATACCTGGCCGAGCGCCGGAAGAAGTTCGGCCGGGCGGAGGGCCCCCTGTTCGTCAACAACCGCGGCGGCAGGATCACCGAGCGGGGCATCTTCAACATAGTGGTCAAGCGCGCAGGCGAGTCCGGCCTGCTGGGGAAGGTGTCGCCCCACACCCTGCGCCACTCCTTCGCCACGGAGCTCATGAACCGGGGGGCCGACATACGGGCGGTGCAGGAGATGCTGGGGCACCGCAGCCTTTCCACCACCCAGGTGTACACCCACACCACGAAGGACAGGCTCACAAAGGTATACCGGAAGTTCCACCCACACGCGGGAGGAAAACATGGAGAATAACGGACAGCGGCGCGGCACCACGGTGCTGGCCGTGCAGCGCGACGGCAGGCTGGCCCTGGGCTGCGACGGCCAGGTGACCATAGGCGAGACCGTGGTGAAGTCCACGGCCGTCAAGATACGGAAGATGGCCGGGGGCAAGATACTCTCGGGATTCGCCGGGTCCGTGGCCGACGCGCTCACGCTCTACGACAAGCTGGACGGCAAGCTGGAGACCTACGGGAGCAACATCGCCCGGGCGGCCGTGGAGATGGCCCGGGAGTGGCGCACGGACAGGATGCTCCGCCGCCTGGAAGCGGTGCTCGTGGTGGGGAACGCCTCGAGCCTCTACCTCCTGAGCGGCAGCGGCGAGGTGATAGAGCCGGACGACGGGGTGCTGGGCATAGGCTCCGGCGGGCAGTACGCCCTGGCCGCGGCGAGGGCCCTGGTGCGGAACACCTCCCTCCCGGCCCGGGAGATCGTGGAGAAGTCCCTGCTCATCGCCGCCGAGATATGCATCTATTCGAACACCAACATCACCGTCGAGGAGATCTGAGGCGCCATGCCGGCCGTGAACAATACTACACCGGGAGAAGAGCTCACCCCGCGCCAGATCGTGGGGGAGCTCGGGAAGTACATCATCGGGCAGGAGGAGGCCAAGAAGTCCGTGGCCATCGCGCTCCGCAACCGCAGCCGCCGCAAGAAGCTCGACCCGGAGATGCAGGAGGAGATCGCGCCCAAGAACATCATCATGATAGGGCCCACGGGGGTGGGAAAGACCGAGATCGCCCGGCGCCTCTCGCGCCTGGTGGACGCCCCCTTCATCAAGGTGGAGATCACCAAGTACACCGAGGTGGGGTACGTGGGCAGGGACGTGGAGTCGATGATACGCGACCTCACCTCCTTCTCGGTGTCCATGGTGAAGAGGGAGTACGGCCGGCAGGTGGAGGAGAAGGCGCGCCACAACGCCGAGGAGCGGATACTGGCGATCCTGGCCCCCGAGAAGCCCTTCGACCCGGAGGAGATCAAGGAGAAGGGCTTCACCCTGGACTACGACGAGGAGACGCGGAGGAAAGGGGAGAGGGAGGCGCGCCAGCACGAGGCCAGGGAGCGGGTCCGCCGTGACCTGCGCGAGGGCCTGCTGGACGAGCGGGAGGTGGAATACGAGGCCTCCGCGCCGGCCGTGGTGCCGGTCATGTCCGTTATGAGCGGCGCGGGCCTCGAGGACATGGACATCCAGATACAGAACATCCTGGGCGACCTGATGCCCAAGAAGCCCAGGCGCCGCAAGCTCACCGTGGCCGACGCCCGCAAGCTCTTCTTCGAGGAGGAGACCGAGAAGCTCATCGACATGGAAAAGGTGGTGAACGACGCCATGCGCAAGGTCGAGGAGATGGGCATCGTGTTCATCGACGAGATAGACAAGATCGCCGGCGCCGAGTCGAAGAGCGGCCCCGACGTCTCCCGCCAGGGGGTCCAGCGCGACATGCTCCCCGTGGTGGAGGGCACCACGGTGAACACCAAGTACGGGCCGGTCAAGACCAACCACATCCTCTTCATAGCCGCCGGGGCCTTCACCGTGTCCAAACCGTCGGACCTCATCCCGGAGCTGCAGGGGCGCTTCCCCATCCGGGTGGAGCTCCACTCCCTGAGCGAGGAGGACTTCCGGAAGATCCTGACCCTGCCGCGCAACTCGCTCACCCGGCAGTACAGCGAGCTGCTGTACACCGAGGGCGTGGTCCTCACCTTCACGGAGGACGCGATAGGCGAGATAGCCCGCACGGCCCGCGTCCTCAACGAGGAGCACGAGAACATAGGCGCGCGGCGCCTGCACACCATCATGGAAAAGCTCCTGGAGGACATCCTCTTCAACGCGCCGGACATGCGCGAGGAGGAAAAGCGGATCGGGATAGACGCCGCCTACGTCCGCTCCCGCCTTGAAAACACCGTCAAGGACCGCGACCTCTCCCGGTACATCCTGTAGTCCCGGCCATTTAGCTCAAATCCCGAATTTTTCTTGATGCCCCGCTCTCGCCCGTCCATTATTCGCTCGGGCCGGCGGATGAACGCCGCAAGAAGAGGCGGATAGACTCCGTGCCATAGGAGGGGACCACCGTGGACTGGCGATCTCAGGCGATAAAGGGCATCTCACCCGGGGCGCGCTTCAGCTTCAGCCGCACCTTCACGGCGGAGGACACCGCCGTCTTCGGCGACATCACGCGCGACTACAACCCCGTCCACTACGACCGGCGCTTCGCCGCCGCCAAGGGCTTCCCGGAGCTTATCGCCCACGGCCTCCTGGTGGGCGGGATGATCTGCGAGTTCGGCGGCCAGGTGGCCTGGCTGGCAAACGGGATGAGCTTCCGCTTCAAGAAGCCGGTGTACTTCGGCGACACCATCACCTGCGCGGTGACCATAACGGCCGTGGATAAAAACCAGCGGGCCCGCGCCGAGGCCGTGTTCACGAACCAGCGCGGCGAGACGGTCATGACGGGCGCGCTCACCGGCTACCTGCCGGGGCCCGCCGAGCGCGGGGTCTTGAAAACCATGGCGGCCGAGGGCGACCCGACGAACAGGCTGAAGGGCCGCTCCGACGAAAAATAGCTTGGAACCGGACGCCCCATCGGGTATACTTCAAACAACGTGTCACGGAAAGCGTGGAAATTCGCCCGCCGCGCCATACAGCCGGCGCGGCGGCAACAGAGACACCGAGGAGGAAGGTAATGAAGAAGAAATGCGCTCGCGCGGCCGTGCTTTTTGCCGCGTTTATGCTGGTGCTGGCCCCGCAGGCCCATGCCGGGCTGGGTGACGAGGTGAACAGCACCGACGGGGGCATCATGTTCCACGCCGGAGTGGGCGGCGGGGTATCGATGTTCGGCGTTATCCAGAACACCTCAGACAACACCGAGCTGGGGACCGGGGCGGGCACGGGCCTGGATTTGGGGATGCTCCTGAACTACAAGATGTTCGCCTTCGGGGTGAACTACACCGCCGTGAAATTCGACACGATGGAGTGGAAAGAGGAGGGCAAGGATTACGAGACTAACGGCGGCGGCGGCTTCTCGACCCTCGACGCCACCTTCGGCGTCAAGACCTTCACCGAGCCCGGCGACATGGGATTCACCCACTTCTACGCGGGGCTCCGGTTCTGGGGCGCCAAGAGGGACTACGACTATCTGAATCGAGGACGGGGCCAAGCTTCCCGGCGCCGAGTGGGAAGTGACGGGGAGGGGATTCATATTCGGCTTCCGCGACTTCAGCACGCTCCCCCTGGGCCCCCTCTCGCTGGCCATGCAGACGGCCCTCTGGTACGCTCACGCGCCGGTCACCGACCTGAAGCTGAATGGTGACGGCGTGGGCATCGATGAGGACGAAACCGTGGGCTTCGGCCTGGAGCTGGGCGCGGGCGTGGCGTTCGAAGGGATCGGGCTTTCCGTGATCGGGGGGCTCAAGATGGACATAACGGGAACCTCATACCAATACGAGGGCGTTCCGGGCATCACCAACGTGGTAGGCGCGGGGTACGCCCAGTTCTTCCTGGTCCTCAAGAAAGAGTTCGCGATCTGAGGGCCCCGGCGTGACGGAAGGGCGGCCGCGCGGCCCCCGGGAAGGAGGGCAGGCGTTGGCGGAAGCACGGACTGAAATCCATCTCTACGGCTCCCTGAGGCCGGACGCCGCCACGGCCTCGGTGCGGGAGTACGCCCACGGGGAGCCCCTGCCCGTGGGTGAGCTCCTGGAGCGGCTCTCCATCCCGATGGAGTGCGTCCAGCTGGTCATGGTCAACGGCAGGGCCGCCTCGCCCGGCCACACGGTGAGCCCCGGCGACCGCGTGGCCCTGTTCCCCCCGGAGTACGCCGTGTTCTGCGACTGGAAGGATTTTCGAAGCCCCCTGTGAAGGCGAGGTCACGTGACCTCGCCTTCACAGGGGGCATCCCCGCCTGCTGATATAATCATTGACACGACGCATAATGAGTCCTCTTCATATAGCACGATATCAGTCCCCGGAGGTAAATACCGAAATGAAAAAACTATGCATTGCACTGGTCCTGTTCATTACAGGATGCGTCGGAATGCCTGAAAACGTGAAGCCCGTCGACAACTTCAAGCTGGAGAAATACCTGGGCAAGTGGTACGAGATCGCGAGGCTGGACCATAGGTTCGAGCGCGGCTTGAGCCGTGTGACGGCTGAGTACAGCCCGCGTGAAGGCAGCGGCGTCAGGGTGTTGAACCGCGGCTACTCGAAAGCAGAAGGCAAATGGAAAGAGTCCGAGGGGAAGGCCTTTTTCGTCGAGGGGCCGGACAAGGGGTTCCTGAAAGTTTCATTCTTCGGCCCCTTTTACGGCTCCTATATAGTCATCGACCTCGACCGCGAAAAGTACCGGTACTCGCTTGTGTGCGGTCCCGACAAATCCTACCTGTGGATCCTCGCCAGGGACCCGAAACTTGAGGAAGAGACAAAAAACAAGCTCGTCGCGAAGGCCGCCGCCCTGGGTTTCGACACGGGCAAGCTGGTCTTCGTAGAACACGACTGACAGCCTGGCGCCTTCCGCGGCCGCTGAATTCAAGCGCTGATGGGGTGGAGACCCGCGTCCGGCTTCAGGCCGCCGCGGGTCTTTGTTGTCCGGGCAGGACAGGATTGAAGATCAGGAAACTGCGTCCCGGGCCATTATTTCGAGCGAAAAGTGACCCGACCCGTGATTAAAAGCGCCACTTATACCCGATGTTGAGGGGTACGAATTCGGTATTGTCGTTGCCACCCTCGTTGTCGATGGCGATATACTGAACGTCGAAGACGAGGGACCCGTACCTTTCGAAGCAGATCTCGAGACCGGCGCCGGCCAGCAGCCCGAAGCTGGCCCTGCTTTTGTGCGCCACCTCAGTCGTTGTAGACACAGGATAGCATCCCCACCAGGGGTCGCAGACCCACCCGGTTGCGGCACCGTAACGATACGTCTCGGCGATCTGGTAAAAATAGCCGGGACCGGCGTAAATGTGCGGCTTGAATTTTTCAGCGCCCCGCGGGGTCAGCATCAGGCTCGCGGCGATGCCCCAGATATTGATGTATCCGTCCTGCGAAAGAGTGATCGCGTTGATCACCTGGTTGGTGAGATTATGGCCGGAGTAGATGCCGTCGAGCCGGAGCCCGAGGAAGGAATCTTCTTTCTGCCATGTCCCGTGAAGGCCGATGCCGAACCCGGGTCCCATGAATTGCTTGCTCTTACCGGCCGGCTGCGGCCATCCGATGGAAAACCCTATGCCCCACGGCTCGTCGTATTCGAGCGTACACGGAATTAGAAACTCCCAGAAGACCCGCGAGGATCAGACAGGCGGCGAACCATGACATTTTATTCTTTCTCATTGTTTTTAGTGATCTCCTTGTAGTTTTTACTGATACCGGCATCATCCTCGCGCGGCAAGTCGGTCTCAGAAAGCCGCTTGAACCCGGACGAGTGCGAATATCCTATAGTATTTTATACCTCTTCCGAGATTTTTTGTCAAACTATTTCAACGTGTTGAAGGGGCTCCCCGGTCACGGAAGTATTGACCACGGCAATTTTTCCTTTATGAGACATTCAGGTCTTGACCTTCTGCCGCCGGTGGTGTTTTCTATAAAGTTCCTTTTTGGACACGACCTGCATCGTTTAAAAGACGGTGAAAAGGGTGCGGGAAGGGGAAGAAGACCGGATGCTGAAAAAACAACTGCTGTCGTGTGCCCTGGCGCTGGCCTTGAACGGCCTGCTGTACGCGGAGGCGCCGGCGCCGGACGGGGAGAGCGCCATGCATGGGAACGATGAACAGGCCGGCGCCGGCGTGGTGTTCTTCCCCATAGTTTTCTATACCCCGGAAACCCTGGCGGGGGCCGGCGCCACGGCGGTCATCTTCAGCCGTGAAGACCGCGGTGGACAATACGAGCGCAACGACTCCCTGGCGGGCGTCGTTCTCTACACCATGAGGAACCAGGTGCTCTTCGCCCTGGACGGAAAGAAGTATTTTTCCGGCGATAATCTCCTGCTGAACCCCACCGTCGCGGTCACCCGCTTCCCCAACTACTATTACGGCACCGGCGCCGATACCCGCGAGAAAGACGAGGAGCCTTACACCCCCTTTTACTTCAAATCGACCGTGGTGCTGGAGGTCCGCGTGATCGAGAGGCTCTACCTTGGCCCGGCCCTGTGGGCGGGCTATTACGAGCTGCTCGAAAAAGAGAAGGGCGGGATGGTGGAAGCGTACTACGGGGAAACCGCCGACCGGGGCGTACAGGCGGGGCCGGGCTTTCAAATGACCCGGGACACCCGGGACTCCGGTTTTTATCCCCGGCGCGGAAGCACCACCTCCCTGTCGGCGTACTTTTTCCGGACGCTCGTCCTGGGCGACTACGATTATGACCTTTACTCTCTCAATCACCGCTCATATTTCCCGGTTCCCCTCAACGCCGTGCTGGCCTTCGAGCTGACGGCCGAGGCCGTGAACGGCCTGCCTCCCCTGGACTTCATTCCGCAGCTGGGCGGCGACGAGATGATGCGCGGCTATTACAAGGGCCGCTACAGGGACGACGTGTACCTGGCCGCCCAGGCCGAGGCCCGGGTTCCCGTCTACGGACGGTGGGGCGCGGTGCTCTTCGGGGCCGCGGGGGACGTGTACGGCCGGGTACGGGACGTGTCCCTCGACGGCCTGAAATTCGCGGGCGGCGGGGGGATACGGTACGCCCTGAACAGGGAGAAGATGATCAACTTCAGGCTGGACTTCGGCGTCGCCGAGGGAGACGTGAAGGTGTACTTCAAACTGCTGGAAGCGTTTTGACGGGGCATTTCGGCCCCGCGGCATCGAAAAACTGTGTTTTTCTTATTCCTTATTGCTGTCCCGAAACTGTTTTACTTTGTTAAGCTGCTTCGTGTACTATTTCAATTATCAACACAAATCACGCATAGTTTTAATTGTGAGAAGGCCAACGTTTTAATTGCAACGGAGGGAATTATTCATGAAAGAGATACGAACTGAAGTAATTATTAAAGCCAGTCCAAAGAAAGTATGGAGCTGTTTTAGCGACTTTAAGCATTACGCGGACTGGAATCCTTTTATACGTTCCATTGAAGGGAGTGTAAATGCCGGAAATATTGTCACAATAAAACTAACGCCGCCAGACGCGAAACCGATGATATTTAAACCCAGGGTGTTGACGGTCGACCCGAACCGGGAGCTCCGATGGGTTGGTCATTTCATCGTTCCCGGATTATTTGATGGAGAGCACATATTTGAATTCATTGATAATAATGACGGAACCACAAGGTTTATTCAAAGAGAAATATTTACCGGTATACTGGTTCCATTCTTAAAAAATATGCTGGATGACAACACCAGGCGCGGCTTCGAGTTGATGAATCAGAAACTGAAAGAAAAATGTGAGTAAATTTATTCAACCTTGTTGACGGCCGGCGCGGGGCGGCAACATGATAATTAAAGGGGGATGAGGATGACCACGCTCACTAGGGAAACAGCAAAGGAGGCCGGGGGTGCTTTCTCCGCCCTAAAAAGCCGGATAACTTTCCAGGTCGCGCTGCTCTTCGCGCCGCTGTCTTATTGCCTTCACCAGTTGGAGGAGAGCGCCGGCGGGTTCAGGCCGTGGCGGCTCAAGTATTTCCCGGACAACAATCGCCTACCCGTTGAATATGTATTTGTCATATTGACGGCGATAACGCTTGTTTTCATTATCTATCATTCGATCCGGAAAAGCAATGTTTCAGCCCGGGTGGCCGTGCTGTTCCTCATGGCGACGCAGGTCCACAACGCGCTGTACCATGCCGGCGCGGGGCTGTTTTTGAGGGACCACAGCCCGGGCACCGTAACCGCCCTGCTGCTTTACCTGCCGGTGAATGCGTTTATCTGGGTGAAAGCGGTGGAGGAGGGATTGATGACGAAATCGGCGGTCGCGGTCCTGTTCATGCTCGGCGGGATCATGTTCTGGAGCTTCGAGTTTTTCGGGCCTGCGCTGATAGGGATATTCTTGGGATTGATCATTGTGTATGTGATCGCTTCCGAGCTGAAAATCAAACCGCGGACATAGCCCCTGAAGGCGAGGATGTCCCTCGAAGGCGAGGTAATATTACCTCGCCTTCGAGGGATCAATCAGACGATGAAATAAACGGAACCGGGTGGGTAGGCTATGCCCTGAAAATCTATTGATCACAGGGCTTTCAAAAATTAACAAAGCGATCCGGCCCCTGTTATCCCCCGGCAGGATTCCCGCTGTTCTTTTCCAGTTTCGCGAGCCCGTAAACATCATTGAACCGGTAGGTGAGGGCGAACACCCCGCGGTTGAGCGGACTGCGGGAGTAGAAATACAGCGCGCACGGTTCACGGGTATCGACGAGGCGGAGCTTCGTGCGGTTGTCGATCAGGCTGTAGTTGACCCGCCGAAGGTTGTGCTCGACCGCGTAATCGAGAGAAGCGATGATTACCCGTTCATACGCGAACTGATTGCGGGAGAATGCGCGGTTAAATCCTCCGAGCACGCCCCCCAGGCTCACGCCGCTGACCAGGAAGGTATGAAAGCCCGCTATTACCCCTTCCGCGCGGACCAGGATGTGAAGATAGTCGTCGGAGCGGTAGGCCTCCGTATCAAAGATATGCTCCTCGAAAAATTTCTGGCAGGGGGTATTGACGTTGCTGTGTTCGACCGAATTGCTGACGCAGGCCTTCATCTGCCGTTTGTCCTCATCGCTTACTGGGCCGCGGAAGACCTCGGCCATGACGGTGATCTTTTTCTTGGCCAGGTTTTTTTGTAGGTTCCGGTGCGCGGCGAGGTATGCCGCCCTGCCGGGATACTTCACGGGGTCGAGTATTGCCTCCGACGAGGAAGGATAGGCCGTAAAACCTTCGGCACGGTACCTCGCATCATGATGAAGGGTATCTATGATGGTAACCATGTCGGCCCCTTTTTCTCTTTTCAGAAACGACAGCATGGCCTTCATGATGTCATCGCCGAGCGCGGGGTCGCTGTAAAAGAAGGGGCGTGTGAGGTTCGCGGTGATCAGGTTGCGGAACGAGACGTAGAGGCAGTTGTTGCCGAGTAAAGACAACAAGCCCGCCAATCTGCTGAGCACGGCATTGCGCCTGAGTCCCGCGTATGAAGTCCTGAGATCGACCGGTTTTATCTTTAAAAAAAGGCCGAGGCCGACCAGATCATCGCCGTTCAGCGCCTTCAGATAAAAAAAATTAATGGCAGGGGTCGAGCGCGCGACCCATTCCGCGAAGAGGTTCCATACATTTTCTGAAATCCCCTCCGCCAGGAGATGATCGGTGAAAACATTTTTTTCCTGTTCGCTGAGCGTTATGTCTTTTTTACAGGTTATATTTCTCATGGATTCCCCCGTGTTGCACGCTTGGAGCATTTTGTCAAAAGTGAATTGCCGACAACCCGTACCGGGCACATGGCAGGGTGGTCCATGAAATACTTTTTGGCGGTTTGAACGATTTATTCATTTCATCCCTTAAGCGCGGACTTGTAAAAATAAGAAACATTGCTCTCTATTTTTATATGATAAACCCGTGTCGATCAGGCCCTATAGGGCGGATAATCGGTATATCCTTTTTCACCGCCGGAATAAAAAAAATCCGTATGGAGCTCCTGCGATAGAGGCCAGTTGTTTTCAAGCCTTTCAACGAGGTCGGGATTGTTGATAAACGGGCGTCCGAATGCCATGGGGTCACCCAGGCCGTTCTGAATATCGTCCTCAAGGAACCCTCCCGCATATCATTTTCCGAACTCGCGATGCGGCTCGATGTTCTCTGTCGCCTTCTTTCCTGACGGCAAGTCTTTCACGCGGGGACGCTTTCAATAAGACATGCCGCTTCTTGCCGGTGATTGATCCTTGACAGTAGGCCTCATGGCGTATAAAGTCACTTAAATTTTCCGGGGTATTTATTTCAATACGGAATCGAAAGGGGGTCATTATGGCCAGGAGGGTGCTGCGGACAAAACTGTGCGACATGCTGGGGATCGAGTATCCCGTCATCGCCGCGGGAATGGGGCCGACCCTGATCGGGGAAACGACGGGCGCCCCGGTGGACCTGGTGGTGGCGGTCTCCGAGGCCGGGGGTATGGGGGTCCTCGGAGGGAGCGGGTTCTCCGTCGATGGCCTGCGGGACGCCATCCGGGAGATCAAGGCGAGGACCAGAAAGCCGTACGGGGTGGACCTCCTGCTGCCCCAGAAACTCGGCGTGGGTGGCGAGATGGGCCGGGAGGGCCCGGAGGAGCTGCCGTTGAGCGCCGTCTTGAAGATGATCCCGCAGACCCACCAGGACTGGCTGAAAAAGGTGAAGGACGAGCTCCAGCTGCCCGATGTGGAGCTCACCGTCAAGATGAACACGACCACCATGCGCCCGAAGGAATCGATCCGGGTGTGCATCGAGGAAAAGGTCCCGCTCTTCTGCGCCGGGCTGGGGAACCCGGGGTTCATGGCGGCCGAGGCCCACGCCGCGGGCATGAAGGTGCTGGGCATCACCGGCAACGCCAGGAACGCCGCGAGGATGGCCCAATCGGGAATCGACCTGCTGGTCGCCCAGGGCCACGAGGGCGGCGGCCACACGGGCCGGATCGGGACGATGGCCCTGCTGCCGCAGGCGATCGACGCCGCGTATCCGGTACCCGTCCTCGCGGCGGGCGGCATCGGTGACGGCCGGGGATTGGCCGCGGCCCTGGCCATGGGGTGCGTGGGGGTGTGGGTGGGTACCCGCTTCCTCGCCACCGACGAGGGCGGCGCCCTCCCGGTCAACAAGAAGCGCATCGTCGACTCAACCGACGAGGACACGCGGGTGAGCAGGGCATACAGCGGAAAGACCCTGCGGGCGAGCTACAACAAGTTCCATGACCTCTGGGACGAATCCGGGCTGGAGCCCCTTCCGTTCCCCGCCCAGGTGCTGATCTCCTCCGCCATACTGGCCGCCTGCATCCAGGCGCACAAGGACGACTACGTGGGGGGCCTGGCAGGGCAGGTCTCCGGGCTTATCAAGGAGATCAAGCCGGCGGGCAAGGTGCTGGAGGAGATGGTGGAGGAGGCGGTGGACATCCTGACCCGGCGCCTGCCCGAGAACGTCACGGCGAAGTGATCGTCCTTGCCGAGTAGACGGGGGAAAGACAGGTTCGGTTCAGATCAAAGCGACAAATCTATTGGAACACATGGAAAACACGGCAACAGGCACGGGAGGTATTACATGAACGGCACGAGACTGCTGTCGTTATTAATGGTCATTATGTTTGCCGCGGCCGCCGGTTCGGGCTGCGGGAAGGCGCGCGAGGGGGCGAAGAGGGCCCATAAAAAAATCGCGATTGTGGAGCTCATGCATGAAACCTCGTTCTCCACGGTCCCGACGACAGAGAAGAATTTCCGGGCGGAAGGCCTGGTCTACGGGAAAGAAATAATACTCTTCGCGAAGAATGAGAAGGTCACCATGTTTCGTGGGTTTATCGCCGCGGTCGAGAAGCTCGGCGGCGGTTCGGTTGATCTCATTCCGGTCCTGAGGGCGTTCGGGGGGGCCGGCGGGCCGGTGGAGCGTGCGCTGTATGAGCGCTTCAAAAGAGAGATACTCCAGTCCCTGGAGGCCTCGGGGAAACTCGACGGCGTGTACCTCTCGCTTCACGGCTCCATGGGGGTCGCGGGGATGCGCGATCCCGAGGGCGATTTGCTCAGGGCAATCCGGGGACTGCTGGGTCACTCGATTCCCATAGGGGTGAGCCACGACATGCACGCGAACGTCACCGCGGAGCGCGCGAGGCTCGCCACTTTTATCGTCGGTTTCAAGACGAACCCGCACCGGGACTTCTACGAAACGGGCTATAAGTCCGGGGAACTGCTGGTGAAAACCGTGTACGGCGAGATCCACCCGGTCATGGCGTTCCGCAAGATGCGTCTGCTCAAGGGGGGCGGCATGTGCATCGATTTCCTGTCCCCCATGCGCCAGATTTTCAGGAAGATGAAGAAGATGGAGAAACGTGACAGGGTGCTCTCTGTGTCGAATTTCACGGTGCACCTGTGGATCGACGATCCCGAGCTCGGGTGGAGCACCGTCGCCGTGACCGACGGCGATCTCCCGCTCGCCGGGAAGCTCGCCGACGAGATCGCGGACATGGACTGGGCGGCGCGGGACGTGAAGCACCCGGAGGGGTACTCGCCGTCGGAGGCGATCAAAATCGCCCGCGGCGCGTGGTTCGCGCGGAAATTCGGCACCACGGTGTTCTGCGATGTCTCTGACTCGGTGGGCTGCGGCGCGCCGGGGGAGAACGTGTGGATCCTGAAATCGCTGCTCTCGGAGGCCGCGGACCTGGTGTCCTACGTTCCCCTGCGGGACGCGGAGGCCGCCTCGTACGCCTGGGGGAAAAACCTGCGCGACAAAGTCACGGTGACGGTCGGCCGCAAGCTGGAAAAGATATACAACACCAGCCTCACGTTCACCGGCGAGCTCATTCACAAGTCCGACGGCAGGCTGGGGAAGACGGTGATCCTGAAAGACCGAGGCATTCATCTGATCATCACATCAGTGCCCGATTCGGGCCGGCGGCCGAGCTACTTCACCGACCTGGGCTTGAGCCTCTGGAGGGCAGATATCGTCGTGGTGAAAAACCTCTTTCCCTTCAGGTTCTTCTACCTGTTATATAACAGGAAAACCGTCGACGTGATCACGCCGGGCGTCGCGAACGTGGACGTGTTCAAGCTGAAGTACACGAGGATACCGAGGCCCATCTATCCGCTGGACAGGATCGACTCGTGGAGGCCGCGGTAGGCTGTTTAAAGGCAATCTCCTGATGAAGTCAGATGATGATACATTTCCCTGGTCATGGGGCAGGATTTAAGTAAAATCGAGAGCGCCTACGACACGGTGGCAAAGGAGTACGCGGAAGCGTTCTCCGGCGAGCATGAGAGGAAACCCAAGGACCGGGAAATACTCCGGAGGTTCTCCGGGGAAATAGGTGACAGAGGGCCGGTCTGGGACCTCGGCTGCGGCCCGGGCCAGACCGCGAAATACCTGAAAGACCTCGGCGTCGAGATCTCGGGGCTGGACCTGTCGGAAAAACTGCTGGAACAGGCGAGGGCGATGCACCCGGGGATACGATTCCGGAGGGGAAATATCCTCGAGCTCGACTGTGAAAACGATTCGGTAGCCGGCGCCGTGGCCTTCTACGCCATTGTTCACTTCACCGGGGAACAGGTGGCGACGGCCTTCCGCGAGGTATTCCGCGTGTTGAAGCCCGGCGGGATATTCCTGCTCGCCTACCATGTCGGCGATGAAACAATCCGCGTAACGGAGTTTCTCGGCAGGAAGATCGACGTGGATTTCATGTTCTTCGCCACGGACTTTATATCGGGCTGCCTGGAGAAAAGCGGGTTTAAAAAGATAGAGACGATCGAGAGGGAGCCCTATCCCGGGGTGGAGTACGAAAGCCGGAGGGCGTATGTGTTCGCGACAAAGGCGACCGCGCAAAGATAATATCGGCAGGGCGCGGCACATGGCAGTTTCGCTCCCCGGCGGTCATACGGAAACCGGTTTGCTTTTTGAGCGGCTTCATGTGTTACTTCAATCGTTGGGACGATGTGAGCGCGGGCGCGGCTACGCGCGAAACCCGTTCGGAGAAACCGATGAATAAAAACGAAATGATTGATCTGAATATCGACACGGATAAAATAAAGAATCACGGGGAATACCGGGAACTGTGGTCGAAAATCGGGAAGATCGAAATCAGGTGCGTGGAAAAGAATGAGGAGTGCAAACACAACACGGGAGACACCTTCGTTTTCGAGAATCCTTACAAGCGGCCGCCCGGCGTCTGTGAGGCGCTCCTGCACGTGCTGGACCTTTATACCTGGCGGGTCGCTCTCGGGTTCCCGTCGTGGAACGGCGCGAACCGGAAGATATACAAAATACATTGTCCCGACCCCAAGGGGACCGTGTGGGAGATGAGGAAGATCCAAGGGAGTGAACCGTGAACCGGGCACAGGCCGTGGTGAACATGGGCATTACCGGGTTCTTCATTTATAACATCGTGAGGCACATGATACGGCCCGGCGGGAACGTGGAGTATACGCGCGTACTCATGTTCGTATGCCTGGCCACCATACCCATGGTCTTCATGCTGGGGCCCCTCGGGGGCCGTGACCGCTGGCCGTTCCTGCTCGACAAGGCCAGGGAAATAGCGGGGACCGGCCCGTACGCGTGGCTTACCATCGCGGGGCTGGCCGTTTTGATGATCATTTTGCCCCTGGCCATATTTATCGGCATCGCGTTCATGATGGAGCTGCGCTCCGGCCTCGTATTTGCCCTGTATTTCATTCCGCTGGTGATGCGGTTCGCGCTGGAGCCGGCCAGGGCGTGCATCGGAACGGCCGTTGTTCACGTGGTGAACTTTTTTGTCTCGGTGTTCGTCATGATCGGGATCGTCTATTTCGTGGGGCGATACGGCCCCGGGGTCGGCATGTACGAGCGGCACCTGCACAAGATATGGCCCGGCTACGGAACCGCGGCCAATATGTTTTTCTGGGTGTGCTCCTTCGCCCTGCTCAACCAGCTTGTCGAATTCGGGCGCGCGCTCCTGGTCCTGTTGCGGGGAAGCCGGTAGCATACCTCGGCGGGCCGGCCGTAGGGCATGGCGGTGCGGTTTTGCGGGGGGATGAAGAAGGAACGCGTCCGCCTGTTGTAATCGTCGGGTACGAATTGTGGCGCACTCTTCCCTTGCCATGGACTTCCATCTCTGGAGATTTGATGTCCAGGAAAAACACTCACATGAAGCGGATCTGTGTAATCTGCGGATCGAGCCCGGGTTTTGACCCATGCTACATGGACATGGCCAGGCGGCTCGGAGAGGCGCTGGCCGGCCGGAACTATGAGCTCGTCTACGGCGGCGCCGATGTCGGGTTGATGGGGCAGGTGGCCGACACCGTCATGAAGGCCGGCGGCACCGTGATCGGCGTGATCCCGAGGTCGTTCGCCCACAAGGTGTCCCACCGGGGGCTGACGGAGCTGCGCGTCGTCGATTCGATGCACGAGCGCAAGGCGGTGATGTTCGACCTCTCGGACGCCTTCATCGCCCTCCCCGGCGGGTACGGGACGCTCGAGGAGATGGCCGAGGTCCTCGCCTGGGCCCAGCTGGGCCTGCACGCGAAGCCGTGCGGCCTGGTAAACGTGGACGGGTATTTCGACCCGCTGCTCTCGTTCCTGGACAACACGGTGGCGAAGGGCTTCATGAGGCGGGAACACCGGGAGATGCTCCTCGTTTCAGACACGCCGGAGGGTCTGCTGAAGCGGATCGAGGCCTACAGCGCGCCCAGGGTGGAGAAATGGGTGGGAGTAAAGACAAGGACATGACACTGTGGTGCACGAGGGCGGCGCTTCGAAAGCCCGCGTTTGTTTAAAAACAGCATGCCCTCTTTCTGCGTTAAGGCAATTGGCGCGTGAACCCTACTTCCCGTGCCGCTTCTTCACCTCCTGCGATTTCTTCAGCCACTCCCGGCTTTTTTCCTCGTCGCCCCGCAGTTTCATGATGATCGCTATGCTGTTGTAGGGGACGTAATTCGTCGGGTCGAGCTCGATGCTCGTGGTGAATTCCTTCAGCGCCCTGTCCAGGTCTTTCCGGTCCAGGTAGATGTCGCCCAGGGTGTTGTGGGTGCTCGCCCGCGAGGGGTCCAGCCTGTTCGCCGTGAGCAGGTCGGCCAGCGCCTCGTCAACCAGCTTCAACGCGTAGAAAGACGAGCCGCGGTTGTGGTACGCCGACGAGAATTTCGGGTGGAGCTTCACGGCGGCGCTGAAGTACGGCACGGCGTCCGCGAATTTCCGCCCCGCCATGAGGTAGGCGCCGGCGTTGTTGTACCCCACGGCCAAAAACTCCCGCCGCGTTGAGGGTCTTCAGGTATACGCCGTCCCGGATGGATCCTTTCGGTATTTTTAGGGCCTCGATGTAGTATGAATCAGGCCGCGAGACGCCCTCGGTGGTCTCCCAGTTGACGTAGCTGCCGTCGTCGAAAAAGAAGCGGATGAAGCTGTGGTTCGGGGCGTACGCGGGGACGATCGGTATCTTCATTACCTCGGCAATGGCGACGTAAAGGGCGCAGTAGTTGTCGCAGTCGATCTTCTTCCGTCTTGAGTCCCACGCCGAGCAGGTAGTTGTTCTTGAACGTGAACCCTTCGCTTTTCAGGAACTGGTCTATCGCCTGGAGGGTGCCGATCGCCTCTTCGGTCGTGTAACTCTTTCGCGCCGGTATCTTCACGGCCGCCTTGCCGATGAGGGCGTTGAGGGTGGGGGCCTGGTCGCCCGCGGTGCCCAGGCCCTTCTCGATCTCGAGAAAGTCGTGCGCGATGGTCCGGGGCTCTCCGCTGTACCGCGCGGGGACGGCCGGCGCGGCGAAGGCCGTCACGACGGCGGCGTAGAGGAGGGCGGGGAGCGCGAGTCGTTTTATCAGGGTGGTTCTTCGGCGCATGGGGAGCCTCCGTCGTTTCCATCTATATCGGCAGATGAGCCTGTCGACCCATAGGGCATTCGGTTCAGCGCAGGAACGCGATCAGCTCGCGGTTGACCGCCTCCGGCTCGTCGTGCTGGACCCAGTGCGTGGCGTTCTCGTAAAAGATCAGTTTTCCGTAATCGCACAGATTCAGGCTTTCCCCGGCCATTTCAAAGCCCAGCGCTGCGTCCCGCTTGCCCCACAGGATGAGCGCGGGGACGTGGATGCGGACGTCCGCCGGGAGGGGCGGTCGGTACTGGACCGCGGCGCGGTACCAGTTGAGCATCCCGGTCATCCCGCCCGAGGCCGACCAGGCCTTTTTGTACTCCTCAAGCTCCGGGCGGCTGAAGGTCCCCTTCTTGCCGCTGGCGGTCAGCACGCGTACGGCGAGCGAGAAATCGTTCCTCCTCAAGAGCCAGTCCGCCAGGCCCGGGACCTGGAAAAAGGCGATGTACCAGCTCCTCAGCATCTGGCGGGGTGAGCGTAACAGGAAGCGGAGCATCACCCTGGGGTGGGGCACGTTGAGGATGCCCAGGCGTTTGACGCGCCCCGGGAAGGCCATCGCCGTTGCCCAGGCGACCGCGGCCCCCCAGTCATGCCCCACGAGGTTGACCTTTTCATGGCCCAGCCGGTCCATGAGCCCCGTGATGTCCCTGACGAGCTCGAGCAGCGCGTAGTCTTCGACATCCGCGGGCACGGAGGACTCGCCGTAGCCCCGCTGGTCGGGCGCGATCACCCGGAACCCCGCGTTCGCCAGGGCCGGGATGTTCTTGAGCCACCCGCCCCAGTACTCGGGGAAGCCGTGCAGGAGTAACACCGGCTCGCCCTTTTTCGGCCCGGCGGTCACGACGTGCAGTTTGACGCCGTTTGTCTCGATGAAGTGATGTTCCAGTTTGTTCATGGCGTCTCCAGCCGGCGAGCGGGCGGGTTTATCTTTATCAATTCTGATTATACCCTTCTTTTATTAAAACTATTGCCGGAAATATCAGTGGAAGATCACTCCTCGCAGCTGTTGATGACCGATTCGAGCTCGGCGCGGAGGTCTCCCTCGATGGACGCCCGTTTGCCCGTTTTCAGGTCGACGGCGGCGAAAACGGCGTCCGCCTCCAGGATGACCCGGTCCGTGCCCTTGAGGGTAACGGTCTGGTGGATGGTGCCGCTTGTATCACCCAGGCCGACTATGCGGGTCCGGATGTCCAGTATGTCGTCCAGGTAGGCGGCCTTTTTATAATGGATGCTGATGTGGGTGAGCGGCAGGGAGAAGCCTGTTTTCTGGACCCGGGAAAAGAAACCGGGAAACTGGTCGAAGAAGTCGTACCGGGCCTCTTCAAGCATTTCCGGGTATCGCACGTTGTTGACATGTCCGAACTGGTCGAGATGGAACCCTCTCACCTTGATTTCCTTGTTTTTCATGGGCTTTTCCTCGCGGGAGCCTGTGCCGGCGACGGTAACGGATTCGAACGGAAACCGGGATGAGAAAGTTCCCGGCCCGCCGCGGTCTCTTTGTCACGGGAAAAGTGCGCCGTCAAGAAAAAAGGCAGCGGGCCGGGCTTTGAAAGTTGAATTCAAGGATAATGCAAATAGAATAGCCTCACGAGGCCCGTAGGTGTAGAGGTATTTCTGGACAGAAAGCCAACACACGGAGGGCACTCATGAGGCCATATCACCACATAGGGCATGCGGAGCGGCGTGTCATTCAAAAAATGTATTATGGGCAATATTCCCTAGGGACAATAGGGCGGCGTTTGGATCGGTGTGCGAGTACCATTTCTCGAGAGATACAGCGGAACAAGACGAGGGCGTACGAGGCACAAGAGGCCACTGAGCAGGCATACGCGCGGCGGTGCCGGAGGAAGCCGAAGCTCGACGAGAACATGGCACTACGGCTCATAGTGGTCACCTGCCTCTTGGAGTGGTGGTCGCCGGAGCAAATCAGTGAAACGGTAGGTGGTGTGGCCTGCGGTGACCCCCTGTTGTCAATTTCCCATGAGAGTATCTATCGGTGGGTGTACCGGCAGCGGCAGTATGGGAGGAGGTTCTGCGACTGCCTGCGGCAGAGACGGAAAAAACGGCAGAAACGGGACGGGGTGTACAAAAAAAGGGTACTTATACCCGGCAAGAAGAGCATTCACACTAGGCCTGAGGCAGCGGCAGCGCGCACCCAGCCAGGCCATTGGGAAGCCGATCTGGTCCACAGCACGGGGGGCGACAGCTACCTGGTGACCTTGGTGGATCGTATGATCAGATACACGACCATGGCGAAAATCCCAAGTAGGGACAGCGAAACAACCGTTCGCGGTTTTGCTGAAGCGTTTGGAGATATCCCGAACCGGTGTATTCGCTCTATTACGGTCGACAATGGCAGCGAATTCTCGAAATTCAGCTTCTTGAAGACCTGTTTGATTGTGAGGTCTATTTCGCAATCCCTACCGTGCCGGCAACGGGGTTCAAATGAAAACACCAACGGCCTCATTCGCCAGTATCTGCCAAAATCCACGAGTTTTAAATCCTTACTACAGATGTTCAATCCATCAAATTGCTTACAACCTCCCAAAATCTCTAAACTCACTCCTAAGCTATCAATATATCACAGAGGAACCCGTCCTTGAATTCACACGGCCCTTCCGTGCGGGACATAAAATATAATTGACAAATCCTGTTTCGCGTTAAGACACTTCTATTCAATTGCCGCGGCCGCCCGCGTTCAGGCGGCGTTCTCCGGCATGACCGGGCCGCGGCCCGGGAGTAAATATCGGCCGTAATGGATCTTTGCCATGCATTCAGCTCTTCCCGGGCCGCTCAGAACGGCGCTCGTCACCATGTTCATGGCGCTGATCGTGTCGTCCGCCGCCGTGTCCGCTCCCGCGCCCATATGCGCGGGCGACACCGCCCCTTCCATCACCCTCCGTGACATGAACAACCGGCTGATCTTCTGCAAAGAAATACTCAAGACGAAGCCGGTGCTGGTGAGCTTCTTTTTCACCGGCTGCCTCCCCTGTAAAAAGGAGCTCCCGGACCTGGAGAGGCTCAAGGCCGCCTACGGCGGGAAGGTGAAGTTCTTGATGATCTCCACCGACAAGGCCGGGGCCGAAGCGGTCGAGCCCTTCATCGCCGAGATGAAGGTGACCATCGATGTGCTCATCGACAAGTACTCCGACGCGGCGCGCGGCTTCGGGGTGACGCAGTACCCGACGGTCTTCATCATCGGGAAAGACGGGAAGGTCGTCTACACCTGCGCGGGGTACCGGGAAGACAACATCAGGAACATCGAGGCGATACTTAAGAAAATTAGGTGAGCGGAGGCCGCCATGAAGAAGGTCGTGAACTGTTTCGCGCTGGTTTCATTTCTCGCCGTGATCGCGGCGACGGGCAGTCATGCCCTGGCGGCGGCGAGAAAGACGATATACATCAAACCCTTCGCCATCGTGCAGGGACTGCCGGCGAAGGACACCGCCGGCGACCTGGTCAAGGACTACATCTCCGAGGAGATCATCGCCACGGGGTCCTACAGCATCACCTCGGACGACGAGGTCAAACAGGTCATCGAGCAGGAGGCGCTCAAGATGAGCCTGGACGCCTGCTACGACGACGCCTGCATCAAGAAGCTCATGGAGAGCATCAAGACCGACTACATCATATACGGCAACATATCGCTCGTCGACGGGAAATACTTCATCACGGCGAAGATCCTGGACCGGACGAGCGGGAGGGTGGTGCTCGCCCGGGTCAAGACGATCAAGTTCAAGAAGCGGGACTACATGGAGAGGGGGTCGAAGGCGCTCGGGGAATTCCTGATCACGGGCTCGCAGGATTCCCTGAGGGATTTCCAGGACTACCTTGACGAGCGCGACACCGAGAAGGACGAGCCGTCGCGGCTGGTGGGCTGGAAGAGCAATGTCGTCGGCCGGGCCCCGCTGCTGCGGATCGGGTCCGGTTATTCCCGCCCGGGGGACAATGACATAAGTGACATTTATAAAGACCAGTACTTAAACCTCCTTTTCGACCTGTTCCTATGGCGGGAGCGGGACGCTCGTGGGAACGGTTTCGATTTCTTCGTGCGCGGCATCGCGAGGGCCTACGAGTCGGATATGCCAAATCCTACGGATTATTTCATGTCCCCCTCCGAGATGGGTTATGTGGGACTGGGCGGCGGGGCCCGCTATATTCGAGGCTTATACCGGTTCGGCATCCTCTGGCAGGCGTACGTGTCGGCCGCCTACCAGTATATCTGGGTAAGGAACGACGAAACATACAGCATTTCCGATTCACCCTTCGGCATTTGGGGCGGCCTCGGAATAGAGATCGGGTTTTCCCCGTACTTCGGCGTGTTCGGTGAGGCCGACTACGGGTATAATCCCGTGAGGATAAATGAGTTGGACGGGCCGAGGAACCTCGTGGGCAAGTCCTTCCTGTTCGGGGCGAGCTTCAGAACCGCATATAGCTACTGAAAGACGGCGGGGGGCGCCTCGCCCTTCGGGAAGGCTACAGTTTTTCGTTTACCTTCGTCAGGAGCGCCTTGACCGCTGAAAGTTTCGGAGCGGTCAAGGCGTCGATGTTAAGCCGTATCTGGCAGTGGTCGGACTGCAGGCTGCGGGTGTTGCTTTTTCTAAATCTTCGCCTGCGTTCCCCGGTTTTCCGCTCTTTTCTGCATCCATACGATCAGGTTGTCGGGAGGGACTACGTGCTCATCATCGGGCTTCCTGATGAGCTTGATCGCTCCCGTTTTGCATGCAACGGTGCACACGCCGCACCCGATGCATTTTTCCCGGGAGACCCGGTACGCGCCGTCCGATTCGGTTATGGCGTCCATGGGGCAGCGTTCCTGGGCGCATATGCCGCATGAGTCACAGTCTGATCATTTCGCCATGTTGCTTTTCGCCAGTATATGCGGCGCGTTGAATTCTTTTACGCCCGATAACTCCGCAGCAGCATGGACAGCAGTTGCAAATTGCAGTAAGTCGCTCTTTTACATTATAAAATGAGGTATGTACCAGGCCGTCATCTTCGACTTGTTTCAAAAAATTATGCGCCTCCTCCCTGGAAATTATCGTTCCGGCCAGGTTGAAATAATCAAAGGCATTCTCCTCCTCGGAGAGCACGAGGCATGTTTCTAATTTATGTTTACATGTGTGGCCGAGCAGGCCCTCTCTTTCCTGCATATGCATTCCTGGACTTTGAAGGATTTAGATCTCTCAATTATTTTTGTTACATCCTCATAGGTGTTCACCTGTGTTTTCAGTTCCATGTCGAGGTTGACAGGGATAACCCGTCCGAGTTCGGGTCTGTACCCGCCAAGGGTTCTGAAAAGCACAGGGGCATACTCTTCAACCATTTCGGCGAATTCCCTGTCAATGCGATTTAACTGGAACTCGTAAATACCAACCGCGAAAGGGAACAGCATGTATACCTGCTGACCGAATAATTTGAACGACGCGATCTGGCCGTTAACAGCCATTTTGTCCAGTATCTCCCTTGCTTCGTCTTCAGGCATGTTCAGCCTCGCCGCTACCTGGCTCGATGTTTCAGGCATGTTCTTCAGCTTCAATGCCATTTCCGCGTCATCGGGCGAATAAATCTTCTTTAGGATTTTGATTTCCACCCCGTTTTCGGTCGGCGGGAAGCCGTTCGGCATCTCATCTAACCGCTTCGCAAGACGTGCATATACATCTTTCATAATAGAGCCTCCTTTGTTAAAAATGGATATGATTTAGGTAAGGCGACGATCTAATGAAAAATGCAGAGGGTTTCCGGAACGTGCAGGCTCAATCGGCAGTAGGATTCGGGGAAGCACGCCATGTATATTTTTCGTGGTCCCGAATACTCTCTCACTGATAATGAAATAATAAGCGTGGGGCGAGTCAACAAAAAGGGGTATATTCCCTGGAAATTTTTTTGTTCTGCCGGAGGGGTTTTTCGTGGAGGTTGTCGATTGGTCGCGATTTTTACTTGTCATTTCACTAAATATCGGCAGCATACGGGGACCCGTTTCAGGAGGCATGCCCATGGAGAACAAGGCGTTTTTCGGAAAAAAAGAGCTCTACTCCGTAATGCTTCTCGCGCTCATTAGCTTTTTTCTCTTCGCCGACCAGAACCTGATGGCGCCCAACCTTACGCAGATCGGAAATGAATTCGGGTTCAGCCCCAACGAGCGGGACGTAATGCTGGGAGGCAGGATTTCATTCATGTTCTGGGTGTTCGGCGGCCTGGTGACCCTCGGGATAGGGTATCTCACCGACCTCGTTTCACGCAAAACGCTCTTCATCATCACCATCGTTTTCGGCGAACTGCCGTGCGTCCTGACCGGGTTCGCGCAGGATTATTCCCAGCTCTTCTGGCTGCGGGCCCTTACGGGCATCGCGATCGGCGGCGCGCTGCCTCTCACCTACAGCCTGGTGGGCGATTATTTTTCCCACCAGACGCGGGCGGCCGCGGCCGGATGGATCGCGCTTTCCCAGGGGCTGGGCATCGCGGCCGGGCAGCTGCTCGCCGGGTTCATCGGGTCCACGCACGGGTGGCGGCTGCCGTTCATCATCGTGGGCCTGCCGAATTTCCTGTTCATTATCCTTTTCGCCCTCACCGTCAGGGAGCCCGTGCGCGGCAGGACCGAGGAAAGCCTCAAGGAACTCATAGAAAGCGGCAAGGTGTACACGGCCAGGATCAACTGGGCGCTGTACAAAGAGATGTTCAAGATAAAAACGAACATCCTGCTGTTCCTCCAGGGCGTACCAGGGACGGTCCCCTGGGGCGTATTCTTCATCTACCTGAACGACTTCTACGCGCAGGAAAAGGGCTTCTCGGTCGAAGCGGCAACGCTCATTGTCATGGTAGTGGGGGCCGGCGCAATCCTGGGAGGGTTCCTGGGCGGCCTGCTCGGCAGCAGGATATACAACGTCAATCCGAAATACCTGCCGATACTGTGCGGGGCGACCACGCTTCTGGGTATCGTCCCCATGGCGTATCTCCTCAACTATCCCTCGCAGATAGGCGTGGCGAACCCCGACTTCATGGCGCCGGTGATCGTGGGTTTCGTGACGGGATTTTTGATCGCCGTCACGGGGCCGAACGTGACGGCGATTCTCCTGAACGTGAACGCGCCCGAGACCCGGGGCTCGATATACTCGCTCTTCAACCTTACGGGCGACCTGGGCAAGGGCTTCGGGCCGGTGATCATCAGCCTGCTGATCGTCGGGTTCGGCCGTCAATTGGCGTTTAACATCGCGAACCTGTTCTGGCTGTTGTGCGGGGTGTTCCTGCTGGCAATGATTATAACATTTCCAAAAGACGAAGCCCGGCTTAACGCCCTGCTCAGGGAGCGCAGCAGGGCGATGGTGAAATAGCCGCCGGCCATATGGGATCGAGTGACATGCAGAAAGAAGAAACGGAAATCATGGAAATAGTGAACAGGGAAACGAAAGCATGGGACACTCGGGATGTCGATTTACTGCTTTCCATATTTCATCCTGACATGGTGTGGCCCTGGCCGAAAACGCCGGAATCACACGATCCGATGGAATGGGAGCTGGTCCTCGGGAAATTTGACAAGGAAAGATGGGGGAAGAACTGGCGGCGCCTGTTCGATACCCATACGCTGGTTCACAACACCCGGGAAATCAAGAAAATAGTCATTTCAGCGTGAAAAGGATGGCGCTTTCGCCGTAGTCGACATCGACACACTCTGGATTGACGGGAATGGCAACAAGAGCCATTGGAAGGGGAGGGTGTGCAAGGTCTATTCCAGGGTCGGCAATGAATGGAAAATGACGATGCATACGGGGGTATTGGATTACTGATGTCCCGTGTGGTGAGTCGCGGCTGAACTAAACACGGCTTGAGCGCATCACTCCCGAACGGGGGCTTTGCCGTTCCCGCACAAGGCGTGCGGAACGTGCGCCGCCTGCCCGGTGAACGCCGGCTGCAATCGTTGCCGGCTCCGGTTCCGGTGTTCGTACATATATTATATTGTTGACAATTGCTTTCATTTGTAATATTTTGTATTCACTATTGGAAAAGGATAATAGCCATGCCTAAAACGGTTACATTGCGTATCGACGATAAATTGCTCGACAGGTTTAAGCATCACGCGGAGATGGAAAACAGGTCCATCTCCAATTTCATTGAAACCGCGACATTGAGATATGTCGAGGAAACGGAAATGGTCGATGAATTCGAGATGTTTGAAATATTGAGCAATGAAAGGCTGGTAAGCCGGCTGAAAAAGGGAAGCGAGGACGCCAGCAAAAGGAGGGGGCGCTTTGCCTGATTACAGGCTGTTCGAAACAGACCGGTTCCTGGCGGATCTTGAGGAGGTCGGATCTAATCTT
Source organism: uncultured Spirochaetota bacterium (assembly GCA_963762305.1). GTDB lineage: Bacteria > Spirochaetota > UBA4802 > UBA4802 > UBA5368 > CAVXKM01. Next base: position 980,580 of record CAVXKM010000002.1, on the reverse strand, counting down.
AGAAAAAAAATATATCTTAAAATAAAAAACCACACCTATCCGCAAATCAAATCCAATCCGCATTACGGCAAGAATATTAAAAAACTTGTAAACTATGATCCCCCCACATGGCGATATCGAATCGGCGACTATCGCTTATTCTATGAGATCGATGAAAAAGATAAAATAATATATGTCATTGGAATCGAGATCAGGCATAAGGCATATTAAAGGCGGCTGATACAGCGTGCATCGGGGCATGGCCGCTTCCCCGCGTCGTTTCTCGCTCCGATTTCCCCTGCGCCTTCACTCGAAGGAAGTGAGAAGGTCTAACCGCGATAATCCGGGTTGAGCGGGCAGGCGGCGTTGATGCAGTGCGGGCATGCCGTCCAATGGAGATGGACCAGCCAGAAAAGAATAAACACAGCGAGAAAAACGAGCCCCTCGCGGTAATACGCTCCCAGGATAATTATATACACCGGGACGGCGACGCGGAGCAGGTACGCGGCCGACGCCAACGCGAGGGCGGAAAAACCGAACCCCTTCGCGCTTTTTCCGAAAAATCGGTGGACGCAGGCGCCCTCCAGCGGGACCGGGCACCGCTTCCCGTGGTAGGCGCATTTCCTGCAGGTGCCGGCGAACAGGACGAAGTATGACGCCAGCCACAGAATAACATACGCCGCGGAATACCCGGCGCCCTCCCGCACCGACAGCGCCATGCCCGCCGTGAAGAAGGCGCCGAGCAATATCGCGGCGATTGTCTTTTCGCGGCCAGTGAATTCATCAAGCCGGTGTTTTCTCCGTGGTTTCAGCATGATGACTCTTGAGTCAGCTTTTCGCTCCGGGGAGGCTGTGAAAGCGCCGGCACCAACGGCAGCAATGGGCTTCGCGGCTGTCTCTTTTCGTGAGGCCCAACGGTCTTTCCCGGAATTCTGATTTACAGGATAATGTATCCGAGAGATGATAAAGTCAACCAATTCCGGCGGGCACGAATGCGGCGTGTCCGTCCCGGATTTGCATGATAATGGACGCAACTGAATAACGTCATCAGGGATCGCCGCTGATTTTTCAATCGGGGGCCGCCATGCACTGCACGCTGTTCAATGTCACCCGTGACGGAACGACCTTTGTCGGCTACAACTTCGACTGGTTCGGCGACAAGGGCAAAATATGGTTCATTCCGCGTAGTGGTGATCAATATGGTTATTTCATCACCACTCGTTTCGGCAGGCGCCTGCCCTATGAGGGGATGAACGAGCACGGTCTGTATGTAAGCCAGACCGCCGTCCCGGTGATAAAAACCAGCTTCTCCTTCTTGAAGAAATTGAGCGTCAGTACCGGGGTAATAATCAAAATACTGCAGGGTTGCAGGTCCGTGGATGATGCGGTCCGGGTATTCAAAAGCCATTCGATTGTTTTCGGCACTTTTTTAGGCTTCGCCATGCTGCATTTCATGGTCGTCGAGCCTGCGGGAAAATCGGCCGTTATTGAATTTATCAGCGATGACGTTAAAATTATTCCAGGGACAGGCGGCTCCCGGGTTATGACGAATTTTTATGTGTCTGATCCAAGTATAAAGTGGCCGAATCCAGTGCCGGGGTGCGGCGGCTATGACCGGCATGAAATCGTCGAGAAAGGATTAACGGCCGCAAAAAGGTTAACGGCAGACGCTTTGTATTCAATATTGAAGTCGGCTTCCGTAAGGAATTGGGAATATGACGGCCGTGTCTACAGCACGCTGTTCTCCAACGTTCATAACCTCAACAGCCGGGAAATCAATCTGGTATATAACAGGAATTTCGACAGGGTGATCCGTTTCCAGCTGGACCGGGAACTCGGGAAAGGGCCGCATTATTACAGGATCGAGGACCTGTGAAAACAGGCCGGGCCGCCGCGGGTTCACTGCTCCTGCAGCGCCTGCGCGCGCGAGGTGAACGAGATCCCCTGCTGACCGCGGGTGCCTATCATCACCGATTCCACGATGGGCGCGGTGACCGGGCTGTCGGCCCTCCACTTCACGATGAAGCTCGCCCCCGAACCGCCCCGGGTGTCGGATTCCTTCACGATATACCGTATGGATTCCAGGGGCGCCAGCGTCACGGGGTTCTTCACGAATTTTTCCAGGAATTTCCCCTTGCTGTCGTAGTAGTCGGCCGAAAGCAGGACGATCGGTTTCGCCATGTCGGTGTTCCGCACGCTGAGGGTGGCGGAGAGCAGGATGTAGTCCTTTTCCCTGTTGCCGAAGTATATGTGGGAGTACACGGGCACATAGAGCGTCTGGTCCCTCAACAGCCTGATCCTCGCCGCGAGCGGCAGGGAGGCGCACAGGAGGGTGAGCGAGAGTACGGCCGTTGCGAGCGCGCGGTTGGTAATCCCGGTGATACGCATGATGGTCCCTCCCGTCCTTTTATCACCTGCCGAAGCGATTCGGCAGATGCCACCTCCATTATCGCTGACCGCATGGTCGCGCGGCAAGCAGAATACCGGCGCGGCGGCATGCCTCACCCCGGCCCCATCGGTTTCTCCGGGCAATCTCCCTCGTAACGATTCCTTCAAAAGAGCGTGGGATTGCGTGGATGAGGGGTTTTTCCATCAATGGATCCGTGGTGCCTCCGCGATCAACGGGTTCCTGGAATGGCATTTACGGTCGAACGTCCCCACGGCATTCACCGCCCTGCGCAATTGAAACGCCCGTTGAATTCCCACGACCTGAAGACGTCTCCCTTCGGATCCGCTGATTAACTTGAATCACCCGGATATCGTGCAAAGGCATCCAGGAGGGTTTTGTTTCCCTTCAGGTGTGAAATGAACACCAATTCGTCGTTAACCTCGGGTTTAATCGACGGGGAATTTAAATAGCAGTCGTCGCCGCGGACGACACACAGCAGGAAATAATCCTTTGCCGATAGAACATTCTTTTTGTACGTGCTGACCATGTCGCCGTCGGACACTCTGATGGAATGGCTGAACAGGCGCGCGTTCCTGAAAAATGAAAAAATTGAATCGAGAATATCGCGCTTTTTCCTGATTAGGCCCATCACATTCAGCGTTTTTATCCCGAGGTCCGCTATGATCTCATCGAGTTCATCGCTTGAATCCGCCGACTGCAGGCAATAAAGGTTCGAAATCCCGTAGGTGTCTTTGATGAAACGGCAGAACAGGACGTTGAGCTCGTGATTGGTGCTTGCAGCGAGCGCCGAGTTGTAGTGGTCAACGTCGAAATTGCCGAAGGTTTGGGAATTCAATCCGTTTCCCAGGACGCACTTGTATCCCATTTTTTCTGTGTTCGCGCAATTGCTTTTGAGCGTGTCGATGAACACCACGTCGTGCCCGTGGCGCCGCCAGCAGTCCGCAACGGTCAGAGACACGTTGTTCACGCCCAGTAGAATGATATTCCGGTCGCCATGAATGGTTATTTTAAGACGCCTCGCGATATACCGCGCCGATGCGCTCTGAAGGAGAACGGTGACTGCGATCAGCATGAATACCAGGATCTCGATTATACCGGAATCGGGAAACCCGGCTGCCTTCAGCTTGATCCCCGCGATGGACACCAGCGACAGGGCGATGATGCCGCGCGGGCCAATCCAGCCCATGAATATCCGCTCCCGCAGATTGAAGTCGGCCCCTGCCGTGCTGGCGAAGACAATGGGAAACCTGGCGAGTATCAAAATGAGCACCACCATGAAGCCGGGCAGCAGCATTGCCGATAATAGGTTGAAATTGAAGTTGGCCGCAAGCAGGATAAAGAGGATCGCGATTATGATCCGGGTCATCTGCTCTTTAAACGACAACAGGCTTTCCTTGGTTTTATAATCGATGGTGCTCATTATGATTCCGAGTGTCGCGACCGACATCAATCCCGATTCGGCCGCCACCAGCTCGGCCGTCATGAAATTCAGGAAAATTATCCCCAGCATGAATATGCTTTTGATCGAATTGTGTATAGTATTTGTCCTTGTTATGAGGAACTTCGTCAGCAGGCCGAACAGCATGCCGTTCAAGGCACCGATCGCGATGGTGTAGAGAAACCTGAAAACGGTATTGTGAACAACCTGTGTAGACAGGACGTAATCGAGCACCGCGATCGACAATACGGCGCCGACCGCGTCTATAATGACCGCCTCGCCGTTTAAAAAGGTCGTCACCCTGTTGCGCAACGGGATGTATCGAATGATGGGCTTGATTACCGTCGGGCCCGTAACAACGGTCAGGGAAGCGAACATCAAGGACAATTCGTGGTTTAAATTCAATATATAGTGGGCGGAGATAAAACCGACAGGGAACATCACCGCAAGGGTGAGCAGTATTTGCCTGGACAACGGCCTGTTGATCTGCTTCAGCCTCGTCACGTTCAGGGAAAGCCCGCCTTCGAAGAGAATGATAACGACGAAAAGGCTGACGATGATTGTCAGGCCGCCGCCGAGGGAGTCGGTGTTGATTATACCCAATGAGTATTTTCCAAGCGCGATGCCGAAAATGAAATAATACAGTATCTCCGGGATTTTCGTTTTTTCCGAAGCGGCGAGGCAGAAGGATCCGACCGCCGTCGCCGCTATTATGGATATCAAAGCGCTGTTGTGGTCCATGGGTCAGTTCCCTGCGGTGCAGTGCCTTAAATGGTGGAAGTGTCTCATACATATCTCCATTCGAAGGAACGGGGTCTGTTATGGGCGCGGCAATTCCGCGCAAAGCATGGCGGCTCATTCACGCATGCGCAGTGAACTGTTGAGAATTCGCGCAGGGTGACGGTGTGCCTTACAGGATGTCCTCGATACCCCTCACGCTCCAGGGCAGTCCCTCTTTCTTCCGCCGTATCGCCTCCTTCAGCGCGTCGTGCTTTTCCTTCGTCATGGGGAGCAGATACGCGAGCACCATGCTCGCCGCCAGGAAAAGCGCGGTCCCCTCGGCGTAGAGCAGCCGTATGCCCAGGATGGAGGTCTCGGTCTGCGGGACGTCCGGGACGTATCGCACGGCCGAGAGCGCGATGCCCACCAGCCAGAGCGAGAGGGCGACTGAGGCCTTCCGCATGAAACCGATGACGCCGAAGTAGAGCCCCTCGCGGCGCTGCCCGGTCTTGAACTCGTCCACCTCGATCACGTCGGGGATCAGGGACCACCCGGTCATGGTCACCGCGATGATGCCGCCCGACGCGAGGACGACCATCGCGTAGAAAAACACGGTCATCCCCGGCGCGATGAGCATGGCAGCCACAGCCTGCACCGTGGTCCACAGGGCCATGGTCGCGATGTAGGCCCAGCGCTTCCCGGCGCGCCGTGACAGGGCGGCGATGCCTGGCACCCAGAGGATCGTGCAGGCGAAAAGGAAGACGAACGCGACGGACTGCTGCGCGTCGCTGAAGTTCATGTAGTACTTCATGAAGTACACCATCACCGCGCCGGAGACTGCGAGGGCCACGTTGCCGGCGATGTACACCCCCATGGTGTAGAGGAAGGTCCTGTTCTTCATGACGTGGTCGACGATGTCGCGGAGGCGAACCTCGGTCCTGTGGGGATAGATCTCGTAGCCCCTCGTGGCCCGCCAGGTCACGAGTATGGGGAAGACGGCGAACAGGCCCAGCATCGCGGTCATGGCGGACCAGCCCGCCGTTTTCCCCCCGAACACCGCGGAGAGCTTTTCCACGGCGAAGAGGGGCAGGCCCGCGCCTATGATCGAGGCGATCTGGCAGAACACGGCCCGGTAGCTCACCAGGTTCGTCCGCTCGTCGTAATCCTGGGTCATCTCCGCCGAGAGCGAGGTGTAGGGGATGTCCAGCATGTCCGAGGCGGTGAAGTAGAAGAGCACCACGGCGATGAAATACGCCTTCGTCCCCGCCGCGGAGAGTCCGGGGTCGGTGAAGAGCAGCCAGGTCGCGAGGCCGAAGGGTACCGCCACCGCCAGCAGGAAGGGCCTGCGCCTTCCCCACCGGGACCGGAAGCGGTCCATCCACATCCCCACCGGCGGGTCCGTGAGGGCGTCGTACACGGTGCCCAGCATCATGATGAACCCCGCGAAGGCCGGGTCGATCCTCACCACGTCGGTCAGGAAAAACAGGAAGAGCACGTAGAACATGGTCCACGTGAGGGAGCCGGACAGTTCGGCGGCCCCGTAGCCGACCTTCACCTTGACCGGCAGCCGGCCCGCCGGTTTTTCCGCCTGCGCCATACGGTCACGCCCCCGTTGTCACGGCATCAACGCCGCCGTGAGTATGGCGCGCGGAGGCGGGAAAGTCAAAATCAAATTCATGCGCCCGGCAGAGGGCGCCGCTGCCATCGGAGATCACTTCCCGGGCGTGAATACCAGTTTGGTCTTCATGTTTTTCTCAACGGCCTCCCTGTCCATCAGCATGGGGATTGATTTAACATCCATCCACATCCGCGTCTGGTCGTCATAGTGCGGGGAAAGCCAGCGCTCGGATTGCCCGGTCGATATCACGGACTCCGCGTTGGGGAGATCGGCGAAGTCTATGACATGGCGCATCGACGCCCCGTCGGTTACTTTATAGGGTTTCCCGGAGATGTCCCTGAGGAAACCGGGCCTCACCGTCGAGATGTCGCCGGGAAAGGCGAACGGGCCGATGTTCCAGAGCCACTTGAAAGGCGCGATGGACCCGAGTGCGTGCTTGAACGTGTACGTATGGACCTTCCCCCATTTCCACTTCGAGATGTCCCCGCCGAAATACTCGGTGAGCTCCCTGTCCGCGTCCCTGAGGCTCTTGACGAGGAGGTCGTCTCTTCCTTCGACATTCTTCGTGGCCGGGTCGTCATACCAGCCCGAGTAGCTGCCGCCCCGCAGCATCAGCAGGCATATTCCCGACGAGTAGGACATCTGGTCCTTGTAATCCGCATAGAGCTGCGCGTCCATCTTGTTTCCGAATAGATTGTCCATCGCCCGGGCAAATACCTCGAAGGCGATGGTCATCCCGACGCTTTCGATGTCCGATGAGCCGTCCCATTTCGCAAGATGCCGCGCCAGCTCCGCCGTTCGCCCGTCCTGCACCTTGAGGTTTTTAACGGCGTCGACAACCAGCCCGGCGATCACGAGGCCGAATCTGGAGTGCGTGTCGGCCTGGATTTGCCTCATGCTTTCAACGGTGGCGGGCCCGCCGGATTTGATCAGTTTTTCTATCCTGATGGCCCGGTAGGGAAGGACCACGGCGCTTGGTTGTATTACATGCGGGTAGCGCCCATCGGATATCTCGTTATTGGCCGTCACGATATAGCCCGCCTTGGGATTGTAGATCTCGGGGAGCTCTTCGAAGGGAATGATTCCTTTCCATTCATGTTCCCCGTCCCATCCCGGCACGGGCTCCAACCCGGTCCCCCTGCTCCGCATGGGTATCATCCCGCTCACCCGGAAACCGATATTGCCTTCCCGGTCGGCGTATACCCAGTTCCATATGAAAGGGTTGAAACGAGAAAGCGCTTTCCTGAACGACGGCCAGTTTTTCGCTGTCATGATGTCGATCGAAAAGGTGGTTACCCCTTTCATGGCTCCGCCCACTGTTCGCAATGCCAGCGGCGGTCCATCCTTGACCGGTTCTTTTGTCAGCGAGTTGATTATGGGGCCGTGCCTGCTGATGAGCACATTCACGTCGACGTATTTTTTGCCGTTGCCGGGTTTTAAATATATTCTCTCGGAAACAACCTTGAAGGGCTCATACTTCCCCTTGTACAGGTATTCACCGGCGTTCGCGGGATTGACCTTCTCTATATATATGTCCTGGATGTCGCCTCCGGTGGTGGTCGCGCCCCATGCGATGTGCCGGTTGTGCCCGGCGATGATCCCGGGAAAGCCCGGGAGCGTTATCCCGGTCACATCGATCCCGTCCCCGCAGAGGTGCGCCTGGTACCACAGGGAGGGGAGCAGCAACGGCATGTGGTAATCATTGGCCAGAATCGGCTTTCCCGACCTGGTGCGCCTGCCGGAAACGGCCCAGCAGTTGCTGTGTAACATCATGCTGTTGAGCCCGCTGTAGCCGCGCCAGGAGGGAGTCGGCTTTCAATACCTCCGCGATCACGCGCGGGCTTACCAGTGGGATTGCGTCTCCCTTGCCGCCGGGGCTGTCTACTGCCAGCGGCGTTCCTTCCCCGTCGGCGTGATGTCCGGGGAGGCTCATGTAGGGGCCACGGTACCTGAGGGCGGGAAACAGCTCCCTCCCTTTTTTATCGCCCAATTGGGACCTGGCCGACAGGCGCGCGAGCTCGAATTTCCAGTTGTGGTTGTTGAGAAACGCCTGGTACATGATTATGGCGAACAGGTCCCGCACCGTGAACGGCTCGGGCGCGTACCCGAGCACGCGAAATTCCACCGGCAGTTCGCCCTCCTTGTTCTTTATGTAATGGTTCATCCCGTTGAGAAACGCCTCTAAATACTCCCTTTCGCCGGCCGTGAGCTCCTCCTGTGCTTGCTTCGCGCCGCGGCCGAACCCGAGGACCCGCGAGAACCTGTCCGCTTCCAAGGCGAGCTCGCCGAACAGCTCGGACAGCCGCCCGAGAGAGACCCTGCGCAGGATGTCCATCTGCCAGAGCCTGTCCTGCGCCATCGAATAGCCGAGGCCGAATGCCAGGTCATTTTTCGTGCCGGCGAATATGTGGGGGATCCCGCGGGTGTCCCTCATGACCTCGATGTTTCCCCGGATGCCGGGCACCGAAACGACCCCCTCGTATTCCGGCAGGGTCGACTTCACGAAAATGTACGTGCCGCCGGCCAGTAAAATCAATATGAGGACAACAGCCACCCCGATAATTCGCAGCGTTTTCATTTTTCCGGCCTCATGAACTTTTAAATTTTAAATACCAAAGGGAACTCGTGATAAACGGGCAAGTATACCATACGCCGGGCGTGATATGGCAAGTACTTTAAAACGGGTAATGACCGTCTTTTACCGCCGAAGGGAATTCCACGGCTAAGGACCTTGAATCCTATGCCGGCGAGATAATCCGCTCCGTATTTAATGTAATAAGCAATTTCCTCGACAGTGAGAATTCTCAAACTAAGCCTATCGGGAGATCGCCGCGAGAAAGTCCGGGCCCTTTATCAGCTTCTCGAGGCCCTCGAGAGATCTGCAGTATGCCCGTTTGAGGGCCAGCTCCATGTCGCTGGTGAGGAAATACAGCGCCTTGATCTTTTCGGTCTCTGAAAAATCCCTCTTCCAGGCGACTGCGCTGGCGCGGCTCAGCTGGATATTGAAATCTATCCGCGCGATTGTGGTCCCCCGGAGTTCGGTCCATCCGGCGGAGACCTGCACCGCGCCCAATCGCGTGATATGGACGTCGATGAACGCCTGCGCCGACCGGTCGTCCTCCGTCACGGTGAACCCGTTCCGGACAAGTATTCCTTTGACGTCGGCGGCCAGGACACTGTCCGGGGGAGGGCCGGCGATGACGACCGGTATTTCGCTGCGGGAGTCCCAGTCCAAAAGCTCACCGACGAGAGGGGCGCCTTGTCCGGGCGCCTCGCGCACCAGTACCCGTATATCCGATTTGGGAGCGCCTTTCAGATCAGAGGCGGCCGCGGACCGGTCGCACCCGAAGCGGATGGCCGGGCTCCGTTGAGAATACCGGTCGCGGTACGCCTCGTTCCCCCCGAACAGCCCTGCGCAAGGAGGGCGGGGAAAAAGACAAGGGCGAGCAGGCACCCGCGCGACGGCAGGTTGAGACGCAGGCGGTGAGTGGCGGGCATTTCGTGTCTCATCTTTTAATGGCTTCGGGTGCCAACATCCATGAAAATGTGCCTTCACACCTTCACGCTGCGCAAAGGGAAGCGTCATGTCGCCGTGAAAATCAAGGATAAAACGGATATGAAAGAATTCTCAGGCGCCGACAGCGCCCCTGATCGCGTGATAGATCATCAGGTAATGAAGCGTGGCCCCCGCCAGGATGAAAAGATGGAATATCTCGTGATAGCCGAACATGCCGGGAACGACAACGGGCTTCTTGGCGGCGTACATGACCGCCCCTGCCGTATAGGCGATGCCCCCGGCGAACACGAGCACGAGCGAGCCCGCGGGCATCGCGTCAATCAGCTGCTTTATGGGGACCAGGGCCACCCATCCCATCAGGACATACATGACGGTGTAGAGCGCGCGCGGGGCGTTGAGATAGAATATCTTGAAAAAAAGGCCGAAAACAACTATGGACCATTGGACGGTGATGATGGACCACCGCCACCACCCGGCCAGGTATATGTAGCACATGGGCGTGTAGGTCCCGGCGATCATGAAGAATATCGCGATGTGGTCAAGTTTTCGCCACAGGGATATCTCGTTCTCGCCTTTTTTGAAGGCATGATACAGCGAGCTGGCCGAGAACATGAAAACCGCCGAACAGCCGTAAACCAGCGACACCGCCATGTAGTCCGGCGCGCCGCGCGCCGTGGTCAGGAGGACGATTGTGCCGGCAATCGCCGCCGCGGCGCCGGCAACATGGGAAAAAACCGAGATTCTCTCGCCGGATCTCATGACTGTTTCCTCGTCGCGCTGTTGTTGTGGCGTGATGCCGTGAGCGTTCCCGGCAGTGCCTGCGTCGTCACGGCAAAATCCCGCTGATAGAATGCCACAGACTTGTGTGAAAGTCAAAATCAATTTCATGCGCAAGAGGGAGATGTGCAGCTTCGTCCCATAATTATCGCCGGGGATGGAGTAGCGGCAGGCCCGTAAAATGCGGCGCGCGGACGGCAACATGCGGCCGGCGGGAGAAGGGACTTCGGATGTCCGCTACCGCGCTGAATCTTTTCTTATGATGAACTCGTGAATGATCTCCAACACGGCTTCGACGACGCGGGGATCGATCGCGTCCGCCGTGTCGTTCATGGTGTGATAGACCAGCCCCTCCCGGAAATAATTGGTGGAAATCCCCAGGAAACAGGTGGCCTCGACCCCGATCCTGGCGAATTCGGCGGCGTCGGTGGCGCCTCCCCCGAAGGCGATGGGGACGGCGGACAGCGTGTATCCCAGCTCCGCGGCGATCCGCCTGCATTCGTGCGCCAGCGGACGGGAGGTTTCCAGGAACCCGTTCATCTCGCTGGTGAGGCACCTCAGCTCGTCCAGCGTGTACAACGAGTCGATGTTGAGCACGTACGTCGGCACGCTCAGCAATTCCCGCCCGTGGGCTTTCACGTAGGCCCGGGCGCCCCGGAGGCCGTGCTCCTCGGCGTCGGTGCTCAAAAAAATCAGCCTCGTCGACCCGAGCGGCGGTTTGCCGGCCCTTTTCGCCGACCCGAAGATTTTCGCGAGCCGCCACGCGATGGCCGCGGCGATCAGGTTGTCTCCCGCGCCGGGGACGGCCTTTTTCCCCACGAAAAAGAAAAACTGCACCGCGACGATGAAATTCAGCAGAACGGCGACGCGCAGATATTTGACGAAAAACGGATCGGGCAGCCCGGCGAGGAAATAAACGCCCCAGACGACTACCAGGAGCCCCGTGACGCCCGCATATATCAGCCCCGACACGATCCGGACGGAGTACCATTTCTGGAAACGCACGAGGAAATTGAAGACGCTGGCGCTGTCGTGGTGCCCCGCTACAATGACCTGCTGTTTTACTTCCGACGCCGGCCCAATTACCCCGGTGACGTTGAATCCCGTTGCTTTTTTATAAAACGGGTCGAATATCTCCCTGTATAACACGAACTCCCCGCAGCTGCTGACCTGGCACAGCGCGTACGCGGCAATCGCGGGAACGAGCCAGTACCCTCCCAGCAGCGCGCACAGGGAATACGCGGAGTACCCCACCGCGAGGAATTTCATGAATCCGATGAAGGCCCCGGAATGGAAGGTGAACGGCTCGATCGAGACTTCGTCACAGAAGGGCGCCAGCCGGTCCCTTATCTCCACGGCGCTGTCCCTGCAGGCTTTCGTTCCCGCGTACCGGGGGCCGTACAGCTGAATGATCTCCCGGACGTATTGCAGGCATTCCGATGCCGCCCGGGTGAAATTCAAGCCGCTCCTTTTATTGCGTGAGCCGACCATGATAATAAACCCGTAATCGATCGAAATCCGTGACGCCGGCGGCGGGGATTTCCCGGTGGAGAGCCGCGGGGAAATTCGCTTTCGACACGCGGTTCACATTGCCGGCGCGGTTGCGGAGGCGGCAGGTCCGCATGTTGATTGCAAAATGACCGCCGTCGGTGCCGGTTAAAGATTCACCGACACCCCTTCCCGTGACAGGTTATTTCTTCCAGCGGTAACCGCTCAGGGCCACCATGATCACGTTGGCCCCGTAGAACACCCATACGATGTTGAACGCCACGCTCGAAGGGACACCGATCTGGATATTGGACACCTCGCCCACGATCTCGGTCAGGTACCAGCCGGTCATGGCCAGGGCCGCCAGGACCGCGTTGGGCCCCGGGTACAGGCGGTACCGCACGGTCTCCCACGCGACCCAGGTGTTGAAGCAGAAGAACGCCGTGTATACCGGGGCTATGACCTGATGGTTGATGCGGAGTATGTCGTCCCAGAGCACGACCATCACCGCGACGGCCGTCGCCAGCACGAGGATGAGGATCCAGTATTTCTGCATGAATGTCTGGGGCCCGTACAGATCCTTCCAGGATTTCCTGAAATAGGGGAATCCCCGGCCGTGCCTGACGGCGAGGATCGCGTGGGCGATGATGGACAGGACGCCGGCCGTCATGAAAAGGTTCCCCGAAACAGTCAGGGACTTGGAGACGCCGATGGTGCTGGTGATGATGTCGACGGGCACCATGCAGAAAAAGGCCAGCACCAGGAGCGCCCGGTCCCGGCGGTCGAGATGGTTTTTCCCGATCAGGAGGGCCAGGACGCAGGAGAGGAATGACGTGGACGCCTTCATCACCGCGGCGCAGTATACTCCCTCGAGGCGGTACGCGAAGATCATCCAGTCGACGGTGTACATGGACCCCGCCATGAGCAGCAGGGCCCCCAGTATGGTGAGCACCAGGCCTTTTTTCCGGCCGGCGAGCACCTCGCCGGTCACCGGTATGGTATAGCTCTTTTCATTCGCCATGGAGACCTCACTTAATTGAGTGGTTTTAAAGCAGTCTTCCCGAAAGAGGGCCGTCGTCCGGTCCCTTTTCACGCGGGGCGTCTGCCTGATTGCGCGCTGTCACCAGGAACAATACCCCGGTCGCGGCACCGCGGTCAATCCTTTCTCCTTCCTCCGTTCATGCCGTATCAATCCGGCCGCCGGCTTCATGCAAATGGTAGGCGACGTCATGCTTGGCGGGGAAACAGAGAACGGATGGAACAGGGAATAAGCTCATGCACCTCTATGAGATGAAGACCATGTTTTCAAGAAAGTTTGTTTTACGAAGGAGGATTTGATTAAAAAAGGCTTCTTCTCAAGAGAAAAGCAGCCGAATGTAAAATCAAGAACAGCACAACAAACAGCGAAATCATCAACAGCAAGTCTACCATGTGCAACCGTCACTTTTCAATAATAGTATCTAAAAAAATTGTTCTAATTATCGGGAGACTAGTGTGAAAAAAAAGTTAAAATGGATTTTTTTGATCCTAATCGTTTTATTATCGACAACAATTATCTCCAATTGTAATCAGGGCGGCAATTCACGGTCTTCCAGTGCCCCGGCCGAGAACTACGACACCGTTGACCTGACAGCCAACTGGAAAGCCTATAATGATTGTGTGGATCCAACGACGGGAAGCAATGCCTTCGTCACCCATCATCATGACGGCGATACCGGATATTTAAAGGATTTCAGTGATGGGACTGACACCTCCATAGAGGTCCAGATGAGCGGGAACAATTTGGCCCCTTGGGCCGGTACTGAATTTTTCCAGCCGGGCACAAACGCCCATGACACCTTCGACGGCATAGTAAACATAACAGGAATGGCTTCCTACAATAACGGCTTATTGGACTGGTACTACGAGGCTAACTTTAACGGGCTTGACCCGGCGAAGAAGTATGCCTTGGTGACAACCGCAAATCGCGACAACAGCAGTTATGACGGCGATGGGGCCTCTTCCCGGTGGACGAAGTTTACGATCTCCGGCGCTGATACGTATAGAAATGTAAGCAGCGCGGGAGCCACCGAAGTCTCAGAAGGCGTGATCAAGATAAACACCGGCTACAATACGGTGAATGGATATGTGGTGGCATGGACGGATATTACCGCTGCTGACGGAAGCTTCACCGTCAGATCGGAAAATGTCGGCGTCGATGGTCCTGGTGATGAAAATAAATCCTATGGTTTGCAGGCATTCATGTTTTTGGAACTGGCGGAATAAGCCACAGTAATCAAATCTGATCATTAAAATTAAATGAAATCATAAAACCGGGCGCCGTTGAAATAAATCAAATAAGATTTTGTATTGGACTGATTCTTTCCTGAATTCTCCTCCTGCCCCCGCCGCTAGCAAAATGTTTGCACGGTTTTATTTGTTTATAGGGAAAATTCAACATGACGCCGCGGGCCGTTCCTGGCTCGCGCCCTCAGATGCTCACGGAGATGAGCATCTCGGTGATGGCGGCCGTCTCGTACTTGGTCCTGGCGTCGATGACGGCCGGTTTGTTCGAGTCCTTCGCCCGTTTCAGCGCCGGGCGAAGTTCACCGGGGTCGGTGACCGCCTCGCCGTGGCAGCCGAAGGCCCGGGCGCAGGCGGCGAAATCGAAGCCGGGAAAGTCCACGTCGATGTAGCGCCCCTCCTTCGAGATCTTCTGGATGGACTTCATCGAACCCCAGGCGCCGTTGTTCCCCACGACGTAGATGAGGTTTTTGAGCCCCAGCCGCGACGCGGTCTCCAGGTCCTGTATGTTGAACATGAAGGCGCCGTCGCCGGCGATTGCGATTACCTGCCGGTCGGGCCGCGCCAGCTTGGCCCCGATCCCGTAGGGTATGGCCGTGCCCAGGTGCCCCATGCCCACGGGCATGAGGGTCGAGAGGGGATGCCTGGGTTTGTGGACGTCCACCTGCTCGAGGGCGAAGGCCTCGATCTCGCCGCCGTCGAGAGTGAGGATGGCGTCCTCGTCCATGAAGGTGTAGACCTCCCGCACCAGCCGCTTCGAGGACATCGGGATGTCGTCCGGGCCCGCGTCCTCACGGAATGGGGCCGCCGCCTGCTCGCGCATGGCCGCCAGGCCCTCCAGCCATTCCCGCTTTTTAACCGCCGGCGTCTTCTTCACCTCCCGGAGCAGCTGCTTTAGGAACTGACCGCAGTCACCGGTGACGCCCAGGCTGATAGGCTTGTTCCGGCCGATCATGGCGGGGTCGATGTCCACTTGGATCACCTCCTGGGAGTCCTTCCAGAAGGGCTCGATCCCGTAGCCCAGGGTGTAGGTGAAGCGGGACCCGAGGCAGAGGACGACGTCGGCGCCGCCCGCCGCGGCCATGGCCGTGCCCAGGATGGAGGAGCCGATGAAGCACCGGGAGCGGTTGGGCATCGTTCCCATCCCCATGAGGGAGGTGATCACCGGTATTTGTAAATGTTCCGCGAGATCCCTGAGCTCGTCCCATGCTCCAGCGCGCGCGACGCCGCCGCCCGACACGATGAGCGGCCGTTCCGCGCGGGCGAGCATCTCCAGTGATTTGAGAACGAGCCCCTCCTCGATGGCCGGCTGGGCGAGGGCGCGGTAGCGCTCCGGCGAAGTGACGTGGGCGGCGTCTTCGTCGATTTCGCCCACGAGGGCGTCTTCGTGGATTTCAAGGAACACGGGGCCGGGACGGCCTCCCCTGGCGTGGCGGAACGCTTTTTGGACCGCGTCGGGGATCTGCCCCGGCTCACGGACGCTCTTCTGGTACTTGGTGACGGGCCTGAACAGTGACACCTGGTCCAGGTTTCCCTGGAGGGTGAAGGTGTCCTCGAACCGGCTCAGCACCTGGGGGGCGATGGCGATGAGCGGGATGTTGTCGCTCCAGGCCGCGGCCACGCCGGGCAGGAGGTGGAGCGCCCCGGGGCCCACGGTCCCGAAACAGACCGCAGGCCCGTTGGTGACGCGCGCGTAGGCGTCGGCTGCGTGGGCCGCCGCCTGCTCGTGCCGGAACATCACGGTATCGATCCCGGCCTTTCTTCCCCAGCGGTGGACCGCGTCGTACATGTTGAGCAGCTGGCCTCCGGGGATCCCGAACATGTAGCGGACTTTTTCCTCGAGCAGGCATTTGAGCAGAAGGTCCGCGCCGTTGAATTTCTTCTTTTCACCCATGTCCATTCCTCCATGCTATCGTGCCCGGTGTTCCGCCAGTCCACGGATACCGTGGGCACCGTTACTTGTAACGACAGGTGACCGCCATGACCGTATGGGGCGGGCAGGTGACGGTGAACCCGCCCGCGCCTGCCGTGATGGACTCATCGATGATGCGGACCCGGTCAGGATGCCCGACGTCGTTGAAGGAGTCGGGAGTGTCCCCGGTCAGCCTGCGCGCCTGCGCCTCCCCCGTAAGGGATACGCCCGAGACACGCACGTCCATGTCGACAGCCCGCTCCCGGTGAAAGTTCAGCAGGGAGACGTGGACCGTGTTCCTGGCGGGATCGAGGGTCGCCACCGCGTCAACATGGGGCACGGGGACATCGATCCCCATCTGTTCCTTCACCATGAATTGAGGGGTTTGCACCGTGGCGTCCAGCACCGTGGGGCCGGTGTGGTTGACGAACAGGTCGAACACGTGGTATGTCGTTCGCAGGACGAGACCCTTGTCGTGGGTGTATATCATGCCCCGGGTGTTCACCGTGGGCGCGTAGTTCGCCATCTGGAGGCTCCGGCAATGGCGCAGGCAGGTGTTGAGAAACCGGCCGCAGAACAGGGCGTCCGCCATGGTGTAGGCGGCATTGTCGTCGTTCTTGTCGAAGTCGGCATGGTCCACCGCCCGGGGAGGCAGGGCGTGGAACGCGCCGAGCTCCCACAGCCTCAGGTTCCATTCGTCCCAGGCGATGCGGATCTTGTCCCTGAAGCCCAGCGTGTCCAGGACCTGTTCCACCCTTGAAAGGATCTCCTCCGTGGACAGCGAACGGGTGACGCACCAGTCGTACGGGGTGGCCCCGTCACCCCAGTAGTAGTGGATCGAAATCCAATCGATGAATTGGCCCGCCGTTTTCAAAAGCTCCGTGATCCAATCAGGGTCGTGGCTGACCGGAGCGAACACCTCTATGGACGGGTCCACCCGCTTCATCATGACAGCCGCCTCCCGGACGTACTGGGCGAAGCCGGCGGCGCTCTTTACTCCGATCTCCCACTCGCCGTAGTTTTCGTTGCCGATGCTCCAGTACTTCACCCTGTGGGGCCTGCTGCTGCCGTTCGCCGCCCGCATCGCGGCGTAAGGTCCGGCGCCGTCGAGGTTGCAGTATTCAACCCAGTCGCTCATCTCTTCGGGCGTGCCCGTCCCCGCGTTGGCGCATATGTAGGGCTCGGCATCCGCCGCGCGGCAGAAGGCGATGAACTCGTCCGTGCCGAAGGTGTTGGGCTCCCCGGTCCTCCACGATTTATCGTATACCGGCACCCGCGTGCCCACGCCGTGCTTCCAGTGATAGCTGGACGCGAAGCACCCGCCGGGCCAGCGGATGACGGGGGCCTTGATCTTCTTCAGGGCATGGATCACGTCGGCGCGGAAACCCCTCTTGTCGGACAGGGGAGAGCCGGGGTCATAGAGGCCGCCGTAGACCTGCCGGTGGAAGTGCTCCATGAAATGTCCGAACACCATCGGGTTCCTGTTGCCGATCACCCTGTCCGTGTAGATGTCGATGGAAGCTTTTTCCATTGCACTCCCTCCTGTTTAGCGTGTTCAGCCGTTGCCGGTTTCCGGCACACCCGCTGTCCGCGCTCCGCATCCGGCATGCTGTTCGCACATCATCACCGGGCTTCATGACAGGCCGTATGGACGGACATCGGATTGAATGAAAGGGACAGTGTTCGGCTATACCCTAAACCGTTTCCCGCCACGGGTCAAGAAAAAACGGCCGGGGGGACCACTCCCTGTGAACCCCAAGGAAAAAGATTGCAAAAACCAGGAATCTGCGGTAAGTTCAGCTTCATGAGATGTAAGATCGAGTCCAATGGAGGCGCATATATGAAAATGGGCAGGCCGTCAAACGGCATTATCTGCGCAATGGTTTCACTTTTTATTCTGCTCTGGGGCGCGCGGGACGCCCGCGCGTGGGGCGAGCACGAAATGATCCTCATGCCGGTGCTCTCGTCTGTTCCCGGTGTCACGGAAGCAAAGCCGGTCAGGGTCGAGAGCCTCGAGGATTTCATCAAGGCCGGAGGAGCGGACCTGGAAAAGGCCCTCGCTGACGAGGAGTCATGGGCCGTGAAGAACATGAAAAACTACAGGCCGCTGCCCGATGCCCTGAAGTTCAAGGCGGTGAAAAACCCCGCCGAGGCCCGCGCTCGCTTCCTCGACGCCATACGGGTCAACCCGGATTACCGGTTCGCGCTGTACATGAGGCTTATGCCCGGCGATAAAAATCCCGGCAACGCGAGGTTCAAGCCGGCCGAGCTGACGCTCCTGAAAGACACCTCGTACATCGACGGCACCGTGTACCTGAAGCTCACCCCCGGCGAGAAGGTAAAGGCCATCGACGCGCTCGGCACAGCGACGGACGAGCCGGACCTGGGGCTGGACATCGGCCTGTTCGAGGACAACGGCACGGCCCACGGGAAAAGAATGGGGTTCGGCAAACAGCCCTTCGGTAATCCGAACCTGGAATACAGCAGCCAGGCCCCGTTCCACATGGGCTTCTACCACGAGGCGGGCATAGTCTACGCGCTGGCCGGCTTCCTCAAGCAGACGTACCCGGAGTACCGCATACACCTGTACAAGACCCTCTCGGAGTTCGCGTTCAAGACGGGCCACGATTACTGGGGATGGCGCTTCATGGGCGTGGGACTTCACTACCTGTCCGATATCACCATGCCGTATCACGCGGTCTCCCTTCCCGGAGTGAGCACCGCGCGGATGCTCTGGATCAACACCAAGGCCATGGTCGGATTCCCGAAAGCGACGAAGGATGCCATTCAGCTGGTTTCCAACAGGCATTCCGCTCTCGAGGAATACCAGAAGGCGGCCACACGCGAGGCATACGCGAAAAACAACCTGGGCGGGACCTTGTTTGCCGGGATGAAGGTTGCGGCCGATATTCCGGCATACAAGGACAGCATGGTCCGGGACTCGGTAACGAAAGCGGCCGCGGAAATGGCGGATAAGACGGACGAGACCCTCGAGGCCTGCATGCCGAAGAATTATGTTTCCGACCCGACGGTGGAGCTGGGCAATATCCCCCGTCTGGACCTGGTCATCGTGGAAACGGTCAGGAAGGAAAAAGGCCAGGCGGCGGTGGAGAATATGAACGCCCTCATCGGAGACCTGTTCTCGCCGCTGGGCGTCTATGGCAAGAGCTATATAAACACAATACTGGCCAACTCGGGGACTGCGCCCCGGTAACTAATTCTCAAGCATGAGGGCTTCCGTTTGGGGCCCTCTCACGCCTTCGTCTTTTTGATGCCACGGGGCCGGCGGATCACCGGCCCCGTCTTTATTTCCCGAGCGGACCGGCCTGACGCCGCGTCACAGCTCCTTCGCGTCGACCTCCCTGGTGAACTTGCTCTTCTTCATGGTTTCCCTGTCCGTGCACAGGATGGTCCAGGTGTACTTCGCGCCGGCGGGCGCCAGCTGTACGGTTATCACGTCGGTGTCCCTGTTGAACTCGCTCCCCATCGCTTCAACGGCGATTTTGTAAAGCTTCGCCGAATCGAGCATGGGGTCGGTCAGGGCGGGAAGCGCTCCGGTGTGTTTGCCGGCCGGGAGCTTGAACTCCTGGAGGTCCCCCTCGTTGACGTTGGGGTCCACCATGACCGTGTAGGCCTTCCGGGTCAAAGGCGAATAGAAGCTCGCTGACCAGAAGGGCGATTTTCCCTCGGCGTCGAGCCCATAGCGTGCCGACGTGGCCAAACGGGCCAGGAACGCGTCCTGCTGCCAGGCCGCCGCCTTCTTCATGCCCAGGGCGTAGAACTCCTTCGCGGTCGTCTTGCCCGGTTTGCCGCAGCCGGCAGCCGCCAGGAACGAGCAGATGACCACGAGACACGCCAGAAAGTGCTTTTTACCGTCCATGTTCCCTCCACTATGCAGTGATATTTCTTATCCAATTATAAAAACCTTATACGCGTCGTCGCGCCCGGAGATAAACGGGCATCGCGGCACGCATAATTTCCTGTTTCGCGGTTTTCACTCCGCCGGGCCGGGAGCGGCCTGTTTTTCCAGTACGCCCTTTCCGGCCCCGGCATAATCATTGAAAATTGAGGCCTTGTTTCCCATAATGTCTCCGGCGCCTGTTTATAGAATAGCGAAAACCGGGCCATTGTCAAACAGTATTCAATCCGGATTGCGGCACGACCGGCGGCGCCCCGGCAGCCCGGTATAGGAGGGGACCGGGGACGAGGGAGTTGAAAACAAAGGCGGGAGAGCGGGGACATGCGATACGACTTCGACACGGTCATAGACCGCAGGGGAACGGCCTCGGTGAAGTGGGACTTCGCCGAAAAGCTCTTCGGCGTTCAGGACATCATCCCCATGTGGGTGGCGGACATGGACTTCGCCTCGCCCCCCGAGGTCGTGGAGGCCGTGGTGGAGAGGGCCAAACACGGCGTCTTCGGGTATACCGCCTGCACGCCGGAGTATTTCGACGCCGTGACAGGGTGGATGGGGAGGCGCCACGGGTGGGCCGTCGAGAAGGAGTGGATCGTTTTCAGCCCCGGCGTGGTGCCGGCCCTCCACCTGCTGGTGCAGGCCTTTACAAAGCCCGGCGACAGGGTCATCCTCCAGACGCCGGTGTATTACCCCTTCATGATGGCCGTTGAGCGGAACGGCCGCGAGGTGCTTCGAAATCCACTGGTCCTGGAAAACGGCCGGTACCGCATGGACTTCCGGGACCTGGAGCGGAAGGCCGCGGACCCGCTCGCGTCCCTGCTCATCCTGTGCAGTCCCCACAACCCCGTGGGGCGCCTCTGGACGGCCGACGAGCTCCGGCGTCTGGGAGACATATGCGCGGTGAACGGCGTCACCGTGATCGCCGACGAGATCCACGGCGACCTGGTGCTCGGCGGGCGGCGGCACGTCCCCTACGCCGCGCTCTCGCCCGCCTTTCTCGCCGGCTCGGTGACCTGCACGGCGCCCAGCAAGACCTTCAACCTCCCGGGCCTGCAGACCTCGAACGTCATCATCGCCGACCCGGAGAAGCGCGCCGCCTTCAAGGCGGCCCTGGAGAGAAGCGGCATTTACGAGCCCAACGCCTTCGGCGTGGCGGCCCTCACCGCCGCGTATGAGCGGGGCGAGGAATGGCTCGGGGCGCTGCTGTCGTACATCGGGGAAAACCTGGAATTCCTGGCGGGGTTCGTCGACGAGCGCCTCCCGGGGATACGGGTCATTGAGCCCGAGGCCACGTACCTGGCGTGGCTGGACTGCCGGGGCCTGGGCATGGACCGGCGGGAGCTGCGGCGGTTCATGCGGGAGAAGGCGAGGGTGGCCTTCGACGAGGGATACATCTTCGGCTCACCCGAGGGCGACGGTTTCGAGCGCATAAACATGGCATGCCCCCGCTCGGTTTTAAAAGAAGGGCTCGAACGGATCGAGAAGGCGCTCCGGGAACGCGGGGCGTGAAATCACCGCTGTGGTGAGAGGCGGCATGGGTAAGCTCTGGCGAAAATTCGTAAAGAAGGCTCATCCCGAAGGGATCCCGTGGGCGGGCGTGCCGCTCTACGACGCGGTGAGCCGGAGCGGGATCTTCCTGGAGCACTACGGCCTGGTCGCCCGGGACGTGGAAAGATATTTCCATGGCGGGAGGCTGCTGGATGTCGGGACGGGGCCGGGGCGTCTGCTGGTGTGTGTCAGGAAGGCCGTCCCGCGGGCAGAGATCGTGGGGATCGACATCTCGCCGGCCATGGCCGCGAGGGCCGCGGCGAACGTGGCGAGGGGCGGCTGCGCGGGGGAGATTGCCGTCGTTGCCGCCTCGGCGACGGCACTGCCCTTCGCCGACGGTTCGATCGACTGCGTCGTTTCGACGGGGTCCCTGCACCACTGGAAGGACACGGGCCGCGGGCTTGAAGAAATGCACCGGGTGCTGAAAAGGGGCGGGTACGCCCTGCTGTACGACATCGTCCGGAAACTGCCGGAGGACGTGGCGAAAAGGAACAGGGAGATGTTCGGCCGCTTCAGGGTGCTGCTCCTCTGGCTGCACTCCTTCGAGGAGCCGTTCTACACCGTCGAGGAGATGGCGTCGCTCGCCGCGGCGTCTCCCTTCCTCGCCGGCGAGGTGCATTTCACCGGCGCGCTGTGCTGCCTTGTGCTGCGCAGGAAATAGACGGGAGGCCCCTAATCGTCGAGCTGCACCGGCTCCTTGCACTGGCGGCACCGCTTGGCGCCCCGGAAGAGCGCGTAGCCGCACTTCGGGCAGAGGTACCGCTTTTCCTCCTCCTCCACCCACTTCTCGGTGCCCCACTCGCGCCACTGGGGGATGGCGCGCATGATCACCCGCTTTCCCACCTCGACGGGGAACTCGTTGACGAACTTGCAGGGGAACTCGGCGCATTGGTGGCACCCCTCGTAACCCTTTTGGCTGGTGCACGACTTGATGTGGCACATGCGGCAGAAGACGATCACCTTGTCCGGCTCGGCCATGCAGCCCTCGCACTTGATCTCCTCGGGCTTGAGGCCGTAAATGGGCGCGAGCTTTTCCTTGAACTTCTGGTCGTTATTCGCGTGGGCGACGCGAATGCCGCAGACGCCGCAGTAGAGCCCGCAGGGAGCCAGCCATTCCTTCTGTGCCTTCATGACGGATGTTCCTCCGAGTGATGTGTGGTTATTCGCGCCGCCGGGGCATGGGCCGGTCCCCGGGCCTGTGTCCATTGCGGCGGCAAGAATGGAATTATTTCAATTCATTTATCAGATCCGCGTTTTGTTTTCACGGGCCGGTCCCGGGGTGAGCCGGGGAATCCACATCGGGACATGCTTCTGGTAGAGCGTGTAGGGATCTCCCAGTTCCCTCGCCAGGTTCCGTTCCTCGTGCAGGGTGCCGGCGAGAAGCTGAAAAAGATCACCAACGCTACTTGGAAAGCCGCAGTCGAGCACAGTTTCACCACTGACCCCGAACAATGCCAGGATGCCGGACAGGATGTCCCAATGCCGACTCCGCGCGGGAGGTGCGAAAAACGTCGGCGTGCGGCAGGGAAATGCTTCCTTCCGTGGTATACGGCTGTAATGCCGAGAAGGTCTGGTACCGGATGATGCGCGAATATTATCTTTACAAGACAAGGGATATTTCCGTGTCATGAGAAGAGGCCCATGACAGGGGAATTGAAAACCATAAGTTCAAATGGCATTGACTTTTCACACCCGTTTGATACCTTATTGAAAACGGTTAAAAGTTGTTTAATTCACAGGGCGAAAAAAGCCGCGATCAGGGGTGAAATTCCAAGCGGCCCCTGCACGAGGGGCTTTTTTCCCGGGGGAGAGGACATTTTTCAAAGGGGGAACTGCCGATAAACGGCATTCTGTTGCGATAATCTCACCCTTTTGAGAGAGTACTTTCCTATGTACTTGTATAAAAAACATCAAAAAGACTGTGAAAAAATCCGTTACAAAGACCGCAAAGAAGGCAGTCAAACGCGGATCGGCCGTGAAAACAAAGACCGCGGCCGGCAGGAAGGCCGGCGACGATAGAATCGTTTCAATCATCATTCCTGCGTTCAATTCGACACACACGCTGATGCACACCATGCCCTCTATTCTCGCGCAGGAGGGTGATTATATAAAAGACATCATTGTTGTCGATTCATCCGACAACGGGAGGATGGAATCGTTCATCGCGCGGTATAAAAACAGCGGCATACTATTCATCACCTCCGGCTTGCGGATTATGCCGGCAGTGCAGCGCAATATCGGCGCGAAGGCCGCTTCGGGAGAGCTGCTTGTGTTCCTCGACTCGGATGTTATCCTGAAAAAAGACTATATCGCAAAGATCGTTGCGCGCTACCGCAGCGGAATCACCGTCGGTTTTGGTTCTATCGAGCTCCCGGAGTTCCAGAAGAAGAAACTCATCCCGGTCGCGCAGTACTATCTGCAGCTCAATGAATATATCCCGCACGGAAAGGATCGGACGCTGCCGTATCTTACCGGCTGCAATAATTTCATAACCCGGGAACTGTTCGACACCATCGGCGGGTATCCAGAGATCAGGGCCGCGGAGGATGTTCTTTACGGTTTTAATATTACGAAGCATACACCGATCCGGTTCATAATCGACGCGACCGTTGATCATATTTTCAGGGAAGACTGGAAGGGGTTCGCCGACAATCAGAAACTGCTCGGCAGATTCGTCGCCAAGTACCGCCGCGAACACTCGAACAGCATTATCTTCAAAGGTATCATGCCTATTATTCTTTTTCCCGCGTTTCTCGTACTCAAGCTCGCGCGCATTATTCCGCGGATACTCGTGACCGGACCGTATCACACCTTCCAGCTGGTAAAGATATTCCCGCTCTTCTTCATGGGACTGATCTACTGGACAATCGGATTCACGAAAGGAGCCCTCGATAAAAACACCTGATGCCGTAACGCACGGGAAAACAGAAAGAGGCGGAGAGCAATGCAATGAAACAGAAGCGAGTTAAGATATGCGGTATCCCGGTTGACGTATTAGCCGGCGAGGCCGAAGGGGTCAAAGCGATCGCTGCGGCGCTGAAGCAGCTCAAGCCGAAGCAGAAGCTGCAGGTCGCGTTCATCAACGCGCATGTCGTCAATACCGCGGTCGAGAACCGTGAATATCTCTCCCTTCTTAATGAAACATCCTTTAATTTGGCTGACGGGATCGGCGTATGGATAGCGGGAAAAATGCGCCGCAAAGTCAGTCTCATAAACCTGAACGGTACCGATTTCGGCGTAACATTTCTGCGCTGGTGCGCAAAGAACAAGAAGAAAGTCTTCTTCCTGGGAGCAAAACCGGGGATCGCCGAAAAAGCCAGGATCAATCTTGAGAAAACCGTCCGCGGTCTTGATGTCGCCGGCGTTCACCACGGGTATAGGGCAGACACGACAATCGATGAAGTGATCCGCCTGATCAACAAATCCGGAGCCGAGGTACTCTATACATGCCTCGGTGTTCCCGCACAGGAATTCTGGATCAGAAGGCATCTCGCATCGCTCACGAAGATCCGTATCGCGTTCGGTCTGGGTGCATTTTTCGATTTTCATTCAGGCACGATTAAACGCGCTCCGCTGTGGATAAGAAAGATTCGCATGGAGTGGTTCTTCCGCTTGTGCAAGGAACCGCGCAGGTTGTGGCGGCGCTATATCATCGGCAATGTCAAGTTCCTCTACCGGTCGATGGTCAGTTCCCGCTGATAATCGCGTCCATCAGGGGGCGCAGGAGTTTTACAAGCGGATTTTCGGCGGGACGGAATTCCCGGATCCTATTCCCGTCTTTAATGCGGATGACATACTCCTGTTTCAGTTTTCCGGGGGGAGAGGACATTTTTCAAAAGGGGAACCGCCGATAAACGGCATTCTGTCGCGGGGCTTCCTGCTGTGAGGGGAGCGCAAGTTCCTTGATATTTATTTCAGGAAGGGTTGCGTGTTACCAACACCTACTATTGTTTAGCGGGGGATGATTATCCAAATTGAGCATTACTGGTAGAAGGAGAGTAACATCGCGGTTCGGCGGTCGGGCCTATTCCCCTATCTAATAATGTCGCCGAGTCTCAGGCTTGTCGTACGTCTGTCTGCCAACACAAAACTGAGGTCTAAATAAGACTCGGATATTTGAAAAAACCATGTTTTGTGCTTGGCGGGATCAAGCCGTTTGAGCTCTTCTGCAATTTCGAGCAACCTCTCTCTCATAAGATGGGCCTTTTCAGCATAGTGAGTCCTTAAAGCTGGTTCTTTATGAACGGAACAAGCCATCCCAAACGATTGTTTGTTGATCATCTCAAGTTCTTCAATAAGGTTATCTTCCCGTTCTTTCACTGACACCGTCTTATCCGACGAACGATCCATTTCCTCGGCCCATGCAATCATGCCATAAAGTCGGTTTGACAGAAGTAAAAAGGAAACACAAAGGAAGTATACCCAAACCCTGAAGGCACATCCTCTTTTCATGCGGTTACCTTCCCCTCTGCCGAGCATGCTCTACCTATTGATACAATACTCCTTCGCTCCCTCCCAAGCGAGAAATCAATTACCTTTGATAAATGCCATTCTGCCGCGGGGCTTCCCGCTATGGGGGGAGCATAAATTCCTTGATATTGATATTTATTCCGTTCGCGCGCCGTTTTCACGGGCCTGTCCCCGGGTAGCGCCACGGCGTGAGCCGGGGAATCCACATCGGGACATGCCTCTGGTAGAGCGTGTAGGGATCTCCCAGTTCCCTCGCCAGACTGCGCTCCTCGTGCAGGGTGCCGACGAGAAAGTATACCGTCGCGAGAAGGGAAAACTCCAGGCGCGTATAGGTCATGACGGGCCCCGTCCAGAGGGCGAGGACGAAAAACAGGTACATGGGGTGGCGGCAGTAGGCGTACAATCCCCGTGTCGAAAACACGGGGGGCTTCGCTGGCAGGTTGCGGCGCTTTCTCAGGAGCGTCCGCACGCCGACGAAATCGAGGTAGTCGATCGACGTCGACGCGTAGATGGTCATGGCGACGCATCCGACGTAGAGCGCCGTAAGGGCCCAGTACGCCGCGCCCTCGAAATGCCAGAGCCCGCCTTCCAGGGGGCGCCAGAGTAGAAGCACTGCCGTCAGGGTGAGGCCGGAAAAGATCACGTAGGCGCTCCGCACGAACTCTTCGCCCATGATCCTTCCCAGCAGCCTCTTCATCGACGGGAGGGTGAACAGGGAGTGGAGGAACGCCCAGGCGGCGAAGAGGAGGCCGTTGAAAAGGGCCGCCTCAAGGCCGCCATGGCCCCTCTTCTGGAAGTGGAGAAAGAAGAACAGGCCGAAGAGGGGCCCGTCGCCGATTATGCGGGTGAGGACCGCGAGAAGCAGGAGGAGGCGTCCCCTCATGGCCGCGTTTCTTCCGTGGCCTGCTTTCGCTCACCCGGCTTTTCCCCTTTCAGGAAGCGCTCGCAGAGTGCCTTGCAGTCGAATTTCCCTTCTTTTCCCGAACAATGCTTCGCCATGAACTCCTTCATGGCCGGCCCGTGCTCCGCGCACATTGACATCATTTTCTTCATCATGTCCTCACGTCCGGGTGCATTTTTACCGTCAGCGGTTTTCATGGATGACCTCCATAGGATTGGGTTTCATCCGGGAGACGAATTTCGGGGCCGGGAAGGTACACCTACGATGAAAAATTTTAATAAAGGGGGAAGGCGATTCGGGAAAACAGGTAAAACAGGATTCAGCCCGGCTATTTCGGCTCGGCCTTCAGGTCACCGTGTTCGTCGAAGTAGGGACTGCAGTGAGCGCGGAGCTCCTTGTACAGCCGCTCGCGGGCGCGGTGCAGCCTCATCTTCACCGTTTCCACGGGCAGGTCGAGCCGGCGGGCGATTTGATGGTTTGAAAGCCCGTCGAACTCGCTGAGCACATACACCTCGTAAGAGCTCCGGGGAAGGGCCTCCACGAAATTCAGGTAGCACTGCACCATCTCCTTCCTGATCATCCGCTCTTCGGGTGACCGCCCGGCCGTGGGGGTAGGTTTTCCCGATGTTTCTCCAGCCGCTTCATCCACCACCGTAGGCACCGGCGCCTTGCCCCTTTTCCTCATCCAGTCCCGGGCCGTGTTGAGGGCGATTTTGAAGATCCAGGCGGCCAGCTTTTCGGGCTCTTCCAGCCGGGCGAGGTTTTTATGGACCTTGATGAACGTCTCCTGGGCGATGTCGTCGGCGTCGTCCGGGCCCACGATGTTCGCAAGGTAGCGCACGACGCGGCCGTGGTAGGTCTCGTATATGTCGTCGAAATGGGGGATCGCTGCAGTCGAGGCTGCCATCGCGTTCTTTCCTCTCGGGAAGTGTGCGCATAATCCCGACCCGTCCAGATGAAGAAATTACCTGGAAGAAGTCCAATTAAAAACGGGAAAAAGATCGTCGCCTCGCGGGTGCCCGGAAGCCTAAGGCATACTGAACACGCTCTTCGCGTTCCCGGACAGGAAGAGCCGCCGCACCTCCTCGTCGAGCCCCAGCGAATCGAGGTCCTGCAGGCACTGCGACGCCGTGACCATGGGGTAATTCGTCCCGAAGAGGACCTTCTTCTTCCCGTTCCGCTTCATGTACTGGACGAACTCGGCCGGGTATCGCTTCGCCGTGTATGCAGAGGTGTCGATGAACACGTTGGGGTGTTTCGTGGCCACGGCGATCATCTCGACCGTCCAGGGGTAGCCGATGTGACCGCACACGATCTTCAGCTCAGGGAAGTCCAGCGCCGCCTCGTCGATGTAGGGGATGGGCCGCCCGGGCTCCGAGGGGCGCAGCGGACCGGTGTGTCCCGCCTGGAGGCAGACCGGGACGCCCAGCTCGACGCACTCGGCGTACAGCGGGTAGTACCGGCGGTCGGTGGGCGGGAGGTTCCACAGCCACTGGACGATGCGCAGGCCCTTGAAGCCGAGCTCCCGCACGCAGCGGCGCAGCTCCCGCACGGCCTCCATGGGCCGGTAGAGGTCGGCCGTGGCGATGCCGGCAAGCCTCCCGGGATACCGGTTGACGAACGCGGCGACCTCGTCGTTGGAGATGAGGTCGCCCTGCGGCCCGCACCACGCCGAGACCAGACCCAGCCGCACCCCGGCCCGGTCCATCTCGCCGATGGTGAATTCCAGCGGGATCTCCTCGGTGAAGGTGCCCATGCCGGTCCACCGCTTCAGGGAATCGAACATCGGGTGGTTGATGAACCGGAGGGTGGGGTGCTGCATCCAGGCGTCGATGATTTCAGGGGTGTCGCTCATGGTGCGCTCCAGAGAGAGAATGATTTTTAACGGGACCGATCCTGCTCAGATTCTGAACCGCCGCCGGCTGAAGTACACCGGCACGGCGTGACGGATGATGCCGCGGACCACCGCCGAGGCCCTCGAGAGGTTCGTGTGCGGCGCCCGCTCCCCGAGCGCGCGGCGCACGAGCTCCAGCGTGTGCCGCATCTCCTTGCCCAGGGGCCGCGAAAACCGCGCGATGCTCAGGGTGAGCAGGCAGCCGGTGCAGTACATCGCGATCTCGTCTCCCGGGGCCCGGTCGAGCGCCGTGAGCCCCTTCAGGCTGCTCTTGAGCATGTCGATGCCGCTGTAGGCCGTGCAGCCGGCGGCCATGCCGCAGCAGAGGCCGTCCGCCCTGTTTTTAGGTGTCTCGCGCACGGTAAGCCCCAGGCGCCGGAGCAGCGCCCTCTGCCGTTCCATGAAGTCGCCGCCAAGCACGCGGGCGTGGCAGGAGTCGTGCATCACCACGCTTCCCTTCAGCGCCTGTTTCGGCCTGAAGACGCCGCGGTCGAGCCGCTCGGTGAACCAGTCGACGAAGTGCGCGGTCTTGAAGTTGAACCGCGCGCCGAACTGTTCCGGGAGCACATGCGTGAACATGTTGTAGCAGGCGGGGCAGATGAAGACCATCTCGTCGAGCTTCTTGTCTTTGTAAAACGCGGTGAGCCTCTCCGCGGTGCGCTCGACGGGCTCGCGGAGCCCCATGCGGAAATACATCTCCCCGCAGCAGAGATCCCACCGCCCCCACACGGGGAGCTCCTCGAAGATCTCCCCGCCGGCCAGGAGCGGCATGGTGAGGAGGTTGCAGCCCGGGTAGAGGACCGTGCGCGCCGGTGGCGCGTCCGATGCCCATTTCGCGTGCAGGGCGCGCTCCTCCCGCGAATAGCGCACGTCCTGCCGGAAGTTGGGGCGCAGGGTCGGCATCAGGTAGCGCGCCCTTTCGGGGAGTCCGCAGTCTACATACCGTTCGTTCCAGGCGCGCAGGATGCGCTCGTAGGGGCGGGCGTTCTCCGGGCAGAAGGCGTCGCAGGCGTAACAGCTGATACAGCGCTCGTGCACCTTCGTGAGCCTCCCGGCGTTCAGGTTCCGTATTTCGCGGACCGCGTCCTCCCGGGAAAAATTAAGGTACCGGCACCTCGCCAGGCACTCGCCGCATTCCTTGCACTCCCCCCATTTACGCGGGGACTTTTTTCCTCGTGCGCTCATTGCCGCTCCTGTGACGTTCCGGGGTGGTATTTTTTCATCGATATGCCTATAGCATTCGGGATGAGGAAAATCAATGTTTTTATAGTTCGATGGAACCATGCCGGCTTCCCTACGGAAATAATTTGCCTTGCCTTTAGGCTCAGGATGCGGTATCCCTATTGGTGCGGAATATAGGGTGCTTCCAGCATAAGAAAAAACGCAAAGGAGGTTTCCCATGGGTACATTCAAAGAATACGATAAATACGACGCGCTGGGCCTGGCCGAGCTGGTACGGAAGAAAAAGGTGTCGTCCGCCGAGCTGTGCGAGGAGGCCATCCGGCGTATCGAGAAGCTCAATCCCGCCCTCAACGCGGTGGTCACGCCCATGTACGACATCGCGCGGAGGGCCGCCGCGAAGCCTCTGCCGAAGGGGCCCTTCACCGGCGTGCCCTTTCTGCTGAAAGACCTGCACCAGCAGTACGGCGGCGCCCGCATGACGGCCGGGAGCCGGGCCTACAGGGACTTCGTCCCGAAAGAGGACGACGAGTTGATCCGGCGGTTCAAGAAGTCCGGAGTGGTCACCCTCGGTAAGACGAACACCCCCGAGTTCGGTCTGGTGCCCTACACCGAGCCCGAGCTTTTCGGGCCGGCGAAAAACCCATGGAACACCGCGTACACCACCGGCGGATCCAGCGGTGGCTCGGCAGCGGCCGTGGCCTGCGGCATGGTTCCCATCGCCGGGGCCAGCGACGGTGGCGGCTCCATTAGGATCCCCTCGTCGTGCTGCGGCATCTTCGGGCTGAAGCCCACCCGAGGCCGGGTCCCCGCGGGGCCGGAGTTCGGCGAGATGTGGCAGGGCGCCACCATCGATCACATAGTCTCCCGGTCGGTGCGCGACAGCGCCGCCATGCTGGACGCCATCCAGGGCCCCGATGTCGGCGCGCCGTACACGATCCAGAGGCCGGAACGGCCGTACATGAAGGAGATCGCCCAGAAACCGGGGCGCATGAGGATCGCCTTCACCCGGGAGGCCTTCCTGGGCCTGAAGGTCCACCCGGAATGCGTGAAGGCCGTGGAGGAGACAGCGAAACTGCTGGGGAAGCTGGGCCACCACGTGGAGGAGGCGAAGCCCGCCGTCGAGGGAAAGTTGCTCGCGCGGAGCTTCACGATCATGTATTTCGGCGAGACGGCGGTCAACATCGACAAGATCAAGGAACATACCGGCAGGAAGGCGAAGCGGTCGGACGTGGAGCTGCTCACCTGGGTGTCGGCGGAGCTCGGCCGCGTGTTCACCGCGCGGGACTTCGCGAACGCGCTCTCGGAATGGAACATCATAGCCAGGGCGGTGGGACGCTTCCACGAGACCTATGACGTACTGCTGACGCCCACGCTTCCGTACCCGCCATTCACGATAGGCGCACTGCAGCCGAAGCCGGCGGAAAAAATTATGATGAAGGTCACGAATGCCCTTCACCTCGGGTTTTTAATGAAGATACCCGCCCTGCTCGACCAGATGGCCGAGGCCAGCCTCTCGGGCGTGTCGTGCACAATGCTCGCCAACGTGACCGGCCAGCCCGCCATGTCGGTGCCGTTGCACTGGACGCCGGAGGGGCTTCCGGTGGGAGTGCACTTCATGGCAGGCTACGGCGACGAGGCATCGCTCTTCCGGCTCGCGGCGCAGCTGGAGAAGGCGAAGCCCTGGGCGGGCAAGCGGCCGCCCATGCGCGGATAAATTGCCTTGCCTTTTTCATCCGTCCGTGGTATTCCCTTTCCTGCGGACATCTGATCGTTTTCATCGGAAGGCGAAAACAGGAGCGGAGGTTTCCCATGGGTGCATTCAAGGAATACGATAAATACGACGCGCTGGGCCTGGCCGAGCTGGTGCGGAAGAAGAAGGTGTCGCCCGCCGAGCTGTGCGAGGAGGCGATCGCCAGGATCGAAAAACAGAACCCGGCCCTGAACGCCGTCATCTACACCATGTATGACGACGCCCGGCGGGCCGCCCGCGGGCCCCTGCCGAAGGGCCCTTTCACAGGCGTGCCCTTTCTGCTCAAAGACGTCATACAGGCGCTCGCGGGAGCGCCGCTCACCTTCGGGTGCCGGGCCTGGAAAAACAACGTCCCCGACCACGACAGCGAGTTCGTCCGTCGGATCAAGAACGCCGGGCTGGTGATACTGGGAAAAACCAACGTCCCCGAGTTCGGGCTGATGGGCTACACCGAGCCGGAGCTCTTCGGCCCGGCGCGCAACCCCTGGAACACGGAGAGGACCACCGGCGGCTCGAGCGGCGGGTCGGCTGCGGCGGTTGCCGCCCGCATGGTGCCCATGGCGGGGGCCAACGACGGCGGAGGGTCCATCCGGATCCCCTCGGGCTACTGCGGGCTCTTCGGGCTCAAGCCCACGCGCGGGCGCAACCCGCTGGGCCCCGACTTCGGCGAGGAATGGCAGGGGGCGGTGGTGGAGCACGCGCTGACGTTGTCGGTGCGGGACAGCGCGGCCTTCCTGGACGCCACCTGCGGAGCGGACCCCGGGGCGCCCTACATCATCCCCCCTCCCCGCATGCCCTATGCCCAGGAGATCAGGAAGGCGCCGGGGAAACTGCGCATCGCGCTTTCCACGCGCTCGATCATCGATTCCCCCGTGCATGGGGAATGCGTGAAGGCCGTGGAGGAAACGGCGAAGCTGCTTGAAAAACTGGGGCACCGCGTGGAGCGCGACGAACCGGAAATCGACGGGCGCGCCGTCGCGATGAGCTACCTGATGATGTACCTGGGGGAGGTCGCCGCCGACATCGCCAAGACGAAGGCGATGACGGGCAGAAAGCCGCGTCGCGCGGATTTCGAGCCGACCACGTGGACCCTCGGACTTTTGGGCCGCACCTACACCGCGGGCGACTTCGTGAGGGAGAAGCGGGTGTGGAACGACGTGGCCCGCTCGTTCGGGCGCTTCTTCCAGCGCTACGACCTCTACCTCACACCGGTCAACGCCTTCCCCGCCCATGCGATCGGCGAGCTGCAGCCGAAGCCCGCGGAAAAGGCGCTGATGAAATTCGTCAATGCGCTCGGGCTGGGCCGGCTGTTGAAGGCTTCGGGGATCGTCGAGCAGATCGCCATGGACAGCCTGTCCAAACTGCCCTTCACCCAGCTCGCCAACCTTTCGGGCCTGCCGGCCATGTCGGTGCCGCTCCACTGGACGCCGGACAACCTGCCCTGCGGCTCCCATTTCATGGCGCGCTTCGGCGATGAGGCGTCGCTCTTCCGGATCGCGGCGCAGCTCGAGAAGGCGAAACCCTGGGCGGGCAAGCGGCCGCCTCTGCGGGCCTAGTTGTAGCTCTCGATGTACTTCCTGAGCACCGTGACCATGAGCTTCAAGTTTGCCATGTCCGTGCGCTCCAGGTTGTCCAGCTCACAGTGAAAGCCGCCCATGCCCAGGCCGGGTTCCCCCGAATGGCCGATGGTGACGGCGGGAATGCCGGCCGAAAGGAAGCGATCGGCGTCGGTGGTAGCCTTGTCGACGGCACCCATCGACTTTCCTGAGATGCGTTTCCACACCCGGCCGACCCGCTCGATGAGGGCAGGGTCCGCGGGCCGGTATTTGAGGAACACGCCCTCTTTCGCCCAGTAGAACAGGTTGCCCTTCTGACCCGTGAGCTCCAGGTTCACCAGCGAAACGGGCGGAAGGCCCTTTCTCTTTTCCGGCGACAGGTAGGTTTTCACGTAGGCGTGGGCCCCCTGGAGAGTGACCTCCTCGCCCTGGGTCAAAAGGATGGTCACGCTGGACCTGCCGGTGGCCACCTTTCCCTCCTTGATGTCCCTGGCGAGCGCCAGGAGCGCGGTCACGGAGCCGGCGTTGTCCACCGCTCCCGGGACACTGCGTCGAAAGGAAGACATAGCCGCCGAAGCCGAGCGCCACCAGCGCCCAGAAGACGACCAGCACGCCGGCGAGCGCGGAGAAGCCGGCGGCGAAGGCCTGGGAGGCAAGCGCCTTTACCCGCCGCCCGAGGAGCATGATGAGGGGAAGGATGAGCATCAGCACCCCGGCCAGGGGGATCCACATGTATATCTTCGCTCTCTGGATATGGTCGAAGAAGTCGGTCTTCGAATCGTAGTGGGCCGCGAAGACCAGCTCGCGCACTGCGCCCGCGGCGGGAAAGTCGATGATGATGTTCTTCCCGGTCTTGGTCACCAGGGACGAGACGACCGGGACGAACAGCTCGGCCTCCAGAATGAGGACGGCGGGGATGGCGAGTGCCGCGAGGAACGCCCAGAGGGGCTTCTTCCTGACGACCAGGATGAAAAAGACGATCGCCAGGAGCAGGCAGGCGGCGCCCATGGAAAGCTGCATGTAGGGCCTCAGGGTGAACTCCTGCACCGTGAAGGGTACTCCCCAGGAGGTGAGCAGATTCTGCAAGTAGGCGCCCACCTGGTCGACCGTGTCGCTGTAATTCGGCCGCGGCACGGCTATTTTCGACAGGATGTTGTAAAGGTCCATGTGGTTTACCTCGCGCAAAAGATGTGCGGACAACGCCGGAATTATTTCAGGCGTGGTTGAGAATTTAAAGAATAATTTATGCGAAGGGGGCACAGCCGTACAGCCGTACCCTCTTCGCAGAAACGGCCTTTTCTACATGGCATAGAAAATCTTATAGATGGGCCAGAGCAGCAGGTTCGCCACGACGCGGTTGAAGGTCCAGCGGTCTTTCAAGGGCAGGCGGTCCTTCACCGGCGGGAGGCGCTTTATCTTCCCGGTTCCCTTCTGGTACCAGTACGCCGTGCTGGACCAGTCGTCGGAGCGCCGGTTGGCGTGGCCGTGCTCTATGGTCACGCGGATGGATTTCCGGAAGGTGACCGGGTCCAGTACGTGGTAGCGGTAGTAGGTGATCTTCGAGGCCCAGTTCACGCCGCCGGGGAGGATCACGCCGTGGTAGGGCGCGTTGTACTCCTGCGTGGGGCAGAAGGCCCCGGAGAAGTAGTCCTCGGTCCCCGTGCCGTGGATGCGGGGGGGCCACTTCTCGCCGTCCACGAAGATCATGTCGTCGCCCTCGCCGGGCCAGTCCCAGTACCAGGAGAGCTGCTGGTTGTGGATGTTCACGTTGCAGCCCACGTAGTGGCCCTCGCCGGCCGTCTCGAGGATCGTGTAGTTGTCCTTCCCCGCCGTGTTGGTGCCCTCGTCCTGGAACTCCATGCGGGCTCGATTCCCTTATCCGATATGCCCTTGGTGATCTCGCGGTGCCAGGAGGCGTGGAAGCGGAGCGTGCCGGCCGGGGGACGGTCGTATTCCTCCCAGTCGACGTAATAGTAGATCTTCGAACCCTTTTTGCATTCGTTGGTGATCTCGATGCGCATGCCCTTCGCGAAGGGCATGGGGAACCAGCAGTTGAAGCCGGTGCCGCTGTCCGGGCTCATCTGGAGCGGCGCGCTCGAGAAATTCCTGCTGATGCCGTGTCCCATACCGAAAAAGTCGCCGATGGGCGCCTCCACGCTGGGGGTTTTCGCGCCGTCCCAGAACATGCGGATGACGATCTTTCGCAGATAGCCTTTCTCCGGCCGGCCGTCCTCCCCGGCGATGCCGATGGTGCACCAGATGTGCCTCACGCAGCCGGGCGACCTCGTCTCGGCGATCACCTTCGTCTCGCCCGGTTTGAATTTCAGGTTGTCCGAGTTGCCGCCCGTGCGGTCGAAGCTGGAAAACCGCTTCCGGACAAAATCTTTTGCCAGGGGGAGCGACGCGAGGTCGCCGTACGCTGCATAGGCGCCATTCCCCTGCGCGAACGCCATGCCCTGTGTGCCGGCAAAATATGCAGGAAGAACGATGAAAAACACAGTGATGGCTGCCATGAGAGCCTTTTTCATTGCCAGTCTCCTATCGATGTCTAAAATTTTATAGCTTCGCCGCTCCATGATGAATTTTCCAACGCACCGGCCGCCTTCCTCCCCCAGCGGGGAAGGAAGGCGCCGATTATTGGTGGTTTTTTCCGCTTTATCATACGTCCGCTTCAGCGGACACCATGCACGCTCACCACGTTATCCTTATCGTGCGCGACACCGTCGTGGTCCGCCCCTTGCTGTCCGTGACGGTCATCGTGATCTTCTTCTTCCCCGGCACCAGGAAGATCGTTCCCGTGGCGATCTTCTTCGTGTGCCAGCCGGGGATCCCGAAGTTCCAGCTGATGTTGTCCGAGAAGATGATGTCGTCGGCGTTCCACAGCGCCGGCCACACGATCACGGGCGAGAATACCCTGGCCTTGCCCGGGATTACATGGAACGAGAGGTCTTTCGGTGGGCCGTCGACCCAGGGCTTCGGGTTCTTCGGCATGTCCTCGGGCTTGAGGTCCGCGGCAGGCTTCTCGCCCTTCTTGAACTTCCGGTTCGGGTTGGTGTCAACGCCGATGTAGTATCCCTTCGGCGACGCGAGCAGGCCGTTGACGATCTCGAGGTTCTGGAGCGTGCGGCGGTACACCTGGTCCGGCGTGATGCGGTCGATGGTGTCCAGCATGCTGTGGTAGTAGATGTGCTTCGAGATGATGAGAAGCACCGGGATGCCGGACTCCGAGATCGGCCCGCCAAGGTCCGCCACGAAGGCGTTGAGCGGGTACTGCCCCCAGGGGCCCTTCGCGTACGGATACACGGCCTTCCGGGCCAGCGCCGTGAGCGCCCAGCTGGTGGTGAAGATGCCCGACTTATCGTCCATCCCGGTCGGGAGGATCACCCCGGTGTCGTCCTTCTCCTCGTATCCCCATGATCCCGAGCCGTCGATGTCCACGAAGCAGGTGATCTTGTCGCGGATGCCCGCGCGGCGCTCCACGAATGCCGCGTGGCCCATGGCGTCGTTGCCGAACTCGTGGCCGAAGATCGAGGCGAAGATGATGTGCCGGTCGCGCTTTTCTTTCGGAACGAGCGCGAAGTGCTTGGCCATCTCGAGGAGGCTCGCCTGCGAGGCCAGGTTGTCGATGGCGCCGTTGAACCAGGAGTCGTAGTGACTGCCCACGATGACGTACTCGTCGACCTTGCCGTTGCCGGGGAGCTCGCCCACGATGTTCACCGTACGATAGGGCTTAAGGCTGTACTCGAGGGTCATTTTCACCTTCACGGGCCCACCCTTCATCCGCTCCTTGAGCAGCTTGCCGTCGCCCTTGCCGACGCTGAAGACCGGAAGCGGGAAGAGGTCAGGCTTGCCGCCCTTCCCGTTCTTGATGGGGCCGGCGGTCTGGAGCGTGTTGCCCGAGGGTGTGGCTATGCGCGTCTCGGCCATGATCACGCCGAGCGCGCCCTTGTCGCGGGCCTTGTTCAGGGCGCCCGTGTAGTTGTACGAGCCGATGAAATGCAAAATGCGCTTCATGTCGATGAGCACAACCTTGCCCTTCACATCGAGGCCGCGGAACTCTCCGCTGGTCCCGAAGCCCGCGTACACCACCTCGGCGGTCACGTTCTTGGGGCCGCCGCAGTTCCACAGCGGGAAGGCGGTGAGCTTCACGTCGGGCGCCTTCTTGCTACCCACGACGGTGACCCCGTACTTCTCGGGCCACCACCGGTTGGGGTAGAACTCCTCGAAGCGGACATTCTTCAGCCCGGCCTTCTTATACCCCGCGAGCAGGTAATCGGCGGCCTTTTTCCCGGCTTCGTTGAGCCTGATGCCCATGTCGAGCCCGCCGGCTTTCTCGGCGATGTCCACCAGGGCCTGGTGGTGCGCCCGTATGGATTCCGGCGTGAATGGCAGGTTCTTCTGCGGGGCCGCCGAGCCGTCGCGGGAGAACGGGAAGATCGCGGCGCACGCGAGGGCCGCCGTCACCGCGGCCGCCTTCCGGAAAAAGCCCGGGGCGGTGCGGTGTGCGCGTTTTCCATGTGCCATGAGAGACCTCCTTTCCGTGTTCTTCGTTATTTATTTATATAAGGACGTTATCCCGGACCCCCGTCGCGCCCTCACGAGGGCTTCCGGTAGACCCTTCCATTTTTGTCCCAGACAGTGTACCCGATGCCCATCTGTTCCGCAAGCTCGACCAGGGCGGGGAGGTGGCTGCCGTAAACGAACCCCAGGTGGTTGGACGGCCACTCCTTGCCGAGCACCTCGTCGGTCACCGGCACGCGGCCCTCGATGATGGGCCAAGCCCGGTTGTAGGCCTCGTACCGCGACGCGCCCACGTCGTAGGTGTCCATGACCGTGGCGTTCAGGAAGAGCCTGCCGTTCTCGACACCCAGGCGCGCCAGGGTCACCTCCTGGCCGCCGGCGGTGCGCATCCTCACGGCGGACCCGCCGGCCGCGTAGAAGTGCTCCTGCCCGGGGAACTCTATCTTCGCGAGCTTGGCCCGCCAGGACTCGCCCTCCCTGCCGGCGTAGTAGGCCGGGTGCTGGCCGCAGTTCACCACGGCGAGGATCGTTTTCGCCCCGTCGGTCTTCACGTACCGGAAGTCGCCGAAACCGGCCGGCTTCCCCGAGAGGCGCGAGAGCAGCATCTGCGAGAGCAGCGTGGGCAGGTCCGTCTCGCACGAGGTGGGGACGATCCTCTTCGCCCGGCCGTCGAGGTCCAGGTCGTTGCCCAGGAAGGACGTAGCCACGCAGCAGGTGGCGAACACCGACGAGCACTCGTCCTGGCACTTGATGGTCACGGCCGTGGCGCCCTTCTCCGCGGCGATGTCGCTCACCGCGTAGTACATGGCGCACTGCAGGGCGAACTTGTCGCGGGTGACGACGCGCTCGCGTATCGCGGCGAACTTGCCCGGGTGGGCGTCGTACAGCTCCGCGAGCGCTTTCTTCACGCGGCGGTCCTTCACGCTTTTTACCCGCGACAGTCCCGGCTCCCCCTCCCACGCGAACATCGCGAAGGCCCTGTCCAGGAACGCCTGCTGGTCCAGGTTCTCCGAGGAGATGCCCCAGCGGGACAGGAGCTCCTCCTGGTTGATGCGCGTGGTGGGCATCTGGAGCGACAGCGACCCGAATTCCAGGATGTGTTCCCGGTGCAGGCCGCGCACCACCGAGCGTACCCCGTCGTGCGCGTCGGCCATGCGGCCGTAGAAGTCGAGGGTCTCCCGGAGCTGACCCAGCATCTCCCTGGAGCCGAAATGGCCGTAGAGGTGGGCGTAGTTGACGCCGATCTGCCGGAGCGCCCCGCCGGTGGCCATGCCCGACACCATGCCGGGGACCTGCGTGTCCTGGATGGAGGCGAGGATTATCCGGGGCACGAAGCCCCCGTCCTTCGCCTTCATTTTATTGATGAAGCTCGTGATGACCTTCTGGCTGAGCTGGGGGAAGGTCCAGGTCTGGTGAACGTTGATGAGCGCGTCCGCGCCCCGCGCCGCGAACGCCGCCGCGTACTCGTCGGCGAGCGGCATGGTGTAGCAGAGCTTCCCGTAGCCGGTTTTCCTCTCCCCCGGGTAAATGACCTCGTAGTCTCCCAGGCGCCGGAGGCGCTGTACGAAGTCCTCGAGTATTTTGATGTCGCCCGCGGCGCACTCCTCCATGACCCAGGGACGCGGGTCGTAGCCGCTGAAAACGCCGATTCTCAGTTTTTTCCGCTTTGCCATGAGTGTTCTCCTTGATGTCCGGGGCGTGGTCGCGGGAGGGGAGCCCGGGCGCCCTTCAGCGCTTTGCCGCCTCGTTCCTGATCGCTATGAGTCGCTTCATCACGTTGAAGAGATTGGCGCCCTCCGACGGCGAGCCGAAGCTGTCGTGGAGCCGCATGTAGAGGCCGTACAGCTCGTCGTACACCGCGGCCTCGTCTCTCCTGGGCCGGTATCCCTTCTCCCGCACTCCCGTCATTCGGCCGATGGCCTCGGCGAAGCTATCATAGCCCCCGGCCGCGCGGCCAGCCGCGACGGCCCCGCAGACGGCCGCGCCCAGCGCCGGCGCCTGTGCCGAGCGGGCCACCCGGATGGGCGCGCCCAGGATGTCCGCGTACACCTGCATGAAGAATTCGTTCTTCTCGGCGATCCCGCCGCAGCAGATGATCTCCTCGACCGGCACAGAATGGGAGCGCAGGCGGTCGATGATGGCGCGCGCCCCGAAGCCGGTCGCCTCGATGAGCGCCCGGTAGACCTCCTCGGGTTTCGTCTGCAGGGTATAGCCGACTATGAGCCCCGAGAGGAGCGGGTCCATGAGGACGTTCCGGTTGCCGTTGTGCCAGTCCAGCGCGAGGAGCCCCGAGAGGCCGGCACGCCCCGCGCCCGCCCGTTTCGTCATGAGGGCGTGAAGCTCCTCCTCGGTCCGGCCGCCGTCGGTCGGGAGGAGGCCGCGGACGTGCCAGTTGAGAATGTCTCCCACCGCCGCCTGGCCCGCCTCGATGCCGTAAAAGCCCGGGAGGATGCCGTCCTTCACCACGCCGCTGATGCCGGGTATGGCGGTGATGCCGCTCTCCGGCGGGAGGAGCGCCATGTCGCAGGTCGAGGTCCCGATTATCTTCACGAGCGCGCCGGGCCGTATGCCGGAGCCGATGGCCCCGGCGTGGGCGTCGATGATGCCCGCGCTCACGGCGACGTCGCCGCGCAGGCCCCAGGCCTTCCGGAACCGCGGCGCGAGGACGCCTATGCGCTCGCCGGGAGCGTACACGCGCTCCGGCAGGGTGGCGCGCACTGCGCCCAGGTGCGGGTGGAAGCTTTCCAGGAAACCGGCCGGAGGGTATCCGCCGGCGCCGGGGTTGTACATGTCCTTGTAGCCCGCGGCGCAGGAGTTGCGCCGTATCCCAGCGGCGCTGCCGGCCCCGGTGAGGAGGGCCGGTATCAGGTCGGACTGCTCCACCCAGGTGTAGGCCGCGGCGGCGACCCGGGCGTCCACGCGCGCGCACCGGAGCGCCTTCGACCAGTACCACTCCGAGGAGTAGACGCCGCCGTACGCGCCGAGGTAGGGGAGCTTCTGCTCTGCGACCGCATTCATGAATTCGCCGGCCTCGGCGCTGGCCGTGTGGTCTTTCCAGAGCCAGGCCATGGCGTTCGGGTTGCCCTCGAATTCTTTTAAAAGACCAAGGGGGGTGCCGTTCCTGTCCACCGGGACCGGCGTGCTCGCCGTGGTGTCCACCCCGATGCCGATGATGTTCTCGCGCGTGAAGCCTTTCAACCGCTCGGCCTCCGAGAGGAGCGCCGGTATGAGGTGTTCCAGGGCGGCGACGTAGTCCGCCGGGTGCTGGCGGGCCAGGTAAGCGTCCCCGTCGTCGGTCACCACGCCGTCGGAGCCATGCGTGTAATCGTAGACGGCGGACGCGGCCTCCTCGCCGCTTGCAACGTCGATGAGGACCGCCCGGGCGGAATTGGTGCCGAAGTCGAGGCCTATGGCGCAGGTGTTCACAGGGCGGCACTCCGCTTGCAGAGGGTGGACTGGCGGACGACCAGGCTGCAGGGGACCCTCACGTGGGGCTCGGGGACCTCTTCCCCCTTGATGAGCCGGATGAGCATGGCGAAGACGCTGTCGGCGATGGCCCGCTTGGGCTGGTCCACTGTGGTGAGGGGCGTCTTGAAATAGTCGGAGTAGCGGTCGTTGGCGTACCCGCCCACCAGGACGTCGTCCGGGACGCGCACGCCCTCGTCCTCGAGCGCTTTCATGGCGCCCACGGCGACCGCGTCGTTCACGCACGCCGCGGCGTCGATGCCCGCGAGGCTCCCGTCCCGCGCGAGCGCCTTGACCGCTTCGTAGCCGTCTTCCATGAAGTAGCCGCTCTCGACGATGAGGCCGTCACGGGCCTCCAGGCGGTTGTCGCGGTGCGCCTTCCTGTATCCCTCTGTCCGCTCGACGGTGACGCTGGTGTCGCGGTTCCCCGCGATGAACATGATGCGGCGGGCGCCCCGCTGTATGAGGTGCTCGGTGAGGCTGTAGAAGCCTTCCACGTCCTCCGTGGTGACGGAGTGGAACTCCTCCCCGGGATAACAGCGGTCAAGGAGGACGAGCGGGATGCGGCGCCTTCGGATGTCGAGGAGGACATCCAGGTTTTTCCTTCCCATGGCCGGCGCGACGATGATGCCGCTCACGCGGCGCGAGAGCAGCATCTCGACCGATTTGCGCTCGGCGTCCGGGTCTTCGTAGCTGTGCGAGAGGATGAGGTCGTAGCCCTCGCGGTAGAGGTCCCGGCTCAGGTTGTAGCAGATCTCGTTGAAGAAGGACTGCATGATGTCGGGCACGATGAGGCCCACCACGCGGCTGTCGCGCTCCACCAGGTTCTTGGCGAGGAAGTTGGGGCGGTAATTGAGCTCTTCCGCGATTTTGAGAATGTGTTCGACCGTGGAGGCGCTGATGGGTATTCCCTCGCGCGCCTTGCCGTTGAGCACGCGCGAGACCGTGGCCACGCTCTTGTTCGCCCGCTTCGCGATGTCCTCGATGGTGGCGTACTTCACGATGAAAACCTTCAACGTTAAGCGTTTAATATAATAAAAAATTCTTGATATATGTCAATAATTTTTTCATACTGTGTTTTGGGAACCACTCCCGTTCGACGTTTCTCAGAACGATGCATGCCGCTCTTACAGCGAGAGACGTTGACGGGGCCTCCTGTTCGAGGGAACTGCTTGAATAAAAGCGACGGCGCCACGCCGCTCCTCTCCATGCAGAACATCGGCAAGGACTTCTCCGGGGTCACGGTGCTCCGGGACGTGCAGTTCGACCTGCGCGCCGGCGAGGTCCACGTGCTGGCCGGGGAAAACGGCGCCGGGAAGAGCACGCTCATCAGGGTACTGGGCGGCGTCTACCCGGATTTCCGGGGCTCCGTCGAGCTGGACGGCGAAACCGTGCGTTTCCATTCGCCCCGCCATGCC
Organism: uncultured Spirochaetota bacterium; assembly: GCA_963762305.1. Lineage (GTDB taxonomy): Bacteria > Spirochaetota > UBA4802 > UBA4802 > UBA5368 > CAVXKM01. Next base: position 937,817 of record CAVXKM010000002.1, on the reverse strand, counting down.
TCAGCCCGCGGCGTCTCCGTCATCCACCAGGAGCTCTCGCTCGTCCCCGCCATGAGCGTGGCCGACAACATATTCCTGGGTAACGAGGTGCGGAGGAGGGGGGCCTTCATCGACCAGCGCCTCCAGGCCGCGAGGGGGAAGGCCGTTCTGCGCAGGATGGGCCTCGACCTGGACGTGTCGCTGCCGGCGGAGCGTTTCCCGGTGGCGGTCCGGCAGATGGTCGAGATCGCAAAGGCCCTCTCCTTCGAGGCGCGCATCATCGTCATGGACGAGCCCACCAGCGCCCTCAGCGAGTCCGAGGCCGGGACGCTGTTCGAGGTCATAGCGGACTTGAAGGCGCAGGGGAGGGGAGTCGTCTTCATCACCCACCGCCTCGAGGAGATATACAGGATTGCCGACCGGATAACGGTCCTCCGCGACGGCCGCAACGCCGGCACGGGCCCGGCGGCGGAGGTCGACCGCGACACGCTGGTGCGCTGGATGGCGGGCCGGGACCTGGGGCGAGGCGCGCCCGCGGAAAGGGTCATACAATATGGGAAGGATCTCCTCGTCGTAAGGAACCTCGTTCTGCCAGACCCGGCGGGCGGGCCGCGCAACGCCGTCGACGGGGTGTCCTTTGTCGCGCGCGCTGGCGAGGTGTTGGGAATCGCCGGCCTCAGGGGATCGGGGGCCAGCGAGCTCCTGAACGCGGTCTTCGGCGCATACGGCGGCGGCGTCGGGGGGGAGATCTTCGTGAACGGCGCCCCGGTCAGGCGGCCCTCTCCCGGGCGGATGATCCGGCGCGGCTGCGTACTGCTCACCAACGACCGGAAGAGAAACGGGTTTATACCCGGCATGAACATCGTGCAAAACGCGACGCTCGCGGCGCTCCGGAGTTTTTCCGCGGGGCCGTGGCTCCGGCAGGGGAAGGAGAAAGAGGCGGCGGAGCGGATGATGCGCTCGCTGAACCTCAGGGCCGCCTCCCTCGACATGGACACGGCCCTCCTCTCGGGCGGCAACATACAGAAGGTCATCCTGGGAAAGTGGCTCCTCACGGAGCCGTCGGTGCTGATGCTCGACGACCCGACCCGCGGGATCGACATGGCCACGAAGGAGGAGATATACGGCTTGGTCGGGCAGTATGCCGGATCGGGCCGCGCGGTGGTGCTCACCAGCTCGGAACTGCCGGAACTTTTACGGCTCTCGGACAGGATCATCGTAATGCACCGCGGGAAGGTCACGGCGGAGTTCGGCCGGGATGAGGCCACGCAGGAAAAGATAGTGAACGCGGCCATGGGCGGAGGTGGCGGATATGACGTCGCGTCATGAAAATGCCGTGCCGGGCAGGCTGATGTCGCTGGCGCGGTCCCCGGCGGCGCGGGCGCTCGCGGCCCTCGTCCTCGTCGCGGCCCTCGGCTGCGTCTTCAACGCCGACGGCGCCTTCTTCAAGTGGGGCACGCACCGGGACACCCTGCGTCAGGTGTCGGTCATCGCGGTGCTCGCCTGCGGGATGACGCTGGTGATCATCTCGGGCGGGATCGACCTCGCCGTGGGGAGCGTGCTGGGCCTGTGCTCGGTGCTCTTCTCCCTCGCGGGCATCCACCTGGGCTGGTCCCCGGCGGCCGCCGTCGTCCTCACACTCGCTGCGGGGACGCTGGCGGGCCTCGTCTCGGGCGGGCTCGTCGCGCGCTTCCGCATGCAGCCCTTCATCGCCACGCTCGCGCTCATGGTGGCGGCCCGGGGCCTGGCGAAGTTCGTCTCGGGCGGGCAGAAGATATCCACCGCGGTGGCGCAGGCCGACGGGACATACCGCTATGTCGACGTGCCGGCGATCTTCGACGCGCTCAACTCCAAGGTCCTGGGCGAGGGCGTCGCCGCGGTGACCGTCATATTCGTGCTGTGCCTCCTGCTGTGCTGGATCGTGCTGGCCAGGCTGCGCTGGGGGCGGTACCTCTACGCCGTCGGCGGCAACGAGGAGGCCGCGCTCATGTCCGGCGTGCCCGTGGCCGCCGTGAAGCTCTTCGCCTATGCCGCCAGCGGCCTCATGAGCGCCGTGGCCGGCATGTGCCAGGCCGCCCAGGAGCTGCAGGGCGACCCGGAGGCGGGAGCGGGCTACGAGCTCTCCGCCATCGCCATGGTGGTCATCGGCGGCACCAGCCTCAGCGGCGGGCGCGGCTCCATGGGGCTCACCCTCATCGGGGTGGTCACCATCGGCTACCTGGAAAAGATCCTGAGCATCAACGCCATCGGCGAGGCCAGCCGCCTCATCCTCACGGGCGCCATCATCGTGGCGGCGGTGTTGTTTCAAAAAGGAAGAAAGTGACGGGTAACGGAAAAAGGGGACAGGTAACGGGTGACGAAGTAGCCAATCTTTTACCCGTCACCAGTCACTCGTCACCCGTCACTGTATCATCCAACTGAAGAGGTTATTGAATGAAAAAGATATTCGTTATTGGCGGTCTGTTACTGGTTCTAATAACAGCGGGCTGCGGCAAACCCGGCGACGGCCCGAAGAAGGGCGGTACGGAAGACGGCGTAAAATACACAATCGGCATGAGCCAGTGCAACCTGGGCGAGCCGTGGCGCGTGCAGATGAACGCCGACATAAAGAAGGCCGCGGAGGGCCGTCCGGAGCTGGCGGTGCTCTTCAAGGACGCTCAGAACGACACGCTGAAACAGCGGGCCCACGTCGAGGAGTTCGTGGGCGCGAAGGTGGACCTCATCATCATCTCGCCCAAGGAGGCGGCGCCGCTCACCCCGCCCGTGGCCGCGGCCGTGAAGGCGGGCATCCCGGTCATCGTGCTTGACCGCCGCGTGCTGGGCGGCGACTACACCTGCTTCATCGGCGCGGACAACAGGAGGATAGGCAGGGCCGCCGGGCGGTGGATCGTTAAGCGCCTTAATAGCAAGGGCAGCGTGGTGGAGCTCAAGGGGCTCATGACCTCGACGCCGGGCCAGGACCGGCACAGCGGATTCCGCGAGGGGATCAGGGGCGGCGCCGTGAAGGTCGTTTTCGAGGCCGACATGAAGTGGCTGGAGCCCAACGCCCGCGCCGAGATGGAGTCGGCCCTGGCGCGCTTCCCAAACATCGACCTGGTGTACGCCCACAACGACCCCGGCGCCCACGGCGCCTACCTGGCCGCGAAGGCGGCCGGCCGGGAAAAGTCCATGCTCTTCGTGGGCATCGACGCACTGCCGCAAGAGGGGCAGGCCTATGTGCGCCAGGGGATACTGGCGGCCAGCTTCGAGTACCCCACGGGGGGAAAGGAGGCGATAGGGGCAGCCCTGGACATACTGGGCGGGAAAAAGGTGCCGAAAGAGATAACTCTCTCTTCACGCGTGTTCACGAAGGAGAACATAGACCGCGGCGGTGAGCTGATAGAATAGGGCGAGGGCGTCAATTTTACTCGTAGGCGCCCATGGACCAGGGCACGGTGCGGGTGTCGTTGTCCTTGTCCGTGTTGAAACCCCATCCCTCGACAAAGCCATTGAGTCCACCTTCTGTGACAGCGGTGGGAAAGCCCGCCGTGATGCGGCCATAGGCATTGAGGATGAGAGGAATCGAAACATTGCCCGATGACGGCGGCCCCTGTGTGGTTGTAAGCAATTCGTTCTCGACCTGTCCTATAATGGAATGAGATTCCCGTTGCCGTCAGCATCGTGGTAAAGTGCCGTGGGGCAGTCGGTAGATGTCGTTGTTCCTGAGTTCGGCCGGATCGGCGGCGGCGATCATCTCATATATGCCGTATGTGGTAATGCCGGCGCCCGAAATATGAATAACATTGTTGGATATTCTCGGCGCGCAGTTGTTGATGCTGATACATGCCATTATGAACGGCGAATTTCCTCCGTCGATCGTGTTATTATAAATCTCGGCGTTTGATGGGATGTTCCATATGCCGTATGCTCCAGTACCGCCGTTACCGCCATAGATGGCGTTGTTGAAAATCCGGGCATTAGAGCTGGAGTTGTATATTCCGTAGGAATTCCCCGAACTCACCCCGCCGTGTATCCAATTGCCCAATATGGTTACGGGCGAGTTGTTGTTCAATATGCCCCTCGTGTCCGGTCCGGTCCCACCGTCGATGGTGTTATAGGAGATCATGGTCGTTGGACTGCAGTTGTTGTTGCATATCCCGAAGGAATTAAGGCTGCCGGTTCCAGCATAAATCGTGTTCCATGACACGGTGTTGTTCGAACTGTCGTTCATGATGCCCCAGGAATTGTTTGCCGTGTTTGTCAGGATGATATCGTTTGACCATATGCCGGCGGAGCAGTTCCACAGGTTGATTCCAATCTCCTGGTTGTCCCATCTCGGCGTAGATGCTGTTGTTTGCAATGACAGCAGCCGATGCGTTCATCTCGATTCCATTGATGTTGGCTCCGGTGCCAGCATAGATGGAGTTTTCCCTGATGGCGGGCGATGCGCTGTCGATTTGAATGCCGTCGGCGTTCGCGCTTTGAATGACGAAACCTTCCACGACGGTAAAGGAATCAATCGCGGGATCGTTCGCCGTGATGCCGTTGCCCGCCGCGTTGTTGATCACTGTCCTATAGGTGGCGTTACTTCTGGCTGCAGAATCGAATCTCCGGTCGGTCCAGTCAGACGAGTTGTATCCGCCGTACAGTGAAATTCCTTCGACGAGAGTGATGGCTTCATTATAGGTTCCCGCGGCCACGTGCACAGCGCTCTTTGATTGAATCCCAGCCTCGTTGATTCCCTTTGTTATTGTCGCGTATGGTTTGTCATAGGCGCCGGTGCCCGTGGTGTCGCTGCCAGTGAACCCTTGTTTACGAATATGCCCTCCGGTATAGCCGCAGTCTCGCCGCCCTGGAGCCGGTCCCAGTAATTTCGGCGCAGGAAAAAAAGGATATGCACCTGCAGTCACGAGAAAAATCAGTAGAATGCGGGAGGATATGCTTTTTCATGTTAGTCGCCATATGATGTATGTTATCATCATGTCTTAGAAAGACGGGAAGACCAGTCCCGTGATGTCATGCCCGTCCATTCGCATTTAACCCGTTCTGGTCATTCGGGACAACGTTAAGTATTGTACCATCACATATGATATCGCTCCGGATACTCATTTCATCCAATGTATTGATAGGCACCAAGTTTTGACTAACAATAAGGACTCGTCGTTATCACCAATGCCTTCGACGATGCTGTCTTGTCGACGTCACCCTCGAGCCTTCCGAATATACGCTCGCTCAGCACGTCGCCGTCGTTGTTCCTGACTCGGATACGGTAGCGTGCGACATCTTCCAGGGCAGCGCCGTCGATTACCACCCACGACCACGGAGTCATCCTGCATATCCGTGAAACTAAAGAATAATGGATTGAAATCAGCGCCGTTGTTTCCCCTGAAATCGAAGTTCGTCGTCGTCTATGGCGCCGCGCTCCAGCGGCTCGGGGAACACCACCTTGATCCGGTAGGTGGGGGCCTGCCGGGGCTCGGTGAACTGGTCGTCATCGGTGATCTCCAGCGCCAGTTGGCCCTCTGACGCCGTGCGACAGCACGGAATACCACCGGATCGGCTCCTCGGCCTTCTCGAGGGTGTTCAGCAAGTCCGTGCCCTCGCAGGACAGGCCCGCCGTGGCCGCGAGTGACAGGGCGAGGAAGAATGCCTTCGCAGCCATTACAGCGGTCTTTCCCTGTTTCATATGCGAATCCGTTCTCACCATATCACACAATACCCCTCGTTCCTGTTAAAAAGGCAACGCCTCCGCCTGTATTCGCCCCGTTACAGCCGTGTCCCGGCATGAACAAAAAACCTCAGCATGTTCAGGCCGTTTTCCGGGTACATGACACTCACAAGCTCCCCGCCCGGCTCGACGAACCATCTCGCGCCCGCCTTCCAGCGCAGGGCGAGCCCCGCCTTGAAATACGGGTCTTCCGAGAACCGGGACTCCGTCCCCAGGGTGAAGGGGTCGGTGTACACCAGCGTCGATACGGACAGGCCGGCCCCCAGGCGGGCCACGATGTCCACGGGGAATTTCCAGTCGGTGGTGTAATAAAGGCAGCCGCCGATGGTGTAAACCCCGAGCCGCTCGGTGGTGCCCGTTCCCGGGAGGTAGGTATAGCTCGACTCGAGCTCCGCCCCGAGGTGCCGCATCCATCCCCGGTACAGCCTGGCCCCCAGCGAGGCGTCGACGCCGGTAAAGGAAAAGCCCACGCGGTCGCTCCACTCCGGGAGGGCCTGCGCGAAGGCCAATCCGGCCGCCAGTGTGAACTCCAGGGGCAGGGCTTCGGCTTTTTTTCCCTCCTTCTCACCGCGGCGCCCCCTCGCCTCGGCCTGCATCGCCGCTTCCCAGCCGAGCCGCACGCCCGCGCGCAGGAAATAGTCCACTGTTTTCATCGGCTCGCTTTCCTGGTACACCGTGGTGTAATACGCGCCGGCCTCGACGGTGTAGGCCCCGGGGAACCGGTATTCCAGGGCCCCGCCCGCCTTCCAGTAGGGGAAGTTCGCCCACCGGAGCTCCTGTTCCCCGGTGACGGGGGAGGGCGAGACGAGCCGCGAGTTGTCCACGCCCCCGCCGGCGCGGGCGATGAGGCCCAGCGGATGGCGCGGGCCCGTGGTAAGGGCGAGCAGGAACCCGGTGCGGACGTCAGTGAGTTTCGCCTTCATGTCCTGTGACTCGTACCGGACGATATCGACCTCGAAGTCGATCCCGGTGAACCGCCAGAGGCCGTACGCGGTGTACAGCCCCGCGGACAGGGAAAGTCCGGCGCCGCTGTCCCCGAGCATTTCATTCCACGCGGGGTGCACCCGCGAGTAGACGGGGCCCGCCGCGAGACGCAGGTACATGCCGTCCCGGATCCGCTCCCCCAGTGTCTTGCGGATGATCTCGACCTCCTCCAGGTCCGAGGGCACGCCGGGCTTGCTGAACTTGGTTATGGGAGTGACCTGGATCCTGTACCGGCCGGGCGGGAGGGTGACGTCGATATACGGGGATTCCACGGCCTGGTCGAGCACCACGGCGCCGGCGGCGTTGCGGACGATCACCTGGTATTTTTCCGCGCTCTCCACGGCCTCCCAGTCGATCCGCGTGACGCCGCGCTTCGCGGCGCCGGCGTTCGTCGTCGGGATGAGGAGCGTCGCGGCGAAGGCCGCCGCCAGGAGGGCGGCCGCCAGGATGGAGGGCGCGTTTTTCTTTTTCATGCCTTCATTCGATATAGAGGATCTTCGGCGACGTGAGCTTCGGCTTCCCCGACACGTCCCCGAGCGAGATGCTGAAGCGCTGCCGGGCCTCCGGGCTGCGCCGCAGGACGGCCTTGCCCCCCGGCGCGTCCAGTGCCTGCAGGGTCCAGTAGAAATCGCCCACGTCGAGCTTCTCCAGCTCCTTCATCTCCAGCTCGGTGCCGGGCGTCTCCTTCTGGATGATGTTGTAATAAATGCCCTTGCGCACCTGGTAAAGCCCTACCCGGTAGACGCTTGCCCCTTTCACGCCCTTCCACCGGAAGGTGAGTGCGTCCTTTTCCCGCATGTCGATGACGGCCCCGCCCAGGGGCGCGAGCGGCGCGGGCATGGCGAGCGCCTCACGGACCCGGAGGAGGCGGGCGGGGCTGGTCAGCAAAACATTTCCGTCGCCGTCCAGGAGGGAGACGCGCCAGTGGTAGTCGCCGAGCTCCACGTCTTCCAGGACCTGGCCGTAGGCGTCCGTGGCGTGTTCGCGGTACATGGATCCGAAGTTCGCGTCCTTGGCCATCTGAATGTTGAATTTCCCCGGCACGTCGAGGCGCTTCCAGAGAAATTCCACCGAGGCGTTCTTCTCTCCCTCACCGGGCGTGACCACCGCGTCCCCTGCCGGCGAGATGAGCTCGATTTCCCCCCCTTCCGTCACGGAGAAGGACCACGCGGCCGAGGGCGGCGTCACCGTTTTCTCGTCCACGACGCCGGTGACCTTCCAGTAGTAAACCCCGTTGTCGAGGGCCCCGCCGAGCTCCGCGAAGTTTATCGTGACCTCGGCCGAACGCAGGACCGTCGTGAACTCCTTGTCGCGGGCCACCGTCAGCCTGGTGCGCGGGTGGTCGAAGCTTTTCTTCCAGGTGAAGGTGAGCCCGCCCTTCTCGAGCCCCAGGCGCGTTATGCTCGTCCCGTCGGCGGGGTAGAGCGGCTCAGGCGGCGGCAGTGATTCCATCTTCTCCACGGCGAAACGGCCCACGGCGCTAACCAGGACGCTCTCCTTGCCCCCGGCAGCGACGGAGCGGTCGACCCTCCAGTAGTAAACTCCCGCCGGGAGGTCGTCCACGGCGATGGCGTTGCCCGAAACCTGGAGCGCCTTCACCCGGTCCTTCATCTCGCCGTCACGGGCGATGATGAGCGTGTGCGCCGATTCGCCGGCGATGTGCGACCAGGTGAAATTGACGACGGGCGGCCTGGCGCTGAATGGGAAGGTGGTCCCGCCCGTGGGGGAAATGAGTCTCGGCGTTTCGTTCCTCAGCACCGCCAGGCGGCGCGATTCGCTGTATTCGATCCTGCCTGTTTTCCGCTGGACCGCCTTGACCCGCCAGTAATAGACGCCCGGGGGCAGGCGCAACGCGACGGTGTTCGCCGCGGCCTTCCTGCCCTCGGCTATAAGGGCGAACGACGGGTCCCGCGAGACCTCGAGCACCGCCCCGCCGCCCGGTTTCAGCCTTTCCCAGGAGAAAGCGACCGTCGCCGCGCCGGCGGCGGTGATGAGATATTCCCGCGGCCCGGGCGCCAGGAGCCTCACGCCCTGCTCGAATACCTTCATGTCCTCGCCGACGACCACGCGCTGGTCCAGTCCCAGCGTCTTTTCGTTGTCGCCGGCCTTCACGACGGCGGCGCCGCTGGCGAGGCTGAGGCTGAGCTCCTTTGCCTTCCCCTGCGAGAGGTTCAGGTCGCCCTTGGCCATCGCCACGGTAGTGCCGCCGGCGGTTATGCTGAGCTTCCTCCCGGCCTCGGTCCCGGCGCGGGTGGCGGCCATGGAGCCGCGCTCGAACTCGACGGTCATGTCGTCCCTCGTCATCGCCAGGAGGATCATGCTGTTTTCGTTCAGGGCGATCTCGGTGCCGTCCGTGAGGCGGATCACCGCCTCGGACAAGTCCGAGGTGCGGATGGTGTCGTAATTGTAGACGGGAATGTTGCTCGCGAGGTTCTCCCAGACCACCTGGGAGGCGTACTTGCGCTGCGCGACCTGGCGCTTGAACGTGACCACGCCGACCTGCTCGGCGCCGCCGGCGCTGGCCTTCCCCGTTATGTCGAGGTAGAGCAGGAGGGAAAAGGCCGCCACGATGGACGCCCCGGCCGCCGGGACGATCAGTCTATTTTTCCAGGATTTCATACTTCACTTCGCCCTCGGTCCCCCCGTCGTCCCATCGGCGATTGAAGGGCTGCTCCTTGATTCCCAGGCGCCTTCGCAGCTCCTGGAGCGATTTCGGGCGGTCGGGGTCGTCCAGACGCCCCAATACGGCGTAGATCTGCAGAGGCGCCACCTTTCCCTTCACCTTGATGGTCTGCATCTTCTCCGCCGCGTAGATGTCCCTGACGAGCTTCCAGGAGTCCTCGCTGATGAGGATGTCCGTGCCGAAGGGCTTGTTGAGGGTCTCTATCCGGGAGGCGAGGTTGACCGTGTCGCCGATCACCGTGTACTCCATCCGGTCCTCGGAGCCGATCTGGCCCGCCAGCACCGGCCCGGTGCTGATCCCGATGCCTATCATGACCCTCGGGTTCCTGGGCCCGCCGCGGCCCTTGTTGTATTCGATGAGCTCCCCGCGCATCCGGAGCGAGCAGTCGATGCAGTTCTCGGTGTCGTTGCCGCGGGACACCGGCGTCCCCCAGACCGCCATTATGGCGTCGCCGATGAACTTGTCCACCACCCCGAAGGTGCCGTTCACGCAGGCCACCATGCGGGTCATGTACTGGTTGAGGAACTCGACCACCTCCTCGGGCTGCAGCTTCTCGGAGATCGAGGTGAAGGACCGCATGTCGGAAAAGAGGATGGCCACCTCCTTCCGCTCGCCGCCCAGGACCAGCTCGTCCCGCATGGCGGCCTCGGCGATCTCCTTGTTCACGAATTTGCCGAAGGCGTTCTTTATCTTCTCGCGCTCCTCGAGGCCCCTGCCCATCTCGATGAAGGAGCTCGTGAGCTCGCCGATCTCGTCCCTGGTGGTGGGCCGTATGTCGACGCTGTAGACGCCTTCCTTGATCTTCTTCGTCGCGCCCACCAGCTTGATGATGGGAGAGGTGATCGTGTTGCCGAAGTAGAATATGATCATGATGACGACCGTCAGCACGATGACGGTTATGTAGATGTTCCGCCGCTGGATGTTGTAGACCTCCTGGAAGGCCCGCGCCTCCTCGACGGTCGCGATGACCCCGCATCCCCCGATCTCGATCTTCTTGAAGGAGCCGATGTGCGGCACGCCGTTCTGGTCCTTGTAGCGCGTCTGCCCGTTGTCCAGCCTGCTCTTCATCATCATCGTGATGATGGGGAGCTCGCGGTAGTTGCCGCCGGCCACGACGGTCTTCCCGTCCGGGTGGGCGATCACGTCGGCCCGGTCGTTCACCATGAAGACCGTCGTAATGCCGCCGCGTCCCTGGAAGGCCTTCTGAAGGGATTCGAGGGCCACGCAGGTCACCAGCACCGAGGCTGTCTCGTTCTTCCCGGTGCGCCCGTGGGGCATGCCCAGCATCATCACCGGGACCCCGAGCGCGGGGGAGATGTTCGACACCGACGTCTCGCCGAGGAAGGCCCTCTCGAGATCACCGGCATTCCGGAGAATGGCCGTGAGCAGGGCCTGGTCGGATACCTGGTACTTGGCCATGAGGCGCTGGTTGAAGAGGTAGCGGTCGATCTTCAGCCCCTCAGCGCCGGCCCTCAGGATGACCGAGACGGAGAGCACATCGGGGTCGTCGTCCAGGGGGGACGCCTGCCCGGCGCGCGCGTTCCGCGCCGGGATGCCCGGGGCCGCGGCCCGGGCGCGCTTGATGAAGGACTCGAAGTCGGACACCGCCTTGAGCGACACCACCTCGGACATGCCCAGGTTGTTTTCCTCCACGCGGACCCGGTTGTCCTGCTTGAAGAAATAGGACGCGAGAAAGATCATTCCCGTGAGCGCCGCGACGGTGATTATCGATATGATGGTGATGAGCTTGAAACGGAGCGAAACGTAGAAGGGGCCGGCATGGACCTCCCCGACGGCCGCGGGGACGGACTCCTCTTCACCGGCCGGCTTTTCGGGTTTTTCCTTTCGGCCTTTCTTCTGGGGAGCGGCCGGGGCCTCCTCGCCGTCCGCCGGAACCGAGGCCGCTTCCGGAGGCGGCGAATCCTCGGCCGCCTGGACAGATTGCCCTGAGGGGGACCTTCGCCCTCCCTCTATGGGGATCGCGTCGAGGATCATTCCCTGGCCGGGGGCTGGTCCGCCGGCCGGTTCCAGGGGTATCGCCTTTATTTCTTCCGGTTTCCGCAATCTCTTCTTCCGGGAGGTCTTTTCACGGCTCGAGGCGCGGCGGGCGGCCGTGAACTGCTGGAAGTCGTGGAGGAAGACGAGGTCGTCGTCGGCGTCCACCGCGCCGGCCCGCACGTCCGCCGCGTGCTCGATCGCCTCGCCCGCACCCATGCCCGCGTCCAGGTAAAAGCAGGTGACGGCGGTGGGCGCCACGCTGTTTCCACAAGAGATGACCAGGCAGCTTCCCGCCTCCAGGCCCGCCCGGATGTCGCGTACCGCGGCATGCATCGAGCGCATGCTGTCGGAAGAGAGCCCGTTTATATAGTGTGAATACAGGGCGAGGCCCCTCTCGACGAGCCAGGCTACAAGGCGGCGGTAGGCCGCCGCGCCTACGGGTTGTGACGAGACGAGAAGGACGGCTGCCACACCGGCTTCCCGCAGACGCTGGGCCAGTCCCTCGGTGAGAAACGCCTCGATGTCCGTTTCCGATTGGACCGGGTGGCGGATGTAATAGAGCGTTGTCCGGGCTTCCTTTATCGCGGTTTTCATGGTCACAGTTCAGGGATAGAGTTGGTGATCACTATAATTATCGTGATTTACCTGCATCATAATATAGTACAAAATGTGCTTCCCTTCAGGCAATTATCCGGCAGAGACAAGCCGGCCTCCGTTAACGGGTGGAAAAAAGTAGTTTACGAACAGGGCGCGAGGCCCTTCCTTTAACCACGATGAAAGGGGACGGGAAGCATATTCACCTTATCGGCGTCTGCGGCGTGGCCATGGGCAGCCTGGCGGGGATGCTGAAGGAGCGCGGCTTCCGGGTCACGGGCTCCGACGAGCGCGTCTATCCGCCCATGAGCGACATGCTCTCGGCCTGGGGGGTCCCCGTGATGGAGGGCTACTCCGCGGCCAACGTGGGCTCCCCGGACCTCGTGGTAATAGGAAACGCCGTCAGCCGGGGCAATCCCGAGGTGGAGCGCGTGCTGGACGGCGGCATTCCCTACACCTCCATGGCGCAGGCGCTCCGGGACTTTTTCCTCGAGGGAAAGGAAGTGATCGCCGTGGCGGGCACGCACGGAAAGACCACCACCACGGCCCTCCTGGCGCACATTCTGGAAACCGCGGGCCTGGCGCCGTCTTTCTTCGTCGGCGGCGTGCCGCGCGGCCACGGAGCCAGTTTCAAGCTCGGGACGGGCAGCTGTTTTGTCGTGGAGGGCGACGAGTACGACTCCGCCTTCTTCGAGAAGGTGCCCAAGTTCATCATCTACCGGCCGCGGCACCTCGTCCTCACCTCGCTGGAATTCGACCACGCCGACATATACCGGGACCTGGACGAGATAGAGCTCTGGTTCCGCCGCCTGGTGAACATCGTGCCCGCGCGGGGGCGCGTCGTGTATTCCGCCGGCTACCCGCGCCTTGCCGGCGTCACGGCCGCCTGCCGTTCGGCGTGCCTCTCCTACGGGAAGGAGCGCGGCGACGTCGCCTGGCGCTTCTCCGGCAGCGACGGGGAGCGCAGCCGTATTGACCTTCTGCGGGAAGGACGGGAGCCGTTGGCCCTCGAGACGCGGTTGTTCGGCGACTTCAGCTTCGACAATATCGCCGCGGCCGCCGCCATGGCCCTCGCGCTCGGCGTGGACGGGGATTCCATCCGCGAGGCGGTGAGCACCTTCGAGGGCGTGAAGCGGCGGCAGGAGCTTCTCTATTCGGGCGGCGGCGTCCGCGTCTACGAAGACTTCGCCCATCACCCCACGGCCATCCGCTCGGTGCTCTCCGCGATGCGGGGCCGCTTCCCCGGGGCGCGCCTCGTGGCGGTGTACGAGCCGCGCTCGGCCACGAGCCGGAGGCGGGTGCACCAGGAGGAACTCCCCGGCGCATTCTCCGCCGCCGACACGGTGCTCATCAAGAACCCCTATCGGCTGGAGGCCGTCCCCGGTGACGAGCGCATCGACATCGAACGGGTGGTGGCGTCGCTGCGCGAAGCGGGGAAAGACGCCGTCCTCCTCGGGAGGGTCGAGGAGATGGTCGATCGGGTGTTCGCGGGGATGGACCGGAAGAGAGAGAGCGTTGTCGTCATCATGTCAAACGGGGGCTTCGACGGGATCTACGGAAAGATGGTCGCGGCCGCCGCGGAATTTTCCGGCAGGGGACGGCGCGCCGATATGAAAGCCCCGGTCGCGCGGACGCGCGCGTGGGCGGAGATAGACCTCTCCGCGCTGGAAGCGAACCTTTTATACGTGAAGAGGCTCACCGGCGCCGGCGTGAAGATCCTCCTGCCGGTAAAGTCCGATGCCTACGGGCATGGCGCGGCGGCGGTGTCGGCCTTCGTGGAGCGCCGAGGTCTGGCCGACATGCTGGGCGTGTCGACGCCCGCCGAAGGCGTCGAGCTCAGGGAGGCCGGCATACGCCTGCGAATCCTGAACTTCGGGATCATCCTCCCGGAACGGGACATCGCCGCCGTCGTCGTCCGCCACGATATCGCCCAGACGGTTGCCGACGTCTCACTCGCCGCTCTCCTGGCGCGTGAGGCGCGCGGGCAGGGGAAGGTCGCGCGCCTGCACCTGAAGGTCGACACCGGCATGGGGAGGATCGGCTGCGCGGCCGGGGATGCCGCGGAGATTGCCGGTGCCCTGCGCGGGATTGACGGCGCCGCGTTCGAGGGAATATATTCCCACTTCCCCATCTCCGACGCTCCCGGCTCCGGTTTCACCCGCGGGCAGATCGTGAGGTTCCGGGAGATCATCGATGAACTGGAATCGCGCGGCATCCGCCTCCCGTTTGTCCACATGGCCAACAGCGGGGGCGTCCTTCACTATCCCGAATCACACCTCGCCATGGTGCGGCCCGGCATCATGGCCTACGGCTATACGCCGGCCCCGGATTCAGGCGCCGGCTCGGAGCTCGCGCCGGTCATGAGCCTGAGGAGCGTCATCGTCTTCGTGAAGCGGGTCCCGGCGGGGACCCCCTTGAGCTACGGGCTCACCTACGCCCCGGCGCGGGAGGCGAATATCGCCACGGTCCCCGTCGGATACGGCGACGGCTACAGCAGGCTCCTCTCGAACCGGGCGCGCGTCGTCATACGGGGGAAGGAGTATCCCGTGGCGGGCACGGTGTGCATGGACCAGGTCCTTGTGGATCTGGGCGGCGACGAGTACCCGGTCGGCGAGGAGGTGACGCTTTTCGGGAAGGGGCGGATCACCGCCGGGACCATTGCCCGGTGGATGGGAACCATACCCTACGAGGTGCTCTGCGGGATTTCGAAGCGGATACCGAGGATCTACGTGAATGAAACGGTTTAGCCGCCTTCAGTGCGACCACTGCGGTTGTATCTTCTCGCGCTTGTTTATATAACGCTCCGCGGCCAGCGCGGCGATGCAGCCTTCGGCGGTGGACACCACCACCTGTCGTATCTTCTTGCACCGGACGTCTCCCACGGCGAACACTCCCGCGATGGAGGTGGCCATGTTCTCGTCCACCATGAGGCACCCCTCAGGGCTGGTTTCCAGCGCGCCGTAGAGGAAATCCGTCACGGGCCGGCTGCCGTGAAGGTAGAGGAAAACGCCTTCCACGTCGAGCCGCTCCTCGGCGCCGCCACGGGCGATGATCACGGCCTTTACCGTCACCTCTCCCTCGATCGCGGTCAGGCGGCTGTCCGTCTTGAGAACGACATTCGGCAGGCGTTCCAGCGCGGCCCGCTGTTCCGGCGAGAGCTCCTTCTCCCGGGTGACCAGGTACACGCGCCGGGCGAAGCGCACCAGCGATTCCACCTCGTCGATGACCTCGTCGAGGCCGCCGGCAACCGCCACGTCCTTGTCCTTGTAGAAGGCCGCGTCGCAGGCGGCGCAGTAGCTCACGCCCATGCCCAGGAGCTCCGCCTCCCCCTTTATGGACGGCTTCCGGCCCATAGCGCCGGTGGCGATGATGACGGCGCGGGCGCCGTAGCTTTTTTCCATGGCGACGACCCGCTTCGGCTCTGAGCCGAAGTCCACGCCGTAGACCTGCTCCTGCCGCACCTCGGCGCCGAAGTGCTCGGCCTGCTTTCTGAACACGGCCAGGAGCTCGCTGCCCCGGACGGCGCCGGGGACGCCGGGATAATTCTCGATGCGGCCGGCGTAGCCCAGGGCGCCCGCCGCCGGGTTCCTGTCGAGCACCAGCGTGCCGAGGCCCGCCCGCGCCGTGTAGAGCGCGGCTGAGAGCCCCGCCGGGCCGCCCCCGATGATGATAACATCGTATATGGTTTCCGCGTCGGCGTTGTTACCGTTTCCCTGCATGTGTTCGCCCCTCTCTTCATTACACCGCAGGCGCGAATATATATTCGCGCCTGCGGCCGTTGTTCATATTTTCAACAGCTTCTTCATCCACCCGTGGATCTTGGCGAATATCTCCTCCCGGTTCAGCTCGTTGAGGTTCTCGTGGTAGTTGTCCTTGCAGAACATGTAGGTGAGGAGCTCCGGCCGCAGCTTGTGCAGAAGGGTGTCCGACACCGCGGGGTCCGCCAGTCGGTCGTCGCCGGCGACCACGGCGAACACGGGTTTGTTCCAGCGGGCAATGTTTCCGGCCACCCATTTCTGCGCGTTCAGCAGCTCGTTGCCGAACCGCGCGCTGGCCTGCATGGCCTGGAGCCCTTCCGCCTGGTCCTTTTTGCGGCGCTTCGCGATTTCAGGGTCGTGGGTCAGAACGCCGGTGAAATCTTCCATGGGAATGGTCATGCGGGGGAGGAGCGTCGATATCACGCCCACCATGGCAAGCATTATGCCGGGGACCGCAACCTTGTTCCCGTAGTACGGCGAGGAAAGGACGTATCCCTTTATCCGTTCCTCCCCCGCGGCATACCGGATGCCGAAGTTGGCCGCGATGAGGCCCCCCATCGAGTGGCCCATGACGATGACCGGCAGTTTCTTGTACGCGCCTTTCACCCACTCGAGGAACAGGGCCGTGTCGTCCAGGAACTGCGTGAAGGATTGTATGTGGACCTTTTTCTGCTTGTGGCCGCGAAGGTCGTAGGCCGCCGTGGCGATGCCCTTTTTCATGAAATACAGCGCCGGCGTCACGTAGTCCCCGGCGAAGGCGAGCCCGCCGTGAATTGCCAGGATGACCGCCTTCGGCTTCTTGGGGTCCCAGCGGTGGATGTCCAGCGAAAGGCCGTCCGGGGTTTTGAGTGTGTCCATGCCTGTTTCCGAGAATTGCATATCCTTCCTCCCTGCGTAATTTTTCGAACGAATGAAGTATAAAGACCCACGGGCTCGTGAATAAGCCGCGCACCTCGGGGCGGAAATCGCCGCGGCGTGCGGTCCCGATCATCCCGCCCGTCATCCGGGAAATATTTGTTTGTCATTATAGTAGCCGGAAAAATGCCCGCGGTCAAGCCGAAAATGCCCTGCCCGGGCGCTCCCGCTTCGTTCTTGACAAATGGAGTCCCGTTTGTAGGCTCATCGTACTTTCGGCTTTATGACGAGGTGCGGGCAATGATAGACCCCAAGCTGCTCCGGGACGACATGGACTACGTGCGGAAGGTCCTCTGCCTGAGAAACATGGAAGGCGTCGTGGACCTCGACGCGCTCAGGAATATCGACGGGGAGCGGCGGGCCGCCATCGCGAAGGCCGACGAGCTGAGGGAAAAACGGAACCGCGTCTCGAAGGAGATAGGGAAGCGGAAGGCGGGCGGAGAGGACGCCGCCGGCCTCATGGCGGAGATGGAGGGCGTCAACGAGGCGATAAAGGAGCTCGAGGCCTCGATCGGGGGCCTCGAAGGGCAGTTCACTGACCTGTTGCTGGGCATGCCCAACGTCCTGGACGCCTCGGTCCCCGAAGGACGCGGCGAAGACGACAACGTCGTGGTGAGGACCTGGGGCGAAAGGCCGGTGTTCGGTTTCACGCCGAAACCGCACTGGGAGCTCGGCGTCGAGGGAGGCATCCTCGATTTCGAACGGGGAGTGAAGCTGGCGGGCGCCCGGTTCTACGTGTACCGCGGGCTCGCGGCGCGGATGGAGCGGGCCATCATCAACTTCATGCTGGACCTGCACACGATGGAGCACGGCTACACCGAGATCTTCGCCCCCTTCATCGTCAACGACGACAGCATGATCGGCACCGGGCAGTACCCCAAGTTCAGGGACGAGTACTACCGCATCGAGCGCGACGGCCTCTCGCTCATCCCCACCGCCGAGGTGCCGCTCACGAACCTCTACCGGGACGAGATACTTGAAAAGGAGGATCTCCCCGTGTACGTGACCATGCAGTCCGCCTGCTTCCGGCGCGAGGCGGGCTCCGCGGGCAAGGACACACGGGGCCTTATCCGCGTGCACCAGTTCCAGAAGGTGGAGCTGGTGAAGTTCGTGGAGCCGGAGACGTCGGCGGATGAGCTCGAGAAGCTCGTGGCTGACGCCGAGGAGGTGCTCCGCCGGCTCAAGCTCCACTACCGGGTCGTGCTCCTCTGCAGCGCCGACACATCGGCATCCTCGGCCAAGACCTACGACATCGAGGTGTGGATGCCGGGCCTCGACCGGTACGTCGAGGTGTCGTCCTGTTCCAACTTCGTGGATTACCAGGCCCGCCGCGCGCGCATCCGCTACCGCCGGGCCAAGGGGGAGCGGCCCGCGCTGGTCCACACGCTCAACGGCTCCGGCCTGGCCGCGGGCAGGACGCTCGCCGCCGTCATGGAAAACTACCAGGCCGCTGACGGGAAGATAGCAATTCCTGACGCGCTGAAGCCGTACATGAAATGAAATAAGAGATCCCCCGCCGTCGGGGGAGACACGATCCGAACGATGCTTGACCTCACCTTACCCGGGCCCGACCGCATCCTCCTGCGCTACATGATTTCGCTTTCGCTCCTGTCCCTGCGACCGTTCCGCCTCCGGGAGGGATACCGGTTCATCGACGAAACTCCGCCGCTGGAGCCGCTCGTCCGCGACTGGAAAGGCGCTGTTGCCGCGATAGGCGCGGGCGCCTTCGCCCGGGAGGGCGGCGACCTCGTTTTCACACCCATGCCGGTAAAA
Source organism: uncultured Spirochaetota bacterium (assembly GCA_963762305.1). GTDB lineage: Bacteria > Spirochaetota > UBA4802 > UBA4802 > UBA5368 > CAVXKM01. Next base: position 919,426 of record CAVXKM010000002.1, on the reverse strand, counting down.
CACGGGAACTACGAGCTCGCCGCCGGCCCTCGCTCCTCGGCGGTGGAGGTCCTGCTCCTCCTGGCGCCGGCCTTCTTCAATCAGCCGTACCGGAGCTCGCTCTCGGTCGGCGGCGTCACGCATTCGGGCCTTTCAGGCTCCACCGGTTTCGTGCGGGAGACGCTTTTTGCCCTCCTGGAGCAAATGGGGTTCTATGCGGGGCTCACGCTCCGGCGGTTCGGGTTCAGCGGGACGGGAGGCGGAAGGATGGAGGCGAAGATTTACCCGGCCGAAATGAAGCGCGCCAGTCTATTCCGGGACACGGGCGCGGTGTCGGCCGCAAGTGCGCGCATATACACCTCCCGGCTTCCGGCGGCCGCCGCGCAGGCGCAGAAGGGGCTCATCTCGGAAAGGCTGGGCGTCCCCGGGGAGAGCATCGGCATCATCGAGGTGCTGGACTGCGACGGGCCCGGAAACTGCGTGGAGATTTCCATGAAGCGCGGCGGCGAGACCTTTGTTCTGTCCCGCGTTTTCGACATCACCGCGCCGGCAGGGGGACCGCCCTCCGGCGTCGAGGCGCTGCGGCGGTCCACCGGCGAGTTCCTGGAACTCTGCGAGGGATTCGCGCGAAGCGGGAACGTCCCCTTGCGGGTGCTGAAGGAGCTGGTGCCATACCTGGTGATGTCGGGGAGCGAAGCGGCTGTGGGAGAGTCCGTGGAAGGATTTTGGGAGGCGTTATCTTTTCTGAAAGGCGCCTTTTTTTAAGGACACCTCCCCGCGCGGCAGGGTCGCCGGCATGGTCCTATACGAGCGTGATGATCTGCTCTTCCTTCGCGCAGCTTATGCAGTACCGCCTGCATTCGTTCTCGTTCTTCGCGGGGACGAAATAGTGGTTGAGCTGGTTCACCTGGACACCGCATTTGCAGCATTTCATGGTTGTGCCTCTTCGGTCAGTTGTATCTGATTGCCTGCTCTATTTTTCGGACTCTCCCCGGGCCATTTTTAGGCAATTTCTTCGGAAACAGGCTATTTTTACTCCCGCGCCCCGCCCCGGTAAGGCGGGCCGCGGAGCGACGCGTCAAGCCGGTGAAGAGCGAACACGCGCGGTTGGGGGATGAGAAATTATCAGCCGGGACGCTCCGAAAAGATTGACTGCGGAGCATGTTGTGTGTATGAATGTGGAGAGCGGCTTCGTGACGCGTTGGACCCGCTCTCTCCGGTGGGAGCGGCGGCGACGGGGCGGCAACGCGGATTTCTCCGCGGGCCTGGAGTGTCGATGACATATACACATATTTTTCAAATTATAGTTTACAATCGCCAAGGCAAATTCTAGCATCCCCGATCATTTGATTTCGGAGGGAAATCCGCACATGAGAGCGAGTAAGAAATCGACAGTGGAGCCCAAAACGAAAACGAAGGTGAAAACGAAAAAGACACCGAAGGGCGTGTCGCCGGACAAGGTGAAAGGCCGGTCGAAGAAGCACAAGAAGAAGGCCAACCTCCTGAAGCTCTATGCCGAGATGAACAAGTACGTGGTGGACGCGGTGGACAAGGAGGTGGTGAAGCGTTTCAGGATTCTCATCGAGACCAGCGCTGACGAGATCACGAAGGCCAGCCTGAGCCAGGTCCTCTCGCGATACCATGACGTGAACATCAGCTCATACCACGAGAGCATACAGCCGTACATCAAGCACTACATCTACATGGTCAAGCGCGAGGAGAACAGGTGATGGCTCCCCGCGTGGACCGGCGGTTTACGGCGGCAGGGATTTTCGCCGCGACCGTCACTTTGCCGCGCGGGCGTGGGGGCCGGGAGGAACCCCGTGCCGGAATAAATCCACGTGACAGTCACGAGGAGGTCTTATGAAAAGAGGATTGGTTTTGGCGTGCTGCGCGTCCGTGTCTCTGCTGCTCCTTCTCGGCGTCATTGCCGGGGCCGCCGCCCCGAAGATCGGGACAGGGGTTGAAGGCCCCGCCATCTCCATGGACCCCGGTTCAGGGGAGAAAGCGCCGGGCTACGAGGAGACTCCCGAGTATTACGGCACGCCCGAGTACTATGGCACGCCGGAATATTACGGCACGCCGGAGTTTTATGGGACGCCCTCTGAGTGAGATCCCGCTTTTTTCACCGCTGTACCGGACAGTAAAGGAGACGAGAGGCCACAGGATTGTGGCCTTCGCTTTGTTCCTGGCGGTCCCGCTCCTCCGGTGGCCCAGCATCCCTTCCTTCAGTTCGACGAGGTTCCTCGTGTGCGCGGTGGTCTTCTGCTCCGCCGCGGCCTTCGCGGCGTATTCCGCCGCGCGGGGAGGAAACGTGGTCATAAAGGTCACGCTCGTGGACGCGCTGCTGGGCGTTTTTTATCTCGCGTACTTCCTGTCATATTTCGTTTCGCAGAACCGGGAGGTCTCGGTCACCGAGCTCGTGCAGGAATTCTCATTCGTCGGCGCATACGTGCTTATGAGGGTGATGCTTTCACCGCGCGGCCGGGGAGAGGATTTCGCCGAAACGTCCGCCTTCATGATTACCTGTTGCGCCGCGCTCCTTTCGGCCTGGGGGATGGCGCAGTATTTTTTTGACCTGGACGTGACGCTCGGGCTCAAGTCGCTCTTCAAGACCCATCACTACCCGGTCGTGGGTTCCATGGGGAACCCCAATTTTCTCTCGGAATTTCTCGTGCTCTCCTTCCCCGTGGCGGTCTCGTACCTTCTGTCCCTGAAGCGGCGGCACCTCCTGTGGATGGGGGTATTGCCCGTTGGAATCACCGTTTACCTGACGTACACGCGCCTCGCCTGGTTCGTCCTGGCCCTGGCGATGGCGGCGATCCTCCTTTTCCTGCCCGGCAGGAGACGGCTGTTAACGGCCGCCGCGTTCGCGCTCGTCCTGGCCGTGTGCGGATCATTCTTCCTCTATCACCATGTAACCGGCTCCACCAGGGCCGGGCGCGTGATAAGGTCGTTCACGAGCCTGTCGTCCACTCCCTTCACGGAGCGCTCCGTGATATACCGGTCTGGCCGGGAAATGCTCGCCGACGCGGGTCTGGCGGGGATGGGCCCGGGGCTGTTCGGCTATCGATACCTGGAGTACCAGGGCCGCGTGGTCAAGAGCTCCGGGGCGCCGCCTAAGGCCCGCCTCGTCGACCTCGACCATGCCCACAGCGACCTCATCGAGCTCGGCGTGAACGGCGGCTATGTGAGCATGGCGGCATTCTGCGCCCTGCTTGCCTTCGCGGCGGTACGGGGCGTGCGGGCCCTGGCGGGAGCGGGTGAGACACGCCAGGCGCGTCACTGCGGCCTCGTCCCCCTCGTCTACGTGCCGTTCTTTCTCTGGTCCTTCCCGTTTTACATCCCCGGCAGCAAACTGCTTTTCCTCTACTCCATCGCCTGCATCGCCTCCGTCGGGGCCCCGTTGCGCGTCACGGCCTTTCCCCGTCGCTTCTGCGCGGGCGCCGTGCTGTTCCTGCTGCTGCCGTTCTCATGTCTCCACGGGCGCTACATGCTCTCGGTGTGGCATTATTCAGCGGGCCTGCGCCTCTTCAAAACCAGCCTCGAGGGACCCATGGACCGTTTTCACCGGGGCATACTGTGGTATCCCTACAACGGCTATAACTACTTTTCCCTGGGGGCGCTGCTGCTCAACCACCGGAGGAAGGAGGGGATCGCGCGCCTCCTGGAATCCCTGCGGTACCTGAACAACTCGGCCGCGTACCTCAACATAGCCAGGGCCTATCGAGAACACAGCCAGCCCCGCCTCGCCGGGGAGTGGTACAGGCGGTTTCTCGAGATGAGGCCCGATGCCCATCGCGCCCGGCAGGAATACGGCCGGCTGCTGGAAGAGCACGGTAAGGACCGGTGAGCCTCCCCGGTGGGGCGCCTTTTAAAGAAGGAATTGACCCCTGGACGCTTCCGGCGTACAATGCGGGTAGGGACATGAAGATAAGGATAAAACCATTCGCCGTCGTGAAAGACCTGTGCGGCTTCGACGATAAAGAGGAGGTTGTGCCCGCAGGCACCTCCGTCGAGGAAGCCTTCGCGAGCCTCGCCGCCGGCCTGGACGACCTGCGCCGCATGAGGAAAACGCTCCTCTTCGCGGTGAACGAGGAGTACTGCACGGGGGAACGGGTGCTGCGGGAGGGCGACGTGCTGGCGATCTTTCCGCCGGTGAGCGGGGGGTAACGAAGGCCCATGAAGACCGTGCGCATCCAGCGTGAGCCCATCGACGGGGCGGCCCTCTTGAAGGGACTGGGGACGGCGAAGGACGGCGCCGTGCTGACCTTCACCGGCACGGCGCGCGGCCTCTCCCGCGGGAAGGAGGTCACGCACCTTCACTATGAGGCCTACGAGGCGATGGCCCTCAAGGAGCTTCACCGGATAGCCGACGAGGCGGCCGTGCGATGGGCCGTCACGGAGTGCCTCATCGTGCACCGTACGGGCAGGGTCGAGGTTGGTGAGGCCAGCGTGCTCATCGCCGTCGCGTCCCCGCACAGGGAGGAAGGCTTCGCGTCGCTTCGCTACATCATCGACGCGATAAAAAAGACCGTGCCCGTGTGGAAAAAGGAGTTCTACGCCGACGGCTCCGCCTGGATTTCAGAGGGCGCCTGAAGAGGACAAGACCGGCCCTCTCGCGGCAGGCTTTTGCTCCCGGCGGCGTTAAAAATTGGTTTACTGCGCGAAAAGCCTCTGTTATGCCTGCCCTGCCGGACGGGGGAGCTTGTCATTCCGGCCAGCGCCCCCCGAGAACGCAGATTGGTTCGGGGAAAAACATGAAACTCGTTGCGCTCATTACTGATTTCGGCACAGCCGACGGCTTCACGGGCGTGGTGAAGGCGGCAATCAAGACCATCGATCCCGACGTGGATTTCATCGATATCTGCCACGAGGTGAAGCCCTTTTCGGTCGTTAACGCGCAGTTTTTCCTTTACTCTTCGTACCGGTATTTCCCCGCGGGGACAGTGTTTTACGTCGTGGTCGACCCCGGCGTGGGCACGGAGCGGAAGATCCTCGTGGCCGAGGACGACAAGTACAAATACGTGGTCCCCGACAACGGCATCATCTCGGCGGTGCGGTCGGACAGCCTGAGGGTGTATGCGGTCGAGGCGGAGAAGTACAGGGCCGCGTCCTTCACCTTCCACGGGAGGGACATATTCGCCCCGCTGGCCGCGGCGCTCTCCCGGGGTGTCCCGCCGGACGAACTGGGCCCGACGGCGGCCGGCGTGGTGGCCAAAAGGTTTCCCGACCACGTGCTGACGAAATCGCAGGTGGAGGGCGGGGTGGTGCACGTCGACCGGTTCGGCAACGTGATCACCTCGATCCCGAACGGGTTCGTCCCCGACAGGGACGGCGTGAATATCAGCGTGGAGATCCGGGACCTGCAGCTGAAGGCCATAGCCTGCAGGACCTACGGGTCCCTCAAGCCCGGCCAGGTGGGCGCCATCCGCGGAAGCGCGGACCTCGTCGAGCTGGCCACGCCGCAGGCGTCGCTCGCCCGGCGATTTACCGTCGGGATCGGCGACAGGGTGAGGATACTGTATAATGAATAAGAAAAAAATCGCCGTCCTGGTGGGCGACGGCATGGCGGATTATCCCGTGGAATCGCTCGGGAACAGGACGCCCCTGGAGGCGGCGAGCACCCCGAACATGGACTACCTCGCGTCGAACGGTGTGCTGGGCATGGCGCGCACAGTCCCCAGGGGGATGGCCCCCGGGAGCGACACCGCCAACATATCCATCTTCGGGTACAACCCCGCGGAAAACTACACGGGCAGGGCGCCGCTCGAGGCGCTGAACATGGGCATAGAAATGGGCCCCGGGGACGTGGCCTTCCGCTGCAACCTGGTCACCATCGACGGCGAGGAGGCGATGGCCGATTTCAGCGCCCATCACATCGAGACCGAGTTCGCCCGCGTGGTGATAGATGAGTTCAGGCGGGAGATAGCCGGCGCGGGCATAGAGTTTTACCCGGGCGTCTCGTACAGGCACCTCATGATGTGGAGAGACTATCCCCACGGCGAGCTGCCGGAGACCACCCCTCCTCACGACATCCAGGGGGAGAAGGTGGGGCAGTACATGCCGCGCGGTACGGGCTCAGACCTGCTCCGGGACATCATGGAGCGCTCCAGGGCGGTGATCGCCGACTCGGCGGTCATACGGGGGGCGCGCTCGAAATACCGTGGAAAACCGGTGTCGGCGTGGCTGTGGGGCGCGGGACGGCGCCCCAGCCTGTCCCCGCTCGCCGAGAAATACGGGCTGTACGGCTTCACCATCTCGGCGGTGGACCTGATCCACGGCATCGGGAGGGCGGTGGGGCTCGAGCCTCTCCGGGTGGAGGGGAGCACGGGCTACATCGACACCAATTACGCCGGGAAGGCCGACGCGCTCCTGTACGCCATGCAGAGCGCCAACTTCGTTTTCCTGCACGTCGAGTCCCCCGATGAATCGGGGCACGAGGGGAGCCTGGAGCACAAGATAAAGGCCATAGAGGACTTCGATGCCATGGTGGTGGGCAGGGTGCTCAACGGACTGAAGCGGTACGACGATTACGTCATTCTCGTCATGCCCGACCATCCGACGCCCCTGAGCATCCGGACGCACACGGCGGACCCCGTGCCGTTCTGCATCTACGGCAAAAACGGCTTCGCGGGGGGCGCCTATGACCGCCGGGGCGTCTCGGGCTTCAACGAGCGCGAGGCCTCCATGACCGGTATTTTCGTGGAAGAGGGGCACAGGCTCCTCGAGATAATCCTCAGCGAGCGGTTCTGACGGTTCGGGAATGGACACGAGGCTTATAAAAATCGGCGCGCTCGCCCTGCTCGCCGTCGCCGCGGTGGTCGCCGTTGTCTTTCTCGCCGGCGGCGACGACATCGAGTCGGCGGTGGGCGACTTCGAGGACGGCGATTACATCGACTCCCTGGTAACCCTGAAAAAACTCGCCGCCGCAGCCGACTACGAGAGCGGCGAGAGGATCTACTACTATAGATGCCGGGCCATCAACGCCCTCGCCGATCAGCTGGAGGAGGACTACGACGAGGAGCTGCGCGCTGTTTCGTTGGAGTACGGGAAGGGCTCGAAGAGGGACCGGGCAAAGCGCGAGCTGGAGGAAAAACTGGCCGACGTCAACGCGAAAACGGGCGGCGACCTGGTCCTGGCGGCGGGCAGAAAGAAGAGCCGGATCGTATCCAGGGGTTCGTTCTACGACGAGTTCGTCGGCGGCTACAAGGGCAGCCGCCTCATCGAGGACCTGGATTTCGAAGAGCTGAAAAAGGTCGAGAAGACGGCCGGGGACAGGCTCCTGAGGGCCGTGGCGGATTTTTACGGGAGGTACCCCGGCTCGCTCTACCTCTCGGCCATGGTGAAGATGGTATTCCGGGGCGTCGAGGAGGGGACGCTCTCGGTCAAGGGCAGCGAGGAGCTCCTCGTGAGGCTCGTCGCCGACTACGGCCGGCGGTATCCCGCCAGCCCGGAGATGCAGCGCCTGTACGTGTGCACCGGAAGCGACGTGAATCTAAGAAACTCGGCCGGCACCGTGGGCCAGGTGGTCGGAAAGATAAAGAAGGACGAGGTGCTCATACAGCTCGAGAAATCTATGGACACCTACCAGGTGGGCGACGTGAGGGATTACTGGTTCAGGGTCGCCGCACTCTCCGGCCTGAAGGGATGGATATTCGGGAAGTTCCTGTCCCCCTACCGGGTGCAGGCGGAGTCGCCGGCAGGGCTGGCCGGCCTGTGGTCCGTCGAGGACAGTTTCACCGATTGGGACGATTCCAACACCCCGAGGAACTGGATGCACATCGCCGGCGGCGACAGGTCGGCGATAACCTTCGGCGCCGGCCCGGGGAACGGCCCGCGCACCGTAAAGCTCAACTCGCCGAAAGGCGCGGCGGCGGGGTTGTACCGCAGGTTCGATTCGGCCGGTTCCTTCGGCCTGTGCGCCAGGGCGCGTTTCATCGCGGGGAGTTCTTTCGCGCTGATCGCCTACGTCATGAAAAACGGCAGCACCTATTACCTGAGGCTCCGGGAGGAGGAGATAGACCTCTCGGGAAGGAGAATCCCGGTGCACACGGCTGACTGGCATGAATACCTGCTGGAGAGCGACGACGGGAAGCATGCGAGGCTCTCCGTTGACGGGGAGGTGCTTCTGAACCGGGTCCCTCCAGTCATGGACGCGGGGTTCCCCGAAAGGGGCGTGTACTGCCTCTATTCATCGGAGAGCGAGGCGTCCCTGGGCGAGCTCCAGTACGTCAGGCTCAGGCAGTAAATCGGCCCGCGAATAGCGGACACCGTCGAGGAGGTGGCGATTTGAACTACATGAGCGGAGCGTTTTCCTCTTCCGGCAGGGCGGTCCTTTTCCTGCTCGCGGCTTTACTGGCCGTCTCTCCGGGCTGTGCAAAGAAAAATACGATATGGATATATACGAGCATCTACAAGGAAGTCATCGAGGCCATGAAGGAGCCGCTGCTGAAAAGCCTTCCCAGCGGGACGACGGTGCTGTGGTTCCAGGGGGGCAGCGAGAACATCGCCGGAAAGGTCAACGCCGAGCTGACGGCGGGACGGACACGGGCGGACCTCATACTCACCTCCGACCCGTTCTGGTACCTCGAGCTCAAGCTGGCGGGAAAGCTCCTTCCCTACGAAAGCCCGGCGGCGCGCCGCGTCTCGCCGCGTTACCGGGACCCCGACGGCTGCTTCGCGGGAGTGCGCCTCCCGGTGATGGTCATCGGCTATAACGCGAAGCGATTTGCGGTCCCCGGCGGGCCTCCCGGGACGTGGAAAGACCTTCTGGACGCGAAATACCGGGGGCTCATCGCCATGCCGAACCCGCTGGAGTCGGGCTCCAGCTTCACCGCCGTGGCCCTCCTGTCACGGACGTACGGCTGGGACTTTTTCAAGAAGCTCAGGAAAGGGAACATCCTCGCGGCGGGCGGCAACAGCTCCGTCATCAATAGGATCGAGACGGGAGAGCGCCCCCTGGGGATGGTGCTCTACGAGAATATCCACAAGGCCCGGGAACGGAACTCGCCCGTGCGGGCGGTCTTTCCCGCCGATGGGGCGATCCCGGTCGTGAGCCCCATCGCCATAATGAAAGACTCCGGGCACCCGGAACTGGCGAAGCTCGTCTATGACTGGTTTTTCACCGATGAGGCCCAGGGGCTGATGGTGGTGACAGGCATGTACTCACTGATACGTGAGGTGCCCCCGCCCGAGGGCGCGGTGCCCTTCGCGGAGCTGGAAAAGACCATGTCTCCCTGGTCGCCCGAGATCCTCCAGGAGTTGTACTCGCTCCGGATGACCGTGAAGACCAAATTCTCCGAAATAGTGCTGCACTGATGATCACAGCCGGACTGCCCCTGGCCGTCATCATCGAGGCCGTGGTCCGCTCCCTGGCGCTCAGCGGAACGGTCGCGCTCCTCTCGGGAATACTGGGGTGCGGCGCCGCGTGGCTGTTGACGAGGACCGACACCGCGGGCGGACGGGTCCTGTCCCGCCTGTTGAGCATGCCCTACGCGATCCCCGCGTACCTTCTGGGCATGGCGTGGGTGGTGCTGGGAAATCCGGCGGTCGGCCTGCTGAAGGGCTTTTTCCCGGAGGGGGGCATCTACGGGTTCTGGGGGATGGTGCTCGTGGAAACCGCCGTGGCCTTTTCGTTTCCCTTCCTGGAGCTTAAGGCGGGGTTTGAGCGGATGGACCCCGCGCTGGAGGAGGCGGCCCGAATGAGCGGCGCGCCGCCGTGGACCGTGTTCAGGGACATAAGCTTTCCGCTCCTGTGGCCGCCATTGGTGAACGGGATGTGCCTTTCCTTCCTGTACACCCTGTCGTCGTTCGGGGTGCCCGCCCTCCTGGGCATGCCCGTGCGGCAGTTCGTGCTCACCACGCTCATCTATTCGCAGTTCAAGCTGGGGGGACTCGCGGGGCTTGCATCGGGCATGAAACTCTCCATGCTCCTGCTCGCCTTCGCCCTGGCGGTCCTGTTGTTTTCGAACCGGCTCATCCACCTGCACAGGCGGCGGAGCGGCGCCATCATGGGGAGCAGGTCCTCGCGGCCCGGCGTGGTGTCTCTGGGCCGGTGGCGGCTTCCCCTTTCCTTCATGCTGTGGTCAGCTTTCTTCATCATCGTGGTGCTTCCGTGGGGGGCGCTGGCACTGTCGTCCCTCGCGCCGGTGGCGGGGGAATATGCGCCCGGGTCATGGACGCTAGCGAACATCGTCTTCGTGCTGAACCTCCCCGACTTCCGGGAGGCCCTCGTTAACTCCGCCCTGCTCTCCGTTGCGGCCACAACGGTAGTGGTATCGGCCGGTTTCCTGGCGGCGTTCGCGGCCGTCCGGAGGGGCAGCCGCGCGTCCCGCTGGGCAATAGAGGGGATGGGCATTCCCTTCGCGACGCCCGGAACGGTGATCGCCCTCGTGCTCATCCTTCTCTCGACGTGGGTCTCGATGGCGTTCTCCCGGGCGGGGCTTTCCCTGGACGCCCCGCTGTTGTGGATGGGCATCGCCTACGCGCTGAAGTACGGGGCCATAAGCGCGCGGATGCTGGTCGCATCCTACCGGCAGGTCCATCCCGCCCTCGAGGAGGCGGCGCGCGTGAGCGGGGCGGGTACCGCCCGGCTCCTCCTGACCATCTGGGCCCCGCTCCTCAAGAAAAGCCTTTTCGCCTGCTGGTTTCTTACCGCCCTGCCCATGTTCACCGAGCTCACCATGAGCGTGTTCCTTACCGGGCCCGGTGCGTCCACCATGGGCACGGTGCTCTTCCAGCTCCAGGAGTACGCGAACCAGCCCGCGGCCGCGGCGCTGGCCTGGCTGCTTTTAAGCATCGCGCTCCTCATCGCGCTGGCGGTAAAGGAACCGAAGGCCGAAGAAATCCTGGAGGGACGGACATGAGCGCCCTGGTCCTTGAACGCATCAGCAAAACCTTCGGCGGGAGTCCCGTGCTGGACGAGGTCACCATATCGGTGCCCGACCGCTCCTTCATCTGCCTGCTCGGGCCCAGCGGCTGCGGCAAGACCACCCTGCTGCGCATCGTGGCGGGGCTCGAAAGCCCCACGGGAGGGAAGGTGACGCTGGGGGACAGGGTCCTCTGGGACCGAGGCGTCAATGTCTCTCCCGAGAAGCGGGGCTTTGCCATGGTCTTCCAGTCCTATGCCGTGTGGCCGCACATGACGGTGTATGAAAACGTGGCCTACCCCCTCAGGATACGCCGCGTCCAGAAAGCCGAACGCGAAAAGAGAGTCCGCGGCGCGCTCGAGCTTGTGCACCTGGACGACCTGAAAGACCGGTTCCCCCACCAGCTTTCGGGGGGGCAGCAGCAGCGGGTTGCGCTTGCGCGCGGCATCGTCATGGAGCCCCCGGTGTTCCTTCTCGACGAGCCCCTCTCCAACCTGGATGCGAAGCTTCGGTCCCAGATGCGAAGGGAGCTGAAGGAGCTTCACCGCGCGCTCCAGATCACCATGCTCTATGTCACCCATGACCAGAGAGAGGCGTTCGAGATGGCCACGCGCATCGTCATCCTGAACGAGGGCCGGGTCGAACAGGAGGGTACGCCGGCCGAGATAAGGACGCGCCCGGCCCCGGGGTTCGTCCAGGAATTCCTCTCGGAAGGGTAGAACCTTGACCCGGCGGCGGACATGGCGCGGACCGCGGGGGATGAATTTATTGAAAGCGGGGAGTGCCCGCGTTAATTTAGATGGAATACTTACCGCCGTCGCGCAGAATGCGGCTCTCCGGCCTGCCGTTCCGGACCGCGAGCCGGCGTGAGTCGAGGTGTTATGGCCGTTGAATGCGGAAAGGTGGTCGAGGCAGTTTCCGGCAGGGTGAGGGTCGAGGCGTCGCCGCAGTCCGCCTGCGCCTCCTGTTCAGCCGGCGGGAGCTGCGCGCTGGGCAGGGACGGCAAAAGCCGGTACCTCTGGGCCGACAACCGCATCGGCGCCAGGGAAGGGGACCAGGTGGAGTTCCGCATCGGGGAGGGCGCGGTGGTGGGCATGTCCGCGGTGCTTTACCTGATGCCCGTGGTCCTCCTCGTCGGAGGCATGGCCCTGGGCATGGCGGTGCACCGGCGTTTTTCGCTTGACGGCGAGTCGGCGGCGGCCATCTTCGGGACTGCCGGCCTCTTCATGTCCGTCGTCTTCGTGAAGCTCCTCTCCCGCCTGATGGGGAAGCGGCGCTCATTTCAGCCGGAGCTCACCAGGATCGTTCAAGGCGCCCGGGGAGGTAAAAAGTCATAATAGAACCAATCCCGCGCTCCGAAAATTATACCAAGCGCGCGTACCTCGCGATCGGGCGGAACAATTCTCCACGGAAATAATCCCGTTAAGGGGAGCGAAAGACTGCACGGGCCATGAACAGGAAGATTGTCGATCTCGTGTCGTACAGGATTGAAAAGGGGCTCCGGAAAAACGGCTTCACCGTCAAGAAGGACAATGAAAAAAAGATCAAGATCATCATCAAGATCAGGGAGGAGAAGTGAGGACTTCCCGCGGCCGACGGACGCGGAAGGGAAGCCCTTGCGGAGCGGCCCCTGCCCGTCTGAGGCCGGCGCGGCCGTATTTTCAGGATTTTGTCCCGCATATCGGCGTTCCGGCCGGATCGCGGCGCGCCGTTGAGGGCGGCAGGCGGGAATGACTCCTGCACACTGAGGTTCGGGGATGGAAGAGGGTATACAGGCCGAAAAGCAGAAAATAAAGGGGGAGCTCGAGCAGCTCCGCTACGAATTCAAGGTCGAGATCCCGCGCCGGATCGCGGAGGCGAGGGTATACGGAGACGTCCGGGAAAATGCCGAGTACGAGGCGGCCAAGGAGCGACAGGCCTTCGTGCAGGCGAGGATAACCCAGCTCAGCAACCAGCTCAGCCAGCTGAACAGCATCAACCTCTCGGACATACTGCGCGACAGGATCGGGTTCGGCAGCACGGTGGTCATAAGGGACCTCGACACCGAGGACAGCATCGAGCTCACCTTCGTTTCGCCGAACGAGGTGAAGCCGTCCGAGGGGCGGATATCGCTTTCATCACCCTTCGGCCTCTCGCTGCAGAACCGTACCGCAGGCGACGTGGTGGAGGTGAATGTGCCCGCGGGCAGGCGCCGTTACCGCGTGGAGAAGTTCACCACCTTTCACGGCGACGTCTTCGATCACGCGCCGGAGTGACATGCCCGCGGCCGGTTGTTTTTCCGTGTAAATCGCCCGCGAATCGGCGGGGATATCGCGTCGGGAGGGCGGCTGGAGATTTATCTTGACAAACGGCCGATGCCGTGTTTATTTTTTTGCGGGTGTGGAGACGAGGGGAATCGAACCCCTGACCTCTTGAATGCCATTCAAGCGCTCTCCCATCTGAGCTACGCCCCCGGCCGTGAAATTTCCGGCGCTGGTGGCTGGATGATGCGGAAGATACGCGCTTTTTGTCAATAAATATTTCGAGCGCCGCGGGGACGGCCCGCGAGGAACGCGGAGTGGAACGTGTGCGAGGCATGAGAGTGCGGACCGGCCGTCTGTCAGCCTCGCCTGAATTCAACGGGAGCAAGAGCGGCCTGTCATGGTTTTCACCTATGTTTTGATCTTCGCCTCAATCATCTTTCTTGTCATACTGGGCCTGTATGTCTTCAACCTTTACGTGTTTCCCCGGAAAATCGAGGAACTCGCCCGGATGATCGCAATGGGCCAGACCAGGCTCGCCATCAAGAAGCTGGAGGAAATCCTCGAAAAGGACGACCGGAACATATACGCCCATTACCTCCTGGCCGAGGCGTACATGAAGGAGAACAATGTGCAGTACGGCATCCTGGAATACAGGCAGGTCCTGAAAATAGGCAGGTTCAACGAGCAGGTGCAGGAAGTCGACGTCCGGAGAAAGCTCGCGAAGATATTCCTCGATAAAAAGGCCGTCGAGGACGCGAAGAAGGAGTATCTCATACTCACGAAACTCGATCCGCTGAATTTCGACAATTTTTACCAGCTTGGCGTCATATATTACGATACGGGGGCCGTCGACCGGGCCGCCGCTTTTTTCAAGAAGAGCATATCCGTAAATGCGAAACACGACGACTCGTATTATTACCTGGGCCAGATACTCTACCGGAACAACAACTACAATGACTCGAAACAGATGTTCATCGAGGCACTCAAGATCGATCCCGAAAACTACAAGGCGCATTATTTCCTGGGACTCGTCCTGCGCCAGATCGGGGACTATGAATGGGCCATCAAGGAATTCGAGGCGGCGCAGAAGAGCGACGATATAAAGGTGAAGTGCTTTCTCGCCAAGGGCACCTGCCACCTCGAGCGGGACATGCACTCGAAGGCCATCATAGAGTTCGAGCGGGGCCTTAAATTCGCGAAGCGGGGGAGCGACACGGAGCTTAACCTGAGGTACTTCCTCGCGAACGCCCAGGAGAACATCCGCGACCTGCAGTCCGCCATCTCCAACTGGGAGATGATCGCGTCGGTAAACAAGAACTTCAAGGACGTCCAGGAGAAACTGAAATCCTATTCGGAATTCCGGCAGGACGACCGGGTAAAGGATTTCATGATCGCGGGGCTGGCGCAGTTCGAGCACACCTGCCGCAAGCTGGTGGAGCACCTGCAGCTTACCATTATGGACATCGACATCGTCAGCGACACCGAGATCGAACTGCTCGCCACCGAAACCGAGGGGAAGTGGCGCAACACCAAGATGAGCAACCGCATCGTCCGCATCCTGCGCACGACGGACGTGGTGAGCGACGGGATCCTGAGAAAGCTGCACGAGACCATGAAAAAGAGAAACGCCACCAGGATAATCATAATCAGCGCGGGTGATTTTTCCCAGACGGCGATCGAGTTCGCAAACACGAGGCCGATCGAATTGCTGGGGAAAAACGAGCTCGTGCGTCTCCTCAAGTCCATTGAAGGCTGAAAGACCAGGCATCGTTCGCGTCCTGATCGAACACGCCGGTCAGACGGCACGCAAGGCCCTCGCATGGAACCCATAGAGCAGATACTGCACAGCGTCCCGATATTCCGCCACTGCACCGGCCGGGAGATGTCGGCCCTTCTCGGACAGGGGAGGCTGGTCTCGATCCGGCGGGGACAGAAACTTGACCTTCGCAAAACGTCCACGTTCAACATCGTCGTGAACGGTCTCTTTGAAATCGAGGCGCTCGGGAGGGAGGACATCGTCTATCTCGCTCCCGGTTCATTTTTCGGCGACATGCCCTTTACCGTGAACAGGCACCGCGGCTCGGTGAAAGCCCTGGTGGACTCGCGCCTCTTCATGTTCGACCAGGACGACATGTATCGCTTCTTTCTCGCCTCCTTCAAGTCAATGCGGGGATACCTGAGGATCGTGGGCAGGATGGGGTTCGAGGTGTCGGAGCCGGGGAAGGTCTATTCCTCCGGCAGGAGCCGGGTCGTCACGGTGTACAGCCCGTACGGCGGCTCCGGGAAAACGCTTTTTTCCGGGATCCTCGCGCATGGATGCGCGCGCCGCGGCAGGACGATCGTGCTGGACATGTCCTACCGGGGCGAGTCGGTGTTTACCCTCTTCGGCAAACTGCCCTCCACGGCCCTCTCCCAGAGGCAGGACAGCGAGGCTTCCGCCGAGCAGTTCGTGCACGAGAGGATCGAGAAGGTGACCGACAACATCTCGCTTCTCAACGTGGCGTTCGGCTCAAATGTCATGGTAAACCCCGGAATACTGTCCCCCGTCCTGCTCCTGCTGTCGAGGGAGTACCGGTTCATCATCCTCGACCTGTCGCACCAGGACGAAGCGCTCCGCGACAGGGCGTTTGAGCTCAGCGACCTGCTCCTGGTGCTTCTGCACAAGGCCCGAGACAGGGAAAAGGTCTACGGGACCCTGGACGCCGGATTGCGCGAGGGGCAGAGGCTCTTCTACGTTCTCAACGGCCGCTACGGCGGGGAGGAAGGCGCGATCGACGGCGGCTTCATCCTTCCCGACCTGGACCTGGGCGAGGGAACGCCTTTCACGGAGATCGCGGGAGGCATCACCGAGGAGAAGTCCGTCAGGGAAATGCTGTCTCTCGTTTCAGGCGCGCGAAGGGCGCTCGTCTGCGAAGCGCGCGTCCTGGAATCCCTGGCCTTCGCCGGCCTGCTGACCGCGCTGTCGGAGTCGGGTTCCGAGGTGCAGGCGTATTATTCTTCCGCCTGGAGCTTCATCGTCATCGCCCTGCACCTGCTCATCGGCGACGCCGGCGAGTACAGGCGGACCCTCGTCAGGCTTTTCTCGGAGGACCGCCTGAACAATCTCATAGATATCTCTTTCCCCAAGGAGCACGTCATCGGGAGCGGCAGGATATACAAGTACGTCCGTGACATCGCCGGGGACGAGAGGGTGGAGTTCTTCAAGAGCGTTCCCATGGCCATGCTCGCGGAAGAGGCAACGCCGACCGGCCGGCTCTTCAGCACCGGTTCCGCGGCCGAGCTCATGAGCGCGTCCTTCCTTTTTCATCCGGTCTTCGAGTCGATGAAGGTCGCGGGGACGGCCTGCCATTCCGGTTTTCCGCACCGGAAAGCCTGCGTGGAGGACCTCCTGAGAAGCGACCTGGATGATATTATATTCGCCTCGGTGCAAAACAGGCGGCGTCTCGCGTTCCGCGGGCATCGGGTGCTGCCCTTTTACCGGAAATATCTCGATCACATCGGGTTTGGTGACGGGGGCGGGGAAGGAGACCTGGCGGAAAAAACCCTGTCCATCGAAATCGAAGAGGAGGCGTTCGACGTGGAGAAGATAATAGAGAGCGCCATCGACAGTTCAAATAAGTTGTTGAAGGAAAAGAGGATTTAGGATACAGGGTATTATCAGTTTCATCGCACGGGCATGGCGGAAATACGGCTTCGCGGCACCGGGAGGGTAGTGACGGTATGAGATCGAGGGCAACCAATGTTTTCCAGGCGGTGATCCTGTTCAGCGGGATCATCTATATCCTCCTCGGGGCGGCATTCTACGTCTCGCCGCTCTTCTTCGCCGCGCTCTTCGGGGTGTCCGTTGCCGAAGACTGGTTCAACCAGATCAAGTATGACACCTTTGTCGCCCCGCTGTTCTTCATGGCCAAGGCCTTCGCCTCCCTTGTTTTTACCGTGGGGGCGGCCATGGTTCTGCCGCTGTTCGACCCGCTGAGATACCGCGGCCTTGTGTACTTCACGGGCATCGCGTTCCCCGTGGTCTCTTCGGTGACGCTGATCGCGAACGGGCTCAATTACAGCCATGCCGTCATGACATACACCGGCGTTCTCATGGCGCTTGTCGCGGCGTGCACCGCCTTCGGGCTGGCGGTCACAAAAAGTCAGGCAAGTTCGGGAGTGGAATAACCGCTGAAAATATAAACCCCGGGCAGCGGAAGGCGGGAGGAAAGGATGAACCTGGACATCAGGAAAACAAACAATGTCATTGTCATATATCTTTTCGGGAAGCTGGATGTGCATGTCTCCGCGGAGATAGAAAAGGAGATAAACGGGATCATCGGCCGGGAGCCGGCGTGCCACCTGCTTCTCAACCTCGAACAGGTGGAGTACATGAGCAGCTCCGGACTGCGCATATTCGTGTCCACCATGCGCATTCTCAGGGAATCGAACAGGAGGCTCAAGCTCTGCAATATGAACAGCGCGGTCAAGAAGATCTTCGAAGTGGTGGAGCTCATGGACATGTTTGATATTTATGAAAACGAGGAATCGGCACTCAATTCCTTTTGACGCCGTCACCTGCGGCCAATGGTATCACTGAAATCCATACGGCGGATAAAGAGCGGACCGGGAACCAGCAGCCTTGATTTCAGCGAAGTCGCCCCTGATTTCGTGGACATGAGCGGCTTTCCGGAGATAAAAGAGGAGCTGGTCGCCGGCGTCGGGAACCACTTCGTCTTCCAGCGGTTTTCCTATTTCCGGTGGCCCTTCTGGCTGACCGGGGAAGCGGGGAACGCTCCCGGGGCCGGGCCGGGAGTATATCCGCCCGTGCTCCTGAATAACCGGTGCCGGGACGTCATAGCCTTCACGACGCTGGCGTCCGGGGACGCCCTGCTGATCGACCCGTCGGGCATGATGTCGCCGTCCCATGACCGCTGGTCTCTCGAGGTGTGGGCCCTTCACAACGCGACGGTATTCCGTCCCCAGGAGCGCATCGGGCGCGTCACGCAGCAGAGGGACGCCGCGACATCGGCGGTGAACACAGTCTGGAGGGAGCGGGACTTCGAAATCCGGCTGTGTGTTTACGGGGCGAGGACCTCCGCCGACGAAGCGATCGTCGAAATCGACGGCAAGGCCGCCCGGAAAGGCGTTGACACCGTGATCCTGGTGGCGCTGCGCCCTTACAACGCGTACGCCCTCGGGGGGATTTCGGCGGCGGAGTATGATCAGGGCCACGGGATGGTCAGGGTCAACGGGTTGCACCGGGTCGCCATGTCCGGCCATCCCGATTTCATAATGACGGGCAGCGGCCAAAAGGGCGACGTGGGGGTTTCCGGCGGAGAGAGCGATGCGAAAAAAGTCTCCTGCCGGCACGGGATGGCCGCCATGGCCCTGGCATATCCCATGAAGAAGGGGACTGCCTCCATCGCGGCGCGCATCTCGCTGTCGGGCGTCAGGTCCCCGGGGGCGCTCAAGCTCAACCTTCAGCGCGCACGGGACGATTTCAACCAGTTTGCCGGGACCAGGGCCCGGCACGGCATGAACCTGCAGTTTTCCGAGGGGCCGTTCCAGCGATGGTTTTACGGCGCCAAGCTGTCGGTCCTCCACGCCCTCGGAGGGGCGATACGCGACTCCCTTTCCGGAATCACGCTGCGCCACTCGCGCAGGGCCTACTACCTGGCCCTGGCCTGCCACAGGATGGGATACTTCGCGGAGTCGGAACGCCTGCTCGACACGGTGATGCAGAGGGCGCGGTGCGACGGGCCCGCCGATTTCGATTCCCTCATGTCCTGCGCGTATGCCGCGTGCGCCCTCTCGGATCACTTTGTTCAGTCCAGGGACACCGGCTTCCTTGAAAAACGCTACCCCCGGATCCGGCAGATGGGCGATTTCATCCACGGCGCCGTTTCGGCTTTAAAGTCGCCGGAGGGCGGATTGCTCAAGGGCAGAAATTCCCTCGAGCATTGCAGGATCGCGAGACACCACCTCCACGACACGCTCCTCCTCTCGTTCGCTATGAAGCAGGTTTCCTACCTGGCGCGCTGCATTGGGCTTTTCGGCGACGAGGTCAAATACGGCAAGGAGTCCGCGCGCCTGGCCGCCGCCGTAAAGGCACGGCTGGAGACGATAATAGCTACTCCGGAGGCGGGCGAGGCCGCCGCGGGGGGCGAGGCTCCCGTCAGGGATGATTTCTTCGGGTACACGGCCCTCGCCGGATACCCGTTTACGCTGGATGTCCTGTCACGGGAGCAGATGGGGAAACTCATGACCGAGATCGACGGCTGTTACGGGGGCCTGCCCCTGTACATGAAATCTCTGGGCGGATGGGATGTTTTTCTCAGCGCCCTTCACGCCGTAAATCTTCTGCTCGTCAAGGACGCGCGCTGTTACGATACCATGAGCAGGCTCATGGATATCGGGAAGGAAACCTACCGCCTGCCCGAGATCGCCCATCCCGGGACGGGACGGGGCGTGACGGGCGAGGGAGACTCCGGCGTGAGCGTATCGGCTTTTTTCCTTTTATTGAGGAACGTTCTCTTCATGGACTCGGAAAACCGCCTTGAGCTTCTCCCGGTGCCCCGGCAGGAGTGGTTCATGCCGGGTTTCGAGATCGACATCAGGGGCGCTCCTTCGCGCTTCGGGCCCGTCAGCGTGAGAATAACCTCGACGAGCAACGAGGTGCAGTTCCATTTCAGCGACCTGCCCAAGTTCGTGCCGCCCGAAATCGCGATAAACCTGCCGTTCAGGGGAAGGATCAAACGGGAAGACGACTTCATCATAAAGAAGGAAACGGGGACCACCTTCGTGGTCAACGGCTGGCCCTCCATCGTGCGGATAACGAGGGCGGCCGGGAAATAGAAGGACGCCATGCTTCTCACCGTCATAATCACGATTCTGATACTCCTTGCCGGCCTTTTGTATTACCTGGTCTATATAAAGCCGCGCCTCGATCCGGAATACCGGGCAGAGGCCATGATGAAGCAGAACCTGCTCAGGGAGGCGGCCGTCGAGTACAGGAAGGCGCTGGAAAACAAGCCCGATGACTTTGTCGCCCGTTACCGCCTCGCAAACATCTACCTGAAGCTCAACGAGGTGGACGATGCGCTGGTCCAGCTGGAGCAGGTGCTGCGGATAGACCGGTACAACTCCGAGGTGGACAAGCACGATGTGCAGAAAAAGCTGGCGGAGATCTACCTCCTGCGAGATGACATCGAGATGGCTTTCCAGACGTACCTTGACGTGTTGAACGTTCACCCGACCGATTATGACGCCCTCTACCATGTTTCCTTTATCCTCCTGGGGCAGGAGGAGTTCGACATGGCCCAGAGATATTTCGAGAGGCTCGCCAAGATCAGCAAGGACGACTTCGAGGTCTTCTTCGGCGCGGGCATCTGCAGCTACCAGAACCAGCGGTACACCGACGCGGCCGGCTATTTCAAAGAGGCGCTCTCCGTCAAGCCGCATTCCGACGCAGCCAACCTGGCCATGGCATTCGCCCTCGAGAAGAAGAAGGACCCGAACCAGGCGGTTTCCTACGCGAGCGCGGTCGCCGACGGCGCTTCGGACCCGATGATCAGGTTCGTCTCCAAGCGGTTCCTGGCGTTCCTGTACGCCCACGCGAAAAAGCATGACGAGGCCCTCAAGCTCTTCGAGGAGGTCCTGGACATCGGCCGCGCCAACGAAATGGCGGGCGAGGAATTGCTGGCGCTTTTGGATTTGGGTTTCGCCTGCATAAGGGCGGACAAGGCGAACAGGGCATATGACTACTGGAACCAGCTTTACGAGAAGGACCGGAACTACGAAAACATCCAGCGGCTGGTCACCCTTCTCCGGAGGGAAATGGACCGGGACAGCCGCAAGCCCCGCGATGATTTCGAGGATTCGATCGTTGACCACGTGGAGGGATGGCTGGGCAGCGCTTTTCCGCAGAATTTCATATGGGAGATATGCGGCCTCAAGAGCGACAGGAACGTGGACGTGAGAAACGTCATGGTTTCCGCACGCATCAGCGTGCCCAGGGATGCCGAGGGGGAGGGGAGAAAGGCGGGGCTCGATTCGTTCGACCGGCTTGAAAAGTTCAACACCCTCGACAACGAGGGCTTCAGGATGGCCGCCAACCGGGTGGTTTCCAAGATGGGTTACAAGGTGGACCAGATCCTGCAGACATACCGTGAAAACGACGGCGTGGATTTCCTGGCCTACTCAATGGCCGACAAGGAACGGTGCCTGGTATGGGTCAGGCGCTGGACCAAGATGATGGTCGGCGAGATCACGCTGCGGAACTTCGCCCAGGCCATCAATGATCAGAAAGCCAAGCAGGGTCTTTTCATATCCACCACCGACCTGACCGAGGCGGCGAAGGGAAACCTCGACAAGCTTTCGAAGATTACCGTGATATATCCCGACCAGCTCAACGAGTTCCTGCGCGGCGTCATCTGAGCATGCGCCTCTATGCCGGCACAACGGTTGCGCCTGTCGCTCCGGGCGATGTGGACACCGCCAACCAGGAGTTCCGCATAACCAGGCACCGCCTCGACAAGGAGACGCTCAAACGGTCCATAGCCCGGTTCGGGGTCCTGGAGCCGCCGGTTTTCTTGAAGAAGGGCGGGGGCCTTGTCATACTCCTCGGGCACAATCGGGTGGAGGCGTGCCTGGGGCTCGGCGTCCCCGCCATTCCCGCGGTCGTCACGGATGCCGTCGATCCCGAGGCCTACCTCGAGTACGCGCTGGTCAAGTCATTCCGGAACGAGATGGGCCCGGTGGGCAAGATCAGGTGCACGGCCGTGGCGGCCCGCATGGCGGGGTTCGATGAGAAAAGGCTGATCGAGACGGCAAGGCACGGATTCGGATTAAGCGACGATTTCGCCGGGAGGCCCGAACTCCGGGCGATGACGGAGGCCCTTCCCGGCGCTCTCAAGGGCTACCTGGACCTCAGGGACATATCCTTCAAGACGCTGCGTAACATCCTCTACCTGCCCCCGCCGGGATGGGAGTTTCTCACCCGGTGGGTCGAGGCCGTGAACCTGCGCGTGAACGTCTTCAGGGAGGTGGTCGACATGATGGTGGATATATATAGAAGGGACGGCGGCATCGAGGGCATGCCAGCCCCGCCCGTGGGCGCCGTCGAGGACCGGCACGGTGAGGAGGGCCGCCTTTACGGCGGAACATACCGCCTGCGTTATCCGGACTATTCCCGCCGCAAGGAGGCCGCCGACCGGCTCGTGGAAAGCTTCAGGAAGGAAAGAATAGAGGTGGGTGTCCCGCCCTTCTTCGACGGCGACGGTGTGAACATTACCGTGAAGGTGAGGAGGGGGGATGACCTGGCGAAGATCCGGGAGAGGCTCGGGTCCATGGACATGGCAAGGATCCGCGAACTGCTGGACCTATTGTGAGGAGGAGAAAAAGCCCCCGATCTCCCTGATCACCTTCTCGCAGGTCTCATCGAAGGAAACCTTCGACTTGTAGCCGGCCGCGTTCTTGTGCCCGCCGCCCCCGTTGGCGATGGCGATGGACGCCACGTCATGGTCGCCCTTGGTGCGCATGCTCACCTTCACCGGCCCGTTGATGTCCTGTTTCACCAGCACGCTCGCCGTTACCCCCTCCACGGTGAGCGGCAGGTTGATCGAAAGCTCGCCCTCGGCGAAGCCGGCCCCCGATTTCCGGACCATCTCCGGGGTCAGTTTCATGATGATGAGCTTCCCCCCGAAATGGACCTCCATGGAGGACAGGATCATTGCCCTCAGCGTGAAGTTGTTGAGGCTGTTCCGCTCGTAGATCTGCTCGTATATCTTGAAGGGATTGGCGCCGAGCTCCACCAGGTAGGCGGCCATGCGGAACGTCCCCGGCGATGTCTTGGGGTACCTGAAGGAACCCGTGTCGAACAGCGTGCCCGCGTACAGGGCCTGCGCCGCTTTGAAACTGGGGGTGAATCCGTAATACCTGAACAGCTCGTAGATGATCTCGGATGCCGAGGAGGCCTCGACCTTGATGAGGTTCGATTCCAGCTTGTCCTTGCCCCCCTCGTGGTGGTCGATTATGAAGACGTCGCGGATGCGTCCCTTGAGGTGCGGGTACGCCCCCCCGATATTGTCGAAATCATTGGTGTCCAGGACGAACACCGCGCGATCGGAGACGTCCGGGGGAAGGCTTTCTTCGCCGGTGTAGAGGTGTATCTCCCCGTCCAGGTCGATGAAGTTGTATTTCTGCGGCGTCGGGTCGGAATTGAGGATGTACGGCTTTTTCCCGAGTTTCATGAGGATCTCGTGAAAGCCGATCTCGGCCCCCAGGCCGTCGATATCCGGGCTCTCGTGCGTCGAGATGATGTACCGGTCATACCGCGACAGGAACCGGTCAAGAGTTTCAAAGGGAGCAGACATGGGTCCCTATGTCCTGGTATTCTCCTTTGCTAGAAGCGGGAAGCCCATTTCCTGGCGCGTTTCCAGATAGCGTTCCGCGCACCTGCGGGCAAGGTTCCTGACCCGCGTAATATAGCCCACCCGCTCGGTCACCGAGATCGCGCCCCTCGCGTCCAGCATGTTGAAGGCGTGGGAGCACTTGAGCACGTAATCGTAGGCGGGCAGCACAAGCTTGACCCCCGGGTGGTCGAGGACTGCCTGGCATTCCTTCTCGAACAGGTCGAAAAGCTTGAAATGCAGGTCGATATCGGCGACCGTGAAGTTGTAGTGCGAGAACTCGAACTCTCCACGGTGATAGACGTCGCGGTAGGTCAGGCGACCGTTCCATCGCACGTCGAAAACGCTGTCGACTCCCTGCAGGTACATGCAGATCCTCTCAAGCCCGTAGGTCAGCTCCACGGGAATGGGGTCCAGCTCGAAGCTGCCGCACTGCTGGAAATAGGTGAACTGGGTGATTTCCATGCCGTCCAGCCACACCTCCCACCCGAGCCCGGAGGCCCCGAGCGTGGGCGACTCCCAGTCGTCCTCAACGAACCGCACGTCGTGCTCCTCGAGGACGATGCCGATGTATCGCAGTGAGTCCAGGTACTGCTCCTGGACGTCAAGGGGGGAGGGCTTCATGATGACCTGGTACTGGTAATAGTGCTGGAGCCTGTTGGGATTGTCGCCGTAGCGGCCGTCCGTCGGCCGGCGGGAGGGTTCGACGTAGGCCACGTTCCAGGGCTCGGGCCCGAGGGACCGCAGGAAGGTGGCCGGGTTGAAGGTGCCGGCGCCGACCTCGAGATCGTATCCCTGGATGACGGCGCACCCTTTTCCGGCCCAGTATTCGTTGAGTTTGGCGATAAGGTCCTGGAAATACATCCCTTTCTTCCCCCTTCCGCCCGCCGCCCGAGACGGAAAGGGCGCACGGACGCCGCGGAGCGTATAGGAGGACATGGAACCGCGTTATCCGTCAATCACAAATCAGGGAGGCGGACGCAATTACCGGCCGGAAGGGACGCCGCGGCGCCCGCCGTGCGGTCAGATCTTGGGGTTGATGTAGGACTGGTACGCGTCTTTCAGGATATTGTGCAGCATCTCGAAGTTCTTCTTGTTCGTCAGGTTGAAGTACTCGAGAACGTCCTCGTCCACCATCTCGAAACGGGAATTGCGGTTTTCAATCTCGCTGAACATGTAGGCCAGGTATACCGTGAAGACCAGGTCCCGGTATTTTTCGGGGGCCATGTGGGGCCGGTGGTGGTACTCGATGGCCTTGACCAGCGCCTCGTTGAACTTCCATTTCTTGCATATGAGGCTCGCCAGGGTGCTGTGGCTGATGCCGAGGGTTATCTCCTCGAGGATGTTGGTGTCGGCGATGTGCTTGTTCCCGGTTATCTCGATGATTTTCGCCGTGTCCTCGGGCTTGATGGAAAGCAGCACGATCCTTCCGAGGTCGGAGAGCAGCGCGGAGAGATAGGCGAACTCGCTGAGTTTCGTGCGCTTGAGCTGCATTGCGATCCTCTGGGCGTAAAACGCGGTCTGGTAGGAGGTCTTCCAGATGGCTTCGAACTTCTTGTACCGCGATTCCATGATGCGCTGCACGCCGCTGGCCACCAGCAGGGTGTTGACGCCCTTGGTCCCGATGATCTTTACGGCCTCCTCTATGGTTTCAACCCTCTTGATGGTGATGTAGCCGGCCGAGTTCGCCAGCTTCAGAAGGGCGGTGGTGAGGCCCGGGTCCCTTTTTATGCTTTCCGCGATCTCCCTTATCGTGGAGTCCGGGTTCGCGCACAGGCGCTGGATCTCGATGATGTTTTCCGGGAACGAGGGGATATTCTGTATTTCGTCCAGGATCTCCTCGGCCACCTTGAGCTGGAGCTCGGTGGAGTCCGTGTACTTGGGGACCACCAGCTTGACCATGGTTATCTTGCCGTCCGTGGTGATGCTGAACGACTCCCTCGGGAAGCCCACGTTCTTGAAGAGCATGAGCGCCATTATGAGGCCGAGCCCGGCCCCCTCGGAGTCATCCAGCACGTCCTCGAAGGCCTCGGTGATGTCGGAATACTGGTACGCCTTCTTTATCCTGGACTCGACCTTCTTCAGTTCTTCCTCGAGGATGGGCGTGTTGTTGATGACGCTCACCCTCAGTCTCTCCGGGAGCACTTTGAAGAAGACGCGCACGATATAATTCGCCTGGGGAAGCGCCTGGAGGATGGGGCTTTCCTGGACGAACACTTCCTCCTTGAAGGTCTCCATCCCCTTGATGTATTCTTCTTTGCTCTTGATGTCCAGCTGGTTCTGGATGAAAAAGAGCCGCTTGGCGTTCGCCTTCACGGCGTTATTGATGAATTCCTTGACGGTGGTCAGCAGCATGTCCTTCATGTAAAGGAGGTCGTAATTCTCGAGGTAACGGTGGAGTGTCTTGTGGACGACCTCCTCCACATCGGGCGTGAAGAGGGAGAACTGGATGTAGAAATCCTCCCCGTTTCTGATCGCCTCTTTGTAATCGGTCGGATTTAGAATGACTCGCTGTTCCGCTATTCCTTCCAACTATGCGCTCCTTGTGTGCCGGCGGTGCTTTCCGTATAACAGGGTGTTTTTCCCGGGATGTACCCGCCACAATACGACGGAATAAAAACGCGTATCATATAACAGGAAAACATGCCGCCCGTATTAATAAAGTATTTTTTCCCCTTCTTTTGTGAATTAATTCACCGTACGTCAAATTACCTCCCGGGGCGCTACAGGTGTTTAAAAGGCCGGGAATAATTTTTAAATGCCCCCTCGAGGACGGTCCCGAGGCCGAAATATACCTGGAGCTCTCCGTCCCGGCTGAAGCCGCGGGCGATGCCCACGTAGCCCTCGACATCGAGGTAGTAACCCAGCGTTACCCTGGCGTGTGTCTCAAGCCCCGCGCTCGTCCTGAAATCGGCCATTTCCACCCCGCCGTCCCACACGTTGCCGTATTCCATGAAGGCTGCCAGCCATAGGTCCCGGAAAAGCAGCGGCAGGGTCCCCCGGCCGGCATCTTTTTGGAGCACAGGCAGCCTGTACTCGAGCGTGCCCACGGCGAGCCTGCTCCCATAGAACGCCCCCGCCGGATAGCCCCTGAGCCCCATCTGGTCCTCTTCACTGGCCGGCGCGCCGGTCTCCCCCTTCTCAAAACGGCCCAGCGGGTACGGGGCAAGATAGTCGGGATTGTTTATGGCCACACCCCCTCTCAGCCGCGCCATGAGCACGTGGTTCCGGGCAACGCCCGGCAGATATTCCGCGTACTCCGCCCTCGACTTGGAGTACGATATGTCGGAGCCGAGAGCCCTATTGTATATATCGGAAATAATATAAAAATCTCGACCATCTTCGCCGCTGATGGAATAGGGATATGTTCGTGACCCGGTGTAGATGTAGCCGGCACGGAGCCTGGCCAGCAGGTCCGTATGGCGGTCCGTGGCGCCGGAGGAAACATCGTAGACGTCCGTCGTGCTCTCCTCGTACTTGTATGCCAGCATGAGCCGGTGGCTGCTCAGGAAATAGAGAAAAGGAACATCGAGGCCAGCGGCCCCTGAGCGCGACAGGGTCCGCTTCACCTGTTCCCGGGGGTGCTCGTCCCACGGGAAATCGTCGCTGCCGTAGAAGAGCGATTCGTCCTTGTAGCTGAACATGAGGTTCGGGTAGAACCTCGAGAGCATGTAATCCAATTCGAGCACGGCCCGTTTCTGTAAATTGTAGGCGTACAGCCTGGCGGAGTAAAAATGATGGTAAAGGGTGTCGATTCCGGGGAGATACACGCCGAACAGGGAATCATACCGGCCATCAGTTATCTCCTCCGAGCCGAACACGGGCAGCCAGTACGGCGGAAATATGGAGCGCCACACCGAATAGGGGCGGGTGGGAATCTCTCCCGGCGGCCCTTCGCCCACACCCATGGGGCTGAAAAAGCCGGGCGGGATCCGCGACGCCCCAAGCGTTTCGACGCCCAGAGGCCCAGACGGATAGGGCATGAGCGCTATGTTGAATCCCGAGGCGCTGTAGGAAGCGAAGGCGATCGAAGCGCCGTCGGGCGAGACGGCGGGAGAAAAGGCGCCCCCGGTGAGGTTCGTGAGCCTGGAGACGGTCCCGTTGCCCAGGTCTATCGCGTAGAGGTTGTACACGCCGCCCCTGTCTGAGCTGAACAGGACCCGCCTGCCGTCCGGATGCCAGGAGGGCGTGATGTCGTTGTACCGGTCGTTCATGAGGCGCGTGAAGGAGGCGCTTTGCGGGTCCCACAAGACCAGATCGGTGTACCCGGCGCTGTCCCTGATCGAAAAGACAAGCCGCCCTCCGTCAGGCGAGAACCTGGGAAAAGCCAATTGCACCGGGCTTCGGTCGATGAGATGTCTTATGGATTGGAAGCCGGGATCGGACAGCGCGATCGAGTACATCCCGCCCTCCTGGCGCACGAAGACTGACCTGGTTCCGTCCGCGGCCACGTCTATGTAGGAACCCCGCAGCCCGCCCGTAAGCCTGGTACGCCTTCGCTCGTACCGGTAGGCCTCGTTATAGATGGAGAAGGAACGGTAGTACTCGGCGTCGGAGAGGAAAACCGCCCCGTCCCCGGCAACGCTGAGGAAATTCGGGTCGTGGACGTCGCAGAGCCGCGCCCGTGTACCCTCCCGCACGTCGTAGCGCATCAGCCCGGGCTGTTCGAAAGGAGTGTTTTGGACGTAGTAGATATACCTCCCGTCACCTGAAAAGCGGGGAAGAGATGTCCGGTACCCGCTGTCGGTAATTTCCCTGAAATCCGTCGTCCCGGCCGACTTTATCCTGTCGGTTTGCCGCGTGTAATAGACCCTCAAAAAGTCCTCCCACTCGCGCCACAATTCCAGGAAGCTCTCGCCGTAGACGTCCCCCGCGTTCATGTTCACCAGGAAGGGGAGGATGTTGTCGGAGTTCTCCTCCAGCACGGCGGCAAAGTTCGTTTTCCCGTACTTTTTCTCCAGGAAGTCAACGAATAGCCCGCCGTACAGGTACGGCACGTTGCCGGCAGGCCATCGCCTGGGGAAGTGTGAAGCCTCTGATATGGACTTGAAGCTGCTCCCGGAGTATTCGCAGCGCATGATCATGTCAGTGTAGGTGCTGTTGTTCCTTCCGAAGGGCTCTCTTCTCGATTCGTAATAGACCGGGTGGCCCTCGATCATCCAGGCGGGGAGGAAAATGTTCGGGAAACACACCCTGCCCAGCGAGTAGCGCGTGAGGGCCGGGATGCCCGTTACCTGGTCGAGGTTCAGCGTGTGGGTGTACTCGTGCGTGAAGAGCAGGTCCCTCCAGTCGTCGAAATTGCTCAGCACCGAATCCAGTTCGGGGCGCGTGATGTAGAGCTGCAGCCGGTTGAAGGGTACGGGCGTGGAAAAACCGTTGGCGAAATCGGTGCTGTCGACCAGGACGACGTCGGTCCTGAAAAAGGGCGACCAGCGGTTGGGAGGTGCCAGCCACCGGTGGGTGTGCTCCGCCATCAGGGCGTAGCGGAAGGCCTCCTGCTCCAGGCCCTGGTGGTAGTGCACCCAGAAATGCTCGGTCTTGATCGAGCGCCATGTGAGCCCGGGATCGAACATGACGGCGGCATGAATTAATCGGGGTAACAGCAGGCACAGGAAAAAAAGCGATATGCGTGCGCTTCTCACCATGGCGGTATAATAAAGGGAGGCCGCGTCAGGTCAAACAAGATATTACCCCGCCCCCGGGAGATGCGCGAGCGGATGGTGCATGCCGAGGGCGCGGACGGAGGGGAGCCGGCCCGGGGCGCACAACGGGCTCCTGGACGGTCCCGCGGGGGATACGCCGTGTCCGGCCATTGTATCATTGACAAACCCGGGGCGATGCGCTATGGATTGCACAAGGGCCGGCGTTTCGACGGCCATGAAAGATCAGGAGGCTTCTGGATCATGAGCAAGGTTTTTTTCGCGGATTTCCGGTGCAGCGCAAGGGACAATATCTTCAGCAAGACAAAAAAACTGATGCTGAAGGCGGGGGCCAGGGAGGCCGTGGCGGAGAAGGACATCGTCGCCTTGAAGACCCACTTCGGGGAGTACGGCAATATCGCCCACGTTCCCGCGCCCGTGCTGCGCGCCCTGGTGAATCTCGTCAAGGAGTTCGGCGGCAAGCCCTTCATCACTGACACCAACACCCTGTATCGCGGAAGCCGCCACAACGCCGTCGATCACATCGAAAACGCGGTGCTGAACGGCTTCGTCATGGAGACCGCGGGCGCCCCTGTCATCATAGCCGACGGGCTGAAGGGCAACGACTACAGGACAATCCCGGTCGACTTCACCCATTACCGGGAGCTGAAGGTGGCGTCGGCCATCCACGACGCCGACGCCGTGATCGTGGTCTCCCATGTAAAGGGCCATGAGCTCTACGGGCTGGGTGGGGCCATGAAAAACGTGGCCATGGGGTGCACCCCTCCGTCCGGGAAACAGACCATTCACTCGGACCTGAAGCCGCGCGTGAAGGAAAACCTGTGCACCGCCTGCGGCCGGTGCGTCGAGCGCTGCCCGGTGGACGCCATCGCCTTCAACGCGAACAAGAAGGCCGCGATCAACATCGACGTCTGCATCAGCTGCGGAGAGTGCACGGTGCTGTGTCCCTACGATGCAATACCCGTTGTCTGGAAAACGGACCATCGTCCGCTCCATGAGCGGACGGCGGAATACGTGCACGGCATTGTCGGCGCCAAGCCGGGCAAGTGGGTATTCATAAATTATATCATGAACGTGTCGCCCCAATGCGACTGTTACTTCTGGAACGACCTGCCCGTGGTTCCCAATATCGGCATCCTGGCCTCCACCGACCCCGTCGCCATAGACAGGGCGTCGTCCGACCTGGTGAACCGAGCCGCGCCGCTCCCGGGCTCGAAGATATCGGGAAAGGAAGCCGGCGTGGAGAACCTGAGGGCCATGTACGACCTCGACTGGCGGTACATGCTGGAGTACGCCGAGCGGATCGGGGCCGGGACCAACCGCTACGAGCTCATCGATATCGATGGGGAAAAGGCCGCGCCGTGATCACGGCGGGCCGCGGCTTTTTACCCTTGACGGGCGTGATGCGGGGACTAAAAAAGGACACCGGCGTCCGCGCGGGAGGGGATTTCCACCGGGAGGGGAGGCCGACCGGTCGATCCGGCCTTGACTTGTCGCGGCCGTCACGGGTGTGTAGCGTCATGCGGGGGAGGAAGGAGAATGAAGAGCGGACATGATTTTCCCAGTCTCAACACCAAGCGCCCCGACGGGATCCGCCCCAGCGGCAGGCCCTACAAGGTCATGGTGGTGGAGGACAAGGAGTTCCAGAGAAAGCAGATAGCCCAGTACCTCGAATCAGAGGGCTACGCGGTGATCGCCCTTGCCGCCAACGGAGAGGAAGCGCTTAAACTGTACGATAAATACAGCAGGGACCTGGACCTGATCACGACCGACCTGGACATGCCCGTGCTCGACGGGTATGCCCTTCTCTACGAGCTGCAGCAGCGCAAGGTCAAGGCGAAGATCGTCTTCGTGAGCGACGTCACCACGAAAAATATAATTGCGGACCTGCTCTCCATGGGAGCGGCGGATTTCGTGCTCAAACCGGTTGATCGCGGCCCCTTTCTCGATCGGGTCAGGCAGGTTTTGTCGAAAACACCGGCCGCCTCGAATTGACCGCTCGGCCGATACCCGGCGGGGGCATGGGCGCCCTAAAGGCACGGGGGACGGGCTCACCGCACATGCCGCACGTGCACGCCCTTCGACGCGAGGTACTCTTTCACCTGCCGTATCGAAATTTCCCGGAAATGGAAAATGGACGCCGCGAGCACCGCGTCGGCGCCGCCCGCGGTCAGCCCGTCGTACATGTGCTCCATGGCGCCCACTCCGCCCGAGGCGATGACGGGAACCTCCACGGCCGCGGCGATGCGCGCGGTGAGCTCCAGGTCATATCCCAGCCGGGTGCCGTCCCTGTCCATGCTGGTGAGGAGTATTTCCCCGGCTCCGAGCCGGCATGCCTGCACCGCCCATTCTATCGCGTCCACGTCGGTGGGGGTGCGGCCCCCGTGAAGGTACACGTTCCAGCTCCCCCTGTCGTTTCTCCTGGCGTCAATGGCGACGAGGATGCACTGGGAACCGAAGCGCTCCGCCGATTCGCCGATTATGCCGGGATTCAGCACAGCCGCGGTGTTGATTGAAACCTTGTCGGCGCCGTTTTCCAGAATGCTGCGTATGTCTTCGACAGTGCGGATCCCGCCGCCCACCGTGAAGGGTATGTTCACCGTTTCGGCCACGTTTTTCACCATGGCGAGGATGATGTTCCTCCGGTCCGCGGAAGCGGTTATGTCGAGGAAGACCAGCTCGTCGGCCCCCTCGTCGTCGTAAAACTTGCCGTTTTCGACGGGGTCGCCCGCGTCCCGGAAATTTTCGAACCGGACCCCCTTCACCACTCTGCCCTCGTTCACGTCCAGGCAGGGGATTATTCTCTTTGCCAGCATGTTCCTGTCCGCATGGTTGCCGTTCTGACGGCACCCGCGCCCTCTCCGGGCCTACTCAACCGGGTTCCGGTCAGGGCGCCTCTTCATCCTTCTCCTGATGCGCACGAAGGCCGCTCCCGCGACGAACCCCGCGAGCAGGAGTATGATCATCAATATTATCAAGGATACCTCGGTTTCCCAGAAAAGCAGCTTCACGATTATGGGCTGGGTATTCTGGAGAACGAATATCGTCAGCGCCACTGATATCGTTACCGCGAGGATATAATTCAGCTTCATTTCCATGCCTCCTCAAGGTGCGTCGGCGACAGCGAAACCGCGTGTTGAAAGGGAATTAAACAAAGACAGGAGCGCCATTATTATAACCGGGGAGAAAAGGGCCAGCATAAAAAACCTGAACGGATAAACCCGCGGGTCCGGCACCATGGCCCAATAGGGGACAAACAGTCCCGCGATCAGCACGGCCTGCCAGAGGAGCAGGCCCAAAACACGGCCCGTGAAAGGCCCTTCCCTGAGGCGAAGAAGCAGGGAAGGGTCGGCAAGGCGCCGGTAGCAGACTAGGGTGCCCGAGAATACAATTATGGAAAATATCGAACAGGCGAGACTCAACCCGCCGCCGGAGTCTATGAACCGTTGAACGATGCCGGCCGCGGCTATGAGCAGCCCGCTGAATACCGCCAGAACGGGAACCCCCCTCTCCGACCTGTAAACGAGCCACAGTAAAAGGAGGAGAAGGAGCAGTGAGACGGCAGGGCGCTGGTAAAACAGCACTTCACTTCGTAGGCGATCGGGGTGATCTAGGATTTCATCCGTGAGTTCGCCGTCGCGGCGCAAGAGGCTCTCGAAGTGATCGGCGCCCAGCACGGCGCTGCGGGCCCTTTCGCCCGACAGCGCGTCCGTAAGGCGCTCCTTTCCCGCGATGGACTGGTTGAGGTAGTGGAGCCCTCGCTGACGGGGAAGCGCTTCATACAGGGGCCCCTCCGCCGAGAATGGAGGGAGCGATATGCCGGCGATGGCGCAAACGCTCGTAGCTGCCGTGATGTTGTGAACGCGCCGCCGGCACTCCCCCCGGGCCAATCCCGGCCCGAAGAGGTAGAGGGGGATTTCGAGCGAATCCCTGTCGGCGCCGCCGTGCGTGCCGTCTGCGCTCATGCCGTGGTCGGCGGTGAGGATGAGCAAGGCCCGCGGATAGCGCTTCTGCAGTTCGCCCAGTATTTCATCCACGATCACGTCGATTTCACCGATGGCCGAAGCGTATCCGGGGCTTCCGGGAGCGCCCCCGGCGTGGGCCGCGCTGTCAGGGGCCAGGAAATGGGCGAGGGTGAAAAACGGAAGCCGGTCCTGCGCGATGAGATCGAGCAACGCCGCGGCTACCTCCCGCGAATCGGCCTTCTCGCAGCACTCGGCGGGGATGTATCTCGAATGGCCATCCAGCATGTCCTTGTACCAGTGGAAGCCGATGACGCATGATGTCAGTCCCGCTTCCGACAGGGCGGAAAACAGGGGGACGATCTTCTGGCAGTCCCGGGAGCGGCGCTGGTTGTTCGTGACGCCGTTGAGAAAAGGAGGGGCGCCGGTGAGCATCGAAAAATAGTTTGGAGCGCTCACGGTCGGCATCATGCAACGGGCCGCGGTGTACCTCAAGCCGCCTGTCCGCCAGCGCCCGACGATGCGGGGTGAAAAAGCCTCGCTGTAGAGAAAATCCCGTGCGGCGCCGTCGACCACAACGAGAACTATGGGCGAGTAGAGCGGCGGAAAAGAGGTGCGGGGCAGATCGTCGAACCGCCGGTGGGTTTTTTCCAGCGCGGCGTAATCGACGCTCCCGGAAAAATGAAGGGAGCGGGCGTCATTAACGTAGGAAAGATACGTGAGCGCGCAAACCGGGAAAAGCATGAAAACCAGGTTTTTCATGACGGGCGGTTCAGGCCGCGCCCCGACCGCGGACGGGGCGGACACGGGCCGGGCGCGGAAAATTCATTGACATAACCGAATACATCTACATATGGTTCCAATTCGGGCGGAATTATACCGGGATTTATTTTCAGTCGATTGCGCACAATGGAGTATCGTTAATTTCCCCCGGGGGAGGCAGGGGCATGTCGTTTCGTGAAACGATCCATGACATTCGATACACGAAGCCGTTTTCGCTGATGACGGAAGTCCCCCATGCTGCGTGTTTCGCGTATTTCATGCCCGGGAACGAGCGACATTCCACGGGTGCTTGAAGGCGAAAACCGAAATCCGCTTCTGGAACAACCCCCGTCCCTTTAAATAAAAAACGCACCGATCAATACAAATAAATTTCCGATGAAAGCTGCTATCGTCAATCGTTCAATACTGTTGTCGATTTCCCTCAAACTTGGGAAGGGAAACCGGTGAAAACCGTGGCCACCGGTGCGGCGTTCCCGCGTTCGCCTTTTGATGAGTTCAGCAAGGTGTATTCGCCGAAGATAGACCTGTCAATTGAGAAATACCTGGAAGAGAAAAAAAAGAGCGCGCCTTATGAAATCGCGGCCGATATGTACGCGCTCTTCCGCGAATTCTGCCTTCGCGGGGGGAAGAGGGTGCGTCCGCTTCTCCTCCTCAACGCGTATCTCGGATACGCGCGCGGGCCGAGGAGGACCGCGGCGATAGTGCGGCTGGCGGCCGTTCTGGAGATCATACACGCGATGTTCCTCGTTCAGGATGACGTCATCGACCGGTCGCCCGTGCGCCGGGGAGGGGGGGCGTTGCACCGTATTTTCCAGGAAAGGTACGGCGGGTTTACGGCGAACGCGAACATCGGCAACGATATCGCCGTCGTTGCCGCCGACGTCCTGTTCGCCGGCGCCCTGGACGCGCTGGCCGGCGCTGCCGTGGATTTAAGGGTCAAGAACGAATTCCTGCGCATGCTCGGCATGACAATTGAATCGACGGCGTGGGGGCAGATACTCGACGTCATGAACACGCGTTCCCTGGACGCGGACGTAAAGGAAGAAACCGCGCTCACGATAAGCACCCTCAAGACGGCCTATTACACGGTCTATTATCCGATGCTCATGGGCCACGCGCTGGCCGGAGGGGGGGCGCGTTCCGAAAAGAAACGGATACGGGACTTCGCGCTTCCCCTGGGCTTGGCCTTCCAGCTCAGGGACGACATTCTCGGTGTGTTCGGGAACGCGGGCGATACGGGCAAGTCCGTCGATTCCGACCTAGCGGAGGGGAAGCTCACGTATCTCATCCAGAACACGCTGCAGGCGCTTGGGCCGCGCGCGCGCAGGCGGTTCCAGGCCGTGCTGAGAAAAGAGCGGAAGGGCGGCCGTGAAATAGGCTTCATGCGCCGGACGATACGGGAAAGCGGCGCTCTCTCCCGGACCGGCCGAAAGTTTAAGGAACTGACCGGCCTGTCCAGGGAGAGGATAAAATTTCTGGGCATGAGGCCCCGCGCCCTGGAAGTGCTTTCGGGCGTCATAGATTTGATTGAAGAAGTGGATTTCGACACTCAAGGAAAAACCAGCGATGAATGAATCTGCGGCAAAAGAGACCGAGAACAACCACAAGAAGTACTACAAGGACACCTTCGACAAGATATCGGCGAAAAAGCGACAGCGCATCATAAAGATGGCCACCCAGGAGTTCGCGGAGAAAGGCTTCAAGGGGGCCAACATAAACGTCATATCCCGCAAGGCCGGCATAAGCATAGGCTCCATGTATACATACTTTTCGTCGAAGGAACACCTTTTCCTCACCGTCGTCGATGAGGGGTACGGCATCCTGGAAAAGATCCTGACCGAGGCCGACCTGGGGAAAGGGGACATCTTCGACAGGCTCGAGGAGATACTTCGCATCGCCCAGAGGTTTTCGAGGGAGCACCCGGAATTTATCCAGCTTTACCAGGACATCACCTCGGAGCAGCTTTCGCATCTCTCCAGGAGGCTTTCCAGGAAAATCGAGACGGTATCGGCCGTTTTTTACCGTCGGCAGCTGGAACAGGCGAAGCGCGAGGGGCTGGTTGATCCCGCCCTTGATGATTCCGTGACCTCCTATTGCATCGACAATATAATACTGCTCATGCAGTTTTCATACACCTCCGACTACTACCGGGAGCGCCTCCGGACCTTCATCGGCGACGGCGCCCTCGAGGAGGATGAGCGCATCATCAAGGGTATAATAACCTTCATCCGCCGGGCCCTGGCGAAAAGGGCGGACCGAACAAGGGAGAATCCGGCGGGGAAGCCTTGAGCGGCGCAAATAAAATACGAGGACATCGTCAGGCTCGGGAGTGACCAGCGAATGGTTGTAAATAACTCATGGGCCGTTGAGGCCGGGCCGGCTTTATGAGCGTCGATATCACGATCATCCTCGCGTATTTTGTCCTAATCAACGTCATCGGTATTAAATACTCCGGGTCGTCGAGCATCAGCGATTACTTCCTGGGGAACCGGTCTGTCCACTGGGTGCTGGTGTGCCTCTCCATCGTGGCGACCGAGACGAGCAGCCTCACCTTTCTCTCCATTCCCGGCCTGGCCTACGTGAAGGGCATGGGCTTCATCCAGGTGGCGTTCGGGTACCTCGTCGGACGCGCGCTGGTCGCCTTCGTGCTTCTGCCGCGGTACCTGGCGGGGAATTTCGAGACGGTGTACCAGTTCCTGCAAAACCGCTTCAGCGTCAGGTCGAGGAAAGCCGTTTCGGTCGTGTTCCATGTCACCAGGCTGCTCGCCGACAGCGTGCGCCTCTTCGCCACGGCGATCCCCCTCACGCTCCTCGTGGGGTGGGATTACAGGATCTCCCTCGCGGTGATCGGGGCCTTCACCTTCGTCTACACCATTTACGGCGGCATCAAGTCGGTGGTGGTGGTGGACGTCCTTCAGCTCTTTGTCTATATACTGGCGGTGGTTGCCGGACTCTTCGTGGTGGACTGGGCGCTGCCCGGCTCTTTCTTTTCCGTGTTCCGCATGATCGATCCCGCGGACCTCCGGCCGGTTTCCTGGGGCCTGCAGGGCGGCGCCGGGGAATTGTTCAATTCCTACAACCTCGTGTCGGGCGTCATCGGAGGGGCCTTTCTTTCTTTTGCGTCCCACGGCACCGATCACATCATCGTGCAGCGCATCCTGACATGCCGGGACCTCCGCGCGGCCCGGAAAGCCATGGTGTTCAGCGGGGTCGTCGTCCTCGCGCAGTTCGCCCTGTTTCTCCTGTGGGGCCTGTTCATAAAGGCGCTGCTCAACGCCCGTCACTTCGCCAGCAGCGACGAGATCGTCCCGTTCTTCATCATTCACCACATGCCCGCGGGGCTCCGGGGACTCGCCCTTGCGGGCATTTTTGCCGCGGCCATGTCCACGCTGGGCTCCACCATAAACTCTCTCTCCTCCTCGACCGTCTTCGACATCCTCGGGCTCGCCGGGAAAAACATCTCCGAGCAGAGAAAGGTGACGATCTCCCGGTGGGTTTCCGCGCTCTGGACATGCGTCATCATCGCGGTTTCCATGGCGTTCAAGGACACACCGGGCGCCCTGGTAGAGATCGGGCTTTCAATAGCCTCGATTACCTACGGGAGCATGATGGGGATATTCGTGATGGGCAGGTATTTCAAGGGCATGCGGGACTCGGCCGCCCTCGTCGGCGTTTTCGTGAGCATCGCGGTGATGTGCGTCGTTGCTCTGACCACGGCCCTGTTCTGGCTCTGGTATGTGGCCGCGGGTTTCTTCGTGGCCCTGGCGGCGGCCCTCCTGGTCAACCTGCGTCCTCGATTATCTTGAGGGAGCACCGGGCCTCCGTCTCGGCCGACGGCTCGCGGTCGAAGATGAGGATGACCTCGGTCTGCACGTCTTTTTTGATGACGAAATAGTACTCCGCGCACAGCTTCCGCACCAGGTCGATGCCGCGCCCCGTTTCGGAAACCTGATCGCTTATCTCCTCCCCCGTTTCGGCCGCGCGCAGGATGAGCTGCGTCTGCTCGATGGCCCGGTTGATGCTGTCCAGCACCTTCGTCTTCGAGAGCTTGCCCTTGTAATCGGTAATGGAGAGCCCGTAGGAGGACGGGGAGCGGGCGAAGCAGAAATCCACGTGTTCGTCGTCCTTCAGCTGCACGGGGACGCGCATCTCCTTTTCCCGGCTGTACCCGTGCGAGTGGTAGACGGCGTTGATGATGAGCTCATTCAGGATGAGATTGAGCACGGCCCTGTTTTTAATCGTGAACCCCCACTCCTGTATGTGCTTCAAGGTGATATCGATCGCCTTTCTTATCTGTTCCGACGAGTCTATGCGTATGCGCTTCACCTCCCCGTCGATCGCCCCGAGATAGTTGTGGAGCCCGAAAATGTTCTTTTTCGTGATGAGCTTCTCCGCGAGGTTGAGGAGCTCGTCCCGGCGCAGGGGCTTGTACAGCACGTTGCCGATCCCTTCGCGGAAGATGCGATCGAAAAACGTGTCGATATCCTTGCCGGTGATCATGACCGCGGGAATATAAGGATAATAGGTGTTCACGTAGTTATACAGGTCGAAGGCGTTGTCGCCGGGAAGCTCAACCTCGGAGACGATCAGGTCGAAATCGTACGCCTTGAGTTTCGTCATGGCCTCGAAGGCCGATTCGCACGACTCAACGGAATATCCCGCCTCCTGCAACATACGGGAGATTTCCTCCCTGTACGGAGAAAAATCGATTACAAGCACCTTGTGCATATCCAGCACCCCGTACCACGTATAATCCGCGCCTTCTCCCTGTCAATCTTATTGATTGGACCCGCCCCGATCGGCATCCCGCACTGCCTGCCTTACCGGCCGTGCAGTCTATACAGGGTGCCTGTCACGGGTAAAGTACAAAAATTCGAGAGGGGCCCGACAGGGGCCGAAAACGCGGGCGGTCCACGGGATGCTGAAGCCCGGCGGCGGGCGTGTGCTTGACGGAGTACGCCGGAGATAAAAAGTTATTGATTCCCTCCCGTGTCATGGGATAGAATCGACGGCTACATAGACTCCAGGGGGATTGCATGAAAGGGGCATACACGAAGATCATCGTCACGGCCGTCGCGCTGTCGGTGTGTTTAAACGGACCATCACGGGCGCAGGAAAGGCCTGAAGCGGCACAGGACAAGCTCAGCTCCGAGGCCCTCGACAACGAGGGCAAAAAACTCGATCAGCAGATAGTGAACCTGTATAAAAAGATACAGGAGGTGGTCGTCCGGTACAAGCTCGCGACCAACAAGGACGTGCGGGTGCTTCCCTACCAGGTGAATTACAGGCTGGGTGACAATTTCATCGAGATTGAGCGCCATGTTTTCGAAAGAAACGAGCTCCTGAACAAGATTATACACCTCAGGCGAAAAACACTACGGTTATACGTGTCCGGCCAGAGCATCTCGAAGGCGGAGTCCATCATCTTCGAAAAGGATTACGAGTCCGATATAACGAACCAGGTGAGCATCATGGACCCTTCGCCCGTGGCGGAAGGCACCGACGACATCGTCTTCACCCACTCGGTGAACAACAAGGACCTCACGGGCGGGAAAAAACTCATTGAGATCCGCAACACGACCGCCTTCCCCGTGAGGAACGACATCAAGCGGAATTTCCTGGTCCCCCACCTGGGCTATTTCTATAATGTCCTGCTGAGCATCGGGGAGACGTACGCCAAGAGCATTAAGGACACCGACAGCGCGTTGTCCGAGTTTCTCAAGAAATCCACCGACTATTGAGGCCGCCGGCCTCAGCCTGGCCGCGGGGACGCCTTTTCGTAATCGAAAAACGGTATGGGACCGCCTTGCCCGAAACAAGAGATTTGGCCCACTCCCCAGTTTTTCATGCGGTATTGGAGAAATTAATATTGAATAATAAGGAACACTGCGGTGACTGTCTCTGAAAGACGCGCGGCGCGGGCAAACCGCACCGGCGCTGGTTGACGGCAAGGCGCCGCGCGATAGTCAGCGAGGATTTAATCTGGCCATGAATGTACTGGTAACGGGATCGGCGGGATTTATAGGCTTTTTCATCGCCCGGCGCCTCTGCGCGGAGGGCGCCAGCGTCATCGGCGTCGATAATCTCAACAGCTATTACGACGTGAATCTGAAGAAGCGGCGGAACGCGTTGCTGGAGGGGGAATTCCGCTCTTACGGATTTCACGAGATGGACCTGGCCGATCACGCGGCCTGCAGCGCGCTGTTCGAAAAGCACAGGTTCGACCATGTCGTGCACATGGCGGCCCAGGCCGGGGTCCGGTACAGCATTACGAATCCACGCGCTTATCTGGAATGCAACCTGTCCGGCTTCCTGAACGTGCTCGAGTGCTGCCGCCACCACCGGGTCAAACACCTGGTGTTTGCCTCGTCGAGCTCGGTGTACGGGCTCAACACGAAAACGCCCTTCTCGGTGCACCATAACGTTGATCATCCCGTGTCCCTTTACGCGGCCACGAAAAAATCGAATGAGCTCATGGCCCACTGCTATGCCCACCTCTACGGCATTCCCTCCACCGGACTCCGCTTCTTTACGGTGTACGGGCCCTGGGGTCGGCCGGACATGGCTTATTTCAAGTTTACCGATGCCATCATGAGGGACCAGCCTATCGACGTGTATAACAACGGCGACATGGAGCGGGATTTCACATATATCGATGACATCGTTGAGGGATTGTACCGGGTCGTGGGGAGAATACCGTCGGGGGACACGAACTGGCAGGGCGCCAATCCCGATCCGGGGAGCAGCCCGGCCCCTTACCGGATTTACAACATCGGCAATAACCGGCCGGAGAACCTCATGCGGTTCATAAAGGTGCTGGAAAAGCTGACGGGCAGGGAAGCGAAGATCCGCTTTCTCCCGATGCAGCCGGGTGACGTGAAAGCGACCTGCGCCGACATCAGCGACCTGGCACGGGACACCGGGTACACGCCCTCCACCGGCATCGAGAACGGTCTCCGCGAATTCGTCGGCTGGTACCGCGACTACTACGGCCTTTGATAAGACGCGGGCGCCGCGGAGAAGCCGCTTCGTCCATTCCCACCGCCCCGCCGGATCACCGAGTTGAAAACTTCACCATGCAGGTTTTACGCCGGCGCCGTATGCACGCGGAAATAACGGGTGCGCGATGCGGCTGCTGCGGGCTTGTCGCTGTTCAAGATGAAAAGTGTCTTGACTATTTAACGCTATCTTAACATAGAGAAACCGTGCGGCCGGCCGTGTGACGACAGTCTACTTGAAGGCTGTCGATTCCGGGGAATGAGAAAGGCCCGGGATTTCATCCAGACCGGGCTGCGGCGCGAGAGCGGCCGGCCTATTCCATGGGGGCATTTTGAAACCAGGTGGGGCGTACTGATCTGA
Source organism: uncultured Spirochaetota bacterium (assembly GCA_963762305.1). GTDB lineage: Bacteria > Spirochaetota > UBA4802 > UBA4802 > UBA5368 > CAVXKM01. The sequence continues at coordinate 878,178 of CAVXKM010000002.1, read as the reverse complement.
GAAAATTCGCGGGGAGGCTGCCGTGAGGGTTACAGTGGTTGGGTCGGGATACGTGGGCCTGGTGACGGGCGCGTGTTTTGCCGAGATGGGAAATGACGTGTGGTGCATCGACATCGACAAGAAGAAGATAGAAAACCTCAAGAAGGGGAACATCCCCATTTACGAGCCCGGGCTCGATGACATGGTGAAGCGGAACTACTCCGGAGGCAGGCTGCGCTTCTCGACCAACATCAAGGACGGCCTGAATGACTCCCTCATGCTTTTCATAGCCGTGGGGACGCCGCCGGACGAGGACGGGTCCGCGGACCTTCAACACGTCCTTGACGTCGCGCGCGACATCGGCAAGAACATAGATCGATATATTGTCATTATTAACAAATCGACGGTCCCCGTGGGCACGGCGGCAAGGGTGCGTGAGGCGGTACATGAAGAATTGGCCGCCCGCGGGAAGGGCGACATCGAATTCGACGTGGTCTCGAACCCGGAGTTTTTAAAGGAGGGCGCAGCGATCGAGGATTTCATGAGGCCCGACCGGATCATCATAGGGACCGACAACGTGCGAACTGCCGAACTGATGAAGGAGCTCTACGCGCCCTTTGTCCGCAACGGCCACCCGATATTCGTGATGGATATACCCTCCGCCGAGCTCACCAAGTACGCCGCCAACGCCATGCTGGCGACGCGCATCAGCTTCATGAACGAGCTCTCACGGCTGTGCGAGGTCTCCGGCGCCGACATAGAGTATATACGGCAGGGCATCGGCTCCGACAGCAGGATCGGCATGTCATTTCTGTACGCGGGACTCGGGTACGGCGGTTCGTGTTTTCCGAAAGACGTGAAAGCCCTCATCTACACCTCGCGTGAATACGGCCTGGATGCCAGCATTCTCAGTTCGGTGGAGGAGGTGAACAGGAAACAGAGGAACCTCTTCGTGGACAAGGTGGTGGAGTATTTCGAAGGAAACGTGAAAGGGAAGGTCCTGGCGGTGTGGGGGCTTTCGTTCAAGCCTAAGACCGATGACATGCGCGATTCCCCAGCGATAGACATTATCCGCGACCTCAGGGCCAAGGGCGCCCGATTCAGGGCCCACGACCCCGTGGCCATGGATGTCGCCAAGAAGATAATCGGCACGGAGGCGGTGGACTATATCCCCAATGATTATGACGCGCTGGAGGGCGCGGATGCGCTCCTGATCCTCACTGAATGGAACCAGTTCCGGCGGCCGGATTTTGACAAGATGAAATCGCTGCTCAAGAACGCCGTGGTATTTGACGGCAGGAACCAGTACGAGCCGCGGAAGATGAAAGAACGGGGATTTACCTACTTCTGTGTCGGACGGCCGACGTCGGAGGCCGAATAACCGTCGTCGCACCGACCGTTGCCGAATCGGCCCACTGCGCCGGCCGGGCGGTCGTGACCGGTGAAGACGAGTTCACGGCCGGTCGCCCGTGTGAGGCGCGGGAAGGTTGAGATTCGATGCGCCTTGCGGGCTTTCCCGCCGGCGGCAGGCGCACTGTCGCCCGCACGGCCTTAATATCACAGGCAAATGTGCCGTTCCGCAGGTCCTTCGCGGGGCGGACGAAACATGCGAGATCTCCTGTCCCGCCTCACCGGTGTAAAACCGTCCCGCCGGCAAAAGATCAGGGCTTTGATCGGCGGCGTGCAGGAAAAGCCCTCCCTGGACCTGCCCGCGCTTGCGTATTTCCGGAAGAAAATTTCATGGACCGTCATTCCGGCATTATTAGAAACCATTTCGGGCTATGTCATACAGATTTCGCGTGGAACACTGCGGAACCTCGGCCCCGGCATTTCAACTGTCACTGCTCCCCCTCCTCGGCGCACAGGCCCCCATCGTCGCCGCGGGCTGAAGATTGACCCGGCGGCAGTCTCGAGCCCTGCCATCGCGACGCCGGCGGACCTGGACGGGACCGCGACCTGCTCCACCGTCGCGGAGTTCTTTCCCGGGGATCAAGGGCGATCTGATCTTGGAGGACATTGATCGTTAAAAATCAAACAGTAACACCCGAATAACTACTTGACTTAAAAGTGGGGTAACCGATTAATCGAGGGCGTGTTGGAAAGTGCCGGTTGGGCGGAACAGCGCGCGTGATCCAAATACCATGACTGGATGAGCTGGCGGATTATATGAAACTGTCTGAGATACGGGATGTTTTAAGCGCGGATGTTATTTTCGGCGAGGACATCATCGATGACGTGGAGGTGGAGACCGCCTTTGCATCCGACCTGTTGAGCGATGTGCTGGCCTATTCCAAGGAAAACGCGCTCTTCATTACGGGTCTTACCAATCCCCAGGTGATACGGACGGCCGAGGTGCTCGACCTGGTGGGGGTCGTGTTTGTCCGGGGCAAGGTTCCCCAGCTTGAAACCGTGGAGCTCGCCAAGCGCAAGGGCATTCCACTCCTCAGGACCAAGTGCATAATGTTCGAGACCTGCGGGCGGCTATTCCGTTCGGGCATCAAGGCGTCCCGCGTGATGATAGACTGATATCGACGGATGGGCCACGTTCTCTTTTACATGCTCAGGGGCCGCGATTTCGCGAACGCGGGAAGAATATCGACTTCGATAAAACGGTACCTCCGAGACAACAACTACCCGTCCCATATCATCCAGCGCGTCGCCATTGTCACCTATGAATCCGAGATCAACCTGGCCTGCTATACGCACTACGGGTATATCTTCGTTTACCTGCTTGAAGATTCCATCAGGATAGTGATAAAGGACCGCGGCCAGGGGATCGAGGATATCGACCAGGCCATGCAGGAGGGTTTCTCCACCGCCTCCGACGAGATACGAAAGCTCGGGTTCGGCGCGGGGATGGGTCTCTCCAACATCAAGAAGAACTCGGACAAGCTCACCATACATTCGGTACCCGGGTTCGGCACGTGGCTCGCCATCGACGTGCGACTCAATACCGGGGGAGGAGGGGGAACCATGGGGATATCATTAAAGGACATAATGGACAAGACCGGCTTCCGACTGCTGACGGAGGGATCGGACCTCTCGAAGGAAATTACCGGCGGATACGCGGGAGACCTGCTCAGCGACGTGAACGCCAACGCCCGTGAGGGTAACGTGTGGGTGACGGTGCTCACCCACCCCAACGCGGTTGCGGTGGCCTCGCTCAAGGACCTCTCGGGCATCATCCTTGCCGGCGGCATAATGCCGGGGAAGGAGTTCACGGAGCGGGCTTACGCGGAGAAGGTGCCGGTGCTCTTCACGGACATGTCCGCTTACGAAGTGGTCAGTATCCTCTCCTCTCTCGGCGTTTCGGGGAATCCATAGACAGGATATCGTTTATGATCACACCCGCCGCGGTGAGGCCCACCAGCCCGGGCAGGAAGGAAATGCTCCCCGCGGCCCTTTTTCCCGCCCCTGGCTTCAAGAGAGCATCCTCCGGCGCCATGTCCGCATAATCGCAGCCCGGGCGGGGCGGCGTTTCCACGTAAACACAGCGCACCCCCCTCGCGATACCCATTTCCCGGAGCCCCTTCCTGACCGCCCTCGCCAGCGGGCATGACCGGGTGGCGCTTATATCCGCCACCCGGATGCCGGTATAGGAAAGGCTGCGCGCGGCCCCCATGCAGACGACGAACGGGATCCCCCGCGAGTGCAAAGCCGCTATGAGGGCCGTCTTTGATGTTATTGTGTCGATGGCGTCGACGGCGTATTCGATTGACCGGGGGATGAAGCTGTCCGCCTTCTCCGGTGTGATGAACTCCTGCACCGCGGTGACCTTCGCGAGCGGGTTTATGGAACCGACGCGCTCCCGGGCTACCTCGACCTTCGGCCTGCCGACGGTACCCTCCAGCGCCAGGATCTGGCGGTTGATGTTGGACGGTTCCACCACGTCGGCGTCCACGATGTACAGGTTCCCGACTCCCGCCCTCGCCAGCGCTTCAAGCGCGTACGATCCGACGCCCCCAAGGCCGAAGACCGCGACGCGGGCCGCTTCAAGCTTTTCCAGGCCGCCGGCGCCCACGAGCATGGCTGTCCGCGAAAAGCGCATGGCTCAGATTTCCAGCGCGAACATGCGCACGGCGTTGGCCGTAGTGATTTCGGCTATTTTCTCTTCGGCGGCGCCCAGTATCTCCGCCGCCGCCCTCAGTCCGTAAAGTATGTTCGCGGGCACGTTGGGCATGGCCCTGGCCTCGACGGGAGGTATGTCCGGGCTGTCCGTTTCGAGCATCAGGCGGTCGGGATAAATTTTCTTCAGCACCTCCTCCTTCTTTTTGCTGTTGCGGTAGGTGAGGGCCCCGCCGAAGGAGAAGCTCAGGCCGAGCTTCATGAAGGCCTCCGCGATTTCCACGCTGCCCGAGAAGGAGTGCACCACTCCCCCCCGCGCGCAAAGCCCCGTCCGCTTCACGATCAGCCGCACGTCGTCGAAGGCCCCCCTGCAGTGGATGATGACGGGCAGTTCCAGATCCCTGGCCGTCCTGAGCTGCAGCTCGAACACCTCCCGCTGCAGTTCATACGGGGCCGGCGCGGTCTTCCTGTCCAGCCCGATCTCCCCAATGGCCACCGCGCCGCGCGTCTTCGCGCCGGACAGCCCGGCTATCCTCGCGATGTCCTCTTTTTTGCAGTACCAGGGATGGACTCCCAGGGCGAACTCGACGGCCTCGTGGCTGCGGGCGATCGATTCCGAGAGGCCCCATTCGTCGGGGGTGATGGAGGAGGTGATCAGCTTCACGACGCCCGCCGCCTTCGCGCCGGCGATGATCCCGGGAAGGCCGTCCTTGAAGTAATCGCTCTCCAGGTGGCAGTGCACGTCTACCAGGCGCATCGCTATTCACCGATAATCTTGACCAGGACCCTCTTCTGCCTCATGCCGTCGAACTCGCCGTAAAAGATCTGCTCCCAGGGGCCGAAGTCCAGCTTTCCTTTCGTGATTGCCACGACGACCTCCCTTCCCATGACGGTGCGCTTCAGGTGGGCGTCGCCGTTGTCCTCGCCGGTGCGGTTGTGGCGGTACAGGCTCACAGGCTCGTGCGGGGCGAGGCGCTCCAGGAAATCGTCGAAGTCCTGGATGAGCCCGCTTTCGTTGTCGTTGATAAACACCGAAGCGGTGATGTGCATGGCGTTGACGAGGCAGAGCCCCTCCTGTACCCCGCTTTTTCTCACCAGGTCCTCGATGGTCCGCGTTATGTTGACGTAGTCCCTCGCTTTCTTCGTATTGAAGGAGAGATATTCGGTCAGCGATTTCATCTGCATGCCCCCTTTCCGGTGTTGCTGAGAAGGATTGCGCCGTGCCGTCCTCACCCCGCGTCGATGGCCATCGCGAGCACGGTCACGGGGTGCATGACCCTGTACGGCGTGCTCATCTCTATCTGCCATTTGCAGGTTTCGCAGTCCGTTATCACAATGTCGGGCCTGACCCGGTCGATGCGGCTGAAAAGGTCGCGGCCGATTTTCTGGGAAACGGAGTAAAACTCCTTCTTGAAGCCGTAGGTGCCCGCGATGCCGCAGCACTCGGAATGGAGGACGTGCAGGTCCAGGCCCGGTATTTTCTTGAGCATCTCGACGGTGTGCAGGACGCCCCCCATCCGCTCCAGATGGCACGGGGAATGGTAGGCCGCCCTGAGCTTGACGGGTTTCATTTTCGGGACGCGGCCGGCCTCGAAGCGGTCGTATATGTAGCGGGTGACGTAGTCCAGGCTGTCCGCGATCGCCGAGTTGTCGAGCTCGAGAAGATTGCTATACTCGTGCTTGAGGGCGAAGGCGCAGCTCGACGAGGCGGTTATGATCCTCATGCCCGTCCCTTTTATTTTTGCCCCCAGGGCCCTGATGTTGAACAGCGCGTTGGCGCGCGCCTTCCGGATGTACCCATTGGCGATCAGGGGCACGCCGCAGCATTTTTCCGGTAGCGAGAGGACGCCGATGCCCATGGCGTTGAGCACCGCCATGACGTGCTTGCCCAGGTCATGGTAATTGTAATTCACGTAACATCCGTGGAAATACACGACTTTCTCGGGATAACGCTCCTGGCTTTTCCGCCGTTTCCGGTACCACCCCTGGAAGGTGCCCCGCGCGTATTTCGGGAAGACCCGCTCAGACGGGATCTTGAGAAACTTCTCCATCACCAGCTTGACCGGATAAAAGCCTGTAAAGAAATTCACAAACAGGTGAACGCGGCAGGCCAGCCCGCCCAGGAGGTCCGTGCGGGCCAGGAGGTAATCCCTGATCCTTATCGTGCGCTTGAAATACTTCCACTTGGAGCTCTGGATGATATCGGCGATTTTAACGCCGGAGGGGCAGGCGATCTCACAGCGCTTGCAGTTTGTGCAGTACTTGAGCGATTCGTCGAGAAGGTCCGGGTTTTTCATCCGGAGGCGCTCGGTGTCCGGTCCCGACTGCTTGGGGCCCGGGAAGAGGTGCGTGGCGCGGGCCACCGGGCAGTAGACGGTGCACACGGCGCACTTTATGCAGTGGTCGAAACTTATGTTTTCCAGCTTAATCATGCCATCCCCGGCATTCCTTGACTATTGACATCGCCGCGAGATACCCCGTCGAAACAGCGACGCCTCCCCCGGAACCCTCCTTCAGCGGGTTGTAGTGGGCGAGGAGGGCACCCGTGCAGTACAGGTTCTCGAGTGTCCTGCCCTGGGCGTCGTATGGCCTGAGCGCTCCGTCGGTTTCGACCCCGTATTCGAGGAAGGGATGGCTGCCGGCGTCGAGGAATTGCGGCGCGTACCACAGGTTGTGCCTGTCGTCGTGATGGACCCGCAGGCCGAACACCGGCTCCCGTATCCTGTTGAATTCGCTCACCATGCCGCCGCTGAAAAAACTCCCGGTCGCCAGCACGTAACAGCCCGCCTCCAGCGGGGTGTTGCGGCCGTTTTCCGTGTAGAGGGCGTTGACCCTCCCGTTTCCGGTGTCTCCCGTCGTCACCTTGTCCCCCGCGATGAATATCCCGCCGAGAGCGGCAAACCGGGATTTCAGGGCATCGTCTATGCGCATGCCCAGGATCGACGGAGGCAGGGTGGGGATCTCGTAAATGAGGACGCCGGCGAGGTCCTGTAAAATACGGTAATGGCGGCTGTAGTTGCTGATCCCGATGAAGGCGGGCAGTCCGGCGAAGGCGGCCCCAGACGCCGCTTTCCTGATCTGGCCGGCGATGTCCTCCAGGTATTTTTCCGTGTCGAATATCCTGGCGATGTCGATCGATCGGAACTCGAACGGGTTCTTTTCCGGGTCGCCGTAATCGGGAAAGACAATGCGTCCCGTGACGAGCTCGATGTCCCTGAAAAGCGAGTGCATTTTCAGGTTGGCGACGGCAAGCTCCGGATAGAAATCCCGGTAGCCCTCGAAGTTGAGCACCGCGATCCTCGGCTTGTCCTCGAAGGCCTTCCGGATGCCGTCGCTGAAGACGCTCCGCTGTGAAAAAAAGGAGGGCTTAAGGGTGCCCAGCGCGGTCACGTGAAAGTGGTTGAGGTCGCCGTTATGGAACAGCTCCAGGCCTTCTTTCTCGAGCTGCTCCTTGAGGAAAAAAAGGGCCTCGCGTATGGCGGGGACGCCGCAGCGGGCATAGGGATGCCCGGGGTGCGATGCCGTGAAGGATTCCAGCTCTTCGAACGGCGAGTATACGACGCGCCGGTCGTCTTTGTATCCCAGGAGGTCAATGGACCCCGATGAAAAATGGAGGGCGCCCATCCCCGACGAAATAACGGCGCAGCGCAGGCCCTCGCTCTGGCATTTGATCGCGCAGGTAAGCCCCGATATGCCGCCCCCGATGATGATGCAGTCGTACCTCACGGTTTTTCCCCGGAATTCCCGGAATGCGGGCCGCGAAGCGCGAAGAGCCCCTGGTAGATCCAGTAGGTGAACTCGGTCTCCCTGAGGGTGTCGCCCCAGAGGACCGGCTTGATTCCCTTCCACCGCTCCTCCAGGAAGTCCGCAAGCATCCTGTTGGCATCCTCCGCGGAGACGGCCTTCAGCTCGTTGAAGATGCCCGCGACCCGGTAGGCGCAGAGCCCGCCCTGGCATGGCCCCATGCCCAATCTCGTTCGCCGCCGCAGGTCCACCAGGTCCTTCGCGTGGAGCTTGCGTATCGCGTATTCTATCTCTCCCTGGGTCACCATCTCGCATTCGCAGACGAGCCCGTAATTTTTCTTGTGCCCGGACAGAATATGGCTGACCCTCTCCCCGTGGCGGTAGAGGGTGGACCCGACCACCGACTGGGGAATCCCCGTGAAGAGCTTGACCGCGCGGGAGGAGGACGTTCCCTTCTCGGAGCCGGGAAGGGGGACCTTGTGGGTAACGCACTTGGCCTTGACCCCGAGCTTCCCGCAGGCCAGGTCCGCCGTCATCTCCGCCATGAGACGGTAGGTCATGAGCTTCCCTCCCGCGATGCTCAGGAAATTCCGCAGGCCGTCTCTTTTCTCGTGGTCGACGAGCACGATGCCGCGGCTGATCTCCCTGCCGTCCAGCTCCCCCGACACGGCGATGAGCGGGCGTACCCCGCAGTATGCCCGTAACACCCTCGTCCGCGAAATGTTGGGGATGAGTTTTTCCCCTTCGGAGAGCAGCACCTCGATCTCGTCGTCGTCGACCAGGCACTCCTCGATCTGGCTGTAGTCTATCTTCTTCGAGGTGGTGCCGATGAGGGAGACCGTGTCGCCGGGGACGATGATGTCGCTGTCCGAGGGGACCCTGCAGCGGTTTACCACCACGTTGTTGATGCGGTAGTCGATGATCACCATGGAGCCCTTCGAGGGGAACATCCGCAGGCCGATTCCGGCGAGGTCGCAGATACGCTGTCCCCATACCCCCGAGGCGTTTATGACGACGGAGCCGTAAACCTCGAAGGTCTCCCGGCTGAATGAGTCAAAACAGCGCACCCCCGCGACGCCGCCGTCCTTCGTTATGATGTCGGTGACGAAGGTGTGGGTGTGGACGACCGCGCCGCGCTCCCGGGCGTCGAGTATGTTTGCGGCGGTGAGCCTGAAGGGGTCAATGGTGCCGTCGGGCACGCGGAGCGCGCTGAGCATGTTCCGGTTGAGGTTCGGCTCGGTCCTGAGCGCCTCCTTTACGCTGATCTCCTCGCAGGGTATGTCAGCGTAGCGGCAGTGCTCGATGAGCTTGGAGTGATACCCCGGATCGTCCTCGGGCAGGGTGACGAACAGGCCGCCGGTGTCCTCCACGCAGTGGCGCGCGATTTTTTTCAGGATCTTGTTTTCCGCGATGCATTCACGGGCCGACTCCAGGTCGTTCACGGCATAGCGGGCCCCGGAGTGGAGAAGCCCGTGGTTCCTCCCCGTGGTCCCTGAGGCAATGTCGTTTTTCTCGACGAGCACGGCCTTCACGCCCCGCAGCGAGCAGGTCCCTCAGGACCCCCGCCCCGGTGGCGCCGCCCCCGATGATGATCGCGTCTGTTTCCAGTTTTTTCATGACTTGTCGCCGCTCAAACGCCGCCTTCGGTCAAAGCCCTACTATACCTCGCGTCATGGTCCAAAACCAAATAATGGACTGCCTGCCGCCGGGGGCATTACAGCGGCCGGCCGCAATGTTCGATGATATGGCGCCCGTTTTCGAAAAAAACCCTATCGTAGAAGTCCTGCGAGAGCCCGAGGCCCAGCAGGCAGTGTATCTCATCCTCGTACGGAAACAGGAGGTTCGGGAAATCCGAGCCGTACAGGATCCTCTCCCTGTGGCTTTCGAGGACGTCGCCGCCAAGGTCGAAGCGGACCGGCAGTTTCGGCAGGAAGGAGAAGGATGTGTCCATGTAAAGCGACGGGTGCGAGTCGACGAGCTCGATGAACTCGCGGTATTCCAGCGTGCCCATGTGCGCGACGATGGCGGGCAGCCGGGGGAAGATGTCGAGCAGTCTCTTGAAGTGGGCCGCCCCGACGAATTCGTTGCCGACAGGCCCCGTCCCCACGTGAAGAAGGACCCGCTTGTGTTTCTTCATTACGAGTTCGTAGACGGGGAGCATTCTTTCGTCGTAGGGATAGAAGCGCTGTACCAGCAGCTGCAGTTTCAACCCCAGGACGCGGGGATGGGACAGCACCATCTCGGCCATTTCCGGCCCGTCATCGTCGGCGGGGTGGTAGGCGGCGAAGCAGTAGAGGTCGGGATTTTCATCGAGGACCCTCAGGTTCCATTCATTGAGTGCGCGGGCGACTCCTTTTTTATGGGCGTAGTTCGAGTAGACGATGGTCCGCACGCGCCGTTTTTTCAGGAAAGCGATCACCTCCCGGTAATACAGCCGGTACATCACGTCCCATCCGTAATCATTGGAAAAATATTTCCAAACGGCTTCGAAGAGGCGGTCCGGGAACAGGTGTACGTGGAAATCGATGATATCTTCTGGAAGCTCGGGCATATCGCGTATCAGCGCATTCCCTAAATGAATTGTCAAGGAAATTGCTTGCGGGGCGGGGCCCTGAAAAATTTCTTGCCAAAAGCCGTCGTCGTGCTCCATAGTTCACATTGCCCGGGCGTGGAACCGGCCGGAACGGGCGTCCCGGGCGGCCGGTTCGTGGCGGCGCGATTCGATTTTTCGTTAAACCAATTGTGATGGCGGAAGCGGCACATGGATAGAAACCGTAAGATAGTCGTCTCGATTCTCGTTCTCATGGTCCTGTCATCCGTCCTGGTGATCATTGACATCAGCCTGACCCTCCAGGGGATCAAGCGCGATGTGTACCGCATTCAGGCACCCGGCATCGGCCCCGGCGTCGGCGTGATCCGTGTTTACGGGCCCATCATGGTCGCCGACGAGGGAGGCCCCTTGGGCCTCGCCCGGGGCTCAGACGCGTTGCTTGACAGGCTCTCGCAGCTTGAGTCGGACAGCAGGATCCGCGCCATTGTGGTGAGGATCAACTCGCCAGGCGGCACCGTGGCCGCGACCCAGGAGATATACAACAAGCTGATGAAGCTCCGCAAGAAGAACGTTGTGCTGGTCGCCTCGATGGGCGAGCTGGCGGCCTCGGGGGGCTATTACATTGCATCGGCGTGCAACTACATCTACGCGAATTACGGCACGGTCACGGGTTCCATCGGCGTTATCGCCATGTCTCCCAACCTGCGCGGCCTGTTCGAGAAGCTGGGCATCAGGATGAACGTGATCAAGAGCGGCAGGTACAAGGACATGCTGGCCTCCTACAAGGACATAAGCCCGGAGGAGCGGCAGCTGATCCAGGAGCTGATAGATTCGGCCTACGATAAATTCGTGAAGGACGTCTCGCTGGGGAGGAACATGCCGATCGCGGAAATCGAGCCCTACGCCGACGGGAGGGTCTTCAACGGTTCCTCCGCCCTGAAATACAAGCTCGTGGACGACCTCGGGTCCATGGAGGACGCAATCGCGAAGGCGCGGCAGATGGCCAAACTGCCGGATGACAGCCCGGTGTACGACGAGATGAAATCTCAGTTTGAACGGCTGCTCATGTCCGTCAGCGCCATGATACGCACCCCGGTGGCGTTCGACGAGAGCGTCCTGCGTCCGTATCCGGCCGTCGAGTACAGGTACCAGCCATGATGGAATTCGTCAAATCACTGCGGTGGGTGGATTATTTCTATTTCATCTTCACTGATCCGCGCAGGCTCGCCGAGCTGGTGCAGAAGGAGGAGGCGCAATCCCTCGGGGTGGGGCTGGCGGGGCTGGCTTTTCTTTCCCTGGCCGAAATCCTCTCCACCTCGCTGCTCGGTGCGGAGACCCTGTTCTTTTATACTAAAATCAGCTATGGCTGGCTTTTCACGCTCCTCATGCTCCTCCTGGCGGTCGTCATTTCATCCGCGCTCATCGACAGTACCGCGCAGCTGCTCGGGAGCCCGGGCGCCGTAAGGCAGACCATCGCCGTTATAAGCCTCGCGCTCTTCCCCAGGGCGCTTCTGTTCCCCGCCGTTTTCATTTTCCGGCTCGTTCACTTCGCCCCGGTGTTCTTCTATTCCTTCCTTTCATTTGTGGTCTTTCTCTGGTCCGCCTATATCATCGTCACGAGTATATCGCAGGTCTATTCGACCAACCTTTCCAGGTCGGCGGCGATATTCGTATTGCCCTTCGTTTTTCTGGGAATTCACTTTTTCTTTACGTTTCTTCTTCTCGTCGTCACGATCGTGGAGTATTTCTCGGTTCTCTGATGCCGGGCAGGGTAAAAAAGAAAAGGCGACATCGCGAGATGCCGCCTTTTCCAGTTCGATTCATGTCCCATGGCCGGTTGACCGGCGCCCTTCCTTTACGCGCGGATTGACGGACCTCCGTTACACGGCCTTCTTCACGCTGCCCGTTCGAATGCACCGGGTGCACACGTACTTACGCAGGACCCTGCCGTTTTCCAGAACGCGCAGCAGCTTGACGTTCGGTTTCCATATCTTGCGGGTCTTTTTATTCGAATGGCTTACATTGTGCCCGAACTGCACCGATTTCCCGCATACCTCGCACTTCGCCATGTGCCTTCTCCGAGAAAAAATGATAGACATACATAGGTATGGCCCTTCAAAATTGCAACAATTTTCATCCTGATCATGTAAAATTTTTGACCACGGGCGCCCTTCCACTCATCATGGATCATGGAGACGCGCGCCGGGGGGAATGACGACCGAAATGGACATCAAGGGAAACACTACGGTTGAAGAGGCCGTGCAGAGGTCCCGGAAAATCACCGAGGTATTCAAAAAATACAACCTGGACTGTCCGGACTGCAAGGGCGCGAAAGAGGACACGATAGAAAAGGTTGCCATCAACAACGGCCTGGACCTGGAGGCGCTGCTGAAGGAGCTCAACGCCGCGTTGAGGGCGTGAATTCCCGCACCGGGACATGAGGGTAATCGCCGGTACACTGAAGGGGAGGCCCATCCCGTTCGACAACAGGCGTTTCGGGAACGCCGAAGCCACCCCGCAGAAGGTTAAAAAAGCCCTGTTCTCGATTCTCGGCGATGACATGGGCGGCCGTTCGTTCCTGGACCTCTACAGCTGCTCGGGGCAGATGGGGATCGAGGCGATAAGCCGCGGGTCGGCCTCGGTGGCGTTCAACGAAAGCGATCATCGCAGGTACCGTTTCATCAAAGACCTCCTGGAGGCATGGGGATTGGCCTCGCGGACGCAGGTGTTCAATCTGCCAGCGTTCCGCTGCCTGCGCCGGCTGAACGGGGCAGGGGCCGTTTTTGATTTCGTCTTTCTCGATCCGCCCTATCACAAGGAAAAGGGGAAGTCCCGCCTGTACACGGCGATACTGGAGGAAGTCGGCAGAAGCGGCGTATTAAAAACGGGCGGCCTGGTGATAGTACAGCATTTCGCCCACAGCGTCCTTGACGAAACGGCCGGACCGTACACGCTGCTGGAGGGGAGAAGGTACGGCTCCAACGGCATCTCCTTTTATACGCATGCGCCGGACACGGCCCCCGTGCGGGTCCTCCGGCCGGTTTGACGCCACCGGGCACAAGGCTGACCGGAGATAATTAATTGGGGCCGCAGGCCTCCTTTGTTATATTATAGAGGCAGCCGTTTTGAAAGCGCCCGTCATCCTTCGCCACCCGCGGCCGAACGCGCGGTGACCGTTCGCGAAGGCATCCGGTGGCGGACGGGAATTCGATGTGTCGGAACAGAGGGAGGGGACCACGCAGCCGCGCTGGCCCCGCACCACTTCCGGGGCGGGGCGGTGAGGAAAGTCCGAACACCACAGGGCAGGGTGCCGGATAACATCCGGACGCCGTGAGGCGATGGAAAGTGCAACAGAAAAAATACCGCCCCATCCTTTCGGGGATGGAGCAAGGGTGAAAAGGTGAGGTAAGAGCTCACCGCTCCCGCAGCAATGCCGGAGGCACTGCAAACCCCACCCGGTGCAAGACCAAGTAGGCAACCGCATGAGAACGGCCCGTTCGAGGTTGTGGGTAGGTCGCGAAGAGGTGCATGGCGACATGCATCCAAGATAGATGGCTGCATGCACAGAATTCGGCTTATGGTCCCCTCCCTCTGTTCCGGCGCGAAAACCGCGGGGAAGAAACTGTTTCGTTCATTCGCCCGGGCTGGTTTCCGCGGTCATCTCCGCTTTTTGCCGGCGTGCGGGGCCCTTCCCCGGGTTTCCTGCCGGCTGTGGTTCGCGTTCTTTCCGGTTATATAACATGGAAAAAACCCTGGTGGGTTCCCCGGCTGCGGAACTCGTCTTCAATCGCCTTGATCACCGTGCCCTTGTGCAGCGCCCACAGGGGTGCCTCGAGTGATTTGACCTCCCGGTCGCCGATGAGCCTGTGGACCAGGATGTCGGGGCGCAACCGTTCGATGAAATCGCATATCGCGGAGACGTATTCGCGGAAGGAGAGGAGCCGCACCTGCCCCCGGCGATAATACTCGTCCAGCCTGGTGCCCCTTATGACATGGAGGTGGTGGATCTTCACGCCGAGAACGGGATGGTCCGACAGGCAGCGCGCGGTTGCCATCATGTCGTCCCAGGTTTCACCCGGGATTCCCAGTATCACGTGCGCGCAGACCGGGATGTCCCGCTCCGCGGCCCTCTCGATGGCATCGAGGCTGTCGGCGTTGCCGTGGCCGCGGTCGAGGTACTCCAGGCTTTTGTCATGGGCGCTCTGCATCCCGATCTCCAGCCAGAGCTCGAAATCGTCTCTCCTGTACCGGGAGATCAGGTCGAGGACCTCGTCGGAGAGACAGTCGGGCCTGGTGCCGATCATGAGCCCCACGACCTCGGGGTCCATCAGGGCCGTATCGTACAGCTCACGCAGCCGCTCGACGGGTGCATAGGTGTTCGTGAATGCCTGGAAGTAAGCGATATAACGCGGCGGGACACGGCCTCTCCGGAAGCCCTCTTTTGCCCGCACCATCTGTCCGCGGATGTCGCCGGCGGCGGCAGACGTCGGGGAGGCTGAACCGTCGTCGGCGCAGAAGATGCACCCCCTGCTCCCGACGGTGCCGTCGCGGTTGGGGCATGAAAAGCGCGCGTTGATGGGAAGTTTGAGAACGCGGGAGCCGTACTTGTGTGTCAGGTAGTCGCCGAAAAAATTGTAAGGTTTCCCGTGCCACTCGCTCCGGGCGGGGAGACCCTCCCCCGGGCCGTCACAGGGACCGGTGTTTGTCTTCAAGGGCAAAGTATGAATTCTTCAGGTACTGGTGGTTTTGATACCGTCGCGGGTCCAGCCTTACCTTTCCAACCCTCGCCACGCTGGCGACCGACAGGTTCCTGTTGAGGCTGACGATGTAAATGCCCGGTGTGAAGGTGACTCTCACCAGGGATTTTTTCCAGTAAAATCGGACCCTTCCTCCCTTGATTGTGCCGCTCCTGACCCTGGACCACATGCGGGCGCCGGAGAGGGACTTGAGAAGCTTCGCGGTCGTCTCCTTGCCCGGATTGAGCGCCTTTAAAACGGCGGCTTCCAGGTTTTGGTCCTGGTCGACCGCGAGGATTATCGGGGTGGTCAGCGAGGACCGGTAGGCGTTCATCGCCACGGCGGGAGGAGAGCCGGCGACCGGGGACTCTTTCCTCTGCTGGACCTGGACCGGCCCTTCCCTTGCGGGGACGCCGAGCTGCGCGTACTCGCTGGAATAACGCGTGTGCAGCGAACTGAAGATCGGACGGTTGCGCAGCAGCCTCCTGGCAAGGTAGATGTGCCTGGTCGCCCCCTTGTAGTTCTTGTTCCGGATCATCTTCCTGCTCAGGGTGAAATGCCGCTCGGCCTGCGTGAGGGTTCCCTTTATGCTCCGGTAAACGGGCATGGAGGAGGGATACGACCGTCCGAATCCTTTCTCCATGAGATCGATGACGGCAACGGCTTTATTGATTTCGGTCTTGTCCACGTAGAAGATGGCGATGCGGGAAAGCTTGAGCAGCGTGTAGAGGTCCTCGGGAGGGTTTTTGACCTTCCGCGGCTCGCGGCCCGAAAGGTCCAGGCCGAACACGTCTTTGGTCGTTTCCAGCAGCGCCTCGTACTGGGATTCGGCTATTGTTCGCTGGTTTTCCGGCGCCCTGAGCATGGCCTCGTCCTCGGGATTGGAGATAAAGCCGGACTCGTAAATGACGGAGATGGGAAAATCCACGAAGTAAGGAAACCGGGCGTCGGGCACCGCTCCCCTTTCCCAGCTGTTTGGCCTCATCCCCCTGCTGGAGAGGATCTCTTTCAGGTTCAGGGCGTATTGTCGCGAGAAGTCGGTGGTATCCAGCTTGTTGTAGAGCGTCAGGAATCCCTTGTTCGTGTCCTTTATATATGACAGATAGCGGACGCCCCACCGGTTGGTGGTAATGTGGATACCGGGCATGTTCAAAACGCCGCTCGCTTTCATGACGCTCGCGATGTTGTTCAGGTGTTCGCTCACGATGATGAAGGCCCCCGCCTCTCCGGCCATTCGCACCGTCTCGGTGAAGGGGATGTTATTGTAGGAGTCGCTTTTCCCTCTCAGCACCTCCATGAAATCGGGGGTGGACTGCACATCCATGAACCTGTTTGCCTCGCACAGCCGGTAAAGCTCGCGCGAGAGCGGAATGGAGTATTGCTCCTCGGGAAGGCCGGTGCAGCTCGTGCGTCCGGTTATCTCCCCCTCCCAGAGCCCGTTGGCCCATTTACCGTGCGCCGGATCGAAAAAGACTATGAGCTTTCCGCCCGCCCTCAGGGTGTCGTACAGTCCCGTGTAGGTGTCATCGATGCGGTACACCAGGTCCGTGAGCTCATTCACGTAGGCGATGTTGGTCTCGCGCGCGAGGATGGCGGCGACCGGGGGCGGCTGTGGAGGCCTTTCCGCGGCAAAAAGCGACGGGCACGGCAGAGAAACCGTGATCCCGATCAGGGTGATTGCCAGTATGAAGCGATGAATGGGAATCATGTCGTAACGCTCAAAAAACCTTGAACTTCTCCTTGACCTGAAAAACGGCACGGCGGCCGGAACGGGAAGCTTATCCTAAAGATAGTATCGTTTATTTTCAATAAAATAATTGAGGATTTATTCGCCGGACTCCCGGGCGGGGGCTTGTCCCTTTCCGCCTGCCGGCGGGGAGGGGGGGTATCACCATTTTCAGAATTATGTATAAAAAATGCCTTCGGCGATTATTTCAGGAAAAGAATTGCAATTTTACAAGGCTCGTGGCACACGTAATTCGTGTGAAAACGGAAAGTGAAGGATTCTTTTGGGCTCTTCGGTTTTCTGAACGGATTCGTTTTCCCCTTGTGCGCGCTGCGGCGGACTGATCGAAACTTCGCGGAGAAGACCATGAGAAAGGATTATATCAAGTACGAGGACCTCTCCTCGAATGTCAAAAAGGAGATCGAATCTTTCTGCCAGATGAAGAGGTCGCAAGGCGAGGAACTGACCATCAACGACGCGATGCTGCTGTGGTTCGAGGAATGTTTTGACGACTGGATGGCGCGAGAGTATCACACGGGCCGGGGAGACCGGCGCACACAGGGGCGGAGACGGCTGGCGCTTGGCGAGGCATCTTCGCCTCCCGTTCGCGACCAGAGGAGCGACGACAGGCGGAAGTCGGTGCGGCGCAAGAACTTCCGCGTCAACATCGAGGTTCCCGTGAGGATCGTGGAGACGCTCGTGGAGGGCTCGTCGGAGGACGACAGGACGCGGGAATTCGTGGGGACGCTGGTGAATTTAAGCAAGGGAGGATTTTATTTTCGCTCTCCAAAACGGTTCGAGATCGCCAGCATCATCAGGGTCATCATGGACCTCTCTTCCATAGATCAGGGCATGCAAAACGTGGAAGCGCTGGCGATGGTGCTCCGGGTGGAGAAGCTTCCGGAGGGCGATCAGGGCGTGGGGGTGTTGTTCAGCAGCATTTACGACGAAAGCCTCGAGACGCTCGACTTGTTCATTTTCAAGACTCTCGCCTATTATATTCATACTCCGTGAACGGCGGTCTCAGCGCTTTCTGGAGATCGCGGAGAGATGATCCTGCAGGTTTTCCTTATTAATGTTGAAATAGTAGATATACCTGGTCGCGCTTGCGCAGCCCTTGTCCTCGAGCGTGCCGTGGCGTTCCACCAGTGAAAGCAGCTCGGCGGTGACGTTCTGGTCGACCGCGCGGTCATGCGCGAGGAGATACTTCTGCATGGAGCTCAACGCCCTGAGCCGTGCTTTCTCCGTCACCGACCGGATCTCCGTCTCGCCGGCGCCCCTGGGCTCCACGATGACCACCCGGTAGAGGTGAGGATTGATGAATCCCTCGTGATCGTACTCCGGGCAGAAGGCGTCCGGGGTGACGGGCGCCGCAATATCGGGAGGGGCCACCTTGGGCGCGGCGCACCACGAGCAGAATGCCAGCGTGATTAACGTCACCATGACCGGCGCGCCCGGCCTTTTTCTCTTCACGCGTTCCATGTGGACTTGCCGATCAGCGGGAATTGTCCCGGGATTTTTTCAACCCTTGCCCCCGGCGGCCACGAGGTTCACCGGGATGGACTTGATGGCGTTCAGAAGCCCTTTCTTTTCAATCCTGAAAACTATTACGGCGGAATGGTCTTCATTATAATACTCGAAGGCCGTCCGGCCGTATTTCAGAAACCGCGTCAGCCCGGCCTGAAGCTCGGCCCGGGCGGCAGGGAAGTTGAGTACCTGGTCGCGGCCCGTGAGCCCCAGGGCCTTGATCCTGCTGTCGATGCAGTAGTCGCTCAGGCTCGCGAGGACCGCGGAGTCCAGCTTTTTCAACGCTTCCTCACGGGCGCTCTCCCTCGTCTCGACCAACCCGTCGAGCCCGCTCGCGGGCGTTCCGGTGACGACGACCTGGTAGTGATTCGGGTCGAGAAAGCCCTCGGTTTTAAAGTCCGCTGAAAGCCTGCCGCTGTTCGCGGGGGCCGTGCCGCAGGAGCAGGCCGCCGAGATGACGAGCAACATGCTCATTAACGAATGGACTTTCATGGCTCCTTCTTGAGCAGGGTGATGATGTCCTGTATCTTCTCGGCGTCGGGATGGTCCGGCTTCATTGACAGGAGTTTTTCAAAGTGGAAAACGGCCTTCTGCTTGTCCTTGAGCTTGCGGTAGTAGATCATCCCGAGCTCCTCGTGGCTCGCCCAGAGGGTCTGGTTTAACTGGACCGAGCGCTCGAAGGATTTGACCGCCTCCTCGTAAATGCCCTTGTCGCGGTAGGCCATGCCCAGAAAGAAGTGGGCCTTGGCGTCCATCGGGTTCAGGTCAATCGCCGCCTTGAACTCCTCGATCGATTCGTCATACATCTTCGATTCCCTGTACGCGTTGGCAAGGTTGAAATGGGCATCGAAGGACTTGGGGTCGTTGACGACCGCGTTCCTGTAAAGCTCCATGGCCTTGTCGTTGAGATTGTTCTTCGCGTAGAGGTTCCCCAGGTTGATATAGGCCTTGGAATAATTTGGGTTCTTCGCGATGGCCTTCTGGTAATACTCGATGGCCTTGTTGTCGTCGCCCATGGACTCGTACGCCTTGCCTATCTCGTATAGCGACGCGTAATCGTCGGGCTTGATGCTGAGAGCCTTCTGGTACAGCGCGAGCGCCTCAGCGTACTGTTTCTTTTCGGCGCTAATCAGGCCCATGTTGTAATAAGCCTGATAATAGCTCGGGTCGAGCTCCACGGTCTTCCGGTAGAAATCCATCGCGCTGCCATGGGATTTCATCTCGTGGTACGTTTCTCCGAGCTTGAAATTCGTGTCGGGATTGTTCGGCCTCAGCTCCCTGTCCTTGGAGAAGTTTTCCAGGGCCCCGGCGTAGTTCTTGCTCTTCAGGTATATGTTGCCGAGGTTGAAGTATGCCCGGTCCATTTTCGGGTCCTGCCGGATGGCCGTTTTCAGGTCCGATATGGCGCTGTTCTGGTTGTTGACCTTGTAATGGGCGAGGCCGCGGGAGTAATAGGAGCGGGGAAAGTCGGGCTGTGCCTCGATGGCCTTGCTGAAGAACTTTATGGAAGTGTCAAACTTGTCCTCCATGTAGTAGATGATCCCGAGCCTGTAATACGCATCGGCGTTGTTCGGATTCGCCACCACGGCGTTCTGGAATGATTTCTTCGCCTCGTCGTCCATTTTCGCGTGCTGGTACAGCCTGCCGAGCCAGTAGTGGGAATAGTCGTCGTTCGGATCGATCTCCACGGCCTTCCCGTAGGCCTCCATGGCCTTGTCGTATTCCTTCTGGGAGCGGTATTTGTCGCCCAGCTCTCGCCACTTGCGCGCCTCGGGCTTCCCGGTAACGGGCTTTTTAACCGTCGACCCGTCGTCCCGGATGTCCTCCCCGGTGCCCTTGTCACCGGCGGTGATGCCGTCGCCCGTCCCGTCTCCCTTGTTCCCCACGGCGACCCGCCGGCCCGCCTCGAGCTGGGCGAGCGCGAGCCGGTACTTTTCCTGCAAATTCTTGTCCTTGCTGTTGTAACTCAGGGCGAGACGGTAGTATTTCACCGCGTTTTCCCAGTCTCCCTGTTTCGCGTAAAGGTCGCCGAGACGCTCCGCCGCCAAGGCATCGCTGGGGTCCAGCTCCAGCGCCCTCAGGAAGGCGTCCTCGGCCTTGTCGTTCTCGCCGAGGGCGGCGAGCGCCTCGCCCTGGGCCCGGTGATACTTTCCCTTCGTCGGTGCCAGCGACGATGCTTTCCTGTAGTTCTTGAGCGCCTCGTCATACTTCCCGACACGCATGTAGATGTTCCCGAGATTGTAATACCCTTCGGGGTCTTTCGGGTTGGCCGCGATACCCCTCTTCACCACGGCAATCGCCCCGGCGGTGTCGCCCCTTTTCAGGTGCTGCTTGGCTATGTTCCAGTAGCTCTCCTGGTTCCGCGGCGCCACTTTCATCGCCTTCCTGTATTCCGCCAGGGCGCGGTTCAGCTTCTCCTGGTCATCGTAGACGTTGCCCAGCCTGTTGTACGCACCGGGGTTCTGGGGGGAATACCTCTTCGCCAGCTCCAGCGTGGCGATTGCCTTTTCGTAATCGCCCTTGAGGGCGTAGGCGTGGCCGAGCTCGTTGAGCGCCGAATAATTCCTGGGGTCGATCCGGAGGGCTCTTTTATAATAGTCTATGGCACGGTCCACGTCACCCATGGATTTATAGAGGTTCCCGACCTTTATGAGGATGTCGGTGTTCGCGGGGTCCGTCTCCAGCAGCTTCTCGTAGAGCTCAATCTGCGTGAGGCGCAGGTCCGTGATCCGGTCGGCCGCGTCGCGTGAAAAATTCTTATGGAGAAAATAGCCCGCTCCGGCCAGGAGAAGGAGCAGCAGTGCGATGATGCCGGCGTACCTCAGATTCCTGTGGCGGTCATAGGACATGGTCATGCCTCCGTGTTACAGTCCGTCCTCGCGGTATATGTCTTCGAGCGTGTTCTTCGTTTTCTTGCCCTCGTGCCCGGCCTTCTTGTCCTCGGCCGACCGGTCGGCCTCCCGGAGCACCATTCCGCCCAGGTGCAGGGCTTCTTCTATCGAGATTTCGCTTCCCACCGGCGGGATGACGAAATTGGGGTCTTTCAGGAGCTCTATGGCCCGACGTATTTTTTCATACTGGGGGTCCTCGGGCGCGATATTGAGGTAAGCCTCCCAGTTGGCGATGGTGTTTTTCTTGTCCCTCAGCAGCATAAGGTGGCAGAGGCCGATATGGTAGTAGGAGAATTTTATCTGCGGGTTTAAATCGTAGGCCCGTTTGAAAAAGCTTATCGCGGTGCGTCCGTCTTTCTTGTAATAATAGACCTGGCCTATCCTGAAGTGGTCCTCTCCGCTCTTCGGGTTCAGGTCCAGCGCCTTCCTGTAAAGCCCAAGCGCCTCGTCGAGGCGCTTCTTCTGGAGGAAGATGTCGCCCAGGTAGGAGTAGGCGAGCTGGTTTTCGGGGTCGGTTTTGAGCACCTCCTGGAACATCAGCTCGGCCATTTCGAACTTCCGCTCGTAGAAATAGGCCACCGCCTTCTTGAAGAGGTCCTTCTCGTCCCCGGGCTTTTCCGCGGCCGGAGAGATACCCGGGAAGCACGCCAGCGCGCAGAGCAGGGCCGTCGCCAGGATGAGCAGCCGCTTGTCGAGGGGGTGTTTTTTCATGGAATCGCCATACTCCCGCGGGCATGATATTCCCCGCTTTCTCATCGGCGCCCCAACCGCGGCGCCGGCCGTCTTTTCAGGGTCCGGGGAGTGCCTTTTTAATATCGTCATCTTCTTCATACAAGATAAAACAATACATCGCGCGTATCAAGATAAGGGGGAGGGCCCGCACAAGTAAAGAGATTTCCCGACGGGGCTCGGATCATATTTCTGCTTGATTTCGCCGCTTCCCCCGGCATACTCGCGGCATGAAAAGAGCGCTGTCCCTGTTTTGCCTCGTTCTCGTCCTGGTTCCCTCGTGCGCGGGGAAAGTCGAGCCGCTCGGCGTCTTCGGCAGTAGCAGGCTGGCCGACGTGCTCGGCCAGGACGGCGTCACGCCCGTCGCCATCAGCGAGACCGTCACCATGTGGACTTTCGGCGACACGCTGCTGGGTAGCTGGAAGGGCGAGGTGAGCGCCTCGGCCACCTTTTCCGACGCGGCGCACGTGGAGTCGATGATCTCCAACTCCATCGCGTTCACGGAGAGGCCGACGCCGGAAAACATCGGCCGGCTGAAATTTGTCTACGTAAAGAAAGACGGGCGGGTGAGCCAGGTCATCGGGCTCAAGGCGGGGGAACGGGCCGAGAGGGACCGCCTCTGGGCGGCGGACGGCATTCGAATTGAGGACAGGGTTTTCGTCTATTACATGAGGATAAAGATATCGGAGCATGACGGGCCCATGGCGTTCAGATCCGCGGGCACGGGCCTTGCGCTCTGGGCCGTGCCCCCCGGATGGCGGGTGGGTGACGCGGTGCGGTTTATCAGGCTGCCGGACCTTTTCCCGCCCGATTTTCCGGCCTTCGGGGCTTGCGTCATGGAGAGGAATGGGTGGCTCTACACCATCGGGCATTACGCCGCCGGCGGGGGAACGTCTCCGGTGAAAATCTCGAGGGTGCGAAAGGATGACATCGCGCGGGGCGCCTCCTACGAGTTCCTCGCCGCCGATGGCCGGTGGCTCAGTGACGTGAAACGCGCCGGTCCCTTCCTCGGGGATGTCGCCGGCGAGTGCTCCCTGTCATACAATGAATACCTCAAGTGCTATGTCATCATTTACTGCCAGCTCTATACCGGCAGGATCATCATGGTGCTGTTCCGTGATTTCGAGGGCCTCGGCGGCGCCAGGAAGGAGGTGCTCTACTCGCCGCCGCCCGTCGCGGACAAGGGACGGGGCGCCCTGTCTTTGTATTATTCGGGCAAAGAAATCCTTGCGTCCGGGAGGACGCTCTTCGCCATATACATCCATCCGCTTGAATACCAGCCCTATCTCCTGAAGATCAGGCTCTGACGCCGGAACGGTGGAACTCGCCCGGGGAACGGGGCCGCCGTCGATCAGCAGCTCTGGGAAGGCGCGCCGGTGAACACCACCGTCTCCACGCCCGCCTCGTCCATCATCTCCTGTGCCAGGGGGTCGTTGTAGGGTTCGCGGAAGATGAACCTGAGGATGCCGCTGTTGATGAGCATCTTGGTGCAGATGGAGCAGGGCTGGCTTGTCACGTATATGACCGCTCCCTTGACGGAGACGCCGTGGAACGCGGCCTGAATGATGGCGTTCTGCTCCGCGTGCAGGCCGCGGCACAGCTCGTGGCGCTCTCCGGAGGGGATGTTGTATATGTTCCGCAGGCATGTTTCGGGCGTGCAGTGGGTGATATTGGCCGGCGCGCCGTTGTATCCCGTCGCCAGGATGCGCCGGTCCTTGACGAGAACGGAGCCCACGCGCCGCCTCACGCACGTCGCGCGGGTCGCGACGTCGTCGGCGATCTTCATGAAATACTCGTCCCAGGAGGGCCTTTCGGGCATGTCAGTCCACCTCGTAGTTGAAGTTGAGCGTCACCGATACCCTTTCCCTCAGGTTGACGGTCAGCCGCGCCTCGAGCGGCAGGTGCTGCTTCTGCGCGAACAGGTATGTCTTTCGGGGCGGGACGAGCGCGTCGGGATTTTCGTCCCTGAACTTTTCGAATGGGGGCTCGTCCAGGGGTTTCACGAAGCTCTTCACCTCCCCGGGCGCGAGAGTGATGCGCCGGATGTTGTCTCCCAGGGATGCCCGCGCGATGGCACGCCCGCCGTAGCTGACCAGCACGCTGGCGACAGGCGGGTCGACGATGTACTCTCGTCGGGACCGGGTCCCTGGACTGCAGGGTCACCGAGAGGAGGTAATCGCCCGACTTCGTGTCCCTGCCGATCGAAAACCGGCAGTTGAGGCTGCCGTATTCGATGCCGGTGCTCTGGTAGGTGCTTACGTTGGGCCTTTTGGCGACGAATAGAATTATCGCCAGCAGAAGGAGGTTGATAAATATCAGGATCCGGGAAAACCTGCGCTTCTTGAGGGTCGCCTCGGAAGGGGTCCCCGCCATGTAACGCTCGATTCTTTCCTGTATGGGGCTCTTCCGTTCGCTCATGGAGCTTCGCCTTCTTCGTTTTCCCGCGCGCGCACGGCGCCTCGGCGCCTGTCCCGCGCAGGCTATCCATATCCTACACCGCCTGTCAATAAAAGTCCATAAAAAGCGCCGCAAAATGTACTTGATATAATTCCCGCGATAGGCGTAATATTTGCAGAGTGCATTTTTGCGTGAGGAGATTGTTCGATGACGATCATCACCGATGTCCATGCGCGTGAGATTCTCGACTCCAGGGGAAATCCCACCATCGAGGTCGAGGTGCAGCTGTCCTCCGGCGCCGTCGGCCGCGCCGCTGTTCCGTCCGGGGCGTCCACGGGCGAGCACGAGGCGGTGGAGTTGAGGGACGGCGACAAGGGGCGATATTCCGGGAAGGGCGTCCTCAAGGCCGTTGAGAACGTGAACGAGACGATTTTCGGCGCGATAATCGACATGGACGCCATGGAACAGGTCGTCATCGACAGGACCCTGATCGAGCTCGACGGCACGCCCAACAAGTCGAAGATGGGCGCCAACGCGATGCTCGGCGTGTCGCTCGCGTGCGCGAAGGCCGTTGCCGAGACATTCAACATGCCGCTCTACCGGTACCTCGGCGGTGTGGGGGCCGTTGAGCTTCCGGTTCCGATGATGAACATAATGAACGGAGGCAAGCACGCGGATTCGAACGTTGACCTCCAGGAGTTCATGGTCATGCCGTCCGGGGCGGGGAGTTTCAGGGAGGCCCTGCGCATGGGCGCCGAGATCTTCCATGCCCTGGGAAAGGTCCTGAAATCGAAAAAGTACTCCACCGGTGTCGGCGACGAGGGGGGGTTCGCGCCTTCGCTCAAGTCGAACGAGGAGCCGCTCCAGCTTATCATGGAGGCGATAAAGAGCGCAGGCTTCGCGCCCGGCAAAGACGTCTTCATCGCGCTGGACCCTGCGGCGAGCGAGTTTTACGATGACGCGAAAAAGAAGTACGTGTTCAGCCGCAGCGACGGAAGCGAGAGGACGAGCGGGCAGATGGTGGAGTACTATTCCAAGCTCGTGGACGCCTACCCGATCATTTCCATCGAGGACGGCCTCGCGCAGGACGACTGGGACGGCTGGAAGCTCATGACCGACACGCTCGGCGGTAAAATCCAGATTGTCGGCGACGACCTCTTTGTCACCAACACGGAACGCTTGACGGAGGGGATAACCAAGGGGATCGCGAACTCCATACTCATTAAGCTCAACCAGATAGGAACGCTGACGGAGACGGTACAGACCATCGAGATGGCCAAGAAGGCCGGGTATACCGCCGTGGTTTCTCACCGCTCGGGCGAAACCGAGGACACCACGATAGCCGACCTGGTGGTCGCCATGAACACCGGCCAGATCAAAACGGGGTCCGCCTCGAGAACGGACCGCGTGGCGAAGTACAACCAGCTGCTCCGGATAGAGGAGGAGCTCGGCGCCGCGGCCGCGTACCGCGGGAAAGGGGTTTTTTACAGCATTGGCAAGAGAAAATAACAGGGTTACTCTTTTTATCATCCTGTCTTTTTGCGCGGCGGTGTATTTTTTTGCCTTCAGCGAGAGCGGGTTCCTCGAGCGTCGCGAGCTGGATAAGAACAGGAAGCTCCTGGCGGCGCGTATCGAGCGTCTCCGTGATGAAAACATCCGCCTCCGGAACGTGTACGCGCGATACCGGAACGGCGAGTTCCTGGAGCAGGAGGCGCATAAAGCGGGGTACGCGGCGCCGGGGGAGCGCGTCGTGTTCTTTCAGGACGGCGGGGGAGCGGGCGAGGCAAAGCGGAAGGACTCCGAGAAGGTTGAATCGATCATTTCAAACGTATCCCACCTGAGGATTCTCTGGCTCGTCATAAGCGCCCTGGCGGTCCTCTTCTATTTCACCGGCGTGGCCAGGAACAGACACGAACAGCATCAATAGGGCACGGGGAACACCGTTCATTTTTCGGGGACGGAGGGAACTATGAGTGGCGGATGGTTCGGGCGGAAGATGGATAGGCATGCCGGGGATTGATGAATATTTATTCGAGCACAGAGTCTGACACGCGGACCATGAGCTGGCAGCTGTCCAGCAGGCAGGTGTTCGCGGCCGGGATAGTTGAGAAATGCGATTACGGCTACCCGAGGATCATACTGCTCCACCCCGGCGTGGACAGGGACGGGAATGAGGCCTTCAACCACGAGGCGATTTCGAATCTCCTCTGGCTCACCTGCCCCTACCTGAATGAAAAGATCCATGATCTTGAGAACAGGGGTTACATCGAAAAGATAGCCGCATTCATAAACAGCGACCAGGAGCTCTCGTCCCTCATGAACAGCTCCCAGGCGAACTTCTATTACTTGCGCAAGGAGGTGTACCGCCGCTATTTCGGGACCGCGGTCCCCGGCGACAGGCTGCAGCTCTTCCAGGCCGGCATAGCGGGGGCGAGGGACCACGCGTCAATCAAGTGCCTGCACGCCCATTTTTGCCATTACCGCGTCTGCGCGGAGAACGTGCCGGGACTGATCGTCCACAGGCTGCTGGATAACATGATCGACTGCGAGGATGCGAGGTGCCGAAATGCCCGACGCTGATCGCAACTCGGTGATCGATATAAAGCGCCTCAAGAAAGACGGTTCCGTCAGCGATGGGATAATCAGGCGGATTTCCGCGTGCCTGAAAGACGGCCGGATTGTCATCATGCCGGTGGACAACATATATGCGGCCGTTGCGCTCGCGGCCCCCGACATGGAGAAAAAGCTCTCTAAGACCCTGCGCAGGGTGAAAAAGCGGTTTGTTCGTCTCATTTCCTCCTTCAAGATGCTCGATGACCTCGCCCTCTTCAATAAAAATGATTACGACTTCCTCAACCGGATTTGGCCGGGGGAGGTTACCGTCATCTTTCGCAGGAAGCAGTCCCCGGACGCCCATGACACCATGGCGGTGCGGTATCCCCGGAGCAAATTTCTCCTCAGCCTCATCAACGAACTGGAGAGGCCGCTCATATTCGCGAACCTTTACAAGGGCATCACGCGTGCGCAGGTTTACAAGAAGAACGACATAATAAGCTCCTTCAAGGACTCGGCCGACCTTATCCTCGTGGTCGACGAGCTGTGCCGCAGGCATCCCGCCTGTTCACTCATCGACATCAGCGGATTGTCACTGCGGATACTCAGGGAAGGGAAAGTGCCGTCCGAGGAGATCAAGTCCCTGTATTTTCTGGGCACGGCCGACGTGCCGGAATAGGGTCTGCCGCTTCAGACGATGACATAGAGGTGCCGGTTTCCGAAAAGCCGCAGGGAACCCGCGGCGACGCGCGGGTTTTTCAAGGGCGTGAGCCTGGGTGTGATCAGGTCCCTTTGCGCGCCCATCCTGCACCCGGTCCGGTCCGCCGCGAAACAGAGGGTTGCAACGCCCCGTCGCACGACGAGGAATTCCGAGGGAGGTTTCCTCCCGGACGTCGAGGTGCGATGAAGAAGGTCCGTCACGGCAAGGGCCCTCTCGCCGATGTTCACTATGAGGCCCCCGTCGGCTCCCGCCGCCAGTTCCACCTCCGGTAGTCTCACGCGGTCCGCCCGTTCGCAGGGGACGATGAACCAGAAACCGTTCCTCTGGAAGGTCACCCACCGGTACCGGGCCTCGTTGAAACCGAATGGAATATACGGCGATGTCGCAGTCCCCGGTGATTCGCCTGGAAAGTGCTCCAGGCGAGGGTAGTCCCGGAAGCTTTGATCGCGAAGCTCCCTTGCCGTGGAGACGGCGTAGTGAAGGGCGTTGAAGTTGATGCCCTCGTAGGAGTAACGCCTGCGGTAGTTATACAGCATGGCCTTGAGCCTCAGGATGAATTCCTTCCCCATGAGCGTGTTGATGCCAGAATAAATCGACGAGAGGGCCTCCACGTGCTGAAGGACCTCGAGGTACAGGGCGTCAAAATCGAGGTAGTTTTTCTCCAGCCGCGCGAGCCCCGACTCGAGGGTGGAGCTGATCTCTTCTATCGCCTGGAGGCCGTCCTGCCAGTACTCCCTGTATTTGTCGCGCGCCGGTTTTGCCGAGAGGCCTGGGTTCATGGTCTGGGTGCCTGTTTTCTTCCCGTCACGCAAAGGATAAAGGGGGCGCCCCCGGAAGTCAAATGATTCGCGGCTCGCGGGATGGTCGGGTGTCCCGGGTGACGGACCCCGCGTCCGGGTTTTACCGGGTTCGTGCTCTCCCCCGGACGGGCCATGGAGGACGGGATTCTCGCCCGACAGCAAGGCGCGCCGTGGCGGGATAAATAGAGCGCCTCGAAAATAAAAAAATGTTGAATAAATTCGGCTTCTTGTTAGTATTTCATCAAAGAAGCTCTTTCATACATCCCTTGCGCATATCACCTCTGGAAGGTGCGGTCACTATCAACTGCCGTTCGTCTCTCGCATACCGTGTATTTTGTCAAAACAGCGTGATTTGAGATTGATGGATTTGTATATTGAAAACTGACAACAGGTAGTCGAGGAGAAAGAACATGTCCGCAGCGAGCAGCAAAAACAAAATGAAATCGATGGACGGAAACATGGCGGCGGCCCATGTCGCTTATGCCTTCACCGAGGTGGCCGCGATATATCCGATCACGCCCTCGTCGCCGATGGCCGAAAACACCGATGAATGGGCCGCCCACGGGCTTACAAATATCTTCGGGGACGTGGTCAGGGTGGTGGAAATGCAGTCTGAGGCGGGAGCGGCCGCGGCCGTGCACGGGTCCCTGCAGGCCGGGGCCCTCACCACGACGTACACCGCTTCCCAGGGGCTTCTCCTGATGATCCCGAACATGTATAAAATATCCGGGGAACTGCTGCCCGGCGTATTCCACGTGAGCGCGCGTTCCCTGTCCGCTCATGCGCTTTCCATTTTCGGCGACCACGCCGACGTCTACGCGACGCGCCAGACCGGTTTCGCCATACTTGCCACGGGCAGCGTCCAGGAGATCATGGACCTGGGGGGCGTGGCCCATCTTGCCGCCATCAAGAGCAGGATTCCGTTTCTGCATTTCTTCGACGGGTTCCGCTCGTCCCATGAAATCCAGAAGATCGAGGTCCTCGAGTTCGACAAGCTGGCAGGCCTGCTTGACAGGCAGGCGCTGGATGCGTTCCGGAAAAACGCCCTCAACCCGAACAGGCCGGTGACCCGGGGCATGGCGCAGAACCCCGACATTTACTTCCAGATGCGGGAGGCGTCCAACAAGTTCTACGAGGCCGTGCCTGACGTGGTGGAACACTACATGCAGGAGATGGGGAAACTGACCGGGAGGGAATACCATCCGTTCAACTACTACGGGGCGCCCGGCGCGGAGAAAATCATCGTGGCCATGGGCTCCGTCACGGAGACCATACAGGACGTGGTCGACCACCTGTTGGAGAAGGGCGAGAAGGTGGGCCTCGTCACGGCGCACCTGTACAGGCCCTTCTCGGAGAAGTATTTTTTCAAGGCTCTTCCGCCCTCGGTGAAGCGCATCGCGGTGCTGGACAGGACGAAAGAACCTGGCGCAATGGGCGAGCCGCTCTACCTGGACGTTCGCAACCTGTATGCGGGGCGGTCCGGCACCCCCGTCATCGTGGGGGGCAGGTACGGGCTGAGCTCCAAGGACACCACCCCGGCGCAGATACTGGCGGTCTATGAGAACCTGTCGCTGCCGGAGCCGAAGAACGGCTTCACCATCGGCATCGTCGACGACGTCACGTTCACCTCGCTCCCCGTGAAGGAGGAAATAACCATTGTCGCCCCGAGGGACCTACTCCGCGAAGTTTTACGGCGTGGGCTCCGACGGAACGGTGGGCGCCAACAAGAATTCCATCAAGATCATCGGCGACAACACGGACCTTTACGCCCAGGGCTATTTCGCCTACGATTCCAAGAAGTCCGGCGGGGTCACCGTGTCGCACCTCCGCTTCGGGAAGAAACCCATCCACGCGACCTACCTGGTGGTGAGCCCCGATTTTGTCGCGTGCCACGTCCCGGCCTACATCGACAAGTACGACCTGCTGAAGGGATTGAAGAGGGGAGGCACGTTTCTTCTGAACAGCATCTGGAGCGCCGAGGAGACCAAGGCGAAACTCCCCGACCGGGTTAAAAAGCACCTGGCGGAGAATGAAATCAAGTTCTACATCATCAACGCCACGCAGATATCCGAGGACCTGGGCCTGCCCGGCAGGACAAACACGATAATGCAGGCGGCTTTCTTCAAGCTGGCCGACGTGATCCCCTACGACCAGGCGGTCGGGCAGATGAAGGACGCCATCAAAAAGACGTACGGGAAGAAGGGCGACGACATCGTCAATATCAATTGCGCGGCCGTGGACAAGGGCGGCGCGGGCCTGGTGGAAGTGAAGGTCCCGCCCGAGTGGAAAAACATCGTCCCGCAAGGGTCTCCCGCCGTGGAGGTGGCGCCCGAATTCATTTCGAAGATCGTCTACCCGATGAACCGGATGGAGGGCGACCTCCTGCCGGTGAGCGCCTTTATCGACATGCCCGACGGGACCTTCCCGCCGGGGACCACGGCCTACGAGAAGCGGGGCATCGCCGTGAACATCCCCGAGTGGATCCCGCAGAACTGCATTCAGTGCAACCAGTGCGCGTACGTGTGTCCCCACGCGGTGATACGGCCGTTCCTGTTGAACGGCGAGGAGGCGAAGAACGCGCCCGCGGGGACCGTCACCCTCGAGGCCAAGGGGAAGGGCCTGGAAACTCTAAAGTTCAAAATACAGATAAGCCCCCTGGACTGCACGGGCTGCGGGAACTGCGCGGACGTTTGTCCCTCCAAGGAAAAAGCGCTGGTGATGAGGCCCCTGGAGACCCAGCTGGCCGAGGCGCAGAGGTGGGACTATTTCATCCGGAAGGTGGCGGTCAAGGACACCCTGATGCCGAAGACCACCGTCAAGGGCAGCCAGTTCGCCAGGCCGCTCTTCGAATTTTCGGGCGCATGCGGGGGATGCGGTGAAACCCCCTACATAAAGCTTATCACCCAGCTCGCCGGGGACAGGATGATGATCGCGAACGCGACCGGCTGCACGTCTATATACGGCGGTTCGGCCCCCGCCACGCCCTACTGCGTGAACGCCGAGGGCCGCGGTCCGACGTGGGCGAGCTCGCTCTTCGAAGACGCCGCGGAATACGGGTTCGGGATGCACCTCGGAGTTGCGAAGATACGGGACAAGATAGCCGGCGCGGCAAAACGGTGTCTCGGAGAGCAAGTTTCCGCCGAGTTGAAGGCGGCGCTCGGCGAATGGCTCGAGGGGAAAGACGACGCCGACAGGTCCCGCGCCGCGGCGGGAAAGCTCGTCCCGCTTCTCGAAAAGGAGAAGCACGAGGCGGCCCGGGAGATCCTCCGGTACGCGGATTACCTCGTCAAGCGGTCAATCTGGGTGTTCGGCGGCGACGGGTGGGCGTACGACATAGGATTCGGCGGACTGGACCATGTTCTGGCGGCGGGAGAGGATGTGAACATGCTGGTCCTGGACACGGAGGTGTATTCCAACACGGGCGGGCAATCGTCCAAAGCGACGCCGACGGCGGCGATCGCACAGTTCGCGGCGGCCGGGAAGCGCACGCGCAAGAAGGACCTGGGCATGATGATGTTCACCTACGGGTACGTCTACGTCGCCCAGATCGCGATGGGGGCAAGCCAGGCTCAGTGCCTGCGGGCCATCAACGAGGCGGAGTCGTACCCGGGGCCGTCCCTGGTCATCGCGTATTCACCGTGCATAAATCACGGTCTCAGGACCGGGATGGGAAAGTGCCAGGAGGAGGAGCGCAGGGCGGTGGAAGCGGGCTACTGGCACCTCTATAGGTTCAATCCCCTGCTTGAAAAGGAGGGGAAGAACCCCTTCGTGCTGGATTCCAAGGAACCCAAATGGGAGGAATTCCGCGATTTCCTCCTCGGCGAGGTCCGGTACTCCGCGCTCAAGCGGGAATTCCCTGAAATCGCGGAGGAGCTCTTCAAGGCGGCCGAGCAGAACGCGAGGTGGCGGTATAACGCCTACCGGAGGTTGGCCGGCATCGATTACTCGAAGTGAAGATACACGCGCGGCGTAGGCCGGTTCTCAGAGGTGCTCGCTTATGTATTTCTTGATGATGTTCCGGGCGGCCTCGGATATTTCCACGTATCGAAAGGAGTAATAATAGACGTTTTCCTCGTGCAGCGTTCTGTCGGAGATGAGTATCGCGGCTATCCTTATTTTGAACTCGGAGAGGATGAAGCCCACGGTATAGGTCTTGCGGTAATCCAGCCTGTTCGAAATCCGTAACACCAGCTCGTCGTCGTGGAGCTTGTATATTATCGCGTTGCTTTCGATCGGCTCCTTCGCGGCGGCCTTCTGTTCCTCCTCGCCGGCGGGCGTGTGCTCGCTGAGGGTGCAGGGAATTATTACGTCCACATACGGGCGGCGCACCTCCTTGCCTCTCGTAAACTCGGAGGGCGCCTCCAGGTCCACGCTCGTTGATCCGATGGAGAGTATCTTCGATTTAAAGCTGTACTCGGCGTCCCCGGCCCGCCACAGGAATACGGTAACCGGATTGCCGGTCTCGGCCTTTACGGCGGATTTCGGGCTCCTGAAGAGCTGCAGGCGAAAAGCGCCCTCCTCCCTTCCCGTGATTTTGCCGATGAAGACCGAGCCGTTCTCGGTTTTAACGTACAGCAGGAGATTGTTTTCCAGGTCGTCGACTTTCTCAACGGGGTTGCGGAATGACGTGGGGTGATACAGCTTCTCGTAGGTCATGATGATATCGCGGCATATCGACGAAAGGGCGTCTTCCTTTTCCTGCTTGTTCTGCATATAGCTTAAAAAATTGCCGATGGCCGATTCGAAAAGCTGTGAGCTCTCAAAAATCCGGGTGGGGTCGCCCAGCCCCAACGTGCTTACGATGCCGTTGAGAACCTTCTGCTGAAAGTTCGACAGCCCCATCTGTTTGGTCTTCAGCAGAAAAAGCTGGTCCGTCTGGGCTTTTTTCTGCTGAAGATACTGGTTGTACCTGAGCAGAATGTAGAATCCTATCAGCAGCAGGATGATGAAGAACGCGACCACCAGCTCGGGATATTCGGCCATGGGCCATTCGACGCCGAAAACCGTTTTCATGGACGGGGCTCCCTGTTTAAAATTACCCGCGGGTGCCGTGTAGGATTGTAATCTTTGAACCTGTATAAACAGGTGGGTTCCCGCATAGTTGCTTCAATCTACTTTCGTGAAGAAAGCGTGATTTCCGCCGCAGGATGTGAGGATCCCGTTTCGATCAATGTTGGTTCAAATATCTACGTCTCCTGTCACGCGCACCGCAGGCGTGTAAATCATCATGCGCGGCCAGGTCTAAATCAACAAAAAAACGGCGCGCCCGCCCTTTTTTAATTGTTATAAAACCGGCATCCGTATACTTGTTGAGAAACATTGTTTCGTTAATGGACCTGTGAATGAAGGCGCATCCGGGCCCGGAAAAGGGCCCCGCAGGGCATGCGTGAGGACCACCTGTTGAACCGCAGCGCGCCAATGCCGAGTGTATACAAAAAACTCATCCTCCTCTTCATCGTTTCCCTGCTTGGCCTCGTCACGCTTCAACCCGTGCTTCACCCGTTCGGGAAGAACAAGGTGACGCGGGAGGTTTTCCGCTGGAAAATATTGAAGACAGTCCACTTCGATGTCTATTACCCGGGGGGCATGGAAGACCTCGGGCTGTACTCCGCCAGGATAGCGGAGGAAGGGTACGTCCACATCTCCAACTACCTCAACCACGAGCTGACGCAGGTGATCCCGATCGTCGTATACCCCTCCCATATAGATTTCCAGGAGAACAACATACTGCTCCAGGTCATAGGCGAGGGCGTTGGCGGTTTCACCGAGGCGTTTAAGAACAGGGTCGTCGTTCCATTCACGGGTTCGTACCGCGAGCTCCGTCACGTGCTCACCCATGAGTTGACGCACGCGTTCCAATTCAATATGCTCTTCGATGACGTCACCGGCGCCACGATGTCACGACTCACCTACGGCGGCGTGCCCCTGTGGATCATGGAGGGGATGTGCGAATACATTTCGGCCGGATACGACGAAACGGCCGACATGGTGATGAGGGACATTATTTACAACGAACAGTACGCCACGCTCATGGACCTCACGCGCCTGCAGGTCCGCAGCGGCTACCTGATCTACAAGGAGGGACAGGCCTTTTTCTATTTCCTGGAAAAACGATACGGCCGGGAACGGATCGGGGAGCTGTTCAGGGACATAAGGGACCTTAACGATTTCGACGAGGCGCTGAAGATATGCACGGGAAAGACGCTCGAGGAGCTCAACCTGGAATGGATCCGCTTTTTCAAGAAGCGGTATTTCCCCGTGGTGCGCGGAAAAAATTTCGACGAGGAGGAGGGGGAGCAGTACACCTTCCACCTGAAGACGGAATCCTCTTTCAACGTGTGTCCCGCGGTGTCGCCGGACGGAAGGGAGATCGCGTACATCACCAACATGGACATCTACTCGGGGATATCGGTGGTGACCCTTGAGAAGAAGGAGGAACGCAAGGTGCGGAGGGTCATCCGGGGCGAAACTTCGGAGAAATTCGAGGCAATGCACCTCATGACCAACTACATGACCTGGAGCGCCGACGGAAAACGCCTCGCCTTCGTGGCGCAGTCCAGGGGAAGGGACGTGATCTTCTTCATCGATCCGAAAGACGGGAAGATAGAGATGGAGATAAAGTTTCCCTTCAGGGCCATCATGGACCCCTCCCTGTCCCGCGACGGGAGGAGGGTGTCCTTCATAGGCCAGGGCAACGAGCATGCCGACGTGTACGTGTATGACCTTGAGAAGGAGGAGCTCCGGAGAATCACCCATGACGCTTTCAGCGAGCGCTATCCGCGCCTCTCGTCCGGCGGCCGCTTCGTGATTTATTCCTCGAATTATAATCCGGAAGGGAACAGGGAAAAGGACGGGTACAACATATTCAAGGCCGACCTCAAGACGGGAGAGAGCAAGCTCCTGGTTTCATCGGAGGAGAACAACCTTCAGGCGGACCTGTCACCGGACGACCGTTCCGTTCTCTACATCTCCAACCGGACCGGCATCTACAACGCCTACAGGTTCGACATGGATACGGGCACGGAGACGATGCTCACCAACGTGCTCTGCGGTGTTTTCTATCCCCGGTGGTTCCCGGACGGGAAGAAGATGGCATTCGTCGCCTACCAGAACGTCGGCTACGACATATTCGTGAAGGACATCGGCGGCGTCAAGCCGGGCGAATCGGCCGGGCGAGACACCGAGCATATGCAGGTTAAATACCCCGCGCCCTATTTCGACTTTTCGCGCTCGGCGTTCGATGAATATTCCGCCCGCTTGAGCCCCGACTGGATCTACTTCGGGCTCGGGGGGACGTCCGGATACGGCCTCGCCCTGTTTGCCCGCATGGCGATCTCCGACTACCTGGGGGACCACCGGCTCGTGATTACCACGGATTACTTGAATTACAGCTACGGCGGCGGGTCGGACGTGAACTTCGACGTGGCGTATTACTTCCTCAAGTACCGTTGGGATTACGGCATGGGGGCCTACAGGCAGAGCAACCCTTACGGCCTCATAACGCTCGACACGATCACCGACGTAATAATAAACAATGTGTACTTCGACACCATCTACATGAAAAAGTACGGCGCGTATTTTTTGGCCAGTTACCCCTTCTCCAAGTTCCTCCGGTTCACCCTCCAGGGCACCTCGAGCCGTTATGAACACGACTACACCGCCACCAGCGAGCGGCTCGACACGTACGCGAACCTGAACCAGGTGTCCCTGTCGCTGACCTTCGACAACGTCCTCTGGGGGCACATGGTGCCTGTGGACGGGACCAGGGGACAGGTGCAGGTGGAGCAGGCGGTCGATTTAACCGGCCAGGACTTCGAATTCACCATGATGAGCGCCGACATCCGGCAGTATTACCTGCTCTTCAAGAGATACGTGTTCGCCTTTCGCGGGAGCGGCGGGAAGGTCTTCGGAGAGGACAGCGATTACTTCAAGTTCTATCTCGGGGGCTTCAATACGCTGAGGGGCCATCCGTTTTTCGAGTACAGCGGGGGCAACTATTTCCTGGGGAACATGGAGTTCCGCTTCATATTGATCGAGGGGATAAAAATGGGCTGGCCTCTTTTTTTCCGCGTCGGCGGCATAGGGGGCGTGCTTTTCACCGACGTGGGCTCGACCTGGGACGAAAATTACGTGTTCTACGACGAGGAGACCGGTGAGTTCGCCGATTTCAAGACAGACGTGGGATTCGGCTTCAGGTTCGCCATATACCCTCTCTTCGTTTTAAAGCTTGACTACGCCTGGCCCTATTATTATAAATTTTTCGGCGACATGCAGATAACATTCAGCCTGGGATTCGATTATTGATATAGGCCATGGCACGGAAATCGGAAATAAAGCGCAAGACGGCGGAGACCGACATCGCCGTAAGGCTCAACCTGGACGGCTGGCAGAAGCCGGCGGTCAAGACCGGGGTCCCCTTTCTCGACCACATGCTCGATTCCATGTCGAGGCACGGGCGCTTCCAGCTGGAAATCGAATGCAGCGGCGATTACCAGCTGGACGACCACCACACGGTCGAGGACGCGGGGATATGCCTCGGGAAGGCTTTCAAGAAAGCCCTCGGGGACAAGGCGGGCATCAGGCGATTCGGGAACGCCGTAGTGCCGATGGACGACGCCCTCGTGCAGACGGCCGTCGATCTTTCGGGCAGGGCGTACTTTCAATACGCGGGCGCGGAGCTTCGCGGCACCATCGGGAGGTACAGCGAGGAGCTGACGGTGGAATTCCTCCGCGCCTTCGCCGCGAACGCGGAGATGAACCTGCACGTGATGCTCATCAGCGGCGAAAACCGGCATCACATTCACGAGGCCATATTCAAATCCCTCGGGATGGCCCTCCGGGAAGCGTTCTCCATGGATCCCGCCATGAACGGCGAGATCCCCTCCACGAAAGGCGCTCTTGAATGATCACGGTGATCGATTACGGCATGGGGAATCTCCGTTCCGTGGTGAAGGCGGTGGAGAAATATACCCCCCGGGTGCGCGTTTCAGCGATCCGGAGTCCATCAAGGACTCCGGGGGCCTCATAATGCCGGGGGACGGCGCGTTCGGGAAGGCCATGGAGCACCTGGAGCAGATGGGATGGCTGGGGCCGCTCAGGGAATACATAGATTCGGGCGGCTGTTTCATGGGCATCTGCCTGGGCTACCAGCTCCTGTTCTCCACGAGCGAAGAATTCGGCGAGCACCGGGGCATGGATATAATCGCCGGCAGGGTCGTCAGGTTCAGGCGGCCGGGCCTGAAGGTCCCCCACATGGGGTGGAACAGCGTTGAGATAAAATTCCCGTCACGGTTTCTCGACGGCGTTCCCGACAATTCTTTTTTCTATTTCATCCACAGCTTTTACCCCGAGGTTGAGGACCGGGACTGGATTGTCGGCGAGGCGGAATACGGGGCCCGCTTCCCCTGCATCGTCGGGAAGGGGAACCTGATCGCCACCCAATTCCATCCCGAGAAGAGCCACAGGGTGGGATTGAGGATCGTGGAAAACTTCGTGAAGGCCGTATGCTCGTAATCCCCGCCATCGACCTGCGAAACGGCAGGTGCGTGCGGCTGGTGCAGGGCGACCCGGGCCGCGAGACCGTGTACTCCGATGACCCCCTCTCGGTCGCGAGGCTCTTTGAAAGCCTCGGCGCCCGGCTCATACACGTGGTCGACCTGGACGGCGCCTTCGCCGGCGCACCGGTCAACGCGGACCTGGTACTGGCGATGGCCGGAGCCCTTTCCATTCCCATAGAGGTGGGAGGCGGCATCAGGAGCGCGGAGTCCGTGGAGCGGTACCTCCGGGGCGGTGTGAGGAGAATCATTATCGGCAGCGCGGCCCTGGGGCCGGGATTCACCGGCCTCGTCGAGCGCTACGGGAACGTGATCGTGGCGGGCGTCGATGCGAGGGATTCCATGGTGGCCGTCGAGGGATGGAAACGGACGACCGGGCTCCGGGCGGTCGATTTCATTAAAGACTTGAAAAAATCGGGCATCGGTGAGATCATCTATACCGACATCGCCACCGACGGGATGCTCACGGGACCGAACTTCGACGCCTTCGCTTCAATACTCGCCGGTGTCCCGGGCATCTCGCTCATCGCCTCGGGCGGGGTCTCCTCGCTCCAGGACATAAGGAGGCTCGGTGAGATGGAAGCGGAAGGGCTCAAGGGGTGCATCGTGGGCAAGGCCATATATGACGGCAGGATCGACGCCCGGGAAGCCTTCTCGCTGTACCCGCGGTGACCCCCGGAAGGGGGGGCACCGCCGTCCGGCAGCGGGGGGCGGAGCGGATGACCGGGCGGGGGAAAGGCCGCGCCATATAAAAAAGTACCGGGATTGACGGATGAATGAAGAAAGGGAAATGGAAGTCGACATAAAGTTCCCTGTGGAGATCGAGCAGTACGAACGCAAGATCTTCGACCTCAAGCAGCTCATAGAAATAGGGAAGGGGCTCAATTCCACCCTGGATTACAACATACTCATTGAGTCCATCCTCCTCACCTGCATGGGGCAGATGCAGCTCTACAAGGTGGGCATATTCTTGAAGAAAGGGCTGGATGAGGACGTCTACGTGCTGCACAGGAACTACAAGGGGTTCGAGCTGGACCATGCCATGGAGTACGAGGTCCCCGCGGACTCCAAGCTCATCACCTTCCTGGAGCAGAACTTCCGCTGTTATTCCCTCGATGAGCTGGACGTCATTTTCCGCGGCGACGATACCATGAAGGTGCTTGACAGTATCAAACCGCAGATGGTGGTCCCCCTCAAGGGAAAGGGCAAGGTCAACGGCATCATCATACTGGGCGAGCGCATCACAAACGCGACCTTCTCCGAATCCGAGAAGGAATACCTGCTCAACATCGCCTCCCTCGCGGGAATCGCGATACAGAACGCCTACCTTTACGAGCTTGCGACCACCGACATGATGACCCGCCTCAAGATCCACCATTTCTTCCAGGCGCTGCTGGCCGAGGAGAGGGAACGGGCCGTGCGGCAGAACACCCCTCTCTCGCTCGTCATGATTGACATAGACCACTTCAAGCAGTTCAACGACAGCTACGGCCATACGTGCGGCGACGAGGTCCTGAAAAACGTCGCCAGGATAGTGCTCGGGAGCATACGCCAGTTCGACATCGCGGCCCGTTACGGGGGAGAGGAATTTACCATCATTCTCCCCGGGACGGCCATGGACGCCGCCATGCAGGTGGCCGAGCGTATTCGAAAGAGCGTGGAAAGCGCCCGTGTGGAATGCGACGGCTACCCCCTCGGGGTGAAGATATCGCTCGGCGTCACCCAGTTCGACCTCAAAAGGGACAAGGACAACCGCGTGTTCATCGAACGGGCCGACAAGGCGTTGTACAACTCGAAAATGGCCGGAAGGAACCGTGTGTCCTTTTTGCAGTGAGAGAGGGAAAAAAGCTTGATTTGGCCGGTGTTACGGCATATAAGACTGATGCGGATTCCTTGACATCCGAAGTCGGAGAAAAACAGGCGCGGAAGGAGAGCGCGAAGAGGACCGGTTCCCGGTATTTTGAAATTGTGCGGGGAGGAATGATGAAGAGCATTAGAAAAACAGCCCTGGGTGTTCTCATCGCCTGCGTGGCGCAGTTTGCCGTGTTCCCCCTGGCCTTTGGCGTAACGGTGGAGGAGGCCGCGGGAAAGAAGGAGAAGGCCGCACCTCCGCCCTATTATGAAGAGTTCAGCGGCAAGGCAGCCGAGCGAAGAGATGACGCGAGGGCCTACCAGGAAAAGGACCCGCGGCTGGCATGCCTGCTCTCGCTCATCCTGCCCGGGTCGGGGCACATTTACCTCAAAGAGGACCTGAAGGGCGTAACCTTCTGTCTCCTGACCGGGATTGGGTACGCGTCATCGGCTTATTATCTCTACCTGGCCCTCTACAGCGACGACCTCTCCCAGACCGAGCAAAAGTCAAAACTGATAATCTCGGGGCTCCTATTCGTCGTGGCGGCCATTATCCACGTGGTCGGAATCGTGGAGGCTTACAACGACGCAATCGAGATCAACGAGAAGAAATTTTATTACGGCGGTAACCGCTCCGAGAGCCCCTACGTGGCCGGAATCGATTACCGGTGAAGGGGCCCCCGGGGTTACAAATAAAGAACGGCTTCCAGTCCCGCGCGAATAAATCGGCGTTCGAGAATTATTTGCTTGACGCCCCGAAGCATGGTATATTAGCGTGTCAACGCTTTTGGGCCCATAGCTCAGGAGGTTAGAGCATCTGACTCATAATCAGAGGGTCCAAGGTTCGAATCCTTGTGGGCCCACAAATGAGGGGAGGAGGTTTCTCCCCTTAACGTTATCGAAGAGGAACGGATTACCATGTATGCGATCGTGGATTTAGGTGGGAAGCAGTACAAAGTCGAAAAAGACATGACGATAGACGTGGATGCCTTCAC
Source organism: uncultured Spirochaetota bacterium (assembly GCA_963762305.1). Lineage (GTDB taxonomy): Bacteria > Spirochaetota > UBA4802 > UBA4802 > UBA5368 > CAVXKM01. The sequence goes on along the minus strand of CAVXKM010000002.1, from coordinate 837,359 downwards.
GCCCGAGAGCGCGGACAAGGTGACGATCGAGCGGGTGCTCATGCTTGTCGACGGCGAGAACGTCATGATAGGCAAGCCATATCTCAACAACGTGCGGGTGATAGCCTCGATACTGGGAACCGCGAAGGGCAAAAAGGTCAGGGGCATCAAGTTCAAGAAGAGAAAAAATTACACGAGGACGCTGGGCATGAGGCCCCGTTATCTTCAATTGAAGATACAGGATGTCGCCCTCCTGTAGCCGCGTGGTCACCGTACGCATATACAACTTTGATCCCGGGTCGGAAAAGCTGAAAAGCGAGAAGAACGCGGTTCAAATAACGGTGGAGGGCCATTCGGGCAAGGGACGCAAGGGAAACGATATAGCCTGCGCGGGCATCTCGGCAATAGCGCAAACCGCCGTAGTGGGCATTTCGCGCGTGGCAGGACTGAGCCAGCGGATTACCCAGCGGGAAGGCTACCTGGACTCTGTTGTGGAACCGGGCGGCGACGGTGAAAAGATAGAGGCGCTTCGAGTCATCATCGCGACCATGGTTGCGGGGCTCACGGAGCTGGAAAAAGCGTATCCGGGCAGCATGAAGATGGTGTTCGATTGAGACGGGGCGCCGGCGTGCACTGAAATGGAATGTACGAGGTAAAACATGGCGCATAAAAAAGGCGGCGGGTCAACAAGGAACGGCAGGGACTCCAAGTCGAAACGGCTGGGAGTCAAGAGGTTCGGCGGCCAGATGGTGAAGAGCGGAACCATCCTTATCCGGCAGCGTGGAACCAAGATTCACCCGGGGCTCAATGTCAGTAAGGGCGGCGACGATACGCTGTTTGCGACGTCCGACGGCCAGGTGAAATTCGAATACGTCAACAAAACGAGAAGAAGGATTTCCGTATATCCGGTATCCTGAGCTTTAATACCGGCAGGCCAAGGTCCGGCGCGCCCGCGCATGCGGGCGCCGGAGCCGGCGAAAGGGCGGCCGGGACGGTGAATCGCGTGGTGCGGGAGAGCGTTCAGGGTCAGAATCTCCGCGTTGCGCGATTTGTTTTTTTAGGGGCTTGCCCGGGAACTCGGGCTTTGCGGCGTACACGATTCCCCCGGTCCGGTTCCCTCCTCGGCCTCCGGGACGAGTCGGGAAAAAGTGGTTCTCGGAAGCCCCTGTACTAGGGGTCGCCATGAGCAAATTCACGGATTCCATCCTCATCCATGTGAGGGCAGGCAAGGGCGGGCAGGGGGCCGTTTCCTTTCATAGGGAGAAATACATACCGAAGGGAGGCCCTGACGGCGGCGACGGCGGCAAGGGCGGCGACGTGTACCTGGAGGCCGACAACTCCTGCTACAACCTTTCCCATCTCTTCAAGGACAGGATTTACGCGGCAGAGGGAGGGAAGCAGGGCATGGGCCGTGACCGGCACGGCCGCGACGGCCGTGATATCGTCGTCAAGGTGCCGCCCGGGACTGAGGTTTTCGATGACGGAACCGGCGTGATGGTCGCCGACCTCGCCCAGGGAGGGGCCAGGGTGATGGCGGCCATGGGCGGCATCGGTGGCCGCGGGAACGCGTTTTTCAAATCCTCAACGCACCAGGCGCCGCGGTTTGCCCAGCCGGGTATGCCCGGCGAGGAGAAGGTCCTCTCCCTCAACCTCAAGCTCATAGCGGACGTGGGACTGGTGGGGCTCCCGAACTCCGGGAAGTCGACGCTCCTTTCGAAGATCACGAACGCCAAGCCCAAGATCGCCGCTTATCCGTTCACCACCCTCATTCCCAACCTCGGCGTCGTGCAGCGCGTGGACGGGACGAGCTACCGTATCGCCGATATCCCCGGCATCGTCGAGGGCGCTCACCGCGGGCTGGGTCTGGGGCTCTCGTTCCTTCAGCATATAGTGCGGGTGAGGGTGATCCTTTATCTCATAGATGTGGCCGGGGAAGATCCGCGATACAGCCTGGAGCTCCTGAAATCTGAATTGGGGACCTACAGCGGGGAACTCCTCCAGAAACCCTCCTGCGTCCTGCTCACCAAGGCCGACCTGGTGGACGAAAAAGGGATCCAGAAAGTAATTGACCAAATCGACGACAGGCCTATTTTACCTGTATCCTCCCTGAGCGGATTCAACCTGAAAAGGCTGGAACGGCTCCTGGACGGTTTCTTGGAGTAAGTGTCGTGGAACGGAAGGACCTGCTCAAAGACGTCCATCGGATAGTGGTGAAGATAGGGACTTCGCTCGTCACCGAAGAGGGCGCCATCTCGGCCGCGCGCATCTCCCGGCTCGCGGCGGACATCATCGGGCTTCTCAGGCGGGACTACGAGGTGGTCGTCGTCACCTCGGGCGCGATCAGCGCCGGCGCCGGGGCAATGAAGAGGAAGCGTGAATACCTCACCATTCCCGAGAAGCAGGCGATGGCGGCGGTGGGGCAGACCATACTGATGAACGAATACCGCAGCTGCTTTCTCCGGGAGGGCCATGACGTGGGGCAGATCCTCCTCACCGAGGACGACGTGAAGAACCGCCGGCGCTTCCTGAACGCCAGGCACACCTTCAACGCGCTTATCCGGATGGGCGTGGTCCCCGTCGTGAACGAGAACGATTCGGTGGCGATCCAGGAGATAAAGGTCGGCGACAACGACACCCTGTCCGCCCATGTCGCGAACATCGTTGAGGCGGACCTGCTTGTCATACTGTCCGACGTGGACGGATTCTACCTGGACACCGGCGATTCGCGGCCTGCGCCGCTGATAGATGAAATCACCCCCGACGTGGTCCGCAGCGCCGGAGGGGCGGGCAGCGCCCACGGCACCGGGGGGATGGTCACGAAGATACGGGCCGCGGAAACCATCATCCGCTCGGGAGAGAAGATGATAATCGCGAACGGAAACGAGGACGGCATCCTGTGCCGAATCATGGACGGCGAAACGGCAGGCACGCTCTTCGCCGGGCGGAGGAAATCGCTGAACAGCCGGAAGCGATGGATCGCCTTCAACATGAAGGCCGGCGGCAGGCTCGACATCGACGGCGGCGCCGTCCGGGCCATAATCGATGAAAAGAAATCCCTCCTGGCCTCCGGGATCGTGGGCATTTCCGGGAAGTTCGACCTCGGTGACGCCGTGGAGATTTACGGGCCCGGGGGCGAGCTGGTGGGGAAAGGGATCGTGAACTACAGCCACCGGGAGCTCGAGCACATAAAGGGAAAAAAGACGAGTGAGATACGGGACATCCTCGAGGGGACGTATTACGACGAGGTGATCAACCGCGACGATCTCATCACCTATTAGGACGCCTCCCCCGGCCCTGTGTAACCCCGCCGAGGATTTCATTCCTTAGAGTGGGAAGGCTGGAGGGCCGCCCGGCCCCGCCGCGCGGAGGAGTATTTGGCACGGATGGGCGCAGGATTCCCGGCGGGCGCGCCGGGGAGGCGACATGGTTTCGTGAGGGTAACTGCAGCGAGGGGAATCGCATGATTGACAGGATTTTAAGCCTTTTTTTCGGAACGAAGCACGAACGCGATATAAAAAAGATCCGTCCGCTTGTCGAGAGGATAAACTCCCTCGAGGAGCACGTGAAAAAGCTCACGCCGGAGCAGTTGAGGGCGAAGACATCGGAATTCCGGGGAAGGATCGACAGGGGGGAGACGCTCGACGAGGTCCTGCCCGAGGCCTTCGCCCTCGTCCGCGAAGCGTCGTTGAGAACCCTGGGGATGAGGCATTTCGACGTGCAGCTCATGGGCGGCGTCGTCCTCCACCATGGGAAAATCTCGGAGATGAAGACCGGCGAAGGGAAAACCCTGGTGGCGACGCTTCCCGTGTACCTCAACGCGCTCACCGGCAAGGGAGTCCACATCGTCACCGTCAACGACTACCTGGCCAGGCGCGACGCCGAATGGATGGGCCCGATCTACCGTTACCTGGGGCTGACCGTGGGGATTATACAGCACCACCTGGACCACCACCAGCGGCAGGAGGCCTACGGGTGCGACGTCACCTACGGCACGAACAATGAGTTCGGCTTCGACTACCTCCGGGACAACATGGTTGACCACCGGAGCCTCAAGGTCCAGAGAGAGCTCAATTACGCGATCGTGGACGAGGTCGACTCGATCCTCATCGACGAGGCGCGCACGCCCCTGATCATATCGGGCTCCACCGACGAATCCACGAAAAAATATTACCTTCTCAACAAGATCATCCCCGCGCTTAAGCCGGGCGAGGACTACGAGGTAAACGAAAAGGACCGCAACGCCCTTCTCTCGGAAAAGGGCGTTAAGAACGTCGAGAGGCTCCTCAAGATAGACAATCTCTACGACAACAGGAACATCGAGCTGGTGCACCACGTGACCCAGGCCCTCAAGGCGCACACGCTCTTCCAGCGCGACGTCGATTACATAGTGAAGGACGGGCAGGTGGTCATCGTCGACGAGTTCACGGGCCGGCTCATGCCCGGCAGGCGCTACTCCGACGGCCTGCACCAGGCCCTGGAGGCGAAGGAAAACGTGACCATCGCCCGCGAGAGCCAGACCCTGGCGACGATCACCTTCCAGAACTTTTTCAGGATGTACGAGAAGCTCGCCGGCATGACCGGGACGGCGGACACGGAATCGGTGGAGTTCAAGAAGATATACAGCCTTGACGTGGTGGTGGTCCCCACGAACGAGCCGATGATCAGGACGGACTACCCCGACAGGATTTACCGCACCGAGAGGGAGAAGCTGACCGCCATCGTGGACGAAATCGAGCAGTTGAGACGCAAGGGGCAGCCCGTGCTCGTGGGAACGATCTCCATCGAAAAGTCGGAGAAGCTGTCGGGAATGCTCAAGAACCGGGGGATCACCCACAACGTGCTGAATGCCAAGTACCACGAGCACGAGGCCCAGATAATAGCCGAGGCGGGCAGCAAGGGCTCGGCGACCATCGCCACCAACATGGCCGGGCGGGGGACCGATATCGTGCTGGGCGGCAGGAGAAGTTATATCGACGAGCTCGACCGCCACGTGCCGGTGCACGACCCCTCCCTCTGGGAGGGCTTCAGGGACGCGGTCTTCCACGGGGCCCTCGATAAGGCCGGCGAGCTCGCCGGGCGGATGCTCGGCCAGGACAAAAACGCCGCCGAGCACATAGTCCGGGGCGGGCTCGAGTGGCTGGACAACCACAAGAAAGTGGTGGAGGCCGGCGGGCTCCACATCCTGGGCACCGAACGCCACGAGGCGCGGCGGATCGACAACCAGCTGCGCGGCCGGTCCGGGAGGCAGGGCGACCCCGGCTCGTCCAGGTTCTATCTCTCCCTCGAGGACGACCTGATGCGCATCTTCGGCTCCGAGAGGATATCCTCCGTCATGCAGCGCCTGGGCATGGAGGAGGGGCAGGAGATAGAAAGCAACATGGTGACGAAGGCCATCGCCAACGCGCAGAAGCGCGTTGAAGGCAGGAACTTCGAGATCAGGAAACACCTCCTCGACTACGACGACGTGATGAACTCGCAGAGGGAATTCATCTACAGGGAGCGCAATGAGATTCTCCAGGGCGAGAACATATCGGACAAGGTCAGGGAATATATCCGGGAAGTCTGCGAGATGGGCCTGGAGACCTACTCCGACGGAGGGAAGCACCCGGACGACTGGGACATGGAGGCCCTCAAGGGCTGGCTTCGCACCACGTTTCTCTACGAACTGAGCCATGACGGCTCCGACCCCCGCCGCCTGTCCTATGCTGAATTCCTGGAGAAGATCCAGAGTGACCTGTTGGCCCGTTATGAACTGAAGGAGAAGGACATCACGCCCGACGCGATGAGGGCCCTTGAGCGCATGATCACCCTGCAGGTGATCGATACCAAGTGGCGCGAACACCTCCTCGAGATGGATGAGCTCAGGGACGGCATCTGGGCGGTCGGTTACAGCGAAAGGAACCCCCTGGTCGAGTACAAACTGAGGGCCTTCGAGCTTTTCAACGACATGCTGGGCAGGATGAAACAGGACGTCGTGGAGTTCCTCATGAAGGTCCAGGTGAAGGAGGTCGTGCAGGAAACGCACGAGTTCAGGAAGATCGGCGAGGAATTTCACGCCGAGCTGAACCAGTTCGGCGAGGGCGGCATACCATTCCTGCCTTCACAGGCGCCGCCCGAAACGAGGCGAGAGGCGCGGCTCGAGGACGACCACGATACGGTGGGCGGGGTGAAGCGGAAAAAAACCCGGCGGAGCCGTCGGGGGTAAACGGTGGCATCCGGGCTGATGAAGAGCGTTTCGGGCATCCGGGGCGTCGTCGGCGAGACGATGACGCCCGAGCTCGTGGTCGAGGTCGGCGCGGCGTTTTCCCGCTTCTGCGGGAAGGGAGCGATCGTTCTCGGCCGCGACAGCCGCCGGACGGGCGAGGCCATCGCGGACCTGGTACGGTCGGTACTCGTCCTCACCGGCCGGAAGGTGATAGACTGCGGCATCGTCCCCACGCCCACGGTCCAGGTGGCGGTGGAGGAATTCGGGGCGGCCGGCGGCGTGGTGGTGTCGGCCTCCCATAACCCGATCCAATGGAACGCCTTCAAGCTCATCAACAGCGGCGGTACGTTCCTCAACGCGGCGCAGATGGCCCGGCTGTTTTCCCTCATGGGCCGGGGCGGCGCCTACCGGCGATGGGACGCGATCGGGGAGGCGGCGCGGTCCGACGAGGCCGCGGCCCTGCATATCAAGCGTGTGCTCCGGGTCGTTGACGTGGAGGCGATACGCCGCGGGCGCTTCCGGGTCGCGCTGGATTCCGTCAACGGGGCGGGGAGCCTCATCACGCAGCGCCTGCTCGCGGACCTGGGGTGTTCCGTTTTCCCGCTCCATTGCGAGATAACCGGCACCTTCCCACGTGGGGCGGAACCGCTGCCGGAAAACCTCTCCGGTCTTTCGGGGAAGGTTATAAAAGAAAAGGCCCACATCGGTTTCGCCCAGGACCCCGACGCCGACAGGCTCGCCATCGTGGATGAGAAGGGCGGGCCGATCGGCGAGGAGAACACGCTGGCGCTCGTCGTGGAGCACCTCTTGTCGAAGAAACCGGGCAGGGTCGTGGTGAACCTTTCGACCACCAGCGCGGTTGAAGACATCGCGCGCAAGTACGGTTCGCGCCTCGTCAGGACCAGGGTGGGCGAGATCCATGTCGTCGAGGAGATGAGAAAGCGGGGCGCGCGCATAGGCGGCGAGGGCAACGGGGGCGTGATTTCGCCGGAGGTCCACCTGGGACGGGACAGCCTCGCGGGCATGGCGTATGTGCTTGAGATGATGGCCGTCAGGGGCGGGCCGATTTCAAGATTGCGGGAGGAGCTTCCCTTCCATGTCATGAAGAAGGGGAAGATCGATACGCGGGGATCGGACACGGGAAAGGTCCTCAGGAAGATACGGCGCACCTGCCGGGGCGAGAAGATCACCGGCCTGGACGGCCTCAGGATTGACTTCACGCGCGATAAAAGATTCAAGGGGGGGTGGGTGCACCTTCGCTCCTCGAACACCGAGCCAGTTTTCCGGATCATCGCCGAGGGCGTCAGCCGGGAACAGGCGGCCCGGATTTACGCCCATTTCCGGAAGCTGTTCCGGTAGATACGCTCCCGCTCCAGTGCCCCGTCGCTCAGGACGCGCCGTTCCCTATTTTCGAGCTCAGGGTGCCCGACGCCCTGGCGACTTCCCCCGAGATCTCCTCGAGGTCTGAAATCGATGAAGCTGTCGTCTGCGTCAATTCGCTGATGTCTATTATTGATTTCGAAATCTCGTTCAAGGCCGTCATCTGCTCGTGCGCCGCGAGGTTGATCTCGTCGTAACGCGAGCGCACGCGCTGCGCGTTGTCATTGACGGCCCGGCTGGTCTGCCCGTGCTCCCTCACGATCAGGTTGATATCGTTAATCCGCCCGTTGATAACGCCGATATTTCTCATTATTTTGCCCGTGATCTCCACGGTGGCGTTCATGCTCTCCAGGCCCCGGCTTACCTCCGTGCCGGTGCTCCTGATGTGCTGATAAATCTCCTTGAGGCTATCCCCGGTCTGGTCGGAGAGCTTGGATATCTCGTCGGCCACCACCGCGAATCCCCTCCCGGCCGAACCGGCCCTGGCGGCCTCGATGGCGGCGTTCAGGGAGAGCAGCCTTATCTGGTCGGATATGCGGCTTATCACGTCGGCGATCATGCTCATCTGTTTCGAGCTGTCGCTGATGGCGCTCATGGCGCCGTTCATGACGGAGAGAACGGACTCGCCCTCGGTCGAATCCCTCTGGGTCTCGACCGACATGCGTGTCGTTTCCTCCACTTTCTCGTTAAGCACCCCGACGGAATGGGAAAGTGCGGCGATCTCGCGGATGAGCGCATCGAGGCTCCGGTACTGGTCCTCCATGCTCTTGACCATCACGTTGGCGCTCGCGTTGACCTGCTCGACCGCCGAGGATATCTCCTCCAGGGCCGCCGCCTGGCCGTGCGAGCTGTTGGAAAGCGAGGAGGCCATGGCCGCCATTTTGCCCGAGGAGCCCACCAGGATCCCGGAAACTTCCGACGCCGACCCCACCATGTCCCTGATCATGGAGAACTGCCTGTAGTTCTTCTCCGACTCGAGTTTCACCTCCTCCATCGCCTCCCTGTTTGTCCTGATGATAAGCATGGAAAGCGCGTAGGTGAAAACAATCGCCAGCATGCTGTCAATGAAACCCGTTTTCAGCACCGACGCGTCGACCGGCGATATCGACCTGGCCCAGAGGAAAAAGGCGGCGTTCCCGGCAATGAAGAAGGCGAACAGCAGGCTGGTCCAGAGCCGCGAGCAGAAGAGCGCCCCGAACACGATCCCGGCCGGGATGATGTAAATCATGGAAGAATACCCTATGGCGGGGCTCTCGGTCACCTGGTATATGACCCCGACGACGATCGTGAGGGAGGTGGCGAGCGAGGAGATGTTTGCCGCGGTGTTATAGGCGCCCCGCCTCAGGAAAACGAGGCTCACGGCCATGCCTATTATCGCGGGAAGCGAGATGACAAGGGGCCTCGTGATATCTCCGCGGATGAGCAGGACCAGCGGAGGAACGAGCACGACGACGGAGAGAATTATCGCATTCATCGTGAAGAGCAAGGATGACCGTTTGCGCATAATGGCGCTTTTTTCTTCATACCGTTGCAGGAAAATGCTTTTCAGTTTTGTCATCGCGCCCTCGCTCCCTCCGTATGTGGAGGATATCCCAATGCGGTTTTTAACAAGTTCTCTCTATCGTTCAGACTCTACCGGCGACGCCATTTTCTTTCAAGCTATTAAAATTCCCTGGTGCGTATTGTCGAGGATCTTCCCTGAAGGGCGCCGCGTCATGGCTTGACAGGGCCCGGCCGGTTCGGGGGATGCGTCTTGTTTTTTTTTATTCGGCAGTGCCGGGCCCTCTCCCGTCGAAAATGGCCGAAAGCACGCCATCCTTGTCGCTCAGGTCGGGGAAGTAGAAATCGGGTTTCATCGACACGAGCTCTCTCTCCTCCGTCCAGCCGGTGCCCACGGCGATGGAGACCGCCCCCGCGTTCTTCCCGCACTCTATGTCGTGTACCGTGTCGCCGATGATGACCATTTCGCCGAAACCGATGTCCGCGCCGAGCAGCCCCCTGATGCGCTCCCGGGCGATTGCGGGCATTTCGTTGCGAACGGCCGTGTCGTCGCCGAAAACCCCGAACCGGAAGTAGCCGCCGAGGCCGTGCGCCGAGAGCTTGATCCGGGCGCCGGCGGAAAAATTCCCGGTAAGGAGCCCCAGCACGGCGGAGTCATTCGCGCTGAGCTCCCTGAGGAGAGGGAGAACGCCGGGAAGGAGGGTGACGTTCGCCGCCGTTATGAGCCGGTCGAGGTAGAACAGGTAGCGGTCCTTGAGCCGGTCCATGTTCGCGCGAATCTCCTCTCTGCCGACGCCGGCCGGGACCAGGGACTCGTAAAGGATGAGGGGGTCGGTCTTTCCCTGGAAGTCGACGGAATCCATGAGACCGGCGGTGCCGAAAATGTCCATGGCGGCCCGCTCGAGCGAGCGCTTGCCCGCGCCGTGACATTTAAGTATGGTGCCGTCTATGTCGAACAATACCGCCTTGATGGCCGTTCCTCCCCTGTGCCGCGGCGCAACGGCGGCCGCGGGATGGCGGTAAACGCCGCGCCCACGGCATACTCCACATGGGCGCAGGGCGCCCAAAATCAATTAAAAAATTATCCATACACAAAAAACACATTCCAGCCGATTATACAGGTAAGGATCAATCACTCCGCCGACAGCGATTGCGTGCCAGCGAACAAGGAGAATCGACCGTGGAAAATTTCACAGGGGATATCGAAAGATCGGCCCGGAAGGTTTTTCGCCTGTTTCTCGGGAGCAGGCTCTATCGTTTGAAAAACTGCTCTCCCCCGGAGGATGACGGGTTTATCGGAGTGGACATGGAAATGCAGTGCAACGGCCGGAGGAGGCTTTCGTTTTACATGGACCGGAAAATAATCGCCACCCTCAGGGAGCGCCTTGGAGACTCCCCCGGGGACGAGGCCCAGGACCACGACATTATCGGCGAGATGGCGAATATAATCACCGGCAGCGCCCTGCCCGGCGGGTGCGACGACATACGTCTCTCTCCGCCGGAGAGAGGGCGGAGCCACGCGATATTGCCGGACGCCGACGTGCTGCACTTCTCCTCGCGGATGGGGCAGGTCTATATCGCCATCGAAGAGCTGGCGTAATCGATCGGCCGGGGAAGACCGCGGCTGTCAGTGCACCTGGGCGTCTTCCGTTCCCTGCGCGTCGTTCCCGACGTCCTTCTCGAACCCCCGATAGAGCAGTATCACCAGGTTGAAAAGGAAACCGGTGACCAGGAACCGGCCGAGATTCTCATCGATGCTGGAAAGCTTGAAGACCTGGTGCGTGACGAAAATGCAGTTATCCATGATCTCGCGGAGCACCGCCTCCGTGATCCTTCCCTCTTCGGTCCCGGCCGGAGCGGCGTCCGCGGCGCCGGGAGACGCATTGCTTATTGATTCATGGATTATCGATTCGACGAGATTGTGGAAAAAACGGTCAATGTTTTTATCGTAGGGTATCTCGTGACCGTTTTTCAGGGTTATCATGCGGGAGGCTTTTCAGGCTCTTTCTTTTGACTGATTTCTTCGAATTTTTCCTTGAACAGCCGGCCGAAGGCCGTACCCTGAACGCCCGTCTCCCCACCGGTGCTCCTGTACTTTTCGTACTCGAGCAGTTCTTCCTTCCTGAGGGCCTCGAGCTCGCTCAGCAGGAGCCTTCTCTTATCTTTGTCGATATTTTTAACCGCCACCTTGATATCTTTTCCTGAGGCATAGGCTGTCTGGAAATCGGTCCCCTTCCTTCCGGCGCACTCTTCCCGGGGGACATAGCCCGCCATGCCGTTCGGGAGACGGACGCCGAGGCCGTTGGGCCGGGCCGACTCGATGATCGCGATGAAAACCTGCGCCATGAGCTCTCCGGAGGGGGTCTGCCACGGGTCCGGTTCGCCGGTGATGAGTTCCAGGGATATTTTTCTTTCTTCGGGGCGTATCTCCATGAGCCGGACATTGACCTCGGCCCCGAGCGACACGGCCTCCTCGGGCCTGCTCAATCTTTTCGTGAGGCTCATGCGGGAGATGGGAATGAAACCCTCGAGGCCCGGCGCCAGCTCCACGAAGGCCCCGGATTTGATGATATTGGTTACTTTTCCGTTGATTTCCTGGCCGGCGCGGAAACGGGCGATGTGCCCCCAGGGCTCCGGCTCGAGCTGTTTCATGCTCAGCACGATCCTCTTCTCGCCCCAGTCGAGCGAGAGGATCTTGGCCTTGGCCTGCTCTCCGGGCCGGAAGGATTCCGGCCCTGCCATCCGGCTCCAGGATATCTCTGTCCTGGGGACGAGCGCCTCCACGCCTCCCAAATCGATGAACAGTCCGAAGCGCTGCACCGATGTGACCGTCCCGGTGACCGTGTCCCCCTCCTTGAGGGTACCCCGGAGCTCCTTCTCGCGCAGCTGCATGTATTCCTCAAGATAGGCGCGGCGGGAGAGAACGATGTTCCTGCCCCTTTCCGTGATCTGCGTGACCTTGAAGATGAGGCCCTTGTTCAGTATCGACTGGGGGTCCCGGACCGGTTTCACATCCATCTGCGAAACGGGGCAGAAGCACTCGATGCCGGACACCGATACACGGTATCCGCCGTTGACGGAGGAGAGAACGGTCCCCTCGACCGGGATCGAATGGCGGCGGGCCTTTTCGAGCAGGTCCGGGGACACCTGTCCCCTCCCGATCCTCGTGGTGAGGTGTATTTCGCCGCCATGCACCGAAACCACGTAGGCCTTTATGTCGTCCCCGGGATTGACGCGCGGCTTGCCCTCCTCGTCGGCGAACTCGGCGCTCTGGATGACCGCCTCGCTTTTCCCCGCGATGTCGATGAAGATGTTCTCTCCGGCGATAAAGACCACCCTCCCGGCAACCTCGTCTCCCACGGAGAAGTGGTCCTTCTTGATGATCGATTCCCTGAAGAGCTCCTCGAAGTTCTCTTCCTGTGGTTCCCTTTCGTCACTGTCTGTCATTGGCCGTTCCGCGAGGTGAAAAATGATTATGGAATATCCTCTTTCGCCGTCTTTCCTGTCAAATGATTAATTATAGGGCTTGCCGCTCTCGCGGACTGAAAGGACCCATGAAACCGTTCGTTCAAGGGGGCGCCACGGGAACGCGGGATGGGTGAGGCGGATTGCCATGTTCAGGGAGCCTAAAAAGGATTGACACAATCATAAAAGAAATGCACACTGCGGGCGCTTACCGGACACGAGGGATGGGCCGGTCGCGGAGAGTCGGGCGACGGCGGGCTGCTAATCATATTTTACAGAGGTGTGCGATGAAAAGGATATACATTGCGTTTCTGGTGATTATGGCATCGGCGATTGTGGTGTCGGCCCAGGAGGCGAAAAAAGAGGAGGCCCAGCCGAAGAAGGATAAAACCGCCCAGGAGTATATAGCCGATCTCAGCAGCAGCAACGAGGACACCGCCGTCGAGGCGGCCAACTGGCTCGGGCAGAAGGAGGAGAAGGCCGCGGTGCAGGAATTGGTGAAAACGGTCAAGAATGACGGGCGGCCCAGGGTCAGGATGTTCGCCGTGGTGGCCCTCGGCCTCATAGCCGACGAGAGCTCGGTGGAGATCCTCAACGAAACGCTTCTGAATGACTCGAGCGCCGATGTGCGCTATTCAGCAATCCTTGCCATTTCCCGCATAGGCTCCACCAAGTCAATCGATACCCTTAAACTGGCCCGCGAAAAAGAGACCGATCCGTACATCAAGGATTACATCGAGAAAATGGCGGCGAAGCTGGAAAAGAAATAACCGCTCCCCCTGTTTCCTCGAACCGCGTCAAAAAACACGGAAGCCGGCGGTGCGTTTCCCACCCGGCTTCAGGACCGGGACAGTAAAGTGCCATTGCTGAACAAAGAAGATATAAAGTACCTCGTGTTCGACATCGAGTCGGTGCCCGATTCACGGCTTATCAAGCTGGTGAAGTACCCGGCGCTGGAAATCGACGATGTCACCGCGGTCAAGAAGTTCCAGGAGGAGATACTGGTCAATTCCGACGGGGCCTCGTATTTCATTCCCGTGACGTTCCAGTATCCCGTCGCCGTCTGCGTTGCCAAGGTGAGGGACGACCTGCGCCTGTCCGACGTGGTCATCCTTGACACCCCCGCGTACAGGCCCCGGGAGATGGTCCGGCTGTTCTGGCACGGGGTGGAGAACCTTTATGCCGAGGCCACGCTGGTGAGTTTCAACGGCCGGGGCTTCGACATCCCCCTCCTCGAGCTCATGGCGTTCCGGTACGGCATCCCGTTGAAGAGGCACTTAAGGGATAAATTCGGCACCCGCTACCGCTTCGGGACGCGGCATGTCGACCTGCATGACTGGCTCTCCAACTTCGGCGCCATCAAGGTCCAGGGCGGATTGAACCTCCTGGCCAAGGTGCTCGGGAAACCGGGGAAGATGAAAACGACCGGCGACGAGGTCTACGACATGTTCCGCGAGGGCAGGCTCCAGGAAATCAACGATTATTGCGTGCACGACGTGCTCGACACCTACTTCGTGTTCCTGCGCACGCGCATGATCCTTGGGGAGATGTCGATCGCGAAGGAGCAGGAGCTGGTGCGGGCCGCCCGTGATTTTCTTGCGGATAACCGCGAGCGTATTCCCGCCTTCGGGAGTTACCTGCAGAACTGGGGTGACTGGGACCCCTGGCCGTAGAGGCCGTCGCTGCACGACGCGCCCCCTGTCGCGTTCAGAATCATTTTCTACGGTGCAGGCCCGTTTTCCCCGGGTCCCTTCCGAGGCGTTTCAGCTTTCGAAAACGGCCCCCTTGTCGGCCGATGAGACCATCAGGGCGTAACGGTACATGTAACCGCTGGTTATGCCAGGCTTCGAAGGCCGCCACGATTTCAGGCGCTTTGCTATCTCCGCGTCCGTGACGCGCACGTTGATCTTCTTCCCGGGGATGTCTATCTCGATGATGTCGCCGTCCCTGACGGCGGCTATCGGACCGCCGGCGGCCGCCTCCGGCGACACGTGTCCTATCGAGGCGCCCCGCGTGGCCCCGGAGAACCGGCCGTCGGTGATCAGCGCCACGTCCTTGTCCAGGCCCATTCCGGCGATCACCGAGGTGGGGGTGAGCATCTCCCGCATCCCGGGCCCGCCCCTGGGGCCTTCGTAGGTTATCACCACGACATCGCCCTTCGCGATGCGCCCGTTCATGATGGCCCTGACCGCCGCCTCTTCGGACGTGAAGACCCTTGCCGGCCCGGCGTGTTTGAGCATGGACGGGTCGACCGCGGCCTGCTTCACGATACAGCCGTCGGGCGCGATGTTGCCGGTGAGCACGGCCAGGCCGCCGTCCTTGTGGACCGGCTTGCCGACCTTCCGGATTACCGCGGTGTCGACGATGTCGCTCCGGCGGACGTTTGCCGCCACGGTCCTCCCGGTAACGGTCATGCAGGAGCCGTGCAGAAGGCCGTTGTCCAGCAGCTCTTTCATGACAGCCGGGACCCCTCCCGCGCGGTGCAGGTCCTCCATGTGGTGCGGGCCCGCGGGGGCGAGCGTGCAGAGGTGCGGCGTTTTTTCCGACACGGGATTGATGTCCCTGAGGGAGAGCTTTATGCCGGCGTAATGCGCTATGGCCGGTATGTGCAGCGCCGTATTCGACGAACCGCCGATGGCCATGTCCACCGCCAGCGCGTTCTCGACGGCCTTCCGGGTTACGATCCTTCGCGGGGTTATGCGTTTTTTGACGAGCTCCATGACCTGTTTCCCGCTCTCCTTCGCCAGCCGTATCCGGTCGGCCATGACCGCCGGTATGGTGCCGTTGTACGGGAGGGCAAGCCCCAGGGCCTCGGTCAGGCAATTCATGGAATTCGCGGTGAAGAGCCCGGCGCAGGAACCGGCGCCCGGGCAGGCGGCGCACTCGAGGCCGTAGAGCTCCTCCTCGGTCATGAGCTTTTTCGCGACCCTGCCCACGGCCTCGAAGAGGTTCACCACCGACACCTTCCGGCCCCCGAAGTCTCCGGCGAGCATCGGCCCGCCGCTCACCGCGATGCAGGGTATGTCGAGCTTCACGGCCGCGATCAGCATCCCGGGTATGATCTTGTCGCAGTTCGGAACGAGTACCATGCCGTCAAAAGGGTGAGACATGGCCATTATCTCTATGGAATCCGCGATGAGTTCACGCGAGCCGAGCGAGTAGTTCATTCCCTTGTGGTTCATGGCGATGCCGTCGCACACGCCGATCGTCGAGAACTCGAGCGGCGTGCCGCCGGCGGAGAGGACCCCCTTCTTCACCGCCTCCACGATGTTGTTCAGGTGAATGTGCCCGGGTATGATCTCGTTTGCCGAATTCGCGATCCCGATGATGGGCCTCCGTATCTCTTCGTCGGTCAAACCCGCGGCCTTGAAGAGAGAACGATGCGGGGCCTTTTCGATTCCTTTCTTCATCAAGTCGCTTCTCATGGGTATGCTCCTTTCCATGGATAATCAGCGCGTCTCACCGGCAAGCCGCCGAAATGAAACGGGCCTCATTCGCGGGGGCTTGATGCCCGCCGGCCGATGTTCGGTATCGGCACTGTCGAGTAAGGCTGTCAGAGAATGCCCGTGTCAAGATAATTTAAGGTACATCCATATGTACCGCCCTGTATCTCCCTCCCCGTGGAGAGCTGTTACGGTTCAGCCAATCGCGCATGTTTGTGGAGCCGGCTGCGGCCTATTTCTGGTTGAATTTTACCGCTAACCGTGCTGGAATACCGGTAAAAGCAAACCAGGCCAAATCCGCGGATTGGTGCAAGGGAATGAAAAGAACCTGGACCGTTTTTCTGTTTTTCCTTTTATGGCAGTGCCCGGCCTTTCCCCAGGGACATGACACGGTGCTTCTGACCGAAATCGCCGCGAATATCGGGTCGTATAAAAACAAGACCGTGACGCTCAGGCTGCGCCTGAAGCACGTGGACGGGGTGTTCCACAAGCTCGTCTTTTACGACCGGAAGAACACCGACATCAGCTTCGACGTCGGCACCCGGGCGCAAAGAGACCGGTTCGGCCCGGCGATGCTGAATCTCCACGAGGGGGTGGAATATCTCGTGCGGTTCAAGGTCGTCGATGCGGGCAGCCTGGGGGACGTCATCGGTGAGCTGGAAAGCTTTGTGCCGCTTTACATGGGAAAGCTCCCGTGATCCGCGGAGGGGGGGGTGAAAACACCGGAAGGCAGAATAGCTGGGCGGCTATTCTGCCTTCCTCAGAGATCTTTGAAATTTTCGCAGTGCCAAGATAGAAACATAGTAATAATCGGGAGGGAATTACTATATTTAACCTTGTAGGACGAATATCGGCAACCCGGCATGAAAACTTGAGTTTTTTTGATAAACGGGATAAAAAAATATTGTTTTTATTGTTGACGGGAAGACGGTTTTCGTATATTTAAAATGCCACGCGGTTTATTTCTTTAATCCCTTAAAAATTCACTATTAAATAAGGAGAAAGGATGAAAACAAAAATTCTATCATTACTGGTCGTCTTGGCTGTCGCGGCTCTCGTTATGGCGTGCGCCACTGCCCCGACGGAGATGGGGGATCCCAAGATGGCGGCGGTCAACGCCCAGAACGATCAGCTCGCCAAGATCCCCGTCACCGGCTTTGAGTACAAGAGCTCGGCGCTTCCCGCGATTACATGGGACGCGTGGGCCGAAAAGGCCGCCCCTGTGGTAAAGGGCATTCTCGACAAGCTGCCCGAGGGCTATGTTCTTCAGGTAACTGGCCACACCGACGGCCGCGGGCCGGAAAATCCCGTTGGCGCAAAGCCAGGCAACATCAAGATTTCCACCGACAGGGCCAAGGCGGTCTACAACTCCCTGGTGAAAAAGGGCATCACGTCACCCAATTTGACCTACAAGGGAGTGGGCTCATCGGAGATGCTTGCCGGCTTTGATCCCAGCGACCCGCAGCAGCGCCGGGTGAGCTTCAAGGTTGTTCCGAAGTCCTGACGCAGAAGTTCTCTTCCTTCATGCCGTATTTTTTCAGGGAAAGAAGAGCCAGGGTGTGTTCCCCTGGCTCTTTTCGTGTCTTCGGTTCGGCGCCGCGGTACGGGTTTTTTGTAACGCCCGGGGCTGGATGAGGCCCATGAGTGAAAGGACCGGCATCGTCGTTAAGGTCTACGGACTGTATTGCGGCGTCTTTTCCGGGCACGAAACGGTGAATTGCTTTCTCCGGGGAAGGCTGCGCGTGCAGCGGGACCTGGAGCGGTTCAGCGATCCCGTGGCCGTGGGCGACCGGGTGATATTTGACATTGAAGGCGATGGCTCGGGCGTGATTCGCGAGATCCTGCCCCGGAAGAACTGTTTCTCGCGCAGGGAGAAGGGCAGGCATGGGCGGGAGGATGTCATTGCCGCGAACCTGGACCAGATCGTGATGATACAGTCTTTCGACAAACCGAGGCTCAACCTGCGCCTCGCGGACCGCATCACCATGCGCGGAGAGAGTGCCCTCATCCCTGTCGTCCTGTGCGTGAACAAGAGGGACCTCGCCGGCAGGGACATCGTCCGCTACGTGAAGGACTATTACAAGGCCGCGCCCATAACCATAACCATGGTGAGCGCCCTGACCGGCGCGGGCATGAAGAGCTTTTTCAATGTCATAAAAAAGAAGACATCTCTTTTCATCGGCTATTCCGGGGTTGGGAAGACCAGCATCCTGAAATACATCTATCCCGAGCTCGAGTTGCGCGTGGCCGATGTGTCGGTGAGCACGGGCAAGGGCAAGCACACGACCACCAACGTCGAGATGATCTTCCCGGGCGAGGAAACCCGCGTAATCGACACCCCGGGGGTGCGGGAGTTCGGGCTCATGGACATAGAGCCGCACATGGCGGGCAGCTATTTCCACGAATTCGCGCGGTACGGGGAGAACTGCCTGTACCGGCCGTGCACGCACGATCACGAGCCCGGCTGTGAAGTGAAGCGGCTCGTGGAAGAGGGTGCGATACACGAGGACCGCTATATCTCGTACCTGAATATTCTGAATTCCCTCAGGGAAGACCACGGGAATAGATATGGGTGACCGGACCGGCGGGCCCGCGTCCTGGGGGCGGTCTGCGGGGGCGCTTGTTGCCGGGGCATGGAGTCCAACGCGTGTGACGGCGGAAACACGAGCGGAAGGGACGGCCGAAGCCATATGATAACGATCCAAGACCTGAGAGTATGTTTCAACGACAGGCCGGTACTGGACGGCGTCAACCTCGAGGTGCCCAGCGGTGAACTGTTGGTCCTTATGGGAAAGAACGGCGCCGGCAAGTCTGTTCTGCTCAAGGCGATCGCCGGCCTGATCGGCGGCTATGAAGGCTCCATACGGATTGACGGGTCCGATATCCGCTCCCTGCGCGCGGCGGGGCCCCTCACGCTCGCTTACGTTTTCCAGAGAGGCGGCCTCTTCGATTCCATGAATGTGTTCGACAACGTCGCCTTCGGCCTGAGACGGCGGAAGATCGACGAGGTTTCGGTTGAAAAGAAGGTCGTGGAGGCGCTTAACCGCGTGGGCCTGGCGGGAAGCGAAGTCAAGCTCCCGTCCGAGCTCTCCGGCGGCATGCAGAAACGGGTGGGGCTGGCGCGGGCAATCTGTCTCAATCCCGGCGTCATCCTCTACGACGACCCCACGGCGGGGCTCGATCCAATTCTGTCCGATTCCATCGCCAACCTCATACTGGAGATCACCGGCACGTATGCAACAACCTCCATAATGGCCTCCCATGACCTGAAGGTGGCCAGGAAGATAGCCGGCAGGGTGGCCCTCCTGTACGGAGGCACGCTCGTGTTCGCGGGACCGGTGGATGAATTCTTCAGCGGAACGAACAGCTATGTCAGGCAGTTCATCGACGGGGACATCGAGGGCCCCATTGACATATTTTAGCCGCATCACCCCGGCGTTTATTGTTGACAATTTTCTTTCATTCCGATAGGGTTATCCAGTTTTCTCAACTTTCCGGCAAAGCGGGCGGTCGCGATGAAAAAGCAGAAAATCAAGAAGGCCGAAATCGATTGGGGTGAGCTCCCGTTCGGTTATGTCAAAACCGATTACAATATTCGGTACCACTACAGGGACGGCAAGTGGTCCGAGGGCGAGATCACCGCGGACGAGACAATCCCCATGCACATGGCGGCCCCCTGCCTTCACTACGGCCAGGAGGCCTTCGAGGGCCTCAAGGTCTTCGAAACGGTGCACGGCGAGATCGTCGCCTTCAGGGTGGACGAGAACGCGAAGCGGCTGCAGAGGAGCTGCGAGCGGATATACATCCCCGCCATATCCACCGACATGTTCCGCGACGCGGTGCACAGGGTGGTCAAGGCCAACGCGCGCTTTGTGCCTCCCTACGGCACCGGCGCAAGCATGTACGTGCGGCCGCTAGTCGTGGGGATGGGGGCCCGGGTGGGGCTCGGTCCCGCCGAGGAATATCTCTTTGTCGTCTTCGTGACGCCGGTGGGGCCTTATTACAAGGGAGGCTTCCGGGCGGTCAAGGCCCTGGTCGTGGAGGAATACGACAGGGCGGCTCCCCTCGGCGTGGGGGACTGCAAGGTGGGAGGCAACTACGCCGCGGGCCTCAGAGGCGAGCTCTACGGGAAGAAGAAAGGCTACCCGATCGTCCTGTACCTGGACCCCAAGGAGAAGAAGTACGTCGACGAATTCAGCACCTCGAACTTCATCGGCATCTCGGGCAATAAATACATCACGCCCAGCTCGGAATCGATACTCCCCAGCGTGACGAACAAGAGCCTGGCGCAGATCGCCGAGGACATGGGGATGGTGGTGGAGAGGCGCCCCGTGGCGATAGAAGAGCTTTCGAGCTTCAGCGAGCTCGGCGCGGTCGGCACGGCGGCCGTCATCACGCCCGTCAACCTGGTCCATTACAGGGGAAGGGATTTTACCTTCGGCAGCGGCGACGAGCCGGGACCGGTGATCGCGAAGCTCTACGACCGGTTGTCGAAAATACGGACCGGGGAATACGAGGACAAGTTCGGTTGGCTTGACAAGATCGAGGTGTAAATCCATCATTCCCGCGCACACCGCGGTTTTTTTCAATGCTGAGCCGAAGTCAATTTGAGTTCGTAATCTCCCTGTTGGGCGGCGCCGTGAGGGCCCGCGACCTGGATGAATACCTGAAAATCTCCATCGCGCTGATGTTCGATGAGCTGCGCCCCGCCTCGATAGCCGCCTACATTTCAATTGAACCCGAAGAGAAACTCGTCCTCACGGGTGAGCTGGGAGGGAATTTCGACCAGATCATCAGCGGCTTTTCCAATTTCTCCCTCT
Organism: uncultured Spirochaetota bacterium; assembly: GCA_963762305.1. Taxonomy (GTDB): domain Bacteria; phylum Spirochaetota; class UBA4802; order UBA4802; family UBA5368; genus CAVXKM01. The sequence continues at coordinate 816,567 of CAVXKM010000002.1, read as the reverse complement.
TCGTGCGCAGGGCCATTAAGAAAAAGACCGTGGTCTTCATCCCGCCCGGCGAGAAAGGCGCCCCGCCGGAATTCCCGTACCTTTCGGTGCTCCTCCCCCTCATCGGCGGCGACAGGAACATGGGCATGATCGGGATGATCTTCGGCTCGGGCGAAATGCAGGCGCATCGGGCGAACGGCAATTTTTATTTCCTTTTGAGCAGGTTGATAGGGCACGCCGGCCTCATGAGGGAACAGACGGCCGAATGCCAGCGCATTGAGAAGGCGAATCCCGACAAGATGTTTTCCGACAGGATCGCGAGCCTGGGGGTTCTCTCCTCGGGCGTCGCGCACGAGTTCAACAACATCTTCGCGGTCATCAAGGGATACGCGGAGCTCCTTGCCATGGGGTGCGAGGGCGAGGGCGCGCTGCTCAACGCCGCGCGGGTGATAGACGAGCAGACGGAGCGCGGCGCGAGGCTCATCGAGGGCCTCGACGTTTTCATGAAGGGACAGCATGCGAAGCTCTCCTACCAGAACATGGCGGAGATCCTCGATGAAGTGCTGGCGATGCAGAAAACCACACTGGCCGGGGAGAACATCGACGTCGTGGTCGGCAAGGCGCAGGTCCCGCGGGCGCTGGTGGACAGGGACCAGGTGAAGGAGGCCCTGCTGCACGTGCTCCAGAGCTCCATTCAGACATTGAGGCCCGGGGTGCGCGGCAGGATAGAATTGCTGGCCGACTGCGGTGATGGAAGGATAACCGTCCGCGTACGCGACAACGGCCTGAGAATCGATGGGGCCCCGGACAGGGACCCCGTCTTCCCGGAAGGGGAGGGCCGCCCGGCCCCATTGCCGGCCGGGAGGGAAGGCACCGGGCTCAAGCTCGCCATCGCGAGCAGCATAATGCAGAGCCATGGCGGGAGCCTCATCATACGAAATAACGATGACGGCGGAAAGGAGATCAGCCTCGTCTTCACCCGCGTTGAGATCGGCGACGGGAGGGATACGGGCCGGGACTCCAGGGAGGTCGTGTTCTTCGGCGACACGAGGATACTGGTGGTCGATGACGAGGAACCCATCAGGGAGTTTCTGTCGCGCGTTTTCGAGACGAACGGCTTTCAGGTCATCGCGGTGGCCAGCGGCGAGGAGGCAATGGAGATTTGCGCTTTCGAGGAAATCGACATAGTGTTCCTGGATTACCTTATGCCGGGCGTGAAGGGCGACCGCGCTTTCGAGTCAATAAAGAAGGTAAGCCCTTCGACGGACATCGTGTTCATCACGGGGGTCGACGAAATACCCAATGTCGGCAAACTCCTTGACGAAGGGCTCACCGGCGTCCTGAAAAAACCTTTTAAAATAGAAAAGATATTAACGCTTACGAACGACTTGATATACAAAAGAAGGGGGAAATAAGCGGAGGCGTTATCAGTCGGATTTCACAACGCGCTCGGCCTGCAACGAGAGATATTTCACCAGGGTCTTTTCGGATATCAGGTTGAGATTTACCAGGATTATGCCTATAAGCCCGCCCTCTTTTTTCTGAACCTCCAGCGCCTGGTCGAGCTGTTCCTGGGTTATCTCGCCGCTCTCCACGAGCATCTCTCCCAACATGGGCTTTGCCATTGCCGTCCTCCACGGTTATCGGATTGCCGCCTACACTATGACACGGCGGCATATATTGCAATTAAGAAAAAACCTTGGCCCCGCAACACGGAGCGTCCTGTCGGGTGCGGGCCTTCGGTCACAGCAATCGCCCCACCGCTTCCTTCCAGGTCCTCCTCTGGCGCTCTCTCTCGGCCTCGCCGATGCGGGGCATGTACTTCGTCACGATGCGGTTGTGCTTCGCCACCTCTTCGATGGAATTGAACAACCGGCTGTTGAGCCCGGCCAGGTACGCGGCCCCCAGGGCGGTCGACTCCGTAACCTCCGGGAGCAGGACGGGAATGCCGAGTATGTCGGCCTGGAACTGCATCACGTAGGGCCCCTTTGTCGCCCCCCCGTCCGCCCTCAGCTCGTGGATTATCTTGCCCGAATCCTGCTGCATCACCTCTATGACGTCCATCGACTGGAAGGCGATTGACTTCAACGCGGCCCGGACGATCTGCTCCCGCGTGGTGTCCCTGGTGAGCCCGAATATGGCGCCCCGGGCATCCATCTTCCAGTGGGGCGCGCCGAGACCGACGAAGGCGGGTACGAGGACGACCTCGTCGTCCTTGTCCACCGTGAGGGCGAGCGCGTCGGAATCGGGGCTGTTCTGGAAGAACTTCATGTAGTCGCGCAGCCACTGCACGACCGCCCCTCCCACGAAGACCGAGCCCTCGAAGGCGTATACCGGCTTGCCGCCGGTGTCGCAGGTGAGGGTCGTGAGCAGGCCGTTTTTCGACACGATGAAATTGTTCCCGGTGTTGAGGAGCATGAAGCAGCCCGTGCCGTAGGTGTTCTTGATGGTGCCCTCGAACACGCAGTTCTGCCCCACCATCGCGGCCTGCTGGTCACCCGCCATGCCCCCGATGGTCGTCCCGTCGGGAACACCCGGGGCGTCGCGGGTTTCGCCGAAGTGGGAGGACGAGTCCCTCACCTCGGGCAGCATGTTCATCGGGACGTCCAGTACGGCGAGCAGGTCCCTGTCCCAGCGCTTTTCGGTTATGTTGTACAGGAGGGTGCGCGAGGCGTTCGTATGGTCCGTCTTGTGGGAGCGGCCCCCGGTGAGCTTCCACAGTATCCACGAGTCGATCGTGCCGAAGAGCAGCTTGCCGGCCTTCGCGAGGGACCTGGCCCCGTCCACGTTGTCCAGTATCCACTTGATCTTGGTCCCCGAGAAGTAGGCGTCGATGACCAGCCCTGTTTTTTTCCGGAAGGCGTCTTCGTGCCCGTCTCTCTTCAGCTGGTTGCATATGTCGGCGGTTCTCCGGCACTGCCAGACGATCGCGTTGTAAACGGGCTTCCCGTCGTCCTTGTTCCACACGACGGTGGTTTCCCGCTGGTTGGTGATCCCTATGCAGACCATGTCGGCGGGGGAGAGGTCACCGTTCTTGATGGCAAGCGGAATGAGCCCGGTGATCGAGCTCCAGATCTCCTCGGGATCGTGCTCGACCCAACCCGGCTTCGGAAAGTACTGGGTGAATTCCTTGTAGGCGCTTGCGAGAGGATAACCCGTTTCGTCAAAGCAGAAAACCCTGTTCCCCGTGGTCCCGAGATCGAGAGAGAGAATGTATTTCTTTCCCATGGGCAGGCTCTCCGTGAAAAGCGCGGTAGCGGTCCGCGATTCAACGCGTAAGGGTAGGGCGCGTGAGACTGGGTGTCAAATAAAAAATCAACTTGTATGAATGGAATTCATCTGCCACACTGGACCCGCATGCGCAGGAAGGCCGGTGCGCGCCGGGCGCCGGCGGCCGCATGAAGGACCTGGTGCCGGAGGAGCAGATGAAAACAGTGCGGGGCGTTTTCGGGGGAAGGAAGCTCGTCTTCGTCGCCGAAATAGGAATCAACCACAACGGTGATGTCGAGACCGCCCGGCGCATGATAGCGGAGGCCGCCCGCGCGGGGGCCGATGCCGTGAAGTTCCAGACCTTCGTGCCCGAGCAGATGTACTCGGTGTTCGCCTCGTCGCTGCTGCGGTACGGGGATGAGCGGGAGCCCGACGACAGCCAGATACGGATGTTCAGGCGCTTCGCGCTCGGCCGGGAGGACCACCGTCTTCTCAAAAACGAGGCCGAGGGGCTGGGCCTGGTTTTCTTTTCGACGGCCTTCGACATCGAATCCGTGGACCTGCTGGAAGGCCTCGGCGTGGCCCTGCATAAGGTAGCCTCCTCGGAGGTTACCAACCACGAACTGCTCCGGAGAATGGCCCGTACAGGAAAGCCCGTTCTCATGTCCACGGGCATTAGCACCGAGCGGGAAATAGAAATGGCGGTTGAACTCCTGAAAAAGGGCGGGTGCCCGGACCTCGAGCTCATGCACTGCGTCTCGCTCTACCCCGTCCGCCCGGAGCATGCAAACCTCTCGCGCATCGCCGCGCTCGGGAAAAGGTTCGGCCTCCCGGTCGGCTTTTCCGACCATTCCCGGCACGGCGAGCCGGCCATGGTGGCGGCTGCCCTGGGCGCGCGTCTTTTCGAGAAACACTTCATGCTGGACGGACAATCGGATTGCCCCGACAGTGCCGTGTCGCTGTCGCCGGACGAATTCGCGGGGATGAAGAGCGCGGTGGAAAATGTGCTGACCATGCTGGGGCACGGCGGGCTGTCGTATGATTTTTCGGAAAAAGAGGTTGCAAATTCAGCGCGACGGAGCCTTTTTAGCGGGAAGTTCATACCGAAGGGAAAGGCGCTGGAGCCGGGCGACGTGGTTCCGAAACGGCCCGGCGTGGGGCTGCCGGCGTATCGCTTCGAGGAGATAGCGGGAAAGAGGGCCAGGGTCGATATCGGACCCGACCGCCTGTTGAGGCCGGAATATTTTGAATAAGTCTGAACAGAACATGAAATTGACGATCGGCGTCCTCATCATCCTTTTCTACTTTGCGCGCCGGGCTATGCGTTCGGCCGGGTACAATGGGATGGATACTTAAACGCCGGGGAGAGGGCGCTTTTCGAAAAGACCACCCGCGTGCTCGATTACGGGTACGGGTATGACGCGGAGATCGAGCTCCCGTATGTTTTTCCCTATTCGTCCCAGGTGGCGGCCCCCGAGAAGCGTGAAAAGGCGTTCGGCGAGGCCGTGAAGGACGTCAGCGCCGCGGAGCTCACGGCCCTGTACGAAAAGGTCTACCGGCTCACATCGGCGACGCGCTACAGGGCGCGGCGCTATGGGGACACGCAGAAATGGAAATACTACACCTATCTCCAGAACTACCTGCTTCCTCCGCTGGAGCGGTACTTGGAGCTTCTCCGCAAACACGCCATCGGCAAGGACCCATCGTACGAGGAGATCCTTCCCTCCCGGAAGAAGCGCATTGATGCAATGGTGTCGCGCTACTACCGTGAACAGGAGATGGCGGAGATGAGAAAAGATTTCTACTATTAGCCGAGGCGCCGTCTCCCTTCAGGAAAGGATCGGTCTCGGGACGAAGCAGTCGAGGCTCTACCGGGGGGAAAGGCAAGCCCGGCCATGTATTCGGGTGGAGCGCAAGTAATTATAAAAAGAACCCCATTCCATTTCATTCGGAATGGGGTTTGCTCATTTACCGGGATCCGGAATTCTCGATCCCGACAAATTAGCACTCATTATAATAGAGTGCTAATAAAATATATGATAAATTCCCCTCTTCGACAACCATTTTATATGATTTTTTCTTAATAATACGCTTCCCCGGTGAGATTGGTTATTACCTTGACATGGAAAACCGCGGAATATAGGGTGGATTCCCACGAAATAATATCGTTCAGGGTTGATCATTTTTCGGGATACCCTCGAACGAAGGCGGTAACCTCTACTGACAGGGGTGAATGCCGCCAGGATGGTCAGTCCACATAATTAAGAGGTAGGATAATGGAAGTTTTGCAGGAGTTCCACGCGGTGGTCAATGCCCCCGGGGAGTACGCGAGAAAGATAAAGCAGGCGTCGAACAAAAGGATACTCGGTTATTTCTGCACCTATACGCCCGAGGAGATCATACACGCCGCGGGAATCCACCCCATGCGGCTCTTCGGCACCAGGGGCGGGATCACCCACGCGGACGCCTACATGCAGGCCTACAGCTGCTCGCTGGTGAGGGGGGCGCTGGAGCAGGCGCTTTCCGGCGAACTCTCATACCTGGACGGCGCGGTCTTTCCCCACACCTGCGATTCGATCCAGCGGCTGTCCGACATATGGAGGCTCAACGCCGGGTTCACCTTCCACGCCGACGTGGTGTTGCCGGTGAAACTGGATACGGACAGCGCGAGAGAGTACATGGTTGACGTGCTCCGGAAATTCCGGAGGGACCTGGAGTCGAAGCTGGGGATCACAATCGGCGATGAGGACCTGAAAAAATCCATTTCCACGTACAACCGGCTCAGGCGCTCCATTAAAAGCATCTACCGGCTGCAGAGCGCCAGCCCGGGCATACTCAGGGGAGAAGACCTCTACGCCCTCGTGAAGGCCTCCATGGTGATGGACAGGGACGAGGCCGCCGGGAAGGTGGAGGGCCTCGTCCGGGCCCTCGAGGGGAAGGCCGTTCCGGCCGGGAACACGGGCAGGAAGCGGCTTGTCCTCAGCGGCGGAATTTGTGATCATCCCCAGATATACTCGCTCATCGAAAGGGTCGGTGGCGCGGTAGTCTGGGACGACCTGTGCAACGGGTCACGGTTCTTCGAGGGTGAAATCGCCGAAGGGGGCGACCCGGTTTCGGCGATCGCCGCGAGGTACACGGAACGCGTTATCTGTCCGGCGAAACACTCCTCCCTCACGCGGCGGGGAGAGAACCTCGTCCAGATCGCGCGGGAGCACGAAGCGGCGGGAGTGATATTCATGCTCCTGAAATTCTGCGATCCCCACGCCTTCGATTACCCGTATCTAAAAGAGTTCCTGGACCGGGAGGGGGTCCCCTCCATGCTCCTCGAGATCGAGCAGGAGCTGCCCGCCGAGGGCCAGCTTGGAACGCGCTTCGAGGCGTTCATAGAGATGCTCCAATAACGGTGCTGAAGGAGAGAGACATGTCAGAAGCGTTGAAGGTGAAAGACCCCGAAAAGGAAAAGAATAAAGTAAAGACGATCAAGAAGATGCGCGAGATCATGACCGGCTATTACATCGAGGCCAAGTCCGCGCGCCAGAATAAGAAAAAGGTCGCGTGGATAACCAGCGGCGGCCCCGTGGAGCCCCTCATCGTGATGGACGTGATCCCGGTGTATCCGGAAAACCACGGGGCCATGATAGGGGCCTCCAAGATGGGGCCTGAGCTCTGCGAAAAGGCGGAGGACATGGGCTACAGCCGCGACCTGTGTTCCTACGCGCGGTCCGATATCGCCTGCTCGACGGTGAATGGCGGGCCGATCGGAGGCCTTCCCGACCCGGACATGCTGGTGTGCTGCAACAACATCTGCGGCACGGTGCTCAAGTGGTACGAGGTGCAGGCGCGGCACTACAAGGTGCCCCTGTTCATCTTCGACACGCCTTTCTGCCACACCGAGTTTGCCGACGAGGCGCGGACGTACGTGAGAAAGCAGGTCCACGAGTACCTGGCCTTCCTGGAGCGGGCGTGCGGCAGGAAGTTCGACCATGACAGGATGAAGGAGGTGGGAAGGCTTTCGCTCGAAGGCCAGCGCCTCTGGCAGGAGGTCCTGGACACGGCGATGAGCAGGCCCGCGCCCATATCGGCGTTCGACGCGTTCTTCCACCTCGCGCTCATCGTGACCCTGCGGGGCACGCAGGTGGCGGTGGACTACTACCGCGAGCTCCTCGCCGAGATGAAAGATCGGGCGGCGCGGAAGATCGGGTCGATCCCCAACGAGAAATACCGCCTCCTGTGGGACAACCTGCCGGTGTGGTACAAGACAAAGTGGCTCTCGGAAAAATTCGCCGCCCACGGCGCGTGTCTGGTGGCGGACACCTACACCTCGGCCTGGTGCGGCCAGCTTGATTACCTGAAGGATGACGACTTCCTGGAGTCCATGGTCGAGGGCTACACGCGCATATACCTGAATATCGGCGTGGACCAGATGGTGCAGATCGTCAAGAAGATGATCAGGAAATACGACGTCGACGGCATGGTAATGCACTCGAACAGGAGCTGCAAGCCCTATTCGCTGGGCCAGTACGACATCCAGCGCATGATCCAGAGGGACACCGGCCTGCCCAGCCTCGTGCTCGAGGCCGACATGGTGGACGAGCGGTCGTTTTCCGAAAGCCAGATAGAGACCCGCATCGACGCCTTTATCGAGGTGATCAAACAGAGAAAGGGATAGGACCGCCCGCATAAACCATCGCGGACGGTCAATCAGGCGTTTGACGGCGGCAAAAGTCTCAATTCACTTGCGGTGTCCTTCCCTGCCCGGGTGCGCATGGGATCCTCCTTGACAGGCGGGGGAATAAACTCTACGCTATAATTCATCACAAACGGAGGGCGGCCGCATGCTGGTGGGCCTGGACGTGGGAGGCACGCACACAGACGCAGTGCTCGTGGGCAAGTCGGGGGTGGTTGCCGCCGCGAAGGTGATCACCCGCCACGACAATCTCCTGGAGTCGGTCAACGAAGGAATAAGCCGGGTCATAGAGGGCGCCGACAGGGACGGCATCGAGCGGGTAAACCTCAGCACCACGCTTTCCACGAACGCCATCGTGGAGGGGAAGACCGAAACGACAGGGGTGCTGGTTTCGGCGGGCCCCGGCGTGGACCCCGGGAACTACCGGATAGGAGATCACTATTTCCATCTCGCGGGCTCCATTGACCACCGCGGCACGGAGGTGCTGCCCGTTGATGAAAAGGGACTTGCCGCGGCCATGGCGTCCTGCCGGAAGGCCGGTATTCGGGTGTACGCCGCCGTCGGCAAGTTCTCCACGAGGAACCCCCGCCACGAGAACGTCATCGGGGAAGGCATAGGCGGCGACGCGGATTTCGTGACCCTGGGGCATGCGCTGTCGGGCCGCCTCAATTTTCCGCGCCGCGTCGCGACAGCATATTACAACTCGGCCGTATGGCGGCTCTATAACCGGTTCGCGGAGGCGGTGGAGCGGAGCATGCAGGGATACGGCTTGAAGGCGCAGCTTCACATCCTCAAGGCTGACGGCGGAACGATGCCGGTGTCCCTCTCGAAGCGCCTTCCCGTGGAGACCATCCTCTCGGGGCCGGCCGCGAGCGTCATGGGTATCGTCGCCCTCTGCCGAATCACCCGCGACTCGGTAATCCTGGACATCGGCGGCACCACCACCGATATCGCGGTGTTCGCCTCGGGGTCTCCCCTCGTCGAGCCGGACGGCATAGCTCTCGACTCGCGGCTCACGCTCGTGAGGGCCCTCAAGACGCGCTCGGTAGGGATCGGCGGGGACTCGGAGATACGCCGCGAGGGGGAACGAATCGTCGTGGGGCCGCAGAGGAGGGGCGCGTCGATGGCCTTCGGCGGGCAACTGCCCACGCTCACGGACGCCTTCAACGCGAAGGGGATCAGCGCCTGCGGGGACGCCGGGAGGTCCCGGGACGGGATCGGATCGCTCGCGCGGGATTTCGGCCTGACCCCGGAGGCCCTCTCATCGCGGGCGGTGGAATATGCCGTGAAGAGGATAAAGGACGAGGTGGACGCGCTCGTCACCGGGATCAACGAGCGGCCGGTCTACACGATCCACGAGCTCCTCGAGGGGAAGAAGGTGGCGCCCGAGGTCCTCTACCTGATGGGCGGGCCGGCGAAGGATTTCGCCGCCCTGCTCTCCGACGCCTTCAAAATGGAGGCGGTGGTCCCCGAGAACTACGCGGTGGCAAACGCGGTGGGTGCCGCCCTCGCGCGCACGACGATGTATCTCGAGCTGCTGGCCGACACCGAGAAGGGCCGGCTGCTCATACCGGACATCGGCGTGAGCAGGGACATACCGCCGACCTATTCGCTTGAAGAGGCCGAGGCGGACGCCAAGAAGCACCTGCTGGATTACCTGAGAAACGCCCGGGTAGGGGACCGCCATATCGAGGCCGAGATAGTCGATTCGGCCTCCTTCAACATGGTGCAGGGCTTTTACACGTCGGGCAGGAACATCAGGGTGAAGTGCCAGGTCAAACCCGGGGTGCTCGAGGAATACGGTGAGGCGGTGAGGGGGGCCTGATGCGGGCGGAAAAAAACCTGGGGATCATCTTCTTCCCGGCCTACGACTGGGCGATCAGCCCGACCCATCCGGAACGGCAGGAACGGCTGCTGTACACCCAGGACCAGCTCATGGAGGAGGGCGTTTTCGACATACCGGGCATCAAGGAATTCAAGCCCGACGTAGCCGGCCTGGAGGACGTTGACTGCGTGCACTTCTGCTTCCCCGACGCCGCGAGCGTCCTCACCGAATCGCACCTCATCTCCGCCGGCGGCGCGATAAAGGCGGCGCGGCTGGTCCTGGACGGTCAGGCGGAGCGCGCCTTCGCCCTGGTACGGCCTCCGGGCCATCACGCGATGAAGGTTGTCCACGGCGCGCGGGGATTCTGCAACATAAACATCGAAGCGGTGATGATAGAATACGTGCGGGAGCATTACGGGAGGAAACGGGTCGCGATCGTGGACACGGACTGCCATCACGGCGACGGGACACAGGATATCTACTGGCACGACCCGGACACGCTTTACATCTCGCTGCACCAGGACGGAAGGACCCTTTACCCGGGTTCCGGATTTGTCCAGGAGCTCGGCGGGCCGAACGCGATAGGAAAGACGGTGAATGTGCCGCTGCCGCCGGAGACCTCGGACGAGGGCTTCCTGTACGCCGTCGAGCACGTGATACTTCCAATACTCGAGGATTTCAAGCCCGACCTTGTCGTGAACTCCGCCGGACAGGACAACCACTACACGGACCCGATCACCAACATGCGTTTCTCCGCCCAGGGGTACGCTCGACTCAACGAGCTCCTCAAACCGGACATCGCCGTGCTCGAGGGGGGATATTCCATCCAGGGGGCCCTGCCTTACGTGAATCTCGGCATCGTGCTGGCCATGGCGGGCCTTGATTACTCCCACGTGCGTGAACCGGATTACGAGCGGGAGGCCATGAAACAGGACCCGGCCATCACGAATTACATCAAGAAGCTCTCGAAAGAGGTGATGGAGCACTACCGCGATGCCCGCGGGCACGTCGTGCGGGGCGTGGCGGGAAACTACGTGGTGAGAAAAAAATCCATCTACTACGACACGGACGGGATAAGGGAAAACCAGGTGGAGTCGGTCATGGTCTGCGATGACTGCGCGGGCGTGCTGAAAATCGAGACGGCTTCATCGGTGAATCCGCTTTGCCTGGGCGTCGAGGTGCCCTCGGGCGCCTGCGGCCGCTGCAGGAGCGAGGGGCGCCGCATATTCGACGAGGGCGGCAAGAAAGGGAAGTATTCCCGTCTCCAGTTCATCAACCGGCGGGACAAGGAATACATCCGGGCCTGACCGCTCCCCGCCGAACAGGCGGCGCCATCCGCATCAGCTGATGAACAGCATCTCCCAGAACTTCGGCAGCGGCCATTCACCGTCATCCGCAAGCGTTTCCAGCCTGTCCGCCTCGGCGCGGATGGCGGCCATGAGGGGCTTTATTTCGGCGTTGAAGTACTCCGCCTTCTTCTGTTCATCGTGGATTCCCGATGCGGACGCCAGCTTTTTCTTGAGATCTTCCGACCTGGCGATGCACGAGTTGATCCCCTGCGCGAGCGAGCGAAGGAGCGATTTCTGGCCCTCCATGTCGAACTTCTCGCCCAGCACCTCGATGGCCTCGTCCAGGGACGAGGCAAGGGTCCCCTGGTACCTCACGCACGCGGGCATGATTTGCGTCAATACAATGTCGCACAGGGAAAGCGCCTCTATTTCCACCTCCTTGCAGTAGCGCTCCACCCTTATGAGATAGCGTGACTTGAGCTCCACTGGAGAAAGGACGCCGTATTTCTCGAAAAGGCTGAAGGCCTTCGGGGTGATAAGGTCGGGAAGCGATTCATGGGTGGTCTTCCTGTTGGGCAGTCCCCGTTTCCCGGCTTCCTTCTCCCAGTCCGCGGAGTAATTGTCGCCCATGAAGAGAACTGGCTTGATCTCCTTCATTTCCTCGCGGATCACGTCGATGGCGGCCTGGTTGATGTTGCCGCCCTTCGACTTGACCTTGTTCGTCACTATGTCCAGGCTTTCCGCGACTATGGTGTTGAGGACCGTCGCGGGAAACGAAATGGACTGGGATGAGCCCACCGCGCGGAACTCGAACTTCGCGCCGGTGAAGGCGAAGGGAGAGGTGCGGTTGCGGTCCGTGCTGTCCTTCGAGAGCTCCGGCAGGCTCGATATGCCGAGATCGATAATGGCCTTGTCCGTCGCCTGCGCCACGACGCCCTTTTCGATGTTGTCCAGGATGTCCGTCAGCTGCTCGCCGAGGAACACGGAGATGATGGCGGGAGGCGCTTCGTTGGCTCCCAGCCGGTGGTCGTTCGCGGCGGACGCCACGGAGGCGCGGAGAAGATCGCCGTGTATGGAGACCGCCCTGATCGTGGCGATGAGAAACAGAAGGAACTGGATGTTCTCATGGGGCGTGTTGCCGGGAGTGAGGAAATTGTTGCCCTGGTCGTCCGCGATGGACCAGTTGAGGTGCTTGCCCGAACCGTTTATCCCCGCGAACGGCTTCTCGTGGAGGAGCGCGGCGAGCCGGTGCTTCTTTCCCACCCTGCGCAGCGTTTCCATGACCAGCTGGTTGTGGTCAACGGCGAGATTGGCCTCCTCGTAGATGGGCGCGATCTCGAACTGGCTCGGCGCAACCTCGTTGTGCCTGGTTTTCGCGGGAATTCCAAGCTTGTAGAGCTCCTCCTCGGCGTCATGCATGAAGGAAAGGATGCGCTCCTTGATGCTTCCCAAGTACTGGTCCTCCAGCTGCTGCCCCTTCGCCGGTCCGGAGCCTGCCAGAGTCCTTCCCGTGAGCACCAGGTCCTGCCTCTTGTAGTAATAGTCCTGGTCGATGAGGAAATATTCCTGTTCGGGGCCCAGCGTCGCGTGGACGCGCTTCACGCTCTCCGTTCCCAGGAGCTTTAACAGGTTCATGGAGCTCCTGTTGAGGGCCTCGATGGAGCGAAGGAGCGGCGTTTTCTTGTCCAGCGCCTCGCCGCTGTACGAAAGGAAGACCGAGGGAATGAACAGCGCCGCTCCCATGCCGCCGTAGAGGACAAAGGCGGGGCTGGAAGGGTCCCAGATGGTGTAGCCCCTCGCTTCGAACGTGGACCGGATGCCGCCGCTGGGGAAGCTGGAGGCGTCCGGCTCGCCCTGCGCGAGCTGCTGGCCCGAGAAGCGCTCGATGACGTCGCCGTATGATCCGAATTCGATGAACGAGTCATGCTTTTCCGCGGTGGTGCCGGTCATGGGCTGGAACCAGTGGCAGTAGTGGGTCGCGCCCTTTGATATGGCCCACTCCTTCATCGCGTGCGCCACGGCGCCCGCCGTCTCGAGATCGAGCTTCTTCCCCTCGTGGATGGTCTCGATGAGCTTCTTGTAAACGTCCTTGGGGAGTTTCTCCTGCATGACCCTGAAGTTGAAAGTGTTCTCGCCGAAATATTCCGATACGGGCTGGTCCTTCTCGCGCACCAGGGGAAGGCCTCTCTCCGAGGCAAATATTGGTTCCGTCTTCTTCATTGTTCCTCCATTCGCGACACGGGTTTTTTCGATGTGCCTTTTAGCGCCACTATCGCTACAATGAGATTTCAGTCAATCCGTATTGGACGGCCGCGGCACGTTACGTGAGCAATTTAACACAGTCGTAATATTGCCCCCGTCTTGTAATGCATCATGGAGCTTTACGCAATCCAATTTTGCCGGCCCGGCTTGAATTTTTGCATCGCCGGCAGCAAGGCCGGGGTGACCTGTCTGGGTAAGCCACCAGCCGCCCCCGGCCGACGCGATCTTTACAGGGGCGATTGAGTTTATGTTGAGAGGGATCACGCCGCTGGAAAGCGCGCCCTGGATCTCCATTTCGAACGGGATAGAGGCCGGTGAAAGCCGGGACACCCTTTCGATGATCGGGGTCCGCAGCCCCCAACCGTCCCTGATTACACGGTAGCCCACCACCTCGCCGGTTTTCAGCTTCCGCCGCCTGCCTGAAAAGATGAGGATCTCGTTCGGCTCGCAGATCTTTAAATATGCCTTTGAGTAGATCAGCATCGACGCGAACGCGATGATGACCCGCGAGATAAAGAGACCCGGGTCAATGTTTGCGCTGTCCACGGTTCCTCCTTTTTATTGAAATGATGAGTTTCATGTGTGCATCCTCGGGCCTGCCGTGACTCTTTCTTCCACGCTGCAAGAATCATGAATGAAAGTTAAATACGCCCGTGGAACTTGTCAATTTATTGAACTGGAAAACGGGCCGTGAACCCCCCAATTTAACAGACAGGTAATAAAAGAACCCGCGGTCTCCCCGCGCGCGCCCTGCGCTCATCCCTGTCCAAGGATGAAAGTCCGCGGCGTTACGATAATGCGTTACAGAAACGGGAGGCGCGCGGGCCTAAGAGTGATTGACATAAAGGGAACGCTCTGCTTGTATCACAGGATGACGCGAAAACGTTTTTGTGTTACCGCAGTGTGAATTAATCGATAAATTCGCGCCGGGACAACTATCGATGACGAGAACCGAGCTGGTCAGGCTCTCGAGGGAGCACGGGATAAGCCCCAGCAAACGGCTGGGGCAGCATTTCCTCTGTGACGGCCGCGTCGCGGCCAGGATCGCCGAGGCGGCGGGTGTCTCGGCCGAAGACCGTGTGCTCGAGGTCGGTCCCGGCTTCGGCGCGCTCACCGAAAAGCTCCTCGAAAGGGCCGGGCACGTGACGGCGGTGGAGATAGACGCCGGTCTCGCCCGGTATCTGAAGATGCGCTTTCACCGTGCGGGCAACCTGACGCTGGTGCACGCCGATGTCCTCGACATGGCGCCGGAGACCGGTTTCACGAAAACGGTATCGAACCTGCCGTACTGCGCCTCGTCGGAGATCCTTTTCGCCTTGTCTTTTCGCTTCCGCATTCCCTGCGCCTACGTGATGCTCCAGCGCGAAATGGCGCGACGCATCGTCGCGCGGCCGGGCGGCAAGGAATACGGGGCCCTCACGGTGGCACTCGGCCTCGATTACGAGGCGCGGATTCTTTTCACCGTCGGAAAGGCTTCGTTCTACCCGCGCCCGGAGGTGGACTCCTCATTTGTCTCTCTCCGGCGGAAGGTCCGTGCCGAGCTCGAGGGAGCGGAGACGGACCTCTTTCAGCGGATTGTGAAATCGGCCTTCTGGGGCAGGCGCAAAACCCTGTCGACGGCGCTTACCCGTTCGCCCCACCTGGATTTCGAGAAGAGCGCCGTGGCGTCGATCCTCGGCGACGCGGGCATCAGCGGGAAGGCCAGGGGGGAGGACCTCTCCGTGGATGACTTTATACGGCTGGCCAGGACGGCCCGGAAGCATATCGCATGAAGAACCTGGACAGGGAAACCGTCGAGCTCCTCGTTTTCGACCTCCACAAGCCGGCCCAATACATCGGCGGCGAACTGAACAGGATAGTGAAGACGGGAGCGGCCCTCCGGATGGGGCTCTGCTATCCCGACCTCTACGAGGTGGGGATGTCAAACCAGGGCATCAAGATCCTCTACCAGGTCGCCAACGGGATTCCCGGTGTCGCGTGTGAGCGGGTTTTCGCCGTGGAGGCTGATTTCGAGCGGAAGGCCCGCCGGATGGGGGTGCCGCTGTACACCCTCGAGTCTTTTATCCCCCTCGATGAGCTCGACGCGCTGGGTTTCAATCTCTCCCATGAGCTGCTCTGCACGAACGTCTTACAGGTGCTGGACCTGGGACGCATCCCCGTCCTCCGGGAAGAGAGGCGGGAAGGGCATCCGATCGTGATCGCTGGCGGAGAGGGCGCCTCCAATCCCGCGCCCATGGAGGCGTTTATCGACGCGTTCTATATCGGCGACGGTGAGGAAGGCCTGGTGGAGATACTGGAGGCGCTTTTGCTTTCAAAAAGGGAAGGACTGTCGCGGCCGGACGCCCTCGACCGGCTCGGGAAGATCGCCGGCGTTTATCTCCCGTCACAACACCGCAGTGTATATGAAGACGGAAAGCTCCTCCGCGTCGAGGGCCCCGGCGTGAAAAAACGGGTATTCCGGTCCCATGCCTCTCCCGACCCGGAACGACCGCTGGTGCCCAGCATCCGGGTGGCCCAGGACCGGGCCGTGGCGGAGCTCTCGCGCGGGTGCGGGAACCTCTGCAAATTCTGCCATGCAGGCTATTACGATCTTCCCTGCCGTGAGCACCGGCCGGGAGAGCTGGCGGAGCGGATACTGCGCATCATCGAGAATTCCGGCTACAGCGAGCTTACCCTCTCGGCCCTCTCGGTGAGCGACTACCGGTTTCTCCCGGAGCTCCTCGGGCTCATTCTGCCCGCCCTCACGGAGAGGGGCGTGTCCATATCCCTCCCGTCGCTGCGCGTCGACCTCGAGACGCTCCCGCTCATTGAGCAGATCTCCGACCTGAGAAAGACCTCCCTCACCTTCGCGGTGGAGTCCGCCTCCGAGGATATCCGCGGCAGGGCCGGGAAAAACCTCCGTACCGCCGATCTCATGGCCATTCTGGGCCGCGTGTTCGACCGCGGCTGGCGCCTGGTCAAGCTGTATTTCATGATAGGCCTGCCGGGATGCGGTGAGGTCGACGAGGCGGAGGCCACCATTCAGCTCCTCAGGGAGGTGAACGCCCTCGGGAGGGGAAAGAAGGAGATCAACGTCACCCTCTCCGCGTTCGTGCCCAAGCCGCACACGCCGTTCCAGTGGGAGCGGCAGATGGACGCGGAATACCTTGAGGGCGTCATTCACAGGATACGCAGGGGGGTCCCCCGGAGCGTGAGCATTAAACACCACGGCGTGAAGGCCTCCATCCTGGAGGGGGTGCTGTCCCGGGGCGATGGCCGCCTGGGGAGCGTCATCCTCCAGTCTTACCTGGACGGGTGCCGGCTGGACTCCTGGATGGAGCATTTAAGGTTCGACGTCTGGGAGAGGAACCTGGAAAGCCTGCTCCCCTGCTGGAGGCAGTTCCTCCTCGCGAGGGGCACGGACGATGAATTTCCGTGGAGCCCTGTGAAAACTGGGTTCGAGCGCCTGGTGGCCTATAAGCGGGAGAAGCGGTCGATGCCGCGGGTGACGGCGCGCCGCGCGAGGTCCCCGCTGGATGGCGAAGGGCTCGGCCGCTCCCTGGAGCTCTTCTCGCGGAAATACGTCGTGGCGAAAAGGATACGCATGCGGTTTGCGAAGACCGGTCCGGCCCGTTTCATCCCGCACATAGACTTCATGGAGATAATCAAGCGGGCCCTGCGGATCGCGCGGGCGCCGGTCTCGTTCACCCAGGGATTCAACAAGCGCGAGCGGATTTCGGCGGGGTTCCCCCTGCCGGTAGGCATCGAGAGCGTGTGCGAGCTGTGCGACTGCGACCTGTACGAAGAGGCGGACCCGGCCGCGCTCGCGGCCGCCATGAACGCGGCCCTGCCCGAGGGCATCGCGTGCGCGGGGGCCCGCGTCATGGAAGAACGCGAATCGCTGATGACCGGCACGGCCGCGATGGAATTCAGCGTTCATGCGCGGGACGGGTCCCTCATGGAGGCCATCAGGCAGAGCCTGGAGAAAAAGGCCGACCTCGTGAAAGAGACGAAGGGGGGCGTGAAGCCGGTGGAATTCAGCCGCGCGGTGCTGCGACACGCCGTGGACGGAGACCTCCTGCGCCTGGTGCTCTCGGCCGGTGATGACGCGTCCATGAGGATCGACCACGTGCTCCTTTCCCTGGCCGGAGCGGCGTACGATGATTTCTTCAAGTTCTCCGTGGTGAAGACGAGGCAGTACCGGCGCGAAGGGGCCGAGCTCCTCGAGCTTGAGTAGCGTCTGTTAATGTATTGACTTTTCCTGTGACGCGGGTAGCATATTGCCTGTCCGTCAAGGGGAACACGGGTGGATCTCGGGCTCAAGGATAAGACAGCCGTCGTGACCGCCTCGAGCAAGGGGCTTGGGCGCGCCGTGGCCGAGGCGCTCGCGCGCGAGGGATCTCGACTCGTTCTCTGCGCGCGCGACGGGGAACGTCTCAGGGCCGCGGGCGAGGAAATAGGCCGGGCGTACGGGACCGAGGTGCACTGCGAGACGTGTGATGTGCAGGACCGGGCGGGCGTGGAGGCCTTCGCCAGGGCCGTGCTGGAACGCTACGGCGGGATCCACGTGCTTTTTATGAACGCCGGCGGGCCCCCGGCCGGGGGGCTGGATGATGTAAGGCCGGAGGACTTCGAGAAGGCCCTCTCCCTCAATCTCATGAGCGCCATATACCTGGCCTACGCCTTTATCCCGTCCATGAGGGAACAGAAATGGGGCCGGATTATCGCCTCGACCTCGATAACCGTGAAACAGCCCGTCCCTGCGCTCGCCCTCTCAAACGTGTCCCGCGTGGGCGTGGTCGCCTTCGTGAAGAGCCTTGCGTACGAGCTCGGGCCGTTCAACATCACCGCCAACGCCGTGGCGCCGGGCTACATCATGACCGACCGCGTGGTTTCGCTCTTCCAGGAGCGGACCCGCAAGGAGAACATCACCCTCGAGCAGGCACGCCGATCCGTGGAGGAGTCCATACCGGCCGGGCGCATAGGGAAGCCGGAGGAGTTCGGGGCCCTGGTCGCATTTCTCGCGTCGGAGCAGGCCTCATATATTAATGGAGAAACCATCCTCATAGACGGGGGGATGTATCGGGGGCTCATGTAAAGGCCGGCGGCTGACGGCATCGGGCGGAACAGGCATTTTCGCGAAGGGGGTAATATGAAAGCGCAGGTAGCGTCGATAACGGAATCCATCGGGCTCGGGAAGGTGGACCAGGTGGGTGTCGTGGTGAAGGACATCGGAAAGGCGATGCGCTATTACAAGCGCATGTTCGGCATCGGGCCGTGGTACCGAGGCCGGGGAGAGGAGAAGGGGAAGGTGGTTTACCGCGGGAGAGACGTCGAGGTCGAGCTCGACATTGCCCTGGCGTTCTGCGGCGGGGTGCAGGTCGAGCTCATCCAGACGAAGGGCCGGGACCCGAACATCTACAGCGAACAGCTGGAACGGAGCGGGGAGGGCCTCCACCACCTCGGCTTTTTCGTGACGGGAATAGAGAAAAAGCTCGCGAGCCTGCGCGGCGCGGGTGTGGAGCCCCTGCAGTCGGGCGTCATCAAGTCCGGCAAAGCCGTCGTGAAATACGCCTACCTGGACACCGCCGGTACCGGGGGCGTGATACTGGAGTTGATCGACACGACGTTGATGGGCGTCCCCCTCAAGATGTCCGGGTTCATGATGAAGGTGGGCTGCCTACTGGGCGACGCCGAAAAGATTCCGCTGGATTGACGTCACGGGGATGGGAGAGCTCACGGCGCCATGGAACCGGTCATTCACTCATCGCTGACGTCGACGCTCCTCCTGGTGGCGGCGGGCGTCGCGGGCGTCTCCATCCTGTATTACATCCTCAAGGGTGTGCTCAGGATTGTCCTTCTCGTCGTCATACTGTTCATCATCTACGCGGGGTACCTGCATTATACCGGGCGGAAGGTCCCCGTGTCCAGGGACGAGATCGTCCGGCAGGGAGGAGAGGTTTACGACAGCGTCAAGGAACGCGGGTTGAAAGCGCTGGAGGACGGTCTCATCAAGGAAAAAAAGGGAGGGAAACCGGGAGACACGGTGCGCTGAACGAAAACCAGCGGACGTGGGGCGTCGTCGAACCGGCACCACAAGCGTTGCCCGGCGCATCAAGACACCGCGGAGGCGCGGTGTTTGGAAGCATATATATCATAACGCGTATCAGGAGCGAGGATTATGGGCATGGTCTCGTACGGTCTGGAAGGGAAGGTGGCCGTCGTCACCGGCGGCAGCCGGGGCATCGGCCTTGAGCTGGCCAGGGAACTCCTGAGGCAGAAGGCCCGGGTGGTCATCTGCGGCAGGAAAAAGGAGGGTTTGGACGCGGCGGTCTCCGAGCTGGGCGGCGGGGACAGTCTGCTGGCGTTCCCGGCGCACGTCGCCAGGGAGGAAGACGTCGACGCGCTTTTCGGCGCGGCCGTCGGGAAGTTCGGCAAACTGGACATCCTCATCAACAACGTGGGCATGAACCTGCTCACGGGATCGGTGGTCGACACTGAGCCGGCCACCTGGCAGAAGATCATCGAGTCCAACCTCACGGGGACTTTTCTCTGCTCGAGGAAGGCCGGGCAGGTCATGAAGGGACAGAAGGAGGGGAAGATCGTGAGCATCTCCTCCGTCGCGGGGCGGAAGGCCGCGCCGGGGATGGGCATATACGGGGTCGCCAAGGCAGGGATCGAAATGCTCACGCGGGTGCTGGCTTTCGAACTTGCCCCCTTCAACATCCAGGTGAACGCGGTCGCGCCCGCCATGGTGAGAACCGTCTTCAGCAAGCCGTTCTGGTCGAACAAGGACATCCACGAGCAGATCGTGAAGTCCATCCCCCTGGGCCGGATCGCGGAGACCGGGGACGTGGTGCACCCGGTGCTCTTCCTGTGCTCCGGCGGGTCCGACTACATAACGGGGCAGGTGCTGATGGTGGACGGGGGGTCGACGGCCTGAGGGCGCGCGGGTCCGGGGCCGGCGGCATGCGGATAATTTTTACTTGCATGCGCGGCCTTCCCCGTGTATGTTATTCAAGGGAGGGAAACGATGGAGGTTCAGAACATAAGCGGCCCGGACGTGGTGGCCCGGACCTTTTCCACGCAGGTCGAATCCGTACCCGAGCAGAGCCGGGCGCAGGAGCGTGAGAGGCGCGAGAGCAGGCCTGCCGAGGAATCGAAAGGGAACGCCGTGGACTACTATGCGTAAAGGTGTGTTATGGCGCTACTGAGGGCGGAAAAAGCGGTCTATAACGACCACATCAAGGACCTGAAGCTTGAGAAGGAAAACCGCTACAAGAGAATCACCGAGCTCGAGAAAAAAAAGAAATCGTCGCCGCGCATCCAGGGCTATTACACCGTCGAGACCGTCCTGGAGCTGCTCAAGATAATTCTCCTCGACATCAACATGAGCGACGCCTCGGTCGAACTGCTGAATTTCAAGAACGAGTCCACGCTCAAGAACGCCCGGAAGGAGTTCCATAACGTCCTTCAAAAAATGGAACAGCTGCTGGGCGACGAGCTCGACCGCTCCCTGAAAGATAACGAGGATTTCCTCAAGGCCATCGATAAAATCAACCCGCAGCAGATGTTGAAGCTCATCCAGCGCATCCATTTCATCTTTTCCATGCTGGTGGAGAAGATCGGCGAGACCTCCAAGTGGAAATGGTCCTTCGTGGACCTGCAGGCGAGGGTCACCGTCATCGCGAAGAACATGATCAACTTTTCGGACATACAGAAGTACAGGGACCCCCGTACTGAATTCTACAGGGAGCGGCAGGAGCTGCTTTCGCTGTGCAAGTCAAGCCTCAGGGACGTGGCCCAGCTTTACAGGAACAAGTATGAGCAGTCCACCAAGGTGCCCGGGGACATGCTGAAGTCCATCGAATTTCTTTCCGTCCTCCGGAAGATACACATGCTATTCGCTGAAAGCGAGGAGGCCAACAAGATCAAGACCACCATCGAAGCGATGAGAACCCGCCTGGAAGCCGACGAGAAAGACGAAGAAAAAGACAAAAAAACTTCTAAAAAGTAAGCATTATTCAACGAAATAAGCACATTTTGCTGTTTTTGACTTGACTGTTGATATGTCATTCAGTACATTATTAGCACTCAATATGATAGAGTGCTAATAGGATGGGGGTTTTCAATACATGAGGGCGGATTCCGGAGAGCGCCCCCTCAATGAAAGGGAGTCGTCAATACTCGGGGCTCTCGTGTACGAGTATATCACGAGCGGCAAGCCCGTGGGGTCCCGTTCTTTCGTGCAGAAGTATTCATTCTCCATATCACCCGCCACCATGCGAAATACCATGTTTGATCTCGAGCGCATGGGGTACCTGAAGTCGCCGCACACCTCGGCCGGACGCATACCGACGGACAAGGGATACCGGTATTATGTCGACTCGCTGATCGACACCTACGACTACCTGGTCAACGGGAAGATCAAGGTGAAAGAGGAATTCATCAAGAGGGAGATCCAGCTCGGCAGGATATTCGAGTCGCTCACCAGGACCATCTCGCTGGCCTCGAAATACGCCGGCGTGGTGCTGACCCCCAAGCCCGACTTCACCGTTGTCAAGCACATCGAGCTTGTGCTTCTGGACAACAACGAGATCATGGCGATAATGGTGACGCGGAGCGGGATAGTCATAAACAAGAGGGTCATCGTCTCTACCAACGTGACCCAGGACGAGCTTTACAAGTGCTCCAAGTTCCTCACCAGCGAGCTTGGAGGGTATTCGCTGATGGAGATAAAGAAAGGCGTCATCGACGGCCTCCGGGAGCGCCTTCCCAAGGACGAGCAGAGCCAGATGGCCATGGACATAGCGCAGCTGGCGCTCGCGGAGAGCGAGGAGCCCGATATCTACGTGGACGGCGTGGAAAACCTGCTGCACATCCCGGAGATGATCGAGTCGGAACGCCTCAGAAGCCTCCTGCACCTCATCGAGGAGAAGAAGGTGCTCAGGAAGATCATGGAAAAAACCATGGAGAGCGAGGGCGTCTATACCCTCATCGGCGAGGAGATCAGGGAGGCCGAGGTCTCCGGGTGCAGCATCGTCTCCACATCGTATAAAATCGGCAACAAGAACGTGGGGGTGGTGGGGATCATAGGGCCGACCCGCATGGATTACGAAAAGGTCGTCCCGCTCATAGATTATACGGGAAAGCTGTTTTCCGACTTTTTAACCAAGATGTCGAGGTAGCCGGCATGGCACGGCCGCGTGTCCCATCAAAGGGTAGTGACCACGTATGGGAGAGGGGAGAGGAACAGGGGGCTTGAATGATCAAGGACACACGAAACAGCGGGAAGGAGAAGAAGGAATTGGATCTTGAAGACCCGCGCCCCGCTGAAGGGGGCGAGACGGTGATAGATGAAGCGCTCCAGGACGGGGATGCCCCGGGAGTCGGCGCGAAGGAAGCCGGGGGCGGGGCTGCATCGCCGGCGGAGCTCGAGGCCCTCGATGAAAAATCGCTCCTGGACGAGCTGAAGCTGAGAGACAGCGAGCTGGAAAAGAAGAAGGAGGAGATGGAAGCTTTAAAGGACATACTGAAGCGGCGACAGGCCGATTTCGAAAATTACAAGAAGCGCATGGCCAAGTCGCAGGACGAGCTCAGGAGAATGGTGATCAAGGACATGGCGCTTGATATAATAACCATCAACGACGACCTGTTGCGCGCCGTCGAGGCCTCCGGCGACATCGGCGATGACCGGGTATCGGAGGCGCCGCAACGCGCCTTCCGCGATGGGATCAGGATGATCTCCAGGCAGATAGAGGAGATGCTCAAGAAATACGGTGTCGTGGAAATCGAGTCGCTGAACAGGGAGTTCGACCCGGCGCTCAACGAGGCGGTGGAGATAGAAGAGAGCGACGGGGTGGACAAGGACACCATCACCAAGGTATACCAGAAGGGATTCATGATCGACGATTACATCGTGCGGTGCGCCAGGGTGAAGGTGGCGAGGAAGGTCCGCCCCAGGGGAGAGCCCGGGGGAAGCGAAGGCGATGGGGGCCGGGAAAACGAGCAGAGGGTTCAGTAAATGCGGCGGCGCCGGTAAAGGCGTGGGCGCCGCGCACGATCCCCTGAGGGGAATATACAAAGAGATTATTCATACAACCAATTAAGGAGAGAACGTAATGAGCAAGATCATAGGAATTGACCTGGGGACCACCAACTCCTGCGTGGCGGTGATGATGGGAGGGGAGCCCGTCGTGATCCAGAACTCCGAGGGACAGCGGACGACGCCGTCCATAGTGGCGTTCACCGACAAGGGGGAGCGGCTCGTGGGCCAGGTGGCAAAGAACCAGATCATCACCAACCCGGAAAACACGGTGCGCTCCATCAAGAGGTTCATGGGACGCAATTACTCTGAAGTGCACGAAGAGATGAAGATGGTTTCCTACACGGTGCTCGACGACGGCAAGAGCGGCGTGCGGGTCAAGACGATGGCCGGAGAGTTCACGCCGCAGGAGATATCGGCGCGGGTCCTCCAGAAAATGAAACAGACGGCCGAGGATTTCCTCGGGGAGACCGTCACCCGGGCCGTCATCACGGTGCCCGCGTATTTCAACGACTCGCAGCGGCAGGCGACCAAGGACGCGGGAAAAATCGCCGGCCTGCAGGTGGAGCGGATCATCAACGAGCCGACCGCGGCATCACTGGCATACGGCCTGGACAAGAAGGGGAAAAACGAGAAGATAGCGGTTTATGACCTGGGCGGCGGCACGTTCGACATCTCGATACTCGAGCTCGGCGACGGGGTGTTCGAGGTCAAATCCACGAACGGGAACACCCACCTGGGCGGCGACGATTTCGACCAGAGGATCATGAACTGGCTGATCATCGAATTCAAGAAGCAGACCGGCATCGACGTGTCAACGGACAAGATGGCCCTGCAGAGGCTGAAGGAGGGTGCCGAGAAGGCGAAGATCGAACTCTCCAGCAAGATGCAGACGGAGATAAACATCCCCTTCCTCACGGCGGACCAGGGCGGGCCGAAGCACCTGATCATGACCCTCACCCGCGCGAAGCTGGAGCAGCTCATCGGGGACCTCATAGACTCCACGAAGGACCCCTGTCTCAGGGCGATTGAGGACTCCGGGCTGACGGCCGGGGACATAGACGAGGTCATACTGGTGGGCGGATCGACCAGGATACCGGCCGTCCAGGAGCTGGTGAAAAGGATCTTCGGCAAGGACCCGCACAAGGGCGTGAATCCCGACGAGGTGGTCGCGATCGGCGCGGCCATACAGGGCGGCGTGCTGGCCGGTGACGTGCACGACGTGCTTCTCCTCGACGTTACGCCCCTCTCGCTGGGGATAGAAACCCTCGGCGGCGTCATGACGAAGCTCATCGAGCGCAACACGACCATCCCGACGAGAAAGAGCCAGATATTCTCGACCGCCGCGGACAACCAGCCCGCCGTGTCGATACATGTTCTCCAGGGCGAGCGCGAGATGGCGTCCCAGAACAGGACGCTGGGCCGCTTCGACCTGGTGGGCATACCGCCGGCGCCCCGCGGGGTGCCGCAGATAGAAGTGGCGTTCGACATCGACGCCAACGGCATAGTCCACGTGTCGGCGAAGGACCTGGGGACCGGCAAGGAGCAGAAGATAAGGATCGAATCGTCCAGCGGGCTCAACGAAGACGAAATCAAAAAGATGGTGAAGGACGCCGAGATCCACGCCGAGGAGGACAAGACGCTCAGGTCGAAGGTGGAGGCGAAGAACGAAGCGGACGCGCTCATTTACTCAATCGAGAAGCTCCTGAAGGAGAACGAGGGGAAAATCGATCCCTCCGAGAGGCAGAACATCGAGTCAGCCGTCGCCAATCTTCGCAAGGCGATGGAGTCCGATGACGAGACCGCGATAAAATCGGCCAAGTCGCAGCTTGAACAGGCTTCGCACAAGTTCGCGGAGAGAATATACCGCGAATCGGCGTCGCAGCAGTCCGGGGCCGCGCAGGGGCCGGGCGCGGGGCCGCAGGAGTCCGGCCGTCAGGACGGGCCGGCCGGCGGCGCGGAAGGCGAAAAAGTGGTTGATGCGGACTACGAAGTCGTGGATGATGATAAGAAGTAGCGCGGGAGCACAAACTTGGGAGGCAGGGGGCTGCCTCCCAAAGTTTTATCCGGGTATAGTGATCAATGCCCTGCCCGATTGAAGAGGATTGAAATTGGCAAACAAAAGAGATTACTATGAAATCCTCGGTGTGGCAAAAAGCGCCTCAGAGGACGAGATCAAGCAGGCATACCGAAAGCTCGCCTTGAAGTATCACCCCGATAAAAACAAGGGGAACCCACAGGCGGAGGAGAGGTTCAAGGAGGCGACCGAGGCCTACGAGATATTGAGGGACCCCAAGAAGAGGGCGCAGTACGACAAGTTCGGGCATGAGGGGGTGGCGGGCTTCGAGGGATTCGGGCGGGGCGCCTACGCGGACTTCTCAGACATATTCGGCGATTTCGATTTGAGCGACGTGTTCGAAGGATTTTTCGGCGCGGGATTCGGCGGCAGGACACGGACGAAGAGGCCGCGGCGCGGTTCCGACATCCAGTACGATATGGCCATAGAACTCGAGGACGCCGCCCGCGGGAAAGAGGTGCAGATAGAAATACCCCGGAGCGAAGTGTGCGCCACCTGCGAGGGGAGCGGGGCGGCGTCCGGCAGCAAACCCACGGTATGCCCCGTCTGCAGCGGCTCGGGGCAGGTGCGTCAGACTCAGGGCTTCTTCTCGATCAGCCAGACGTGCTACAAGTGCCGCGGCGAGGGAAAGATCATAACATCCCCCTGCAGGACCTGTGGCGGCAACGGGCTGGTGATGAAGAAAAGGAAAATCACCGTGAAGATCCCCCCGGGGGTCGAGTCCGGGTCCCGGCTGAAGATAACGGGGGAGGGGGAACAGGGCCCCACTGCCGGGCCGCGGGGCGACCTGTACGTGGTGATGCACATCAAGAAGCATCCCCTGTTCGAGCGCCACGGAAACGATATCCTCAACATTTTGGACATTTCCTACTCGCTGGCCTGTCTCGGCGGCGAAGTGGAGGTGGACACCATCCTGGGCGGCAAGGCGAAAATGAAGATACCCTCCGGCGCTGAGAACGGACAGGTCTTCCGGCTGAAGGGGAACGGCATTCCCTATCTCGGCTCGTACGGCAGGGGTGACCAGCTCGTGAAGGTCAACGTCAAGGTGCCCAAGAAGCTTTCGCCGCGGCAGAAAGAGCTTTTACAGGAGTTGGCGCGCCTGGAAGGGGAGGAGGTGGGCTCCTCCTCGCGGCAGTTCTATTGAGAACCGCGTCCCCCGGCAAGGCTGATTTTTTCCCTCAGGTCGAGAAGGGCCACCACGTGGGACCTCTCTTCGTCGATGAGCCTGCGCAAAATGCCGGACGCTTGGCTTCCCTCCCCGTACACGGTGAGGAGCTCGCTGTACCATAAAATGGAGTCTTTTTCGGCGGTAAGGGCGATCCTGAAAACGTCCTGGATGGAGGGGAGGCCCCTGACGGCCGCGTCCACGTCGTTTGCGTTCCTGAACACTCTTTCGCCCGCGATGGCGCGGAGGTATAAGAGGTATTCCTCGGTGAACTGGCCCTCGGCCCCTCCCATGCCCGAAAAGAGCGTCTCGAACGTTTCCTTGTGCCTTCGCTCCTGTTCGGCCAGGTACGCGAAGAGGTTTTGAAATTCCTTCTGCTGAAATTTCTTCCCGCACTGCGTGTAAAACGAATACCCAGACTCCTCTATCTGGATCGAGACATCGACGAGTTCCCTAATTGAGAATTTCATGTGCGCTCCTTCCCCTTTTTAGCGGGCCGGGGCGGGCCCTGCAACCTGCGGAGCCTCCGTATCGCTTCTATCAGGAGGCGGACGCCGAAACCCGTGGCGTTTTTCGGCCTGTAGCCCCGCTGCTTGGAGAACCACGACGTCCCGGCGATATCGATGTGGGCCCATGGGGTTTTCTTGACGAAATTTTTCAGGAAGACGGCGCCCATTATCGTGCCCGCGTTCCTGCTCGCCGACACGTTGCGGATGTCAGCGATGTCGGACTTGAGTTCCTCGCCGTATTCCCTGTAAAGTGGCAGCCTCCAGAGGCGCTCTCCGGTTTCTTCGCCTGCGGCGAAAAGCTCATCGGCGACCGGGTCGTTGTTGGAGATGAGTCCCGCCACGATTTCCCCGAAACAGACCAGGCAGGCGCCCGTAAGCGTCGCTATGTCGATGATGCAGCCGGGCTTGAACTTTTCCTCGGCGTAGGCCAGGGCGTCGGCCAGCACGAGGCGGCCCTCGGCATCGGTGTTTCCTATCTCCACGCTCTTTCCGTTATGGGCTTTATAAACGTCGCCCGGCCTGAAGGAGGTGTTGCTCAGCATGTTTTCGCACAGGGGCACCACGGCGGCGATGTTCGCCTTCAGCCTCAGCTCGGCGGCCGCCTTTATCGTGTAGATGCATGTCGCGGCCCCGGCCATGTCGCCGCGCATGCCCTCGATGTGCCCGGTGGGCTTCAGGTTGAGCCCGCCCGAATCGAAGGTGATTCCCTTGCCCACGATGGCCACGGATTTTCGGTTTTTCGGGTCGCCCCGGTAATTCAGGAGGACAAGCTGCGGGGGGAACGCGCTCCCGCGGCCGACCGCGAGGATGAGGCCCATCTTCAGCCTTTCCAGGTCCCGCCTGGCCAGGACCCTGCACGAGACGCCCCGCAGTCGTCCCACCCGCTTCGCCTCGCGGGCGATAGCGACGGGATTGGCGAGGTCGCTTGTTTCATTGACGAGGTTGCGGCAGAGGAGCGTGTTTTCGCAGAGTATGCCGGTCTCGGCGAGGAGGCGCCGCGTCCCGGACGGGGCTTTCACGTGAAACACCGCCGTGTCCACCGTTTTCACGGTGTCTTCTCCTTTCGACTTGTAGCGGTCGAAGGCGTAGTTGGCCAGGCAGAGGCCCTCGGCGAGAGGGCCGACCGCCGACGGTTCGGGCAACTTCTCGATCTCGGGGACGAAGACGTGCAGGGTGGATATCCTTTTCCTCCTGCACACGTCAACGGCGGCCCCGGCGCTGGTGCGCAGGGATTCCGCGGTTATCTCGCCCTTTTTCCCGAGCCCCACGACTATGACGGCGGGCTTGTCTCCGAAGGGGATGAAGAGGGTTTCCCCGGGTTTGGCCTTGAAATAGCGCAGGTTAATCCGGTCCTTGATGAAGGAAAAAGCCGGAGGCACGGGTGCGCCGGATCCCTTGTGAAACTCCTCGGGAAGGAAGAGGGCCGCCGTGTCCCTGACGCCCAGTCCGCGATCCTTGTCCGCCGCAATCAGCTTCATCGCCCGTGGTCCCGCTCCGCCGCGCCGTGAACGCAGGCGCCAGCGCCTGCGGTTAGTGAAGGTCAATAGCGGGACTGGAAAATAATTGCAAGTATATTTTTTTACAAGGCGGTAGTCAGAACGTGAAGCCCAGTTCGTCCTCGATGAATTTTATGGCGATATAACCGACTATCAGGCATTTTATCTCGCCCAGGGGGGCCACCGGCATCTTTTTCCTGAGCTTAATGCCGGTGACGATCTGGCCCTTGAGCACGGAGATGTCGGCCTCGCTGAAGTTGTCCATCTCCACCACCCTTTCCACGATCTCGCCGAGGTGGTCGTGAATGAATTTCTGGTAATGCGTCTCGGTCATCGAAGGTGCCTCGCGGGATATAATATCGGCACCGCCCGGCCGCCGGTACAGCACAATTCACCGCGCCGGGCGGGCGCGGTGAACGGGCAGTGGTGTCATGCGAGGTCGAAATCGATGCGCATCGTGTCAGTCTCGACGCTGACGCATTTCACCCTGACGCGGTCGCCCAGCCGGAACCTGCGCCCGAGGCGCCTGCCCACGACGGTGAAGTCGTCCTCGTTGACCAGGTAGAAATCGTCGGTGAGAAAACGCAGCGGGATCATTCCCTCGATGGGCTTCTCCATGAGGGTGACGAACAATCCATAGCGGGAAACGCCGCTCACGACAGCGTCGAATCTCTCGCCGACGCGCGACGCCATGAGGCGGCATGACTTGAGCCTGAAAAGGTCGCGTTCGGCGCTCTGGGCGACGCGCTCCATGGTGGAGTTGGTCTCGCCGAGATTCAGGAGCTCCTCGGCGGTGTAGGGAGGGGAGGCGCCCGCCATGAGGCTCTTGAGGCACCGGTGCACCACAAGGTCCGGGAAACGCCTGATGGGCGAGGTGAAGTGGGTGTAGTCGCGGAACCCGAGACCGAAGTGGCCCATGGGCTGGACCCCGTAGTAGGCCTGCATGAGTGATTTCAGGATGATGAAGTTCACCACGTTCTCGTATTCTTTGCCCCGCACGCGGTCTATCACGTCCTGGATCGCGTTGCCGGTGCCTATGGATTTGTTGAGGCCGAGCCCCAGGGTTTGAAGGAAGCGCTTGAGCGAGTGCAGTTTTTCATCGCTTATCTTTTCGTGGATGCGGTAAAGCGTGGGCACGCGCCTTTCCCGCAGGGACTTCGACACGGCCTCGTTGGCGCTCAGCATGAATTCCTCGATGATGAGGTGGCTTTTGAGCCGCTGGGCGCCGATCAGGTCGACGAGCGTGTTGCCTTCATAGATGAATTCCGGATCGGTGAGGTTCAGGTCCAGGCGACCCTGCTGCATGCGCCGGTCCTTGAGCAGCAGCGCCAGCCTGTGCATCGGCCTGAGCAGCGACGACCACTTGCCGTCTCCGGGGCTCTCGATGAGCTCGTGGGCGCCCGTGTAGGTGAGCCTCCTGCTGACCCTGATGATCCCCCGGTAAAAGTGCTGGGAAAGGAGCTCTCCCGCGGGGCTGAAGAGGAGCTCCACCGAAAGCGTCAGGCGGTCCTCCTTCTCCCTCAGCGAGCAGAGATCGTTGGACAGCAGTTCGGGCAGCATGGGGATCACGTGATTGCCCAGGTAGAAGCTCGTCCCCCTCTTCGACGCCTGCCGGTCCAGCTCGCCGCCCTTTTGAACGAAGGCGGAAACGTCGGCGATGTGTATGTACAGTTTGTAGCCGCCCCCGGACTCCTCGAACGAAATGGCGTCGTCGAAATCCTTCGCGTTGTCCCCGTCGATCGTGACCGTGCGGAGCCTCCGGTAGTCCTTCCTTCCCTGGGACTCGTTTTTCAGGAACCGCCGGTCGATGGATTTGAGCTCGTCGTACACGGGGTGCGGGGAGGGCAGGGAGTGCTTCACGATGATCCTCTGGAAGTCGCGCTGCTCGTCGCCGGCGTCGAAGGCCTCTTCCACGGCGCATTCCTGGAGGCCGTTCACTATTTTTCCCGTAAGCCGGATGACGGCAAGCTCGCCCTTGTCCGGTTCATCGCGGTACCGGGGCGCGCATGCCTCCACCACGCCGGGCATGTCGATGAAGCGGAAGAAGATATGGTCGCGGCTCTTGCTCTCCACCCGCGCGACATGGCGCTCCCTCTTCCTGCTGAGGATCCCGGCCACCTTGGCGTAAAAAAGGCCTTCCCTGTAATCAGCGAGCTCGGCCTCGACCTCGTCTCCGGAATGGGCGAACCCGGTGTTTTCCCTTTCCACCAGGAATTCCTCCCCGCCGGGAGCCAAAAGGACGCCTTTTCCCCTCCCGTCGATTTTGATCACGCCGGAGCAGGAAAAATTAACGGAGCGGCGGATTGATCCGCGGTGTTTTTCAATGAAGCCGAGGGCGATCAGCGCGCGAAGCGTTTCGCCCACCGTGTCCGCGCTCTTCCGGGGATTTCGCCCCTTCTTCGACCTGTCTTTTCCGCGCGCGCCCGCGGCGCGGTCTTTTTTCTCGATAAGGTCCTCGAGGAGCTTTTGGTGAGTGAAGGGCCCTGAGGTGTGCCGTATATAGGCAATGATGGATTTCGGCGATAGGGGCATGATGGTATGTGTCCTGGAATGGTTTTTCAGGAAGTTTTCGCGGAGCCGGACGTGCCGTCCGGGCCGGTGCGGGCGGCCTTGATGGCCTCTATCTCCCGGCGCTTCCCTTCGATGAGGACTTTATTGTCCCGGATCCTCTCCGCGTGGTCCCGGATGAAGTCGTCATCGAAGGCGATGTCCCGGGAGCCCTCGTTTATCTTTCTCATTATGTATTCCCCGATCCCGCAGTGCAGGCTTTCAATGCTGTTTTCGAGTTTCTTGATATCGAGAATGAGCTTCGCGATCTTCGTGTATTCCTCGGTCTTCTCGACGATCTTCTCGCTGTATTTAATAAATGACTTTCCCGCGTCTTTCCAGAAACTCATATTCGTTACTCCTGCTGTCGATTGGAACATCCCGCCGCTGCGCCGGCGAGATGAGAGTCGGCTCCCCCGCCGTACTATTCACCGGTGGAGGCCTGGCGACATGGTACATATGTACCTGTTTCCCGGCTCCTTGTCAATGGAATACACGCGTATTTTATTAAAAATAAATGAAAGCAGCAGTCCCACCTGTAAATAATCGAATATTCGAGAGTCTACCGTGCCTGGCAGCTTCCGCCATGGTATCGGCCCTTCACGTACGCACGCGCGGGACTCCTTCAGGGACCGGAGAGAGAAAAAAGGGACCGTGCAAGGGGAGGCGCGCCTCAACGCGCGCCCGCGTCGCGCGCGGCGGCCAGCAGAACGTCTTTGGAAAGACCCGTCCGTTCCATGATGCGCGGGGGAGGCTCGGAAAAAAGCTCAAGCGGGATTTTGAGCGTGGGATGCGCGATCAACAGGTAGCAGGCGTGAAGGCAGATCGCTCCGTCCGCGAGGGGCTCGAGCGAACCGTATTTCGTATCGCCCACGACGGGCATCCCGCCCTGCGAGAGCTGGGCCCGTATCTGGTGTTTTCGGCCGGTGATGAGCCGCACGAGCAGCATGCGATGGTCCTTCCCGGACCAGAGGACCCTGTACGACAGAGATGCCTTCATGGAACGGCCGTCCTGGCCGGACGAGACCTTTGTCGTGCTCCCTTCTCTTTCGAGGTGCTGGGTGACCGTAATCCATTCGCCGGGCGCCGCAGTGGCGCCTCTCCCCGTCGCGCCGGGAGTGTGGACGAGGGCGCAGTAGACCTTGACCGCGCGGCGCCCGCTGAATTCGCCGGAGAGGCGACGGGCGGCCTTGGAGGTCCGCGCGAAGACCATTACCCCCGAGACCTGGCGGTCCAGCCTGTGGACCAGTCCAAGGAAGGCCCTGCCCTGTTTCCCGTATTTTTTCCTAATGTACTCGCGGACGGTGTCGAGCAGGGACGTCCTGCCCGAGGAGTCCCCCTGGCTGAGGATGCCGGCCGGTTTTTCGGCGGCGATCACGTGATTGTCTTCGTACAATATGGAAAGCTTCATGGCCCGGCGCGGGAACGGCTGCAGGAAATACCTGGTCTAATGGGCGCATGGATTGCAACACATATTTTTGCAGCGGCGAAAACACCCGGACCGTCGGCAGGGATCCCCGGCCGGGACTCTTTTTATTTAAATATACCGGCTGGAAATAGGATTTGACGCGCGCCCCGTTCGGGGCATGCTGAAATCAACACGCGCTCTATCGTAGAGGAGGATGGATGACATGAAAGCAAAAACCGTGCTTATAACCCTCGCTGTCGTAATCCTTCTGTTCGCGGGGATACTCCAGATCGCCCTCTGGAACTCGAGCGGCTCAATTATTGATTTTATCGCCGGGCAGTTCGAACCATCCCCCCGGCTGGAGGAGCGCGACGTGAGCGTCACGGGCGGCCGGCAGACGGCCGTACGGGTGACGGTGGCCGTCGATACCCGTTCACCCCTGAACGTCGTGGACGAGGAATACCTGTCCTTCGCGATCGATATGTCCCAGGTCGTGGGCGGCAAATGGTGGAACCCCCGCGCCGATGTCATCGAGATGGGCGGCGGGGAAAAGCACGCCCCGGTGTTCGATTTCGACCGCCCCAGGCTCGACCTGCTCGCCGCGGCGCTGGCGCCCGCCTACCTCCGCATCGGCGGCACCGAGGCCGACAAGACCTATTACGACCTCGCGGCGCCGTGGACCGCGCGGATCGATCCCCCGGAGGGATACGGATCCGCCATGACCCGCGGCCAATGGGACGGCGTGAACGCCTTCGCGAGCCGCAACGGCCTGAAGCTGGTGTTCACCATCAACACCGGGCCGGCGACCCGCCGCGACGGCGGGAGCTGGGACCCGCGGAACGCCGAGAAGCTCATCGCCTATACGGCGTGGAAGGGGTATCGTGTTTCCGTGTGGGAGCTGGGCAACGAGCTGAACCTCTTCTGGTACGATAACGGCCCGAAGTCCATGGTCCCGCCTGAACGCTATCACGCGGACCTTGTCGCCGCCAGGGCCCTGGTCAAGAAGTACTTTCCCGGCTCACGGTTCACCGGGCACAGCAGCGCCTTCTGGCCGGTGCTGGGCGAGCCGCTCTCCTTCTTTTTCGGGATGATGGAAGGCTACGTGAAGACCTCCGGCGATGTCATCGACATCATCAGCTGGCATTACTACCCGCAGCAGTCCCGGCGGGGCCCCATCGCCACGCGCAAGGCCTATCCCTCGAGGCTGCTCGATCCCGACGCCCTGGACGAGGCGGCCCACTGGGCGCGGTACATAGGCGGGCTGAGGGACACCCACGCGAAGGGCAGGCCCATCTGGCTCGGCGAATCGGGAAACGCGCAGTTCGGCGGTGAGCCCGGGGTTTCGGACGCGTACATAGGCGGGCTCTGGTGGCTTGACCAGTTGGGCCTGCTGGCGAGGAACGGGCACAAGGTGGTGGTTCGCCAGACCCTGTGCGGGATGAATTACGGCATGATCGACGATGAAACGCTGAAACCCAACCCCGATTACTGGAACTCCCTGCTGTGGAAGCGGCTCATGGGGCGAAAGGCCTATGACGTCCGGGCCGAGGGTGACGAAGCCCGAAAGGTGCGTGTCTACGCGCACAGCGCCGCGGGGACAAGGGATGCCGGTGTGGCCGTCCTGGTCATCAACCTCCACCATGACAGGAGCGCGGAGGTGGCTTTTCCGGGCATGAAGGGAATGAGCTATAAGGTCTATGCCCTCAACGGGCCGGATGTGCTGGGCAAGGAGGTGCTCCTGAACGGGAAGAAGCTGGATGTCGTGGGAGGCCGGGCATTGCCTCCCACCCCCGGGAGCGGCGCCGCGGGAAAGGGGGAGACGGCAATAACGGTAAAACCGCTGTCCTATACCTTTGTGGTGTTCGGCGGGAAGGGCTGAGCCTCCTGCGGCCGGCATCTTCGCCATTGGCGCTGTTTGGCAAGTGAGCGGAACCGGATTTATAACGGCTTCCGGCCTATCAGTCCAAGCGTAAGGCGGGGTGGTTGAATCTTAAATCCGGGAAGTGATTGACGAAATGGATTGCCTGTATATCGATTCAATAAAGCTGGATTTTACCGTGGCGGATTATGGAATAACATTGAAGGAGAGGAAAAGCACATGAGAAGAAACCCGTTGCCCATGGTATGTATAACGGCATTGTTCCTGTCGCTGACGCTTTTCGGAGTGCAGGCCCCGGCCGGCGCGGCGGACGACCCCGACGCCATACTGAGAGATATGATGAGCAATGACCAGATGACGGCCATGGCGGCCTTTGGAAAGTTGCGGTCGAGCGAGTTTACCGGGCAGAAGGACAAGCTCGAAAAGGCCAAATCGAATTTCTTGACCATACTCCGCAACCCCGGGAAGGATTATCTCATAAGGCTCATGGCCGCGGACTCGGCGGCGTACTTCGAGGTAAAGGCGGCGGTCCCGGTTCTCAAACAGGGCATCAAGACCGAGCCGAACCCGGCCGTCAAGATGAGCTACCAGAACGCCCTTGACCGGCTGGAGGGGCGCATCAGCGGGGACAAGTACGTGGAAAAGCCCGCATACGTGGGAACGCCGAGTTATTACGGCACTCCGTACGGGCCCCCGACTCCATGAAACTGCGCGCGGCCGTCCTGAGCCTTTAATAACGATAAAGCGGAGCACGCGCTCCGCTTTTTTATTCCGCGGGGTAATCCCGCGAGGGACCCTGTCCCGGCGACCGGCTTGCTTTTTTTCTCAGCAGGTTTTTTTCGCTTTTATGAAATCGGGGCTGGAGAACTCCGGTTTCTTCCAGTCGTAAAATCCCTTCCCCGCTTTCATGCCGATCTCTCCCCTGCCGATCATGGCCTTGAGCTCGTCGGGCGGCCTGTCTTTCGGGGCCTTGCTGTCTTCGTAATAGGCCATTTCGATGTCGTACACCACGTCGAGCCCGACAAGGTCCATCATGCCGAAAGGCCCCATGGGCATGCCGGTCATGAGCATCCATCCCCGGTCTATGTCTCGGAAGTCGCAGTGCCCGCCAGACCATGCTGCCAGCGCGTCCCGCTTCACCGCGCGCCAGATGCGGTTGAACACGAAGCCCATGCACTGCCTGGCCACGCAGAGCGGTATGCAGCCGATGTCTTCAATCCACGCCTTCGCCTTCTCGAAGGTCTCGTCGCTCGTTTGGGTCCCCCGCATGAGGTCCACCATGTTGATGCGCGCGATGGCCTGGTAGAAGTGGATGTTTATCACCCTGTCTTTACGCTTCACTGCGTCTTCGATCCGTGACACGGGGATCGAGGAGCTGTTGGTAGCGATGATCGCATGGGCGGGGGCGATCCGGTCAAGCTCGGCGAAAACCTTCTTTTTGAGGTCAATGTTCTCCGGGACCGCTTCGAGGACCAGGTCGGCCCCCTCGACCGCTTTCGCCAGATCGGTGAAGTAGGAAATCCGCGCGAGCGGTCCGGCCGCGTCACCCTTGGCGATGCCGAAGAGGAAATACGACTCTACCTGGGACTTGACGCCGGCTTTCGCCTGCTCGAGCACGTCCTTGTTTGCGTCGTACAGCCGTGCGGGCATGCCGAAGACCGCCGCCTGCGCCGCGATCTGCCGGCCCATGGTCCCCGCCCCTATGAGAGCGACATTGGTGATTCTTCCATCCATTGTAATGTTCCCCCTGTAGTCAGTTTTTAGTACCAGAATGCCTTTGGTGCGTCTCACGCCCGGGAGCGCGGCAGTCATGGCTCAAATCTGTATGCTTCCGCCCGCGGCCGAAGAATATTGCATAACTTTGAATGGATAAAAGCATGATGCCCATACTGGGCGGATCACACATGAACAATACCCCGTATTTCACTGTCAAGCGGAAAGTTATCCGCCAATGGCCCCTGTGTCTGGAGACTTTTTTGTTGCGCAGGCGGGCCTGCGATGGTAGTATCTTCAGCCAGCAGACCGGTGTCGGCATGCCGGGAAATTCGCTCGGGGCATGATGTCGGACCCATGAAAAAAGCCTGCCTCACGTTCATCGTGGTGATCCTGTCCTGCCGGTGGGGGCACGCGGCACTGTATTCGCGGGAAAGACCGCCGGAGGCGGTGAGGGGCACCCTCGATCTTCGGCACTGGGACCTCGGGCGCGGCCGTCCCGTGCCGATGAAAGGGGAATGGGAATTCCACTGGAAGCGCTTGTTGGACCCGGGGAGGGCGACCGTCCGGACAAGGACGGGGCAGGTGGATCTCATTCAGGTTCCAAGTGTTTGGAATGACCAGGTGATAAACGGCCAGCGGCTCACCGGGGAAGGGTACGCCACGTACCGGTTGCGAATCCTGCTGGGCGAAAACCGGGAGGCGCTCGCCATTAAATTTCCGGACATGGTGACGGCCTATGCCGCCTATGCGAACGGGAAGAGGCTCTGCTCCAACGGGGTTTCCGGCACCAGCCGGGAAACGACGGTGCCGGATCGCCGTCCGCTTGCCGCGGCGCTGGACCCGGCGGCCGGAGAGATAGACCTGGTGATCCACGTTTCCAACTATCACCACATAAAGGGCGGAATGTGGGCCAGTCCCAGCCTCGGCTCGAGAGAGAAGATATATCGCGCGCGGGAAAGGCAGATCGCGCTGGAGCTTTTCCTTTTCGGGACCATTTTTCTCATGGGGCTCTCCCATATCGTATATTTCCTGCACAGGACGAAGGACCGGTCGACGCTTTACTTCGGGCTGCTCTGTCTGCTCGCGTCCGCCTATACCATGTCCAATTTCGGCGAGATGTTCGTCATCAATCTCGTCTCCGGACCGAACTGGGAGCTTAAATTCAAGGCCGACATACTCAGCTGGGCCTTGACCGTGCCGCTCAGCCTTCTTTTCCTGCGTAAGCTCTTCCCGGCCGAGTTCGGCGGCTGGTTTCTCAGGCTGATGATTGTCCCCGTCGCCCTGCTTTCCATCTGCGTCGTCCTTTTCCCCGCGAGGATTCACCTTCACCTCCTGCTGGCCGGCGAGATCATGATCCTGTGCGTCTGCGTATACGGCATCGCCGTGATAGCCCACGCCGCGGCCCGGGGGCGGGACGGGGCAGTGGTGTTTCTCGCGGGCGGATTCGTCCTCCTGGCGACCGTCGTCAACGACGTCCTCTTCGAGAACCAGGTGCTGCAGACGGGCTACTACGCCCCCTTCGGGATCATGTTTTTCATCTTCTCGCAGGCCTTCGTCATGCTGAGGCGCTATGCGGGCGCCCTTTACCGGCTGGAGGACCTGTCCGGGCGGCTCGAGCAGATCGTGGGGGAGAGGACGGCGGAGCTCCTGGACCAGGGAGAGCGCCTGCGCGCCGCCAACGAGGAGATCGAGAAGGTCAACCGCGAGCTTGAGGAGAAAAACAGGCTGCTGGAGGAGGCCAGCTCGTATTTCTACGAGAGGTCCATCCGGGACAGCCTCACGGGGCTCTACAACCACCAGCACATAATGCAGATCCTCGAGGACGAGATCCACCGGGTCCGCCGATACGAGCTGCCGCTTTCCCTGCTGATGATCGACATCGACCATTTTAAGAACGTCAACGACGCCCACGGGCACCTGGCGGGCGATTCGGTGCTCGTGAGCGTTTCGCAGATTCTCCGCGAAAGCATCCGGCCGTCCGACTACGCGGGCAGGTACGGGGGAGAGGAATTCCTGGTCGTATTCACGCACACGTCGCTGGAAGACTCCCGGGGGGTGGCCGAGAGGATCAGGGCCGGGATCGAGAGCGGCCGGTTCGGCGAGGCGCATGTGCGCATCACGGCGAGCCTGGGCCTGGCGCAATACGGCGGGGAGCCGCTGAACGACTTCGTGCGCCGCGTGGATGGGTTTCTCTACCTGGCGAAGGAGCGGGGCAGGAACAGGGTTGAGGCATAGAACGCGGGAGGAGGAACGGCCCCGGAAACGGCGGCGCCGTCATTTGCCGTATTTCATCCTGAAGCGGGAGGGCGTCATCTTCTCGAGAGATTTGAAGACCCTGGTGAAGTGGCTCTGGTCGTAAAAGCCCGACTCCAGGGCGACCTGGGTGACGGGGCTGTCGGTGTCGAGGAGCAGGTGTTTCGCAGAGTCCACCCTGCTCTTTTTGATATAGGCCGTGAGCGCGAGCCCCGTTTCCTCCTTGAAGAGGTGCAGTGCCCTGCTCACGCTGAGGCGGGCGGAGCGGGCGATGTCCCGCGAGGTGATCCGCTCCGCGAGGTGACGGTCTATGTAGTCCAGCATCCGGAGCGTCTCGTCCTTCTTTTTCTTCAGCTTCAGCGAGGAAACCGTGTGGATGAAATTCTCGAGTATTTTCGCGAGCGAATGGCACAGGTTTTCGAATTCGCCCAGCCGGTTGAGCTCGGTGAGATAGGAGAAGTTGATCCCCAGCAGCTCCCTGGGGCTGGCGCCGAGCTCGATGGCGGACCTCGAGAGGAGCACCACCAGCTCGATGACCCGGATCTTCAAAACGTCGAAATTCATCCCGCTGTCGAAGAAAATGTACCCCAGGTACTCGTTGAGCATCTCCTTGGCCCCCTTGATGTCCCCGAGCTTGGCCTTGTAGATTATCTCGTCCTGGGCGTCGACGATGGAGCGTGGAACGTTCCCCTTCTTTTTTTTAAGGTATTCCACGTAGTGGGCGATGTTGAGCTGCTGCAGGGTGCGCTCCTTTTTCTCGTTCAACAGCCGCAGGTCGCTCAGGTTATGCCTGGTGACGAGCCGCAGGAGGAACTCCGCGTGGTTCATCATCCTGCCCCGGGAGATGGCCCGGATCTTCCCGGCCGACGGGCCGATCACGGTGCAGGCATGACGGAGGTTGGCGAGGCCGCCCCTAAGGTCGCTCTCGAAATCCCCACGCATTTCGCGGAATATGACGAAACCGCTTATAAGGGCGCCCAGCGGCTCGCCGCTGGCAAAGAGTGGCACGGCGAAGGTCACCAGGCCCAGCGGGGTGGTGGAGAAATAGATGTCGCCCCAGCGTGCGGAGTTCTCCGCCACCAGCATCCTCCATTTCCGGAACACCTCGTCGCAGTGATGGGGGAGGCTTATCACGGTGCATGTTTCGCAGGGATTGTCCGGGTAGACGACGGACCCCTTCGAATCCACGAGCAGAAGCGGCAGGCGGGATTTCAGCGTGTACTGGCCGCTCAGCGCCGTATAGACATCTTTCGGAAGATACCGTGTAACATCCATGCGCATATGGTACCATTAAAGGCAAAATACGCAAGAAAAATAGCATCTTTGTACAAGTATCTATCCGTGTTGTACAATACGGCGATGTGTGTGTCGGGCATAATCCCGTTCGTTTCGGGAACGCTGTGGCCCGGCCGTCCGAGGGGGGAAGTATGTGCCGCACATCACGGGAACAAGGGGGAATATATGAATATTTTAGACGAAATCGCCGCAAAGACCGAAGAGGGCAATTCCGCGAAGGTCAAGGAGCTGGTCGCGAAGGCTCTTTCTGAAAAGATCGCCGCGGCGGATGTCCTGAACAAGGGGCTCCTCAAGGGAATGGAGCCCATAGGGATAAAGTTCAAGAAGAACGAGATATTCATTCCCGAGGTGCTCATCGCCGCTAGGGCGATGAAGACCGGCCTGGAGATCCTGAAGCCGGCCCTCGCCTCCGCGAGCGTCGAATCGAAGGGGACCGTTGTCATCGGGACGGTGAAGGGAGACCTGCACGACATAGGGAAAAATATCGTGGGCATCATGCTCGAGGGGTCGGGATACCGGGTGGTCGACCTCGGGATCGACGTCACGGCGGAGCAGTTCATGGATGCGCTTGACAGGAATTCCGCCCGGGTGATGGGGCTCTCGGCCCTGCTGACCACCACGATGGGATACATGAAGGAAATCGTCGACACGGTGCGTACATCGCCCAAGGGGAGCGTCGTGAAGGTCATCATCGGCGGGGCCCCGGTAACGCAGGCCTTCGCCGACGAGATACGCGCCGACGGGTACTCGGCCGACGCGCCCGGCGCGGTGGACCTGGTCTCCCGCCTCCTGGCGGGGTAAGGTGAAAAAATGAAACGCGACATGCGTGACTGGGCCCGGGAAATCATTGCCTCGGGCGAGAGGCGTGCCTTCCCCCTCATGACCTGCGTCGGGCTGCAGCTTACCGGACTGCGCGTCATTGACGTGGTGAAGGACGGGAAAAAGCAGGCCGACTGCATCAGGGCGCTGGCGTCCAGGTATCCTTCGGCGGCCGCGATAACCGCCATGGACCTCTCGGTGGAGGCCGAGGCGTTCGGCAGCTCGATACGCTTCACGGATAACGAGACCCCGACCGTTACCGGCAGCTTGGTGACCGATGCCGGGGCAGAGGCCCTGGCGGTGCCGCCCGTCGGAAGCGGGCGCACCGGCGTGTATCTTGAGGCGGTGGCGCTGTCGGCCGCCGGGATGACGGACCGGCCGGTTTTCGGGTGCCTTATCGGACCCTTTTCCCTCGCCGGGAGGCTGTGCGGCATGACCGAGGCGCTGATGAATATACACATGAACCCCGGCGCGCTCCGCGCCGTGCTCGGGAAGTGCGCCGATTTCCTGGCGAAATACGCCCGGGCGTTCAGGGACACCGGCGCCGACGGCATCGTTATCGCCGAGCCCGCCGCCGGCCTCATCTCTCCCGCGCAGTGCGACGATTTCTCCTCGTCTTTCGTGAAACGGATAATCGGGGAAGTGCAGGACGAGCGCTTCATGGCGGTCCTGCACAATTGCGGCAGCACCAGGCGTCACGTCGCGTCAATGGCGTCGACCGGCGCCATGGGGCTGCACTTTGGAAACGTCGTCGATATTGCCGATGTCCTTCCCCAGGTGCCGGCCGGCGTTCTCGTGTTCGGCAATCTGGACCCGGTGCGCGTTTTAAAAGATGGGACGGCGGCCGAGGTCAGGGAGGCGGCGCGCGAGCTCCTCCGCAAGACGGAGGGGTACGGGAACTTCGTGCTTTCCTCGGGCTGCGATGTACCCCATGGGACCCCATTGGGGAACATTGACGAACTCTTCGGCGCCCTGCGTGATCACAATACCGGCGCTCGATGAATGATCGTTTTTTCTTTCGGAAGAAAGTCAGACCCACGGGGGCGGGCGGCAAGCGCGGAAAACGCCGCGATGACTGAGGGGCGGATTCACCGGTTTTACGGGCCGCGAGGCCCCGGATCGCCCGCCCGGGACAGCACCGCCGGGATATTGATTTCAGAATATCGGACCGGCGCGCGAAATCACCCTTCGGCGAGGTAGTGACGATGTTCTTCAAGGAAAACTGGGAGGAGACGCAAAAGCGGTTCGAGGCGTTCTGGGCCTGCGACATGCTGGACAGGGCGTGCGTGGCGGTGAGCGCGCCGCGCGACGAACCCCTCATCAAGGGCCTTGAGCTGAAGCTCAGGCAGCCGGAAAGCCTGGAGCAGCGATGGACCGACCCGGACATGTTCCTCGACACCTTCGAGTTCGCCGTGTCCTATACCTACTTTGCGGGGGAGGCGCTGCCCTCCGCCTTCGTCAATCTCGGGCCAGGCGTGCTGGCCTCGTGGATCGGCGCGGACTATTCGTTCCAGGAGGGGACGGTGTGGTACGGCCAGCGCCCCGTGCTGAACGATTGGGCTGCGAGGAAAAAGCTGTCCATGGATGAATCGCACCCGCTCTGGAAGGCGACGGCCGCGATAACGGAAAAGCTTGCAAGCCGCGCGAAGGACCGGTACCTGGTGAGCATGACGGACCTGGGCGGAGGCTTCGACGTCGCCCTTTCCCTGCGCGGCACGATGGAACTGATCTATGACCTCATGGATTGCCCCGGCGAGGTCGTGAAGCTCGTCGAGGAGATCGACGATATCTGGTTTGACTGCTACCGGAGGCTCGAGGGGATTATCCGCCGCGGGCAGGACGGCATCACCTGCTGGATACCGCTCTACAGCAGGGAGCCGTGGTATCCCCTCCAGTGCGACGTCAGCGCGAACTTCTCGCCGTCACTGTTCGACCGGTACGTGAAACCATCCCTCGAGAGGGAGGCGGCCTTTCTCGGAAGGGCGATTTACCACCTGGACGGGCCCGACGCGGTCAAGTACATCGATTCGATCCTGGACATCGAGAAAATAGCGGGCATCCAGTGGGTCCCCGGGGACACCGGCGTGCCGGAGTCCTCGATGGCCCACGACGTCTGGATGCCGCTTTACAGGAAGATACAGAAGAAAAAGAAATGCATTGTGCTCCTCGGGGTGCCGCCGCACGAAATCGAGAAGATACTGGGCACCATCTCCGCGAAGGGGCTGTTTATCACGACTAACTGCGCCTCGCGAAAGGAGGCGGACGAGCTGTTGAGGAACGTGAAGAGGTGGAGCAGGACGTGAACTGTCCCCGGGACGGGACAGACGAGAGACGCCGGGAGGGGCCGTATGCCGATCGTGAGACCGTTCAAGACACGCTATGACTTCGGGCACCTGAGAAGGGTGCTGATGCGGGAGACGACCGAAGGGCCCGTGCCGATCATCGAGCTCTTCGCCGACCCCGAGATCATGTCAGAGGTGACGGGCATCGAGTATCCTTCCAGCAAGGCCGTGGAGATCTTCACGGCCGCCGGTGACGCCATGGACAATCCCGAGATGCTGGACCTGGCGATCAGGCTGATGGACCTCAGCCTCGAGTACAGCAAGGCCGTGGGATACGACTATGTCACCATGATACCCATCGTTCCGATCCGGCGTACTCGTCAAGTGCTCTCGGAGGACGCCGACCGCAGGAGGCAGAAACGGGCGTGGCAGGATGAGGCCAACGGCATCATCACGAACCGCGGGGAGTACGAGGAATACATATGGCCGTCCCTCGAACAGGTGAACCTGCTGCCGGTGGATTACGCCGCGTCAAAAATGCCGGAAGGCATGAAGGTCATGCTCATGTACGAGGGAATCTTCGAGGACCTG
Source organism: uncultured Spirochaetota bacterium (assembly GCA_963762305.1). Lineage (GTDB taxonomy): Bacteria > Spirochaetota > UBA4802 > UBA4802 > UBA5368 > CAVXKM01. The sequence continues at coordinate 773,253 of CAVXKM010000002.1, read as the reverse complement.
AAACAGCTCATGGGGTTCGAGAACCTGGCGTACGCCACCGTGGATGATCCCTCCCTGGTCGATGATATTCTCGAGCAGTTGACGAAAATCGCCGAATACGCGGTGGACCTCGCGGCGGCGCACCCGGCGACGGGAGCGATCTTTTTCGGCGAGGACATGGGATACCACAAGGGAACCATGCTCTCCCCGGAATTTTTCAGAACGCATGTGATCCCCAGGCAGAAGCGCATCGCCGACGCGTGCCACCGTCACGGGAAGCCCTTCTTGCTCCATTCGTGCGGGAACGTTCTCGGCATCATGGAAGATCTGATAGAGGTTGTGGGAATCGACGCGAAACACAGCTTCGAGGACAAGATACTCCCGGTGGAGGACTGGTACAGGAAATACCATGACCGGATCGCGACTCTGGGAGGGGTGGATGTCGATCTCCTTTCGCGGGGCACGCCTGAACAGGTGAGGAGGCGGACCCGCCGGATACTGGAGGACTGCGCCCCCGGCGGGGGGTACTGCATGGGCACCGGCAATTCTGTAGCCAATTACATCCCCATAGATAACTATTACGCCATGGTCGACGAGACAAGGAAGTGGAACGAGGAACACGGGTACAGGTGATGAAACAGGTCAAACCTTCAGGAGAAAAGCCTTGAAGGGATTCAAACCGCTCATCATAGTCACGGGCGGGCTGAACACAGACATCGTCGCCTCGGGGGTGGGGGAGATCCTCGCGCCCGGCGAGCTCTCGCGGGGCGGCACGCTCGTCATAGGTCCCGGCGGCAAGTCGGGCAACATGGCCCGGATGATGGCCCGCCTCCTTGGCCCGAACAGGGTCGCCATGCTCGGCCGGACCGCCAGGGACCCGTTCGGCCTGTGGAGGGTGCCCATGGAAGCTCTCTCCCGCGCGGGCGTGAATACCGATTACATTAAAATCGGCGGCCGGGGGAAGAAGCGTGAATTTCCCGGCGTGGCGCTCATAGCTGTAAGCCGGAGCGGGGAAAACCAGATCTACTGCATCCCGGGCATAAACGACCGTTTCAGCCCGGGGGATGTGGACGGCGCGGAGAGGCTTTTCGCGTCGTGCGCGGCGCTGGACGGCATCCTCGCCCTCGCGCTGGAACAGCCGCTGGAGACGGCCGTCCGCGCGGCCCGGAAGGCAGGCGCAAAAAAAATACGTGTCGTCCTCGATCCCGGGGGCATGGACAGGGAGCGGGATTACACCGGCCTGCTGCGTAGCGGCATCCATATCATCAAGCCGAACGAGCACGAGGCCTCCATGCTCACGGGCGTGAAGGTCAGGGATTTCTCCAGCGCCCGTCGCGCCGCGCGCGCCTTCTTCGCCATGGGAATACGGAATGTCATGATCACCCATGGCCCGCGCGGTGCCTATGTCTTCGGTGACGGCCTCGAGGAACACATCCCCATCCCTCAACTGCCGTGTACCGGGCCCGTGGACGAGACCGGCTGCGGCGACCAGTGCATGGCGTTCCTGTGCGCGGAAACCGTTTCCGGGGAGCCATTCGCGAAGGCGGCCCGGAAAGCTATCCTGGCCGGCACCCTGCAGTTTTACCGGCAGGGGATACAGCCGGTTACGAAGAAGGAGCTGGAGAAGGCGGTCAGAAATTTCCCGAGGGGGGTCAAAAAATGAAAAAAAAGCGGGTCATAATCGACGTCGATCCCGGCATAGGCGTGCCGCTCCGTGATATCGACGACGCACTGGCCATTTTCCTGCTCCTGGCGTCCCCCGGGATCGCCCTCGAGGCCGTGACCGTTAATTTCGGTAACGTGCCGGCGGACAAGGGCTTCGCCGTCGCGCGCGAGGTGCTGGACACCGCCGGCGCCGACGTTCCCCTCTTCATGGGCGCCGCCTCCTGCGACGAGCTGGGGAGGCCGTCGCCCGCTGCAATGAGGATGATCGAAATCGTCCGGAAAAATCCCGGGAAGATCACGCTGCTGGCGGTGGCGCCGTTGACGAACGTGGCCACCGCGATGCTCATGGACAAACACTTCGCCCCGTCGCTCGGCGGGCTCGTGGTCATGGGCGGCTCGCTCCGGCTGAGGCCGTTCTGCTGGACAGGCGAGTTCAACTTCCACTGCGACGCGAAGGCCGCCGAGATCGTCCTCAAGGCGCCGGTGGAAAAGACCGTCATCATGCAGGACGTCTGCGCCCAGGCGGTGTTCACCCCGGCCCACCTCGAGCGGCTGCGCGGGAGCGATCGGACCATCGCCCGGTACTGCGCCGGGCGGATACCCTCCTGGCTCCTCGTCAACCGTCTCTTCTTCCGGAAGGGCGGGTTCTTCCCGTGGGACGTGGTGGCGGCCGCCCACGTGATCGACAAGGGCCTTTTCGACCGGAACCCGGCGACCTTTTCCATCCAGACCGAAGGTATGAGGCGGGGCAGGGTCCTGGATTTCCGCCGGCAGGGACCGGCCGCCGGTAAAAGGACTGTTGACACCATGAACGTGCCGCTTCGGCTGGACGGTGCCCGGTTCATGGACATGTTCGTCGAAGGGCTGATGAATCTATAGCGCTCGTCGGGGACAGCGGGCGGCGGAGGTGTGGCCGTGTATTCCCTCGGCATTGAATTCAGCACCCAGTCGGTGAAACTGGTATTGCTCGACACCGGGAGCGCGGAGCTGGTGTATACCGGCTCCTTCGACTACGACCGGGCCCTTCCGCGCTACGGCACCAGGTCCGGCCTGCTGGCCCTTTCCGACCCCTCGGAGCGCCACACCTCTCCCTTCATGCTGATCGAGTCGCTCGACATGGCGTTTCAAAAACTCCGGGATGAAACCGACGCTCTTCCGCACCTCGCCGCCGTGAAGGTCGACGCGATGCAGCACTGCACCGTATATGCTGACGCGTCGTTCGAAAAAAGGATCGCGGGAATGGATCCGGGAAGAAGCCTCCTGGAGCAGGTCGGGCCGTCCATCACCCGCAAAACCTCGCCCATATGGGAGGACCGGAGCACCGCCGTCCAGGCGGATCAGCTCACGGCAGCCCTCGCCGGGGCGGGCGGGATCGCGGCGCTCACGGGAAACTGCGCGGAGCTGCGCTTTCCGGCGGCCCAGGTGCTCAAGTGGGCTGCCGGGTCTCCGGAAGAATACCGCGAAACGGCGCACGTATTCCTGCTGAGCGCCTTCATCACCTCCATGCTCGCGGGGAAGCCCTCGGCTGTGGACACCGGCGACGGGTGGGGCACGAACCTGAACAGCCTGGACATCCATAATCCCGGGTGGAGCCCGCTGGTGACGGCGGCGGTAAACGGGATCCTGAAGCGGCACGGCATAGACGATCCGATCGAGCGGAAGCTTGGCCCGATGGCCCACTATGACGCGCCGGCGGGGACGATACACCGGTACTTCGCGGTGCGCTACGGCGTCCGGCCCGAGGCGATGGTGCTCGCCGGCACCGGCGACAATCCCGCGACCCTGCTTGGATGCGGGGGGAGCGCGGTGGTGTCGCTCGGGTCGAGCTTCACGGTGAACGGGGTCATCGACCGCTTCGAGCCTTCCCTGGCCGGGGAATACAATGTGTTCGGCTACACGAAGGGGAACGCCATGGCGCTCTCGGTGTTCACGAACGGCGCAAAGCTCCATGACCATTTCCTGAGGAAATACCTCCGGTTGCCCGGATCCGTCGCAATAGGCGAATCCGACTGGGGGCGCTATGCGGCGCTCGCGGGAGAGGAGCGCCTCCGGGGCGACGAGCCGCTCATGCTCCCCTACCTGTTCGATGAGTCCGTGCCGCTGCGTAAAATGGGGATAGCGCGTCGCGGTTTCAGCGAAGACGACGCGGCGGCGAACGTGCGGGCGCTCCACCTGGCCCAGGCGGCGTCGCTCAGGCTGCACTCGGGCCACCTGAAAATCGCGGGACCGCTCTGCGTCGTCGGCGGCGCTTCCAGGAACGCCCTCCTGCGCCGCTTCATCACCGACGCCTTCAATACGCCCACCTACATGACGGCGAACGCCGACTTCGCGGCCCCGCTGGGGTGCGCCGTGAGCGGCGCCGCGGCGGCGCTCGGGCTTTCGTACGGAGAGGCCGCCCGGCGGTATGTCAAAAAAGACGAGTCCTCGATGCTCGCGCCCGTCGAGGAGAACGGCGTCCTCTTCCAGCGCCACATGGAGCGGTACACGGCCTTGGAGCGGGAGGCGGGCTGACCGGCGTGCGCGCGGGAGATGCCCGGCCGGCAAGGGCGGAAATAAACAAGGGGATGCCATGTTTAAAAAAACGATAATGCCCGGATTCGAGATCGCCATCGAGGACAGGGACGTGACGGCGCTCAGAAGGCTCGCGGAGGAGATCGCGAAGATCGCCGCGCTGCCCGTCCAGGAGCAGAACCGGAAAATCTGGCGCGATGTCAATGATAACAAGAAAGACAGCATCGCCGTCCTCGTCCGAAACAGCGAGATCCCCTGGCACGAGATGAACGTAGACGGCGAGCTCGTTATAAAGACTGGCGATCCTTTCTCGCGGTCCATCGAGCAGGACTTCCGCCGCACCCTCTACCAGTGGAAGCACTGCCGCTGCGACATGGTCGTCGACGCCGTGTTCCGGTCGGGCCTCGTCATCCTGGACACGGGATTCGGAATTTCCTCGCGGGAGCAGGTGATCCAGCAGGGCGAGGGCAACGCTATCTATTCCCACCGGTACGAGCCTGTCATTAAAAACGAGGCGGACGTCGAGAGGATAAACGAACCGGTCGTTTCCCACAACGAGGAAATGAGCGAAAAGCTCTTCGAGGTCCGGAAGGACCTCTTCGGCGGCATCCTGGACGTGAGAAAACGCGGCATCCATTTCAGCTATACGGCCCTCTGGGACGAGCTCGTCCCCCTCTGGGGACCCGAAAACCTCCTCGTGGACCTCATCGAGAGGCCGGACTTGGTGCGCATGGCGATCGTGCGGTACACGGACGCGTGGCTCTCCCGCCTCGACCAGTACGAGAAACTCAACCTTCTGGATTACGAGGACGGCAACTACGACGTGGGCTCCGGCGGCCTCGGATTCGTTTCGGATCTTCCCGGCGAGGATTTCAAACCCGGCCGCGTCCGGCTGAAGAACCAGTGGGGTTTTTCCACCGCCCAGATCTTCGGGTCGGTATCTCCCGCGATGCACGAGGAATTCGCCCTCCAGTACGAACGGCCCCTCCTCGACCGGTTCGGGCTCTCGTACTACGGCTGCTGTGAGCCTCTCCATGACAAGGTCCACATCCTGCGTTCCATACCGAATCTGCGGAAGATCTCCATGAGCCCGTGGGCCGACATAGAGAAGGGCGTGGAGAACACGGGGGGCGACTACGTGCTTTCGGTCAAGCCGAACCCCAACGTCTTCGCGATGGGATGGGACCCCGTGAAGGTGCGGCAAGGGCTCGAGAGCGTGTTGAAATCGACGCGGGGGTGCGCGGTGGAGATCATCATGAAGGACATTTCGACGGTTTCCGGCAGGCCGGAGCACCTCCACGAGTGGGCGGCCATCGCCATGGAGGTAGCGGACCGGTACAGGTGACGCGCGGGCATGAAATGAGGTTCACGCGGCCTGGCACCGGAGGAGTGGCTGAAACGGCCTCCCGGGGCGGCGACATGGAGCGCCCGGGCAGCCTGGAAAAATAATGCGATGGAGCATACGACATGAGAAACCCCTGTCAGAGCATCTGCCGATGGACCTTCCACGCCGGCGCCGGCGGATTCGTGCCGGAGGACATGCGCCCCTCGTGGGCGTCGGGCCGATTTTCCACGGCGGACATGATCAGGCTCGTGCGTGAAAGGATCGCGCCCCGGCTCCCGGACGGTATCGTCCTGGGTGTGGAGCTGCATTACGACTACGAGGTGAATGAAGCCGACGCGAGCGAGGTGGCCGACGCCCTGGCGGGGAACGGCCTGTACCTGGCCATGATCACGCCGGGCGCGCACCGCCATTTCGGCTACGGCGGGATCTCCTCCCTCGACCCGAACGAGCGGAAGACCGCGGAGGAATTCGGCAGGCGGACCGTCGACCTGGCCTACGGCCCGCTGCGGAAGGCCTGGCACCCGGACGGTGAAAAAGCGCCGGCGCTGCGTGATCTGGAACGGCTCGTTCGGCTACGACCTCGCCACCGTCGGCCTGAAGGCCAATGTACCGGAACTTGAAGGAGAGCGTGGCGGCCCTGTGCAAGTACGAGGCAGAGCTCGGCGGCAGGCTCTACATCGGCATCGAGCCCAAGCCCAACGAGGGCCACCCCGCCATGCTGATCCCGACGGTGGCGAGCGCCCTGGTGTTCTGGAACACGCTGGAGCGAGGAGTTCGGCGTCTCCCGGAAGCGAAAGGGCGTAAACAAGGAGTTCGGCCACTGCGAGATGATCGGCCTCGACCCGGTGTATGACACGGTCGAGGAGCTGGACAACGGCATGGTGGTCCACATGCACCTCAACAGCCAGGGATACAGCGACGGCATCGTGCTGGGCGGGCCCGGGCAAGTTCGACATCGACCACGGCGTGCGCGTGAACGGCATGACAATCGCCATCGCCGGGCTCGTGAACGCAGGCGGGATACGGGCGGTGGATGGGCCACGACATGCAGGCGCGGGCCTACGACAACGAGGAACAGGCGGTCGACCGGATCGTACGGAGCGTCCTCGGCTGGGAGGCGTGCTCACTCGCGGCGGAGGAGCTCGACACCGTGATGCTCATGAAAAATTTGGCGGCGCGCGAGACGGCGAAGGCCGAGGACCTGATGCGCGCGAGCGTCACGGCAGCGCAGGGCCATTTTAACCGGATGTACGCAGGGTAAATGAACCAGCATTATCGATAAATAATAGTCGGCGGCCTCATCATCAACTGGGTGAGACGGCAGGCGGGGAGGAGCGTATGGCATACAGGAAACCGGTTTCGGGGAAACGGCACGGGACTAAAAGTGGTCCCCGTCGAGGAGAAAATAGTATCGAGCAAAAGGCCGGCGAACTCCTTTCGGAGATGACGCTCGACGAGAAGATCGACCAGATGTACGGCATCCGGGGCCTGCACTGCGTGACGCCTTTCACTTACCGCCTCCGCTGGTACGGGAACCGCGGCGTGCCCCGGCTGGGGATACCGGCGTTCCGGTTCACGGACGGGCCGAAAGGGATCAACCTCAACCACTCCACCTGTTTTCCCGTGCCCATGGCGCGGGGGGCCACCTTCGACTCGGACCTGGAGGAGCGCGTGGGAACGGCCATGGGGCTCGAGGCGCGGCACCAGGGCGCCAACGCCACCGGGTCCACCTGCATCAACATCGTGCGCCACCCGGGCTGGGGACGCGCGCAGGAGAGCTTCGGTGCCGACCCCTTCCACATGTCGGTGATGGGGGCCGCCCACGTGCGGGGCCTGAAGAAGAACGTGATGCCTGTGATTAAGCATTTCGCCTGCAACAGCATCGAGAACACCCGCTTCAAGGTGAGCGTGAACATCGGCGAGCGCACCCTGCGCGAGGTCTACCTGCCGCACTTCAAGGCGTGCATCGACGCCGGGGGCGCGGGAATTATGAGCGCTTACAACCGGGTAAACGGGACCTACTGCGCCGAGAACACCCACCTGCTCTCGGACATCCTGAAAGGCGAGTGGGGGTTCGACGGGTTCGTCATATCGGACTGGTGGTTCGGGTGCCGGAGCACGGTCCCCTCGCTCAGGGCCGGGCTCGACATCGAGATGCCCATCGCGCAGTATTACCGGAAATCGAAGATGAAAAAGGCGCTTGCCGCGGGGGAGGTATCCGAATCGGTCATCGACGATTCGGTGCGGCGCATCCTCCGGCAGCTCCTGCGCTTCGATCTCTTCCGGAAATTCCCTTCCGACCGGAAGAAGGTCGTCGCGTGCCGGGAGCACACCGACCTTGCGCTGGAGGCCGCCCGGAAAAGCATGGTATTATTAAAAAACGAGAGAGGATTTCTTCCCCTCGACCGCTCGAAGGTCCGGCGAATCGCCGTGGTGGGCGAATGCGCCTCAAGGGCCGTCCTGGGCGACGTTGCGAGCTCGGCGGTGAAGCCGCCCTGGGCAGTGTCGCCTCTTGAAGGGATACGAAAAATAGCGGGGCCATCGGTCGAGGTGGTGTTCGAGCCGGGGAAGTCACCCGGCAAGCTGGCCGAGGCGGCCCGGTGGGCCGACGCCGTGGTGGTCGTCACCTCGCTCACCCGGGGATTCAAGCGCGAGGAAGGGGAGCGTATCAAGCCCTTCGGCGGCGGAGATCGTAATGCGCTGGAACTGCCGGCTGGGCAAGTATGTCTCATAAGGAGGGCCGCAAAGTATAACAAAAACTGCGTGGTGGTGCTCCAGGCAGGCAGCACCGTATGCGTGGACGAGTGGATCGACGAAGTGCCGGCGCTCCTCATGGCCTGGTACCCCGGCATGCAAGGCGGCCGCGCCATTGCGGAGGTGCTGTTCGGCGACTATAATCCCGGCGGGAAAATGCCGGTCACCGTGCCGAAATCCACGGACCAGCTGCCGCCGCTCGACACCGTGTCCCGGGAGGTGCCCTATGACGGATGGTACGACTACCGGTACTTCGATCGCCGCAAACTGAAGCCGCGCTTCGCGTTCGGGTTCGGGTTGAGCTACACAACGTTTCGCTACGGGAACCTGCGCCTCGATAAAAACAGCATCGGCCCCCGCGGAACCACAAAGGCCAGCGTGGAGGTGACGAACGCCGGCATGACCGCGGGAGACGAGGTGGTGCAATGCTACGCGGGGCGCATGGGCCCCGGCGTGGAACGCCCGGTCAAGGAGCTCAAGGGATTCAAGAGGATACACCTCAAGCCCGGCCAGACAAAACGTGTGGAGCTTTCCGTGCCCGCGGCCTCGCTGGCGTATTATGACGAAAAGACATCACGATGGGCCGTGGAACCGGCGCGATATCACCTTTACGCCGGCCCTTCATCCCGGGAAGCAGATCTGCTGGCGAAGGAATTCAGGATACTGAAGAAATAGAAGGGTCTCACGCGGCGCAGCGTTTCTGACAGGCAATCCGGAGGTGTATGAGAAATGGCCATCTCGAAATTTCCAGCGGGGTTTCTCTGGGGGACCGCGGCCTCGGCCTACCAGACCGAGGGCGGCAACTACAACAACGACTGGTCGGCCATGGAGAGAGGCGAGATGCTCAAGGGGCCGGAGAAGCGGAGGGTGAAGGAGCCCTGCGGTCCCGCCTGCGACCACTGGAACCGGTACGAGGAGGACTACGACCTTGCCGCCCGGTTGGGAGTAATGGTGCACCGCCCCTCGGTTGAGTGGTCACGGGTCGTGCCGATGGAGGGCAGGGTGGACGACGCCGCCCTGGAACATTATCGAATGATGCTCTCTGCGCTGAAAAAACGGCGCATCCGGGTGATGCTCTGCCTGCACCATTTCACCATCCCCCTGTGGGTCGAGGCCCTGGGAGGGTTCGTCAACCGGGCGGCCTTCATGAAGCATTTCTCCTTTTACGCCGACACCGTCGTGAAGGCGCTGGGGGACCTGGTGGACCTCTGGCTTCCCATCAACGAGCCCAACGTGGTGCCCCTGGGAGGGTTCCTCACCGGCATGTTCCACCCGTGGAAGAAAAACCCGGTTGCCTTCGGCCGGGCCTTCCGCACCTTCTTCGACATGCACGCCTGCGCCTACCATATCATCAAGAAACACCATCCCGGCGCACCCGTGGGGGTCGCCTTCGCCATGATGCACTTCCAGCCGTTTTCCCCGGAGAGTCCCCTCGACCGGTGGGGCGCGAGCTTCGCCGACCGGCTCGCCAACAGGCTTTTCTTCGACGGCGTGAGGACCGGCAGGATCGGATTTCCCCTGGGGATGGGGGGACTGTTTCCCGGCCTTAAAGGGACGCTGGACTTCGTGGGGTTGAACTACTACAGCACCAGCTACATGCGGGGGGCGGTACCGGTCGGCAGCAAACCGGGCGATACCGTGACCGACATGGGATGGATTGTCTATCCCCGGGGCCTTCGTGACGCGCTGTCCTACCTGGGCGAAGCCCTTCCGGTCCCCATCATAGTGACGGAAAACGGCGTGGCCACGACGGACGAATCGTTCCGGGTGCGCTACATGGAGGCACATTTACGGGAGGTCCTCGACGCCATCGGGAAGGGAGTGCCGGTGCAGGGCTACATGTGCTGGTCACTGACGGACAACTTCGAGTGGCACCACGGGTACGGGATGCGGTTCGGCCTCATCCACGTTGATTACGCCACCCAGAAGCGCAGCGTGAAAGAAGGAGGGCGGTGGTTCGCCGGCGTTATAAAGAACAATTCGCTGTAACGGATTGGAGACGACACCGGTGAGCGGGGCTCTCTGGAATATAATAAACGGAGGACAGGCAATGAATGGCAGCGACGGGCTCGGGTATAATGACGGACTCATTCAATCCACCATGCAAATAAAAATCGATAAATTTAAAACATACCGGGTAGTCCTGAAAAATATTTTTCGGTATCCTTTCAAAATAAAAAAAATTTCCGATCTCCAGCCCAATGTCTTCTACGGCTACACCGACCACCCGCTGGACATCAACGGGGTGGCGCCCAATTCAGGGTTTTCCTTCCTCAGGGCCAACAGGGGGCGAAGCACCTGTTCCCTCCTGTGGATCAAGTACCGGGAACGGCGGAAGAACGCCTTTCTGTTTGATGGACGGGGATATAACGTCTTTACCGTGCGCGATCTTGATGTGATGTCCGAGCACCGTTACCGTTTCGATGAGGCCACCCCTTACAAGGAGCTTACGCTGAATATCGAATTCCTGTGCGACGATGTCTACCGGCTGAGGCTTGCCGAGGGCAAAGATGTACCGGAATACATCACCCCCATGGTGATCGGTGATATCGCGCAAAAGGGCTTGCGGGTTGAAATGAAGGACCTGGAGGACCGCTGTATACACTGACAACGAAGAAGCTAAGGCTTGAACTCCATAAAAAGAACTTCCGCATCGAGGTGTTCGACCGAAGGGGCAGGCTCCTGACCGAGAGCGGCGGGAAAACCAGGGACGAGTTTCCCACGCCCATGGACAGCTTCCCCCTGGGCTTCGTGAACGATAAAAAAAGCGGCCACCGCTACGGTGTGGAGTCTTTTGTGCTCTACCCCGGAGAGGCGGTCTTCGGGCTGGGCGAACATTTCGGGCCGGTTAACAAGGCCGGGCGTACCACGGCAATGTGGAACTTCGAGGGAATCGGCAACACCTCAGGACGCGTCTACAAGAATGTTCCATTTTTCATGAGCACCCGGGGCTACGGCGTGTTCGTGAACGACTCGCGGCCCATGACCTTCTGGGTGGGGAGCCGGGAGACCTGCAAGAACATGTTTGCCGTGGAGGATGGCGGCATCGATTATTATTTCTTCCATGGTCCGACCTTTAAAAGCATACTGGCCGCCTACACGGACCTGACCGGAAAACCACCGCTGCCGCCACGGTGGAGCTTCGGCACCTGGATCTCCCGGATCAGCTATTACTCCCAGGAACAGGTCATGGCTGGTGGCGCGGAAGCTGCGGGACATGAAATTCCCCTCCGACGTGATCCATATCGACACCGGCTGGTTCGACGAGGACTGGCGCTGTGACTGGAAATTCAACAGGGAGCGTTTTCCCGATCCGGAAAAAATGTTCCGGGAATCGAGAGACCTGGGATTCCGCGTGTGCCTCTGGCAGCTCCCCTATGTGTTGAAAGAGACGTCAATTTATGAAGACGCCAAGGCAAAAAATGCTCTGGCGGAAAACCGGGGCCCCTTCATATGGCTCTGGAACTTCGAGGGGAGCCCCATCGACTTCTCCCGGCCCGAGGGAATCCAATGGTACAAGGACCGCCTGAGGCCCCTGCTCTCCATGGGTGCCGCTTCCATCAAGGCCGATTTCGGCGAGCAGGTGGAGCCCTTCGCACGGTTCAAACATTACGATGGTCGCGCAATGCATAATCTGTTTCCGCTTCTGTACCAGAAGGCCGCATGGGAAGCCTGCGAAGAGGTACGCGGAAAGGGCGAGGCGGTGCTCTGGGCGCGGAGCGCCTGGGCGGGGGCCCAGCGTTACCCGGTCCACTGGTCCGGCGACAACTCCTCGAACCACGAGAACCTGCTTTCCTGCCTCAGGGGTGGGCTTTCCCTGGGGCTCTCAGGCTTCACCTTCTGGAGCCAGGACACGGGGGGGTTCGTGGGGGTGCCCTCGGAAGAGGTGTACATCCGGTGGGTGCAGCTCTCGGTGTTCCAGTCACATTTCCGGTTCCACGGGAACCCCCCGCAATACAAGGAGCCGTGGAACTTTACGCCGGCGACGCAGAAGATCGTCCGCGAGTATTTGAACCTCCGCTACCGGCTGATCCCGTACCTCTATTCGGAATCGGCCGCAGCCGCCGCGTCGGGCCTCCCGGTGCTCCGTCACATGGCGCTGGAGTTCCAGGACGATCCGACAACATTTAATATCGAGGACCAGTTCATGTGCGGAAGGAACATCCTCGTGGCGCCGATCCTCGAGAAAAACGACACGCGCCGGGTCTATCTCCCCGCCGGGACCTGGTATGACTTCCGTACGGGCGCGCCTTTCCAGGGGCCGCGGTGGATAGATTACAGGGCGGGATTAAAGGTGATCCCTGTTTTCGTGCGTGCCGGCGCCGTCATACCACTGGCGAAGCAGGCCCAGTGCACCGACGATTTAACTGAGGAAGGGATGACGCTCAGGGTGTATCCCGACGCCGCTGGACGGGCATCGTACCGGCTGGTGCGTGCAGGGGCCGCCGGCATTTCGATTGTCGCCCGCGTTGCCGGGCGGAGGGCGGATGTCACGGCGCGGCCGGCCCCGGCGGGAATGAAGGTGGAGCTTCCCCGCTCGATGAAGGGCGGGGCCGTCTTCCTTAACGGGAAGCGTGCGGAGCGATAACAGGAACTGGAGGTTGCGGGCCGCCGGTGATGCCGGCACAGCGGCGGTACAGTATCTTTAATGGAGGAGGATCCATGGACACAACGACGGCGTCAGGTAATGAGAAGCTCCCTGTACTGATGAAGGTCGGGTACGGGTTCGGCGATTTCGCGAACCAGTTTGTCTACACCACCATCGACTTCGCCGCGGTGGGCCTGCTCCTGTCCGGCGGGAAAGTCGCCGGCGCGCGCGTGTGCATGAACGCGGTATCCGTGACCCCGCCGCGCAGGGCCCGGGAGTCCGAGGAGGCTCTCAGGGGGCAGCTGGTGAACGAGGAGACGGCGGAAAAGGCCGGAGCGGCGGCGGTCGCCGGGGCGAAACCCCTGGAACACAACCGGTACATGGTACAGATCGCCCGCACTATGGTGAAGCGCGCGGTGCTGGCCTCCGGAGAATGACCAGTGGATATCCACGCCTCGGCATACGAGATGTTAAAAACGGGGGAAGACCTGGTCCTCGCCACGGTCATCCATAAAAGAGGCTCGTCTCCCAGGACTGCCGGCACCGCCATGATCGTACGGCGTGATGGAAGCATCACGGGCACTATCGGCGGCGGATTGGTGGAAGCCGAGACCGTCAAACTGGCCCCGGGCCTGTTCCAGGACAGGGGCGCCGAGCTCCGTACCTTCGACATGACCGGGAAGCTGGTATCGGCGATGGACATGATCTGCGGCGGAACCATGGAGGTCCTTGCGCAGTACGTGCCGTCGGACGGCCCCACGGTGGAGAAATTCAGGGCCCTCGTGAACGAACTCCAGGAAGAGAAAGGGGCGCGTATGCTGACCGCCCTTGATGAACCCGACAAGGACGCCGGCGGCCTGCGGAGATTCGTGTTGCTCCCGTCGGGCAAAACGGCCCCCGGGGGTCTTTCCCGGGCCGTCATGCGGCAGGCCATGGACCTCGACCGTTCGTGCCTTATAGAGGACGGCCGTAAGCGATACTGGGTCGACGTCGCGGTGGACCGGGGGCACCTGGTGATCTTCGGCGCGGGCCACGTGTCCGGCGCCCTGTACCGGTGCGCCCTGCCGATCGGATTCCGGGTGACCGTCTTCGACGACCGGCCGGAGTTCGCCAGCCGGGAGCGGTTCCCGGGGCCGGCAGATATAATCGTGCTGCGCTCCTTCGAGGAACCGGCCGGGGGATTCGTGATCGATGAAGATACCTGCGTGGTGATCCTGACGCGGGGGCACCTGTTCGACCGCGTCGTCCTGGAACAGGCGCTGGGAACAAGGGCCGGCTATATCGGTATGATCGGGAGCGTGAGGAAACGTGACGCCATTTATGCGGAACTCAGGAAGAAGGGCTTTACCGACAGCGACCTTGAACGGGTGCACTGTCCCATCGGCATCGCCATCGGAGCCGAAAGCCCCGAGGAGATCGCCGTGAGCATAACGGCGGAACTGATTTCCCATCGTAATAAGAGGAAGGGATGAGCGCCAGGGGAGTAACGGCGCTGGTGCCGGCTGCGGGTTTATCCGGGCGAATGGGCCGATTCAAACCGCTGCTGGAGATCGGCGGCATGACCGCCATCGAGCGGGTGGTGGCGGCCTTCCGCGCGGCCGGCATCGACGATGTCGTGGTAGTGACGGGATTCCGGAAGGAACTGCTGTCGCCGCTGCTGGACCGGCTGGGGGTGAGGACCGTCGTCAACGAGCATTTTTCCGACGGCATGTTCTCCTCGATACGGGCGGGATTCAAGGCCCTCTCCCCGGGAGCCCCGGCTGTATTCGTCCTGCCGGCGGACATCCCCCTGGTCCGGCCCTGGACCATACGGTATCTCGTGGAACGGCTCCTTTCCGCACCGGGGAAAATAATCACCCCGTCCTTCATGGGCCAAAGCGGCCATCCCCCGCTGATACCGGCGGACTTTGTGAATGGAATTGTGAATTGGGACGGGCCTGACGGACTGAAGGGGGCACTGGCGCGGTTTGAAGGGAGGCGCCTCACGATGAGCGTGCCCGACCGGAACGTCCTCTTCGACATGGACACGATGGATGATTATGAGTCCCTGAGCGCCCGGTGGGAACGGTACGGCATTCCCACCGCTGACGAATGTGAAATACTGCTCGATGAAATTTGCCGTCCCGGAGCGGAGGTCATGGCCCACTGCCGGGCAGTCGCCGGAATGGCCGGTCGCATCGCCGACCTGCTGAACGAAGCCGGGAACACGGTGGACCGGGAGCTGGTCTGTGCCGCGGGGCTGCTCCACGACATGATGCGGGAACGGCCCGATCACGCCCGGGAAGCCGGAGATTTACTCCGGGAGATGGGGTTTTCGGAGGCAGCCCGGGTAGTGGAGGCCCACATGGACATAGAGCCGGGCGATGAGCGGTCCGTGAACGAGGCCGAAATCCTTTACCTTGCCGATAAAATGGTGCAGGAGGACCGGGTCGTGCCGCTCGCGGAACGCTTTTCGGTCGCCATGCGGCGGTTCGGGACGAATCCCGAGGCAGCGCGGCGTATCTCCGGGCGTCACCGGAACGCAGCCGCAATCGAGAAAAAGATCACCGCCCTGACGGGAGTAAAAATCCTTCACGATGGGCGCTCCACGCGTCCCGGTGCCGCACTGTGAAAAAGCATAACGCAAGCATAATTGTTAGACGGTCCGGACCTCTACCGGTCCTGCTGGCTCTCATGCTGGTCTCGATGCAGTGCGGGCCGCATCAAAAACAGGAAAAGGAACTGCTGGTCTTCGCCGCCATGAGCCTGAAGAAGTCCTTCGACGAGATGACCTCCCTTTATTACGGGTATACGCGCTGGAAGGGGAAAAAGACACACATGTTCGATATCGCCATCGAGCTGGCCGCGCGGAAAAAGGTGCACCTCGACCACCTGGTCTCCCACAGGTTTTCACTCGATGATTACGCCGAGGCGGTCCGGGTAAACGTGAACAAGGGTAAATTTAATACGGTAAAAACCGTTTTCTCTTTCAATTAGGCAGCCGGGGTTCGGGGGGGGCAGGGCATGCTCTATGCCGTAACCGTTTCCGCGGCGCTGAAGACGACGAATTCGCGATCCGTCACCCGGCCGATGAGCGTGATCCCGTGGCGCCGGGCGAACTCGACGCCGCGGTCCGTCGGCGCGGCCTTGGTGATGAGCGCCGGGATGCCCGACCTCACGAGCTTGCCGACGATCTCCTCCGGCACCCGCCCGGTGGAGAGCAGCACCTTGTCCGAGAGGTCGATGCCGCGCAGGGCGGCCCGGCCGACGACCTTGTCGATGGCGTTGTGCCTCCCGATCTCGTCATAGAAAACGAGCTGCCCGCCCGACGGGGCGGCGAGCGCCGCGCTGTGCACGCCCCGGCTGAGGGCGTGGTGCTCTGAGCCGCGGAGGAAATTGTCCATCAGTGGGATGACGGCGCGTGCGCCGATGACTGGGCCCGAATATGGCGCCGGATTGGCCGCGGGGCCGGTTTCCCCTTCCCGGGGCCGTCCCGGCCGGCGCCCGGCGGATGGATCGCAAAGTGCCGTCGACGGCTGTCGCGCGCACCTCGATGGCGAGCCGGCGCTCGTCGATTCCGACAGAGGCAATGTCGCCGGCGGAAGCCACGATCCCCTCGGAGAGGAAGTGCCCCGTGACAAGTTCCTCAAGGCCGGTGCCGATGCTCATGAGGGAAAGAAGGGGCTCCCCATTCAGGCTGACGGTGAAGTGGTACTCGCAGCTCACCCAGGTGGATGACGGCCGCAGGCCGTTTCCATCGAAGGTGAAAGTGTCCATCAGCACCTGTTCCGGAAGGGACATGTCGCGTTTTATTCCACGGCGAGAGTTTTTTGTCGATTGAAAAAATGCGGCATTCATGAAATTGATGCTTGCTTGAATAGGTATAATCTAGTTTGTTAAATTCGTTCATGGCGGGTGCGATGACGAGACTGCCCGGAGGAGCGCGACATGAAAAACGTTTCCCTGTTTATCCCGTGCCTGGTCGACACACTGCTCCCCGCGACCGGTGAATCACTGGTTTCCCTGCTCCGGCGACTCGGCTGCTCGCCGTCGTACCGCCCGGAGCAGACCTGCTGCGGACTCATACCCTACAACTCGGGGTTCAGGAAGGAGGCGGCCAGGCTCGCGAGGCGCTTCATCGCCCTGTTCGAGCAGGACGAGGCCGTGGTCTGCCCCAGCGGCTCCTGCGTGGCCATGGTCCGCAACGCCTACGGCGAGCTGCTGTGCGACGAGCCGGGGTGGCAGGCGAGGGCGGAGGTGGTCTCGCGGCGGGTATACGAGCTCTCCGAATTCATCGTCGATGTCCTGGGCGTGGAGGACGTGGGGGCGTCGTACGGCGGGAAGGTGGCCTACCATGAGTCATGCAGCCTCGTGAACGGCCTCGGGGTCACCGAGCAGCCGAAGAGGCTCATCCGGGCCGTGAAGGGAACCGAGCTCGTGGCCCTCAACGCCGCCGACGTGTGCTGCGGCTTCGGCGGGAAATTTTCCCACGCCTACTCCGAGATATCGGAGCCCATGGTCGCCGCGAAGGTGAAGAACTACATCGACAGCGGCGCCGACCTGCTGCTGGTGGCCGAGCCGGGATGCCTCCTCAACATCAGCGGGTACCTGAGCCGCAATTTCCCGGAGAAAAAGGCCATGCACCTGGCGGACTTCCTGGCCGGCAATCTGAAGGCGTAAGGAGGAAGGCATGCGCGCGCAAACACAACGGTATCGCGAAGTCGCCCGTGAGCAGATGCGGGACGCGTACGCAAAGTTCTTCCTGCAGCTTGTTCAGCCCGTGGGCAAGGCGCGGCGGGAGGTGGCCTACGCCACCCTCCCCGATCCCGCCGCCTTCATGGAGCTCGGGAAGGCCGTCCGCTCCGAGGTCCTGCGCCGCCTGCCGGAGCTCCTGGAGGAGTTCGAGCGCAATGCCGCGGCCAACGGGGCAAAGGTCTTCTGGGCCGGGGACGCGAAGGAGGCGAACAGCTACATCCTGGCCCTGGCGAAGGAGCGCGGCGTGCGGTACGTGACGAAGGGCAAGTCCCTGGTCACCGACGAGATGGGGCTCAACGACCACCTGGAGCAGAACGGCGTCAAGGTGTGGGAAACCGACCTGGGCGAGTTCATCGTGCAGCTCATGGGGCGGCCGCCCTTCCACATGGTGGGTCCCGCCATCAACATCAAGCCCGAGGAGATCCGCGACCTGTTCAAGCGGGAGATCGGGCTCACGGAGGACACGGTCAAACCCGAGGAGCTCGGCATGGCCGCGCGCCGGTTCCTGCGCGACAAGTTCCGCGGCCTCGAGATGGGAATCACGGGAGTGAACTTTGCCGTCGCGGAGACAGGGACGATCATCAACCTGGAGAACGAGGGCAACATCCGGTTCACGAAGTCCGT
This sequence comes from uncultured Spirochaetota bacterium, assembly GCA_963762305.1. Taxonomy (GTDB): domain Bacteria; phylum Spirochaetota; class UBA4802; order UBA4802; family UBA5368; genus CAVXKM01. The sequence goes on along the minus strand of CAVXKM010000002.1, from coordinate 755,053 downwards.
GCCGAGGCTCCAGGTCTCCGTCATGAGCCTGGAGAAGGTGGTGCCCACCATGAAAGACGCCGTGGCGCTGCTCCGCCTCCTGACGAGAAGCTGCACGGGGCAGATCGCCTCTTCCTACCTGACCATGGACAACGGCCCCAAGGGTGGGGACGAGGTCGACGGCCCCGAGGAGCTGCATATCGTCATCCTGGACAACGGCCGCTCGAAGATGTACCGTGACCTGACGGCGCGAGAGGTCCTTCGCTGCATCCGCTGCGGCGCCTGCCAGAACAACTGCCCCATCTACTGCCAGATCGGCGGGTATCCCTACGGCTGGGTGTATGCGGGCCCCATCGGCCAGATCCTCAACCCGCTCATGCTGGGGATCCGGGAAACGCGCGACCTCTACGAGTCCTGCACCCTCTGCCGGGCCTGCAAGACCGTGTGCCCCGCGGGACTCGACCATCCCCGGATGCTGCTCTACCTGCGACGGCTGAACCTCGAGTCCGGGCGCTTCCTGCCGTGGACGGGGGTGCCGCTGTGGGAGCAGCTTCCTATAAAGGCCTTCTCCCTCGCGTCGCGCAGCGCTTTTTTATGGAAGACATTCACGGCGGCCGCCCGGTTCGCGCTCAACCTTTTCGCGCGAGACGGGAAAGTGTCCGGCCTCCCTGCAGTAAAGGACGGATGGTTTGCGTCGCGCGACCTTCCGGCAATGCCGGAAGAGTCCTTCCGTCGCCGGTGGAAGAGGTCCCTGTCAAAAATGGGATGAGAAGAGAGAAAAACACGGTGGAGCAGGTCCATGAAAACCGATTCCCGGACTGAAATACTGAATCGATTGAAAAAGGCGCCTGCGGCGACAGGCGTCGCGTCGCCGCGACCGGCGGTGCCCGCGCTCGCGGAGGCCTCCATGGAACGCGAGGGCCTCGTGAAGGCCTTCATGGAGCGCATGGGATACGTCACCCAGGTGGTGGAACGGGTCCCGGACGACGCCGGGGTGCTGTCCAGGCTTTCGGAGTTAGCGCGGAACGAGGGCGTTAAGACGATCATGTCCTCGAACGACGACGTTGTTTCCTCCCTTGACCTCGCCGCGTGGGGAAAGCTCGAGGGCGTGACCGTGAAGACCCACCTCGATTTCCTGGACCGCCGGTCATACGTGGACGCGGCGTTCGACCTGACCGATGCCGGCGTCACCGGCGTAGACTACGCCATCGCCGAGACGGGCACCATGGTCATCGTTCACGGGAAGGACCGACCCCGGCTTGTTTCCCACGCCCCGCTCCGGCATATCGCCGTGGTGCCCGCTGAGCGGATCCTCCCCACGTATGAGCACGTTGTCGAGGCACTTTACGCGGATGGCAGAAGGCCGGCGCACGTCACCTGGATCTCCGCGCCCAGCCAGAGCGCCGACATCCAGGGGATTATGTTCCTGGGGATGCACGGCCCGCAACGCCTTATAGTTTTAGTGCGCGGTTAAATGAAAGGGACGGAGGGAGACGGCGACCGTGTTACGAGGGACCCGGCGGCGCCGAGACGCTCTTAAACGACAATCCGCCCAGGTGCCTCCTCGTCCACGCCCACGCGAGGGGCAGCCCCAATAAATTTCCCGTTCCCAGGCCTATGAACACGCCGGTCATCTGCAGGTCGAAGAAGTGGACCAGCAGGAACGCCGCCGGGACGGCCAGGAGCCCCAGCCTGACGATGGTGATGATGAGCGCCGGGCTCGGCCTGCCCGTGGCCTGGAAGGTGGAGGCCGAGATCATCGCCGTCGAGACGCCGATGAAGGTGAACGACAGCCAGCGAACCTGAATAACGCTCCCGAGGATGACCTTTTCGACGTCGGAAAAGAAGGCGAAGAGGTCATGGGCGGCGAAATTGTAGACGACCGCCAGCACGCATACGCAGGCGATGGCGAAGATGACGTTCCAGCCGTAGATCGACCGAACGCGGGCGAAGTTGCTCCTCCCGTAGTTCTGGCCCACCATGGTGATGGTGGCCCCCGAGATGGCGAAGGCGGGGATGAGGATAATCTGGTCGGTCCTGCCGCAGAGGGCCCACGAATTCATCGCGTCCTGCCCGATCGAGGACACGAGGTTGTTCAGGAACATGAAGGTGATGGACATGGAGAACATCCCCAGGGAATGCAGGGAGCCGATGTTTACAATCTCGAGCATCAGGTCGCGCCGGGCCTTGAAGGGGTTCCAGTGGATGGGTATGGAGGACTTGTTCTTCACGAAGATGCCTATCACGTATATGGCCGTGATGCCGATGGCGAGCGACGTGGCGAGCCCGGCGCCGGCCACGCCCATTTTGAGCTGGAAGATCAGCACGGGGTCCAGCACCACGTTGATGACGGCCGAGAGCACCGAGGCCGTCGCGATGTACCTCGTGAGCCCCTCTCCCTGCAGCGTGCCCAGCAATACGCTTCCCACCAGGAGGAGGCCCAGCCCGGGGAGGAGGTAATGGAAGAATTGCATGCCGTTATTTATGGCCTCTTCCGACAGTTTCGATCCCGCCAGGAAGTGCAGGATCTCGCCGCTGTAGAGGTAACCCAGGGCAAGGCTCAGCGCGGCGATGAACGAGGCGATGAGCAGCCCCGAGTCGGCCGCCCGCTCGATGGCGTCATGGTTTCTCTCCCCTATGGCGCGCGCGATGATGGTGCCGACCCCGATGTTGATCCCCATGGCCAGCGCGATGAACAGGAAATAAATCGGGAAGACGAGGCCCGTGCCGCTTATGAGCGCCGTGGAGGACTTGTCGATGAGGGTGATAAAGTAGGTGTCGATGATGAGATAGAAGAGGTTGATGGCGTTGCTGATGAAGAAAGGGATGGAAAGCTTCAGCGTGAGTGTCAGGATGGAACCCTCGAACATTCCCCTGACTTCCGTTATCTGGCGAGGCGATTCGTTCATTGGGACCGTGAGAAAAATCATGCCGCCCGGGGACGGTTTTCGAATGACGCGGGCGCGGAAAACCCATGCTATCGCCCGGCGGGGAGGCGTCAAGCGCAAATACGCGAAATAAACTGTTTGTAAACCCGCGAAATGGCGCTATATTGACCCGTACGGCAATCCCATTGCCGAATAACGGATGTCAGCATGGAGGGGCCTCATCCTGTCTCTCCTTGTGCATACCGACTCTACCGGGAGGAAAGCCATGCTGTTCATGGATAATGCGAGCCGCAGGGAGTTTCTCAAAAAGGCGCTGGCCTTGGCCGGCGGAATGATAAGCGCGGGAGCGGCCTTCCCGTCACGGCTATACTCCGCGCCCGTAAACGTGGACGGCTCCACCCTTTCCGTGGTGAAAGGGAAGGACCTGTCGAGGAACACCATCGATTCCATGGTGAAGACGGCCTTCCGTGACCTCGGCGGTGTCGGGCGCTTCGTCAGGAAGGGCATGAAGGTGGTCATCAAGCCCAACATCGGGTGGAACTCGACGCCGGAAATGGCCCACAATACGAACCCGGACCTCGTGGAGGCCGTGGCGCGCATGTGCGTGAAGGCCGGAGCGAAGGTGACCGTTTTCGACAGGAGCGTCAACTCGGCGCGCCTCACCTACCGCCGCAGCGGCATCCAGGAGGCCGCGGAGCGGGCGGGCGCGAAGGTGGTGCAGGTGGACGACGACAAGTTCCGGAAGACGGCCGTTCCGCGGGCCCTTTCGCACGAGACGCTGCAGGTCTATGACGATGTTTTAAAGGCCGACGTCTTCATAAACATGCCCATCGCGAAGCACCATTCGCTCGCCACCCTCACCATGGCCATGAAGAACCTCATGGGCGTGCTCGGGGGCAACCGGGGTATATTCCATTTCGACATCGACCGCAGCATCGTCGATTTCAACAAGGCGGTGAAATCGCACCTCGTCATCCTGGACGCCACCCGGATACTGACCGCCCACGGCCCTAACGGCGGCACGGCCCGGGACATAAAGGAGCTGCGCACCATCGTGGCGGGGATAAATCCGGTGACGGTGGACGCCTATGCCGCGACCTTCTTCGGTATAAGGCCGGACTCCCTGGGGTACCTGGCGCTGGCGGCGAAGGAGGGAATGGGCGAGATCGACCCGGCGCGCATGACGGTGCTGCAGCGATACATATGAAACATCCCGCCTGGTTCAAGGTCCGCGGCGCGCTGCAGGCACTCGCGTGGCTGCTGTTCATCTGGGTGCTCATCTATACCAGGGACCCGCTTGAGGGAAACCCGTTTTACAACCTCTTCCCGCGCCTCTCGATCCATCTCGGGATCGGTGCGTCACTGGCGGCGCGCAAGCTCATCACGGCCTTTTTCCCGGCGCTCCTTCTGTTGGGGTTGACGCTGCTCCTCGGCCGCTTCTTCTGCTCGACCCTCTGCCCGCTCGGCGCGACCATCGATGCCACGGACCGTCTCTTCAGCCGGGCCGGGAAAAATCGTCTGGCCGGAGCGAAGGGCTCCCGGAGGGACATCAGTAAATACAAGTACCTGGTCCTGGGCTTCTCGCTGGTGCTCGCGCTGGCGGGCGTGCAGGCCGCGGGAATCATCGATCCCCTGTCCCTTGCCGTGAGGAGCTACGCAACCGCCGTGTATCCCTACTTCGACTACCTGGCGAAGGGATTCCTTTCCGCGCTTTCCCGGGTGCCGGTGATAAACGTCATCGCGGACCCCTTCGCCTCTTATTTAAAGGACACCGTGCTGGATTTCAACCGGCCTTTGTACACTCACCATCCGGCCATGTTCCTGTTTTTCCTCCTTCCCCTCGCCCTCTCGGCGGTGTCGCGCCGGTTCTGGTGCCGGGCCCTGTGCCCGCTCGGGGCGTCCCTCGCCCTCGCCGGCAGGTGTGGGATGCTCAAGCGCCGGGTGAATGCTGAAAAGTGCACCCGCTGCATGGCCTGCGTGAAGAGATGCCGGATGAACGCCATACACTCGCAGGGCGAGGGCACGGATTACGGCGAGTGCGTGCAGTGCTTCGAATGCCTCAAGTCCTGCGAGTATGACGCCATAAGCTTCCAACCCGGGGTGCCTTTCAAAAGAGAGAAATCGAGCCCGGCCCCCCCCGGAACAGAAAGGGGAGGGCGGATCTCCAGGCGGGACATAATCGGCGGCGCCCTGGCCTCCCTCGCGGCCGTTCCGCTTTTCAAGCTGAACCCCACATATAAAAACGACCATTCCTGGCTCATACGGCCGCCGGGCGCGCAGGCTGAAAGCGCGTTCACGGCGGCATGCGTCCGGTGCGGGGTATGCATGAAGGCCTGTCCCACCAACGGCCTCCACCCCGCTCTGCTCGAGGCCGGCCTGGAGGGCGCCTTCACGCCGCGGCTGGTGCCGCGGATCGGCTGGTGCGAAAAGAACTGCACCCTCTGCACGCAGGTGTGCCCGAGCGGCGCACTCAGGCGGCTCGAGCTTCACCAGAAGGAAACGGAGGTGATCGGCACGGCCGTCATCGACAGGGACCTCTGCATCCCATGGTCCGAGGGGCGCAACTGCATCGTCTGCGAGGAGGTGTGCCCCACGGTGACCAAGTCCATCAAGTTCCGCGATGAGCGGGTGCTGAACAAGAAGGGGGTAAGGACCGCCGTGAAGCTCCCCTTCGTGCTTGAAGAGGTGTGCATAGGATGCGGGATCTGTGAAAACAAGTGCCCCGTGGGCGGAAGCTCGGCCATACGGGTGAGGGCGAGGAAAAGCGGCCCGGCTGCCGGAGGCCAGGCCGGCGCGGTATGACTTTTCCTGTTGACTTTAAGCGCACGGGCACTACCATGAGGCTGGGCACTCGTCCGGAGGCCTTCGCGCGGAGCCGCCGGAAACGGCCGCCACAGCACTGATCAGGGGAAACTCTCATGGCAGGGAAAATCCACATCTACGGGAAGCACGGCTGACCCTACACCGACAATGCCAGGTCGGCATACGGTGACAGGGCAGAGTACTTCGATGTGAAGTCCGACAGGGTTAAGCTCGAGGAGATGCTGCGCCTCTCCGGAGGGAAGCGCCAGGTCCCGGTGATCGTCGAGGGAAGCAAGGTCACCGTCGGATACGGCGGCTCATGAGGCGTCTGAAGCCTGCCGTGCGCAGGCGCCGGCGCATCATCCATCACCTCCGCATCGCGCGGGGCCTCATCTCCCGCCAAATCCGCCATTCAGCCCCTCTTCTTCGGAACCTTCGCGATGATGCGGAGTAGACCGGCTTCGGATTTCCCCCGTTCCCTGCCTTCGTCGATGAAATGAATATCCGCCATCGCGCCGGGGGGCCGGCGGCGTGAAATCATGAGGGATTGCATGCGCACCGTCACGGTGAATATCCTGAAAATGGCGTACGGCGGTTACGGACTGGGCCGCTTCGAGGGCAAGGTGCTTTTCGTCCCATACACCGCGCCGGGCGACGAGATCAAGGCCGTGATCGTGAAGGAGCACAGGGACCATGCCTTCGGCCAGATCGAGCAGGTCATTTCCGGATCGGGATGCCGCGTGGAGCCCGGGTGCCCCAATTTCACCCGCTGCGGCGGATGCGACTACCTCCACGTGGCATATGACGCCGAACTGGCCATCAAGCGGGAGATACTCATCGACAGCCTGAAAAGGACCGCCGGGCTCGCGGAGCACTGGATACCGGTCCTGGAGTCGGTGAGCGGGGAACGCTTCCATTACCGCAGCCACGCCTCGATGAAGATGGACCGGCGGGGCGCCGGCTTTTATGAAAGGGAAAGCAGGAAAGTGGCCCCATTCCCGGCGGAAGGGTGCCGCCTCCTCTCGGACGAACTGATAGTCCATGTCAGGGACCTGGGGCCCGTGCGGGGCAAGGAACTGAAGGCGGCCGTGGACTGCCATGGCGGTATCATCACCTCCCTGGATAAACGGCCCGGGCCCGTTCGCGAGATGGAAAAAGGGGTCCGGTACGACCGCGACGTGTCATGTTTCTTCCAGGCGAACCGTTTTCTCCGGGCGGCCATGCTCGGGACCGTGGCCCATTACGCGTCGCTGGGAGCGGGGGACAGCTTTTTGGATCTCGGGTGCGGCGTGGGTTTTTTCACCCTGTACCTGGCGCGGGGCGGGGCGCGGGGGACCGGCGTGGACCGGGACGGCCGCGCGATACGGTGGGCGCGGCACAACGCGCGGCTCAACGGGATCCGGGGAGTATCCTTCCTTGAAGGGGACCTCTCATCGCCGGTCCGTATGCGCCATGTTCCGAGGGTGATAGTCTGCGACCCGCCCAGGGCGGGATTGTCGAAAGAGGCCCGCCGAACCATGGCGGCCGCGAGACCGGAACGCGTAGTCTACGTGTCCTGCAATCCCGCCACATTCGCGCGGGACACCCGCGATTTCATCGCCGGCGGTTACGGGCTGTCCAGGGTCACACTTTTCGACATGTTCCCCGCCACCGCCCATCTGGAGCTCGTTTCGCTCTTCGAGCTGAAGACGGCGCAAAGCGAAACGCTGAAGACGGCGCAAAGCGAAACCTGAAGACGGCGGCCGGTCGCTAGACTTCACGCGCCCGCCCTCAGATGCCCGCAAACATGACGTTTTCCCGTAAACAGTCGCACAGCCTGCCGTACACGGCGAATATTTTCCGCGGGTCATCGTCGCCTTCAAGGGCGCGCAGGATGCGGCGCGCAAGCGATCCCTTCGACAGCATGACCGAAAGGTGCCGGTCCCACCGGCCGAGCTCCGGGTATTCGGCCGCGAGGCTCTCGCTCAGGTGCTGCCAGAGCTCTCCCGCCCGGCACTTCCCGCCTTTCATCCCGAAAAGCCCGAGGTACGGCCCGTTATCGATCTCCGCCTCCTCGGCGTGTGTCATGCATTTCATGAACAGCTCCGCGAGCGGCCCGCTCTCCCAGCGGCGCTGCGCTTCAGAGGCCTGCCACATGCCGTCCACCAGGGACCTGACCAGGGCTATGATGAGGGCGGCCGCCGACAGGTCCGCGGCGGGACATTCCTGGATGTCCAGCACGCGTATCTCGATCGTGTTGCGTTCGAAGTGAGGGATGGCGGCGCGCGAGTTGAGCCACTCCTCCCGCAAGACGCCTTCAGGGTCATGGGGGGCGATGTCGTCGAACATTTTCCGGAAAACGCGTTCCCGGTATTCCCGCTCGGAGAAAACGGGCTCCGGTATCACCGGGCCGGAGATGGAGGGGATGGCGCGCTGGTTGTTCATGTAATGGTGCAGCCGGGTGTCCAGGAACGGCGATACCCGGTTGTCCGCCAGCGGGGAGCTCGCGCACAGGGCGGGTATGATGGGCAGGACCAGCCGCACGGCCGCGTGGAGGCGCCCGAACTCGGCATCGCCCTGGAACGGCAGGTTTATGTGGGCGCTTTGAAGATTGGACCAGCCGTGGCCGCGGCAGTCGAAGATTCGGTCGTATGCCCGGTAGATGTCGCTGTTCTCATGCGGCCAGAGTTTCGCCTCACGGTGCGGGTCCATCCACGGGTGCATGGCCGAGGGCATCAGGCGGCCCCCCATCGGTCCGAGGAGGCCGTTTATCCTCGTCACGGCGTCATGGAAGAGTGGGGGAAGGGCGGCAAGCTCCGCGGCGGGCCCGGCCGTCTTCAGCTCTATGACGTGGAGTACGAGCTCGTTGGACCACGCCAGGCCGCCGCGACGGACCTCGCCGGCCGGCTCTCCCGTGTCCGCCGCCAGGACGCGGTCGGACACCGGATAGACCGAGAGGTTGTCGCTCCTCACGATCATGTATTCAAGCTCTATGCCGTATCCCTCGAAAAGGTGCAGGTCGGAAGGGTGGTTCATTGCCGCGCCTTCCCTTCCTTCAGTTTCTGGACCCGGTCGAGAAACACCCTCATGATGAATTCGTAGAGGTCTTCTTTCAAGAGAAGGTCCTCGGTGCCGGCGTCGACGTTGGGATTGTCGTTCACCTCGATGACGTAGCACTTCCTGCCGTCCTGCTTGATGTCGACGCCGTAGAAGCCGTCCCCTATGAGCCTGGCAGCCCTGAGGGCCGTGCGCACCACGTGCGCGGGCGCGTCCTCGACCGCCGTCGTTTCATGCTCGCCGTACTTGCGCCAGCCCCTGCTCGTCCAGTTGATCACCTGCCAGTGCTTGCGCGCCATGTAGTACTTGCAGGTGAAGAGGGGCGTGCCTTCAAGGATGCCCACGCGCCAGTCGAAGGTGGTGGGAAGAAACTGCTGGGCGACGATGAGCTCGGAGCGCTCCAGCATTCGGTCGGATTCTGCCATGAAGTCCTCGAGCCGGTGGACCTTCGCCACGCCCTGCGAGAAGGAGCTGTCGGGTGCCTTCAGGACCAGGGGAAATCCGAGTTCCCTCACCGCCGCTTCCCGGTTGTCGCGGTGCAGTATCACGGTTTTGGGCGTGGGGACGCGGTGGCGTTCCATGAGCTCCGCGAGATACACCTTGTTGGTGCAGCGGACGATCGAGCGCGGGTCGTCGATTACCGCGAGCCCCTCGGCCTCCGCGCGCAGCGCGAAGCGGTAGGTGTGGTGGTTCACGGCGGTGGTTTCCCGGATGAAGAGGGCGTCGAATTCCGCCAGCTTGCTGTAGTCGTCCTTGGTGATGAGCTCGACGTCGAAATCGAGGCGCTGGGCGGCCTTGATGAAAAGCTGCAGCGCCCGCTTGTTCGACGGCGGCTCCTCCTCTTCGGGATTTACCAGGATCGCCAGGTCGTACCCCGACACGTTCCTCCTGGGGACGGTAAACCGGCGCCCCGAGAAGTAGCGCTTGGCGAAATCCTCGACATAGGGGATGTGCTCGCCGGGGATATCGCTGTTGGTGATCGGGCTTATGTTCTGGAGCTGCCATTTCTTGTTGTACACGAAGTGGGCCCGTATGAACGGGGCCTGGAAGAGGTTGAACAGCTGGGTGCTCAGCCGGTCATAGCGCTTGGCTATGTTCCTGCCGAAGTATATGCTCAGGGTGAATTCCCTGGACTGGATGTGGGCCAGGCTCTTCTGTATGAGGTCGTCCAGGTCCTCGGTGATGATGCGGGTCACCTCGTGGGCCTTCATCTCCTGGATGGTGCTCACGTTCGGGATCACCTTGTGCCCGCGGGCCGTCGCGAGCAGGGAGACGTAGTAGCCGAGGCTCTGGTACCGGTACGAGCGGCATAGGTTGAAGACCTTTATGCCCCTGCTGTTGCTGAACTTCGGCTCGATGATGTAATCGCGCGCGGAGACCACGTCCACGCCCGGAATCTCGAACTTCCAGCTTTTCGGATAGTTGACGACGATGATGATCGGCATGACGCGCTATCGCTGGCCCGTGGACTTCCGGGAGGGTTCGATTATCAGGATGTTGGCGTCGTAGGTCACGATACCCAGGAGTATGGCGTTTATGAGGCGGTGGATCCCCACCTGGTAATAATTGCTCATCGCGATTGGATTGGTCTGGTATGGGTCGGCGACGAGCACCTTCTTTTCCTCGCGTTCATAGCCCGCGAGAATTACGAAATGGCCGGCGGGATCGCCGCGAATGTCATCGTCAGCTGAATCCGGCCCGTACTCCCTGGCGCAGCGGTACAGGAAGGTGGAGCTCAACCCGGTGAGGATCGGTATCGAGTGGTTCAGGAACCTCCGTATGAGGCTGGGGCGCAGGTCCTCGAGGAGGATCCGGCCGCCCAGGCTCAGGAACTCGAGGTACCACTCGATGGCGAGGCGCTCCCTGGGGTCGCGGCGGTGTTGCATCCGGAGGGTAAGGCGTTCATCGAGGTTCGAAACCCCGTCCTCGAACCACGTGGGATCGAAGACCTGGAGGTTATAAGTGTACAATGTCGCGCGATAGCCGCGCCTGAGGGCGTGAAGCGCCAGGAGCACGGCCAGGGTCCCCCCTTCCTCGAGCTTCTGGACCTCGGAGATGACGTCCCGGAGCGGGACCGTGTCGCCGTAATATCGGTACATGGCGTGAAGGCAGGTGGGCCCGCACGTGGTGTCGTCCGGTTGCGGCAGTATCTCTATCTCAAGTTTTGATTCCATTCAGGGAAACATCCGCGCCGCCGCCCGGCGCTCGTTTGAAAAACAGGCGCTTTCATGCCGTATTGAGTCCGTGAGGATGGTGCGAAGCCGGAAAAATATCAAGTATTTTTCACGGCGCGTTCCCCGGTCCGCCGCGTGAGACCTCACGGACCGGTCGGATGCCATCCAGGGGCTTTTCACTCGAGGTTCTGCGGCGCGAATGAAGGGACAGTGCCGGGTGCGTTATTTAGTTTTTCAGAATATGGTGGAGCAGTTTAATACATTTGGAAAACACGCGGGAATTCTAATTGACATATATTCTCCGTGGGCGACAGTGGCTTCAATTGATTGGTCGATAAATCAAATAACTGGTCAAAAAACCAAACACCTGCCCGCGGCGTTTTTGAGCGGCGTCGTGTATGTGATGCGCGGTTCCGGCCGGTTATTCAATCACATCCTGGGGGATCCGGACCGGCGTGCGGCGTTCGGTTGGAAGGGCGCGGTGCTGGTGGAGCGCATGCTGTTAAAAGGGTGTCTACACACGCATACCACGTGCTCCGACGGCAAGATGACACCTCAGGAAGTCGCCGACGCGTATCGAGATCGGGGTTATGATTTCATCGCTTTCACCGATCACGATTATCTGATCAAGCCCCGCAGTTACGAGATATACCGGGCCGTGAGGTCCGACCTCATAATCTTCGTCGGAATCGAGCTCACGGTGTTCGTAAAAGGCTACATTCATGTAAGCCGTATTACGGGCGAAAGCGAGCAGCTCCACATATTCAATCATCTCGGCGAATACGATTTGACGATCGGCCAGGTAATGGACAGAATACGGGAAGTGTCCTCGATGTACCCGCTCGACGCGGTGGAGATCACCTCGAAGGGCTTTCGGAACAGCGAATACGAGATCGATGAAATCCCCTTTCCGAAGATCGCGTCAGACGATTCCCACACGTCCGTGGGGATCGGGAGGGCGTGGATAGAAATGGACGCGGAAAGGAACAGGGACTCGATCATAAGGGCCGTGAAGAGGGGCGAGTTCTGGAATTGTTTTCTGTAGGGAAAGGCGGGGAGTGAAATATTCAACAGAGGAGGTCATCGTCTGATGGGCAAACGAGTCGCACTGTGCGCAGTGGCGCAGATTAAAAATGAAGGGGACCTCTGGCACGCGCGGTTCCAGAACATGCTTCTGGAGTGTTTTGAACCGCTGATGAAGCAGACCAAGGTCACCTTTGACATGGAAAAGGGCATACGCTCGGTGGTCACCTGTTCCGACGATGTCTTCGACGCGCGAACCATTTCGAACAACGGGATGACCGACGTCGTCGGGGCGCACTTCCGCTGCGAGGAGAAGATGGCGCAGGAGAGCATCAACGGCCTGGGGTACGCGATGGCGAGCATCCTCTCGGGGCACGACGATGTCATCCTGTACATGGGCCACTGCAAGGAATCGCAAACCGAAAGCCGTTTCCTCAACACCAACATGGCCTTCGACCCGTTCTACTGCCGCCCGCTGGGGCTTGATTTTCTGAACGTCAACGCCCTCCAGGCGCGGGCGTACATGCGCAAGGCGGGCGTGACCGACGAGCACCTTGCGAAGGTGGTGGTGCGGTCCAGGAAGAACGCGAAGAAGAACCAGTTCGCCCGCGACAACAAGGCCGTGAGCGAGAAAGACGTCATGGGCTCTCCCATGCTCTGCGACCCCATCCGCGAGCTGCACTACTATCCGGTGACCGACTGGGCGTACGGCATGGTGCTCTGCTGCGAGGAGCGCGCGAAGGAATTCACCGACAGGCCCGTGTGGATCACCGGCTTCGCGAACTGCATGGACAGCTATTTCTCGGGTGACAGGGACCTCACGTCGAACTACTCGCTGAAAAGCGCCGTCGAGCGCGCGTGCAGGAAGGCGGGGATAAAGAGCCCCCGCAAGGACATACAGCTGTTCGGGCTCTGTGATTACGCGGCCTACCAGCTCCCGCTATGGGCCGAGGGTGTCGGCATCGCGGACGAAGGGAAGGGCGGGGCGTGGATCGACCAGGGAGGGATGGACGAGTTCCATGTCAACCTGGACGGTGGACAGCTGAACGGCAATCCCATGCTGCTCGGCGGGGCCGCCCGGACCATCGAGTGCTTCCTCCAGCTTCGGGGAGAGGCCGGCGGGCGGCAGGTCAAGGGCGTGAAGCGCGCGCTCGCGCACGGGTCCTACGGGGCCGCGGGGCAGAACCAGGGCGTAGTCATCATGGAGATATAGGGAGGCTGATCTATGGCGCACAGGAAGAAGAACAGGAACGTAGGCATAGTAGGGATCGGGCAGACGAAGTATTCCAGCCACCGCGAGGACGTCAACCAGCCCGAAATGATACACGAGGCGGTGCGGGCGGCGCTGAATGACTCCGGCATCACCATGAATGACGTAGACTGCATCGTTCACGGCAACATGGAGCTTTTCGAGATGATACACCTGCCGGACCTCTGGCACGTCCTGGGCACCGGCGGCTACGGAAAGGACGCCATCCGCATAACAACCGGCGGCACCGTCGGCATCACCATCGCCTGCGCGGCGGACAACCTGGTCGCCTCGGGCATGTACGACGTGGTGATGGCGATCGGGTTCCAGAAGCTCCAGGAGGGGCACACCACCGGGGGCATCACCAACATGGCGGACCCGCTGTGGTTCAGGAACCTGATGACGGGGGCCCTCACCGGCTCGACCGCGTACGAGGTGATGCGCGAATTCGGCGAGGAAAGGGCGAAGAGGGCCGCCATGATATACCGCATCATCATGGACAAGCACGCCATGCTGAACCCGAACGCGCACCGGGCCTTCGGCCTCGAGTTCGAGCAGGTGGAAGACCTTATGAACAACTCGCCGAAACTCGTCGGCGAGCTCCGGCTGATACACATGTGCTCCCAGTCCGACGGGGCATGCGCGGTCATCTTCGCGAGCGAGGAAAAGGCGAAGAAGCTCTCGAAAAAACCCGTGTGGGTGCGCGACCACATCACCATCCACCGGGAGGAGACCTTCAACCTTTTCGGGTATGACGAGAAATATCCCACCCTCATGACCCACCGGTTCGCCTCGGAAGAGCTGTACAAGCGGAACGAAATCAAAAAACCCCTCGAGTACTTCGACGTGTTCGAGATGTACGACCCCGCGTCGTGGTGGGGGCTTGACTGGCTGCGCGACTTCTTCCAGCTCAAGGGGGACGAGCACCTGAAGCTCGTGGAGGACAAGGATATCATGATCGGCGGGAAGATGCCGATAAACCCGTCCGGCGGCGTGATCGCCTCCAACCCGATAGGCGCCACGGCCCTCGTTCGGGTGGCCGAGGCGGCGCTCCAGGTGCGGGGCGACGCCGGAAAGCACCAGATACCCGGCGAAGTGAAGCACGCGCTCGCCTCCGGGTTCGGCGGCACCATGTGGACGGTGCTCGTGATGCTCGAAAAGGAACTCAACTGGTAAAGGGAGGCACGGAATGGCTGAATACTGGGGAGTGAAGGTAGAGGATATTTTCAACACGATGGCGGAGCGCTTCCGTCCCGAGGGCGCCAAGGGCGTCGACGCCTCCTTCGGCTACGACATCAAGGGCGAGGGGAAGTGGAAGCTGACGGTTAAAAGCGACGCGATGAAGCTGGAAAAGGCCGATGACCTGTCCGGCTGCGTTTCCGTGATGGTCTCGGACGGCGAGACCTTCGTGGGCGTGAATACGGGCAAGGTCGACGGCGTGAACGCATTCACCTCGGGCAAGGTGAAGGTCGAGGGCGACCTGGGGCAATTCGGAAAGACCTCGAAGATGTTCAAGAAGTACGTGCCCGGGAAGAAGGAGATGGGCACGCGCGACTATATCCTGGACATGTTCGGGACGCTGGTGAGCCGCTTCCAGCCGCAGAACGCCCAGGGGCTGAATGCCACCATAGTGTACGACATCGGCGGGAAGGACGGCGGGGTGTGGACGGCCACCATCAAGGATGGCAAGTGCTCTCTGAAAGAGGGCGGTACCGACAAGCCCACGGCGAAACTGGAGATCCAGGAGGCGAAGGACTGGGTGGACGTGATGCTCGGCAAGACCGACCCGTTCACGCTGCTTTCGGCCGGGAAGGCGGCCATCGTCGGCGAGACGGCGCTGGCGATGAAGCTGGGCGAGATCTTCGCCAAGTACAAGCCGCCGACAAGGGAATTTTCAACGCGTGACTACATCCTTGACATGTTCGGGACGCTGGTGAGCCGCTTCCAGCCGCAGAACGCCCAGGGGCTGAATGCCACCATAGTGTACGACATCGGCGGGAAGGACGGCGGGGTGTGGACGGCCACCATCAAGGATGGCAAGTGCTCTCTGAAAGAGGGCGGTACCGACAAGCCCACGGCGAAACTGGAGATCCAGGAGGCGAAGGACTGGGTGGACGTGATGCTCGGCAAGACCGACCCGTTCACGCTGCTTTCGGCCGGGAAGGCGGCCATCGTCGGCGAGACGGCGCTGGCGATGAAGCTGGGCGAGATCTTCGCCAAGTACAAGCCGCCCGTGGAGGTCGGTAAGGAGCCCGAGCAGGAGCTCCTGGTGCTTAAAAAGATAATATCCGTGGGCCAGAAATTCTCGACGGGCCCCGTGATGGGCAAATTCCTGAACGCGCTCAAGGAAAAGAAGATACTGGTCACCAAGTGCCCCAAATGCGGGCGAGTGCAGCTGCCGGCCAGGGAGGTGTGCGCGGAGTGCCGCGTGCGATCCGACGAGTGGGTGGAGGTCGGCCCCAAGGGCCAGGTGCGCTACATGGAATATGTCTATTACGCCAGCCCCGATCCGCTCACCGGCGAGACGCGCGAGACGCCCTACGGCATGCTGAACATACTGCTCGACGGCTGTACGGGAAACAGCACCTTCGCGCACCTGATGCGCCGGGACCAGATGGACCGCATCCAGTTCGGCTGGAACGACAAGCCGGGCACGCGGGTGCGCCCGGTGTGGAACGATAAACGGACGGGGAGCATAAACGACATCAAGTATTTCGAGATCGATGAGTGAGGAGGGCGGTGATGAGTCTGGATTATGACAGGAAAGATTGTTTCATGGTAGATGGAAAGCTCGCACTTCCCTATTCGTACTTCGCGGGAAGGGTGGGCAGCACGTTCATAACCACAATTCGCGACCAGAAAAAGATCATGGGTGTAAAATGCAACACGTGCAAGAGGGTGTTCGTGCCTCCCCGGCAGACCTGCGAACGGTGCCTTGAGGACATCCGCGAAAACTGGGTGGACCTGAAAAACACCGGCGAGGTGACGAACTTCACCGTGGTTCGCTACGAAGACAAGCACATGCCGCGGAAGGCGCCCTTCATACTTGCCCTCGTCAAGCTCGATGGCGCTGACACGCCCATGGCCCACATCCTGGAAGGCGTTTCGCCGGACAAGGTGGAGCTCGGCATGAAGGTCGAAGCGGTGTTCGCCAAGCAGACCACCAACACCATTCTCGACATCGACCACTTCGAGCCGGTGAAGGCGGCGAGGGCGCAGGTCTCGGAACCGTCGCCGAAGGCCGGGGCGGAGGAAAAGGCGGAAAAACCGAAAGTATCCAAGGAAGAGGAGGAAAGGAAGAAAGCCATGTCGAACAAGGTAATCATCACCGCCGCGCTGGCGGGAGCCGGGACTTTCAAGAACCAGAACCAGGCGGTCCCCTATTCGCCGAAGGAGTTCGCCGACGAGGCCGAGCGGTGCCACAAGGCGGGCGCGGCCATGGTGCACGTCCATTCGCGCATGGACGACGGCATGCCCACCCACGAGGTGGACCGGATAAAGGACACCTATGACGCGATACGGCAGCGGGTCCCCGACCTGATCGTGAACCTGAGCTCGGCCGTCGGCATGGGGAAAACGGCCGAGCAGCGGATCACCCAGATCGTGAAGATCAAGCCGGAGATGGCGTCGCTCAACACCAACACGATGAACTTCTCCATCGTCGACCGCAAGACCGGCAAGATATTCATCGACTTCGTGTTCGAGAACACCTTCACCATGCTGCAGGACTTCGGGAAGGCGATGGAGGAGAACGGCGTGAAGCCGGAGGTCGAGGTGTACGACATCGGCGGGCTCGACAACTGGATCCTCATCAACAAGCAGGGGTTCTTCACCAGGCCGTACAACTTCAATTTCGTGTGGGGCGTCGCGGGAGGACAGGCATTCAGGCCCGACTCCTTCATGGTCCTCAAGCACGCGCTTCCCGAGGGCTCCAACTTCACGACCTGCGGCGTCGGCACCGACCAGTTTCCCGCCATCACCATGTCCTGCCTGGCGGGCGGCCACATGCGGGTGGGCCTCGAGGACAACATCAGGGTCCCCACCGGTGAGCTCGCGAAGGGAAGCTACGAGCAGGTGGAGTGGGCCGCGAAGATCGCGCAGATATGCGGCAGGCAGCCCGCGACGCCCGACGAGGCGCGCCAGATAATGGGATTGAGGAAGAAGTAGCATTTACGGCGGGTGCAGGCTGAAATAGTATAGACGCACGCCGGAATGCCGCCGGGGGTATGCGGCAACCTCCGTCGCTTATAAATACGGAGGCGTCGCGCGCCCCAAGGCATGGATACGGCAGGGCATGGCCGCGGAGGGACGAAGGCGGCGGTCCTCGACTGGCGCCGGGCGCGCGCGGCATGTTTGAAATAATCGAATAAGGAGGAAGGCGGTGGCAAAATGCGGGTATGAGGTCGATGACAGGGGAGTGGCCACGTTGAAGATAAACAATCCCCCGCTCAACGCGTTCGACGACCAGACGCTCATGGATCTCCGGGATGCGGTGAAAAAGATAGCGTCGGACGACAAGGTGAAGGTCGTGGTCGTCACCGGCGAGGGCCCGGCGTTCGTGGTCGGCGCCGACATCAAGAAGATCAAGGAAGTGAACACCAGCGAAGAGATCATAAGGGTAACCGAGCAGGCGCATGAAATCTTCAACATGATAGAGAAGTCCCGGAAACCGTACATCGCCGCCGTGAACGGCCTTGCGCTGGGCGGGGGAACCGAGCTCGCCCTGGCGTGCCACATGCGGATTGGCGGCGACCAGGCGCAGATGGGACTGCCCGAAATAAACCTGGGCATACTGCCGGGGTTCGGGGGCACGCAGCGCAGCGCCAGGCTGCTCGGCACGGCCCGGGCCCTCGAGATGATGCTCACCGGCAAGTTCATCGACATGAAAGAGGCGGACAAAATCGGCCTGGTGAACCGGGTGGTGCCGCACGCCGATGTCCTTTCGGAAACGCAGAAGATCGCGCGCTCGATAGCGAACAAGGGACAGGTGGCGGTGAGGGCCGTCGTCGAGGCGGTCATGGAAGGGTCGCGGTTGAGCCAGGAGGAGGGCCTGAGGCTGGAAAGGCAGCTTCTGGGAAAACTCGCGGAAACCGAGGACAAGAAAGAAGGAATAAACGCCTTCCTTGAAAAGCGCAAACCGGTTTTCAAGAACCGGTAAGCCCGGCCGAAAGGGGACCGGCGGTTCGGCAGGTACGCAATTTTATAGAATGGAGAGGGAACATGTCAGTCGGGACAAAAGAAAAGGACCGCGAGCTGAAGCGGGGATTGAACGAACTTTTTACCGATCCTGACGCCGACAAGGCGCGGGAATTTTTCCGCCACAAGTCACGGGCGCTCAAGTCGAAGCTCACCACGGTGGAAGAGTCGGTCCGCGCCATGATCAAGGACGGCGACTACATCGCCATCGGCGGTTTCGGCGCCAACCGCATACCCACGGCGGTGCTCCACGAGCTCCTGCGCCAGGGGAAAAAGGGCCTGGGGTTCGCCGGACACACCTCCACGCACGATTTCCAGATCCTCTGCGCCGGGGAGTGCTTCAACCGCTGTGACATCGCCTACATCATCGGCCTCGAGGCGCGCGGGCTCTCGCCGAACGCCCGGCGCTACATCGAGAGCGGTAAGGTGAAGATCACCGAGTGGACCAACGCGTCGCTTTCATGGAGGCTCAAGGCGGCCGCCATGGGCCTTTCGTTCATCCCGGCGCGAAACGTCCTGGGCACGGACACCTTCAAGTACAGCGCCGGAAGGGAGATCGAATGCCCCTACACCGGCCAGAAGTACATCGCGCAGCCGGCGCTCTTCCCCGATTTCGCGGCGATCCACGTGCACGAGGCGGACATCTACGGCAACTGCCACGTCTACGGGGCCTCGGTCTCCGACCAGGACCTGGCAAAGGCCTCGAAGCGGGTGCTCATCACCGCCGAAAGGATCATTTCGAACGAAAAGATACGTTCACACCCCGAGGCCACGTTCATACCCTTCTGGTGCGTGGACGCCGTCGTCGAGGTGCCCTACGGAAGCTACCCGGGCAACATGCCCTACGAGTATTTCTCGGATGAGGAACACCTCAGGGAATGGCTCAGGGTGGAGAAGGAACCGGAGGAGCTCAAGCGGTTCATGGACAAGTACATCTACGGCACCAGGAACTTCGACGAGTACCTGCGGCTCTGCGGCGGCATCGAAAAGATGAAGAAACTGCGCGCCATCGAACTGCTGTATGACAAGAAATAAGGAGAAAGACCATGGCTGAATATAACCCGATGGAATTGATGATCTGCGTCGCGGCGCGGAACCTCGAGGACGGCGCAACCGTGGTCGTGGGGACCGGCGCGCCCTGCGCGGCGGCGATGCTCGCCCAGAAGGTGCATTCGCCGAACCTCTGCATCATGTTTGAGGCGGGCGGAGTGGCGCCGATACTGCCCGCCATGCCCATCTCGGTGGGCGACTCCCGCACCTTTCACAAGGCCATCATGGCGAGCTCCATGCCGGAGATAATGGAGACCTGCCAGCGGGGCATGGTGGACTACACGTTCCTCGGCGGCGCCCAGATAGACATGTACGGCAACATCAACTCGACCATGATCGGGAAGGACCACGCGAAGCCGAAGGTCCGCTTCCCCGGCTCAGGCGGGGCCAACGACCTCGCCTCGCTCTGCTGGCGGACCATGATGATGACGGTGCAGGACGCGAAGCGTTTCACCAGCACGATGGACTTCATCACGTCCCCGGGATACCTCACGGGCGGAAATTCGCGGTACGAGGCGGGACTTCCCAGGGGAACGGGCCCTTACCGTATCATCACCAACATGGCGATAATGGGCTTCGACGATGAAACCAAGTGGATGAAGGTGCTCTCGATAAATCCCGGATACACGAGGAAGGACGTGCAGGAAAACTGCGGCTTCGAGCTTAAATGGGCGGACAGCATCATGGAGACCGACCCGCCCCACGACGAAGAGCTCCGGGTCCTGCGCGAGGAGGTGGACCCGCACAAGTACATCATCGGCCGTTGATCGCTTTCACCGGCCGGGTGCGGGTCATGTGCGGATACCGGGGCCCGAGAGGGTTCCCGGGCAACGGCTCCATGACGGAAGCCGAAGATTACACAACAGGAGGCCACTCATGAGCGATATCTTCGCCGGCGTCGAACCAATGGTGTACAAGAGCCGGATCAGCGTGCCGTACCACTGGTGGGCGGGGGAAACGGCAAGCAGGTTTTTCATCGCGCTCAGGGACGAACAGAAAATCCTGGGGACCAAGTGCTCGAAGTGCAGGAAGGTGTTCCTTCCGCCCAGGAAGGTCTGCCCCGACTGCTTCACGGTCAACAAGCA
The DNA here is from genome assembly GCA_963762305.1 of uncultured Spirochaetota bacterium. Taxonomy (GTDB): domain Bacteria; phylum Spirochaetota; class UBA4802; order UBA4802; family UBA5368; genus CAVXKM01. The sequence continues at coordinate 734,571 of CAVXKM010000002.1, read as the reverse complement.
GTGGGTGGAGGTCTCGCCGGTGGGGACCGTGAAGGCCTTCACCGTGGCGCGGCGGCAGCTCGCGGCGCTGCCCAAAAAAGCGCCGGTCATTTTCGCCCTCATCAGGCTCAAAGGCGGGAACACCGCGATCATGCACATCCTGGGCGAGGTGAAGCCCCAGGACGTGAAAGTGGGCATGAAGGTCCAGGCGAAGTTCGCGGCCAAGCGAAAAGGCGCCATCTTCGATATCGAATACTTCAGGCCGGTGAAATAGGAGGGCGACATGGACAGAGCGGCTATAATCGGCATCGGCATGACGAAAATTGAGGCCCGGAAGATCCAGGACACGTTCGCCGACATGGCCTGGGAGGCGGTGAACAAGGCCCTCGAAGACGCCGGGATAACCATCAATGAAATCGACAATGTCATCACCACCTCGAACGACTTCTTCGACGGCAGGACCATTTCCTGCATGGCGGTGGGTGACGCGAGCGGCGTGCGGTCCAAGAACTGCTCCTGCGTGGAGGGCGACGGCACATTCGGGGCGTTCTACGGGCTTGCCCGCGCCCTCTCGGGCTCGTACGGGACGACCCTGGTGACCGCGCACAGCAAGGGCTCGGAGAGCGTGTCGAGCCTCATCACCAACGCGGCCTTCGACCCCATTTACAACAGGGCCCTGGGAATGGACATGATAAGCGCCTGCGCGATGCAGGCCAACGCCTACATGCACCGGACCGGGACCACCCCCGAGCAGCTGGCGCTCGTCTCGGTAAAAAACCACGGGAACGCGAAGCGAAACCCGCTGGCCCAGCTGCCCATGACCATCACCGTGAAAGACGTGCTCAAGTCGGAGATGATCGCCGACCCCCTGCACAAGCTGGACTGCTCGCCGGTATCCGACGGCTGCTGCGCGATCATCATCGCCAACGAGGAGCGCGCGAAGCCCCATAGGAAGAGGGCCGTGTGGATAAAAGGCGCCGCCTTCTGCTCGGACGCGTATTTCCTGGGCGACCGCGACCTCTCGAAGGCCCGGTCGCTCGACCAAGGCGGCGAAGAAGGCCTACGGCATGGCGGGCATCAAGAACCCGATGAAGGAGATCGACGTGGCGGAGGTGTACGACGCCTTCACCTACCAGGAGCTCATGTGGCTCGAGGCGCTGGGGCTGTGCGGGAAGGAAGGCCCGGCAAAAAGCTCGAAAAGGGCTACTACGGCCTCAAGGGCAAGCTCCCCGTCAATCCCTCCGGCGGGCTACTCTGCGGGCCACCCGGTCATCGCGGCGGGGCTAATCCGCATCGCGGAGGCGGTCAAGCAGCTCCGCGGGGAGGCCGGCGAATACCAGGTGAAAGGCGCGAAGACGGCCCTCGCCCACGGGGTGAACGGCCTGTGCGGCCAGTCGCACTGCGTCTGGATTCTCGGGAAGGAGAAATAGGAGGGCGCCATGGGAAAGAGGAGAATGGCCGTAGTAGCAACCGGGACAGACCCTTCACAGGAGCCACCGGCCCGATGTCAACGGGCAGGAGCTCATAAACGAGGCGGTCCAGGCGGCCCTCAAGGACGCCGGCCTCAAGATGAAGGACATCGACGCCATCGTCATCGGCAACATGGACCATTTCGAGGGCATCAACTACGTGGACTGCTGGAGCGTGGACGGCTCCGGCGGGACAATGAAGCCCGTCATAAAACTCACCACCGGCGGCACGACTGGATCGACCCTCGCCATCGGCGGATACCACATGGTGGCATCGGGCCTGTTCGACAAGGTGCTCGTCATCGGCTGGGAGAAGAACTCGGAGTCGGATACCACCGGCGCCATCACGACCGCGTTCGACCCGATATGGGACAGGCTGGTCTTCGCCGGCGCCATCTCCGGCCTGGCGGCCGAGGCCCAGGCCTACATGGCGCAAGTACGGCGCCACCGACCGGGACGGCGCGCAGGGTATCGGTGCGCGACAGGAAGCACGCGCTGCAACAATCCCCACGCGCAGCTCCGCAAGGAGGTGACCACTGGAGGAGGTGCTGGCGTCGCCCATGCTGGCGGACCCGATCCACCTCCTCGACGTGTGCCCCCGCACCGACGGGGCCTGCGCCGTTATCATGGCGGCCGAGGGCACGGCGGAAAAGATCGCGAAGAAGCCGGCCTGGATCTGGGGAACGGCCAACCGGCACACGTACACCTACCTGGGCGACGCTGAACTGGGGCGCGCTGGACAGCATGGCGGAGGCCTCCAGGGAGCTGTTCGCGAAGGCCGGCATCAAGGAGCCGCGCAAGCAGATCGACGTCATCGAGATGTACCAGCCCTATTCCTTCGCCGGCATCATCTGGATCGAGGACATGGGGATCGTCCCGCGCGGCAAGGGCGGCCGAGTACATCTGGAGCGGCGCCACCGACATGGGCGGCGAGCTTCCCGTCAATCCGTCGGGCGGGGTGATAGCGTGCAACCCGATCGGCGCGACGGGGCTCATCCGCTGCGCCGAGGCGTGCCTGCAGATCATGGGCAAGGCCGACAAGCGCCAGGTGCCCGACGTGAACTTCGCCGTGAGCACCGGCTTCGGCGGCTGCATGTGGACCGACATCCTGCTCCACGGCAGGAAGAAGCCGGAATTTTAACCAGGGGGAAACGACATGGCTGAACAGGAACATATAGTCATTGAATCCGGCGAGGCCGAGCAGCCGTTCAACTATTCGATCGGCCTGTACGGCAGCAAGTTCTTCAAGGAGCTCCGCGAGCGTCGCGTCTTCGTGGGAGTCGAAATGCCCCAAGTGCGGGAAGGTCTTCGTGCACCCGCGCCGGGTCTGCGGCGAGTGTTACGTCGAGATGAAGGAGTTCGTGGAGGTGGGCCCCGGCGGGGTCATAGGCACCTTCACCATCCTGCGCTACGCGTTCATCGACCCGGAGACCGGCGAGCAGAAGCCCGTGCCGTACGGCTACGGCTTCATCAAGCTCGACGGAGCCGACACCTACCTCCAGCACTACATAGACCTCCAGGACGAGAAGAAGGTGAAGATCGGGGCGCGGGTGGAGCCCGTGTTCGCGCAGGAAAAGAAGGGGACCATAAAGGACATACTGTATTTCAAGGTGGTGGACTGATGCCCCGGCCTCGCGCCGTGCCCGCGGGACCTCCCGCGAAAAATCTATTCCGCCGAGGGCCGACGGGCGGGGCCGCCCGGTTCCGACGAGGAGGCGCGACATAAAGGCCCTCATGATCAAGGCCGAGGAAAGAACGATCGTCAAGGAGGGAGCGGCCGGCGCCGTCGTCGTTACCGGCCCGGAAAAGATCGACAGCCGTTACGGCAACGGCGACTGCATGCTCCTTGACTTCAAGCACCGTTTTTTCGCGCTCTCGGACAGCACGGAACGGTTCCCCAGTGCCTCACGCGAACTTCTGGAGCGCCTGTCGGTGTTCTTTGACGAAGAGGGAAGGCCGGGCACCAGGGAGGAGTGGCTCGGCTGCGTCAACTCGGTGCTCTCCAGGCAGCTTTACCACCTGAAGGCCACCCTGAGCTGCGTGGCCCTCCGGGGGGAAGGACACGGACACACGGCCGTCGTCATCCACGGCGGCGACAGCATGGTTTTTTTCATAAACGTCGCGAGCGGCGAAATCGAGTTCCGGACCGTGTCCGACATGAATTTCGCCGGCAGGGCGAAGAGCATCACCCTCGCCAGGGAATACGTCCTCCGGGAAGGGGACTGGCGGATAATCCTGTGCTCCGACGGGTTCGGCGACCTGGCGCGCCACCGGGGAGTGAAACTCGATGACCTGCTGCTCTCCATGGCGGGCGAGCACCCCGTTCACGAGATTCCCGGGAGGGTGCGCGAGATGGCGCGGCTCTGCGGCGAGGGGGCGGCGGGGAAAAGGCATGACGACGTGAGCTTAATGGTCCTCGACCCGTCGGGAATCGGCGCGGACGGCGGCCTGCGCGTCATCATGGGCGGCACGACCCCGCGCGAGGAGGAGGCGTACCAGAACAGGGTACTGCCGCGGGCACGCGGCGCGCGGTGGCTCGATGCCGGCGAGATCGGGAACAACGCGGAACTGGTCGAGTCATGCGGCATACACGTCCTGTGACATTGAAAGGCGTGACGTTGACCGGTCATCTGGAAAGGGGCAAGGAAGTTTTCAATAGATGAGAAGGAACGGGACTGACGCAGGCCAGGCCGCGGGAGCGGCCGTGGAGCGGAGGGCGAACGATATAGGCAGCATGCGGCGCCTGCAGTTGACGCGCGCCGCCTACAGGGTGGTGAGCCGCAAGGGGTATTACAATTTCACCCTTAAGGACATCGCGAGGGAAGCGGGCCTTTCGGCGGGTCTGGTGCACTACTACTTCAAGAACAAGCAGGACCTGCTGCTCAACCTCCTCAAGGAAATCAACTCCAACATGAAGGCGTACCTGAACCGCGAGTTGATGAAGCTCACCGACCCGCTGGACAGGCTGACCGCGTTCATGGACCAGGCCTTCGGCCTGGTGGAGAAGGAAAAGGAATATTTCCACGTGCTCATCGACTTCTGGACGCAGGTGAACCGCAACAGCCGCATGCGGCAGGCGAACATCCGGCTTTTCCAGAGCTACAGGGACGAGTGCGCCGCGCTCCTGTCGGAGGGCATGGAAAGCGGCGTGTTCGCGAAGATGGACGTGAAGTACACCGCCACCGTCATCATTTCGCTCATCCAGGGGACCATCATACAGTACGTCCTCGACAACGGCGCCTTTGACTACAACGACTACGCGATGCGCATCAAGCGGCAGATTTTGGGAATGATCAGCAGGCAGAAATAAACGTAAGGAGGCGATCATGGAATTCGGCTTTACCGAGGAACAGGTGATGTTCCGTGACACGGTGTACAAGTACGCGAAAAACGAGATAGTGCCCCTCTGCGCGGAAGCGGACCTCAAGAGCGAATTCAGCTTCGAGGTGTGGAAAAAACTGGGCGCCATGGGGCTCCTTGGCCTTCCGTTCCCGGAGGAATACGGCGGGTCCGGGGCCAGCGTGGTGACCTGCTGTCTTGCCGCCGAGGCGCTCGGCCACGCGGGGGTGGACGGGGGCCACACTTTGGCGCTGGGGGCCCACACGTACCTGTGCGGAGATACCCTGTTCAAGCGCGGGAACGAGGCGCAGCGGAGGAAATACATCCCCAAGCTGGCCTCGGGGGAGTGGATAGGCTGCATGGGCCTCACCGAGCCGGGAGCGGGTTCCGACGCCGCGTCCCTGCAGACCACGGCCGTCAAGAAGGGCGACCGCTGGGTCCTGAACGGCAGCAAGACCTTCATCACGAACGCGCCCGTCGCCAACGTGTTTGTCATATACGCCACCGTGGACAGGAAGCTCAAGCATGCCGGGATCACCGCCTTCATCGTGGAGCGGGGGTTCAAGGGCATCTCGACGGGCAACCCGTTCCACAAGATGGGGGTGCGCGCGTCGGCCACCTCCGAGGTGTTCCTGGAGGACTGCGAGGTCCCCGAGGAGAACCTCCTGGGCGAGGCCGGCAAGGGATTTGAATACACGCACGAGACGCTCTCCTGGGACCGGAGCGCCCTCCTGGCCCCCTTTGTGGGGGGCATGCAGTTCGCGCTCGAGCAGTGCGGGCAGTACGCAACGGACCGCGTGCAGTTCGACAAGCCCATAAAGTCCTTCCAGGCCATCCAGCACAAGCTCGCGGACATCAAGGTCGTCATGGAGGCGTCGCGGCTGCTGATGTACCGCGTGGCGTGGGACAAGGATGCCGGCCTCCCGCTCAACCATTACCACACGTCCATCGCGAAGACCTTCGTGGGAGACTGGGGCTTCAAAGCCTCGTCGGAGGCGGTGCAGATATTCGGGGGATACGGGTACATTCACGAGTATCCGATTGAGGCGATGCTCCGCGACGCCAAGCTGGGGCAGATAGGCGGGGGCACCTCGGAGATAAACCGGTTTGTCATTTCCCGGCTCATGAGTTTCTAACAAGAAAAGGAGGGGTGGCGTTATGGACTTCCAGCTTACCGACGAACAACAGGCAGTGCACGCAACTTTTAAAAAGTTCTGCGACAACGAACTCGTCCCCCGGGCCCAGCTTCTGGACCAGGCCCCGAAGGACGACGTAAATACGCTCATAAAGGAAAACATCAAAAAAGTCGCCGGCATCGGCTACGTGGGTATGTGGCACGAGGAGAAGTACGGCGGGACGGACACCGACCTCATCACCCAGGCCGTCGCGGGCGAGGAGATCGCCCGGGGATGCGCCTCCACCTTCCTCTCGGCCGGCGCCAGCGCCGGGCTCTTCGGGATCCCGGTACGGCTGTTCGGGAGCGAGGAACAGAAGCGAAAGTACCTGCCGTCCCTGGTCAAGGGAGACACCGTCGGCTGCTTCGGGCTCACCGAACCGGAGGCGGGCTCCGACGCGGCGGGGATCAAGACGACGGCCGTCAAAAAGGGCGACCGGTGGGTCCTCAACGGCACCAAGACGTTCATCACCAACGCGCCGATCGCCGATGTCTGCCTCATCATGGCGTACACGGACAGGGAAAAGGGCCCGGGAGCGGGGGTCACGGCATTCCTGGTCGACAGGAGCACCTCGGGACTGGCCTTCGGCAAGCCGCTCGACAAGTGCGGTTTCAGGGGCTCTCCCACCTCGGAGATATTCCTGGAGGACTGCGCGGTGCCGGACAGCGCCGTGCTCGGTCAGGCCGGCATGGGCTTCATACAGGCGATGCAGACCCTGGAGTACGGAAGGATAGGGATGGCGACCGTGTGCCTGGGCATCGCCGTGGCGTGCATGGACGAGGCCAACAGGTATTCGAAGGAGCGCAAGGCCTTCGGGAAATACATCAACCGCTACCAGGAGATCTCCTTCAAGCTCGCCGACATGATGATCATGGTCGATGTGTCCCGCCTCCTCATATACCAGGCGGCGTGGGCCAAGGAAACGGGCAGGCCCGATTCGGCAGTGCTGGCCTCGTGCGCGAAGCTGTTCGCCAGCGAGGCGGCCACCCAGATCGCCAGCATGGCGGTGCAGGTCTTCGGCGGCTACGGCTACATGAAGGACTACCCGGTGGAGCGGCTGTACCGCGACGCCAAGCTCGGCGAGATAGGCGAGGGCACGTCGGAGATCCAGCGAATCCTCATCGCCAGGAGCATACTGAGCAAGTTCAAAAAGTAGGAAACCGGGCCGGTGACGCCCGGACGCAGGCCCCGCCGCCGCGGCAGAGCGCGGCGGCGGATAAAACCCTTGTGAGCCGCCCGCGGCACCAGCCTGAAAGAGGAGGACCCACATGGCGATTGACGCCGGTTTCGTCGGCAGGACATGGCCGGGGCTGGAGTACCATGTCTGCAAGGAGAAGATCAGGGAGTACGCGAACGCCATCAAGAACCCCGACCCGCACTATGTGGACGAGGAGTTCGCGAAGCGGTCGAAGTACGGCGCCATAATAGCGCCGCCCACGTTCTGCGTGGTTTTCGGGGCGCGCCTCATCGAGCCGATTTTCTACAACAATGAACTCAACCTCGACCTCGCCATGCTGGTACACGGGGAGCAGGAATTCGAATTCCACGAGGTGGTCAAGCACGGGGACGTCATCACGAGCACCGCGACTATCACCAGCGTCGTGAACAAGGAGAAGCTCGACGTCATAGCCATCGAGCTGCTGTCGAAAAACCAGCACGGCAGGGACGTCTGCAGGGGAATCTATACCTTCGTGGTGAGGAAATAGCCATGGCGGAAAAAATCACGGTCGGCGCTTCATTCAGCGCCAGCGAAGAGGTGGACAAATACCGCGCCGTCTATTACGCCGGCGCCTCGGGCGACTTCAACCCCATCCATATCGACCCCGAGTTCGGCAGGATGGTCGGGCTGGGCGGAGTCATACTGCACGGACTCTGCGCCATGGCGTTCGCGGCGAAGGCCGTCACGGACTGGACCGGGGACCCGGGCAAGCTCAAGAAGCTCCGCTGCCGGTTTGCCGCTCCGGTCCATATAGGCGACGTGCTTACCGTAAGCGGACAGGTGACGGAGGTCTCGGGGAAGAGGGCAACGGTGGCGCTCAAGGTCGTCCGCCAGGACGGCGACGAGGTCGAGAGGAACGTCAGCGCCGAGGTGGAGGTGTAACGATACCGGCGGTCGCCTCCTCGATTCGCTTTCCCGCTCAGTGATCCCGCGACAGCGGGATTTTTATTCACTACCGGATGGACCCGCCCTGCGACGGCGTACACCCTAGGGAGTCACGACGTTCGACGCGCCGAGGAGCTTCTCCGCGATGGTGTACATGTTGCTCACCGTCCCCACCAGGAGCTTTTCCTTGATGTTGAAGAACTCCAGGCAGGTGCCGCAGCTGAGGATTTCCACGCCGGTCTCGTGCAGGCCCCGGAGGCTCTCGATCACCGGCGAGCCCTCAGTCGTGAGAAAGACCCCCGCGTTGGCGAATATGATGGTCCCGGGGAGCGGGGAGATTTCCTTGAGCGTGTTGATGAAGGCCTTCATTAAAAGCGCGCCCAGCTCGTCGCTGCCGCGGCCGAACCTGTCCGACGTGATGAATACCGCCGGGTTGCCGGCCTGACCTTTTGAGGTCACGGGCGCCGACGCTGGTTCGCTTCCCTCCCTCTTTAACACCATCCTGTATGTCTCGCCCTCCCGTGCCGCCTCCACGCGGTAACCCCGCGACTCCGCGAAACGCGTCACGTTGCCCTTCGAAGTCTCACCGGTGAGGAGCACCACGAGGGACTCGGGATTCTCACCTTCGACTGATTTTTTCACGAGCAGGACGGGCTGGGGGCAGGAAATCCCCCGGGCGTCTATCTCCTTCATGGCTTCAAATCCTCCTTGTCCAATACCCCGGGGGAAAGTGGGATCCAGGCACGCGGCCTGTCAAATATTTAATAAATAAATATCATATATCGGTATATATAATAGTTGACGGCGGTAAAACGCCCGCCCGTTTGTCGGGTGACGGCGGGCCGCGGAAATCGAAGGAGGAGATGGCCATTTGAGAGGGAGGTGCGCGGGCCCGTGGAAAAGCCCGGGAGGCGACCCGGCCGCGATCGTTTCATAGACCATGAAAACAGGCTGCTTCGTTATCTTGAATTCCGTCTCCGAGGTCATGAAGGCGGAGAAGGACCTCCTGCGAAGGGGCATGCGGATAGACATCATCCCCACGCCGCGGGAGATCTCGTCGGAATGCGGTGTTGTCATATCCTTCGGGTGCGGACTGCTTCCACGCATCCGCGAGGCATTGGCCGGCTCCGGTTTGGACGGCGCGAGGTTTTACGCCAGAACGGCGGACGGTCGGGTGAGCGAACTGGAATAAGAATCCGGGCCACGCGCGATAGTTACTTGCAAAAAAGCCTCCATCCCCATATACTCGCCGGTGGCATGGCCGTTACATCGGATGGAGGCCTCTATGGCGAAGACGGCGTATCTATGGCACACGATCTATATGGAGCACGAGACCGAGTGGGGGCACCCGGAACGCTCCGAGCGCCTCACGGCGATAGACAACAAGCTCCGGACCATGCCCTTTTACGGGGACCTGGTGCGGGTGGAGCCGAAGAAGGCGGATTACAAACACGTCGAGCTCATTCACGACAGCTCATATATAAAACGGGTCAAGTCCGAGATCGAGGGGGGCACTGAGTACCTCGATTCGATGGACACCTCGGTGTGCTCGCGGACCTTCGAGGTGGCCCTTCACGCCGTCGGCGGGGGCCTCAACATGTGCGACACAGTCGCCAAGGGGAAGGCGGTCCACGGCTTCTGCGCGGTCCGGCCGCCGGGACACCACGCCGAGCGCGACTACGCCGCGGGATTCTGCATCTTCAACAACATCGCCATCGCGGCCCGGTATCTACAGAAACAGCACGGGATCAAAAACATTGCCATCCTCGATTGGGACCTGCACCACGGCAACGGGACGCAGCACTCCTTCGAAAATGACAGCACCGTGCTCTACGTGAGCACCCACCAGTATCCCTTTTACCCGGGCACCGGCTCGGAACGCGAAACGGGAAAAGAGGAAGGGGACGGCTATACCCTCAACCTCCCGATGCGGGCGGGCAGCGGCGACGAGGAGTACCTCGATGCCTTCAAGAATCGGATCGTACCCGCGCTGGAGAAATTCAAACCCGAGGTGATCCTCATATCGGCGGGCTTCGACGCCCACAAGGCCGACCCACTGTCGGGCATACGCCTCTCGACCGGCACGTATTACCACTTCACGAAGATGCTCCTGGAGGTGGCCGACAGGCACGCGAAGGGCAGGGTGGTGGCTTTCCTGGAGGGCGGGTACAGTCTTGCCGCGATTTCGGAAAGCGCCGCCGTCATGATGCAGGCCTTCGTGGAGCACTGAGGAGGCGGCCGGCCCTTCGCGCCGGCAGTGACCGTTCATACTGTCTATGTGACCTACATCTTCCCCACGGGCATGAGATAAAGGGGCTCCTCCCCGTTCCGGAGGCCGACGGCTTTCTTCACCTCTTCGTCATAAAAGGCCCCGATCGCCACGGTGCCGAGATTGAGCGAAACCGCCTGCAGGTAGACGTTCTGGGAGGCGTGCCCAGCCTCCATGTGGACGTAGCGGACGCCGCGCTCCCGGTACTTGACCGTGGTCTTTTCGTACACGGCCGCGAAGACCAGCGTCATGGGGGCGCTGCGCACGCAGTCCTGGCCGAGGGCGGCCCTGCACAGCGCGGCGCGCCGGTCGTCGCTGGAAATGCGGGTGAGCGCGTGGCCGTCGGTTTCATACCGGTACACGCCCTTCTCCAGCCCGCGCACATCGCCCGCCACGCAGTAGAGGACAAGCGGGTACAGGGCCCCCGCCGACGGGGCGGTGCGGAAACCGTGAGGCCCGGTAAGGCCCTGCGCCGCCCAGAGGAGCTGGGCGGCCTCCTCCAGCGAGAGCCCTTCATCGCGGTAGTCCCGCGCTGAACGGCGCGCCGTGAGGGCCTTTTCCACGGCCAGGGTCCCGGCCCGCGCGGGCGCCGGGAGCTTTATCGCTTGGGGGTTCATGTTTTTATCTCCTGCGTTTATGACACGGCCGGAGGGGAGGTCGGTGATTCCCGCGAGAGTGGAGATAAAGACGACGGTCAATGCGAAGCCTGCTGTCTTCTTCATGTCGCCCTGGTGTCCGCGTCGTGCGGTGGCGCGGCAACGTGCCGTCAATTCCCCGCCCCTCGGGGCTGACCCGCCGGGGGCGGGGGACCTCCGGCGCGGGTTAAAAATGATCGCAGAGCAACTCGAAGAAGGCCTTGACGTGCGCGCACGCGGGGCACGCGTCGGGCGCCTCGGTCCCTTCGTAAACCCACCCGCAGTTCCTGCATTTCCACTTCACCTTCGCGTCCTTCTTGAAGACCTTTTCGTCCTGGACGTTTTTCAGGAGCATGAGGTAGCGCGCCTCGTGGTGCACCTCGACCTCGGCGATCTTCCGGAACTGGAAGGCCACCTCCTTGAATCCCTCCTCCTCGGCTATCTTCGCGAACTCGGGGTACATGGTGGTGTGCTCGTAGTTCTCGCCCGCGGCCGACGCGCGCAGGTTATCCGCTGTTGGCCGATTATGCCGGCGGGAAAGGCGGCGGTGAATCTCCACCTCGCCCCCCTGGAGCAGCCGGAAAAACCGCTTGGCGTGCTCCTTTTCGTTGTCGGCCGTCTCCGAGAAGATCGCGGCGATCTGCTCGTAGCCTTCCTTCCTGGCCTGGGAAGCGAAATAGGTGTAACGGTTTCTCGCCTGGGATTCGCCGGCGAAAGCGGTGAGCAGGTTCTTTTCAGTCCTTGTTCCCTTGAGGTTTTTCATCCTGGGCTCCTTTCACGATTGTTCGATCGATAAAATAAGAGCGAAAGAGTTTTCGCGGCGGCGGGCCGCCGCAATCCCGTGCATCCTTGGAAACGCATGAGGCCGGCCGTTTCGGAAAGGGCGGGCCTCCCGTGACATCGCGCCGTCAGGCCTTCCTGAGCGCCCGGTACGCGTAACCGGTGTAATACAGCACCAGCGGCATTCCGACGAGCGCGATGACGAGCATTATCGAGAGCGTCAGCTCGCTTGATGAGCCGTTGCCGATGGTTATGCTGAGCGCCGGATCGTTGGCGGCCTTCACGAGGTTCGGGAAATGGGCGGCCCCCGCCATGCCCCACAGCCCGGCGAAACAGAGGGAGGTCATCGCGAAGGCCAACCCGTCCCTGCCGCGGGAGCTGTATATCCTTCCCGCGATCCACGCGCATACCACGACAACGGCGGGCACCCAGATGAGAAACCCCTTGAGCGCCCCGGGCAGATAGACGACGGTCGCGATAAAGGAAACCAGCAGCATCGCGATGAAGAATATTCCCGTCCGCCTGAGCATCAGGCGCGCGCGGTCCTGGAGGCCGCCCGCCGTCTTCATGGCGGCGTAGGCGCTGCCCTGCATGCCGATGGCCGAGAGGCCCAGCAGGCCCAGGGCGAGCGGGTATGGCCTGAGCAGGGTGAAAAAGTCTCCCCTGAATTCCATGGAGCCGTCGAGGGGCACCCCGATTATGACGTTGCCCAGCGCCACGCCGAAAAGGAGCGAGGGGACGAAGCTTCCGACAGTGAACGCGGCGGCCCAGAGGCCCCTGCGCTTTTCGTCGTGGTGGTAGAATTCCGTCGAGACGGCGCGGAAGATGAGCGAGAAGAGCACCAGCATCAAGGCCAGGTAGAAGCCGCTGAACACCGTGGCGTAGGCGTGGGGAAAGGCCGCGAACAGGGCCGCCCCGGCGGTGATCAGCCATACCTCGTTCCCGTCCCAGAAGGGGCCTATGGCGTCGAGCAGGCTCTTCCTGTCTCCCTCGTCCCCGGCCAGCAGGGGCATGAGGGTGCCTATGCCGAGGTCGAATCCGTCAAGGACGGAATAGCCGACCAGCAGGAATCCGATGATGAAGTACCATGTGATTTGAAGTGAACTGTATGTATCCATTGCGCATCTCCGTGGACGCCGGCGTTGCCCTGTTCAATAACCGGACACCGCGGGCTCGCCGGGACCTTTCCGCACGATCTTCACGAGCACGTAGACGAAAACGGACAGGAGGAGCGTGAATATCAGGGCGAGCATCACGAGCGAGAAGAGCACCTGCCACGCGGGCACCACCACCGACGCCGCCTCCGCCGTCTTGAGGACCCTGTAGACCGCCCAGGGCTGCCGTCCCACCTCGGCCGCGATCCACCCTGTTTCGTTGGCCAGGTGCGGCAGCGGGACCGCGGCGACCAGGGCGGCGAGGAACCACCGCGAGGTGTAGAGCCTTCCGCTCGCGAGCAGAATGGCCCCGGCCGCGGCCAGCGCGGCGAAAAGTGTCCCGAGACCTATCATGACGTGATAGGAAAGGTAAGGCAGGAGTACCGGCGGCCGCGCGTCAGGCGGGAATTCGGCCAGGCCGAGCACCCGCGCGTTCGGGTCCAGGTACACCAGGTAGCTCAGGAGCTTCGGGATGGAGACCTCCAGGTACGTCTTCCTCTCGCTTTCGACGGGAAGGCCGAACAGGGCCAGCGGCGCGCCATCGGTGGTCTCCCAGAGCGCCTCGAAGGCGGCCATCTTCTCGGGCTGGGTCCTGGTCACCTGCACCGAGCTGGAGTGCCCGGAGACGAACTGGGCCAGGGCCGTGACGATGAAGAGGACGATGGAGAACCGGAGCAGAATCTTCGCGAGCTCCTGGTGCTGCCGCTTCAGGAGGTACCACGAGGCCACGCCAGCCAGGAACAGTGAACCCGTGATCCAGCCGGCCAGGACGGTGTGGACGTAGCGGATCACGGTCGATGCGTTGAAGACGGCGGCGACCGGGTCCACCAAAACGGCCCTTCCCCCCTCGAGGGCGTAGCCAGCCGGCGTCTGCATCCACGAGTTGGCGACGATGATCCAGAAGCCCGAGAGGTGCGCGCCGAAGAACACCAGGAACGCCGAGAGCCAGTACACCCTCTTCGAGACGCGGGCGCGCCCGAAGAGCAGGATCCCGAGGAAAACCGACTCGAGGAAGAAGGCGAAGATGCCCTCGGCGGCCAGCGGCGCGCCGAAGATATCTCCCACCATGCGCGAATACTGCGACCAGTTCGTGCCGAACGAGAACTCCAGGACGATCCCCGTGGCCGCCCCGACGGCGAAGACCAGTCCCAGTATCCTGACCAGGAAAGCGGAAAGCCGCCTGTACCGGTCCTCTCCCGTTCGCACATGCATCGTCTCCATCAGTAAAATGACGGCAGACATGCCGAAGGTCAGGGGCGGGAACAGGAAGTGGACTCCCGCCGCTAGGCCGAACTGGATACGCGATAAAAGGACGGCATCCATACAGCGAAGCGCCCGCCGGTCAATCCACCGGCTCGAAGGAGTCTTTCCCCGCGCCGCACACGGGGCACACCCAGTCGTCGGGTATGTCCTTGAAGGCAGTCCCGGGCTTCACGCCGTTGTCCGGGTCGCCGTCATTCGGGTCGTACACGTATCCGCAGACTGTGCACTCGTATTTTTTCATTCGCTTCCTCCTCGATGACAGTTGATGGACGGGCAATGTTTGTATACCGGACGCCTGCGCGCGGCGGCCGGGTGATGAATGCGAACAGATTCAGTCCAGGGGCGTTGCCGTATATCCCGCCGAGCCGATAGCCTTTATGAGCGCCTCCCGGCCGGCCGTCCCCTCCGTTTTCACGAGCTTGTCGTCCAGGGTGATGGTAATCCGGCCGACGCCGGGCACGGCCTCCAGGGCCGCGGTGATCCTCTTCACGCAATGTTCACACGACATGTCGGGGACCTTGAAGGTCATGGCATCGCATCTCCGTGACACTCCGGCGTCACAGGGCTTTTCGCATAATCTATCACGTTCATACCGGGGCATCAAGCAAAATATTTTCCATCCGGAATGCGGCGCGCGGCGATCCCCCGTCCCGCGCTTACGCGATGGCCGCTTCCACCTTCCTCGTGATTTCCCCGAGGGCGTTCTCGTCGGGCACATACTGCACCCGTATCTTTTCCATCATGGCGCACCCGGCCCCGACCAGGGACTCCTCGACCTGGGCGACGCTCTGCCCTCCCCACCCGTAGGAGCCGAAGGCGAGGCCGGTCCTGCCTTTCGGCGCGAGCCCCTTGAGGTAGGTGAGGAACGCGGCCACGCTGGGCAGCATGTTGTTGTTCAGCGTCGGGGAACCCTACGCAGATGTATTTCGCCGTGAGCACCTCGGTCATGATGTCCGAGATGTGGTTTGCCTTCAGGTCGAGCATGCGCACGGCCATGCCCCTGTTCTCGAAGGCCTTCGCGACGGCGTAGGCCATTTTACGGGTCGAGTTCCACATGGTGTCGTACACGATGACGGCCTTCTCCTCGGTGCGGTTGTCCGCCCAGCCGCCGTAGGCCTCCAGGATGTCCCCGATGTGGCTGCGCCAGATGACGCCGTGGCTGGGAGCGATCATCCCGATGTCGAGCGAAGAGGCGGCCTCGAGGGCCTTTTTCACCTGGGGAGAGTAGGGAAGGACGATGTTGGCGTAGTACTTCCTCGCTTCCTCCAGGACGATCTCGAGGGGATACTCGTCGTCGAAGCGCTCCGAGGAGGCGATGTGCTGCCCGAAAGCGTCGTTGGAGAACAGTATCTTCTCCTCCGGCATGTAGCAGACCATGTTGTCGGGCCAGTGCACCATCTGGGTGAGCAGGAAGCTGAGGCTCCTGCTCCCGGTCTTCACCGTGTCGCCGGTCTTTACCACCTGGAGGTTGAGGTCCTTTTTGTAATGGAGTTTCAGCCCCTTTTCGCCGTTCGGCGAGGTGAGCACCACCGCGTTTTTGGCGACGTCCTTGAGCATGGGCAGAGACCCCGAGTGGTCCATCTCGACGTGGTTGGAGACGATGTAGGAAATCCGCGAGGGATCGACGACCGCCGAGATGCGCTCCATCATCTCGTCATAGAGGTAGTATTTCACCGTGTCGATGAGGGTGATTTTTTCGTCCACGATGAGGTAGGCGTTGTAGGTGGAGCCGCGCTGGGTCAGGTAGCCGTGGAAATTCCTGAGGTCCCAGTCGATTCCTCCCACCCAGTAGATGTTCTCCTTCAGTTTTACGGGTTTCATGGCCGCTCCTGTGTGCCGACGGATATGAGCTTCACGCACTATTGTACTTCAGAATTCCCGGTTTAAAATAATTTTTACGCCCGGGTTCCATGAAGGCCGCCGGGTTCGCGCCGTTCAGCGCAAGAACCTCACCATGGCCGTGTTGACGGCCACCGCGTGGGTCTCCATGACCGAATGCGGGCCCCCCGCAATGGCCATCAGCTCGGAGTTTTCCAGGGATTCGCGCAGGGGCCGCGCGGCCTGAAAAGGCACGATGGCGTCCGCCCGCCCGTGGATCAGCAGTACGGGATTCGCGATGCCACGCAGCGCCCCCTCAACCTGCCACTCGACCGTGCCGAAGTTGCGCAGTATCCTGAGAAAGGCGAAGCTGTAGCCCCTGGTTCCGAACGGAAGCATGTACCTCCGGATGTATTCGCCCGTGGCATTCATGGTGTTGTTGTAGTTGACCCTGTTGAAGAGCCTCCTGACGACCGGGCGGCAGCTCAGGGTCAGGAAAAACTCGCCGACCAGCGGGAAGCCCAGGACGGCGAACAGGGGCCCGTGCCCGCCGTCGACGCGCGCACCCGCGCTCCCGATGAGGACGATCCGGTCCACCGATGCCGGGTACATGCTCGCGAACTTCAAAACCACCGCGCCGCCCATGGAGTGGCCCGCGAGGTGCGCCCGCCGCACGCGGAGGGCCCTCATGAACTCCAGGACCTGGTCGGCATAGAGCCGCAGGGTGTATTTCATTCCATAGGGCTTGTCGCTGAGACCGTGCCCGAAGAGGTCGACCGCCAGGACCCTGAACCCGGCACGGACAAGGGGCTCGATGTTCCTCTCCCAGCACAGGGTCGAATGGCTGAACCCGTGCACGAGGATCAATGGACGCCCCTCCCCGAAATCGCGGTAAGCCATGGCGTGTCCCAGCACCACGACGGTCTTGAACCCCGTCGCCTCGGCGCGGACTGCCCCTGTTTCAGGTTTCAAGCCCTCCACGATAAGGGGAACGAGGTAGAATACGAGGAGCCCGGCGACGACGGCGGATACGATTGCCTGGTAAAGCCGAACGTGAACTGGCATGGGTCAGGGTCCGTGATTCAGTATTTCCTGGTACGGGGTTTGCGCCTGGCCCGTTTTATGGATGACACGCCCGTTTTTTTCAATCACTATTTGCATGCCGGGCCCGGTTTTCAGTCACGGGCCGTACGGGACTTCCCCGGAGGGGGAGAGGGCCGTCTTCGAGACATGCCGGCCGATGGCCGGTCACGGGGCGTCCCGTGGATTGCCGGAGGAGCGAGGAAATAACGCGGTGCACCGCTGGGACGTGAGCGTCAGGGAGGGAATCGAGATACAGAAGCGGCTCGCGCCGATGGTCAAGTGCGCCGGGCGGCCGGCCGGGATGGGGCGCGTCGCCGGCGTTGATATCGCGGTCGAGAAAGGCGGTTCCCGGGGCTGCTGCGGAATCGTGGTGTTTTCCCATCCCTCGCTCGAGGTGGTCGAGGAAGGCTTTGCCCGCGGCGAGATCGCCTTCCCCTACGTGCCGGGACTGCTCTCCTTCAGGGAAGGGCCCCTGTTTCTCGAGGCCTTCCGCCGGCTTCGGGAACAGCCCGACCTGCTGATATTCGACGGCCAGGGGATCGCCCACCCGCGGCGCTTCGGCATCGCTTCGCACATGGGCCTGTGGCTCGGCATCCCGTCCGTGGGCTGCGCCAAGTCGCGGCTTTACGGCACATACGACGAGCCCGGGCTGGAGCGCGGCTCGTTCAGCGACCTCCGGGGCAGTGACGGCGGGGTGATCGGCGCCGCGCTGCGGACGCGAAGCGGGGCAAAACCGGTCTTCGTGTCGCCGGGACACCTCGTGGGGGTCAGGGAGTCCGTGGAGATCATCCTCGCCTGCGCGGGACGGTACCGCGTGCCGGTCCCCACGCGGACGGCCCACGTGCGCGTGGGCGAATACAAAAGGGGGCTGGAACAGGGAAGGCTCGAGACCTTTCTCCGCAAGGTGTCAACGGGTATCCCGTGGACAATGGAGGCCAGGACCTTCATTGTCTTCCCGGTCGTGCCGCCCCATCCGGCATTTGCCCCCTTTCCACCTTGAAAAGCAGCGCGATCGTCACCAGGGAAACGAGCGTCCCCCCCGCGAAGAGCCCGGAATAACCGGTAAGCTCGGCCAGCACGCCCGAGGCCCATGCCCCGGGAGACTTGCCCAGCACTTCGATGCTCGCCAGTATGGTGTAGTGGGTGGCGCCTATCTCCCTGTTCACGCGGGACATCATGTAGGCGAAGAGGGCCGTGGTGAGCGCGCCGCCGAAGAAGTGCTCGGCCAGCGTCACGCCGATCACCTGCCCGGCGGCGGGCGGGGCCAGGGTGAGCCACCACTCCAGGGCGAGCGGGAACACGCGCATAACGGCGGTGACCGCCAGGCCCCGGAACACCGACAGCCTCGACGAGAGGTACCCGCCGAAAAGCGATCCCGCGAGCGACGCCGCCATCCCGTAGGTGCCCAGCCAGAGCCCTATCTGGGACGCGGTAAAGCCGCGGTCCACCAGGAAGGGCTTGAACATGGCGTCAACCATCACCTCGCCGAACTTGTAGGTGGCGATGAAGAGCACCAGCCAGCCCGCTCCCGGCAATCTGAAGGCGGCGGCCGCTGTGCGGATGATCTCCCGCACCGGCTTGCCGGGAGCGGCGCCAGTGACGTCCGGCTCATCGTAGAGCAGGAGCGGGAGGAGGGGAAGCGCGGCGATGCCCGCCATGGCGAGGAACAGCCCATTCCAGCCGATCCAGGTCGAGAGCCACACCAGAAGACCCCCGCTGATGAGCATGCCGGCCTTGTATCCCACGACCTGTGCCGCGTTTCCCGGCCCAAGGTCCCGCGGGCCGAGTATGTCCACCGCCAGGCCGTCCACGGCGATGTCCTGGGTGGCGGCGAAGAGGTTCATTATGAACAGGGCCAAAAGGAGCAGGGCCATGTCCGACGCCGGGTCCACCGTCGAGGCCAGGAGTACGACGCACACCATGAGCGACTGGAGAGGGACGATCCATGTTTTCCTCCTGCCGAACGACGGCGATCCCCAGCGGTCAACGAGCGGCGCCCACAGGGCCTTCAGCATCCAGGGCAGCGCCAGCGCCCCGGTGAGCCCAATGGCGGCGAGCGAGACGCCGTGCACGCGCAGGTACACCGGGAGCGCGATGGACTGGAACCCGAAGGGAAGCCCCTGGGAGAGATAGAGGAGCGAGAGCATCGCGATGTTCCATGCCGGCCTTTCCGGCGGTTCCAGCGGTCGCCCGTTCATCGGGTAGACATACCTCCAATAGCGATGCGGCTCGGCATGATGGTGCCCCGGGTCTCGAATGTGCAGGCGCGGCGGGAATTTTGCAATTATCTTTCCATGCGGGGCGCCCTGGTCCCGCGTATTCTGAGGCCGGCTGAACAGGGCCCTCCGGGAGCACACCGCGAGCCGGGCTGACGAGACGGATATAATTCCCGGATGGAAAGAAATCCGAAATTTTCTTGACAGCGGAGGCATAACGCGTTAGCCTTTGAGCGTCGCAGGAGAGACCCCGGGGATGCGTCCGGGGCGCCGAAGGGGCAAGCCCCGCGGGACAGGGGCGAAACTCTCAGGCAAAAGGACTGCGGCGGACGCGCATCCTGGAGAGCTCCGGCGAGTGCCGGACACCGATGGGGCCAACTCCCGCAAGGGGGCAATCTCTCAGGTTGAAGGACAGGAGGAAGGCGATCCGTGGAATCGGCTTCCTCTTTTGTTTTTCCGCGCGCGGGGGCCCGCGGGGTGGACCGTTCCAGGCCGTTTGAACATATTTATTGTAATGCCTCCCCGCCGGGAGGAACGGCGCAAATCGCCGGAGGCAACCGCTTATGCGGAGAACAGCGCTCTACGAGGAACACGCGGCCCTAGGCGGCCGGATGGTGGAGTTTGCCGGGTGGGAGCTCCCGGTGATGTACACGTCCATAATCGAGGAGCACACGGCCACCCGGACGGCCGCCGCCGTATTCGACGTCTCGCACATGGGGGAATTCTCCGTCCGCGGGCGTTCCGCCGACGCCCTCCTGAAAAAACTCACACCCACGGGCATGCAGAAGCTCGCCCCCGGCAGGTGCATGTACAGCTGCTTCACCAACGAGCGCGGGGGCGTCGTTGACGACATCTTCATCTTCATGGTTTCACCGGAGGAATATTATCTCGTGGTGAACGCAGCCACCACGCGGAAGGACCTGGACTGGATGCGCTCGCACAACAGCGCCGGGACCGACATAACCGACGTCTCGGACGCCACCTCCAAGATCGACATCCAGGGGCCCCGGTCGTCGGAAATACTCGGAAGGGCCATGGGGGACGGGGCGCTTGGCCGGCTGGAGCGCTTCCATTTCGCATATTCGACCTTCGCGGGTCGCCCGGTCATGGTTTCGTGCACCGGGTACACCGGGGAGCACGGCTTCGAGCTCTTCACGGACAACGGCATCGCGCCGCGGCTCTGGAGGCGCCTCCTCGAGGAGGGGAGGGACTACGGGATACGGCCCGCCGGCCTCGGGGCCAGGGACACGCTCCGGCTCGAGGCGGCCTATTCGCTTTACGGGCACGAGCTCTCCGACGACATCACACCGGTCGAGGGGGGGGTGCGTTGGCTCGTCACCTCCGGGGAGGACTACATAGGCAGGGAGGTGCTCGCGGCCCAGAAGGAGCGCGGCGCGCCCCGCGAGCTGGTCTGCTTCGAGCTCACGGGAAAGGGCGTGCCCAGGGAGCGCTGCGCCGTGATGAGGGGCGGCGAGGAAATAGGCGCGACCACCAGCGGCGGCTATTCCCCCACGTTCAAAAAGGGAATCGGCATGGCGCTGGTGAAAAGCGGGAAGCTCACCGCGGGCGACGAGTTCGCGGTCCTCATTCGCGGAAGCGAGGTCCCGGCCGTCGCGGTGAAGCGGCCGTTCTACGCGTACCACGGGTAAAGCCGGGCATCCCCGTGTTCCCCGTCCCTTCCTTTTCGAAGGGAAGGAGGAAGAATACCCGGAGGCCGGCGCGCCGCTCAAAGGATGGGCGGCCGTATCGCACATATCTCGAACAGGAGGGCACAATGAGCAGCATCCCCGAGGAACTGAAATATACGAAGGACCATGAGTGGATCCGCATGGACGACGAGTTCAAGGGAACCTGCGGCATAACCGACCATGCCCAGGAGATGCTCACCGACATAGTCTTCGTCGAGCTTCCCGAGGCGGGCATCGAGGTGGCCCAGGGCGAGCAGGTCACGGTGGTGGAGTCGGTGAAGGCCGTCTCCAACGTCTACGCGCCGGTGTCGGGCAAGGTCATCGAGGTGAACAAGTCGCTGGAGGGTTCCCCGGAGCTGGTCAACAACGACCCCTACGGCGAGGGGTGGATATTCAAGATGGACATAAAGAGCCGGGCGGAGCTCGACGCCCTCATGGACGACGGGCAGTACCGGGAACATGTAGAATCCGGAGCGTGATCCATGAGCTACGTGTGCAACACGACCGATGACCGCGAACGCATGCTCAGGACCATCGGCGCGGCGGGCATCGACGACCTCTTCTCGGACGTGCCGGAGGCCATGCGCTTCGCCGGGCGCCTCGCCCTCCCGGAAGCCCTCTCGGAGGTCGAGGCGGCGCGGCTGCTTGGCGAGCTCGGCGAGAAAAACGTCAGGCCGGTCTCGTTCCTGGGCGCGGGCGCCTACAGCCATTACATCCCCGCCGTGGTGGACGCGCTGGCCTCGCGGTCGGAGTTCTACACCTCCTATACCCCGTACCAGCCGGAGGTCAGCCAGGGGACGCTCATCGTCATCTTCGAGTTCCAGACCTTCATCTGCCGCCTCACGGGCATGGACGTGGCCAACGCCAGCCTGTACGACGGCGCCACCTCCCTGGCCGAATCGGTGCTCATGTCCCTGAGGACCACGGGCAGGAGCGCCGTGGTCGTCTCGGACTGCCTGCATCCGCACTACCGGGACGTGCTGCGGACCTACTGCTGGGCGAACGACGTCCGGGTCATCGAGCTGCCGTCGGCCGGCGGCGTGATGGACCCCGAGGCTGTCGCCGGCGCGGTCACCGGCGAGGTGAGCGCGGTGGTCGTCCAGAACCCCGGGTTTTTCGGCTGCATCCAGGAGGTCGCGCCGTTGGCCGGGATCGCGCACGGGCGCGGCGCGCACCTGGTCGTCGCGGTGACCGAGCCGCTGAGCCTCGGGCTGCTCAAGGCCCCGGGGTCGCTGGGCGCCGACATCGTCTGCGGCGAGGCGGGCCCGTTCGGGAACCCAGTGGGATTCGGCGGGCCGGCGCTGGGCTTTCTCGCGGCGCGCGCCGAGTTTCTGCGGAGGCTCCCGGGCAGGCTCGTGGGGAAGAGCGTGGACGCCGGCGGGAAGGAGGCGTACGTGCTCACCCTGCAGACTCGCGAGCAGCACATACGTCGCGAGAAATCCACGTCTAACATATGCACCAACCAGGGCCTGTGCGCCCTCAGGGCCGTGCTCTACCTGGCCGCGCTTGGGAACAATATACGCGACCTGGCGGCGCTCAATCACCGCCTGGCATCCTACTGCCGGCGGGGGCTGATCGGGAAGGGCTTCGAGGGTGCCTTCGACAGGCCGTATTTCAACGAGTTCGTCGTCCGGAGAAAAGGCGCGAAAGGTTTGATGGCAAGGCTCAGGGAGGAGGGGTTCCTGCTCGGTGTCGACCTCGGCGGCTTCCACAAGGGAATGGAGGACCACGTGCTGGTCTGCTGCACGGAGATGAACACGCCCGCGGAGGTGGACCAGCTCGTGAATGCCGTGGGCAATCTGGGATGAGGGGTGACGGTCATGGCGGTGATATTTGAGAAGAGCGAACCGGGGAAGAGCGCCTTCAGGGTCCCCGGGTGGGACGTACCGGATTCCGATCCCATCCCGGGTGAATACCTCAACGACGGCGTGGACCTCATCGAGGTGAGCGAGGTGGACGTGGTGAGGCATTACACGGCACTCTCGAGGATGAACTTCGGCGTCGACGCCGGCATGTACCCCCTTGGAAGCTGCACCATGAAATACAATCCGAAGATAAACGAAAGGCTTGCCTCCCGCGACGACTTCGCCGCGCTGCACCCGCTCTGCGGCGACGGACTGTCGCAGGGCGCCCTGCAGGTGATGCACGAGCTCTCGGTCTACCTCGCGGAGATCACCGGGATGGGCCGCTTTTCACTCTGCCCCGCGGCGGGGGCGCACGGCGAGCTCGCGGGCGTGATGATCGTGAAAAAGCACTTCGAGAGGCTCGGGGAGAAGCGCGCCACCGTGCTCATCCCCGACTCGGCCCACGGGACAAACCCGGCGTCGGTCGCCATGTGCGGCTTCGCCGTGAAGGAGGTGCCGTCCGGCCCCGGGGGCGATGTGGACATGGAGCGGCTGGAGGCCATGGCGGACGGGTCCGTGGCCGCCATGATGCTGACCAGCCCGAACACCCTCGGCCTCTTCGACAGGAACGTGCACGCCATCGCCGACCTGCTGCACCGGAGGGGAGCGCTCTTCTACTGCGACGGCGCCAACCTCAACGCGCTCCTGGGCAGGGTGAAGGTGCGCGACATGGGGTTCGACATCATGCATGTCAATCTACACAAGACTTTCTCCACGCCCCACGGCGGCGGAGGGCCGGGCGCCGGCCCCGTGGGTGTCTCGGAGGAGCTGGAACGCTACCTCCCGGTGCCCCTCGTGGCGAGGGACGGGGACGCCTACCGGCTCGACTGCGCGCGGCCCGATTCCATAGGGCGCATACATTCCTTTTACGGCAATTTCCTCATCATGCTCCGGGCCTACGTGTACATCCGTATGCTGGGACCGGACGGCATCAGGGCCGCGGGCGAGAACGCCGTGCTCAACGCGAATTACCTGATGGCCAGGCTCAGGAAGGAGTTCAACCTTCCCATCGACCGCGTCTGCAAGCACGAGTTCGTCATCAACGACAAGGACATGCCGGGAGGCGTCACCACCAACGACATCGCCAAGCGGCTGCTGGATTACGGGTTCCATTCCCCCACGGTCTATTTCCCGCTCCTCATCCCCGGCGCGATGATGATCGAGCCCACCGAGACCGAGTGCATGGAAACGCTGGACAGGTTCGCCGAGGCGCTCGTGAGCATCAAGCGCGAGGCGAGGGAGGACCCGGGGCTGGTTAAGGGCGCGCCGCACACCACGCCCGTGGGGCGCGTCGACGCGGTGATGGCCGCGCGGAGGCCCGTGCTCAAATGGGAGCGATAGGGAGGAAGATCCCTCCCTGGGTCCAATTCTCGATCCCGGGGGGAGGCGCCTACACCAGGGTGAAGGCCGAACTGGAGGCCGGCGCCCTGCACACCGTCTGCACCGAGGCCCGCTGTCCCAACGTGGGCGAGTGCTTCCGCGGGGGCACCGCAACCTTTCTCATCATGGGGCAGACCTGCACCAGGGCATGCCGCTACTGCGCCGTCTCCCAGGGGAAGCCCCTGCCGGTTGACCCCGGGGAGCCCGGGCGCGTCGCGAGGGCGGTGCGGAACCTGGGCCTGCGGCACGCCGTGGTGACCTCGGTGACGCGCGACGACCTGCCCGACGGCGGCGCGGGGATGTTCGCCCTCACGGTGGGGGAAATACGCGCGGCCGCGCCCGGCTGCGGCGTGGAGATCCTGGTGCCGGATTTCGGCCCGGCCATGGAGAGGTCCATTGAGCTCGTCATCCGGAGCGCGCCCGACGTCATCAACCACAACATCGAGGTGGTGAGGGGCCTCTTCCGCGGGCTCCGGCCGCAAGGGGACTACGCCCTCTCTCTCAGGCTTTTACGGCTCGCCGCCTCGTCGGGAATCCCGGCCAAATCGGGGCTCATGGTGGGGTTCGGCGAGGGCATGGAGGACATCCGGGCCACCCTCGGCGACCTCCTCGAGTCAGACTGCCGCTGCCTCACGGTGGGGCAGTACCTCCAGTCCCGGCGGGACGGCCACCCCGTGGTGAAGTACTACCATCCCGGGGAGTTCGAGGAGATAGGGGTGATGGCCCGGTCCATGGGCTTCGCGGCGGTGCTGTCCGGCCCGCTGGTGCGCAGCTCCTACCACGCCGCCGGGATGGCTGAAGAAGCGTGCCGGGGCCGTGTCAATCGCTGACCGCACGGCCCCTGGACCGCGCTGCGCCCATCATCGGCGCGATGAAAGGAATCCCGGATAATAACATCGCCAACTGAGAAAGGTGTGCGCCCATGCGGCAGCGGAAGGCAGTCATGAAAGAAAAGGGCGAGAAGCTGCTCCGGCTCTCGCTGGACGTCGAGGAGAACCTGATCCGCGCGGCGCGGCTTTCCGGCGATTTCTTCATACACCCCGAGGAAGGGGCGGGCGCCATAGAGGAGCGCCTCGCCGGCCTGCCCCTGGACGAGGCAGCGATACTGGCGGCGGTCCGGGCGGTCGTCGCGGAGTGCTCTCTGGAGCTCATCGGGCTCTCGCCCGAAACCATCGCGCGGGCCGTAGTGAAGGCGAAGTGACGGTATGGCGCCATGCCCGAGACCTGGCGGCTTATAGTCGACCCCCCGCTCCGCGGCAGCTTCAACATGGCGGCGGACTTCGCCGTTCTGGCCTCGATCTCCGCTGGGGCCTGCCCGCCCACGCTCCGGCTGTACCGCTGGGAGAGGCCGGCCGTGACCGTAGGCTATTTCCAGGTAATAAATGAGGAACTCGACGCCGCCGCGTGCGGCCGTGACGGCGTGGCGGTCATCCGCCGGATCACCGGGGGCGGCGCCGTGCTCCACGAGCACGAGATCACCTACAGCGTGTGCCTCCCGGCCGGCCACCCCGCGGCGGCGGGGACCATCCTTGACTCGTACGGACGCCTGTGCGCGCCGCTGGTGTCCGCCCTGCGCTCCCTGGGCAGCGCGGCAGCCTTCAGCCCCGTGAACGACGTGCTCCTGGAGGGGCGGAAGGTATCGGGGAGCGCGCAGACGCGGCGATGGGGGGCCCTGCTGCAGCACGGCACCGTCCTGCTCGACGTCGACGCGGGGCGTATGTTCCGCTATTTGAAGGTGGCTGATGAAAAGCTCGCGGACAAGGGAATCGGGGATGCCTCGTCGCGCGTGACCTCGCTCAGGGAATGGTTTGGGGAGCGCGCCCTCTCGGATGGCTTCGTCCGTGACTTCACCGAAACGCTGGCGGCCGCCTTCGGGGAGCGTTTCGGCGCCGTGTTCGAACGCGGGGGGCTTACGGATGAGGAACGGGAGACGGCGGCCGCCGTGGAGCGGGCGCTCTTCGCGAACCCGGCATGGAACGAGGAGAGGGTCATGAAGCTCCCGCCGGGCTTGTTCGGCCGGCAGCGGGGGGTCCCCCTACAGCCGCAATGACTCGCCGGCCTTCGCCTGCTCGCCGCCGGAGAAGTGGTACCCCATCGATATCATGATGACCTTCACGTCTTCGCTCGACTGCTCCTGGGACTGGAGCTGCTACAGCACCTTCCGCTCGTCGAGCTTCTGCTTGATGGTGGCGATCTGGTTCTCGTCGCTGATGATCTTGGTGATGTGGCGCGCGGGGTCGGACTGGAGGCTCACCAGGGAGGGCGACCTATAGTAGTTCACCGTCAGCCTGTTTCCCTGCCGGACGAACTTGCAGAACACCCACACCTTGGGCCTGAGCAGGTCCCTGTCTCCGAGGTCCCTGATGACGGCAAGCTCCTGGGTGTTGAGCTCGCAGATGTCGCCCGTCCGGTAAAAGGACTGGGCCTGGTTGAGCACCGGGCCCAGCATGTTCACGAAGCCGGATATGAGGTCGTAGTCGAAGTGGCTGTTTATGCAGTTCACGATCGCCTTGAGCGCGTGGCCCGGCGTGGTGGCCTTCCGGTAGGGGCGGTCCGAGGTCATGGCGTCGTAGATGTCGGCAATGGAGACCATTTTCGGAAATTCGGGCAGCGTTTCGTAGGGCAGCTGGTAATAGCCCCGGTTGTTGTATTTTTCGTGGTGGAAGAGGACCGACTGCAGCACTATGGGGCTGATCCTGTCTATGCCTTTCAGTATCTCGTAGCCGAGCTGGGGGTGGCGCTTGACCTTCTGGACCTCCGAGATGTTCAGCTTGCCCTGCTTGTTGAGCAGCTGCTTGTCGATTTTCGTCGAGCCGATGTCGTGCAGGTAGGCCCCCAGGCTCACGTACTTCACCTCGTCATGGGAATACTTGCCGCACTTCGAGGCGAAAAGCGCCGTGATGATGCCGGTGTTCACCGAATGGGTGTACAGGTACTCCTCGTGGGACTTGATGTCCTTGATGAGGTTCAGCGCGTCGACATCCGTGGAGCTCAGGTCGCCGATGATCTCCTCGATCACCGTCTCGGCGTTCCGGTACGATGTCCGGCTCAGCTTCTCGGTGCTGAATATCTCGTCCATTATCTCCCTGGCCTTGTTGTAGGCTGCCTTCACGCGGTAGGCCGGGATGACGGGCTTCTCCCCGGTGTCGGTGTAAAACACGTGGGTGCCGTGCCTGTCCTTGATGTCCCGTATCTTTTTCGCCGTGAGGACGGCCCTCGCCTCGAGTACGATCTCGCCGCTTTCGGTGCAGAGGGGATAAATGAAGGTGTTGTTGGGTCTGAGATAATCCAGGTTGATTTTTATCTTTTTGCCGGCCATCTTCCTTCCGCTGTCACGTAAATGCGTGCCTCTATTTTCCACGCGGAAGGCGCCCGTGTCAAGCCAAAAAGCGGCCGGGAGAACGGCCCCGGCGGACATCTGGCGGAAGTTGTGTATAGAGCCGTTGCCCGGCGGGGAGAAAAAGGCTTGAATAAATTCCCCCGCGCGTCCACGCTTCGGGAAACAATACCGGTATGCCAGACGATTCAATCGCGATGAAACACACCGCTGATTCATATACATCATGGGCGGGAAACCCTGCCGGCGGGAAGGCGGCGCTCGTCCGCCCCCTGTGCGTGTGGCTGGTTTTCTGCGCCCTCTCGTGCGGGGACTTCTCATCGCGCCGCGACCCCTCGACGCTCTACGTTCACATCGGGGCGGAGCCGGGGCACCTCAATCCAATCACCTCGAACGAGGCGGTGGCATCGGCCATCAACGAGAACATTTACGAGACCCTCGTAGA
This sequence comes from uncultured Spirochaetota bacterium, assembly GCA_963762305.1. Classification (GTDB taxonomy): domain Bacteria; phylum Spirochaetota; class UBA4802; order UBA4802; family UBA5368; genus CAVXKM01. The sequence goes on along the minus strand of CAVXKM010000002.1, from coordinate 706,533 downwards.
CAGGGACTACGACACGCTGGAGCTCGTCCCCATGCTGGCCGGGTCCTGGAGCATCTCGCCGGACAGGCTCACGTACAGGTTCAGCCTCAGGAAGGGGGTCCTCTGGAGCGACGGGCGGGAGTTCACCGCCGACGACGTGCTGTATTCCTTCCGCACGATAAAGGATCCCAGGGTCGCCTGCGCGCCGCTGAAGGTCTACTACATAGACGTGAAGGGCGTGAAAAAACTCGGCCGTTACGCGGTCGAGTTCCAGTACTCCCGCCCCTATTTCAGGGCGCTGGAGATATGCGGCTCCATCCCCATCGTGCCCAGGCACATTTTCGGCGACGGCACGGATTTCAACACCCACAGGAACGGCCGCTTTCCCGTCGGCACGGGGCCCTACCGGTTCGAGCGGTGGGACACGGGCAAGAAGATAGTGCTTGTCCTGAACGAGAGGTACCGGGGCGCGAGGCCCGGGATACGCAGGGTGGTGTACTCCATCGTGCCGGAGGTCAACGTGGCCCTGCAGATGCTCAAGAAGGGCGAGATCGACGTGATGACCGTGCGGCCCATCCAGTGGGTGCGGCAGACGAATTCTGAAAAGTTCCTCACGTCATTTTACCGGCTGGAGTATTACACGCCCAACTACAACTACATCGGGTGGAACACAAGGAAGGAGGTGTTCCGCGACCGCAGGGTCCGCCGCGCGCTCACCCATCTCATTAACCGGGAGGCCATACTGCAGAAGCTCCTCTTCGGCCTCGGGGAGGTCGTGAGCGGCACCTCCTACATCCACAGCGCCTATTACAACAAAAACGTGGCCCCGTGGCCCTACGACCCGGCCAGGGGCAGGGCCCTCCTGAAAGAAGCGGGGTGGATCGACCGTGACGGGGACGGCTACCTGGACAGGAACGGCAGGAAGTTCTCGTTCACCTTCACCATGGCCTCGGCCAGCAAGTTCGGCGAGCGGCTCGGCACCATCCTCAAGGAAGACTTCGCCAGGTCGGGCATCGAGATGAACATCATGCGGTACGAGTGGGCCGTCTTCGTGCAGAAGCTCGACAAGCGCGAGTTCGATGCGGTCACCCTCGCGTGGTCCCTCTCCTGGGAGGAGGACCCGTACCAGCTCTGGCACTCGTCCCAGGTTGCCCAGGGCTCGAATTTCTGCGGCTTCTCGAATCCCGAGGCAGACTCCATCATCGAGAGGGCGCGGGTGGAGTTCGACACCGGGAGGCGGGTCCGGCTTTTTCACCGCTTCCACGAGATCCTGCACATGGAGCAGCCCTACACGTTCCTGTTCTGCAGCCCCTCGCTCGTGGTGGTGAGCCGGCGGTTCGACAACGTCCGGGTGCACCGGCGGGGCCTCAACTACCTTGAATGGAAGGTGCGCGGAAGCCGTGGCTAAATACATCCTCAAGCGCCTCATGCTCATCGTCCCCACCTTCATCGGCATCACCGTCATCACCTACATGATGGTACGCCTCGCCCCGGGGGACTACACCACGCTCCGGATGGGCGCGCAGGGCGACCTCAGGACGAGCTCCGTGGGGAAGCAGATCCTCGAGGAGGAGAAGAAGCTGTTCGGCCTGGACAAGCCCGTCCCCGTGGGCTACGCCGAGTGGCTCGCCCGGCTCGTGCGGCTGGACCTGGGGGTGTCGCGCAGGGACGGTCGTCCCGTCACGGCGCGCATCGGCGACGCGCTGCCCATCACGCTCTCCCTCAACATCATCAGCCTACTGCTCATGTACCTGGTCTCCATCCCAGTGGGGATGCTGTCGGCCGTGAAGAAGGACTCGCTCTACGACAGGTTTTCCAGCCTTTTCCTGTTCATCCTCTATTCGCTGCCGTCCTTCTGGGTGGGGCTGCTGCTGCTGCTCTTCCTCGCGGGCGGCGAATACCTGAACCTCTTTCCACTCGGGGGTATCATGTCCGACTGGGCCGCGGACCTCCCCTTCGCCGACAGGGCGATAAACGTGCTCTGGCACCTGGTGCTCCCGGTGGCCACGCTCACCTACGGCGAATTCGCCTTCCTCTCCCGCTACATGAGGGCGAACCTGCTCGAGGTGATCACCCAGCAGTACATAATGACGGCGCGCGCCAAGGGCCTCTCGGGCAGGCGCGTGATCATGGTCCACGCCTTCAAGAACTCCCTGGTCCCCCTCGTGACGCTCATGTCCACCCTGCTGCCGGGGCTCCTGGGCGGCAGCGTCATCGTCGAGTCGATATTTTCCATACCGGGCATGGGCCTGCTGGCCTTCGAGTCCATCCTGTCGCGCGACATCCCGGTCATCATGGCGATCGCCTCCATATCGGCGGTGCTCACCCTGCTGTCCATACTCGTGGCCGACATCATGTACGCCGTCGTGGACCCGCGCATACGGCTGGAGGCGGCGCTGTGACCGGCCGGGCGGGATACTGGGCCGCCGTCTGGAGGGAGTTCCGCGGGAACCGGTTCGCCGTGGCTGGGCTCGCGGTGGTGCTCTTCCTCTTCCTGGTGGCCCTGGGCGCGCCCCTCATCGCCAACGACGAGCCCTACCTCTACGTGGCGGACGCGAAGGTGTACTTCCCCCTCTTCCGGGACTACGCGGAGCTGCGGGGCGTCGACCTCCGCAAACCCGGGGTGAAGGGCTTCACGCTCTTCCCGCCCGTTCCCTACTCCTATTCCGAGTACGACCTGGACTCGATCGTGATGGCGCCCTCGCGGGCGCACCTCCTGGGCACCGACGAGCAGGGCAGGGACATGGCCGCACGGATGGTGTACGGGGCGCGGGTCTCGATCCTGGTGGGCTTCATCGCCGTTTTCATCTACGTTTCCATAGGGATCATTGTGGGCTCCCTGGCGGGCTATTACGGGGGGAAGCCCGACATGCTGATCTCGCGCTTCATCGAGATCGTCATCTGCTTCCCCACCTTCTTCCTGATACTCACCATCCTGGCCCTCATCGGGCCCAGCCTCGTGAACGTGATGGTCGTCATCGGCCTCACCGCCTGGACGGGGATCGCGCGGATCGTCCGGGGGGAATTCCTGAGGATCCGGGAGATGGAGTACGTGCTGGCCTCCCGCGCCCTGGGCGCGCGCGACGCAGCCGTCATCTTCCGGCACATCCTGCCCAACGCGATGGCGCCCGTGCTGGTGTCCGCCACCTTCGGGATCGCCTCCACGATCCTCATCGAGTCGTCGCTGAGCTTCCTCGGGTTCGGGGTCCAGCCGCCCACGCCGAGCTGGGGAGACATCCTCTCGCAGTCGAGGGATTTCATGGACTTCGCCTGGTGGCTCACGCTCATACCGGGGTTCGCCATCTTCACCACCATAACGGCATACAACCTCGTGGGGGAGGGGTTCCAGGACGCGATAAATCCCCGGTCGCTCAAGAGGCGACAATGAGCCCCCGGGAGCGGGGAAAGGGACAGGATAGAATGGGGGATAAAAGGAAATACGGATTAATAATGGGCATCGCCGCCCTGGCCGCGGCGCTGGCGCTGGTCTCGTGCGCCTCCGGGGGCGCGCGGCGGAAAAAGGTGACGGCGGTGCTCCCCAGCGAGTTCGACGTGCCGGGCTGGAAAATGGAGGGCGTGCCGTATTACCACGGCGGGGAGAGCATGGCCCGGCACCTGGGGGAGCGCTTCCCGCTGTACATGAGCTACGGGGTGCGGGAGATGGCCGGCGCCGGCTATGTCGCGCTGCGGGAGCCTCCCGGGCGCGTCAGCGTGGCCGTGTACCTCATGGGCTCTGCCCTCGACGCCTTCGGCGTACTGGGCCGCGAGCGGGGAACATCGCCCGCCGCCGCCCCCGAGCCTTCCCTGGAGGACTCCCATTACGCCGGGGGCGTCTTCTGTTTCAGGAAGGGGCCCTGGTATGTACGGGTCGAGGGCGAGCGGGACGACTGCCTCGTCATGGCGCGCATCGTGAGGGAGAGAATACGCGCGAAGTCCGGGCCCCTGCCCGGTTACGTCGCGGCCTTCGGCGGCAGGGGCGCCGGCCCGCCCGTTTATTACGCCGGCGGCTTCCCGGAGCTGCCCGCCGTGAAGGACGTCTTTCTCCGCGCCAGGGACTTCGGCGCCGGGGCCCGCGGGGTGCTACTGGCCGCGAGGGAAGGGGACGGCGAGGCGGCCCGCGAGTTTTCGCTCCTGCTCAAGGAGGCCGCTGACCCCTTTGTCCTGACCGGCACCGACCCGTTCCAGATCGCCTTCAGGAGCAGGCGGGAGGGCGGCTACTTCTTCATGGGGGTCCACCGGAGGTGGCTCTTCGGCGTGGCGGACGCGGTGAGCATGGCCGAGGGACAGGAGATAATGGCCGCGCTCTTCGGGGAGCTGTCCGCTTATATCCTGGAAGGGGAGCGTTGAGGCCGCAGGGGGAATGCACTATATAATCGGCGACATACACGGCTGTCTCGACAAGCTGTACGACCTCTACGAGAGGCACCTCAAGAGGCGGCTGACGAAGGAGGACACGCTCGTCTTCATAGGGGATTACATAGACCGCGGCAGGCAGAGCATGGAGGTGGTCGACTTCCTCATGGCCCTCTCGCGCATCCACAATGCCGTGTTCCTCAGGGGGAACCACGAGTCCATGTTCCTGCGTTACCTGGAGGCGGGCGATAACCGGGACATGTATTTCTACAACGGCGGGGACCGGACGGTGCAGAGCTACAGCCGGGAAACGGGGAGGCTCGAGGTGCCGCCCTCGCACCTGGGGTTTTTCCGGTCGCTCCTGCCGTACTACGAGGGCGGCAATTTTATTGCGGTTCACGCGGGCCTGAATCCGAGAATTAATGGTATGGAGAGGCAGTCCGAAGAGGACATGACCTGGATACGGGAGCAATTTTTCCTGTCGGGGAAGCGGTGGGAAAAGACGGTCATATTCGGCCACACCCCCACCGTGACCATCACTCACGGGGCGCACGAGGTCTATTTCGACGAGCTCCAGAACATCATAGGCATCGACACCGGGGCGGTCTACGGGGGAAGGCTCTCGTGCGTCAGGATGCCCGGCAGGGAGGTCTTTCAGAGCTGACATGGGAGTCACGGGGATGATGAAGGGGAAGGGGTTCATCGCGGCGGGGGCGCTCGCGTCGGTCGTCCTCCTGTGGGCCGGGGCGCATTCACAGGAATACGATATCGCCGCGCGCGTGGAATCCAAACGGAAGGACCGGGTACTGACCCTCCGGTTCGAGAGGGCGCCCGAGGCGGGCGCGTACCTCATGGTGGAGAGCGGCAGGGTCATCGGCTCGGTCGAGATCACGGACGTCCGGCGCGTTCAGAGGGGCGGCGCCGCCTTCCACCTCGCCCGGGCCGCCTACCTGCTCAACAGTGTCCGCGACGAGGAGCTCATCAGGGCGGGGCTCGAGATAGGGATCAGGAAGAAGGGGGCCCCGATGGAGCGGTCGTTCCCGGAGCCCGGAAAGGCGCCGCCCGCGCCGTACAGGAAGGAGATCCTGACGGCCGCGGACCGCAGGGTGATGGTGCTCGTTCCAGCCGGGAAATTCGTGCTCGGATCGAACACCGGCGAGCGCGACGAGCACCCGGAACAGGAGATATTCCTCCCCGATTTCTACACGGACAAGTTCGAGGTGAGCAACGCCGACTACTTGGCGTACATGCGCGCCGCCAACGCGAAACCGCCCCGGTCCTGGGCGGACGGCATGTATCCCGGGGGCGAGGACGAATTTCCCGTGACCGTGTCCTACCACGAGGCGGAGGCCTTCGCCCGCTGGGCCGGGAAGCGTCTTCCCTCGGAAATGGAGTGGGAAAAGGCGGCGCGCGGCGCGGGGTATGAACCGGGCCCCGGGGGAAAGGCCGATCCGGCCTTCGTGAAAAAGCCGCGCGCCTATCCCTGGGGCGAGCGTTTCGACCCGGCCCGGGCGAACTCGGCCGACTTCTGGAACAGCGCGAGCGCGGGACTCGAGATCAAGAAGACGCGCGCGAAGGGCCTTCTGCCCGTCGGCAGTTTCGAGGGGCAGGGCGAATCTCCCTACGGGGCGGCGGACATGGCGGGCAACGCCCAGGAATGGACCGCGAGCTGGTACAGGGCCTATCCGGGGAGCGCCTACCGGCATAAGCTGTTCGGCACCCAGGTCAAGGTGCTCCGCGGAGGGAGCTGGCTGGACGGCGGCCCGGGACTTCGAAGCACCCGCAGGCAGATAGGGGGCCTGCCCAATCTCTATGATGACGCCATCGGGGGCTTCCGCTGCGTGAAAGAACCCGCCGTGACTGACAGAATGGACGAGGGAAAATAGAACAACAGATTTTATTAAGATTTGTGTAAAAAAGTAACAGTTATCAACAGGCTTATCCACAGGTGTGGATAAGTTATAAACGAAAAGGAACAGGTCCGCCATGAATACATATGCGAAAATGACTGCCGGGTACGCCGCCTTTACCGCCGTGCTGTTGCTTTTCGCTCTGTCCGCATGCCGTCAGGGCGAGCGCGGGGGGTCCGCTGTGCGTGATGAACTGAAGATCATCACCATAAACGTGTGGTCCGGGCTCGACTACAAGGGAACACTGCGCATGGGCGAATACGAAGCGCCCCAACGGCGCGAGGCGAGATACCAGGCCCTTCTGAAAGAATTAAAGAAACTTTCACCGGACGTCGTCGGCATAAACGAGGCAAACTTCCTCCCGGATTACGTGAAGCGCCTCTCGGCCGATCTCGGCTATGATTATCTCTACCACGTCGGCGTCGCCGGTCTCCACGTGGGAAGGGTGGGGCTCCCGTGGAACCTAAAGGAGGGGGACGCCCTGCTGGCGAAGAAGGACCTGGGGCTGGCCTGCACGGGCAGGAAGCAGCTTTCCGGCGGCGGGTTCGTGTGGAACTGCCTCTCCTTCCACACGCAGGACGCCACACAGGTGCTGGTCGGCAGGATACGGGTGAACGGGCGAGACGTGTACCTGGCGGTGACCCACTGGCACGCGTCCGCCGCGAACGACGAATCATCGGTCCGGCTTCTGAAGAAGCTGAAGGTCGCCGGCGGCTACACCGACGCGGAGTACGGATCCGCCCTGGAGAAGCTCACCGCCGATTGGCGCTGGCGGGAGGCCGAGGCGAGGGACATGGCCGCGTATTTGAAAGGGCTCCTTCCCGCGGGCGCCCCCGTGATCGCCATGGGTGACTTCAACGCGGAGATAGGCAGCCCCGAGATGCGGTATTTCCTGGGGCAGGGATACCGCGACGGCTTTTCCGCGGCGGGGACAGGGAAGGGATACACCTGGGACGCCGGCAGGAACGACAACATACGGCGTTTTTATCTCTCCCGGAAGGAAAAAAGGTTTGATTCTTTGTACGAACACCTTGACACCATTAACGTGGGGAAGGGCAAGCGGATCGATTTCATTTTGACCGGCGCGGCGTTCCCGGAAGGGGCCGTGCGGCGGTCCTCAGTCTGCTGTGCGGAATTGCGCGACGGCGTTCACCCGTCGGACCACTTCGGCGTGTTTTCGGTGGTCTCCCTCCGGTGACATGATACGCCCGGCAATCTAAAGGTACCAGTATGAGATTATTCTACTTCGTGGCGCGGAAGATAAGCTACACGTTCGCGGTCGCCTTTATCACGGTCTTCGGCGGGTGGGTGGGCATCACCTTCGCTTTCTTCCTCGGGACCTCCTTCCTGATCACGACACAGGATTACCTGGTGTCGCTCATACTGAAGTGGCTGCCGGTGGCGGCCGGCACCGTCACGGTGATGCATTACGTGCAGTTCGGCATGCTCACTCCCCTCGGGATCCCGGCCTTCCAGGCCTCGCTGAGGGCCATCAACCGGTATCTCTACGGAGACGAGCTGGACAGGAGCATAGGCGATGACGAGCTCAAGCGCCTGTATGTCCATGTCGCCGAGCTGCCCGTCGTCAACCTGGTCACGACCTTCTTCTACATCGTCCTGGGCCCCGCGTTCATGGTCCTGTACATCTATATCGAGATGAAGCAGAAGGGGACCTTTGACCCCGACCTGTTCAGGGTCCTCGCCCGCATAACGGGCATAGCGGCGGTCGTGATCTGGATACTCTACAGCATGTCCACCTACCTGCTCTCGGAGATCATCACCGGGTACGAGCGGGCGACATGCTTCAACGAGCTGCGCCGGCGCGGGATCGCCGTCGAGCCCCGGGTGCTGAGCGGCATAAGGCTGAAGTTCGGCTTCTTCGTCATCCTGCTCATGATCACCCTCCTGACCTTCGCCGCGGTGGTGGAGAAGAGCCGCTTCCTCGAACAGGCGAGCCTCGTCATCATCCTCGCCTACTTCCTCTTCGCCGTCGTGGTCGCCATGCTCCTGATGGGGATAAACGCCAACTCCATCCTCCGCGTCCTCAACGAGATGCACCGCGTGTCCAGGGCCATCGCCGCGGGGACGGACGTGGAATTCAAGGTGATCTCGGTCGACCGCGAGTTCTCCGCCATCGAGCAGGGCATGGTCGAGATGGCTGCGGAGATCAAAGAGTACCGGCGCAACCTGGAGGCGATGGTGGAACAGCGCACCGAGGAGCTGCAGGGCGCGCTTTCCGACCTTAAAGCAAAAGACGACCTGATCCAGAAACAGCTCGACATCGCGGGCACCATACAGAGGGGCATCCTGCCCGGGAAGATAGACGACTGGAACGAGCTGAAGTTTTCCACGCGCTACATCGCCATGGAGAAGATCGGGGGCGACTTCTACGACGTGTACCGGCTGAGCGACAACAAGCTGGGCCTGCTCGTGGCCGACGTCTCGGGCCACGGCATACCCGCCGCCCTGCTGACCACCATGGCCAAGATCTCCTTCGGGAACGCGTGCCTGAAATACGATTCGCCGCGGCGCATATTCCAGGACGTGAACCAGGACATGCTCGAGCACGTGAAGACGCAGGACTACCTCACCTGCTTCTTCGTGGCCGTCGACGACGAGTACACGCTGTCGTACGCGAACGCCAGCCACCAGAAGGCCATGCTGCTCAGGACGGGCGAGGGGAAGGTGGAACTCTTGGACACCAACGGCCTCTTCATCGGGGCCGTCGAGGAGGCGCGAGACACCTACGAGGAGAAATCGACCCGCCTGAACTACGGCGACCGGCTCCTCCTCTACACCGACGGCATCCCCGAGGCCATCAATGAGCGGCGGGAGGACTACTCCATGGATCGCCTGGAGCGGGTGGCCCTCAAGAACCGCGAGATGCCGCTCGAGGATTTCACCAACTCGATCATCGAGGACGTGCAGCGGCACATCGGCGGCAGCAGCATCGTGGACGACATCACGCTGGTGGTCATGGAGCTCAGGCGGGACGAGGCCGTGGAGATCGTCAAGTCCGCCAAGAAGCTGGTGGACGGGAGCAAGTACTACGAGGCCATAGACTTCCTCGAGAGGGGCCTGCGCCTGTACCCGGACAACACGAAGCTCCTCTACAACCTGGCCAAGAACTATTTCAGGGTGAACAACTTCGGCAGGACCGTGGAATCCATCCTGAAATACGTCGCCGCGGACAAGCGGAACAAGTACGCCTATTACCTCGGCGGCGCGGCCTACTACCAGATGATGGATTACCCGAACTCGGTCAAGTTCCTCGAGGAGTCCCTGAGGATCGACCAGAACTTCGTCAACGCCCATTTCGCCCTCGGGATGTCCCGCAAGAAGACGGGGGACAGGAGCGAGGCCCTGCGCTGTTTCGAGAGGGTGATCGACCTCGAGCCGGACAACAAGGCGGCGCTCATGGAGGTGGCGGGGCTCAGGAAAGGGGAGTAGCGGCCGCCCGGAGACGCTCCGGGCGTTACCCGTGCATCAAGCGAAACGCGCACCCTCCGGTGCGCGTTCTGTTTTCAGGCATGGCGGGGGACTTGGGCCGGCTGGGGTACAAATCCCCTTGTGGATGGCACCGGGCCTCGGCGCGGCCCGGTCAACCCGGTACCCGCTTCACGCTTTTATCGCTGATCATCTCGTGCAGCTCGGCGAGCAGGACCCTCTCGTGGGCGTCGATGCGCCCGTCCTCATGCGCCAGGTGGATTATCTCCTCGTACTCGGCGGTGGTGATCTGGTGGTCCTCTATCGCCTTCCTTATCACGTCCGCGAGTTGCTTCCCTGAGCTGGTGAGCATCGGTTTCCTCCGGTGAAATCGTTGGTCCGCCCGGGCATGGTAAAACATACATCCGCCGGCGGCAATATTTTTTTCTAAAAATGAAATAACTACCAGGAGATGCCTGCCCTTTTAGGCTTGACCGGCCTCACCGGCAGGTTACAATCCACGCATCAACCGCTTTCACCGCAGGGAGAGGCGACATGCAGAGTATAATCGGAAAGCACTGGCACCACCTTCCCGACGCGGAGGTGGAGGAGCTCCTGGACACCAGCCGTCTCTCGGGGCTCGACCTCTTCGAGATAGAGCACCGCACCCTGCGGTTCGGGCCCAACGTCATACCGGCGAAGAAGAAGATGCCCGCCATCGTCCTGTTCCTCAAGCAGTTCCACCAGCCGCTGGTGTACATCCTCCTCGCGGCGGCCCTCGTCACCGCGCTGCTCTCCGAGGTTGTCGACGCCTCGGTCATATTCGGCGTGGTGCTGGTCAACGCGCTTATCGGATTCATCCAGGAGGCCAACGCCGTAAAGGCCATCGAGGCGCTCTCCCGCGCCATGGTGGCCGACGCGACCGTCATTCGCGCCGGGGAGACGCGAAAAATTTCCTCGCCCGGGGTGGTCCCCGGCGACGTGGTGGTACTCCAGGCGGGCGACAAGGTCCCCGCCGACGTGCGCCTTTTCGCGGTGAGGGACCTGCAGGTCGACGAGTCGGCTCTCACCGGCGAGTCGGTGCCTGTGGAGAAAAAAACAGGGGTGCTTCCCCCCGGGACGCTCCTGCCGGAGCGCGCGAACATGGCCTACGCCTCCACCATGGTCACCTACGGACAGGGCAGGGGAATCGTCGTGGCCACCGGGGAGACCACGGAGGTGGGCGTCATCTCCCGGCTGGTGTCGTCCGTGCCGCTGTTGGAGACGCCGCTGACGAGGAGGATATCGTCTTTCAGCCGCGTTTTACTGTACGCCATCCTGGCCATGGCCGCCGTCACCTTCGCCGTGGGCTATCTGCGAGGTGAGCCCGCAATGGAGATGTTCATGGCCGCCGTGGCCCTCGCGGTGGGGGCCATCCCGGAAGGCCTGCCCGCGGCCCTCACCATAACCCTGGCCATCGGCGTGTCGCGGATGGCGAAAAAGCGCGCCGTCATCCGGAGCCTCCCCGCGGTGGAGACCCTGGGAAGCACCACGGTCATCTGCTCGGACAAGACGGGCACCCTCACGGAGAACAGGATGACAGTCCAGGAGATCATGGCGGGGGGACGGCAGTACACGGTCACCGGGACGGGGTACGGGTCCGACGGCGAGGTCCGTGAAGACGGCCGCGCCGTACCGCCGGGCCCGGCGCTCACGGAGCTGCTTACCGCCGGGGTGCTCTGCAACGACAGCTCCCTGGCGATGGGCGGCGACGGGCCGGTTCTTCAGGGTGATCCCACGGAGGGCGCGCTCATTGCCGCGGCCGCGAAGGCCGGCGTGAACAAAAAGGCCGCCGAAAAGCGGCTCCCCCGCCTGGACTCAATTCCCTTCCAGTCCGAGTACCAGTACATGGCCACGCTCCACCGGGATCCTGGGAGCGGCAGGCAGCACGTTTACGCAAAAGGGGCGGCGGAAAAGCTCGTGGCGATGTGCTCCGCGTGCATGGGCGAGGAAGGGACGCCTGAGCCGCTGGACAGGGAAACCGTGACGTGGCTCGTGAGGGACATGTCGCAGCGGGGCCTGCGTGTGCTCGGTTTCGCGAGGTTCGAGCATGGGGACGGCGGCGACCGCATCGGGCCGGGAAGCCTCGCGGGGGACGGGATCTTCCTGGGCCTGCAGGCGATGATCGACCCGCCGCGGACTGAGTCGGCCGAAGCGGTGGCGAAGTGCCGTCGAGCGGGGATCACCGTCAAGATGATCACCGGCGACCACCCGCTCACCGCCCGGGCCATTGCCTTGAAGATAGGGATAATCGATGACGGGGGGACGGCGGGACGGCCTTGAGCGGCGCCGAGATGGCTGCCCTCTCCGACCGCCAGTTCATCGAGGAGGCGCACCGGGTGAACGTCTTCGCGCGGGTTACGCCCGAGCAGAAGCTGCGGCTGGTGGAGGCCATCCAGGCGCGCGGAGACGTGGTGGCCATGACGGGGGACGGCGTGAACGACGCGCCGGCGCTCAAGAGGGCCGACATAGGCATCGCCATGGGCGTGAGCGGCACCGAGGCGGCGAAGGAGGCCGCCGACATGGTGCTCACGGACGACAACTTCGCCACCATCGAGCGGGCCGTAGAGGAGGGCCGCGGCGTCTTCGACAACCTGAAAAAATTCATCGTCTGGACCCTGCCCACGAACATCGGAGAGGGCCTGGTGATCCTGGTGGCTGTCTTCACCGGGGCGCTCCTGCCCATACTGCCGGTGCAGATCCTCTGGATCAACATGACCACGGCGGTCCTCCTGGGGCTCATGCTCGCCTTCGAGCCGAAGGAGTACGACATCATGACGAGGAGGCCGCGGGACCCCCGCGAGCCTTTACTCACGGCAAACCTCGTGGTGAAGATCGTCCTGGTGGGCCTGGTGCTCCTTGCCGGCGCGTTCGGGCTGTTCGAGCATCACCTGTGGGCGGGGGGAGGGCGGAGCGCCTCGGAGGCCTGCTGCGCCGAGGCCCGCACCGTCGCGGTGACGGTCTTCATCGTGGTGGAGGCCTTCTACCTCTTCAACTGCCGCTCCTTCGACAAGGGCCTTCGGCGGATAGGGTTTTTCTCCAATCCCTGGGTGTGGGGCGGTACGGCGATAATGCTTCTCCTCCAGGCGGCGTTCATCTACCTTCCCTTCATGAACCGGGTCTTTCATTCAGCGCCCATCTCGCTCATGGACTGGGCAAGGATCGCCGCGGTGGGGGCCGCGGCCTACCTCATAGTGGGCATCGAGAAGGCCGTGACGGTAAGGGTGGGCAAAGGCAAGGCCAGCCTGTCGCCGGCGGACACCGCCGGGTCATGAATCCCTTCGCCGCCCGCCGAACGAGTAATCGATGCTCGCCGCTTTTGACCCACCGGAAGGAATCTGCTTGAAAGCGGAAACACTAGTTTTACAGTAAGTGGCCGAATTCAATTCCCCGCGCGTGCGGGCGGCGTGAAATACAGCCCTTTACGGAGGAGAGCAATGGCCCACTGGGACCACCGGACCGAGCCGTCGTGGAAGGACTTCAGGTTCAACCAGCCGTACTCGAAAGGCCTCGCCAGGCTGAATGAGGAGGTGCTGTCGAAGACCGACTTCGACCCGGCCGTGTTGTGGCAGTGGGGCACCATGCAGGCCATGGCGGTCATCACGGTCCTCAAGACCTGCGAGAAGCGGTTCGGGGCCGAGGGCCAGAGGGCGGTGTACGACTCGCTGCGCGAGGTGGGGCTCGATATCGGCAGGCAGATTTTAAAGGGCGTGTCGAAGCCGGAGGGCATGACGGAGACGGAGTTCGTGAGCTACTGGGCCACGGTCATAAACAGGATCGCGTACGCCTCGCTGGAGGACCCCCGGATAGACGCCGACGGGCAGGTGAGCTTCGACATCCTCTGGTGCCCTCATCAAGACCTCTACGCCGCCTTCGACTGCCGCGTGCAGCGCTATTTCGTGCAGGGCATGCTGGAGGCCCTGGCCGAGACGGGACTGGCGAAGGGCTTCCAGGTGCGCTTCGATTCAACCATACCCGCCGGCTCGCCCACCTGCCACTTCACCATCTGGCGGGCGAGCGAGGAGGAGGCCGCGGCCTGGGAGACCTACACGAGGGCGCTGGAGGAGAAGGCGCTGAAGCGCGCGGGCGGGAAGTAGGGGCCGCTTCGGCGCTTCCAGGAACGTGCGCGAATCGTGCGGGCGCACTTTCTCCCTTCCAGTGGGGTGGGGCTTTGGGAAAGCCTACAACTAAACAGTGCGACTTTCTTTCACGCGAAAGAAAGTCGCCAATACCCCTGCGGGGCACGAGAGAAAGCGCTCCTCACCCCGCACTTTTCATATAAGCTTCAAAGTAAAGTGCGGGGTCAATCGGCGGAGGGCCTTGCCTTAATGAGGAAAGGAGCTTACCTCGTGCGCGCTGTAGGCGCATCCTGCTGGCTTCGCGCGCAGCCAAAGGCGCTCGGCCATCCATGGCCTCGCTTCTTCGTGTTAATGTTACCGTGTCCCGCTGGCATTAATAGGATCTACGTAAAGCGGAAAAAATGTACATTGAGAGTATTGACTAGTTACAGTAAATTCTTTCCGCGTGTGCGCTGGGCAGACGTCCTGCCTTTTAGATCAGGAATGCCGCGATGAACACGAACGTTCTAGTGCAGCGCCGTGCACGGATGCACATAAGGCGCTGTCGAAGGACAGGAGGTCCGTGAGCGGCATGTTTGTCCTGCCTTCGGCGCTTCGTGCTTGCTTCCGTGGCGGAAAAATTAGGTTGTCTCCGCCTTCATGTTCTGTATATTATAAAATCACCATGCACGGCGCCGGTGAGGGCGGCGATGCGGTGAGATCTCATGTATAAAGGAGAAATTGAATGGCCCAGAAAGAATACACATATGTCATCGTCGGGGCGGGGCTGGCCGGGGTGTCCGCCATTGACGGTATAAGGGAGAAGGACGGCGAGGGAGCCATCCTTCTCATCGGCGATGAGCCGCACATGCCCTACGACAGGCCGCCGCTGTCGAAGAAGCTGTGGCTCGGGAAGAAGAAGCTCGAGGACATCTACCTCCGCGACAGTGACTACTACCGCTCGAAGGGGGCCGACCTGCTCACCGGGAGGCGCGTGACGGGCCTGGACGCGGGGAAAAAGACCGTGACGACCGATGACGGGAAGAGCCACGGCTACGGGAAACTCCTGCTGGCCACCGGAGGCGCCCCGCGCAGGCTCGCCGTGCCCGGGAGCGAGGGCGCAGGCATTTCCTATTTCCGCACGCTGGACGATTACCTCGCCGTCAAGGAGAAGGCCGCGGCGGGAGCCTCGGCCCTCGTCATCGGCGGCGGATTCATCGGGTCGGAGATGGCCGCCGCGCTCGCGGTCAACGGCGTGAAGGTGACCATGGTGTTCCCCGAGTCGTCGATCGCGGAGAGGGTCTTTCCCGCGGACCTGGGCCGCGCCGTCACGAAAACCTTCGTCGAGCGGGGCGTCACGGTGCTGTCGGGAGACCTGCCGGTTTCCTTCGAGAAGCGGGGCGGAAAGGCCGTCGCCAAAACGAAGGGGGGTAAGGAGGTCGCCGCGGACATCGTGATCGCCGGCATCGGGATTTCACCCTCGGACGAACTGGCGAAAGGGGCGGGCCTGGCGGCAGACAACGGAATCACGGTAGACGAGCATCTCGCGTCTTCGAATCCTGACATCTTCGCCGCGGGGGACAACGCAAATTTCCACAGCCCGGCGCTGGGCAGGCGCGTGCGGGTGGAGCACTGGGACACGGCCATCGCCATGGGGAAGCAGGCGGGCCGGAACATGGCCGGCGCGAACGAGAAGTTCGACTACATCCCCTCTTTCTTCTCGGACCTCTTCGACTTCGGCTACGAGGCGGCCGGGGAGCTGGACTCGCGCCTCGAGACGGAGGCCTACTGGAAGAAGGAGTTCGACACCGGGATCATCTATTACCTGAAAGAGGGAACGGTCCGCGGGGTAATGCTCTGCAACGTCTGGGACAAGGTGGAAGAAGCTCGCGCGCTCATCCGTAGGGGAGTGAGAATGGACCCCGGCGCGCTTAAGGAGGCTATAGCGTTTTAAGAGGGGCGCGGCGCGTGGCGACGCCTGATAGGAGTTACTCCTTCCCAGGGGTGGGCTGAGGCTTTGGGAAAGCCTCAAGAGAAAATTGGCGCTTTTTCACTGGCGAAAAAGCGCCGCAAAAAGCCGCCCCTCAAATGCCGGGGAGGCTTGTCTTAATCACTAAGGGTGCTCACTGCGTGCGCGCTGCAGATACATCCTGTTGGCTTCGCGCGCAGCCGAGCCCCCGTGCATCCATGCACGGGGGACTCAGTAGTATCATAGTGTAATCCGCCGTGCTTGTTCTGTAGATATGTCCTCTTCCTTTGATCAAGAATGCGCGCGATGGACAGGATGTCCGTGTGCAGCGCCGTGCACGGATGCACATCAGACGCTGCCGATGGACAGGATGCTCGAGTGCAGCGCCGCACACGGATGCGCGCAAGGCGCTGCCATCCCAAGGCGCGGCTTCGCGCTTCTTGCGAAGAGCGCCAATGCCCCGCAATCTTCTTTGACATTCCTGAGACGATTGGAAGATTGCGGGGTCCTGGCTCGCTACTTAATGGACCCTGTTGGTTTGCCTTGGTTTTATTCTTCAATAACGCGCGCGATGAGCATGGATGCTCGAGTGCAGCGTCGTGCACGGATGCACATCAGACGCTGCCGATAGACAGGATGTCCGAGTGCAGCGCCGTGAAAGAATTTCCAGGAAAGCCCACCTCTCCAGGGCACGTTTCCTCCTGACATGCGTACTGTTCTCAGAATTATTCCCCTGGGGATGATCGCCTCCCCCCGCACAAAAGCGCCTTTCCGGGGGCATTGATAATTTTTTTTTTGACGCGACGTCATCTCGAAGGGTGCGGTGGGGTCGCGGTAGCTCGAAAACCGCGCGGCGACCATGGTTGAGGGCGGCTTCGATTTCGGCTTCGCCATGGCCTGGATGCTCAAGGATTAATAACTTGCCTGGACAAGGTCCGGAAAAACGGGGCAGTGCTTCCGGTGACGGCCGTCATCGAGAAGTTCCATGGTCGATTGCAGGAGAAAGGCCACGGAAGGCTCGATTCGTCGAGTTTTATGAAACTTCTGGTGGAATAGAAGACGGCCCGAAGTGTCCCCGGGCATCGAAACAACGAAAAATTGCCTACAGGGACATCGCCGAGAGGCGAAGGTCTTTCTCCATCCATACGCGGTTTACCCACTCCTGAAACTCCTCGCGGAACTTTTCGTTGTTGGTATAGTCGCCCAGGAGTTCCCCGGTGATCGGCAGTTCTTCGATGTGTACCTTCACGCGTGATATCCCGCCGCAGAGGAAATCCCAGAAGCTCCTGATGCCGTCGGGATAGCAGATGGAGACGTTGAGTATCTTCCTCATTTTCTCCCCGCCCATGGCCGAAAGCACGAACGCCATCCCGCCCGCCTTGGGCTTCAGGAGGTTTTTAAAAGGCGAGTTCTGCCAGCGGTGCTTTTCGTCCGTGAAGCGGGTACCCTCGACGAAATTCATCATCGCCACCGGAATGTGTCGGAACCTCTCGCACGCCTTGCGGGTTATCTCGATGTCTTTGCCCTTCAGGTGAGGAAACTTTTTTAAAAATGCGCTGGAGTAGCGTTTCATGAAGGGAAAATCGAGCGCCCACCACGCTATTCCCATCAGCGGCACCCAGATCAGCTCCTTTTTAAGGAAGAACTTTAAGAATGGGATCTTCCTGTTAAAGACCTTCTGTAAAACGAGTATGTCGGCCCACGAACGGTGATTGGATATCACGAGGTACCATTCGCGCGTATTGAGTCCCTCGAGCCCGGTGACATCCCAGTGGATGCGTTTGGTGATTTTCATGTTCAGGTTGTTGATGGAGATCCACAGGGTGGCCATATGGTCGAGAACGAAGCTGCATGCGGCTCGCCATCGCGCCAGCGGAAGGAGCTTGAAGAAGCCGATGAGCGGAAAAAAAGGAAACATGACGGCGGTGTTGAGGAAATACAACAGCATTGAGACCGATCCGGTCGCATGGTGCGCAACGGCCGAACGACGTCTTTTTTTCTCCGCAAAAGTGCCGGCGAGGTCGAGGCTTTGATCATTATTTTTCATCGGATGTCCTTTTTTCAGGCTGATTTTAAATACGCAGGAAAGTACCCCCTCTTGAGGGCACGTTTCCTCCCGGCATACGTGCGATTCCCGGAAGTATTCCCCTGGGGATGAGCTCCTCCCTCCACCAAGAAGCGCCTTCCCAGGGGCTTTTGAAATTTCGCCGCTCAAAATCGCGGCTTTTTTTGGCCCCCGAATAAAAGCATATTAGACCGTCTATGTAAACCTGACGTACGGTTTTGAAAAAGTCAAAGGTATTAATTGTGATTTGCGGATTTGTTATGGCTGACCCATCATCGGAGGCGAAGTGTAATGCTGATAATGTAGGAATCAATGGTTATGAGTCGGCAAAGTCGAAGCGAGAGTGGTAACGCGTGGTTGACCTCAATGGTAAATAGAGCTTTCTCCGCATGTACGGATGCACATAAGGCGGTGCCATCCGGACAGCTCGTCGTCCTGCCTCGCGGGTCTTCAAGGAGAACGCGTGCGATGAATATGGATGCTCGAGTGCAGTGCAGTGCATAGATGCTCGCCGGGTGCTGCTGGGGGACAGGAGGTCCAGGTTCGCGCGGAAACAATAATCATTTGACAATACAGCCTAAAGGCGGTATATTGCACATGAGCGGCAGGGAGCCGATAATGTTGCTGGCGAAGAACGGGTGGGTCCTGGACAGGATAAGAGGATCGCACCATGTCATGATAAAAGGCGGCAGAACGCTGACGGTACCCGTACACGGCAAAAGAGACCTGCCGAAGGGCACATTGTTCGCCCTGATGAAGCATGGAGGTTTGAAATGATACGGTACCCGGCAAAAATCAACTATGACAGGAGGGACCGGTGTTTCCTCGTGCAATTCCCCGACCTTCCGGGCTGCGTGACGTACGGCGGGACACTCGCGGAGGCGAAAAACAACGCGCGGGAGGCGTTGACCGGGTATCTCGAGTCAATCGACATGAGGAAAATAGCCATTCCGGAGCCGTCGAGTCAGGCGGGAAAGAACGTGCACCACATAAGTCCCCAGAAACCGGCGGGCTTCGCCATCTGGCTCAAGTCACGGCGAACCAGGATGGGCTATACCCAGAAGGACATGGCGAAGCTCCTTAACATAACCTTCCAGAGCTACCAGAAATATGAGAACCCCCGGAAGGCGAATCCCACGCTCAAAACCATCGTGAAGGTTGAAAACGTCCTCAGGGAAAACCTGCTGGATTTGTGAACGGCTGTTCAGGGCGGGGCGCCCTTTTCCTTCCCAGGGGTGGGCTGAGGCTTTGGGAAAGCCTCAAGAGAAATTTGGCGCTTTTTCACCGGTGAAAGTATGCCGCTTTTTAAAAAGCGAGGATAAATTGCCGCTTTTTTGACCGGCCAAAAAAGCGGCGTAAAAAAGCCGCCGCTGCGCGGGGCTGGCCTTAATCACTGAAGATGCCTTCTCCGTGCGCGCTGCAGATACATCCTGCCGGCTTCGCGCGCATCCAATTAGCTCGGGCCTCCGTGCCCTCGCTTCTTGGTGCCAGTGTTTCATTTATCCTCAACAGTGGCAAAAAGCCGTGCAAGCAAACAGTGAGCATGTTCAGACTTGCACAACTGATATACTATATTCAGGATGTATATGCTGCAGACGCATCCTGACTGCAGAAGGTGGTAATGCCGCGCCGCACATGAATGTGCGCCAGGCGTTGACATCGGAGTCCCCGTGCTTTCGTGCACGGGGACCCGGTGCCATCATTGCGTGTCCCTGCCGGTACCCCCGTCAGGGGTTCAGGACCAGGCGGTGGGCCGCTCCTTCGTCGACCTGCTTCCTCGTCCAGGGCATGGGATGGTAGGTGACGTTCCGCCATGAATCGATCATGTCGCCGTACCAGGGACTTCCGGGGTGGCCGCTCTGGCCCGTGGAGTTGACGCAGACGCTTTTCCCCGGGTCACCCAGGTCGATGATCATGCGCATCGAGGGGATGAGGCGTATGGCGAAGTCGCCGAACGAGGCCTGCCACATGTTGGCGTTCACGCACTCGGTGTTTCCGCCCACGGGGACCGGCCCCCGGTTCACCAGCGACTCCAGCGGCCCTATCTTGCTGGCGCCCAGCGGGGTGCTCACGAAGGTCGCCGTGTGCAGGTCGCCCCATCGCCACCGGGAACGGTCCTTGCCAAGCGCGGCGACCGGCGGCCGCGTGGCCCTCACGGAAGGAACGGGCCAGCACCTCGTCCCGCGTCTCGGCCCTGTCCTTCGTGGATGGGTCGTCCCACCACTTGTCTTTGGGAGTATCCAGGAGCAGGGCCACGGCCCACATCTCCCGGTCGACGCCGTCCGCCTTGGCGGCGTCGCCCAGCTTGTTTTGAAATACGTTGGCGTTGAGCTTCATCCAGAACTCCGCGTAGAGGGCGGCGTGGGGGCTGTCCTCGCCGCAGACGCGGTCCCATTTCAGCAGCCAGTCCCTCGCGTCGGCGATTTCACGGTCGTCGAATTTCAGCCCCGCGAGGAAGGGGAGCACCTCACCGGCGCTGATGTTCCTGTTGTCGCCCTGTATCGCCTGGTACGTCGCGACGGTGTGCGGCGAGAGCCTCTTCATCAACTCGTAGATGCGCTGACTCCGGTACCCATAAATCCACTTGTTGTACCTGCTCCCGAAGTCAGCGTTGACGCCGGGGCCCAGTTTCTGGTTGAGGTAGGCGTAATACGCCGGCGGCGCGACCTCCTGGTTCGCGGCCACGATGTACCCCCGCGCGGGATTGTAGGCGCGCGGCAGAAGGTCATGGGGGATGTAGCCCTTCCACTCGTACTCGCCGCTCCACCCGGGGACCGGGACCTGGCCGGTGTGCCCCTGCCGGCGGACCGGGATCCTGCCCGGCATCAGGTAGCCTATGTTGCCCCGCCTGTCGGCGTAGACGAAGCTCTGCGAGGGCACGTCCCAGTCTTTCAGGGCGTTCCTGAACTCGTCCCAGTTTCTTGCCCTGTTGAGGACGGTGATGGCCGTCGCGATGCGGGAAGGCTCCAGGGCGGTCCATTTCAGTGCCAGTGGGTCCTTGTTGTCGTAGCCTTCAAGGGCATCCTTGTCCGGATCGTACTTATTGTCGTTGATGATGGGGCCCAGGTGGGTCACCCTGACCTTGATCTTCAGCGAGGGCTTCCCGTTGCCGAAGATGATGGTCTCCTCGCGGACGGACATGTCGCGCCACGCGCCGTTCCATCCGTACTGGAGCGGATTTTTCGGATTGACCTTTATCATGTACTGGTCGTTGACGTCGGGATAGACGTTGGTGATACCCCAGGCGATGTCGTTGTTGTGTCCGACGACGACCCCGGGGCTGGCGGCGAAAGTGAAGCCGGCTACGTCGAAGGGCCGGCCGGTCCCGTCGTCGGCGCAGTGCAGACTTATCTCGTACCAGATTGAGGGCATCTGGATCCCCAGGTGGGGGTCGTTTGCGAGCAGGGGCGCGCCGCTCTTCGTCAGGCTCCCCGCCGCCACCCAGCTGTTGCTTCCCGGCGCCTTCGTTCGCCCCGAGGACCCGGTCCATGTCGGGCGCTGTTTCGTCGTACGCGCGGCCGGCGGCGTACTGGCCCTCCAGTGTAAGCGGGCCGGACCGGAGGGCGGCGGTCAGGGCCTTTATGTCATCGTCGAGGAGTATGGTGGGCTTTTTCCCTATCGGCCATTTCGGCACCATCCACTTCTCAGCCATCTCGGCCCCCAGCATGCGGTGCAGGCGGGTCCTGGTGAGCTCCAGGTCGCGCCTGAGGCCCAGGTCCCACGCCATGATCTTCGAGAACACCAGGGTGTCCATGGGGGTCCAGGGGTCGATCTGTGAATTTCACGCCCGTCAATCCCAGGATGGAATAGTTCACCGACAGGCGGCCCGGTTTCTTGCCCGCGAGATAGGCGTTGACCCCTTCGGCGAAGGCGTCGAGCACCGCTCGCTCGGCGGGCCTCAGGAGGGCGTACTCCTTCGCGGCCACGCGGTAGAGGCCCAGGGAGCGAAGGTAGATGTCGGCCGCGACCAGCGCGGGCTTTTTGCCGGTGAGCTCCTGTATCCTCCCGCCGCAGGTGTGCCGGAAGAACTCCATCTGCCACCAGCGGTCCTGGGCCTGCACGTAGCCCTGGGCCATTAACAGGTCGCGCATGTTCTTCGCGTAGATGTGGGCGACCCCGTGGGCGTCCCGGACCACCTCCACAGGCGCTTTCAAGCCCTGCACCGTCAGCTCGCCGTCGATTCGGGGAAGGGGACCGCGGGTGATGGAATAGTAGTACGCGTACCCGCCGCACAGGGCGAGGACGATGACCGCGAGTAGTGCGATGAGCACGACCCTCGCCGTCCCCCGATTGTTTCCCGCTGTCTTCATGGCTGCCTCCTTGACTCCCGGAATTTCCCCGTCTCGGGACGGTGCCTTACTCACCGGGGTCTCGGGAATTGTACACCCGCGCGGTTTGGATGTCAATCCATGGAAACGCGTTATAACGCGGCGGGGAGTGCCGGTCCTAGGCGGTGGGCCCTGTCCGGGGGGGGGGGGTAAGGCTTTGGGAAAGCCTACAACCAAATAGTGCCACTTTCTTGTCACGCCACAAGAAAGTGGCCAATACCCCTTCGGGGCACGAGAGAAAGGCGCTCGCTCACCCCGCACTTTACTTTGAAGCTTATTAGAAAAGTGCGGGGTCAGGCGCCGCGAGTGGCTGGCCTAAAATAAAAAAAAGTTCTCTCTGCGTGCGGCTTGCGGACGCCATCCGTGGCTGTCCGGCCTTCGGCGCTTCGGGCTAAAGCCCGAAGAACGGCCGCAGCCGAGCCCCCGTGCATACATGCACGGGGGACTCAGTAGTATCATAGTGTAATCCGCCGTGCTTGTTCTGTAGATATGTCCACTTCCTTTGATCAAGAACGCGGGCGATGGACAGGATGTCCGAGTGCAGCGTCGTGCACGGATGTGCGTAAAGCGCTGCCAGCCGAAAACCCTCGCATCCATTCACGGGCGGCGAATCAGTATTCATGCGCGCCTTATACTCACTGCTCGGCAGACGCCTCATCACCTGTTTGGGTAAAGCTTAACTAAATTATGCGACTTTATTTCACGCCAAAGAAAGTCGCCAGTACCCCTGAGTGGCACGAGAGAATGGGCGCCTCATCCTTGCCGCCCTCCCACGCCGCCCTTCGGGGGCCACCCAGGCTTACCCCCACCCCGGGACAAGGGGTATTTCCGGCCCATGAAGAGGGGGCCGTAGGCATTGTTGGTCTCTTTATAGGCTTCGATTATGCGTTGATTCTTCGTCACTATTATGTATGATTTATGTATCGGGCGGGGACTATTTTGTCTGGGATTTTGATAAAAGCGCGATTTTTGGGCGTTCGCAAATTCCAAGCCCCTTACCTGGGGGCTTTTTGACTGGGCAGGGAAGCTTCTTTGAAGTGCACACTTCCGGGAAGCAGGTTTATGTCCGGGAGCTTTTACCCCGAAGAGGACGCAAATTCCGAGATGATCATGTTTAAGTGTATCGGTGACAACAAACCAATGTAGAATGGAGGATATATGGCTAACCCCGAAGAGAGACCTGTAACCGAAGTTAAGGAAGGAAAACTTCGTGGTGTTTATGAAGAAAAAGGCAATATTGCGGTTTTTAAAGGTATTCCTTATGCCAAACCAGCGATAGGTGGGTTGAGATGGCGTCCTCCTGAACCTGTCGAATCCTGGGAGGGCGTGAGGGAGGCTAAAGAACACGGTCCCATGGCTTGGCAAGCCGCCAGTATGATCAAGGAATTCTTCAATGCCCTGATTGATGGTCAAGGCTGGGGGTCAATTAGAACTACGTTCGTAAAATCCCTATTCAATCTCATGCCTACCCCGAAGCAGGATGAAGATTGTCTATACCTAAACATCCGGACCCCTGACCTGGCCAAGACAGCGAAATTGCCAGTCATGGTTTGGATTCATGGCGGTGATCATCAGGATGGCTCGGGGCATGATCCTTATTATACGGGGAATGCCCTTCCCAACCGCGGGGTCGTGTTGGTCACCATCAATTACCGCTTGGGACTTATGGGCTATTTTGCCCATCCGGAATTAAGTATGGAATCCGGAAGAGGTGTCTCGGGAAATTACGGCACCCTGGATCAGATTGCTGCACTCAAATGGGTCAAGACCAACATTTCTTCTTTTGGCGGGGATCCCGATAACGTGACCATTTTCGGGGAATCAGCGGGAGGTGAATCAATCGCCCATATGATGACCTCTCCACTCGCTAGGGGATTGTTCAACAAAGCAATAATGGAAAGTGCCGCTAACAGCGGACAGATGGGATTCTTGAATAAACCCTTTGTAAAGCATTCGGCTGCCGAAAAGAAAGGTGAAGAGTTTGCAAAGAAATTTATTGGGTCTTCTCAACATCAAATCGAAGATCTCCGTCGTATCCCGGCGAAAAAGCTATACCAGCTGATCCGCCGGCAGAAGGTTGCGGGCTACTTCTACCCAGTAATCGATGGCTTTGTTTTGGAAAAGAGCCCATTCGAGTCTTTCCATGACGGTGATCAAGAAAAAGTCCCCCTGCTGTTAGGCAGCAACTCGGATGAAGGATCAATTCTTTTTCCGATGTTTCGATCTCCTGTAGTCGAGTTGTCCAATGAACCGCTGTCGCCCTCCGCAATCCCGGGGCATATTCACACGGCTTTTGGTGAAGATTCAGAGGCCCTTATGAGCAAATACCCCGGTCTTTCTCAAGGGAAACCCGAGGCAGCAGCGGCACTTATGGGCGACTGCATGTTTGGTCATAAAGCCCGTTTTTACGCGGTCAACGCAGCTAAGACTGGTCAGCCCGTATATTTTTACTTTTTTAACCGGGTCCCCCCTTCCCCTCGGCAGACCGCAGGGGCCTTTCACGCGGCTGAAGTGCCTTTTGTTCACGGGACCACGGTTCCCATCCTACCCTTGACTGAGGAGGATAAACCCCTGGTGAAAACAATGGGTGATTATTGGACCAATTTTGCCAAGACTGGTAATCCGAACGGTCACGGACTTCCCGAATGGTCGAAATTTTCGGCCGAAGAGCCACGATGGATGGTTCTTGGTAAGAAAATCGGTCCGGAGACAATTGATAGAGCGGATAAATACGATATACTTGATCGTCGACTTCTGCGTTTGATTGAAGAGATGAGAGCATCACGACTCGTATAAACTTCCCGGTCAAAATTTCAAGCCCCTTACCTGTGGGCTTTTTGACTGGGCAGGGAAGCTTCTTTGAAGAGCACACTTCCGGGAAGCGGGTTTATGTCCGGGAGCTTTTACCCCGAAGAGGATGCAAATTCCGAGATGATTATTAATAATTTTTTATCAAAGCACTAATATAGAGGATCAAATGGCGTATCAAGGCTTTTTATCCGGTCATTATCCCGAGAAAGAATTGAAGCGATCCCGCGTCATGGAGATCGCCCCGGATATCTGGATGATAGAAGGGTATCTTTCCATGAACTTCTTCATGAAACCCCCTTCCTGTAACTGCTTTATTCTAAGGGACAAGGAGATGGTCCTCCTCATCGATACAGGGACATATCCCCATTACCGGGAAAAGATACTGAAGATACTCGCCCGGTACCGGAAGGACGGGGCCACAAAACTGGTATTGATGCTGACGCAGGGCCATTTTGACCATGTGGCCAACAACGACGTGATACTTGAAGCGGGATATCCCGAGGTCCAGTTCCTGCTTCCGGAAGCGGAGGTGTCCACCATCGATTTATTCCATCATTGGACCGGGGAATACCTGGAGCTCCGGGAATACTATGATACCTTCCGTGAAATGATGCCCTGGAAGTTGCCCGTGGGAATCGTCCGCATGGCCAACGCCTTTTCCCAGAACTGGGCCGACAAGCTCATGGCATCGAATCTCCGCACGCTCTTTAGGGGCATCAACACCATGGCTTATACGGCGAGGATACTCCCGGGCTCGAGCCGTAAAAGAAGAAAATTCGGCAACGTCGAGTTTCTCGGCTGGGAAGTGGGGCGGTTCTTCGCGATCCATGACGCGACGCACAGCCCGGGCCACCTTTCCTTTTATGATCCGAAGTACAAGGTCTTCCTCACCGGTGACGCGACACTGGAGATAAATCCGGCATTTCTAAACAGCAGCCTGGAAAATTGCATAACCATGATGGGCGCATATACACGCTTCGCCGGGCAGGGGTTCGTCGAGCTCGCCACCGATTCGCACCGCAGCAGCATCTGGTCTTCCATGCTCATCGAAAGCACCGGCGAGAACCCGATTTCCCCTCTTCAGACTATCGATACGATCCATGGCCGCGACGACTGCGCCGCCTACTACGCCTTCTGGGAATCCTATTACCGGGGCATCAGGGACGAGGTCCTCTCCATAGTGAAAAGAAAAGGAGAGGCGACGGTCCATGAAATCGTCGAGGAGTTCAAGGGATCAAAAAACATATATGCTCGATTCAAATCCCTGCTGAAATTTCCCCAATTACCGTCGAGGCTCGACGTGATGGTGGCGAACGTGCTCAAGGAGTCCGATGTGCCGAAACGCCATGAAGGGCGGAACATCATATTCTCCCATCGGGCTTCACAGAAGTGATAAATAAATTTTAAGCCGCTTACCTGTGGGCTTTTCGACTGTGCGGGGAAGCTTCCTTGAAGAGCACGCTTCCGGAAAGCGGGTTTATGTCCAGGAGCTTTTACCCCGAAGAGGATGCAAATTCCTGGATGAGTATAACATTTAATAATAAAAAGGATATCAGCAATCACTCCTCCCCCCGTGTCAATCGGGGAAATGGAAAATGGCTTGCAATTTCACAGGCAATACGTGATAGAGCTTTCCCATAGGCCGATATCATTTTTTCTGCCCGGCCTCGTTCGTGCCCACGGGAGCCCTTTGCTCTCAGAGGCCGGGATATCACCCCAAGAGGAGACGCGACCAATGACTCGACAGAACCTGCAGCGGAACAGGAAGGTTTTCCGTGGACTGCTCTTCGTGCTCATGCTCGGGATAGCGCCACTTCCCCTCATGGCGGACACGGCCAGGGAGATCGATGTCAGCGTCGATGTGGCCATGGAGAATTTCACCCGGAATGTCAAGGGTGCGGAGGAATTCCTCAAGATTGCCAAGGGAGTCCTGGTCTTCCCCAAGGTCTACAAGGCAGGGTTCTGGGTTGGGGGCGAGTACGGCGAGGGGGCCCTGCGCATCGGGGGAAAGACGGCGGATTACTACAATGTCGCCGCCGGGTCCTTCGGCTTCCAGTTCGGTGCCCAGGTCAAGACCTTCATCCTTGTGTTCATCGAACAGGACGCCATGGATTCATTCAGGAAGAGCGAGGGCTGGAAAGTGGGCATAGACGGATCCGTGGCAGTGGTAAATGTGGGGGTTGGCGAGAACATCGGCTCCGCCACCTTCAAGCAGCCCATCGTCGCCTTCGTCGTCGACCCCAAGGGCCTCATGATCAACCTCAGCCTGGAGGGCGCCAAGTTCACGAAGATCACCCGGTGACGTCCCGTGCGCATGCGGTCCGACACCGGCTGGAAGCCGCCGTGAAGTTCGCCCTCATCCATCTGCCGTTTCAGTCGTATGATTACGTCTATTCCCTGGAACATCCCCCTTGCCGCCTGCCTCAAGGCCAGGAAGGCCCCTGCCGGGGTCATGGTCTGCCCCGGCCGCGGTCAAAATTTCACGCTCCTTACCTGGGGGCTTTTTGACTGGGCAGGGAGGCTTCTTTGAAGAGCACGCTTCCGGGAAGCGGGGATATGTCGCGGAACTATTGCTGTGAAGAGGACGCAATTTCCTTGATATACAGGGTATGGGCGGGATGCACGACAGAGGCCCCGGTAAAATATGGAATGCCCATATGCAGAACATGGACACCAGCAAGGACGGTAAAATATCCAGGGGCGAATGGACCAGATACCATCAGGATAAATTCGATGCGGCCGATACCGGCAAAGACGGATCTATAGACGACAAGGAAATGCAGGCCTACCATGAACTTATGATGAAGGATATAATGGGCGCAAGGAAAAAACGCCGAAGATGCGTGCATTGCAGGGGCTGAAGCGTTGAGTACGCCGGGGAAATAGCCGGTGCCCGTTTTTCTTGAAGTCCGGGTGACGGATTATATTGAATTTCCCGGACGATCGATGATATTCAGGGTGAAGTGAAAATCAGACGGTTTTGGATATGCGGGCGGCCTGTGAACGGCCGGCAGCAGCAATGAGTTAAAATAACAGCCAGGTACGAATTCAATGAGTAAACAGCGTATCCGGCTTTCCCTGTTCGGTTTTATCTTGAGATGTGTAACGATGCGTTATGCACTTTATTAGTTTGTCTGATCCATAATAACACGGCAAAGCTTAGCTTAACCACCTACCATGAACGAACCGGACCTCAAACATCTGGAAGAAGCTGTGCGGTTGCTTGAGAACCCCACATGGATCGCACGAATCACCGATATTGCGGGGATGCCCATAGAATGGGCGATCGCCAGACTCCCGAAGGGCGCCGGCGAGATAATCAAAAGGACCACGGAAAAAGCCATAACAAAGGCGCTCGGCATGGCGGTATTGACGATGGACCGCCGCTATCGGGGACGTTCGTTCAAATGGCCGCACAGGCTTGCGGTGCTTGCCACGGGAGGGGTTGGAGGATTTTTCGGCCTCCCCGGGCTGGCTGTCGAACTGCCGGTGTCAACCATGATAATGCTGCGGTCGATAGCGGACATTGCCCGCGCCGAAGGTGAAGACATCGGTAAAATCGACACGCGACTCGCCTGCATCGAGGTGTTCGCCCTGGGTGACCCCACGGGAAAGGATGCCGCGTCGGAAACAGGATACTATGCGGTCCGCGTGGCGTTGAGCCGGGCGCTTGCGGAGGCGGGAGACTACATCGCCGAGAAGGGACTTGTGTCGCACAGCGCACCGGCGATTGTACGCCTGATCGGCAGAATAGCCTCCCGATTCGGGGTGATCGTCTCCGAAAAGGCGGCGGTCGAGGCGATTCCGATCGTCGGTGCCGTCGCTGGCGCGGCGATAAACCTGCTCTTTATAAACCATTTCCAGTCCATGGCCCGTGGGCATTTCATTATCAGGGGACTGGAGCGCAAATGGGGGGAGTCCGAAGTGAAAACCGAATATGATCGGATTGCGAATAAAGCGCGATGACCAGGGACATCCCACGGCCCCACCGACCGTATCGATGAAATAATTTGACTATCCTGCGCGCTTATATTTAATAGATGAAACACCATTTCGTCCTTCCAGGTGTAATGGCAGACCTGTTGTATAACGCAGGAATTTAAGTTTCCTGGTCGGCCGGCATCTCTACTATACTGCTCCCCATTATTAATTTTTACATTGCAGAACTTTATAATTTTTGTATTGATGCCAAGAGAGACACCTAACATAAATTCCAGTCTGATACTCTCCGCAGTGCACGGCAGTACGTCTGGGAAATTCGACTCTGCTAAATTTTAAGCCCCTTACCCGTGGGCTTTTTAACTGGGCAGTGAAGCTTCTTTGAAAAGCAAACTTCCGAGAAGCGGGTTTATGTCTGGGAGCTTTTACCCCGAAGATGATGCAAATTCCTGGATGATCATCGATAGCGGCATGCTGGCTTGCCTTCGGCGCTCCCGTCCCTTCGGGCCGGGAGAACGCGCACGATGAACATGGATGTCCAAGTGCAGCGCCGTGCACGGATGCACGCTAGGCGCTGCCAGCCGAGCAACCGTGCATCCATGCGCGGGCGACTAAGTAGTATTCCTGCGAACCTCATACCGGCTGATCTGCAGACGCCTCATTACCTATTTGGGAAAATCTTAACTAAATTATTCGACTTTCTTTCATGCGAAAAAAAGTTGCCAGTACCCCTGCGTAACACGAGAGAAAGTGCGCTCGCTCACCCCGGACTTTTCCAAGGAGTACTTTCGTCTCCTTCTTGGTCGCGCTGAAGGCGAGCCTGTTGGAAAGATTCCCGCACCGAGGTTGAGGGAAAAGGCATTGATCTGAAAGCAATAAGACAAAATAGAAAGATAGATATTGATGAACACGCGCCGGAGCACATCCCCGATTAGATTGGAGCTAAAAGGAAGGAGGTGACCCAGGTCGTAGACACGCGCAGGGTGTATTAAAGTACATTAATAAATACTTTAACTCAAATTACGACACCGAGAGCTGTGAATTCCACCAGGCAGAATCCTAGCAGGGTAATAATAGATTAAACTAATTTCATTATTACTATTACTAGAAGCACGACTACCAGGACAAGTATAACAAACCCCATACAAACCTCCTTATAATATATCAAGGACCAGTATATATGTATTACGCAACTTTTTCAACTTCTAAAAATAACGGTTTCATTTTTTAACAAATAGTTGCTTAGGATCAAAAATAATGACGCGTAAGCCAGATTAACAATAACAGAAATTATTAATAATATGGCTTCATGGTGGTTGTAAATTACAGAACGTATTAAATATGAAATATTTAACACGGGTATCAGAAGGTAAAACGTATCGACCGTAAAGGGATCGCCGGCAATGAGTCCGCTTGATAAAGCGGAGCTTAGAACGATCACGGGCAGTGTCAGTATTGTCCCTTCTTTTACGGATTTTGCATACAACCCTATGGCCATTCCGGCAGTGGAAAAAAGAAAAACGGACAGGGAGGTCATTATTGCCATTGAAACTATATTTGCCAAACCGGAAAACTCCAACAATGACAATCCGCCTGTAATCTCGGGATATACATGCGAACATATGATCAAACCCGACAGTAAAGATATAACAGAGGTAAATCCGATTGTTGACGCTGCAAGTATTTTCCCCAGGATGATTGTTGTGTGGGATATATTGCAGCTTAAAAGTGTTTCAATAGTGGAACGCTCCTTTTCACCTGAGCTCATGTCAATAACACCTGACATTGTCGAGGACGCGGCGAACACCATGAGGAAAACCGGTAATATTAAGGATAGAGTTAAAAGAGTTTTATTTTCTCTTTCGTTGCGGATCGTCAAAGAGGTTATCTGTAAATCGGTTGCCGCAATTTCGGGTCTGTTGAAATATGATTCAAGTAGACCATGTATCTTGATATATGAAAGCGCTGAACCCCTCCTGGCGGAATCATAATAAATAGTCACGGTTTTGTATCTGTCCCCGGATTTCGTGACATGTATCTGCAGGTCGGCCTTGCCGTTTATGATTGTTTCCGCGGGGGAGTCCGAATTCATGAATTGGGTATTCTTGAATGATCCAAGGATAATGCTCTTTATTTGACGTTCGTTGTTTTGTATGATTATTCTCGCCGGTGCGTTCAATTCCTCAATTGACGTATCCTGGGGAATTAATAAAAGAAGCAGTGGAACAATAACAGCGGGCATGAGTATCGCCGCAACTATCGTGCGTTTGTCGCGTATCTGGTCAAGGAGTTCCTTTTTAAAAATTATTATAAGCTTCATGTTACTCTTTAATATAGAAAGTCAGATCATTTCCATGTTCGGACTGGAAGGATTCGACAGTCTTATCGCAGTTGATTTTACCTTTATGTATAACTATGATCCTGTCGGCGCAGCTGAAAATTTCATCAATACTATGGCTTGAGAACAACACTGTTTTTCCGCTGTTTTTGAGTCTCGTAATGATATTTTTCACAGAATCACTTGCGATAACATCCAGGCCTGTCGACGGTTCATCAAGCATGATGAAATCAGGATCCGTGATCAAGGTGCGCGCAATTGCGGTTCTCTGCTTCATTCCCCTGGAAAATGTTGATACTCTATCGTTTAAAAAATTTGAAATGGAGAGTTCATCAGTGAGGATTTCGAGCATTTTATCGCATTCGGTTTTATGTATTCCGTTCAGCTGGGCATAATATAAGATATTTTCCCTTGCGCTCAGGCGATCATAAAGAGATCCATCCCCGGAAAACAAGGTGCCTGTTTTACTCTTAATGTATCCAGGGGCTTCATTGTATTTCATGTCGTTCAGCGAGATACATCCTTTATCGGGCCTTAAAATCAGTGATAAAATCCTGATCAGGGTTGTTTTCCCGGCGCCATTTTCTCCAACCAGTGCGACAGCTTCGCCTTTATTTATCGAAAAAGATATGTCTGATAGAACCATACCTTTTTTTTGAGGGAAACTCTTGTAGATTTCTGATACCTTGAGCATATTAATATAAGCTCTTCGGACCGATATTTAATCAATAATTATTTGATAAATTTAAATGAAGTTGACTGCAAGTTCAGCTGATTATCACAAACTAGATATTTCAGGTCGTCAGTCTGATCACATCATTAATTTAATTTTTAGGGATTTCCTGCGAGAAGAGGGTTCCGGCAAGGCCGAAGATTGCGGAGGGCATGAATGCCCTCATAACCGTTCGGCAAACATCGTTTTAACTCTCCCACGACGACAGGATGTAGAATAAGCGTGAGGCTGGAAGAGCGACGATGTATCCTCTGGAACACCCTGTTAATATCCTTTTATACTCTTTTTGACACTCGAAGCGCCAATTAGGGATGTTCGAGAGCAGCGCCGTGCACGGAGGTGCATAAAGCGCAGCCGATTGACAGGATGTTCAAGTGCAGCGCCGCACACGGAAATGCGCCAGGCGCCGCCATGCAAAGGCACGGCTTCGCGCTTCTTGCGAAGAACGGCTAGTCCCCGAAATCTTCTTTGGCGTTCCAAATCTAATGCAAGATTTTGGTGTCCGTGCCCTCGCTACTTAATGGATTTAGGCTAAGACCTTCAGCGTTTTCTCCCCTTCCTCTCCAATAGAAACCATCGAAGAAAATATTTTTTAGCAACAGCTCTCCCTGATCGTAATACAGACGGAACCAACAGGCCGCCGCGGGCGGGAGTTTCTGCCCGGAAAGCGCGGCCCACGGTTCCTGCATGTGCGCCTGCCGCCGGCCGGATCATGCCGCGATGAGGCAGGCGGCACTCTTTACCACCATGAGGAGGCTCCAATGAGAAATATCGTATGCGCGGTATTTGTGCTTTCGGCGCTCGTCTTCTGCGCCTGCGGAGACGGAGAGCATCTTTCCGTGGAGCCTGTCGAAACGCCGGAAGGGGCAGGGGAGGACGTCCCCGGGGAGGAGCATGACCTGTTCAGGCTCAAGCCGGGGGAAAGGGTGCTTTTGTCCTCGCTCGGAGGGGCCGTCGACCCGGTCGGGACCACCATCGTCCAGGACTTCGACGGCGACGGCATCGCCAACGACAGGGAAACCACCTCGAACGCCTGGGTGGCCGACTACCCTGTCGTGGAGACCGATATCGCCCCGCCGGTGACCATGCGGATAGAGGTCCTGTACGCTGGAGGAACGCGGACGAAGGAGTATTCCACCGACATCACCTCCTCGGACACCACGAGCAACATGGAGTACTCCATGGAGTCCGTGCACCGGAACGAGGTGAACCTGCGCACCGCGCAGTACCAGGACTCCTACACCGCGTCCAGCAGCAAATCGAAGAGCAAGAGCAGAAGCGCCGGGGGCGGAGTGAAAATCGGCGGCTGCGGCGGCAGCCTCTCGGGGGGCAGCAGCGTGTCACGCGCCTATAGCCAGTCGTTCGGGGAGACGAAGACGAAATGGCAGGATGTGCCTTTCAAGAACAATCTGAATCGTCAGGGGTGGTCGCTCAAAAGGGACGAGGCCTCGAAAAACGCCCGCCAGATGCGCAGGGACGTGCGGACCGAAACCAACAGCAGTTACGAGATCAAGCCCGGCGCTGGGTACATAAGGGCCGCGCTGTACATCACGAACATGTCCGTGAACCTGCCGGTAAAACTCAGGGATATCCTCTGCTCCTTCATGCTCGAGGCGCCTGACGGCCAGTTACTGCCCGTCCAGAGCTTCAGGCTAAGAAACGACGACTACTCCATTTTCGAGATCGAGCTCTACGGCGACACGACGTTCGGCCCTTACGTCATCGAGCTCAAGAACCTGAACACGAACGAAATAATGGAGGCCATCAACAAGGGCTATAATCCGAAGATATTCATTGTGGATTACGAGATGAACCACGTGGAGGACTCCAATTACCGCAGGGCCCTCTCCGGTTCATTCACCGGGTACAATCTCAAGATCATCGAGGAAAACGCCAAGGGCCGGACGGCCGGGGTGAAAATTGTCGCGCCGAACAGGCGGGAATTTTTCCGTGTCGCCGCCTTCGATACAGACGGCGCCGAGGGCCGCACCGGCTCCAACGGCGCCGTGTACGCGTCGCCGGGCGTTTCCCTGGAGAAGGCGATCCGGCGGATATCCTATTCGGGACTGGAGGCGGAATTCGCGAATTACGTGATCGACCTCGGCGGAATTGAGCCAGAGATGCGCATACGGAAGCCCGACGGGACCTATTATGACGGCCCGCGTTTCCACGTGCGGACCGTGAAGAGCCTGGGAGGGGTCGAGAACAGGCTTCCCGTTTCTAAAGTCATAACCGAGCCTGACGGCGGCACTACATATATCATGAAGCCGATCTCCGAGTGGAGCGATGACGATTACGGCGACTTCAAGATGTGGGTCGTTTTCGACAAGGGGCGGTATTATCTCCATTCGGAGGATTTTAAAGAGAACGGACTACAGAAGGAGTATGTATACGTGGACGCTCGGGGCGCCCGGAGGACGGTCCCCATGGTGTCGGGAGTTTCGAGCACCGTCTGGCCCGGAGACCACTATGACCTTGTCTACTTCGACCTTGCCGAGCACCTGGGCCTCAGGGAAGAATTCGGCAACAACCCGATAGAAACCAATGAGACCATACCTTTCAACACGCGCTGGAACACGGGCGAACTCGGCGAATATCCCTTCTATCCGGACGTCATGTCGCGTTATCTGGGGGAGGTCGGGCTCGGCGACACGGTGGAGCTGAAGATCAAACTGGACTCCACTCAGTACCTCAATCCTTCCTTCGGCCAGGCGGTCCAGATCGACAATGTCCAATATTACAGGCATTTCAGCTATGACTGGCGCACATGCGCGGCGAAGTTTTCCTTCGACGAGGCGATCGATTTCGAGCTGAGCTACGGGCTCGGGGGCAATCACGGGGATTGGGTGAACCTGGACACGGAACGGAGCGAATGCTATTCGCGGTACACCGATAAAATGGAGGTCCTGAATAAATCATGGGACTTTCTCAACCAGGAATTCACCGTAACCATCAGGGTCCCGCTCGACCTTGAAGGGGTCGATGAAGACGACCCGGTAAAACTGTACCTTCGTCCCGCGCTGTCGAACGCCTTCCGCGAGTCGCTCTGGCCTCTTTCAAGCACGCAGGTTAAGAAGTTCCGCGGCATACTGTCGGCTTCCGTTCCGAAGGGCGGGACCTTGATCAAGGCGGCGTATCCCGCCGGGACGGTCATGCCGGGCGATACCGTTACGCTGCTCGGCGGTGAAGGGACGGCGGATTCCTATGTTGTCGTATCGGCCGGCCTGCAGGAAGACGGGCTCTACGCGATCACCTTGAGCGCTCCCATGACGGAGGACCATCGAAGGGGAGAACAGGTGTTTGTGAACCTGCCGCCGGGGGCGGGCACGGGCGAGCAGGCGTTGACGCTGTGCATCGATGACGGGTTCTTTGACGCGTGGGGTACGGAATATGCCGAGGTGCCCCCCGGCAACCCGTTCGGACATGTGCCCCTCATGGTCGGGAACGGGGAAACGGGCAGTCCCGCGAATTATCTCGGGTTTGCCACGGATTATATCGCGGGCAACTGGATTGGCGGTAACAACTTCAGCCATCCGGCGTGGAATAGCTGGGCCGACGCGAGGTTCTATACGAATTTTCTGGACAGGACCTTCGATCCCTTTCTCCAGACATCCTCCCTCAGGGCCCTGAGACTCACGGTTCCCTTCGCCACAATGGCCGGGGGCGATTTTATCGTCAATACCACGGCGGCTAACAACCAGGAGAACGTGAGAGTGGCGATCACGGATGAAGTTGCCGTCATCGTGTGGCACTCGAACGATTCGGGCAGCTTCGACATCCGATGCCGGGTGATCGATGTCCGGACCGGGCTCGCGGCGGGGAATGACCTCGTGGTGAACAGGACCACCGCCAACGACCAGGTGAGTCCGCAGGTGGCCGTGGCAGGGAATAAAGCCCTCGTTGCCTGGCACACTACGACCCCCGGGAGCGCGGGGAATGGCGTCGATGTGAGGTACAGGGTGATCGACCTCGACAACCTCGATGCCGAAAGGGCGGGCGGAACCGATTATTCCGTCGGCACGTCAGCCGTTTATCGCCAGGCTCCCCGCGTTGCCGTTCTCGGCAACAGGGCCCTGATCGTGTGGTCCGGGTATTTTTCAGCGCCGTATTACTGGGACATCTACGGACTTGGTCGTTGACGTCGGCAACGGCTCAAGCGTGGGGGCGCCCTTCAATGTTTGTTCTAACTACGCGAGTTACCAGCTCAATCCTTCAGTCGCCGTCGGCAGCAGCGCGGCTCTCGTCGTGTGGCAATCAAATCATGCTGTCTCCAGCTATGATATATGGGGCAGGACGATAGACATGTTGTCGAGCACACCACAGGTGACAGGCCCTTCGGATATTCAAATCAGCACCACGAACGCGAACAACCAGGAGTTGCCCCGGGTTGCCGCGTGGGGCGACCGCGCATGCGTCGTCTGGCAGTCCGTCGAGGGAGGATTGAACAATAATATTTACGGCCGCGTGGTAGACATGGCCAGCGGGGTGGTTCTCGGCGCGGGTGATTTCCTCGTCAGCACGTCCAACGTCAATGATCAGAAGAACGCCCAGGCGGTCCTGTATGCAGGGAAAGCAATCGTCGTGTGGGAGTCGAACAACAATGTATACGGGTATGACATCCGCGGCCGGTTCGTCGATGTCGGGATACTGTCGCCGGAAGGGACCGGCGATTTCCTGCTGAGCACCACCTACGGCTACGACCAGCTGAATCCGCAGGTCGCTTTGGCCGGCGACAAGGCACTGGTCGTGTGGCAGTCGAGAGACCCGGGAAGCCACAACGACATCCGCTATCGCGTGGTGGACATGAACAGCAGCATACCCCTGGGTACCACCGACTTCCTGGTCAGCACCGCGAACGCATACGATCAGCTCAGCCCCCACGCGGCGGCGTTTGATGACAGGGCCTGCGTGGGCTGGCAATCGAGGGACAACGGCGCCAATTACGACATACGCGCCAGGAGAATGGAAGGCCTCGATGTAAATAACGGCAATTCGCTGCCCAACGGGCTGAACAACTTCATGGTATCGCCGCTTGTTGAAAGAGACTACAGCGTCACCATGAGCATCAAGGAATAAAGGCGTGTCCGGGCATCCCTCCATGGAAAACACGCCGGTCCCGCAGGGCTTCTTGATGGGCAAAACCGCCGTAATGGCCGGGGAAGGGTCATGGAGGGCGGCACCGGTATCGCACCAGGCCCGGTGACGTTGAAACCAATATGATCCATTTAATCCACAAGGCAGGTCTCCCCGTAGGTTTCTTACTGGCCATTTTGCTCCTGTTTTCATGCGGAGGCGAGGGCTCCGCGGATCTTTCCGATGCCGGCGCACCGTCTCCTGGCTCTTCAATGGATCCTGAGGGCAACGATGTAATGTCTTCTTCCACGAATATGAGCCGGTGGGGAGAGGACATCGCGCCAGTCCTCGATCCGCTCGCCGGCACGGCCCATGTGCATGTCCCGCGGATCGGCAATCACGGGATGCTTACCCTGGATTATCCCATCGACGTGCCCCGGGGGCGCGCGGGGATTCATCCCATGCTGAAGCTTTCCTACTCGTCCCGCGATGGAGATGGGGTCGCCGGCGTGGGCTGGCGCCTCTCCACCGGATTGGGAACGATCGCACGAACCGCACAGAACGGGCAGCTCTGCTACGACCGGCGGGACACCTTTACTTACAACGGTCGCCGGATGGTGAAGGTGAGCGGCCCCGCGGGGGCCGAGGAGGGAATATACCGCCTGGAGATCGAGTCTGGTTTCTCGCGGTTCGAGCTCCGCGGCACCGCGACCGGGGGAGTCTGGTACGCGCATGACAGCACCGGCACCGTGACGGTCTTCGGCCGGGAGAGGTCTCACCGGATATATCACCCCGGCTGTCCGGATAAAACCTATGCCTGGAACTTCAGCAGGAGCACCGACCTGAACGGTAACTTCATGGCGGCCGGGTATGACGACGCCGACTACGAGAACAGTCGTATGTCCTACCTCAACGAAATTCGCTACACCGGCAACGAGCATGCGGGCACACCGGCGCGGCAGTACGTCCGTTTCCGCTACATGCCCCGCGAAGAGGCGTACGTCTCGAAAGCGCCGGGATTTGTCGTTCGCATGGACAGACTGCTGGAATCGATAGAGGTCGGATATGACTCCCATGAGCTCTGGCGCTACGAGATGGTCTACCGTACATCTCCCGATTCCGGAAGGCCGCTCATCCTGACAGTCAAGTCCACGCGCACTTCCACGCAGCCTGAGTTCATCTACCAGGAGGCGAACCATTCCTTCGCATGGCGGACCGTTTCCAACCCTGACTGCAACGGTCCCGAAACGGACCACGAATCCACGCAGTATTTCGAAGGGGATTTTAACGGCGACGGGATTTCCGATATGGTCTTTTTCAATCCCGAGACCGGGGACTGGAAGGCGGCGGAGGGGCGGCGGGACGGCGGTTGCTCTCACCGGCTATACGCCAACCGCTTCCGGGGGTTCCGGGGGCCATCGAAGATACAATGGTTCAAGGGCAACGTGACCGGTGATTACAATGGAGACGGGAGGAGCGATATCGCCTTCTATCTCCCCGAAACGAGGGAGATGTGGGTGGCGGAGCATAACGGCGAGGTCTTCGAGTTCAGGATGTACGGCAGGCAGTACCTTGTCGACCTGGATATCTCGCGCTGCGAATGGTTCCCCGGCGATTTCGACGGCAATGGAATATCCGATGCCGTGCTTTTTGACGAGGGAAGCGGCGGCTGGATTTTCATGCGGAACATGGGTGGATTCTTCGAGTTCGAGCGATTTTCAACGCACTTCCAGAACCTCTTCCGGGGAGACTACGATCCCGACGGCAACCTGGATTCCCCGTTCACCAGCGACTACTCGGACGAAGGGGAAGCGCATGGCGCCGTATCCTTCCTTACCGGTGACTATAACGGTGACGGCCGCACGGACATCTCCCTTTACGATGGGCGCACGGGAGCATGGTACGTGGGCGAGAATTACCGCAATGAATTTTCCGGCTTTCGCCTTGAATGGCGCTTGTACAAGGTGTTCACCGCCCCGGAGGAGGCCCTCTTCGGGAACGACCGGTTCTCCGGCGACTTCAACGGAGACGGCCTGTCCGATTTCCTGGTTTTCGACCGCGGGGAAGGCGAGTGGGTGCTTGGCGAGACTGGGGACGGGACTATGCGCTTTCGAATATTCTCACGGGCGCCGGCCGGTTTGGATATTACCCGCTGGCTCCAGGGGGACTTCAACGGAGACGGGCGCACCGATGTCGGGTTTTATTCCAGGACCGACGGAAACCTCTGGGTGGGAGAATCAGCTCCAGGGGGCTTCCGCTACCGCGTTTATACGCACATGGATTATGGGCCGGACACGGAGCGGGTGCTCGCCGCGCCGCTTCCCGGGGATGAGGTGAAACTGGAAAGCGCTTATACATCCGTCGTCGATGACTCGGGTACGACCCTGCTCGAGTACCAGTTCGACGGGAATGACTTTCCCGACAGCGGCGAACGGATCTTCCCCGGCCGCTTTTCAAGCGACACGCCGGCCCGCCCCGAGCTCCTGATTTACAAACAGGCAGAAAACGCGTTCTACCTGAAGCGCGGGGATGGCGCCGTTACCGGCTCGCCCGTGCTTAGCGGCGTCGACCTGGAAGAAGAAGGAGTGCGACTCGTGGATGGAGGGAAAACGCGACGATACCGTTCCCGGGACGGCCTGCTGTATTACCGGAAGCGGTCGTCACTCCTCGGTGCGGCCCGGCACGAATTCCGCCTGGTGGGACACACGGGATCCGGCTTCGCGGATACCGTCATTGCCGCATACGAAGACGGCAGCGGCGATGATGAGATCGAAGACTTCGACTTGAACAGGAGCATGTATTTTTTCGACTTTTACAAGGGCGGCGATGCTGAAAACAGGTATCTCCTTGTGCTTGACGACCGGGCCGATACACCGCGCTTTATGCGTTTTCTGTCGGCGGGCGCGCCGGTGCCCATATCCATCACGGTGGGAAGCCTTTCAGCGGCGTACTTCAGGGACATCCGGGAACGAAAGGCCGCGGTGCGCGTCTTCAGCGGCCGTTACCTGGCCGCGGAGGGCCCCGCGCAGCTGCTCCTGGTGGACATGTCGGGCGGGCTGCACCGCTGGCACCTGGGGTGGTTCGAGGGCGGCTCCATTCGATTCAGCGAGCTCGGCGGAAATCCGCAATTTGATTTCAGCGGATACACGGGGGAGCACCGCGTTTACGACGATGGAAACACGGCGAGCCTGGTGTACGCGTGTTGTCGAGGAAACACGGTATCCTTCCGCCGGCTCATAGTCGGCGAAACCTCGATAGCACAGGTGGGTTACCCGCCCCTGGATGAGGGGATCACGTTTAAAAACGAGTTCGACCATGAATCGAATCCGATAGCGCGCCGGCCGGATAAGGCCGTCCGGGTCCGCCTGGGCCCCACGCACTACACCCTGGAGGAAATGTCCCCGAACGGGACAACGGTCACGGCGGTCTTCATGTCCCGCCCGGACCTTCAGGAGCGGGTTTATCCCTTCCGATGGATACAGGGTGACTACAACGGCGACGGCAAAACCGACCTGGGATTCTTCCACCTTAAGGAGCGGAACTGGTACTTCGCCCTCACGCAGGGGACAGTCCCCGATCTCATGTGCAGGGTGCTCAATGGGATCGGCGGGACATACGGGGTGGAATACATCAACACGTCTTCCCTGGACAATACCGGCGGGGACGGCACTCCCGATCTTCCCGTGAACTACAAGGTGGTGAAACGCCTGACGGTGGACGACGGGCGGGGCAACCGGATCGTGTCACGGTACGAGTATAAAAACGGGCATGCATTCTCCGCCTTCATCGAAGGCAGGAAAGAAACGGACTACTTCGGCTTCGGGGAGTTCGCGGTGATCGACGCTTCGGGCGGGAAGAGGGTCTATTATCATCACAACGTGCCCTATGAGGACTTCAGGTGGAACCGCGCGCTCGCCGGCGCGGTCAAGGAAAGCCGCACGTATGGGGCCGATACGCTGGAATACGGCCGGACGACGTACGAATACGCGGTGCACGAGATCGCACCCTCCGGCCCGCTTCAGGGACCGCGCAGTTTTCTCGTGGAGACGTCAAAGGTCCAAACCCGCATGAAGGGTGTTCTCGTGGAGACGATCGAGAGGAGGAGCGAGATTCCGCCGGAGGGGTACGCGCTGAAAAGCCTGACGGAGACGATGACCGATCATTACCGGGACGGAGCCCATTCTCCCGTTACGGCGGAGCACCTTTCCGAGTACGAGAACGTGGAAGCGACCAACGAGATACGCCTTGTTCAGAGGAAGTATTACCAAGGTTCTACCCATGAACGGACCGCCTCTTACGGGTATGACGGCCGCGGGAACCTGGCCGAAGAGAGGCTGAGCTACACGGGAAGCGGGCTGGCGCCCGCGCGGGACAGGATGATCCGGTACGAGTACGACGACTGGGGGAACCGCGTACGGGAGATCGATGAGAGCGGCACGCCCATTCGCGTCGTGGAAAAATCATACGACAACGAGTTTCGACAGTTCGTCGTCGAAGAGCGGCGTCTGAAGGAGCATGGCCGGCTCTCGACGCGCTATTCGGTAAATTACGGATCAGCCTTCGGCGCCCCCGCGATAAAGACCGACCCCGCGGGAAACAGCGTCTACTACGACTACGATCCCCTGGGGCGCCTGGAGCGCGTCAGGGCGGATACCGACACCGGTGTCAAGGTGATAAGCGAATACTCCTACGACCCGGCATATCCTCTGAGCGTCCATGTCTTGAAGCACACCGGCACTCTCGACCCGGTCCTGCGCACGCGTGTCTACGCCGACGGGCTTGGCCGTGTCATACACACCGTCAAGAGCGCGACGGATGCGCCTGGCCGATATTATACGAAAAGCGGCCTCACCGTGTACGACGACCTGGGGCGGGTTATACGCCGGAGCCGGGATGACTGGGCCGGTGATGAAGATATCCATGCATACATTCCGCAGACACGGGAAAAACATCCGACGGTCACCGAGTATGACGCCATAGGCCGCGTGCGGAAGGTTACCCTGCCGAAGTCAAATCCGGCCGAGCCTGAAGCCTCCATGACATACGTGTACAATGACCCCTGGGAAACCGTGGAAATACACAGCGCCGGAAGGTCGAAGAGGGTCACCCGCAACGCGAGAGGGCTCGTATTGTACGTGGAAGACTGCGGCACCGGGGATGACGGAACAGAGGCGCGAGCAACAATAGGCTTTGCCTACGATATCGTGGGGAACAGGACGAAGAAAATGGACCTTAACGGAGCCGCGATGGATGGGAACCAGCTTCCGTTCCCGCAGGGAGAGGTGAACAAGGACAGTTCCGGGAACAATATTGCCTGCTGGTGGCGCGATGGATTCGGCCGGGTAATCGCCGAGAGTGATCCGGACCTGGGATACACGAGTATCGCCTACGACGGCTTTGGAGACGCGGTGAGCCGCACCGACGCTCGCGACCTCACGACGGTGATGCGGTATGACAGGCTCGGCCGCCTGGCGGAAAAGCGTCTCCCCGGGGCGGAGGGGGAGGTGCGCTACACCTACGATGAACTGGCCGGATCGGAGAATTCGGCGGGAAGAATCGTTT
The DNA here is from genome assembly GCA_963762305.1 of uncultured Spirochaetota bacterium. Lineage (GTDB taxonomy): Bacteria > Spirochaetota > UBA4802 > UBA4802 > UBA5368 > CAVXKM01. The sequence continues at coordinate 663,950 of CAVXKM010000002.1, read as the reverse complement.
GCGTCGATGACCCTTCCCAGCGGAAAGAATTCAGCTATGACCGGATGGGGAGAATAAAAAAAGAGAAAAGGTCCGTGAAGACCTCGCCGCCGGGAGGGGATGAGTTCTTTGAAACCCGGTATGCCCACGACCTGCAGGGCCGCGTGACCCAGATGGTATACCCGAAGGATCCGTTGAGCGGAAAATATCTCGTGGCGCATTACCGGCATGTGCCTGCCGGTGTGTGCGGGATAAGGGCTGAAATAGGCACGGAGCACAAGGAGCTCGTCACCGGCGTCGAGTACAACGAATTCGGCCAGATTGTTACGCTTTCGCGCGGCAACGGCGTCGAGACGGCGTACGAGTATGATGCCCGCTGGAGAACGGTGAAAATGGCGAGCACCGTGAGCAGCAATAACCAAAAACGAAAACTCCAGGATGTCAGGTACGCGTTGAGGAGCGACAACTGCATTGCGTCGATAGAGAATACACCGGATATCGACACCGATGGAGGCTATGTGAGTGACATTCGCGCCGACTACCGCTATGACGGGCTGAGCAGGCTGGTGCGCGCGTCGGGGACCTACCGACGAAGCGCCCTGCCCAACGGAGATCCGGACGGAAACACGGTGAAGCAGTACGATCTTCGGTACGGGTACGCTCCCAACGGCAACATGGAGTTCAAGGAGGTGCTCGATCCCTGGAGCCACGCGCCGGAGGACCGGTGGAGCTACCGCCATTCGAACCACGCGGCGACACGAATAGATTCCACACGGGACGGCGCGGGGCGCTTCGAGATGCGTTACGACCCGGCGGGCAACATGGTATACCAGGAGGACCGGGCCAGGCGCCTCACCAGGGAATTATTCTACGATTCGAACAACCGCGTTCGGAAGGTGACGGACCCAGGCACCGGGAAAACGATGGGCGAATACTGGTATGACGACGGGGGGTTCCGCGTGCGGAAAAAAGCGCAGTATGCCGCGGATGGGGAGATCAAGCATGTGGAGGTCCGATATCCCTCCATGTATTTCGGGGTTGAGCGCCAGTGCACGCCTGACGGCCGGCCGCTGAAGAATACCGAATACTCGGTGAACAACATATACCTCAACGGCGTCCGTATCGCGGCGATAGTGCCGACGGGAGAGACCAGATACTATTTGACAGACCAGGTGGACTCGGTAACGCTGATAGCCGACGATAATGGGAAGCCCCTTTCACGAATTGAATATCTGCCTTATGGGGAGACCTGGTTCCAGGAAGGGGAGGGGCGGCACAATCCCAAGTACAATTCCCAGGAGCTTGACAGGGAAACATCATTATATTTCTTCAATGCGCGCTATTATGACCCGGTTATCGCGCAATTCGTAACGGCGGATACAGTGGTGGACGGTGAGTATGACACGCAGGGGTGGAACCGCTTCGCATACGTGAAGGGCAATCCGGTTCTGTACAGGGACCCGACGGGGCACACCCCGGTCGGTGAAGGTTTGGCCTGGGCAGTGTTGGCGAACAGGTTTTTCGCCGGCGACACGGTCAGCTCGCGGCCCCGCGATGGGGGTGAGAACGGCAGGGCGATTTCGAATAAACTGCAAAGCGCCAGGGAATCAGAGTCCAGCAGGACCGGAACGAGCGGGAAAGACATCCAGAAGGAAATGCTGGAAAACTACAGGACATTCACATGGAAGGATAGAGGAGGGACTGTACGCAGTTTCCACAGAACTACCATAGGAGGTGTCTTTGTCGATCTGTGCGCGGATGTATCAAGAGAAAGCATCAGTAAGACGAACCCGAAAACGTTTGAAGTTTTAAATGACATGATCAGGGAGAATAGGCTTAAGGGCATGACTATTTCAAGTCTTTATAGGAAAGGGGATGACCAGGCCCCACAATAATTCCGGCAGAGGAATGGATATCACTGAATTTAAACGAGGCAATGAAAGTGCACTGATTCAAGATAAAGATCCGAATCCGAAAAACACACGACAGATCAGAACTGGCAAGGGAAGTTAGCCATGGCTGAGGAAAGATCAGAAGGAGAGTTAAAGAAGTATTAACGCCGTGGAGTATAAATGGTAAAACTAATAGGTGGAGAGATGGCGAAGCCAGAAAATTTACAAACAACATAATAATCATATTCATTTTAGTGTTATAGATTAATTGAGGGGCAAATGATGCGTAGAATTACAGGAATTATGATATCATTATTTTTATCAGTAACTGCATTGGCTGGTGATATTGATTTTAAAAGCAAATATCACTTTGTAATAAGTGACAAAGTAAATGTTCGATTGGAGCCTAGTATTACTTCAAGTGTAATACTGCAACTAAGACAAGCCGAAAGAGTGATAATTATCCGCAGGTCGAATAAAAAAAAAATACTTGGGATTTAACAGGTGAATGGGTATATATTGACACACATATTTTAATCAAGAAGGTAACGAAACATATAAAGGCTGGATCTTTAGTACTATTTCTGGCAGATTATTCATGTTCGAAAAAGTAAAAGAATTTAGAAATTGTGTATTTAATAGGATCAATTGGAGACTATCTATTAGATTATGAATTCTACAAGATGGAAAATATAAAAGATGGGAAAAAGATGAAAAATCGGGGAAAAGGCTAGTGAAAAGAGGAAATATATATCGCTTTAAAAATGTTCTAATCGCAAAGGATGAAAATGAAAACATTTTTTAAGATTTTTTTCTAAATGGCAATGAACAGTTGTGTCACGCATTACGAGACTTGCACGGAAATGCTTTATGTGTTAAATGCGAGGAGTATATATTAAGAGTATGTTCACTAATGTGAACAGTTATATGTATTCCCCTGACAGCGGCCACAAAATAAAGGTCCCGCAGGCGGGATCACGTGACCCCGCCTGCGGGACTGAAAGATATAGTGAATTTCTTAAAACTTTGAGCCGGCAATGGTTTCAAACACTGCCTGATTATTTTCTTTTTAAAGAAATGTGCCAGGCTCATTACGATTACATGGCACTATCGAATAAATGAATAAATTCATTCCAGTATTAATATTTATGCCTCCTTGCCCCGCCCGGTTGTGTCACCTTGAAAGACCCGGTGAGAAAAACGTCTTCAATAATCGTTCTTGCGGTGTTTGTGAATAATAACACCATTCCCGATGATGTTTATATCGCCCAAATATCATCTGAAGGAAAAATATTGAAGAGAATAAAGCAGTCAATCGTTAGCGATAAGTATATTAACAAAGGATATCTTAAAAAAGCATTATATGATAAATACCAATATTTTTATTATCCGAATCTCGAGCCGGGGATATACAGGATATTAGAGGCCCAATATACTATCAAAATATTAACCACCAAGAGGGTCATGGTCATTGACTTTGACTCGGCCACGTATGAAGGGAAACCAGTACTTAATTTTGAAATAATGAAGCAGCTGGTTAATATTGAATTTAAAGAGCCTATTGTCGAGAATTCAAAAATAAATCTTTCAGAAAAATGTGTGGCTTTTATGGGGGAATTTCATGTATATTTTGCTAATGAAGTGATCGATGAATATAATCAAAGAAAGGAAATGTGTGATGTGGTTTTAAAAACAAAAAAAGAAGAGCGACGGGCATTGAATGATCTGAGACTAAAATATCCAAAATCGAAATGGATTGATTTTATTAAATGATGTGAACGATGAACGTATTCACCTGACAGTGTTTGCATGGAAATGGTACCAAAACTGCATTGATCTGTCCACTGCTTTTACCACCTGTATATTCCCTTACCATTGTTTCAATACTATCACATCTATTTCATCGTACGGTATAAATCAGGGCAATCCCGGAAGTCAGGGATTGCCCTCAGGCGGGGATGCCCTGCAGGAGCTGAAGAGCATCGGGGCAGTATAAACGGCAATTTCCACAGATTCTTTGTGGACATCCAGGCCGGCGTAATGTACATTTTCCCGCGTGAATCCCTTTCCTTGTTTTATGGTAATCCCTGGATTAGACAGGTAATTCCATGTTGTTGCAAGCAGGGGGTCACCTCATATCGTCTATAAATCGCCCATGAAACTATGGTAAATATCATCAATCTCATCCTGCTGCTGTGTGCCTTTGTCATGGTGGGGCCTGGGGCCGCGAAACTGAATGCCGATAGCACGGCGGAAGCCTTACGGGACCTCTACCCGGAGGCCTATCCCTTTTCCCAGAAGGGGAACTTCGAGATAGGCGGCGTGGCCGGTACGCCGTCGGGGCTGGACGCGCGCTACTGGATAACCGACTGGTTCGGGCTGGACATCTCGGTGGGGTCCGCCCTTAAAGGGGACTTCTATTACTCCGTGGACCTCCTCTGCGAGTTCTACGACCTCTATCGCGCGGCCGGCATGCGCGTACGGGTCTTCACGGGGCTCGGCACCCTGGGGGGCTACCGGAACGACGAGAGCTACAGGAACATACGAATTCCCGTGGGATTGTCCATGCCCTTCCTGCGCTATCCCGTGACCCTGTCGGCCTTCGCGGCGCCGGCATGGGAGCTTGCTCCCGGGAAGAAGGCCGCTCTGAACTACGGAATCGCCGCCCGGTTCAATTTCGGCCTCTCATCGCGCATACGGGAGCGTGAAGCCGAGTTGAAATGGCGGATGACCACCATTAAGGGCGATTACGACCGGGTCAAATCAAAGCTCGACAGTACAGGCAAAGAGCTGGACAGGGCAATAGGCGAGCTCAACAAAACCAGGGGCGAGCTGGGAGCCACCAGGGGCCAGTTGGACAAAACGATCGGAAGCCTCACGGGGGCCAGGGAGGAACTTGCGAATACGAGCGCGGAGCTTTCGACAGCCAGGAAGAAGCTCGACTCCACCATGGGCGAACTGGAAAGCACGCGGGGAAGGCTGGGCCAGGCCGCCGAGCAGATACAGAGCATGAAGAAGGAGCTGGATGCCGCCAAGACACAGCTTGATGAAACCCGCATGGAGCTGAACCGCGCCAAGAAGGAACAGGACGACCGCGAAACGGAACTCAGGAACAAGCAGGCCGAGCTGGACAGCACCAGGGCCATAATAAAGACGGAGCTCGAGGGGAAGGAAAAGGCGGAGGAGGAGAAGAAGCTGGCCGAAAAGCAGGAGGAGCTCGACCGTGAGATGGAAAGGATCAAGAAAGAGCGCGCCGCCTGGAAAACGCAAAACCAGAAGCAGAAAGAACGGCGTGAAAGCCTGCGGACCAGGTGCGAGGCCCGCAGGGGCATAATAAACGAAGAGGGATACTGCGACTGCAGGGAGCACGAGCAGTGGAACTCCGACCGGAGCGCCTGCGAGTGCGTGAAGGGCTACAGGTTGAACCCCCGCACCGACCGCTGCGAGCCCTGCAAGATCATCTCGTATTACGGCGCCTGTGTCGACGGCTGCGCGGACGACGAGCGAATGGTTCCCCGGGGAAAGGGGCCCGATACGTACGTGTGTGTGAAAAAATGCAGAAAGCCGAACGAGGCCTGGTCCGAGCGGAAGGGCGCCTGCGTTTGCAAGGAAGGCTATTACCGGGACGCCGGCGGGGAATGCGTCCCCAGGAGATAAAGGGCCCGCTTCGGCCGCCCTCATCCAATTTATTCAGGGAGTATTCACATGGACTATTCCAGGAGAAACTGGGCGGCGCTCGGATTTTCGGTGGCCGCCACCATCGTCTTCGTGGCGCTCATGACCGTCTTTATCGGAGGCAGTTACGCGGGCGACCTGATACTCGGCCAGACCATATCGCGGGTGTATCCCTTCACCCTGCAGAACCTGATGCATTTTCTCTTCTTCATAGGCCTGGGGCAGCTCTGGGTGCGATGGCTCTGCAGCATGGAGGAGAACGTATTTCTGCAAAAGTCAGGGTTCCTTCCCGAGAAAGAGGGGGAGCTGCTCACGAAGGACGAGGCCATTGAGGCCATACGGGTAAACGTGGCCAATGCCGCCGTCCGGGCCGAGGCGTTTCTGCCCGACCTCATCAACACCTGCATACTGCAGTATTCCAAATCGCACTCGGTAAGCGACACCATCTCCGTGCTCAACAGCGCCTTCGACCTGAACATTCACCGCCTTGACCTCAGGTACTCGCTGAGCCGCTACCTGGTATGGGTCATACCCACCTTCGGCTTCATAGGGACCGTGGTGGGGATCGCCGATGCGCTCAACAAGATGGACATCAACAAGTTCATGGGCGCTCAGAGCGACAAGGTGTTGCAGTTCAAGGCCGTGACGGCCGACCTCGGCTTCGCCTTCGGCACCACCATCGTAGCGCTGGTCCTCTCGGCCGTCCTGGTGTTCCTCATGAACATCGTGCAGAAGGGGGAAGAGGAGGTCTTGAACCGGGCGGGGAAATACGTGCTGACGAACCTCATCAACAGGCTCAACGTGGGCGACGGGAAGAAATAGTCCATGAAACGGCCCGGCCGGGAAATAACCATCTTCAACCTCTCAATGCTGGACGTGATAACAGGGGCGCTGGGCGCCATCATGGTGCTCATGATCATCCTCCTGACCCAGAAGATCGGGATCGAATCCATGACGTGCCAGGACGTCAAGTCCGAGCTCGTGACAGCAGCCGCCGAGCTTTCGAAGACCACCGCCGAGCTTGAAGAGGCGAGGAAGGAACTCCAGAAATACCAGGGGAAACGCCCGGAGACCATCGATAAGATCTCCACCGTCACGCGGATCATCAACTCGACGGCCGACAAGCTCTCCGGCACCCTGAAGAAGATCGCCGAACTGAAAAAGGAAATTTTCCGCCCCAGCCCCGAGGCCGAAGCGCTCATCACCTACAAGATCCCTTACAAGATAGTGATGCTCCTGGACCTCTCGGGAAGCATGGCGCCCCAGAACAACAAGTACAGGGAGGACAGGCTCTCCCAGGTGAAGGCCGCGGTCAAGATGCTCATCGCAGCCATGAACGAGAGCTACTGGATGGACATCGTCTACTTCCCGGCATTTTCCGAGAACATAAACAGGACAATGTACCCGGACTTCCGGATGCTGCCGAAACCCGGACGGGACTGCCTTGCCTATGATTCCAGGGACGAGGCCTACGACAAGCCCCGCCTCAGTTGCTACAAGTACGGATATTTCGAGGGCAAGCTCGTCAACATGATCTCCGAAAAGGAGAAAATCGGCTTCTACAAAAAGATCGCCTGCCTGGATCCCTACCACGACACCCCGACCGAGGCGGTGCTGGAATTCGTCCTTACCACCGGCACCTACGCCGACGCCGAGGGAATAATCCTCTTCAGCGACGGCCAGCCAGATTCTTTGCGGAAAAAGATCATGACCAAAGAAAAGCTCCTGGCCTCGATAAAGAAGATGAACAGGGCCGGCAAAAAGATCTTCACGGTGGGCATCGGCACCGAATTCCGGAACCAGGAAGACTCCGAGGCCGTTGATTTCCTCAAGGAACTGGCCGCGCAGAACAACGGGTTCTATATCGGCTTCTAGGCGCCAGGGCCGGAAGTCCTCGATACGAATCTTCACTCCGGTCGTAATCACCGCGCCTGCCGGCGTGCGCCGTCGGCACAAATGGTGGGGACATTCAGCATTTTTCTTATTTGAAAAATTCCATCCTTCAGATACACAGATGCCGTATTGACACGATGCGGCCATTCGGCTGACCGAAATGGAGAAGTTCGCATGGAAAGAATATATGCGATCCTGTTGATGCTGTTCTTGAGCTCAATTGTAAATGTGCCGCTTTTCGCACAGGACACCGGCGAAACGCTGGAAAAACCTGAGATCGGCAGGGAAAACGCGGAGAGCGGGTCATCGTACCGGTTTCCCGATCCGGTGAGCCTATATCATTACAATTATTTTCTGTTCGGTACCAGCACCGATAAAGAGATAAACGGCACGGGAATAAACGGCCAGTACTGCAAATTTCAGATCAGTATAGCGTACCGTATATTTCTGTGGTCGGGACTGAAGGACGACACCGGGCTCTATATCGCCTATACGCAAAAATCACTCTGGGACCTCTTCAATTTTAAGAATTCATCGCCTTTCATAGAGTCGAATTACTCGCCTGAATTCTTTTACCGGATCGACCTGTATGAAAAAACGAAACTCGGAATATATTTCAAGCGGCTGAAGTATATTCAGTTGGGCGGCTGGCAGCACGAATCAAACGGGCTCGGCGGTAATCAGGCCGCCGATTCGAGGAGCTGGGACAGGGGGTACTTCGAGTTTGAGTATTCTCTGCTGGACCGATATCTGATCGCAATACCGAGGCTCTGGTGGATTTACAATGTCGGCGATGAGAATACCGATATCGCTCAATACATGGGATACGGACAGCTTACCCTGAAGTCCGTGATCGGGATAAAAGAGCTTTTTGAATTGACCTTAATGGCCACGGGCCGGAGTGGCTCCAGCCCTGACCCAAAGAAAGGAAGCATTGAACTCACCATGATAGTCGGTTCACTACAGTATGACTACAGGAACAGGGGAACCATGGTCCCGCTGGGCCTGTTCATCCAGTACTTCAGCGGTTACGGGGAAACTCTGCTGCAATACAATAAATTCAACAGGGTATTGAGGGCGGGGTTCAGTTATTTATACTAAATCACCAGGGGCGTCCCGTGTGAGAACCTTCCCGCTGGTCTGGCGTCTTCCCGCCTGTTGCCGGTCTGGCTTCATGTCCTGGTAATGCGGCGGGGAACGACCTCCGTCGCGAAGCCATCCCTTTCGGTCTCCGCCTTTTGATGACCGCCGCGGAATCACCCCTTACCATGATGGCGGCCGGGCTCGGTATGGCGCTGAAGTTAGCCGCCTATGTCTCCCGGTAGGCGCCTGTGTCCAGTGCCGAGATGATGTCGCCCGGAACTATGTCGGGAATACGCAGCTTCGGGACCGGCCAATCAGCGAATCAGGATCTTCCGCAGATGTCTGCGCTCTTCACCGGTTTCGCGTCGGCCTTGTTGGCGGCAACGGCCGTGAATATTGCGGTCGCCCCGACAGACACCCGCTCGAGTTATTTTTTCTGCTCGAGGAAATCGGCCATCGGACAATGAAAGTTCGCCTTCCTCAGTGCAACGGCTGTGTTGAGCGGCTTCACCGGACGTTTCTTGAAGAGCATTTCCGTATCGTCCGGCATCCACAATACTTTTTACCTATCTCTGCAACAAAAAGCTTCAATAATAAATAATAAAGTTACTTTATTGACAATTTGACTTTCCGTGTGTAATAATCCGGTTTGAGACACCAATCCACCGGGTCCCCGCCATGGAAAAGGCGCGCAAGGAAACCTTCGATATCGCCATCCTCAACGGCAGGGTGATGGACCCAATTACCCGCACCGACGCTAAAGCGCACATCGGCATAAAAAACGGGAAGATCGCGTCCATCGTCGCGCCAGGGAAAAAGCTCAAGGCCGAGAGGGAAATCGATGCGACCGGCCTCGTCGTTGCGCCGGGATTCATCAACATGCACAGCCACGGTTCGGGGACGGGCAGGGGCTCCGCTTTTATCGCGTCGGACGGCGTCACCACGGACATAACGGGCAATTGCGGGGACTCGGGGGCTATCCCCGACGACCCAGACCTGGGACCGGCGTATCCCCTGGGAACCTGGTTTTCGCGGCTCGAAGAAAAAGGACTCATCATCAACGTTGCTTCATATGCGGGCCATGGTACCCTGAGGAAGCAGGTTGGCTTGCATGAGCAGGATTCCTCTGACAAAAAGCAGCTCGCTGGGCTGCTAAAGCTTCTTCGCGGAGAGATGGAGGCCGGTGCGCTTGGCGTTTCCCTGGGGCCGTTCTACTGTCCGGGCGCGACATATGAGGAGATGGCAGCGGTGAGCAGAGAGGCGGCCAGGCTCGGCGGGGGTGCCTCGATTCACATCCGCCACTCAGACTCGGCCAACGACATACAGGCCGTTGAGGAAGCGATAGGGGTCGCGAGGGAGACGGGGGTTCCCCTGATCATTTCCCACATGGGTCCGTTGCTGGGTCACGGCCATTCGGGCGCGGCCTTGGAATTGATGCAGGAAGCCAGGGAGTCTGGGCTTAAACTGGCGACAACGTGCCAGCCGTGGGACTCGTTCCAGCTGGACATGAAGAGCCCCATATTCGACATCCCGCTTGATGCCCTTTTCAAAGTGTTTAAGGACATGCGCATATCAGACCTCTTGAGTTACACCGACGTGGTCGTCGACGGCAAAATCGTAATGAAGGCAGGTGAAAAATATAGAAGCATCGAACAATTCAATTATATAAGAAACGAGGTTAAAGAGAAGAGGATCGCCGATCCTGGCGTCATTGGCCTTAACGTGTACAAGCATCACAAGATATTTTTATGGTATTGTTACCCCTTCACCATGCTGATGAATGACACATCGGATACCGACATGGGCGGTGTGGGAAGTAAAAATGTTTTAGCTCACCCCAAAGGCGCGGGCAGTTTTTCCAGGTTCCTGGGCCACTATGTCAGGGAACAGGGAGCCTGCGACCTGATGTCCGCGCTGGCGAAGACTTCAAGCCTGGCGGCGCTCTGGCTCGGTCTGAAGAAAAAGGGGAGGGTGCAGGTCGGGTGCGACGCGGACCTCACATTGTTCGATCCCCTGCGGATTATCGACAAGGCGACCTACACTAATCCCGACAGACCTCCTGATGGAATTCCTTACGTTATGACCAATGGCGTTCTGGTGATAGACGGGGGAGTGTATACCGGTAATAGGCCGGGGAAGGTGATTCGGAGAAAATGGAAGGTCCCGGGCCAGATACCCCCGAGGAGCATTCTGTTGAAAAGCGAGATACTCAAACATGCGAACATTTCTTCATTTGCTTTCCTTCGCACCTCTATCCTTGCCGTTGAATGATTGATTTTCGTTTTATCCATGTCTTAACCATTGGAGGACAAAGAAATGGATACCAAGACAGCTGTGAAACTTCCGTTCCGGTTGAAGTTTGGCTATGGTGCCAGCGACGGGGCGCAGAGCGCGATCTGGATTCTTTTTTCTCTTTATTTTTTGTATTTCCTCACTGACGTCGTGAAACTCGATCCGGCAATCGCAGGGAGCATACTGTTGGTTGGCACCATCTGGGATGCAATTAACGATCCGTTGGTTGGCATTTGGTCGGACAACACGAGATCGAAGTGGGGAAGAAGGCGGCCCTTCATGATAGGTGCTGTGCTCCCGTTCAGTATTTGCACGTGGCTCCTCTTCACTGACTTCGGCCTTGTTAAGACGTGGACCATCGTTTATTTCATCGTCATGGTAATTCTGTATGACGCCGTCTATACGATCCTGTGTGTCCCCTATTCAGCCCTGGCTGCCGAGATGACCCAGGTACAATGAGAGGACAAGCATCATGATGTTTCGGGCGATCTCGACCAACAGCTCGAACATCGCGGCGGCGGCAACTGCCCTCTTGATCGCCAACTATTTCAGCCAGAAATTCGGAAGCGTGAAGGTCGGCTGGTCCGTGATGGCGGGAATTTTCGCGGTACTCATGATTATTCCGAATGTGTACACGTGGCATGTCACGAGGGGATACGAGCTATTCCCGAAACACACCCAGGTTAATTTGAAGGAAATTCTGTTGGCGGTCGTAAAGAACCGTCCATTCTTTTTCGCCAAACCATTGTGACTTGGAGGTGAAGTGGGGACCACTGTGGGGAGCGCGGTCATGATATATTTCATGACCTACTACATGGGGTTCGTTGAGAGCCAGTCTTCGCTGTCATTTCTTTTGCTTTTCGGGAGTACGTTGCTCTGGATCCCGTTAATAAATCTCACCTCGTCGAAAATCGGGAAAAAACTGGCGTTTGTTATCTATGTCGGCCTGTGGGCGCTGCTGATGGGCGTGGGAACGATTCTGATCAAACCGGGGAATGCGACTTTCTTCTATGCATTGATCTTTTTCGCTTCAAGCGGTGTCGTCACGGTCTACCTGATAGGTTATTCGATAATGGCGGATGTTGTCGAGGTTGATGAGTTTAAGACAGGGCGGCGCCGTGAGGGGATTTACTTCGGATTGATGGCGTTTGTCCAGAAGATCGGAAGTGCGTTCGCGTTATGGGTCATCGGGCTGGTGCTCCACTTTATCGGGTATATGCCGAATGATCCGCAAACGACGAAAGCGTTATGGGGAATCAGGATCCTCTATGCGGAGGGGACGGCGTTATTCCTGGTAATCGGCGTCATAGCGTCCTACCTCATGCCCATAACCAGGGAAAAGCACCGGGCCCTGGTTGAAGCTATCGAGTTGAAAAAACAAAACAAGAAGTACGATGTCGAGGCCTTTAAAGACCTCCTCTAGAATGGGCTTGAAAAGCAAGGACGAGATGCCGCCCATGCGTTTGTCGATGAAATAATGCATGAATGACATACTGAGCCATCTGAGCATGGCGGTGATGCACGAGCCTCGGACCTTACAGGAATTATGTTAAGCGAACACTGGCACGTTGCCTATTTTCTCTGGTAGCGAAAAGCCGGCAAAAATAAAAACAAGAGGAGGATCAAAATGGCAATCGATACCGTTGCTGTATTGGGAGGCGGCAATGGCGCTCATGCCCTGGCTGCGGATTTGTCCCTTCAGGGGTGTGAAGTGTACATGTACGAACTCCCTCAATTCAAGGAGAAGTTCAAAACCACCCTGGAGAGGCAATCTATAAAAATCGCTCCCGTATTCGGGGCTGAAGTGCCTGAAAAATACAAGGTTCCGGACGGTGAAGCGAAGCTGAAAAAGGCAACGACCGAGATCGAAGAGGTGGTGAAAAAAGCCCAGCTCATCTTTGTCTGCTGTCCTGCATACGGACACCGTGCATTTGCCAACATATTGGCACCTCATGTCAAAGATGGACAGATAATCGTTCTTGTTCCAGGCGCGTTGGGCTCTTTTGAATTTAAAAACATATTCAGTGAAAATGGTGTATCGGCGAACGTTAAATTCGCCGAAACCACACTCCTGCCTATGGTACGCGAATGACCGGTCCGGCGGAGGTCCGTGCAGTTGTCGCCCCCGAGATCCGGTTCGCGCGAATCCTTCGAAAGACACCCGCGAGCTTTATGACGTTTTGAAGCCCTTCCTCCAGGGGGCTCATTCCCATTGAAAACGTCTTGGCGACCACCCTCATGAATTCGAACTGCGTCCAGCACCCGCCAGCTCTTTTATTGAATGTGGCGAATGTTGAATTACTAAAGGAGGTCTATCTGTACCGGGATTGGACGACGGCCACCGTGGGTAATCTGATGGATGAGATTGACGAGGAAAAAAGGAAACTCTGCAAGATCCTCAACATCGGCTACATCATGCGTTATTACCTGATTTATGGAGAGGGTGTCGAGGTCCTGACGGCGGGTGACGTCTCGTTTGTTGGAAAGCCCGGAGATGCCTATAAAAAGGGTGACGGACTGGCGGCCCGCCACTTGAAGGAGCTGGTCTACCGTCACGTCGAGGGTCCTCACAGTGTGACCGATCGGATGTTCACCGAGGATGTACCGTACGGAATGGTGCCTGCCGCGTCGCTGGGCCGTACGTTGGGTGTTTCGATGCCCGTGTGCGAATCAATTATTACATTAACGTCTGCAATATGTGGGCAAGACTTCTGGACGAGTGGGAGAACCCTTGCAAGCGTTGGTTTGAAATTCGATACCATTAAGGATCTAAAAGCAAAGCTGTAGCACGTACGGGTTGGTGTGTGAACTGGCTTCTTTATACAACTTTTGATATGTTAACACCGAACATAAAAAAAGGTAATCCCTTAAAAGCGATGTGTTCATTACCGTCGGTTAATCTTGAAGATTTTTGATGCGCACACCATTTTGAAACGTCTTATTTTAGGATGAAGGATTGTCTTTACGAACTTCTTGTAAAGCCATGTAAAACGTAAAGGGGGTATCAACAATGGTAGGAATTCCGGATTTGTTAGTACTCATCGCATACTTTGTATTGATGTGCATTATTGGCGTTTATATGTATAAAAGAGTCAAGAAAAGTGAGGATTTTTCTCTAGCGAGAAGAAATCTCGGAATGACGGTAACATTGGGAACGTTGATTGCAACACAGGTAGGTGCAAATACAACGCTGGGATGTGGCGGAATGTCATGGAAACATGGCACAGTGATGATATGGATTGGGATAGCCTACGTTATCGGGTATGCCATCTATAGTAGTTTTGCAGTGAGATTGCGCCATGCTAATATTTGGACTGCTCCCGAGGTTTTAGAGAAGCGATACGGTATCGGAACGAAAAGGTTGTCATCTGTTGTACTGGTATTGGCAGTATGTGCTGTTTATGGTGCGCAGCTTCTTGCCATGGGCATCGTGCTGCATATCATTGGTGAACCATTTGGCGTCTCATTTATGGTGAGTATACTGGTTGCGGGGGGCATTATTGTTGCATATACATTTGTTGGCGGTTTATGGGGTGTTGCATATACCGATATGATTCAATTTTTCATCATTTTTGCACTTTTGGGGATTATTATGCCGGTAGTGATCTTTGGCAAAATCGGTTTTAACGAGATGAAAACTGCTCTTGATCCGGGCATGTTTGATTTTTGGTCAGGCCTGCCGTTCCCGCTGATTCTGGGGATGCTCTTGACCTATATACCGGCGGTCATCATCGATCCAACCATCTGGCAAAGGACCATGTCCTCACGAAATGACACCATAGCAAAATGGAGCCCCGTAGGTGCCGGTTTTTTCATGCTCTATATTACGATCATAGTAACCTTTTTGGCAATGGCGGGAAGGGTGCTCATGCCTGATATAGTAACAAAGTATCAAACTTCGGACTATGCGATTCCGCTGCTTATAACTAATCAACTGCCGACTGTTGTTATTGGATTGGGGCTCACCGCGATAATGGCAGTATGCATGTCAACCGCAAGCAGCGCTCTTCTTATCGGTGCAGTGTTGATATCAAAGGACGTCATTCCTTCGTTTTCACGGAAGCAATTAACTCAAGAAAGGGAGCTGCTTTTTTCCAGAGTTACAACGTTATTAATCGGTGTCTTTGGCATTCTTTTCGCACTCACGATTAAGGGTATCTTCTTTGTGTTAATGGCCGCATATGGCATTTTTTTGGCTGGCATGTTTTTCCCCATTATTTTCGGACTGTTTTGGGGAAAGGCGACTGCACTGGCGGCGAAAATCAGTATTATAATAAGCTCTGTGGTGCTTCTCGCATTGCATGCGCTCAATAAACCTTATGGAATTGAGCCCATAATTCCTGCATTGAGTGTTAGCTTGGTCCTGATGATCGGGATCAGCCTGGTGACGTATAATGAAAAGAATGCAACAAAGCCTGTCTTGTAGTGCTGTCGAGTCTAGTTTGCTGTCAGGTCGTTTGTGTGACATACGGATTGTTTTAGTTGAGATGGCAATCAGCCAAGCTGAAGAATGACTCAACAGGGGCGTAACAATGGGAACGATAACTGTTGTCGGCATTCAGATGGGACCATATGCCGGAAACTATGGAGACAATATCGGTACAGCAAAATCGGTGTTGGACAAAACGGTTAAAGAGCTCCAGCCCGATATTGTTTGCTTTTCAGAGCTCATGACGACTCCGTATTTCGGTTGTGTGTACAACAGGGATTGGTTGCAACACGGCGAGACTATTCCCGGGAAAACATCGGACTATTTATGCGAAGCGGCGAAAAAGCACGGCATACACATAATCGGTACTGTGTTGGAAAAGGTCGAAAATGCTTACTATAACAGCGCTTTCATAGCTTCACCCGAGGGGAGAATAGTCGGCGTGTACAGGAAGGTGCACCTCCCAAAATCAGGAGACCGTTCGCTCTTGCCGGTAGACGAGCAGTACTATTTCACTCCAGGGAATGATCTGCCCGTGTTCGAGATACGGGGAGTACCCATGGGAATACTGATCTGTTTTGACCGATCCATCACGGAAAGTTTCAGGGTGCTCATGTTAAAAGGTGCTAAGATTGTTTTCGTTCCTGTTGCCGCCTTCGGAGCAAGAAAAGATGCTTTTATAGATGAGTTGAAAGTGCGGGCGATGGAAAACCACCTGTTCATCGTTGCCGTAAACAAGGCTGGCGATGAAATCTGTGAAGGTGAAGAAAAATCCAGGCATCACTTCGGCCGGAGCTGTATCATAGATCCCATGGGATTTGTAATCGCCTCCATTGAAGATGAACCATTCGGTGTAGTGTCAGGTAAAATCGACTTGGGCCTTATCGACACGTGGGTCAAGATTGTCGACTGGCGTTCTTTCAGGAGACCGGAATTATACGGTGTAATTGTAAAGTCCTGATAGTATTTTACTGCAGTGCTTGTTAAGCTTCTTGAAACATATTATTGCAACCTGTACTGTAATCTGAACAGTGATGGCACCCCCCTGACAGCGATCACAAAATAAATGTCCCGCAGGCGAGGATGTCCCGCCATGCGGGATCATGTGACCCTGTCTGCGAAACTGGCAATGGTTCCATGCGAAGGCGGTCAAGTTTCACCTGAAATATATAGTGAATTTTCTTTTCTGTGAGAGTATTCACCTGACAGTTACCACAAAATAAAGGCCACCAAGGTTCTCCGTGAGGGGTATAGTGAATTTGTTATAAGCCTTGAGCTGATAGCCACCTAAAACGCGGCATGGGCGCCTTTTGTTCACGTAAACATCTAAAACGCGCCCGATGACTGCACCTATAATCGATTGACAGCCTCCCGTTCCCCTGGTACAATCCAACCTGATGATTAAACTGGACAGGTCCAAGGTCAGAAAAATCTCGTCGAAGGGCGCGGATGGCTCTCTCGACGACGGCTATGTCGAATCCGATCCCGCTGAACTGATGGGGATGATGTGGCAGTTGACCGCCGACGCCTGGGATACGGTCCTGTCGTCGAACCATCACCGCGCCGTGGGGTGGCTGCCCATATCATGAGGGGATAGAACCAGGGTCGATACCATTGACAACATCGTCTTCACGTGGTAATCTCCGGCACCATGACAAGGGCGGCATCAGCCGGATTGAAAATCTGATAAAAAACCGCCCCCACAGGGGAAGAGCCGAATGGCGGGGAACGATGATCTGGGGAAGAAAGATACAGCGAATATCCGGAGGTTGAGATGAAAAATAATTTTTCACGAAGGGAATTCATCCAGATCGCCGCGGCGGCATCGGCCGCTGCGGTCATGGGCTGCAAGGTCGGGGAAATTCGCGGAAGCGATAAAAAGCAAATGCCCGTGGCGGTCATCGGTGCGGGACTCGGGGGCCTCAGCGCGGCCGCGCACCTGGCGATGAACGGATTTCCGGTAACCGTTATCGAGCAGCACGAACGCCCGGGAGGCTACGCGACAAGCTTCCAGCGGAATGAATTCGACTTCGAGATTTCGCTCCATGCCACCGCGTCGGCAAAGGGCGGACCGATGAAAGAGGTATTCGATGCAACCGGCATTTCAAATAAAGTCGAATTCGCGGAGCTCCCCGACATGGGGAGAATAATTACGCCGAACAGCGACATCATACTTCCGAACAAAGACCCCGGCAGGGCGATCGACATCATCTGCGACGCCTTTCCGAAACACGAAAAAGGCGTCCGCGGGTTCATGGTCGAGATGTTCGGGATATTCGATGAGCTGATGAAGCCTTTCGATCGGGATTCGACGTTTGAAACGATGCTTTTTCCTCTGAGCCACAGGAAGGTCTGGGGAACCAGGAAGAAGACACTGGGCGAGATCCTGGATGCGCATACCGGCGACAGTGAGGTCCGGGCGGCCCTTGCGTACCTCTGGCCATACTTCGGGCTCCCGCCGTCACGGCTCTCCTCTTTTCTGTATATCGTGGCGGCGTCGGCATACCTTAAATTCGGCGGGTACTACACGAAGATGCGGTCGCAGGACCTGAGCAACGCCCTGATGAAGTCGATAGAGGAACGCGGGGGCAGGGTCATGCTCTCGAATGAGGTCGAGGAGATCCTCATGAAGGACGGCGCCGCGGCGGGAGTAAAATTAAAGGGGGGCGAAATTGTTGAGGCGAAAGCGGTCATATCCAATGCAAGCATTCCCGCAACCCTCGGCATGATATCGGCGCCGAAGCCTGCGGAGAAGTACTCCAGCGGCGCCGCCAAATTTGTGATGAAGATGAGCTCCATGAAACCGGCCATATCGAGCTTCATGGTGTGGCTGGGACTGAACAGGGAGGTCCACCGGGAAGTAAGCGGATACGAGACATTTATATCATCCTGCGGCGATCCCGAAGAGGATTACCTGGCGTCCATGCGGTGCGATGCGAAGAAGGCGAATATGATCGTCGTGCTGTACAACCACGCGTTTAAAGGCTATTCCAGGCCCGGAACCTCCATTGTCTCGATCCTCATGATGAGCGGATATGAGCCGTGGCGGAAATTCGAAAAGGACTATTTTGAAAACAGGAAGAGCGCATATAACGAGTTCAAGAACGGCATTACCGAAGAGCTTATACGCCGCACCGAAGAATCCCTCATACCGGGCCTCCGCTCCATGGTAAAGGTGAAAGAGGCCGCGACACCGCTCACCAATGTGGCCTTTACCGGCAATCCTGGAGGGGCCTTTTACGGGTTCGAGCAGACGCCGGAGAATACCTTCACCGGCATAATAGGGCCCAAGACGCCCTTCAAAGGCCTCTACCTTTCATCGGCCTGGTGCAACGGCGGCGGTTACCAGCCCTCTCTTGGCGCCGGCGGAGAGGCATTCAGGGCCCTCATGAAGGATTGGGGACTGGCGTAGTGCCGCACGGCTTTATATCAAGCCGCCTGGCATGATTGTTTGACGCGATAATCTCCCGGCCCCAGGTAGCCCAGCGTCCGGTGCGGTCGTGCGGCGCTACTTTGCCGAACTTTGTAAAATATTTCATCCCCGGCGGAAAGAGGTTTTCCCGCGTTTCCTTCTTTATACCCTCGAGCACGTATTCCGCGGCCTTTTGCTCGCTGATCTGGCCAGGCTTGGGGATCCCGTAACCCCGCCTTCCTTCACGGCACCACGATATTGAAATTCGTCTTCGGCCTGTCAAATAGCGCAAGGAAGCGCAGGAGGTCCGTGCGGCTTCCCGTCACCTTGAGCTTGTCGGAGAACAGCGTCTCCTTCATGTTCGCCTTGCCCACCAGCATGCGCACGAACAGGTCATGGGTGACCGCCAGCGTGGCGTTCGCCTTCGGGCTCGGGGCGGACCTGCGATGGTGCAGCACGGCGTTTTTGACCGTCAGCACGTAGCTTTCCCCGATGTCGGTGAACACCAGGTTTATGGACATCTCCTTCCCCTCCGCCTTGGGACCGTCAAGCCGCACGGCCATGCTCTCGAAGAACCGGGGCAGGGGTGTGCGCTTCATGAGCTCGTACACCTTGGAGAGGTCCATGCCCTCCTTCGGCGCGCCGTGGCGCAGCTCCCATGCGGCCGAGAGGTAGACGTTGCGCCACACCCCCGACTCGGCCTGGTAGCCCAATTGGTCGTAGACACGGGCCAGGAGCCGCCGGGCGCGGTCGTTCCCCGGCTCGGCGAACACCAGGTGGTTCAGCACCTCGGCCGCCCAGCGGTAGTCCCCTTCATCGAAGGAGGCCTCGGCCTTCTTGAGCACCTCCCCGGCGCCGCCCATGAATTCCACGTATTTCTTCGCCGACTGCTCCGGCGGCAGAAGGTTGAGAGTGGCGGGGTTCCCGTCGTACCAGCCCAGGTAGGCCTGGTACACCGCTTTCGTGTTATGCCTGAGGGTGCCGTAGTACCCCCGGTTCGGGAAAAACCGGTCCAGGGCCTCCGGGAACTTCACCTCCTCGGAGATCTCCCGGGGGGTGAGCCCCGCGTTGGCCAGCCGCATGGTCTGGTCGTGGATGTACCTGTACATGTCCCTCTGCTTTTCAAGGAACTCCATGACGCGCTTGTTTCCCCAGAGCGGCCAGTGGTGCACCATGAAGCAGACCTCGGCGTCGGGGAATAGCCGCATCGCCTCGTCTATGTAGCCGCTCCACTTGAGGGAGTCCCTCACCTTCGTGCCGCGGAGGGTGTAGAGGTTGTGCATGTTCCGGTTCACCACCTCGGCGCCGCAGTAGGCCTTTTTGTCGGGCAGGTAGAAGGCGAGCTCCGCCGGGGCCTCGGACTCGGGCGTGTACTGGAAGACGAAGCGCACGCCGTCCACGGTCATGGGCTGTGGGGTGCGGTCCACGGTGACCGTGGGCGCCAGTATGCCGAAGTCCCCGTAGGGCGCCCGCATGCCCAGGCCCGAGTCAACATATCCTCGTGGCGACGGCGGCAGGTGCCGCCCGAACTGGTACTCGGAGCGGCGCCCCATGGCCACCCCGGCGATGATGTTCTCCTTTGTGGCCTCGTCCATGAAGCCCGCCGGGGCGATGATGGTCACCTTGCGCCGGGCCGCCTCCCCGGCGGAGATGACCCCCAGCACGCCGCCGAAATGGTCGATATGGCTGTGAGTGTAGATGACGGCGGTGACGGGTCGCGGCTTCAGGTGCGCGCCTGCGAAGGCGAAGGCCGCCGCGGCCGTCTCCCGGGTGGTGAGCGTGTCCACGACGATCCACCCGGTCTTCCCCTCGATGATGGTCATGTTGGAGAGGCAGAAGCCCCTGAGCTGGTACACGCCCTCGGTGACCTTGAAAAGCCCGTGCATGCCGTTCAGCTTCGCCTGGCGCCACAGGCTGGGATTCACGCTGTCAGGCGCGTCGCCCTTGATGAAAGAAAAGGAGGGAACGTCCCAGAGGAGTTTCCCCCCGGCGTCCCTTATGAGCAGGTCCGGGGCCGCGGCGACGAGCCCCCGTTTCGCCTCGTCGAAATCCTGCCGGTCGCCCAGGGGAAGCTCATTCGTGACGGCGGCGTTGAGCTTCCGGGTGTGCTCCGTGGGGGCCGTAAAGCCCATGACGTCGGCGTCCTCCTCGTACCTGGAGGCGCAGCCGAGGGACAGGGCGCACAGGAGAAATACTACGATGAATGGCCGAATTTTCATGGGGCACCTCCGAATATCGGGATTTTGATTCGGCAAGTGTCCCATGGCGGAGCTGTAAAATCAAATGAAATGCGGGACCCATGGCTGTCGGGGCGCGTCCCTCCATGGACGGCCTCCCGTTCCCGTGGGCTTGGCGCAAATTCTGTTTGCCAGCGGCGCCGGAATCGTTTCTACTGCCGCTGTCCCACTGTGCGCAACACGTCAAACCGGATGGAGGAGCATGGCTATGCACAGGAGAAAACACGGCTTCATCCCGCGCGTATCGATCACGATAATGCTTGTCATCATGGCGCTCGCCCTTGCCGGGTGCGGCGGCGGCGCGCCGGACAGCATCATATTTTACGGGGGCGACATCGTGACGATGAGCGATGCGCCGTCAGGCGGCGTCGAGGCCGTCCTGGTGAAAGAGGGCAAAATCGTGGCGCTCGGACCGAAGGATGAAATCTTCAAGCAGAAAACCGACGGGACTGGGATGGTGGACCTGGAAGGCAAAACCCTGATGCCCGGTTTGATCGCCGTGCATACGCATCCGGACCTCTCGGCGTACCTGTACGGGTTCGTTGACCTGAGCGGGTTTACCTGCAAATCGGAAAAGGAGGTCTGGGAAAGGCTGAGGAAGGCCGTCAAGGAAGCGAAAAAGGGCGAATGGATATTCTGCAAGGGATTCGACCCCATGCTCGTAAAGGGCCTCAAGGCCCCGGATCTGGCCTTTCTCGATTCAGTAGCCCCGGAGAATCCCCTCGCGATACTGGCGCAGAGCATGCACTCTTTGTGGGTCAATTCGCTGGCGTACAAGGAAATGGGAATCACCGCCGAGACGCCGAGTCCGGCGCCGGGAAGTTATTACGAGAAGGACGCCTCGGGAAAGCTCACGGGCTTTGTCGTCGAGGTGGAGGCCATACGGCCCTTCAGCAAGGAGGCCGTCAAGGTGTTCAACATGAAGCAGAACACCGTGAGCGTTTTCCGGGACTACCTCGCCGGCGGGTTCACCTCCATCACCACCATGGGGATGTTCGCGACCGACAAAAAGCCCTTCCTGCTGTACGAGCACCTCTCGACCCGCCATCCCAGGCTGGTCCACCGTGCGCTCGATTTAATCGGGATGCTGCCGGACCGCGTTCCCATGGCGCGGCACTTCGTCTACATCAAGCACGACACGCCCTTCCTGATCCCCGAGACCGTGGAAAACGGCGATGATTTCTTCAAGGTCCTGGGCATCAAGCTCTGGTACGACGGATCTCCCTACACCGGTTCCATGTATATAAAGGAACCGTATCTCGATTCCGAGCTCATGTCGAAGGGGCTGAAGATACCGCGCAATCACACCGGCGAGCCCGTCATTGACAGGAAGGTGTTTTTCGACGCGATCAGGAAATACCATGAAGCGGGATGGCAGCTCAGCGTGCACTCCCAGGGCGACCGGTCGACGGAGGAAGTGCTGGACGTCTTCGAACGGGTGCTGGCGGGTTCACGGGTGAAAGGCTCGCGCCATCGCCTCGAGCACGGCGTGCTCCTGCCGCCGGAACTCCTCGGGAAGATGAAGCGGCTCGGCATCACGCCCAGCTTTCACATCAATCATCTTTATTATTACGGCGAAGCGCTCAAGAATGACATTCTCGGGCCCGCGCGGACGGAAAAAATGCTGCCCGTGGGCGACGCGAAGAAACACGGCATGCATATCTCGCTGCATGCCGACGCCCCGATGTACGCGGAAGATCCCTTCAGCATGCTCCAGACCGCGGTGACGCGCGAGACCCGCGAGGGAACGGTCATAGGGGCGAAGCAGGCGATCTCCGTCATGGACGGCCTGAGGGCGCTCACCATCGACTCTGCGTGGCAGCTCGGCATGGAGACGAAGATCGGCAGTATCGATCCCGGGAAGTACGCCGACCTGGTGGTCCTGGACAGAAACCCGCTCAAGGCCGACCCGCGCTCACTCAGGGGCGTACGCGTGATGAAGACGTATGTCGCCGGCGAGGAGGCGTGGAGCCGGTAGGCCTGTTCCGATCCTATTCATACCACGGGAACTCGGCGATCCTCAGGTGCGTGCAGCCGAAGGGGACCAGGGTGAGTTCGATCTCTTCCGAGGCGCCTGATACCGGGCTGGGCGGCGTTTCCCCCGCGACGCAGATTTCCTTTTTCCACTCCGCGACCTGCCGCGCCGGCACCGTCAGCGTCACCGGGGGGCTCGCGTCGCTGAACGGGACCGCCTCGTCGACGCCGTGCTCCTCGACCCGGGCCTCCGCATCGAGGCGGAGCGCGTAGTTCCATTCCGAGGCCGGGAGGATTTCCATGTCGCAGTGCGGGGGCTCACGGTGCGGCTTGTCCCGGTTGATGATCCTCCGCTCCTCCGCTATTTTCAGCGCAAACACGAGGGGGCCCCGCCGCACGCTCACCGCGCCGCTTTCGCGGCGAACGAACCCGGTGCCCATGTCGAGCAGGACGTCGACCTCCGAGCACCTTCCCCAGGTGCCGGACAATTTATGATATGCGCCCCTCTCGGTGACGGTCCGGGACTTCCCTTCATGAACGACCTCGGCCCTCGGGCACCACCCGGGGACCCTGATATAGAGGGGGAATCCCGTTTCCCTGTCCGATTCGATGACGAATTTCAGCCGGTTTTTAAAAGGGTAATCCGTGACGAGCCGGATCCGTACCTCGGCCCCGTTGACCGTCGTGCTGAGCTCGGACGGGGCGTACGCGGTCGCGGCGATTCCGCCGTCGGCCGTACCCATCCAGAGGTGCGACGCGAACTTGGGCCATCCCTGGTGGAGATTCGCCGTGCAGCAGCCGAAGTTCGGCTCCAGGCCGTATATGTTCGCGTCCGGGCCGTTGGTGTTCCAGGGCATCGCGTCGTTCACGCTGCACTCCACCTGGTTGACCTGCTGGTCGTACTGGTGCGCCCACATGTCCCGCGTGAAAAAGGCGGGGAGGGCGTTGAAGGCGATCTGCTCGAGCCTGTCGGAATATTTCACGTCACCGAAGAGGCTCACCAGGTTCTCGAGAGAATACATGTACTCCACCGCGGCACAGAGCTCGGTGCCGCGCGTCGGGCTCCTGCCGGCCAGGCACTCGTCCCCCGTGAAGGTGCCCAGCGCCGTGCCGTGGTGCGCGTCGAGCATGTCTATTATCAGGTTTGCCGCGGCCCTGTCGCCGGGGTCTCCCGTGAGCCTCCAGGTGAGCCCGTACGCCTTCACCGCCATGGCGTTGTTCACCACGTGGCTCATGAAGTTCCATTTCCCCTTCGGCGTCGCTCCGGCCATGGGCCACGACTGGAAGAACCTCTTCCAGCCGAACCCCTGCGCCTCGAGCTTCACCGCCAGGTCCAGGAGCCACTGCCCGGGGGAGCGCTCGTAGAGCCAGGTGAGGGCTATGAGCGCCTCGAACCACCGGGCCTGGCCCCAATCGAAGAGCGGCACGAAGTCGATGAGCGCGTCGACCAGCCGCAGGCCTTTTTCCACCGCCCCGGCGGCCCTTTCGTCGCCGGTGATCCCGTAGTACTGGACCAGCACCTTCAGCATCAGGAACTGCGCCCAGATGTCGTACCGGCCCTTGGCCTCGGGATTGGTGACGTTGGCCTCCCTGGGCCCCAGCCAGCCGTCCGGCTGCTGGTGCTCGACGATGTATGCCAGGTAATTCCGCGCCCTGGCCATGAGGGCCTCATCTTGCAGGAGCCAGGCCAGCGGGATGGCCCCGTCGAGCCAGTACGGGGCACGCTCCCATCCCTCGGCCTTTCCCCCGAACCACGCGCTGTCCTTCACGTCGGGCCAGAATTCGTCGAGATGGCCGGTCAGTCCGTCGGCCTGGATCCGGAGCTGCCGTTTGAGCCAGCCCGCCGGCGTGACGCGCGCCGCCGGGAAGGGGGTGAAGGCGAGGGGGACGAGTTTTTTCATGGCGTACCTGCCTGGGCCGGCTTCAACCCGCCCCGCGAGCGGTGGAAGCCGGTGAATTCCCCGGGGTCGTGCGGGTGCCTGAACAGGGCGAAGAACAGGACGGCCACAACGCCGCTGTACGCGGCGAAGGCGAGCATGATGCCGCGCCAGTCCTTCACGCCGCCGCGGGTGAAGAACGAATCGATCAGCCAGCCGCTCGCGTAGCTTCCCGCCACGGCGCCGGCGCCGATCACCATGAACTGGAAGAGCCCCTGCGCGCTGGCGCGTATGGACGGGTCTGCCTGCGTTTCGACGAAGAGCGAGCCCGATATGTTGAAAAAGTCGAAGGCCACGCCCCAGACGATCATGGACGCGAGAATGAGCGGGAACCCGCCCGCCGGGTCGCCGTACGCGAGGAGCAGCCAGCGCAGGACCCAGGCGGCCATGCTCATGAGCATCACCTTGCGGATGCCGAACCGGCGCAGCACGAAGGGTATCACGAGGATGAAGCACATCTCCGACATCTGGCCGATGGACACGATGACGGCCGGGTAGCGTATCGCGAGCGAGTCCGCGTACTCGGGGAGCCTCCCGAAGTCGTGGATGTACGAGCCCGCGTAGGCGTTGGAGAGCTGCATGCACACTCCCAGCAGCATGGAGAAAAGGAAAAACAGCGCCATCTTGTACGACCTGAACAGCCTGAAGGCGTCAAGCCCGAGCGCGGCCCGCCAGGACTCCCCGGAGCGCTTCCCCAGCGGCGGGCACTTCGGCATGGTGAAGGCGAACAGGCCGAGCGCGGCCGAGGCCGCGGCCGACAGGTAAAACTGCCACGGCGACGTCTCCAGGCCCGCCAGGCTGGTGGTCCACATGCCGGCGGCGAAGCCCATCGTGCCGAAGACGCGCAGCGGCGGGTACTCGGTGATGATGTCCATGCCCGCGTCCTCCATCACCGTGTAGGAGATCGAGAACACCAGCGATATCGTGGGCATGTAAAAGCACATGTTGACGAGCATGGCCCAGAACAGCGTCACCGGGTCGCCGATGAGGGGCACCAGGCACATGCAGGCCGCGCAGGCGAAATGGAGCGAGGCGTAGAGCCGCCCGGCGTCCACCCACCGGTCGGCGATGATGCCGGCGACCGTGGGCATGAACAGCGCCGCCAGGCCCGTGGTCGAATAGATCGCGCCGAACTGCGAGGCGCTCCACTGCCTGGTCGAGAAACAGTACACGCCGATCGTGATGAGCCACGACCCCCACGCGAAGAACTGGAGGAACTGCAGCAGGGCGATCTTCGGCTTGAGCCGCATGAAGGGGCCGCGCCGTTACCCGAATATCTTCTTCAAGTCGTAGCCGCTCAGGGCGGTGAGCACCAGGGCGGGGGCGTAGAACCACCAGGTGATGTAGGTGGCGAATACCTGCTCGTAGCCCGGCGGCAGGGAGCGGTAAAACCCGACGCAGACGTCGCTCAGGAAAAAGCCCGCCACGCCCGCCGCCACGAGGACCGCGTTGCCTCGGGGGAAGAACCCGATGCGGAAAGCGGCCAGCGCGGCCCAGAGCGAGCCGGAGATGATCACCGCGTAGCCCAGGAGCGTGTAGAAGTAGGGCATGTTTCCCTTCAGCCTGGGATAAAACACGAGGAACATGAGCGCCATGGACGCGCCCATGATGAGGACCAGCAGTATCCAGAGCCGCCCTTTCCGGGCGTACCCCCGGAGCCCCGCGGCGTTCCGTATTATCAGGAGCAGGTGCGCCAGGGCGAAGCAGTAGACCCCTATCACGGAGTGGACGTTGAAGAAGAAGACGATGTCGCCCAGGACGATGAGGCTGTAGGCCGCCCTCAGCTTTTGCGTGTCCCTGGGGTGGAACCCGTCCCTGAGGATGAGCCAGGTCAGGACCATGCAGATGAAGGTCACGGGAAACTTCATATACCGAGAGTAGATTTCGGGGTTCTGTAGATCCGCGATCCGCATCGCGTACAGCGTCCAGTCGTGGCCCGAGAACAGGCCGCACAGGAACACGATGACGCCCAGCAACAGTAACACCAGCAGCCGCTTGCCTCTCATTGGCGGCTCCTCTCTTCCGGGGTATACACGGCACGGGCATATCGTGGGATTGATCGACGCTAAAATCAAGCCAAATACGCGGTTTTCTTCTTCTGGATAGAGGAGTGACGATGAGTTCATCCGCTGTTATGAGCATGGATTGAAAATAGGAAAAATGTTTGCCTTCACCTTTCCCTCATGTTCCTGTTTCCTGGAAGACACTGGATTGGTGTACACCTCGGGAGGTCCCATTTATGAAATCGAAAAGGCTGATTGGAGTGATCCGTCCTGGCGCTGTGCTGGTCGTCGCGGGCGGTTATCTCCTGGTGCGAAGCTGGAGCGTTACCCCGTACGGCAGGCTCGATCCGCGCGTCGCCGTGTACCTGAAGCTCACCGGCGCCGCGGAAAGCGGCGAACGCGATCTAAACATTCCCATCCATGAGTCCCGCGCGAGGCTGGCGAAAACGGCCGCCTCCGTGAGCGGCGCGCCGGTGGAAATGGCGTCGGTGGAAGACATGACGGCAAAGGCCCGGGGCTCGCGGTGCCGGTGCGCGTATACACCCCGGAGGCGGGCGGCCCCTTCCCGGCGGTGATCTTTTACCACGGGGGCGGATGGGCGCAGGGGAGCGTCGATACCCATGACGGCCTCTGCCGCATCATCGCGAAAAAGTCCGGCGCCGTGGTGGTGTCGGTGGAATACAGGCTCGCCCCGGAGCACGTCTATCCCGCGGCGGTGAATGACGCCTACGCGGCGCTCCTGTGGGTGGCCGCCGAGGGGAAGCGGCTGAAGGTCGACCCGGCCAGAATCGCCGTGGCCGGCGACAGCGCGGGTGGAAACCTCGCGGCCGTGGTGTGCCTCATGGCGAGGGACAGGGGAGGGCCGCCCATAGCCTTCCAGGCCCTTATCTACCCCGGCGTGAACTCGGCGGACCTGGACACGGAATCCTACAAAATGTTCGCAAGGGGCTATAGGCTCGACAAGTCAAGCGTGGAGAAGTTCATCGGGATGTACCTTCCCGACAGGAAAGACCGCGGGGCACCCTACGCCTCACCCTTCCTGGCCCCGAGCCACCGCCGCCTTCCTCCGGCCCTGGTCATCACGGCGGCGTTCGATGTGCTGAGGGACGAGGGCGAGGCCTACGCGAAGAAGCTCGCCGGGGCCGGCGTCCCGGCCCGGGCGGTCCGCTATCCCGGGATGATCCACGGCTTCGTCTCGGCGCCCCGGCTGCTCCCCCAGGCGGGGCAGGCCACCGACGAGATCGCAGCGTCTTTGCGAAAGGCGTTCTCCGGGAAGGAGTAGGCTGTATTGCCGGTTCGAACCGCGGTCAGGAAGAAAAAAATCCCAGGAGATCCTTTATGAAGGCATCGCGTTCCTGGCTCATGAAACCGTGCCCCGAGTCCGCGTATTCCACCAGCCTGGCGCCGGGTATGCGCCCGGCAATCTTCCGTGAATTCTGGGGCGGCACAAGTATGTCGCCGGCGCCGGTCATCACGAGGGTCGGGGCCTGTATCTCCGGCAGTCGATCGTAGGTGCTGAGGTCCATGCACGCCGCGAACTGCCGCCTCGCGTTGGAGGCGCTTATGGGCGCCTTCATGTAGCGCTCCCTGAACCGCGCCACGAAGCCGGGATTGGCGTCGAGGAAGTCCCCGGGAAAGACCAGCTTGAGTGTCCGTTCGAACATCTCATCGGCGCCCCCGCTGTTGTCCATGAGCACCCGCATGACCTCCGGTTCCGGAGGCACCATGTCTTTGCCGCCGCAAAATGTGGCGCACAAGGCGAGCATTTCGACCTTTTCCGGGTGCTCGAGCGCCAGCACCTGGGCGATCAGCCCGCCCATCGAGTAGCCCACGACATGCGCGCGCCCGATCCCGACGGCGTCCATCAGGGCCGCGGTGTCACCGGCGAACATCTCGCAGGTGAACCCGCCCTCGCCGGGGGCCGACGTGAGTCCCGCCCCGCGGTTGTCGAAAATGAGCACGCGGTGTTTTTCGGCAAGGATTTCAACCATCTCGGGGTCCCACCAGTCCATGCTGGCGGTGAACCCCATGATGAGCACCAGGGGGAACCCGACTGCCCGTGAGGCTGTAGCGGACCTTGATGTCGCCGGCATCGGCGTAGGGCATGTCACGCTCCCATGCTGTAATTTGTCCGCATGCGGGGATGCCCCACCATGTGGGGCCGCGAGCCGCCGCCTGTTACCGCCCCATGTTTTTCGCGATGGCCCTGAACATTTCGATGGATTCTATCTCCATGTCGTCGCCGTCCTTGTTGTAGTCGACGTAGGCCGAGGTTTTCGCGATCACGATGCCGTATTTCGGGTATATGTAAATCGCCTGACCGTAAATGCCGATGGCCAGGAAGTCGCCGTCGGGGTTCTCGGGTATCCACCACTGGTAGCCGTATCCGAGCACCCAGCTCGAATTGGCGCGCTTCCCCGGCACCAGGTGCGGTGCGTCGGGCGTCACCGAGGCCTTGACCCATGCGGCGGGGACCACCTGCGTGCCGTTCCAGTTCCCGTTTTTCAGGTAGAGCCTGCCGAAGCGCGCGTAATCCCGGAGCACCACGTTGAGCCCACCGAAGGCCGCCTCCATGCCGTCGCCGTCGATAAGCCAGAGGGCGTCCGACTCCATGCCCAGCGGCTTCCAGAGCTTCTCCTCGGCGTACTGCGAAAGGTTTTTCCCTGTGGCGTTTCGGAGTATCATGCCGATGACCTGCGTGTCCATGCTCACGTAATGGTTGTATATCCCCGGTTTCTTCTCGGATTTCAGCGACACGATGAATTTTTCCAGCGGCCGGTTCAGGGCGAAATACCTTCCCATCTTGTTGATGTCGGAATCGAAATCGGCGTAGTCCTCGTTGAAGCGGATGCCCGACGACATTTGAAGAACGTCCTTGATGGGCACGCCGTTGTAACCGGATTCCTTGAGGGAGGGCACGTAGTCAGACACCGGCTGGCGGATGTCCTTCATGTGCCCCTCGGCAATGGCGATCCCCAAGAGCGCCGAGACGAAGGACTTCGCGACCGACCACGATATGGCCTTCGAGGAGTCGGTGTTTCCCCGGTAATAGTTCTCGAAGAGTATCGTGTCGTCCTTGACGACGACAAGCCCTGTGGTCCAGGTGCGGTCGATGAATTCACCCACACTCTTCTTCTTCCCGCGGAAGATGTAGGCGGCGGGCAGTTTCGACGGGTTCCGTTTGAACTCGAAAATGCTTTCCCCGCGGTGGATGTCCGCGAATCGAATCGCTCGCCCAGGGTCCGGAAATTGTCCAGGATCACGTCCTGGTTGAAGAGGGTAATGGCAGTGTACAGCCTGAGCGCGCGGTTGTAAGTGAACGCGCCGGCTATGACCAATATGCCCAGGACGACGCCGAGTATTTTCAGCCATCTCCTGCCGCCTTTTTTCTTTCCAACAGCCTCTGACATGATTCACCTCGCTTTTAGAGATATCGCCGCCGGGACGCGGGCGGCCGGGACAATGTAGCGCCTTTGTCCGGAATATAAAAGTATTTTTTACCTGGCGACTGATTTTCGTTGTCGGCAACTCGGGATCATGTGCGCATGCCGACATGAAAGTGCTCGAACATGACACCATCCGGGAGCTTTTTACCGCACCCTGTGGAGGGGCGGAAATTCCGGAAATAAGAGTTTTCAGGATCGGCTGCAGTGGTTCTGGCGCCAGGAGTCGTGCTGCTCGGGATTAACATCTCCCGCCTGGAAAGGAGTGCAGGGTGGCGGTTATGTAAAAAGGGATCGGGTTTCCAGACCGTCTCTCTCCCTCCCCTTGAGAAATACGCGGTGATTATTTCTCGATCGCTTTCTTGAGGTCTTTTCCCATCTGCTGCAGCACCATGTTTGAAAAGTCCTCTATGCTTTTCGGGGACATGCCGTCGGAAACTTCATATCTCCGCGTCGGCATCGAGTTCTGCAATGTGAGGACTATCTGCCCGTCTTTCGCTGATATCAGGCGCACAAAGATCTGGAACGTGAAGACATTCAACATGGTTTTCCTGTACCAGGTTCCGTCTTTTTGGAAGTACGTGCCGTCACGGGAATCGTTTTCCGGCTTGTACGCGTCGGGGCCGTACGCGGAAAGCGCGATATCGTCCTTTATCGTTTCCCTGCCGTACCGGGTGATCCTCCCCTCGAGCAGGCCGTCGGCTGAAAGCAGGGTGCCTAATTCCATTGACCGGTCGGCGGTCAATCCGCTCATCGAGAGTTCCTTCTCTTTCAATATTTTGTCTATCGCCTGGCGCTCGACGAGGGCAAATCCCGCTTTAAGCATGTATGACTTGAAGGCTTCCATGCTCTCTTTTGCGGCCTTCTCGCTTATATCGCCTTCAACGGTGAAGGGGAGAACGGCTACGGTTTTAATTTTGCTTATCGCGTCCTTCCGGACAGAGATTTCCGAAGTGGAACATGACAGGATGATGCTTAGAATTGCAATGAGCATCAACTTTCGAGAAAACATGACGATACCCCTTTAATCCCCGTAGCCCCAGTACACACGGGTTCATTTGTTAAAACTCCTCCGCATCCACAAGGCATAATGATGATTATCAGCTCCGGTTTAAGCGATCATGATCCATGAAACATACCACCAGCCAGTTATATAGTCAAGGCTTTACTGCGGGTATGGATATTAGTCCGTCTAGAATACATAGTCAGAATCACTAAACACCTCGACGGAACATTCTTGACCGCAGTCATCGATGCCACCAGATCATTTGATCTGGCCGGTGGCTATTGCCAATAATTCTTTAAATCCGTTCAAGACTGCTTACTAGAAAACACCAAATTGCAGCGTTAGATTGGCCGTAAAGCCTCCAATCTCTGAATCACTGAGTTCCTTCCTGTCTACGCCCCGGGTAAAGCGGTAGCCAGCACCTAATCCAATGCGGAAATATTTAACCACGTTCAGGTACAGCGTGAGCTCCGGTTCTACCACGAAAAAGGTATCCATGTCATGATCCATGTAAGTAACCGAGGGATCCTGAACCCGGATTCCGCCTCCCCCTATGAGGGCGGCCACGGACATGTTAATCAGCTTCTGAGCCCTGAAAATATATTCCGGTAACAGTCCGTAGTATCCCATCATGATGTTGTGGTTATCGTATGGAGCATCGGCGTCGACGTTGCTGGCCAGACCGTATCCCGCGATGCCTAGTGAAAAGGCGTGATTGAGGATCAATCCCCCGCATCACCCGGCAGCACACCGTACCCACCATTAATGGCTGTATACTTGGCTACCGGGCCTATGTATCCGCCGTAATCTACGTCGCCTTTCAAAACTGTTTCCTGCCGTGCGAATAACGGTACGGCTGATATAATAACTACGGCCAAAGTCATGAGTTTATTCATGTCAGTTGCCTGCTTTTTTTAACAATATTTTGCTGAAAAAAGAAACGCCAAAAGTAATTTAGGCTATGAACAACGATACAATAAGTATAAATACACAGCCCATGTATTTCCTCCAATGCTTATACATTTTCGATTTCCATTTTCACGGCCTGGCTGCTATGAACCTGAATATGTCCCGCAATAGATGCTGCTCCTCAACGATCTCAAATCCGGCTTCCCGGATGTTCTCAACCGTGCGCCGGTTGATGTTGACTCCGACAAGGCTGGAGGTGAGGGGGTTGATGATGTCGAACACCAATCCAAGCAGTCCCTTGTCCGGCCGCATGTGCTCCAAAAAAAACGCAGTGCCATCCTTTTTGAGTACCCGGTGCATCTCTCTGATGGCGTCCACAGCAAAAGGCACCGAGCATAATACACACGTAGTTAATGCGGCATCAAATGACTCCGGCGGGAAATCGAGATGCCCGGCGTCCATTTTGAGAAGCGTCACCTTTTTACCGAGATTCCTGGCGCGCGCAGTGGCCTTAGAGAGCATCCTGGGACTGATGTCGATGCCGGTGTATTCGCGATCCCCATCGGGGTAGTACTCAAAGTTTATCCCCGTACCGACGCCGATTTCCAGGATCCTGCCTTCGGGCAACCGGGAAAAAGCATATGCCTCCGCTCTCTGCCTCCCATCATTTCCATTGGGGCTGCCCAGACATCATAAAAGTACGATGTGCGATCCCATTTCGTTTTTGCATTCAATGTATTCATTCCTCCGGTTATATGTCATGAATGAAATCTCAACCTCCAATGCAAGCCATGCATGGAGCGTCCGATAACCCGGAAGTCCGCCTTTATTTACGAACCTCTTTCTTCTTCCACAATAGGTAAATCGCCGGATACACCAGCAGTTCCATGATGAAGGACGTGAAGAGCCCTCCCACCATGGGCGCCGCGATGCGCTTCATCACGTCGGCGCCGGTGCCCATGCGACCACATGATGGGCATGAGGCCCATGGAGGCCGCCATGACCGTCATGATCTTGGGGCGGATGCGCTTCACGGCGCCGTGGACGATGGCTTCCTTCAGATCGGCAAGATTGCGGAGTTTTCCTTTTCGTCTTCGCCTCGTCATGCGAGAGGTCCAGGAAGAGCAGCATGAAGACGCCGGTCTCGGCGTCCAGCCCCATGAGCGCGATCATCCCCACCCAGCCGGCGATGGAGATGTGATAGCCGAGCACGCACATGAGCCACACGGCCCCCACCACCGAAAAGGGCACGGCGAGCATCACCACGATCGCCTTGAAGGCGGATTTCGTGTTCATGTACAGCAAGCACGAAGATCAGGAGGATGGTGATGGGCAGCACGATCTTCAGGCGTTCGGCCACGCGCTGCATGTTCTCGTACTGGCCGCTCCAGACCAGTGAATAACCGGTGGGAGCTTTACCATTTTTTTGACCATCTCCTTCGCTTCCTCAACGTAGCCGCCCACGTCGCGGTCGGCGATGTCCACGTACACGTAACCGGCGAGCATGCCGTTCTCGTCGCGGATCATCGAGGGGCCGTAGTTCAGGGTGATGTCGGCGACCTCCTTGACCGGCACCTGGACGCCCTCCATGGTGGTCACCAGCACCCGCTCGAGCTGTCGACCTCCTGCCGCAGGTCGCGCGGATAGCGCACGTTGATGGAATACCGCTCGCGCCCCTCGATGGTGGTGGCGACGGTCTCGCCGCCCACGGCGCTCATGATGACCATCTGCAGATCATCGATGGAGAGGCCGTAGCGCGCCAGCGCCTCCCGCTTCGGGGTGAAATCGACGTAATATCCGCCGCCCACGCGCTCGGCGAAAATGCTGCGGGTTCCCTTGACCCTCTTGAGCGCGTTCTCGATCTCCGAGCCGATGCGCTGGATTTCGTTCGAGGTCCGAGCCGAATATCTTTATTCCGACGGGCGTGCGCACGCCGGTGGTGAGCATGTCGATGCGTCCCTTGATGGGCATGGTCCAGGCGTTGGTGTTGCCGGGAATCTGCAGCGCCTCGTCCATGAGGGTGATGAGTTCCTCATAAGATAATCCTGTCGGGCCAGATGTGGCGGAACAGCCATTTCAGCGGCGCCGGCGCCCAGGATGAATACCAGCGCGTTTTTTCCGCGCCATTCCTCCTTGGGTTTCAAGTGAATGGTGGTCTCCATCATGGAGAACGGCGCCGGGTCGGTGGAGGTCTCGGCGCGGCCGGCCTTGCCGAACACGGTGTGCACCTCGGGAAAGGTCATCAGGATGCGGTCCTGCACCAGCAGGAGATTGCGCGCCTCGGTGACCGAGATGCCCGGAAGCGTGGTGGGCATGTAGAGCACCGTGCCCTCGTTAAGCGGCGGCATGAATTCGCGTCCCAGCCTGAAATACACCGGGATGGTGGTCAGCACGATAAGTACCGCGGCGCCGATGGTCTTTTTGGGATTTTCCAGCACCCAGCGGCAGGGCCCCTCGTACAGCCTGAAGAGCACCTTGCTGACCGGGTGTTTTTCCTCCGGATAGTATTTTCCCGACGATCACCGTGTTGACGATCCTGTTCAGCCACTTCCTTTTGAAATGGAAACGGATCCACTCGCGCGAAGAGCATGCGCACCGCAGGATCAAGCGTCACCGCCAGTATCGACGCAAGCGCGATGGCCAGCGTCTTCGTCCACGCCAGCGGCGTGAAGAGCCGCCCTTCCTGGTCCACCAGCGTGAAGACCGGCAGGAACGAAACCGCGATCACCAGGAGCGAAAAAAACACCGACGGCCCCACCTCGGTGAGCGCCTCCAGGCGCACCTCGTGGAAATCGCCCTTGCGGCCCTCCTCGATCCACACTTCGATCTTCTTGTAGGCGTTTTCCACCTCCACGATGGCCCCGTCCACCAGCACCCCGATGGATATGGCGATGCCGGCAAGGCTCATGATATTCGAGGAGATATTGAAACGCGTACATGGGGATGAAGGCAAGCACCACCGAGATGGGGATGGTGACGATGGGCACGATGGCCGAGGGGACGTGCCAGAGGAAAAGGAGGATCACCAGGGAGACGATGATCATTTCCATGACCAGCTCTTCCTTCAGGTTGTCGATGGACCGCCTGATCAGGTCGGAGCGGTCGTAGGTGGTCACCAGCTCAACGCCCTCGGGCATGGATCCCTTGAGGTCCTCGATTTTGGCCTTCACGCGCTCGATGACGTTGAAGGCGTTCTCGCCGTGCCGCATCACCACGATGCCGCCCACCACGTCGCCCAGGCCGTTGAGTTCCGCCAGTCCCCGCCGTATCTGGGGGCCCAGCGTCACCGTGGCCACGTTTTCCAGGAGCACCGGCGTGCCCCCATTGCCTTTACGGCCACCTTGCGGAGATCGTCCACGCTTTTGATGTATCCCTTGCCGCGGACCATGTATTCCTTGCCGGACCATTCGATGAGCCGGCCGCCCACCTCGTTGTTGTTTCTCTTGATGGCCTCGATGACGTCCATGAGGGATATGTTGTAGGCCGGGAGGCGGTTCGGGTCGACGATCACCTGGTACTGTTTCTCGAAGCCGCCGATGGTGGCCACCTCGGCAACGCCGGGCACGCTCTGGAGCGCGAGCTTGAGGTACCAGTCCTGGTAGGTGCGAAGCTGCGACAGATCTGCCTTCCCTTCTTGTCCACCAGCGCGTACTGGAACACCCAGCCGACGCCCGTGGCGTCGGGGCCCAGTTCCGTCTTCACGCCCGTGCGGGAGGTTGCCCTGGATCTTGGAGAGATATTCCAGCACCCGGCTTCGCGCCCAGTAGATGTCGGTGCCGTCCTTGAAGATGACGTAAACATAGGAGAAGCCGAAATCGCTGTATCCCCGGATGGCCTTGACCCTCGGCGCGCCCAGGAGCGCCGAGATGATGGGGTAGGTGACCTGGTCCTCGATGATGTCGGGGCTGCGGTCCCACTTGGTGTATACGATCACCTGGGTGTCGCGAAGATCCGGGATCGCGTCCAGCGGGATGTTGTTCATCGCGTACACCGCATAGGCGATCGCCGCGACGGTCAGCAGAATCACCAGCATGCGGTTGTGCGCGGAAAAATGGATGAGTTTTTTTATCATAACGGTCACCTAATGCTGGTGTGTGCCGGCGCCCGCGGCGGACTTGAGCGCCGCCTTGAGCGACGATTCGGAATCGATGAGGAAATTGGCGGAGGTCACCACCCGTTCGCCGGCCTTTAGCCCCGAGATCACCTCATAGTATCCGTCACCCGAGCGTACTCCCAGTTTGACCTCGTAGGGTACGACTAGATCGTCCTTCCCCTGGATGAAAGATGTAATCCCTGACGCCCGTGCGCATGACCGCGCCCTCCGGAACGGCCAGCGTACGGCCGAGATCATAGGAGAGCTTCGCGTCGGCGTACATCTCCGGCTTCAGAAGAGGGCCGGGATTCGCGATCTCGATGCGGGCCTTGACGGTGCGCGTGTCGGCGTCCAGAAAGGGATACAGGAAACTGATTCGTCCGCTGAAAGTTCTTTCCGGGCCAGTAGGAGAGGGTGATCTCAGCGCTCATGCCGACCTTCACGTAGGGCAGGTCGGTCTCATAGATGTCGGCCTCGCCCCACACGCGGGACAGGTCGGTGATCGTCATGAGCGTTTCGTTCATCATGACGCGCTGCCCCTGGATCACCGTCTTCTCGGTCACATATCCCGACACGGGAGATGCGAGCGTCATGGTGCGTTCCACCTTCCCGGTGGCCTTCAAGCGCTCGATCTGAGCGTCGGTTATATCGAAGAGCCGGAGCTTCTCCCGCGCCGCATCCTCCAGCTCTTTCAGGCTTCCCGATACGGCCGAATCGGGCATTTTCGAGAGCTTTTCCAATGCCGCCACCGACGAGACGTATTCCTGCTGGGCGGCGAGTAGCTCCGGGCTGTAAATCGCGAGCAGTGGCGCCCCCTTTCTCACGAACTGCCCCGTCTGGTTGACGTACAGCTTCTCCACCCAGCCGTTCACCTTGGTGGTGATGTGAACAATGCGGGTCTCATCGGGTACGATCCGCGCCGAGGTGCGTATCTCCTTGTAGATGTTCTTCTTACCAACAGTACTGAAGGTAAGGCCTATGAGCTTGCGCTTCTCTTCGGAGATCGTGACCGGCGCGAGACCCGATGGTGTCCTGATGTCCCCTTCCTCCTCGGGCTCGAAAGGAACCATATCCATTCCCATGGAGTCCTTGCCGGGTCTGTCGCTCACTTCGCTCGGATTCATGGTCGAGCGGTACATGGTTTTCTTTTTGTGCCCCGCATGCTCGTCCTTTTGGGGCTCATCCTTCTTGATCGGGACCAGCTTCATGCCGCAGATGGGGCAGTCGCCTGGTTTGTCCTGCATGATCTGTGGATGCATGGGGCAGGTGTAGAGCTGTTTTTCGGTTACGTGGCCCGCGTGGTCGCTCGGGTGAAAAAAGAAGTAGTATCCGCCGACAGCAAGGGCGATGATGAGCGTCATTATTATCAAAAGCCGTTTGTTCATGGCAGTATCTCCGTCCCTAGAAGCGTGTGTAATTCCGAATACGATATATAGTATTCAGTCTTCGCCATAATGAGATCCTTGCGGTACCGGAGCAGCATTCTAACCGTATCAATGACGGGCATGAACTCCACCCTGCCGGATTTATACCGGGCCAGGTTGGTCTCAAGAGCGAGCGCAGTTTGTGGGATGAGCTGGTCGTGATAGAGCCGGTACAGGTCGCGCCATTTATTTATCCGGGAAAGCAGCGTTTCAGCTTTTGAATCGAGCTCGTTTCTTTTATCGATTACGAGGTTCCCGGCGGCCTCGCTCTTCTTCCGCATCTCATCCACCAGGGGAATGTTCTTTTTCCGGAACCAGAATGGAACGTTGATGGTGGCCATGCCGCTGATCATGTCGGAGCGCGGCCCCATTGGGCCGTCGTCTCTCTGCATGTAGGAGAGGCCCAGGTCCACGTCCGGAAGGTATTCCTTTTTCTTCAGTGAGATCTCCTCGTCGGCAATCTCCTTGTCGAGCCGCGCCATTATGAAGCCTGGATTGGTGGCGGTTATTCCGGCTTTAATGTCATCGCCCTTCAGTTCGTTGAATTCTGGTTCGGGGAGATCGTTGAAGATGAGCTGTACCTTTTCCCCCGTCAGGTACAGGATCCTTTGCCCGGATTCCTTTTCCTTCTGCTTCAGGGTTATGAGCTCCTCGTCGATCATTGTGTATTCTATGTTCGCCTTGATCACGTTGGAGAGGCTCCCCGTGCCGGCCTTGTTGGCCGCTATCTCGCTGTCGATCACCAGCTTGAGCTGGTCCTTGATTTCATTTAGAATGACTGCGGTGGCGCGAATGTTTACAAGTTCGTACACGCCCATGCGGAGCATGTGAAGCACTTCGATTCTTTCGAGGCGCAGCCGCTCAATGGCCTTCTCGTATTCCTTTATGGCTATGCGTTCTTTCGATGAGAGTTTGCCCCAGAGCGGGATCATCTGTGAAACACCGAGCTCCTTCGACGTCATGTCCTCTTCTTCAAAGGAGAGGCTTCCGGTGGGCAGGTTGTTTACGCCGAACTTGACCCTCGGGTCGTCAAGGGCGGCGTTCTGGGGTATGCGCTTTTTCATCATGGCCGCCTCCTGCTCCATGGCCTTGATGCGGGGGCTGTGAGCGAGCGCCAATTCCTGGATGTCCTTGAGTGATACGGGCTCTCCGTGGAGCGGAGATGCAGGCATGCACAAAGCCAGCATTATTAAACAAAGTACAGGCCTTCTGACGATGAAATACATGATATTTTCTGTCATGATTAAAACTCTCATTATCTTTCCTTTATTCCGGGTTCCTCGGGAGGCAGTATGCCTGGACGATCGACTTCCCGAAGCATTACGGTTTCTCCTTGGCTTAAATTTAGTGTTTGTGCCCTCTGTGCTCGCCTTCCTTTTTGCGCTTCACCTGCTTCTCGTGTTCTTCAGCTCCCATCTCCCTGTCGGCTTTCTTCATGTGCATCTCGCGGGTCTTTTTGTCGTGGCCCTTGAGTGTTTTCTTTTCCTTATCCTTCGTGCAGTCGTCGGCGGCGAAAAGGAATGAAACGCCTATCACGAGGCCGAAGGCGGCAATCAATAACTTTTCATGCAATCCTGGTATATAATTCTTTTGCCGTTAAGGTCGTTCCCGCAAATTTCCTAAAGTATGGATATTAATGATCATACACCGGTGATACATCAAAGTCAACAAGGCGCTCCTCATAAAACATCATCCAGTACGCATTCATTTTTGTTCCTCCAGTACTTCCAGTGTCGAGGCGATCCCGTCCGGTAGATAACAAGAGAGATCTGCCGGATGGGATTTCCTCGAATTACCTGCGTCTGCATCTTTTCATGGAACATGGCCGGCGTTCGCGGGCGGAATGGCCTGAAACGATAAGAAATAAAGTAGTAAATGGCCATGTTTCTTGAGTGAGTCGGAGGTCACCTCATGGATGGAGAATATTCTGCTGTAACCGCGCGATAATGCATTCCGGCGCCGGCATTTTGTTGTTGTGTTTTTGGGCGGCAGGTTTTAAACGAATTTGAGAGACGGCCGCTTTGCCTTCTTGCCCTTGTCACACCAACGGGCGCTCAATATTGATCGATGCGGCCGGAGAGGTCATTGCATGCAATTCCATGGCAGTATGAAGAAACACAAGGGCTGCTGTTTCCCGCTCGCGCTTGTCCTGTTCTTTTTTATCGCCCCCGCAGGCGCGCTCGCGCTCACGCCCGAGCAGGTGGGGGAACGCCTCAACACGGGGCGCTCGCTCCTGTTCCAGGGCCGGATCGACGAGGGCATCAGGGTGCTCGAGGAGGCCGCCGCGGCGGACAG
Source organism: uncultured Spirochaetota bacterium (assembly GCA_963762305.1). Taxonomy (GTDB): domain Bacteria; phylum Spirochaetota; class UBA4802; order UBA4802; family UBA5368; genus CAVXKM01. Next base: position 623,974 of record CAVXKM010000002.1, on the reverse strand, counting down.
GGAGAACGTGAACGTTCTCTTTTACCTGGGGAAGGGATACAGCTGGAAGGGCGATTGGGACAAGGGGGAATACTATTACCGCCAGGTGAAGTCGCTGACCGGGCGGCGGGACGACATCCACTGGCAGGCCCAGTTCGGCATCGCCCAGATCGCCGGCTGGAGGAAGAAGTATGACGAGTCCGTCGCCGCCTTCGAGGTGATCCTCACCGAGTACAGGAGAATCACCTCGCACTTCCAGGTGGACGTCTGCCTTGCCATCGGCGACGTGTACTCCTGGAAGCCCGATTACCCGAAGGCGCTGGAGTATTACAACAGGGCGCTCAGGGTGGAACCGTCATCGACCGAGGCCCTGAACAGGATCGCGAAGATCTACCAGTGGGACCACAGGGTTTCCGATTCCAGGAAATACACGCGCATGGCGCTCGAGATAGACAAGGACAACCTCGAGGCGAAGCGCAGGCTGGAGGAGCTCGAGCTTGTAAAGGACCATACCATTTCGCTGGGCAACACCCTGGTGGTGTTCGACACGAAGAACGACAAGGGGGAAAGCGTGAAAAAGGACATCACGACCCTCATCTTCGACTGGCAGGCGTGGAGGAGAGTGGTGCTCCACTTCGAAACCTCGGCTGGCTACCAGAACTACTCCCAGAAGACCGTCTCGACCTACTCCAGCGACTGGAACGGGGACGTCAACGCGGGCCTGGGAACGGTGGTCAGGATGTTTTCCGGCACGTACGTGAATGTCAACGCGAACTACACCTTTGACGCGGAGATCCTGCCGGCGTTTACCGCCGCGACGGAGGTGGTCCAGAAGCTTTCGAGACGCCTTGATTTTTTGGTGCTGTACCGGTACCTGTATGATAAAAACTACGAATTCTCCAGGAAGGAGAGCCCCGTCACCCACCTTTTTTCGACGGGGGTCACGTTTTATGCCAGTGACAACGTTTACACACAGGTGCAGGGATACATGGAGGACAACAGCGGAGACCTCGTGTATTCCTTCTTCCTGCACCAGTCGTTCGGCATCACGCCCCGGGACCGGCTGGACGGGTATTTCTCCTACGGCAAGGGCATAAACCACCTGGTGTTTCCCGATAAGACCGTGCCGGTCAGCGTGACCACCATCGGCATCGCTTTCGCCTACACCCACTTTTTCCCGTCCGGTTTCGGGATAAAGCCGAGCGTTGGGTATCACGACCGGGTGGATTACTACACGGACTACACGCTGGGCCTCGAGGCCATCTGGAAGTTCTGATCAGCGCCTGCGAAGGAATCCCTTTCTCTCCATCCTGCCCCAGCCGCCGGCCTGCCGCAGCGCGCTTACATAGCCGGCGACCCGCAGCATGCTCAGGAACTGGCGGATGCCGAAGTTTTCCATGAGGGCGCTGGACAGAAGGCCGACAATGGCCCTGAATGAAAAGTAGTGCAGTTCCTGCTCGAGGATGATGAAGGAAAAAACGGAGATGAAAATCCCGAACATGACAGTGGCGACGAAGAGGAGCAGGACGATTTTCCCCGTGAGGAGCCCCAGCGCGGCGGAAAGGAAAAATATGAAATACCCCTGCAGCTCGAGCCACGGCCCGATCACCTCGAACAGGAGATAGTAGGGGAAGGCGACCAGGCCGATGCTCCCGTACCGCGGGTTGAGCAGCATCCTGACGTGGTAGGTCATGATGTCCAGGAGGCCGCGGTGCCAGCGGTCGCGCTGACGGCGCAGCACCCTGAATGATTCGGGCACCTCGGTCCAGCAGTTGGCGTTGCAGGCATAGTGGATGCGCGAGGGCTCGCCGGCTTCATGGAGAAAACGGGCGAGCCGCACCACCAGTTCCATGTCCTCGCCGACGGTGTCCCTGCCGTACTGGCCCCTGCTGGTCATGTACCCGCCGATCTTGACGACCTTTTCCTTCCTGAACACGCCGAAAGCGCCCGAGATGATGAGGAGCGAGCGCATGAAGGCCCACCCCACGCGTCCTCCCATGAACGCGCGGATATACTCCACGAGCTGGAGGCGGGCCAGCCAGTTCCGCGGCACGCCTATCTTCACGAGGGTGCCGCTTTCGACGGTGCACCCGTTCACGGGGAAAATGTTGCCTCCCACGGCGGCGCTCTCGCCCTCGCTGTCCAGGAAGAGCGATACGAGCTTCAGGAGGGATTCGGGCTGGAGGAGGGAATCGGCGTCGATACCGCAGAAGTACTCCCTCCGCGACACGTTGATGCCGACATTCAGCGAATCCGCCTTGCCGCCGTTTTCCTTGTCCACCACGAGAAGGGTGGGGAACTTCCTGTTGTGGTACACGCCCCGGACGGGCATGGTCGGGACGTGCCTCGCGATGTCCATGTCGGCCCGCTCGAGGAGGAAGTGGCGGATCATCGTGGAGAGCGTGGCGTCCTTCGACCCGTCGTTCACCACGATGACCTCGTAGTCGGGGTATTGCAGGTTGAGGAGTGAGGTCACGCTCTGGACGATGCTCGCCTCCTCGTTGTAGGCGGGCACGAGTATGGAAATCGAGGGGAGCATGTTCCGCTTGAAGAGGAACCGGAAGTGCTTGACGCCCCAGTAGTTCTTCTGGCGGACCGCGCCGAGGTACGACAGCACCAGCAGGAGAACGTACGAGAGGTTGAGGGCGATGCAGTAATAGGCGAAGTAGTAATTGAATATGTATATGTACTGCCCGGCTATGGCCGCGAGCGGCTCGTCCGCGAGGTCCGGGCGAAACGTCGCGAAGTATATGACGGGAAAAAGCGCGAAGGCGCACAAGAGCGCGCCGAACAGCAGCCAGCGGTTTATGTGCTCCTTCCGCCGCTGGGCGGCGGGAGGCGGCAGTTTTTCGATGCCCAGCCTCCCGGCAAGCCGGTCGGTGAGGAACGCGCCGAAGGCCGCCCTGAGGTCGTCCCGGCCCTCCATGGCCTCTCCCAGGATGGAAAGGGCGCTGTTTTCGAGGCGGGGGTCCGTGTTTTTATTGAGAAAGCCGATGACCTGCCCCGTCTTCCCGAGACGCAGTATTTTTTTTATGATGCCGTGCGCGCTCGCGCTTTTATCGGAGATCAGCTTCACGAGAAGGTAATCGACCCTGGTCGAGAGGACCTCTGCGATGCCGTCCTGGATTGCGGCGCTGCCGGCGGCGTTGAATCGGCCTATCAGGTAGGACACGTGGCTGCTGTCGGCGGCGACGATCGCCGCCGCGGAGCGGACGGCCGCCTCGTGGAACAGCGGGTGCCCGAAAAAGGGGAGGAGGCGCGCAAGGGACGCGCGGCCCGGGGCGGCGGCGGCCGACTCTATGGCGATCCTCACCGCGTCCGGCTCGCCGCGCCTGTAACAGCGGTCGATTTCGTCCTCGGTGTAATACAGGCCGCACAGCGCGCGCAGGGCCCGGTTCGCGATGTCGCGGTCCGGCGATTCGGCCCGCTCGGAGAGGTACTCCTTCATGCCCTCGGAAGCATTCAGCGACGCGTATTCGATGACGAGCTCCTGGATTTCCTTCTCCCCGGAGCCCAGGATCGCGGGGAGGTGCGCCCGGAAAGCGGGGCCGAAATCGATGATGAGCGCCCACAGCTTCTTCCTGTACCAGGCGGGCGCCCCCGGGAGGCTCGCGATCATCGAAGGCAGAGAGGAGGGGTCCCCGATGTCCGACAGGGAATTGGCGATGTAGAGTTTGACGGCGTACCTCCCTTCCCGGGGCAGCCGCGACTCGAGGGCGAGCCGGGAATCATCGGTCGGCAGGTATCCCAGGAACACGGCCGCCTCGGTCCTCCTGAACGCCAGCGGCGAGCGCAGGCGCCGTATAAAACGCGCCTCGATCCCGGATCCGGCGATGAATCGCACGGCTTTTTGCTTGAACTGGTCGTTCAGGAGGGTGGACTGGCTGAGGCGGACGTACCGGGAGAGGAAGAGCGACGCGTTCCGGCGCAGGAAGGGGATGTCCTCCCCTTCCCGGATGGATTCGAACTCGTTGGTGAGAAAATCCGTCATGACGAGGTCGCGCTCCTTTTCCATCGCCCTCCGCCGTTTCCCTATGACGATCCTGGCGATGCCGGAGAGGATCAGGCAGGCCAGGACGAGGAACAGCAGGACGATGGGATCGGAGAGCATCGGCCGTTCCCTACGGGTTCTCGTCGAGTTTCATTTTCACCACGCCGGCGATCTCGGAGTGGTAATACGGCTTCTTGAAGAAATGGGATATCCCCAGGGCGAGCGCGCGCTGGACCAGCTCTTCGTTTTTTTCGAAGGACACGAGCACGAAGACGATGTCCCTCAGCCGTGAGGACTCGAGCATCCTCCTGCGGATGGCGAAGCCGTCCATGCCGGGAAGCATGAGCTCGCAGACGACCGCGGAAGGGCGCACGCGCTCGATTATCTCGAAGGCCTGCGTCCCGCCCGAACAGGTCAGCACCTCGTAGTTGAGCTGTGAGAGCCCTTTTTTCAGCATGTCGATGCCGGCGTCGTCGGTGTCCGCGACCAGTACCTTCCCGGCGAGCTCGCCGTACTGGTCCAGGTCGACCTTGTCGTAAATGATGTTTTTCCCGGTCTTCCGGGCGACGCGCACCTTCATCCTGCCCGTGTCCAGTATGCGGCGGACGATGCCGTCCGGCGGTTCGCCGTCGGCGGGAATGTCCGACGGGCTCACGATGCCCATGGAAACGGAAAGGGGGGTGATGAAGATGTCGGCGGTGATGATCGCGGTCCTCAGCTCCTCGGCCGTCCTGACCGCGTCGTCCAGGCCCGAGCGGGCGGCGAGGTACGCGAAGCCGGTGCCGGACAGCTTGAAAACAACATGGGCGCCGCGCGCCGGCTCTTCCTTGATGAAGGACCTGATCAGATACGACAGGTGCACGAGGGTCTCGTCGCCGGTGTCGCGGCCGTGCTTGTTGTTTATCTGGACGAGGTTGTCGATCTCGAGGAAAATCACCGCGAAGGTGAACTGTACCGGAAGGGCCGCGGTTATCTCCTCGAGCAGGAATTTCCTGAAAAAGCCCTCGTTGTAAATGCCCGTGAGCGGATTGACGACCATCAGGGATTCCGCCTCGCGTATCTTCGACTGGAGCGTCCGCGCGCTTTCGGCGAGGTTCTCGTGCTCCTTTTTGAGCGCCTCGTACTGGCTCTGCACGCCGATGATGGCCGACCTGAAGACCCTGGGCTGGGGGACGTTGTACTCGGTAGCGAGTTCGAGTATTTTCCGCTCCACGACCGCGATCCACCGCGCGCCCTTCTTCGCCGCGACGATTTCGAAGAAGGTCTCCCAGGGATCGGCCGCCGGCGCCGCAACGTCGCGCATGAGGCCGGTGGCTTCGTCCAGGCGGATGGGGGAGTCCCTGAACACCGCCATGACCTCTTCCCGGGGATAGAGGGCGTAGTAGCGCTTCAGCACCTGGTTGCAGAGCGAGACACGGTCGCCCTTTTTCGCGAGCGCCCGCCGCACCGGGATCATGAAGCTTCCGCATTCCAGGTCCTTGAGCGCCGCGATGTGCTCCGGGACGCGATCGCTGATGATCGATCCGTGCTGCGGGGCGATCATGCGGATGTCCATCCCGGAGAACAGCTCCATGACCGGCCTCAGGATGTCGTTCGAGGGCATGTAATGCTCGTGAAAGGCCTTCATCGGCTCCATGTACGTCTCGTCGGCATAAAGGCGCCACTCGCGGGAGAACGCGCCGAAAAGATCGCTTGAAAACAGTGTTTTCGTTTTTTCGTCGTACGTCACGAACGCGCCGGGGAAATGCAGGTACGGCGTGGGGATGAACCGCAGCCTCCTCCCCGACTCGAGGGTCAGGAGATATTTATGCTCGTCGACAAGGTAGAAGGGAGAGATCACCCCGTAGAACAGTATGAGCGTCGCGGCCCTCCAGGATGTGACGATGGAGGCTTTCAGGCCCCTTTTCTCGAAGAGGGGCATGCTGGAGGCGAGGTCAGGGTCCTGGTGGTGAAGGATCACGTGCCGGACCCTCCTGACCGGCATGACCGCCTCGAGATTGCGCGCGACCCGCGCGAAGTCGAGCACGGAACCCGGCTCGATGAGGACCCCCTCGTCGCCGTCAATCAGGAGATACGCGTTGCACGTTAGGCCGCCGTTCACGCTGCCGGCGCCGAGGTAATAGACGCCGTCGGCGACCTGTATCGTCTGTCCTGGTGCAGCAGGCATGGGGCACCTCCGGAATTTATCTCCAGAACCTCGCGGCGGCCCTGTTGTCCTCGAGGGCGGAGACGCACATGACCAGCCAGGCCGCCGAAGCCGCCGCGCTTTCCCGGGAAAACTGGAAGGGGACCTCCTCGGTGGCGTAGGGGATGCCGCCGTCCGGGCCCTGCAGTCGCGTCATGGAACGGATGATCGAAATGGCGCCGTCGCGGAGCCCGAGCCTTGTCCGCGCCATGGCCACGCCCAGGGAGCCTTCGGGCCAGATCAGGTCCATGTCGTTCCACCGCTTTCGCGGGTCCGCCGGGAAAAACCGTGAGTTGACCGCGGCGCTTTCATAAATCGTCGAGTTGCGGTACGGCGTGTAGCCTTCGACGCTGCTTTTCGACACCCGGTACCGTTCCGCCGCCTCCAGCGCCCGGCGGGCCTTGTCCTCTATCCCCGCCGAACGCAAAAAAAGGGCGCCCCAGGAGGCGCAATCGAGCGATTCCACGGCGTCGATACCCTGGACGCTCATGCCGCGGTTGAACTGGCCCATCGCGTCGTTCCAGAGACGCCGGAGCAGGCGCTCGCGCACCGTGTCCGCCGTAACACGGTATTGTTCATCGCCGGTGATCCCGTACAGCGCCTTGTAGAAAAAGAACACATCGATGTTGTGTTCGGTGCTTATCCATTCGACCGTCTCGGGCAGGTAGACCTCCCGTGCGGTATCCGGCCCCGGCTCAACCTGGAGCACGGTTGAGTATTCCCCGCCGGCGAATAGGCCGTGCCGCGGATCGTCTGGCGCGTTCACCCGGTATTTCACCAGCATGCCGGCTATGGCGGTCGCGAGCCGGAGAGCGTCCCCGAATTCGGGGTCCGAAACGCGGGCGCCGGCATCTCTCTCAAGCAGCGTCTCGAGATAAAAAACAACCGCGTAGCCGAACCAGGCGGTCGCCCCGGTGCGGATTATGCCGCCAGGGTGCTTTTCCCGTTCGGGCCACGGACCGTGGACGTCGCAGTCGGCCCACAGCACGCCGTCGCGTTCCGCCATGGCCCGGACCGATTTTATTATTCCGGCGGCAAGGTCCATCCTGCCGCACATGCCGAACGCGATCACGCCGAGGGCGTTATCGTAGAGGCTCGACTTCCCGTACAATACGTGGCCCGGCCGGACACCGTAACTTGCCACGAGCCCCTCCCGGGAGGGATAGGGCGCCTTCGTGGTATCGCGGGATGCGACCTGGGAGACAAGCCAGCTCAGCGACTGGCCTTTCGCGGCCGCGAGATGCTCATCAGGCGCCCCGGCCGGATTGCTTTCGCGGGCGGCCGCGTGGGCCGGGCCAATGGGAGCGGGGCATTTAGTCTAATCCGGGATTTACACCCGATGAGCGCCAATGCCACGCACAGCGAGATGACGGCCGGCGGAACGGGCATAATCCCGGCGCCGATTTTACCGCACCGGTTACGCGGGCGGTCGGGTTCTGTCCCGGCGTTGTCAGGGGTCGTGACCGGCGGCCGACGTCTGTCCGGATGAATGCCGGAGCCGTCGGTCTTCATTGGTTCCTGGGACTGGCGCATGGGCTGAAACACGATAGTGTCCCCAAGCCCGATGGCAAGAATAATTTTTTACGCGGCCGGATGTGGCGCATCGACAGTCACGACTGGCCGCGCCCCCGGGAAGTGGTCACTTGACAAAGGAGAGGGATACCCGTCCCTGCGCCTTGCCGAGGACCACCGTGCCGGGCGCGGAGGATACCATTAGGCCTGACGGAACACAGCCCGTGTACTTCCACGCCGGCGGCACCTGGACGGTCAGGCGGTCGATCGCGGAGGGGAGGGCGAGGGAAACGGTCTTTTCCCCGCCCGCGCCGGAAGCGTCGAGCTGGACCTTGTCGCGCGCCGCCCACCACGCGCCGAAATCGTCCATGCGGCCGATCCACGCGCGCTCCCGCACCGCCTCTAAAAAGCGACGCTCGAATTCCAGCTTGCCGCCGGTTTCGTTGGTGTGGATCAATACGACAAGGGTCCCTCCGTAACGGGCCAGTTTCCGGGCGAGATCGATCGCCCGGGGTAGGCGCTTGAGGAGCGACGGAGACTTCTCATCCTCGATGGTGACCGGGAATTCGAATACGGGCACCTCGGCGAGGGTGTCGCGGTTGTAGTTGAGCTGGAAGGGCAGGTGCGTCAGCGCCGTGTTCGCCGTTGCCGCCGAGCTGTACAGGTAGCCCGACGCCTCGAGCGCCTGCGGGAGGGTGCGGGGGCCCACGAGGTGGCCCGGGCGGAAACTCACCACCCTCCCGCCTCCCACCTTTTCAATGAGAAACCTGCTCACCCTGAGCTCCCCGAGCACGGTGACGCCAGAGGTGGTGTAGAACCCCTCGATCCTCGGGCGGTATTCGGGATAGCGCTCGTCGCCTGAACCGGTCGGGGCCTCGTGGAATTTTCTGGAATGGCTTACCGAATGGCTTGCCAGTTCCATGCCCATGGCGCCGAGCTCCCGCACAAAGGGGGCTGTTTTATCGTTGAAAAAGATGTCATCGTAGTAATCGCGCATGTATTTCGTCTGGAGAAAATAGGTGGCCGGGACCCCGAGCTCCTTTTCCATGCGCGCGTAAACAACGGCGTTGGGCATTGATTTGTGGTAGTCGACGTCGTGCGTCATCATCACCGCGAGCTGGCGGTTGTCCGGGACGGTGGCGATGGTGACGGGATTCGGCTCTCCTTCCATGTACACGTGCCGCAGCCATCGCAGGAGCACGTCAATCGAAGGTCCATATTCGTTCACGAAACTTCTCGCGATCCACTCGCCGCGGTTGTTGTAACCGCGGAGCATGAAATCGCCCAGGTCCAGGCCTATCGCGTATGCCCTGCCTGACCCGATCTCGCGCCGGGTAACGGCCGCCGTTCCGTCCTCGTACTCGGCGAGACCTGGGGACCGGGGCCGGGTGTAACCGTACGTTCCCAGCGCGTTCCCCCTCCTGTTGCCGGACCCGAGGCTGATGAGACGCTCCCGCCTGTCCAACAATGTGAGCCCGCCGGGCTGCTCCGGAGCGAACCGGATTTCAAAGCGGTTGCGTCCGGGAAGCGCCTTTTCGAAGCCGAATACTTCCTCCAGTCCGCCCCCGAGGACGTTTACGCCGATCAGGGTGCCGCCGCTTCTCGGGTGCGACGCAAGGGCCCGCAGGGCATCGGGCGTGAGCCGCCGGCCGGAAATCTCCGGGTACACGAGGACCACCCTGTGCCGCACGGCCTCCCGCCAGTCCTCGGTGACGGTGAAGGGCACGCCGATGGATTTCAGTCCGTGCACAAGCCCGAGCCACGGCGAACCCGGATCGGTGAGCAGTATCGCCAGGCGGCTTTCACCGCCGCCCGCGTAACGGTCGACCGGAGTGGGAGGCCCGGGGAGGATCCTGGTGGCAGCGTCGGGCCCGTGGAGGCCGGGGAAAATGTAGGTGTCGCGCCTTGGAATTAGAAAAATGATGGAGACGATGACCAGGAGCAGGGCGGCGAAGCCCGCGATGAAAAGGGATTTTTTCCCCATGGAGTAATCCTTCCGGTTTTGTATTGTTGGATGCCGGTGCCCGCATCATGGTTCAGGAATAAATGGTGTATCAAGTATATTTCTTTTCATCCAGGAATAAAACGGGTGGCGGTAATTGCGGCCATTTGTGCAATCCCGGGCAATCAGGTTGAGTGTACAATGATGTCAGCGGTCCTGCCGAGAATGTGAATCCAAGGATGAAGTGAAAATGCCGGAATCATTCCCCGTCGATTGACATAATGTATTCAGAAAGGTGGAGCCACTCGGCCCCATTTATAGAGACTATCCCGCCTTGACGGTCGTTCCTGCCGCGGCGGCAATGCCATAGGATGCCAGCAGATCCGCTAGATGCTTTATGTTCTTTTCCCAGACATCCCTTTCCAGAAGGACCATGTAGTCCATCGGATAGCCGCGCCCAAGGGACTTGTACTTTTCGGCGCCAAGCTGCCGGAAGGGCAGCAGCTGCACCTGTGTTACCCGGTTGCCGAGCTTTTCGACGATAAATTTTGCGGTGGCGTGCATGTTTTTCTCGTCGTTGTTGTGTCCGGGCACCACCGGTACGCGAACGATGAGCGGCTTGCGAGCTTCGGCCGTTTTGACGATATTGGATAGGATGAGCTCGTTGCTTGCGCCGGTGTATTCCCGGTGTTTGGCCGGGTCCATGTGCTTTATGTCGGTTATGATCATGTCAGCGTGAGGAAAGGCCTCCCGGAGGACTTCCGGCCGAACATGCAGCGATGACTCAAGGCAAGTGTGAATGCCGTTTTGCCGGCATTCTTTCAGCAATTCAATTGCAAATCTCCATTGGATCAGGGGCTCGCCTCCGGAAAGGGTTACGCCGCCTCCGGATTTCTCGTAGAAGTCGATATCGGCCATGATGGTTTTCATGAGGCTGTTTATCGAGAGCTTTTTGCCCCAGACGATAAGCGCGTTGGAAGGGCAGGCATCGGCGCATTTCAGGCAGCCCGTGCACGATTCCCGGTGTATGCCGGCGATGACGGCGTCCTCATGGATGAGCGCGCCATTGGGTGCAACGGGACATGCCTTCAGACAGTAACCGCACTTGTCGGTGCCGATGCACCGGGAGGAGTAGACGCCGACCTCGGGGGAGGCATGGATGCTCTCCGGGTTGCTGCACCACCGGCAGTTCAGGGGACATCCTTTTAAGAAGATCTCGGTCCTGATGCCCGGGCCGTCATGGATCGTGTACCGCTGAACGTTGAACACGCAGCCTTCCGACGGGCGTGTATGTGCGGGAATGTCGGTTGAATTCTCGTTCTTGCGCATGGCATCGGATTCCTTCGTTTGGCCGGCTTGACGAGCCGCAAGCGGTGAAGGAGACAAAATACGGGCCGCGGAAGATAATCACCGCCGCGGCCCGTTTCTCATCGGTGGACCCTCAATCGAAGGAAAGCTCAGTCCTTCCCAGGATGTCGTACTGCAGCGGCTTGCTCAACTCGACGAAGTAGGCGCTGTATCCCGCGACGCGGATGAGCATGTCCTTGTAATTTTCCGGGTGCGCGATGGCGTCCTCCAGGGTCTTGCGGCTTATGATGTTGAACTGGCTGTGCATTCCTTTCCGGTCGAAATAGGTGTCGATGAGCGAGATGAAGTTGTCGCGTCCCGTTTCACCCGCGACGGCCGATGGGGTGAACTTCATGTTGAGCAGGGTGCCGTTCCCCGCCCGTACGTGGTCCAGCTTCGCCACGGACTTCACCATGGCGGTGGGTCCGCATATGTCATGGGACCCCCGGTAGGTGTGGACGGCGCCCACGCAGTCCGAAACCGGCTCCAGCGCTTTTCTTCCATCCGGAGACGCCCACTGGACGAGGCCGAGCGCCACGTTGGCGGAAACGGAGTACACGCCGGGGAGGTATGTACCGCCCCGTGCGTTGGGCCGGTTCTCCACGTGCTTGCAGTAGGTGTCGGCCGCAAACCTCGCGAGCCCGTCGGCGTAGTCGTCGTCATTGCCGTAGTGGTGCACCTTGTCGCTGTTAACAAGCGCGTACAGCGGCTCGTACCCGTTCCAGTTGTTTTCGCAGGCATCGAGCATTTCCCTGCCGCTTACGCGTTTCTCCTCGAAGACCAGCTGTTTTACGGTTGCCATCCCATCGGCCACGGTGCCGACCCCCACCGCCTGCGGGCCGGTAAAGTTGTACACGGCGCCGCCGGCCGTCACGTCGATACCGCGCTCGATGCAGTCGTCGCTCAGGGCTGAGAGGTAGGGAAGGGGCTTCATCCGCTGGTGGGTGATGTCCATGATCTCGATCCCCGCGACCATCTGGTCGGTCCAGTATTTCATCTGCTTGTCGTAGGATTCGAGTACCTGCTCGAAGGAGGTGAAATCGGCCAGGCTTCCGGTTTCGGGCCCCAGGCGCTTGCCGATGCCGCCGCACTTGTCCCACCGCATGCAATGGGATCCGCATCCGATGCACCGGCCGTTGTTTATGGCCAGCTCGAACACCTTCGCGATGCTGAAATACGCCGCGTCGTGCCAGCCGTACTCCTTGCCGCCGGCGTCTATCTCGACGCAGCCCACCACGTGATAGTTTCTCGAATCCTCCACCGATCTTCCGGCGCGCAGTGCCGCGGGTACGGCCGCCTGGTCGTTGAATATCTTTGGCTGCCCGGTGCCTATGCGTATGACATTGGCGGTCTTGATCTTCAACTCCTTTGGGGTCTTTTCGTGCCAGCGCACGGCGAGCCAGGGCGCTCCGAGCCTCGTGTGCGCATGGGCGTCCAGGCACATATAGGTGAGCTCGTTCGTCGCGTCGTTTCCGTCTTTGTCCACACCGCCTACCGTCAGGGCATCGCCGCCCATGCCCCTGCCGGAGTTCGGTATGACCGTCAGCCGGTCGCGGAGTTTCGTCCACCAGATGTTTTTAATGTACAGGATCTCGATAAGCTCCTGCATCGTCTCCCTGGCGGCTGCCCCGGACTCGATGTCCCGCCGGTAAAAAGGATACATGTACTGGTCGAATCGGCCGTAGGATACCGAATGGCCGTTCGTTTCTATGAGAAGTATGGTCGTGGCCATGAACAGCAATTGCAGCGCCTCCCAGAACGTCCGCGGCGGATTCTGGGAGACCCATTCGCAGTTGTCGGCGATTTTCAGGAGGTCCGCTTTCCACGGGGACTGTTTCTCTTTTTGAGCCATTTCGCGGGCAAGGCCGGCGTAGCGCCGCAGGTACGCGCCCGCGGCGTCCAGGACCACCAGTTCAGCCTGGTAGAATTCCCGCTTTTTAAGATTGTCCGGTTTCGAGAGGTCAAGGGCCTCCATTTTCTCCACGACCTGTTTCCTGAGCCCGCCGTAGCCGAGGGCGAAAAGCTTTTCGTAATTGGCCTGGAGATGTCCTACCCCGCCGAACATGTACAGATTCAGCAGGTACACGTTTCGCTCGAGGTTCGTTCCTTTCTTCTGGTCCTCGGTCATCATCGAGACGATCATCTCCTCGATGGTGCCGCCTTTCCAGCTTTTCTCGATATCGAGGAGCTTTTTTTCCGACTCTTTGGTGATGTAGTAGTTGTCATGCAGCCTGTTCTTCCATGGATGGTTTTTCATCTCGTCCATGATCCAGGCATACGAGTGCTCGGGGAAAATCGCCGCGGATTTCATGGGGGCCGCCATCTCTCCGACGATGAGTTCGTCGGGATGGATGTGGATCGTCACGTTCTGCAGCACGTGCGCCAGGGCCTTCGCGCACTTGAGTATCTGCGGAAGGTTTTTATATTTTTCATAGGCTTCCGTTACCAGGCATGCCCTCTGGTGGTCCACGGTGAATTCGGTTTCCAGCGCGAATTTCCGGAAGCGGTTAACGCGCGCGAAGGGTGACGGGGCGTCGCCCATGCTGGTGACTCCCACGCCCCATTCCTTGTCCAACGGCTCAAGGACGAGCGGTTTTATCGATCCTGTTGATGTTTTTTCAATAACGGTCTGCATGTTCTTCCTCCTGTTTTGGATGGCAATCATCTTGCCTGCGCGGGAGCACCACAGGGCTTTTATTTGCCATGAATCACACGGGCATTTCTGCACGGTGTTTTTACGGCTGCTGAACCGACATTCTCCCCAGTGCGGTCATAAACCAGATGAATTCCTTGTAATTCCCTTCCGATTGCAGCTTCTTTTCCGTCAGCGCGGCCACAAAGGCCTCATCATCACCCGACGACATTACCTTGAACGCGGTGTCGCCGTCGGACCACACCATGGCCGCATCGGCATTTGATAAATCCCTGGTTGAAGAAACTATTTTGCCGTTCCCCACGATATAGGCGCGTCCCTGCCTGTTGTCCGCCGTTTTCATGACGACTTTCACCGTCTTGCCTTTTATGAACTGCTTGAAGGCAGGGTTCTTTTTAGCCGCCGCTTTTAATTTTTGACCCAGGATGAAGAGCAGTAATTTGAACTTCATAGGCACCTCCCGGACTGTTTAATAGTTGACGTATTAAATGATTGATTTATTGTGACTGGTACAGTGTTATCATTATATGTAACAGTGTGCCATATTATTGTCAATCACTTTCAAGTACGTCCGTGGAAAAAATTCTTGAAAAAAATATTTATACGAAAAAATATGAATTGTCCATATTTTAAAAGTAATCATTTTTACAGAGCGGGGCGGCCGGGCAATGGCATTAACACCCATACCGGCGAAGGGGACTGGCCCCATCGGGACAGGAGCTCTTTTCGATGCCGTGGGGTATATGAGGTATGATTAAGGAATATATCGTGCATGTCGGTGTAAGGATCAGCAATAAAGACATGGGGCAATAGACCGATGGGAAACAAGGCGAGATCACCGGAGGTTATCGATTTCGAGAAGCGGCGGATGAGTCTGGCGGCCAAGGATATCATCGCGAAGGACGGATACAACAACCTGAGTATTCGAAAATTATCGAAGAAGCTCGGTGTCTCCCCGAGCACGGTCTATAATTATTTCAAGAGCAGGGAGGAGATATTCATATATGTTTTAAACGCCGGTTTTGAAATGCTCTTCGAGGAAGTTAACGGCGCGTATAATTCCCATGAAGACCCCGTCGAAAAGCTTAAAGCGGTCAGCAGGGCCTTTTTTTCCTTCTCCGTCCGCGAGCGCGACCTCATGTTTATCATGCTCATACTCGACACGCCCAAGTATTACGACTACAAGGAGACCGCCTACGAGCCTTTCATGAGAATAGAGCTTGCCAATGCTCTCAAATGCAGGGACATCATAGTGCGGATGTTGAACGACATGGCGGAGAGATATCCGTCGTTCCGCAAAGAGGACATTCCTTATCGCGCGCTCATCATCGTCCACCAGTTGGTCGGCCTTGCGACGATTTATCTCAACAAGGTCATCACCTATGTTACCGACGATGTGGAGGCCGGGGCGGAGATGTTGCTCCACGAGATTTGGCGTCCCTTCGAGGCCATCAGAAACGAGGAAAAGAGAAAGCCCACCACGCCGCTCAGGAAATGACGCGGCGGCCCACCCCAAAGCTTCGTTTCACCGGCAATGATTGCGTATTCGGCGGACAGGATCACCTGATCCCGCCTGCCGCCCGCTGGCCGATCCAACCGTTTCAATTCCTGGTCAAGGGCCGGAGCAGAAGCGAGAGCAGTGCCCCGGCGAGAGACGCGATCCCGGCGATCACGAAGGCCGGGGTGTACGTGCCGGCCATGTCGGCGATGCGCCCCGCCGTGAAGGGGCCCAGGGCCTGGCCGAGGCCGAAAAACAGGGTGATGAAGCCCAGCGCCGCCG
This sequence comes from uncultured Spirochaetota bacterium, assembly GCA_963762305.1. Classification (GTDB taxonomy): domain Bacteria; phylum Spirochaetota; class UBA4802; order UBA4802; family UBA5368; genus CAVXKM01. Next base: position 608,585 of record CAVXKM010000002.1, on the reverse strand, counting down.
AGCCCAGGCGCGGGCCCAGGATGTCGCCCGAGGCCGCCGCCATGATGGCGGGGATGCTCCAGGCCGTGAGGGCAAACAGGAAGGCCGACGCGTAAAAACCCGGCGCAGACTTCCAGAGCCCGAATGTGATGTAGCTCGCGAACTGTATGAAGTACACGAAGAAGAGCCCGTACTTCCGCCCTATCCGGTCCGACAGCGCGCCCCAGATGAAGCCGCTCGCGATGCTCAGGCCGCCCACGAGCGACCACAGTCTCCCCGCCTGGGCCACCGTGAAACCGCCCTCCCAGTTCAGGTAGCGCACGAAGAAGGTCGCGTAGATGATGTAGGAGAAGCCGAAGAGCACGTAGATGGCGGCCAGGTGCCACACGGCGAACGAGCGGTACACCAGGCGCAGCGATTCCAGGAGGGGCGTCGCCGCCGGACGGGGCGGGGCGGGGCCGGAGGACCCGATGGGCGACAGGCCCTTCTCCGAGGGGTCATTCCTGAGAAAAACGGCGCAGAGGGCGCCGACGAGGAGCGTCGCGCCGGCGAGCCAGTACCATGCGTGGCGCCAGCCCTCCAGGCCGCCTCTCTCGAGAATCCACGGTATGGCGAGGCCGGTGACGAGGAGGGCGAAGCTCGACCCGCTCACGGTGACGCCGGTGGCCAGGCCGCGCCTTGACGCGGCGAACCAGGCGATGACGATGGCGAGCACCGGGATGTTGGTGCCGCCGCTTCCCATGCCCGGCCAGGACGCGGCCGGCGAGGGCGGCCGGGAAGTCCGGCGCGAGCCCGGTCAGGAGCATTGCCCCGGACAGGAGTGCCATAAATACAGTAATGATCAGGCGCGGGCTGAAGCGCGCCGAAAGGAAGCCGCAGGTGATGGCCAGCACGAGGTAGCCCACCATGTTTCCCGTCGCGAGGTCTCCGGCCTGGGAATCGGAAAGCGAGAGGCCGGCCTTCATCGCGGGGAGGATCACGGTATAGCCGAACCGGCCGAGGCCGAGCGAGGCGAACACGGTAAGGACCGAGGCCGCGAGGATGATCCATCCGTAGTGGATGTTCTTATGCGGTTCCATGGGAGGATCCTTTTAATGTAAAGAGCACCGGCCTTGCCCAGTCTGATACGTGGCGCGCCTCGGGCTAATATCCCCGTTATCGTCAAGGGAAAAGGGCGGCGAGCAATGGGACTATGGAGTATTCATCAGAATTATCAAGGAAATTTCTTCCCGGTGTATGGACAAAGCATGGTCGAAAAACGGCGCCTGCGAAGGATCTTTTCCATGGTTGAATCCGAGGGAGCCCGTCAGGTTGAACAGGGAGGCATACACAGAGGGCATCAATTAACAGCGTTGCAGAATAAAGGCCCCTGTGAGGCGGATATTCGACGGCTTCCCGGTCAAAAGGTTGGGTAGTGCGCGACTTTGAGGCATGAAGAAGGCTTATTCTCCCGAAAGATGCAGAATCATTTTACCTCAACTGCATTCTCCGGAATAATGTTACAGCGTCCCGCATCACAGCTTCCCCGCGATCCGGTCCACTATCGCCCGGCAGGCCGATTGGAGCCCATCCCTGCCACGGGCCCTCTCGGTGGCGAGGAGCACGATCTGCGAATCCGCCCTTTGGACGAGCCTGACGGACACCACGTATTCGTCGCCCTGCCGTATGACGATGCCCATGATCAGCAGGCTGTTGCCGGGGCTTTCCGCGCTGACCAGTTCCACCCCCTTCCGCGCATGCAGGAGCCCGTCGGTGATCCTGGCGCGCGCCTCGCGGGCCGCGGCCCCGTCATCGCTCATGAATTCGAAGGGCAGGACGGCGATCCGCGTTTTCAATCGCAGACGGATCCCGCACCATGGGGATTAACCTTGTGCTGTCTTCCGCGCCGGACTTGATGTCTTCCTTGTTTTCAGGCGCGGGGACCTCGATCCGGGCGGGAGCAGGGCTGGAAAGCTTCTTCACCGTGTAAACGGCCCCGGTCACCGCGACTCCCGCCGCCGCTACCGAGACGGCGCCGGCGACTGCCGCGCTCTTGAGGAAGGAAAGGGTGATGCCCATGCGCTTTGCCCACAGAAACACCGCGGCTGCCGCCATCATGATGAAAAAACGAGGGGTGCGCCGCTTCAGTATGGCCGACAGGGTGTCCTTCCTGTAGCGCAGTATACGCTTCTTCAGTTCCGGGGGCAGCGGCCGCTGGAGCTTGTACTTCCACAGGATTTTCCGTAACGTGTCAGCCCGGTTCATAACAGGTCGTCCAGACGTTTTAGTCCCCTGACACCCAGGTATCGCAGGATCCGCTCCGTGATGATCCCGTAGCGGTATCTCACCTGCCGCTCGCTCAGCCCCAGTTGCCTCCCCGCGTCCCTGTAGGTGAAATCGTGCACGGCCACGAGCTCGAAGAGGATCCGCTCCCTCTCGTCGCTGAAGTTGTCCGGGTTCTCCAGCGCCTCCTTGAGGACCATGCGGGTCTCGCGGAACCCATTGACGAAGCCGGTGTTCTCGTCGTCAAGCACGGTGTCGATGTCGACCTTCCTCCTGTTTTTCCGGAAATGCTCGAGGATGACATAGCGGGCGGCGCCGAAAAGCCAGCCTCGGTGGTTCTCGACCTCGTCGTACTTGTCGTAAAAACGGGTGAATATCTCCTGGCATATGTCCTTCGCGTCGTCCGGGTCCTGTACCTGGGCGAAAACGGCGCTGTAGACGACGGGGTAGAAATCGGAGTAGGCCTCTATGAACCTTCGAGTCTTCTTGTCGATGAGGGCCATGGCGCGCGGTCAGGGTGTTTCACGCCTGCGGGGCGGGTATTTGGGCGTATTCATCGCGGGCAAGCATGCCTGCGAAAGGCGGAATACGCAATCACAATATTGGCCGTTCCGCGCCTTCGTGAACCAAGGCCCTGCGCCGCGCGTTGAACATGTTCCCTACAGGTATACCCCGGCGCCAAAATAAAGCAAAACCCCGGTTATATTGACCTTCACCTCTTCACTCCCTTTCGCAACCATGGTGTAATCGCCGCTTTTGAAGCTGTCTATCTCCCCGTACCTGCCCAGGAGTCCCGCGAACATGCCGATGTTGCCGAACAGGTAATTGTACTCGATTTTCGCGTGGATGCCGAACGTGTCGCCCTTGAAATCTTCAGCCCCGCTGCCCGATATGAAACCGCTTGCCTTTTCTTGATATGCTATCTTCCCCATGTAATAGCCGCCTCCGGCACCTAGGGCAACAAAGCTGCTGGCGGAGAGCGCATACCGGTAGTATAAGGTGAGAAGAACGGGCGTCATCGTGAAATTGACGTCGCCGGTTATTGTGGTCGAATTATCGTCTGTTTTTATTGTGTATTTCATTTCGTAGCCGCTGAAATAGCCGACCGAGAGGCCGGCCCCATACCTGTTCATGAACACTTTCGTGTCGAGGTCGAGGCTGTATGACTGCCACGGTTTTTCTTCTATGCTGTCGACGTAAAATGTCGGAAAGAAGCCGAAAGCTTCGCTCAAAACATCAGCATACCAGTGGATGTCGTCCTTCATCAGTGAGGACAGGTCCTGGTTGAAGGTGTACCCGCCGCCGGCGCTGAGCGAGATCATCATGTTGAGGCGGCCTAACGTATCGGCGCCCTGCTTTTCTTTCCCATCCACCCTGAACCGGTAGTCGTGGTTCTCCCCGACCCCCTTGGCGTGGCCGGCGATCTCCGCGGTGAACTCGGTGTATCCGTTGTATCCCCAGCCCTTGACCTTGTAGAGGTACTTCGTTCCGGGCTCCACCCCGGTGTCCTCGAAGGCGGTGCCCATGGTGTTGGCGATCTGGCTGAAGTCACCCTTGTCGCGCCGGGCACGGTAGATGAAGTACCGGTCGGCGTCGGGTGTGCGGGTCCACGTGAGCCTGACCCTGTCCTTGAACTTGCCCTCGGTTGCCTTCAGGTCGTACGGCGGCCGCAGCGGGATTATCCGGTTCGAGAAGGAGTTGACGATGTCCTGGACGACGCGGCCCAGGTCGGCCTCCTTATCGGCCTTGCCGTATTCCGCCGACTCGGAGACGCCCTCCTCGGCGTCCACGATCCTCGCCGTGATGAGCGTCGAGTCGCCCAGCCTGCTGACCTCGCCGATGAGGATCTTCTTCGCCGAGAGGACCCTGCCCAGTTGGACCGCGCACTCGTTGTCGGAGCACTGCCCCTTGGTCAGCGAGCGCTCCTTGAAGATGGCGTCGATCCTCTCGCGCTCGAGCACGATGAACAGGCCCTTGTTGATAAACTCGGTTTGGATCATGATGGTCACGGTCTTGGCCGTGGTCTCCGGCACGCCGTTGGCCTTGAAGTCCAGGATGGCGATCCGGTATTTCTCCTTGACCGCCGCGCCGGCCGACCGGCCCCGGTCGCCGTCAGCCGGCGGCTTTACCGGCGTGACCGTTTTCCCGGTCTCCTCGACGGCCTTGGCGTCCTTCACTGCGTCCACCGCCTCGGCGGCATGCCCGATGGACGAGGATGAAATCATGAAAGCAACCGCAACTGCCGCACTTGAAAAGGCCTTTCCGGTCAGCATGTGTTACCTCGCAACATCAGATGTTGAATAATGAGGAAATTATAATTTAAAAGCATCTAAATAGAGGTACCCAACCGTAGCCGTGTTATCCCATTTGCACATTAAATTCTGCGAGTGAAAAAGAATATATCATAGTTGATCCCGGAACCCAGTACAGTTTCTTTTGAACCAAACAACATTAGAAATTTCAATCATGTAGACATGCTTGCAAGATGGTGAGATTACAAGGGTAGGATTAAGTACCGGGAGAATCCTGTGTCGATTTGCATATATGAGTGCTCCTGTGGTTTGGTTTCTAGAAAACCAGGCAACAGATAGGGCAGAAGCTGCAGTCACGTAGACATTTAGACCATCTCGCGAAATTACAGCAAAACAAGGTCCTTCGATGTTTGTGCTGCTGTAACGGCCATCGTAAGTGAGGGCACCAGAGTCCAAGTCGCGAACAAACCAGGCTACTGCATTGGCCGACCATGCAGAAACATATACATGTTTTCCGTCTGGCGAAACAACAACAGAATTAGGTTTTTCGATGTTTGTGCTGCTATAGCAGTCACTATAGGTGAGGGCACCCGAGTTAGGGTCACGCGTAAACCAGGCTACTGCATTGGCCGACCATGCAGAAACATATACATGTTTTCCGTCTGGCGAAACAACAACAGAATTAGGTTTTTCGATGTTTGTGCTGCTATAGCAGTCACTATAGGTGAGGGCACCCGAGTTAGGGTCACGCGTAAACCAGGCTACTGCATTGGATAACCTTGCAGAGACATATACATGTTTTCCGTCGGGGGAAACAATAACAGAATAGGGATCTTCGATGTTGGTGCTGCTGTACTGATCTAAATAGGTGAGGGCACCTGAGTTAGGGTCACGCGAAAACCAGGCTACTGCATTACCAAAGAATGTAGTAATATAGACGTGCTTTCCGTCAGGCGAAACAACAAGAGAATGAGGTCCTTTCACATTTGTGTTGCTGTACTGATCTACGTAGGTGAGGGCACCCGAGTAGGGGTCACGCAAAAACCAGGCAAATGCATCACCTCCTTCAGTCACATAGATATTTTTGCCGTCTGGCGAGATCGCTATAGATAGAAAATTATAAAAGTCAGTATTACAGTAACTTCCTTCATAAATCAGCGACCCTGTCATGTCCGGAAAATCGCTGTCCCCCGAGCATGAGCAATAGGACAGAACTAGAAGCACAGCCAACAATAACGTTATTTCCGATAAGAAGTTATAGGGCTTCATTCCTTATTCCCTGCTGCCAGTAAGCTTTCGCGAGCAGGTGTTGATAATTGTTATTAGCTCGCCAATAAACTAGGGTACTTAAGGTATTACCTTTCAGTGCGGATCCCAATGCACAGAGATACATATGTGTAATTACAGGACAAATACATGCCTTAAGGCTTATAAGCATATTATAGTTAGTGAGCCTTACTGAGAAAAAAAGACGAAAATTAGGGCCTCCCGGCGCCGATTACAAAAAATATTTCCTCGGAGAAACCATCCGCTTTCACCGCCGAACTCAGGAAAGCTCCCGCGGGGAAGGCGTTTATCGGAAAACCATTTCTCCGCCCTTCACCATCATCCTGACATCCATGATCCGCCGGATCTTCCCATCGTCAACGAGGATCGCTTTCCCGTCACGAAGAAGGTCATTGGCACCGTCAAAAAGCCTCGGGTTGTAAAAGAACCTTTTCGTTCTCCATGCTTAACCGGCCCATCCGAACGTCATGCGATCCCGGACGACACACGGCGCACTTGGGGTTCTTTTCCTTGTGCAATGAAGTATAGGTAATCCCTCGTATTTCGCAAGGAAATTCCAGGCAGGGGAGGGGCCACCTCCTGACGAAAGGCGGATGGACAGCACCTGTGCATCCGCCGGTGCAATGTTTCAGCGAGGTTTTACTGAAAGTAAAAACAGCTTGCTGGAAAACATGATGGATTGTATGCTCAAGGAGCTGTACCGGCATGCCGGCGCGGATGCGGCGAGATTATGGTAATGATCGGCGGCCGCGTGATAGGCCTATGGCCGGAGTTGACTGTCCGTAATCATCCTTGTCATCCCGGGGGTGCGCGATGCGGATATTGAAATTTGCTGGTTTGGCGGTCCTGGTCCTCGTGGTGCTGGTTTCGGTCGCGGTGTTCGTCTACCTGAAAACGCGGATCCCCGCGATTTCGGGAACCCTGAAAACGAAAGAGGTGACATCCGAGGTCAAGATAATAAGGGACGCGTACGGCGTGCCCCACATCGAGGCCGTGAAGAGCGCCGACCTCTATTTCGCGCTCGGCTACGTGCAGGCCCAGGACCGGCTTTTCCAGATGGACTTCTACCGGCGCGCGGCGCGCGGGGAGCTTTCGGAGATACTGGGCAAGGACCTGCTCGACGCGGACAAGTACCTCCGCACCATGGGCTTTCTGCGGACCGCCAGGGCGCAGGGCCCGCTCCTCTCGCCGGCGACACGGGCCCTGGTGGAATCCTATTCCCGGGGAATAAACTACTTCCTGGAGCACGGGCCGATGCCGGTCGAGTTCACCCTGCTCGGGTACAAGCCGCGCCCCTGGTCCCCCGAGGACTCGCTGGCGATAGGCAATCTCCTCGCCTTCCAGCTGGCCAGCTGGGCCTACCAGAATGAAATCACCCAGTACCTGGTCCTGAACAAGCTCGGCCAGGCGAAGGCGCAGGAGTTTCTTCCCGTCTATCCCGAAAATTTTGTCCCGATCATCGCGGCCGGCGGGGAAAGGGGCGGGCGGAAGGAAAGGATGTCCGCCGCCTCTGCGGAATTCCTCGACACGTACGTGCGGCGCGTCATCGCGAGCAACAACTGGGTGGTGAGCGGGAAGAGGACCGCCACCGGGAAGCCCCTCCTGGGTGACGACTCGCACGAGGAAGGCCCCGAGCTTCCCACCCAGTGGCACATGGCGCACCTGTCGGGGCCGGGCATCGACACCGCGGGGGCCATGTTCCCGGGCACGCCGCTGTTCGTGTGGGGGCATAACCGGCGCGTCGCGTGGGGGCTCACCAATTTCACCCTGGACAACCAGGACCTGTACCTCGAGAAAATCAACCCCGCCGACCCGCGGCAGGTGATGTACCGCGGTGGATGGGTGGACATTAGAATCCTGAAAGAGAAGATCCCCGTCAAGGGAGACAAGGGAGTTGAAGTCGTCGAGTACGAGGTTCGACTGACGCCCCATGGCCCGATCATCAACGACATTGAAAAGGACCTCGGAGCGGCGCCGGTGAGCATGCGGCGCGTCGAGGCCGAGACGCGGTCGATCGCCGAGGCGCTGTACGGCATCGCCCTCGCGGGCGGCTGGAAGGATTTCAAAAAAGCGCTGTCGCTGTATTCAGCGGGCCCGCAGCATTTCGTGTACGCCGATGTGGACGGCAACATCGGGTATATCGGCGCCGGCAAGTGCCCCGTCAGGCGAAATTCCGACGGGCTCCTGCCTTCTCCCGGCTGGGACGGGACCCGCGAGTGGGAGGGGTATTATCCCTTCGAAATGATGCCGCAGGCATACAACCCCGCCGCGGGATTCATCGCCACGGCCAACAACAGGCCGCTGCGCGGGAAACTGCCCATCCCCCTGAGCGAGTACTGGGAATGCCCGTACCGCGCCGAAAGGATCACCGACCTCATCCAATCGAAGAAGCTCCTCACCGTGGACGATTTCAAAACCATGCACACGGACGATGTGTCCATTCTCGCGGGGAAGCTCGTCCCCCTGTTCGTGAAGCTCCTCGGGGAAAAAAGCGATCCCGCGCTCGCGCCTTACGTGAAGGCGCTTGGCGCATGGAACCATCGCGTGGATGACGAGTCGGCCGGGACCTGCATCTACGAGGTCATGCTGAACCGCCTGCCGTACGAGGTTTTCCATGACGAGCTGGGCGACGACCTGTACAAGCGCTACATCAAGGACAAGATCGGCATGACGAACACACTGGTAGACCTCCTGACGCGAAGGACCGGTTCCGTCCTGTTCGACGATGCCGGCACCCCGGGGAAGGAAACGCGGGCTGACGCGGTAAAGGACGCCCTCGCGTACGCTGTCGGCTACTTGAGAAAGGAACTCGGAGACGACATGGCCGGTTGGAAGTGGAGCTCGCTTCACCAGATTGAGTTCGCCCACGTGTTCGGGCAGGAGCCCATGCTGCGCCCCTTCTTCAATTACGGACCGTTTCCTTTCCCCGGCGACGAGCACACGATAAACCGCGCGGGCTACGCCAACGACAACCCCTTCAAGGTGAACATCACCGCGTCGATACGGTATATCGTCGATTTTTCGAACATATCGAAATCCCTGATCGTGCTCAGCACCGGGCAGTCGGCCCACCTCCTGAGCAGGCACCGCACCGACATGTCAGACCTTTTCATGAAGGGCGAATACATCCCGTGGCACTACGCGCGGGAAGATTACACGGCCGATAGTGAGGGGACCATCGTGCTGGCCCCGGAATAATGCCTCATCCGGGGAGAATCCACGCGGGCAATTGTCGCAAGAAAACAAAAGGGTCCCTTCGGGGGCCCTGTTTTTTTCGATGGGGTGTCATTCTCTATGGTTTTAGGCCCCTGCGAACCGGCCCTGGCCGGAGAGGCAGTGTAAAAATAAAACAACTTGCGGAAAAACACGGCAGGCCGTATGCTATAAAAACAGGGAGCCGCTTTGGTTGCGCGTGGACAGGCGGGTGTATCAACGGCCCTCTGGTTCAGGTGGATGCGGTTTCCTGGAAAAATAAACAGAGCTCCGCACCCGAGAACGTCTGTCGCCCCGGTTCCCCGACCCATCCCTGATACAGACGGTCCACAGTGATTGATCCTCGCGGCTTAAGCCCGCTGGATACGGGCAATGCGGGGGAAGCGCCCCGCGGCTTGATAGACAGGTTACAAGGAACATCACATGTCACATCATCGGAGGAGGCAGAATGAAACTTTGTAAGAGGGTCGCCTTGGTTTTGTTTATCGCTTTTCTCTCCCTCTCCCTCGGGTGCCTCGCGTGGGAGCCCGGCTGGAAGCTTGCCGCATCGTCGGGCATTGGCAACGCGGCGGCGCTCCTGGCGAAGGCGAAGAGGCTGGAAAATGAGGCGGGCACGAAGGAAAAGGTCGAAGAGCTCGTGGACGCGTTCGAGGATGTCGTCAAGGCCGACCCGCGGAACCTGGAGGCGCTCAAGGGGCTTGGCAAGTATTATTTTCTCCTGGGCTACGGCCACAGCGGCGACGTGGAAAGCAAGAAGGCCAATTACGTGAAGGCGCTGCAGTACAACGAGAGGGCCATGTATGCCAACCCCGCGTTCCGGGCGCTGGCGAACGGCGGGGCTCCGGTCTGGGAGGGGTGCCGGGCGCTCGGGAAAAATGACATGGACGCCATGTTCTACTGGTACCTGACGGCGGGCAACTGCTGGAAGGAATGCTACGGGTTCCTGGGCAGGCTCGTCAATTTCTCCATGCCGGGCAGGATGATGAAGGTGCTCGAGCGCATGACGGAGGTCGACCAGTCATGGAACAGCGGCAGCATCCTTTTCTGCTGGGCGGTCTATTACGCTGCGGTCCCGGGACCGCTCGGCGGCAACATGGAAAAATCGGAGGACTTCTTCGACAGGGCCATGAAGGCAGGCCCCCGCATGACCGACTTCTACATGGCGCGCGCCGTGTACTTCCACGCAAAAAAGAAGGACCGCGAGGCCTTCGTCAGGGACCTGCGCACCGCCATCGCCATCGACCCGCGCCGGGCCGACACGCTGGAGTATCCCTTTGCCGTGTACAACCGGGAGAGGGCGAAACAGTTGCTTGGGGACACGGACCTGTATTTCAAGTAGGCGGCCCCGCAGGACAGCAGCGCCGGGGCGAACCGGCGAGGAGAAACCGGCGCGGCATTGGTGCCTGCCGAGGCGTGACCAGCTACTCGTATGACGAGGTCTCTTCGAAGTTGCTGGCGCCGATAGCTGGAAGGATCCTCTCGAAGAGATCCTTCCACATCTGGGCACAGTCGGTTGGCGCCTGTGGATCGGTGGACTCGTACTTCACGTTCACCACGTAGCGTCCGTCATCCTCGAGGATCTTCACCGATCCGACCTCCGGACGCTTAGCACAGCTGGAGATGTAGAAACCCCAGCGGTCGTTGTCGCGCTCGACAAACCGCCACAGCCCAAGCTGGTTGAGCGCGGGGAGCATGTCCTCGATCGCCAGCTTGCTCTCAAAATAGAAGGCCTCGACCCGCCAGAATGGTCGCATGGCTGCTTTCCTTTTTGATCCAGGAAACTTCATCCATATTCAGTGACGGCAATGTGACAATATGATTATTATCAGAACGTGAATATTGCGTCAAATAAAAAGTATTCCAAACACCATCTGCTGAATATCAAGGAAGATCCTCTATCCCCGGAACACGATCACTCCTGATATAATCGCCGTTATCGGCAGTTGCCCTTTGAAAAAGTCATCCCCTTTCTGAAAAAAGCCCCTTGACAGGGGCCTTAAAAATTATGAATTTCGTGATGTTTGTTGTTGCGTTTCATGATAAGAATTGTTGTGCGTTCGAGATGACATGAAAGAGGTTTCTAAAGAACATTTCAAAGAGATTTACTTTAAATTGGGTGGCGGTGCGACGACCGGTTGGAGCCTGGAGTATTGGAACGAATTCTTAGAGAACGAAAAAAGACCGGGAATAAAGTATCTATTAGAAGAACCCAGCACACCAGAGCATACAAGAATGATGATCGTCACGGACTATGATAGGAACGAATACCGGCTGTTCTTTTTGACCGAAGAGAGTGAAGAATCCTTCTTTGAATTTCCGGACGATGGCTGATAGAAAGAGCAACATTCCACCTGACGACCCTTTTGCTTGTTGCTGAGAGATCCGATGTTAATTTAAACAAACCGACATCCTTACTTCTTTCCCCGGGCCTGCTTGGCAATAAAATCCTTAAAACTTTTGAATATCAAGGGAAATCCTCTATCCCCGGAACACGGTCCCTTGCCGAGGGGACCCTCGTGCTGGCCCCGGGATAGTACTTTATCCCGGGGATGATCTCACGGGCAATTATCGCGCGGAAAAAAGGGCTCCTTCGGGGGCCCTGTTTTTTCGAGTGGGCATCCACTGTTTTACGGCCGCCGCGAACCGGCCCTGGCCGGGGAGGCAGTGTAAAATTAAACAGCTTGTGGAAAAACACGGCACGGGGACAATGAGAGATGCTTCCGAGGCCCCGTGATGGGTTCATTTTCCATTTGACTCTGTATTCTTGAGGGCTTATAAATCATGAAGTCATAGTTTGGAATTCATACTTTATCCAATCGATCAGGAGGACGCTCGTGAAAACAAGAATTACCGAAATGATGGGCATTCAATACCCCATCTTCCTTTCAGGGATGAGCTGGATCAGCGTGCCGAAGATGGTCGCCGCCGTGTCGGAGGCCGGCGGCATGGGGATCCTCGCCACCGGCCCGCTCGGGAAGGAGCAGACCCGGGAAGCGGTCCGTGAAATCCGCCGCCTGACCGACAAGCCCTTCGCGGCCAACGCCTCGCTGCTGTTTCCCGGCGCCAGGGAAAACGCGAAGGTCCTCCTGGAGGAGCGGGTCCCCGTGATCAACTTCGCCCTCGGCAAGGGGGACTGGATCGTGGAGGAGGCCCACAAATACGGCGGCAAGGTCATCGCCACGGTGGTGAACGCCCGCCACGCCAGGCGCGCCCAGGACTACGGCTGCGACGCCGTGATCGCCACGGGCAACGAGGCCGCGGCGCACGGGGAGTTCATCACGACGTTCTGCCTCATCCCGAGCCTCGTCGATGTCCTGAACATCCCCGTCGTGGCCGCCGGGGGCATCGCTGACGGGCGGGGGCTGGCGGCGGCGCTCGCCCTGGGCGCCGAGGGCGTCGCCATGGGGACCAGGCTCATGACGACCAGGGAAAGCCCGCTGCACCGGGCCTACAAGGAGCTTTCCCTCAAGGCGGACACCACGGACACCCTGTACTCGCGGCGCATCGACGGCCTCTGGTGCCGCGTCATGAAGACCGACGCCGCCGAGCGTGCCAGGCGGAAGGGGCTGGACCTGCCCGCGGCGTTTTTCAACTCGCGGGAGATCGCGGAGTCGCTGGGCCTGCCGTTCATCAAGCTTTTCATAGGGGTTATGCTCTCGGGCTGGAAGGCGGCGAAACAGCTCGCCTACCTGGCCAACGCCTCCAAGGCCTTCCAGCTGGCCACCGAGGAGGGCGACATGAAAAAGGGGATCCTGCCCGTGGGACAGGCCGCCGGCCTGCTCCGCGACGAGCCCTCGGTCAAGGAGCTGTTCGACCGGATGGTGCGCGAGGCCGAGGCGATCGAGAAGAGGATGGCGGGCGTTTTCAGGTGAACGGAGGCATGGGGGCAGGTGTGCGGATGCTTCGAAAATCCTTGCACGGGAAAATGGGAAAATCATGAACAAGGACTCCGTATACACAAAACTGCGCGGGAAGCTGGAAGCCACGCCCACGGGCGTCCCGAAGGGGGAGAAATTCCTCGAGATCCTCAAGATACTCTTCACGCCCGAGGAGGCGGAACTGGCCCTGACAGTCCCCTTCATGCCCGCTTCCCTTTCTGATATCGCCGCCGGGGCCCAAATGGACCGGGACGATGCCCGCAGGATTTTATCGAACATGGCGGACAAGGGGCTGCTGTACGCCTTTGAATTCCGGGGGACGCCCATGTTCATGCTGTTCGGCGTGGTCTGGACCATTTTCAAGTTCCCCCTCATGACGAACGTCCCGGGCCTGGACTACAGGAGGCTCATACAATTGTGCGACGAGTACCTGGCCGAAGGCCCTTTGGTGGACAGTACCTCAGCCCCTGTTGGGAAACTACTCCCGATGGGGAGGGTTTTGCCCATCCAGGAGAGCCTGCCGGTCGGGAGCGAGACGCTCCCCCAGGACATGGTGTATAAATACATCGACGGGGCAAGATCCATCAGTGTCGGCGAGTGTTCTTGCAAAAAAATCGTCGGTGGGTGCGGTTCGCCGACGGAGGTCTGCATGGCCTTCGACCATGAAGCGCGCTTCCTGGTCGAGAGAAAAATGGCCCGCTTCATCGACAGGGAGGAGGCGAGGAGCATTCATAAAAAAGCCAGTGATGCCGGACTGGTATCCGTTACGTCCAACACGAGGGACAAGGTGAATCTGATCTGTCACTGCTGCCCGTGCTGCTGCGCGCAGCTGGGGGTGGCCACCAGGCACGGCCTTTACGAACTTGCGCCCAAGGGGGCGTATATTGCCTCTGTAAATCAAGGCAATTGTACTGCATGCGGCATATGCGCCGAGGTGTGCCCCATGAAGGCCATAGAAATCGGTGATGCGGCGGGGATTAACATGGAGCGGTGCATAGGATGCGGCCTCTGTGTATCGTCGTGCGCCGACGGGGCCTTGTCGATGATAAAGAGGACGCCGCCGCCCGATGTCCCGGAAAACGTCATGGAGTTGACCAAAAGGGCGGTTGAAGCGCGGGGCATGGCGGATGAATTCATGAAGGAACTGAGCATAAGGAAAAAGGAGGATTAGGTGGAAGGCATGGACATGTACAGGAAGCTCAGGGACAAGCTGTCCGTGGCGCCTTCGGGGGTCCCGCCGGGAGACAGGTTTCTCGAAATCCTCAAAACCCTCTTTACCGCCGGGGAGGCGGAACTCGCGCTGATAATTCCATTCATGCCCGTGCTGCTCTCCGACGTCGCGAAGGCCTCGCGGTTCGGGGAGAAAAAGGCGGAAGAGCTCCTCACGCACATGGCGGAAAAGGGGATCGTCTACTCCTTCGACCGGAGAGGGGAGACGATGGTCATGCTGTTCAGCTTCGAAACCCTCTACAATTATCCGATCAAGTACAGGCTCCCGGACGTGGACCAGGCACGGCTCCGCTCCCTGTGGGGGGAGTATTTCAAGGAAGGGTGGGACCGCAAGCCCGGGGCCCATGTGATCGCCGGCAGGGTGCTCCCGGTAGGAGAGGATTTAAAGGCCGGGAGCGTCGTGGTCCCCCACGATCTTATTTACAAGTATATAGACGAGGCCAGGCACCTCTGCGTGGGCGACTGCTCCTGCAGGAGCATAGTGCGCGGGTGCAACAGTCCCATTGAGACCTGTATCGGTTTGGGATACGCCGCAAAGTTCCTCGTCGAAAAAAAACTCAGCCGTCCCATTGACAAAGAGGAGGCCAGGTCCATCGTCAGGAGGGCCCATGACGCGGGGCTGGTTTCCATCTCGAACAACGCGAAGGACAATATCGGGATAATCTGCCACTGCTGCAGGTGCTGCTGCGGCCAGCTGGGGGTCGCCACGAGGTTCAACCGTTACGACCTTCGCCCGGTCGGTTCTTTTGTCGCCGAGGTTGACGGCAAGAGCTGCACGGCCTGCGGGTCGTGTATCGACGTGTGCCCCATGGATGCGATTTCGATTGACGGCACCGCCTTTCCCGACCCCGGCAAATGCATAGGGTGTGGCCTCTGTGTTTCATCATGTCCTGAAGGGTCCTTATCGCTCGCTCCAAGAAAACCGCCTCCCGAGGTGCCCAATGACGTCATCGAATATGCGATAAAATCCGTCAGGGCGCAGGGGACAGAGGAGGAATTTAAAAGGGAGCTCAAGATTAATAAGGATTGAGTGGAAAGAAAGAGCGATACGGGCGTGTCGGCTCGAGACATGCCGGTACTCCCAAGGTCAAATCTGTCTTCCCGGAGGGGAAACGTTATGGAAGAGCGCATATGGCACAAGTCATATTCACCGGGAATGTCCGCATCCGTCCAGATAGAAGAAGTCACCATGCCGCAGTTCCTCGCGCGGGCGGCGGAAAAGTTCCCCGGGAGGACGGCGTTCCAGTACATGGGAAGGGAAATCTCATACGCGGAATTGGACGGCCTCGTGAACCGGTTCGCCGGCGCGCTCGTGGACATCGGGGTTAGGGCCGGCGACAGGGTGGCGCTCCTGATGCCGAATGTCCCCCAGATGGCCATCGCCTACTACGGCGTCTGGAGAATGGGAGGCGTCCCCGTTCCAAACAACCCGCTCTATACCGACAGGGAGCTGGAGTACCAGCTCAATGATTCCGGTTCAATAGCCGTGGTGACGCTTGATCTTTTCGTGCCCAGGATGCTGGCGCTCAAATCCAGGACGCAGATAAGGACAGTGATCAGCGCCCACATCAGCGACTACCTCCCCGCCTTGAAGAAACATCTCTTCCCGTTATTGAAAAAAAAGATGTATTTCAAATACAGGGAGGCACCGGGCTACTACCAGTTCACGGACCTCATCGAGCGGGGCTCTCCCGCATATGCGGGACCAGGCCCCGGCTGGAACGACACGGCCTCCATCTTCTATACCGGGGGCACCACCGGTGTGTCCAAGGGCGTTGTCCTGTCCCACCGGTGCGTGTCCTCGATGACGCAGATTTTCAAGGCCTACCTGTTCGACATCGGTGACCGCGAGCCGGAAAAGATGCTCTCGATTTATCCGTTCTTTCATGTGGCGGGTTTTACCGGGGTCATGAATCTCTCGGTTATAAACTCGTGGACGGTGATTCTCCTGCTCAGGCCGGAGATCCGGACGGTGCTGGA
Source organism: uncultured Spirochaetota bacterium (assembly GCA_963762305.1). Classification (GTDB taxonomy): domain Bacteria; phylum Spirochaetota; class UBA4802; order UBA4802; family UBA5368; genus CAVXKM01. The sequence goes on along the minus strand of CAVXKM010000002.1, from coordinate 592,504 downwards.
CATGATGGTGAGCTACAGGCCGACACTTTTCGGCGCGGTACCGACCATTTACGTGGGGCTTTTGAGCCTCCCGGATTTCAAGAAACATGACTTTTCATTCATCAAGGTTTTTCTCGCCGGCGCCGCACCCATCGCCCAGGAAACCGTCAAGGATCTGGAGAAGGCAACAGGCATCAACACGGAAAGGGGGACCACTATCGTCGAGGCGTACGGGATGACAGAGTTCGCAATCGCCAGCATCACCCCCTGGAGGGGAAAGCTGAAGCTGGGGAGTGTCGGGGTTCCCCTCCCCAACACGGATGTCAAAATCGTAGACATCGAAAACGGAACCAGGGAAATGTCCCCGGGTGAAGAGGGGGAAATCATATGCAGGGGCCCCCAGATTTGCGAAGGCTACTATAAAAGGCCGGAAGAGACGAAGAACTCCATCAGGGACGGCTGGTTTTATTCAGGCGACATCGGGAAAATGGACAGCGACGGGTATTTGTATATCGTGGACAGGAAGAAGGACATGATTATCGCCGGGGGCTACAATGTCTATCCGAGGGAGATAGACGAGGTCCTGTTCGAACACCCGAAGGTCCTTGAGGCGTGCGCGGTCGGAATTCCCGATAAATACCGGGGCGAGACGGTGGCGGCCTTTGTGGTGCCCAGGCCGGGAGAGAAGCTCACCGAGGAGGAACTGGACGCTCATTGCCGGAAGTCCCTGGCCGCCTACAAGGTCCCCAAGGTCTATAAGTTCATGGACAGCCTCCCGAAATCCGCCATAGGGAAGATCCTCAGGAGAGAGCTCAGGGATGCCTGGCCCGGGAAGGATGGAAAATAGAGGCGGCGAGGGACAAGGAGGAAATGATGGAAGAACGGTTTTGGCACAAATCGTATCCGCCGGGCGTCAGGAGGACCATCGACTATAAGAAGATAACGATTCCGGCCGCGCTGGCCGGGTCCGCTGAAAAATACCCCGGGAAGGCGGCCCTGAATTTCATGGGCAAAAGGATCACCTTTCTCGAATTCAATAATCTCGTCAATCGCTTCGCCAGGGCGCTTTTGGACCTCGGGGTGAAAGAAGGCGACAGGGTGGCCCTGATCCTTCCCAACCTGCCGCAGACGTTCATCGCGAACATGGCGATCATGCGCATAGGCGCGGTGGCGGTCCAGAACAACCCCCTTTACACGGAGAGGGAGCTTGAGCACCAGTTCAACAACTCCGATTCCAGGCTGGCTATCACCCTGACGCTTCTGCTGCCGAAAATATTGAATGTCGTGCCGAGGACGAGGGTCGAGAAGGTCATAGTCTGTCACATACACTCCTTTCTTCCCTTTCCCAAGAAGCAGCTCTTTCCTTTCGTTAAAAGGGAGATGTGCAAGAGCGTGGAACCGACCGACAGTGTCATGATTTTCGAGGATTTGTTGAAGAAATACCCCGACGGGCCGGTGGAGGATAAGAGCAAATGGGATGAGCTCGCCGCCATTATCTATACCGGCGGGACGGAGAGCGCGAGCAAGGGTGTCATGCTCTCTCATGGAAACAACAGCGTGAGCGTCCAGCAATTCGACGAATGGTTTACCGGGCTGAAATCGGGCGAGGGATCGATGGTGGGTTCTTACCCGGTGTTCCACTCCGCGGGCTTTTCGGCCACCATGAACCTGATGATATGGAAGGGTTGGGAGAACCTTATCATGATAAGGCCGGAGCCCAAGACCATCATCGAGTTGTTGAAGAAGCACAGGCCCATGATCCTCCCCGCGCTTCCCACCATCTTCGTGGGCCTTCTTTCCGATCCTGGGTTCAGGAAACTTGACCTTTCACACATAAAGGCCTTCATTTCCGGCGGCGCTCCCCTGGCGGAGGACACCATCAGGGAATTGCGGGATGTCTCGGGCGCCACGATCCTCGAGATTTACGGCTCGACGGAAACGGCTCCTTTGATCGCGGCAAACCCGTTCGGCGGAAAGATAAAACCGGGGACAGTCGGCCTTCCCGCCCCGGATACGGACATCAGGATAGTGGACCCCGAAACCGGAATGAAGGAATGTCCCGTCGGGGAAGCCGGCGAAATACTCGTGAAAGGCCCCCAGGTCATGATGGGATACTGCAAGAACGAGGAGGAGACCGCGAGGGCCCTCAAGGGCGGATGGTATTACACGGGGGACATCGGTTTCTTCGACGAGGACGGGTACCTCACGCTCGTGGATAGAAAGAAAGACTTGATTATCGCGAGCGGGTATAACGTCTCACCCGTGGAGGTTGACAACGTCCTTTTCAATCACCCGAAAATACTGGAGGCCTGTGCGGTGGGGGTGCCTGACAAGTACCGCGGCGAGACGGTCAAGGCCTTCATCGTCGTGAAACCCGGCGAAACCCTCACGGAAGAGGAGGTGACGCGTCACTGCAAGGAGAGCCTTGCCGCGTATAAGATACCCAAATTGATCGAATTCGTGGACGAGCTTCCGAAAAGCGCGGTGGGGAAGATATTGAGAAGGAAGCTCCGGGAAATGGAGCTTCAGAAAATGAAAGGGAATTGATATAAACGCCCAAGGCCCCGCCCGGCCGATGCGCGCATTAATAATATCCGTCCCCGCCACTGCCGGAGCAGGCCGCATACAGATATACTCACGATGGATCGGTCACCTGGCCGGGATCCTCGCCGTTCGTGATGATCGGCCGCTTATTTCGCTTTCTTTCGCTTTCCCGCCGTTTCGGACTTGCTCTTGCGCTTCATGTCCATCGAGTGGGCGCGCTTGTAGGTCTGGATGTCCATGAACCGCCCCTTGCTGTCGCGCACGGCGTACAGCTTGGTGCCCGTGGAGCTGCGATGAGTTGTTCTCTTGACCGCCATCAGTACCCTCCGTCATCCCGTTGAATTTCGGTCGGCCGCGACGAATAAAAGAATCACTCCCTGTGTATCCCGGGGTTAAAATACGACATTGAATGACTTACTCCTGTGTCGGGGTCAAAAATACGACATTGAATGATTTACTCCTGGGTAATCCGAGAAAAAGACCGCTTACTTGCCCAGGGCTTTCTTGATAATGCCGATGATGACAAGCAGGACGCCGCCGCCGACGCCGCCCGAGGCGATGTCGCCGACGATGCTGCCGAGGTCCATGCCTCCGCCCGCGGTCGCGACCCCCAGCGCGTTCAGCAGCTGGCCGCCCAGGCCGCCCCCCAGGATGCCGACCAGTGAATTGCCGACGGTGCCCAGCGAGTAGTTTTTAAGCCCGGCGCCTGCCGCGTTGCCGCCAACGGCGCCGCTGGCCAGTTGGATGAGGAGAGGTACCAAGTTTTCCATGATTCCTCCTTACAACTCGTATATTCAGTCATGTTATCATATGCAGGAATTTGTCGATTGGTCAAGGAAAATACTTGGGAAAACCCCGGACTGGATTGCGGGAAGATATCGGTCCATGGGCGAATGCTGGTTAGCGTAAACGTATCGAGCTTCTATCTCTCGCTTGCCTCGGCCCAACTCAGGGGGACCGGGCGCGGCCTATGTTTTTTTGAGCTCCTCGGGCTCAGTGATCTCGATCCGGTTGCGCCTGGCGAACTCCAGGTATCCGTAGACATCCTTGCCCATGAACGTCATCTTCATCGCCCCTGTCGGGCAATTGTTGACGCACCCGAAGCACGCGACGCACTTTTCGGTGCTGATCCGTCGCGATTCGAGGTGGACCGCGCCGGTGGGGCATTTTTCGACGCAGGCGCCGCAGCCGATGCAGGTCTTCGCGTCGATGTGGTGGTCATCCATGAAGAGCTTCGTGCCCTTGATGGAAAATGAGCCCTTGATGAGCTCCCGGAAATCCATCCTCTTTGAAACGGTGATGGCATTTCCTTTCTTCACGCTCTCGAGAGCGGCGCCCGCGAACCGGCGCACCCTGGAGTATGTCCCGTTGTCGGGCAGGCCCCTGTATTGCAGAACGCGCTCCGCGTTCCCCATGCTCCACGTGGGCGCGAATGCCGACATGTTGCCGAACATGTCCATGGATACGGGAACCGCGCCCCGGCCCTCCATGAGCTCCAGCAGGGTGCACGCCGTGTTGTACTGGTTTCCCCCTTCGCCCCCGAAGGTGACGTATGAAGCGACCGGGACCGCGTCCAGCCGCGGCGCTCCCGGCGATCCAGTCCCGGAAATTGACCGGGACCTCGTAGTAATAGACCGGGGACCCCAGTGCGATGACGTCCATGCCGCCGAGGATTGCCGGATCGATATCCCTGTAATCCGACGCGGTGACGCTCAACCCGAGTTTTTCCCAAACCCTCGCGATGAGCCTTCCGTAACGCCTGGTGTTTCCCGTCTGGCTGTACCAGACGACCGCCGCTTTTTTCGGCGCGCCGGTTTTCATTTCCATCCTCCTTCCCTTTTCCTTGCCGAGAAGGGGGCTTTTCCATGGAAGTCCTATGCCCGCGGCGAGGGCCAGTGAGCCGGTGAGAAAAGCGCGCCTGTTTATCATACTGTCACTCCCGGAAACATGGATTCGACGCCGAGCGTCCTGATCTGCATCCTCTATGCCCTGGACATGGGGTCATACAAGCACTTTTTCTACCCTGGTTTAGATCGCTTTCGATCCGGCCCTTTTCAGCGCTTCCTCCCGCGCCCGTTCTCCACGATCCGGATACTGCCCATAAACACTAGAAAGACGCACGTAAGGGCTCCTGCGCCATTGCTGGCTCGCTATCAACCGAGAAAGCCCCTTCCCCTTCGTGGAACCTTCTTTTAGGCAATACCGATCCGGAAAAATGCCGCCTCTGCCGGAGACGCAATTTTTAAAATGCCCAGGCAAGGAACCCTTTCGCAGGGAGGGGCAGCCTCTTTCAGAGGAGTTCTTCCGTCGCGGGATGATATGTCGCTGAAAACGCTCCTGCGAGTCGAGGAATTTCCCGTGTATTAAATTATAAAAGGTAAAAAAAGTGAACTGTTAACCGCACCGCCTGCTGTTTATGTGAAAAATATTTATGACTACCCATCACCGCGCTCTCGTATTGCATCCATGTTACAACCGCGTTAAGCGTATGTAAAATTTACCCGCCAAAAGGCTTTTTTGAACTCTTCGCGTTGACCGTTTCCGGTACCGTTTGTATCAATTGTAAATTGAAAGTTATGATGTTTGTACGGATAACAAGTGTTATCCGGTACGTCTTGACAGGCGGCATGTCTGAATTTGTGGATTATCAATGAAACCTGATGTTCAAGGAGGATTTTTGTGGTAAACTGGATCGACACAACATGGGTGCTCATCTCGACCGCGCTCGTGATGCTCATGACGCCCACGCTCGCTTTTTTTTACGGAGGGCTGGTGCGCAAGAAAAACGTGCTTTCGGTTCTGATGCAAACCTTCGCGATACTCGCGGTGATCTCCATACAGTGGGTCATCATGGGCTACAGCCTCGCGTTCGGGCCGGACCTCGGCGGGGTGATAGGCTCGCTCGCCTACGCGGGGCTCTCCGGGGTCGGAATGGATCCGGCTAAAGGGACAGACGATACCGCAGCAGGTGTTCGTGCTCTTTCAGATGATGTTCGCGGTCATCACGCCGGCGCTCATCATCGGCGCGTTCATCGAGAGGATCAGGTTCAGCGGATTTCTCGCGTTCACGATTCTGTGGACGACGTTTATTTACGATCCGATGGCGCACTGGGTCTGGTCCCCCGATGGCTGGCTCGCGAAGCTCGGAGCGCTCGATTTCGCAGGCGGTACCGTCATACATATTCTGGCCGGGATATCCGCGCTCGTAATGGCGCTCCTCCTCGGCAAAAGGAGCGGCATGCACACCGGGCACGCTCCGCACAACCTGCCGCTCGCGGTGCTCGGCGCCGGCTTTCTCTGGTTCGGGTGGTTCGGGTTCAACGCGGGGAGCGCGCTCTCGGTGGGGCCGGTCACGGTTTCCGCGTTCCTTAACACCAACACGGCCGCTGCAGCAGCGGCAATAACCTGGATGATTCTTCGACTGGATCGAAAACAAGGTGCCGACCATGCTCGGCGTCATCACCGGCATCGTCGCGGGCCTTGTGGCGATCACGCCTGCCGCGGGCTACGTGAATCCGGTCGCGGCGATAGTTATCGGCGCGAGCGGAAGCATTTTCGCCTTTATCTTTGTTACCAAAATAAAGCCCAGGTTCGGCTATGATGATTCGCTTGACGTGTTCGGCGTGCACGGCATAGCGGGAATCGTCGGAGCGCTTGCGACAGGTCTTTTCGCGACTAAGGCGATCAATCCCGTGGGAGCGGACGGCCTCTTTTATGGAAATCCCAAGCAGTTTCTGATTCAGGCGCTTGCGGCGGCAGTCGCGATCGTATTCGCCGCGGCCGGGACATTTATAATTTATAAGATCGTTGATGTGGTCGTCGGCATGAGGGTCGACGGCAAGGATGAATACATCGGCCTTGACCTGACGCAGCATCACGAAGCCGGCTACACCCTGATGGAATAAGGAGGATGAGAAATGAAATACATCGTGGCGATAATAAAACCGCACAGGCTCGAGGCGGTGAAGGCGGAGCTCGAGAAGGAGGAGGTGAACCTCATGACCGTGATCGACGCGCTGGGTTGCGGAAGGCAGAAGGGGGTCACCGAGGTGTACAGGGGCGTGAAAGAGGTCGGCAATCTGCTCCGGAAGGTGAAGCTTGAGATAGCGGTAAACGACGATTTTTTGGAGCGGACGATAAGCGCCATCGTACGGGGCGCGCGTGAAGAAGAGATAGGCGACGGGAAGATTTTCGTTTTCGATCTGAACGAATGCATACGGATACGCACCGGCGAGCGGGGCGGGAACGCTATTGGATAAATTTCCCTCCCCCTTGCTGGGGGAGGGCAGGGCGGGGGCCGGCAATCGATCGCTGCGGCTGGAAGTCGTCTCCGGCGATCATGGTCCTGTCCCTGGGCATCCAGAGAGCGGGGTAGTCGCGGGTTTCGCCGGGGGCCTCGATCAGCTGGACCTCGAGCCCGCCGATGGTGAGCGTCTTTTCCCCGGAGAAGGTCTTCGTTGGGAAGAGCATGCCCACGCCTTCCCTCCATGAAGGATATCTTCATGTCCATCTGTGCTCCGGACAGGCAATGGTTCCATTACGTGAATTGGGGCATTCCCGGGATATACGGCAGGCTTTTGGCCCGGTGTAAGAGCACCGTCACTTCATCATCCATAAAAGCATGTGTCGAGCGCCGACCAGGTTCGGCCCTTTCACGCGCCGCTTTTCGAAAGTATTTCCTCCGCGCAGAGCATGGCGGAGTTTGCCGCGGAGTTCATCCCGACCCCCCGGCCGGTGTAGCAGTCGCCCGCGAAGTACAGCCCGGGGACCTCGGGCAGGCTGACCGGCGGCCTGTGGCGCCCCGTGAGGCCCGGTGAGCGGCTCAGCCCGTCGATCCCCACGTAGAACCCGTCCTGCTTCCATAGGAGGTCCTTTTCCACCGATGGGAACATCTTCTTGACGAGCTCCCAGAAGGCGGCGAGCGTCCTTTCACGGAATTCCACGTCCCGCGCCTGGGCCGGCGTGCAGCACGCCCCGATGAAGGCGACCATGTGGCCGGGGGGCGCGACCGTGTCGTCGAACAACGAATGGCCGAGGATCTGCAGGGGGAGGTCCATGCCGGGCAGGCGCCACGCCGACAGGTAGCACGGGCTCGTGAACAGGGGCGCCCTTGTCCCTATGGTGAATCCCATCGACGCGCTCGTTTCCCCGGCGAGGCCCTTCATGCGCGCGGCCCATTCCGGCGCGGGCTTCGACATCTCGTCCATGGAAAGAAATTTCATCATGTTCCAGATGGGCGCCGCGACCACGACGACGGGGGCCCGCAGCGCCTCGCCGTCCGTGACGGCTTCCAGGTGTTTCCCCGCCTTCACGTCCAGGCGGCGGACCGGGGTGCCCGTGCGCAGGGTCCCGCCTTTATCCGCGTACGCGTCCGCCATGGCCCGGATCATCGTGGCCACGCCCCCCAGGGGCATCCTCACCGTGTCGAAGGGGAAGGTGTGCCGCGAACTGAGGCGCAGCGATTCCCGGTAGATGGCGACGAATTCGCCCGCGGAGATGAGGTCCGCGTCGGTGAGCGTGGTCTGGACCATGGCGATCGTCTTCATGTACTCCGCGATCCGGGGCGACGCGACTTTCCGGCCGATGAGCCCGGTCAGCGAAACGGTGTCCAGGGCGTCGATCTCCCCGTCGTCCGCCTCGCGCATCCAGCTCTCCAGCCCGGCGAGCTGTTCCATTTCCTCCGGCCCGAGGGAGAGGTATTCCGTCATGGGTTTCCACTCGCCTCTGTCGTAGAACATGAAGCCCTCGAGGCTGCGCGACCAGGGGATCTCCTTCCCCAGTTTACGGAGGAGGGCGGCGCAGGGGGAATGTTCGCCCAGGTCGACGCAGTGTGTCCCCGTGTCCACCCTCCATCCGCCGGGAAGCTCGTAGGTCTTCGATCGCCCGCCGGGGGACTTGCTCTTTTCGAGCAGGACCGTTTTCAGCCCCGCCCCCTGGAGCAGGCCGGCGACCCCGAGGCCGGCGATGCCCGCCCCGATGACTATCGCGTCGTACTTGTCCATTAAAACCTGTCCGTCATCCCAACGTGCTTACTGCTGGAATTTCCTGAAAAAGCCCAGGAACCCGACCCAGCTCCCGGAGACCTTGAGTTTCCCGGAAGAGATCGCCGCTACAGGGCTGATCATCTTCAGGGCCATTTTACGGTATGTTTTTGAATCGACCGTCAGGGTGGCCACGGGCGCCGGGGTGCCGGGCAGCGGGTCCCCCGCGACGATCTCGGCTATGCCCCTGCGGATGGTGACGATGAAGCGCTTGTTCTCGTCGGGAAAGACGAAATACACTGACTGGTGCACATCCATGGCCTTCTCCGGGTTCAGCCGGGTCGCCATCACGTTGAACATCTGCTCCAGGGGCATCCCCAGGGCCATCTCCTCGTTGATCTTCGCCTGCTTTTTCTCGGGGGCGCCTTTCCTGAGCTCGTATGCCGATTCGAGCAGGTACGCCCTTCCGTCGAAATTACAGGTCTTTCTTCCCAGTCCTTCGTAACTGCGCGCGAGCTTTTCATTGAGCTCCTTCGATTCGATCCCGCTGTCCTTCAGCTTGACGAGGAGGTGGATCGACCAGCGCTCGTCGCCCCCCTCGAAGGCCTTGTCGGCGAGGTCCATCACCTTGTCCGGCCCGCCCATGAGCGAGACTTCGCGTTTCGCGACCTCGTTCACGGGATGGGTATACAGCCTGTCGGGCCTTCCGTCGAACCATCCCAGGCTGTTGGTGTAGATGGACCGCACGCACCAGTCGATCTGCCCGCGGAACTCCTTGTTGTAATGGTGCTTCGCGAGATGGTCCGGGAGCTTTATCCTCTCGGCGAGGCTGTCCATGTCCTCGCCCTTGTTCGCCCCACGCACCGTCTCGTCCCTGATCCACTGCATCGCGTCACGGTAGTTGGTCAGGGCCTCGGCTATTTCCTTTTTACCGTGCATGGGCTTGGTGTGCATGGGGACCAGGTGCTCGACCGGCCGCCGCCGCATGATGTCGATGCTGTTGAACCACGCGCTGACGTCCCGCGGGCTGGTGCCCCGGAGCGTAAAGAGGTTGGGGAAGGCCCAGTAGAAGTTGTCTCCCGCGATCATTGTCCCGTCTTTGGGTATCCAGACGACCAGGTGGTCATGGGTCTCGCCGGGGGCCTCGATCAGCTGGATCTCGAGCCCGCCGATGGTGAGCGTCTTGCTCCCGGAGAAGGTGTCAGTCGGGAAGAGCATACCGATGCCTCCCTCCTTGAAGGAGGTCTCCATGTCCAGCCGGGCCCCTATGCCGGTGCTCGGTATGTCCTCCAGGGACAGGTGCGCCGCGAACTGTCGCCGGGCGCGCATGGATTCGACGGGCACGAACAGCTGGTACTGCTTGACGAAGTGGTCGGCGAACTTGTCCGTGGCCCATATGGGGACCCCCTTTTCCATGAAGGCCGTCGTCCCCCCGCAGTGATCGATGTGGCTGTGGGTGTATATGATCGCCTTCAACCGCCCTTTCGGGGCCGCGGCCATGAGCGCCTTTTTCGCCAACAGCGCCCTCTTGGGGTTCATCGCCGTGTCGACGATCACGTTCCCGTCCGCGGTGTGTATGAGCGCCGTGTGCGCCGTGTCGTAGCTGATGGCCACCCAGACGTGCTCCGATATCTTCTCGACCCGGGGCCCGCCGATGTACTCCTTGTAATGCTCGAGCACCAGCTCGTCACAGGCCGTCGCCGCTGGCTTGTCCTCCCCGCCGCAGTAAAGGTTGAGGAGCAACAACGGTATTGTAAAAAAAAGCAAGGTGTCGCGGCTTGTCTCTTTCATCTCAAATCTCCCGTAACATAAGTAGTGTTGTTTCTAAATAAAATTCATGGTCCATGGATAAAATCAACGCTTTTAATTCAATCCGGGTATTTGTATGATGCCCACACCGGACCACAGCCGGCCGGAAGGACATTGCAGTGTTGAAGAAAACTAAGCGCTGGCTGGTTGGGCGCCGTGTGATATCATGAGAGCGTTAACGGCTGACTGTACGCCGGATACGAAGGGAGGCGGTCATGAAAACGACGGGGAACACCGTGCTGATCACGGGGGGAGCAACGGGCATCGGGTTCGCGCGACGATCTCGGCTATTCCCCTGCGGACGGTGACAGCGTGTAGCCACGTGTTGTAAATAAGTACTTTTTATTTTGCCGTCGGACATTCTTGTCTCATTCGAAGTGAATCATCAAGATGTGATAGGCTTGCGCGCAAAGAATCAAGTCATCCCGGATCAAGGCCCGTAAAAGTTTCGTCTTCAACTATGGACGTATTCAAATGAATAGGCGCAAATCCATCTTTTCGCAATCCATTAGTACATGTTGAACGGGTGTTTGTAATTTGTCAAATACTTATCATATGTGTAGCATTATTCCTACAAAGGATAAAGATGCGATCTATCGAATTCTTCTGAGGTGAGGGTAAATCTAATTGAATATACTGTTTGTTTGTGAATAATAAATACAATAATTCTGAATGATAAGGAGGATGTTCATGATTAATAAAGTTCTTTCTTTGGCAGCAATTTTTTTTATAATTAATGCTTGCTCGAGTACAACGATTATTCGAATTTCAGATCCTGAAGCAAAAATTTATATTGATGGAATGCCTCGAGGTAAAGGTTCAATCATTTATAGTGATACTAAAGTTGTTGGATCGCGTCACACAAGTAAGAATAAAAAAGGACGGTTGTGATGAACAGAATTATATAATTTCAAGAAATGAAGAATTTCAAGTCGGGCCATGTATAGGCGGGTTTTTCGTATTGATCCCATGGCTTTGGATAATGGGTTATCAAAAAGAACATTATTATGAGTATGTTTGCGAAAAGCCACAGAGGGTGTCTTTACTGAAAGACAAAGATAAATAATTAGACTGGAATATCTTTAATTAACAAATCTACTATCACTATATTTTAAGTACGTTGTATATCTATTTTGGAGTATCGTGTCCGGTCTTGCGTTCATCCCCATGGCGTTCGCCCCCGTGTACTGCGCCACGAAAGCCGGGATCCACTCGTTCTCCCTTTCCCTGCGGCACCAGCTCTCGAAGACAGGCGTGAAGGTCTTCGAGGTCATACCGCCCATGGTCGACACGGGGCTGGGAGGAGGCAAGCATGGCGGGATGGACCCCCGCGACGTCGCCGCGGCCGTCATGGAAGGCATACTGACCGGCGAGTACGAGATCGCCGTCGGCATGGCGCGAAACTTCGTGCGGGCCTCGATGGCCGATCCGAAGGGCGCTTTTCAGCGGATCAACGGGTAACCGCCGCCGTCACTTCACCTTCTCGATGAGAACAGCGTTGGCGTTCCCGAAGCCGCCGCAGAGGGTGGCCAGGCCGTACCGCGCCGCCGGGAACTCGGTCTTCATCACGTTGAGCAGGGTCACGATGAGCCTGGCCCCCGACTCGCCCAGCGGATGGCCCAGGGCCAGCGCCCCTCCCCAGACGTTGGTCTTCTCGAACGGGGCGTTCTCCCTGTCGAGCCCCAGCTCCCGGATGCACACCAGGGCCTGGCTCGCGAAGGCCTCGTTGATCTCCACCGCCCCCATGTCCTTCGCGGAGAGCCCTGTCTTCTCGAAAAGCTTCCGCACGGCCGGGATGGGGCCTATGCCCATCACCGTGGGGTCGCAGCCGAGCTGGACCCCGAAGCGGTACTTGTAGGCGTATTTCAGCCCCAGCGCGTCGGCCTTCTCCCTGCTCATGAGCAGCAGGGCGCACGCCCCCACGGTGAGAGGGGACGACATGGCTGCGTTGATCTTCCCGTTTTCCTTGAACGGCGTCTTCATGGCCTTCATTTCCGCGGCGTCCGCCCTGTCCCGTATCCACTGGTCTCGGTCAACGGTGAACTCCTTGCCGCTGTCGTCGACTCCCTTCACGGGGACGATCTCGTTATTGAACTTGCCGGCGTCCCTCGCCGCGGCGGCGTTTCTGTGCGAGTGGACAGCGAAGTTTATCATGTCGTCCACGGACACGTTCCACTGGTCGGCCACCTTCTCGGCGGTCATGCCCATCATGGTGTCGGCGAAGTTGTACCGCTGGAAGATGCGGGGCGGGGGGTCGAAGTTGGCGCCCATGGGCACCTTGAACATGTCCTCGACGCCCCCGGATATCATGATGTCCGCCTCACCGGTCATTATGGCGCGGGCGGCGTCCATGGTGGCCGACATGCCCGAGGGACACTGGTTGCAGATGGTCTGGGTGGGCACGCTCTCCGGGAGCCCCGAGGCCAGCCAGCTGAACCGGGCTATCTCGTTCTGCATCCCCGATGGGTTGGACGAGCCGATGAACAGGCCATCCACGTCCCCGGGCTTTACCTTCGGGTTCCGCTCGAAGAGGGCCGTGTACACCGCGGTGAGCAGCTCGTCGGGCCGCTGGTTGCGGAACCATCCCTTTTCACCGTGTGCCCGTGCGTTGGGGGTCCTCACGCCGTCGATGAATACGCATTCCTTCATGTTCGTGTCTCCGTGTGCTGTGGATTCGGCCGTCACGGCGGGGAAGGCGAAGTGCCCGCCTGCTTGCATGGGATAAGGGCGGCCTTGAATTGTAAATAAATATTTCCGGGACCCTGGCCGGACGGCGGTGAGGAACCGGCGGCGTTCGGAGACCATGGTATTTCAAGCTCCTATGGCACTTATGATATTGGAAAAATAGTAAATGCTTCACTTTATTATCGATAATTAATATCCTTGACTTTGCTGGTTTAACGCCTGTAAAATCGGATTTTCCCATCATACACGCAAAGGAGGTTTTATGAAGCGGATATTTACGGTTTTATTCGTGCTTTGTGCCTGCATCGCCGTTGGAACTGCGGGTTTCGCGGGTCAGTCGAACTATGGGTGCGGCCTGGGCTCCATGATCTTCAAGGGGAATGACGGGCTGGTTTCCCAGACCCTTGCCGCCACCACTAACATGATCTTCATTAACCAGCTGTTCGGGATTACCACGGGCACTTCGAACTGCGCGAGGTTTTCCAGCCTGGTGTCCAACGAAAAAATCAACGTATTCGTCGCCGACAACATGGACAGCCTGGCCACGGACATCGCCAAGGGCAACGGCGAATACCTGAACACCCTCGCGGTGCTCATGGAGGTCCCCGAGAAGGAAAGAACAGACTTCTACAAGAAGCTGCAGATGAATTTCGCGAATATCTATACCTCCAGAGAGGTGACCCACGACCAGGTGATCAAGAACATAGCCGGGCTGATGTAACACCCTATCGTGGTCGTTCCGATGCGAAAATACGGATCTATCCGCACGATCAGGTAGGTCCGTATTATTTTTGCTGATCTGCCTGGCGGCGGCATTGCCGGCCGCCGCGGAACCCGCGACAAATGAGGCCGATGCCGGAAGGCCCGCCTATCTCCAGGAGCTCCTCGGGAAGGCCGCGGAATTGAAACTTCACGAAGACCCGTATTGGAAAACCCTCCTGCACTACAAGCGGACCCTTACCGGCGGGAAGAGTTTGGTGGATGATCCGAACTTTTTCCTGTCGCCCGAGGGTAAAAGAGATCCCGGGAAGGAGCTCGAGGCCACCGTGAGCTCATTGTTTTCGCCCGTGGAGGAGGGCAAAAAGAGTGTGCCATGCCGCTTCGCGGCGCGGTACTGGTGGCTGAAAGAAAAACTCGGCATAGACGAGTCGAGAATCTCGCAGCGGGAGTGCGAGGGATTCACCACCCTGGTCAGGGAGATGAAGCCCGAATCGGCGACCCTCGTCTTCCCCACCTTTCACCTCGACAACCCGGCCTCCATGTTCGGGCACACGTTCGTGGGCATCGACACCGAGACGAAGAGCAAGCTTCTCTCCTACGCCGTGAATTACACGGCGGTCACGGGGGACAATCCCGGCCCTTTCTACGCGTTTCTCGGCACCTTCGGGTTCTACAAGGGCTATTTCTCCAGCCTGCCGTATTACGCCAAGGTGGCGGAATACAGCGATTTCGATTTCCGGGACATCTGGGAATACCGCCTCAACTTTTCAAGGGAAGAGGTGGTCAGGATGATCATGCATATCGTGGAGCTCGACGCGATATATTCGGATTACTTTTTTTTCGATGAAAACTGCTCGTACAACCTGCTCTTTCTCTTCGACGCGGCGCGTCCCTCCCTCCGGCTGACCGACAACAGCGGGCTCTGGGTGATCCCGGTGGACACCATGCGGCACGCCCAGAAGAGCGGGCTCATCACCGGGGTGACGTACCGTCCCTCGCGGGTGACCAGGATCTCCCACATCGCCTCGCTCCTGCCGGGGGACGGGCAGGACGCGGCCGTCGCCCTGGTGAAGGGGCAGGCGGCCCCGCGGGAGGTCCTGGACGGGACGGCATCCGTCGAGGACAAGGTGAGGACATTCGACCTCGCCGCCGAATACCTGAAATACGTCTATTCGAAGGGGGACATGGAAAAGCCGGTGTACCAGGAGCGCCTCATCTCCCTGCTGGGAGCGCGCAGCGGCCTGGGAAACCCGGAAGCTGCGGAATACCGGATACCGGTTCCCCCCGACCCCCTCCAGGGCCACCGGTCAAACAGGGTGATGCTTGGCGCCGGTTTCATGGACGGCTCTCCGTTCCAGGAGATCAGGTACAGGCCGGCGTACCACGGTCTCATCGACGCCGACGAGGGGTATATCGAAAGCGGGCAGATCATATTTACCGACGCGGCGTTACGGTATTATTCCGGAGGAAAAGAGGCTGCAATTGCAGGGACTCGACATCGTCGAGGTCCAGTCCCTGTCGCCGCGAAACAGG
Source organism: uncultured Spirochaetota bacterium (assembly GCA_963762305.1). GTDB lineage: Bacteria > Spirochaetota > UBA4802 > UBA4802 > UBA5368 > CAVXKM01. The sequence continues at coordinate 577,253 of CAVXKM010000002.1, read as the reverse complement.
TTTTTCAAGGCCCTTTCGTGGAAAATTTACGCCGGGATACGCCGGGTCGAGCCCGGGGAGGACGAAAGCGTCGCCGTCGGTGACCTGAATTTCGGCGGCGGCCTGTCGTGGAGGATACCTTACATCGGGATCCTGTACTTCATGGCGGAGCCGGACCTCATTGCGGGGCCGGACCTCGATGAGTCGTATGCCGCGGGCATGGGGGGTACGGCGGGGCTTCTCGTCCGGGTAGGGTCGTTCTGGAAGATTCATGCCTACGCCCGCGACATCTATTACCCCGCCGGGAACCGCCACAATTCCCTCGAGCTGTCGTTGCACCAGCGTTTCAGGGTGAGCGCGAACAACGCCGTGGTGGCCGGCGTCTCCCGGCGGTTTGATTTCGATTGGGAGTGGACGGAGTATCTCCTGGGATGGAACTTCTACTTCTGAAGAGGGGGCTCGTGAAGGCGGCCCTTCCCATGATCATCGCGTTCGCCGCCCTGGTCCCGGGCGCCTGCCAGGACAGGCTGGTCTATCACCCCGACAAGGTGCTGGTATCGACGCCGGCGGCCATAGGGCTCGAGTACCAGGACGTCACGGTCCGGACGGCGGACGGTGTCCTCGTCAACGCATGGTGGATCCCGTCGGCGGGGCAGCGTTACGCGGTGCTTTTCTGCCACGGCAACGCCGGCAACATCTCGCACCGTCTCGACACGATCAGAATTTTGCATGGCCTGCGCCTGGGGGTATTCATATTCGACTACCGCGGTTTCGGGAGGAGCGAGGGGAGCCCATCCGAGGAGGGCACGTACAGAGACGCGGCGGCCGTCTGGGGGTACATGACGCGCACGCTGGAGATCCGTCCCTGCGAGATCATTGTGATGGGAAGGTCCCTGGGGGCCGCGGTGGCCGCGTGGGTCGCGGAAAAAAAAGAGCCGGCCATGCTGGTCCTGGAGTCGGGCTTTTTTTCAGTGAAGGACATGGTCCGTCACCATTGCCCACTTGTGCCCGGCCGGCCTGCTGTTTTCGTATGAATACGCCACGGGGAGGCACGCGGCGGGCGCGCGCTGCCCGGTCCTGGTCGTGCACAGCAGGGACGACGAGATAGTGCCCTTTTCCCACGGGAGGCGCGTCTATGATGGCCTGCGGGGGGAGCGGTATTTCCTGGAGATCCGGGGCTCTCACAACGAGGGGTTCATCCTGTCCGGCCTTGACTACGTCTCCGGGCTGAACGCCTTCGTGTCTCGGCATTACGAAAAGAGGTGCCGGTGAAGATAAAAAATAATTTCAAGATGATTGTCGCCGCCGCCGCGTGCCTGTCCCTGGCGGCATGCGGGGGGCGCCAGGTCGCGGAACAGGGCCCCGGGGAGTCCGCGGTCCGGTTCGAGATGCCTTTTACGGCCCTGCGGCTCCTGGCGGACGCCGGAATCGACCCCTGCCCGGTATGCGCGGAGAAATTCGTCAAACGCGCCTTCCAACTGCTGGACACGGATTTCCCGCCCGGGAGGACCATCGAGCTCGGAGGGCAGTGCGGTTTCCTGGTATCGGGGGAGTGCGGGGCGAATGAATTCGTGCCCTCCTGCCAGGGGCAGAGGCCGCCATACAGGAAGGATGCGAAAGGGAGGGAAACGCGCCTTCCCCTGGTCGTGTTCAGGTACCATACCGCGAAACGCCACCTGGTCGGCATATCGGACAAGGATTTCACCACTGACGGGATGGAAAGGTCATTTTTTTTACGGGGAAAGGGCAGGCCGTTCAGCGGGCGTGTCGCCGTTGTTTCATACAAGTACGGCGACGGCGCCGGCACCATGTACAACAGGAAGGAAAACAGGCTCCTGATACACTGCAAAATCCTGGAAATACGGTAAGGCCATGCCGGCAGGGTCCGCGTGCCTCCGTGAACGCTCCCTAAAGAGTTGTTTGTCTTTGACACGAAATTTAGTGGAGCAATGAGTATTCAGAATTAAGGTGTATTTTTCTTTACGGAACAAGCATTGCCAAGTACACTCATGACCACTCCAATACTGCTCACGCCATGTATCTATGCCTGGTCAATTAGCGCTTGAATACGAGAAAGTAAAGAAGGCCCTTCCCTATGTTTCATTGGGAGAGTTCCCGACCCCGGTCGAACCCCTTTCGGGTCTGGAGAAGGAGCTCGGCGTGACGGGAATATACGTGAAGGGCAAGGAGCTCGAGGAAATCGCGGTGTAAGCAATTCATCATTCCAGGAGGGACCAATGGCGGTTAAAACCAGGGAACAGTACATCGAAAGCCTCAGGAAGGGCAGGCCCAGCGCGTTTATACTGGGAAAGCGCGTGGATGACATCGTGGGCCATCCCATCAACAGGCCCGCAGTCAACGCGATAGCCGAGAGCTTCGCGCTCGCGAACGACAGGAAAGAACAGCGCGTCGCCAACACCGAGTCCCACCTGACGGGACAGCCCGTGAACCGGTACAACGCCCTGCACATGAGCGTCGAGGACCTGGTAGCCCGGGGAGAGATGGAGCGCCACCTGGCCACGAGGACCGCGGCGGGATGCCCCCGGTCCACCGGCCTTGACGCCATCAACGCCGTCTACAGCGTCGCCTACGAGGCCGACCAGGCACGCGGGACGGGTTACCTGGAGCGCTTCAAGGCGTGGATGAAGAGCGTCGAGGAGAACGACCTGGCGGTGAGCGGGGCCATGACCGACGTGAAGGGGGACCGCTCGAAGCGCCCGGCGGCCCAGGACGACCCCGACATGTACCTGCACATCGTCGAGAAAAACAAAAAGGGAGTGACCGTGAGGGGCGCGAAGGCCCACCAGACCGGCGCCGTCAACTGCAACGAGCACCTCGTGATGCCCACGCGTGGCATGCGGGAGGACGAGAAGGACTACGCCGTTTGCTTTTCGCTGCCCGTGGACGCCCCGGGCCTCTACCACATATACGGCCGCCAGCCGTCCGACACGAGGAAGCTCGAGGAGGGCGCGTCCATCGACCTGGGCCTGCCCAGGTTCGGCGGCTGCGAGACCCTCATGGTGTTCGACAACGTGTTCGTCCCCTGGGAGCGTGTTTTCCTCTGCGGGGAGGTCGAATACACCTGGCCGCTGGTCAACCGGTTCGCGATCGGGCACCGTTCCTCCTACGGCGTCGCCGGCGCCGGGGTGGGAGATGTAGCCGTCGGCGCGGTCGTCGCCATGGCGGACGCGAACGGTGTCTCCAGGGACAAGATCATCTGGGACAAGATCGCCGACCTGATCATCATGAGCGAAACGCTTTACGGCCTGGGCCTGGCGTCCATGCTCAAGGGCAGGCCCACACCGTCCGGGGTCTATTTCGCCGACTACGTGCTGGGAGGGGTGGCAAAGTACAACGCGACCCAGTTGCCCTTCCTCATGTGCAGGATAGCCCAGGACATCTGCGGCGGGCTCGTCGCCACCATGCCGGGCGAGATGGACCTGCGCAATGCCGAGGTGGGGCCCTTCATCGAGAAATACCTGCGGGGGGCGTCGCACGTCCCCACGGAACACCGCATGCGCATGGTTCGCCTGATAGAATGCATGTCGCTCGGAACCTTCGCGGCGGACCTGCTCACGATGGGACTGCACGGCGCGGGCTCCCCGTACCCCCAGAAGATGATGGTGCTGAACGACTACCGGGACAAGCTGCCGAAGCTGGTGCAGCTGGCCATGTATCACGCGGGCATCGTCGAAGAGGTCGACTATCCCTGAGGCATCGGGGCAAGAGGAGGGGCCATGGAAGAGAACCTGGTATCGATATTCATGCGGCAGGTAAGCGAGCGGGGAAGGCGGACCGCGCTCATGAGGAAGGCAGGAGGGAAATACATCGATATAACCTGGGACGAGTTCGGGAAGGCGGTCCAGTCGCTGGCCGGGGCCCTGGTGGACATGGGCGTGCGGAAGGGGGACCGCGTCGCCGTGTTCGGCTACAATTCGCCCGAGTGGGCCTACACCGACCTGGCGGCCCTCATGGCGGGCGCGCAGGTGGTCCCCATATATTTCAAGAGCGCGCCGCCCCAGGTGCAATACATTCTGTCGGACTCCGGCGCCGTAGTGGTTATGGCCGGCGGCCCCGACCAGCTGGCCGCGGTCCTCGGCGTCAGGGACTCCCTGCCCGAATTGAGGCATGTCATCGCGGCGGGCGATGCGGGAAGAGGCGGCGCTGTCGGTGTGATGCGCTTCGAGGAGGCCCTGGCGAGAGGGATGGGAAGAGAACTGCGTGAAGAGGTCACCCGGCGCCGGGAGGGCATCGGCGTGGATGATGTGGCAACCATCGTGTACACCTCGGGGACGACCGGGGAACCGAAGGGGGTCATGCTGACGCACAGGGGCATCATATCCAACGCGCGCTGCGGCATGGAGGTCGTGGGCATTAAGGACGGTGACGTGGGCCTATCCTTCCTCCCCACCAGCCACGTCCTGGACAGGGTGGTTGTGCACTACATGAACGTGGTCGCGGGCGGGACGCTGGCCTATGCCGAGAGCCTCGAGACCGTGCTCGCCGACGTTCAGGCGGTGAAACCGACGGCCATGTGCGGAGTGCCCCGAATGTTCGAGAAGATCTACGCGGGCATACACGACAAGGTGAACGCGGGCCCTCCCCTCGGGAAAAAGATCTTCAAGTGGGCGGAAGAGACAGGCAGGAAGACCGTCCTCTGCAGGATGGATTACCGGAAGCCCGGCGTACTGCAGCGCCTCAGGCATTATGCAGCGGACAGGCTGGTGTTCGGCAAGATAAGGGGGCTTTTCGGCGGGCGCATGAGGGTCTTCGCTTCAGGAGGGGCCCACTTGCGGGAGGACATAGACATCTTTTTCCGGGCCATCGGCATCCCCATCATGCATGGATACGGCCTGACCGAGGCCACCTGCACGGTGACCCTCAACACGGTGGACGACTTCATGCCCGGGACCCTGGGCAGGCCATACCCGGGGGTGGAGGTTGCCATCGCGGAGGACGGGGAAATACTCGTGAAGGGCGACATCGTCATGAAGGGGTACTACAAGAAGCCCCGGGACAGCGCCGAGGTCCTGGAAAATGGCTGGCTGCACACCGGTGACCTTGGCGTCATCGACGCCGGCGGCTACCTCGTCATGAACGACAGGAAAAAGGACATACTGGTGACCTCGGGGGGGAAGAACATCTCGCCCCAGAGGATCGAGACCCTATTAAAGCTCAACCGCTTCGTCGAGCAGGCTGCGGTGATCGCCGAGGGCAGGCATTTCGTCTCCGCCCTCATCGTCCCGGCCTTCGCGGAGCTTGCAAATCACTGCAGGCAGGCGGGCATCGCCTATGCTTCGCCGGAAGAAGCGGTAGAAACGGCAGGAGTGAAGGCGCTGTTCCAGGGGATCGTGGACGAGGTGAACCGGGATTTGGACGGCTTCGAACGGATAAAGCGGTTTTCGCTTCTGCCGCGGGAATTCACCGCGGAGGCCGATGAGCTGACCTTCACGCTTAAGGTGAAGCGGCGCGTCATCAACGACCGGTACCGGCACGTCATCGACGCGATGTACGAATAGGGGCGGCGCACAGGGCCTGATGGCGGCACGGGAAACGTGCGACCGGATTTGAGGGGGTGTCCGGCAGTAAGGTAAAAAATGTTAAAATAATACGCCATTTTGCGATTTTCTCTCAACCCCGTTTGACCGAGCTGCTTTAAGGCCATACTATCTCGCCGTATTTTTAAAGCCTTCAATCCCACCCCCGCCCTCCTCGCCGGGCGCATGAAGTCCGACAGAAAACAAGACCACGGTGAAAACAGGAGGTGCGGAGACGTATTGTGCTTGACAAATCGCAGGGGTCCTTGTTATGTCCTCAATAATCATATCATAATATTATATTACAGTATCGGGGCGGTCGGGCAGTGACCGCGCCGTCACGGTGGAGGAGAATTGGCGAAGTCGACGCCCGGAGTGCGGGAGGGGGGCCTCATCAGCCGTCTGCGAACTGCCGGGAAAACAGCGGAAAACGGCCCTTATTACCGCATCGCCCTGGACGCCTTCCGCCAGGGGGGATTTTTGCAGGTTCTGTCGGACCGGATAGGCCGACTCGGCCTCGACGGCCCCGGGGCGGAGCATCTCGCGCGGGCCCGCGACGAGGCGCAAACGGCCATAGGCAGGCGGGCGCTGAGAAGCCCGCGGGACCCCCTGGAAGCGGCCGGCAGGTTTCACGAAGAGATGGAGAGCATGTATGCCATCCATGAAACGCTGCTCGAGGCGCGCGATGCCGTGTCCAGGCCGGCGCGGGGAGGGCGGGACGTTTCGCCTGGCTGGAGGCACCCCGGGCTCGGCGCGATCTGTGACGGCTTTGCCGCGGCGTTGAACAGGATAACTGACGGGGACCTTCCATACGTCGTCAGGAGGGGGGACCCCCTCTTCGAGGCGCACGGGACGATCCTCCTGGAAAGCCAGGGGCTGAAAATACAGGTGGGGGCGTTGTCGGACAGGATAGGCCTGCACACGGCCTGGGTCGGCCCCCGCAAGAGCTTCGGGCACGTCCACAGCGGCGAACTGTCGCCCCACCCGAACTGGGAGTACCACTTCGTCTTCCCGGGACAGGACGGGAGCCACGTGGTCGGCGGCTACCGGTGCAGGATGGACGCCGATAACGGCGACATCGTCGCCGTTTCAGTGGAAACGCCCCACGGCGGGTTTAACCACGGCGACGCCCCGCTGGAGCTTCACTTCTGCGCCGGGGGGCTGACCCCCTGGGACTTTCCGCCCCGGGATCTGGCGCCCCATGACGTATCCGGGAGCGTCGAGGCAAACGACCTGAAAATGGTGAACGGCATGCCCCTGGATTCGGTCCTGCGCGACTTGCAGCCGGGGATACACACGCTCATCGACCCCAGGGGCTTCGGGGGCCGTTACGGGATCGAACTGGGGTGCGTGGTCACCGGCGTTGAAGGCGCGGAGTTTATGAGCCCGGGCGAGGTGGTCCAGGTGTGGAGCGGCGATGGATTTCTTGAGGTGGCCGGCACCGCGATGAGGAGCCCCATATCGGCGGGCGACAAGTGCGCGCTCCTGCCGGAGACAGCTTACCGGGTGGTTCCGTCACGGCCCCTCATACTGCTCAGGTTCGCCATGAAGGATTTCAACTGAAGAGGTGCAAGTCCTTAAAGTGTTTAATCGCACGGTTTGACCAATTAAAGAGTGTTCAGGAGGCGTGTCATGACCGAGAGCAAAGGAATGTCGCTGTTTGGAACAATCGCCGTCATAGTCGGCCTGATAATCGGGTCGGCCATCTTCGTTCTGCTGCCACAGGTGACCGGGATCTCCGGGCCCAGTGTGTGGATTGCATACGCCCTGTCGGGGATACCCACGCTGGTTGCGGCCTTTTACCTCCTCCAGCTGGGAGGCGCCATCCCCGTGTCCGGCGCCCACTATGTCGGTATCACCAAGTGGATATCGCCGTTCTTCGGGTTCGTCGCCGCTTTTACCGGGTTATTGTGCCTTCTCTTTTTCACGCCCCTCGTCTCACTCGGGTTCGGCGAATACGTGAAGGCCTTCCTGCCGTGGGTCGACGTCAAGCTCGTCGCCATTCTTCTAGTCGGCCTGTTCTGCCTTGTGAATTATTTCGGCCTGCGGTTCCTGACGATCGTCCAGGTCATCATGTTCCTCGCCCTGCTGCTGGGTATGCTCGTTTTCATTTCCGGCGGGATCTTCCAGGGGGTCCCGGAGAACCGGTCACCCCTGTTCCCCAACGGCGTCGGCAACTTTGTCATCGCCATCGCCATCGCGACGAATTCCTGGCTGGGCATCCTCGCCGTCACGGAGATAGCGGGCATCGTGAGAAACCCGAGGAGAAACATTCCCATCGCCATGATGGTTGCCATAGCGACTGTCGCCTTTCTGTATATCGGCATGGCGTACACGTTTTCCGGCGTGATGCCGTTCAAGGAGGCCGCGAACGCCGGGCCCAAGGGGGTGTTGACCGCTGCGGGCTCATTTCTGCCCGGGACGCTGGTAAACGTCGTCGCCCTGGGGGCCATGATGGCCATGACGACATCGATCAACGGGTTCATCGTGCTGGCCACGAGCCTGATCGAGCCCATGGCGAAGAACCGGACAGTCCCGGAGTTCGTCATGGCAAGGAACAGGCGCTTCGATTCGCCGGGCGCGGCGATTCTCATATTCTTCGCCCTGTCCTGCGTCATGATCCTCGGTTTCGGAACCAGGCTGGAGAAATACGCGCTCATGAGCGTGGTGGGGCTGATGCTGCTGCAGTTCATGGGGGCAACGGCCGTTTTCAGGATGCCGAAGAAGGACCCGGCGGTATTCAAGTCGGCCGTATTCCGGTTTAAGCCGTTCTGGAGGGTGTTGACCCTGGCGCTGTGCGCCGTGGTCTTCTGGGGGATGATAGGCTTCTGCTTCCTGGCGGACTACAAGGTCAGCCTTCTCGTCCTGGTCCTGGTGTTCATTTCCGCGGCGTACTGGTACGCCCGGAAGGGGTTCCTGAAAGGGAAGGGCGTGGATCTCGAATCGATCATTACGAAGAGCAACAACGAGATCGTATCTTCGTGCATCAAAGGGAAAAATTGAGGGGTATACGACAATGAGCACCGTTGAAAAGCTGAAAGAGTCGGTAGTCAAGGCCTACGAGGCGAAAACCAGGAAATCGTTCGAGTATAACCAAAAGGCGCAGAAATTCATTCCCGCCGGGGACACGAGGACGATCAACTGGTTCCAGCCTTATCCGTTCTACGGGGACCGCGCGGAAGGGTATTACATCTATGATTATGACGGCAACCAGTACGTCGACCTGTGCAACAACATGACCGCCATGATCCACGGGCATTCCCATCCGCACGTAGTGGAGGCGTTGAAAAAACAGGCCGCGAGGGGGACCACGCTCGGCATCCCCTCCGAGGCGCAGTACAAACTCGCGGAGCTCATCTGCGGCCGGGTGCCGTCCGTGGACAAGCTTCGTTTCACCAACAACGGCACCGAGGCGAACGCCTTCGCGTTGCGCCTCGCTCGGGCCTTCACCGGGAAAGACATCATCGTGAAGATCGACGGCGGGTATCACGGCAGCGGCGAATACGCGAACGTGAACCAGACGCCAAACTTCTTCACGGATCCTCCCGAGCGCTACCTCACCTCGAAGGGCATTCCCGCCCGGATCATGGAGGACATGCGCGTGGTGGACTACAACGACCTCGCCGCGCTCGAGAAGGTGCTGGACGAGGAAAAGGGCAAGGTGGCCGCGTTCATACTGGAGCCGGTGTTGGGGGTCGGCGGCGGGTGCGCGCCCCGGGACGGGTATCTCCAGGGCATACGGGAGATAACGAAACGCCGCGGCGTGCTGCTCATCTTCGACGAGGTCATCACCTTCCGCCTGAGCGAGGGCGGCATGCAGAAGAAGGCCGGTGTGAAGCCCGACATCACCATGTTCGGGAAGATGATCGGCGGGGGACTGCCCGTCGGCGCGGTCGGCGGCAGCGAGGAGGTGATGGCGCTCATGGACCCGAGGACAATGGGCAACGTGAGCAATTCCGGGACCTTCACCGGCAACGTGCTGACCATGGCGGCGGGGCTCGCGACCATGGAGATCCTTACCCAGAAAGAAATAGACCGCATCGACGTCCTGGGGAGCAGGCTGGCGAAGGCGATCAATTCGGCGGCGGTGACCGCGAAAATCGACGTCACGGCGTACAACATCGGCTCCATGCTCGCCGTGTTCCCGGTGAAGCAGGGGACCCAGCTGATCAATTCGCGCGTGGTATACCAGAACGTCGGGAAGGCGGCGGAGTTTTCGCATTATTTCTTTCTCGACATGCTGAGCAGGGGGGTCACCTTTCTCCAGAGGGGGCTGCTCGTCGCCTCGACGCCGATGGACGAGAAGCTCATCGATGAGGTGAGCGCCAAAATCGGCGAGTCTTTTGAGTACCTGAAGCCGTTGCGCGAATCACTGGGCTGAGCCGGGGAGGGTCCCTGCCATGGAAAGAAACGAGAAGCTGATCATCTGCGCCGCCGTCGCCGGGGGCGCGACCACGAAAAACAACAATCCGAATGTCCCCTACACGCCGGAGGAGTACGCCGAGGAGTGCCGCCGGTGCCTGCAGGAAGGGGCCAGCATCGTCCACCTGCACGCCAAGGACCCGGCCACCGGCTTCGGGACCATGGACCTCGAGGCGAACCGTAGGGTCTACGAGGCGGTCCGCGAGAGGTGCCCGGACTTGATAATCAACATCAGCACCGGGGCCATGACGGACACCTCGGAAACGCGGCTCAAGCCCATAGCGGTCCTGAAGCCCGAGATGTGCTCCTTCAACACCAGCACCATGAATTTCGCCATCGTGGACTACAAGAGCGGTCAGGTGCTGGTGGAGTTCATTTACAAGAACACCTTCGCCGACCTCGTGTATTACGCGAAAACGATGAACGAGGCGGGGACGCGCCCCGAGTTCGAGATCTTCGACCCGGGCGGGATAAACAACCTGCTCATCCTTGACAAGCAGGAGGGGCTGTTCCGAAAGCCCATGCACTTCCAGTTCGTGTACGGCGTGGCGGGGGGCATGGTGTTCAGCCCCATGCTGCACCTGTCGCTGGCGGGCATGCTGCCCGAGGGATCGACCTTCAGCGTGTGCGGCGTGGGCCCCCAGCAGTTCCCGGCCGCCATGCTGAGCGTGATCACCGGCGGGCACGTGCGGGTCGGCCTGGAGGACAACGTGCGGATGCCGGACAAGTCCCTCGCCAAGGGGAGCTGGGAGCAGGTACAGTGGGTGAAGGACCTGGCGCGGATCGCGGGGCGGGAGATCGCCTCCCCCGGTGACGCGCGCAGGATACTGGGGCTGAAGGCGGTGGGGAAATGAGGTTCTCGGTCAACACCATGAATTTCTTCCCGGACCTCCCTTTCCCCGCGAAAATGGAGGTCATCCGCAGGGCGGGATTCGATGCTGTAGAGATCCTTTTCCCCTACTACCAGCCGCTCGACGAGATCAGGTCGGCCCTGGACGGCAACGGGCTCTCGGTCAGCATCATTGACGTGAATCCCGGCGACCTCACGAAAGGCGATTTCAACGCCGCGATAGACCCGTCCCGGAGGGACGACTTCAGGAAGAACGCCGCCCAGGCGCTGTCGTACGCCGAGGCTTTGAAGGCGCCCCACGTGAACTGCCTCGCGGGCATCTCCACCCTCCTGAAAGACGTCCCCGCCGAGAAACAGATGGACACCTACCGGGAAAACCTCCTCTACATCTGCGATCTTTTCCGGGACACGGATATCGACATCCTCATCGAGCCGGTGAGCGAGGGAACCATGGCGGGCTATATCGTGAACAGCGTCCATGCGGCCGCCGGCCTGGTCCGGGAACTGGACCGGAAGAACCTGGCGCTTCAATTCGACTTCTTCCATGTCCAGATGCTCCACGGGAACCTGGTCGCCAACATGAGGAAGTATTCGGACATGGCGCGGTATTACCAGGTCGCCAACCCTCCCGGCCGAAATGAACCCGGCTGCGGTGAAATCGACTACGGCTATGTACTCAAGGAGCTGGAAAAAACCGGATACACGGGCTACGTGGGCCTCGAGTACAACCCCAGCGGTCCCCCTGAGAGAGCCTTCGACTGGATAGGGGAGACGGGATTCCGGTGATGTGGGCCTGGAAGCCCCGCGCAGCCTTTTTTCTTGACCCGCGATGTGATCCCTGCAATGATGCAGTAATCGTTTATCTACCGGAGGCGCGTTGTCTTCTATTAAAAGGAAAAAACTCTCCGACTACGTCATCGAGGAAATAAGAAACATGCTGGTTTCCGGGGAGCTGAAGGAGGGCGACAAGCTCCCCAACCAGAACGAGTTCTCCGTGCAGCTCGGCGTGAGCCGGTCGTCTCTCCGCGAGGCACTGCAGACGCTGACGCTGATGGGCGTCATAGAGCAGCGGCCGCGGCTGGGCACCGTCATCCGCTCCGGGAACGTCGACCTGTGGACTGAAAAGATGAGCCCGCCGCTCGTATCGGACTCGGAGGCGACCCTGGAGCTCATCAAGGCCAGGAGGTACATCGAGATCGGCTCGGCCGAGCTGGCGGCCCGCAACGCGACGGACGACGAGATCAGGAAAATAGGGGCGCTCATCGCCGGCATGAAAAAGGCCCTGAGGGAGAAACGGGTCGAGGATTACACCGGGATGGACGTGAGCTTCCACCACCAGCTCGCCGCCGCCTCGCACAACCGGTACATACTCCACATGTTCATCACCATCAGGAAGCTCATGGAGCAGTTCATCTGGGAGACCTTCTCGGTTATGCCGGGCCTGCTCGAGCGATCGCTCGGGTTCCATCAGAACATTTACGCCGCGCTGACGAAGAGGGACGGGAAGAAGGCGGCGCGGGACATGAGCAGGCATTTACAGGACATCGAAGCGTCGCTCGGGAAGTATTACTCGGATAAAAAGAAAGTCACTTGAATTCATCTTACAGATATTGTTACAATCAATCTGCATGAAAGCAGAATAGAGGAATCACCGATCGACTATCGGGTTGATACCTGTTTTCAAGGAGGTGACTTCATGCCGGAAGACCAGAAGGGCGCGATACTGCAGCGCGACAAGACGACCTATGCCATCGTTCCCCGGACCCCCGTGGGCCTGGTGACGGCCGAACAGCTGGAGCGCATCGTCGCGGTGACCCGCAAATACGATATTCCCATCATCAAGATCACCTCGGGACAGCGTTTCGCCCTGGTGGGCATCAAGGAGAACGAGATCGAGGCGGTGTGGCGCGACCTTGGGATCGCCGCCGGCAAGGCGACGGAGCTGTGCCTGCACTACGTCCAGGCCTGTCCCGGCACCGCCGTCTGCCGTTTCGGCGTCCAGGACTCCCTGGGGCTGGGCACGGAGATCGAGGGCCTCTTCTCCCACATCGAGCTTCCGGCCAAGATGAAGATAGGCGTTTCAGGCTGCCCCTTCTGCTGCGGCGAGAGCTTCGTGCGGGACATCGGCGCCTTCGGAAAGAAATCGGGATGGACGGTCATCATCGGCGGCAGCTCGGCCCGGCGTCCCCGCATCGGCGACGTCATCGCCCAGGACCTGCCGAAAGAGGAAGTCATGGCCCTCATCAGGAAGATTTTCGATTATTACCGCGAGAACGGCAAAAAGAGCGAGCGGATGGCCCAGTTCGTCGACCGGATGGGCATCGACAACGTGAAGGACCGGCTGCTGCGATAGGGCCAGCGGCCGGTCCCCGTCATGCGGTGGAAGAATTTATTTAACGATTCCCGCCGGGTTTTCGGCCATGGCCTTTTCCCATCGTTTCATGATGGCTTCCATCTCGCTCACCTTTTCTGGCATGTTCTGGGAAAGGTTGTAGCTTTCTCCCGGGTCGATGGAGAGATCATACAGCAGCGGCCACTCGCCGATCCTCGCTTTGCCGACCGACCCCCATTTCTTGTTCACCGGCAGAGGGTATTTGTAAAGATTTATCAAACGGTAGTATTTGTACGAGCCGTGGCGCACACCCTCGAGATCGTCGTGGTGATAAAAATACAGGGTCTCGTGGGGCGACGTCCGGGCTTTGCCGGTAAGCAGGCCCGTGATGTCCTTCCCGTCTATCACGCGGTCAACCGGCAGTTTCACCCCGGCGATGGCGAGCAGGGTCGGGAAGATGTCGAGAATGGACGCCATTTCGGCGCAGCGGGAGTTCGGCCGTATGCGGCCGGGCCACTTCGCGATCATGGGCACGCGGAACCCTCCCTCGAAGCTCTGGCCCTTGCCGCCGCGAAGGCCCCCGGCGCTTCCGTTATACCACGGCCCGTTGTCGCTGGAAAAAAAGACCAGCGTGTTTTGTTCCAGTCCCTTTTCCCGAAGGGCATCGAGCAGTTTACCAACGTAATAATCCAGCTCCTCCACCACGTCGCCATAGAGCCCGCTCCGTGATTTACGGCGGAACTTCTCCGACGGGTAAAGGGGCCGGTGGGGCGCATTGTATGCCATATAGAGGAAAAAGGGCTTCCCGTCCTGCTCGTTGAGGAACTTCATGGCCTCCTCGGTGTAGATCCGGCTGAGTTTCGCCTGGTCGTCGCCCTGGATATTTTCCTCGATTTGCGTTTTTCCCCGGTAGAGCGGAAACGGGTCCTGCCCGTTGCTGTACGGCACGCCGAAGAAGCGGTCGAATCCGTTATTTTCCGGGTGATACTCGGGGTATAATCCGAAATCCCCGACGTGCCATTTCCCTATGGCGCAGGTACGGTAGCCCGCTTCTCGCAGGCCTTCGGCAATAGTGATTTCGCCGGCCGGGATGCCGTTGATGTTGCTTTCCTTGCCCATGTCGGCCAGCCCCAATTTAGAGAAAAAGTGCCCCAGCTGTTTCGCCGCCCTGAAGCCCAGTTTTCCCTTCCGTCCCTCCCAGAGCGGGAAGTCGAGCCCCGAGCGCTGGGGATAGCGGCCCGTGAGGAGCCCGAACCTCGAGGGGGAACACAGCGCGTTGCAGGCGTAACAGTCGGTGAAGGCGAGGCCCTCGCGCGCGAGCCTGTCGATGTTGGGCGTCCTGACGGCCTTGCTCCCGTAACAGCCGAGGTCGCCGTACCCGAGGTCGTCGGCGTAGATGAACACGATGTTGGGCTTTTTGCCCCTGAAGCCGGGAAGGAGTCCCAGCGGTTTTCGCGGCAGCGTGTCAATCGGGAGCGGGCCTTTTCCGCAAGCGGTCAGCGTGCCGAAAGACGCGGCGAATAGTCCCGTGGCGCCGAGCTCCAGCACCCTTCGCCTCGAATAACCCTGAGACGAATTTCCCGATAAAGATGAAGTCAGGTCCGAAAAAGATTTTTTCATGGACAGGCTCCTTACTCCTTTAATCAATAAGGGCTGTTACTATTTAAAATCACTGATGGGGGTGAATGTCATCTGGGACTGGAGTTTCTTTACATACTCGATGTCATCTTTGCCGAAAAACATGGTCCGGCCGATGACCCACACGAGGTTCGTGGGGGACTCGATCTTTTTCACCCCTCCCGGGAGCTTCCCGTTCCAGCCGGGCCCCGTCAGGGCGTAATACCCCTCACCGCTTCCCGTGGCCCTCTTTCCGATAAAGGCGAAAGCGTTGGTGTATGAGTCGTTGAATTGAAGCGAATAGTAACGGCCGTCGGTTTTGGGGACGTGGATTATGAAGGGCCCCCTGTCCAGCTCGAACCACCCGGATGAATAAAACGTATCGACGTTCATCCTGACGATGAGCCTGTCTTCTTTCTTTGCCGTGGGCGTGCGGTGCGTGTGGCTTATGTGGTTCATGGGAGCTTTTCCCCCGTCGGTGACCGACTCGACGCTGGTCAATTTGTGACGGGCTACCTCCATGATGAGGCGCGGAATAAAATAGATGATTGGAAAGATCATTACGGCTGCGGTTATGAGAGTCACAGCGGCGAAAAGTCCCAGGGTGGAATACTTCCTCTTTTTAGCCGTCATCATTACTCACCTCCGTGCGGTGCGGCGCCCATGCACTCGATCGGCGGGATTTGCCAGGTGAGCTCCCGCAGTTCCTTTTTCGGGAGATACGCCCTCAGTGTTATTGTGAACTCCCCTTCCGGCGTCGGCAGCCAGTTGGAACCATCCCGCAAGGGGGCCTCGTGCTGGATTAAAATATCAAGGGATCCGTCTTTATTGTAGGCCAGCCCCCTGCTGCGGTCGCTCAGTGAATACCGGCCGAGAGGATTGGGAACGAGCCATCCGTCCCGGTCATAGATGGTGAGCGACCAGAAGGCATCGACCGGGGGCGGATCGTCGGCCTTGAACCGGATACGGTACCGGTTTCTGCCGTTCAGCTTCTTTCCCTCATTGTCGAAAAATCCGTGTAAGAACATCGCCTCCTCGGGAATGGCGTTCCCCAGGGAGTGGACGGCGATCGCGGCCCTCAGGAGGTAGTTCGTGCCGAAATTCCCTGTCCGCATGCTCACCCGCCAATGGTTGACCACGATGCCCCGGTTCTCCGATTTCCACCGTATGATCAGCAGGCTGAGCGGAACCGAAAGCAACACTCCCGCGAGTATGCCCAGCAGTATCGCTTTTTTTCTCGTGAATTTCACCTTTCCCGCTCTTGCATTGATGACGCTTCGAGGTGTCGGCGTGTTACCACCCCTTTCCGAAACCCCTCGGGTCCTTCTTCGCCTTTTTGTCCCATCCATCGAGCATGGCCTTAAGTTTCGCCGCGACCTCGGGGTACGTGTTGATCACGTTATAGCTCTCACCGGGATCGTTCTCCAGGTCGAAGAGGAGCGGCCAGCGGTTACCCAGTTGAGACTTGCCTATTGTAGCAGGCACGGGCGCGGTATCAATGGGTACCGGCCACACGTAGCGGTTCAGCTTTTCGAAGTACTTCCATTTCCCGGAACGGACCCCTTCCAGGAGATCGTTGTGATAAAAATAGATCGGGCCGTGGGGCTCCGCCGCCTCAGTACCTGCCAGGAAACCCGCTATATTTCTGCCGTCGATGACGCGGTCGCGCGGGATATCCACGCCGGCGAGATGCAGGAGTGTCGGGAAGAGGTCCAGGTTCATGATGGGCCCCTTCCGCACCGTGCCGGCCGGGACGCGGCCCGGCCATTTCGCGATGAAGGGCACGCGGAATCCGCCTTCGTAGCTCATACCCTTGCGCCCTCGGAACCCGCCGGAGCTCCCCTCGAACCAGGGGCCGTTGTCGCTGGTGAAAAACATGAGCGTGTTTTCCTCCAGGCCCTTTTTCCGGAGAAACCCGATGATCTCGCCCACGCTCCAGTCGATTTCCTCCACGGCGTCGCCGAAGAGCCCCGCCTTCGACTTCTTCTCGAAGCGCTTCGACGCGTACAGGGGCTGGTGCGGGAAGGTGTTGGCCAGGTAGAGGAAGAAAGGTTTTCCGTCGCTTCCATCGATGAATTTGATCGCTTCCTTGGTGTACAGGCCGGTAATGCGCGCCTGGTTGGTGCCGATGTCGTCCTCCAGCTTCTGCTCGTTGCGGTACAGCGGGCACGGCACCATGTCGTTGCTGTGGGGCACGCCGAAGTACTCGTCGAAACCGTGCCTGCGGGGATTGAATTCGGGCTGCCGGCTGTAATCGCCCAGGTGCCATTTGCCCACCATGCCGGTCCGGTAGCCGGCCGCCTTCAGGGCGCTCGCCACGGTGATCTCGGAGGATGATATCCCCTGGGCCACATAGTCCTCTCGCAGGTCAATCACTCCCAGCGATTTAAGGATGCTTCCCAGTTTGCGCGCCGCCAGCCTGGTGCGCGGCTCGTCTTTTGGATACGGATTGCCGATGATGCCGGAACGGAAGGGATACCGCCCGGTAAGGAGCCCCACCCGGGACGGGGCGCACACCGCGTTACACGCGTAGTACTCGAGGAAGCGCGTGCCCGCCCGGGCCATGGCGTCGATGTTCGGCGTGCGGATTGCCTTGCTGCCGTAGCACCCCAGGTCGCCGTATCCCAGGTCGTCGCAGTAGATGATGATGACATTCGGACGGGGCGCGCGGGGATTCGACACCGTGAAGCGGTGCTTCTCCGATCCCGCGGGGTAACTCCCGTAGAGGTCCTCGATGTCGTTTCTCTTGAGGAGCGAATACGCCCCGTAGCCGACCAGCGCGGTCCCGCCGAGCGCGGCGCCGGCCTTGATGGACTTTTTAATGAGCGAGCGGCGGGTCAGGTCTTTCTCCATTTAAACATCCTCCCGTATCGGTAAAGTTTATCCCGTGGGCATCACCGCTAAAAACGCCTGCAGGGTGTCCTCCTTCCATGAGCAAAACAAAAATCCTGAATATGCAGTGTCGGATTCTCTATGCGTGCCGCTCATTGTAGAGGCTTTAATTTATCTGGCAATCTTTTTTATACAATGCGCGGTATCCAGTACCAGTCGCCACTATCCCAAACGCGAATGTCCCGTGGGCGCCTCCGCGGCGGATTTGTAAAATCCAGGCATTTCCCGGTCTTTAATCCGGGCGGCCGGAAATCTCTTTCGCTTTTGCCTTTCGGGCCCGGCTGAGGCGATAGCTGATCCTGCCCATGGTCTCGGGATACGCGAAGAGGTTCTTCGCCCACGGTTCCGGCCGGGCCCATCGTCCCCTGGGGTTGGGGACGAGCTCCTTCTTGCGGACGGGGTCCATCGTCACCTCTTCCACGATCAGCCCTTCCTCGTCCCCCATCTGCGCCTTCAGGGTGCCGTCTGAGTCGGCGATCGCCGTGTGGCCATGAAATGAAGAAACCTGTCTGAGAAAAGGAAGGCCCGGGGCGGGGGACACCCAGGGCCCGCTCTTGTTTACCATGACCGCCGGCACGCCGAGCAGCCTGGCGTAATACGGGGCGAGGCTTTTCATGTTCCGGTCGGTCCATTCCACCGCCCCGCGCGGGTAGAGGAAGCTCGGCGAGGCTGAGGGCGCCGAGTGAGGCATCAGCATGATGTCCACGTTGCCCCGGCGCATGAGCGGCGGCAGGAATGAACGCTGGGTTTCGTAGCAAATGCCCACGCCGACCGTCCCGAAGTCCGTCTGGATGATGTGCGGGTTCCTGTGCTCGCGGAAGAAATAGGCCTCGAAGGCCGCGGGCGTCTCTTTCCTGACGCGGCCCGCCTCCGTGCCGTCGGGGGCCGTCATCACGAAGGTGTTGTAGAAATCCTCGCCCTCGGCCTCGAGGTAGCTGGTGCCGAGATAGACCCCCAGGCGTTTCGAGTGCTTCCTGAGCCAGCGGACGGTGGGGCCCTCCCGGGGTTCCCCGGAGTCCCAGAGTTCGGGGGTGAAAATGTAGCCGGCGGCGAGAAACTCCGGGAGCACGATGAGCCGCGCCCGTTTCGCGGCGGCCTTCTCGACGAACCGCAGGGCCTTGTCCAGGTTCCCCTGCATGTCCCCGTTGCGGCATTCCATCTGGACCGCCGCAACTTTCAATTTAAACGCCCGCCCGGTCATTGGGCCCTCCTGTTCACAAGGATTTCCGGCCATCACCGGATTAAAAATTCCTGGAGGCCCTTCGAGTGTATACTCGAATCCCACGATGTCAAGCCTTCCATTTCACGCCTTAAACAGCCTGTATTCCCGCTTCGGAATGTCCCGCGATCCAAAAGGGCTGGACAGGGGAGGGCGGCTGTGATAGGAAGAGGGGCTTTAAATCCCGTGAATGCCGGCGGCAGACGCGCGGTGAGAATCCACGCGAGGCGATGAAATGAAAAGGGCTTCTTATTGGGGGAGGCGCGCCCCCCTGTATCTCCTGAAAGATTTAAACTGAGCGCTCGCCACCCTGGAGGTCTTCCAGGACATGACGTCGATGGAGGACGACGTTCTCCTCAAGGCGGTCACCGGGCTCGAGGGAGGCGTCGTGGCCTGCGGCTCCACGTGCGGGGTGGTCACCGGCGGTGGGCTGGGCCTTGCGCTCCTGTTAGACGGCGAACTGAAGGAAAAGGGTCCCCGGGCCGAGGCGGCCGTGCTCTCCCTGGCGGGCGAGTATGCCCGCTGGTTCGAGGGCCGCTACGGGACGTCGCTGTGCCGCGAGAGAACGGGGATCGACTTCTATACGGCCGCCGGACAGTTCCGCTACTTCATGCCGCACCGGGTCGCACGATGCCTGCGGCACATCCGGGGATCGATACTGCATCTCCACGGCGCCTCGAAAATAGACATCAGGCGTTTTCCCGTCACTCCGGGTACGCGTGCCGCGCACTGCGCGCGCGATGTTCTCGCCATGGTCCGGGAACGGACAGGCACGGGATATCCCCTTCTTGAACGGGTTTCCGTGGTGTTCGACGGCGGGCTCGGACTGCAGGGAGGCGTCTGCGGCGCGCTGGCGGGCGCGGTCATGGCCGTCAACCTCGTGCACGGGCTGGAACCCCGCCGCATGGGCTTTTTCCGGATGGCAAAGGCCTTCACGGCCGGCCATCGCAACCTCCTCAGGAAGAGCGACGGGGAGGCCGCAGAGCCCTTCGCCATGGGAAAGCGGATAGCCGGAAGGTTCAGGGAGGCCGCGGGAAGCCTGGAGTGCCGAAGCATCACCGGCAGGACCTTCCAGGATTTGAGGGACTTTCAGGAACACATGGCTGCCTCGGCGAAGTGCCGGGCCCTGGTGCGCCTGATGGCCGAAGAGGCGACAGGGATAGTCCGCAGTCGGCCCGCTACTTGAGCTCCTTGCTCGAGAGCCCCAGGACGTTTCGAGCGACGATGAGGTGCTGGATCTGCCCCGTCCCCTCGAAGATGTCCATGATCTTGCTGTCGCGCATCCATTTCTCCGCCAGGTGCTTCCTCGTGAACCCCAGCGGCCCCAGGAGCTCGCAGCACTTCTGGGTTATGTACGTTCCCCACTTCCCCGCCTTCGCCTTGGACATGGAGGCCTCGAGGTTGTTGAACTGGCCGTTGTCCGCCATCCAGGCGGCGCGCCAGGTGAGCAGGCGCATGGCCTCCAGGTGCGCCTCCATGAGGTGGAATTCCTTTTCGACGGCGCCCAGGCGGTTCGGGTTCGTCGTGTAGTCCAGCGCGATGCCGCTTTCCTGCATCCGCTCGCGAGTGAAGTCCAGCGACGCGCGGGCGATGCCCACCGACATGGCCGCCACGGTGGGCCGGGTGTTGTCGAAGGTCTTCATGACCCCCTTGAACCCCTCGGTGGTCTGCTTCACCTCGGGGTTGCCGAGCAGGTTCTCTCTGGGAATGCGGCAGTCGTCGAGCACGAAGGTGCCGGTGTCCGAAGCCCGTATGCCCAGCTTGTGCTCAAGTTTTTCGAGCTTGAAGCCCGGAGTCCCCTTTTCGACCACGAAGGACTTGATGCCGGCCTTCCCGGCGCTCTTGTCTATGGTGGCCCATACCACCACGGCGTCGCAGCGGTCGGCGCAGGTCACGAATATCTTCTCGCCGTTCAGCACCCACTCGTCACCCTCGAGGCGGGCGGTGGCGGTGATGGAGCCAGCGTCCGACCCGGAGCCGGGCTCGGTGATTGCCATGGCCACCCACTTGTCCCCGAAGCGCTCGAACTGCTCGTCGGTGGCCACGGCCGAGATGGCCGCGTTGCCGAGCCCCGCGTTGGGGAACGAAAGCAGCAGCCCCGCGTCGCCCCAGCACATCTCCTCGACGCTCAGCACCGTCTGCAGGTTGGACCCCACCTTGTCGCTTACCTTCTTCTCCGGCGGGGCGTCCTTCTTCTCCGCGCCGTCCTTGTGCTTCTTCCGGCGCGCCGAAAGCTTCACGCCGCGGAAGACGTCCATCTCTTTCGGATACTCATGCTCGAGCTCGTCGTACTTGCGGGCGATGGGCCGAAGCGTGTTCTTGGCGACCTCGTGCAGGCCCGCCCGCGATTGCTCCATGGATTCCGGGATGACGAGATTTATCATGGGATGTCTCCTGTTTCGTGCCGCCGTGACGGCGGTTTATATGATGGCCATACCCTCGAGGATGGCGATGCCGCGGCCGTTGCGGTAGTAGCGCTCGACCGGGTGGTCGCGCACGTATCCGTGGCCCCCCAGTACCTGGACGCCGTAGTCGGTGATCTTCATCGAGGCCTCTCCGGCGTAGAGTTTCGCCAGGTAGCAGTCGCGCCTCGCGTCCAACCCGGCCTCGAGCATGGAGGCGGCCTTCCAGGCGAGCAGGCGCATGGAGTCCACCTCGTAGGCCATCTCGGCTATCATGAAGGCGATCGACTGGCGGCTGGCGATGATTTCGCCGAACTGCCGCCGTTCCTTCGCGTACTCCCGGGCGTACTCGTACGAAGCGCGGGAGACCCCGGTGCCGACGGCGGCCATGGCCGCCCGGGTCTTCTGCAGAAGGGCGTCATGGGCCGCCGCGCCTCCCTCGCCGCCCAGGCGGTCTTCGGCGGGGACCTCGCAATCTTTCAGGACGAGCCCGTAGGTCCTGAGGGCGTTGAGCCCCAGGTTCTTTTCCCGCTCGCCCACCGTGAGGCCGGGGTTGTCGCGGCCCACGATGAAGAGGGCGGGGGACCCGTCGCACAGTGCGGAGACGAGCAGGTGGGAAGACTCGTGGGCCAGGGGCACGAAGCACTTCTCCCCCTCGAGAAGGTAGGCGCCGTTTTTACGGGTTGCCCGCGTTGCCGGGCGCGAGGCGTCGTAGGTGAAGTGCGGCTCGTCCATCGCGAGCGTGCAGGGGGCGAAGCGCCCGGCGCAGAATAGAGGCAGGTACTTTTTCTTCTGCTCCTCCGTGCCCGCCTCGAGCAGGGGATAGATGAAGAGCGACGGGGTCGTGGCCGACAGCGCGAGCGCCATGTCTCCCGCCGCGAGCTCCTCCAGTATGAGAGCGTTCATGACGGGGGAGTATTCCATCCCCGCGCCGCCGTATTCCTCGGGGACCCGGGAGGTGGATATGCCCAGCTCCCACACCTTCTGCATCATTTCCGGCGGGATGTCCCCCTTTTCGTCCATGTCGTGGGCGTTGTCCAGCACCGCGTCCTTCACGAGCTTCGCCGCCGTTTCCTTCATCATGGCCTGTTCTTCAGATAGAGAGAAGCTGAGCATGGATATCCTCCGTTCGCGAGGGTTTGATGCCAGTATGGGCGGCGGGCCGTCCGCCTATCAATTGTTTTTTCCGCCGACGGTGGCGATGCATTCGATCTCCACGCGCGCCCCCAGCGCGAGGCCGTTCGCCCCGAGCGCGCTCCGGGCCGGGAGGTGTTTCTTGAAGTAGGTCACGTAGACCGCGTTCATCCGCGGCCACTCCGCCATGTCGGCCATCATGACCGTGCACTTCACCACCCTGTCCATGGAGGAGCCGTTCCTTTCGAGGACACGCCGGATGTTCTCGAGCGCCTGCGCCGTCTCTTTCTCGATGCCCCCGGGGACCAGCCGCATCGTTCCCGGCTCGATGCCGAGCGTCCCGGAGAGGTAGAGCGTGCCGCCGACACGCACCGCCTCCGAGAACGGGAGGTTCAGTTTCTTCGTTTCCTCGGACGTCAGGTACTCGACGTCCGGACCCCGGGGCTTTTCCCCGGCCGATGCGATGCACAGGCACATCATCACGGCCGCCGCGGCCGGGAGGATGTATGCGGCCAGCGTTTGCGCGTTCATGGGATTCTCCTGGTGCTCATATTCCGATCAGCCCGGGACTTTTTCCCGGACCCTTCCTTGCGAGTATGTACGCATGCAGGCAAGAGGCGGCCGCTCAAGGGATAACCGGCAGCTCGATGCGGGACGACTCCCTTCCGCCGCGGTGAAAATAGATGGTCGGCTGTTTGCCGGCCCCCTGCTTCATGGCCGGATTCAGCTCGAAGTTGCCGGCGTCCACGCCCGCGAGGGCGACCCTCAGCCGGTGCCCCTTCTTGAACACCCAGGCCGTGGGAAAGAGGTCAAAGCGCATCCGGACCGTCCTGCCGCCCCGGAGCGGATTTTCATCGTATCCTCCCCTCCGGTAGCCGTGCCAGGGCAGGTCCGGCTTCATGTCCAGCGCCCCGGCCACCTGGTCGTCGTCCGGGTAGAGTCGGTGCCAGCCCGCGCGTAACTGCCCCTCGGTGACGTACACCGATTCACCCCGCTCGTCCACGTCGCAGATGTAGGCGAACACGTCCGCGTCGGGCCGGTCCGACGAGATGTACAGGTCGGCGACGGGATGGCCGGTCACCTCGAGGTCCGCCTCGAGCGGCGCCGTCTCGTAGACGCGGCACTTGCGGTCGTGCCCGGTCCTCAGCATGAGCTCGCGGGAGGGCTTGGTCATGACCCAGCGGTTAAGCTGGGGTTCCCCATAGTCCGAGGCGTGGGTGAAGTCGACGGCATAGGCCTCCTTCCCCTCGCCGGGCGGCTTCGTGCTCAGGCCATTCGAGGGACCGAAATAGAATGAGCTCATCTTTTGCCTCTTCAGGGGCCATTCGCGCTCCTTCCGCCATCCCTCGTGCGAGACATAGATATACACCGGGTTTTGCGTGTCGAGGGCGTTCTTCTTTCCCTTCAGGTAGCGGTCGAAGAACCGGAGGGTGACTGTGAACTGCTGCTGGTCCCAGGCCCCCTTGTAGTCCAGGTATTTCACGTACGGCTCGACGAGCTTGCCGACCGGCTGGTGAAAGCGGGGCCCGACGAACAGGTATGCGGGGTTCGCCCCCTGGAGGCTGGCATGAAGTTTGGCCGTGCCCCTGAGGAATCCGTCGAACCATCCTCCTATGTTCAACACGGCCAGGCCGCTGCCGCGGATTTCTTTAAGAAGATACCCGGGGCTGGTGTCACGGTACCTGATGGCGTTCCGGGTGACCGGCATGAGGTCGTCGAAGTACGGGTAATTCGACGCGATCGCGTCCGGACGCATGTTGTTAAGATGTTCCATGACCGCACGGTAGTAGGTATTATCCTTTCTCGGGTACCCGTCCGCGTAGGCCGGTTCCCCGTCGTCGGTGAAGCGGTCGGGACGGTTCTTCCCCATGAGGGGGACCTCGTCATCGAGCCTTCCGTCGCCGTCCTCGTCGACGACCGGGGTGCAGGGTATGATCGGTATCTGGCGGGACGGGTCGAAGACGCCGTGCTGGATGTCGATGAGAAAATCGCTGTACAGGGTGAGCCAGCTCGTCGCCGTGATGCCGCCCGGACGGTTGGCCCCGGTGTAGGTGTCCGAAATGATGAGCGCGGGGGCGATGCACTTCAGGGCCTTCGGCCTCTGCGAGGCGACGGCCCATTGGGACCAGCCGTGGTATGACTGGCCTATCATGCCTATGTTCCCGTCGCACCATGGCTGGGCGGCGATCCAGTCGGCGATGACCCTCCCGTCCTTCGCCACCTGGGGGTCCAGGGGTATGTGGACGCCGAAGGAGGCCCCGGTGCCGCGCATGTCGGCGATCACGTAGGCGTATCCCCGGGAGATGAGCATCCGGGAGATCTTCTTCGTCGACCCGTCGAACACCGGGCCCCAGCTCCCCGTGTACCATTTCGCCAGTATCTTCGTGAAAAGCGGCATGTCCAGGTACACGTTCCCCCGGTTGTACGGGGTATACTCGAAGATGACCGGGAAACGGCCTTTTTCCGGTCCGCCCGCGGGCAGGAACACGTCGACGGCAAGCCTCACCCCGTCCTTCATGGCCAGGAAGAGGCTCTTTTTTTTGAAGCCTTTGTATTCCACGGCGGAGAGGTCGCCCGTATCAAAACCCGGGCTCGCTGACAACTCCACGTCGGGCGCCGTGCGGGAGAAAAGGACCACCGTCCCTACGAGGGCGAGAGCGGCAATGCCGGCCGCTACGTACAGGCCGATCCGTGCGATTCTGCTTTTCATGTATAATCCTCCTCATGAGGCACGGGCGGATCCCTGCTGTCAGGTCCCGGACATATCAAGCCTGATCACCCGGTTACAGTTACCACGGAGCATGGCCGGGGCGAGCGCAAATTGCAAGAGGAAAACAGGCCATGCCGGCGGACGGAATTTTTTTGTACCCGCTTTTCCCTTGACTCGATCATTTCAATGCGGTAGGATCAACGGGTTGTTGAAAGCGCGGACTCAACACGGGAGTTGGACCGGCGAGGCCGGTTCGCGGCGTAGGCGACGGGCATCAGGTCGCGGGAAAACAGTCCCGCTCCCGGCACTAACACTCGAGGAGGCATGTATGACCGAGGCGACGTTGAAGGCTCTGGACGGGCTGCGGAGCCTGTCCATGATAAAGTGGTATGTTATCCCGATCCTGGCCATTGTCTTCTACATCTACACGAAGGAGATCAAGGACGCCCGCAGGGACGGGAACTGGAACGCGGTCTTTTCGGGGCTGGCGGTCTTCGGGGTGGACTTTTTCAACGAGACGTGGAACGGGTGGGTCCTGTGCCTGACCCAGCGCTCGGCGGTGTGGACGACCCCCGGTGACACGGCCCTGCGCACCATGGTAGGATGGAACATCGAGATCATGTTCATGTTCACCATCCTGGGCATCATCTACTATCACACGCTGACCCCCGGCGCGAAGGAAAGGATACTGGGGATACCGGAGAAGTGGTTCTGGGCCCTGGGGTACGCGGCGTTCTGCGTGTTCGTGGAATGCCTGCTCAATATCGGCGGCCACCTGGTCTGGGAATACCCGTTGTGGTATCTCTCGTTCAAGGGCGTCTGGCTGATCTTCCTTTTCGGGTATTTCCACTTTTTCTGCGCGGCCATACTCGTGATAAGCCTGAAGACCATGAAGGCCAAGATCGTCACCCTGGGCGTCATCTACGCCGTGCCCATTATAATGAACGTTGCCGCTTTCGGGTTCCTCGGCTGGAATTACTGAGACCATAACAAGCCGCCCATCCCTGACCCAGAGGTCAGGGATGGGGATTTTAGGCGTGACGCGTGTTTGCCGCCTTTCACGCGCGGCGAAGAGGCCTGCCGCCGCGTTCGCCCGTCGCCTTTCCTCCCTCCAACGCGACCACTCCGTTTACCAGGACGTACTCGACGCCGGCGGCGTACTGGTGGGGGTCCGTGTAGGTCGACCTGTCGGCGATGGTTTTCGGGTTGAAGGCCGTTACGTCGGCGAAAAAGCCCGGCTTGACTATGCCCCTGTCCTTCATCGCGAATTTCTGGGCCGGTAGGGAGGTCATCGAACGGAGGGCCGCGGCGAGGCCCATTACCTTCTCCTCGAGCACGAATGTCCGCAGTTTCCTGGCGAAAGCGCCGTAGAGGCGCGGGTGGGGCTTCATCATGTCCTTGGGAATCGTCCACCCGTCCGATATCGTGAAGACGTAGTCGTGGGGCATGAGTTCACGAACCACACTGATGTCCTGGCTGAAGAAAGCGCCGAGGGGGAGCTCTTTTTCGCACCCCATGTCTATGAGGCAGTCGGCCGGGTCATTTCCCCTCATGCCGGCTATTTCCACGAGGGTTTTGCCTTCGTACTCCTCCTTCCCGGGGTAATAAACGATGAGCGTTTTCTCGGGGCCGAGATTTGAAAAGGTCGCCTCAATGGCTTTTTTAAGTTCCGCCCGTCTCTTTCCCTCCCGGAACTCCTTCATGACGCCGGCGCTGTCGATGTATTGCTGCGGGATGAGCGTTGTAATGTCCGTCGAGCCGGCAGGATAGGGGTACTGGTCCGCCGTGACGTCGAGTCCCTCCCTTCTCGCCCTTTCGATGAGATCCAACAGCCGGGAGGCCTTGAGGCCGTTGATGGGGGAGTCGATTTTGAGGTGGGAGATCTGCACCCGGATTCCCGCCCTTCTTCCGATCTCGATTGCCTCCGAGATTGATTTCAGGTCGCCGTATTTTCCCTGCTTGTCGATGGTGCCGGTTTCGTCGCGCATGTGAGTCGCGTAAAGCCCACCGTAGCGGCCCACCACCTTGCCTATTTCAACGAGCTCGGCGGTGTCAGCGTAGGACCCGGGAGGGACGTCCAGGCGCGTGGAAAACCCCGAGGCGCCTTTCTCCATCTCTTCGGCAATCTTGTTTTTAAACATTTCGAGCTGTTCCTTGCTGAGCCGCTCGGGTTGTTTCTCTCCGAAGAGTTCCAGCCGCGTATCGCCGTGGGGTACGAGATGGTAAACGTTCGCGCCGAACCCGACGCTGTCGTGGATGCCGTACCATTGGTCCAGGTCAGTATACCCGTAACCGCAGTTCCCGGTGACCACCGTGGTGACACCCTGGTATAGGTAGTTGTAATTGCCTTTGAAGCTCGGCATCACGCGGGCCAGGTGGCGCTTCATACCCAATCGCTTGAAGGTGAGGTCGCAGTGGGTGTGGCAGTCGATAAACCCCGGGCTCACTATGAGTCCTTTCGCGTTAATGGTTCTCAAGGCCTCCGCGGAGATTTTCCCGACCGCCGCCACCCGGTCACCCTTGATCCCTATGTCGGCGACGCGGGGCGGCGCCGTGGTTCCGTCATATAAAGTTCCGTCCTTTATGACCAAATCGAAGCCCCGTTCGGACTGCCGGGTGCACCTGGTAATCAATAAGGGTACCGTGCCAGCCGCGGCCGCCAGCATTGCCGTCCGGGCCGCTTTGTTGATAAAATCTTTCCTCGTGATTTCTCTTTTCCCCATGGTCTGCCTCTTGTTTGTAAAACGTGATTGGCATGTGTTTGACCCAGGCTACGGCATTTTGGACGACATGTAAAGAGATAAAAGAACGGGGAGAGCGAACCTGTCCGGAAAAGCCTTGACACGCGGAATGTTTTCGTATTCGATAAAGCTGTTCAGAAACTTCCGGCGAAGAGGGCATGTTTTAGCCTTTCAATGAACCAGGCGCTTTTGACATGCGCCGTACCGGGATATTCCAGAAAAGGAGTCCAACATGCCAGCGGGAAAAGCCGTCTCGGCGGTCTACATAATTCTCTTTGTCTCGATGTGCTGTTTTGGCTGTACCTCGGTCAGTAAAGACGTGTTCATCAAGGATGAAAGGCTTAAAAAGAAAGTCACCGTCGCGATTTTCCCCTTCAAGGACGCTCCCGGCTCTCCGGGCTCCGGGATCGCCGTTTCCGACACCCTGACCGGCGAGATGATCAAGATAAAGAACTGGGACATCGTGGAGCGTGAGCAGATCGACAGGATTTTAAAGGAACAGGCGATGGACGCCGCCGGACTGAGTGACGCGGATTTTAACCGGCTCGGAAAACTGATCAAGACCGACTACATGGTCATCGGGACCGTTTCCGAGTTCTCCTATTACAGGGGGATC
The DNA here is from genome assembly GCA_963762305.1 of uncultured Spirochaetota bacterium. Taxonomy (GTDB): domain Bacteria; phylum Spirochaetota; class UBA4802; order UBA4802; family UBA5368; genus CAVXKM01. Next base: position 548,802 of record CAVXKM010000002.1, on the reverse strand, counting down.
AATAATGCCTTTATACCCAAGACAATCCTGGTGGTGAACGCGAGGGTGATCGACGTTGAAAAAGGCAGGGTGGCGGGCGCCATGAAGTATCAGCTGGAGAGCGGGAAATACGCCTGGTGCGGCTGCTGTTTGCTGAGTTATTACTACATTCCCGTCGCCCTTTTGACCGAGGAAAACAAGTACGGGAAGGTGGGCGCCATGGCGGAAGATATCGTATACGATATAGAGGAGGACCTCCGCCAGTGACCGTTCACGGGCCCGTGTTGCCCTTCATCGGCCGCTGCGCCGCCGACCTGGAAAGGGGGACCGGCTTACCCCGCCGTTTTATTGTTTAAAGCCTTCCTCCCGCTCCAAGCGGCCGATGATGTCCGCGACGTACCCCTCGATGTCCTTTACGCTCTTTTCCGGGACCCGGAAACCGATCGCCCCCTCGTGGCCGCCACCGTTCTCGATGTTGAAGATCCTGAGGACCTCCCGCAGGTCGAAGCTCCGGAAGGCGTGGCCTCTCCTCATGCGGAACTGGATGAGGCCGGTGCTGCCCGGCCGGTCGTAGTAGGTTATGAGGCTCAGCTTGCCGCTTTTTTCGGCCAGCACGTTCGCGACCGCCTTGGTCACGGAAATGATGGTCTCGTCGTCGAACTCCTTGTGGACGAGGGCCATCTCCTTCTTGTGCAGGGTCACGAAACCGATGGAGTCGGAGAACCGGTGCCGGTCCATGATGAAGGTGTAGAGCTTTTCCTCCTTTTCCGAGAGGTGCTGTAGCTCCGTGAAGAGCTGCTCCATGTTGGTGAAGTTCGTTTCGCGCACCGTCATGGTCTGGAGGATGGAGTTGTACATTTTCGAAAAGATTTCATAGTACTTGCGCTCGCGCCGCGACTTGAGGAACTGGCCCTTCTGGGTGTCACCCAGGATCCCGGTGAGAATGGCGAGCACGAGGTTCCGTGAAAACGGGTCCGATATGAGAAAGCGCTTGAGGAGGTCCTTTTTTGACCGGAGCTTGAGGATCAGGTAGCCCACGAGCTCGCACGTCGAGGAGGCCTCGGTGACCAGGCAGTAGCCCTCGTCGCCGATGTATTCCCCGTCCGCCCCGAGGTGGTGGTCAATCTCGATCGTTACGACGCCGGGGGCGGAGAGAAGCCTGGAGATGTTCCTATTGACGTCCATCATGGAACGCTTGGGCGTGTCGCAGACGACCACCGCCTCCACGGGATTCTTGATGACGGTCTTGTGGTTGAGGATCTTTATGGAGTTGTACTTGCAGATGTTGACCAGGTACTTGAGATTGTCCGGAACATGGCCGTCCAGGTAAATCATGGGGAAGCGGTCGAACTTCGTGAGGAGAATGGCAAAGGCCACCATCGAAGAGATGCAGTCCTCGTCGGGACTTTTATGGCCGCACATGAGGAAATGGTGCCTGTCTATTACCGTGTCGATGATGTTGTTGATGACGCGGTTCTTCTCGCTGATGGTCTTTATCGCGTGCTTTACCATGTGTGCACCGTGAAGCGCTGCAGTGCCGGCGGGCGGCGCCGGTGTGTAATAGTATAGAACCTCAGACCGAAAAAAATCAATTATTTATTGCTTATATTCCATGCCGGGAGGGAAAAAACGAACCGGCGGCGCCGGATCCTACACGATAAAAGGCTCATACCTGAAACCGACGGCCCCCTTTCTGATCCAGAGACGGACGCGGGGAGCGCTTCTGCCGTCTTCCGAGGACACCGTTTCGATTTCCTCTATGAACGATACGGCGCTTATCGGAAACTCGTAGAGAAGGCCCCTGTCGGAGAAGGGGTCGGTGACGAGTATCACGCGCGACTTGTCGGTTGAGTGCTTTTTGGGGGTCCCCTCGAAGGAGGCATGGGTCTCCAGGAAGTCGGGTTCCCTGTATCTGGTTATGTCGAACTTCCGCGTGCTCCTCACGAGCTGTTTGACATACTTTTTTTCCGGCATGGGCTCATCTCTCCAGTCTTTTTCCGGCGGTCTCCGCCCGCCTGCGGCTCCCCGGATTGCTTGCAAGGCCCGTCACCGTCGCGGTCGTCCCCGACGCGCCGTAAGCCATGGTCCGCGCGGCACAGCGGGCCCATGACTCATTATAGTCAAGCGGGCGTCAGCAGGCAAGCCCTTATTGTCGAATGTACTTGACGCCGTGGGGCATGAAAACCGTATAATCAAGGAGGCGGCATGTTTCATGGTATGCCGGGAGCGCCGGTGGGCCGTCTCATGTCGGCCCCTCCCGTCATAAAGTCTTCTACCGGTCGGAAACGTATATCCAATTATGGCTTTCTTACTGAACATAAAAAAATACATCATGAGAATGCGGGGCAGGGCGCTTGCCGCGGCGGCCTCGGTCGCCCTGCTTGCCGCGGCCGTCCTTTCCCTGGACGCCTACATAAGCCTGTCCTTCCCAGAAAAACGCCTGCAGTCCGTTATCGCGCTTTTCTTCATGGAGAATTTCGGCAAGGCGGTCAAGCTGGAAGACGCCAGGATGAGCCTGCTGGGAAACATCACCGTCTCGAACCTGAACATCTCGGCCTACGGTGATTTCAACGACAACATCAGCCTCGTGAAAAGCGAAAAAACGAAGATCGAGCTGGACTTCATCAGCCTTCTCAGGAAGGAGGTCCGCGTCGAAGAGGTCGTGTTCCATGACGCGGAGGTCACCCTCGTCAAGAAGTACGGCCGGAGCTATGCCGAATTCGCGGGAGAATTCTTCGGGACCGGACGGCCTCTCGGGAAAATGAGCTCCGTGGATTTTAACGATTTCTCCCTATCCATGCGCGGGGGGAAGCTGTATTACATCGAGGGCTTCCGTGACGACAGGGTGACCGTGGAATGCCGCCGGATAAGCGCGAGCATCGATTTCCACGACGGCGACATCAGCTACTCGCTCGGCGGCACCGTCGTGCCGTACAAGAGCGGCGAGATCAGCAGGGGGCGGTTCGCGGTCCGGGGAACGATGAGCCTGAAACGCCTCGGGCGCGTCGATTTTTCATCCGCCTCCGTATCGCTCGACAGCTTCGACCTTTCATATCTCAACGCCGCGCTCGCCGAGCGCATACGGCAGCCCGTTTTCGTGTCGGGCGGGGTCTCGGCCGAGGTGATGATAAACACCGTGCGAAACGATATAGGCGTCGAGGGGACCGTCGACCTGGACAACCTCAACCTCCTCGCCCTGAGCGGCCAGCGTTCCCGGAGCGTGGTTGCCAACGAGAACCTGGCCATAGAGCTGGGCGTCGACATCATCGGCGGAAGAAAGGCGGCGGTCAGGAGGCTCAGGCTCAAGGGAAGCGCCCTGGACGTCGGGCTGTGCGGCGCCCTGGCGTGGGGGGCCGAGGAGCGCTATTTCGACGCCGGCATCGACATACGGGAGATCGATCTCACGCGGCTGTCGGACTTTTTCACGCCGTGGAAAGACATCCTGTACGGCGGCACGGTCAGGGGGGAGGGGAGGTGCCACGCGGACCTAGCCCACGGGTCGGTAAAATCGGTGTACGCGACGCTGCGGCTGGAGGATTTCGAGGTACGCAGGAAAAAGAAGGACAGGACCGAAGACGTGCTGAGCAGGGCGAACCTGTCGCTCGACGTCGACGGCAACGCCCTCGACCTTCGCCTGCGGGCGTCGCGGGGCGTCACGGAGTGCGAGGCCCGGGTCAGGAGCCTCGTCACTGGGTGGCTTCCCTTCCGGGCCGCCAGCGATGTCAGGATTACCTCGCCGCGGTTTGAGGCCGAGGTCCTGGCAGGGATCGTGGCGCGGGGTATAGGGGCCCTGTACGACGAGGGCAACCGGGACAAGACCGTCGGCTACGAGGAATTGTTTTTTCTACAGAAGCCCCTGGGGGCCTTCGTGAACGGCAATGACATCGCCGTTGTCGCGGAAATGGAGAACGTTCTCCTGGGAGGGAGGCCGGGCTGGCGCGGTTTCCACCTCGCGGCGGACCTCGCTGAAGGGATATTGAAAATACAGGGTTTCCGGCTCAACGGGTTCGACGGTGAATACAGCCTCGACGGGTTCGGGTATCTCTGCAGCGACCATCCCAGCCTCAGGCTCCAGGGGAGCGTGAAAAACCTCAACCTACAGAAGGCATGCGCCGGCCTTTGTGACGGAGAATCCGTGAGGGGAATGCTGAGCGCCGACCTGGACTATGAAATGAACGGGTACAGGCTCGCGCATTTCATCGACAACGCGAAGATGACCCTGAACGTCGCGGTCGAGTCGGGATACCTGCGCGGGACGGACGTCCAGAAGCGCCTCGGGGCGTTTTTACGGAACAACGGCTTCGCGAACATCACCCTGGATGAATGCAATCTCCAGAGGGCGGCCTTCAGCATAAGCCAGCAGGGCGAAAACTTTCACGTGGGGTCGCTTTCGGTGGCGAGCGACGTCCTCAACCTGGCCGCGTACGGGACCTACACGTTCGCGGGAGGCATGAGGGTCCCCCTTACGGCCACCTTCTCCGCGAAGAACCCAGATGCCGGCTCCCCCGTAATCGTGAACATACCCTGCATGGTGGCGGGGCCGCTCTCCGCTCCCGTGCTGCGGCTGACGGGGATTAAAAAAGGGCCTGAATTCCTATTCTTTGATGTCGATTAGCTCGTAGATCTTGACGGGCAGATGTTTTCCCTTGACCTTGATGAGGTCCAGCTCCCTGGCGATCACGTTTTTCTTCACGTATTCATACGTGGATTCGCTCATGATGATTCCGGTGCCGTAAACCTTGTTCGTTCCCTCGAGGCGGGCGCCCAGGTTCACGTTGTCCCCCATGAGTGTGTAGTCCATTCTCGACGAGGAGCCTATGTTTCCCACCACCATGTCCCCGGTGTTGAGCCCTATCCCTATGTTGAGCTCGGGTTTTCCCTGGATTTTCCATTTGTCGTTGAGCTCGCCGAGCACGCGCATCATCTCGACCGCCGCCTTGCACGCGAGCATGGCGTGGTTCTCTTGCGGGATCGGGGCGCCCCAGAAGGCCATGATCTCGTCGCCCACGTACTTGTCCAGGGTGCCGTCGTACTTGATGACCAGATCGGTCATGGCCTGAAGGTATTCGTTCAGGTGCTCCACCAGGGCCTCGGGCGTCATCCTTTCGGAGATCGTGGTGAATCCGCGGATGTCGGAGAACAGCACGGTGAGGATCTTTTTGTCGCCGCCCAGTTTCAGCTTTTCGGGGTCTTTCAGGAGCTCGTCGACCACCGACTTCGAGACGAATTTGGCGAAGGTCTGGCGTATGTAGCGCTTTTCCTTCTGCTCGGTGAGCACCCTGTACACGGTGATGGACGTGAAGATGCCCCCTATCTGCACGACCGGCGTGGCGAAGACGCAGATGAGGTTGATCGTGTCGAACAGCACGTAGGAGGCCACCACGTACGCGAGCGCGAACACAGCGGTGAACAGCATGGAGACCACGATGGAGAACTTGGGCAGCAGGAACCCGAGCAGCAGCGAAATCGCGAGCAGGATCAGGACGTTCTGCACCTCGCTCAGCTTGATGATGAAATCCTGGTTGAGGATGGTGTTGAGCGCGTTGGCGTGGTGCTCAATGCCGAAGAGGTCTCCGTATGGTGACTTGTGTATGTCCGTCGCGATGCCCGTTGCCGAGTAGGCGGCAACCAGGGTGATCTTGTTCTCCAGGGACTTGTTCGTGATTTCGCCGTCGCTGTGGAAGTAATAATAGGGATAGTGCTGGAAGCTCCCCGGCCCGCCGATGAAGTTTATGTCCATGAAGCCTTCCGAGTCGATGGGGATGACGATCTCCCGCTTCTCGTTGGGCTTCGCCATCTTCTTTGCGGGAAGGTTCTTTAAGATTATGTGCTTCCCCATCACGATCTCCACGTCGCCCGTCCCGATGCCGAAGTAGTTCATGGTGAGCACCAGGTCGATGGACGGGTAATAGAAGCCGCGGAACTTCATGAGCAGGGGAATCCTCCTGTTGACGTGGTCCGAGTCGGGGCGTATGTTGGCGTACCCGAGTCCCCTGGCCGCGCCGGACAGTGCCGGCGTGGGCGGCACCGCTTCCTCTGCCCAGGGGAGGCTCTCGTCCTTCGGGTCAACGGGGAAGCGCACCTTGTTCAGGATGCTCAGCCTTTTCTCGATATCGGCGTATTTCACGTCCACTTCCTCGGTCTCGAAGGGGAAGTCGAGAAACACCGCCCCGGCCTCCCGGATGGCGTCGGCGAACTCATCCTCGTGTTCCTTGTGGTCCATGAACATGATGTCGAAGAAGATGGCGTTGGGCTTCCCGGAACCCACAAACCGGGTGAACTTGGCGTGGATGTTCCACGGGAACGGCCACAGGATCCCCGCCTCGCCGAACTCCCGTATGGTGTTCTCGTCTATCCCGAGGATGATGATGTCATCCCGGGCCCGGGGATTTTTCGTCGAGATCTTTACCCCCTCCTGGAGCTTGCGGGCCTTTTCAGACGGGTCCCTCAGGAAAAACCGGAAATTGATGGTCCCGTTCTCCAGGTCGTCGAAGAGGCGCGTCTGGGTGTAAAAAAAGGAGAGGACGGCAAAAAACAGCATTGAAATTAGAATGGCTATAATGTAGCTTTTGTGGGTCTGAAGGAACTTTGTATCCATGGTGGAACCTTCCCCGTCCGTCTCTGGAGATGTGCGCGCCGCCGCCGGCGCGCTCCTCGCGCGAAAAAACGATTGATAAAAATGGTCGAGGGTTTAAAGAAAACCACTGTCATCGGAAGTATGGCCCGGCAGTCGTATATTTCAAGTATATTTTACCGCCGGGGGTTGAAATTCCGCGGCCCCATCCGGAGTTTCCCGGGCCCGCGTGCAATGGCGCGGGACGGGGCGAGGCTCACCGGTTCGCGGAGGGGCGGCCGCGGAGATACATGACACGAGAGGTGGCGTATTGATAGTCAAGGAAAGCATTGCAGGGATTGTCCGTGAGGCCCTGGACGAGGCGATAAAGGAAAAACTCATCGAGGGGGGCAGCCCCGTTCCCCCGGTGAAGATCGAATATCCGAAGGAAGAGAAGTTCGGCGACTACTCCTCGCCGCTCGCCCTGGAATTCGCCAGGGTCCTGAGAAAGCCGCCCATGGACATAGCCTCCGTACTGAAAGGATATGTAGAGCGTTCCGACATGGTGGAGAGGGTGGAGGTGGCGAAACCCGGCTTCATAAATATTTTTCTCTCCCCCGGCTTTTTGCAGAGGAACCTGGCGCGAGTCCTGGCGGAGAGGGACGGGTACGGGAAAAACGTGAAGGAGAGGCCGCGGCGGGTGAACATCGAATTCGTCTCCGCGAATCCCACCGGTCCCCTCAATATCGTCTCGGCCCGGGCCGCGGCCATAGGAGACACCCTGGCCAACCTCCTGGAGGCCGCAGGCGACAGCGTGGACAGGGAATTTTACGTCAACGACTACGGAAACCAGGTATACCTGCTGGGTCTTTCGGTCCTCTGCCGGTACCGCGAGCTTGAAGGGAGCAGCGTGGAATTCCCGGAAAACGGCTACCACGGGGAATATGTCAGGGACATCGCGAAACACTGCAGGGAGAATTTCGGTGAGGAGATATCTTCGCTCCGTGAAGAGGGCGAGCTCGTGGATTTCATGTCGCGCAAGGCCGTGGAGTACAACGTGAGCGGCCAGAGGCGGGACCTGGAACGGTTCAATGTCCGCTTCAACCGGTGGTTCAGCGAGAGTTCCCTGCATGCCGACGGAAGCGTCGGGGAAACGCTCCGGCACCTGGAATCACGGGGGTCGGTCTACGTGGAGAACGGCAAGCGCGTTTTCCGCTCCACGGAGTTCGGGGACGACAAGGACAGGGTCGTCATGCGTGAAGACGACCGTCCGACCTACCTGCTCGCCGACATCGCCTACCATAAAAACAAGATAGACCGGGGCTATGATCTCATCGTCGACATCTGGGGCCCGGACCATCACGGGTATATCGCCCGGCTCAGGGGCGCGATGAAGGGCATGGGCTTCGGCGAGGACGGCTTCAGGATTCTCCTGGCGCAGCAGGTGAACCTGGTCCTTGACGGCGAGATGGTCAAGATGTCAAAACGGCTGGGCACCTTTTCCACCATGGCCGAACTCCTCGACGAGATCGGCACCGACGTGGCGCGCTATTTCTTCGTGATGCGGTCAATCGATAGCCACCTTGATTTCGACCTCGCCCTGGCGAAGAGACAGAGTTCGGAAAACCCGGTTTTTTACCTCCAGTACGCCCACGCCAGGATTTGCTCCATATTCCGGGAGGCGGAAAAGAGGGGCATTGCCTATGATCCGGCCAACGGCGACGCGCGTCTTTACGACAGCGCCGAGGCGTCCGTCCTCCTGAAGCTCCTGGCGAGGTTCCCGGAGGAGATCGCCGACGCGGCGGCTGTCTTCGAGCCGCACCGCATCACCACCTACCTGCTCCGCCTCGCCCAGGCCTACCACAAGTTCTACACCGAGCACAGGGTCCTGTCCGAGCACACGGTGCGGACGAACACCTACTTGGCGCTGTGCGACGGCGTCCGCATCGTTCTGAAAAACGGCCTGGGCCTGCTCGGCGTCTGCGCCCCCGAGAGGATGTAGGCATGCGCACCGTTGCCATCGTCGCCACGGGCAGCGAGCTCCTTTACGGCCGCGTCCAGGATTCGAACAGCTCTTTCCTGAGCGACCGCCTCTTCGCCGGCGGTTTCAAGGCGGTATTGCACGTGGCGGTCGGAGACGTCGTCGACGACCTGTCCTATGCCTTCGGGGAGGCCGTGCGGAGGGCCGACATCGTCATGATCACCGGCGGCCTCGGTCCCACCGAAGACGACCGCACGCTGGAGGTGCTCACGGCCGGGCTCAGCCTCTCACGGGAGGTGAACAGAGCGGCCCGGGAGAGGATGGAAGGCTACTTTCGAGCGATAGGCAGAAACGTGCTGGAAACGGACCTCAAAATGGCGACGGTGCCGCGGGGCGCCCACGTCTTCGAGAACGAGGTGGGACTGGCCGTGGGATACGCGTGTGACGTCGGGGAAAAACTGATCATAGCGATGCCCGGCGTACCGAGGGAGCTCGAAATAATGTTCGAGCGCCGGGTGCTCCCCTTCCTGAGGGAGCGGTACCGCCGGGAGCCCGTCCAGGCGCTGGAGTTTCGCATACTCCTGGATCGTGAAGCGGAGGTGGACCGGCGGGTGGGCGCCCTGGAGATCCCCTTCGACCGGGTGGAGTGGGGGATCACCTCCCGGACGGGCATGAACGTCGTCCGTTTTGTCGGGAAGGATGGGACCGAGTTCCCCGCCGGGCAGATCAAGGAGAAGATGAATGAACGCTTCGGGGAAAGCCTGCTTTCGCCAGGCGTGGAGAGCTGCGAGGAGGAGGTGCTGCGGCTTCTCGCGGGGAAGGGGCTTACCCTCGCCGTCGCCGAATCCTGCACGGGCGGGCTCGTTTCGAAGAGGATAACCGACGTCCCCGGCTCGTCGAAATCCTTCCTCGGCGCTGTCGTCGCCTACGCCGACGAGGCGAAGAAGAATCTGCTTGATGTTCCGCCCGGCATTCTTCATACTTACGGCGCCGTCAGCGAGGAAACCGCGCGGGCCATGGCGCTCGGGGCCCTGCGGCGGTTCAGCGCCGACTGCGCCCTGTCCGTGACGGGGATCGCGGGCCCCGGCGGGGGGACACCCGAGAAACCGGCCGGCACCGTCTGTTTCGGGACCGCCTGCGGCGGCCGCGTGGAGACATTCACCAGGAATATCATAGGGGACCGGGAGCGGGTTCGGGCCATGGCTTCCCAGTACGCGATGGACAGCCTGCGCCGGCGACTGAAGTGACCCTTATGCGGCATGCAAGGACAATCATCATGGCGCTCCTCCTCTGCTGCGCGTCGCTGCTCGCCGCCCAGCCGGGGCTTCAGCCGCTCTTCGAGCAGGGGCTGGAGGCCTTCAAGTCCGGGAATTTCGGCTCGTCTGAGCTGCTGTTCAGGAAGGTCATCGATTCGGGGCCGGAGGGCGAGCTCCGCGACAAAACCTGGTATTACCTCGCGCTCTCGATATTCAACCAGAAGAAATACAAGGCCGCCATTTTCGAGTTCAACCGGTTTCTGCTCATCTGCACCACCCAGGACCTGTGCGTCGAGTCTCGTTACTGGATGGCGGAGTCCTATTACTTTCTCAAGGAGTATATCCGGTCCATCGAGGAGTACAAGCGCTTCATCGCCCAGAGCAGGAACGACCTGCTCATAATCGCCGCGCGGGACCGGATTGGCGATATCTACTTCCAGCAGCGCCGCTATGATGAGGCCATCATCGAATGGCGCGAGGCCATCAACGTCAGCACCAACGTACACCAGAACAGCAGCCGCATGCTGAAGATAGGCGAGGCGCTTTTCCTGGATGAAAAGTACGACGAGGCCCTCCATCTGCTCGAATCGGTGCTCTCGTCGAGAAGCGATGCCGTTATCGAGGCGCGGGCGCGGTTCTTCATGGCCAGGATATACCAGGCCAAGAACAGGCACCGGGAGGCGCTGAAGGCGCTGTACGGGATCCCGGTAACCCTCTTCAAGGAGGAACCGTTTTACGACGTGCAGTATTTGAAAGCGCTATCCTCCATCGCGCTCGGCGACAACTACTCAGCCAAGTCCTTCCTGGAGTCATTTCTTCTCATAGGAAAGGATTCGCAGTATTACTACGACGCCAAATACGAGCTGGGCATCATCCTTCTCAGGGAGAACAACGAGAGGGAGGGGGCGGAGCTGCTGGAGGAGGTGCGGAAATCAACGAGGAAGATGGCCCTCAGGAGCAGGGCGGCCCTCGCGCTGAGCAGGGTATACTTGAAGAGGGGACCGCAGGAGGCCATACCGTATCTCGAGGACGCGGTATCGCTCGAGGATCCGGAAGAGCAGAAAAGCGCGCTTCTCCTGCTGAGCAAGGCCTATATCGACGTGAAGCGCTTTGACGACGCCGAACGCATACTCAACCTTCTCCTGGGCAATTATCCTTACGACAGGGAAAACGATCTCATCCAGTTCCTGATGGCGCGGGTCGTGCTGGACAAGAACGAGCCCGACCGGGCGATAGAGATGTTCGCCAGGGTGATAGAGACAAGTCCGTCGTCGGTCTACGCGGGCGAATCGCTGTACTACATGGCACTCGCCCACATGGCGAAGGGAGAGAACGACAAGGCGGCCGAGCTCATCAGGCGGTATCTCGCGTTGCCGCGCGCCGAGGAGAAATACGACGCCAGCGTAAGGCTTCTCCGACTTTACCTGGCGATGAACGACCTCCCGGCCTCGGAACGGCATATGTGGACCATTATCAGGACCTACCCGCGCCAGGAAAAGGTCGAGGAAGTCGTCTATGGTTTCGCCCTGGAGCTCAGGGGAAGGGGCCGCGCCTACGAGGGCTTTTTCCAGTACATAGCGGCCAACCACCCGCGTTCCGGAAGCGCGGGCGAGGTCCTGCTCTTCTGGGGAGACGCGGCCTTTCAGAAGAAGGATTACGCCGCGGCTGAGCGGTACTACCGCCAGTATCTTCAGACGGAGGGACGCAAGGACGCCGGGTCGGTATTCCTCTACCGTGCGATCTCCCTGTACAGCCTGGGACGCTACCGGGAGGTCGTCTCACTGATTTCCGAGGGCAGGGTCCCTCCCATGGATGAATATACGGGAAAGCAGCTGCGTCTCTGGCTGGGGCGAAGTTATTTCCTGATCGGCAATTATGAAATGGCGTACAAGAGCCTCTACACCGGCAATTTGAAGGACAATGAACCTGCGGACCTCATCATGGTGATGAAAAGCGCCCTGGAGGTCGGCGACATTTGGACGGCGCAGGCCGCGCCGGCACGGCTCGTCAACGACCAGGAGCTCTACGGGGAATCGCTTTACCTCCTGGGGATGTATTACCTGCGCGAAGGGCAGCACGAGGCGGCCTTCGACTTCTTTGCCAAGGCGTCGCGTGAGGCCTCCGGGTCAGCCTTCGCGGAGCGGGCGAAAATAGAGATTGCCGAGATCCACGTGAAGGAAAAACGCTACTCCGAGGCGGTGGAGGTGCTGGGAGGGATATCCGATCCCGCGCTGGACGACAGGAAAACAGCCCTTCTTATCATCTCCTGGTTTGGAACGGGAAAGACCAGGGAGGCCGTTGAACTGACAAACGGGTCGATCGGAAGGCTGCTGAATATTCCGCTCGGAGAAGCGGTCGTCATGGAGAACCTGCTCCATTACTACAGGCTCAAGGACCTGGAGAAATTCAATCTTTACGCCGGCCACCTGAACCGCTACACGGGCAACGGTCCGGTCATCAACCATCTCGCGGGCAAACTCCACTTCGAGCTCGGGCATTACGGCACGGCCTACTATTATTTCTACAAGCTGAGCCAGGCCGAAAGCGAATACAGGGAAGAGGCATACTACCTGATGGGGACAATCAGCCTCGTCGAGCAGAAGAACAGGAACCTGGCCGCGGGCTATTTTAAAAAATTGTCGGAGATAGGCCGCCGGGACAATCCGTTCGTGCTCAGGGCGAAGCTCAGCCTTTCGATAATCCTGAACGAAGCCGGCGACGTGGATGGTTCGAAAAAGGTGCTCACGGGCATGCTCACCGGGTCGGAGGGCGTCGCCGTAAAGGCCCAGGCGGAAAACCTGTGGCAGCACTTTGGATATTCAAAATGACGGGCGGGAAATACATCGGGCCCGGGGGGGAACATTGGCGCGGTATCGAATAGCGGTAATTCACGGTCCCAACCTCAACATGCTCGGAAAACGGGAACCGGCCATCTATGGAAACGAAACGCTGGAGGACATCAACGGCATGCTCGAAGGTGAAGCCGGTAAGTTGGATGCCGAGCTTGAGTTCTTCCAGTCGAACTGGGAAGGAGGGATAATCGATCTCATCCAGTCCGCTCCGCGCCGCCACGGGATCATCATAAACCCGGGCGGATACACCCATACCTCCGTGGCCATCAGGGACGCCATTGCCGCCTCTGGCCTGCCGGCGGTGGAGGTGCACCTCTCGAACATACACGCCCGGGAGGAATTCAGGCACACTTCGCTGACGGCGCCGGTCTGCATCGGGCAGATCTCCGGGTTCGGCGCGCAGAGCTATGTTCTCGGGCTCCGGGCGCTTGTCGGATTCCTGTCGCGGAAGGACCGGACATGACGCGGCTGCAGAGGCTGACGAAGGGCCTCCGGCGAAAGGGGCGTCTCCCCTACCTGGTGTTCGACCTTGTCAATATAGGCTACCTGACCGGGTTCAGGGGCACCAACGCGTGCCTCGTCCTGGACGGGGACAAGGGCTATTTCATTTCAGACTCCCGCTACGAGGAGTACGCCCGGTCGATCCTGCCGCCGGGAATCGATTTCGTTCTGCAGAAGAAGGACCTGGCAGGCACGCTGAAAACCCTCGGACGGCGGCTCTCGAGCCGGCGCCTTTTTTTCGAGGAGCACGGCGTCACCTACTCGAACATCAGCCGCCTGAAAAAAGGAATGGCCCGGACAAGGCTCCTTCCCGGGGGCGATGAAGTGAACGCCCTGAGGCTCGTGAAGGAGAATGACGAGATCGCCGCGATACGCAAGGCGGTGAAGATGACCGACGAGTGCCTGTCTCACCTGCTCGGAATCGCGCGGCCGGGCGTCCGTGAATGGGACGTTTCCATCGAGATCGATTATTTTTACCGGAAAAGGGGGTGCCGCAGGTCTTCCTTTGACTCCATCGTGGCCTCGGGAAACGGGTCGTCCATGCCCCATTACGTCACGTCCATGGAGAAGAGGATCGAGGCGGGGGACGTTCTGCTCATAGACATGGGATGTGAGCTTGACGGGTATAATTCAGACTTGACAAGGACCGTCTTCGTCGGCAGCCTTGACGGGCAGTTCGGCACGATATACCGCGTTGTAAAGGAAGCCCAGGAAGCCGCCATATCCGCGATCAGGCCCGGGATAACCTCGGGTGAAGTAGATAAAACCGCGCGCGACATCATAGGGCGCGCCGGCTACGGCTGGGCATTCGGACATTCGCTCGGCCACGGCCTGGGCCTCGAGGTACACGAACTCCCCGCGCTCAAGCCGGGTGGGCGGACGAGGCTCAGGGAGGGAATGGTGCTCACCGTGGAGCCGGGCATATACCTGCCCGGGCGCGGGGGGGTGAGGATCGAGGATGTGGTCGTGGTGACGGCCGGCGGCTGTGAAATATTGACCGGGTCACCAAAGGAGATACGGGTCATCTGAGGAGCGTAGAATGATTTCGAGCAATGACTTCAAGAGAGGCATGGTGATAAAGGTTGACGGGACCCTGTATTCCGTGCTGGAGTACCAGCACGTGAAACCCGGTAAGGGCGGCGCCTTCGTCCGCACAAAGCTGAAATCCCTTTTGAAAGGTTCGATTGTCGACAAGACCTTCCGCGGCGGGGAAAAAGTGGAGGACGTACGCATCGAGAGCAAGCCCATGCAGTACCTCTATGACGAGGGCGATTCACTCGTGTTCATGGACACCGGGAGCTACGATCACGAGTCCATCTCTAAGGATTCCGTCGGCGGGATAATGGACTACATAAAAGAAGGTGACACGGTCACCATGTCGTTTTACGAGGGCAGCCTGATCAGCGTGGAGCCGCCCACCTTCGTGGCCCTCAAGGTGGTGTATGCCGAGCCCGGCCTGAAAGGGGACACGGCGACGAACGTGACCAAGCGGGTGAAGATCGAAACCGGGGCGGAGATTCAGGTCCCCTTGTTCGTGAACGAGGGTGACTTTATAAAGGTGGACACGCGCACCGGCGAATACGTCGAGAGGGTGAAACAGCAATGAGCTTTTACGAGGAAATGGCGGACTGGATAAGCGGAAACAAGGGGAAGTTCTTCGGGGGCCTGGTCGGTTTCGTGGTGGGCATTCTCCTGTTCACCATCGGGTTCTGGAAGACATTCGTCATCCTGTTATTGATAGCCGTGGGGTACTTCATCGGCAAGAGCAGGGATGAGAAGACCGACATCATCGAGGCCATAGCCGACATCTTCAGACGCAGGGGATGATCCCTTGAGTCCCGCTCGAGCGGTTTCACGGGGCGTGCGATATTCGAAGGCAGGGGCCTGTTTCCCCGGTGAATAAGACGCATCCATTGGTGAAGGAAGCCTACAGGTCCTTTAAGAAAAAAAGGTACAGGGACACTGCGATCATACTTGAAAAGGCGGTGTCGTCGGGAGTAAAAGAACCCTACGCCTTCTTCCTTCTCGCGCTGTCGTACCTCTTCACGGACCGCCTGCACCGCGTCGACGAGACGCTCAGGAGGGTCCGCATCGCCGACACCAATTTCCTTCCCGGCGTGCAGCTGGAGCTGTTCCTGGGACTCAAGTCGGCCGAAGACGCCGGCGTCGCGCTCTCGCGGTACATGGACGGCCTCCAGCGCTTTCCAAAAGACCGCCTCATACAGCGGGCCGTGAGGGCCCTGCAGGGAGCGTCAGACTTCGGGAGCTTTCAAAGGAGAGCCCGCCTCCAGGACTTCGTGTACATACCCAGGCCCGGCGCCGGGGCGCGTTCCAGGACCTTCACCCCTGTGATGCGGCCCAGGTCCGCCGGTCCGTCCCGGCGTTGGGTGCTCCTCGCGGTCCTCGTCCCGGCTGCTATTCTGTGCATCGTCTATTTTTTTCTTCCGGAAATAAGGAGCGGCCTTGCCCGCTTGGCGGTCAGGAAGGAGGTACGGCGGGTAGATTTCAGCAAAATCGACATGATCTCCCTTGACGGCGGCAGGTACGACCTCATCGACAGGATAGGCCGCGAGCGCACTGCCGTTTTCTACTATTCAAACGAGGAGGTGCTCGGTGATTTCCAGAAGGCGCGCTCTCTCTTGAAGGGGGAAAAACAACACGAGGCGCTCGTGCTCATCAACAGGCTGCTGAACAGCAACGCGAATTTCACCGTGAAGGAGCGGGCGATGTTCCTGCGCGAATTCCTCATGGCGCTCGAGGAGAGGCAGGAGAGCCCCATTACCTTCGCGGACACGGCGGGGAGCCCTTACCTTTACAAGGGCGCGGTCGTCCGCTGGAGGGGCAGGGTGGCCAATCTCAAAAGAAAAGACGGCAAAATGCTTTTCCATCTCCTGGTCGATTACAGTGAAAAAAACCGGTTTGCCGGTGTCGCCGAGGTGTACTCCGGGAAGGACTACGCGGGTGTTTCTAACGGTTCAGATGTGGAGACCAGGGCGGTCTTCAACTCGACGCTCGGTTCCGATGACCGGATATACCTGGTCGCTGAGGACGTAAAAATAGTACGCTGAATTTCCTGTCGGGGGCGTGACAATCCATGACGCGCGTATCCCTTCTGCGATGCCCGGGCTATTCCCCCCGTGTGCTCGATGAAAAGCTGCGTGAAAGCCTTTCGAACGCGGGCTTTGAGCCGCGGGATTTCAAGGGAGCACGGGTCGCGGTGAAGCCCAACCTCCTTCGCTCGAGCGCCGTCGGGAGCGCGGTGGTGACGCATCCAGAGTTTTTCAGGGCGGCAGTGCGGCTCGTCAAGGCCGGGGGCGGAACGCCGGTCCTCGTGGAATCGCCCGCCTTCCAGAGCGTGGAGAAGGTCGCGGTTAGGACGGGATACGACGCCGTTATCAGGGAGGAAGGGCTGGAGGTCTGGGACAACCGGTCGACGCGGGTGCTGCGCGGGGCTGAGGGGCGCACGTTCAGGCGCTTCGAGATAGCCCTTCCGGTGTTCGACGCGGACATCATCCTGAATCTTCCAAAGTTCAAAACCCACGGGATCACCCATGTGACGGCGGCGGTAAAAAACCTCTTCGGGCTCATGCCGGGACTGGCGAAGTCCCAGTGGCACATGCGCGCCAGGACGCCGGAAGAGTTCTCCGACTTCCTCCTGGATTTCTACGGGGCCCTTTTAAAGGAGTTCCGGGATCGGAAAACCATACTGCACCTGCTCGACGCTGTCGTTGGAATGGAAGGCGAAGGCCCGGGACCGGGCGGGACGGCCAGAGAGGTGGGTGCTGTCATCGCGGGAGCCGACGGGGTGGCCGTGGACTTCGTGGCGGTGAACCTCGTGGGGATTGACCATCGGCGGGTGCGTACAATCACGGAGGGGCACCGCCGCGGCCTGGGATGCGCGTCATTCGACGGGATAGACCTGAGGGGAGACGACCTGGACGGCTTCCCGGAAATATGTTTCGTGCCTCCCCGGTCATCGCTGACGTCCGGTCCCGCGCTCTGGCCCATTAACTCCAATACGATAAAAAATCTTTTCGTCCAGCGGCCGGTGCCGTCGCCGGAGAAATGCACCCTCTGTTACCAGTGCGAGCGCATCTGCCCGGCCGGGGCGATAGGAAAAACTTCAGGAGGGGACAAGGTACCGGCGTATGACTACGACCGGTGCATACGATGCTACTGCTGCATGGAGATATGCCCCGAGGCGGCGATATCTTTGAAAGACGGGAGTCTTCAGTGGCTGATTCGGGGCGTGACGGGACTCACATCATCCCGGAAAGCGGGGTCAGCTTCAGCACGCTCAGGATGCGCGCCGAGGGGTTGACTATCCTTAACGTCCTGCCGCGCTTCGCCTGCATCTTGCCGAGGGACATCAGGAGGGCGAGGCCCGTGGAGTCGATGTAATCCACGTGCGAAAGGTCGACCTCGACGTCTTTTTGGGCCGCCTCGGCGCTTTTCAGAACCTGCTCCCTGAACTCGCCTATGGTCTGGAGCTCCAGTTCCCCGTCGACCGTTATCCTTACGATGCTTTCTTCTTCTTTTATCGTATATACCATGGCCGCTCTTCAGGGGATCTCGTTCGCCGGTCCCGCTCCCCGTAACACTCTGGTTTTATCGGGGCAATGATTCGTAACAGGATTAGTCAATGGAAGCCGGATATTAATGTAATATGTCTTTCGGTCCGGCCGCGATTCCCTTCCACCTGTATGATGGAGCGAATCGTTGCGGCAGGGGCATTCCGCTTATTTCAATTGTACCTTCTGTTTCTTCTAAAGGGGCAAGCATCACCTAAAAAAACAACCCCCGTGAAGGGGGAATGAGTTTCTTGAGGAATGTAGCGGAGGAGGGACTCGAACCCCCGACACGCGGATTATGATTCCGCTGCTCTAACCAGCTGGGCTACTCCGCCGTATTAGCGCGGGCAGGATTTGAACCTGCGACCTTTGGGTTATGAGCCCAACGAGCTACCAGCTGCTCCACCGCGCGATCACAGATATAAATAGTGAACCACCGCCTTTGGTGTCAACTCTTTTTCTCGGAAATCCGGGATTGGCCGCTTTTAATCTTGATTGAGCATTTTGCCGCCTGATTTATGCGTATTGAGCGGCGTTTGCGGGGATCCAGGCTTATCACAGCTAATAATGGGTGCTCTATTTAAATGACCGCGGAAAAACTATGAAAATGTATCGAGAGTAGATGGCGGCATACCATGCGGTATGGATGTACCCGTTTAAATATTGTTGACGTGCCATGGTCGCTTGAATAAAATAATGAGGTATCGGCACTCACCCGGAAACGCGCTTGAATGAAATCGGGCAGCGGTGTGCCGGAAGTGCGTCCGGAGCGCCGACGTGCAAGTTCGAAGGACCGAATTCTTGGGCGGGGGAACTGGAAGTGCCGATTCATTTGTTTATCAATGCGTGATCATACGGAAAAATGATGCGTCTGCCGGCGATTCTTCGGATATTTGGAAAACAGCGGGTCGGCGTGGCCCTTGGAAGCGGCGGTTCCAAGGGGATAGCGCATATATCGGTCCTGGAATTCATCGATTCGCTGGGAATACCCGTTCACATGATATCGGGCTCGAGCATCGGCGCGTTCGTCGGCGCGATATATTCGGTGGGCGCCCTGAAGAGGCTCAGGGAAGACCTTCTGAAGATGAATCGCCTAGAGATGCTCCCATACTTCGACCCCGTTTTTCCGATATCGGGAATGCTGGGCGGGAAGAAGGTCATGGAGTTCATGAGGCGCTACATTCCCGCGGACACGCGCATCGAGGACCTGAAAATACCGCTGGGCGTGGTCGCGACGGACCTGGGGACGGGCAGGGCGGTCGTCTTTAGGTCGGGAAATCTCCTTGAGGCGCTCAGGGCGAGCATTTCGATACCGGGCATCTTTGAGCCGGTCCGGTACAGGGACGGGGTCCTGGTGGACGGCGGGGTGGCGAATCCGCTTCCCATCGACGTCGTGAAAGGCATGGGCGCCGGGGTCACCATCGCGGTGAACCTCAATCCATCCCTCCCGGGCGTTAAAATGAAGCATGCCGTAAAGGCGGCGACATCCACGGCGGACCCGGACCGGCTGGAAATAATACATGGGCATGTTACGGATGCTCACTCGGTCATCTCTGGGAAGGAAAGGGGAGCGAAATGGCTCAGGGCGGTGGAGAAGTGGCTGGGCACGGGAGCGGAGAAATCGGAGGGAAAGTCCCTGCCCAATATTTTCGAGGTGGTGAACCGAAGTATTGACATCATGGGGTACGTTAATACCATGCTCATTCTCGCCTACGTGCGTCCGACCGTTCTCATAGAACCCGACCTCGTGGATATGCCCACCCTGGATTTCACCCGGGCGGAGTTTGCCCTCAGGACGGGCAGGGAGGCCGCGGAGAGGGCGGAAAAGGCGCTGCTCAGAAAAGTGAAGCGCAGGATTTAGTAAAATGAACGGGGAAAGAGCCGCTAGAAAGCAGCAATTGATGCATGAGCTACGGGAGACCATTGGGGACTGCACGCGATGCAAACTGCACGCGACGCGCAGCACCATCGTGTTCGGCGAGGGAAACCCCGACGCCGGCGTCATGTTCATCGGCGAGGGACCGGGCAGGGAAGAGGATGCCCAGGGCAGGCCCTTCGTCGGGAGGGCGGGCCAGCTCCTCACCGCCATAATCGAGAAGGGCATGAAAACGCCGCGAGGCGACGTCTATATCGCCAACGTGGTCAAGTGCAGGCCAACGGAGAACCTTGAGTTTATCAAGGACCGCCCGCCGGACGAGGAAGAGAGAAAGGCCTGCGGGCCCTTCCTGCTGCGACAGATCGAGATCATTCAGCCGAAAGTCGTGGTGACACTGGGAAATCCCTCCACGCAGTTCCTGCTCGGCACGAAGCTGGGCATAACCAAGGTGAGGGGAAACTGGTTTTTTCACAACGGGATTCCCGTGATGCCCACTTACCACCCGTCGTACGTGCTGAGGAACGGCGATGAACAGAGCCCGCTGAAAAAGGACGTCTGGGAGGACATCAAGAAGGTGGTGGCCGTGCTCAACGGGGAGATGGTGCCGCAGGCCGCCATGGGGACAGGGAAGGGCGTATTCGCCTCGATGGAAGGCCTGAAAGACGAGGAAGAAGAGAAAGACGTGCAGGGAAGGCTCTTTTAAAGAGGGCGCCCCGCGGGGAGGAGATATAAAGGCGGCCGGTCTCCCGGACGGAGCCGGGACATAGTGTATTACGGCCGGGAGTGAAGGTGTGTCCGTGTGTTGTCGTTTTGCGGAATAGTCCCCTTCCGCGGCCTGCCTCCGCCGGGTTTTCACGTGAGAAGCGCGTGCGTTCGGGATGTGCGTTCCGTGCGATGACGGGGCGTTAAGATAGTGTGGCGAGCATGGTCGCATGCGGCCTCCCCGTGTTGAAGGGCGGCCCCGCGAGCTGCCGCCTGGAAAAAGTAAAAATTACTCAAGCTGGAGGTTTTATGGCAGGTCCTGTGTCGGTAAGGAGAGTGGAAAACAGGAAGATGATGAAAGAATTCATAATGTTTCCATGGACGTCGAAGATTTATGAGAATGATCCGGCATACGTGCCTCAGCTCATCGGCGATCTGAAGGCTTTTTTCAATCCGAAAAAAGGCTACTTTTTCGAGATCGGCGAAGTGGAATTCCTCATGGCATACAGGGACGGCAAGCCGGTGGGCAGGATCACGGCCCACGTCAACCATCTCTACGAGCAGAAATACGACAACGACACGGGATTTTTCGGCTTTTTCGAATCCGTGAACGACGTGGAGGTCGCCCGGGCGCTCTTCGGTGCCGCCGAGCAATGGCTCAGGAAGAAAGGAAAGAAGAAGATGAACGGCCCCCAGAGCTTCTCGATATATGACGCGGTCGGCTTCGAGGTCGCCGGCATCGACGTGAGGCCCGTGATAGGGCTCTTCCATCTCGCCGCCTATTACAAGGATCTGGCCGAGGCCTGCGGCTTCAGGAAGTGCATCGACTGGTCGTGCTATCTCGTGCGCAAGCTCGAGGACTACAAGCCTTACCTGAAAACGGTCCGGGAGGAATGGATGAAAGGCCAGGGCGTCGAGTACAAGATCTTCAAGAAGAATGAAATCAAGTACAGGAAGCCGGACGTAAAGCACATCTTCAACAAGGCCTGGGACGGGAACTGGGGCCACCTGCCGCTCACGGACAAGCAGCTGGACACGCTGATCCATGAGCTGATACAGGTCGTCGTTCCCGAGCTGGTCATCTTCGCGGAGAAGGACGGCAAAACCGTCGGCTTCATCATCTCCATCCCCGACGTGAACGAGGCCCTCCAGATACTCAACGGTCGCCTCTATCCCTGGAGGATAATAAAGGCCATGAGGGCGGCCAAGAAGACGAAGAAGGTCCGCACGATCATCATGGGTGTCCTGCCGGAATTTCGCGGAAGGAAGATCGACGACGTCTTTTACCTCAGGACCATCGAGGATGGCATCCGCCTCGGATTCGAGGAGTCCGACTGCTCGCTCATCGTCGAGACCAATGTCAAGATGATAGGCGCGCTCAAGCCGCTCAAGGCCGAGAACTACAAGACCTACCGCATCTACGAGCGGGACATGCAATAACCTGCCGGTGCGTCCCTCCGGCGTGGGATTAAGGGCCGTCCTGAAAACCGATGGACGGCCTTTTCTTTTTCCATGGTTTCGCAGGCGTCTTTCGCACGCATTGAAGGCGCACGGCGCCGTACGGCTTGATTACCTCGGGGAACAAGAAGGGCGCCGCGGCTCTCGCGGCATGAAGGGTCTTTCTCAGGAGGCCGGCGTTTCCGCTTCGTCTGCCACCATTCCCTTGCGGGTGCGGCGGTGAAGGTAAATATACTTCTGCGCCAGGAGCGGGGTGAACATGTAAACGGGCAGCAGGATTATCAGCGCGGCGACCAAGTCGGCGACGTAATGGTAGCGGAGATAGACCGTGGAGACGACGATGAGCGCAGCCCACACGCTCGCGATCCGGAAAAAAGGCCGGTAATACCGGTAGGCCAGGGAGGCGGTGAGCACCGACACGAGGGTGTGACCGCTGGGGCAGCAGTCGCGCGTTATCCCTTCGATGGTGTCAAGGCCTGTGCGGATGAAGTCGTAGCTGAAAACCCCCTGCAGGGGAAAGGTCTGGAGATGGTCCAGCGTGAATCTCGGTCCTATGGCGGGAGTGAGGTAGTAGCCGAGATAGCAGAGGTACAGGCCCAGCAATATCGTCGGCGCGACGATGTGGAAGGTGATCTTGTCCCCCCTGGCATAGATGAGGCCTCCGAGGGCGACAGGAAGCGCGTAGTAGCTCGTGTACGCTATCTGAAGCAGTTCGGTGAGCGCAGGGAAGGTTATGCTCTCCAGGAGCACCGTGGGGTCGTTTCCGAGGAAGAGGTACCTGTCTATCTGGACGAGCAGCCCGTCCACGTCATGGGGATTGATAAGCGGGACCAGGTGGTGATGCTCGAAGAACAGGAACGCCGCGATAATCACCACGTGGAAGTCCCTCACCAAGTCACACCATGTCCCGCGGCAGCGGCCGTGAATGTAGGGCATGGTGAGAATGAACGCGAAAAATGCCGTGTTGATGGAGAACAGCCAGGGCGCCTTGCGGACATCCGAGTAGATGACGATCAGGAGGTTGAGTATCCCCACGAGGGCGGCGCAGAGTATCTCCTCGAGATGTATGCGCCTGTCGTATTCGATTTTGATCTTCAGGGCATTCATCTTCCAGTGATCATTCCTCGTCCATGGTTGTATTTCCGGCACAGAGGCGGTTCCTCAGACAAGGCGGCTTGAAGTCCGGACAACGCCCGCTTCTCCTAATGGAGACCGCAATGGTATATGGTGGCGAACCCCTCATTTTGTTACGGCACGGTAAAAAGGCGCGCACTAAATATCAAGATTAATATTATATAGAGCACCGGGTCCTGCATCAAGTTTATTTTGATGATGATGGCCCGGCGGCGGATGGTTCCGCCTGTTTGTTCGATCATCTCCGGGGGCAACGGTGGATTTGCCGGAATCCCTCTTGATGCGACCTCGCTTAATCGGATGACTGATTTAAGCCTCAAAGGCTGAAAGAAGAAATATTGTTTGGACCGATGCCTGCGTCCTTTTTACCGCTGCCGGGTGTGCCTGAACAAGCCATTGATGGAGAATCAGGATTTACCGGTTTTATCCCTGCCGGGCATTCACGGATGTGCTTCGGGAAGTGGGGTTTTCCGCTGTAAAGGCCCTGATGCGGTCATGTACGCGGTTTGCAGAAATCAACCACTATCACCGGCGGGGGGTTCCGGTTTTGTCCCAACCGTGGATAAGTGGTGGCGCTTTTCCTGCCTTTCTGCTTGAAAACACATGGAGCGCCTGACCGGCTCAGCGGTGAATTTGTTCTTGAAAATAGTTTTTGCCGATAATATGGTGAGGACCGGCTCTGACAGTTCCGGTAATCAACACAATACTTCGAACGGTGAAAATGATGCTGAAGAAGGCACAATCACTCTGGCGCGGCATGGCCCTTGTTATACTCATGGGCGCCCAGCTGCCCGTCCCCGGATGGGGAGAAGCCCCGAAGGGGGCCGGGGAAAACCTGAAAGAGGGGCCGCAGGGCATTGAGTATGCGGCGTTTGAGGACCCCCGGTACGGGAACATCCCGCGGCTCTCCTACATGATTCTCAATGAGGACCCCGAGTTCCTCGCGGGGGAAAAATTCAAGGGTATTCTGCTGCCGGCATATTCCGTGAAGATGCCCCGGTCGCTGTCCTCGCGGGTGCCGGTTAAATCCGTGCTTTTCATGGCACGAACGTCGAAAGGAAATCACCCGGTGTACGTGATCGTCCCGGCGGAAGGAGGGAAGGAGGTGGAGCGGCTTATAAAACCGCGGAAAAGGCTGTTCCTCGTGTATACGCCGGTGACGGTCCATAAAGGCATTCCCGCCGTCCGCCTGCTCGAAAACATCGGGGCCGAGGCCGCCGAAGCGATGACGGAGAAGACGGGTATCGCGAAATATTACCCCGCCCCGGCAGGCCTGTCCTGGCGCATGGTCGTCGGGCGAAACGTCAGGTTTCTCGAGTACGAGATCCTTGAGCAGAAGAGAAATTACGCAAAGGGCGTGAAGCGGGAAATCGTACCGGGAAGACAGGACCCCGTCAGGACCACGGAAATCCATATTTACTATGAAAAAGACCGGGTCAAGGTGGTGGAGGAGGGGGTCGACGCGCTCGGATCGTCCTTCAAGCAGTCGGACGTGGTCATTAAAACCCCGCTTACGGTCGGCGCCTCCTGGACGGTGAGCATGAGCGGAGAGGAGCGCAAGCGCGAGATCGTGGGAGTGGGCGAGTCGGTGATCGCGGGTTCCAGGGAGTATAAGGACGTACTGGTGGTCCGCGAGGAGGCCGTGACCGGGACCCCGGAAGGGACCAGCTATTTCTCGGTGACATATTATTTCTTCGGCGCCGGCGTCGGTTTCATAGGGTGCAAGATCGATGCCGCAGACCTCAGGGAAAACCTGAAACCGCCCGGCGAGATAGAGGAGTGGTTCATCCAGAGGACCGACTAGGGCCCTTTCCGGGTTGTGGTCGCCGCCTCAGTTCACTGTGATGGAAAAGGATTTTCTCCAGTTCATTCAGGAGCAGGTTGAAAGGTCCGCTCCCCTTGACTCGGTTTTCGGGTGGAGCAGGGACGGGGAGTACGTGCAGCGGTGGGCCATGGACCTGGACTGGATCGACCACAGGACGGGCCGGGGCCGATGGGTGAGGATCCACGTGCCCGAAACCCCCACCGGGATAAAGCCCCTCGTATCGGACGATCAGCCCTACGGGTGGAGCGGAAAGATAAACCACGACACCGCGGAGTCCGCCGTCTGGCGGGCCTTCGAGATCATAACGGAATCAGAGGCCGCGGATTTCATGGGGAGGAACCTGCCCCAGGTCACCTTCGAGTATTTCCAGGATTTCGAGCACCACCGCCTCACCGTGAGGTATGTCTCCCGCCGCTGGGTGGTGGTGAGCTGATCGATTGAACCGCGCCCTGACCGGAAGTCCGGGGTTACACGGAAAGCTGTTTCGAGGCGTCCTTCTCCAAATGTTCAACGAGGGACGCGTAATAGTCGCTGTTGAAGAACCTCCCGCACACGATGCCCACGTCGTTGAAGGTGGCGATTATTCTGGCGAAATCGCTCGATGCGTCCTTGTCATGGCATACGCCGTGCCTGCTCCCGTATCCGCACTTTTCGCAGAAGGGCTTCTTGTAAGTCATCAGTCCCGCCTTGTGGCAAAACGGGCACACCTCCCGCCTGAGGCCCGACGGGGCGGTCGCGTGGATGTTTTTCTTTATGTCCCTCCAGATGTTCTTCGCTTCCTCCTCGCCCCATCCGGCTATTTCATCCCTGTCCCCTTCGTTGAAGTAGAGATTTTCCGGCAGATCTATCAACTCCCGCACCCTTTTGGCCTTGGACTGCATCAGATCTATCAGCAGCTTGTTGTGCCGGCCCATGTCGCTGGTCCTCCTCCATACTCTATAGTAAAAGGTAACAGAAATTATGATTTATTCAATTATATTTTAGGAAATTCCATCATGATGCAATCATGACATTGTGCCGACTAACTTCAGGTCTATTTTATATACGTAATTTAATTTCGCTAAAACTCGATTTAATGTCCATTCGTCGTTTAATCCCAGGTGGTATCGGGGCCGCGGCCGGAGGGTATTTTCTTGACAATATGGGAAATACAGTGCCTTCTTCCAATCAACAATCCGGCCTGATAAACGATAACGTGCGGAGAGTGACCGTGGAGCTCAGACGGCAGCTTGGGCTGTTTACCGGTGTACTGGTAATAATCGCCGACATGATAGGAACGGGGATTTTCATGACCACGGGCAATATCCTGGGCATGACGGGAAACGCCCTCACTGTCCTCGTCCTCTGGGGCGTCGGCGGACTTGTCGCGGTCACAGGAGCCCTCTGTTACGCGGAGCTTGCCGCGATGTGGCCCGACGTGGGAGGGGAGTACGTGTATTTGAAGAGGAGCTTCGGGTTCCTTCCGGCTTTTCTCACCGGCTGGGTCTCTCTCGTGGTGGGTTTTTCTGCCCCCGTGGCCACGAGCTCCCTCCTGCTGGTCGAGTACCTGGGACGGTTCTGGCACGCGACGGCCGGGCAGGGGCACCCGCTTTATTCACTGTTCGACGGCTTCTGGGTCCAGAAGGGCATCGCGACGGCTCTCGTGGTTTTTTTCGCCGCTCTCCACATCACCGGCGTAAAGAGGGGGGGCTATTTACAGAATGTACTCACGCTGCTCAAGGTGCTCATCGTGGGAGCGCTCATCGTCTTCGGGCTTGCCGCCGCCGACTGGGGAGAGGCCGGCAGGCTTGCCGCGCGGTATTCCGGCGTCGCTTCCCAGGGGGCGGCCGGAATACCGTCGCTGGGCCTTGCCCTTCTGATCATAATGTTCGCCTACTCGGGCTGGAACTGCGCAAGTTATATCGCCGGTGAGGTGAAGGATCCCGGCCGCACCCTCCCGCGGGCGCTCCTGGCGGGCACGCTCATCACCACCGTTCTGTACCTGCTTCTCAATGTCGTGTTCCTCGTCGCCGCGCCGGGTGGGGAGATTATGGGCAAGGATGAAGTGGGGGCCATAGCGGCCGCACGGCTGTTCGGCCCGTGGGTGAGCGGTTTTTTCACACTGGGGATCGCGCTGATACTCCTGTCGGCGGTGTCGGCGCAGATGATGGTGGGCCCGCGCGTCTCCTACGCCATGTCGAAGGACAATATGATCTTCCGTTTCCTCTCCGGGGTGCACCCGCGGTTCGTCACCCCGGCGCCGGCCATCCTCGTGCAGCTCGCGCTGGCGGTCTTCTATATCTTCACCGGGAGCGCCATGACGCTCGTCATCTACATGGGGTTCGCCCTCAACGTCTTCCCGGTCCTGGCGGTCATTGGCCTGATGCACATGAGGCGCCGGCGGCCTGACATCCCGCGGCCGTACCGCGTGCCCCTCTATCCGCTGACGCCACTTGTGTACGTGCTGCTGTCATGCGCGATGATGGCGGCGGCGCTCATGAGCTGGACGAGAACGTCCCTCTTCGCGATAGGCGTTCTTGCCGCCGGCGTCCCGGTATTTTATATATGGCGGCGTTTTGCCGGAGCCAAGGGGGGAGATTGACGGCGGCATGTCGTCAGTGAGGGTCCAGGAAGAACCGCAGCGCCGGTTCTATTTCCGAGCCCCAGTAGCTGAAGTCGTGGCCTTTGTCCTCAGGCGCGCTTAAGATCATCCTGAGCCCGGGATGCGCTTTCCCGAGCGCTTCGAAAAAAACGGCGGTCTGGGAAAAGGGCACCACCGCGTCGAGCTTCCCGTGCCCCAGGTATATCGGCATGGTCCATGTGACGACCATCGCCCTCGGATTGTCGGTGTTTTTCCACCGCTCACTGAACTGCCCGAAAGGGCCATATACCGCGGCCATGAGCCGGTCACCGGGCATCATCGACTGGTCGAAATCACCGGAAAGGGCCGCACCGGCCTTGAAAAGCCCCGGGTTCGACAGGTGGACCAGGGCCACGCCCCTGCCGCCGGTGGACAGCCCGAGCAGGAAGTTGTTCCGTCCGGGCAGTAAAAGCCCGCGCTTCTGCGCCTCGGGGATCAGGTATTCCTTTATCCAATTTCCGCCTGGCGTGCAGGCCCAGCGGCGCGTGGTTTCCGGGAAATACCGCGACTCGTAGACGGTCTTACCCATCTCGGGAAAAATACATCGGAAATGACGGCCGCGCGCCGCGGCCAGCAGTCCTGTTTCCCTGTGCCAGCGGGTCCTCGAGAAGCCCCAGCCGGGAAGGATCAGGATGTCGCCCCCTTCCACCCGTCCGTCCTCGGGCACGAAGATGTCCACCGGTATGACTGCGGCACTTCCCCGTTCTCCGGGCGGCCCGTCCGGCACGAGGATGGTCGAGAGCCCGCGCGGAAGAGGGGGGAGCTCTCCGGCCTGGCCCGGCGTGCACACCGGAGGCGCGAGGACGGCGGCGAGGATGAGGGCCGCGGCACGGGACGCCGCGAACACAGCGGCCCGCGGGGGCTTCGTCATCTTTTTATCCTCTCGGCGAGCATGAGGTTGGACTCGTTTTCCCCGAAGTTATACCCGTAGCTGAAGGGCAGCGGTCCGGTGGAGTGTTTCCGCATGGCGTCGCTGAAGTCCTGCTGGTAGCGGTGCGCGAAGAGAGGGACCGGCCTGGTGTACGTTCCGTGGAACGTCAGCTTCCAGTCGTCGCGGGAAAAGTATCTCAATGCGATGCCGGAATCGTCTTGCAGAATGTAATCGCTGTGCGAAAGAGTAAGGGCCCGCATGCCGGTGAACTTTTTCTCGTTGTGCATCAGGTACGAGGCCGACTTGATGATGGTGGTGTAGCGACCGTAGCTTTCCAGGAAGGGAATGAAATGGGGATGTACCTCCAGCGACCAGTCGATGACGTTGAGCTGGAAATAACGGGCCCTTTTCACCTTGCCTCCGCCCTTCCGGAAAAGAATCTCCATACCCGGGATCATCTTCGAGCCTTTCATCTTAGAGGGCGCGAGTTTCAGCGTGCTGTTCTCGTCGATCCAGACCTTCTTGACGTCCAGGACCTCGTAGCCCATGCGGGACAGGAAAAACATCACGACGCTGGTGATGCTGTTGAACGAGTTGGTGCTGACTGCCTTTCCCATTTCGACGGTCTTGAAATAGTTCACGTTGAGCACGTTGTTGAGCGCGGCGCTGAGTCCCGAAAGGCCGGGCGAAAGCGAACCGGCGGGCATCGAGTGCGGCCGCGGAATATCGCCCGGCGACTCGAGGCCGAACAGGATGTAGTCCTCTCCGTCGGGAAAGAAAAGGAGGGCGTTGAGAATGTCGGGCCCGCTGAACGGATAGAACACCGTTTTGGTGTACCTCCTCGGCAGGTGGGCATCCTTCCAGGCCTCGATATTTTTCTGGTTCGACTCCTGGAGCCGGGACCAGTTGGCGTCCATGCGCTTCCGGTATTGGAGGTACTGGTTCTGCCCGCAGAAGCCGCTGAGAGACGAACTGCCGGGCAATTCCTTGCCGGCGAGGAAAAGGGCCGTTTCGTTGAAGGTAGAGTCGACCGGAAGGGGTTTCACGTCCGCGGCCCCCGTGAGGCGCGCATCACCCTTCTGGTGGCATGCCACGCACAGCAGCAGAAGCAGGGGCGCGAGAACGGGAATGGCGATGGATGCCCCGGCCGGGGATTTTTTTTCGGGCGATTCACTGTGTGTGGTTCTATTCATCGTATCACATGTACTCCTGTAGTTTGAATGCCGCATGAAATGACGAGCGGGGAAGGCCGTTTCGCGAGCTCTGCCGTTTGAGCGGCCCGGAGAGCTTCCGGAAGGTCCCTATCCCACGGGCGAGAGGCACCTTTGTCAAGGAGATTTTCCCGCCAAGGCGTCGAGCGGTCAATTTATTCTTGAACAATTGCATCGATGGGTATAGTGCTATACTGTTCACATATTTGCGCGGAGGTACACTCTCATGAGAAAGGCCGGTGTCGGTTTCATGCTTGCTGGATTGTTCCTGGTTTGCGGGTGCGCCCTCTTCCAGCAGAAAACGAAAGGGTGCATAAGCGGTAACTGCGCGGACGGCACGGGCGTATACGTCTGGAAGGACGGGAGCAGCTACCAGGGGTCGTTTAAAAAAGGCGCCATGCACGGGAGGGGCATATATTACTGGATTGACGGAAGGACCTATTCCGGTGATTACCGGGAAGGGAAGATGCAGGGTAAGGGGACGATGACCTGGCCGGACGGAAGGGCGTATTCGGGCGATTTCAAGGACAACGAGATGACCGGTGCCGGTGAATTCAAATACGAGGACGGCAAGATCTACAGGGGCGATTTCGTGAAAGGCCTGGCCGAGGGGAAAGGGGTGCTGCTGTGGCCCGACGGCAAGAAGTACGAGGGAGACTTCAAGGACAACACCATGCACGGGACCGGCAGGATAACCTATCCGGACGGGAGCGCCCCGGTGGAAGGTAAATTCATAAACGGGATACACGTCGAAAAATAGGGCATGCCATGAAACACCGGGGCAGTGGGATCCTCCTGCACGTCACCTCGCTTCCATCACCGTACGGGATAGGCGACATGGGCCCGTCGGCATACCGGTTCGCCGATTTTCTCGCGGAGACGGGGCAGAGCCTGTGGCAGATCCTTCCGCTGACCCCGGTGGACCCGGCCATGGGGAGCTCGCCTTACCATAATGTCTCCTCATTCGCCTATAACTCGTTGCTCATAAGCCCCGAAGTCCTGCGCGACGAGGGCCTGCTCACCGAGGCGGACCTGTCATCCCGCCCGGCCTTCGCGGAGGACACAGTCGATTACTGGGCCGTGTCTCATTTCAAGAACCGTTTGTTCGATACGGCCTTCGAGCGATTCAGGGCCGCGAGTGACCAGCATGATTTCCGGCGCTTTGCCGGGGAGAATGAACACTGGCTCGAGGACTGGGTGCTCTTCACCGCGCTCAAGACGCGGTTCGAGGGAAAGGCGTGGAGTGAGTGGCCTGAAAGGATCCGGGACAGGGACCCTGAGGCCCTCGGTACCGTCGCCGGTGAGATGGTCGAATTCCTCGAGAGGGAACGGTTCGTCCAGTTCATGTTCGCGAGGCAATGGGCCGCGCTCAGGAGGTATTGCCGGGAGCGGGGTGTCCGGATATTCGGAGACCTGCCCATTTACGTCGATTTCGACGGCCCGGACGTCTGGGCGAACCCGGGCATGTTCAAGCTCGATGAACACAAGAGGCCCTACGTGGTGGCCGGCGTACCGCCGGATTATTACAGCGCTACGGGACAGCGCTGGGGAAATCCCATTTACGACTGGGACGCGCTGAAGAGGGCAGGCTACGGGTGGTGGATTCGGAGAATTGAGCACAACCTGAAGCTGTATGATTTCGTCCGCATAGACCATTTTCGCGGCCTTGTCGGGTACTGGGAGATCCCTGTGAACGAGGCGACGGCCGTGAACGGGAGATGGGTGGAGGCGCCCGCCCGTGACTTCTTCAGCCGCCTGAACAGGAGGTTCCCCGTCCTTCCCGTCATCGCCGAGGACCTGGGGACCATCACTCCCGACGTCCGCGAGGTGATGCGGGACTTCGAGTTCCCGGGGATGAAGGTGCTGCTCTTCGCCTTCGGCGAGGACCACCCGATGCACCCATATCTCCCGCACACCTACGGGAAGAACTTCGTGGTGTACACCGGGACGCATGACAACAACACGATACAGGGATGGTTCCGGCGCGAGGCGCGTCCCGAGGACCGCGACCGGCTCTTCCGCTACATCGGGAGGGAAGTCAAGCAGGAAGAAGTGCACTGGGAGCTCATACGGCTGGCGATGATGTCGGTCGCGGAAATGGTCGTGGTCCCCATGCAGGACCTGCTGGGGCTGGGAGAGGAGGCGCGGATGAATCTGCCGGCCACGAACTCGGGAAACTGGCGCTGGCGCATGCTCCCTGGCCGGCTTACAGCCGGGCTCGGCCTGAGGCTTAAGGAAATGACCGTCACGTACGGGCGGGCCTGACTGATTCGTAACGCGCGCAGCGCCGCAACGATGTACGGATACAAACGACACATCCGGGAGGAGGTTCACGCAATGAGGATAAAACAATTGTTCATCACGGCATGCCTGTGCGCCACGGCGCTCTTCGCTCTGCCGGCTTTCGCGGACAAATCCTCGGTCACCATCGAGGCGCCGGAGGCCGCCCGAAAGGGAAGCATCGTCACCATCAGGCTCACTATCCACCACAAGGGCAACAATTTTCTGCACTACACGGACTGGACCTATCTGAAAGTGAACGGCAAAGAGGTGCAGAGATGGGAGTTCACCCGGAAAAACCGTCCCGAAACGGAAGTATTCAGCCGGGAGGTGCAGTACACGGTGAACGGGGCCGTAGACATCCAGGCGGAAGCGAACTGCAACATACACGGCGGCAAGGGGCCGTCAAAGGCCAGGATCGACCTTAAATAATGGGGAGGGGCTGTTATGTCCATCGGGGGCGTTTCGATAATCTTGATGCTCGGTATCCTCAACATGCTGCTCATCGTCTTTCAAATCCTTACCGGTTACAGGATCATAAAGAGAAGGATGGGTCTGCATAAAAAGGCTGGGGTGGCCCTCCTGGCGGCCTCGATACTACACGGGGCCCTGGCGTTCATCGCGGGCCCCTGACCTTCCGGAAAACGGCGCCCCGGCTGCTGGAACCCTTCAACCCGCGGTTTCCGGAGGGCGGGCGGGAGCGCCTTACTGGCGTATTGTCCCGGCTGATTCATGAAGGGTCCCGCCCATTTCCTGTTGACATCGCCGTGATACTACATGTATGTTTGGCATATGAGTCGCGTTATTGCCCACGTGGACATGGACGCCTTCTTCGCGGCCATTGAGCAATTAGACAACCCGGGATACTGCGGGCTGCCGGTGGTCGTGGGCGCCGACCCGAAATCGGGGAAGGGAAGGGGCGTGGTGTGCGCGGCGAGCTATGAGGCGCGGATATACGGTATACATTCGGCCCAGCCGATATCGCAGGCCTACCGGCGTTGCCCCGCAGCGGTCTTCCTGCGGCCCAGGTTCGAGCGTTACGATGAGGTGTCCGCCGGGGTGATGAGAATATTG
The DNA here is from genome assembly GCA_963762305.1 of uncultured Spirochaetota bacterium. Lineage (GTDB taxonomy): Bacteria > Spirochaetota > UBA4802 > UBA4802 > UBA5368 > CAVXKM01. The sequence continues at coordinate 516,058 of CAVXKM010000002.1, read as the reverse complement.
GGGGAGTTTTCGCCCCTCGTCGAGCAGATCAGCGTCGATGAGGCCTTCCTGGACTGCAGCGGCACGGAGAACCTCTTCGGGCCGCCGCGGGAGCTGGGACTCGGCATCAAGCGGCGCATCCGCGAATCCACCGGCCTTACCGCGAGCGTGGGTATCGCGTCCAACAAATCGGTCGCCAAGATCGCGTCGGACCTGAACAAGCCCGACGGGCTCACCCTCTGTCCCCCGGGAGGCGAGAAAGCGTTCCTGGCGCTGCTGCCGGTCGGGAGGCTGTGGGGCGCCGGGAAGAAGACCGTGGAGCAGTTAAACCGGATGAACGTGCGCACCATCGGCGACGTCGCCGCCTTTCCCTCCCGCCAGCTCGAGCAGATCTTCGGCGCCATGGGGGGCCACCTCTGGCTCCTGGCGAACGGCATCGACGAGCGTCCTGTCTGCGACGCGTGGGAGCGGAAATCCATAAGCGAGGAGGTCACCTTCGGCGAGGATTCGGGGGACGAGCTGTATGTCGAAAGGGCGCTCTACGGGATTGCAGACAGCCTGTCCCGCCGCACGCGCATGCTGGGCCTGGAGGGGCGGACGGTCACATTGAAACTGCGCCTCGAAGGGTTCGTGACATATACGAGAAGCCGGACGCTGCCGTCTCCGGTGAGCGACATGAAAACGGTGCTTTCGGCCGCGGTCGGGCTCTTCCGGGATTTCGACCGGCAAGGGAAAAGGGTCCGGCTCGTGGGAATCAAGCTTTCGAATCTTGAGCGGGACCTCCTGCAAGCAGGCAGGCAGCTCGACCTGTTCGCGCACGAGGGCCCCGGAGGCGAAAAGAGCCCCCGTAAAGGGGAAAAGGACGCCGAACGCGTACTGGACGAATTACGCCGCCGCTTCGGGGACAAGGTCACGCGCGCGGCCCTCTTGCGTCCCCCCCATGAAGGCTGAAGGGCCCCACAGTCCCGGCACAGGACACCGGTCCTCGAACCGCCCGTCAGGTCTTGGCCCTCTTTGTCCTTGACTCCCGCTCATGACCGCGCTATCCTGCGACAGCCGCTCGGACAGGGGTCGCAGAAGGGGGAGACAATGGCAGAGACAAAAACACTCACTTTTTTCGAAGCGTCGGCGATCGTGACCGGGTTCGGGGTCGGCGGGGGAATCATGGCCGTGCCGTACCTCGCGTCGTTGAACGGCATAATCCCGTTTATACTCGTGATGGCGGCGGCATACGGGATGAGCGCACTCATCCACCTCATGATCGCCGAGATGATGCTGCGGGATTCTTCCACGGGCCAGGTCATCGAGCTCTTCGGAAAATACCTTTTCCGCATGCGTGGCGGGGCGGTCTTTACCTGGGTCTTCTTCGTGCTCATTCTCATGGCCTTTCTCGCCAACCTCTCGGCCTATCTCGCCGGTGGCGGGGAGATTCTCCGGGACCTGCTCGCCATCCCGCTGTGGGCCGGCCACGTGATCACCTACGGCGTCGCGGCGGGCGTCGTGTTCTTCGGGCTCAAGGTCATCGGGATAAGCGAGAAATACGCCGTCGCGGCCATGGTCCTGCTCGTCATATTTTTGACGGGGCTCTCCCTGAGGCTTCCCTTCAAGGCCGTCCTTTTCGCCGGCGGCGGCCTCAAGGAGGTCCTGGGCCTCTATGGCATCGTCATGTTCGCCTTTTCGGCGCTCTTCTCCGTACCTCAGGCCGTCCAGGGCCTGCACTGGAACAGGTCGCTGGTGCCACGGGCCGTCCTTGTCGGGATGGGGCTTAATTTCGTCATCACGCTGGTGATCACCCTCATCGCCGTCGGCGTGTCCCCCGAGGTCACGAAGGTCGCGATCATCGGGTGGGGCAGGGTCCTGGGCGGCTGGGGCAACGTCATTGGAAACCTGTTCATATTCCTGGCGCTCCTGACCTCCTACTGGTCCATCTCCTTCGCCCTGGCGGTCGTGCTCCGGGAGCGGCTCAAGACGGGCGAAAAGACGTCGTGGCTGTTCGCCACCCTTCCCACCTTCCTCATCGTCATCACCCGGTTTACCGACTTCCTGGGGTTCATGGGCATAGCGGGCTCGGCCATCGCGCTGCTCGTGGCGATTCTGGTGGTGCCCACGCTCCGCGGCGCGCGGAAACACGGCGACGTGAGAAATCCCGCGTGGGTCATGGGGGTCTGGGGCAACGACTTTTTCCAGGCGGTCGCCATAATAGGCTTTCTCGTCATGGCGGTGGGGTCATCGTTCATCGCCGCGCTGTAGTGGCTTAGAGACGCGCGCGGCGGTTCAGTATAGACCCCGGCGGGTGTAGCGGTACTGGGGAGTGTCGATGTGCGCAACCCCGGGAGATGCGTTGCCGTTTATCTCTTCGGCCGCGCGCCGCACGCGGGACATCGCCTCGTCCTCGTCGAAAGAGGTGATCTTCCCGTTTTCGTAGACGATCCTCCCGTCGATTATCGACATGCACACCTCGTCGCCGCGCGCCGAGAGGACCAGGTTGGGCACGATGTTTCGCACGGGTTCCCGGAAAACGGGGGACAGCGAGGGCCTGTTCAGGTCCACGAGTATGATGTCGGCTTTTTTCCCCGCCTCCAGGGAGCCTATGTCCCGTTCCATGCCGAGGGCGGCCGCCCCCTCGATGGTGGCCATCCGAAGCGCCTTCCACGCGGGGCAGAACCCCGGGTCCCCGGTCTTCATCTTGAGCGCGAGCGTGGCCATCTTCATCTCGCTGAACAGGTTGGCCCCGTTGTTGGAGCCCGTTTCGTCGGTGCCGAGGCCCACCGGGCCGCCGGCCTTGATGAAAATATCGGCGGGCGGAAGGATGCCGTCGCAGATGAGAAGGCTCGACGGGCAGAAGGCCATGGATGCCCCCGAGCGCGCCACCTCCTCGACCTCCTCCCCGGTGCACTTGACGAGGTGGGCCGCGATGAGGCGGGGACCGAGCAGGCCCAGCTTTTTAAGGAGCTGAACGGGGCGCACGCCGTGGCGCTTGCCCACCTGGAAGATCTCCCGGTCGTCCTGGCAGAGGTGCATGTGTATTTTGCAGTCGTGTTTTTCGGCCAGGTCCCGGACTTTCCCGAGCATTTCCTCGCCGCAGTAATCGGCGGCCTGCGGGCCCAGCATGGCCGATATCCTTCCGCTGCCGGCGCCTCTCCAGTCCTCCAGGAGCCCCAGGTTCTCGATGAGCCGCATCTCCCCCGCCTGCCGGTCGAAGGGGAGGAGCTCTCCCTCTTTCAGCCCGCTCTCGACGGTCGGCGCCTCGCTAATGAGGCTGGAGACGCAGGCGCGGACGCCCGACTCGATATAGAAAGGAAGCGAAAGGGAAACGCCGGGACCCTGATCACAGATGGTCGTGGTGCCGGCGCGGACAGCCTCGATGACGGTGAGCATGGCCCCCGCGACGAGACCGTCAACCGTCATCGCCTGGAAATAGGGGTCCATGCTGGCGTGCCACGAATGGGCGTCCTGCCCGACCCCGCGCAGGAGGGCGATGGCCGAGTGCAGGTGCGCGTCGATGAGGCCCGGCAGGACTGCCTTTGACGAGGCGTCTATTACGAGCCCGGGACGGTACCTGGGCAAAAGTCCGGCGGTCGTCCCCACTTCCAGTATGCTGTTTCCCCGGACGGCGACGGCGCCGTCCGCGACATACCCGGTGCCTTCGCCCGTCATGGTGAACAGGTCACCGTGTATGATGAGCAGATCGGCATCCACGGATAGTCATCCCCTGTATGAATTCAGATTTCGGAAACGTCCCCGCGGTGAAACGGGCCGATTTCACCCTGGGGGCGCCTGACGGTGTAGTCAAGGATTATAAAGACTGCCAAGGATATGGTTCTAAGTGCAAATAGAATAGCCTCACGAGGCCCGTAGGTGTAGAGGTATTTCTGGACAGAAAGCCAACACACGGAGGGCACTCATGAGGCCATATCACCACATAGGGCATGCGGAGCGGCGTGTCATTCAAAAAATGTATTATGGGCAATATTCCCTAGGGACAATAGGGCGGCGTTTGGATCGGTGTGCGAGTACCATTTCTCGAGAGATACAGCGGAACAAGACGAGGGCGTACGAGGCACAAGAGGCCACTGAGCAGGCATACGCGCGGCGGTGCCGGAGGAAGCCGAAGCTCGACGAGAACATGGCACTACGGCTCATAGTGGTCACCTGCCTCTTGGAGTGGTGGTCGCCGGAGCAAATCAGTGAAACGGTAGGTGGTGTGGCCTGCGGTGACCCCCTGTTGTCAATTTCCCATGAGAGTATCTATCGGTGGGTGTACCGGCAGCGGCAGTATGGGAGGAGGTTCTGCGACTGCCTGCGGCAGAGACGGAAAAAACGGCAGAAACGGGACGGGGTGTACAAAAAAAGGGTACTTATACCCGGCAAGAAGAGCATTCACACTAGGCCTGAGGCAGCGGCAGCGCGCACCCAGCCAGGCCATTGGGAAGCCGATCTGGTCCACAGCACGGGGGGCGACAGCTACCTGGTGACCTTGGTGGATCGTATGATCAGATACACGACCATGGCGAAAATCCCAAGTAGGGACAGCGAAACAACCGTTCGCGGTTTTGCTGAAGCGTTTGGAGATATCCCGAACCGGTGTATTCGCTCTATTACGGTCGACAATGGCAGCGAATTCTCGAAATTCAAGCTTCTTGAAGACCTGTTTGATTGTGAGGTCTATTTCGCAGATCCCTACCGTGCCGGGCAACGGGGTTCAAATGAAAACACCAACGGCCTCATTCGCCAGTATCTGCCAAAATCCACGAGTTTTAAATCCTTGACTGACGAGGATGTTCAATCCATCAAATGTGCGTTGAACAACCGTCCCAGGAAATCTCTAAACTTTCGGACTCCTGAGGAGCTATTCAATGATATTGCACTTGCAGTTGAAACTCGAATTCACGCTCGATCGAGCACAGGATCCGGAAATGAGTTGATGCCGCATGGATGCCGTACTATAGTGCCGGCGGTGCATTGTGCCATATCATGCCGCCGGGTGGGGAATGCTCCCCGCGCCTTCCATCAGGGTTTGGTCGGCATGAAGGGAAATCGCCGGGCAAAGAAGCTTGGCGGGCGGACGGCGGCCTGATTCTTACGGGTGGAGGACCATCGTGAATATGCTTGCGTCGATAAAAATTGAGGACCTGAGGGATTACCTCGCGCGGGGATGGCTTACCCATGACGGTATGTGGTTCTACAACACGGCCATGAAACTGGGTATCCGTGAGGCAAACGAGCTCAACCTGGCCGCCATCCGTTCCATGGCCGCCCTCGAGGTGAACAGGACCAGGAAGCTGCTCGGCGGGACTTTCCGCATGGAGGGCCTCGACGATGTCATGGGATATTTCAACGCCTCGCTGCAGCTGGTGCTGCCCTCCTCGGTGTTCAGCCGCTTTAAAATGACGTTCGTCCCCCCGGCAACGTTCCGGTGGAGCTGGGAAAAGGGGGAATGCTTCGCCTTCAAGGGGATTTCACAGGCCGGGCTGATCGACGGGTACCGCTGCGGGGTGATCTACCGCATCGAATGCTGGCTCCAGGCCCTCGGCGTGGGGTACCGTCTGTCGCCCTCCATAGGGGGCTGTCTCATGCACGAGAAGGGCAGCTGCGAGGGCGAGTTCACCTTCGATTTCCCGGCGTCCCCGCGGTGATCGCGGTCGTGACTCGATGATACGCCGGTATTTAAAAAAGGCGGGAGGCGCGGCTAGCGGCTGAATATCATCTTTCCGCCGCAGATCGTTTTCCGCACGCTTATCTTCATGATCTCTTCGGCCGGCACGCGGACGGGGTCCCGGTCGAGAACCACGAAGTCGGCCCGCTTGCCGGCGGATATGCTTCCCTTCACACCCTCCTCGAACTGGGCGTAGGCGGCGTTCACGGTGTACATGCGGAGGGCCTCGTGGGCGGTGACGCACTGGCGCGTCTCGAAACCCTCGCGCGTCACGCAGCACTGCAGGGCGTGCAGCACCGACACCGATTCTATGGGCGCGTCAGAGGCACCCGCCACTGCCACGCCGGCGTCCATGAGCGAACGGTACGGGTAGGTCCAGGCAGTGCGCTCCGCGCCTATGCGCCTCTGCAGCCAGTTCTTCTCGGAATGGATGAACATCGGCTGGGACGAGACCACTATCCCGAGCCGGGCCATGTCGCGGACCATGCCGGCGTCGAGCTGGGAGGCGTGCTCAATGCGGTGCCGGTGGTCCGGCCTCGGATGTTCCCGGAGCAGCCGTTCCAACAGATCTATGCACAGGCGGTTTCCCGCGTCCCCGATGGCGTGCGTGGCGATCTGGATGCCGGCCAGGTGGGCGTCCACCATGCGGGCGTACAGCTCTTTCTCCGGGGTGGTGAGGTAGCCCCGCGTGTCGGGCCGGTCGGTGTAGGGCTCCCGCATGTAGGCGCTGCACGAGCCGAAGGTGCCGTCGGCGTACAGCTTCATCGCGCCGATCCGGAAGCGGGAACCTGCCGCCGGGTCGTTGAGGGGCGACGCCATCACGTCCCTTATCACGCCGGCGTCCCGGGCGGCGATGATGCCGTACATGCCGATGGGCATGTGCTCCATGAGGGCCTGCATCAGCATCAGGTCGAAAGAGCCGAGGCTCCCGGCGGGCCCTTCCTTGTCGGTCTGCAACACCATGCCGGCCGAGGTTATCCCGTGGCCCGCTATCCTCTCGAAGGTCCCGCGGGCGCTCCTGACTATCGTCTCCATGGGCGGGATGGGAATGGCGTTGAGTACGAGGGGTGTGGCGTTCTCCCTGAACGGCCCTGCCGGGTGGCCGTCCGGTTCCCGGTCTATGGAACCGCCTTCGGGGTCGGGGGTGGTCGATGAGAGGCCGAGCAGTTCCAGCACCTTCGTGTTGGCGATCACCATGTGACCGTCGTGGCGCACCACCACGGCGGGCCTTTCGGGATACGCTTCGTCCAGGTCATGGCGCGAGGGAAGCACGGGCACGTTGAACAGCTGCTCGTCGAAGTTGAGGCCGACGATCCACATGTCGCCCGGTTTCTCGGCGCCGGTCTCGAGGAGCCTCCGCTTCAGATGGGCCATGGAACGGACGCCCCCCAGGTCCACGTTGAGGTCGAAGTATATCATGAGCGTGGGATGCAGGTGGCTGTCGATGAATCCCGGCAGCATGGCGGATCCCCGGAGGTCGACTGGCTCGTGGGACGGGTGCAGGAGGGAACGGCATGCCTCGAGGGACCCCGCGCCGATTATGACGCCATCGCGGACGGCGACCGCGTCCGCCCCCGGATGCCTATCGTCCATCGTGCGGATGTCGCCACCGAAATAGAGCTGTTCATCACTGCCCATACGCGTCCTCCTCCCCGGCGCCCGGTAACGGCGGCCGCGCCTCATGCAAGGAATATGGTCCTAGAGGGGCTTTTGGGAAGCAAAAAATTCGCCGGGACAGCCGAGCAGCAGTGAGGCCTCCGCCGCGGCCTCCTTTACCGCTTTGCCGAGCCGTGCCGCCTGGGGCTTGATGATGTTGCGCGGGCCCGATATCCCTATGGAGCAGAATGCCTCACGGCGGTGGTTGAAAACGGGTGAGGCGAAGCAGAAGATGCCTCGCTTGAATTCCTCCTCGTCGCGGGCCAGGCCGTTCCTGCGAACATCCTCGAGGATCTTCCTGAGGGCCGCGCGGCTCACCACGGACTTATCGGTGTACCGGTGGAGCCTCAGGCCCTCGAGAGCAGCTTCCATCCGGTCATGGCCGAGCGACGCGAGCAGGGCCCTGCCGAGGGCCGTGCAGGAGGCCGGTTCTCGCGTGCCGACGGAAAGGTTGAGCGCCACGGCGTCACGGGGCTGCTCGACGGCGATGAACACCACCTCGTGGCCGTCGAGGACCGCCAGGTGGGTGTTCTGCCGCGTGGATTCGCAGATGCGCCGCATGATGGGCCTCAGGACGCCCTCGATGTGGAACTGTTCGCCGCAAATTCCCGAGAGCTCGAGCATGCGGTACCCGAGCGAGTAACGTTTCGTCTCCCCGTCCTGGCGGACGAAGCCGTTGCGCACGAGCGTGCTTACGAGCCTGAACACCGATGAGCGGTCTATGGTGAAATGGGCGGCCAGCTCGTTCAGGGACAGCGCCTTTTCGGACTTGCCCAGTATGGCAAGAATCGAGAGCCCCCTTTCCAGGGACTGTATCGTCGCGGCCATGGGTGCTGTGTAACCGTCCTTCGGGTTTGGTTTCGCGCCGGCGTCCGGCGCATGTTTCACAATATGCAATAATAAAATGGCAGGCGCGGGTGTCAATAATTATTGACAATCGTGCAATAACAATGCGTAATACACAAAGGAGCCGCGTTCGACACACGCGGTTTTCCGGTGAAAGGAGGCCCCATGTCCTACGTCGATATGGAAACGGTGCCCGGGTCCAGGATTGACAAGCCCTTCGAGCGCGAGCTGAGGGTGATCATGTCGCCGCAGACGCACGAGGACGTGACGCTGTTCACGCTGATGATGTCAATCCTCGCCCCCGATGGCGGCTGCACGGATTTCCACGCCCATGAGGGCTCTGGAGAGCTGGTTGTCGTTCTGGGCGGCAGGGGGAAAGCGTTCATGCAGGGGAAGGAGTACGAGCTGCGCCCGGGCATAGCCATATATGCCCCGCCGGGGGTGACGCATAAAACGCTCAATACCGGAAACGAACCCCTCAAGCTGGCATGCGTGTTCGTGCCGCCGGTGGAAACGAGCTATGTGGGGGACAGCCAGGCCGCCGCGCGCGGTGTCGAGGAGGAAGGCCGGTGACCGGGAATTCGGGCGGCGGGTTCAGGGATAGGTTCGCGCAGATGAAGGCCGCCGGCGCCGCGGTCGTGCCCGAGCCGGAGATGAAGGCCCTTTTGCGCGAACGAGGCGTGGCGGTCCCCAGGGGAAAAGTCTGCCGGAACGCCGGGGAGGCGGATGGCTTCGCGCGGGCATCCCGCTTTCCCCTGGTCCTCAAGATGGCATCGGACAGACTGCTGCACAAGACCGAGATCGGCGGAGTGAGGCTGAACATATCCTCCATGGAGGAACTTCTCGAAGCCTTCGACTCCATGCGCAGGCGCTTCGAGGACACGGGCGCGGAGGGGTATACGGGCCTCCTGGTGGAGGAACAGGCGCCGGGCGGCGTCGAGATCATAGCCGGACTGCGCAACGACGAGGTTTTCGGCCCGGTTCTCATGGTGGGGCTCGGCGGTGTCTACACGGACCTTTTCGAGGACGTGGCCTTCCGCGTGCTTCCCGTCGAAGAAAGCGACATCCTGCGCGCTCTCCAGGGCCTGAGGTCCTGGCCGCTGCTCGCGGGCTTTCGCGGCGGGGACCCCGTCAGGGTGGAGGCCCTGGTCGACACCCTGGCCGCGCTCGCGCGCTTCGGGGTGGAGATGGCGTCTTTTTACGAGTCCATGGATTTCAACCCGGTCATAGCGACGCCGGAGGGGGCGGTCGTCGCGGACGCGAAGATGTCCCTCGCGAAAGCCGAGGTCCCGGGGCCGTTTGCCTTCGAGCGGCCGCGGACCGACATGCTGGACCGCTTTTTCAACCCGTCTTCCGTGGCGGTGATGGGGGCGTCGGCGGTGGAAGGAAAGATCGGCAACGTGATCCTTGACTCGCTGATAAACCATGAATTCAAGGGACGGATATACCCGGTGAACCCCAATCACCGCGAGATTTACGGACAGCCGTGCCATGGGTCCCTTTCGGCGCTGCCCGAGGCGCCTGATCTCGTCGTCGTGGTGGTGGATCTGAAAATGGTGCCCGGGATCGTCCGGGAGATGGCGCGCATCGGCTCGCGAAACGCGCTCATCGTTTCCGGCGGGGGAAAGGAGCTCGGCGGGGAGAGGGCCGCCCTCGAGGCCGAGATCGCGTGGCTTGCCCGTGAACACGGTGTCAGGATCATAGGCCCGAACTGCATAGGCTCCTTCGACGGGCGGACCCGGTTCGATTCGTTCTTTCACAGCCACCGGAGGCTGCTGCGGCCGCCGGCGGGCCCGATGAGCTTCATAACCCAGAGCGGGACCTGGGGGTGCGTGTTTCTCGAATCGGCGGAGACCACGGGCATCGCCAGGATGGTGAGCTACGGCAACCGCGTTGACGTCGACGAGGGCGACCTCATCGGCCACCTGGCCGCCGACGAGGGGACCAGGGTCATAGGCAGCTACATCGAGGGATTGGGGCAGGGGCGTAAATTCCTGTCCGCCGCGGGAAACGCCGTCGCGGGGAGGAAACCGGTGGTGGTCTTCAAGACGGGCCGAAACAGGCAGGCGGCCTCGGCGGCGGTTTCTCACACCGGCGCCTATGGCGGAAGCTATCATGTATACAAGGGCGCCTTCGAGCAGGCGGGCATCGTTCTCACCGACAGCTTTCATGAGCTTTACGCCGCCTGCGAGTCGCTCGCCCTGCAGCCTCCCGCGCGCGGCGGCCGCGCCGCGATGCTCTCCAACGGGGCGGGGCCCATGGTGAACGCCCTCGACATTTTCCCGTCGAAGGGGCTCGAGCTGGTCAAACTCTCCGGCGGGTCCGTGCGGCTCATGCGGGACCATTTCAGCTTTTTCTACCTGGTGGAAAACCCGGTGGACGTGACCGGCTCCGCCTCCGCGGCCGATTACGAGTATGTCATAAGGGTCCTCATGGATGACGAGAACGTCGACATCATCATGCCGTTTTTCGTGTTCCAGGACACGCCGCTGGACGAGAGCATCGTGGGGCGCATGGAGGCGATATCGAAGGACCGCCGGAAACCGCTGGTCTGCTGCGCCTCGGGAGGGACATACACCCGCGAGATGGGAGAAAGGCTCACGAGGGCCGGGGTTCCCGTCTACCCCGACGTGGCGCAGTGGGTGGCGGCGGCGTCGGCGCTCGTGCAGTGGGGGCGAATCCTCGAAAGGCCTCCTTCAGCTTCCGGTTTAACGGGCGCGTGAATTGAATATCCCGACCGGGCAACGGAGCGAGTCATGGACAAACTGATAATAACCGCGGCCCTCACCGGCGGCATACACGGGAAAGAGGCCAATCCGGCTCTGCCGGAACAGCCCGACGAGATCATCCAGGAGGCGGTCCGCTGCCATGACGCCGGCGCCGCCATCGTGCATCTGCACGCGCGCGACCCGAAGGGCCGGGGGGTCGCAGACGCGGCGATATTCCGCGCCATCAACGAGGGCGTCCGGTCCCGGTGTCCCGTCGTCATACAGAACACGACCGGGGGCCCCGAGCTCCCCATCGCGGAGAGGATAACGAGCCTGGACGCTTCCCCTGAAATGGCCTCGCTCAACATGGGCTCGGTCGTGTTTTTTTACGGCGGAAGGGAGCTGAAATTCATCAATCTCCGCTCGGAGATCGAGGCCTTCGCCTCCGCCATGCTCGAGAGAAACGTCAAGCCCGAGATGGAGGTCTACAACCCGTCGATGTTCGGCGAGGTGGAACACCTCGTGGAGAAGGGACTTCTGGCGCAACCCTATTACGTCAACCTCGTCATGGGCGTGGGCGGCATGGGGGGCTACCCCGGGACACCAGGGAACCTGGTCGCCATGGTCGGCCACCTGCCCATGGGCGCCGCCTTCAACGTGTCGGGCATCGGCCGTTGCCAGCTGGCGATGAATACCATGGCCATACTCATGGGCGGACACGCCCGTGTGGGGCTGGAGGACAACGTGAATTACCGGAGGGGCGAGCCGGCCAAAAGCAGCGCCCAGTTCGTGGAGAGGGTCGTCCGCCTGGCGCGGGAGCTGGGACGGGAGGTCGCTACGCCCGACGAGGCGAGGGCCATATTGAAGCTTCGACGGTGAAGCATGGAGGGTGACCATGAAGATAGCGGTAATAAATGAAACGAGCGCAGGTGACCGCAACCCCGACGTGATGGCGGTCCTCGAGGGGCGCGGGCATGAAATCATCAACGCCGGCATGCGCAAGACCGGCTCGAAGCCCGAGCTCACCTACATCCACACGGGATTCCTCGCGGCGCTGTTGCTGAACGCGGGAAGGGCGGACTTCGTGGTGGGGGGCTGCGGCACAGGGCTCGGGTTCCTCGGTTCGGTGATGCAGTATCCCAACGTCATGTGCGGCCTGGTTGCGAACCCTGTGTCGGCGTGGCTTTTCACGCAGATAAACGGCGGCAACTGCGTCTCGCTCCCCATGCTCTACCAGTTCGGCTGGGCGGGCGATGTGAACTTCCGGTTCATCTTCGACCGCATCTTTAGCGTCGAGCCGGGGATCGGGTACCCGGCCCACCGGCAGGAATCACAGAGGGCGAGCCGCGCGATGCTCATGTCCATATCGGAGCGCGTGCATCTCTCCATGGCGAAGATCGTGGAGGTCCTTCCGGACGATGTGGTGAAACCGGCTCTTTCGTTCCCCGGGATGGGAGAGATACTCGACATTGAGACGTTGGGCGATACAGCCCTCCGGGGAGCGCTCGCGAAGAAAATGGGAGGATGAGGGAAAACACATGGCGCGCGTCGTAATAATCGGGTCGGGAGTAGCGGGGCTCACGGCCGCCGCGTACCTCGCGGGCGACGGGCACAGCGTAACGGTGTTCGAACAATTCCCGTCGGTCGGGGGCGTGACGGCGACACTGCGCCGCAGTGGGTTCAGCTGGGACCTGGGGCCCATGCTGCTCGACGGGTTCGGGCCCGGCGAGCCGGCGGCCGACATCCTGTCCGAGCTGGGAGTGTATGACCGCATATCCCTGATAAGGGAGGACCGCGGGCTCGCCTTTCCCGATTTCAGCCTATGGAAACCGAAGGTCTACGGGGGCCCGTACTGGCGCAGGGAGAGATTGAAAGAGCTCTTCCCCCATGAATCCGATGGTTTGGACCGTTATTACCGGTTTTATGACCGGGTCATGGACCTGGCCGCCTATAGCCGCAGGGTGCAGAAATCAAGCGGCTTGCGGAAAAAGGTCCTGGCCGCGAGGATGGCCGCCGCGTTTCTCCCGGTGCGCCGCATGAGGGACTGGACCGCCGAGGACGTCACGAACAGCTTCTTCAAGGGGAAGGAATTGAAGGCGCTCTTCACCGGGATCCTCGCGGACTTCGTGGTGCCTCCGAGCCGCTTTCCGGGGCTCGGCGTCCCCTTCCTGAACATCGAGACCGCCTTCGACACCAGGATACCGCTGCAGATCACGAAGGCCGGCCCCCGCCCGAGCTACAACTACGTTCGCGGAGGGTGCGGGAATCTGGTGGAGGCGCTCTCGGCGGCGGTACGCGAGCGCGGCGGCAGGATAATCCCCGGCACCCCGGTCGTGAAGATAACCGTGAACAACAACAGGGTCACGGGGGTCGTCCTGACGGGAGGACGCCGCGTCGACGCCGACCTGGTGGTCGCGAGCGGCGGCGCGCGGGAAACCTATTTCGGCCTGGTGGGCCGCGAAGAACTCCCGCCGGAGTTCGCGCGAAGGGTGGATGACGTGCCGCTCATGGAGTCGGTGCACATGGTGCACCTTGGAGTAAAGCTCGACACGCTGAAGCACCAGCCTGCGGCCCTCTGCTATTACTACGGGACCTACGATATCGAGGGCGGCATACGGGACTGCATCGAAGGCAGGTACCACGAGGGCAAAGACGGCTTTCTCATATATGTGCCGTCGCTCCATTCACCGGAGATGGCGCCGCCTGGACACCACGCGGTCACCATTTACACGATCGCGCCGAACGTTCTCGACAAGGGAAACTGGAAGGGACGGGGGGCGGAACTCACCGCCAAGCTGCTGAGGGAAGCGGAGAAATACATGCCGGGCCTCCGGAAGAGGTCCGTGGTACAGGTGACCATGACCCCGGCCGATTTCAGGAAGCGGACCCGCCTGGTGCACCATGCCTTCGGCGGGAGGGCGCCGGTCATGGGGAAAAAGGGCGGCCCGCACCGGGCGCCCATGCACGGCCTCTGGTTCGTGGGCAGCCAGAGCGAGAAGGAAGGAGGAGGTGTGTGCGGGACCATGTCGGCCTCCAGGAAGGTCGTGGACATGATAAGGGGAGACGAGTGATGCCTCCCGCGCGGGAAACATCGCAGGAGCGGTTGCGACAATAACACGAAAGGAGTGAATGGTATGGCGGCAGTCCTTCGCAGCGAAAAATTGCCGGTCGGCACCAAGGTCCTCTACGGAGTGGCGGAGTTCGGTATTTCACTGATGACCTCCGCGCTGCAGTTCTTTCTCATTTATTATTACACCGACGTCCTGAAATACAATCCCGCGATAGTGGGGACCGCGCTCCTGGTCGGGAAACTCTCCTGGGACGCCTTCAATGACCCCTTGATCGGGTACATCTCCGACAGGGTCAAGACCAGGATAGGCCGGCGCAGGCCCTTTATGCTCATCGGCGCCGTACCGTTCGGCCTGAGCGTGTGGCTGATCTTTTCCGTGCCCGAGGGTCTAAGCGGGGCGGCAGCGTTCCTGGCTGTCATAGGCTCCTTCCTGCTGTTCGACACCTTCCACACGATAATCAGCGTCCCCTATTTCGCGATGACGCCGGAGCTCAGCCATGACTACGACGAGCGGACGAGCATCACCGTCATTCGGAAGTTCTTCGGCGTGTCGGGCTACATCGTCGGCGCGGCCCTCACCACCATGGTCGCCGGGATCTTCAAGAACAGCTACGGGTGGAGCGAGAAGGCCGCTTACAGCGGAATGGGCGTGGTGTTCGGGATCATCGTCATGGTCACGACGCTCATCTCCGCGCTCACCGTGAAAGAACACCCCTTCGACGAGATGAGGCCGTCGCAGATGCCCCCGCTGAAGGCCGTGCTCCTCACGTTAAAGAACAAGCCGTACATGCGCCTCATGGCCGCCTTCATGGTGAGCAGCTTCAGCTTCACCGTGATGACTGGCCTGTTCGCATTTTTTCTGAAATACCAGCTCGACATGGCGAAGCAGCTCCCCCTGGTGCTGTTCGTGATGATGGGGGCGCTGGCCCTCTTTCTCTACTTCTGGAAATGGGTGGCCGACCGGCTGAATAAGGGACCGGCCTATGCCCTCGGCCTCCTCATAGCCTGTATCGCGATATCAATGTCCTATTTCCTGCCTTACGGGCCCTCGACCCTCATTTACGTAATCGCGTTCATCGTCGGGTTCGGCTTCTCCAGCCAGTACGTATTCCCCTGGAGCATGCTGCCCGACTGCATCGAGCACGACGAGAAGGACACCGCCGAGCGCCGGGAGGGAACGTATTACGGCGTGTGGGCGGTGATGATAAAGCTCACGAGCGCCCTCGGGGTGGCGGTCATCGGGTGGTCGCTGAACCTCTTCGGGTACATGGCACCCGCAGCCAGCGAGCCGGTTTTACAGAGTGAATTCGCGAGGCTGGGGATACGCTTATTTTTCGGCCCGGTCCCGGCCGTCCTGATGATACTCAGCCTGCCGCTCCTGATCTGGTTTCCCATCACCAGGAAGAGCCACACGGACCTCAGGGTCGAGCTCGCTGCACGGAAGGATGGGCGATAGATGAACCGTTCTGCAAAGTGTTATAGCGGACTGATTCTGCCAAGGAGATGAGTCATGGCCAGCGGAAGAACCATGCGGGCTGAGGCCCTCAGAAAACACGGATCCATTCCAGAGGCGGTCTCTTCCGGGGCCCTTTCCCAGTTCCAGGACATCTCAACCTCCGAGGCGCTGGTCCTTGGCCTCTACAACCAGGGGGTCAGGAAGTACATCGGGGTTTTCGGACACGGGACCACCGATATCGCCGAGGTGCTGCGGATTTACGAGGGCGTTGGCCTGGTGAAAACCTACAATGTACGCCATGAGACCGAGGCGTCGCACGCCGCCACGGCGCTCAAGCTCCTCACCGGCGAGACCGCCGCAGTCGTCACGTCCATAGGGCCCGGCGCCCTGCACGCCTTCGCGGGCTCCCTCTGCGCCGCGTCGAACGGCGCGGGCGTGTACCACCTCTACGGCGACGAGACCACCCACGACGAAGGATTCAACATGCAGCAGGTCCCCAAGGACGAGCAGGGACTGTTCCTGAGGCTCTGCGGCGTGATGGGGAACGCCTATGCGCTCTACGAGCCCCGCTCGGTATTCACGGCGCTCCGGCGCGGAGCGGTCCATACCGGGAAACCGGGTTTCAGCGGCCCGTTTTTCCTCCTGGCGCCCATGAATGTCCAGCCCGCCGTCATCGGGAACTGCAATCTCCTGGAGTTTCCCGCGGCATTTATGGCGCCGGCACCCATGTGCGCCGACGGGGCCGTCTACGACCGGGCGACGGAGATCGCTGCGGGCGCGCGGCGCATTACCATAAAAATAGGACAGGGAGCGCGCGGCTGCGGGCGGGAGGTCGTCGAGCTCGCGAGGCTCCTTGACGCGGCCATAGTCAGCGGCGCGGGAAGTTCCGGCATTGTCCCGTACTCCGAGCCCCGGTACATGACGGTCGGCGGCTCGAAGGGCTCCATCTCGGGCAATTTCGCCATGAACGAGGCGGACCTTGCCATAATCATCGGGGCGCGCGCCGTGTGCCAGTGGGACTGCTCGGGGACCGCGTGGAAAAAGGCCCGGCACGTCATCAACTTCAACATGGAGATCCAGCACGCGGGACACTACAACCGGACGGTGGCGGTGGTGGGAGACGCGCGCCGGAACCTGGCCCGGTGGATCGAGATTCTCAGGGGGGGCGGACGAAAAGAAGCCGACGGATCGTCGGAATGGTTCCGGCTCCTGGCCGCCAGGAAGGCCGAATGGGAAAACTACAAAAAAGCCCGCTACGCAACTGCCGCGCTGCATGACGAGGCCTGGGGCATGCGGGTGCTCACCCAGCCGGCGGCCATCAAGGCGGCCTGCGATTTCGCCGACTCGCACGGCGCGGTGAAGCTCTTCGACGCCGGGGACGTGCAGGCGAACGGCTTCCAGGTCGTGCAGGACGAGCGCGAGGGCATGACCCTCACGGACACCGGCTCGTCATACATGGGATTCGCCGTGTCGGCCCTCATGGCCTCGGCGATGGCGAGCGCGCCCTTTTACGGCATGGCCTTCAGCGGCGACGGGAGCTTCATGATGAACCCCCAGGTGCTCCTGGACGGGGTGGAGCACGGCGTCCAGGGCTGTATCGTCATTTTCGACAACCGGCGCATGGGGGCCATTACCGGCCTGCAGTGCGCACAGTACGGGACAGGGTACGGAACGTGGGACAGGGTGGAGGTCGACTACGCGGCTATGGCGGGCTCCGTGAAGGGCGTGAAGGCTCTTTACGGCGGCACCTCGGTGGAGGAGTTTGTGAAGGCCCTCGGGGAGGCTCGGGCACACAAGGGTCTTTCTGTGGTCCATGTGCCGGTCTATTTCGGGCCGGACGAAAACGGCGGCCTGGGCGTCTTCGGCGACTGGAACATCGGCAACTGCTGTGACCGCGTACAGGCGGAACACCACAGTATAGGGCTGTGAGGCGAGATGACGTGGATCGGGACGCGTTCATTGACTTCGGACGTCCCATGGATCGCGGAACGGCGACCTGCACGGGCCTTCCTGGTCCGGTGATGGGCTTGTTCCCCGCGCGGGCCTTCGCCGTTGTAATGCGTGAGTAACGGTGCGGCGGCATGGACGGCGGGTTCACCTTCGAGATACTGTCAAAGTCCCGGCTCCCGGAGATAAAACCGCTCTGGGAAAAGCTCAACGGGATGCACGGCAGGGAATCGGTCTATTTCAAGGATTTCTTCGCGGCCTTTTCGTTTGAGAAGCGGATATCGAAATTCGAGGAGACGCCCGACGAGCGGCTCCGCGTCGAGGTGGCAAAGACGCGGGATGGCGTGTGCGCGGGATACTGCATCGCCACGATTTCACCCGGGCAGGTGGGGGAAATCGATTCCATCTTTATCGAGGAGAATTACAGGGGCATGGGCGCGGGCGACGCGCTCGTCCGGCGGGGTCTCGAGTGGATGGAGTCGCGCCGGTGCCGCAGGATTGTCGTCGGCGTTGCCTGCGGCCACGAGTCGGTGTTGCCCTACTACCGGAGGTTTGGTTTCTACCCGAGGGTGTTGTACCTGGAAAAGAAAGGCCGGGGCGGGCAGGGGGAGTAATCCTTCTCCGGGGGAGCGCTCAACAGTCGTCTATTCCACGCGGCACAGAGAGGAAGGCATGAACAGGATCAATGTGGGAATCATAGGATGCGGCCGTATCGCCGATCTGCACTACCTCGGATACAGGAACAACAGGGAAGCGCGGATCTACGCCGTCTGCGACAGCAGCCAGGAGACCGCGAAAAGAAGGAAGGCGCAGTGGAAGGCGGAAAAGATGTATACCGATTACCGCGACCTCCTCGCGGATCCAAAAGTGCACGCCGTGGAGATCCTCACCCCGCACAGCTTCCACGAGCCCATGGTGATCGACGCCGCCGCGGCGAAAAAACACGTCGCCGTGCAGAAACCGATGACCACAACCCTCGCCAGCGCCGACCGCATGATCGCCGCGGCGAAGGCAGCGGGCGTGGTGTACAAGGTCACCGACAACTACGTGTGGTATCCCCCGACGGTGCTGGCGAAACGGATGATCGAAAACGGCGAGATAGGCACCCCGGTAAACCTCCAGATCAAGCTCATCGTCGGGGGATCGGGCGGATGGGAGGTGCCTGCCTCCTCGTGGGCGTGGCGCATGAAGGAGTTCGAACAGGGGCTGCCGGAAGAGACCTTCGACCACGGCCATCACCTCTGGGCCACGGCATGGTTCCTGCTGGGGGAATCCGAACGGGTCGTGGCGTGGATCGACTCGGTCGACGGAACCGTCGACACTCCCTCGGTTGTCATGTGGAAATACAAGGAGGGGAAGCGGTACGGCGTCCTCGAGAACGTGTGCGCCAACCAGATGCACATCCCGTCGAAGTACTACGCGAATGACGAATGGATCGAGATCACCGGCACACACGGGATCATCACGATAAACCGCTGCAACGGCAACATAAGGCCGGGGCCGGCCGTCAGCTTCTTCAACGGCAGGAAGTGGAGGCACTACAACGTGAAGTCCGACTGGTCCGAGGGTTTCATGGGCGCGACGCGGAATTTCATCGGTTCGATCCAGGGCAGGGAACAGCCTCGGCTCTCCGGCGAGCAGGGGCGTGAAATACTCAAGTTCGCGCTTGCGGCGCTGCGCTCGTCAAGGCTCAGGCGGGAGGTGTACCTCGACGAGATGGACGCGCCGGTTCCATGGCTCGTGTACCGCAAGAAGCGCGCCCGCGAGATGAAGGCGAGGCGGCGAGGCCGGAGCATCATGCAGGCCCTGGGCCTGGGGAGGGGAACCGCGCGGTATGCCGGCCGGGCGAGGCAGCTCACGGAGTCGCTCCCGGGCAGGTTCAATCCCGAGCCCGTGAAAAACTGGGAATGCATCATAGGTCTGCACCTTCTGTCCGAGGGAGGCGCGCCGGAGACGAAATATGGCATCTCCATCAAGGGCGGCCTGATGAAGATAGATGAGGGATCGCTCCCAGCGAACGCCGTTTTCACCGTCAAGGTGCCGGCAGGGACATGGGCCGCCGTCCTGCTCGGGAAGGAAGGGCTTGAAAACGCCTTTGTCCAGGGAAAGCTCGTCGTCGAGGGAAAGGCCGAGGAGGCTTTAAAGCTCCGGATCGCGATTGGGATTTAGGCTTCGCGGGGAGAAGCGGGACGGCCGCGGCGGGCCTTTCGCCGGCGGCCGGGTGCCATGGAGCCGCCGGGCCGGCATTTAAATCGCCGGCCCGGAATTGACCGGGTGAAGAATTGTAGCGGCCGCCGATTACTGCGATTTCTTCTCCGGAGGCTTTATTATCGAGGTGATCACGACCGATGTGATCACGAGCGCCGCGGCGATCACGAAGGGTGT
The DNA here is from genome assembly GCA_963762305.1 of uncultured Spirochaetota bacterium. Lineage (GTDB taxonomy): Bacteria > Spirochaetota > UBA4802 > UBA4802 > UBA5368 > CAVXKM01. The sequence goes on along the minus strand of CAVXKM010000002.1, from coordinate 496,355 downwards.
CAGGTATGAGCCGGTCGAGTCCTTGAGCCAGCCTCCCACAAAATTCCCCGCGAACCCGGCGAGCCCCCACGACGTGAAAAGAAGTCCGTAGTTGGTCCCCTGCGCGGTGGGACCGTAATACTGGAGGCACGTGGCGGGGAACAGGGTGAACATGGCGCCGTAATTCCAGCCGATGACCGCCGAGACGAGCCACAGGGCCCAGTAGCTCTGCCCGGCCGGGTAGAGCGCCAGCATGGCGATCACCTGGAGGGCGAAAATCCCGATGAAACTGAGCCTGGTTCCGACTTTGTCGGCCACGTATCCCGTGAGGATGCGCGTGGCAGCGTTGGTGAACGCCAGGGAACTCGCCGCGCCGGCGGAAATCATCGGGGCGAGGCCCATGTCCGTGCCGTGCCCGGCTATGTGGCCGATTACCATGAGACCCGCGAATGATCCACAGAAATACGCCGTGTAGAGCAGCCAGAACTGCACCGTGCGGATGGTCTCACCGTACGTGAAATCCCTCGACTTGCCTTTTGATTTTACCGGGGGCTCGGGAGGGGTCCATCCGGCGGGCTTCCACCCTGCCGGCGGCACCTTCAGGGTAAGCGACGCGAGCAGGGCCATGGCGCACATCGCGGTCCCGACGTGGGTGAACACATTCCGCCATCCCATGTGTTCGATGATGTAGGTCGCCAGGGGCGCCATGATGAACGAGCCGAGGCCGAGGCCCACAACCGCGAAACCCGTCGCGAGGGCGCGCCGGTCCGGCCACCATTTCGGCACGGTCGCGATCGGGGGCAGATAAATCAGCCCGCCGCCGAAACCCGCGACCACGCCGTAGGTGAGGTAGAGCTGCCACTTGGTCTGGATGAAGCCGGACAGAACAAAGCCTATTCCGAGAATGACGGCGCCGACGATCACCACGATACGGGGCCCGTACCGGTCGCTCAATATCCCCGCGGGATATGTCATGAGGCCGAACACGAGGCACGCGATCGCGAATGCGAGCGCTATGTCGGCCCTGTTCCAGCCGAACTCGGCGTTGAGCGGCTTGATGAAAACGCTCCATGCGTACAGGAGCGCGCCGCAGGTGGAACTGCTCAAAACACCCCCGATGAGCGGAATCCATCGGGGCAGTATGACGGGGTTCGCTGCGCTTTTCATGCGATACCTTCCTTGGAGTTGATTTATAGTGCCATCAGCATGCGGGCGGGAAATGGATTCCTTGCCGTGCCCGAAAGCCCACCCGGATTTTTGTTGGCAGCCGAAAGAAATGAGCCCTGATTAGACAGGGAACGACATGAACGACCGGGTTGTAATATTCCTACAAACGCCGTGATTTGTCAAGAATAGTCCTGTGGGAGGGCCGTTGTCCGGTTAAAAATGCATTGACGGCGCGTGCGGCGCCCCGATACATTAATGGTATTACCATTTATCCAATTACTAGTACACGCCTGCGGAGGTCCGGCATGGCATCGGCGAGATTTCTTCCCCTTGGTTTCGACAGGTCCGCGATGGCCGCTTCAATGCGTGAAAAGGGCATTGACGCGGTCCTGCTGTCGTCGCCGGAGAATGTGTTCTACACGACCGGCTACCCCCCGCTTCCATACGCCGGAAACCCGATCCTTTACGCGCTGAGAAACCAGCTCCCGGCCTACTCCTTCATCGAACATGACGGCCGGGTGACGCTCTTCGCGTGGATCGGGGCCGTGCTCGGGGAGGTCGAGTTCGGCGCGGACCATGTCGAGATGTTCGCGGACAGAAGGGGGGCCCACGAGGTCCTTAAAAATTTTCTCGCCGCGAAAAAGCTCGAGGGAAAAATAGTCGGGATCGAATCGTCATGCCCGTACACGGTCGCGATGATTTTCGATCAGTATATAGGTCCCATGGGGCTGACCGTGGTGGACGCCTTGATGGACGCTCTCCGCGCGGTAAAATCCGCGGAGGAGGTCGAGGCCGTCAGGAAGAGCACGGCGATCGCGGAGGCCACGGTAAGCGAGCTCATGGACGTCATCAGGCCTGGCATCTCGAGACCGTGGCTCATCCGGGAGATCAAGGCCCGCCTCATCAAAAACGGCGCCGACGGCGCGAGCCACGTGACCGTTTCATTCGGCGGCTCAAACCCGGAAGTGGAAATAGACGAGCGCCTGGAAAAAAACAGGCTCGTGGTGCTCGACATCGGGGCGAGCCGCGGGGGCTATGTCTCGGACATACGCCGGCATGCCTACACGGGGGAGGTCCCCGGCGGACTGCAGGCGCTTTACTCCCGGATGTGCGGACTGGTAGACGAAGTGAGCCGCGGTCTTATTCCCGGGAAGACGGGGAAAGACATCTACGACCTGTCGGTAAAGCTCTACGAGGAGAACGGGCTTATCCCTTTGATTGTAAACGCGGGCCATACCATGGGCATCAATACCGAGGAGATATGGCTCTCGCGCGAGGCGGACCTGACGCTGAAGGCCGGAATGATCGTGAACCTGGAACTGTACACGCAGTACGAGGAGACCCACGAGACAATTGGCGACGAGGAGACGTATCTAATCACCGAGAAGGGCCCCGTGCAATTTACAGAGCTCCCGCGTGTAATCAGAAAGGTTTAGGCGCCCGTCGGATCGCGGGATGGGTGTGCCGCCGGGAACATGGAGACCGCCCGTCCTTCACTCCCCGAGAAATGCGTCTGCGTCCTCCGAGGTGCGCTCGGGAATTTCCTCCATCGGGACGTGGCCCGCACCCTCGTAAATGACCAACCGTGAACCCCTGATGTCACGGTGAAAAAGGCGGGCATGCTCGGCGGGGATCCATGCGTCGGCCTCACCCCACATGATGAGCACCGGCATTTTCAAATCAGGTATCCTGTCAACGGGACTTTTTTCCAGCACTGAGGAACGGATGCGCTCGATTAAAGCCTGGCGGTTGCCTTCCCGGCGGCCCAGGCGGTAATACCGGTCGACGAGGGCGGGGGTTATTTCCCCGTCATCGCCGTACACCTCCTCGAGGTTCAGTTCGAAAATAAAACGGGGTGTCGCATGTCTCATAACCGGGGCCAGGAATGGACACCGGGCGATCTTGAAAATAAAGGGCACCCTGATCATCGGGTAACCCGCCGAGTCGATCAATACCAGCTTTTTGATCTTTCGAGGATGGGCGAGCGCGAAACGCCACGCGATCTGACCGCCCAGCGAATTTCCCGCGATGCAGCATTCCCGGACGCCAAGGCGGGAAAGGAAATGGGAGACAAAGGAGACGTACCCCTCTATCGAGTAATCTTTGTCAGGCCGCGGGCCGGTAAGGCCGAAAGCGGGAAGGTCGGGCCTGATGACGCGGTAATCGCCGGCCAGCCGCCGCGCCCAGCCGTCCCAGGTATGCAGCGACGCGCTTGTACCGTGCAGGAGAAGCAGGGGCATCCCTCTCCCCTCGTCCTTGTAATGGACCTCCATCCCGTCGATGGCGATAAAGCGTGAATGGCGGTCGGAATAGACACCCTTGAGCTCCCCGAGGGGGATGTCGGTCCGCACCATCGCGAGGATTCCGGCCGCGAGCAGGAACACGGCAGCGCACAGGATGCGTGTGGTTATTCGAGTACGTTTCGACATGGGGATATCCTCGAGTTTTCCGTGGAGGACGCGGAGTATCGTCTCTGCGCTCCGGTTTTAAAGACGTGCGTGAGCCTGCCATGCGAGGCGATTCGGCGCAATCATAAAACCGGGGAAAAAAACTTGACATGGGATTTGTGCTGTAACTATGGTTGTGCTGGTTCAGGGTTGCTAGCTCAACTGGTAGAGCACCTGACTCTTAATCAGTAGGTTCCGAGTTCGATTCTCGGGCAACCCAAAGGACTTCCGCCAGCTCGGCGCGCGACCAGGCGCAGGAGAATTTTACTTGAAATTTGGCTCCCCGGGGCATTAGGTGACAGCGTGAGCGAGCGTGGCGGAACTGGTAGACGCGCCAGATTTAGGATCTGGTGCCGAAAGGCGTGGGGGTTCAAGTCCCTTCGCTCGCACAACAGGCGGGAATAACTCAGCGGTAGAGTGTCACCTTGCCAAGGTGAAGGTCGCGGGTTCAAATCCCGTTTCCCGCTCAGGCGCCGCAGTCATCACGCTGCGGCTTTTTAACGGCCGAACGCGCTCAAACCCGGAATTCACACCCCAGTAAGCCCGCCGGCGTAATTTTATTATTGATTTCCCGGTGCCTTCTTTAATTAATGGAGCGTAGGTGCCGCGCTCCGGCCACGTGATGGGGGAACGAATTTGATACTATCGCAGAAGAAACTGGAAAACGCGCAGGTCGAACTTCAGATAGAGGTCCCGGAGGACCGTGTTGAGGTGGAATACAGGTCGGTCCTCGACAGGATCCAGCGAAACGCCAAGATCGACGGTTTCCGCAGGGGGAAAGTCCCCCGTGAAATCGTTGAACGCAAATTCATGGACATGGCCGACCAGGAGGTCATTGAAAACCTGCTCCGCTCCGTGTATACGGACGCGGTCACGGAAAAGGACCTCAAACCGGTAAGCCCGCCCCGTTTCGACTTTGATAAGATAGTCCGCGGCCGGCCTTTCCCGTTCAAGGCGGTTTTCGACGTGATGCCCGAGGTGGAGCTCGGCCCGTACAAGGGACTGTCCGTTGAAGAGCGCGACTGCAAAATCGCGGAGGAGGACATAAAGGGCGAGATAGAAGCCCTGCGGGAAAGGAACGCGGCGGTCTCCAAAAAAGAGGACGACGGCCAGGTCGAAAAGGGAGACCTGGTGAAGTTCAAGATAAAGCGCATCGACAACGTTGAAGCGGACGGCGCCGACAAGGTGGAATTCAGGGAATACTCGATCATCATCGGCAAGAGCAAAGAGGATCACACCATCGATAAAGACATACTGGGGATGAAGGCCGGGGAGGAAAGAGAGGTCAAGGTAAAATACCCGAAGGACTACTCCGTGAAGGACCTGGCCGGCCAATCGGTGAAATACCTGGTCAAAATAGAAGAGATAAACAGGATGGACCTGCCGGCCTTGGACGATGATTTCGCCAAGGACCTCGGGGAGCACGCGACACTGGAAGACCTCAAGAAAGGCCTCAGGAACAACATGGAGGAGTTCGTAAGGGGCAGGGTCCGCGGCGAGGCGAAGAACAAGCTGCTGAAACAGGTCGTCGAGGGCTCGAAATTCGACATCCCGGAGTCGATGGTGATCAGGGAGATGGACTCGGTCTTCAGGAAGGTGCAGGAGAGGACCGGCTACCACTCCCAGGACATCAACCAGTTCACCTCCACGCTGGGCCTCGATCCCGAGGATTTCTCGCGCCAGATCAAGGAGGAGGCCGCGGCCAACATCAAATCCACGCTTGCGCTTTCGGAGATAGCCAGGAAAGAGGAGCTCAAGGTGCCCGAGGAGCGATACAGGGAGATCCTCTCCGGCATCGCGAAAAAGAACAACAAGTCGATGGAGGAACTCGAGAAGCTCATCGGGGACAGCGGGTCGCGGGAGAACATCGAGTCGGAGCTGATCCTCGAGGCCGCCATAGATTTCGTTTACTCCAACGCGACGGTGAAAAAGTCAAAACCCGTTCCCCTCGACAAATTCATAAAGGGAGAGTAACGGCGGGAAAGGGCCGCGCCTGCCGACCGGCCGCGACAGTGCTGCACACTAATCGTTAACTGTTCACCTTTCGCCCTTGAGTCGCTATTTTACCCGGTTTTAACGGAGTACGGGCCATTAATCCTTGATATATGTCGCTTTACGAGCTATACATGAAAGTGGATGTGAGGGGGGAGCCGCGAGGCGAGTCTGGGCTCTTGAGAAAAAGGATTCGGTAATTAGCGGCGCAGCTGCCGACATTATTAATGTCGCCGGCAGCCGGCTCCCTGTGATATAGTTAAAGTAAGGGGTTCATATGAGCTTGATTCCAATCGTGGTTGAACAGACATCCCGCGGTGAACGGGCGTACGACATCTATTCACGGCTTTTAAAGGACAGGATCATCTTCCTCGGGGAAGCCGTCGACGACCACGTTTCCAGCCTCGTCATCGCCCAGATGCTGTTCCTCGAGGCCGAAGACCCGGACAAGGACATATTTCTCTACATAAACACGCCGGGGGGAGTGGTCTCGTCGGGCCTGGCGATTTACGACACCATGCAGTATATAAAGCCGGGCGTGGCAACCATGTGCATAGGCCAGGCGGCTTCCATGGGATCGCTGCTCCTGGCGGCAGGCGCTAAGGGGAAGCGTTCGGCGCTTCCCAATTCCCGGATAATGATCCACCAGATCACGGCGGGGTTCCAGGGCCAGGGCACGGACATCATGATCCACGCCAACGAGGTGTTGAGGATGAAACAGCGCCTGAACGACATCTATTCCCGCCATACGGGCCAGGCCGTCAACAAGGTAGAGAAGGACATGGAAAGGGACTACTTCATGTCGCCCGAGGAAGCAATGGAATACGGCATCATCGACAAGGTGATCGAAAGAAAGCGTCCCTGACGGGGCGCCGCTACGGTGGCGGGAAGGGTATTTCAACGCGTCAAAGAGGCATGTATGGCTGGTAAGAAGAAAGACAACGGGGAAAAGCTGAGCTGCTCCTTCTGCGGGAAAAGCCAGGAGATCGTCAAGAAGCTCGTGGCCGGGCCCGGCGTGTACATATGCGACGAATGCATCGAGCTTTGCAACGAGATCGTTTCCGAGGACTGGGAAAGCGCCGGCAACATAGAAAAGAACTTCGGCAGCCTTCCGAAGCCGCAGCAGATCAAGGAAATCCTCGACCAGTACGTCATAGGCCAGGAGGAGGCCAAAAAGTACCTCTCCGTCGCGGTGTATAATCATTACAAGCGCATCGCCAGCAACACCTCGATACGCAAGGACGACGTGGAGCTGGAAAAAAGCAACATCCTCCTCATCGGCCCCACGGGCTCGGGGAAGACGCTCCTCGCCCAGACCCTGGCGAAGATATTGCGCGTGCCCTTCGCGATCGCCGACGCCACCTCGCTCACGGAAGCCGGGTACGTGGGGGAGGACGTGGAGAACATCCTGCTCAGGCTCATACAGAACGCCGACGGCGACGTGAAGCGCGCCGAGGTGGGCATAATCTACATAGACGAGATCGACAAGATCTCCCGGAAATCGGAAAACCCCTCCATCACGCGCGACGTCTCGGGGGAGGGCGTCCAGCAGGCCCTCCTGAAGATAATCGAGGGGACCATCGCCAACGTTCCGCCACAGGGTGGCCGGAAGCACCCCCACCAGGAGTTCATCCCCATCAACACCAAGAACATCCTGTTCCTCTGCGGCGGGGCCTTCGTCGGCCTGGAGAAGATCGTCCAGAAGAGGATCGGGAACAAGACCATGGGTTTCGGCGCGAACATCCAGTCGGTCAAGGAGATCAAGATCGCGAACATACTCAGCGAGCTCCACACCGAGGACCTCATCAAGTTCGGCCTCATTCCCGAGTTTGTCGGCCGGCTCCCCATAATCGCGGTGCTCCACGAGCTGGACAAGGACATCCTCAGGAAAATCCTGCTGGAGCCGAAAAACGCCCTCGTCAAGCAGTTCAAGAAGATATTCTCCTTCGAGAACGTGGAGTTGGTCTTCACCGACGACGCCGTCGAGGAAATCGCCAGCATCGCCATCGCCAAGGAATCCGGGGCGAGAGGCCTGCGCGCGGTCCTCGAGAAGCTGATGGTCCATCACATGTTCGAGGTCCCCTCGCGGGAGGGGATCGCCAAGATCGTCATCACCGACGGGGTCATCAAGGGGACGGAAGAGGCGAAAATCGTCTACCGGGTGGAAGAGGAAAAGAGCGCCTAGGCGGCCGGAGCGTTGGCGGCGGCGCGCAATTTTGTTATATTTATCATGTTGATAGAGAAAATCCGCAAGCGTTGATCCCTGGCCGGTTGAGGTCTTCATGAAACGAACACTGGATTTCAGCAAAAAATACCCCATGTTTCCGCTCCGGGACGTGGTGGTTTTTCCCCACATGGTGATACCCCTGTTCGTGGGACGGGAAAAATCGATCAATGCCCTTGACGCCGCGATGAAGACCGACAGGCTCATAGTCCTCGCCACCCAGATGGACGCGCAGGTGACGCTGCCCGGGAAGGAAGACCTGTACGAGGTCGGGACCGTGTCGGAGATCCTTCAGCTTCTGAAGCTGCCCGATGGGACCATCAAGGTGCTGGTGGAAGGACTGTCCCGCGGGTACATAATGGACCTCTCGGAGGGCGCGGGCGATTACTACGAGGTTACGCTCCGTGACATTGAACGGTCGCAGGAGACGGAAGCGGATGTGGCGGCGCCGAGGCGGACCGTCCTGGAGGCGTTCGAAAAATACATAAAGCTGAACAAGAAGGTCCCCCAGGAGGCCCTTACCACGGTAAGCGGCATCGAGGACCTCTCCCACCTCACCGACGTCGTGGCGTCCTACATCAACATGAGGCTGGAGCTCAAGCAGACCCTGCTCGAGGTCGGCAATCCCGTGCAGCGCTGTGAGAAGCTCATCGAGTTCATCAACGGTGAAATCGACATAATGTACGTCGAGAAGAAGATTCAGGGCAAAGTCCGCAAGCAGATGGAGAAGACCCAGAAGGAGTACTATCTCAACGAGCAGATGAAGGTCATCAAGAAGGAGCTGGGACAGGGGGAGGACGGCCCCGATGAGATAGAGGAGCTGAGAAAGTCCATCGAAGACGTCAAGATGAGCAAGGAGGCGAAGAGCAAGGCGCTCAAGGAGCTCAAGCGCCTCGAGAAAATGCCGCCGCTCTCGGCCGAATCGGCGGTGGTACGGACATATATCGAATGGCTGCGCGACGTCCCGTGGAATAAAAAGACCACCGACAACAGGGACATCGACCACGCGATGAGCGTGCTCCAGGAGGACCATTACGGTCTCGAGGAGGTCAAGGAGCGGATCATCGAGTTCATCGCGGTCCGGCACCTTTCGAAGAAGCTGAAAGGCCCCATCCTGTGCTTCGTCGGCCCCCCTGGCGTCGGCAAAACCTCACTGGGAATGTCGGTGGCCAGGGCCCTGGGAAGGAAGTTCGTCCGCATGTCACTCGGAGGGGTCAGGGACGAGGCGGAGATCCGGGGGCACCGGAGGACCTACGTCGGGGCGCTGCCCGGGCGCATCATACAGATGATGAAAAAGTCTGGCACGGTGAACCCCGTGTTCCTGCTGGACGAGGTCGACAAGATGTCGATGGATTTCCGCGGCGACCCGTCGGCGGCGCTCCTGGAGGTGCTCGACCCGGAGCAGAACAATTCCTTCGTGGACCACTACATGGAGGTCACCTACGACCTGTCGGACGTGCTCTTCATCACCACCGCCAACGTTCAGCACAAGATACCCCTGCCGCTGCAGGACAGGATGGAGATCATCGAGATATCGAGCTACACGGAGCCCGAGAAGCTCAATATAGGCATAAAGTTTCTCCTCCCGAAGCAGACCCTTGAAAACGGCCTCAAGGTCGAAAACATAGAATATTCAGAAGAGATGATGCTCTACACGATCCGTCACCACACCCGGGAATCGGGGGTGCGCAGCCTGGAGCGGGTCATCGCGAAGGTGTGCCGCAAGGTGGCGAGGGAAGTCGTGAGGCACGGAAAGGCGTACAGGCGGGTGATCGAAGAGCCGATCCTCCACGAATACCTCGGCCCGAAGAAGTTCAGGTACGGCATAAAGGAGAATAAGAGCGAGGTGGGCCTCGCGAACGGCCTCGCCTGGACGGAGGTGGGCGGCGACATACTCCAGATAGAGGCGTCATTGATCAAAGGGAAGGGCGCGCTGATGCTCACTGGCCAGCTCGGCGAGGTCATGCAGGAATCCGCGCACGCGGCCTCGACCTATGTGAAAGCGAACCAGCAGTTCTTCAGCATCGCGGAGGAGATGATTAGAAAATTCGACGTGCACCTCCATGTCCCCGAGGGCGCCATTCCAAAAGACGGCCCCTCGGCGGGGATCACCATGGCGGTCGTCATGGCGTCGCTCTACAGCAATATACCGGTACGGTGCGACGTGGCAATGACCGGGGAGATCACGCTGAGGGGAAAGGTGCTGCAGATCGGGGGGCTCAAGGAGAAGATACTTGCGGCCCACCGGGCGGATATAAAGCACCTGATCATACCCAAGGAAAACGAGAAGGACCTCGAGAAGATCCCGGAGTACGTGCGGAAACAGATGGTGTTCCACCCTGTCAGCACCATGGAGGAGGTTCTCTTCCTCGCCCTGGAGAGCCCGGATAAGTTCTTCAAGGACCCGGAGAAGACCAAGATGCTGTACGACAAGTGTAAAGGGTCCATGGAGATAAGCGAGGAGCAGGTGAAGGAGCCGGAGAAGTGGGATTCGGGCGGGGCCATTCCCGTCTGACTTCAGGGCTTCCGGAAGTGCATTATTATCCTGTTGCTGGTTTCCCTGTAAGGCTCGCGCCGTGAGCTTGAATAAGCCCCGAGAAGGATGAAGCCGTTCTCGCGTATAAACGTTTCCATCTCCTCCCTGTCAAAAGCCCTCATGACATGGCGGTCCTTGATGGACTTCCTGCCGCCGTCGCCGGTAAGCGTATAGTTGTACCGCACCTCCACGATGGTCCTGTCGGGATACCCCAGGAGCGTGAATCCCCTCTCCCTTTCGATCCTAGTGCGCTCGAAATGGGTAACCGAAACCAGATCGGGCTCCTTCGTGTGTATCTTTCTCACGGGCGCGGCGTTCCATATCTCGAAAAGCCCCATGCCTCCGGGCTTCAGGGCCCTCCACGTATTCCGGAAAACACGGTCCACGTTCGTGTCCTCGAGCAGGTAATTGAAGGATCCGAAGAGGGACATGACCATGTGAAAATCCTCGTGATAATCGATGTCGGTCATGTCAAGTTCGATGTAGCGCGCGGCGCCGGGAAAACGCCTGCTGGCGGTTCTCAGCATGTCCCCGCTGTTGTCGATTCCGGTGCATTGAACACCCAGACGGCTCAGCAGGTGCAGGTGTTCACCCGTACCGCAGCCCAGGTCGAGCAGTGAGGGGTCCGTGACGCCTTCAAGCAGGCCGCTGATGAGCGCGACATCGTCATTAATGTCCCGGTGCTTCTTCTCGATGGTGAAATAATACTCGGCAAATTCGTGGTAGAGCTTCATGGACTCGGCGGTTCGAGGGGCGGGATCAGAACACCATTGTGGGGAATTTCCTTTTCAGCACCTGGAGCATCCTCTCCTCGACCTGGTTCGTGAACTCGAACTGCATGACTTCGGAGACCATGTCCTCGCATTCCCGGACAGCGACCGACCGGATAATGCGCTTGATCTGGTACATGAAGGCAGTGCCCATGGAAAAGTTCCTGAAGCCGAGCCCGATGAGGAGCATCGTGTACTTGGGCTCCCCGGCCATCTCGCCGCATATCGAGAGGGGCGTCCCGTTCTCGTTCGAGACCTCGACGATTCGTTTGAGCAGCCTGAGTACCGCCAGGTTGAGGGGATTGTAGAGATAGGCGATTTTCTCGCTGATCCGGTCAACGGCAATGGTGTACTGAACCAGGTCGTTGGTGCCGACGGAGAAAAAGTCCGCGTATTTGACGAGCTTGTCGGCGTTTATCACCGCCGACGGAACCTCGATCATGATGCCGATCTCCAGTTTTTCATTGAAGGGAATTCCCTGGCCGCGGAGCTCGGACATGGTTTCGGTGACGATGGCGCGGGCCTTGATGATTTCTTCCACCGTGGATATCATGGGGAACATGAGCTTGGTGTTGCCGTAGTGGCTGGCCCTGAGTATGGCACGCAGCTGGGTCCGGAAGAGCTGCTCGTTTTCAAGGCTGAAACGGATGGCGCGGCAGCCGAGGAATGGATTCCGTTCCGCGTTTTTTTTGTTGAAGGCGTAAATCTTGTCGCCGCCCACGTCGAGCGTCCGTATCGTCACGGGGAGCGGGTTGAAAAATTCCGCCACCCCCCTGTACGCCTGGAACTGCCTGTCCTCGTCAGGGAGGGCTTTGTCGAGGAACAGGAACTCCGAGCGGTAGAGGCCGATCCCCTGGGCGCCGTGTTCCCTCATTAATTTCATCTCTTCCGGGATCTCGATGTTGCCATATATGTGTATCGCCTCGTTGTCGAGTGTCGTGGAGGGCAGGTGGGTGAGCTTCGCGAGCTCCACCTCGATCTGCACCAGCTCTTCCTGGTACTGCCGGTATTCCGTGATCTCTTCAACCGAGGGATTTACCAGCACCCTGCCGTGAATGGCGTCCACGATGACCGTTTCCCCGTCGCGGACCATGGACGTGCCGTCGATGGTGCCCACGATGGCGGGTATCTCCAGGGCCCGGGCCATGATGGCCGTGTGAGAGGTGCGGCCCCCGCTGTCGGTCACGAATGAGAGAACGTAGCGCCTGTTCATCATGGCGGTGTCGGAAGGAGTGAGATCTTTCGCGAAAACGATCACCTCCTCTTCGAGATCTTCGAGGGAGCCGGTGTAGTTCTTTTGCAGATTGTTGATGAGCCTCTTGTTGATGTCGGATATGTCGATTATCCGCTCCCTGAGGTATACGTCCTCAATGGAGGAGAGGCCGCGGATGAGCTCCATGGTGATCTCGTGTATTATCCACTCGACGTTCAGCTTTTCATCCCGTATGCCCTTTATGACCTTCCCCTCGATCATGGGGTCTTCAAGCACCATGAGGTGGCTTGAAAAGATGTCGGCCATGTCCTTCGACAGGCTTTTCGAAATCTCATCCCGTATGGCCTTGATGTCGCTCTTGGTCTTTTCCTGGGATGAGCGGTAGCGGCGGATCTCCTCCTCGACCTGGTCCTCGCGCACGGTGTATTTGGGTATGATGATATTGGGGCCCTTGTAGAGGTAGGCCCTCCCTATCTTTATTCCCGGCGAGGCGATAATTCCCTTTATTTCCCTTTCCATGAACCTGACTCGGTCGAATGGCCGATTAAACAGTGCAAAATAGAGTTTCAATAATAGGGTGGACCGCAACCTGTCAAGATAATAATTGACCCTGACCCGGCCCCGGGGCATAATTTTGTTCGACTGGATGGACCGTAAGGGGCCGCGGTGTATTTTTCTTGATTGTGAATTGCCGGAGGTTTACATTTATTTACAAATGAACATCGATCGCCATTTTCCCGGGTACACCGTTAACGAAGATTGCAGAATGATGAGTTTGACAGAGAGAATTTATAAAATATTTACTTATATCTCCGTATGCGGATCGTCGCTGTTACTGTGCGGTGGGGGGGGTGACAAGAGCTTGGAAAGGTTAAGGGAGCAGATGGTGAAGCGGCAGATCGAGTCGAGGGACGTGCGCGACACGCGTGTTCTTCACGCGATGCGAACGGTTGAGCGACACAGGTTTATCCCCGACCAGCAGCTGTCCTCGGCCTACGATGATCACCCGCTGCCGATAGGATACGGCCAGACCATTTCTCAGCCCTACATCGTCGCGCTCATGACGGAACTCTGCGAACTCGATGGCAGCGAAAAGGTCCTGGAGATAGGCACCGGCTCGGGGTATCAGGCCGCCGTTCTTTCGCTCCTGGCGAAGGAGGTGTATACGATCGAGATTGTCGAGTCGCTCGCCAAGAGCGCCGCGCTGCGCCTTAAAAACCTGGGATATCACAACGTGCACGTGCAGAAGGGCGACGGGTACAAGGGATGGCCTGAACACGCCCCCTTTGACGTGATAATGCTCACGGCAAGCCCGCCCGAGGTGCCCGCCGCCCTCATCGGCCAGTTGAAGGATGACGGTGGGATTCTCGTGGCCCCGGAGGGCGAATTCAACCAGGAGCTCGTCAAAATAGAGAAGCGAAAGGGATCGGTTGAAAAAAGAACGGTCACCTACGTCCGGTTTGTCCCCATGGTCCACGGGGATGACCGGTGACCGCCCTCTAGGGATAGAAACCGGGGAAGTGAAGCCCCGCAGTCTCGTCGAGCCCCAGCATGAGGTTCGCGTTCTGCACGGCGTTTCCCGACTGCCCTTTAACCAGATTGTCGATCGCCGCGGTGACGAGGAGTTTCCCGGTCCGCTCGTCCACCATGGCCCTGACGACACAGCGGTTGGACCCCCGCACCTCGGTCGTGTTGACGGAGGAGTCGGAGACGCGCACGAAGGGCTTGTCGCGGTAGTAGTCCCTGTATAACCCGGCTGCCTTCGCGGTGTTGTAACCCTCCTTGACATCGGCGTATATGGTTGTGAGAATTCCCCTGTTGAGCGGCACGATCTGGGGTACGAAGAGCAGCGTGATGTCGTCTCCTCCGAGCGAATTGAGGGCAGTCTCAACCTCGACGATGTGCTGGTGGGTGCCTTCGCGGTACGTGTTGACATTTTCGTAGCGCTGCGGATAAAAGTTGGATTCCCCGGGATTTTTACCCGCGCCGGAGACCCCTGTTTTCCCGTCACAGATCACGGCGGTTCGTGCCAGCATGCCTCCTTCCACCGCGGGAGCGAGCCCGAGTACCATGGATACGGCGAAGCACCCCGGGTTTCCGACAATGCGTGCCCCGCGTATCTTTTCGGCATTGAGCTCCGGGATCCCGTAGACGCAGTGGGGAAGCAGTCGGGGCGCAGCATGGGAGGTTTCCATTCCCTTGTTCTTCGCGTACCGCGCGTATTCTTCACCGGTAACAAACCTGAAGTCTCCGCTGAAGTCTATGACGGGAATTCCCCTGTCGAAGAACCCGCCGGCGAGGGTCATTCCCGCCCTGTCCGGGGTCGAGAAAAATGCGATATCAACGCCCTCGTAATCGATGTTCTCGGGAGGCTCCACGACCAGGTCACAGTATCCCCGCAGGTGCGGGAAAACCGCGCTGATGGCGGCGCCCGCGTCCCTGCGGGCCACCAGCTGTTTGATTTCTATCCCCGGATGCCTCAGGAGTATCTCGATGAGGCCGAGTCCACCGAAGCCGGTTGCTCCCACGACAAGGGCTTTTTTCATGACATTCTCCACGCCATCCTGATGCCCGGAATGTTCCGATATCACGGCATCAAGTGAACTGTCGGAGGGGAAACCGGTTCCTCTATATTGACGCCGCTTCAGCCGGTATTTTCGAACGGGATACGAGAGTACCAATACTATCAGCCGGGTGATTGTTACAACTATTTTTCCGGGAATCGAGACGGCAGGCGACCGCCCGGAAATTCAGGCCGGGAGCGCAGCCCTCACCTTATTTTTCTTGACAACAGGAAGGCAGACTATGCAATTCACACGATTAATTCACCGAGGCGGATTTCGCGCGGTCCCGAGGGCATCTCGGGAGATACAGGGGACTTTGAGGAGAGACGGCAGATGAAGAAGTACAACGTGGTCATACTTGGCGCGACCGGGGCAGTGGGCATCGAATTTCGGAAAATCCTTCTGCAGAGGAATTTCCCGATTGAAAAATTGAGGTTCCTGGGCAGCACCACCGTGGGCAGGACCATCGAATTCGGTGACAGGAAAGTCCAGGTGGAGGCCGTGACCGATGACAGCTTCAAGGGCTACCAGCTGGGGCTTTTCTCCGCGGGGGCGACGGTGAGCAAACAGGTGGCGAGAAAGGCCGCGGAATCGGGCTGTGTCGTCGTAGACAACAGTTCGGCGTGGCGCATGGAAAGCGATGTTCCTCTCGTTGTCCCGGAGGTCAACCCGGACGACGTCCGGTGGCACAAGGGGATAATCGCGAACCCCAACTGCTCTACCATTCAGATGGTGGTCGCGCTCAAACCGATCCACGATTACGCGCGCATAAAAAGGATAGTCGTCAGCACATACCAGGCGGTATCGGGAACGGGGCTGAAGGCCATCGATGAACTCAATGTTCAGGTGAAGGACATAATGGGCGGCGAAAGGATTTCACAGAGGAAGGTCTACCCGCACCAGATAGCCTTCAACGTGCTTCCCCACATCGATGTATTCATGCCGAACGGGTATACCAAGGAAGAGATGAAGATGGTCAACGAGACGAAAAAGATCATGGGAGACGATTCGATCCGCGTGACAGCGACAACGGCCCGGGTCCCCGTCATCTACGGCCATTCGGAGTCGGTAAACATCGAAACCGAGAAAAAAATCACCCCGGAAAAGGTGCGCGAACTTCTGAAAAAGGCGCCCGGGATTGCGGTGTCGGATGATCCCTCCGCCAATCTTTATCCCCTGCCGGTCGATTCCGCCGGGAAGGATGAGGTCTTCGTGGGCCGCATCCGCGAGGACGAGTCCATCGCCAACGGCATAAACATGTGGATCGTGTCCGACAACATACGCAAGGGCGCCGCGCTGAACGCGGTCCAGATCGCGGAACTGCTCGTCAGGAAGGGAATGCTGTAGCGGGAAATTTCAGCTTGCGTCGGGGTAGCGCTGCCGGATCGATCTGATGAAGTCAAGGCAGTCGAAGAATATGTCCACCAGCTCGGGGTCGAATTTATTGCCCGATTGTTTCTTTATCTCCGCGAGCACGTCCGCGTCATTCCACGCGTCCTTGTAAACCCGTTTGGAGGAGAGGGCGTCGTAGACGTCTGCGAGCGCCACGACCCTTCCGAAAATCGGTATCTCCTCGCCCTTCATGCCCAGGGGGGCGCCCGATGCGTCCGCCCTGACAGTTCTACCTGTTTCAACGTCGATATAGCCGGGGTAACCGCTGCCGTCCCAGTTCTCGTGATGCGTCCTCACGACGACGGCCGCGATATCGTCGAATTCCGACTGCTTTTCCTTGAAAAGCCTGGCCCCCAGATAAGTGTGCCCCTTCATGATTTCGTATTCCTCTTCCGTGAAGCGGGCGGGTTTCTTGAGTATCAGGTCGGAGATCGCCACCTTGCCGACATCGTGGAGCATGGCGGCCATTCTCAGGACGTCCCGGTTCCTGTCTATCTCCGTGCGTTCGAAGTTTCTTCTAAGCGCCCACCGCTCGTAGATCTCCACCGCGTAGGTAGCGACCCGGTTGACGTGCGCCCCGGTTTCCTTGGGGTCGCGGAGTTCGGCCATGCTTATCATTCTCAGGAGGAGCGCCCGGGTCATCTGTGCCCGCTGCAGTACCAGGCTCACCAAGCCGGCGAAGTGCAGGATGAAAGGCTCGTCTTTGCCTCTGAAGGGGATGACGGCGCCATGTTTGTCCTTGGCGTTGATGATTTGAAGGACTCCGACGATTTCGCCGCGGTTTGTCTTGAGGGGCACCGTCAGCATCGAGGTGGTCTTGTACTCGGTGATGCGGTCGTAATTGGCGTCGAACCTGTACGGCGATTCGGGCGGTAAGTCGTAGACGTCCGGGATGTTCAGTATCCTGCCCGTCGAAGCGACGAAACCGGAGATGGAATTGGTATCGATGCTTACCTTGAACGTGGTATAGATCAGCTTCTGGCCGGGGGCCAAATTTTTCTGCAGCGTGTCGTTCTGGGAGTGGCTGAAAATGAGCTGGTCGCCTTCCTTGATATAGATCGAGCCGGCGTCGGCATTAACCACCTTGCGGGCATCGAGTATGATGAGCTCGAGGAGGATGTCGAGGTCCTGGATCTCGTTCAGCTGTGATCCAAGGCGGATGATCTCGTTGAATTTGTCAGAATCCCTGGCCATATCGGGTATCTAGAGGTATCATTACAATATTCGGAATCACGCCAGCCCGTGATTACTGAAATATTACGGCATGGCGGTTTTTCTGTCAAGGGCCGAAACCCCGCAAAGGAGATTGATACGCGGCCCGGCCGCCTGTCCGCTACCACCCGATCGTCTCCGGGGGGAAGGGGGAAGGCTATTTTAGAGGAAAACAGCGTGGCGGATAAGCCGTGTATATTCGCATTTAAAGCCAGGAGCCGCTCATTTTTTCCTTGAGACTGTACGAAAATATTGATATAGGAAGCCTAGTGGAAATTCAAGGTGTTGGACGGCCACGATTGGTGAAGACGGAAAATAGGGCGGATATGCTCGCCACGGCGGACCACACGGAATGAAATACCTTATTTGTTATTTTGATTCCGGCGTTTCAAGGATGTTCGTTGAAAAGGCGGCCGAGGACGGCACGAAGGTGGCCTCGCTGTCCTCGCCGCATAATTTTTTTTACCGGGGTGAAGTGGTCGCAAAGGCCGTAACGGTCGAGGATCCCGTTGACGTCGAGCTCGAGGCGGACAAATCGAGCGCCTATCACAAAATAGAAAAAAACACCGGATTCAAGGCGGGGGACGGGATTCTGTACGACCAGTCGGCCGGGTCTTATAACGCCTCGGAATACGGGTTTGCCGTTCTGGACAATAACACCCAGAAGCTCCGGCTTATAACGCCCCTGCAGGTGTCCAAGGACAAGGTCCGCGCGTATTTTATCGTGTTTCCCACCCGGACGCTCAAGATACCAACGTACAAGGACATCGAGGAAGCGCTGCAGAAAAGACGGATCCTGGCGATCATGAGCCGGGAGGACATAGAAGAGCAGCTCGGCGCGATAGACGCCTCGAAACCGAAGGTGAGCCGGATTCTCGTGGCGCGCGGCAAGGAGCCGGTCAACGGTCATGCCGAGTATTTCGTTCCGCTCATGAACCTCGAAAAGAAGGTGGGCAGGGTCCTCGAGGACGGCAGGATCGATTTCAAGGAACTGGAATCGATCATCGAGATAAAGAAGGGCCAGGAGATACTCAGGCGCATGCCGGAGGTCAAAGCCCAGGACGGGATGGACATTTACGGGGAGAAGGTGGACGCCACGATCGAGGCCATGGAGGGGTATTTCAGGGGAGACAACGTGGTTGAAGCGGCGGGCGGAGAAGGCGTCTTCGTTTCGGAGGTTGACGGATGCCTCAGCGTTGATAGGAAAAAAATATCGGTCTCGCCTTTCGCCATAATACGCGGGGACGTTGATTATGACACGGGCAATATAGACTTCAACGGGTCCGTTCACATCATGGGTTCGGTGCTGCCCGGGTTTTCGGTAAAGGCGCGTGGTGACATCATCATCGACAAGAATGCCGACGACGCCTATATCGAGGCGGGAGGTGACGTCACCGTAAAGCAGGGGATCGCCGGGAAGGGCAGCATGAAGGTCGTCGCCGGCGGACAGGTGCGCGCCAAGTTCATGTTGAACGCCGAGGTCGAAGCGGTCAAGGAGATCGAGGTGGAAGACTCCATCATCAACAGCCGGGTCTTCTCCAACGACCGGATATTGGTGACCGCCAGGCACGGGAAAATAATCGGCGGGGAGACCAAGGCGCGCCATGAGATTGTCGCCAATGTGGCCGGTGTTCCCAAGGAGAACCTCACCATGCTCTCCGCCGGCGTGAGCCTGTTCGTGGAACGGGAGCTGCTGGAGATCCGGAAGGAGATCGAGGCCGCGCGCGGCACGATAAGCAACCTGGTATTGAAAATCAAGACCAGCTACGGCGACGGGCTCTTCGAAGATCCCAAGAAGTTTCTCACCATCCTCCCGCCTGTCAAAAAGAAGGCCTGCCTGGAGCTGTTAAAGGAGCTCACGGACCTCAACAAGGAGCTCAACAGGCTCAGCCAGGAGAAGGCGGAATCAGAGGCGAAGTTCAACGTTGAAAGGGAGCCGGTAATAATCATTACGGAATCGGTTTTCCCGGGGACGATCATACATATAAAGAAGCGCAGGCGAAAGATCGAAGAGAAGATGGTGAACGTCAAGTTTTACGAGGACCCCGAGGACAAGGAGATCCGTTTCACGACCGCCGTGTAGCTGTACGGATGTCCGTGCCAAATTTCTTGCGGACATGCCCGCCCGGATGAATTAAAACATTTGACAATTAAGCACAGGGGTACGATAGTGCTCAACCACATCACGTGTTGAGGGGAATGCCATGGGAATGCCCGGGATTTGGGAGCTGGTGATAATTTTTCTTATAATCCTCGTCGTTTTCGGTGCGGGGAAGATCCCAAAAATCGCGAAGGACCTGGGGAGCGGTATCAGGGAATTCAAGAAATCGATAAGCGGCGAAAACGAGAGCGACGAAAAGAAACCGTAGGACACCAAGGCGCCACGGCGCCATAGGCGCCGTGGAGAGTAGATTTTATGTTGAAAGCCTTTTTCCATCCGAAAGATTGAATCCATATTAAAAGTCAATTCAATGAGGCGACAGTGCCGCGTGCCTTTTCTGGCATTGTCTTGGATTGATTCATAAGTACATAGGCGACATGTTTTCCCGTCTCCCGGTCCCTTCATCTTTCACGAAAAGCCGTTATCTCGCCGGTTTTCACTGCAAAGCCATTCATCACGCAGGAGGGGTTCATTTATCCGCGCAGATCAAACTCCGGGACACGCTTCTATTCAAGGACGGCCGGATACACGGGCTCTAGCGCTCCGCGGCGGGAAAACCCTGGATTGGTCGTGGAATGCAAAGGTTGTGTGATGATACCCTCGACACGGGCGGCCCATGCGAACCGCTCCGCTTTTATGATGATCCGACGGGCGGTGCTGACTTAAAACTAACCGGGTCGAGCACGCTGTAAAATTGTTGCATTTATGGGAAATATAATCAACGGATATATCATTTAAGTTTTTCCATGTCACCTGAGAACAAGTTAAATGCTGGATGGGAGCGCTCCTCGCGGGAAAGGTGATATGAAAAAGGCCTTTATAAAGAACCTTGACCTTCACGAGGCGGAAGAGCTCTTTACCGCGCTGGGAGAGAAGAAATATCGCGGACGCCAGCTTTTCAATTGGCTCTACGAGAAAAATGTGCGGTCTTTCTCCGAGATGACGAATTTCTCAAAGGCGCTTCGGGAGACGCTCGACGGTTCTTTCGCCATTTCGGCCTTCAGTCCGGAGGACCGCCTTGTCTCGAAGGTCGACGGCACCGAGAAGTTCCTGTTTCGGACTGATGACGGGAATTATATCGAGTCGGTGCTCATCAAAGCCGACGAGGGCGGGGAGGGGAGGCTTACCGTTTGCGTGTCCTCCCAGGTCGGGTGTCCCATGGGATGCATATTTTGCGAAACCGCGAAGATCGGCTTTAAAAGAAACCTGGAGACGGCGGAGATCCTCGACCAGCTGAGCCACGTGCGCAGGATTTCCGGCCTGCGCAACAACAATGTTGTCTTCATGGGGATGGGCGAGCCCATGTTGAATTACGAGAATGTGGTCAAAGCGGCGGACATAATGAATTACTCCTTCGGGATGCACCTTTCCGTGAGAAAGATCACCATCTCGACGTGCGGAATTACCAGCGCCATAGAGCGGTTCATCGACGAGAAAAGGCCCTACAATCTTGCCGTCTCCTTGAACGACACGGTGCCCGGGCGGAGAGTGCGCCACATGCCGGTCGAGAGGCCGTTCCCGATGTCGGGACTGGCGAAACTGCTGGAGAAGAAGACGCCGGTCTCGAGGAACCGGATTACCATCGAGTACGTCATGAGAAAAGACAACATCTCGCCGGATGACGCCCGAAGGATCAAGAAAATGTTCCCCTCCGGGCGGATAAAACTGAACCTTATTCCGCTTAATCCCGGGGATCACGGGCTCGATATCCCTGCTCCCGAGGAGATGGAATCGTTTGTCCGGGAACTGAATGCCTTGAATGTCCGGATTACGGTGCGGAAGAGCACGGGGAGCGACATACGGGGGGCCTGCGGGCAATTGTCGGGCAGACGGTATCGCTCCGCGCGGCGGATGCCGGCCGGTGAAGGGGCGTGAACGAAGGATGAATACGATGGTACGGGAAATCATCCGTTGGATCGGGGACCACAGGAGGCTGGTTTTCGTCTATCTCCCCCTCTTGGTGGTGCTGCTACTCCTGGCCTATACGGGGATCGTATACCTGAGCTGGAGGGGTGACCGGGAGAAAGCGCTCGACAAGCTGTACAGGTACAAGACGCTCATCGATCGCACCGAGGAGATCAAGGCGGGCTACGAGTACAGCTACAGCGACGTCGACCTGAACGCGAAGGTCGTGGACATCCCCACCAGGATATATGACCGCAACGATGAGATCATCGGGGAGTTCTTCGAGCAGAAGCGCGAGATCGTTCCCTACGGTCATATCCCCAAATGGCTCGTCAACTCGGTCATCGCGAGCGAGGACCGGGAATTTTACAGGCACAGGGGAATAAGCTACAAGGGCATTGTGCGGGCCCTTCTGGTCAACGTGGCCCACCTGGGCGTGGTGCAGGGCGGGAGCACCATAACCCAGCAGCTGGCGAAGGTGCTTTTCACCGACATGGCCCGAAGCCTCAAGCGAAAGATCTACGAGACCTTCTGCGCGCTGGAGATCGAAAGGCGCTATGACAAGCAGGATATCCTTTCCATGTACCTCAACCTCATTTACTTCGGGAACGGGGCCTATGGCGTTGAATCAGCCGCGAAGATGTTTTTCGGATTGTCGGTGAAAGACCTCAATGAAACGGAGTGCGCGATGATCGTCGCGACGATCTCCAATCCTTTGATCTATTCGCCCCTTTCGAATCTTGCCAATTCTGTAAGTAAAACGAAGCGCATCATGAAATCCCTGGTGGATGCCGGTTACATCAGCCGCGGGCGCGCTGATTACCAGTTTTCACGTTTCCTGAGCAAATGGGACGTGAAGGTCGACAGGGAGGGAAGGCCCGCCGCGTCGCTCATCGGGAGTTTCCTGATGAGCTCCTACAAGGTGAACCGGGCCCCGCTCTTCAACGAGGGTATACGCAGGGTCCTGGTGGAGAAATTCACCGAGGAGGTGGTGAAGAAGGGCGGGCTCAGCGTGTACACCACCATCGATGCCGCGGCCCAGGACGTGGCGCTCCGCGTGCTGCAAAAGGGGGTCCTTGACCAGCGCGACTACCAGCTGAAAATAGCCGAGAAGTACCGTGGCCGCAGGAAATACGAGGAGATGAGGGAAAACGTCAGCGGGATCGAGGGCGCGCTCCTCGCCATAAACCCGTATACGGGTGAGATCAAGGCCCATGTGGGCGGCTATAGCTTTTCATCCCAGAACCAGGTGGACCACGTTTCCCAGGTATACCGGCAGCCGGGGTCCTCCTTCAAGCCCGTCATTTATGCGGCGGCGCTCGAGAGCCGGGACATCACGCCGTCCACCATATTCCTGGATGAACGCACGGTTTTTAACGGCGGGTATTCCCCGAGGAACTTCGATGATACCTATGCCGGCAAGGTGACGGTCCGGGACGCGCTCTCCAGGTCCATCAACGTCATCGCTGTGAAGGTGCTTGAAAAGACGGGCTATGCGATCGTTTTCCGGATGCTGAAGGAGGGCCTCGACCTGTCAGAAAGGGACCTGCACAGGCGCTTCGGGAAAACGCTGTCGCTCGCCCTGGGCGCGTATGAGCTGTCTCCACAGGAGAACGCGGTGCTGCATTCGGTGATAGTGAACGGCGGCGATTACGTAAGGCCTTACGGCATTCGCCAGGTGAAGGACTACAACGGCAATATCGTCTGGGACAACGAGGAAGAGGTCAGGAGAGCGGTGGACGAGAAGAGGGCCGGGGCCGGTAAAATAATGGACCCGGCGGCGTGCGCCATCACGGTTTCAATGCTCAAGGGGGTTTTCGAAGAAGGAGGCACCGCGCACTTCGTCGTGAAGGGAAGGAAGATAAACTTCCCCATCGCGGGCAAAACAGGCACCACGTCCAACTTCAGCGACGCCTGGTTTATTGGCTACACGCCGGAGCTCGTGACTGCCGTATGGGTGGGGAACAAGAAAGGCGCCATATCGCTCGGGGCGGGGCGCGCCGGTGGCGTAATCTCCGCGAATATATGGGCGGATTTCATCGCGCAGGCACCGCATGGGAACGAGCCGGGGGATTTCCCGGTGCCAGACGAAGGGCTCACGCGCCAGACCATCTGCCTGGACTCCGGCCTCGTGCCCCGCGCGGAGGGGTTGTGTCCCCGTGTGTCGCGGGATGAGCTGTTTTACCCGGGGACGGAGCCGGGAGAGTACTGTCCCATCCATGCGGCCGCGCAGTAAGGGAAAAAGCGGGCTGCGCAAATTGACCGTTACATCCTGCAATTGAAGGAAGCGTGCTCATATTTTTCATTGACGCGCCTGCACCATGACGGTGACTGTATATCGACAAAACGTACACGAGGTAATCATTCGAACATGGCTGAGAAATGGATGCATCACGGATTTCTTGTCTCCTTGGTCTTCATGGGTCTCGCTTTCCAGTGGCCCGTGGAAAATCCGCGCGTGACATCGATATTCGGCGAATCCCGGGCGGACCATTTCCATGACGGCATAGACATGACATCCGCCGCGGGAAGGATACGTCCGGCGGAGGAGGGGGAACTCGTTTATTTCTGGGACCACTCGCTCTTCCCGCTGGAAAACTATCCCGGGGGCGGGAATTACAAGGTTCTCAGCCACCGGGGCAATTTATATTCAATATACCTGCATCTCGACGACAGCCAGCATTTCAGCGACATGTATGCCAGGACGGACACCCTGGGCACGATCGGGAGCACCGGACGGTCTTATGGAAAACACCTTCACCTCTCGTTTCTCGACCGTACAACCCGGAAATCGCTCAATCCCTTGAAAGTAATGCCTGACTGCCTAGACGGCAAGGGGCCATCCATCCTCGGGGCCTTCATCAGGGTCGGCGAGCGATATACGGTCGTGAGAGACGGCTCGAACATTCGATTGACCAGGCACTACCCGCTCCTCGTCGAGCTGGTTGACTCCATGGGGGGCGGTGAGAGGCTCGGGGTATTCAGCCTCCAGGCCTTTTTCAACGGAAAAAGCGTGCTAGAAATTAATTTCACGGAGATTGAATATTCAAAAAATGAATTGACAATTTCAGGAAAAAACTTTCATAATCTTTTTGATGAAAAGGGTTATTATCGCATCGATAATGTGACCTACGTCGACGGCATCAACACCCTGAGGGTTGTAGCACGCGACTTCCGCGCGAATGAAGCCACAAAAGAAATTTCGTTTAACGTGAAGCTTGAAATTTCGCCGTCCAAAAGCCTGTAAACAACGTGGTTGCCGGGTGAGTGAATAAGCGGGGGACCTTTTCCGTGGAAAACATGATACCGTACATAAGAAGGAAAAGGAGCATCTCCCAGTACCAGATGGCCAAAGCGCTCAACGTGTCTCCATCTTATCTGTGCAAAATCGAGAAGGGGACCCAGACTCCCACGGAGAAGTTCAAACAGGCATGCGCGAAATACCTCGGTGTCCCGCTTTCACTGCTTTTCCCGGACAACCTGGACAGGGAAAAAGTGCGGAGCCTGAACAGGGGCTTCAAGAATAAGCTGTGGAGCGTCAGGAAAGAGAAAAAACTGAAACAATACGAGCTTGCCCGGCTGCTCCGGTGCTCCCCGTCCTACCTGTCGAAAGTGGAGAAGGGCCTCCAGGAACCGACGCAACAGTTCAAGAAACTGTGCGCGAGGATTCTGAAGACCCGGGAAGCGGAACTCTTCTCCTGAGATGATGAAACCAGCGTTCCCCACCCAGTATACCGCCGGGGCATGATTCCATGCTGACGGATGCAATCATATTCCTTATACTGCTCGTTTTCTCCGCCTATTTTTCAGGTTCGGAAGTCGCCCTCTTTTCTCTCAGCAAATCGGACCTGCACCGCTATTCGATGTCGGCCGACGGCAGGGAGAAGAAGCTCTCCGCGCTGATGGCGGGCCCGCAAAAGATACTGGTCACCATCCTGATAGGGAACCTCCTTGCAAACCTGATGATCCCGGCCCTGTCGACGCGCGTCCTTCTCAACGTGTGGTCGCGATACGGGCACTTCATCGCCATTGCCGCCGTGACGCCCTTGATAATCCTCCTGTGCGATATCATTCCCAAGACCGTAACAAGAAGCGATCCTCAGAGGTTTTCAAAGATAGCCGTTCCCGTGCTGGGTATTTTTCACTGGGTTTTCGCTCCGGTCAGAAACGTCCTGCTCTGGGCTATCACTCTGATAATAAGGCTTTTGAAAATCGAAGCGGGCGAGGAAAAAATCACAGAGGACGAGCTCAATATGGCGGTCAAGGTGGGGGAAAGCGAGGGCATTATCAAGAGAGAAGAAGGGGCATTCATAATGAATGTCATGCGGTTCTCCAAGAAACAGGCCCAGAATATCATGATCCCGAGGAACCAGGCGGTTTTCATACCTTTTGGCTGCACGGTGGAGCAGGCGGCGGGGACTTTCCTCGATACGGGTCTGGTGAGGACCGTGGTTTACAAGGGTGACTTCGATCACGTTGTCGGCGTTCTGGACTCCCGGGAACTCGTCCCCTATATATGGGGCCGGAAAAAAGCGAAGACAATCAACAAGCTCATGTATCCGGTCAACCATTATCCCTCGACCAAGGAGCTGGGAGAGCTGCTTACCGATTTTCTCGGCAAGAAAATCCAGATAGCCGTGGTTATCGACGAATACGGCGGCACCGCCGGCGTGGTAACCCTCAATGCGATTCTTTCCGAGCTCATGGGCAGGGAGTTCTCTTCGTTTGAAGAGGTCTACAAGCCGGGGATCCGGAGGACCGTGGAAGGGGGAGTTATTGTTTCTGGGGACATGCAGATAGACGATTACAACGTCGCCTTTGACGACAGCATAGCCAGCAGCGAGTCGGAGACCATAGGGGGGTATATCACGGAAAAGATGGAGCAATTCCCAGGAAAGGATGATTCGGTGACCACCGATAAATACGTGCTGAGGGTGAAGCGAGTGATAAAAAACAGGATAGAGTCGATTGAAGTATTGCCGAGGACGTCCGGGACATGAACGACACGTACCTCATATACGAGGGTGCAATCCTCCTGTCCATGGTGATCACCTTCTTCCTTTCGGCCGTCGAAACGGCCGTAATCACCTCGAATCCCATCAAGCTGAAGTTCTACACCGAGAAAGGCAACAGGCGCGCTGCCAGGTCGCTTCATATACTCGAAAACGTGGAGCATGCCATGGGGATGCTCCAGATCCTCATTAACATCATTGAAATAGCCGCATCGGCCTTCGTCGCCTTCGTCGCGACCAGGGCCTTCCTGCTGAGAGAGACGGGCCTTCTGCTCGTCATCGCCGTGCAGGCGCTCGTTTTTCTGACTTTCTGCGAGGTGCTGCCGAAGTTGATCGCCCGGACGAGGCCCGAGGCGTTTCTCATGGCCTTTTCCTACCCCGCCCACATCTTGATTACCGTATTCAAACCCCTTATCCTCTTTTCGCTGTTTTTCTCGAAAAAAATCAAGGACATGCTCAACCTTTCGGAGAGATATTCTTTCATCAGCTCACGGGATGACATCGGCCTGCTGTTCAGGATCGGCGTGAAGGAAGGGGTAATCGAGAAGGGTTATCACGATTACATCGATGAGATCCTTACGTTCAACAAGGTGACCGCCTATGAAGTCATGACGCCGCTCATAGATATTAAATCGATTGAGAGGCGGAGGAGCATCAAACAGGTCATTAAATTGATCGACGAAACAAATTTTTCACGCATTCCCGTTTACAGCGGGAGGGTCGACAATATAACAGGGTACATCCACTATCGCGACCTTCTGCTGAAATCGGAAGTCAAGAGCATCGACGAGATCATAAAGGAACCGTATTTCGTCCCGTCCACGAAGAAGATATATTCGCTGTTCCTGGAGATGCAGGAGAAGCAGATCCCCATCGTATATGTCGTCAACGAATTCGGCGCCGTCGAGGGCATGGTCACGAAGGAAGATATCGCGGAGGAGATCGTCGGCGAAATACAGACCAGGGATCATCACGACAAGGACCTCATAAAACGGATTAGCGGGCGGAGATACCTGATTGATGGGAGCATCGACGTGGACTTTTTCCAGAAGAGGTTCGGCGTTCCCATAACTAAAAGGGGCTTCGAAACGCTGGCGGGGTTCGTTACCTATGAACTCGGCAGGATCCCTGACAGGGGAGACCGCTTCGAATACGAGAAATGTCTGTTCATAGTCGAGGAGGTCACCAGCCGGTCGGTCGAGAGGATAACCCTGATGCTCCCGTCGAAAAGCAGGGCCGTTGAGGCGTGAATTCGGCTAATACTGCGCCAGCATGGGGCCCAGGTTATCCTTCCCGCCCAAAATGTGCACGTGCATATGCCAGATGACCTGGCCAGCGGCGGGCCCGTTGTTGATGATAATCCTGTACCCCTTACCGTCGATCGCCTTTAAATGGGCGATTTCCTTCACGGCGAGAAATATATCCGACATGATCCTGCTGTTCGAATCATTGAGGTACTCTATGCTTCTCGTGTGTGTCTTATGGACGACCAGGACATGCACGGGCGCCTGGGGATTGATGTCTTCGAACGCGTACACGTGATCGTTCTCGTACACCTTGGTGGAGGGTGTTGTACCCTGGATTATGTTGCAGAACAGGCAACCCATGGTTTCACTCCTGTGATAGACGTAAATGGCGGTGCGATTGCCGTGGAACGCGCATGAACATTCATCTGCCGGCCGGGGAATGACGACGCGCGACCGCGTTTCCGCAAGGGATAGCATATCAGTGAAAAACCGGTTGACGTCAAGAAATTTAATTGAATTGCGACTTCCATTAAATAGTATCTCTCGACCGCATGGATCAGGTACGCCGGGAGTCAAGGAATATCAGTGCAGGGGCGATGAAGAGAGCATCTGACATAAAAGCGATAGTATACGGGGAGCAGGACACCGACAATCGGATGGTCCGCGCTTTTTTAGCATTGGAGGGACCGCGGCGGATTCCCTGCCGCGACGACGGCGAGATCGCCGGCGCCGTGGAAGAATTGAAAAATGACGGGTATGCTTCAAAACAGGTGCTCGTCCTGGCGCGGAACAAGGGACGGTCTTTGCAGAGATGCCCCGGCTCCCGCGGCATGATATGCTGCCGCTACCTCGTGCTCAACACCGGTTTCAACTGCCTGTACAACTGCTCGTATTGCTACCTTAACAGCTACCTGAATTCGTTCGGGGTCCTCCTTTTCATCAATTTCGACGATGCTCTGGAGGAGATCAGGGAATTCCAGCGAAACGCTCGCGGCGACCTCATGTACCGGGTGGGCACGGGAGAGTTCACGGACTCCCTCATGCTGGATGACACGGCGGGCACGGCCGAAAGGCTGATCCAACTCGCCGGCAC
This sequence comes from uncultured Spirochaetota bacterium, assembly GCA_963762305.1. GTDB lineage: Bacteria > Spirochaetota > UBA4802 > UBA4802 > UBA5368 > CAVXKM01. The sequence continues at coordinate 467,441 of CAVXKM010000002.1, read as the reverse complement.
GATGCCCAATGTGCTCGTCGAGCTCAAGACAAAATCGGCGAACGTCGACCACCTGCTCGGCATGGAGGAAAAGCGCAGCGCGGTCTTCGCATGGAGCCTGAACACGCCGAGGGCCATAGAGCGATACGAGGCGGACACGGCCACCCTTGACGAACGGCTCGGCGCTGCGGCAAGGGCCGCCGGGGCAGGCTTCCCCGTGGCTTTTCACTTCGATCCCATTATTCCGTATGAGGGCTGGGAAAAGGAATATGGCGAACTCGTGGAGCGAACGTTTCAACGTGTTCCATCCGGGAGGATGGCATGGATATCCCTTGGATGTTTCCGCTACAGCCACGGCTTCAAGGAGACGGTCCGTGGAAACTTTCCCGATGACGATCTCGTGCTGATGGAGCTGTTTTCCGGGCGGGACGGCAAAACGCGCTACCTCCCCCAGGTGAGGAGGGAGGTATACAAGAAGATGAAGTCCTTCCTGGACAGAGTCGCGCCGGATGTTTTCACCTATCTCTGCATGGAGGACAGCGGCATGTGGAACGACGTGTTCGCGCGAGAGTATAACAGTTCCGATGACCTTGAGCGAGACTTCAGCGAGCATGTGAAACGCTTCCTCGGGGGACATCCAGCGGGCTGCCGGGTCCATAAAGAGTTGACTCGGCCGCTTGATGGGATATATAGTATTATTTTGGCAGTTGCTGGCAGGCCGATTGACGACAACGCGGCGGCATTCAGGCGGTATTAAGAAACAGGGCGCGGGGTGCGAGACTTGGGTGACAGGGACTACAGGGAGTGCAAGCGCGAGCTCGATTCGCTCTTGAATGAGATAAAGGAGCTTTACGTTTCGATAAATATCGGGGTGCTCAAGGAAAACCTGCTCCGGCTTGAGGCGGAGACCGTCAAGGAGGATGCCTGGAAGGACAGGGACCGGCTGGCCAATGTCAACCAGGAGTTAAGCAGGCTCAAAAGAAAGGTTGAGCCCTGGGAAAAGCTCGTGGGGGAGGTTTCAGAGGCGAGGGACCTCATGGAGATGGCCCTGGCCGAATCGGACACCGGTGTGCTCGACGACCTGTGCTCCGGCATCGAGGGATTCAGGAGAAGGTTTGACGAGCTGGAAACCCTCGTATTGCTCTCCGGCGAGGACGACGGAAGAAACGCCTTCGTGACCATACATCCGGGCGCCGGCGGAACGGAGTCGCAGGACTGGGCAAACATGCTGTTCCGGATGTACCTCCGGTGGGCCGAGAACAAGGGCTACTCGATAGACGTGATTGATTATACCCCGGGCGAAGAGGCGGGGATAAAAGGAGCCACCGCGCTGATAGAGGGCGAATACGCATACGGGCTCTTGAAGAGCGAGAGGGGGATACACAGGCTCGTGAGGATTTCGCCGTTCGACGCCAACAAGAGGAGGCATACGTCCTTTGCCTCGGTGGAAATAATCCCCGAGGTCCCGGAAGACATCGATATCGCTATAAACGACTCCGACCTAAGGATAGACACCTACCGGGCTTCAGGCGCCGGCGGGCAGCATGTAAACAAGACCGATTCGGCCGTCAGGATCACGCATACGCCCACCAACATAGTGGTCCAGTGCCAGAACGAGAGGTCCCAGCACAAGAACAAGGCGTTCGCCATGAAGGTGCTGAAATCGAAACTGTATGAATTGCGCAGGAAGGAGCTCGAGGAAAAAAAGCTTGAGAAGCTCGGCGAAAAAAAAGACATCTCCTGGGGCAACCAGATACGGTCATACGTTTTCCAGCCGTACATGCTTGCAAAGGACCACAGGACCGGCGAGGAGACGGGCAGCGTGGAGTATGTCCTGGACGGTGATATCAACAGGTTCATTTACGCCTATCTCAGGAGCCTGGGGAAAAACGTTTAAATGAAAGTCCCCCTCGAAAAACTGCAGGCCCTCAGGAGCGCTTACAACATCAATATAAACCTGCGCTGTGTTTATTTCGAGGACTTCACCGTAAGTGGGAAAAAATTCCGCACCGGCGATGACGTGAGCATCGCCGACATGGAATTCTTCCAGGAGAACAAATATCGCACCATCAGCGTGTTTTTCAATGAACGGTTTTACAACATGCTCGCGAACGAGTTCCCGGTCGAATACCGCAGGCCGTACGGAATGATTGATTTCATCGGGATGGACAGGCGCCTTGACGCCCTCAACACGATAAACGGGCAGACCAAGCGAAAGAGGTTTTTATGCGTGGTCGGGGATATTTACGGCGTGGACGGCGTAACGGGCAAAAGGTCGGTGCTGGCCACGAACGGCGAAAATTTGGATTACAAGCGCTGGAACGAGATCAAGCGGTTCGTGATAAAGGAGCAGAAGTTTTATTACCATAACTGCGAGAGGGCCGTTATAATTTTCGTAAATATGAAGTCGGATGTGGAAAGCAACTTCGTCGAAAGGTTCAGGAAGAACACCGATCTCGTTACCTCGTTGGTCACACGGAAAAAGGACTCCAAGGTGGCGATCGCCCCAGATTTCATTCCCACCGAGGACGTGATTTCAGTGACTGACCCCGACAAGCTCCTCGATGTGTACAAGGAGTCTTTCGCCAGGCTTGTGATCATCGGCGAGAACATAAACGAGACATACAAGAGGTCGCTGCTGCAGCTCAAGCAGCACGACAAGTTCGCACGCATGATGGTCGTTCCCTCGATAAACCCGCGCGACATCGATCACTTCCTGATGCAGGTGAAACTCGTCTATAACAGCGATCGCTGGGCAGTGTGAAGCCGCAAAGGCGTCCCCGGTGAAGAAAAAACAAAAAATTAACGGGCTCAAATTCCTTGAACCCGTGGACATCCAGGGCTTGATGACAATCGGGCTGGAAACAAGGGACATCGTTGAAAGCCTTGGCCCTTTCACCCGTCCGCCGGGGAAGAATCTTTTCCTCAACCGGTACTCAGAGGAAGAACTGATGGAGATCATGCGCGGTGCCGGCCTGGTGGATTTTCTGGAGCGAAGGGGTTTTACGCCCCTTCAGTTCAGCATGGACATGGACGAAGAGTCGGTATATTCCATTAAGGTTTTTTCCGGCGGCAAATCCCCGGAAAATATGCTCATCGATCTGCGGCTTTCGGAGTCCCGTTTCGTTCCCGACAGGGGGTTCTTGGACCAGGGAACCTCGAACTTCATGCTCGACCTGGTGATTATTCAATGGCTGTCACTGCGTAACCCGAGGGAGAGCTTTACGATGGAGAGGCCGCAGCTGCCCGGACAGGAAAAACCGGGCCTCGGGGGGTTGAAACACATGATGAAAATGATGCACACGGTGGCGGAAGGGATTTTGAAAGACGGTTTTCTGGACATGCCCGATCACCTGCACGGGGCGATCATGTACTCAAAGAACTTCAAGTTTTTTGATCCCACTCAAGAGGCGATCATTAAGGCAATAATGCGTGACCTGGCCAAGAACTCGCTCTACGATATTTCCTGGGGCATTTTGACCGGGACCGTTCTTGATCAAAATACGGGCCAGCCGTACATTTATGAACCGTCAGAGCAGGTCTTTCCGGTCTCCGGCAGGTTGAAAGAATACTTCACATCGCCCCGATACACCTCCCGCTACAAAGAAGTGTTCAAGACGAAAAAATATTTTCTCGATCTCGAGGCAATGGTCAAAAAGAGGGAGGAGATTCTTCAAATAACAGACGCGGCCGATCTGTAGTTGATTTACGGGGTTACCCGCCCGGAGATACCCTCATGATCGGGAATAACAATGCCCATGCCTGCGACGAGGCTGCTGTAATCGGCCTCGATCCGCTTCATCAGGCGCTCAATGTCATGGATAAGGAGATTGCGGCCAATGGATATTTCCTTGAGCAGCCTCCTGATGCTCCCGCGAAGAACGAAAACCTCGCGGAACGGCATTTCCCCGCATTCAGAAATCATCCGCTCGAAGTCTGCGGGTGAGAGCCCGCAGGTGCGGCATATGCTGTTTGTTATCTGAGCGGCCTCATAATTGAGAGACCCGATCTCGTCGAGCAGGGCCTGGTCGCTGTCCATGGATTCTGAAAGCCTCTGCACGGCGCCTGATTTCAGGAAATACCGCTTGTCGCTTTCGCTTGAAGAGATTCTCCCGAGCAGAGTCTCTTTACCCCGGAGATTCAAACAAAGGCGGGCGAAAAGAAGATGAACGTCATCCCTCAATGCTGAATGATCCTTTTGCGTGAAGGTTGGGCTGGCTGTCGCCTTTGGCTTCTTTCGCGGAGATCTTGTCCCAGGCGTCGCGCAGCTCCTTTAACAAGGTGACGACCTCTTTCACCAGTTCGGGGTCCTTCTGTATGTTGGCCTCCAGGAGCTTTTTCTTGAAATACAGGTAAAGGCTGGAAAGGTTCTTGGACACCTCGCCGCCTTCTTTCATGTTGAGGGAGACGAGCAGCTCGGTCAAGATGTCCTGGGCCTTGAGGATGTTATTGTTGACCACATCAAAGGTTTTCGGATTCATGTTTTCGATCGCTATGTTGAGAAACTTTATGGCCCCGTCGTAGAGCATCACAATGAGCTTCCCCTGGGTGGCGGTCGTGATTTCGGTATGTTTATATTGATCGAAGGGGCTCTTTTGTTGCAGGGCCATTCAGTTCCTCCCGATTAAAGCTGGCATGGCATAAACGCGCTCTATAGATTATCGGCAAACACGGCCCGATTCTTTAGCCCTCGAGTGTCGCCCGGGGCCATCCCTGTCCCCGGCGCGGGCTCTCATCTCGCCGGTTAATAATATATACATCCGGTCGCGGACAGGCAAATAATTGTCCATGGGCCTTCTTTACGCGCGCCCGCATCGCCGGCCCGTGCCCCGGGTGGAACCCGGGTGGACCGTGAAAGAACGGGCCGTTTTCAGCCTAGGGGAGGACGGCGCTTATCCTATCGAGTATCTCTTGATATTTTTCGCCGGTCTTTTGAATTATTTCTTCGGGCAGCGGCGGGGGGGCGGAGTTTTTATTCCAGGGTGTCGTTTCGATATAGTCGCGGATGAATTGCTTGTCGTAACTCACCGGGGATGTCCCGACGCGGTAATTGGAAGCGTCCCAGAAGCGAGAGCTGTCCGGGGTAAGCACCTCGTCGATGAGCATTATCTCGTTTCCGATAATGCCGAATTCAAGTTTCGTGTCGGCCAATATGATGCCGGCCTTTTTAAGCCTTTCGAGTCCGAATTCATAGATCTGGAGCGTCAGTTCGCCCAGGCGGTCGGCGAGATCGGCGCCCAGCTTTTTCCGCATTACTTCTATGGGGATGTTGATGTCGTGGCCGCTCTTTGCCTTCGTGGCGGGGGTAAAAAGCGGGTCCGGCAGTTTTTCCGCCATCTCGAGACCCGGCGGCAGGCTTATGCCGCATAACTCGCCGGTCGACTCGTAGTCTTTCCATCCGCTCCCGCTGAGGTATCCCCGCGCGATGCATTCGAAATCGATTCTCTGCGCCCTCCTGACCAGGACGGCCCTCTCTGCCACCAGTTCGGGGAAATCGCAGTAGGGCCTGGGGAAATTCCGGTAGTTGCGCTCCACCACGTGGTTCTTGATGAACTTTATGCCGGAAAACCACAGGTTGGAAATCCTGTTCAATATGATGCCCTTGCCAGGAATGCCGTTCGGGAAGACATGGTCAAATGCCGATACCCGGTCGGTCGAAACGAGTAGAAGGTGGTCCTTGTCCACGATGTAGACGTCCCTCACCTTGCCGCTGAAGAGCTTTTTACCGCCCGGAATCCTAGTTCTGACAAGTGCTTCCATGAAAAGCTCCTTTGGCTTGACGGGGTCTACTTCTCCAGCCTCTTGGTTAAAAGCTCGTTCACCATCGACGGGTTCGCTTTACCCTTCGACAGCTTCATTACCTGCCCCACGAGGAACATGAGCGCCTTCTTCTTACCGCTCCTGTAATCGGTGACCGACTCGGGGTTCTCGTTGATAACCGTGTCCACCATCTGCTCTATTGCTGAGGTGTCGGTGACCTGAGTCAATCCTTTTTCGGCGATAATGTCATTGGGCTCCCCGCCGCCGGTTGTCATCTCGTCGAACACGGACTTGGCTATCTTGCCGCTGATGGTGCCGTTGTCGATGAGAGCCAGGAGTCGTGAGAGCCTTGCCGGCTCGACGCCGAGCGCGGCGATGTTTTCAGGGTCGTCCACCTTCGCGAGCACTTCGCTCATTATCCAGTTCGAGGCCCTTTTTGGATTGGCGCCGCTTTCCACCACCGCTTCGTAGTAATCCGCAAGCTGCCTGGTCGCCGTGAGCACCTCCGCGTCATATTCAGGAAGCTGGAAGTCTGTCATGAAACGCCGCAGTTTTTGCGAAGGGAGCTCGGGAATTCTTTTCCTTATATCTTCGATGTATGCCTCGCTGAGAACGACAGGGGCCAGGTCCGGCTCCGGGAAATAGCGGTAATCGTGCGCCTCCTCCTTCGACCTCATGCCGAATGTCTCGTTCCTGCCGGCGTCCCAGAGGCGCGTCTCCTGGAGGACCTTTTCGTGTGATTCCAGGAGCCTGGACTGGCGAAGAATCTCGAATTCTATGGCCATTTTGACGGCCCTGAAGGAATTGAGGTTCTTGACCTCCACCTTTTCGCCCAGTGTCGTCAATCCCCTTTCCCGGAGCGAAATGTTCACATCGCACCTCAGGCTGCCTTCCTCCATGTTGCAATCGGAAACGTCGAGGTACTTCATTATGGTTTTGAGCGCCTGGAGAAAGTCGTAGGCTTCGTCGGCAGAACGCATATCGGGCTCCGAGACTATTTCAACAAGCGGGACCCCCGTACGGTTGAAATTGATGTATGATACCCTGTTGCCGGGGTCCTCGGAATGGATTGATTTTCCCGCGTCCTCCTCGAGGTGGAGCCTGGTGATGCCTATCTTCCTCTTGCCGTCCTTCGTTTTTATCTCAATGTGTCCGCCTGAACATATGGGTTTATCATACTGGGATATCTGGTAGGCCTTGGGAAGGTCGGGATAAAAGTAATTCTTCCTGTCGAACTTGCTGTATTTCGAAACATTCGAATTGATCGCCAGTCCAGCCATGATCGCTTTTCGAAGGGCCTCCTCGTTGAGGACCGGGAGCACGCCGGGAAGCCCGAGACAGACGGGGCACGTCTGGGTATTCGGCTCGGCCTTGAATTTCGTCGAACAGCCGCAAAAGATCTTGGAGCCCGTATTGAGCTGAACGTGCACCTCGAGACCTATGACCGGTTCGAATTCCATGATTTCCTCATTGAAAATAATTTCCCGATTCCCGTATAATGGCCGGCGCGCGGTCAAACGACATATGGCGTGAAGGGGATGCATCGCGAGAAAGCCCTTCACGGCGCGTTACCGGCGGCAGAGGGACCGCTCAGTCACGGGAAACATGCGGGTGCTATGAGCGCAATGAACTGTTCCACATGCATCAGGAAACAATGACCGAATAACGTGCTGTTTTCCTACGGTATTGGAGATTATTTGTCAAGAAAAATGGCCGTGACAGTTCAAAAAGCCGGGTTGAGCGCGATATTTCCGGATTTCCAGAGATGAACAGGAACACATATAGAACGGCTCTTGTCTGCGCGGTTTTTCTCTCAGCCCTGGCGCTGGGAGGGCTTGCGGGCACTGCGACCGGCAATTTCCTTATAACGCGTCTTCTCACCCGGGGGATGAGGCTGGGGTTGCTGTTCTACAAGCCCGCTTTTCATTTCTTCGTCACCGGGCGGCTCCTCGACAGTCCCGACGAGACGAGAAGGCTCGAAGGATACTATTCCCTCCTCGACAGCGGCCGTGTGGAGGTCCCCTACCTGATCGAACGGTACCGGCTGGAAAGCTCCATTCATGTCAAGAGGACCATCGTCTGGATAATGGGTTACGCGGCAGACAGGGATGCGGCATTTGATGCATTGTCATCGCTGCACAGGGACGCCGCGCCCTCGGTGAAGAAGGAAGCGGAGAGGTCCCTGAAGAGGCTCGACACCGAAGAGGCCCGGGAATTCTTGAAGTCCCGGACCGGAAAGGCACGGGGGCGGACAGATCATTAAGGGGCGGCGACTTGATTCCGCGAGGGCCGTATTAAAGGGCCGAGGTCCCGTTCCCGCCCTGGAGCGAATGCCGGCGGGAGGAACGAAAGGAATGACACCGCTCCAAATCTTCTTGACTTTTCAGCGAGCATAAAATGCGTATAGGGAGTACGTGGCGCCGACAGGTTACTTAAATGATGAAACGCTGCCGTGAGGGATGATCCGGATGGATGGACGACGGTACATTGAAGACATCTGCGTGCGGTCGAAAGCCGCCTCGAAGAAGGTCGCGGGCCTTTCGACCGTGCAAAAAAACTCCGCGTTGCGTGCGGTGGCGCGCATGCTCAGGGAGAAATCGTCATTCATAGTCGAGGAAAACGAACGGGACATGGACGCCGCAAAGCAGTCAGGGGTGACACAGGCCTTCCTGGACAGGCTCATGCTGAACGGCCAGCGGATCGAGGGCATGGCGGTTTCCGTCGAGGAGATCGCCGCGCTCGACGATCCCGTCGGCAGGGTGGAGGGCATGAGCGTGAGGCCGTCGGGCATCAGGGTGGGACGGATGAGGGTGCCCATAGGGGTCATCGGCGTAATCTTCGAATCGCGGCCGAACGTCACGACCGATATCGCGGCCCTGTGCCTGAAGTCGGGAAACAGTTGCATCCTCAGGGGGGGAGCGAGTCCGTACGCTCGAACTTGGCGCTCCGCGCCGTCATCGCGGATGCATTCAATGAGGGGGGAGTTCCGTCCGACGCGGTCATCATGATTGACCGTGTTGACCGCGAGCTCGTGCCCATTTTACTGGGGATGGACAAATACATAGACATCGTCATCCCCCGCGGGGGCGAAAGCCTTATCCAGATGGTCACGAGGGAGTCCTCAATACCCGTGATCAAGCACGACAAGGGCGTATGCCATGTCTATATTGATAAAAGCGCGGAGGAGGACATGGCCGTGCGTATCTCGGTTAATGCCAAGGTGCAGAGGCCGGGGGTTTGTAACGCGATGGAAACCCTGCTGATCCATGGGGAATTCCCGCACAAGGAGAGCCTCCTGAAGGCGCTCAGCGGAAAGGGCGTGGAGTTGAGGGGTTGCGACCGTACCGTGTCCCTGATGCCGGGGATCGTGAAGCGGGCCGGTGAAGAGGACTGGTATGCCGAGTACCTTGACATGATACTCTCGGTTAAAATCGTCGATTCCATGGACGAGGCGGCGGACCACATAGCGCGTTACGGATCGGGGCATTCCGACGCCATCGTTACGTCGGACTACCGGGCGGCGGAGCGGTTTCTCAGGGAAGTCGATTCGGCGGCCGTTTTCGTGAACGCGTCCACGCGTTTCCATGATGGGAATGAGTTCGGCTTGGGCGCGGAGGTCGGCATATCGACGCAGAAGCTCCATGCGAGAGGAACCATGGGCATCGAGGGGTTAACCTGCTCCAAGTATATAGTCTATGGTTCCGGTCAGGTGAGGTCTTGAAAATAGGCGTATTCGGGGGCACCTTCAATCCCATACACATGGGGCATCTCATCAGCGCTCAGATAGTGCTCGAGCAGCACCAGCTCGACAGAATCCTGTTCATCCCATCCAGGCAGCCGGTCCACAAGGAAGAGCCCGGCGGAGTCTCGGCCGAGGACCGCTTCACCATGATAAGGCTCGCCATCGAGGGCAATCCCGCGTTCGAGGCTTCGAGGGTGGAGATAGACCGGGCCGAACCCTCCTTCACGATCATCACGGTAAAACTGCTCCTGGATTCGAATCCAGGCTCCGACCTCTATCTCATTCTCGGCGCCGATGCTTTCAGTGAAATCGACACCTGGAAGGACTACCGGGAGCTTCTACGGTTGATTACGCTTATTGTGTTGACCAGGACGGGACCGTTTCATTACGATGAAGAGGTGGTTTCCCGGTCCAGGAAGGTTCTGTTCGCCTCAAATCCGGTTATCGGAATAAGTTCATCGTGCGTCAGGGAGCGGGTGAGAAACGGGCGCCCGATATCCTCCATGGTCCCCCGCGGAGTGGATGAATATATTCGTGAAAAGGGGTTATACAGGAATTGGAAAAAAGGCGAATAATCATTGCCGTTTACCTGGCGATCGCGCTCGTGGCGGTTTTAGCCGGACTCTATATTCATCGCATGTTCACTAGGAACGCCGTCGAGGCAATGGCGCAGAACAAAAAGATGATCAATATCCTCATCGAGGGGAGCAACGTCTACCATGACAACCGGCATTCATTCTATGCCATCCTCAGCATAAATCCGGACAACAGCCGTGTCGGGATGACCTTCATCCCCCCCAATTTCAGGGTCACCCTGGACGGCTACGGGAAACGGTTCAAGAGGATCGACGAGATCGACATCGACAACTTCAGCCGCATAAGCAAGTACCTGAGACGCGACCTGAAGCTTCACGTTCCCTTCTATGTCGAGCTATACGCCGTTGACGTCGAGAGGATGGTCGACCTCCTCGACGGAATAGATGTTTTCATCCTCAACCAGGCCCAGTCCATCAGCGGCGCTGCGCCGGGGCTGAACTATTTCGACGGACGGAAGATCGTTCAATACATAAATGACGTCGAAGGGAATTCGATATACAAGAAGTATGACCGCATCCAGGACGTGATTTTATCGCTCTACACCGGCAGGGAGAGGTATACAAAATTCACCGGAGCGAAGTTCGTGTCGGAACTCTCGCATGGAATCAACACGAACCTGCTCGAAAAGGAAATGATGAGTCTGGTGAAATATCTTTTCAAGGACGCCGAGCTGTATTTCACGCTTATACCCGGGACAGTGAACGAAGAGGGATATTTTGTCACCGATGATGTGGCATACAAGATTTACGAAGAGGAATTTCTGGCCAGGCTGATCCTCAATGAAAAGGACGAGCCCTCCATCAAGATAAGGATCCTGAACGGGACCGATGTGCCGGGACTTGCGAGAAAGATGAGGAATATACTGATAAAGGAAGGGCTGAACGTGGTGGAGTTCGGGACTTCACCCTATCCGGGCATGGATGAAACCGTGATCGTGAACCAGAAAGGGGAGCTCGCGGGCGTGCGAAAGGTATCGGAGATCCTGGGTGTCAACAGGATCTACCACGTGATTGACAGTTCCCAGCTGAACAACGCGCTTATTATCATAGGGAAGGACTATTTGAAGTGAGGAACCGCGGCCAGTTGAAGGAGAAGGAGATTGTCGACCTGGCTAAAAGCTGCGCCCGGCTTCTCGATGAAAAAAAGGCGAGGGATACGGTCATCGTCAACCTGATGAAGATACACAGCTACCTGGATTATTTCGTCATATCGACAGCCAATTCGCTCATTCACTGCCGGTCGCTGGCCAGGGATGTGCGGGAGCTTTTCAAAAACGCCGGACTCAGTGAAAGATCGAGAACCCAGGCGGAATCGGCGTGGATAGTGCTTGATTACAGCGAGATAGTCGTGCACATCTTCACGAAGGAGATGAGGGACTATTATCAGCTGGAAAAGCTCTGGGCGGACGCCGATAAGATCGTCTTCAGATGAAAAGACGGGGCAAGGGGATGGAGAGTGCCGGGAATGGGCGATGATCGATTTGAAACGATTGAGCGGCTCATCCGTAATCTAAGCCATGAACTCAAGAACCCACTTGCAACCATAAAGGGATACGCCCAGCTGATGGGGGCGAGGCCCGGCGAACCACAGATCTTTCAGAAATCGAAAACCACCATCATTGAGCAGATCGACCGGATCGACACGATGCTCAAATCGCTGTACGGGATATTCTCGCAACGCGTCGAGCGGCTAGAGCCCATTGATGCGTCGGAGAGGCTGGGTGAAATCACGCGGTCGATGGCGGGGATTGATCCGGCGAGGATTAAGATGGCAAAAGAGGGCGGGCCCGTGATTATCAAGGCGGATGTCGCCCTTTTCCACCGGATGATTGTATTATTACTGGGAGGGTTCGACTGGGAGAACAATGCCGGTTCGACAGCGGAACTGGTCTTTACCGCGAAAAACGGCGCGTCCCTGGAGGTGTTTTTTAAAGGCGTTGATTTGAGCGACCTTGACGAAAACAGCTTTTATTTGCCGTTCTCGTCAAGGCGGATATATAGAAGCGGCACGGAACTTTATGAGGTTTACACCATAGCCCGCCTGCATGGATGGAAATTCAGGTTCGGTGAAAGAGACGGGCGGAAGGTATTTATCCTCGATTTCGACAACCCCGCGGAACATGGATAAGAACTACAGGATACTCATAGCGGACGACGAGCCGGGAATCCGCAGCCTCCTGAGGGATCTGCTCGGGGATTCCTTCGAGGTGGATGAGATCGAAAGGGGCGACACGATTCTCGATCGCCTGAGGAACGTGAACCATGACATCCTGATCCTGGACCTTCAGCTCCCCGGGATGAACGGTATAGACGTGCTGAAGCGGATATACGATGACAAGATGAAAGTCGCGGTGGTCATAATAACCGCGTCCAACGACATCGAGACCGCGATAACGTCAATGAAGCTCGGCGCATACGACTATCTTGTAAAGCCCTTCGACACCGACAAGCTCACGGTGATTTTAAAGAACATCGTGGAGAAGCTTGAGCTCGAAAACGAAGTCAACCGCCTGAGGGAGCAGGTCGGGGAGGGCTTCCGTTTCAGGAACATCATCGGGAAATCGGCGCCGATGCAGAAAATATTCAGCACCCTCGAGAGGGTGATCGACACCGACAGCACCATCCTGATAAGCGGCGAAAGCGGGACGGGGAAAGAGGTCTTCGCCAAAGCGGTCCATTACAACAGCAACCGCAAGCAGTATCCGTTCCGCTCCGTGGACTGCAGCACCATTCCCCAGGACCTCATCGGCAGCGAGTTGTTCGGCCATGAAAAGGGCTCCTTCACCGGCGCGATATCCAGGAAGATCGGCAAGTTCGAGATGGCGAGCCTGGGCACGCTCTTCCTGGACGAGGTGGGCAATCTCTCGATCGACATGCAGGCGAAACTGCTCAGGGTGCTCCAGGAGAAGGAGTTCGAGAGGATAGGGGGCATTCGGATCATCAAGGTGAACACGCGGATAGTTGCCGCCACCAACAGGGACCTGAGACATCTCGTCCAGCAGAACCGTTTCAGGGAGGACCTCTACTACCGGCTCAACGTATTGCCGGTCTATCTCCCGCCCCTCAGGGAGAGAAAGGAGGACATACCGCTGTTCATGGATTATTTCCTGAAAAAATTCAACGGCGAGTTCGACAGGAACATCAATATCGACCTGAAGGCTCGGCTGTTTCTCACCAATTACAGCTGGCCGGGCAATGTCCGCCAGATCGAAAACGTGATCAAACGGCTCGTGCTGCTGTCGACCGAAAAAATGGTATCGGTCAACGACATAGTGAGCGTGCTCGAGTTCGAGGAGACGGGGGGAGGTGCCAGGAAAAGGCAGGATATCGAGTCCGCGGCACCCGCCCAGGCACAGGGGCCGGGGGTCAAGAGCATCGAGGAGATTGAGAGAGAATACCTCGAGAAGACGCTGAGGCATTTCAATTTCAATATTTCCACCACGGCGCGTGCGCTGAAGATCTCAAGAAAAACCATGCACAACAAGCTTAAAAAATACAACATAGTGATAAAAAAATCAGCCTCGAACGAATAACCTTCCTAAGGGATGACGGGTATAAGGCTAATTATGGGAGTCGGCTGGTTAGTAAATACCCGTGAAGGGAAGCAACTACGGCGTCCGGACGGATGCGGGTAATAATGCCCTGCGGGAGGTCGGAAGCGCGGTCATCTAGAGGTGCTTTTCCAGCTCCCTTATGCCGGCGAGAAGCAATTCGTATTCACGGGAGTTCTCCTTGAAATTGCCCAGGTATCCCTTGAAGTAATTGAGCTGCTCCATTTTCCAGTTTCTCGCGTCTTTTTCCTTTTTATCCATAATCTCTCCTCATGCCCGCCTGACCGGTTACAAGCTGAACATTCCGTGACCCATGTATTATTATTTTCGGAACGGAACATTTCAACTGAAGCAAATTCCGGGCATCGGGACCGTGATGTGAATACATAGTTGGATGCTCAACCGGCACAAAACAGTCATTTGGATTAAAAACTCCCCGAAATGTCGCCGGTGAAGTCGAGAGTGGGCAGTAAAAAAGCCGCCCGGGGGCGGCTTTTTCGCGGTTGCGCTGATGTGGATCTTACACTTTCTCGATGATCATGGCCGCTCCCATGCCGCCGCCTATGCACATCGACTCGACGCCAAACTTCTTGTTGTACCGGTGCAGGTTGGCGACCAGGGTGGCCATGAGCTTGGACCCTGTGCAACCCAGGGGATGGCCGAGGGCGATCGCGCCGCCGTGCACGTTGACCTTCGAAGGATCGATCCCGAGCTTGCGGACGCAGTAAAGCGCCTGCGCCGCGAACGCCTCGTTGAGCTCGAAGAGATCGATATCATCGATCTTCATTCCCGCAATCTGAAGCACCTTGGGGATGGCATACGCGGGTCCGACACCCATCTCGTCGGGCTCGCAACCGGCCACGGCGTAGGCTACGACTCGCGCCAGCGGCTTAAGGTTGTGCTTGGTGCACGCCTCCTCGCTGGCCACTATGCTCGCCGCGGAACCGTCGGTGGTCTGGGAAGAGTTCCCCGCGGTCACGGAGCCGAAGGCCTTGAACGCGGCACGAAGTTTCCCGAGCCCCTCGACCGTGGTATCGGCTCTCACCCCGTCGTCGAAGTCCTGGATGAAGGTTTCCTTGACGAAGGAACCGTCGGGCTTCTGGGCATACCTGGTGCCCTTGGTGGGGATGATCTCGGTGAAGAGTTTCTCCTTCTGGGCCTTCGAGGCTTTCATCTGCGACTCGTATCCGAACTTGTCCTGGTCTTCGCGGCTGATCTTGTAGCGGGACGCGACGTTCTCTGCCGTGATGCCCATGGACATGTAGACATCGGGGCTGGTCTTCGCCCACTCGGGGTGAGGACGGGGGAGGTTGCCACCCATGGGCACGATGGACATGCTCTCGAGCCCGGCCCCCATCGCGACCTCGCACCAGCCGCATTTTATCTTCATGGCGGAAAGCGCTATCGATTCGAGGCCGGAGGAACAGAACCTGTTGACCGTCGCGCCCGACGTGCTTTTCGGGAAACCGGCCATGAGGAGGGCTATGCGGCTCACGTTTATGCCCTGTTCGGCCTCGGGGAAGGCGCACCCGGTCATGATGTCGTCCACGAGTCCCTTGTCGATATTGATCCGCTCAGCGGCGCCTGCCATCGCCTGGGCGAGGAGGTCTTCCGGCCTCGTCTGGGCAAAGGCCCCGCGCGCGCGCCTGCAGCCTGGAGTCCTAACCGATGAAACGATATATGCTTCTCTCATATATCTTTCTCCTTTTATTTAATTTTTAACATATTCGCTAAATAAAGAGCGGCTTGCCGGTCGCCAGGATGTGGTCGGCCATCTTCTGGGTTTCCGGGGTCCTCCACAGGTCCACGAACGCCTGGCGTTCCTGCTTCATCCACTGCTCTTCGGGAATCCTGGTCCCCTGTATGACGTCTCCGCCCGACATGACATACGCGATTTTTTTCGCGATGAACTCCATGTGCGGCGTGATATAGCTGCCGCTCTTCATGTTGAGGAGCTCGGCCCACACCATTCCCTGGACCTCCTGGCCTGCCACGAGGACAGGTTCGCGGAGCGGGGGAGTCCACCCCTCTTCGACCATCTTGAGGACCTCTTTCTTCGCCTCCCCGATCAGGAGGTCGCGGTTGAAGACTATGCGGTCCTGGTTGTTAAGGAAGCCCCTCTTCCGAAGTTCTGAAGCCCCCATGCTCACCTGGGCCTGCGCGACCATCATGAAGCAGGGGATGAACAGCCCGGAGAGGTCAGTGATCTTCATGTTCTCGGGGATGTTGGACAGGATCTTTCTCCAGAGGTTCAGCATTCCCAGCCCGCCGGGCAGAAGGCCGGCGCCAATTTCGACCAGCCCCATGTAGGTCTCGGCGTGCGCCACGACCCTATTAGCCGCCACGCAGTACTCGCATCCGCCGCCCAGCGTCAGCCCGTACGGCGCCGCCACGACCGGGAAGTTGGAGTAACGCAGCATCTGCATCACATCGTGCAGCCGCGCGATGCCGGAATCAATATCAGTGAACTTGCCGGCCTTTGCAGCCGCTCCCATGAACGCGAGGTCGCCGCCCGCGGAAAAGGCCCCGGGCATGCCGCCGGACTGGTTGCCTATCACGAGGCCCACGCCGTTCTTCGCGACGTATTCGACGGCATACGCGGAGAAATCGATTATCTCGAAGTTCATCGCGTTCATCTTCGTGTGCTTTTCGAGGCAGAAGACACCGTCGCCCAGGTCGATGAGTGAAGTGGACGGATTGCTCTTGACCTCTTTCTTGTTGGCCTTGAGGTTCTTGAGAATGATGGCGCTCTCGTTCCTCTTGATCTCCTTGTAGCCGCCCTTCACCAGGTCGTAGTAGAAATCCTTGCCCTTCACGGTCTTGTAAAAGGAGGTCGCGCCTTTTTTGAGCATCTTCTTCACGTTGGCGGGGACCTTCATCCCCTCCTTGGTCATCCTGTCGACGGATTTCTTGACGCCTATCGCGTCCCATGCCTGGAAGGGGCCGAGGTCGTTGTTGTAGCCCCATACCATGGCGTTGTCGATCTCGACGATGTTGTCGGCGATCTCGGGGATACGGTTGGCGGCGTATATGCTGACAAGCGCCGTCAGCTTCCACGCGAACTTGGCTGCCTTGTCGTTACCGTAGACCACTGCCCTGACCTTGTCGGCGGCCGACTTGGCGGCTTTCGCGGCATCGAGGCAGGGGAAGGACACCTTGGGAGCTTCCGCGTACTGGAGGGTCTTGGGATTTATCACCAGCGAGAGCCTCTTGCCCTCCGGGGACCGATCCCTCTTATAGAAGCCCTGTTTCGTCTTGTCGCCCAGCTGCTTGTTCTCGACCATCTTCTTGACCCAGTCAGGCAGCTTGTAGGCTTCGCGGCGCTCGTCCTTTTTGAGAAGTTCGTAGGAGTTCCCGGACAGGTGGTTGATGGTGTCCAGGCCCACCAGGTCGGCGAGCTTGAAGACCGCGGTTTTGGGACGGCCCATGGCCGGCCCGAAGATGGCGTCCACCTCGGCGATGCTCATGTCCATCTCCTTCATGAGAGGGAACATGTCGACGATGTTGTAGACGCCTATGCGGTTGCCGATGAAGTTGGGCGTGTCCTTGGCCCACACGATGCCCTTGCCCAGCTTCTTTTCGCCGAACTCGGCCATGAAATCGAGGATCTCCTTCTTGGTGTCTCCACTGGGGATGAGCTCGAGCAGGTGCATGTAGCGTACCGGGTTGAAGAAGTGGGTGCCCATGAAGTGCTGTTTGAACTGCTTGCTCAAGCCCTTGGATATCTCCTTCAAAGGAAGGCCGGACGTGTTGGTGGTGATGATGGCGTCCGCTTTTTTCACCTTGTCGATCTTCGCGAACAGCTCCTGCTTGATTTTCAGATTTTCAACGACCACCTCGATTATCAGGTCGCACTCCCCGAGTTTTTTCAGATCGTCCTCGAGGTTGCAGACGCTTATCCTCTTGGCGCTTTTCGGGTCCATGATGAGCGCGGGCTTCGCCTTCATCATGGCGTCGAAACCCGTCTGGACTATTCTGTATCGCGCCGCCTTGTCCTTCTTTTCCTCTTCAGAGAGATTAAAGGGCACGATATCGAAAAGCATTGTCTCTACACCAGCATCGGCCAGCAATGCAGCTATTCCGCCCCCCATGATGCCGGAGCCGATAACCGCCGCTTTATCGATCCTCTTGATCATAAAAACCTCCCGAATAAAGTAATTTTAACTATAAAAAATATTTTAGAAATCACTAGGTAAATTTGTTAAGCCATTCTGAACCAATTGTGAAACGCAAATATAAAATGTCAATAGTTATAACGAAATCTAAACAGGGTATATGTTTTTTTTACAATTTACCCGTAGGTTAATGTCATTCAACCTTTTTGTGCAAAGTGTTTAACTTCCTCCGATGGGCCCCATTTTAGATTGACAATGGGAGGGGGCCTGCGTAAAGGTGTATGCGAAAAGAGCCCTCACGGACAGGAAAAGACGGGCAAGAAACGGTACGGCGCCGTACCCAAGTGGCTAAGGGAGAGGTCTGCAAAACCTTTATGCAGCGGTTCGAATCCGCTCGGCGCCTCAGTAAATGACACAATCGTCTTAAATGTGCCTGGAAGTGCATGACAGAGAGGCAACTTGGAGGCACGTGCCTGAGGGCGGGACGCCTGAGGCTTGGTGAGCACAGAGTGACATGACGATGCGGGCCTGAGGACAGGATGTCCGAGGCTTGGTGAGCACAGAGTGACATGACGATGCGGGCCTGAGGACAGGATGTCCGAAGGCCGGCGAGCGCAGGATGCGCGACAGCCGGCCCAAGTGGTGGAATTGGTAGACACAAGGGACTTAAAATCCCTTGGACGTTATGTCCGTGCCGGTTCAAGTCCGGCCTTGGGCACAGCGCGGCGGCCGGGCTCAGAGATTGGATAACTCGTCAGACAGATCACTCCCGTCCAGGCCGGACACGCCTTCCCGATCCCCGGGAGCAAGGGCGGGGGATTCTTCCTTCAACGGGGCGGAGCCCAGGAAGTTAAAGCTGGAGAGAGCGGTGTTGAATGCTTCATCGTGGGTATAAAAGTTTTTCGTGGGCGACGTGCATTCGATGATGTAGACGATGCCGCCGTTGATGGTAATGAGGGTGCGCCGAAGCACCCTTTTTTTGTCGGAGTGATATTCGAACACCAGCAGCTTGCCGGTCACGCTCTGCTTGATGGCGATCTTCCCGGTCTCGATTATTTCATTGAGGCGGGAGTCTATTTGACGCATATTCCACCTGTTGTCGCGCGCTATCATTTCCAGGTCTTCTTCCGAGGACTTGACAGCCTTCACCTTGATCCAGGTCGATTTGTCGGGGGAGGCGTACATGACGTGCTTATTCTCGAGGTTCAGGTCTGTCGAGCGCCAGGACGCCGGTACTTTTATCTCGTAATTGAAAGATTGGTTTTTATAGGTGTAAAAACGCTCGCCGCCCGTGACCGGCAGGGACAGAGCAAAGAATATGAATGTTAATATGGCGGCATGTGCTTTCATGTATTCACCCTGTTCGGTGTGACGTGCTGTTCCCTCGAGGAGCAAGGCTCCCCGGTACGACCTTCCATATGAAAAAAGCGAACCATTTGAAAATAGGCCACGCCATGGCGCATTTTGCAACAAAAAATTATTCTCCATGTGATTCGCGATTGGACCGCTGATCCCCGCCAGGGTCCGTTATTCCATGGATCTCGCCGCGGCATCACGCAGGAGATGGTGTCCCGGCGGACGGAAGGCATGCTTCTCCTTGCCATCACTTCCGGTGATTTATCTGTGTTATGAGATGTTCTATGCGCGGCTTCAGGTACTGTATTCCCTCGTCGGGTTCGTCGAAGTAATGAAAGAGCTTCAGGTCGTCCCTGGAGATAAAATCGAGCTCCGCCAGTTTCTTGAAGTTGATCACCGACTCCCAGAAGCCGCGGTCGTAGAGGAGGATGGGGATGTGTTTTTTTTCGAGCTTCTGCGTCTGAACGAGGGTGAGCGTTTCAAAGAGCTCGTCCATGGTGCCGAACCCTCCCGGGAACACGACAAGCGCTTTCGCGTGGTAGAGGAACCAGAGCTTTCTCATGAAGAAGTAATGGAACTCGAAATTGAGGGCCGGGGTGATGTACCTGTTCGGCGTCTGTTCGTAGGGCAGTGATATGTTCATCCCCATGGACCGTGCGCCGGCCCGGTGGGCCCCCCGGTTCGCCGCCTCCATTATGCCCGGCCCGCCGCCCGTGCAGATCACGAAGCCCATTCCCTCCTTTTCCATCTCCTTCCCGAGGGCGGCCAGCTTGCAGGCGAAACTCTCGGCCGCGCGGTAATAACGGCCGCCGTCTCCGTCATTTTCGCCGACCCTCGCGGAACCGAAGACCACCACGGTATGCGATATGTTCATCTCCCTGAGCCGCGTGTCCGGGTATATGTACTCGCTGAGTATCCGGATGGTGCGGGCCTCATGGGAGTTGATGAATTCCGGGTCCTTGTACGCCTTGGGGGGCCTTCTGTGAGTCATCCGTATCTCCTTCTTCTGCGGATGTTGAGGATAGTCCCGTCCGTGTGCCCTGTCACGGAACTCCCGACGATGTCCCTGCGGTCAATGAGGGCGATCTCGACCGAGTCCATGAACGACAGCAGGATCTTCAGGCCGGCGCCGACGCCCCCGGAGGGCATCTCCCTCCCGTCTGTCACCAGTTTTTTCCGCGTCCTCGCCTTACTGGCCGTATAGTCCATGACCTGCCTGTGATAATCCGCAGATTTGGCGTCGGGTATCTCTTTCAGGCACCGGTACATGTCGAGGCCGCCGCCGTGATCGATGATCGTCGCGTCGAAGCCCTCGTCGGTGATGTGATAGCGCACCGTTATTTCCCTACCGGCGGACCGGCCGCGGGTACCGGCTTTCCTCTTTCTCAGCGTGCCCTGGATGGCGTTGGTGACGGCCTCGTCGGCGGCGACGAGGATCTCGTCTATTTCCGCCCGCGGGTACTTCATGGACTTCAGGTCGGTTTCGAGGCTTTTCATGATTTCGCCGACAATGGCGGTGTCGGCCCTGAAGCTGTCGATGAACTGGATTTCCGATCTCCTCTTGCCCATCGTGTATAATATCGGAAAAATTACGGGTAAAAACTCCCAGTTTCCGAACCAGCGCCCCATTAAATCGCCTTCCCGTGCGGGGTGAAAATTTGGTTGAATTCATCGGCGGATTCATCTCCTGTATCCTGCATGGCTGCGCTCAACCATGGAAAAGCCGGGAGGGTGCCCGCGGTGCTCCGTGCGGCGTGCGTTTTATCGCTCCTTGCGTTGTTCACCTGCGCGCCACGGCGGTCCGATGACGCCGCGAGGATCACGCGCGGTTTGGACCTGCGCAGGAAGATAGGCCAGATGGTGATGGTGAGCGTGCCGGGCGCCGTATTGTCCGCCGAATCACGGTCCATAATCGAGGAGTACCTTCCGGGAGGAGTCATTCTTTTCGGGTACAACCTTCTCCCCGATGAGTCACCCAGGAAACTCATCGACGGGCTCCAGGCCGTTTCCATGAAGGCTTCTGGCATACCGCTATTCATCTCCGTCGACCAGGAGGGGGGGAGGGTGAAGAGGCTCACCCACGGCGTGACGCAGTTCCCAGGCAACATGGCCCAGGGCGTCGCCTTCGACAGGTGTCTCACGGAAAAGGCCGCGAGGGTCCTGGGCATGCAGCTCCGGCGGTGCGGGGTCAACATGAACCTCGCCCCCGTTCTCGACGTGAACAACAATCCCGGGAACCCGGTCATCAATATCAGGTCCTTCGGCTCATCGCCCTCGACCGCAACCGTGCTGGGCAGGGCGTATATCAGGGGGCTGCAGCGGTCCCGGTGCATTGCCGTGGGGAAACACTTCCCGGGGCACGGCGACACGGACCAGGATTCACACCTGACCCTTCCCACGATCAGGAATGACATGAAGCACTTGAAACGGGTGGAGCTCCCGCCCTTCGAGGGGGCCATCGATGCCGGGGTTGAGGGCATCATGACCGCCCACATCGCGTTCCCCGCCATGCCCGGCGGCAATGTGCCAGCGACGATATCAAGGCCCATGGTCACGGGCCTCCTCAGGAAAGAAATGGGGTTCGAGGGGCTGATCCTGACCGACGACATGGAGATGGACGCGATTTCGGCCCTCATGAACATCGGCGAGGCCGCCGTCAGGTCCGTAGAGGCGGGCGCGGACATAGTGCTCGTCAGCAGCTACGGTGAATCCATCCCAAGGATCGTCAACTCCCTCGTCGATGCTGTGAATCGCGGGCAAATTTCCCGCCGTCGGATCGACGATTCGGTAAAAAGGATAATCGAGGTGAAGCTGAGATACGGCATCATGGAGGTGGAGAAGGGGCGCCTCGTTCCGACTGAGGTGTCCTACGCTGACGGTGACGAGGCGCTTTTGAAACAGGCGGACGACATCAACCGTGAACTCTCCCGGAAGGCGCTCTACCTGTACAACCGGAACGGGTCCGGGAGGGGTTGTCTTCGCACGGAGGGCAGGAGAATCATGTTTCTCACGAAAGACCCGTTCGTCAGGAAGGAATTCATGAGTCGCCGTGACGCGCCGGTCGAGATCGCGGACGGCGCGGACGCGCTCCTGGGCAGTAGAAAAAATTGGGACGGCAAGACCGTGGTGTGCTATCACCTGGATAAACCGTGGCCGTCCGAGTTGGATACGCTCCAGGCGCTGTCGCGCGTAAAGACGCTGAAGCTCGTCGTGCTGTCAACGGAGAACCCATTCCCCTTGATAGGCCAAGGTATCGAGGCGACGGTTCTCTTCACCTTTTCAAACACGGAGGAATCCCTGCGGCAGGCGCTCGACTGCCTCTTCTGCCGTGCCAGGCCGGGGACCGTAAGCGGAAAACCCCCGTGGCAGGGACACTGAATACAAGGTTTCCCATGGAAGGCATTAAGGGACCGGCGGAGCAGTAGGGACGCTCCCCCGAATTCCACGGGGCACTGAATATAGTTACATGGAAACACCGACACCCGCACCCCTGGGGATTTATATCCACATCCCCTTCTGCCGCCAGAAATGCGACTACTGCGGTTTTTACTCGGTCCCGGTCGGGAATATGGGCCCGCATGAACGGGATACTCTCCTCAAAGGGTATGTTGGAAAGCTCTGCGAGGAGATCGAGCGGAAATCCGCGGGGCTCGAGGGCTTCATGGCGGACACAGTGTATTTCGGCGGCGGAACGCCCTCCCTGCTCGAGCCGGAGAGCGCGGCCGTGATGATGGACAGGCTGCGCGCCGCCTTCCCCTGCGATGCGTCGGGGAGAGAGGTGACGCTGGAATGTAATCCCGAGGACTTTTCAGCAAAGAAGATGTCGGGATACGTAGAAGCGGGGGTGAACCGTGTGGTGCTCGGCGTTCAGACGCTGAACGGGCGGCTCCGGCGAACCATAGGCAGGGCGGGGCCCCTGTGCGATCAGGCGCTGCTGGACGCCTTCTTCTCGGCTAAGGGGTTTACCCGCTGCATAGACATCATTACCGGAATCCCCAGCCAAAAAAAGGAGCAATTGTCCGAGGAGGTCGAGGTCCTCGCCGGATACCGCCCGGAACACGTTTCGGCCTACATGCTGGGCGTCGAGAAGGGCACCCCCCTGCACGGAAGGATCAGCCTGCCGGTGAGATTTGAGGCCGGGCAGAAGGCCCTTTTCAGTACTGTCATTGATCGCCTGACGGCGCGTGGATATCGCCACTACGAGGTTTCGAACTTCGCGCTTCCGGGCTATGAGTCGAGGCATAACATGAAATACTGGCGGTTCATGCCGTACGCGGGTTTCGGGGCCGGGGCGCACAGCTTTATACGCGGCGAGCGGTACTTCAACAGCCCGGATGTGGAGGCATACCTGGGCGGCAAGGGGTGCAGTGTAATAAGGGATGAGCGCTCGGCCGGCGCGGCGGCAGCAGAGTACATCATGACGGGACTCAGGCTCATGGAAGGCATATCGCTGAACGATTACCGGGAAAAGGCGGGCATGTCGTTCGATGAGAGGCTGATGGTGAAGCTGCGCGACCATGAAAAGAGGGGACTTATACAGATCGAAGAGAGTGGGGATGATCGCCGGGTGCGGATAACCAGAAAGGGTTTTTATGTCATCGACGCCGTCGTGTACGGCCTGGTGGAACACCTGCTTTGACGGGGCGGCAAGGAAGGACACGCCTAACGAGGCCCGCGCCGGATGAAGGGGCCGGCATGGGGGCCGGATTCATTCCCGGATTATGAAATATTTCCGGTAATTGGTGTGCATTCGGCCGTAGTGGTTGGCCGCCTGGGCGTTCCCGATGAGGTTGAAATAATAATAGAGCAGGTACGACGTTTTGATGATGAAGATGTTGAGGTCCCGCCCCTTCAGGCCCTTCGCTATCTCGCCCTTACCCTTTTTAAGCAGGTCGTCGGCCATTTGTAAATGCTGAATGAAGTTGTTGACGTCGGAAAGGAACTCGCCGCTTTGCCGGGCCGCGCATTCCTTGAGCTTCACCTCGTCGACACTGCCCGAGAGGAGCATGTATTTTTTCAGGATCTTCATGGAATTGCTTATGGAGGCCTTGTTGACGGCCTCCGCGAAAATTGACTCGAATTTTTCGAAGGCGTTGAGCTTCTCCTGGTCGGTCTGGGGGAACGCGTTGTAGACCTTGTGGTACAGGTTGAACGCGATCTTCTCAACCTCCTTGCAGTCGAGGTCGGCATCTATCAGCGCTTTCAACTTGTTGTAGTTATTCGGGTTCCTGTCAAGGATCTTGATATAGAGCGAAATGCCTTTCAGCGCCTCCATGAAGACCTGAAGGGTGGTGGAGGCGAAATTTCCCTGGGTATATAACTGCATGCCCTCAATTATCATGGAGGACTGCGCGGTCAGGAGCAAAGCGTCCATGTCCGGGTTGAAATCCTTGGAAGAGCGCCTTTTGTGTTCCTCGCCGAGACGTTCTTCAAACCGTGGTCCGGGCCGCGGGGATTGTTTTCCCTGGGGCTGCGCCGGGGCACCCGTCGGCTTTGCCTCGCCGGCAAAGGGGTTCTCCAGGTCGACGTCCATGTCAAAGGAGTCAAGATTGAAGTCGTCGATCTTTTTATTTTCACCCTGCATGACCAGGTCTACCTGCGATGAGGAAGGATTAGAGTCAGCTTTCAATCCACCGGCACATTACGCCCCGCCCGGTCTCCGGGGCGGGGACATGAAAAGGTGTCGATGGTGCTCAATTGCCCGTCTATAGAATTTTACCATTGATACGGCGCATAAAGGGCAATACTACAATAACTTTTCCGGGAAAAATGTCAATAGTTTTGCGGAGAGGCGATGGAAAGACATTTTTCCCAGGATGCAACATCATGCCCTGCCTCCACCCGGGAGGAAAGGGAGCCGGGGAGCGGGAAGGCGGTGTGGCGCTTCCGAATCACTCTACCAGGTCATAGACAAGATTAAAGGATGAAAGATACGCCAGCACCGCCTTGAGGGGCATTCCTTCAGTCATGGCCATGAGGTGTTCATCGGAGACGTCCCGGTAATGCCATCGCGGGCCGTCGGAGATGATGCACCCGGCGTACTCAAGCGTATCCATGGTATAGAGCCGTACGGTCATTGCGATGATAATCCTGACAAGGGTAGACCCGCGTCGTGCGGTGCCACGAACATCGTGTTTCCAATGAACCTTCCCCCAAGCGGTCGCGTCAACAAGTTTTAGCGCGAACATACGGACGATGTGAGCATTTGAACTCCGTACTTCATGAAAGGATATGTCCTCCGGTAACCAATTGCCTTGTGACCCCGGAAGCCGCCGACCATGGGCGGTGAGTTGGGAAAAATGGAATTCTTCAGGTTAAAATGTTGAAAAATTCTGGTTCGTATAGAAATGATATTTCGAATCCAACCGGTGGCGGTCCGAATCGGGAGTATCTTAATGGGGAATCGCATCCGGTACACGATGGCATGCACCCGGCCTTAATATGACGAGGGAGATGGTGACGTATCCGCCCGCCCGCGGTTGCCGGTAGAAAAACGGCGCCTTCATGCCGCCTGAAGCCCGGGAAATCACGGGTCTTCGCGAAAGCGCCGTCACAGGAATGGGGAAATCACATGGCGAAAAGGGTCTCCGGCGGTTCAGGAAAAGGGCGCTCCAGGAGCGCCAGGACTTCCAAAAAGGGAAAAGCGCCCGCAAAGGCCCCGGACACGTCTGCACGGCGGGGGGACGGCGGCCGGGGGCCATTTTATGCCCTCGTCATTCTGGTCCTGGCGGTCGCAGTCGTTGTCCTCGTCAACAGGCAGTACTTCGACGGCGGTTTTCACGCGCTCAAGAAAAAGACAGGCACTTCGCCTGAAACAGCTAAAAAGATTGAAACGGGCAGTGTTGCAAAGAAAGACGAAACTTCCGGGCCGGATGAGAAAAAGAAGGCTGAGGCCGGGAAGAAGGAAAAAAACGCCGTGATCGCGCCGCCCGAGAGGGAGGTCAGGGTCTACTTTCTCCGCTTGGACGAAAAGACTGAAAATATCACCCTCCTTCCCGTTCGACGGAAGGTCCAGGAGGACCAGCCGGTCCTCGCCGCCGTCAGGGAGCTCCTCAAGGGGCCTGCGCCGAAAGAGCGCCAGGCGGGAGTGCTGACGGCCATCCCGGAGAGACTCGCGGTCCGGAGCATCGCCATTAAGAACGGGATCGCGGTCATTGATTTCAATGAGGCGATAGAGGAAAACGCCGCTGGAAGCATAATCCAGCACAGGGTGGACCAGATCCTCTATACCGCCACGCAGTTCGAAGACATACGTGGAATCATCATCCAGGTTAACGGGCACACCGCTCGATACCTCGGCAGCGACGGGCTCGCCCTGAGCGTGCCTCTCACCCGCAAGCACCGGTAAACCGGGGGCCTGCAGTGCTCGAGATAGAGATAAAAGCCGGCGTGGAGGACCATGAACAGGCGCGGAGCGGCATCCTCGCACTGGGGGGCCGTTTCAGGGGCAGGTTCCGGGAGGTGGATACGTACTACAGCCACCCCGCGCGTGATTTCGCCCTGAGCGACGAGGCGCTGAGGATCAGGACGGTCGGTGACCGGAGCACCCTGACATACAAGGGGCCCAGGCTCGGCGAACGGAGCAAAACGCGATTCGAATCGGAAACAGGGGTCGAAAACCCGGAGGCACTCCGTGAAATACTGCGGGAACTTGGATTCGCCGACGTGGCGGTGGTGCGGAAAGACCGCGAGATATACGAGTACGGCGACGTGGAAATATGCATGGACAGCGTGGAAGGGCTCGGGCTGTTCGTGGAGCTTGAAAAGCGCGGAGAGGACAGGATAAAAGGAGAGGAAGAGCTTTTCAGCCTCGCCGGGAAGATCGGCTTGACGCGATTCGAAAGGAAATCCTACCTGGAGCTGAAGCTGGAGAGGGAGGACCGGTAATCCGCCATTCCTATCGCAGATTGAAACCGCCCGCGCCGAGACCGGCGATGACACCGGCCTGCAGTTTTTCGATCTCCTCAGGGCCGAGGGTCCGCTCGGCGGCCGCGAAGATGACCTTAAAAGAGACGGACTTTTTGCCCTCGGGTATCGGGGATCCTTCATAGACGGCAATCACTTCCGCTTCCCGGAAATGCTCGCCGCCGCTTTCCCTGATGATGCGCAGGATGTCCCGCGCGTGGGTATACTTGTCCGCCAGTATGGAGATCTCGAAGGGCGCGTCGGGGAATTTCTGAAGATCGCGGAAAACCTGCTCGAGTCTGGGAGAAGTGAACAAGAGGTCCGCGTCCAGGTCGAAGAGCGCGACGCATCCCCGAATATCGAAGGCTTCTTTGATCCGGGGATGGAGCTCAAAGACCATGCCAGCCGGTTTCGATCCGATGAGAATTTCCAGCGACCTGGCGGGATGGACATGGGGCGACGGAGAGCCCTGCAGGGGCACGTACTGCGCGTCTTTCACCTGGAGCTGACCCAGCAGGTCGGCGGCGACGCCCTTGGCCGAGTAAAAAAGCGGTTTCTCGGTCAACCGGTCATACAGCGCCCCGCAGACGCGGGTGTTCTCCGCGGCGAGGTCCGGGGACTCCCTTTTTTCTTTCAGGTAGACGCGCCCGAGCTCGTAAATTCCGAATGCCTCGCAGTGACGCTGGTTCAAGGACACGTTTTTTACGAGGTTCGGGACCAGGCTCCTCCGGAGCCTGTCATGTTCCTTCGAGAGCGGGTTACGGAGCCTCAACTCCCTGTCCTCGTTCATCTCCAGCCGGTGGAGGAGTTCCTCGCCCACGAAAGAGTAATTGCTCACTTCGCTGAGATTGTGGTTGTACGTGAGTATCTCTTTCACCCTGCGCTCGAAGAGGCGCTTTTCGTTTCGCCGCGGGGACGCGCATGGGACAAGGGGCGGCCGCGGGGTAATGTTGTCGAAACCGTATATCCTTCCGACCTCTTCGACGATGTCGTCGGGAATGGAAATGTCCTTGGTGGCCCTGTAGCTTGGAACGTCGATCTTCAAGTCCTCGCCGCTTGGGGTCACCTTGAAGTCGAGGGAACCGAGAATCCTCCTTATCTCCTCGTCCCCGATTTCCTGCCCCAGTTTTTTCCTGATGAAGCTCCCGGTGGTCGACACGGAGACGCGTTTGGCCTTTACCGGGTAAGCGTCGATGATGGCACTCGAGGCCTCAGACCCGGGAATGATCCGCTTTATGAGATCGTAACAGCGAACAAGGGCGGCGGTGCACAGTTCAGGGTCCAGGGATTTTTCAAAACGGATAGCGGCCTCGGTCCTCAGGTTGTAACGTCCGGCTGTTCTCCTTATGTTGACCGGGTTGAAATTGGCGGCCTCCAGAATAATGTCCGTGGTGGAGCCGTCAATTTCGCTGTCGCCTCCGCCCATGACGCCGGCGAGGGCTATGGCGCCTGAAGCGTCGGCTATCACGACGTCCTCGGAGCAGAGCGTGTGTCCCTGCCCGTCGAGGGTGACGAAGTATTCCCCGTCCTGGGCCGCGCGCACCAGTATCTCGTTCCCCCGGAGCTTTTTCCGGTCGAAGGCGTGCATGGGCTCACCGAGCTCAACCATGACGTAATTGGTGATATCGACTATGTTGTTGATGGGGCGCATGCCGATGGCGGTCACGTTGGCCTTGAGCCACTGTGGCGATTCGGCGATCCGGATGTTCTTCATGGCAAGGCCGCAATAGCGCGGCGAGACGGAGGGGTCCTTTATCGTGACATCGAAAGGCTCCTCGTTCCTGAAAGCACGGGCCGGGGAATGCTCGACGAGGCCCGTGAATTTTCTTCCGAAAAGGGCCGAGATCTCCCGCGCGAACCCGGCATGGCTCCAGAGGTCGGGCCGGTGGGTAATGGACTTGTTGTCGATCTCGAAGCGGATGTCCACCCAGTCCGGCATGAGCGTGCCCAGCGTGGCGCCGGGAGGGGTGTCCGCCGGAAGGATCATGACTCCCGAATGGTCGTCGGAGAGGCCGAGCTCCCTCTCCGAGCAGAGCATGCCCGCCGATTCCTCGCCGCGGATCTTCGCCTTCTTCACCACCATGTCGGCGCCGAACCTGGTCCCGGCCGGGGCGAGCGCTACGACGTCGCCCTTCCTGTGATTGGGCGCCCCGCACACGACGCGCAGTTTGCCGCGGCCCGTGTCCAGGTCGCACAGGGTGAGCTTTTCAGCGTTGGGGTGTGGGAGGACGTCCAGTATTTTCGCCGAGATGACGTTGTCGAGGAAAGGATTCATGAACTCGAAATTCTCGATTTCAGCGGTTGACATGGTGATCCGGTGGGCGATTTCCTCCGGGCTCAACCCGTCCAGGTCGACCATTTTCGAGAGGATGTTGCGGGATAGCCACATTGCGAAGCGCTCCGGGTGCTAAAATTGATGGAGGAATCTCAGGTCGCCGCTCAGGAAATGGCGTATGTCGTTGATGCCGTACCGCATCATCACCAGGCGGTTCATGCCCAGGCCGAAGGCGAAACCCGACCACTCGTCGGGGTCGATGTTCCCCCCGCGCAGGACGTTGGGGTGGACCTGGCCGCAGCCGAGAAATTCGATCCACCCGCTCCCCTTGCACACCTTGCAGCCGGTGCCGCCGCAGATCAGGCAGTTGAAGTCGAGGTCGAATCCCGGCTCCACGAAGGGATAGTAGCCGGGCCTCAGCCGCACCTTGACCTCGCGCCTGAATATGGCGGTGAGGATTTCCTTCATGAAAAAGATCAGGTGCGCCACCGAGATCTCCCTGTCAACCATCATCCCCTCCACCTGGTAGAAGGTGTTCTCGTGCGAGGCGTCGGTGGCCTCGTAGCGGAAAACCCTTCCAGGGCCGATGACCCTGAACGGCGGACGGAGCTTTTCCATTCCCCTGATCTGGATTGCCGAGGTGTGCGTGCGCAGGAGGTTGCCGTCCTCGGTCCAGAAGGTGTCCTGCATGTCGCGGGCGGGGTGGTGCTTGGGAATGTTGAGCGCTTCGAAGTTGTAGTAGTCCGTCTCGACCTCCGGCCCGTCCAGGACTTCAAAGCCCATGGAGGTGAATATGTCCTCTATCTCGTACTGTATCTTTGAAAGCGGGTGCATGTGGCCGCGGGCGAAGGGACGCGTCGAGGTCGGCGAGTTGAGCGTGACGTCGATCCATTCCTCACGGACGAGCGTGTCGAGCCGCGCCTGGACGAGCCCGGCCTTCCGCTGATCGAGGCCAGACTCTATTTCATCCCGGATGACGTTGGATTTCTGGCCCAGCCGCGCGCGGTCCCCGGGAGAAATGGTCCCGAGGGATCGCAGTATCATGGTAAGTTCGCCCTTCCTCCCCAGAACGCGCACGCGGATTGCTTCAAGCTCCTCGGCCGATTTTGCGTCGGCGATCTGCGCAAGGGTGTTCTTTTTTATTGAATCCAGACTCTGTTCCATACGGGTAACCGGGTTGACCGCATGCGGTCACGGGTGAGAGCCGCCCGCGTGGGGCGGCTCTCCTGAAAATCAGATGATCACCGTGTGAAAATCGACGTTAAAAGTCAAGGAAAATTATGAAGCGGCCTCCCTTGACGGTGATCCTCTCAGGGCCGCGAATTTAGAGAAGATGTACGGAGCGAAGAGCGTGATCCATATTCCCAAAATCCAGTACCGAAGATAGTCGGAAGAGGGGAGCGCGGGCAGGACGATCTTCAGCCCGCTCTTGACGGCGAACACGCCGATAAAGCCGATGACGAGCTTCGCCACGTTCTGGAGGATGCCGTTTCGCGGGGAAAAGCCTATCCGGTCTCTTTCGAATATTATTCCCACGATGAACCCGGAAAAAACGCCGGCGGTTTTCGCGATCTCGTTACCGGGGACTATTTTGAAAAGAAGGTAGGGAAGTATGAGCGCCGCCGTGATGACGAAGGCCTGTTTCATTCGTTCATACCTCTTTTCTATCCACGCGAGTGCCAGGATGTACACGACAAGGACCAACAGGCCGAAGACGAGTCCCCCGAGCACGTCCCCCAGGAAGTGCACCGCCAGGTAAAGCCGGGAGTAGGAGACGAGGAGGACCATGATGCCCGCCGCAAGCCATACGGGCTTTTTCCCCGCGTAATACGCGATGGCTCCCCAGAACACGAAGGTGCCCTGGGCGTGCCCGCTGGGGAAGCCGAAGCTGGCTGATGGGATGTACTTGATGTTGAGCTCTTTTATGCCGTCCGACAGATTCGCTGGATCGGGCCTGGGGCTGTGGAAGAGCTCCTTGAGGTAATCATTCAGCATGACCCCGACGAGGAACGCGCCGCCGGCCCTTGCGGCCAACTCCTTGTGCAGGCACCAGTATATGATGGGGATGAAAAGCATGTAGAACTCCTCGTTCCCGAGGCCGGTGACAAAGGCCATGAAATGGTCGAACCATGAACCGAGAAAAATGTGCAGCTGGTTCAGCGTCTCCTCCCCGAAGAGAACGGTGTTGCCGAAAAACTGTTCCATGTCCATATTCCCCCTTTCAGGATGATTCCAGCGCTATTTTCGCGGCGCCAAGGGCGGCAATCCGCGCCGGGTCCCTGACCGCGATATAGCGCACGGCCTTGTTGAAGCCTTTTACTGCTCTTTCGTTTACGACTTTTTTTATCTCAGGCAGCATTAGCCTGTGCGCCCTCGAAAGCCCCCCGGCGAACAGCACGGCCTGGGGATTGAAGATGTTCACGAGGCTCGTCAAACCGATTCCCAGGTACGTGCCGGTGCGGCGGAACGCGAGGGCTGAAAGCTTGTCCCCCCTGAGGGCTTCCTCATATACCATTTTCGCCGTAAGGGGCTCTGTCGCCGTTCGCCTGTGGAGCGATGAATGCCGGCAGCTGCGGAGGCTGCTTCGGGTGAAACGCACCAGCGCCGCCGCCGAGGCGTAGAGCTCCAGGCAGCCGGTGCCCCCGCAGGGGCATTTCCTCCCCCTGAAATCTATGCTTATGTGGCCCGCCTCCATGCCGATCCCCGATTGACCGCGGTAAACCCTTCCGTCAATGACGGCCCCGCCCCCTATCCCGGTGCCCAGGGTGAGCAATATCCACGTCGAGTACCTGCCGCCTAATCCTTTCCACTCCTCGCCGATTGTCGCGGCGGTGGCGTCGTTCTCCAGGATAACCCGGACGCCCGCGAGGTCCCTGACGGCGACGGCGAGCGGATATTCCCGGAGGGACGGGATGTTCGCACTATGGACGACTATGCCTTTCTCCCGGTCTATGGAGCCCGCCGAACATATACCGATCGCCGTGAGCTTCGAAATCGCGATGGACCGTTTCGAGGCCATGGTCTCTATCAGAGTCATGATGCCGCTCACAATCCGGTCCGCGGAGGCGAGGATCGGTGAAGTGCGGAAATCGAGAACCGTTCCGGCTTCATCAACAAGCGCCGCCTTTATGCCGCTTCCCCCGATATCGATGCCCGCAACCATGCTCCCGCCTTGCCGGTACAGCCAGATCAATAATGACTTGTCCTGTTTAATGAAAGGCCTGGGAAATGGAATAGTAAAGCAATTTTTAGCTGGGCGGTTAGAAGGGTGCCGTCGGGTACGGCTCCATCGCCGGTGTCCTGGAAGTAAAAATCATGGTGCCCTGAGATCACATCTCGGATTTCGTTTGTGACATTATGCCAGGCGGGAAGAAAGAACTTGCCGCTCACCCCGGCAGGGGGAACAGCGCGGAAGGCCCTGGATGGAGTGAAATTTGTAAAATCAGAATGCGAAATGGCTTGATGTGTGATACATTAATCCGGTTAATGGCGCCTGGCACGCATGGCATGATAAAAAAAGTCGACCTGCACACCCACAGCTCGGCGTCCGACGGGCTTTATTCTCCCGCGGCGCTGATCGATCTCGCCCATCTCAAGGGCGTCGTTGCTCTCGCGATCACCGACCATGACACCGTGGATGGCCTGGGCGAGGCCGAGAGTCATGCCGCGGAGAAGGGGATTACCTTTGTGCCCGGCGTGGAATTCAGCATAGATTACCCCAGGGGCACGTTCCATCTCGTCGGTCTT
The DNA here is from genome assembly GCA_963762305.1 of uncultured Spirochaetota bacterium. Lineage (GTDB taxonomy): Bacteria > Spirochaetota > UBA4802 > UBA4802 > UBA5368 > CAVXKM01. The sequence goes on along the minus strand of CAVXKM010000002.1, from coordinate 434,415 downwards.
CGCATCGATTTCAAAAACAGGGCCCTGGCCGATACCCTCGGCGAGCTCAAGAAGAAACGGGATTCGAGGGGGCGCCGTATCGTCGAGGACCTTCGCAGGAACGGCGTCGACATAAGACTCGAGGAGGTTCTTGACCTGGCGGCAGGGGCCGCCCTCGGGAAGCCCCATTTCGCCCGGGTCATGGTGAGGCGGGGCTACGGTTCCAGCGTGCAGGACATATTCGAGCGCTACATGACCAGGGGCAAGCCCGGCGACGTGGAAAAGGAAAAGGTGACCTTCGATACGGCCGTCGGTATCATAAAAAATGCGGGAGGGGTGCCGGTGCTTCCCCATCCCGCCTCCCTCGAATTCGACAACCTCCAAGACTTCGAGCACGCCCTGAAAGGCCTCGTCGCGCGAGGGCTGGAAGGGCTCGAATGTTACGCGGGCATGCACACGCCGGAAGAGGCCGCCGGATACCTGCGAATCGCGCGCAATCACGGCCTGCTCGTGACGGGGGGCAGCGACTTCCACGGAGAAAAACCGGACGAGCTGGGCACCTACGCGGGAGGAATGCCGATACCGGCGGAGTGCATCGATGATCTCATGCGGTTGTACCCCTAGGGCTCCCTCGGCACGGGGGAAAGAATCCTTTGACTTTATACCGGCCTGTTCTTACACTGTATACAATTACTCATTCCATCTGCGGGGAAATAACTGTTGGCCCGAAAACGCGACGACAGCTACAAGAAAGCGTTTTTGATTGACATGGACGGCGTCATCAACACGGGCCATTCCCTCATTCCGGGCGCGAAGGAATTCGTCGCGAGGCTCAGGAAAAGCCGCTTTCCATTCCTGTTCATCACGAACAACTCATATCACACCCAGGCCGAGCTGAGGGGCAGGCTCGCCGACATGGGCATAGAGGTCGGGGAGAACCACTTTTACACCTCGGCAATGGCCACGGCCACCTTTTTAAAATACCAGAAGCCCCGGTGCTCCGCCTTCGTGATAGGCGGGAAAGGCCTCGTTTCAGAATTGAAAAAGCACGGCGTCACTCTCACAGCCGAGAAGCCCGACTACGTGATCGTGGGCGAGACCGATGAATACGACTATATGAAAATCATGGAGGCCACTTTCCTGATACAGGAAGGCGCGAAGTTCATCGCCACGAACCCGGACATCACCGGCCCCACCGTCCGCGGGCCGGTGCCGGCCTGCGGGGCGCTGGTGTCCCCGATCGAAAAGGTCACCGGCATCCGCGCCTACTTCATCGGCAAACCCAACCCGGCGATGATGTACTGGGCGAGGAAACACATCCATGTCCATTCCGCGAACTGCTTCATGATAGGAGACCGCATGGACACCGACATCGTAGGGGGGCTGGAGGCGGGGATGACCTGCTGCCTGGTCCTGAGCGGCGTCACCAGCCGCGGCATGGTGGGCCGCTTCCCCTACCAGCCGGATTACATTTTCAACCACGTGGGTGAAATAGATCCGCGTACCATACTCTCGCGCAGGGAGCGCGTTCAGGACGGCGCCAAGTACCAGTGGGAGGAATAGGGCCGGACACCGGTCCTTTTACGCCATTTCAAAACCTGAGGCCTGGGGATACGTGTCACGCCACACGGGGATTCCATATATCCGTGGCATTGGGTACCAGGGCGGTCGCGGTAAAGGAAACGCAGCCGTAACGCCGGCTATTTATCAAGGGCTTTGATGGCCGGCAGCGTCTTCCCCTCCAGGAGCTCCAGGAAAGCCCCTCCGCCCGTGGAGATATACGACATCTTATCGGCATAACCGGACTTGTTGACGGCGGAGACGGAATCACCTCCCCCGATGACGCTCAACGCACCCGATTCAGCGACGATTTTCGCGATGGCGTTTGTGCCCTCGGCGAACGAAGGGTTCTCGAAGGCCCCGAGCGGGCCGTTCCACACGATGGTCCTGGAAGCGGCAAGGATCGTTTTGCAGAGCTTCACCGTATCCGGCCCGATATCCAGTCCCCACATGTCCGGCGGGATCCTGTCGACGGGAACAATCTTCTTTTTGTCGGCGCTCTCAAGGCCCGGAGCGATGACGACGTCGACCGGGAGAACAACCTTCACGTTGTTCTTCGCCGCGAGGTCAAGGATCTCCCTGGCCGTGCCGACGTGGTCCTTCTCGAGTATTGACTTGCCGATCTCATAGCCCTCGGCCTTCAGGAAGGTGAAGGCCATGCCGCCGCCGATTACCAGGTTGTTCACTTTCCCCATCATGTTTTTAAGGGCGTCGATCTTCGACGATATCTTGACCCCGCCTATGATGGCGGTCACGGGCCGGGCGGGTTCGAGCAGGGCCTTTTTGAAATATTCGATCTCTTCCTGGAGCAGGAAACCGGCGGCGCACTCGCCGATGTGGCGGGTGACGGCCTCGTTCGAGGCGTGGCCCCGGTGGGCCGCGGCAAAAGCGTCGTTTATGTACACGTCCCCCAGAGACGCGAGCAGCCTGCCGAAATCCTCGTCGTTTTTTTCCTCTTCCGGATAGAAGCGGATATTCTCGAGCAGGGACACGTCGCCGGCTTTCATTTGACCTATCGCGGCTTTCACTTCGTCACCAATGGGCCCGGGAATGAACAGGACCTTTTTCCCGAGAAGCTCCGACAGCCTGCGCGCCACGGGTTCCAGGCTCATTTCGGGTTTTGGTTTTCCGTCGGGCCTGCCGAGGTGGGAGACCAGGACGAGCCGCGCGTCCCTGTCGATGCAGTACCGAAGCGTCGGAAGTGTCGCTGTTATGCGGGTGTCGTCAGTGATGTTCATGGCCTTGTCATAGGGCACGTTGTAATCGACGCGGATAAGGGCCCTTTTGCCTTTCAGGTCAAGGTCTTTCAAGTATTTGATCGCCATTGCCGCACCTCGCTGTTGTGACAATAATTGCCGATCCGCCGCGTAGAACGAGGGCGGCCGGGAGCGAAAAACCGGTCTATCCTCGTGTTCCCGCTTAGGAGAAGAAACGCCTGATGCGCGGGAAAGGGCCTAGGTTCGTTTACCCGGCCCGTTCAGGACCAGTCATGCGCTCGGACACTCAGGGTGTGTGAAAAAAAGGGCTACCGTCAAGGAATTTTTGCCGGACCACGGGGCGGCGCGGGTCGCGGTGATTGGGTTCAACGCCCGGAATGTTCGACCGGGGGACTTGAGACCGTATCACGGAGCGGGGAGGCCCTCATCCCTCCATCATCTCCCTTTTTTTCTTTCGCATGACCACCAGCCTTGAGATCAGTATGGAAATCTCATAGAGGAGCATCAAGGGTACGGCCACGAGCGACTGGGTGAGTGGGTCAACCGTGGGGGTTATCACCGCTGCCAGGATCCATATGAGCACGATGGCCCATTTCCTCTTGCTTATGAGGAAGGAGGGCGTCACGATTCCTATCTTGGTGAGGATGAGAATTACGATGGGCAGCTCGAAGATCAGGCCCATGGCGAAGCAGAATATGAGAACGAAAGAAAAGTACTGGCTGGCGTTTATGGTATTCGTGATGTCCGGCGGCGTAAAGCTCAGCAGCGCCTTGACGGCCATGGGCAGGGCCAGGTAGGTGAGGGTGACGCCGAGGTAGAAGAGAAACACGGCCACCACCAGGGCGGCGCGCGCGAAGGCCCTTTCCTTCTTGTCGATTGCGGGGACGATGTATTTCCATATTTCGTATACGATGATCGGGAAAGCCAGCAGGACACCGGCCACGAGCGACGCTTTCAGCCTGAGAACAAACCCGTCGATCAGGTTGAAAATGTTGAGCTTGAGCCCGGTTGCGAGATAGGGCCTGTTGATGACATGGAGCAGGTGTTCGGAAAAAAAGAACCCTGCCAGCGTAATGAACAAAATTGACAGGAGAGAGACGACGAATCGGCTCCTGAATTCGTCGAGGTGATCGACGAGGCTCATCGGGACATCGCCCCGTTCACTGGCGCGGGGATCGATGCCGCTTTCTTTCTCCGGCGCGCTCGCCGGTGGGTCAACACGACCGGGATGTCTCTTCGCCGCAGCGCGTGGTTTCCTGGCCGGCTTCCGCGGCTTTTTTTCCGGTGCATCCTTCTTCTTTGCCACTTGACGGTCCTTTCCTGCGCAGTTGAACCTAAACAGCACGAGGGAGGGCGTGAGTTGTCAAGTATTTTAGGAATCAAAAATAGACGTGACGGGAGAAAATACGTCTTGCGCCGCGGTTATCGGATTGCTACATTATGGGCGGCGACCTTCAACAAAACGATATGACGCCTCATGCCGGTTGAACATGTTTAAAAAAGGATCCTCCACGCCAATCGATCTTTCAGCTTCCGCGCAGGCTGACAGGAACCTCTTCAAGAGGATACTGGACGACTCGGCCGACGGGTTTTTCATCATAGACAACCGGTATCGAATCATCCATTGCAACAAATCCTTTTCCGGCATGTTCCGTGACGCCGGCCTCGAGGCCGGCGACGTGCCGGTCTCGGACATCCTGCGCGGCAGGCCGAAACGGAACCTCAGGGACAAGGTGCACCTGGTATTCAGGCGCAGGCGCCCGGAGACGGTCGAAATCAACATTGCCCGCGAGGACATGAACAGGCACTACATGATAACCCTGAGCCCCGTGAGGGACGATTCGGCGAATGTCACCCATGTATGCGGGTTCGTCACGGACATTACCGAGATAAAGAACCTGCAGCACCAGCTCGAGAACGAGAGAAATTACAACAGGGGCATCATCGAAACCGTGAATTTGGGGTTCGTGTTCGTCAACGACAACAACGAATACATGGACTACAACGATGAATACCTGGCGATCCTTGGAAGGCGGAAGGAGGATCTTGAAGGAAAGACATTCTATGAGTTTACCGGCCCGGCCTATATCGATGACCAGAGGATGCTTACGAGCGAGATGAACCGCACCGGCAGGCCCTATGTGTTTGAAAAAGAAGTTGTCCGGAAGGACGGCTCAACCGTGCCCGTTCTGGTTTCGATGTCACGGCTGGTAAACAAGGAGGACAAGGTCCTGGGGAATTTCGCGTTCATCCGCGACATATCGGAACAGAAGAGGATAGAACGAGAGCTGGTCGAGCAGAATAAAAAAACGATTTTCCTCATCGACATCTACAACGCCGTTTCGGGCAGGTTCATACGCTGTGAGACGACGGACGAGGTCTTCGAAGCCCTGAGCGAGTCAATCGGGAAACTCTTGAAGCCGGACTCGCTGGAGATCCTCCATCGGGCTTCGGGGGGCTTCAGGTCCGTTTTCGCGGAAAAGAAAGTGACCCGGAAGGACAACCAGCGTATTGACGGGAAGGTTTCCCTTATCGTGAATAAACTCGTGGAGAGGCAGGCCCCCGTTCTGATCAAGGACATCCGGAACGAGCTGAACGACGAGGATTTCGAGGCTTTTCCCGGTCTCTCGGGTTATAAATCGGGGATCTTCATACCAATTCTGGCCGCCGGCTCCGTGACATCGATAATAATACTCTCGTTTAAAAGTTTCCTGTCGGGTCCGGATAAGGGCGTCATGGACATACTGGTCGGCATATCGAGCCTCGCCTCCATAACGATAGAAAAGATATTGTCGGTCAACGAGCATAAGCTCATGAAGAGCGCCCTCGACCGCTATGAACGGCTCACCTTCATGGGACGCATCATCGCCGGCGTCGCCCATGAGATAAACAACCCGCTGTCCATTATGCAGCTCGATGTAGATGAACTCAAGACGCTATGCCGGTGTGAGGGACAGGCGCAGGCGGATGCTTTCAATGAGCTCGCCCAATCGATCCAGGAAGAAATAAGCCGGCTGTCGAGCATTGTGAAGCAGCTGAAAGACTATTCAAACCCTTCCGTTGAAGCCTCGGAGGACGTGTGTGTCGACGACCTTTTAAAAGTCTACCCCGTCAGGATATTCTTGAAGAATATCCAGAAAAAGGGGATTTCGGTCCGCCTCGCCCTGAAAGCGGGCGGGACAGCCATACGGATATCCAAAAACAGGCTCATGCAGGTCCTCATGAACCTGTTCGCGAATGCCGATGACGCCATCGAAGAAAAATCCTCGGGCGAGATCGTCATCGAGACCGGGAGGATTTCCACTGACAGGAAGCTGGTATACATTTCCATCGAAGACAACGGGGAGGGCATCCCGGAGGAAAACCTCGATCGAATCTTCGAGCCGTTTTTCACCACGAAGAAAAAGGAGGGGACCGGCCTCGGCCTCCCGATATCGTATTCCATCATCAAGAGCTATGACGGCGAGATACACGTCAACAGCTCCGAGGGGAAAGGGACCAGGATAACCCTTCACTTCCCGGAAGTCGAGCCTGGGTACGGGGACTAGCGAACGATTCGCGGCTGCGTTGATGAGAATGCATATTTTCAAGCGTATCGGCAGAGGGTAATGATAAAAATGACGGTGCAAACCTCAAATAACACCAATTGTTCATGTTATTTCAATACGGAAGTGCCGGAAAGGGCGCAACAGCGGCCTGCATGAAGCAGTAATAACCTCGCGGTGGAGGGCTCGATGGGAAAATACAAAGAGACGTCCATGGGTGCCATTTTCCAGAACCAGGTGATGAAATACGGCGACAGGGCCTGCGTCGCGTGCAAAACCGGGGTAGTCTACGCCGATGTTTCGTGGAACCGGATGAACGAGATGGTCCATGGAATCGGCTGGTACCTTATGTCGGCGGGAATAAAGAGAGGCGACAAGGTGGCCGTCTTCTCCGAGAACCGCCATGAGTGGTGGGTCTGCGACATGGCCATTCTCAGCATCGGGGCGGTCACCGTGCCGATATACGCGACGAACTCGGCCGAAGAGGCGAGGTACATACTGCACAATTCGGAATCGAAGGCGGTTTTTTGCGGCACCGGAGACCTCGCGGACAAGGTGCTCCAGGTCAGGAAAAAACTCGGGAAACTGAAAAATATAATCATGCTGGATGAACCGGAAGGGGAAATGCCGCATGTCATCACCTTCGCTGAGGCGCTGAAAAGGGGCGAAGGGTACGGGAAAAAAGACCAGCTGGAGCAAAGGCTCAAGGCGGTAAGGCTGCAGGACGTGGCAACTTTGATTTACACATCGGGAACGACGGGCAACCCCAAGGGCGTGATGCTTACCCATGATAATTTTGTGTCCAACATGAACCAGATTCTGGACGGGATCCAGGGGTACATCAGCGACCAGGACGTGTTTCTCTCGTTGCTTCCATTGTCTCACTCGCTTGAGAGAACCGCCGGCTATTACCTTCCCATGACGGTCGGAGCGAAGGTGGCCTTCGCCGAGGGCCTCCAGACGATCCAGCAGAATTTCCTTGAAGTGAGGCCCACGGTCATCATCAGCGTCCCGCGTCTATATGAAAAAATACACGCGGGCATTCTGGCGAGGGTGGCGGACTCAGCGCCGGTAAAAAAGAAAATTTTACGATGGGCATTGAAGATGGCCGCGGGAAACCTCGCCTATATCTGCACGCAGAGGGAACGGAAGGGCCTGTTCGCGGCAAAGTACCGCCTTGCCGAATGGCTCGTCTTTTCCAAGTTGAAATCGGGCCTCGGCATGGACAGGCTTAAATTCGCGGTCTCGGGGGGCGGCCCCCTTTCGGTGTCCGACGCCGAGTTTTTCCTGGGGATGGGAATCGTGGTTCTTGAAGGGTTCGGCCTCACCGAGACGACCCCGGTGACGAATTTCAACAGGCCGTGGCTCATCAAGGCGGGGACAGTCGGCCCTGCCGTGAAGGACACCGTTATCAGGATCGGGGATGACGGGGAAATCCTCATAAAGGGCCCGCAGATCATGAAGGGCTACTACAAGAATACGGCGGCGACGAAAGAAGCCTTCACGAGGGACGGTTATTTAAAAACGGGGGATATCGGCGTGGTCGACGAGGACGGATATCTCACCATTACCGGCAGGATCAAGGACATTATCGTGACTTCCGGGGGCAAGAGCATATCGCCGCAGAACATCGAGAACAGCCTCAAGACCTCAAGGTACATCGAACAGGTCGCGGTGCTCGGCGACAGGAGAAAATACCTGACCGCCCTCGTCATACCGGTTTTCGAGGAACTGGAGAAATTGGCAAGGAGGGGAGGCATAGCCTTCGCGAAACGCGAAGACCTTCTCAGGAACGGCGCGATAAGAAAACTCATCGACGAAGAGATAAAAAAGTACACGAAACAGTTTGCCCGCGTTGAGCAGATAAGGGATTTCAGGCTTCTTGACGCGGAATGGACCCAGGCCACCGGTGAGCTGACCCCCACGCTCAAGGTAAAGAGGAAAATCATATCGGAAAAGTACGCGGAAGAGATAGAAGGCATGTATCCCGCGTCCGGACAGGACTGATGCCATGCGGGATGTCCGCTCTTCATATTCGCCCGGGTGAGCGGACTCCTCGTTTCCAATAAAAGGAAGGCCGCTCCCGCGGGATGCGGGGCGGCCTTTCGCGTCGTAACACTCGCTGTATCAGTAACGATAGTGCTCGGGCTTGAAGGGCCCGTCAACCGGAATTCCGAGATATTCGGCCTGTTCGCGGGTGAGCCTTGACAGCTTCGCGCCGAGCCGCTCCAGGTGCAGCATGGCGACCTCCTCGTCGAGTTCTTTCGGAAGCGTGTAAACCCGCGGCTCCAGTTTCTTATTCGCGAGCTCGATCTGCGCGAGGCACTGGTTCGTGAAGCTGTTGCTCATCACGAAGCTGGGATGGCCGGTGGCGCAGCCGAGGTTTACGAGCCTGCCCTCGGCGAGCACGATGACCGATTTCCCGGATTTCAATGTCCACTTGTCGACCTGGGGCTTGATGGTCACTTTTTGAATCCCGGCGGTCGTTTCCAGGTAGCGCATGTCGATCTCGCTGTCGAAATGTCCGATATTGCAGACAATGGCCTCGTTTTTCATGCGCTCCATGTGCACGCCCCGTATGACGTCACAGCACCCCGTGGCGGTAACGAAGATGTCCCCGGCGGGCGCCGCGTCCTCCATGGTCGTGACCTCGTACCCTTCCATCGCGGCCTGGAGGGCGCATATGGGATCGATTTCGGTCACGATGACCCTGGCCCCGAAACCCCGCATGGACTGCGCGCATCCCTTCCCCACGTCGCCGTAACCGCATACCACGACAACCTTGCCCGCGACCATGACGTCGGTGGCGCGCTTGATGCCGTCGGCAAGGGATTCCCGGCAGCCGTAGAGGTTGTCGAATTTCGATTTCGTGACGGAATCGTTGACGTTGATGGCCGGGAACAGCAGCTCTCCGTTCTGCTGCATCTGGTAGAGCCGGTGCACGCCGGTGGTGGTTTCCTCGGAGACGCCGCGGATTTTCGCGGCCACGTCGGTCCAGTGCTTCGGGTCGCGGCGGTGGCAGTCCCTGAGGCGGTCCATTATGATGGAAAACTCCTTGTTGTCGTATGTCTTGGCGAGCAGGGAGGGGTCCTTTTCCACCTTGACGCCCTGGTGCACGAAGAGTGTCGCGTCGCCGCCATCGTCGACGATGAGGTCCGGGCCCGAACCGTCGGGCCAGGTGAGGGCCTGTTCAGTGCACCACCAGTACTCTTCCAGGGTTTCGCCCTTCCATGCGAAAACGGCCGCGCTCCTGGCCTTCGCGATGGCGGCCGCCGCGTGGTCCTGCGTGGAGAAGATGTTGCAGGAGGCCCACCGGATATCGGCCCCGAGTTCGGCGAGGGTCTCGATGAGCATGGCGGTTTGAATCGTCATGTGTAGGCTGCCCGTCACCTTCATGCCGCCGAGGGGCTTCCGCTGGCCGTACTTGCGGCGTATGGCCATGAGGCCCGGCATTTCGTTCTCGGCCAGCTGCATCTCTTTCCGGCCCCATTCGGCGAGGGAGATGTCGGCTATTTTATGCGGCAGGGCCTTTTCAAGCACAAGAGTTTTCATCGGAAGTAAGACCTCCTTGATCCATGTATTTTACTCGCGGAACGATCTATAAATGAATACCGAAAGACCGCCGGCCAGGGAGAAGCGCTTCGTCTCCAGCAGCCGGAAGCCGGCATCAGCGAGCCAGCCTTTTATGTCTTTACCGGAGAAACCGAGCCAGCGGTCACCGTATGCCGATCTCAATTTTTCATCGGTGTGTTTTTCGAAATCGGCGATTATGAAGCTCCCCCCGCTCGATACGGCGCGGTGCGCCTCCCGTAGGCCGAGGACGGGGGAGGGAAGATGGTGCAGCACGAGGTTCATGACGGCAAAGTCCACTTCTCCGTCAACCAGCGGCAGGTGCTCCAGCTCTCCCAGGCGCAAATCAACCCGGTTTCCATCCCCGGAAAAACGCCTTCGGGCGAGATCGAGCATCTCCGGCGAGTTGTCCACGCCGATGGTGCGCTCGCAACGGTCCTTTAAAAGCGCAAGGAGGTCACCCGTCCCGCAGCCGAGGTCGGCGGAGGAACGCGCCCGGAAGTCCGCCAGGTCGAGGATCGCGCCGCCGAGATCGAAATCGCCGAGAATTTCTTTCCTGACCATTTCCCAGTCGCCCGCCAGGGCGTTGAAAAAGTCCCTCGAACGCAGGGTCCTTTCATCGATAACCTTTTCCGCCGAGGAAAGGTCCTGCGTGAGCGCCCGGTCGTCCTGGAACAGGTGCTGTATCGACTCTATGAACTTGAGGCCGTCGCCGGACTTCGCCGAGGAATAGAACACCCATAACCCGTCCTTGCGCGGCAAGAGCAGGCCGGCATCCGTGAGTATTTTAAGGTGGCGCGAAACACGCGACTGCCCCATGTTGAGAATCGTTGTTATCTCGTTCACGTTTAATTCGTGCTTTAAAAGCAGATGGAGCAGACGGATCCTCGTGGAATCCGCAAGGGCTTTAAAATATTGGATCATTGGATTAATATCAATATATCAATATATAGTAATATATATTGTAGCCCTTTCTACGTCAAGGATTTTTTAAAAAATTTTATGGAGAGTGAAAATTGACACCGTTGTCCTGGTTTAGGGACCCGGTATATCTACGGGTTGTGATGTGTATAGTGCCGGTCGGAAACAGGCAGGCAGCGAGCTGTTTATATGCCGTGTCAGGCGTTGTATTTAAAGGAAACGGTGACCTTCGCGCGATAAAGGACCACCTTTCCCTCTTCCACCTTCATGTCGAGTTCCTTTATCTCGGCGACCCTGAGATCATGCAGTGTTTTGGCATGACTCTCCACCGCGTTGCGCGCCGCTTCCTCCCAGGACTTGGTGCTCGTTCCTATAAGCTCAATGACCCTGTATACATTTTCCATCGGTCTTCTCCCGAGCCCATAATATCAAGTCTATTAGACATTGAGCTCAAGGGGGAAAGTCAATCAAAAAAAGGGCGGGTGTCAGGGATAGAGTGACTATTTACGGTCACAGGATCCCGGTTTTTCAATCCCCTGCCTGCGGCGGTCGAGGGATGCCACAGGCCTTGCAAAAGGCATGTTTCGTATGTTTTATCGATTTCATGTTGACTTTTGGTCGCGCCTTCACGGTAATTATATTTTTACCGCGCCCGCATGCGGGCGCGCGCTGGTAGGATTTCAAGGCGGGAGAGAGGGAGTTGAAAGTAAATATCGACCAGGTCAAGATCAGGAAAAGGCTGCGGAAAGACATAGGGAATTTGAGCCAGCTCAAGGAGTCCATGCGCAGGCGCGGTTTGATAAATCCGATCACCATCAACAGGAAATTCGAATTGCTTGCCGGGTACCGGCGACTGCAGGCCGCTCGCGAGCTGGGCTGGCGCGATATCGAGGCGATGGTCGTAAGCGCCAGGACGAGGCTGGAGAAGTTCGAGATCGAGACCGACGAGAACATCGAAAGGAAGAATTTCACCAGTCGAGGAGATGACGCACATAGACGAACTCCGGAAGGAGCTCGAGGCGCGCGGGTTGAAAAAGGTATGGTATATGTTAAGGCGCTTCTTCCGGTGGATCGCCTCGCTTTTTGAACGGGCGACCAGGATGTTCTGACAGGGCGCGATATTCATGAAAAAGGCGGCATGGTTTGCCTCAGTCGTTCTAACTTTAATAGCCCTTTCGTTCCTGCTTTACTTCCTCCAGTATTACCTGTTCCACCGCACCGAGGACACTTTTTTTTACATGCTGCAGGATACGGCCTTCCTGCCCGTTCAGGTCGTGCTCGTCACGGTCATCCTGAATGCCCTGCTGAACAGGAGGGAGAAGCGCTCGCTGCTGAGGAAGATGAACATGGTGATAGGGGCTTTTTTCAGCGAGGTGGGGCTGACACTTCTACACGATTTTTCGCTTTTGGACCAGAACACGGAGCTTCTCCGGCCCCTTTTTACCGCCCCTAGCGGGTGGACCGACAAGTCCCTCGCGCAGGCGAAAAAGACGGTGATGGACCACCGATACAGGATCCAGGCCGGCCCGGAGGAACTTGAGGGCCTGCAGCGTTTTTGTGCCGCCAAGCGCTCATTTCTCGTCGGGCTCCTTGAGAACTCGAACCTCCTTGAGCACGAGTCCTTTACCGAGATGCTCTGGGCGGTGTTTCACCTGGCCGAGGAACTCTCCATGAGAACGGAAATCAGGGATCTGCCGGCCACCGACCTCGCGCACCTTGCCGGCGATATGACCAGGGCGTACCGGCGAATCGTGCTGGAGTGGATCGATTACGTGACCCATCTTAAAAAGGAATATCCGTATATTTTTTCTCTCGTCCGAAGGGTGAATCCTTTCAATCCGGATGGATCGCCCATCGTCCGCTCTGAATAATTCCGTTTTGGCCTGCATAAATCGTTCAAAAGGGAAAACGGGAAACATGCCCCCACTGTTCCAGGCAACTGCATCCGGGCACTGATATCGAACACCCTTAAAAGAAGAGGAGAAGCGGTTGACGCCCTCCTCTTAACTTCACTCTGCTATACCTGGACGGGACTACTTTAACGGAATGAAACCGGCCTTTTTCACGAGCGCCTGTCCGTCTTTGCCGAGGAGATAGTTCACGAAGTCCTTCGTCTCCTTCGACATCGTTTTAGCATTGGTGTACATGAAAAGCTCTCGCGATATGGGGTATTTTTTAGACTTGCCGTTTTCAATGGTGGCCGTTACGCTGTTCACTTTCAGCGCCTTGACGGAATCGTTGAGATACCCGAAGCCTATGTATCCGATAGCTTTCTTGTTGTTGGAAACCGCGTTTACGATGGCGCCGTTGGACGCTTGTAAAAGCGCGTCCTTGCGGGTATCGGTCTTCTTGAGGACGTCTTCGTGCCAGTATTCGTAGGTCCCGGAGCTCGTGTCGCGGGAAATGACCACGATCTTCATGTCCTCGCCGCCAACGACCTTCCAGTTGTTGATTGATCCGTCGTAGATCCCCTTGAGCTGCTCCTTGGTAAGGTTGGCGACACGATTGGACGGATGAACGACCGGAACGATCATGTCATAGGCAACCACGATCTCTTTCACCTTGATCTTTGCCGCCCCCGCCTTGTCGAGCTCTTCCTTCTTCATTGCCCGCGATGAATTGGCGAGGTCACAGCTCCCCTCGAGCAGTGACTTGATGCCGTTGCCGGATCCGCTTCCCTCAACGGAGATGGAAACCTTGGGCATGATTTTCTTGTAGGCTTCGATGGCCTTCAGGGTTATGGGAAGCACCGTGGTGGATCCCTTTACAACCACTTTGGGCCCTTCCTGCGAATGTCCGGCAGGCGCGAAAACTCCCAGGGAAATCAGCGCCACTGCCAGGATGAGTGAAAAAACCAGTTTATAACGCATACAGCTTTGAGCCTCCTTGTAACAGTTTATGAGACGATTTTGAATATTAATGAATGCCTCGGGCGTGAATTATATTTAAATATAATATAAATAAAATATGAAATCCATGGTCTCCGGAAAACCACGTGGAATGGGGTTTGCGAGGGATGATTCCTAATATAAGGGTGATACATCCTTTTAGGACATTATACGCCATCTCAGGGGGACTCTCAATTATACCCGCAGGGATGCGATGGCGGTTTAAAACCCGGAAATCGGTGAAACAGCTCATCCAAAAAAGGATGCCATGCCTCGCAAAATGATAGCAGAGGATCAAGACAGAGATTTAAGCCACTAGTGAGAGGCAATCGCGATACATCAGTCTCCCGATTTAAAGAGCCTGGAGTGACGGCTCAAAGTAATATGGGCTAATAATGAACGCCATTTTTTAAATGAACAATATTCATATTGTGTATGTTGCTGGAATTATGTTAATTTTTTTGCCAGTCGGTTCAATTCTCGTTGACAGCGCATTCCCGGCGGCTAAATTTTCTTTATCAAGATTTGTACATCGGGACGATTACGGATTTAAACATTACACGCTCCCGGGTGGAGCGAGAACGGAGTGAAGATCATGCCGCAATTTGAAATGGACGGGCAAAGCCTGGTGGTCGACGAGGACGGCTTCTTGCAGGAGCCGGACAAATGGAGCGAGGCGGTCGCGCACGCGATGAGCCGGAAGGAAGGGGTCTCGGAGCTTACGGGCGACCACTGGAAGGTCATCAACTATTTGAGAAACTATTACCTTGAAAACGGCATCGCTCCCATGGTGAGAAAACTGACGAAGGAGACAGGCGTCAACCTGAAGCAAATATATGAGCTTTTTCCGCAGGGACCAGCGAACTCGGCCTGTAAATGGGCCGGCCTCCCGAAACCGACCGGCTGCGTGTAAATATCCAGAACATTCTCACGCCGTCGCCATAGCCGGGATGCGCGGCGGCTCAGGAAAAACACTTGTCGCCATAGGATTGCTGCAGGCCCTCATAAAGAGGGGCATGAAGACCTGCGCCTTCAAAAAGGGCCCGGACTACATCGACCAGGCGTGGCTGACCCGCGCGTCCGGCTCTGAATGCCGCAATCTCGACACGTTCCTGATGGGCCGTGACAGGGTCGTCAGCATGTACCGGGAAAGGAGTGCTGGCGCAGACTTCTCGGTGCTGGAGGGCAACCGCGGGCTCTTCGACGGTTTCGATGTCGAGGGGACGCACAGCTCGGCGGAGTTGGTGAAGCTCCTGGGCATCCCGCCCATTCTCGTGGTGGACTGCAGCAAGTCCAGCAGGAGCGCGGCGGCGGCGGTGCACGGGTTCATGACCTTCGACCGCGGCCTGGCGATCGGCGGGGTGATCTTGAACAACATAGCGGGGGAACGCCACCGGAAGCTGATCGCGGCCTCCGTCGAGGGCTCGTGCCATGTTCCCGTGCTCGGGTTCATGCCGAGGCTCACGGGGCTGGGAATGTTTGAGCGCCACCTGGGCCTCTTGCCGGTCACCGAGCACCCCGACCCCGGCGGCGTTATTTCGCGCCTCGGGTCCGTATTCGAGCAGTCCTCCGATGTGGATTCCATCGTGAAGCTTGGACGAAAGGCGGCGTGCAGTAAGCCGGGCTGGATGGCGCGCCTCTCTTCACGGGTGAACGGGAGACTCCAAAGCCTCAGCCGGGAAAGCGACAACGCGGCCACGGAGGAGACGAGAGTAGGAGAGGAGGGAGCCGGCCGTGGTCCCGTGCCGGTGGTCGGCGTCGTCAGGGACAGGGCCTTCAATTTCTATTATCCGGAAAACCTGGAAGAGATACGCCGCTGCGGCGCGCGCACTGTCGAAGTCGACTCGCTCTCCGATGGAAGCCTGCCGAAGATCGACGCGCTGTATATCGGAGGCGGCTTCCCGGAGGTGCACGCGGGCGTCCTTTCCGGGAATACCGGGTTCAGGGAGGACCTGCGGCGGAGGATCGAGGAGGGCATGCCGGTGTACGCCGAGTGCGGCGGCCTCATGTACCTGTCGAGGGCGTTTCACACGGAAAGCGGGCGCTATCCCATGGTCGGTGTGTTCCCTTATGAATTCGAGATGTCGCATTCCCCGGAAGCCCACGGGTACACGCTGTTAAGGGTGGATTCGGATAATCCGTATTTCGAGACCGGCGCAAGCGTGAGGGGACACGAATTCCGGTACTCGCGGATAATCAATCCCGCCGAGGGGACTGGCTTGACCATGGTTTTCAGCATGCTGCGCGGGAAGGGAATCGGCGGCGGACGGGACGGGATCCTGTATAAAAACACGCTTGCCGCCTTCACGCACACGCACGCGGAAAGCGACGGCGTGCACTGGCCGGAGCGGCTGGCGGCCATGGCCCGGGAGAGGCGGCTCGAGTCTATTTCCCTTTAAGCTTTACGTAGGAACCGTCAAGGTACAGGTACTCTATGTCCCCCTGCCTGCTCAGCTCGCCGATCGCCTTGTCCACCTGGTGCTTGTCTTCGTTCAGGGCCTTCGCCACGTCCCTGTTCTTGGCCTTGCTGACCGTGGCGAGATAGTCGAGGACCCTCTTTTTCAGTTCTTCCGGGATTTGTTCGCTCATGATGCCGTCTTCCCCCTGTCACCATTTGAATTGAGTGGTTGCCCTGAACGTGTCGGCGGCCGAAGAAAAGTCGTCGATGTGCTGCTCGGTGAACGGAATGTCCGTCAGGCTGAAAAACCTTTCCCATCCTATCCGTGAAATCCATTCGCCCACGCGCTCGTACTTCCGGGAATTCTTCGCGTATACCTCGACGATGCGCTTGAGGACCTGGGTAACCTCCGGCCAGCGAGGCGGGTGGTTCGGCAGGTAGGGGACCGCGAGCCGGGAGAACATGGGCGGCTTGCGGGCGTTGGAGACTTTTCCTCCCACGTAGATGGAAACGCCGTCCCCGTCCGGGTCGGCGAGAGGCATGGCGGGGCACACCGTGTAGCAGTTGCCGCAGTACATGCAGCGATCTTCCCTCACCTCGACGCCGACGGCATCCTTGTCCTGCAGGCGGCGTATGGCCCCGGTAGGACAGGAGGCGATGACCGACGGCACCTCGCAGGTGGAGGCGAGCTTTTTGTTGTCCACCTTGGGGGGCTTCGTGTGGATGCCGACCACGGCCAGGTCCGAGCAGTGAACGGCGCCGCACATGTTGATGCAGCAGGCCACGGCGATCCTCAGTTTCGCCTGCAGCTTGAAGGTCGTGAAATAGTCGTGGAGTTCGTCCATTATCGCCTTGACCAGGCCGGAGGCGTCAGTCGCCGAGCTGTGGCAGTGTATCCAGCCCTGGGTGTGCACCACGTTCGAGATGCAGTCGCCCAGGCCCCCGACGGGCAGGCCGAGCTTTTTCACGTCCTCGACTATGGGGTCGACGTTCTGTTTTTTCGGGGTCATGAACTCGACGTTGTAGCGGCTCGTGAAACGCAGGCGGCCGTCGCAGTGCCTGTCGGCGATGTCGCAGATGTCGCGTATGAAATCGACGCTCACCAGGCGGGGCGAGCCGGCGCGCACGGTGTACAGCTCGTCACCCGACTCGGCGACGTGCCTCATCACCCCGGGCCTGAGTATCTCGTGGTATTTCCACTGGCCGTAGTTTTTCTTGATGACCTCCGGCAGCATCAGCCGGTAATCGGGCGGGCCTATGTCCGTCTTTGCCATGGTGTCTCCTCCGCGTCGTCTCGTTAAAAGAATATGAACGGGTTGGACCTGGGATAATAGACCATCTGCGGCGTCGGTTTTATCTCCATGGCCCTGAGGAACTCCTTGAGGCCGAGCCTCGAGATTGTCTCCGCGATGCGCTCCCTGTTCCTCCCGTGCTCGTCCCACCAGTCCCAGAGCCGGACGAGGAGGTCTTTTATCTCCTGGTACGGCGGCTCAATCTTGATGAAGGGGATGAGCACCCACGAGAGGAACGCGCCCTTGAGAATGGGGGCCTTGCCGCCTATCATGATGGTCGCCCCTTTCTCGACGCCGGGCCTTACCGCCTTCGTCATCTTGTTGATGCAGTGCATGCACCGGACGCAGTCATCAGGCCTTACGGTCAGCTTCTTAGTCTTCTCGTCCCAGTCGAGCGCGTTGCTGGGGCACCGGTCGACGATGAGAGCCTTTATGTCCATCCCCTTGGCCGCATAGTTTTTCACCTCGTCCTGGTCTATCCGTATGCTGTCCCGCCATGTCCCGATTATGGTGAAGTCGGCCCGGGCGATGGCGGCGACGCAGTCGTTGGGACATCCCGAGGCCTTGATCTTGAACTTGTAGGGCCAGCGGGGCCTGTGCAGCTCGTCCTGGAAAGACTGGGTGATGTCATAGATGAGGTTCAGCGTGTCGAAGCAGGACCACTCGCACCGGGCGGGGCCCACGCAGCCCGTGGGCGACCGGAGCACCGACCCGGACCCCCCGAGGTCGAACCCTATCTCGGTGAGCTCGTTGAAGCACGGCTGGATCTTATCGGTCGTGGTTCCCAGCAGGATGATGTCGCCGGTGGAGCCGTGGAAATTCGTGAGTCCGCTCCCGTATTTTTCCCACAGGTCGCAGAGCTGCCTCAGCGCCCCGGTGGTGTAGAACCAGCCGGAGGGGTGGTTGACGCGAACGGTGTGAAAGGCCTCGGCGTTGGGGAATTTCTCCTGGACGTCGGAATAGCGTCCTATGACGCCCCCGCCGTACCCGGTCACGCCCACGATCCCGCCGTGCTTCCAGTGTGTGATCCTGTCCTTGTAGGAAAGCTCCACGATGCCCAGGAGGTCCTTCGCGGCCGGGTTTTTTGCCGCGGCGCGCTTTATCTCCTTCACGAAGCTCGGCCAGGGGCCTTTCTCAAGGTCATCGAGGAGCGGAGTGTCGCCGGCCATGCTGCACCTCCAGGGGTATTATTACCGTCAAGGGATAATGATCCGCTTTTACAGGCATGCGTATAACGGCCATGTCCTGTCTCTTCGGGAACGATCGGACCATTATACTTTTTTACCGGTTAAACAATCACTATTTGTCTTTTAAATGCGTCAATATTCGTAAATAGCCTTATGGGCAAAACAAGTCATCATGTCAATTTAATGAATATAATTCATATAATAAACTTAGTTCATGACAATGCGGCATCTGTCAATAGAATTTCGTTTTCGCAATGGCATACGAAATTCAAGTCCGTGGGATGATTTATTACAGGTCCTCCCACCGGATGAAAGGAGTCTTGATGTCCGCCATCGCGTTCACGATGAGCTCTACCAGGCCTCCGTAGGCGATGCGCGATTTTTTGTAAGCACCGTAATAATCCAGGATGTCCCGGATCTGCCCCTTGCAGTTGGAGCACGGCGCGCAGACGAACTTCCTCGTTTCCGGACCGGAACAGTCGCCAAATGCGTCCAGAATCTGTTTGAACTTCATCCTGCCGGCGACGCTCACCCTCCAGTCCTTGAAGTTGTTGCCCGACATGACTGCGAAGCCGCTCCCGCCGCCGCAGCAGTAGTTGTCGATTCCATGGGGCGTCATCTCCCTGAACTGCGGGCAGAGGTAGCGAAGGATGCGGCGCTGGGGTTCCACGATCCCGAGGTTCCGCACGATGTTGCAGGGGTCGTGCAGGGTGACCGGGAAATCGTTCCGTCCTGGATCGAAGCGGACCTTGCCGCTGAAAACCAGGTTTTCCAGGAAGGTGATGGAGCTTTCTCGGGGGATGTTGAGTTCCGGCGGAAGCATCCTGTCGGCTATAGTCATGAGCGCCTTGTGTTCATGGCCGCATTCGCCCATCACCACTTTCCTGACTTTCAGCTTTTTCGCGACCTGCATGTGCCTCACGGCGATTCGCGCGAGCTGGACGTCGTCGTAAAAAAGCCCGTAGTTTACGCCGTCGTACCCGAGTTTCTCGGACGCGAGGGTCCAGTCGACGCCGGCGGCGTTCAGCAAAACGGCGAAGGCGGCGGGGTTGTCAGGCCACGAGAGTATTTCACCCGCATTGTGAAGGACGAGCACCTCGGCCCCCTCCCGGTCCCATGGCGTGACCACGTCGATGCCCAGGACTTCCGACGTGTCCTCGTCGATGAAGCCGACATTGTCCTTCGCGACCTTCGGGCTCATGCCGGTGGATGAACCCACGGCGAGCTGAAGCACCGTCCCTTTCTCGTGGAGCTCCCGCGGCGCCCACCCGAGCTCCTGGCTGAAAAGCTTTCGCAGTTCATGGGTCACCAGGCCGTTGTCCAGGCCCATCGGGCATGCCTGCGCGCATCTGCGGCAGATGGTGCAGCGGTAGCTCAATTCGTAAAGCCTGCTCAGGACCGTCCAGTTGAGTTCGATCTTACCAAGTCCGAGAGCCGCCCTCAATTTCCCGAAAGGGCGCGCGTAGCGCTTGACAAGGCGCCGGAAGATCTCAGAGCGGTATGTCGGCCGGTACAGCTCGTTTTGACCGCTGGCCGTGAATATCGGGCAGGAGCCGGCGCAGGTCTGGCACTGTGCGCAGTAGTCGATGGTCAGGGCCAGCGGCTTCAGAAAGCCCCAGTTGTTTTCCCTGCTGAGCAGTTTCCTGAGACCGCTGACGAAAGCGTCGACGGCCGCCTTCTCTTCCTCGGGCCCGGAAGGCACGGGCAGGCTCAAGGCGGATACCCCGTCGAGGTCGCAGGATATCGCCGTCTTTTGCTCTTCGCTGATCTTTTTCCAGCCGGGCTGGTCATCGATCTTATCGTAAGGCGGGGGGAGCGGGAGGAGCCCGTCAATGCCGGCCTCCGTGAGCTGCCCGTCCGTTTTTTCCCAGAAGTCGCCGATGGTGGTGATTTTGCTCATTTTTTGTTCCCTTCGTTCACGGCATCGACCCGGCGGGGCGGGGAGCCGTTTACATGGGGGGCTTTCCAGCTTACCGGGTAGAGCAGCTGGGCCCCGATTTTTTTTGAAATCCGCTCGCTGTCTTGCATGGGCGTGTCGGCCCAGCGGATATCGTGGAAGGCGAAATACTTGATTATGAAGTGCGCCATGCCGGAAAAGGGCAGGTAAAGCAGGAAGAGCGCCGACACCGCGAGGTGCAGCGCGAAGGGAGATGAAGGCCCTATGTCCGCCGAGAAGGTCAGAAAGGCCCTCATGACGGAGCGCAATTCGTAAATATAATCGTATCCGGCAATATGCGTGCCGCCGCCGGTCATAAACACCGCGCAGAGAAGCACGAGGTTGAAATAAGACGAGGCGGATGTATAGTTGCGTAAGGCGGGACTGGTTGCCCGCCGCACCAACAGCCCCAGAGCGCCCGAAATTCCCAGCGTGAAGCCGATGGCGGCCAGTATGCCCGCCGCGCCGGACAAAACCGGTACTGTTTCGGGCAGGCCGGCGAGATCCGCGACCACCGAGATCACGGCAAAGACTGCCATGACTGCCGTCAGATATATTCCGTAATGCAGCGCGAAGGACAGGGGCCACAGTGCGCGGTACCGCTCCCATATCCCGCGCAGGAGGAATATCTCGCCGAGCATGTATTTGACCGAGTTGAAATGAGCGTACTTTCGCGGCTTCGTCCACCATTCGAAATCCTCGAAGTACGATCCGCCGTACCGGCTCTTGTCCTTTTCGTGGGGCACGGGCGCGAGCTCCCACCGAAGATTGAGGGGCATCCGGACGACCTTTGCCACCCGGTATGCGAGGCCGGCGAAAAATACGCCGGCTGTCGCGTATAGAAAACACAGGATCAGGTATCCGTGCACGGTGATATCCTCCGGGAAACCATCTTCATACTGAACAATATAGCACCCTGCCGGATCCTATCCGGTTTCCTGTTCACGAACATGCAGTGTCAAAGTGACAAGAGAGACGAGGACAAGGAGGCCGACACACCACACGGATACCGTGATGCACATTTCCGGCAGGGTGGGGCTGTAGCCGGTGACGCGCTCCAGAGGGGAAGGAATGAAACCGCCGTAAACCAGGACAAGGCCCTTTTCGATCCCTATGGCCATAAAGGCCACGGCGGAAGAGATCATCAGGACGGTTTCGTTCTTCCGCAGCAGGCCCGTCACGAGGGCGGGAACGGCCAGTCCCGCGAGGACGAGGGACACGGCCATCCCGGGAAAAACCGAGGTCCCGGCGTGGCCGAAAAGGAGAAGGTCTATTGGCCGGATGTGGGAGGGGATCGCGCTGTAATAGGCCGTGAAGAGCTCGAGTCCCGACAAAAAGAGATGCGTGACGAGAAAATAAACGACTATCCTCGCCAGGGCCCTGACCGGTTCGGCCCCCGGGTCGAAGGACGATACCCGCTTTACGACCAGGCAGGTGATGAGAAGAATCGCGCCCCCCGACGAGAATGCCGAGGCAAGGAAACGGGCCGCCATGAGCGAGGTGAGCCACAACGGCCTCCCGGGAAGGCCCGCGTAGAGGAATGCCGTGACCGTGTGGATGCTGACGGCCCACGGAATGGACAGGTAGATGAGAGGCTTCACCCATGCGGGGGGGGCCGCGGACATCCTCTCGGACTCCAGGGTCGTCCACCCTATGACCAGATTGAGAACGAGGTATCCGAGCAGGACGACGGTGTCCCAGAACATGAGGGACGAGGGCGAGGGATGGATCAGCACGTTCAGTATCCGGAACGGCTGTCCCATGTCGACGAAGATGAACAGGACGCACACGACCACGGCGGAGACGGCGAGAAACTCCCCGAGGATCGTCACGCGGGCGAAGGCCCTGTAGTCGTGCAGGTAATAGGGCAGGACCACCGTCACCGCCGATGCGGCGACGCCCACGAAAAAAGTGAACTGGCCGATATAGAGGCCCCAGGACACGTCGCGGCTCAGCCCCGTTACACCGAGGCCCTCCCGCAGCTGGACGAGGTAAAAGCCGGCGCCCGGAAGGGTGCACGCCAGGAGCGCGGCCACCAGCACCCAGTACCGCCTGCTGCCCGATAGAGCCTTTTCAAGCATTGCTGTCCCCTGCGCCTATCGATTCATGTCGCAAAATGGTATCCATGGCGTTTATGACGCGCGCTACAGCAGATAGTATATGCCCGGGTCCGTGCCGAGCTCCGGTTTACGGCGCAGGGCAAGGCCCTTCATGAGCGCGTTCCTGACGGCCGAGCCGGGGTCGAGCAGGTCGCCGAAGAGGAGGGCCCCCTCGGCGCATGCCTTCACGCACACTGGGGCCTCCCCGCGGTCGATGCGCTCCGCGCACAGGTCGCATTTCTCCACCACTCCTTTCGTTCTCGTCGGGTAGCCGCGGACAATCTCTTTTTTCTCGATGAATTTCCTCGGGTCGAGCCAGTTGAAGCTCCGCGCCCCGTAGGGGCATGCCGCCATGCAGTACCGGCAGCCTATGCAGCGGTGCTGGTCCATCATGACTATCCCGTCCTTCCTCTTCCATGTCGCGCCGGTAGGGCAGACTCGCACGCATGGCGGTTCACCACAGTGGTTGCAGAGCACGATAAGCTCCCGGGATTTCAATGAACCCCCGAGGTAGGGGTGGTCCTGCTCCGGCATTACCGCGGTGAACGGTTCCTTCCAGATCCACTTGATTTCATGCCGGGGTTCGTCGATTCGGGGCACGTTGTGAGCGCGGTGGCACGCGTCGACGCAGGCGGTGCAGTCACCCTTTCCCACGCAGCGCCTTGTGTCAATGACCATGGCCCATCGCGGCTTTCGCTCAGCGTCTTTCCGCACGGCTAGGATTTCCCGGCCCAGTACGGATTCCCAGCCCGCCGCTCCCCCGAACAGAAGCGCACAGCCCCGGCCGCCCCGGATTATAAGCTCCTTTCTACTCAGCTTCACGGATTTTCTCCTCGGGCGCGATGTGGCAATCCCAGCATTTCGGGGACACGCCAGCATAGTTATGGCACCGGTCGCAAAAATCGCGCTTGCTGGTGTGGCATTCCATGCAGGCGCCGGTCAGGCTCCGGGAATAAGCGACGCCGGCGACGGAAACGGGCTCGCGGTATCCCTCGCGCACGACATCGTCCCTCCACCGGACGAGCAGGTTCATGTGATCGGAACGCATGTAGCCGGCGGGTCGCACGCACTCCTTCTTCCCGGCGGGCAGCAGGGGGTCTTTCACCGTATGGACGCCGACGGCCGTGTTGTACCACAGGGGAAAAGTCGCAAGGGCGACGAAGGCTATAATACCCGGCACTATTTTAGAGGAATCATACATTCTCGGCGGCCTCCCCGGCGGAAAGCGGGTCTCCCCTGAGGTTGCTCGTGCGGGCCTTTTCGCCCCGCATGACGAGCGCGTTGCCGACCAGCTCGTGCACGCCGCAGACGCCGACGCCGGGGACCCAGTAGTCCATGAGCGTCGGAAGCGTTGCCTTGTCGATCGCGCATATGCATGCCAGCATGTTGACGCCGTGCCGTTCGCGGACGTGTTTCACGGCGCTCGCCCGAGGGAGCCCCCCGCGCAGGCGCATCTCGAGGTTCTCGTCGGTGCCCAACCCGGAACCGCTGCCGCAGCAGAAGGTCCGCTCGCGGATGGTTTCCTCCGGCATCTCGTGGAAATGGTTGCAGGCGCTCCTGATGATGAGGCGGGGCTCCTCCAGCAGGCCCATGGCCCTGGAGGTGTTGCACGAGTCATGGAAGGTCAGCCGCCATCCGTTGTTGCGGGAAGGGTCGAGGGCAAGCTTTCCATGGTGTACCAGGTCGGCGGTGAACTCGCAGATGTGCAGCAGCTTCGCGGAGCGGGCGTGCTCGAACCTGGTTCCCGTGACCGGGGAGGAGGGCACCTCGAGGAAGTCGGCCGGGCCGTTCATTGTGTCCGTGTACTGGTGGAGCACGCGCCACATGTGGCCGCATTCGCCGCCCATGATCCACCTGACGCCCAGGCGGCGGGCCTCGGCGTACAGCTTGGCGTTGAGGCGCTTCATGAGATCGTTTGAAAGGAAGAGGCCGAAGTTACCGCCCTCGGAGGCATAGGCGCTCAGGGTGTAATCGAGCCCTATCTCGTGGAACAGCATCAGGTATCCGTAGAAGGTGAAGATGTGCGGGTCGGCGAAGATGTCGGCCGAGGGAATGACGAACAGCACCTCGGCGCCCTTGCGATTGATCGAGGGGGACACCCGGACCCCCGTCAGTTCCTCTATCTCATCCACGGCGAACTCGATATTGTCCCTGAACGTGTGCGGCTGGATGCCGAGGTGGTTGCCCGTCCGGTGGCAGTTGGCCGCGGGCTCCACGATCCAGTTGATGTTCAGGCCCACCAGATTGAGCAGTTCCCTCCCCAGCATGGTGATCTCCGCCGTGTCGATGCCGTAGGGGCAGAACACCGCGCAGCGCCTGCACTCGGAGCACTGGTAGAAATAGTAGAACCACTCCCTGAGGACGTCCTCGGTGAGCTCGCGTGCTCCCGCGAGCCTGCCCAGCAGCCTGCCGGCCGCGGTGAAGTGCCTCCTGTAGACCGAGCGTAAAAGCTCCGCCCTGAGGACGGGCATGTTCTTCGGGTCGCCGGACCCGATGAAGTAATGGCACTTGTCGGCGCAGGCGCCGCACCGGACGCAGATGTCCATGAAAAGCCTGAGGGAGCGGTACCGACTCAGGCGCTCCTCCATTCCCCGGAGGACGGTGTCCTTCCAGTTCTCCGGGAGCTTCCAGTCGGCGTCATGGGGCTGCCATTCGCGGGGATTGGGCAAGCCGAGGTATTCGGCGTGCTTTTTCACGCCGGCATAGCAGTAGGTGCCTTTCCGGAAGACGGGCTTGGTGTCCATCCAGCCCTTCCCCGAGGGCCGGTGGCTTATATCCAGAAGGTTGAGCTTGTCCCTCCCGTCAGCCATCCCGCTCCTCTTCCATCGGGTAACCGGACGCCCTGAGGCGTTCGGCGAATTCCTTCTCCCATTCAGGATAGCCATGGACCTTCACGGGAGGGTTCCAGGGGTTCTCATGCCGGCGCGAGCGGCTGGCACCGATGAGGTTTTTCACGGGCGAGAGGAAGACGCCGGGCATGTGCATGAGCTTGCTGAATGGGAAAAAGGCGAGCAGCGCGCAGACAAGGAACACGTGGATGAAGAGCAGGGGGCCCGTGCCGTCAGGGATCGCGGGATTGAAGGCCACGAGGCTCATTACGAGTTTCTTGGCCGCCCGGACGTCCGTTTTCAGAAAATGGCGCATGATGATGCCGCTGAGGGCGATGGCCCCGATGAGGAGGAGCGCGAAATAATCGGAGTGCAGGGAGATGGCGCGGACCTGGGGCGCCGCGAGGCGACGTGTAAACAGGTACGCGAGCGAGACGAGAAACGCCATGGTGCTGATGTACAGCACGGGCGTTCCCACGTCGAATAAGCCGTCGAGCCCCTGGAGGAAAAGTACGAAGCCCGGTATAGGCTCGGTGAAGAACCTGAGATGGCGAAGCAAAATCGCAAGGAGCGACCAGTGGAAGGCCATGGCGCCCGCCCACAACCACTTGCTGGAGGCGTAGGCGAGCCGCGAATTTTCCAGGATTCGGCTTTCCGTGTTCCGGAACAGGGGGCGGAAGAAAAGGACGTCAAGGAGCACCCTCAAGGCCGCCTTTAACGGCGTCCCCGGGTTGTCCAGCCGGTCCGGTTTCACCCACGGGAGCGAACCCTGTTGGCCGCCCGTGAGGGCTATGGGGAACGGGACCGGGGAACGGGCCCAGAGCACGATCCGATATATAAGGCCCGTCATGAAGATCGTTACGGCGCAGTAGGGAAACACGATGAGAAAGGGCCCGTGCAGGGCCGGGATGTAGGCTGCCAACGCAGCCACGAGCGCCAAGAAGAGCACCGGGAGGATGGAAACGGCCGCTTTCATGAGGCCCCGTCCTCTCCGGTCCGGCCGTCGGAACAAGGTGAACCGCGCGACATGCCGCGTGCTTGTGCCTCTTCCATGCCGGGATTTTTATCCGCCCGGAAGTTGCGCCTCCGGGATTCCTTTTCCCTCAATTCCCTCATTCGTTCCCTGCAATTGACGTACTCGTCGAAGGCGATGAGTGCCATGCGGTCTATTTTGGAAGCGATATCGTCGAGCTCAAGCGCGGGAAGGGAAGGGGAGTCCATGTCCTCCATCTCTCCGAGTATGGCCTGCTTGAGGAGGAAGACGAATGCCACGGCACGGGATGCGGTGAAATCCTGAACGGCACGGAGCCTTATAAGGTCCTCCATCGACGATACGATCCCCTTTTCATCCATGTCGCCGGTGAGTTCGTCATAGAGGCCCTCCGCGGCGGAGGAGAGGATGAGCCGGGCGGGATTCACGGGCGCCGGCGCGCTGCTGATGAAGGAGGATGACTCGGGCGGATAGGTGGACAGGATGAGGCGGTACCATCGCGCGAGAATGGAATTTTTTCTTTCCCGTAGAAAACCGTTCAGCTCTTGGCGCATTGTATGGGGCGATTTGGGTGAATTATATTCATAATATGAATGATATTCATTATCCAGCTGTCAAATCTTTTTTATTTATTTGCCCATATCGGTTCAGCGGAAACGGGTAGGCCGAGCGCGGAAGCCGGCTGATGTTGTACGGTCTTGTTCGGAGAGGGCCGGCGAATCCGCTCGGCCTTATTCTTCGTTCCGCTTCAGTATTTCCCGGGTGAGGGCCATGTAGTCGTTCGCGCCGTGGCTTTCCGGCTTGTACTCGAAAATCGTCTGGCCCCAGCTCGGCGCCTCCTGGAGCGAGACGTTTTCCCTGATGAGCGTGTTGAAGAGCTTGCCGGGGAGCCGCTTTTTCGTCTCCTGGATGACCTCCCGGTTTATCGACTTGCTCGCGTTGTACATGGTCCCGATGATGCCCGTGATTTCGAGGTGCTTGTTCAGCCTCTTCTTCACCTGTTCCACCGCCTCGAAGAGGTGGTACATCCCGTGGAACGGCAGGAATTGCACCTGCAGCGGGACGAGTATCTCGTGGGCGAAGGTGTGGGCGTTGAGCGTAAGCACGCCCAGCGAGGGCGGGCAGTCTATGAGGACGAAGTCGTACCCGTCCAGGGAGGACATGGCCTCCTTGAGCAGGAACTCCTTGGCCGGTATCGGCAGGAAATCGATGCCCTTCAGGTCGGTGCTCGAAGGCAGTATGTGGAGCCCGCTGCGGTCATAGAGGATGTCCTTGTATGCGATGTCGCCCTTGAGCACGTCGTAGATCGAGTGTTTCAATTTCTTCGGATCGACGCCGAAGTGGTAGGTGGTCTGGGCCTGGTGGTCCATGTCGATGACAAGCACCCTCTGGTCGAGAATCTGGAGAGCCGCCGCGATATTGACGGCGCTCGTGGTCTTGCCGACCCCGCCCTTGTTGTTTGATATGGCTATTATCTTCATCTCTACCCGGTATAGTGATATGTGTGCGTATATGCTGGTGTACGGTCCCCTCCAGGCGGAAGCATGGCGCTGTTGCCACCAGCCACTGCATGTACAGTATTGATGAGAAGCCAAAAGTCAAGGAAAATAGGGGGGTCCGGCACAGTTTACGCGTTCACCCCTCGCAGGGTTCCCGTATGCGGTAAAGGCCTTCCAGGAAGGCTCCAGATGCCGTTTTTCCCGGCAGGCTGCCGATGACAATAAAGGAATTGACACATGGCGCGTATCACTGTCACATAGAGACAGCGCGCTGGTTTGCCCTTGTCATTTATACAGGGAAGCGTCGCGGAACATTTGTCTAACCGAAAACCCTGGAGGAAGCATGAAAAGGACACTTATTGTTTTGATCGCCGCGGTTGGCCTGGTTTGCATGGCGGGATGCGGCTATAACACCATGCAGGCAAACGAGGAGGCGGTCTTTGCCGCGTGGGGAGACGTCGAAGCGGCATACCAGCGCAGGGCCGACCTCGTCCCGAACCTTGTCGAGGTGGTGAAGGGGTACGCGAAGCACGAGAGGGAGACGCTCACGGCGGTGACCGAGGCGCGGGCAAAGGTGGGGTCCATGCAGGTCTCCAAGGAAACGCTCTCCAACCCCCAGAATTTCGCCAGGTTCCAGCAGGTGCAGGGAGAGCTCTCGAGCGCCCTCTCGCGGCTCATGGTGGTCATCGAACGGTATCCGGACCTCAAGGCGAACCAGAACTTCTCGGACCTTCAAAACCAGCTAGAGGGCACGGAAAACCGGATCAACGTGGCACGGGTGCGGTACAACCAGTCCGTTCAGACGTTCAACACGAGCATACGCATATTTCCCAACAGCCTCACGAATAAACTGCTGCTCCACCTGGAGCGCAAGGAGCCCTTCAAGGCCGAGGAAGCCGCGAAGACCGCTCCAAAAGTCACGTTTTGAAAACCACGCTGGAGAGGACCGGGCACATGTACAGATATGTCTTCTTGTTCCTCCTGCTGATTCACGGCACGGGCGCGGCGCTGGAAGTGCCGCAGCTCCGGAGTTACGTCAACGATTATGCCGGCATGATCTCGCCGGCCGCCGTCCAGAGGATGGAGGGAGTCCTCTCCGATTTTGAAAAAAGCGATTCGACGCAGATAGTGGTGCTCACGATCCCCACCCTCGGAGAGGAGGTGCTCGAGGAATACTCGATAAAGGTCGCCGAAGCCTGGAAGATAGGGCAGAAGAAGGTTGATAACGGCGCAATCCTCCTCGTCGCGAAGCAGGAACGGAAGCTTCGCATCGAGGTGGGCCGGGGGCTGGAGGGAAAGCTCACCGATCTCATGTCCGGCAGGATAATACGGAACGAAATCGTACCCCGGTTCAAGGAGGGTGATTTCGACGGCGGGATCGAGGCCGGGGTCGCGGCGATGGTTTCCCTGGTGAGGGGAGAGTACGCCGCCGCAGACAGGGAAGACGAGGGCGGGGGAGACGCATCGAAGCAGTTCCCCACGCTCCTCGTGTTTCTCTTCTTCGCGGTGGTGATGCTGGGGGGCATCAAAAAGTTACTGGGCGGCCTGGCGGGCAGCATCGGCCTTCCCATCGCCTCCGCGATATCGTTCGGCGGGCTCGGCTTGGCGACCATGGGGATTTTAGGCGCGGTCGGCTTCGGCGCAGGCCTGCTGCTCAGCTACATGTTCGGCCGGGGAGGAGGCAGGGGCGGAGCGTTCAGCGGCGGAGGGTTCTCACGGGGCTCGTTTTCAAGCGGCGGTTTCTCGAGCGGCGGCGGCTTTTCCGGCGGAGGAGGCAGCTTCGGCGGCGGCGGTTCGTCGGGAAGCTGGTAAAGGGAGAAGGCAATGGGCATGAAGGCGGCACAGCTGTTTGACACGGAAGAACAGAAGCGGATCGAAAATGCCGTAAAGACGGTGGAACGCAACACGTCCGGCGAGGTCGCCGTCATGGTCGTCGACGAGAGCGATTCGTACCGGGAGGCGGCGGCCATCGGCGCAGTGGTGTTCGCCGGCTTCTTCGCGCTTTTGGCGGCCATGCTGCTGGAGACCGGCATACATTACGATGACATATGGATGGACAGGTCCGGCGTTCTCTCCGGTGCCCTTTCCGTCGTTGCGCACACGGTTACGGTCTGGATATATATACCGCTGGTCCTACTGCTGTACTTCCCGTTCAAGTACCTGCTCGACAGGGTGTCCGGGTTGAAAATACTCTTCATGCCGGCGCGGCGATTACAGGAGGAGGTCCGGGAGCGGGCGGTCCGGGCGTTCTTTGAAAAGGGCCTTTACAGGACCAGGGACGAAACGGGCATTCTCATATTCATTTCCATCCTGGAGCGCACCGTGTGGATACTCGGCGACCGCGGGATAAACGAAAAGATATCGCAGGATTTCTGGAACGCCCGGGCCGCGGAGCTTACACGGGGCATGAAGGTAAAGGACCACTGCGCGGCCCTGTGCGAGGTCATCGCGCGCTGCGGTGAGGAGCTGGCGCGGCACTTCCCGAGAAAGGCGGACGACACCAACGAGCTGGCCGACGGGGTGTTGCTGTAAAGATAAAGGTCCACATTCAGGTCGTCGCCGGAGTTGGCAGACTGCCGGCGGGAGCGAATAACAAAGGCCCCTTTTGGGGCCTTTGTTTTTTCGGCTGGACCATGGGATGAGATCAGATGTAGAGCTGGCCCTGGAGGGTGAACTTACTCTCCCCGGACAGGTGCCGATGCTCGTCTCCCAGCGGGTCCTGGTAGTCAAACTTGAGGTTGGCGTTGTGGCCGTTTATCCAGAAATTGAGGCCGAAGACGGCATAGGACTCGTTGTCCTCGGATTCCCCCTCATAAGCGTTCTTTTTTGTCGCGAAATACTTCAGAACCGGCTGCACCGTCCCGAACAGGAGGAGGCCCGTCTCGGCGAAATAGGAGGAGCCGCGCCTGAACGTTGGCGCGGGGGCGGTCCCGACGAGCGAAGGCGAGTTCTTCACGTTCACATAACCGCCCTGCAGGGTGAACACCGTTCCCTCGCTCAGCGGGTAATCGATGATGAAGTCAGCCGTCCACGCCTGGTAGTCCCGGGCGTAGTTGCCGTTGTTGTTTAAGTACACGTCAGGCTGGTAGTCCAGGCCGCCGCCGAAGGACACCATTTCTTTTTCCCCAGGTAGGTCCCGGCGTAAAAGAAGCCGTCTTCCACGTCGAAAAGGTTTATCTGCACGCGGCCGGTGAGGCGCGGATAGTCGTTCTTGTTCTGGTATTCCGAAACGTCCGGGTCAGTATTTTTGTCGACCCGGCCGTTACCCTCGAATACGCCCATGCGGTAATCGAAGAAGCCCTTCTTCCCGCCCAGGGGCGTATTGGCCACAAAACCGCGCAACTCAAGGCCGTAGTCGCGCCAGAAGTCCACCGAGTTGTTCGCCATCGCCATGTTGACGAACTTGGCCGCGTAGTCCACGCCCATGAGGGTCGCCGCCGACTGCCGCTCGTGGTGCATGAAGGGCGGCAGTATCTTACCGAAGTCGATCATGAGCTCGTCGGCCACCTTGTAGGAGATGTGCGCGTCCTGTAAATAGATGCTGTTCTTGCGCTCGGGGAAGGGCCCGATGTAGGCGGTATCACCCCTAGATATTGGATTGTCATCGATCGATTTGCTGGTACTCGCGCTGAATACGTCGGTATCAACGAAGAAGGTAAGGTTGGGCGCCGCCTGGCCGTTCAGAACGATGCGGGCGCGGCGGAGCGAGTAGTCGTTCGTCCACACGCCGTCGCCGTAGCTGTCCTCGCCGCCTTCCTTCGTGTCGAAGGTGTAGGAGCTGGCGGCTTGCGCCTGGAGCAGAAAGTGCAGGTCGATCCACTTGGTGTCGCTGTAGGTGAGCTTGGCGACCGACGGTGTTGGGACCTCCTGGGCCGCCAGTGGAAGCGCAGCCGGTAAAAGCAGGAAAATTGTGAGCAGAAATCCTGTCGCGCGTCGCATGAAGAACCTCCCGATTTTAGAATTATTGACTGCAAAACTATTGAGGATGGAATAAATAGTTCAAGAGAAATTTGGAAATTATTCAGAATTTGTAAAGACAATGTTCACGCCGGGTCGAGAAAGCAGGTTTTTCAGATGTAATGCGCCCTGGTTGAAGGAGGCGCCCCTATGACCTCTCCCCGGGTTGAACGGGCGGGGTCCGGCCGTGCGGCTTCCCCGGGGAAAGGCGAAAAGGTGTTGTTTTTTTGACTCCCGAAAATAAGATGCGGCCAAAAGGTCAAAAACGACGAGGAGGCGTTCATGTCCATCATAGATTTGAGAAGGGACGACACAGTCGCCGTCATATCGATGAACAACGGGGAGAACAGGCACAACCTGGACTTCGCGAACAGGATGCTGGAGGTGCTCGACCAGGTCAAAAAAGACACGTCCGTCACGGCGGTCGTCCTCACGTCCGGGGACGCCAAGAACTTCAGCCAGGGAGTGGACGTCCAGTGGCTCATGGGGAGAATGAACGAAAAGGATTCCGATTCCATAAAGGAATGGATGCACAAGATGAACGAGGTCTTCAAGGCGCTCCTCCTGTTCCCCGTCCCCGTCATCGCCGCAATCAACGGCCACGCATACGGGAACGGCGCGATCATCTCCTGCGCCTGCGATTTCAGGTTCATGAAGTCCGACCGCGGCTTTTTCTGCTTCCCCGAGATCGACCTGGGCATCCCCTTCCTGCCGGGCATGATCGAGTTCGTGAAGAAGGCCTTCCCCTATTACAAATTCCAGGAAATGGCCTTCACTGGCCGCAGGGTCACTGCCGCCGAGCTGGAATCCCACCATGTCATCGAGAAGGCCTGCGCCGACCAGGAGGAGCTCATGAAAGAGGCCGTGGCCTTCGCGAAATCTTTTAAGAAAAAGCGGGGCATCTTCGGCGAGATGAAGAAAAGGATCCACAAGCGGATAATACAGGTCATAGACGAAGAAGACCGTGTATTCATCGATTCGCTCTTTTTGATGGTGCCCGAATAGGACTCCCGGCGGGCGCGGTCGCGGAAACCCTCGGGGGAGGGTGCTCGAGATGTATACTCTCATCAACTCGGTGACGGGGGAGCGCTGCGAATGTGATGAAAGATCCTGGGAGGAGGCCCTGCGCCTGGCGAAGGAGAACGGCTGGGAGCCCGAAGGGACGCGGATAGATTTCGATAACGAGATTGAAAGGCAATGGGACGACCGGTCCGATTACGGGTGGAACCTCCTCATGATGCTGGGCATACACATGATGAGACTGCGATGGGACGGCAATTACGTCGACCGGGAGCACCAGGTGGTGCCCGAACCCGATTCGTACGGCCTTTATCGCGCCCTGGAGGGCTCGGGCGTCGGCGGCGAACTTCTCAGCTTCATCCGGAAGGGTCCTTTTTACATCACCTGACGGCGTAAATCTCGAGGAAGTCCTCCACGCCCCACCATCCCCACAGGCGGCGATTCACTAATTGAGACAGCATCCCCAGTAACGAATGGAACTCCCGGTCTCCGGAAGATCCACGGTCGCCGATAAATATCAGCGTGTGCCCTCCGGCCTCACGGTACATGGACAGGGCTGCCGCCGCCATCGGGTCGCCGGGGGGAGGCCAGCAGAGCAGCAGGCTCCTGTCCGGGTGATGCCGGGCGCACTTCTCGTCCCCTTCACGGACCTGGAACCACTCGCGCTCGAACCATGGATTTGACGGTTCCCACCACGGGGTCCCCTCCTCGGGTGGATGCCTGTCATAGGCGATGACGTCGGCTCCAAGCTGGTTCAGGCACATAGCCCAGTAACCGCTGCCGGCGCCGATCTCCACAATCGGCGAGCGGCGGGCCACGACACCAAGAATGTCCATGGTCGGGATGGAGAAAGCGTATTTGGACACGAGTCCGCCGCGGTGGGCGTAGAGCTCTTCTTCGGGGGAATGGCTTCCGCGGGCCGTGATCTCCTTCACAAGCCCGAGAACCTCGAAGAGGTATGGATTTTCGATTTTCCGGTCATCTTCCGATGGGACGTATCGGGATATGTTGAAGCCACCTGTCACGGGGAATGGAGAGCCCTCCACGAATCGTTTCGCCGGTTTCCGGGGATGCGCGCTATCCCCGGCGAAATCTGCGGGACGAATCAGCACTTATAAATAAGTTGTCTTCCCGGCGATGCCTGGTACATTACATCAGGGTGATCCCTTTTCGGGAACACAAGCTCAAAACATGAAGGAGTTGAGAAAACGACGGGAACCGGTTTCCGGCCGGGCATTTCATGTTCGAATTCCGGCGCCGGTCTTTCTTGATGCACCGGGAGACACAGGTTTTTGAACTTTTCCACCCGCGGAGACTCTCTCTTTAATGGACCGAAAAAACCTGGTGAAAACGACCTGCCGGAGATGCGGGAAGAAGATTTATACGTCATCCGGTGGAAACTTCACGGCTCGGCCGTCCTACCGGAAATACGGACGGATATGCGCCGCGTGCCTCACCGAACAGGAGGGGACATCCCTTTCCATGGACCAGGTGCAGGAAACCTCCAGGATGGCGCGGAGGTACCGGATAGCCGGGAAAATCGACTGGAAAAACGCCGGGCTGGAAGACGGGGAGGAGCTCGTTTTGAGGTTTCTCGCAATGCGCATCTATTATACCGGACTCCTCCCGGCGGCAGCGGATGTGTACCGCGAGTTTCCCGAAATGGATGTCGAAAGCTGCCTGCTCTCGCTGGAAAAAAGAGGATTCATTCAGTCTCTCTTTTAGAGGGGCGGGCAGGCGCTTCTTCCCTCCCGCAAAGGTATCCTGCGCCCAATAAAAAAGGGCGCCGGAAGCGCCCTTATAACTTCTAGTAACGGTCCGTCCTGCTAGATGATCTTCACGGATACCGCGCGGGGGCCCTTGTCCCCTTTTTCAATTTCAAATTCGACACGGGCCCCTTCGGTGACGGTCCGGAAACCTTCTCCTTCAATGCCCGTGTAATGGACGAAAACTTCAGTGCCGTCTTCGTTGGTGATGAAACCATATCCCTTTTTCTCGTTGAACCACTTGATTACACCCTTCGGCATATCAAACACCTCGAACCTGGAAATTTAACGCGTGTCCGTGCAGACGCTGCTCTGAAAACACCCTCTGTTTCGTAGATTATTCGTTCCCCAAAGGCGAGATAATATGGAGTATTTCAAAGAAAACAATCTGACCGGCAGTGTCATCTACTTTCGAACAAAAAGCGAATATGTCAATAAATATTTTATGTCGGCTTTCAGTGCCGCGATCGGCCGGTGAGACGAGGCGTGGTTCCCCTGACCCAGCCTGACTGGACACATAACCGGGCACCTCGACATCGTTAAAATAATTTGCGGGCTGCGTTTGTCGTGATAAGATAATTATGACTATGAAATGTTAAATATTCATGACGACCGGCAATAGCCGCAAACGGCACACACGGTTCGCAGGCTGGGCCGCCTGGAAACCAGAGCGGCCGCGGCGGATTGCCCGGAGGAGTGACGCATGGGAGACATCGAGAACTGGCAGTACAGGCAGAAGCTCATTACGCCGGAACAGGGCGCATCGCTGGTGAAATCCGGGGACCTAGTCCATTACAGCGAGTTCGTCCTTTTCCCGGAGGCCCTTGACGCGGCCCTCGCGAAGAGGGCGGGGGAACTGCGGGACGTCGAGGTGCGCAGCGTGTGCTTCACACGGGTCCCTGAAGTCGTAAAGGCCGACCCGTCCCGGGAGCATTTCGCGCTGGGAGATTACCATTTCGGGAATGTCTCACGGCGTCTGCACGACAATAACCTCTGCAACTATATACCGATCACCTATCACCAATCGCCCAGGATCATCAAGAAATACGTCGACGTGGACGTGTTTTTCCTGGTGACCGGGCCGATGGACCCCAGGGGGTTCTTCAATTACGGGATGGCCAATTCGGTGACCCCGGCCGTCCTCTCCAAGGCAAGGAAGGTCGTCGTGGAGGTGAACCGAAACGTGCCCACGTGCCTGGGCGGAAATCAGGAATCCATACACATCTCGCGGGTAGACCACGTCGTCGAGGGAAGCGATGCGCCCCTGGCTGAGATCAAGCAGGCCCCGCCGGGAGAAACGGACCACATGATAGCCATGCGCATAATGAAAGAGATCGAGGACGGGTGCTGCCTGCAGCTCGGCATAGGCGGTCTTCCAAACGTGATCGGGTCCCTGATCGCCCGCAGCGATTTGAAGGAACTGGGCGTCCACACCGAGATGCTCGTCGACTCCTTCGTGGACCTCTACAACGCCGGGAAGGTCACCGGTGCCAGGAAGAACATCGACACCTATAAGATGAGCTACACCTTCGCCATGGGGACGAAAAAACTGTACGACTTTCTGCACAACAACCCCATGTGCGCCTCCTACCCCGTGAACTACATAAACGACCCGAGAATTGTTCCCCTCAACGACAAAATGATCGCGGTGAACAACGCCATAGAGGTCGACATCTTCGGGCAGGTGAGCTCCGAGTCGGTCGGGTTCGCTCACAAGTCCGGAACGGGAGGGCAGCTGGATTTCATACTCGGCGCCTTTCGTTCGAAAGGGGGCAAGGGCTTCATATGCCTCAGTTCGACATACACCGACCGCAAGGGGAAGACACAGTCCCGGATACGGCCGTCGCTGACACCGGGCTCCATCGTCACGGTCCCCAGGTCCCTGGTGCACTACGTGGTCACCGAGCACGGGACGGCGCAGCTCAAGGGAAAGAACACGTGGCAGCGCGCGGAGGCCCTCATAGAGATCGCCCATCCCGACTTCAGGGACGATCTCGTCAGGGAGGCCGAAGGGATGAAGGTCTGGAGAAGCAAACGGGAGCCGGTGATCGGGTAACAATTAAATCGCGGATAAGTGATAAATCCTCTCGTGGAGGGTGGTTCCGTGCACCCCTCCTCAAGCGCAACAGGCGTACGAACGATGCGGGATGACATGAAAAGCGGCTGGCGTCATTGCCAGCCGCTCGTGTGCAGGAACGCGGCGCCTGAAAAACAGCGGTCCTACGACTTCCGTGGCGGCTTGATGAGCAGGAGTGCCAGCACGATCCCGAGAACCGCGAGGCCTGCCGTCGGGTAAAACGCGTAAGTATAGGACCCGAACACGTCCTTGGCCTGGCCCGAGATGATCCCGCCGAGGAGCGCGCCTATCCCGTAGGCGAAGAAGACCACGCCGTAGTTGCGCGCGTAATTCTTGATGCCGAAAAAGGTGGCGGTCGCCGTGGGAGCGATGGCGAGCCACCCGCCCAGGCAGAGCCAGAACCCGATAAATCCGGCGACATACAGACTCACCGTTCCCTCGCCCGCCGCGAGCATCATCGCGGAGACCGCGAGGATGAGGCAGAGGTTCAGCACGGCCGCCCACCGCGGGGTGATCTTGTCGGTGAGCGCGCCGAAGAGGGGCCGGCCGAGGGCGTTGAAGATGGCAAAGACCCCGACGAGTGTCGCGGCCGTTTCGCCCGCAATTTTTATGATTTCGCTCCCCACGGGCTTTGAGATGCCTATGGCCATGAGCCCGGCAAGACAGCCTATGGTGTAGCAGAGGAAAATACCCCAGAAAGTGGACGTCTTCACCATCTGCCCCGCGTCGAAGTCCGCCGCAGATGCGGCGCCGGCCGCTGGCTTCCATCCGCTGGGCATCCATCCCGCAGGCGGAAACACGAGGGGAAGCGAAAGCAGGACCAGTATGACGGTGAAGGCGAGGCCGAAATAGAGGAAGGTCTGCGAGAGGCCCGCCGACGGAATGAGGGAGCTGGCGATTTTTCCGGTGATGAGCGCCGAGCCGCCGAATCCCGCGAGCATCAGGCCGACCGCGAGGCCTTTCTTGTCGGGAAACCACCGGGCGCCCACGGCTATGGGACAGCCGTATGTGAGGCCGACGCCTCCGCCGGCTATGATGCCGTAGGTTATGGTGAGTATCACGATACTCGACGCGAAATAGGAAAGCATCCACCCCAGGCCCACTATGATGCCGCCGATGACGGCCAGGTTGCGTGGGCCCATTTTCTCCATGATCCTCCCGCCGAAAAACATGAGAATGGCGAAGGAGGCGAGGAATATCATGAAGGGGAGGTTGCCCTGGAACGCGGAGATGTTGAACGCCTTCTCCACGGGGCCCTTGAATATGCTGTAGGCGTAGACGCTCCCGAGACACAGGTTGATGATCAATCCGAGAATGACGAAAATCCAGCGCCCTTTTTCCGCGGGCATGCCGAAAAGCCTTGCATCTTTAGCCATAAAACGCTTTGTCCTCCTTTGAAATTTATCGTATGAATGTCGTTGTAGTGCTCACTGGCCGTTGATTATCAAAGGTCTTGTTCTTTTGTCAATGTTTTACCATTTCCGGTCCCGTTTTTTTACCGACATGGATGTCACATCTAAATTCAAGAAAACGATGAGAAGGGGCGGGATAATCCTGAAAGAGAAAACATCCGCCCGCCGGGGCCGGCCGGACGTCCGGCGGCTATCGCTCAGAAGGGATGAGGCGGTCTTCGGAGGACCGGAAAGTGGCGACAAACCTCCGGTGGGGGTAAAAGAGCGGGACGTGGACCGAGAAGGTATAGGTGCCGTGGCTCATCACCCAGGCGTCATCCACCTTCTTGAAGAATATCCGCATGCTCATCGATTTAACCCCCAGGGGATAGCGTGCGACCGTGCCCTCGAGGCAGTAGAGGTCAAGCGTTTTAGCGTCGATGTAGGCCTTTCCGGCGAGGTGGCGCGGTGTTTTTTCCCGGGGCGCGATGTCGATCACGTGACAGAGCACGCCGTCGACGCGGGTTGTCCCTCCCAGGGCGATGCGGTAGTTCTTGTCGCTGTCGCAGTCAAAAGGGGGATAGACGGGTTCCCGGACCCTGTAGCGGTACTCTTTCGGAGGCGCCTCCTTCCCGTCCTTCACGTATCGGAGCACGGTGAACTCGGCTTTTTTGTAAAAATACTCGCGGCGGTTCACCGTGACGGTGTAGGAACCCAGGGGTGTGCCGTCCCTGTCGTCGTACTGTGTCGAGGTGATCTCGCGGCGCGATTCGACACCGGCATAGCGCGTATAAAACACGCGCGCCTTTTCGCGAAGCAGCCTGATTACATCGCCGTTATTCCCCGCCACGGCGCCGCCTGCCGCCGGTCCCGGACCGTAAAACATGACTGAGCAGCAGCACGCGGCCCAGAGAATGGCGCGTTTCCCGTTCATCGAAGGCCCAGCAGCCTTAGGACGGGTTCGTCAAAACCGTATGTCCTGATGAAGTCGTAGAGGAAATGGGCCACCATTATGGGGATGAGCCGTCCACGGCGGATGAAGAGATACGCCCAGAGGACTGCCGAGAATAAACGCCTCGGCCCATGTCTGGGGGCCGTTGGACCAGTGGATGGCCGTGAAAACGAGGGCCGAACCGAGCACGAGCGCCCACCGCCGCGACGTGACGTCGCCTCAGCAGGCTTATCACGATTCCCCTGTAGACGATCTCCTCGTAGACGCCCGCCGTAATTGAAAGGTAGAGCACGTAGAAGAAGACGGGAACGGGCTTCCAGTCCGGCAGGGGGAAGTACCATGTGAATGACAGTTTGGTGTCGAAAAGTTTCCCGGCATATTTCAGGACGAAGAGGAGCATCACGTAGAGAATCAGGACGAGAATGAGCAGCATGATGCCCCATAAGATCTGCCGGGGCAGGTCTTCGGATGTGATGCCGAGATCGCCCAGGCTGAACCAGCGCGCCTGGAAGGCAAGGTAGATCACCGTGCTCTGCCAGGCGATGTATACGAGCACGTCCAGGACGAGGTTCAGCCGGTGGGCATCTTTTGGAACCAGCGGAAGGTACAGGTCGTTCAGGAGCAGCGGCGAGCAAAGCACGAACAGCCTCAAGAGGACCGTGCCCGCCGAGAGTGTCCCTGCTTCAGGTGCCGCTTCCCGCTTCATGCCTTCGCTGTGGACCCCGCGAGGATCGGCCTATATCCATTTCAGAAAAACGCCGAAGACGATCAGCATGGCGGCGTTGACGCCGAAAAGCGACCCGATAACCGCGCGCTGGACTGCCGGTTTCCAGTCATGGCAGTACATCGAGACAACGAAGAAGGGGATATAGACGGTGACGAATACCGGCAAAGCGCCCCACCACGGGTAAACCCAGACGAAGGCCGGTGTCTTGACGAGAAATATCTCGAAGATAGAAAAGAAGGCGGCGTTGAAGAGCGCGATGAAGAGGCGGTTGTTGATGCCCAGGATTTTCATTTTCGGGTCGGGCGGAAGGATCTTGGCGAAGATGAGCCCGGCGATGGAGAACATGAGGCTCAGCTCGACGCCCACCCCGATGAGCAGCAGGAAGGCCGTGCCGGTGGGGGCCGTCCACAGGGCGTGGCCGGATAAATGCTGTATGAGGGCGTTGATGATTTCGACGAACCAGTGCACCATGTAAAGCGAGAGGCCGGACGCGATGACCTTCCAGTTCCTGTTGGACATTTCGTTGAAGTACACGTAGAACACCAGGGCAAGGAGCGTGATCACGTACCATTGAAAGGGCTGGCCGCTCCTCAGGATGGACAGCGCCTGCTGGGTCGCTTCGGGGTTGTTCATGAGGCCACCTCCACGTGTTGATGGGGTTATCGATTCACCGGATACCGAGGATAAACCAGCACCGTCCTCCTGTCAACTCCATATGGCGAGGGGCCGGGTGTTACTACGTAAGCTTCGGAGGAGGAAATCCCGAGGCTCAGTTGTAGCAACGTTCATCGACTTTCGGCTTATTATTAGGATAATCAGGCTTGACTGCGGAAAGGGCAAAAGTTATGTTTGAGGATGGTTAGGATTCCTAATTACCAGTAGCGCGATTGCGGCGCTCATTGCGTGGAATACCCTGGCAGAAGGGAACAGCGCGGATGAAAAAAATTATCAATTCTGTGCCCGAAAGGAGGTGCAGTGATGGAGTTATTCGAAAGCGTACCGCGAGCTGATTGCCCGGTACTTGGCACGGGTGTTTGGTATGACATCCGGTCCTACTTCCGGAGTCTCCGGCATGCCCGCGAACGCTTTTCAAGCGAGGGATTGTGATGGATCCGGCCGAAGGGAAAGGCGCGCGAAAGCTAGCCAAAGACATAGGATTGCTCGCGACTTTCATCGGAGTATACTGCAGGGAGAAGCACTCCCGGGAGAAAAAGGCCGAGGTGAAGCCCGGAGAAAAGCTCCGCGGGTACATTGGTGAGATTCCCGGGGGGCTCTGCCCGGACTGCCGCAAGCTCCTCTTCTATGCCGCCGGCAGGCGTCTCCGGTGTCCCCATGAACCGAAGCCGTCCTGTAAAAGGTGCCAAACCCACTGCTACCGGGGCCCCTGCAGGGAGAAAATAAAGGCTGTGATGAGGTTTTCGGGGAGACACCTGATACGGAAGGGAAGGGTGGATCTGCTCGGAAAATATTTATTCTAGAATAAGTCCGGTTTGACGGCTCCCTTCTGTTTCCTGCTTCCATGCGGGTCAGTGGAGAGCACAGGTCCAAACCGAATGCCTAAGAATGGAGGTTGGAAATGGATGAAAACTCTCTTATCGGCGTTGAATTTAAACTGGCGGAGCTTGTGGATTACCAGGCACAGGCCGTGGTAAGCAGGACAATCATAAACAGGGCCTCGGGAACGGTCACCCTGTTCGCCTTCGACCGGGCCCAGCGCTTGAGCGAGCACACCGCGCCCTTCGACGCCCTGGTGCAGGTGATCGAGGGAAGGGTGAAAATACTCATAGAGGGCGTGTCCCATGCGCTCGAACCGGGCATGTCAATAATAATGCCGGCCGGGAAACCCCATGCCCTTGAGGCGCTCACCCCCTTCAAGATGCTGCTCATAATGATCAAGGGCGCCTAGGCTCCATGCCGGTGCCGGCGGCGGTTTTTTGCTTGCGGAATCCCGTACGGCCGCATCCCTTGTGAGAAACGGTATTACCGAACCGGCGAGAGAGGTGTGATTGAGATGAAAGTTTCCGGCTCACGCGATGTTCTTTGTGGCGCATGTTCCAGGCGTGGAAACACCCTCGGCATTGCCGTGCTCCTGTTGACGGCCCTCGCTCTTTCATGCAGCGTCTGGAACACGCGGCAGTGGGAGGGGCTGGCCGATAAAAAGTTCTATTTCCAGAAGTTCGAATACTCTTTCAAGGGGGGCGACAAAAAAACGGCCCTGGTGTTCATGAGGGATTTCCCTTTAAAAGAGGTGTGCTCTCTCATCCAGAAAAAATACGGCATCGAAATCGACACCGCGGAATTCGACTCCTTCCTCGCTTCGGCCGATGAATCGCGCATAACGGAGTTCGGGGTTATCTTGAAGGAGCGTTTCACGTGGCAATCCGCCGAGAACAGGCCGCAAGTCATGGAGCTGGAATACATGAATGTTTTCCATGAGTTCGCGACCGACGCGGAGAGGCACTACAGGCTGACAATCAAGACCGGCGATAAGAAAAGGTCCATCATCAGCGACAGGGTGGAAGGCCGGGACGAGGTGCCCGAAAGCCTTGCGGCGAAGCTGGGAATCCGCTGACCGACCCCCCGTCGATACAAAATCCCATTAATTCTTTTTACCGCGTGGCCCGCCGTGAAAAGGCCGATTTTTCCGAATGAAAATATACTGGTGCG
The DNA here is from genome assembly GCA_963762305.1 of uncultured Spirochaetota bacterium. Taxonomy (GTDB): domain Bacteria; phylum Spirochaetota; class UBA4802; order UBA4802; family UBA5368; genus CAVXKM01. The sequence continues at coordinate 391,948 of CAVXKM010000002.1, read as the reverse complement.
CGGAAACGGCCACGGTTATAATTGCCTATAAAAGAAAGCGAGAGAGGCATTGACGTCATGATCGACATTTCATCCATCGATTATTCGGCCTTCGACAGGCCCGAAATCCTCAACTTTCTCTTTTATCCCCGGGGCGAGTTCGGCGGCGGGCAGGGAGGGACGTACACCGAGATGCTGATCCCGGTGGAGAAGGACATACAGGTCGGCGCGAGGCTGTACAGGACGGACGGGTCCGCGCCTGTCATACTCTTTTTCCACGGCAACGGCGAAATAGCGGCGGACTACGACGACCTGGGGCCGCTGTACAACCAGTCCGGCGCCAGCTTCCTGCCGGTCGATTACCGGGGATATGGGCGTTCCACCGGCAGGCCAACGGTGACCGGCATGATGCGAGACTGCCACGTGGTGTTCGAGTTCGTCAGGAAATTCCTGTCAGGGGAAAACATGAAGGGTCCGCTGGCGGTCATGGGCAGGTCGCTGGGCAGCGCCTCCGCCCTGGAGCTGGCCTGCCATTATCCCGGAGAGATCGCGGCCCTGATCATCGAGAGCGGCTTTGCCTACATCATGCCGCTCCTCGCGCTCCTCGGGGTAGACGCGGCGTCCCTGGGCATCGACGAGGAGCGCGGCTTCGAGAACATCACGAAGATAAAGGCCTACACGGGGCCCACGCTCGTCATTCACGCCGAGAGGGACCACATCATTCCCTACAGCGACGGGACGGCGCTATACGAGGCGTGCGGCGCCAGGGACAAGAGGTTCCTGGGTATTAAGAAGGCGAACCACAACAACATCTTCCAGTACGGGTTCAGGGAATACATGCAGGCCGTCCAGGCCCTGCTGTCGGGGCTGAAGAGGGCCTCATAAAGGGAATAATTCTACACGGGAAGGATCCAAATGAAAAGGTCTGTCGCGATTTGCGCTGTTCTTCTGGCGGTGTGTGCTTTATTTACCGGCGTTCGGGCTGGGGATAAAGAGGTCATACTGGCAACGACGACGAGCACGCAGGACACGGGCCTGCTCGACGTGCTTGTGCCCCTGTTCAGGGTAAAAACCGGATATTTCCTGAAAGTTATCGCCGTCGGATCAGGGCAGGCCATTGCACTGGGAGAGCGCGGGGAAGCCGATGTCCTTCTCGTGCATTCGCCCGAGGCGGAAAAGCGGTTCATGGACGGCGCCAACGGAGTCAACCGCCGTCTCCTCATGCATAATGATTTCGTCATCGTCGGGCCGGGAAACGACCCCGCGAAAATCAAGGGTCTCCGCTCCTCCGCCGGGGCCTTAGGCAAAATAGCAGCCAACGGCTCCCTGTTCATGTCGCGCGGCGACAGCTCGGGGACCCACGTAAAGGAGCTCAAGCTGTGGGGAGAGGCCAAGGTGGACCCGAAGAAGGCCCGGTGGTACCAGCAGACCGGACTCGGCATGGGGCAGACGCTCAACGTGGCGTCGGAGAAGAGCGCCTACACCCTCTGTGACCGCGCCACGTACCTGGCGCTCCGGAAGAACCTGGCGCTGAGTCATACTGGTGGAGGGCGACCCGGGACTGCGCAACGTGTACCACATCATCGAGGTCAACGCCGTCAGGTGGCCACGGGTGAACGCGAAGGGCGCCAGGGCCTTATCCGACTTCATGGTCTCCGCGGAGGTCCAGGGGATCATCGGGCGCTTCGGCGTGGACAGGTACGGGTCCCCTCTCTTCTTTCCCGACGCCGGAAAGCCCGAAGGGGAGTGAGCGTGGACATCCTGCTTGAAGGCGTCACCAAGGCCTTCCGTCTCCTCCTCGCCGGGGACGCGGAGGTGGTGCGTGTGACCCTCCTCTCGCTGCAGATATCGGGAACGGCCACGTGCGTGAGCCTGCTCATCGGGATCGCCTCCGGCACGGCTGTGGCCCTTCTCAGGTTCCCCGGCAAGCGCCTCGTGGTGAGCCTCATCAACACCGGAATGGCCTTTCCGCCGGTGGTTGTGGGCCTGGTGGTGACCCTCTTCCTGTGGCGCAGCGGCCCGCTGGGGTCACTGGGCATACTTTACACGCCCACAGCCATGGTGATCGCCCAGGTCGTCATCGCCACGCCCATAATCACCGGGATAACCCTTGCCGCCATGCAGCACCTGCCCGACAAGCTCCGCCTCCAGATCCTCGCCCTGGGCGCCACGCGGGCGCAGACGCTCTGGATGCTGGCCCGGGAGGCGCGGCTTCCCATGCTGGCGGCGGTCATGGCCGGGTTCGGCGGCGTGATTTCGGAGATCGGTGCTTCAATCATGGTCGGCGGCAACATCATGGGCTACACCCGCGTCCTCACCACCGCCACCGTCATGGAAACGAGCCGGGGCAACTTCGACACGGCCATCGCTTTGGGCTTCATCCTGCTGCTCATCACTTTCATAATCAACTACATCCTCACGGGCATACAGCAGAGGGAGCGTAAGGCATGAACGGGAGACCGCCGGTGCTGGAGGCGCGCGGCCTGCGCGTGCCCCGCGCGGGGAACAACGTCCTCGACATACCGGAGCTGAAGATATACGCGGGTGAAATCCTCTGCCTCATAGGGCCGAACGGGGCGGGGAAGACCACGCTGCTCCATGCACTCAACAAGCTCATCAAGGCGACCGCGGGAGAGATCATATTGGACGGGTTTGACGATGGCCCGCGCCGGCCGCCGCACCTGTATCGACGGAATTTCGCCATGGTGTTCCAGGAGCCCTTGCTCTTCAGCGGCACCGTCTTCGAAAACGTGGCCTCAGGACTTGAAGATACGGGGCCGGAACCGCGCAGAGGTCAGCGCGGCCGTAGACGCGCAGATGGCCCGCTTCGGCATTTCGCATTTGAAAAACAGGCCTGCCCGCATGCTTTCAGGCGGCGAGGCACAGCGGGTGAGCCTGGCGCGCGCCTTCGCGACGGGCCCGCGCGTGCTGCTTCTTGACGAGCCTTTCGCCTCGCTCGACGCCCCGGCGCGGGAAGGCCTCATGGCGGATTTAGAGCGGGCGGTGCGGGAAACGGCCACCGCAACGGTGTTTGCCACGCACGACCGCGTGGAGGCCCTGCGGCTCTCGGACCGGATCGCCGTCATGAACGCCGGAAGGATAGTGCAGACGGGAAAACCCGGCGAGATAATGCAGCGCCCCGCCGACGAGTTCGTGGCGAGCTTCGTGGGCACCGAAACGGTCCTCGCCGGGGAGGTGTCGCGTGCGGGGGACGGGACCTTTTGCGTGGCCGTATCCGGCCGCGAGATCGAAGTGACGGGGGAGGCCGCGCAGGGCGAGTCGGTCACGATCGGCATACGGCCGGAGAACGTGGTCCTTTCGGCCGCGCCCGCGGCCATGACGAGCGCCCGGAACAATTTCGAAGGGACCATAAGCCGGATCACGCCCATGGGCCCCTATTACCGGGTGCACGTGGAGTGCGGATTTCCCCTCATCGCCCACGTGACGGGGCACGCCGTGGAGGGCCTGGGACTTGCCGGGGGTATGAAAATAGTCGCCTCGTTCAAGGCGACGTCGGTGCACGTGATAAAGAGAAGTGGATAAGTACAACACGGTTTTATCCTGATACAGTAAAATTTACTTGTGGTACGCCCGGGAATGTGGCAGTAATGAAGAGGCCGTCCGTGCGGATACTGCCCACCGGCAGCGGCGGGGTCGGGCGTATAGATCCCTTTCCAGTGCCGGGGGCGTGAGCGAGGAATCACCGATGAGCACCGACAAACAGCACTACACCGGCATAGGCGCCCGGGACGTGCCCGGGGAGGTTGCGTCGATTATCGTGAAAATTGCCGCGCATATGGCCAGGCAGGGTTACGTACTGCGTTCCGGGGGCGCCGAGGGCTCGAGCACCGAGTTTGAAAAAGGGTGCGACGGGGAGGGGGGCGAAAAATTCATCTATCTCCCGTGGCGCGGGTTTAATGGGAACAACTCACCCCATTATTCCATTCCCGAGCGGGCCTTTGACATTGCGAAATCCTTCGAGCCCGCATGGAACAGCTTCTCCCAGAGCGCGAAGAGCCTCAAGGCCCGCTACGCGCTCACCATCCTGGGGCATGACCTGAAAAAGCCCTCGGCGTGCGTGATCTGCTATACCCAGGGAGGCAAGCATGAAAGGCGGCACCGGACAGGCCCTCAAGATAGCGCAGAAGTACAATGTCCCCATTTTCGACATCGGCCTCCACGGGCCGTCGACTGCCGTGATAAAAGAAAAGCTCTCGGCATTCTTGAAAGATGCTCTCCTTGTCTCGAGGGCCTCGAACTCTAACCCCGAAGTGTACGAGTCCCTGCATATGGGCGCGGGCACCGGACTGCCCACATCCCTTCACCTGAAAAATAATTTACTCCTTGACTTTCAGGCATGCGCGGTAATACTACAGCAGTTGGAATTTCCAATATTTGGAACATATTGACGCACGCGCGAAGAAGGCCGCCAATGGACGAGAAAGGCAAAGAGGACCTCGGGGCCGTCATCAAGACGCTCTACGAGCGGTACGAGATGCTGTCTCGGTGGACGCCGGAATTGACCGCGAGGGAATTCCTGGCCGTCCTCGCCTTGCGAGAGGGGGACGGCAGGAGCGTCAGCTGGCTGGCGTCGGCCCTCGGGCTGCCCCATGAGCTCGGCGAGCTACATGGCGGACGCGCTGGCCAGGAAGAAGGTCCTGGCGAGGAGGCGCTCCAAGGATGACCGCCGCGTGGTGCAGGTGAAGCTGGCTGAAAAGGGCCGCAAGGCCATCGAGCAGTATGACCGCATATTTACCAGGATCGCGGGGGACATGGCGAGAAAGCTGGACGGGGCCGAATTGGATGAGCTGTTCCGGCTTCTCAGGAAGATGGTGAGCGGTTAGTGTCACTCGGTAGCCCGTCCCGTTACAAAAACAAGTATTAAGGAGGCAAACGATGCCGGGAAAGGAGACGATGCAGAAGATAAAACATGCGGTGGTCCAGGGGGACTACGAGGGTATCGGGAAACTCTGCCTGAAGGCCCTCGAGGAGGGCTGGTCCTCGCGGGAAATAATCATGGACGGCCTCTCCAACGGGATGCGCGACATGGCGCGGACCTACGGGAAAAAGGGCATGTATCTCGACAAGGTGCTGTGGTCCACCGCCGCGTTTCACTTCGGGAACGCCGCGCTGGCGCAGGATCCGGGCCAGGAGGCAATAGAGCGCAAGGGGCGGGTCGTCATCGGCGTGCCCGACGGCCCCTGGACCATAGGCCCCGATATCGTCGCGGCGGTGCTGACCGCCCACGGCTTCGAGGTAATCAACGCGGGGTCCGACGTCGGGCCCGACGCCATCGCCAGGAAGGCGAAGGAGGTGGACGCGGACGTGGTGGCGGTGGGCCTGTACCTGAGCTACCGCATCGGCATGCTGGAGGAACTCGAGAAGAAACTCGAGGCGTACGGCATACGGAACAGGGTCCGCACCATCATCTCGGGCCCCTCGAGCAACAGCGAGATCGCGGCCCGCGTCGGGGCGGACGCGTACTGCGCCGACTCCTCGGAGATCGTCAAGGCCGCCGAAAGGTTCATGCATGAGCTGAGGTCGACGATGACCTCCCGTGAACGGGTGCTCGCGTCCATGGCGCTCAAGGAACCCGACCGCGTTCCCCTCGTGCCGTTCGCCATGACCTTTTCGGCCAGGCACGGGGGCATACCCTTCTCGGCATACTGCAACGGAGGCCGGCCGCTCGCCGAGGCCGAGGTCGCGACGGCAGTCAAGTTCGGGTGGGACGCCGTAATCGCCTCCAGCGACGTGGGCGTGTATGCCGAGGCCGTGGGGGCGCAGGTTGAGGTCCCCCACGACGACGTGCCCAGGCTCAAGGGGGCCGTCATCCGCTGGGACAACGCGAAGGAGGACTTCAAGAAACTGGGCCACCCCGAGTCCTACGCGACCAGGGGAAGGCTCGCGTCCTTCATGGAGTCGGTGAAATACATGAAGGAAATGGTCGGCGACGAGCGGGCCGTCATCGGCTGGACCGAGGGGCCGCTCCAGGGCGCCATGCTCCTCTGCGGCGCCGATCCCCGGGCCATATTCCTGCTCAGGCAGGACCCCGGGCTGCTGAGGGACATGCTGGCGTGGTACAACGAGTTCGCCTTCGAATGCGCGAGGATCATGGTCGGATACGGCGCGGACATAATCGGCAGCGGCGAATCGGTAGCCTACTACCTCTCGCCCGAAACCTTCGAGGAGTTCGTGCTCCCCTATGAAAAGGAGCTGTACGGCAGGATCGACCGGGAGCTGGGCGTGAAGGTTCTGATACATTGCTGCGGGTACGTGCCGCAGTGCATCAAGTTCGCCCCGCTGGTGAATTCCCGGGGGGCGATACAGTTCGATTACCAGGTGCGCCTCCCGTGGGCGAAGAAAACCATCGGCGACCGGATCACGATCATGGGAAACCTCGACTGCAACCGTGTCCTGCACCTGGGGACCCCCGAGGACGTCGAAGAGGCATGCCGGAAGGCCATAGAGAGCGCCGGGAAGGGCGGCGGGTTCTGGCTCAGCGGAGGCTGTGAAATTCCGCGGGACATGCCCGACGAGAATATGCGGGCCATGCTGAGGGCGATCCGCAAGTACGGAACTTACCCGATCAGGCAGAGAAGGGCCTCCTGAGGGAACCGCCGTCCCGGGCCGGTGTATTTCATGATTTCCCCCGGGTGGGTAAACATCGGCGGGCGTGATGCCGAGAATTACAGCAAGATGGTTCCCTGGAAAAGCGATGAGATGAAAACCCGCCGGTACGCGGCATGGGCCTTTCTCCTGGCCGCCGTGCTTTTCATGGCATGCTCTCCGCCGTATACCCGGAGGGGCGTGATAACGCTCGATGAGCGTGAAAGGCGGGGCGTCGTGGAGACGGCCCTCGGGCTGATCGGCGTGCAATATCAGAACGGCGGCGAGGGTCCGGGCGGGTTCGACTGCTCCGGCTACGTGATGTACGTGTACGGGAGGCACGGGCTCAAACTCCCCCGCTCGGCCCAGGACCAGTACGGCCTCGGGAGGAGGATATCCCTACGGTACGCGCGGCAGGGGGATTTGGTATTCTTTCACACGTCTCCGGAAAAAAGGATAACCCATGTGGGTGTCTACCTGGGCAACGGGAGGTTCGTCCATGCCCCGAGTTCGGGAAAAAGTGTCTCCATCGCAAGCTTAAGGAACGGGTACTGGAAGCGCCGGTACATGGGGGCGGTGACATACTTTTCCACGGGATTCCAGGCGAGGGAGCACGGGTACGGGGCACGACGTTCTGGTGGCCGTTCGCGCCTGTAGCCGTACGCCGTTTCCATCGCCAGAAGAGAGAAAACAGCATATTTCTTGACAAAAAGAACGCCTGATAATACGGTGTGGAGGGCCTGAAAGGATTGGTAGCTTTTTATGCGGATTGGGATATACCCAGGATCTTTTGATCCGTTAACAAATGGCCACCTTGACATTGCTGAAAGGGCAAAGAGCCTTTGCGACAGGCTGATCATTGCCATTGCGGTGAACAGCGCCAAGCATCCGCTCTTCTCCGTTAAGGAGAGGCTGGAGTTCCTTCATGAATGCTGTGTCTGCGGCAGCAACAGCATCGAGATAACGTCATTCGAAGGGCTCCTCGTGGACTACTGTCGCGAAAAGGGTGTAACATTTATTATAAGAGGGTTGAGAGCTATAGTCGATTTCGAGTACGAATTCGCCATAGCGTTGTTGAATAAAAAACTCGCTCCCGAGATCGAGACGATTTTCCTGATGTCGCAGAGCGAGAACTCATTCATCTCCTCCAACATGGTGAAAGAAGTCGCCAGCTATGGAGGGGATGTAACCTCTCTGGTCCCCCAATTCATCCATAAAAAGCTCCGGGAAAAGTATTCTTCCAGGTAAGAAACGGTTTTTCCGGAGGCCGAGATTCTAAACCGTCTCAAGGAAAGGGTGAAGAAATCGCCCCGACGCATCGTTTTCCCGGAGGGCGACGACGCGCGGGTGATCGATGCAGCGTCGCGGCTGAAGTCCGACGGGCTTATCGGCGAAGCCGTGCTGCTCGGGTGCCGGGACGCCATCATGGACGCGGCACGCCGGGCGGGGGCAAGCCTCGAGGGGTGCGCCGTCATGGACATTGCGGAAATGTCCGTCGAAGGCCGTTACCGAGACGAATGCAGGAAAGCGCGCAGGTTCAGCGTGCTGGAAGACGGGATGGTGCGGCAGGCGGTCTCGAACCCCGTTGTCCTCGGGGCGCTCATGCTGAGGCTGGGAGAGGCCGACGGCTTCCTGGGCGGGATTCGAACGACAACGGCGGAGATATTGAGCACGGGAATAGGCATTATAAAGGCGGACAGAAGGGAAGGGGTGGTCACTTCCTTCAGCATCGTGATGACAGGGAACAGGGAAATCGGCGAAAACGGCCTTCTCGTCCTGGCGGACCCGGCGGTCAACCCGGACCCGGGCGCGGGCGTTCTGTGCAGGGTCGCGGAGGCGGCCGCGCGGTTCGCCCGCCGGTATCTTGACATGGCGCCGCGCATAGCCTTCCTTTCGTATTCGACGCTCGGCAGCGCTTCCGGGAAGTCCGTTGAAAAGGTGAGACTGGCCGCGGAGAGGGCGCGTAAACGCATGCCGGAGACGGAGGTCGAGGGCGAGCTTCAGCTGGACGCCGCGGTCTCACCGGGGGTGCGCGCCGGGAAGGCCCCGCGGAGCCCGATGAAGGGGAGCGCCAACATCCTCATATTCCCCAACCTGGACAGCGCCAACATAGGGTCGAAGCTGCTCCAGTACGTGGGAGGGGCTTCGGTAATCGGTCCTGTGATTTACGGGCTCGGCAGGCCGTTCAATGACCTTTCACGGGCGGCGACGGCCGAGGATGTATACAATTGCGCGATCATCACCCAGTTGCAGTGCCAGCCCGGTGTCGGCAGTGGCCGTTACCGGGGGACTGGGCAAGAATATTCGAAGGTTTAGAGATTGTAGTGCGGCGGCGGGGTTTCGCCGCCTTGTGTGCGGTTTCCGGCATGAAGGCTGGAAAATAAAAAGTAACGGAGGGTTGTTATGGGCATAGGGACACTCCTCCTGGTTTTATCCATCCCGGTCGTCGGGGTGGCGGGATTTCTCGTGAGGGCCTATATAGGAAGGATCAAGCTCAATTCCGCCGAGGTCCAGTCCCGCAGGATAATTCAGGATTCGATTAAAGAGGCCGAGGCAAAGAGGAAGGAACTGCTCATCGAGGCGAAAGACCAGATCCTCAAGGAGAAAAACCTCTTCGAAAAAGAGATGCGTGAGCGGCGCCAGGAGATTCAAAACCACGAGAAGAGAACCATACAGAAGGAAGAATCGATCGACGTCAAGACCGAGCAGGTCGAAAAGAGGGAAAGGATTCTCCAGCTGAAAGAGCAGGAAACCCAGGAGAAGGAACAGGAACTGAAAAAAGAGCTGGAGAGGCACGGCAGGGAGCTGGAGAGGATATCCGGGCTTTCGAAGGAGCAGGCGAAGGAGCTTCTCCTGAAGAACCTCGAGAACGAGGCCCGGTTCGAATCGATAAAGCTGATCAACAAGATCGAGGAGGAGGCGAAGCGCGTCGCCGAGAAAAAGGCCAAGGAAATAGTCCTGTCGGCGATCCAGCGCAACGCCTCGGACTACACTTCCGAATGCGCCATCACCACGGTATCACTCCCCTCCGACGACATGAAGGGGCGGATAATAGGGCGCGAGGGAAGGAATATCCGGACGCTCGAGAATCTCACGGGCGTAGATATGATCATCGACGATACGCCGGAGGTCGTGGTCATCTCTGGTTTCGATCCCGTGCGCAGGGAGATCGCCCGGCTCTCCCTTGAGCGGCTCATCCAGAACGGCAGGATACACCCGGCCCGGATCGAGGAGGTCGTCGAGAAGGTCACCCATGAGATCGAGGAAAACATGCTCGACGAGGGCGAAAAGGCCGCCTTCGAGCTGGCGATACCGGGATTGAGCAAGGACGCGCTTTACCATGTGGGCAAGCTGCGCTATCGCAGCAGCTACGGCCAGAACATCCTGGCCCACAGCAAGGAGGTCGCGAACCTCGCCGGCATCATGGCCGGCGAACTCGGCCTGGAGGTTATGACGGCCAAGAGGTCCGGCCTTCTCCACGACATAGGCAAGGGAAACGTGTCCGAGGGAGAGGGCGCGCACTCGACAGTCGGCGCCGAGATGGCCAAGAAATTCGGGGAGAACGACAAGATCATCAACATCATTGCCTCCCATCACAACGACAGGGAGCCCGAGTCCTTCGAAGCGGTCCTCATACAGGTCGCCGACGCAATTTCCGCTTCCAGGCCGGGGGCGCGGCGCGAATCGCTTGACACCTACCTCAAAAGGCTCGAGAACCTCGAGAACATCGCGTCGGGCTTCAAGGGCGTGGATAAGTGCTACGCCATCCAGGCCGGGAGGGAGCTCCGCGTGCTGGTGTCCAACGACCTGGTAAACGACGAGAGGGCCGAGATCCTTGCCAGGGAGATAGCGCAGAAAATCGAATCGGAGCTGAAATACCCCGGGATCGTGAGAGTGACCGTGATAAGGGAGACCCGCATTGTCGAATACGCGAAATAAACGGCCTGTCATGTCAGCTGAAAGGGTTGCATGCCGCGGCATGGCCTTAACGCGGACGTGAGCGCATGGACCAGATGAAGGACAGCATCAACATACTTGCCATCGGCGATATAGTGGGCCGGCCCGGACGGGACCTTGTCAGAGACAGGCTCGCGGAAATAGTGGATCACTACCGGATCGACGTCGTGATAGCGAACGGGGAAAACGCGGCGGGCGGGATGTCCATCACCCCGGAAACCGCGCAGGAGATCCTTTCCTGGGGCGCGGACGTGATAACGACGGGCAACCACGTGTGGAACAGCAAGGAAATCAGCCTTTTCATAGGCCAGGAGCCGCGCCTCCTGAGGCCCGCCAATTATCCTGAGGGTGTGCCGGGGAAAGGCTATTTTATACTGACCGCGGCAGGGTTCCGCGTGTGCGTCATCAATCTCATGGGGAGGCTCCTCATGAACCCCATTGACTGCCCCTTCAGGAAATTCGACGCCCTTCACGGCGCGCTGAAGGGCGAGGCCGACGTGTTCGTGGTTGATTTCCACGCGGAGGCCACCTCGGAGAAACAGGCCTTCGGCTGGTACGCCGATGGACGGGCCACGGCGGTCTACGGCACCCACACCCATGTCCAGACGGCGGACGAGAGGATCCTTCCCGGGGGCACGGGGTACATCAGCGACATAGGGATGACGGGCTCTTTCAATTCGGTCATCGGCATGGACAAGAAAAAGTCCATCGAGCGGTTCCTGACGTTCACGAAGCTGAAATACGACGTTGCGTCGGGGTCCAACAAGCTGAACGGGGTGGTCATCACGGCCGGAAAAGGCGGAAAAACCCGCAGCATGACCCGAATTGTGGTTGAAAACTGAGCGCAAACAGAAGCTGATGGGTGCGGGGATCCCGCAGTGGGAAGGGGTTTGTAACGAGCCGTGGTTCTGGACGTGATACATAAAGCGGGCGATATCCGAAGGCTCAGCAACGAGCAGCTCAACGGCCTGGCCGCCGAACTCAGGGAATACATAATCGACGTTGTCTCCCGCAACGGCGGTCACCTCTCCTCATCGCTCGGGGTGGTGGAGCTGACCCTTGCCCTCCATTATGTCTTCAACACACCATACGATAAAATCATTTGGGACGTGGGCCACCAGAGCTACGCCCATAAAATCATTACCGACCGGAAGTCCCGGTTCAAGACCCTGCGGCAGTTCAAGGGTTTGAGCGGGTTTCCCAAATCCTCTGAATCGGTTTTCGACGCCTACTGCACCGGGCACAGCAGCACCAGCCTTTCCCTCGCCCTCGGCGAGGCCGTGGGAAGGGACCTGAGGCGCGAGAGGTACAAGGTCGTGGCCGTTATAGGCGATGGTTCGATTACAGGAGGCATGGCATTCGAGGCCCTCAACCAGATCGGCCATCTGAAGAGGGACATGATAATCGTCCTCAATGACAACGAGCACTCGATATCGAAGAACGTCGGGGCGCTGGCCCAGCACCTCATGAAGATGATCACGGGCTCCCTCTACAACCGCCTGAGAAAGAGGTCCTACGACATCATCGCGAGAATTCCCCGCTTCGGGAAGGGGCTCTACGAGTTCATCTACAGGCAGGAGGCGCGGCTAAAGGGGTTCATAATACCCAGCGGTTTTTTCGAAGAGCTGGGGCTCCGTTACTTCGGGCCGGTGGACGGCCATAACCTCGGGCTGCTCATCGAGCTGTTCGAGCGGATCAAGAACATCGACAACGGGCCAATGATCATCCACGTGATCACGAAAAAGGGCAAGGGCTATGCCCCCGCGGAGAGGGACCCCGCCACCTATCACGGCACCGGGCCGTTCGACAGGAGTGTCGGCATAGTATCCAAACAGGACACCCTCTCCTATTCGGAGATCGCCGGCAGGACGCTGGCAGCCGCCGGCAAAAGCGACAGGAGGATAGTCGCCGTTACCGCCGCCATGAAGCTGGGGACGGGACTTTCCGAGTTCGAGAAGCAGTTCCCCCACCGGTTCTTCGACGTGGGGATCGCGGAACAGCACGCGCTCACGTTCGCCGTGGGCCTGGCGGCAAAGGGCCTCAAGCCCTTCGTGTCGGTCTATTCAACTTTCCTGCAGCGCGCCGTCGACCAGTTGATACATGACGTGGCCATCATGAATCTTCCGGTGAAGATCCTCGTCGACAGGGCGGGGGTGGTCGGGGAGGACGGCGAAACCCATCACGGGCTCTTCGACATAGGCATCATCAGGAACATCCCGAATTTCATGCTCCTCTCCCCGTCGAACGGAACGGAGCTGCGGGACATGATCTACTTTGCCGCGTCTTACGACAAGGGTCCCGTCGCCATCAGGTACCCCAAGGGCGATGAGAAAGAGCCGCTCAGGTTCGACGAGCATGGCGCTTTTGTGCCCGGAAGGCTCAAGCGCCTGAGCAGGGGTGAGGACGTGGCGATTTTCTCCGTCGGTGACATGGTGTCAGGCGCCCTCGAGGTCTGCCGGCTTCTGAAACAGGGCGGAATCAGCTCGTCGGTTGTCAACCTGCTCTCGATAAAACCGCTTGATGTAAAAGGGATAGAGCGTATCGTACGCGAGGCGCGCTGTTATATAACAATGGAGAACGGCTACTGCTCCGGGGGCGTGGGAGAATACATGCTTTCGCAAATCAGCCGTGAGCTGAGAGCCAGGTTTCTCTTCCCCGTGGGGTTCCCAGACAAATTCATCACCCATGGAAAAGTGCCCGAGCTCCTTGCCCATTACGGTCTGGATCCCGTCACGGTCGCGGGCGAAATAACCGCCGGCCTTAAAATCAAAAACATGCATGAAAAAAGGCACTCGCTTAGACGCCTTTCTGGCTGAACGAAGGCTTTCCGATTCCATAGAACAGGCGAAAAGGGCCATCGTGTCCGGCTGGGTCAAGGTTGACGGCGAGACCGTGCGCGAGCCTTCACGGCTCCTAAACGGCCTGGAAATGGTCGTCATGGAGAGGCCGAAAGGATCATTCGCCAGCAGGGGCGGCGAAAAGCTCGACCACGCAATGCGGTATTTCGGCATTACCGTCGAGGGCAGGACGGCCGTCGACCTGGGCGCGTCCAGCGGCGGTTTCACCGACTGCCTCCTGGTACGCGGCGCACGCTCAGTGTACGCGATCGACGTGGGATACGGGCAGCTCGATTACCGCCTGCGCCTGGACCCCCGGGTGACGGTCGTTGAAAGGCTTAACGCGCGAAACATACAGCGGGACATTTTCCGGGAAAAAATCGATTTCCTCACCGCGGACCTCTCGTTCATTTCACTTCTTAAAATCGCCGGCGTGATAAGAAATGTGATCGCTCCCGATGAAGGCCTGCTGCTGATAAAGCCCCAGTTCGAGGCGGGGAAGAACGAGCACAAAAAGGGCGTGGTGAAGAAAAAGGAACACCACAAGGCCATACTCGGACGGGTCATACCGGCCCTGCATGGGCAGGGACTGCTTTTCAAGGGTCTCTGCGGTTCGCCGCTCCGGGGCCCGGCCGGCAATATCGAATTTTTCATGTATTTCGTCTCCGGGATTCCCGGCCCCGGAATAACGGTACCCAACGAAATCCGGGAGGAGATCGACCGCGCCGTCGAGTCATCGCACGCGGCGTTGGGACCGGTTAACGGCGGATAATATTTTCAGCGCCCGCCCGGAATCAGCCTCACACATGATAAATATGTGTTGACCGTGCGTTGAGGCTTTGATTCTTTATTTCCAGCGACATCGGGAAAAAATTATCGGGCCGGGTATCGTTCATGCGCGTGACCATCCTAAAACCTGTATGCGTTCTATTTATCACGTTCCTTCTCTGCGGACCGCTGTTTTCCCTCGACATGGAAGGCGTGATCGCGTACCCCGTTCCCCTCAACCCGAACCGGCACCAGCTTACCCTCCACGACAAGGGAACGCTGCCTTCGGTGGACAGTATCAAAGTCGAGATATTCGACATCAACGGCGACCTCGTGCTCGCGAGGAGCTACGGTCTTTTTCCCGTCACCTGGAACGGACGAAACGGAAGCGGCAAGATGGTCAAACCGGGGCTGTACATCATAAAGGTCACCGCGGAGGACCCGGCCGGCGGTTATGGAAAGAAGATCATAAGAATACTCGTCGATTATTGAAATGGAAAGGAAAAGCAGCTCTCACGGTATTTGTGCGCCTCATGGCGGTGCTGAAATAAATAGGTGCGCGCAGCGATGACAAGTTCCTGCAGGCAGGCGTGGAGCGCGTTCCGGCGGCGGATGAGCGGCCCGGCAGCGGTGTTTATTGTTTGTCAGCTCTGCCTGAGCACGGCCGTCCATGCCGAACAGGACGCGGGAGGGAGGGCCGCGTTTACGCGGGGAGGCTGGGCGGGGGCGAGGTACGTGGCAATGGGGAAGGCGGCCGAGGCCGTCGCGGACGATGTTTTCGCCATCTACTGGAACCCGGCCGGGCTCTACGAGCTGAAGGCCAGGGAGAGCGCCTCCCGGGACCAGTTGGAGAAGAAGATCGAAAAGGGCGACATCTCGGACATCGACGAAAAGGACCTTGTGCGGTTTTCCGAGGAGGAAAGTTCGCGTCAATTTTTCCAGATCGGCGTATCCGCCGCATCGCTTGACATCGAGCGTGAGGCGGGGTTCGCGGGCGCGGCCTTCAAGCTGTTCAAGGGGATCGCCGGAGCGGGAGTGTACACCATCCAGTCCCGCGGGATCGAGGCCAGGGATGAGTTCGGGAATTACATTCAAAAGCTCAGTTACTCCGGGTCAGAGGGATATCTGTCCTACGGGTGGTCCACCGGCGTCGCGACCATGGGAGTTTCACTGAAGGGGCTCCGCGAGCAGATAGGCGAATCGATTTACTACGGTTCGGGTTTCGATCTTGGCGCCGCAGTCGACCTCCTCCCGTTTCTCAGGGTGGGTTTCGTGGTAAAGGACCTGGGCACGAACATCTACAACTACCGGGACGAAGGCAGCGCGCTTGAGCGCTTGGATTTCGGCAATCCGTCCATGAGGTTGAGCATAGCGCTCGTCAACGTCCGTGATTTCACGATCGCGGTCAGCGGCGTAAAGAAGCTCGAGCAGCAGGACTACGAGATGAATGCCGGGCTCGAGTACGCGGTGTCACGCGCGCTCACGATATACCTCGGGCTCAACGACTCACGGTTCGCGTCGGGCATCAACCTCAACTTCGGGCGTACCGCGGTGAGCTACGCCTTCTGCGTGGACAAGGTGGATCTCGGGTACAACAATATCGTGTCGATAACGCTCATCCTGTGAATATGGTCATCTCGCCCGGCAGCCGTACCCTGATAATGGGGATATTGAACTTGACGCCGGATTCGTTCCATGACGGAGGCCGGTACCAACGGCCGGAGAAGGCGGTGGAGAGGGCGTTCCAGATCCGCATGGAGGGGGCGGACATCCTTGACATAGGCGGCGAGTCGACGCGACCGGGGGCGAAGCCGGTTTCGACCCAGGAAGAGATGGACAGGGTTTGTCCGGTCGTGGAGCGGCTGGTCGGCACGCTGGACATGCCGGTCTCCGTCGACACCCGGAAGTCCGCGGTGGCGGAGGCCGTTCTCAAGGCGGGCGCCTCGATGATCAACGACACGAGCGCCCTCTCCTTTAACGAGGACATGGCCGGCGTGGTGGCCAGGCACGGGGCCTCGATTGTGCTCATGCACATGAAGGGCACTCCCGAGACCATGCAGGAAAACCCGTCTTATGGGGATGTGACCGTCGAGGTGTGCGATTATTTGCGCGAACGTTCCCGCCACGCGGTAGACCAAGGCATAGGGCGGGAAAAGATCATCGTCGATCCGGGAATAGGTTTCGGGAAGACCGTGGAGCACAACTACGAGATCATAGCCAACCTTTCGTATTTCAAGCGGATGGGATTCCCCCTGCTGATCGGCCTGTCCAGGAAATCGCTGATCGGGAAATTGTACCCCGAAGGCGCCGAGCGACTGCCGGCCACCCTGGCGCTGAACGCCATCGCGGTCAACAATGGCGCGGACATCATACGAGTACACGACGTCAGGGCGCACAGGCTCGCGCTGACCGCCCTGGAAATGGTGAAGAGGGCCCCGAAGAGGAATGGAAGCGGTTTTTGACAGGGCTTTGGTTTTCATAAGCGGCATCTGGGAATATTCCCGGGTGGTCATCGACATATTTCTCGTGGCCCTCGTTTTCTACTGGCTGTACACCTTTATCTCCAATACGCGGGCGATGCAGCTGTTCAAGGGCCTGGCGGCGATACTGGCCGTTTCCATGGCCTCGAGGTTCCTGCGGCTCGAAACCCTGAGCTGGCTCATCACGAACCTGGCCTCCTACGTCGTCATCGCGGTCATAATACTTTTCCAGCCTGAATTGCGGCGGATGCTCACGCAGTTCGGCCAGCGCAACTGGCTCTCGAACGCGTTCAGCAGCGACGCGTTCCCCCTGGACGAGCTGGTCAACTCCATCGAGGCGATGTCCGAGGAAAGGATAGGATCCCTGGTCGTCATAGAGAGGAACATCGGCCTTAAAAGCTACATCGAATCGGGAATTGTGATAAACTCCTCGGTGTCGGAGGAGCTTGTCCGCACCATTTTCTTTCCGAATACGGCGCTCCACGACGGAGCCATCATCATACAGGGTTCCCGAATCGCGGCCGCCGCGTGTTATCTTCCCCTGAGCGATTCCAGGCAGCTGAAAAAGTTCCACGGGGCGCGCCACCGCGCGGCGCTCGGCATAGCCGAGGAAACCGACGCGCTTGTCCTCGTCACTTCCGAGGAGACCGGCAACATATCCGTAATGGTCAACGGACGGATGTTTTCGAAGATCAAGGTGTCGGACCTCAAGAATATGATCCTGTATTTCATGAATCCCAAGACGGCCTACGAGGAGAAGTACTCCATTAAATGATCAAATTCTGGGAAGAGGTCGGGTTGATCATCAGGAGGCGCGATTTTACCGCGAAGACCATATGCCTCCTGGCGGCGACGGCGTTATGGGCCTATGTGGGAAGCACACAGATAGCGGAGCTAGACTTCAAGGTGCCGCTTGAATTCCGGAATCTGCCCGCCAACCTGGTGCTGGCCCATCGACCGGCGCGGAGCGTTACCGTGACGGCGAGCGGCAGGAACGAGGACGTCAAGCTGGTAAGCGCCAGGAACTTCAAGGCCTACATCAGCATGGAAAACGCGTCGCCGGGCGAAAATGCGCAATACCGAGTGGATTTTATCAAGACCGACATCCCGGAAAACGTGAGGATCGATGTAAATCCCAAGAAACTCCTGTTGTCCGTAGCGGAAAGGTCCTACAAAAAGGTCCGGGTCGCCCCGAGAATCACGGGCAGAGTCCAGGAGGGGTATGTTCTGGGCACCGTGAAAGCGTTTCCCGAATATGTGACCGTCTCGGGTCCGCGGTCCATGTTGGACGGAATAGGATCGGTGCCGACGAGACGGGTCTCTGTCGAGGCGCTGTCCCAGAAGGCAGCGAGGGAAATACCGCTTGACATCGAATCACTCGGCCAGGTCAATGTGGATGTTCTGAAAGTTACCCTGTTCATCCCGGTGCTGGAAGCGGCCGGGATGAGCCGCGTCGAGGTGAAGCTCAGGCTTAAGGGAACATCGGAGAAGTACCTGTACAGCCTCGCCGACGAAGCCGCCGTGATATATCTGAAGCAGCTCCAGGAAAACGCGGAGCTTGCGCCGGGCGACATCGAAGCGTTGGTCGACCCTTCGGCGGCGGGGATGGAAAACCAGCTGGCCGCGGGTAATGATACAGAGATCGAGCGCTTTATTCCGGTCGTCCCGGTTATAAAAAACAGGGCAAAGCGCGACATGTTTCGCCCGATTATCATTGTTCCCGACGCCGTGGCCGTGAAGGTCTCGAAGAAGAGCGCCCCCTGAAGGGGCACGCCTTGGTTCCGGCGGCTCCGGAAGGGGGCTTCGTCGGGCCGTTTTGAAAATGCACGTCAAAGAGGCCCTTGTCCCGAAGAGTATGCAGGGCCCTTTTTATCCCCGGGCATGTGGGAGTCACGAAATTATTGAACCGATGCGGATAGAGGGAGGTCGATGGCCGGAATTACCTTGTGCGTGAACGTGGACCACATCGCGACGCTCCGCCAGGCCAGGGGCGGGAAAGAGCCCGACCCAGTCCAGGGCGCCGTCCTGTGCGAAAATGCCGGAGCGGCGGGCATCACCGTCCACCTGAGAGAGGACCGGAGGCATATCCAGGACGCGGACGTATTCAGCCTTAAAAAGGCGGTGCGGGGGAAATTGAACCTTGAAATGGCGCTGTCGGATGATGTGATCGCTGTCGCCAAGAAGCTCGTTCCCCACCAGGTCACCCTTGTCCCCGAGAAGAGGCAGGAGGTGACCACCGAGGGCGGGCTTGACGTGAAGGGAAATTTCGATAGAATTCGCGAGGTAGTGAAGATGTTCCATGACCTCAACGTGGTTGTCTCGCTCTTCGTCGAGCCTGACCCCGAGGCCGCGGAAAAATCATCTGAAACGGGAGCCGATTATATCGAGCTGCATACAGGGAGCTACTGCGACGCGGCGGATGGAGCCGCCGGTGAACACGAACTGGAGAGGATCTACAATACCGCGCGCCGGGGCCTCGAGGAGGGATTGAGGATCAACGCGGGCCACGGTCTCAACTATGGGAATATCGTCCCTGTGCTCGGGACGCCCGGGCTCGAGGAGTTGAACATCGGGCATTCAATAATTTCCAGATCGATTTTTACGGGAATCGAGGGCGCCGTGAGGGAGATGCTTGACATCATCGCGGCGCACTCTCTGGCGCGATGACGCGCCATATGCCGGCTGGAGAGGAAGGGATATGTTCGGCGGTCTGATGAGATTACTGCTTCTTTTTTTCATCGTTTACCTTGTGTTCCGACTCGTCAGGTCCGCGCTGAATCTCGGCCGCAGGATCAACAGGGAGAATGGGGGGCGGAGGCGCGAGGGGAGGTACGACGGCCGGGGCGGGAAGATCATAGAGCTCGACAAGGACCAATACAAGGTGGAATAGGAACGCCGTGAAGAAGCCATGTCGTCATGTCATCGTCCTGCTCGCCGTTGCCGTACTTCTGGCGGGATGCGGCGGGCTGAAGGGTGAATTCGCCTTCAGGAAGCCGCCGGAAGATATTTACAAAAAGATGGAAGGAGTTCCGGAATTCTCCGCGGGCGATGTCGTCGACTGGGTCTATGCCGTTCCCGAGGTGAGCGGAAGCCATGTCGTGGGCGTCGCCCTGATGAAAAAGGAATTGGTATGGGTCGACGTGAACGTGCGCACGGAAAACCTGAACGAGACGCAGAAGGTAATATACGGGCGAATAGAGAACTTGCAGAAGGGCAGCTACAGGATAGTCCTGGCGGAAAACGGAAGGATCATCGGGGAAAAGGAATTCCTGATATACGATGATGACGGGGAAGAGGATGAGGAGGCCCCGGAAGGGCGGATGGACGCCGATCCGCGGTAAACGGTTCAATAGGCGAGATAAAGGGCTATAAAGGCGGCCAGGTTCAAGTCCAGGAGTATTTCGTGCCATAGGGAAGTATAGTATTTCTTGGAAAAGATGCGGATGTATATGACGCCGGCGTAAAGCAGGTTGGCCGTGAACAGGAGCAGTCCGTAATTTCCGCTCTCCGCAGTCAGAACCGCGTAGACAACCGAAGACAGCAGGGAAAACAGGATCGCCAGGTATGTCGTCTTTTCAATCCCGAGCAGGGTGGGAAGGGACTGCCTGCCGAAAATCAAGTCACCCTGAAATGCAATGACATCGATGTATATGTTCCGCAAAATAATGACGGTGAAAACAAAGACGCACGGAGCGATAAAGCCCCGGGGGGGCGTTTCCATGATCAGCAGGGGAATGATCGAAGTGACGATGAGCCATCCGAAGGAGGAAACGACGTTCTTGAGATTATACAGCTTGTTCAGGGGAATGGACCTGGTCCCCGTCACGAGAGCCTTTATCCACCCCGTGGAGTACAGGGCCCCGAGCAGGCAGGACAGGAGATACAGGGCGATGACGGCGGTGTCGTAACGGAGTATCATGATGCACGAGAGAGAGAGGGAGGCCAGGGCAAGCGGGAACAGGACGTACCTGTACTTGCTGAGGACGGCGTATTTGACGGGGTTCCGCTGGAGATAGGCCTTAATCTCGAGAAGGTTGTTGATCGTGTACATGGCGAAGATATAGAGCAGCGATATGACTGCGGGAATCGGGTCCGGATGGCGGCCGTTGTATGTTTGCACGAAGAGGGTGAGGAAAAAAGCCGCCGCCGCCGAGAGGATGTTGGTCCTGAGCATGACATCAATGGATTTAAAGGCCCATCTGACAGCGATGCCGCTGTTTTTTCGATTTATCTCGTGCAGTCTCTCCATGACGTTGTTGATGATCCATCCCGGGGTGGAGGCCCCCGCGGTCACGAGGACGTGATCGACCCGGCTGAAGTCCCCCTCGCCGAGCTCGGCTTCCGTTTCGATGTGAAAGGTCTTCAGCTTGTGCTCCCTGCCCATTCCGGCCAAACGAAGGGTGTTCGCGGATTCTTTCCCCCCGACGACGACGAGGGCGTCGATGCCATTCTCGATCCCCGCGAGAATGTCGTTTTGCCTGCTGCACGTCGAATCGCAGATCGTATTGAATATTTTGATATCGGGGAATCTTTTCCGGAGCGCGTCCGCGACATCATCGAACTTGCCGACGTCCTGGGTGGTTTGGGAAACGACTATGTATCTTGGGGCGGGCGGGATCGAGCTGATCGCGTCGGCGCCCTGGATGACCATGACGCCTGAGGTCGCGTAGCTCTTCAGGCCCATGACCTCGGCGTGATCAGCGTCGCCGATTATGATGGTGAAATATCCCTTTGCGGAATAACTCTTTATCAGGCCCTGGACACGGGAAACCCTCGGGCAGGTGAGGTTAATATATCTCCTCGATCTCGACCGGATCTCCCTGAGAAGCTCGACGGGGACCCCATGGGTCCTTATGGCGACGAGCTTGCCGTCGATATCGTCCAGGGTGCGGATGGTGGAGAGGCCCCGCTGGCCGAGGATTTCCACGGTCTGCGGGTTGTGGATGAGGGAACCGTACACGAGGATCTTCTCGTGTGTTTTGTTGAGCTCGCGCACGATTTTTAACACCGCGTCCCTGACGCCCATGCAGAAACCCGAGTACCGGGACAGCTCTATTTTCACCGGCCTATCTCCTGTTCTCGGCTGCCCAGGGGAGATCGGCCTTCGGGTCCTGGAGGGTCCCCGATATTGAAATACGGATTTTGTTTCCCCCCTCTTTGCCGATGTTCCCCAGGAGTATCCGGTAATCGTTTACGAGCCGTGAGGCCGGGTCTATTTCGATCTGGAGATTCATGGTCGAATTGCCGAGGAATTGGGAAAGAAGAACGGTGCCGGTCATCGTGCCGTTCAGGTCGGCGCCGGTGAAGACGACACTGTTGATTTTAAGCTCGTTGTTCTTGATCACCGAGTCGGCTTTTATCGAAGCGAACTGTACCGCGGGGATGTTGAAACCCTTGAGGTTGAGTCCCTTCAGGAGGACATTCTGCATTTCGAATCTGAATAAGCCTTCCCGGGGAAGGCCCGCATCATCGAACTCGAGGCGGAAATCGCCGCTCGCGACGCCCGTGATTGATGATTCATTGCCGGAATACCGGAAATCATGGATGGCGCAATCTCCCTTCAGGGTCTTCCCGAGGATGGTGGTGAATGGATTTACGGCGATATCGAAGTCCATATCCCTTATAAGGATCTCCGCGCCGCTGTCCGTGATGATCTCGATGGTGTCAATGTAGGAATCCCCGATGAGGCTGTATTCAATGGACCCTATGTATACCGCCCTTCCGATGCTGTGCTCGATTTTCTTTATCTGTTTTCTGATTATGATGTCATAGGGAAAAGTGATAATGAAAAAGAACACGGAGAGACCCAGCGCGAGGGCGATGTAGGCCTTGGCGTGGGGAAGTTCAAGCGTCTCCTTCGCAAAAGCCGAGAGAGCCTTCAGCCACGCCCGTGATTTTTCGAACAGGATGTGCAGATTCATGTTTTTCCGTTTAACTCACTGAAGCGAGAAGCTGTCGATTTTCATGATGACATCGTAGGTGTCGGAGCCTTTCAGGCCATGGTAAATCCTCAGGTAGCTGATTCTCAATAAAATGTTGGAACCTTCGATCTCGTAGATGAAACGAAGGAGCTTCTGGATGGGGGCGCCCTCTATTTTCAGGTCCGTCGTCACGCGGACATACTTGTTCTGTATGGTTGACTGGGTCCTCCTGGTGTAGGCGATGTTCCGCGATATGTCGGCCGCTCCGGACCACTGTTCTATCAGCGTGGTGATGTTGTCGTTTCTGTTGGCGAGCAGGGTGAGGTACTTGGTTTTCCTCTGCTTCATGTCCCTGTACTGCCCGAAAAGCTCCTCCATGCGGTTGAGGCCGTCCATGTTTTTTCGCACCTGCTCCGCGGAATTTTTACGGAACTCGATATAAGGCTGCACCGCGAGGAAATAAATCAGGGCGCCCAGCAAGAGCACCGCGAGGGCCTGGAGGAGCCTTTTTTCCCTGCCCGACAGTTTCAGCGTGTCAATCGATGGCCATCGCATGGTCTTTCTTCGTCCCGCCCGGGGTCTTCTGCTTGATGACTAAAGCGAAGGAGATCTCGTTTCTCTTCGTTATATTGGTGTTGAGGTCCACCGAGTCATATTTCCTGGAATCCACGAGCTTATTCTTGAAATCGTCTATCGCCCTGCTTGACGATATGGTCCCGTCGATACGGATCGCGTTTTCGGTTATCACGAGGTTATTGAGCTGGAAACCGGCATCCCCGGGGAAATGCGCCAAGATTTCCTTCAGGACGTCAAGGACCGCGGCGTTCTGCTGCATGATGCTGTCCAGGTTACCTAGTTCCTTCCTTTCATCCGCAACCATTTTCATGGCGGCCTTTACCGGGTCATCCGCAGGCTGGCGTGCATGGAAATAGCGCATGTATCGTTCGTTGAGCACTTCCCTGTACTGTGAGTTGGCCCGGTACCGCGAGAATGAGGAGATCGCGACATTGACGAGAAGCAGGAGCACTGAGGCGGCGGCAAACGCACCCGCGAGGTAGTATATCTTTGCCGATTTTCCCGATATGCCGGGCAAAAACTCACCCTTCAGGAAGTTCGTCGGGGAGTTCTTCTTGTTCAGGTATGAAAGCGCGGTTCCGAAAACCGTGGGAAACTGGGTCTGGATCCGCCCCTCGCTGTAGTCCTGTAAAAACGGGAGAGACAGCACCGGGAGATCAAGGTTCTGTGAAAGCAGGAACCCCATGCCGGGAACATTGGCGCCGCCCCCCGAGAGGAGAAGCCGGCTGAAGGTCATTTCACCGAAGTCCAGCGTAAATGACTTCAATGTGAGCATAATCTGCTCGATGAGTCCCTCGACCACGGCGGTGGAAGAATCGAATATTTTTTTAAGCTGCTGCCGGCTCAGTTTCAGCGTCTTGTACAGATCCCTGGCGTAATTGTTCTCAAGAGAAGTCAGGTCGAGATTGAGGGATTCAAAAAGCGCCCTGGCATTAGCGGCCGGAACATGCAGGATCCGGGAAACCTTGTCGTGAATGTTCCTGACACCCGTGCCTATGCAGCGGGTGTAGAGCAGGTGATTGTCGCTTATTATGTTTAATATCGTTTTCGTGTTTCCCATGTCCAGCTGTATGATCGATTCCGCCGGGATCTGGTTGAAATAGCGATAGCATTCGAAAAGGGCCGATGATTCGAGCCCGAGGCGCAGCGGCGCAGCCTCCGCCTCATGGAAAAGCCTCACGAAATCCCGGATGGTGTCCTTGCTGGCGGCGGCAAGCATGATTCTTCCCTGTCCCTGGGCCGGGCTTCTGAGCGACTGGAAGTCAATCACCAGGTCTTCAAGTTTGAAAGGGATGTTTTCCTCGGCCTCGTAGGGGAGGGCGGCCGCTATTTTCTCAACGTCGTCGAAGGGAAAGGTAATATTTCGTATGACCGTCTTTTCCATCGGCAGGTTTGAAATGACCGTGTGCCCCTCGATGTCGGCGCCTTTGAGCAGCTTGAGGAGCGATTGGAGGAGCGTACCGGACGGGTCCTCAGCGCCGAAATCGACCTCCTCGTAACTCATGGAGGTTACCTGAAAGTTCCTGAGCCCCGTTTTCAGCGTAAGCAGCTTGACGGACGATGTTCCTATATCGATGGCTGCGATGTTTTCGAACAAAACGGTCCTCCCTGGCCGACGGCTCTTTCAGTTGAGCGATCCGGATATCCTAAAAGTCAAGTGAATTACGTTCATCTACTGTTCGGCGAAGTAATAGAATTTCTTGTTGTCCCTGTTGTAAACAGCGACGATGGTGGAGACCGTGTTTCGGACCCGGCCGGCTGCTTCGACCCGAAAGATGCTTGAGCGGACCGTGCAGAGGTTTTTACGCGTCGGCTCGTCGGTGATCAGATCGCGTGCGGCGTCCACCGAGGCGAAGGGCTGTTCCTGCCTTCTCCGGATGATCTCGGTGACGATGTCATCGGTCATGCCGTCCGAAAGGGCCGAGAGCACCCTAAAGGGGGCCGTGTTGATGTTGATTCTGTTCAGGTTGTTCAGGTAGTCCGAACGCTCGCCGTGCACCCTGAAATAGTCCTTGAAGGCCCTGCTCCTCTCCTTGCCGATGCTCCTCCGCTCGTCCCGCGTGCCGGCGGTCTCCATGGCAACTTCGCCTCCCTGCGTGTATTCCTCGAGAAGCCGCGACGCGTCTATGGGACTGGCGCCCCGGTTGTCTTCAACGAGGGTGCCCTCCTGGGCCCGAACCGGCCCCAGGCCGTAGTAGAGCTCGGGCGTTATGCCTTTGACCAGCAGCATCTCCTGGACGCTGTCCATCTCCATGTTCTTCGCGCCGTAAGGCCTGGGCAGGGTCATGTAATAGTCGGCCGATTCCGCGCCGTAAGGAAAACGGGAATCATCTATGTCCACCCAGTCGATCAGCGCGTCGGCGATGTCCATGGAAACGCCCAGGTTGAGGAAAAATCTCTGCGTGACCGAATAGTAGGGCGTGCGGTCCACGACCTCGTTGGCGAGGACGCTGATGTTGATTTTCGAATTCTCATCGTCTATTTTGATCTTCAATACCCCGCCCTCGACCGGGATCTCGGGAAAATCGACAGCCCAGATGTCCCTGTAGGAGTCCGTGTTCGGATCGGTGGACACCCCCCGGAGAAGGCCGGTGGAAATCCCCCTCCTGTCAACCTCCAGGACGGCCGTTGCGAGAAGGACCCCCGCCCTGGCGACGGTGTCGGCCTTCATCTTCTCTCCGAACTTTCGCACGTAGCTGACATTGGTCTGGGCGGTAACGAGGAACTCGCCGGACACTGAAACAAGGAGGGAGATGACCAGGAGGACTATAATGAGTATATACCCGTTGGAGGCGCGCAGGTAAAAGAAGAGTCCATTTTCCGCGAGTATCCCGCTCCTTCGCCGGTAGTCCAGGATAAGTTTTTTGCTCCATTGTATGAAGATGTCCGGTATCATCCTCGGGCCGATCAGTTCAACGGATTGACATACGAAAGGAAAATGAAATCCTCGTCGATGCCGCGGTAGTTTTTCACCTTCAGGGTGGTTTTCACCGCCTGGGGAAAACGGCGGTGTTCGCGGGAATCCCACTTATCCGTCCATTCGTTCTGCTGCCGAAAGTCGAACTTTATGTCCACGACGTTTTCCAGGAGTATGCTTTCGTCTCCGCCGGTTTCCGGGTCCTCGTTGTAATGGTTTTCCTCGCGGCGCATGAGGTTGTACAGGCCAGGTTTTTCCCTGTCCTGCCTGAGATAATATCCCACCTCCCGGATGTCACTCTTCGGGTACTGAGCCTTGGGGCTTGCCAGGAGCACCTGTTCGGCATACTCCGAGGACACGAATTGTATCCGGCCGTTGCTCCTGTCGCCGAAATCGTTTGAGCCGATGAACTGGACCCGGTTATTGAAGCGGCTTTGGAATATATAGGATATGTCCTTGTCGATACGCTGGACAGCCAGGCCGACATTTTCGTAGAAGTCGGCGACCCCGGTGAGGTCGTAGATGGCCGCCATGATCGACCTGTGCGCGGAGTAAACCATGAGAAGAATTACCGACGACACGGCCGTGGCGATGATGACCTCCAGGAGTGAAAAGCCCCGGTCGCCGGCGAGTCGGCGGCAGGCGCGGCCGATGTTGGTCGATGGATAGCTCATCGTCACTGCTCGAAAAACAGGTAGCTCAGGCTGAAGCTCTTCCTTGAACCCCGTTCGTCCCAGGAAACGGTAAACTCCGCCCGCCTGGCGTTCACGGGGCCGAAAACCTCGTGGTCATACCTGCTTATTTTTCGCGTAAAATAGAATCCCGGGTATTCCCTCACCGGTTCCGTCTGGATGTCGGTGCCCCTCGTGTTGTAAAGGAGGAATTCGTTGAGCCTGCTCTTGGCGATGATCATGGCCCTGCTCATGTTTTTATTGCCGGATATGGCGAGGACGCCGGAGGAAACACCCGAGACGATGGCGAGAAGCGCCACGGAGAGGATGGCTATGGCCACCAGGATTTCAACGATGGCGAACCCCGCGCCTTTCCCCGGGGATTTCATGGCCGCTCGAACCCCATGTATCCAGGGATGATTTTTGCCTCCTTCCTGAGTTTGAATATGCGCACCGACCATCGGTCCCTTCCGTTTACGAGAATGTGCACGACGGCATCGTCGGCGCGGCCGGATGAATAGAA
Source organism: uncultured Spirochaetota bacterium (assembly GCA_963762305.1). Taxonomy (GTDB): domain Bacteria; phylum Spirochaetota; class UBA4802; order UBA4802; family UBA5368; genus CAVXKM01. The sequence goes on along the minus strand of CAVXKM010000002.1, from coordinate 364,713 downwards.
AGGGATGAATACGTTTCCCTCTCGAACGGTCTCGTTGTTTGAAAAGACAACCTCCTCCAGCCTGAACGAATCGGGAAACGCGTGGTGCCTCAACAGCCTGTTCGCGGTCTCGACGAAAGGTTCCCTGCCGCCCCTGTTCAGCACCGAAATGCCGTTTGTCCTTGAAAAGACCGCCTCGTCGTAGCCGGAGAGCTCGGCGTCCGGGCGGCTGAGATGTATTACAAGGTAGTTGTCCCGGTTCTTCAGAAACGCGTCGTCGAACGCGGCGGCGATGTACCCGCTGAAAACAGCGAAATCGCCCCGGCGCGTTCCCAGCATGCGCGGTATGCGCGGCGCGATGATCAGGGCCATGATCGAGAGTATGGAAATGACGATAATCAATTCGAGAAGCGTGAATCCGCCTCCGCCTTTCACGGCAACGCGCGCATCGGTCGTACTCTTGCAGGTCAGAAGGGCCCCCCGTGCGTAACGGCACTATTCCCAGCTGTTGATGTCCGCATCGTTCCCTTCGCCGCCCTCCTTGCCGTCGGCCCCAAGGCTCGTTATCTCGAACTCACTCACGTGCTCTCCAGGGAATCGGTAGATGTATTCCCTGCCCCAGGGGTCCTTGGGTATTTCTCTCTTCTTGAGGTATCCGCCCTCGTTGTAGTTCATGGGGATGGGCTCGGTGGTGGGCTTCTCAACGAGAGCGCGCAATCCCTGCTCCGTGGTCGGGTAAACGGCATTGTCGAGATTGTAACGCTCGAGGGCAAGGCCGAAGGACGCGATTTGCTGTTTCGTCGCCTCGACCCGGGCCTTCTGCGGGATGTCCATGAAGCGCGGGATGACGATAAGGGACAAGATGCCGATAATGACAATGACGATCATTATTTCCAGGAGCGTGAAGCCGTCGTCTCTCCTGAGGTCTGTGCGAATCTTTCCGGCGAAATCGAGAATCCGTTGTGCGATACCTTTCATGAAGGTGCCCCCTTACTGCAATATTAGGTTCATTTCAAAAATGGGCAGAAGCACTGAAATCACTATCAGCCCGATTACAAGTCCCATGAATACAATGATTAACGGTTCGATCATGCTGGTGAGGCTCGTGACCGTCAGGTCCAGCTCGGTCTCATAGACGCTGCCTATGTTGAGGAGCATCCTGTCGAGGGAATCGCTGGCCTCCCCGGCGGATATCATGCCGATCACCAGCCGGGGAAGGAAGTCCGCCCGGGACAGGGCGGATGAAACCGAGGAGCCTTCCCGCACCTTCGCGGCCGCCTCCTCTATCTTTTCCTCGATGATCGTGTTGACGACGATCTTTTTTACGATCTCGAATGACCTCAGCACGTCGACCCGGTTGCTCAGGAGTACGCCCAGGCTCTGGGTGAACCTCAGCACGATGAGCTTCCGATAGAGATTGCTGAACAGCGGCAGCCTGAGCTTGAGCTCGTCGACCTTGCGCCTGCCTTCGGCAGTTTTCACGTATTTGGCGGCGTAATACCCTATAATGATGCCGATGAGGAGCAGGAAGAACCAGAACCGGGAGAGAAAATCGCTGATTCCCATGACTATCCTGGTGGGCAGGGGGAGGTCCCTGCCGAGCTCGAGGAACATCCGGCCGAGCGAGGGGAGGATGCTGATCATGATGAAGAGGACCACGAGTAGGGAGAAAAAAACGAGAAAGGCGGGATACCAGAGCGCCGCCTGGATCTTGCTCTTGAGGATGCTTTTCTTTTCCTCCAGGGACGCCAGGCGCTCGATGACCTCGTCAAGCGAACCGAGGTTTTCACCGACGCGGACCATGTTTACGTACATCTCGGAGAAGACCAGCCTGTGGCGCTCAAGGCCGGCGGAGAGCGAGGAACCCTCCTCGAGCCTTCCCTTTATGTCCACGATGACGCTCTTGAAAGTCTTGTTGTCGATCTGCTCTATTATGTCATTTATGGCGGTAAGTAGCGGCATGCCGGCCTTGAGGAGCGTCGCCAGCTGGCGGGAGAATATGCCCACCTGCTTGGCGCTGAAACGCAAGCTGAGGTAATTGGAGGCGTCCTCGTATAGGGCGCGGAGCGTTCCGGATTTTGAAGGGCCCTTCGTCCACGAAATCGTGTGCGGGGCTATCGTGACGATGTACAGGCCCTGACCCTTCAGTTTCTGCCGCGCGGCGAGTTCCGTTCCCGCGTCCACCAGGTCGGAGACGCGCTCACCCTTCTTGTTCAGTGCCTGGTATTCGAAAATCATGTCAGCTCACCCTCAATACTTCCTCGACGGTCGTGATTCCCTCCATCGCCTTTTCAAGGCCGTCCCGTGTGAGCGTCACCATTCCTTCCATGACGGCGCGGTCCTTTATCTCGTATGCCTCGCCGCGGGCCATGATCATCTTCCGTATCTCGTTGCTCAGCGGAAGCAGCTCGTATATCCCGGTCCTGCCCCAATAACCGGTGTGCAGACAGCTGTCGCATCCCTTTGCCCTGAAAAGCCTGCCGCTCTTGAGCCTGGAGGCTTTGATCCCGAGGTCTGACAGCATCTTCTGGGTGGGCTTGTACGCTTCCCTGCAGCGAGAACAGAGCGTCCTGACCAGGCGTTGCGCCAGGAAGGCGTTTACCGAAGAGGTTATCAAAAAGGGCTCGACGCCCATGTCGATGAGCCTGGTGATTCCGCTGGCGGCGTCGTTCGTGTGGAGCGTCGATAAAACGCGGTGGCCCGTGAGGGCCGACTGGACCGCGATATCCGCGGTCTCGAGGTCGCGTATCTCGCCGATCATGATGACGTCGGGGTCCTGGCGGAGGATGGACCGAAGGCCGTTGGCGAAGGTGAGGTCGATCTTGGGTTTCACCTGCATCTGCCCTATCCCCTGGAGCTGGTACTCGATTGGGTCCTCGACGGTCAGGATGTTGATGTCGGGGGTCCTGAGGGTCGAGAGCACGCTGTAGAGCGTGGTCGTTTTGCCGCTGCCCGTCGGGCCCGTGACAAGGATGATGCCGTAGGTCTTCTTGATGAGCTGCTCGAAGACGTGCAGGGTCGCGTCGGAAAAGCCGAGGGAGTGAAGGTCGAATTTCATGTCGGTCTTGTTGAGCAGGCGGAGCACTACTCGCTCCCCGTAGTAGGTGGGAAAGACCGAGGCGCGTATGTCTATGTCCTTCGAGCCGATCTTGATCTGGATTCTGCCGTCCTGGGGGAGGCGGTTCTCGGCGATGTTCAGGTTCGCCATGATCTTTATGCGGGATATGATCGCGCCCTGGAATTTCTTCGGCGGCGTGAACATCTGGTACAGGATCCCGTCGACGCGGAACCTCACCACGAGGTCTTTCTCGTACGGTTCAAAGTGAATGTCGCTGGCGCGGCCGTTTACCGCCTGGCTGATGATCATGTTTACCAGTCGTATGATCGGGGCCTCGTTTGCCATGTCGAGGATGTCCTCGGCCTCGGTAACGGGCGACGAGAGGATTTCGAAATCCGAGTCCTCCAGCGTTTCTATCATGTCGCCGGCGGCATCGGACCTCACGACGTCGAAGTGGCTGTTGATTATCCGCTGTATTTCCGACTCGGCGGTCAGGACAAGCTCGAATTCATGGCCGGGGAAGAGGACCTTGAGGTCGTCCACGGGATGGGGATTGAGCGGATCGGCAATGGCCACGTAGATGACCTTCCCCTCGGCGTGAAACGGTATGATCCTGCTCTTTCGCAAAAAATACGCCGGGATCCCGGAGAAAAGGCCGTCCTTGTCCTCGTAGGTTATCTGCCTCTGGAAGGGGACCCCGAACTGTTCGGCAAGGGCCGAGAGGACGACGTCCTCGCCGGCCGCCAGCCCCTTTTTCAGGACGAGCTGGCCAAGCCTCAGGGAGGTTCCTTTCTGCTGGATGAGCAGCTCCCGGAGGTCTTCCTGGGTGATGACTCCTTTCTCCACCAGGATTTGACCCAGCGGCTTGTGCTTTTTCGTGTGGCCGGTTCTCATGTCAGCGCGTTTTCATCCGCGTTTGCTCTTCCCGCTTCTGCTCCGTGAGGGCCTCGATGCGGTCGAGTTTCGTCACCACGTACGGGGTGATGAAAACCAGGAGGTTGGTCTTCGAGTAGGAGACGCTTTTCTTCTTGAAGAACCATCCGAGCAGCGGTATGTCTCCGAGTATCGGCACCTTGGTTTCTACATCGACTTTGTTGTTTCGTATGAGCCCGCCGACCACGATGGTCTTGCCGTCCATGACCGTCACCTTCGTCTTGATGTCCCTCTTGCCGAGCTTCGGCGGGATAACGGTACCCGTGGGGGAAAACTCCGTCTCGCCGAGAACGGAGTTCACCTCCTGGTAGAGGTCGAGCGTGATACGGTCCTGCTTGGTTATGTGCGGCGTTATTTTCAGCTTCACGCCGACGGACTTGTATTCAAACTGGTAGAACTGCACTCCCGTGTCGCTAATCCTGTTGTTTGTCGGAACGGCGATCTCCTCTCCCACGTTGAGTTCGGCCTCCTGGTTGTCCACGGTAAGCACCTGCGGCGTCGAGAGCAGGTTGAAATTCCTGTCGGTCTTGTTGGCCTTCAAGAGGGCGAAGGAGAGGAGCGCCGCGTCGCTCAAGTACCCGATCTGGAGCCCCGTGGCCAGCGGGAGCGCGAGCGATTTCCCTTCCAGTCCCTCGGGAGGCGTGTAGTTCGGGACGTCCGACGACAGGTAGGAACCACCGTACATGTGCTGGCCCGAGCTCCCCGCGAGCATCCAGTCGATCCCGAATCCCCAGCTGTTGTCGGCCGAGACTTCCACGATGAGGGCCTCGATGAGGACCTGTTCGCGTACGATATCCAGCTCCTTTATGATACGGTAGATCTCCTTGAATTCTTCAGGAGTGGCGGTGATGATGAGGGAGTTGGTTTCCTTGTTGGCCACTATCGAGAGTTTTGTCGCGGACCTGCCCGGAGGCGCAGTCGGCTGTGCCTGCATGACGCGGCGGGCCCTGTCGGAGCGCGGTACGGTTTGCGGCTGCTGCGGCGTGACCGGCACCGTCTCGATTTTGGCCTGCTCGGAAAAGGGGACCCGCGCCAGCACGCCGGCGAGCTGTTCGGCGTCCGAGTTTTCCAGGTGGATTACGTGGATGTTGCCCCTGCCGGCGACCTCCTCGGCGAGGGCCTCTACCTTTTTATCGAGGGCACGAGCCACCTTGATGAGGCCGCTGATTTCCGAGGAGGTGCCGCTTAAAATCAGGGTGTTGAGAGGCGGGTAGGCCACGATGTCCACGAACTGGGACTTCAGCGACCTGAGCACGTTGGCGATCTCGTTTCCTTCGGCGAATTCTATTTGGAGCAGGTAGGTGATGGTTTTGTCCTCATCCGGGGATATCGCTTTTTCCCCGTCAGAGATGATCTCAACATTCTTCTTGATGACCTGCTGAATTGGAAGAACCTTGATGAGGTTCTCCGTCTCGACGACCGCGAAGCCCTTCACCTCCAGGATCGACTTCATTATGTCGTAGGCCTGGTCCACGGGTATCTTCTTGGCCGAGCTGATGGTGATCTTGCCGCGGACCTTCTCGTCGACAACTATGTTCTTGTTGATGAGCTGGCCCATCACGTTCAGGAACTCCGAGATTTCCACGTCCCTGAAATTGAGGGTGAAGTATTTCTGTTTTTTCTCAACCTTGGGCGCGGGACGCTGTTCGGCGGCTTTTTCCTCCTCTTTCGGGGCAGGTGTCTCGACTTGTTTCTTTTCTCCCGGTTTCTCCTTTTCTTTCTCGGCCTCGACGACTGGTGGCTTTCCATCCACGACGGGCGGTTTTGCCTCCTCTACGGGGGGTTTGGTCTCCACGACGGGCGGTGTTTTTTCCACCGTGGCCGGAGGGGTGGGGGTGACTTCCCTTGGAACCTCATCGGTTACCTGGGGAAAAACATGAGGGCCGGACACCGCGAAGGCCGCAGCGACCAGGAAGGCGGTCAGCGCTTTTTTTGAAGACCGGGATTTTCTCATCGAAACCTTCCTCACGGCGTCATTCCGAAATCGTGAATTCGTAGTTTACCATCCTGCCGCCCCTCTCGAGGTCAACGGTTATACGGGATTCGCCCTGGATCGACTGCCACATCTGGTACAGCTTTTCGGTGCTGTCGACAGGGTGGCCGTTCACCCGCATGACGATGTCACCGTTGCGCGCCCCGAGCCGGTACAGAATGCTCGAGGGCTGGACCCGGAACAGCTTGTAGCCCGCTATCCTTCCGTCGACGCGGTGCGGCCCAGCGCGCAGGCCGCGCAGCGCGTTGTCCATGTTGTTCAGCACCTTCTGCTGGAGCTCCGACCGGCTCAGTGTCTGCTTGACCTTGCCTTCCTGGGGGGCTGGCGAAGGAATTTGCCCGGGGGCCCCGGCCTGGAGAGGACTCGCGAACATGTCGATGATTTCGACCTTGTCGTTCATTTTAAGAAAAACCTTCGAGTCGTCGATGCGGACGAGCTTGAAACCGTAGACGTTGTTCCAGAGTTTGAAGATGACCGGGTCCTTCTCCGTCGATCTTTTTATAAGGGCGCGGGAGATCGACGGGGGCCCTGAAATCGTGCCGAGGAGCTGCAGGTCCGACAGGGCGCTCGACGAGGCAGCCTGATTTTCGGGGGACTCGGGGCCGGCGAGCTTGAAAAATCCGGAATCGAGAACGGCCTGGTAATCTTCAAAGCTCCGGGTGGGAGTCTGCCCGGAGGTGATGCGCGGCCTCCTCTCCTGGCGTTCATCAAGGGACACAAATCCGATGCGGATGAACTGCGTGGCGGTGGACGCGAGAATGAAGGAGAATACCGTCACGGACACCGTGTTAAGCGCGTGATATTTAATATTCTGCATGAAAACGATGGTCCCCCAAAGCGCCCATCATCTGGTTTATGGGGCCGTTCATATCCGGTTGTTACACAATATTATGTAATTGTTAAGGATAAACCCGAAATTTCCAGGACCTTTATCTATACATGGTACGAATGACACGGCGATAAATCATCATGGAAAAGCTCACCCGCATCCGTATTTAGCCTGGCTGTATCCCCGGGAAACGGAAGGACCGGGTCACGCCGCCGGAGTGCCCCGTAAGCTTACGAAGGCCACTGCACAGTGTCAAATAATAATTGAGGGAGGATGGTACCTCAAGGCTGTTCCACTTTCGCGCCACCGCCGGGGCAGTGAGGGAAAGGGTTCCGTGCAAGAGTATGCGAGGTTGCGGGCCGCCGCCGATATCAGGCGGCGTACATGTCTACGGCTTTTATCTTGGTGAGCGGTATGCGAACTTCCCGGTTGTTCTTGTCGATGAGCACGATCTCGTTTTTTACGAGCGTCCTGTTTTTATTCAGCTCGATGGCTTTTCCATCAAGCAGATAGACAACGATGTCGAGACCTTTTATGGCCAAATACTTTTTCAGCTGTTTCTTGAAATTGAACGGTTTGGCTCTCATAAGACTCTCCGAACACGCAGTTCTATTATGTCCCATGGTTATTGTCGGCATTATCGCACAAATCATGAGCCTTTTATTCGTTTCCGGCGCGGGGAAGACGAAAAACTCGCCCCCGTCATGGAATGCATAATGCGAGTCCATGGAGTCGCTTCAACATGGCCGCCGGGCGTGGAAGGAGAGGAGGGGCGGCCGGGGCTTTGAAACTGGATTAAACCAGTATCTCCAGGTTTTCCAGCGGATAGGCCGCGCAGGAGTGAATGTAGCCATACCGCCTGTCGGACTTCCTGATGAGAACCCCCTCGGGCTGGAATACCGTTCCTGAGACCAGCTTCACGCGGCACATGCTGCACTCCCCGGAGCGGCAGACAGCGGGCAGGACGACGCCCTCCCTTTCGAGGGAATTGAGCAGCGGTTCCGCCGCGGGGGCCTTTATGGTCTTTTTGCCGTTCACCTTCACGGTGAAAACGGCCGAGCGGCTTATGCGCGATGGCCAGCCCTGATAAGCCGTGATATCGCGTGGAACGCCGTATAGCTCCCGCCGTATCTTGTGACGGGGCACATTGAGCGCCTGGAGTTCTGGGATGCAGAAGTCATACATGGCCGAGGGGCCGCAGACGTAAAAGGTCTTTCCCGCAACATCGCCAAGCGTTTTCTTGATGATGGAACCCGAGATGTAACCGCAGGCCCCCTTGTACGCGCCGGAGGGTTTTTCAATGACGGGGATGTATTTGATGTTGGAGAATTTCGACGCGATGCCGCTCAGCTCGGGATGGAAGATGACATCGTCTTCGCTCCTGTTGCCGTAAAACAGGTACATGTCCCTGTCGAGGCCGCACTGGGCCGCCTCGCGGACCATGCTCATGAAGGGCGTGATGCCGCTGCCCCCGGCGAGCATGACCATGGTCGTGTCGTGTATGACGGGATTGTAGTAGAAGTTGCCCGATGGACCCGATGTAAACAGGATATCTCCCGGCTTGACCTCGCTGAGGAGATGGCCGGACACGAATCCTCCCTCGACGCCCCGTACCGTTATGTCGTAATGAGCGGTGTCCCGCGGCGACGAGGAAATGCTGTAGGCGCGGCTGGTGAGCACGCGCCCTATCCTGGCGTGGACCGATATATACTGGCCGGCCTGGAAGGGCGGAAGGGGCCTGTCCGGCGATATGAGCCTCAAGGTCTTCGCTGATGGCGTCTCGACGATGATGTCCGCCACCTTCAGCGCGAGGCTCGCGGGGTGGAGCCTGTCGACATACTCGCGGACTTTCCCCTTCTCGATGGAATGGTCGATGCCGAACTTCCTGCTGACCTCGATCTCCTTCAATATCTCATCGTATCCTTCTATCTGGCGCAACAGTTCCGGTTTCATGGCGCGATCCTCCTATGCTCTCATTTCCTTGATGATTGCCCTCGCTGCAGACGTTCCCGCCGTCAACGTGGGCTGGTACCCGGGCTGGCCGTACCATGCGCCGGCGCAGTAGAGTCCCTTGATCGGGGGCTTTGGCGACCTGAACATAGTCGAGTCCTTGACATGCTGGTCGAAACCGTACGGGCTCCCGCCGGGATGCCCCAGGTAGCGCATGTGGGTCAACGGGGTGGCTATATCCATCTCCTCGATGTGCTCGCGGAAACCGGGGAAATGCGTCCCGGCCCTCTTCAGCATCGCGTCCGCGCAGCGGTATTTTTCCGACGCGTACTGGGCGGGGGGAACCCTCAGCCATGGCTCGGCGTACTTCATCGTCACCAGGGCGCATTGGCAGGCGCCCTCGGGGGAAAAGCCGGGATCGGCGACGTCGTAGCAGCTCAGGATCATGCTGCTGGAGTCGCAGTCTATGGTCTTGCTCAATTCGAAGTCTCTCTCGAACTCCGTTGTGGCGCAGATGAAATTCGTGGTGTCCGTGATGCCCACCTCACCGGGCTCGCAATTGAGGCCGGCGTAAATGGTGAAGAAAGAGGTGCTTATCACGCTTCCGCGGATGTCCTCGAGAACGCTCCCGGGGAGCTGTTCCCTCTCGATCAACTCCACGAATGTGGATATGGCGGACGCGTTGGAAACCACGAAGCGCGTGGTGATCTCTTCGCCGTGCTCGGTGACTACCGCCTGTACCGATCCGTCCTTGACGACTATGCGTTCTGCGGCGCAGTTGAACCTGACCGTGCCCCCGTTCGCCTGGAAGGTGTCGAGTATGGCGTTTGAAAGCGCCTGTGACCCGCCTTTTAGATGGAACGGCTTGAATTCAAGGTATGCGAAAATCAGGGCCGCAAGGTCGCTGAAGGCGAGAAGGCGCGGCGGAAGGCCCATGTAGGTCCAGTACACGGCCAGGGACAGCTTGAGCAGGGGGTCGGTGAAGTATTCGTCAAGGACGCTCTGCGAATTCCTGAACGCGTATTTGAAATACAGGGGGTATTTCTGGGGCGTGGCCGCCGGGTCTTTAAGATAGAACGCAGATATCACCTCGTTGAAAAACCGGTACACGAGGTCGATGAACCGGGCGATGTTGTCCTTCTCCTCGGGGAACCGCGCCTGGAGCGCGGAGACGGTGCCTTCACGGTTCGCCGGGAGAAGAATGTCCAGTTTGCCCGGCATTATGACGCGGTAGAGGTCCTTCATCTCCACGAACTCGAGCTTGTCGAGGACGCCGACGCCGTGGAGGGTGCTCCTCAGGGGCCCGGGAAACTCGGCGGTCCCCAGCCCGCTGAGCTGGTGCAGGGAAATCTCGAATTCGAACCTTCCACGGCAGAAACTCGTCGCGCAGCCTCCAGCGATGTTATGCCGCTCCAGGAGCAGCACGCGGGCCCCCTTTTGTGCCAGCGTCGCTGCGGCGGTCAGGCCTGCGTTTCCCGCGCCGATTACGACCGCATCATAATCTGTCATAACGAACCCCCACGGTGGATGAATTCACATAACGGTGTTATGCCTCGGGCACACTCCCCGAAAAGTCAACACTAATTTGGTAATAAAACGCAAACCTCACCACCCATTCTCCTCGCAACGAGGACACGGCAACATCGGGGAAATGCTCCCGTGGCTCATTGAAGCTTGAAGTGTATCGCGAACCGCGTCCCCCCGTTTTTTTCTACCGAGACGGTTCCTTTCGCCTGAACGGCGAGCGTCGATATGAGGCTCATTCCAAGCGTTCCGGCGCTACCGGGCGTAATTCCATCAGGGAGCCCGACGCCATTGTCGGCAACGCGCAGTTCCACCATGTCGCCGGCATGTGTGAGAAGTGAAACCTCTATGGTTTTCGGCCCCTTGAAGCCGGGCGGGAAGGCGTGCTTGAAGCAATTGGTGAGGATCTCGTTGATGATCAAACCGCAGGGTATCGCCTGGTCGATACCGAGCTCGATGTCCTCGAGGCTGCTCCTCAGCTCTATCTCCTGGTCGGTCGAGGAGTAATTGAGGCGAAGGTTTTCCATCAGCGTTTTCAGGTAAGCGCCGAAGTTTATCCCGGAAAAGGTCCCGGCGCGGTAAAGGTTCTCATGGATCAGGGACATGGCGCGTATGCGGTTCTGCGTCTCCGTGTAGAGGGCCAAAAGGGCGGGGTCGACGATCTTCCTCGACTGAAGATTGATGAGGCTGATGATTATCTGGAAATTGTTTTTCACCCTGTGGTGCACCTCGCGGAGTAGAGTCTCCTTTTCCCTGAGGGAAGTGTGCATTTGTTCCTCCGCCGCTTTTATCCTTGTTATGTCGGTGACGAAATAGAGAATTGCGGGAGAGCTGTTCCAGGTGATCGGGGCGCCGCTTATGACGATCCACCGCATGCTCCCGTCCCGGTGAAAAGCCCTGTATTCGTTCCTCCCGGGGTACCGGTTGCCCTGGAGGTTCTGTGAGTACATTTCAAGCAGGGCGGGGTGGTCCAGCGGGTGTATTAAATCCGTTATGGAACGGCCCGCCATTTCAGCAGGCGAATAACCGCTGATCTGCAGTGACATGGGATTGACGTACTGGATCAACCCTTTCTGGATGATAACGATGAGGATACTCGCGTTTTCGACGACGCTCCTGTATTTCTCCTCGGAGACCTTCAGCTGGATTTCCGCGTTCTTGCGGTCGGTGATGTCCCGTATGACCCCCCTGAAGCCCTTCGGGCTGCCCGATGCGTCCGCGATCAGCGAAACAGAGAGCTCTATGAATCGCACCTCTCCGTCCTTCCCCTTGATCTTCCAGTCCGGGGCCTTCATCGATTTTCCCGTTTCGTACACCTTGTGGAAGACATCGAACGCGGCGCTTGTGATGTTTTCGTCGCCGTAATCCCTGTAGTTGCTCTCGAGGATTTCGTTCATTGAGTATCCCGTGATGTCGCTGAAAGACTGGTTTAGAAAGGTGAAGTTTCCCTTGAGGTCTGTTTCGTAATAACCCTCATTCATTTCTTCCCTGATGGTCCGATAGCGGTTTTCGCTTTCCTGGAGTACCCTGTTGAGCCCCCTGTTTTTCTCGGCTTCATCCTCGGCGCGAATTATGGCTCCCCGGTGGATGACGAAGGACTGGTAGGAGATGATCCCGGCTACCACCAGGGCGATGGAGACGTCAATGGCGTATTCGGTCAGGGTGTCACCGTCGATGGATGATGATGTCGCGAGATACAGCATGAAGAAGGCAAACATTGCGATATTGGCGACGAAATACAGCACGATGCCTATCCTGCGTTTCACGATGACGAGCGACGGCGCGGTGAGAACGGCGAGAACGAGTATCAGGGTGTCGAGCTTTTCGATAATGTTTGAAAGGGACTCGGCGAAAAAAATGACCACCCACAGCACGCACAGGGAAAAGACCAGGGTGGCATGGGACGTGAAAACGTAATAACCCTTTTTCAAAAAAATCAGGAGGGCGCAGAAAATGAGGCCAAGTAATGGAACGACAAGGATAATATTCCGCCTGTCGCTGCTCAGCGAAAGTGAGTATGTGAGCGACGGAAGGAGGATGACTATCGTGAGGAGAAATATTGTGATAAAGGCCTTCACCTTTTCACGCTCGACGTACTCCCTTTCCCGGTAATTCTCGAGAAAATAGTCAAGTATCCTTCCGAACATAAAACCTCCTCTCCGGAAACAAATCGATAAACTTCCCGGGTAGACGCTTTACCGGGCAGCTCCAACAGGGGTCTGGCGACGGAACCGGAGAACAAGCGGATTTATTAATCTCTTGGATACACGCCTGTGTCGTCTCCACGTGAAGTCATCGAAAAGGGAATGACTGCTGTCAGTAGGCACATTCCGCTTAAATTTGCAATAAGTTCTTTACAGAGGCAATTGTACTCAAAAACCAACTAAATTCAGGCAGATGAGAGGAGTACATCCGGGCATGGCTTCTCTCGAAGGTCGATAATAGCGCCTGTGTTCTCATGCAAGTTCACGATTTAGATAAAGCGGCAGAATTCGACATTGTATCATGGAAGGAGATGGGATGTTGAAAGCTCGAAAAAGATCGCATTGAAAATGTTTTATTGCGGCATTATGTTGAAGCGCATTGGTCCTGGACCGGGATTGTAACAAGGGTTAAGAAAACGGGCCGTTACGAGCGAATGTATCTTTACAAGAAAAATTGAGCCGGCCATGACTTCTCATCTTTGGATCTGTTCGCGGGAAGCTGCGGCAACGGTCAGAGGCCGCAATGACCCGCCTTTCTGGTTGCAATCGTTTAAGCTCGTGCTGTTCGGTGAAGAGACTGTTAAAAGCGGGGAGGGAGAGACATCCCACCCCGCTTTACAGGGTTCAATCAAAGGCCATGTGTGTCTTCCACACCTCCCAGACCTTCCCCACGAGATCGGGGCCGGGGGACAGGGTCATTTTGCCCGGCTTCCACCCCGACGGAGTGGCCTTCGTCCCCTTGCTTTCCCGCACCAGCTGGAACGCCTGGATCTGCCTCAAGGTCTCGGACACGTTCCGTCCCACCGGAGGGGTCAAGACCTCGAAACCCTGTACGTTTCCGTCGGGATCGATGAGAAAACGCCCGCGCGTCTCGATGCCGGCGTCCTCGTCGTAAATGCCGTAAACCGAGCCGACCTTTCCGCCCGCATCCGAGAGCATCGTGAACGGGACGCCCCCCTTGACCATCTTCGAAAGCTCGTTCTCGTCCCACATCTTGTGCACGAACACGCTGTCCACGCTCATCGAAAGCACTTCCACGCCGAGCTTCTGGAATTCCTGGTATTTTTCGGCAACTGCCGAAATTTCCGTAGCTCAGACGAAGGTGAAATCACCGGGGTAAAAACAGAGCACCACCCATTTGCCGAGATACTCAGAAAGCGACGTGGAAATGAACTTCCCCTTCTTATACCCGGGAGCGGTGAAATCGGGAGCCTTCTTTCCGACCTTGATCATAGACGCCTCCTTTTTTGTCGTTGGCTGATCCGGTTTTTCCTGAAAAACGGGAGACTTTTCGCCCACCGGCCCCCCGGTGGGCCGGGCACAGCCCGGTTTGAACTCCTCTGGCATGGTCCCTCCTTACACGATCTTTTTCATTATCACTTTACCGATCAGGACGATATGGTCAAGCAGAACACCCGACATAAGATTACAAATATATGGCCCAAAGGACGTCGGCGGGCACTGTTACACTTGACATAACCCAGGCCGATGAGAAATGTTCTGTAGCGGCAGACAGGATTGTGGTGATTCAGGGCGTGTTTTAAAACCTGTGCGCTGGCGGGAATGTTTGATATACACAAAGTGCTCTGTTGACGGTGAGCGGGCCCCTTCGGGAGAAACATCATATTTTCGAAAAAGAACGGCATGAGCATTAAAGACGATTTCATCGGCGGGGAAGTTTTCTCCCTCATCAGGCACAGCTGGTCCGTTTCATGGCCCATGATCCTCATCATGTTTTTCGACTTCTTTATCAACCTCACCGATGTATACATTGCCGGCAGGCTCGATAAGGACGTCCAGGCCTCGGTAGGGTTCGTGTCGCATGTTTATTTCCTTTTCGTGGTGGTTGCGAACGCGCTCACCGTCGGTTCCGTGTCCGTGCTCTCCCGCCTCTATACGTCGGGGGACCGGGAGCGCTTTTCCAGGGCGGTGTACAGCGTCGTGGTAACGGCGCTGACTGCCGGCGTGATGCTGTCTGTCGCCGGGGTGCCTCTCGTTTCGGCCGTGATCGGCGTCCTGAACCTGCCGGGCGCGGTCAAGAAATACGGGATACCGCTTGGTCAGATATATGCCGCCGGTATTGTCTTTCATTACTTCCTCATCAACAGCAACGGCATTTTACGGTCCAGCAAAAGAATCAGGCGGTCCATGTTCACCATGAGCATTGTCTGCGCGCTGAACGTGGGACTCAACTTCCTGCTTGTTTTTTACACCCCCCTGGGATACAGGGGCATTGCCGTGTCGACTGTCGCGAGCATCGCTGTCGGGTGTGCATTGAATTATCCGGAGATAAAAAGATTATTCGCTCCGGTTAAGCGATGCTCGCGCGTTATAATAACACGTGTTCTTCGCGTCGGCTGGCCGACCGGTCTCCTGCAGGCCGCGTGGCAGCTCGGTTCGATCACGCTTTTCCTGATCCTGAGCGCGCTGCCGGATCAGAACACAGAGGTTATCGCCGCCTTCACCAACGGCCTGCGCATCGAGGCGGCGATTTTCCTGCCCGCCTTCGCCCTGAACATGGCAAACGCGGTGATCGTGGGCAATTTCCTTGGTGAGCGCCGTTTCGACAACGCATACAAGTCCGGGCTGACGACGGCCCTCATCGGGGTCATGATAATAAGCGTCATGACGGCGATGGTGATATTCAATGCCCGGTCCCTTTCGGCCTTTCTTTCGAAAAACGGGCTGGTCGTAAACGAAAGCGTGAGATATCTTTACATAAGCATGATAAGCGAACCCGTCATGGCGTGGGCCGTGATACTCGGAGGCGCTCTCAACGGCGCGGGGGATACGAGGGGCGTCATGGCCATAGTGATCGGAAGCCAGTGGCTGGTGCGCCTGCCGTTGGCCTACCTGACATCGGTCGTTTTCATGCTGGGCCCGGCGGCCGTCTGGTGGTCGATGAACGCCTCGATCCTGGTCCATGCCGTGTTTATAACGATGCGTTACCGGAAAAGGAGATGGCTTGACGATGCGAACTGAGAAACTGTCAATGGCGCACAGGGAACTGCTTTATGGAAGGTTCAAGGACGTTGGACTGAAGATTTCGGAATACAGCTTCGCGAACCTGTACCTTTTCCGGTCAGCCCACGATTACGAAGTCCTTTTCGACGCGGAAACCTTCATCAGCGGGAAGACCTATGACGGATTGAGGCACCTGATGCCGACGAGCGACCTGCATGCCATGGACCCCGGATACCTGAGGGACATGGTGGGCCGGTTCGACATCCTCTTTCCAATACCCGAGGAATGGCTTTCCATTTTCGACCCCGGTTCTTACACCTTCGGGTTCACCGAAGGCGACATGGACTACGTTTTCACCGCTGAAAAGATCTCCACCTACAAGGGGAAAAAGCTTCACAAGAAACGGAACCTCCTCTCCCAGTTTTTCAACCTCTATTCCCACGAGGCCTTCCCGCTGACGAGGGAGAGGAAAGACGACGCGCTGCGCGTCCTGGACGGCTGGCAGGACGAGATGCAGGTTCCCGCCGGGGAGACCGATTACGCCGCCTGCCGGGAGGCACTCATGCTCCAGGAGGAGCTCCTGCTCTGCGGAGGAATATACTACGCGGACGGCCAGCCCGCCGGGTTCATCCTCGGGGAGGAGATCAGCCCTGACATGTTCGCCCTTCACTTCGCCAAGGCCCTTCGAAAGTACAAGGGCGTGTACCAGTTCATGTATAACAGCTGCGCCCAGGTGCTGAACACCCATTACACGTATCTCAATTTCGAGCAGGACCTCGACAAACTGCCGCTCCGCCAGGCAAAATCATCCTATGTGCCGGACATCATGATAAAAAAATACAGGGTAAGCGCCAGGTAGGAAGGGGGCGGGGGCACCCATGGAAATTTATGACTATTGGGACTCTTGCGCTCATGTCGAGACGGCGCCCGGGGATCCAGAAATCAAGGAGGCCGGATCCACGAATTTTCAATGATTCGCGGGTATCCCGTCCGGGCTCGGGAAAGGGCCGGGCCACCCTGTCATATTGGACCTTGAAAAATCCTGTTTGCCTTAATAAATATGTTGTCATACAATATCCTTTCTTTAAAAATCGGGCGCTTATGTGCGGTGATGACCGGATACATGTCGGTCGGAAGAGTTCATCGACACGTGAATCAGTTCCCGGTCGACTAAGACTGCCGGAGACGCGTTGAGGTTGGGAAACGGGCAGTCAGGGTATCCAACAACTCGATTTACGGGTAATCGCGTGGAGTAACGGCAGGGACCCGGGAATGGCGATTTCAATGGAGTGATATGGAATGAATGATCGACGGATACTCATCGTGGAGGATGAGCGGATCGTCGCCCTCGACATAAAAAGCCGCCTGGTTCTGCAGGGGTATTCGGTGTGCGACCTCGTGCACACGGGGTCCGACGCCGTCCGGGTCGCAGGGGAGATGAGGCCGGACCTGGTCCTCATGGACATAATGCTCGAAAACGGCATGGACGGAATCGAGGCCGCGGAACAGATCCGCCTTAAATACGATATCCCGGTCATATTCCTCAGCGCGTATTCAGACGAACTGACCATCCAGAGGGCGAAGATCACCGAACCCTACGGCTACCTGCTCAAGCCGTTTGACGGGAAAGACCTTCACACCGTGATAGAAATGGCGCTCTACAAGCACACGATGGAGAGCAAGCTCAAGGGCGTGGAGCGATGGCTCACCACGACGGTGAAAAGCATAGGCGACGGAGTGATCACCACCGACAAGGGGCGCCTCGTCACCTTCATGAACCCGGTCGCCGAGGCACTTACAGGCTGGCAGATAGAAGAGGCGGTGAGCAGGGAACTCGGCAGGCTTTTCACCATCATCAGCGAGGACACCAACGACGTCATAGAGGATCCCGTTTCGAAGGTGATAGCGGGGGGATCGGTCGCGAAGGACCATGACGCGGTCCTCCTGAACAGGCACGGATACAACACGCCCATCAGTTTCACGGCGGCGCCCATACAGGACGAAAGCGGGAACACCAGTGGCGTCGTTTTCATTCTCAGGGACATCACCCTCCGCAAGAAGGCCGAAATGGAAACCAGGGAAACGCTCCAGAAGCTCCGCGTTTCCATGAACGCCCTCATCGACGCGCTCGCCCACACCGTGGAAACGCGCGATCCGTACACCGCGGGACACCAGAGGCGGGTGACGAACCTTGCGCGGGCGATAGCGACGGAAATGGGCCTTCATATCGAGCAGGTCGACGGCATCAGGATGGCCGGTGTCATACACGATCTCGGAAAGATCTCCGTGCCAGCGGAGATACTCACCAAGCCGTCGAAACTGATCCCGATCGAATACAGCCTCATACAGACGCACGCGCAGATAGGCTATGACATCCTGAAATCCATCGATTTCCCGTGGCCGGTGGCGGAAATCGTCTACCAGCACCACGAGAAAATGAACGGCACCGGGTATCCGCGCGGCCTCACGGGGGGCGACCTGCTGCTGGAGTCCAGGGTATTGACCGTGGCGGACGTGGTCGAAGCCATGGCGTCTCACAGGCCCTACAGGGCGGCCCTCGGCATCGAGCAGTCCCTCGATGAGATCGTCAAGAACCGGAGTGTGCTCTACGATCCGGACGTGGTGGACGCCTGCGTCAGGGTTTTCAACGAACGGGGATTCCAATTCCAATAATCCGCATTCCCAGTCCCTCAACACCCGCAGATTTATCCGCGCACAATCAGACGAACACGACATTCAGTCAGCTGTCGAGTCCTTGAGTCCGTTAAGGCGGAATTCCATCCTTCTTTCGATCTGGGAGGAGGTGTCCCCGTATCGAGATTTAAAAGGACGTGATCTGACGGCAGAAACAGTGAAGGCCGAATCACGATAATATTTCATTGACACCGTTCATAGAAGGTGCTACATTGGCTGCTGGTAATACCATCAGCCAATGTGAGGTGCCTCCATGATGGAGCTGCTGTCGCCGATACGCTCGGAGAGCCTCGTGGACGTGTTCGTGTCCCGGTTCGAGGAGCTCATAGTGTCGGGCCAGATTTCCATTGGCCAGCGGCTCCCTTCCGAACGGGAGCTCGCGGTGAAACTCGGCGTGAGCAGGCCCGTTGTCCACGAAGGGCTTCTGGAGCTGCAGACGCGCGGACTTGTGACTCTCAAACCGCGGAAAGGCGCCTTCGTGAATGATTTCAGGTCCGAGGGCTCGCTCGCCGTCATGGAGTCACTGCTGGCGTACCACGACGGCCTTCTCGAGCCGAAACTCCTCGAGGGCCTTATCCACATGCGCAGGCTTTTTGAATTGGAAACCGTAAGGCTTGCGGCGCGCAACCGTACCGGCGACCAGCTCCTGAGGCTGAAGGGTATCGTCGACGCCGAGGAGCGCTGCACCGCCGCCGAGACGGACAGGATCACCGAGCTGGATTTCAGCTTCCACCACCACATAGCCATTTCCTCGGGAAATCTCGTCTACCCGCTCCTCATAAATTCTTTCAAGCCGGTTTACACCAACCTCACCGGGAAGTTTTTCTCGAACCCGGCTGTCCTTCCCGAGGTGGTCGGGTTCCACGGGGAGATTGTCGCGGCGGTTGAGGCCAGGGACGAGGCGCGGGCCGTGAAGGTAATGGAGGGGCTCCTGGACCATGGAGTCGTCTTTCTTAAACGCGTGATAGGGTCCATGGGACCGCGTCGCGCGCAGGGTAAAAAAAGCCGCTTTCGATTTATCAAAGGAGGGCCACAATGAACGGATCAGCAGCGGTAAAATTCCAGATAAAGGAGCCGAAGGGTCTTTCACCCCGGATCGCGTGGCTCCGCGATTATTTCTTCACCGGCCTGGGCCGGCGCTGGAACAACGAATGGACTTCCTGGACGACCGGGACCCCCTGGGACGTCCAGTACGACGAAATAAGCTACTACATTGTCCCCGAAACATTTCCCTTCCTGCAGACATTCCGCAGCTCCCTGCACCAGATGGGGATGCCCGTAAAACTGCACGAAGATTTCTGGAAATGGTCACTGGTCGAGCGGAGGGCCTGGTTTGTAAAGGAGGTGATGGTGAATTACCTCCCCCAGGAGATCCTGCCCGGCGACCTCATCGCGGGAGCGAGGTTCAACATCCAGGCGTCCCGGTGCTGGAACGCGAAGGAGACCGCGTCCCGTGATAAAAAAATCTACGGGAAAAAGGGCGCCCGGGCGCTGATGAAATGGTTCCACGATCACGGGTACGGGAATTCAGGCCCGACATCGGGCCACTTGATCCCCGACTACAAAACGGCGCTCGAGACCGGGTGGAAGGGCATACACGGGAAGATACAGGCCAGCTACGAGTCCCTCTCAGGGCGCGAGAAGAAAGGGCCGAAGGGGGCCCAGTTGCGGGCCATGATGACGGCGGCGTCCATGCCAAGGGACCTCTCCGCCAGGTATTCGGAACTCTGTTATTCCCTCGCGAAGAAGGAAGTCGGTCCCTTCCCGGAAGGAAGAGCTGCTCCAGATGGGGAAGAACCTCGAACGGGTGCCGTGGGAGCCGGCCCGGAACTTCTGGGAGGCGGTCCAATCCCTGTGGATTACGCACATGCTGGTCATGAGCGACGAGAACTACCCCGGGCCGGGTGTCTCTTTTGGAAGGCTCGACCAGTACCTGTTCCCCTATTGGGAGACATCCATAAAACAGGGCATGGAGAGGGAATTCGGCAAGGAGATCCTGAAGTGCTTCTGGGTGCACTCCAACACCGTGTATGACGCGATGATACGGGTGGGCGGCAACCAGGGGATCACCGCCGGCTTCGGACAGCTTTTCAACGTTTCCGGCATGGGTCCGGGCGGCGTGGACATGTCGAACGACCTGACCTTCGCGCTGCTCGAAGTCATCGACGAGATGACGCCCATCCTCGAGCCGAAACCCAACGTGAGGCTGCACCGCAACACCCCCGACGCGGTACTCGAAAAAGTCATCGACATGATATCCTCGAGCCAGGGGGCCCCGTTCCTTCTCAATTTCGACGAGCGTTCCATGGCGGGCATGATGCGCGAGGCCAGGATGGCCGGGGTGGAGCACCTCATCAACGAGGACAACGTGCACGACTACGCCGCGGTCGGGTGCCTTGAAAACACCATGGTGGGGAATGACCGCTCGGGCACCGTGGACAACAACCTCAACCTGCTCAAGGCGGTTGAGCTTGTGCTCAACAACGGCCGGGACCTTCTCCCCTTTACCGACATGATGACGGGAAAAACTGAAAAAACAGGCCAGGACGGCCCGCGGACCGGCGACGCGACCCGGTTCAGGACATGGGAAGAGTTCTGGAACGCCTACGTGGCGCAGACGCGATACATCGTGGAAAAGTGCGTTGATCTTTACGAGATCTCGGATTCGATGCGGGCGCGGTTCTCTCCCACCCCTTACCTGTCATGCCTGGTGAGGGGATGCGCAGAAACAGGACAGGACGTCACGGGGAAGGGGCCGGAGCTGCGGTTCACCACGATCGAAGGGGTCACCTTCGCCACGACCGTGGATTCACTGCTGGCGGTGAAGCACCTGGTTTTCGATAAAAAAGAATGCACGATGGCGGAGCTCATCCAGGCCCTCAGGGACAACTGGACGGGCCACGAGGTGCTCCAGGCCAAGGCGAAAAACCGCGCCCCGAAGTACGGGAGGGATGACAACGAGGCCGATGAAATGGCCCTGAAGGTCATGGACATGTGGACATCGGAGTGCTGGAAATACAAGACGAAGACTCACGGAGCGCCAATTCAGGCCCGGCATGCTCTCATGGAACTACTGGGTGGGTGACGGCTACGTCCTCCCCGCGAGCCCCGACGGCCGGCCGAAGGGGCAGTTTCTCTCGAACGCGATCTGCCCCTCCAACGGGGCCGACATCAACGGCCCCACCGCGAATGCCAACTCCGTGGGAAAGGCCCTCGGGGGAAAATCGAACGGCGGAAAAGGGGACTGGCTGGACTACATGAGCAGCCTGCCGAACGGGGCGAGCCATACCATTACGTTCAACCCGTCTCTCTTGAGGGACCCGGAACACCGCGGCAAGTTCAAGGCCTTCCTCAAGGGCTATATAGAGAACGGCGGATCGGCCCTGCAGATAAACATGATCGACGCGGACATGCTCCGGGAAGCGCAGAAACACCCGCACAGCTACCGGCACCTCCTGGTGAGGGTTACGGGCTATAACGCCTACTTCACGAGCATTGGGAGGGAACTGCAGGATGAGATCATCGCGCGGGAGAGCCACAAGCAGTACTGAGGGAGCGGCCATGACGCGGGTGATGGATAAAACCGGGATGGAACCGACTGCGCGGGTGCTCAATATCCAGCGCATGTCCACCGAGGACGGCCCCGGAATAAGGACCACGGTCTTTTTCAAGGGGTGCGGGCTTTCGTGCCTCTGGTGCCACAACCCGGAGAGCATTTCGGCAAAGCCGCAGGTCCAGTGGGTCCAGACGAAGTGCATCGGGTGCGGGACATGTATCGCCGTGTGCCCCCAGAAAGCGCTCCGGGACAACGGCAAGGCTATCGAGATCGACAGGGATCTGTGCACGGGATGCGGGAAGTGCGCCGATGAATGCCCCGCCACGGCCATGGAGTTTCTCGGCAAGCCCTGGAGGGTGGACGAGCTCGTCGCAGAGGTCGAGAAGGACCGGGCCTATTTCGAGAATTCAGGCGGCGGCGTAACCGCCTCGGGAGGGGACCCGACGGTCCAGGCGCCCTTCGTGGAGGCTTTCCTCAAGGAATGCGTGGGCAGGGGGCTGCACACGGCACTGGACACCTGCGGCATGTGCTCGTTCAGGGCGCTTAAAAACCTCCTCCCCTACTCGGACCTGGTGCTGTACGACCTCAAGGAGATGGACCCGGTGCTGCACGAGAAGTTCACCGGCAGCCGGAACGAGAGGATCATCGAGAACCTGCTCGCCCTGCGCGACGTCATGCGTACAGCCGGGAGGCCGTCGGAGCTCTGGCTTCGAACGCCGCTCATCCCGGGCGCCACCGCCACGGAGGAAAACATCACAGCGATAGGGCGTTTTATCGCCGGGGAAATGGGTGACACGGTGAGCCGGTGGGAGCTCTGCTCCTTCAACAATCTCTGCAGGGACAAGTACCGAAGGCTGGGCCTCGACTGGACATATAAGAGCAGCCAGCTTCTCACCAGGGAGTTCCTCGACAGGTTGACCGAAACGGCCCGTCGATCAGGCATCGATCCGCGCATTGTGCAGTGGACCGGGGCCACGCGCGTGGAAGGGCGGGAAGACGCCTCCAGGGAAAAGGACGGGGCGTCGCACCTGCGCCTGGTAAAGGGCTGCCCGTCGTGCTGAGGGCGGACCGGTCCCACGCGAGCGGACGTTGGACCCGGTGATGGTTGAAATACGGAGTGATGGAGGCGCACATGCCGGCTTATAGGGAATTTGAAAAAAAAGACATGGCGGAGTTCGAGCCCGACGCGAAGGTGGGGTTGATCGCCACGGTGAATCCCGGGGGCCAGCCGCATCTCACTCTCATAACCGCCATCCAGGCCAAGACCCCCACGCAGCTTTACTGGGGGCAGTTCTCGGAGGGCCTCAGCAAGAAGAACGTAAAAAGCAATCCGCGGACCGCTTTCCTCATCATGAGCCTCAAGAGAGAACTGTGGCGCGGCAAGGCGGTCTGGACCCACGAGACCGGCGAGGGCGAAGATTACGAGATGTTCAACAAGAAGCCCATGTTCCGCTACAATGCGTACTTCGGCATACATACCGTTCATTACATGGACCTTGTTGAGACATACGGGCGGGAGCAGCTCCCCATGGGCAGCATAGTGATGGGAGCGCTCATCACGAAGTTCACGAAGGGAAGGGCAGGGACCGGCGTAAAGGAGCGCATACTGAAGCACTGGAGCGAGGGCCTCTTCAACAGGCTGGATTCGCTCAAATTCCTCTCCTACGTGGGGGAGGACGGGTTCCCCGTAATCGTACCCGTCATACAATGCCAGGCGGCCGACAGCCGCAGGCTCGCCTTTTCCTGCACTGCCTACGGGGACGAGCTCCTGGCCCTGAAAAAGGGCTGCAGCGTGGCTGTCTTCGGTCTCACGCTCGCGATGGAAGACATTCTTGTGAGGGGAACTTTCACGGGCTTCGGGAGTTACCTCGGAGCCCGGCTCGGGACGGTCGATATAGAATGGGTCTATAATTCAATGCCCCCGAAACAGGGGCAGATATATCCCGTCCAGGAGCTCCGGCCGGTAACCGAGTTTTAATCGGTAAAACCGTGTCGTGTCAGGGGGATGCAGGCCGGACCGGCCTTACCGGGGCCTTCACCCGCCGCCTGTCGTACCGCATCCCTCCGCGGGCCTTACGGAGGAAAAGACCGATATTTTTCTGTCGGTTAGGGTGGAATTGCAGTGGGGGCACCGCGGGGAATTTTCATCGCTCATCCTTCTCAATTCCGTGAAGACCGTGGCGCATTCCCTGCACTTGTATTCGTAAAGCGGCATCGCAAACTCCGATATATTGTTTACCGATAATATATCACTTTCAGATGGGATTTTTCTAGATTATTTTTCGCGTGAGCGTCGGACGACCAAATATATACTGGAAAGCGGTGCCCGGTGCATGGGAAATCCTGTATCAATTCAGCGGTAAAAAATTCGCCATTATTTCCCAGTACAGGCTGGATTCATTCCTCTCTTCTCCCGGTAGAAGGACATCGGTAAAATCGGCCTTTCCTGCTCGCGTGCCGCTGCACAGCCGTGGTCGGTGTATGCGGGCCTGGACCGATATTCTACTTGACGGCGGAACGCTCCCGGCGATGTTTTACGGGTTTGTGCTCATCAATAAATTAAAACCGGCCGTCTAGGAGCGCCATTGCAATGATACATCTCAGTGAGACGGGAAGGATAGCGGACGGCTTTTACTGCCTCGGTCATCCCATGGTGCCTTCGTTTGTGCTCGACGGAGACAACCCGGTCATGTTCGAGGCGGGTGTGTGCGCTTTCGGGCCGTATTACATGAAGGAAATAGAGCGGCACCTGGGTGAGCGAAGGCCCGGGGATCTCTTCATTACCCACATGCATTATGATCACTGCGGGGCCGCGGGATACATGAAGAGCGCCATTCCCGGGCTCCGAATCGGAGCATCCGAGGAAGCTGTGACCATAATAGAAAAACCTTCGGCTGTGGACCTCATCGCGCGCCTCAACGGCGCCGGAGGTAATGGATGCCCCTTCCAGCCCTTCACCGTGGACCGAATCCTAAAGAACGGCGAGGTGGTCCCCGTCTCCCCGGGACGGAGCGTCCAGGTCATCAAGTCGCCGGGGCACACCAGGGACATGCTGAGTTATTTCGTGCCTGAGCTCGGGATAATGATACCGTCTGAGGCCGTTGGCGTCCCGGGCATGGAGGGATACGTTTTCAGCGAGTTCCTTACGGACTATGACGTTTACCTGGATTCGCTGAAGCGGCTGAGCGCTTACCCCATCGAGATTCTGCTGCTCGCGCATGGCGTCTATCTTACCGGGGAGGACGTGAAGGGATACCTCGCGAGGTCCGTGGAGTGCTCCGAACGCTTCAGGGAGAGGCTCGAAATACTCATCGGGCGATACGGTGAGGACCTTGATGCCGTCGCGTCGGTCGTAAAAAAAGAGGAATACGACCCGCTTGGGGAACCCAAGCAGCCGAAAGACGCATACATGCTCAACCTAATCGCGAAGATAAAAGCCGTCGGCCGCCGACTGAAAGAGAAGTCCCCACTGCCGGAGGCGGTGCCGTGATGGACGCGACGGGCTGACACTGATGGGGCGGTGAATTTGCCCTCCCTTATCATTTTCGTGTTCTCCTTCTCGGCGATCCTCGCGTATGTCTGGACAGGAAAATCCAGGTGGAGGAAGATACTCGAGGAAGCGCTCCGTTATCACAGGCGGCATTTTCTCTCCATGCTGGACGAGCACGGTGTTGACGGGGATTCCCGCGAGGTGGCGCGGCTGCTCCTGGCGGTTCTGGACCGCCAGTTCAGCCTCGAACTGAAAGCATCCACGGGCCTGAGGGCCCTTGTAAGCAGCCGCCGGGGACCGAAATCCGCGCTTAATTCAATGGACCAGCTGTTCATGAAGCTCTTCAGGGACCAGGCATTCGGCAGGAAAGGCTCCCTCGATCCGCGGCTCTACCGACTGTACTGGACGCTCCTGAGCACCATGCACCGATGCTACATGCTCCGTTCAATGCTTTTCCCTATGGCTCTTTTTTTCATGGATGCCTCGCTGGTCCTCTCGATTTGCGGGTTAAACAGGAGCGGCCTGGCGCGCATGTACGTGGATATAGCCCTGAAGGGGAACCGGATTTCGCGATAACGGGGTATGCCAGCTGCGGGATGAAGAGGTTTTATATCCTTCTGCTTTTCTCCGTACGATGAAAAATTCTCGGGACGAGGGCACAGCCCCGGGAGGTATATCGGGTTGTAATTCTCATTCAGGGGAGCGATGAGGACCACATACGGCCGAGTTTGCGCGAGGCGATGGAGAAGGGGATCGGCCGGAAACGCTACTGCATATCCAGCATGAAGCCGTCAATCCGGAATATCTTCAGGCAGGCGTCGACGGCGAGGGCGTCATAAAGGACGCCCTTGTTCGAGCTGATCTCGTCCAGCGCCGCATCCAGGCCGAGCGAGCTGCGGTACGGCCGGTGCGACGCGATGGCCTCGACGACGTCCGCCACCGCGATTATCCGCGCCTCGATTATTATTTCGCTTTCTTTCAGTGACCTCGGATAGCCTGAACCGTTGATGCGCTCGTGGTGCTGGAACACTATGTCCGCGACCGGCCAGGGGAAGTCTATCCTTTTCAGGATGTCGTACCCGGTCTGGGGATGTATCTTTATGAGGTTGAATTCGATGGCGCTGAGCTTGCCGGGCTTGCTGAGTATCTCGGCCGGGATGGTGATCTTCCCGAGGTCGTGGATTACGCCCGCCATCCGTATGCCGTCAATCTGGTGCGCGGACAATCCCATTTCGCTCGCCATGGCCCGCGCGAGGTTCGCGACGCGCCGCTGGTGGCCCGCGGTGTACGGGTCCCGTGATTCGACGGTGAGGGCCATGGCCTCGATGATCATGTCTATGGATTTGCGCAGTTTCTCCATACCTTCCTGGAGCATCTGGTCGGAACGCTTGCGCTCCGTGATATCGTTGCCCACGGTGAGGACATATTTCTCGCCGCCGATGTCGATGGCGTCCGATGACACGAGGGCGGTGCGAATATCACCCTTTTTAATCCTGACTCTCACCTCCCTGTTGCGGATGGAGCCCACTTTCGAAAGGATATTGTAGAACACCGCGGGGTCGTTGTCGTCCACCCAGAGCTTGAGTTCCTTGATGCTCTTACCGATCAGCTCATCGCGGCTGTAGCCCGTGAACGTCAGGAAAGCGTCGTTTATCTCCTGGTAGTGCCCGCGGGAAAGGCTCGTGATGCTCATCATGCTGGGGCTGGCGTGGAACGCCTTCGAGAATTTTTCCTCGGATTCACGGAGCGCGGCCTCGGTCTTCTTTCGCTGGGAGATGTCGCGGGCGATCGCCTGGAAACCAACCGGCTCATCTTTCTCGACAATGAGCTGGACGTTCTGGCCGAGCCAAATCACGGAGCCGTCCTTGGACAGGACCGGTATCTCGTTATAGGTGTTTTTTATTCTCTTCACGAACTGGCGACCGTAGAACTTTTCGACGGCCGTGCGGTGGGACTCGGGAATGAACTCCGTGAAGCGTTTGCCCATTATTTCATCGCCGGAATACTTCATTAAGATTCCGGCGGTGGGATTGAAAAAGGTGAAATGCCCCTGGGGATCGGTTCTGTATATGGCATCGTTGGCGTGATCTATGAGGTATCGAAACCGCGATTCGCAGTCCTTGAGGGCCGATTCGAGGTCTTCGACGCGGCGCTGGAGGTCCGGGGTCGGCCCGGTGTTTTTATTCGAGTGTTTAACGGAGGCGGTCATAAAAAATCCTGGCAGTTACCCGTCACGATTAGGATGTGCTTTAGAATATATCACGCGAATAAAGGCAAGTCCCAGAATAATTATCGTCTGATTATTTATTTTTACTGAACATAAAAATGGGTAATGTTTTATTTGCGAAATGAGGGAGAAAACCGGGACCAGATAACTCACGTAACGATCCGGAAGAAGGCCTCAAGGGGTAGCAACACTGTGGTCCTGACGGTGATTTGCGGAAAGCGTCAAGCGCGGTAAGGCAGCGAACATTTCCTCCATCCACATGGGCCTGAGCAGGGTTCCCGGCAGTACGGTTACAGATAAACACTGTCATCAATCTTCCGGCCTGTATTCAACTTATTTCAAGCGGCCGTTCCGGCATCGCACATCGCTCTTTCCAATCAGGCCGCAGTCACTGTGCTAATACATGCGCAAGCCCCCCTGGAGAAGACAGGCAGCGTATTTTTACTTGCTTTTGATGGTTTGTCCGAATAAATAGCAATATCTTTGTGTGATGCGGGCAGCGTTTGGATGGCCATGAAGGACAGGGAACGCCTCAGGAAACGGTACGATGAGCTCATCGCGCTCATCGTGAAATACAACCACCACTACTACGATCTCAGCCAGCCCCTGGTTGACGACGCGGCATATGATGAGCTGCTGCGGGAGCTCGTCGGTATCGAGCAGAAGCATCCGAGCCTCGCCCGGGACGATTCGCCGGGTAGGAGGGTGGGCGGAACGCCGAGCCGGGCCTTCGCCGAGGTCGCGCACGAACCGCCCATGTTGAGCCTGGGAAACATCTTCAACGAAGACGAACTCCGCGAATTTGACAAGCGATGCATGAAGAACCTGGAGCGGGACGAAGAGCTGGTCTACTCGATGGAGCTCAAGTTCGACGGCCTTGCCGTGGAGATCGTCTATGAAAAGGGCCGGTACGCGAGGGGCTCCACCAGGGGTAACGGCGAGGTGGGCGAAGACGTCACGGACAACCTCGCGACGATCAAGTCCATACCGCTGGCCCTGCGGGGCGGCAAGGCCCCGGAGTACCTCTCCGTTCGCGGCGAGGTGTACATGAGGCACGGGGAGTTCGAGCGGATCAACAGGGAGAGGGAGGAAAAGGGAGAACAGGTATTCGCGAATCCGAGAAACGCCGCAGCCGGCTCCCTCAGGCAGCTCGATCCGAGGGTCACCGAGGAACGCGACCTGGATATCGTGCTTTACGGCGCGGGCGGGGTAAGCGGGGAGTTGCCGATAACGAGCCAGAGCGGGATGTTCGCCTATTTCCGCGAGGCGGAACTGCCCGTGTCGGAGCACAGGGGAACAGGTGACATTGAATCCGTCATCGGTTTTTACAGGCGCTGGATGGAGAACCGCCACGAGCTGGATTTCGACATCGACGGCGTGGTGGTGAAAATCGACGACTTTTCCCTGCGAGATAGTCTTGGCGTCACGAGCAAGGCTCCCCGGTGGGCAACGGCATGGAAATTCCCCGCCCGGGAGGCCATCACGGTCCTTCTATCGGTGGACTGCCAGGTCGGACGCACGGGGCTGGTGACCCCGGTGGCGAACCTGCACCCAATAAACATAGGCGGGGTACTGGTAAAACGGGCCACCCTGCACAACTTCGACGAGGTCGAGCGGCTCGGAATAATGATCGGGGACAGCATAAAGGTGATCAGGGCGGGCGACGTGATACCGAAGGTGGTGCAGGTGCTCGAAGACCGGCGTCCGTCCAACGCGGAGCACGTACGGCCTCCGGAGCGGTGTCCCTCCTGCAACTCGGTCCTTCGAAAGGAGGAAATATACATACGGTGCGTCAACGACCAATGCGAGGGAAAACGCCTGGAGGTCCTGAAGTTCTTCGTCTCCAAGGAGGCCATGGACATGGAGTTTTTAGGCCCGGAGCTGGTGCAGAGGCTTTACCGTGCGGGAAAGGTGAGCTCTCCGGCGGACATTTTCAAGCTCAAGGCGGAGGACCTGCTGCAGGTCGAACGGATGGGAGAGAAGATAGCCGAAAAGATATTGGACTCCATCAATAAGAGGAAGGTCATCTCGCTCGCGTTTCTCCTCAGGAGCCTGGGCATCAGGAACGTCGGAGACCACCTGGCGAAGGTGATCGCGCGGGGTGCCGGAACGCTCGAGCGCCTTTCCCGGATGGGAGTCGAAGAGCTAATGGGCATGAACGAGGTCGGACCCGGCGTTGCTGAATCGGTTTACGCGTTCTTCCGAAATCCCGGGAACGCCGGTATGATCCAGGACATGATGAAGGCGGGAGTAAGGATCGTCGAGGAGGCCCCGGTGAACGAGACCAGGCCGGAAATCTCCGGGAAGACCTTCGTCGTCACCGGGACTTTGAAGCACTATTCAAGAAAGGAGGCGGAAGACCTCATCGAAAAGGCGGGCGGCCGGGCGTCCGGGTCGGTCAGTAAAAAAACCGACTATATCGTGGCCGGCGAATCGCCCGGTTCCAAGTTCGAGAGGGGAAGGGAGCTCGGCGTGACGATACTCACGGAAGAGGATTTCATGAAGATGGTGGGCGCGCGATGAGATTGGAGCCGGTTGCGGCGCTGCTGAAGAGGCGTTATTACCTGCTCACCGGAGCGCTCATGTTCCTCTCCTTCCCGAGCTATGACACGGTCTTTTTAAAGGCCTTCCCCCTGTTTGCCTGGTTTTTTCTCGTGCCCCTGCTCGTATATGCGCGCGGTAAAAGTTTGAAAAAGGTCTACATGTCGTCCCTAGCAGCGGGAGTGATCGGCAACGCGGCGGCGTACAGCTGGATAGGGCAGTTCGGCAATAACGTGCCGGGCGGCGACGCCGTGATCATGCTTTTCATCGTTCCCAGCCTTTCAATATTTTTCTCTTCGAAAATAGTACTCGCGGAATTCCTGTCCCGGCGATTTGAGGCCTTGCGCTTTCTCGTGTTCCCCTCGGTATGGATCGCGGTCGACGGGATCCAATCCATAGGGCACCTCGCCTTCCCCTGGACGTACCTGGGGTATTCCCAGTTCCCTTTCACGAGCTTCATCCAGATATCCTCAATCACCGGTATCTTCGGGGTGAGCTTCATCCTGGCGTGCGCCAACGGCGTGTTTTCAGACTTTATTCACGCCGTGAAAGACCGCGGCGTGGGCTTTCGCTCGTCACTTTCGCTTCCCGCTTTCCGGCGCCTCGCGGCCGTCGTGCTGGTCATTGCGTGCGCGGTACTGTACGGCGCGTTAACGCTTGCGGACCTGGGAGCTCGAAACCATGACAAGCTCAGGGTCGCCACGGTCCAGTCCTGCATAGACCCCTGGGCCGACTGGAGCGGCAACAAGTACCGTTACCTCGAGGAGCTGAAGCGCCTGACGCTGGCATCACTCGAGAAAGGACCGGAATTTATCATCTGGTCAGAATCGGCCACCCTGGAGCTCATCTCGTTCAATTTCGAACGGGGCGCGCTCAATCCCTTCGAGTGGGAGGTGCTGCGGCTCGCGAGTGACAACGGGAAGCCCCTTCTCACCGGGGAGATAGGCGTCCGGCGGAACCCGTACGGGCGGAGGATGTACCCTCAAAACAACGCGGTCCTCATCAACGAGCACGGTGAGGTCGTGAACAGCTACGCGAAGATGCACCTCGTCCCTTTCGGCGAGTGGTTCCCCTACGAGAAGTGGCTCCCATGGGTGAAGAGAATCATCGACAGCTTCGGCGCCTCCAGCTTTGTGCCGGGAGATGCCCCCTTGCTTTTTCATGTAAAGGGAAAGGCCTTCGGCGCCCTCGTATGTTATGAGGGCATCTTCTTCCGGCTCTGCAGGCGGTACAGGACGCTCGGGGCGGATTTCTTCGTTAACATAACGAACCTGGGATGGACTGACACGTACAAGGGGCACATGCAGGGTTTCGCCAGCGCGGCCTTCAGGGCCGTCGAAAACGGCATATGGTTCGTGAGCGCGGGGAACACGGGCTACTCGGCCCTGGTGGATCCATACGGGAGGGTCACGGCCTCGATCCCGATCCTGAAACCGGGTTACCTTGCCGGGGACATCGATTTCTCTCTCAACCACCCAACCGTCTACTCGTCTGTCGGCGATGTAGTCCTGTACGCGTCGGTTCTCTTCATAATAGTTCTGACCTCCATTGCCGTCATTCAAAAGATACGGGCGCGGTCTGTGGCATGAAGCTCATTTATCTCACCGACATCCACGGCGCCTTCGAACGATTGAAGGAACTGCTCTACGAAACGGTGGCCGATGTCTATATCATATCGGGAGACCTCATCGATATTCCCTTTTACAACATGGACACGGCGATACGATACCACGACATACAGTCGTATTTTCACGGGCTCCGCCGCCGCATGGAAAGGGACGATACGCTGATAGAGGACTTCGTCGACAGCCTCCTTGAAATGCCCGATGTGCCTGAGGAGATACAGGAGCAGGGCAGTAAATACCAGCAGTACACGATCCGGGCGCGCCGGGTCATGCAGCAGAAATACAAGGTGCTGCAGAACATAATCTCCCTGAAGACCAATTCGCACGTGTTCTGCCTGCCCGGCAATTACGACATGGACCTCAAGTACACCTCGCTGCACGACATCGACCTGCACCTGCACTGGTACGGGGTGGAAAACATGCGGATAGCGGGATACGGAGGGGCGGACATCTGGACCGCCGGCATCCCGGAACGGTACGTGGTCCGTTACAGGGCGGGCATCGGCATCGACGACCGGCAGAACGAAATGTACCGCTTTTTCAAGGCCGTCAAACCCGACATCATAGTGACACACCAGCCGGCCCACGGCGTCCACGACCGGCTGAGCTTCCTCGGCCCCTCGGGCTCGCCGGCGCTTCGCACCTTCTGCGACAACAGCCCGGTGATGCTGTGCCTCACCGGCCACATCCACAATGACTGGGGGTTCGACGTCATCAGCGATACGATCTACCTCAATCCTTCGAACTTCGGCGAGGTCACGCAGATAACGGGCGACGTCTACGAAGGAGGGTTTTTCTACCAGGTGGAGATTGAAAACCGGACAGTGCGCGAGGTGATATTGAAGAAAGTCGTGGACACGCGCATTTACGACATCGCCGATTACATCAAGGCGAACGGGAGATGGACGGAGAGTGTCGTGGACCAGGACCGCCTCAACGCGCTCAGGAAGAGGGAGAATTACGACACGAAAGCCGTGAAGTATTCGCACATTCCCGAGATAGCGCTCTTCAACGAGATAAAGGACTTTTTCAGGATGTTCCAGACCCAGGAGACGGAGGAGCGGCTGGGGAGGCTTGAAGAGGTGGCCAAGCTCATCGAAGAGAAGATGGGCGACGATATCGCCATGGACGTGGTGGGGTCCGTCAACATGGGCCTTTCCCAGCCCAGTTCGGACATCGATTTCGTGCTCTACCTTCGGTGCCGGACGGGATGCACCGGGGAACTCTCCGCATGCGAAACCTACCAGGGCGCGGAAAGGATTATACGTGAAATCCTCGGGGAGGAATACAAGTTCGAAATACTGGATTGCATTGACCTGAACCTCGTCGAGAAAAGCATACGGGAAAAAAACTACGAGTGCGAAACGACGCAGCGCTTTGTCGCCTACAGGTCGATCTGCCGCCCCATAAATTACCGGGTCATCGCCCCCGTCGAGGACCTGCTCAACCAGGACGTGGAGTTCCGCAGGGAGCTGGAGGGAAGCATCCGGTCTTATTTCAAAATATTCGCCGGCACATCGCAACACGTCCGTTCATTCAGCAAATACGAATCAAGGCTCAGCTCCATCGGGATCAGGCTCCCGGATTCGGTCAAAAAGAAGATCCGGAAATACCTCAGGGAGGACGCCGGGACGGGGGAGGAGCCGCAACAGGAATGACGCAGGAGCATAAAAATCGGACACAGGAGCGCGCACGATGAGTTATCACGTGATATCAAACCTGCCGAAGAAAGAGCTTGCGCCCGGGGTCGTCATGAGCTCGGTCTATTTGAAGAACCTCATGGTCACCTTCGTCACGCTTCAGGACGGGGCGGTGGTCCCCGAGCATTCCCATCCCCACGAGCAGATAAGCGTGGTGATTTCCGGGATGCTGCGGTTTACCGTGGGAGAAGAGCAATATTCGGTAAAAGAGGGTGAAGCGGTCCTCGTACCCTCGAACCGGAAACACAGCGCCGTGGCCGTGAACGGTCCGTGCGTGGCATACGACTCATGGAGCCCCGTGCGGGATGACTACATCATCGAGCGGTTATAAGTCCCGGGAACAAGGAACGGAGGACCATATGGACTCGAAAGACACATGCGAAATGCCCGACAGCAACCCGCCCGATGCGGGGATAAGGGACCTGCTGCAAAAATCAAGGGTGATCGCCGTTGTGGGGCTTTCCGACAAACCCGAGAGGGACAGTTACCGGGTGGGGAAATACCTGGTGGAAAACGGGTACAGGGTAATCCCCGTGAATCCAGCGAAGGACGAAATACTCGGGGAAAAATGCTACCCGGACCTCCTGTCCATTCCCGTGCCCGTTGACGTTGTGGACATATTCAGGACGGTCGACGCCATCCCCGGAATAGTGGACGAGGCCATAGCGATCAAGGCCAAGGCGGTCTGGATGCAACTTGGCCTGGCACACGCAGCTTCGGCGGCAAAGGCGCGAAACGCCGGGCTTGCCGTGGTGCAGTCCAGGTGCATAAAGATCGAGCACGGCAAAATGACGGGAGGAGCGCAGGGGGCTTTCACCGGAACGGTTTTCAATATAGGTGCCGGGAAGGACTGAGAACACCCTCCGTAAAGTCAGTTCCGCACTGAGAGTAGGTTCCTCATCAATCATCGACTGAACGGTGGAATGGCTATATAAATCCACAGCGGCCCCTGCGCGGTGATGCGTGCGTTCCTCGAGAGGCTATTAAGTGGAATTTTTCACAGGATGCGGATTTTTTGATTGATCTTTCAGCAACGTAACACTGTTATGTCCATTAGGTGGGTCCATGTCGACCCGGTGGCATTGAGCCCGTTCCGGCGCGGTGTCTCCGAGGGGACATGGAAATTTAACGGGAACGAATGCGCCGGGCGTAATGGTTTCAAGGCAGTGGGCCGGCCTTGTTCTCCAGTCTGACTATTCAATAAAGGGGGTAGGGATGAAGACGGCGATTACTGAAATGTTCGGCATCGAATATCCTATTATATGCGGTGCCATGATGTGGCTTTGTAAGCCTCAGCTCTGCGCTGCCATATCCAACGCGGGGGGGATGGGAAACCTCACCGCGGGCAACTATGAATCGGAAGAGGAATTCCGGGGCGCGATACGGGAGACAAGAAAACTCACCGACAAGCCTTTCATGGTGAACGTGTCGATACTGCCTTCCGTGCACATCTCGACAGCGCATCACAAGATGTACCTTAAGGTGTGCGCCGATGAGAAGATAGCGGGCGTGGAGATATCGGGGATCGCCCATCGACAGGGCCTGCGGTCCGGAGTTTGTCGATATGCTCAAGAAGGCGAACGTGAAGATGTTTCACAAGGTCGGATCGATACGGCACGCGAAACACGCCGAAAAGGCCGGCTATGACGGCATATACGCCGCGGGAATAGAGGAGGGCGGGCACCCCCTGAACGACGACGTCACCACGATGGTCCTCACCCCGCGCATGGTCGAATCGGTGAAATTACCCGTGGTCACGGTGGGGGGCATTGCCGACGGTAAGACGATGGCCGCCGCGCTGGTCCTGGGGGCGCAGGGAGTCATGATGGCAAGCAGGTTCATGGCGACGAAGGAATGCGTCATGCACGACAACATAAAACAGGAGCTGGTGAAGAGACAGGAGCACGAAACGACGCTCATCACCAAATCGCTCGGCCTCCAGGGAAGGGCGCTCAGGAACAAGACCGTTGAAGAAATCCTCGCGCTCGAGGCGAAGGGCTGCGGTTTTGAAGACCTCCTGCCGCTCATTTCCGGAAAAAGGGTAAAGGAAGCGTGGGATAAAGGGGATGTCGACCACGCTCCGATGATGGTGGGACAGTCCATAGGACTCATTCACGACGTCCCCACCTGTAAAGAGCTCATCCAGCGGATGGTAAAGGAATGCAGGGAACAGCTCGCCCGGGTGTCAAAAATCGCCGGGTAGCCGGGTGAAGGCATATACGTGACACGGCCGCGGACGCGCTGAAGGCATTTCGCGGCGGTTGGACCCTCAAAGGCTCATCGAAAAAACTCCGCGGAACATCGCGGAGTTTTTTTCAGGGACTCGAAGAAATTCGGGCACCCTCCTGCGCGAACATGGGGACATTGTTGTAAATAACGCCGGAACGAGTCACAGGGTTACACGGTGTTGACTTTTGTTCCGATACACGGTATTCATATAACATGCCGTGATTGTACGAGTTGGCTCCTTTCGGGTCCGTATCTAAAAGTTCCGGCGGAACACCGGTATTGGCGCTCCTAAAGTATTCGCATTCCCTGGGTGTTTTCGGGGGATGTCAAGAACGTACCAATTATAAGCCAGTAAACACGGCAATAATCCCGTGCGGGAAGGCGATTCATGACCGTTCCTCGGATCCTGGTCGTGGTGCCTGAGAGGATAGTCGCCCTGGACCTCCAGCACATGCTGAGCAGCAGCGGTTACACCGACATAGCCTGCGCCTATTCCGGGGAAGAGGCCCGGATGAAAGCCGGTGAGACAAGGCCAGACGTAATCATAATGGATGTCACCCTGCGTGACAGGCTGGACGGTCTGCAAACCGGGAACGACCTTCAAAAAGAGCTTAATGTCCCGGTAATTTATCTTTCATCGATTCCACGACAGCTAATTCAGGATTCACGGGCGGGTGATGGCTGGGTGATCAGTGAGTTCATATCCAAGCCTTTTAGCGAAAAGGACATCTGCTCTGCCCTCGAAAGGGCGCTTAAAAACCGCGGTTTCTCTAAATCCACCGGCGATTGTCGTTAGAAAATCTTTTCCGGTACTGTCTAAAAATCGGCGCGATGATGACTGCGTCATGCAAGATGTTTTCCAAGCCGGCGCAAATTGCTGTTGATTTCCTGCCGCCCGGGCCGGTATACATGGCATGCTGCACAAATTCCGTTATCATGGAGACCACTATGCGAATATCGGTGAGATGGGTGAAAGGTATACTGTGGGTCGGCGCGGTGTGCGTGCTGGTCTGCATGGGGGCGGGATACTACTTTTCGAGCATGGTCATTACCCCGAAGGTGCATCCGTACGACGAAACGTACCGGATAGAGGTCCAGAACGGCAGGATAAACGAGCAAAAGTTCAACGGGCTCCGGAAAGAGGAGGTTTTCATCACCTCGCCCCATGGATACAAGATGCACGCGCTCTATTTCCCCGCGCCCGGGTCCGTGAAAACCGTCATATTTTCCCATGGATTCCTTTTCTCGCTCATGGGATCGATAAAATACATGGATATATTTCAGAGCAGGGGCTTCAACGTGTTGGCTTACGATCTCCGGTATCACGGAAAATCCGGCGGTTACAATTTTACCTTCGGCATGCATGAGAAATATGATCTAAAAAAGTGGGTCGACTGGGCCTTGCGAAAGACGGGCCCGCGGGGGATGGTGGGAATTCACGGCGAGTCCATCGGGGCGGCCATCGCCCTCCAATACGCCGCCATCGACGACAGGGCGGCCTTCCTGGTCGTGGACGGGCCGTTTTCAGAATTGTCCGAAGTCCTCAAGTTGAGGTTGAAGGAGGACTTCAGCCTTCCGGCTTTTCCCCTCTACCACGCGGCCAGCCTCATGAGCAGGCTCAGGGGGGCCATGTTTTTCGGCGACATCTCGCCCCTGGGGAGCATTTCGCTCGTCAGGTCGCCGGTGCTGTTCGTGCACGGCGGTGAAGACACGTACCATCCCCGATATATGATAACGCGGCTCTACGAGGGAGTGCCGGGCTTTAAAAGGCTTTATGTGTGTCCCGGCGCCGCCCACTCCCAGTCCCTTACCACGGACAGGAAGGAATACGACAGGCAGGTGGGTGACTTCCTGACGTCAATCGGCGCCTTATGAAGGAAGACGCGTCGGCCGATTCCGGTGAAATTTCGGGCGGGAATCTCTTTTCGGAAAGTACCCAGCTGAAGCGGGAACTGGGGCTCCTGGAAACAATCTCCATCGTCATCAACCGGATCATCGGCTCCGGCATTTTCCGGACGCCGGGCCCCATCATGGCGCTCACCCTGTCGACGTCCATGTTCGGAACCGTGTGGGTGCTCGGCGGACTCATCACGGTCCTTGCGGCGATGTGCTACTCCGAGATGGTGGCGATGATGCCAAAATCGGGAGGCCCCTACGTCTATCTGCGCGCGGCCTATCCTCCGGTATGGGCTTTTTTGCGGGGATGGGCAATGTTCTTCGTGTCCGAAACGGGGTCGATCGCCGCGGTGGCGCTCGTGTTCGCCGAGTACAGCAGCGCCCTGTGGAAGATCGTTTACGGGGTCCCGCTTCCGCACCTTGCGGTGATAGCGATCTCCCTGGGGACCATCGGCGTTCTGACCGCCGTCAATTGCTTCGGCGTGTTCCTGAGCGGAATTGTCCAGGACATATTCGGTTTCATAAAGGTCGCGGCGCTTGGGGCGGTCATCGGCATCTGCTTTGCCGCCCCCGGCGATGTAGCGCATTTCTCGTCGCCCTTCCTGCCCGAGCGTTTTTCACTTTCCACGGTGCTCGCCGTCGGGGCAGCCCTCCGGTACGCATTCTTCGCCTACAGCGGCTGGGAGGGCGCCACCTACGTGGCCGAGGAGGTGAAGAACCCGAGGAAAAACCTTCCCCTTTCGCTTTTCATCGGCATCGTCGGCGTATTCGCGCTCTTCATGGCCGCGAACGCGGCGTACATATACCAGCTTCCAATAGAGGCGGTCAAAAAGGCGAACTGGATCGCCGTAGACGCCATGCAGGCCGCCGTCGGGGGGCTGGGGGGAGCGCTCATTTCCGTCGCGGTGATGATAAATACAAGCGGAAACGTGAACACGCAGATCCTCGTCAAGGCGCGGACCTGGCAGGCGATGGCGAGGGACGGCCTCTTCTTCAAGTGGTTCGCCGAGATCCACCCCAGGTACAAAACGCCGAACTATTCGCTTGTCTTCCAGGGTCTGTGGGCGTGCGTTCTGCTCCTGTTCGCGTCGGGCTCACAGAGGTCCTACGAGACGATCATAGATTTCTTCTCGTGCACGGGGACGATTTTCAACATGATGACCGTCGCGGCGGTTTTCGTACTGCGCAGGAAGTACCCGGACGCGAACCGGCCTTACCGGGTGTGGCTCTACCCGTACAGCGTGGTGTTCGTGCTCTTGTTTTACGCGGCCTACATGGCCGTGACCCTTTTCACGGCCTTTGTGCCGTCGGTCCTGGGGCTGCTGCTGACCATGACGGGACTGGCGTACTATTACAGGAAAAGCATATACAATGCATTTACCCGGTAAAATGAGATGATTGATATTCATAGTGATGAAAACGCAGCTCGAATGAGGCGGCATCTGCAGTCAAGGTGGCGGCACTGCCTTCAGATGTTCGAGCGCATGGTCAGAATAAATTCCTATACCGGAAACGCCTCGGGGGTGGACGCCCTGGGCGATTATACCGCCTCGATTTTCGCCGGGCTCGGCTTCACGGCCGAAAGGGTCAGGTCCGTGAATCCTTCCGCCGGGAGCCACCTGATGCTGAAGCGCGGAGAAGCATCCTCGCGCGCGGTCGGCTGCGTGTCCCATCTGGACACCGTGTTCACGGAGGAGGAGGAACAGGCGGAACAGTTTCCGCTGGCACATGGATGGAGACCGCGCCTTCGGGCCGGGGACGAACGACGTAAAGGGCGGCACGGTGATCATGTACATGATGCTGGACGCGATTGCGTCGGTCGTTCCCGAGCTGTTCGAGCGGGTCCGGTGGGAGCTCCTTTTCGACGCCACCGAGGAGACCGAATCCGACGATTTCGGTTCCCTGTGCGTGAACAGGCTCGGCGGTGGCGCGCTGGCGTGCCTCGTTTTCGAGGGGGGCGAGCGCGATACGGATGGCTATTCCATGGTGACGTCAAGGAAGGGCAGGGCCGTTTTCAGGGTCACGACCCACGGAAAAGGCGCCCACGCGGGGGTGGACCACCGGAGCGGCGCCAGCGCCATCACCCAGATGGCCGACGTGGTGCGCGAAATATCGGGCTTCACGGATTACCCCAGGGAAATCACGTTCAACGTGGGCACCGTGGCGGGAGGGACCGTCCTCAACAGGGTCCCCCACGAATGCGCCGCAGAGGTCGAGATGCGGGCCTTTTCTCCTGACGCCCTTGCCGAAGGCGTGGCCCGGATGAGGTCGCTGGACGGCCTTTCGTCGGTCAGGAGCGGAGACGGAGAGTATTCCTGCTCCACTCGGGTGGAATTCCTCAGGAGTAACCCGGCCTGGCCACGGAACCCCGCGACTGAGGGACTTTTCCGCTACTGGGTGGAAGCGGCCGGAATGCTCGACATGCGGGTTAAAAGCGAGGCGCGGGGCGGGATCAGCGACGGGAACCACACGTGGGACCATGTGCCCACCATAGACGGCCTTGGCCCTTCAGGAGACAATGCGCACTGTTCCGAGCGTCTGGCCGACGGCTCGAAGGAACAGGAATACGCCATCCTGCCGTCCTTCATTCCCAAGGCGCTGCTGAACGCGATCGCGGTTTCACTGATGATACGGGAGTCCCTTGGACCGTTAGCCCCATGCGCGCGGAACACGAAAAAAAGGCCGGAGAACGCAGTCGCGCGATAGTGTTCCTGCTGGGGGCGGCGGTGCTCTGGAGCACGGGCGGCCTTTTGATCAAGTGGGTGCTCGTGGGGCCCCCTCGCCATAGCCGGGACGCGAAGCCTCATCGCGGCGCTCGTTATCGCCGCGTATCTACGGCGCCCTCGGCTCACATGGTCGGCCGCTCAGGTGGGAGGAGCGCTCGCATACGCCTGCACGGTCATCCTGTTCGTGGCGGCCAACAAGCTGACCACGGCCGCCAACGCGATTGTTTTACAGTATACCTGCCCCGTTTACGTCGCGGTGCTCGCCGCGGTCTTCCTGAAAGAACGGACAAGCTGTGCCTCGCTGCTGGCGATCGCCGGCGCCCTCGGAGGGATGGTCCTCTTCTTCCTGGACAAGCTCTCGCCTGGAGGCTTTCTCGGCAATGTCCTGGCCATAGTAAGCGGGGTCAGCTTTGCCTTCCTGGTGATATTCCTCCGGATGCAGAAGGACGCGTCGCCCATGGAGTCCATACTGCTGGGGAACATCATCACGGTGGTCGTATGCCTGCCGTTCATGCTTCGCTCGGCGCCG
The DNA here is from genome assembly GCA_963762305.1 of uncultured Spirochaetota bacterium. GTDB lineage: Bacteria > Spirochaetota > UBA4802 > UBA4802 > UBA5368 > CAVXKM01. The sequence continues at coordinate 324,066 of CAVXKM010000002.1, read as the reverse complement.
CCGGCCTTGAGCTGGATCGCGCTCATCCTGCTGGGGGTTTTCCAGCTGGGTATATCCTACATGCTGTATTCGACCGCCATAAAGCACGTGGCCGCCGTCGACGCGATCCTCATCCCCGTCATAGAGCCGCTCCTGAACCCGCTCTGGGTGTTTCTACTCCTCGGTGAGACACCGGGGCCGTGGGCGGCGGCGGGTGGCGTGATAGTGCTCGCCTCGGTCACGGTCTACTCGGTCATGACCCTAGGGAAGAGCCCTGCGTGAAACTCCTTCAAGGCGGGGATGTTATTTTTCCACGAACTTGTCGTCCACCCAGCGGCCGGTAAGGGTATGCCCGCTGCTCGTCACGAAGACGCCGTCGCCGTGCCTTTTTCCCTTCTTCCATCCGCCGCGATAGAGGTTGCCGCCGGGCCAGACCATGACGCCCCTGCCGTGGGGATATCCCTCGAGCCATTCGCCGTCGTAGCGCGAGCCGTCTTTTTTCACGTAAACGCCCCTCCCATGGCGCCTTCCGTTCCTCCACTGGCCGGTGTACCTGTCCCCGTTGGCCCAGACCATGGTCCCTTTCCCGTGCTGCATGTCGCTTTTCCACTGGCCCGTATAGGTGCTGCCGTCAGGCCAGGTGAACGCGCCTTGCCCGTCGGTGCAGTCTCCTTTTTCGCAATCGGCGACAAGCGGGTTGAAGAGCAGAAGGACCGCGAGAATCGCCGCCAGGCAGGTCCGCAAAATATACATGGGGTTTATTTCCACATTGAGCCCGTTGATTCTAGAAATTTATCAGGACCGGTGGAATAAGTAAATATTTTTTTATCGGGGGAAATCGAGGATCAGACCGCATGGTAGACTGCCGGCGGCCCCGGGTCGGCCAGAACGGCGCGGCCCTCGTTCACAAGCATCTCGAGGTGAACGAGGGTCTCCGAGACCGCGAGAAAGACATCGTGTTCCGGTATGAAGTCAAACACCTCGTGTATGATATGGTACAGGGGGCGCGGCTGTTTCCTCAGGGAGCTCCATATCCGCTCCATCCTCTCCCGGTGGTGAACCCGGTAAGAGACGATGATCCCTTTCAGGTCGGAAATGTGCTCCCAGTGGCCTGGAAAGGCGTACCGGCATTCCATGGCCTCCAACCGGGCCAGTGATTCGGTATACCTCTCGAGACTCTGGTAGCCGGGATCTCGAAGCATGCTCCTCTTTATCTCGTACAGCGGGTTTGGGGTGATGTGCTTTATAACGGTGTCGCCGCTGAAAAGGACTTCCCGCTCAGGTTCGTAGAAACAGCAGGAGCCTGGGGAGTGTCCGGGCGTGTGAATCACCCGGAGCGTGTACCCGTTCCCGGAGAAAATGTCTCCGTCTTTCATCGGGAAGGCGTCGGGTATGGGATCGGCAAGTTTCCGGAAAAAGGAGAAGCGCCGGGAGATCTTCCTGACCTCCTCCTCGGGCATGTCGACCAGCGCCATGTAGCGCCTTGATTCATCGTCGATCATCGGGGAACTGAAAAAACCGGGACCGAGCCTCCATTCGTCCTCCTCGTGTATGTAGCACGGGACGTGCCTCCCTGCCGCCTCGCGGACCTTCATCGCCATTCCGTAGTGGTCGATATGGCCGTGGGTGATAAGCATGAGTTCTATGTCGGCGAAGCCGAGACCGATCTCCGAAAACGCGCGCCGGAGGTGCTCGAAGGAGCCCGGGAAGAGCGGGCCTGTGTCAATGACCGCCACGGGCCCCGAGCCTACGATGAAAATGTTGGCGGTGCGCAGGTCGGAGTAGCCGGGCAGATCGATGGCGACGGCGTGTATGCCCGGAATTTCGGGAAACGGCTCCATGTCATTCCATCCGGTGATGCTCGAAACAATACTCAGCGTGACATCCGGTATTGCAGCCGTTCATGATAAAACATGCTGCCGGGGACGATGCCGCGGGCGAACCGGTTCCTTGCCGGGACAGTCCGGTGACCCGATACCATGATGCGGCCCGCCGGGCAACCAGTTTTTCACCGTAACGCATGTCCCGATTTTTCCCGGTTCTGATCGATGGTTTGACGGCCTCCCGCTTATATGTTACACTAAGGGTGGGAGAGGAAGTCTTTATACGCGTGTAATGTCGCCTTTCCTTCACGGCTGATTGCGCTCCAGAGAAAAACTTGACACCGGCAGCGCGACTCGTAGTATAGCCGCTAACCGGACCGGCGGTATCGCGAGTCGAGGCCGGCGGGAACATTGATCACGCGGTGGATGTAGCTCAATGGCAGAGCCCTGGACTGTGGCTCCAGTGGTTGCGGGTTCGAGCCCCGTCATCCACCCATGAGGGACCAGCCGTACAGGCTGGCCCTTTTTATTTTCCGGTCTCCCGGTTTTCCGCCGCTGCCTCTTTTTCGAAGTTGCCCGTGGGGATTGACCCCGGCTTATTGAAGTATTCGAAGAAGTGGGGATAGTACTTCCGCGTCTCTTCCATGAGTCGGTCGTAGGGAAAGTCCGCGAAGTGCCCGTGGTCGGCCACGTACTCCATGTGCTGACGGCCCGCCCTGTCGAAGGGATGGAAGATGGAGTCATTGACGCCGTCGAATTCGAGCGGAAGTACCCCGAACTTCTCGCAAAGGCCCAGGTTGAAGGCGGGCGTGGCCTTCACCCAGGCGCCGTTCAGGAACATCTCCGTGAGGCCGTGGAAGATGAAGAGGTCGGTTTTCATGAGCTCCTTGAGGCGCTCGGTGACCAGGTGGTTCCGGACGTTCGCGAAGCGAAGTCTGCAGGGGACCCCTTCGGCACGGCACACGGCCGCGAGGAGAACGGCCTTCTGTACGCAGAAGCCGTTTCCCTGCGCCAGGACGTAGCTCGCTCGGTACGATTCTTTCTCGAACCGCATCGCGTAGGGATTGTACCGGATGCCGTCGCGCACCGCGTAATAGAGGCGCACTCCTTTTTCGAGAATGGTGGACGCGTCGCCGGAGGTTTTTCTGGCGAATGAGGCCACCTCGCTCGAATCCGAGTCGATGTAGAAGGTGGGCCTCAGGTATTCGTCCAATGATTTGTGAGCCGTTCCGCTGTTCATGGCGCTTTCCTGCCGAGTTTATTGCCTGTCGCTGATACTCATGGACAATTATAGAAGCGTTTCCGCGCGGGTCAACAGGATATTGAATCGTCGGCGGGAAAATCGGCCGGCTGGAAAGGGCCGGGTGAAGGTTTTTTCTATTGACACCGCCGCGATAAGTGGAAGCATGAAGTTGCTAAGACAAACGGCAAACTGTCAGGCTCGCCGCGCCCGTAGCTCAGCTGGATAGAGCGTCGGACTTCGAATCCGCAGGCCCCCCGTTCGAGTCGGGGCGGGCGCATTCAATCGGACGGTTTCGAACAGCGAGGACTGCTTCCGTCAACAGGTAGAAATACGGTTTTTTCCACATGATGATAGCGCGGCCCTCGCTGATTCGAATTTCCTCGGCAATAATCCTCAATATTTCCGCGCGTTAAGCCGCAACGCCTTTTTATATGGTGCGGGCATTTCTCGGATTGTGTCAGTGATAACCGCGGCGTTCAAAATAAACGCCTGCCTGTCCGCTTTCGGGGTATTCCGCTGACGGTCCGGATCGTTTATTTGCGCCTGCCATGAAGTCATTTGCCGGCGGAGGGTCCCGGCGGGTGGGAATAAGCATGTAAACTATTTTAAGGAAAAATTTAAGGGCTGCCGTTCTTTCAGAATTGGCTTGAAAATCGATGTATCCAGAAGCCCAAGATCTGAAACAGATTATTGATATATAATTTTGAATTTCTATTGATTTTCTGAATTATTGTATTTATTTCTATATAGTGCCAATTATAAAATTAATATAAGTGGAGTATTTGTATGACTATAAAAAAAGAGTATTTGTCTCCTTGCGGAATGTATTGCAGTGTTTGTTCCATCCGTTTCGCTCATCTTCACAATGATCAGGAACTCAAACTTGGCCTTGCCCGATATTTCGACACAGAGCCGGAAAATATCATTTGCGAGGGTTGCAGATCGAATACGACATTTCAGTTCGTTAAGACTTGCGACATTAGAAAATGCTCACTGGAAAAAATACTTGAGGGGTGCCATTTGTGCGCCGACTTTCCATGTCAGAATTTCCGGAGTTTCCCCATTGCGCCAGCTAAAAAAAGGATACTCGAGGGTATTCCTCGCTGGAGGGAGTTGGGAACTGAGCCCTGGGTAGCTGAAGTAGAAAAGCAGTATACTTGTTCCCAATGCGGAATGTTAATGCATCGGTATGCCAGGCAATGCAATAAATGCGGAAAGGATACGTTGTTCTGACTGTATTGACCCCCCGGATTTACAAGCTATCCACGATATATTTTTGATTAACCTGCCTCTTCAAATACATTTATATTATATATATCTAATGAAAGGGATATATATAACGCATTCAGGCGGTTTTATAGCTTGTTAGAGGATTTAGTACTCGATGAGTGCTTGGATATGCGTTATAAATTAGAGAGATTGTGCGCAGATTGTTAATGAAGATACTCGTCGAACGTTATTCCGGCTACCGTGCCGACGAGCGCCCGACGGCCTTCACCATTGGACGGCGGCGCCTCGAAATCGAGGAGATAATCGACCGCTGGTATGATCCCGCCTGGACCTATTTCAAGGTCAGGACCGGAGATTCCTCAATTCACATCATCAGGCGCTCCGAGGAATGCGGCGAATGGGAGCTTACAATGTACAGGAAGTAACGTGCACTGTCGGCCCCATGCTTATGCCGGAATTCATCGCGATGGATGGCCCGAGGTCCAATTCCCTGCGCATAATGGCGATTTAAGACGAACCATTAAACTCCGTGAACGCCGTTGAACGATGCAACCCGCCGAAAAGATGAATCCCCATCCCACAGAAGAGGTTTCATTTCTGTCACGGAATATCTTTCGTCATGTCTGATAAAGCACCGGAGGAATATTAAACCTGTTTATCCCTTCGGCTCTTGAACTTATCGTACTTGAAGATGAACTCGACGAGGGAACGCCTGATGACCTCGGAGGCGGAGATGTCCCTGTCCTCTTCGAGCGATATGAACTTGGCTACACGCTTCGACTGCTTCCACATTTCGGACGGCAGGTAAACGTTTTTGCGAACCATCTTTGTGTACATGGGATCTCCCTCTCCCCGGCTGATATACGCAACGTACACATCATACACAATAGGCGTACGTTGTCAATATAATATTTCGAAATATTTTATAAATTTTTATTTAATACATATTAAATAATATGTATACTTTAGAAGAGGTTAAAGCCGGGGGTGCATTCCCGATATTTGATTGAAATGAAGAAAGATGTCACTATGAAAATGATAAACTAAAACCAGGACCAGAAACAGTGGGGTGCGCATGAGGCTGGACAATAAAACCGTCGGGATACTTGTGGGCCAGGGATTCGAGGAGCTTGAATTCTGGGTGGTCTACATGAGACTAAGGGAAGAGGGTGCCTCGGTGAAAATAATAGGAGGCGACGCGGGCGTCGAATACAGCGGGAAGCAGAACTCCCTTCCGATAAAAAGCGAAATCAGCCCCCGCGACTTGGACGCCGACACCCTGCACGCGCTCCATATCCCCGGCGGGTGGGCGCCCGACCGGATGAGGAGGGACCTGCACATCCTCTCCCTGGTGCGCCGTCTCGATGAAAAAGGGAAGATCATAGGCCTCATCTGCCACGGCGGCCTGGTGGGTATTTCGGCCGGCATCGTGAGAGGCCGAAGGGCCACGGGCTCCGAGGGTATAAAAGACGACCTCGTGAACGCAGGGGCCGTATGGGTGGATGAGCCCGCCTTCAGGGAGGGAAACCTCGTTTGGGGAAGGGTGGTGGAGGACATTCCCGCGTACTGCCGGGAGCTCATACTCGCGATAGAATCATCGTAAAACGCCTGCCCGCATGTTCGCCAGGTCGGGGAACCGGGCCTTCTCCAGCGGCTCTCAGGAGACGCCTGTAAAGACGCCAACCTGACAGGGCAATTCACAGAGGGCGACTATACGCCATCTGTTGTTGCTCAAAAGACCGAGGTCGTCTCTTTGAGGGCGGTAGAGTAAAAGGCCCATTAATAGCTGAACGACGGATAAGGATCTTATGCCATCGAGGAGAACCGCCGTGATACGCAGGTTACCAAGGTGAACATCTACTTGAATGAGGAGGGTTTGGAGTATTCGGTCGTCACACGTGTAACGAGCGTTAACTTTGACCTTTTCCAGTCCTCCAGGCAAACATCGCCTCCGAAAAACAAATCATGAGCTGGGTTGTCCTTTAAAGGTTTGACAATTGCCGGGAGGTGGCGTACTGTCTCCCAATAAATTCACCGAGGAAGTCGATGGAAACCGGCGATTCGATACTGAAAAAACTCGACAATATCACATACTTAATTGACGTGGCCCGAAAAGAAATGGAGATCGCGGTCACGGACAGCCTGCTCGAGTTCGGGAGCGGGTATTCGGAAAAGATGGAAGTAAAGGACGTACAGGAAGACGACGGGAGCGTCCTGGAGGGATTCAAGGTGGTGCTTGACCAGAACAAGGGCGTTATCATAGAGTTCAAGGACGGGAAAAGCGTGCCCTTCAGCGGCTTTGAGACGGACAACATGTATGACATCTTCGTGCGCATCCATTCCGCGCTCCTGGACGACACGGTATCTTACAACTAGGCCCTGTTTATCCTCGGCCGATCATCGATCCAGGGGACGAAATATTTAAACTCCACGATCTTCATCACCGGGATAAAAATGCGATTCCCCAAAAGAAAATGGAACTTTCAGGCCCCGGGGGATGTCTAATAGGCGTAATAGAATGAAATCGGAGGTATCTCGATGAAAAGGATTTTCCTTTCTGCCGCGGCGACAATGATAATCATAGGTCTCGGGTGCGCCGGCGCCGACCTCTCCAAGGCGCCCATTCCCGATGGCAAGACGGGAAAAGTGCCTTCGGGAGAAGTCAAAGAGGAACCGGCGCTCGTAGAGGATTCGGCGCGGTCCGTTAAAGGCGCCCCACCGGCGGAGCGCAAGAAAAAAGACGGCGACAGGGACCTTTCATCCGCGGCCGGCAAAAAGGCCGACGGGCGGGGGGAAACCGAGAAGGCCGCGCTCGGGTACGATGACAGCCCGAGGGAGGCCGCGGGCCGCGGCCCGGCGGCGCCCGCGTCTTCGGGGCTGAAGGCGGGTTATGCCGACGACAACAAGCAGTTCGGTTATTTCGTGAACTTCCTGGATAAGTTCGGCCCCCAGGTCCAGCATGTACCCATCAACGTGAACGAGAGGATCATCCTCAGAGTCAAGGACAAGAACGGCAAGTCCATCGCGAACGCCGACGTGTCCGTCTACGCGGATAACAAACAGCTCTGCGAGGGAAAGACCTACGCCGACGGCAGTTTTCTTTTCTTCCCGTCGGAGTACGATAAAAAGCATAAAAAATACAGGGCCGTGGTGAGCTACGGTCAGAAGACCAGGGAGGTCAACCTCGACCGCCAGGGCGTTCGAGAGGTGGGAGTGGCCTTCGACACAGCGCGGGCCGAGTATAAAAACGTGCCCCTGGACATCGTGTTCATCATGGACACGACGGGAAGCATGGGCGAGGAGATCAACCGGCTTAAAAACACCATCGAAATTATAAACCTCAACCTCGCGGCGCTCTCCACGAAGCCAAGGATACGATTCGGGATGGTGCTCTACAAGGACAGGGGGGATGAGTACGTCACGAAGGTCGTGCAGCTCACGGAGGACCTGGACCGCTTCCGGGCGGACCTGGAGAAGGTTTCCGCCGGTGGCGGCGGTGACGAGCCCGAGGACCTCCAGGCGGCGCTCATGGATACGGTCAACAAGATGAAATGGGGGAAGGAGGGGATCCGCCTCTGCTTCATCATCACCGACGCGCCACCGCAGCTCTACGGCGACCAGAAGTACAAATATGACGATGCCGTGAGAGACGCCAGGAAGAACGCGATAAAGATATTCAGCGTGGGCACGGGCGGTTTGAACCTCATGGGCGAGTATATCCTCAGGCAGATTTCCCAGTACACCTACGCGAAGTACATCTTTCTCACCTACGGGGAGCGGGGTGAGAGCGAGGGAGGAGGCGAGGGAAGCGTAAGCCACCACACCGGCGCGAACTTCCAGACCGACAAGCTCGAGACCATCATAATCCGCTTCGCGAAGGAAGAGCTGGGCCATCTCTCGGACCAGCCGCTGAAAGAGGGTGACGAGTACTTCCAGGCGATCAAGATTCAGGACGAGAAGAACGAGGAGACCCTCCAGAAGCTTTTCGACATGTCGGTCGCGCAGCTCATCGATTATTCGACCCTCAGCATCCCCTCCGGCACGCCGGCGAGCCTCATCCCGTTCTCGCCGGGAACGCCCGTGCTCAAGCTGAACGCGGAGTATTTCAGCGAGCAGATGGTGTTCTCGATAAACAAGAACAAGACCTTCAAGATGGTGGAGCGAAAGGACATCCAGAAGATACTGAAAGAGCTCGCGATCCAGCAGACGGGACTGGTCGATGACGGGAACGCGGCCAAGGTCGGCAAAATGCTGGGCGCCCGGATGATAATCTCGGGGGTTCTCTACTCGAAGGCGGACGCCTACGAGATATTCCTCAAGCTGCTGCGCGTGGAGACGGGCGAGGTCCTGTCGGTGAACAAGCTGAAGATAGACAAACGGCTGGGGCTCTCGAAGTAAACAGGAAGGCGGGGCCGAAAAACCCCGCCTTTTCAATGTTCAAGCCGCGCCCGCCCGGGTCTCACCGCCAGAACGGCCGTATCATGGAGCAGATCTCCTCGGGCTTTAAGGGCGTCAGCGTTTCGTTGTGGAGCATCCTCATGTAGTTTATCTCGCTGGTGCCGAGCGGCGGGAGGCTCACCCGCGGGCAGATGCGGACGTGAGGCGTGAACAGGTCGTCGTTCACCACGAAATAAATCGCCATGTTGAAGCTGTACATGTTGAGCGAGTCGATGAATCGCAGTGTGCGCACTATTCCCCGGGCGATCTCATCCGCGAGCGCGCCCGCGATGTCCGCCGGCCTGCGAGCGTAATGCGCGATTCCAATGACGTCGAAGATCCCCAGGGGGGCGAAAGCGATCAGCCAGGAGACCCCGGCGGCCTCCCCTATGAAACGCTCCCCGGTGTCGCGCTCCAGCCGGACCAGGTCGCCCCAGAAATCCCCGCCCGATCCATCCCTGTATCTCTTGAGAGACGCGGTCGTCATCGAGTAGTAATTGGTCGGCGACGAGGACGCCATCACCTGGAGGTGGGGGTGCACGATGGAGCTGCCTGCCAGGGGCAGGTAGTTCCAGTTGATCGACTGGTAGACGGCCTCGGGCTGTTTCACGCTCACGTCCTTGAGGTATTCGACGCAGCACGATAAGGCGTCTCCCACCATCCGTTCGTCGAATTCGGCCGCCTGCACGTAGTGCTTCTCGCACATGACCGTGACGGCCCCGTTCTCATCGTACGGGAAGGCGTTGGGGAAGCACAGGGCCTGGCCGCTGCGGTATTTCTCGCGGGGGAACAGCGCGGGATCGAATTTCGGGGTGATCTGGTCGACCATGCCCGGGCAGAAGGGGCACAGCTGTCTGTTCAGGTCGGCCATTGGTGCCGTATCGACCCTCTCGAGCTGTTTCACGGGGAGGTCGAGGATCCGGGTGCTCGAGCCCGTGAGCGGGTCTATCCGTACCTCGCTGTGCCTCTCCGCCTGGATGTATTTCTGGAAAGGGTCGAGGAATCGCGACGTTTTGATTATTTTTTTGAATTCCATGATATAGCCTGATGAGGCGCCTTTGATGATAAGGATTTTATAAAATTGGGAATCTCCGCTTCATAGAAAGTCAAGGAAAAAGAGAAGGCGCGCTTGCCGGAATGAGACGCGCGACGCCGCGGAAGCGTCAGGGCGATGATGCATTAATCAGACCGTATCCCGCTATCGCGGATCGAATCAATGGTCCGTGCGGGAGCTGGAGTACAGTCTTCAATGCATAAATTTCGCTTGACCACCAGATGACGCCGGGAGAGCCTCTTTCGTTTTCCGGCATCCGCGCGTATATGTCCAGCTCAATGCCGATTATCTTCCATGAAAACACTTCGCGATAAAAATATTGTCGTTACCGGGGCGGCTGCCGGAATAGGCAAGCACATGGCCAAACGTTTCCTCCGGGATGGGTGCAACATAGCGTTGATCGACAGGGACCGGAAAGCGCTTCATAAAACCGAAGGCGAAATTTCCGGTTGCGGAGGAAAGACCGCCGGTTATGTCTGTGATGTCTCCCGCGCCGGGGATGTCGAAAAGACCGCCCGTGCCGTCTTGCGCGACTTCGGGCGGGTTGACGTTCTGGTCAATAACGCGGGGATCGTGACCGGAAAGATTTTTCTTGATCTTTCTGTCGATGAGATAAAGAAGGTATTGGATGTCAATTTCATAGGCGCTGTCCGGTTCATCAAGCATTTCCTCCCCGGCATGGCGGCCAGGAACAGCGGCCATATCGTGAATATGGCTTCCCTCGCGGGCCTGCAGGGTGTCCCCGGTATTTCAGAGTACTGCGCGAGCAAGTTCGCCGTGGTAGGGCTGACCGATTCCCTCCGCCTTGAGCTCAGGCTGCATGGATACGACGGCATCGGAATCACCTGCGTGTGCCCCTGTTTTGTAGACACGGACATGCTCGACGGCTTCAAGCAGGGTTCCTCAATGAAATTGCTGCATCCTGACGACGTGGCATGTCGTGTTGTAAAGGCCGTAAAAAAAGGTAACCCGTATGTGATTGTTCCAGGGTCGATGAACATGCTCAGGTGGATAAAACTCCTGCCCGCGGGCGCGCAGGACCGGCTGCTCCTGTGGGCAGGGGACAGCCGGCTACTCGATAAGTTTACCCGGAAACGCCGCGAAGACATTTGACCCGATGAACAACGCTACACATCGGATAATACCGGAAGAGGAAAATATTCAATCTGAATCATCTATTGAAAAAATCACCACGAAGGAGACAAGGCGGCCGGTGTGCGTCATGAAAACGAATCGGACGGCGATAGGTACGGATACCGTATACTGATATGAACGTAAAGGAACTCGAAAAACGCCTCGTGGACCTCAAGCTCCTGGAAAGGGACCTCGTCGAAAGAAGGACCAGGCTGCGAGGGAAGCTCCTGTACAACGCCGAGAAACATCCGCTCGTGAACCGGGTCATCGAGGAGTTCTTCGTGCACACCCTCGGCGTCCCCTCGGCGGATGTGGACCGGTATTCCCAGCAGGGAAAATGCGAAGGGAGGGAAGAGGAGGAGCACCTGGCCGAGGTCATCATAATACTCAGCGCCGCCGCGAACGACAGGATGCCCAACGCGGGCGAGATATCGGTAAGGATGAGCATTTCGGGCGGATTCGAAGACGATGAGGTGAGCCTCGAGGAGCAGGGCCTGATGGATCGGATAGCGGGGATCCGCCGTGAATGGAAGGACTTGAACGATCGCAGGAAGGTGTTGAAGAAGAAACAGCATGAATCCTCTTGACTTCGATGCCGTTCAGCTGATACGGTGAACGGGAACCGCGGCGCGGATTTTCGGGTGACGCGATGACTTGCCGGGAAGACCCCCTTTTGAGCGTTACGCAGGAACCACAAGGTGAACCGACGGAGCACAATCATGAAGCCCGAAATACTCAACCGTCTCTTCGAGGAATCCCAGGTAAGCGTCCGCTATGTCAGCGGCCCTTTTGTCCGCACGGAACGCCTCAGGCGGGCCGGCACACGTTTGCAGGGGAAATACTTCGCCATCACCATCGGCCGCAAGGGTGACGAATACCGGCCAGTGCTGGAGTGGGGCGCCGACGCGCCGGCACTTCTCCACAGCGTCGAGTTCGCGCTCGACCGGGAAATAAAGGGGGACTGGTCGTTCTTCAAGCACGGGTACCAGTCCTGGACCGCCACCAGGAGCTACCGGCCCGGGGAGGTGCCGCTCGCGCCAAAGAGACCGTGGTACCTGCCGCTCATCCATCCCGTCGCGGCCATACAGGACAACATGAACAACCTTCCCTCCGGGCGGGACGGAGAATACAACTCCGAGAGCTTCGTGATGCTGAAAGACCGCGAGAGCGACCGGTGCGAATTCGCTGGCGTCGCGGGCAATTTCAGGGATTTCGTCTATTTCCGGGCATGGATGACAAGAAATTCGATAGAAAAGATGACGCTCACCTATGATCTCGAGAACCTGGACATCAGGGGTGAATTAAAGGAGCGCTCCCTTGAGCCCGTCCTGGTCAGGCGGGGTTTTGAGGAGGAGCTTTTCGAGGACTACTTCGAAGGGATACGGAAGTCCAGGTCTCTGGTGTCGCCACGGCGCGTCCCCGCCGGATGGTGTTCCTGGTACTATTACTTCACCAACATTACCTCCGAGGACATTCTCTCCAACCTGGCCGTATGTAAAAAGAGGAAGCTCAAACTCGATTATTTCCAGATAGACGACGGGTGGCAGCGGTGCGTGGGCGACTGGCTGGAGATGAAGCCCGGATTCGAAGGAAAGATGAAACACCTGGCGGACGAGATACACCGGGCGGGGTACAAGGCGGGCCTCTGGCTCGCGCCTTTTTCCGCCACCCTCTCGTCTCACGTATTCAGGCGGCACCCGGACTGGTTCATAAAAAATCCCTCATCCCTCATCACCGGGATGAAGAGCTATGCGGGAATCAATCCCGGGTGGAGCGGTGCGCTTTTTTTCGGCCTGGACATGACTCACCCCGGCGCGGAGGAATACGTGCGGCGCGTCATCCGGACGGCCGTCAGGGAATGGGGTTACGACGTCTTGAAGCTGGACTTCCTGTACTCCGCTTCGCTGGTCGGCCGGTGCAGGGACGACTCCATCGGAAGGGCTGAAAGGCTCATGAAGGGCCTCGCCGCGATACGCGAGGAGGCGGGCGATGAGACTTTTATTCTCGGCTGCGGGATCCCGATGATGCAGGGAGCCGGGTTCGTGCAGGGGAACCGGATAGGAGAGGACGTCGCGCCGTACTGGACCGGGAAAGACGAGCTCCGCTGGGGCGGGGAATCCCACGTGGGCACGCGCAACGCGGTCAGGAACACGCTCAACCGGATATACATGCACCGGCGCCTCTGGCTCAACGACCCTGACTGCCTCATGATACGCGACAGCGACACCGAACTGGCCGAAAACGAGCGGAAGCTGCTCCGGGACGTCATCTGCGTGAGCAACGGAATGCTCATCCTTTCCGACGACATGAAGAAGCTCCCCCCGCGGAAAATGGGCGAGATCGAGAATGCCATACGGCTCTCACGGAAAATGGACCGCGGAAAGGCTTACACCCTGGGCATCATGGACAGCGCCCACCCGGACTTCCTGCTTAACACGGCCGGCGTCCTCCTCGCCCTCAACTGTTCGGATGAACGGCGGACAGTCCGCCCGGACATGGACCAGCTCACGAGGATATTCAGGAGGAACCGGTTGAAAGTCCCGGCCCGGTTCACCGACGAGAAGGGGCGGCGGATCACACTCGACGGGCTCGCGGCGGGGATTCCGCTGGATGGACGCAGTTCAATTCTGCTGAGCTTCACGAAACGGTGAAAGGTAAAGGGAGCGTGCGGTTCCTCTCTGCGCAGAGATTGCTTCAGGCGATCACCGGCCACCCCTTTATACGGGCGAAGAGCTCCAGAGGCCTCCGGTACCTGCCGTACGCCACGGAGGCGTGATGGGCGATACCGTTATAGACGATACGGTTGAATACCTCACGGACCGGCTCATCGAACTCCACCTTGAGATAGGTGCCGCGAAGCTCCTTGTCCATGGGCAGGCCGACAGCGTCCTCTAAAAATACCCGGTAGTTCCCGTTCACTGAATCGATCCGGCAGATTGAAACCGCCCCCGGCTTCATGACGAAGTCGGCGGTCACCCCTTTGCCGGCGGCAAAATAGCTGTCGAGCGAGCGGACGCACCTGCCGTCCCAGAGGCTGCAGGGCGCGACGCCGCAGTGCCACAGCAGGGCGAAGTTCCCCTGGAAATTAATCTGGGACAGGTCGGCGAGGAAAGGCGTAGCGGCCCCTGCGGCCGCGTGCGCGTACATGGAAAGGGCGCCGTCGATATCGCCTTCGCAGGCGATGATGTGACCCTCCGACTGGAGCAGGGACATGGCGGCGCAGGGTGAAATGCCGAATGAGGCCGCGAACTCAGGCCAGCAGCGCAGGGCGAGGGCCGTCAGGCCGTTTTCCTTCATGAAGGAGCCGAGGCGCGCGCTGAGGCCGGCGACCTTTTCGAGCTGTTCGGGCGAAATGCCGGACACATCGAAAACCGACGTGAGCTGCTCCTTCCTTTCCGCCAAGTCAGCTTTACCCACCGGCCTGGTGAAAATATCGTTCAGTTCGAAGTGGTCGACCAGCACGCCCATCTCGCGGAACGTGGAGGATTCGTCTATGTCTATGTTAAAAAATCCGTGCGCGTGATATCCCGCGATGCCCACGCGGGCCTCCGAGAGGGCGGAACAGACGCGCACCGCGTCCACCCAGTCACCATCGATGGAGTCCTGGACTATGGCGTGGAAGTTGCGGACATCGGCCTTGTAGAGGTTCGAGGCGTCCAGGTTGACCCCGCAGACCGAATTCAGGCGGATCTTCCCGCCGTCGTACGGCAGCTCGTCCAGTCCCCAGAGCAGAATGGGCCTGTGGACCAGCCTGTTCAACTCGAGGGCCAGGTGTCCCAGGTGGAAGGTCCCGCTGATGACGACGAGGCCGTCGACCCGCTTTTGTGCGAGGGCCGCGCCGGCGCGGCGGGCATCCTCCACTTCGATGACCAGGCCCGGGATGGCCTCGAGGGAAACGTTTTCGAGCCTGCCGAGGTCGTCCAAGATACGGCCGTATATCTCGCCGGCCGCTTTGTAATCGAAGGTCTTGCGGGCGCAGCAGACGACGCCCAGTGTAACGCGGTGTTTCATGCCCTTTTCCGGTCCCCGTATTCATAGAGTTTATCGTATGGGACGCCCGTGAGCTCCTCGCATACGCGCCGGTCATGGGCGTCCGCGTCGACCTTTTTCCCGCCGCTCCTGAGACGATTGATCTCCCTGATGAGCACGGCATGGGTTGCCGGTGTTATCCGGAAACGGGTCGCCAGCATAATCCCCCCGGCGATCAGGACCAGCGGGATGAGGAAGAAGAGGACCCTCACCATGGCAATGGTCTGAGCGCTCTGCTGGACCGCCTGCCTGGCGGCTATCTGCTGGGCCGTCGGCACCACGTAGCCTATCGCGGAGAGCAGCACTCCCAGGGAGGGTATGACCAGCGCCCCCTGGATGAGCTTCCGGATGAGCGTCATGGACCCGGCGTAGGTGCCGGCGCGTTTCTTGCTGGTGATGAGCTCGTCGACGTCGGTGATGAACGGGAGTATGGTCCAGGGTATCACCACGCCGGCGGACATCCCCGCGCCGATGAGCACGCAGTTGAGGACAAGGAGGGGCAGGGGGGAGTCCGGGGTCTGGATGGCCATCAGCGCCATCGCGAGTGCCCAGATGGCGAGCCCGGCGATATAGGCGCGCCCATGGCCTTTCCTGTTCGCGTAGCGTATGTACAGCGGCAGCACAACCAGCTCGGTGAGCACGATGCTCACCAGGCCTATAGGGACGAAGCCCAGCCTGCCCAGGTAGTCGATGATGTAGAATTTGAACCATGACATGAGCACGTCCATGGCTGCATAGGAGCAGATATACATGCCGATATGAATGCGGAAGGAACGGTTCATGAAAATCGTCTTGAAATTCCGGTAGAAGTTCGCCTCCAATTCGGTCTCTCTGCCCGCGTGCGGGAGCTCCCACGTTCCGAGGAAGACGAAGATCCAGGGGACGGCAAAGAGGACCCCGAAGGCCGCGCCCATCATTAAGTGTCCCCGCGCGGGGTCGGGAAAGGCATTGATGATGGGCTGTGCGAGCGCGCCGGCCAGGAGCGAGGAAAACAGGGAAAATATCATCCTGGCGCCGGTAAGCCTGTTCCGCGTGGTGAAATCGAGGGTCATCTCGGCGCTCAGCGCGGAATAGGGTATCATCGTTATGGTCGACACGGTGTAGAAAAAGAGATAGGCCATGAAATAGTAGAGGAAGGTCCCCGCCTGGGTGTCGAAACTCACGGGGAGCCACAGGAGCGCAAACGTCACTGCCACGGGCGCTATGGCCAGCAGGAAATAGAGCCTGCGCCTTCCGTACCTTGACCTGGTCCGGTCGGAGATGTAGCCCATGAGGGGATCGGACACGGCGTCCCATACCTTGCCCAGGCCGGGCACCAGGCCCGCCCAGATCGGCGAGAGACCCACCACGTTGATGAGGTAAAACATGGAGAAGGTGCTGATGAGGAAAAAGGAACCGCCGCCGTACAGGTCTCCGATCCCGTAAGCGATGATGTTTTTCAACCGAACAGTGCGAGCGTTATCCATCGGCAGGCCCTCCGTTACGTTTCAGGACTGGATTAAATTCACGAACTGCTCCCGCGGCCGGTCCCCCTGATTCCGGTCGCATTCATCCTCCGGTGTCGGTTTGATCCCAGGCATCGGAGAACCGCTTAATCCCGAGGTCCGTGAAGGGATGGTAGAAACTTTCCCTGTACACGTCGAAACCCGCGGTTACGATGTGAGCGCCGGACACGGCGGCATCGACTATCTGCCTCCCGTTGCGGACCGCGGCCACGATGATACCCGTCCGGAAATTGTAGTTCCGGTAAATGGTGACGATATCGGCGATCAGCTTCCCGCAGTCCTCGCCGCTGCTCTCCTTCCATCCGACAAAGGGAGAGACGTAGAAGGCCCCTATCCGGCCGGCCTGGATGGCCTGGGACGCGCTGAAAACCAGCGTGACGTTCGTCCTCACTCCCTCCTCGGCAAGGGCTTTCGCGGCGGCAAGGCCCTGTTCGGTGCATGGTATCTTTATGACAAAGTTTTTCGAGAGCGCGGCGATTTTCCTCCCTGCCGCGGTCATTTCTTCAGCCCGCTGGAGGTGCGGGTTTATTTCCACTGAAATGGGGAAGTCCGTTCCCTCGAATTCCCCTGCCAGCTCCCGGATAACCGCGAGGAAGGGCTTGCCCGATGCGAGTATGTGGCGGGGATTGGTGGTCACCCCGTTTATGCCCCAGTGGTTGACCGCGTGACGGATCTCGTCCATCTTGGCGCTGTCCAGAAAATACAGCATTGCTTTTCCTCCCGTGTTTCGCCCTTGATTCGAGTCCAGTCGTGAATTACCATGATTTGCAATACAATTAAATCTAAATCGATTTAATGCAAGCATTTTACGTTTTTATCAGTTGTACCGAGAGCTATCATCTATCCTCCAATCCTATACGCCATACGGCAACACCCTTCAAGCCGTACCGTGCGGCGAGGCCTTCAAGCCTGCCGCGCGTCTCCTTGTCCGAGACGAACACGACGCGCTCTCCCGACTTGTCGGTGTACTCGTAGCGAAGTGTCCCCGAGCTGTGCCTGGAGGGTCTGTGTTTCCCGGAATGCTTGACGGCGAAGGCGGATGAGACGACCCGCGCCCGGCCTCTCGCGGGGTAATCATAGCCATAGGCGGGGACCCCCAGCCATACTCGGCCGGGACTGAAATACCGGAGCGCGTACCGTATATTTTTTTCAGCCCAGGCGAGGTCGGTCACGGGGCCCGGCGGGCTGTCTGCCCGATGAAGGTCATAGCACATGAGCACCACTTCGTGGCAGCAGGCGTTGATGATAGAGAAGTCATGGAATCCCGCCTGTTCAAAGGGGAATTCCACCTGCGGAAAAACCGCCATGGAGAGCAGAATGCCGTTCTTATCGAGTGTGTTTTTCAAGGGATTCAGGAATTGAGAAAGGGGAAGGGCGTATGAGGGGGGCAGGTATTCGAAATCGAGGTGTACGTGATTGAAGCCGTTGTCGCGGGCGAGCTTCAACATGGATACAATCGCTTTTTCTCCCGCTTTCCCTGAGAAGAGAAGGGCCTTCCCGTCCTTCGCGCTCTGAAAAGAGATGACCGGAACCGGAGTACATCCGCGAGACCGGGCCGTTTGCAACAAATCACCAATATTCGAAACACCTGCTTTTACAGATCCGTCCGGTCCAATATGAAAACCGGTGATTGCAACAATCCCGTACTGGGAAAGGGCGCTGTTTATCAGTTTCCGGTCTTGTACCCGCTGAATAGACCAATCCGCCAGGTATCCCCATTTCACCGGGACGCTGAGATTTTTCTCATTTGCCGCCGCGAAACAGGCCGCCGTGATTATTGCCAGGCATGATAAAATCGCGGTCCATGGAGAGCAGCGGGCACTTGGTCTGGAAAAACAATTGTGCGATTCATTTTCCACGGCAATACCGGGATTCGGTTCATTTCTCTAAACACAACCATGATGCCGCTTCTAAATTGCGTATACAGGGACAATATCCTTTGCCCATGTTATTGATCGATATTAAAGCATAAAATGGGCTAGGTTATCATTATTTTCCATTCAATGAGTGACGTCAGTTTTCTTATAATTTCTGCACAAGCATGATGCCTGCATAACGGCGGAGAAGAGATTTCCTGCTTGACAAAATAATATTACTGAATTACATTCAGCCCTTAATGAACGCTATTCATTTATAACGAGCTGCACACGATTAACATGCGCGCACGGACTGCCGAGGACAAGGACCGCAAGAAGAGGCTTCTCCTTGATGGGGCCAGGGACCTTTTTCTGAAAAAAGGTTTCCACGACACCACGATCGAAGCGATCGCGGCCGGGGCGGGGGTAAGCGCGGGCACCTTTTACCTGTATTTCAGGAACAAGATGGAGGCTTACAAAGCGATACAGGAGGAGGGGCTGGACATCCTCTCGCCCATGATCGAGCAGGTAACCACATGGCCGGGAATGAGCCCCCTGGCCCGGCTTTCCGAGATCGCCCGCACCTATTTCAGGTTTTACCAGGACTACCGGGAATACTTCGACATACTCGCCATGATAAGCGCAACCCCTGAAGAATTGAAGGAAACTGACACCGATATAAGCAGGTCCATCAATACAAAAACACATGCTCTTTTGAAAATGGTGGAAGGCGCTATAAGGGAAGGCGTCGAATCGGGCGTATTCAAGGAAGTCGACACCTGGAAAATCACCTCTGTCTTCTGGGGCCTTATGGACGGCATGCTGCTTCTCGCTGAGCGGAACAACATAGAAAATGTCATCGGGGTAAGCCTTGAAGACCTCATACGCCAGGGCCTGGAAATTACTTTTTACGGCATAGTGCGGGAGAATACGCGGTGAGCAGTGGAGGCCATTCAGGTGATTCGCCGGCGGTCATGCGTAAGTGTTTTCGTGCGGCATGATCAAGAATGGTTTTAACTGTATCATCTTCAGATATAAAAATATTCTCGATATTTAGTTGACACAAAGTATTGTTAAGGGGGGGCAATCATGAGGGGCTCCAGCGTCGCGACGAAGAATTCTTCAAACGGTATCTCGAAGGGCATGAAGATCGGGTACGGCGTCGGTGACTTCGCCTTCAACCTCGCGTACCAGACGACAGCTCTCTTTCTTATCTATTTTTTCACCGACGTGTTCGGCATAAGCGCGGCGGTCGCGGGCTCAATTTTCCTCGTGTCGAAGCTGTGGGACGCGGTGAGCGATCCCCTCATGGGGGTCGTCTCCGATCATACGCGTTCACGCTGGGGGAGCAAACGGCCGTACCTTCTTTTCGGCGCGATACCGCTGGGCATCTCGTTCTTCATGTTGTTCGCGTCCCCCGATATCCCGCACGACATGAAGGCGGCCTACGGCTATTTCGCGTTCATCCTGTTCTGCACCGCCATTACGGTCGTGAATATCCCCTACGGCGCGCTGACGGCGTCGCTCACACTCGATATCGATGAGCGCGCCAACATATCGGGGTACCGGATGTCCTTCGCCATGATCGGCACGCTCTTCACCGCCGCGGTCACGAAAATACTCGTCGGTCAATTCGCCGACGAGACGACCGGGTTCAGGATCATGGGGATAGTCTACGGGATCCTGATGGCCGTGATCGTCCTGGTCACCTTCGCCAGCGTGAAGGAAAAGGTCGTGCACAGGGACGAACAAGCGCAATCCCTCATGCGGAACATCAAGCTGGTGTTCATCAACAAGCCGTTCATGATACTCGCGGGAGCGACCATACTGTTCATGGTGGGCGTCAACATGCTCGCGGCCATCGTGAATTACTATTTCAAGTACAACCTGAAAGCGGAAAAGCTCATCCCCGTCGCCTTCGTGTGCCTGTTCGTCACGGCGGTGCTGCTGATACCGTTTTTCGTTTTCCTGAGCACCAGGAAGAGCAAGAAATGCGCCTACCTCGTCGGCATGGGGTCCCTTTCCGCCACACTTGTCGCGCTCTTTTTCCTGGGCGAATCGAGCCTGACCGTCACCATTGTCATTTTCATCCTGGCGGGCGTGGGCATGTCGACGAACTTCCTGAGCCCCTGGGCCATGATCCCGGACACGGTCGAGTATTCCGAGTGGAAGACAGGCCTCAGGAGGGAGGGGATCATCTACGGCTTTTTCTTCTTCTGCTTCAAACTGGGCGCCGCCATAGCAGGCTTCCTCACGGGACTCGGCCTGGACCTTGCCGGGTACGTCCCCAACGCGGAGCAGAGCTCGCAATCCCTCATGGGCATACGGCTGATGATTTCGCTTGTTCCGGTGCTCTTTCTGCTCGCCGGGATGGCCCTCGTCTTCTTCTACCCGATAGACGCGAAGATGCACCGGATGATGGTACAGGAGATAGAGAAGCGCGGGTAGGTTCCGCCGCCGGAGGAAGTCCATGGAAGCGAAAGACAGCGCCGAAAGCAGGATCGCGAGAATACGGCGCCGATATCTCGACGAGACCCCCTGGATATCCGTCGACAGGGCCCGTTATTACAACGAGAAATGGAATGAAACCGGGGGAAGCGCTCTCCCGTTGAACGTCAGGGTGGCCCTGTCGATGAAGCACGTGTACGAGCGCATGGGAATGTGCGTCGACCCGGACGACCGCATAGCGGGCAGTTGGACGGAAAATTACCTGGGGATCCCGGTGGACATAGAGCGCGGCCTCTTCAACGAGACACTCGACGTGGAGCTCGGCACCTGGACCATGTTGAGGTACCTGCTGTCATCCAATGTCAAGTTTCTCGCCTTCATGGTTAAAAAGCACGGACTCCTCGCCCTGTTCCGCGGCCTTCGCGACACGGCGGCGGCAGGGGCGGCAATGCCGGGCATCGGCCTGACGCCTATGCAGAGGCGGAAAATCAACCCTTACAGGATAAAAAAAGAGGACCGGCGTCTGCTCAGGAAAAAGCTCCTCCCCGAGTGGAAGGGGAAAACCATCACTGACCTGTTGCTCAGGGAGCTCGCCGTTTCGGATGTCTATAGCGGCGACGCGGCCGAATTCGCCGCGGCCCTGCCTGCAAGCACCTCCCGGAACGACACCATCCTGTCGACGGGCGCCGCCATCGGCACATGGCAGGGCCATCTCATCCTCGACCATGAAACACCGCTGAAAATGGGGCTCTCGGCCATGCGTGACCTGGTAAGGCGTGAAATGCTCTCCGGGCCCCATTCGCCGGATGAAACCCATTTCCTGGAATCACTGGATATCGCCCTTGAAGGGGTGATTATCTACGCCCGGCGCCTCGCCGGCCGCGTAAAAGAAGCGATGGAGGGTGAAACGGAACCGGGCAGGAAAAGGATTCTCAGCGAAATGCTCGACATCTGCGAAAAGGTACCCATGGAGCCCGCCTCGTCCTTTCGGGAGGCAGTGCAATCGTACTGGACGGTAAAATGCGCGGTCGAGCTTGCAGTCCCGTTCAATGTCCACGCCCCGGGGCGCCTGGACCAGCTCTTTTACCCCTATTACATGAAGGACAGTGAAGAGGGAAGAATAACGCCGGAAGAGGCCTGTGAGCTGCTCGAGGAGCTCTTCCTGAAAATTATGAGCCACAACATGCGGCCGTATTCGAACTTCACCGGCTACTTCACCCAGCGGTACGAGGGCTCTGAGCCGGTGACGCTCGGGGGGACCGACAGGGACGGCGCCGACGCCACCAACGAGCTCACCCATGTCATGCTTGACGCGGCGCAGCGATCGAAAGCGGCGCTCAATTTCGTGGTGAGACTGCACGGCAAATCGCCGGAAAGCCTCCTCCTTAAAATCGCCGACCTCCACTATAACGGGACATCGAGCATCTCGGTCATGAACGACGAGGTTTCCGTCGAGGCGCTCCGGAAGCGCGGGATCGAGAGATCGGACGCGCTGGATTACGCCATCACCGGGTGCGTAGACATGTGCGCGCCCGGAAAGACCGGCGGGGAGGGTTTCTCCGCGCTGCTCCTCTGCCGCATACTCGACATGGCGCTGAGGAACGGGGATTCAAGGACCCTGGTGGGCACGATAAGCAACGCGGGACCGAGGACGGGAGACCCGGATTCGTTCTCCGGCTTCGATGAGCTCCTGGATGCCTTCACGGCCCAGGCATCCTTCCAGATACGGAAGATCGTGAAGGCCGCCGTCATACGCGACCGCCTCTACGCGGAGAACCTCCCGGCCCCCTACATTTCGGCCTTCATGAACGGCTGCCTCCGGAGCCAAAGGGACGTGACGCAGGGCGGCGCGGTCTATGATTGCGAGGGGATCCTGTTCATGAACAGCATCGCAAACATCGTGGACTCCCTTTACGTCATCAAGAAACTCATTTTCGAAGCGCGCCTCTTCACGTTCAGGGACCTCATAAGCGCCCTCGACAACAACTACGCCGGCTACGAGCACATGCATCGCGTGATCAGCGAACTTGAAGGGAAATGGGGCAACGGCAATCCCGAGTCCGATGAAATCGCGCGGACCGTGACCACCCGCCTCTTCGAGGAGACATACAAGTACAGGTCCTACAAGGGCGGTTTTTTCGCCCCGTTCATAAACAGCATGACCGCTCACACCTACGACGGAAGGATATCCATGGCCACGCCCGACGGACGCAAGGCGGCCAGGCCCTATGCCGCCAGCTGCAATCCCTATAACGTGGACCGCAACGGCCCCACCGGAGTGCTCCGCTCCGTCGCGGCCATCGATTTTTCCCACGTCATGGGATGCGCCGTCAATATCCGCATGCACCCCTCGGCAATAGGGCGGTCGCAGGAAACGAGGAAGAAGTGGATATCGCTGATTAATGCGTATTTCGGCATGGGCGGCGAACAGCTCCAGCCGACGGTCGTGTCGACGGAGGTGCTCAGAGCGGCGCGGGAAAACCCGGAGCTATACAGGGACGTGATCGTGAAGGTGGGCGGTTACAGCGCCTATTTCACGGACCTCGGCCATGAGATACAAAACGAGATCATAGAGCGCTCTGAGCACAGGATGGTGTGAGAATCCTTTGAAAGGAATGATTTTCGATTTACAGTATTACGCCGTCCATGACGGCCCCGGTATCAGAACCACGGTCTTCTTCAAGGGTTGTCCCCTGCGGTGCGCATGGTGCCATAACCCGGAGTCTCAAAGTCCGGAGCCGGAGATGGGGTATTTCCGTGAGCGCTGCACGCTCTGCGGGGAATGTGTGAAGGCCTGTCCTCAAAAAGCATTGGATGCCGGCGATCATGTAATGGCGCACAGGCCGGGCTCGTGCAAGACGTGCGGCGCCTGCGTCCGGGCCTGCCCTCAGGGGGCCAGGGAAATCATAGGACGCGAGATGAGCGCGACGGAGGTTTCGGAGCGCGCGCAACGGGACAGGCCCTTCTACGAGCATTCTGGCGGAGGCGTGACGATATCGGGCGGAGAACCGACGATGCAGGCCCCTTTTCTCCTGGAGCTCCTCGGATCACTGAAAACAGGGGGCATCCACACCTGTCTGGAGACATGCGGATATTTCAAAACCGGGATTGTCCGCGACCTCGTGCCGCTGGTGGACCTGTTCCTCTTCGACCTGAAACACATCGACCCGTCCGTCCACAGGAGGTTCACGGGCGTCACCAACGAGAGGATACTTTCAAATTTCACGGCGGTCGCTGAAATGGCCGGAAATGAAAAGGTCATCCCGAGGATTCCGCTTATTCCCGGTTTTAACGACGACATGCGGTCCGTCGACGTCTTGATCATGTTCCTCGAAGACGTGAAATATGCAGGGCCCGTACACTTCATGCCGTATAACAAGATGGCGCGCAAAAAATATGAAAAGATGGGGAAGGGGAGCCTCTACCGTGACATGGGGGAAGTCCCCGAAACAGCCGTTCAGTCGATATTGGCCAAGGTAAACGCGTCATCTTTACAGGCGGTGTACAGCCTGTGAGAATATTGTCGTTGAAGACGATCCCGGGATGAGCATGCAGGAATGATAAAGCCGTTTACATTTGCAAGGACCCCTCACGTCATGTTCGGCTCGGGGACGCTGTCGCAACTAGGGACCGTGGTCCGAAGATACGGCACACACATCCTTCTCGTTACCGGGTCGCACTCCCTGAGGAATTCCGGCCGGCTTGAACAGGTCAGCGAACACCTGGGGAAAAGCCGGATAACCCATAACGTGATCGCGGTTTCCGGCGAGCCGTCCCCGGATTTCATCGACGCCTCGGTCACGGAGCATAAAAGCGAAGGCATAGATGCCGTAGTGGCCATAGGGGGAGGGAGCGTCATCGACGCCGGGAAGGCCATATCGGCGATGATCACGAAAGAAGGATCGGTCCGCGGTTACCTGGAGGGAGTCGGAAGCCTCGAGCATGACGGCATGAAGCTGCCTTTTATCGCCGTTCCCACGACCTCGGGTACGGGAAGCGAGGCCACAAAGAACGCCGTGCTGAGCGCAGTGGGCCCCGATGGTTTCAAAAGCTCGATGCGGCATGACAACTTCGTGCCCGACTCGGTGATCATCGACCCGGAGCTCATGCTGCAATGTCCGCCGCGAATCACCGCTTCGTGCGGACTGGACGCGTTCACCCAGCTCCTCGAATCCCATGTCTCACCGAAGTCCGGCCCTATTACCGACGCGCTGGCCCTTGACGGAATCAAGCAAGTACGGGATTGGCTGGTGCCGGTCTGCACCAATGAAGCCGGTTCCATCCATGCCAGGTCCGGAATGGCCTATGCAGCCTTCCTCTCCGGGGTCACTCTTGCAAACGCGGGCCTGGGTGTGATTCACGGATTTGCCTCATCCATCGGCGGAATGTTCGATGTACCCCACGGCCTGATCTGCGGGACACTCCTGGCGCCCTGCACCCGGAAGAACATAGAAGCCATGCGCCGGGACGGAAAACCGGGGAAGGGGATGGGAAAGTACGCCCGGGTCGGGGCGGTTCTTTCCCGGAAGCGGTATTCTGAAAAAACCATTGATATGCATCTCGAAGATCTGCTACGCGTCGTAGAATCGTGGGTCGAACAACTCCGGATCGGCAAACTGGGAGAATACGGCATTACCGTGCAGGACGTTGAGAAAATTGCTTTGAGAACGCAAAACAAAAACAATCCTGTCAAACTCGGAATGGAAGATTTAAAGGATATATTGCTTGAAAGGCTGTAAGGAGCAGACTGTTCGTGGCATCAGAACTATTCGGAAACGACTTATACCGAACAAGCATATTGATCCGGACGTTGTTCCGTGAAATAGTCTTAAACCGGCTCAAGAGACATAATATATGTTATCGGAAGTTATATTGGGATATGAAGTTGTAAGTATCCTATAATATCTTTACAGTAATCACTCATTTCTGGCTGAGCTCTTTAATGAGCCTTGCCCGCTCGTGGGTGCCGTCAATTTTAAGGGCTTCTTCCGCGTAATAAAGGGCCTTATCCCGGTTCTTGTGGTTATAGTAGAGTTCCGCCAGCGACACGCAGGCTTCAAGGTTTTCCGGATCTCCCTGGATCACCTTCATGAAATGGTTTTTGGCGTCCACGTCGGATGGTTCGTCGCTCTTGAAATAGAACGTTCCCAGTAAATAGTTCGCCTGGACGGAATCAGGATACAGACTAAGCGCCTCACGGGCGTACTTGATCCCCTCCTTGATATAGGAGCTGCGGAGCGCGGACGGCAGTGTCGTGAAGTATGCCTCCCTGGAGCGTGTTTCCGCCATGTTCAGCAGCAGGTTGTACCTGTCTTCCTTGTCGTACAGCCTGCCGATGTTCTTGTACGCTTCGGAGTATTCACGGAACGCGAACTGGAGCATGTTGTCTTTCAGGTACAGGGTCCCCAGTTCGAGGTGCGCTTCCGGGTTGCCCTTGTCCAGCTCCAGGGCCTTCTTGTAGTGATTTATCGCTTCGGCGGTGTCCCCGATATTCTGGTAGTAGTCCCCCCTGGCCTTGTATATATAGGCGTATTTCGAGAGCTCATCTTCCTGCCGCTGGACGACCCGGTATCCTTCCCTGGCCAGCCTCATGTGTCCGTAGCCGACGAGCAGATACCCGAATGATTTGGATTTGAATATCGATCGCGCCTCCATCTTCGCGACAACGAGGTTTTTGTCATTAACAATGTAGACGGTGTCACCCGCTTTCAGGCCATCCGGGTCGGACAGGCGGACGG
Source organism: uncultured Spirochaetota bacterium (assembly GCA_963762305.1). Taxonomy (GTDB): domain Bacteria; phylum Spirochaetota; class UBA4802; order UBA4802; family UBA5368; genus CAVXKM01. The sequence continues at coordinate 297,590 of CAVXKM010000002.1, read as the reverse complement.
TAGCCTTCGTGCGGTCCTGGGCCTTCTGTGTCAGTGAATTCTTCGCGGTGTCCTCGCGCACGCTGAGCGAAATTATCTCCCCCTTGATCTCGGCGTTCCAACCCTGCGTGTCTTCCCCGTAGTAAAATACTTTGACGGGACTCCCCCCGCTTTCATGTTCAGACGGCGTCACCGCCGACGCGTTGCTGAAGAAGACGGATAAGGCGATCCAAAAAAACAATGGTTTCATCATCGATGGGCGCATCTATCGTAGCATCCTTAGCGGGTTTAACGGCGTGAGGTATTTCCTCACCTCGAAGTGCAGATGGGCCCCGGTGACGGCGCCGCTCATGCCGGATTTCGCAATGACGTCGCCTCGGGACACGGGATCGCCGTCGGAGACGAGGTTTTCCCTGTTATGCGCGTATACCGTGATGTACCCCTTGTCGTGCCTCAGGACCACCATGTTGCCGTACCCGTCCTTCCATCCGCTGTAGATAACGGTGCCCCCGGCGGACGCCCTGACCGGCGTGTCGGGTTCGGCGCTTATGTCGATTCCGCAGTGAAACATCCTCTTGCGGCTGAAGGGGTCCGTCCTCTTTCCGAAACTGGAGGTTATCCTGCCGCGCAGCGGCCAAAGGAGCTGTATCCGGGAGGAATGCGCGATTACGCGCCGGGATTCCCTGCCGGTGTACGGCTTCTTTCCACGCGACGGAATGGCCGCGTCGGGGAGGAAAAGCCTGGCGCCCGGAATAAGTATGTGCTTATCGCCGGGGATTGCATTTCCCTCGACTATGGAGCCGATCGGCACGCGGTAGGCCGAAGCGATGGAGGTAAGCGTGTCGCCCCTCTTCACCGTGTATTCGATGCCGTTCCGGTGGGGGACGGAAATGAGCATGCCTGGTTTTAATAAATCAGGCGTGTCTATCCGGTTCATCTTTATCACGAGCCTGTGGTCGGTGCCGAACCTTCTGGCTATGACCCAGAGATTGTCGCCCCTGCGTATCCTGTGCCTGGTCACATGCCAGCGCCTGTCTTTACGCCTGAGCTCGTTGATGAGGCCAACTTCCCCCCTGGGTGACGTCCCGTCCCTTATGTCCCCGCCGCCGGGCCGCTTGGACGCGTCGGACCGAGCCGACCGCGCCGAATCGTCGAACTCTTCGTCATAGATGATCATTCCCTCGGATGTCTCCCCCTCGTCCTGGATCGGGACATCGGACTCCATCCTGAGGCCCTGGATGATTATCTCTTCCTCGAGCCTGTCTATGGACGCCTCCGCGAGGGGGACGGCGCTTTTCGTCGTTATGGAACGGCCGTACAGCGCGGCCAGGGAGACGGCCGTGAGTATGCCCACGGAGGGTAAGATGACGCCTTTGAGGCCCATATTTATACATCGGTATAAGAAGTGCCTATCTTTACCGCTGTCCCTCCAGGAAATCCTCATAGAGGGCCCTCATTCGCGTTTTAAGCTCTTCCACCCCCGCGCCGTGCTTCGCCGAGCCGACGATTGAGTCCGGGTACCGGTTCGCGACCATTTGAAGATGCTCCCCGCTAGGACACGCGTCAGACTTGTTGAAAAAGTTGACCACCGGCTTTTCGGCGCACTGCATTTGGACGAGCTCCCCGCGGACGGTTTCCATGTTGATCTCCATGCAGGGGGCGTTCACGTCAACCACGTGTATGAGGAAATGCGCGTTTTGTATCTCCTCGAGGGTGGATTTGAACGATTCCACGAGGTTCGACGGGAGGTTGTTTATGAATCCCACGGTGTCCGTGAGGAGCACCTTTTTGCCTTCCACCAGGTACACGATCCTGGTATACGCATCCAGGGTGGCGAATAGCCTGTCCTCGACGAAGAGGTCGTCCCTGGCAAGATTGTTGACGAGCGTCGATTTCCCCGCGTTCGTGTATCCCACGACGGCCCCCCGGAACTGCCCGTCCCGCGACTTTCTCACGAGCCGGCGGTGCCGTGAAACCCGCTCCAGCTTCTCGTTGAGTTTTTCGATTCTCCTGAGTATGTGCCGCCTGTCGGTCTCAAGCATCTTCTCGCCCGGGCCGCGGGTCCCTATGCCTCCGCCGAGCCTGGAAAGCACGCCGCCGAGGCCCTTCAGGCGCGGGAGGATGTAGCGGAGCTGGGCCAGCTCGACCTGTATTTTCGCCTCGGAGCTGCGGGCCCTCCTGGCGAATATGTCGAGGATTATCTCTGTCCTTCCGAGGACCCTGCACTTCAGGCGTTCTTCCAGGTTCCGGATCTGCGCCGGTTTTATGTGGTCGAGGTCGAAGACGACGAGGGTGATCTTTTTTTCATCGACGGAGGACCTTATCCTGTCAAGGTTTCCCCTTCCGATGACCAGGGCCGCGTCAAACGCCTCCCGCTTAACGATGAGGGAATCGACGACTGCCGCTCCCGCGGTGGTGACGAGCAGGCCGAGCTCCTGCAGCGAGTACTCCACCCTGCCCATATCCTGTTCGGGAAGCCTCACGGCGACCAAAAAGACCCTCTCGTCCTCCGATGAAGGGATCCTATTTACCGAGGCATCCATCGAGGTTCAGCTTGAAGCCCGGAGATACGCCGTTGCGCGCGAACCAGCCCTTCGGCACCTCCAGCGCGTATTTCGCGGGGTATCTGGATGGATAGTGGATCGATGCGTCGAGCGGCTTCATGTCGTATATTTCCTTGATGACGCCGTTTTTATCGATGTAGGCGATGCTCAGCGGGACATGGGTGTTTTTCATCCAGAAGTTGAGAGACTGCTCACGGGAGAAGACGAAAAGCATGCCGGTGTTCTCCGGAACACTCCGGCGGTGCATGAGCCCCCTGCTCTTCTCGGCGTCGGTAATGGCCAGTTCCGCCGTCAGGGTGACGGGTTTGTTCATCGAATTGATTATCCGGATTTCGCAGGTTCCGTCACCGGCGGCTTGTATCGGAATCACCGCCAGCGCCGCAGCGATAAAAATGGAAATCAGCCTAAAACTCATCGGTGTATTCGATGCGGATGATGCGAATGGCCCGCTCTCCCGGTTGAAACAGCATGTCGAACTCCACCCCCAGGTGCCCCATGTAGGAAAACATCATGCCGACATTGTAGAGCCATTCATCCGTCCTTGACAGATCGTAATAGATCCTCTCGGATTCCGCCTTGAATATAAAGTATTCCCCCAGGGGGACGTCAAGAGAAATAAAGTAGGCTGTGTCGCCGGGCACGTAATCCGGCTGCGTGGGCACCCGAATACCGAAATGGAAATGCTGCTCGTCGTCCAGCACGTAGATGGGCTTGGTCACGACGAAGTACGGCCCGTAAATCATCCTGTCCAGCTCATTGTCCGGGTTTTCCGTCTTGCCCTGCTCCCCTATGTAAAAGGAATCATACCCGACGGCGAAGGAAATCGGGAAGGAAGGCCAGCCGTCGGTGAATTTAAGCTTGGCTATGACGCCGGGCACGTTCGGCTTGGGCACGTCGCTGCCGATCGCGTTCTGTATATCGAAGGAAATCCCCAGGTAGATGATGTCGTGAAGGCCCAGGATGCCCTTGAGTTCTATGCCCCCGTTGTCGTACGCGAGCGCGGACAGCTGGTAGTTTCCCTTGCCCAGGGTGTAGGCGCTGGGAGTGTCGATGATCTTCGTGCTTCTCACGTAGTTTTGCGCCAGGGCCCTGGTATGGATACATGCCAGGAATACGATGGCGAAGACGGTGAAGATTTTTTTCATGGTATACCGGTTGATTTTGCGCATATTATTCCGATGACCGGAGGCAGGGGCGGCATATTAAACCCGCTGTCCATCCCGCCTCCTGATAATACTATCGGGATTTTCCATGAGAAGATTTACACGTACAGGGAGGATGGCCCGTAAAATGCGCCGGGGACGCCGGCGGGCCTATTGTCTTTCCTGGAGGGCCATGAGCCCGGTTATCCCTTTCCCGGCGAGAAGGAGGAGGCCGTCGAGCTGCTCCCTGCTGAAGGAGGATCTTTCCCCCGCCCCCTGTATTTCGACATACTTCATGGCGCCGTCCATCACCACGTTCATGTCAACCTCGGCGATGGAATCCTCCTCGTAGTCGAGATCGAGGAGGATCTCGCCGTTTACGAACCCGACCGACACGGCGGCGACGGAAGTCACGATCGGGTTCTCCGGAAGGGCTTTGGATTCGACGAGCCTTCGCAACGCCATTTTCATGGCGATGAAACCCCCGGTGATGGCGGCGGTCCTGGTGCCGCCGTCTGCCTGGAGCACGTCACAATCGATAGTGACCAGGAAGTTCTGGAGCCTGGCCAGGTCCACCGCGCTCCGCAATGAGCGCCCGATGAGCCGCTGGATCTCCACCGACCGGCCGTCGGGCCTCACGGCTCTCCGTTCCTTGCGGGGGCGGGTGGAATACGGGAGCAGGGTGTACTCGGCGGTTACCCAGCCCAATCCGCGCTCGCGCGCGTGGTCCGGGACGTCGGCGGAAACGCTGGCGGCGCATATGACGCGGGTCATCCCCACCTGGATGAGGACGGAACCGTCCGCCGAAGGGCAGAAATCCCGCGTGACGCGCACGTCTCGGATCTCGTCGTTCTTCCTACCGTTTCTTTTCAAGCTCGTCCACCTTCGCCCTCAGCTCGAGCAGGTATTCCAGGTCCTTTATCTTCTGCTTCACGTTTTTATGGTAGGGATTGAAATCGCGGCAAATTTTGAATTCCTCGATGGCGGCCTCGATGTCGTTGGCGATATAGTACTTGATCGCCTTCTGGTAATGGGCCTCCGCCTTCAGCTGGTCTTCGACGGTGATGACCTTGGGGATGAGCTTGAAGCTGACGGCGAACGAGTACACCGGTCCGAAGATCCCCGTGTCTGAATACGAGGCGTCAACGGTGAACCCGACGTTCTTGATCGCGTAGTTGAACCCTATGCCGAGGGAATATTTCCCGGCGTCGTTGAAGCGGTACCCGCCCCGGAGAAAGAGGATGTTGTAATAGTTCAGCTCGGTCCCCGCGTTGATCCTGAACCCTTCGTCGAAGCCGTAGGTGAAGTCGTAAAGGTCCGAGGTGTTGATGAAATACTGGATCATGTCCACGTTTATTCCGAGCCATTTCGTCAGGTAGTACGATGTGCCCAGGCGGAACAGGCGGGGCAGCGGCTCGCTCTTGATCTCGGTCCCCATGTTCTGCAGTGACATGCCGAGGGTGAGGTTCCTGATGGGAGCGTCGAAGGGAGAGAACATGTACAACCGTTTCAGTATCCCTATATCCACGGCGGCGGCATGGAGGGAGAGCGTGTCGACCTTCTGGTAGATGTACTTGAGGGAGCCCCCTATCTCCATGAACCCCAGGGACTGCGCGTATGCCGCCGTGAAACAGGCGTTGTAGAAGTACACCTTCCCCACGACGTTGCCGTCTATGTCTATCTTGTCGAAAGGCGGGACCCAGAAAAGGGTGCTTGAAAAACCGGCGAATCCCATGAAGAGCGGGAAAGAGGCGCTCAGGTTCTCGAACCTCGAGTCCAGTATCAGCTCCTGGTGCATCGCGGAAAGCACGGGATAGCGCAGCGTGGCCAGGCCGGCGGGGTTGTAATACAGCGCGTTGACATCGTCGGTGGACGCCGTGAACGCCTCGCCCATCCCCAGGGGCCTGCTGCCCACCCCGATCTCCAGGAAGTCGGCGCTCGAGGTCCCGGTAGAGCCTGCGGAGTAGAGCATCCGGGGCCGCACCAATGTCGCCAGCGCGACAAGGAGCAGGACAACGCTTGTTACCTGGTGAATTCTTGAATTCATGCCTTTACACTACCCCGTCCTGGTTCCGCCGGGGAGCGCACGGCCGCATTCAAGACAGAGCTGGATCATCATTAATCCTGTATCTACTCACAGGAGCCTGTGCGCGGGCAATTATTAAAAAACGCAATCTGTCAAAAATTGCAAAAACGGTTTTCTTTCCCTGTTTTCGCGGGTCAATGTCGTGAAGTTGTCGTAAGCCGCGCTCCACCCGTCGAGGAGCCGGTCGACGACGGGAATGTCGTCACCGCACGTGAAAACAATGATCCTGTCTTTCTGGACCTGTGCTATCAGTGACCTGCCGGAGAGGACCGTCCTCAGGCACAGATCGAAATACGAGAGCATGTAGCGGCTCTCGAGGGAAAAGTAGTCTTTCGCGAGGATGACATAGCAGCGGCCGTCTGTATAGCGGGTATAAATGTCATAAAAATATTCGAGTTTTCGAAAAACATGCCGTAGGCCCTCAAAAACAGACAGCGAGACCCTGTTCCTTTCATAATAGGTGTAAAGAAGGAAAATGATGGGGAGTGCCGATGACAGCCCGGCGGTTATCTGCCCGGGCTTCAGCGATTCTTCGCCGCGTCCTGTTTTAATGATTATGATGGGGGAAAACTGCGTGTCAGGAGGGGCCGCCTGCCCTCCCCTGCTCCTTGAAAACTCGTCCAGCACGGGACTGTATATGTTCCGCAGGGAATTGATGTAATAGACACCGGTGAAACCGCCCGATTTTGAAACGAACCGCTTTCTCAGGAACGGATCGTTATTAATCTCCTCCGGTGAGAGAAGGATCCCCGAGGGGGTTTTCACTATTGCGCCGTAAATTTCATCATTGATGTCGATATAGAGGCTCGACGGGTCCAGTTCGCCGATATAATTCGCCGAGGGTATGAAACACCGCTTCTCGAGATGGTAGGAGAGCAGGACAAAGGCGGGATGGGAGCTCCCGTTCATGTATTCATAGAGGATGCCCAACATCCTGTCTTCGCCGAGTTCCTTGATGGGAGTAAAGGGATTGAAAGACGTGTCTGAATCCTTCAAGGACTGGAGATGGATGGCCCGGTAAAAGAGCCCGTGGTAGAGCCCGATTAAATCGTCCTCGGAAAGGCTGTCCAGTTCCCGGATGCCGTCTTTTCCCGGGTTGCCGTGCGAGATGACCTTTTCGGCCAGCTCGCGCAGTTCGGGGGAGAACGCGCGCCTGCGTGAAACGATTTCCTCCGCGCCCGTGAAATCGCCTAATCCGATGTCGTCGAGTACCGTCTCTTCGGAAGTATCGCTCATCTTACCGGATGCACTCGCCTTTTACCCGCGGTGAGGGACTTGATTTTTTTTGCACATGCGTTCTTCAGCAACGATTTATCGATATGTTTGTGAAACCAGGCATATTCCGCCGCCATGGAGGGAATTATACATATTATCTCTTTCCTTACGAACGCCCTGTATACTTTATCGGAATCCCGTGCCTTCCGGTCGAATAATTGTTCTTCCACGACGCTACAGCCGCTGTGAAATATCCGGATTGGAGCGGTCCGCCTCGCCGATATATTTACCCGTTTCTCCATTTTATGCAAGTCTAAATTTAGCCTCTCCGCTTAAAACAGCATGCTTCGAACCATGGCATACTCAGGATGCCGGCGACACTTGAAGTATGTGACGCACATTGCCTGTTCGTGCCGGAAAATAACCGCTGAAAGTCCTATAAAAGTATTGACACGCCGTCAGCGGCTTTGCTATGTAGTTATTCGCGTCGCGCAGCGGCAGGGCAAAATACGGGAGCATGAAAAAGCGCGTATTCGCCCGGGACTATCGAGACGCATTTCGCAAATAACGGAGAAGGATTAAAGGCTCATTAACTTATATTCCCCTGTAGCTCAGTCGGTAGAGCAAGTGGCTGTTAACCACTGGGTCGTAGGTTCGAATCCTACCGGGGGAGCATGAAGGGACTTTCTCGAACTACGTTTTTCTCCTCGAGGAACCCGGGAATTATCAGGAAGGAGTACGGCTTCAACCGGTCGATGACGGCGCGGCCTTCGTGAAAATTGACACACTGCGCCATGGAATTCAGTATCTCGACTTTCCCCTCGAAAGGTGACTCGGCGTAAATGTCATGCGCATCCCTCAACAAATCGATAACCCCGTTCAAATTGAAAATTATTTTCTGTTTCCTTGACCCGCTGATCGGGTGCTGACAATGGCCTTTTCCACGACAAGATATTGTTCCAAGCATGTCGATCGATTATTACTGAACATGAATATTAATCAATGTGTGGTCACATGGCCAACATGGTCTTTCCCTGTATTGGCCTTCGGTCAAGGAACACCTCTTTATATATTGTTCTTATGGGGATATTCTATTTGCACTTCATCCCTGAATTGGCAGAGCGAAATGTTTGTCGCTTTTTGTTTGTTGTTGACATAAATATTTTACACCAATAAATGTAGAGGAGCTAATCTACACAAAAAGGAGAGGGCATTATGCGGGTGATGCGATTATTAAGGTCTTCGCTTGTTTTACTGATCCTGGCACTACCGGCTTTGGCCGTTGGCTCCGAAGGCACCACACCATCATTCGAGGTGTATGGATTCGCGCAACTCGACTACATCCAGGACTTCAAGCGTGTCAATCCTGACTGGGACGCCACTCTCCGCCCCAGCCGGATTCCCACCGGCGAGGGGACGTACGGGAGCGACGGCCAGTCCATTCTGTCCGCCCGTCAAAGCCGTTTGGGGGTTATGGCCACCCTTCCCACCGGGGCGGGGGACGTGTTCACCAAATTCGAGTTCGATTTGTTCGGGGTCGGCGATGATGAAGGCCAGACGACCATTCGGCTCCGGCACGCCTACGGACAGTTCGGCCCCATCCTGGCCGGGCAGACCAACTCCCTTTTCATGGACGTCAATATTTTCCCGAACGTCATCGATTACTGGGGGCCGTGCGGCATGGTGTTCCTGCGCAACCCGCAGGTCCGGTGGACACAGGGATTCGGGAAAAGCTCCCTCGCGGTGGCTCTCGAACAGCCCTCCAACGACATAGATACGGGAAACCTGCCGAGGGATTTCGATCCGTCCCTCGTAGGGCAGATCCAGGGTGACGAAAAATACCCCGATCTTACGGCCCAGTTACACATCGCCGACGGATGGGGACATGTTCAATTGGCCGGTATCGGGCGCCGGGTCGGATATGAAACGGTCGGAACCGATGACAACAGGCCCAAGGGGTATGAAATCGGCTGGGGCGCGGACCTGACGTCCGTCATCAAGCTGCGGAAAAGTGACGCGCTCAGGCTCGGTGTCGTTTACGGAAAGGGGATCGCCAGCTACCTGAACGACGGCGGGATGGACCTGGCCCCGAACAAGGACACGGCCACGGACATTTCAGCGGTGGCCGTTCCCCTGCTGGGGGTGTCCGCCTACTACGACCTCGCGTGGAGCGACAAATTCACGAGCTCCATCGGTTACGCAATAACCCAGGTGGACAACACCAACTACCAGGACGATACGGCCTTTCACCAAGGCCAGTACGGCTCGGTCAACGTCATCTATTACCCGACGAAAAACGTGTTTTACGGGGTTGAATACCTGTACGGCCGGCGTGAAGACAACGGCGGGGATTCCGGGTCCGACCATCGGGTGCAGTTCTCGGCGCATTACGGCTTCTCATCCAAGGACTTCGCGAGCAAACCAGCGGAACAACAAGAAGAAAAGCCGGTTGAAGAGACGGTTGAAGAATCCGTAGAAGGACCAATAGAATAGGAGGACACCGTGATGTTAGCTTCAAAGAAAACTCTTAAGACGTTGAGGCTGTTATTCGCCGTTATTTTCGTCGCGGCGGCAACGGCCTCCAACGCGGCAGGACTTGAAAAAACAGAGATCGACGCGGCGTTGAACCAGGCATACACCAAGTACAAGGGCCTGAAAGAGGGGAAAAACGCCGATTACATCCCCGCCCTCGCAAAGGTCCCGTCCGAATATTTCGGCATCGCCCTGGTGACTGTGGACGGCAAGATTTACACGACCGGGGACATCGACAAGCTGTTCTCGATTCAATCCATCTCCAAGGTTTTCACCATGGCCCAGGTGATGCAGGAATCCGGGGATGACATCGTCGTCAAGGGCGTCGGCGTGGACGCGACCGGCCAGGTCTTCAATTCGATCGTGGCGGTGGAACAGTACCGCGGCCATGAAATGAACCCGCTCGTGAACCCCGGCGCAATCGCGACCACGAGCAACGTGAAGGGGGCCACCGCCGACGAGGTGTGGGCGAAGATCATCGGCATCCACAGCGACTGCGCCGGACGCGCCCTCGAGGTCAACCAGGAGGTGTACAAATCGGAAGCCGACACCAACCAGCGCAACCGGGCCATCGGCGCGCTGATGTACGCCTACGGGCTTATCAAGGACAAGCACGAGCAGGCCACCGACCTCTATACCCGCCAGTGCTCGATCAACGTGAACGCGAAAGACCTGGCTATGATGGCGGCCACGCTGGCCAACGGCGGCAAAAACCCGGTTACGAAGAAACAGGTCATCGATAAGAAACACATCCCGGGAATTCTGGCGGTGATGGCCACCGCGGGGCTGTATGACGACTCCGGGAAGTGGCTGTTCATGACCGGCCTGCCCGCCAAGAGCGGCGTGGGCGGCGGGATCATCGCGGTGTCACCGGGCAAATTCGGGATCGCCGTGTTTTCGCCCCCGCTGGACGCGGCCGGGAACAGCGTCCGGGCGCAGAAGGCGATCACGGACATTTCGAACCGGCTGAACGGGAACCCATACCGGATCTCGCCGAAATAAAGGCAAATTTTCAGCATGAACAGGCGCCGGCGGCGGTGGGTGTGGTTACTCCTTATTCTCATCACCGCCGGTGTTTTCATTATCCCTCCTGCAAACGCAGAGACCCGGACTGTCCCCGAGTTGTCCTTGTATTACACGCACAACAATGTTTTTCGAAGCCGCCTGGCCACAGGGATCACGTGGTCGGACGCCCAATCCGATTTTACCTCGGCGGCCTTCGAGTACGACCTGGACATAGGGCTGGGCTCATTTTTCCGCCGCTACGTGTTCAAGGACCCCAACGTTGAAAAGTCCAAGCGAATCACTCTCCGGGCGGGGTACGCGTACATCCCCAAGCTGACCCCGGAAGAAAAGGACAATGAAGAGCACCGAGTCATAAACGAGGCAACTTTCCGTTTCCCTCTGGGCCCCGCGTGGCTTTTGTCTGACAGGAATCGATTGGATTTTCGCCGGGTTGGAGACGATGATTTCGCGCAATATAGAAACCGCCTCCGCCTCGAGTACAACGTTATACTCGGCGAATTTCGAACGACTCCCTACACCAACGTCGAATTCTATTACAGCACCCAGGCTGACGGCTGGACCCAGGCCGACGCCACGGCGGGGGCCGAGTTTCCGCTGGTGAGCCAGACAATTTTGGATTTTTACTTCACGTGGCAATTCAAGGAGAACAAGGTGAGAGACCACCTTGTGGGTCTCGGTTTCCAAAAGCATTTATGAAAAATAATAGATTATTTAGCCGTTTTAGCTTTACTATAGCTTGTTGAGAAAAGTTCCCGGTTGCTGTAATTCATCCATGTGAATATTGAACCGGAAAGTACGTATGGGCTGAAATCCGCACATTTGATTGACGTCAAAGGAGCACCATATTGAAAACCACTCTGCGCCTGCTCGCCGGCCTTTTCTTCATGGCTTCTATCGCGGCAGTCTGCCATGCCGCCGACCCGATCCCCCTGGTGATCGACACCAGGGACTACCCGCACGTCAGGCCGCTCGTCGAGGGAAGGGTCACCATCCCTGAATGCCGGATCACCTACAACACAAAAAACCTCGCCGACTTGGAGCGAATGTTCGATGACAATTCGGCGGGAGATGTAATCGAGGTCGATTTCTCGGCCTACCTGAAGGGCTATTCCGCGGAGGAAAAACACAATTGGGTCCTTGTGCCCGTCTTCCTCTGGCGCGAATTTCCGCACCGTCGTATTTATGTGAAATCGGACCGTCCAATCACGGATTTGTCCGAGCTGGCCGGGAAGTCAGTCGCCGTTGACAGCCCTTATCGCTCCGTGGCGGTATGGGCCCGGGGCATCATCGGGTCTTCCCTCACGGTCAAGTCCGATAATATCATCTGGGACCAATCAATCCTCGCTTCGACGTTTCACCGCCAGTTTCTTTACCAGGATATAAAATCAGCCGAGCAGAATTATTTCAAGGAAACACGCATTTTCCCCGTCGTGACGGTCCTCGCGGTGCGCAATGAGCTTCAGAAAACCTACCCGTGGCTGCCCGAGGCGCTGTTCATCGCCTTTTCCCGCGCCAAGGAGAAGGCGCTCGAGGCCGGTACGGTTCCGCTTCCCTGGGGCCTTGAAAAGAGGGAGGAGACGATCGAGCTTATGTCCAAGAATTACTGGTCTTACGGGGTGAAAAACAACCCTAAAAGCCTGGAGGCATTCTTTAAATACGTGCGGGAGCAGGGAGTCATCACCCGGGACCTGGCGCCGGAGGATGTCTTTGCCCCGGAAACACTGCAATTGATCGACGATAAGGGAGCGAAAAATTGAAAACCATTTCGCCCGTAATAATCCTCGGGCTCATTCTGTTCATGTCAAACCTCCCCGGCCTTCGGGCCGAGGAGACGACGGAGGAGGGGCAGCAGGTAATCGAGGGACAGCTCGAGGAAGTACCGCCTGGCCTTCCAGCGGAACAGCCGGCGCCTCCCGATGATAAAAACAAAAAGATGGATTTCACCTCGGGCAACGGGATCGTCGTCGCGGAGTCTTCAAACGGCGAACTCAGAGTGGCCGGCTACATGGTGATGCGATACCTCAACCAATTGCCCGCGTCCCAATCCTTCACCGACCACCTCGGGGTAACGCGGAAAATCGACACCGCCAATTATTTTTCTGCACCCCATCGTATTCTTTTCAGTTTCATGGGCTGGATTTACGATCCCAAGTTCATCTATCAATTCACGTTCTGGACAGTGAACGCGACAGACAAGACGGCAACGATTGGGAATTTTGGCTACAAATTCTGCAAGCAGGCGAACTGGTTCGTGGGGACAGGCGCGCTTCCGGGCACAAGGACCCTCACCTACTCGCATCCCTATTGGCTGGGGACCGACCGGGGCATGGCGGACGAGTTCTTCAGGCCGGGGTTCACGTTCGGATCGTGGCTCAGCGGGGAGGTGCTCCCGGGGCTCAACTACACGGCCATGATCGGGAACAACCTCAGCACCCTCAACATCAACGCGAACGAGGACACCCGTGATTTCGCCTACGCCGGCACCATCTTCTGGATGCCCACCACCAGCGAGTTCGGGCCCAAGGGCGGATGGGGCGACTTCGAGAACCACCGGAAGCCGGCAACCCGGTTCGGTGTCTCTTACACGCAGAGCCGGGAGAACCGTTACACCCAGATCCCCAACGTCAGCGACCCGACGCAGGATGACTACGTCGCGCCTTCCCCGGACAACACCCAGGTCCGCATGGCCGACAGCCTGCTCCTCTTCGCCCGGGACGCACTGGCGCCGGGGGTGACGATCGATTACGCCACGTACCAAATGGCCGCCATGGACGCGGGTTTCAAGTACAGGGGTTTTCATTTCCAGGCGGAAGGATACATGCGGCGGCTGAGCAGTTTTGACGCCGACGGGCATATACCCGTGAACCACGTGGTCGACACGGGCTTTTACGCCCAGGCGGCCATGATGGTCCTGTCCCGGAAAGCCGAGCTCTACGCCGCGACATCCTTTGTCTTCGGCGACAAGGACGCCGGTTACGGGAACAGCAACGAGTTCATTCAGGGGTTGAATATATTCCTGTTCAACACCCGTAACCACCGCATCAACATCCACGTGATCGAGATCAACCGCTCGCCGACCTCTTCCGTGTTCGGTTATTACGTCGGGGGACAGAAGGGAGTCACCCTGTCGGCCTCACTGTCGATCAATATCTAGGAGGAGCAATTTATGCGAAAGAAAACGATATACCTTGCCGCGGCATGTGCCGTCGCCGCGTTGATACTTTACGGCGGAACGCGGCCGACCTCGGCCGGGCCGAAGTCGGAATACCTGCTGAACGACGCCCATATCCATCTCACCAACTACATCCAGGAAGGGACGGACATTCGCAAATTTTTGGATATAATGGGCGACAAGGTCGGGCGCGCGGTGCTTTTCGGTCTCCCGCTCCAGCAGCAGTGGTCCGCCCGCGTCTCGGGCACGGAGAAAGGCCCCACATACTACCTGGACTCCGATGCCCCGCTTTACTATTACTCGTTCACGGACGCGTACATCGCGACGGCCTACAAGTCCCTCACGCCGGCCGAACAGGCGCGGCTCGACCCCATGATCACGGGCTTCAACCCCACCGACATGTATGGCGTCGATCATATCAAGCGCGTTCTCAAGACCTTTCCCGGGGTCTTCGTCGGGATCGGCGAGTTCACCATCCATAAGGAGTTCGTTTCATCTAAAATCGCGGGAGACGTCCCGAGCCTGACCGATCCCGCGCTCGACCGCATATTCGACTTCGCCGGCGAGGCGGGGCTGGTGGTCATGCTTCACAACGATGTCGATACCCCGTTCCAGAAGGAAGGCGTCGATCCGGTCTTTTTAAAGCAGCTGAAGGACCTGTTCAGGCGCCATCCCGGCACCACCATTATATGGGCCCACCTGGGGCTGGGCCGGATCATCCATCCGGTCAAAAAACACGCGGCGATGCTGGAAACCATGCTGAAAGACCCCGCGTTCAAACACGTGTATTTCGACATCTCGTGGAGCGAGGTCGCGAAGTACATCGTTTCGTCGCCCGAGGCGACCCGGATCGCTGCCGATTTATTCAACAGGTACCCGGACCGCTTCCTGTTCGGCAGCGACGAAGTCGCGCCGCCGAACCAGCAGTCGTTTCTAAGGGTCTTTCACCAGTACGAGCCGTTGTGGAAGAAGCTCACCCGGGAAACGAACGACAAGATGCTGAAAGAAAACTACGAGCGGATTTTCGACAAGGCGAGACGCGACGTGCGGGAGTGGGAGAAGAAGCATCCGGGAGCGGCGGCGAAATAACTTTTTGTCGACAAGTTAATCCGCGGTGGTTTCGGGACACCCCTGCCGGGCGGCTTGGCGTGATCAATTTTCACCCGGGGTGGCACAAAGCCGAAAGTGACCCTCTCTTTATCGCTCGCACGCTTTATTCACGCTCGTCACCAGCGCTATACGTGTGAAGGATGAACACGATGGAAAAGGGAAAGAGGCTTTTCACGAAAGAACAGCTCGAGGAGTTCTCGAAGGACCACATGGGCCTGGCCATGGAGGCGCTGGCGAGGAAGGACATCGAGGGTGCGAAGCGGTGGCTGAGGCGGCATGACGCCGCGAAGGACATCATGCACGACATCTTCATGAACTGGGTCGCGGCGTTGCTCTCGCACATCTACGAACGGCACGGCGAGGACGCCGCCGTGCAGGCGATACGGGAAACAATCGGCGGCGGGCAGCTGGGATGGGGCATACAGGGCGGGCTTCAGAGAAAACAGCTCATCGATGCGCTCGGGAGGGAGGAAGGACTCAAGTCGTGGTTGACGTTCTTCGTGGAGGCATGGCGGGAGCACGGCATGTATCCGGGCACCACCTTCGAAGAGGACGACGAAAAGATAATCATTACCGTCCGGCAATGCGGCAGCGGGGGCAGGCTGATCAACAAGGGCGCTTACGAGGGGCCGTTCGCGTACCGGAAGCTCAGGAAGGCCGCGCCGCACACGTGGGGCGAGGAGGATTTGCCCATTTACTGCGGGCATTGCTCCTGGGTGCACGAGATCTTTCCCATTTTCTACACCGGGGAACCGCTCTGGGTGCATGTCGCGCCGTTTCCCAGGAAGCCGGGCGACCCCTGCGTGTTCCACGTCTACAAGGACCCGAAAGACATCCCCGAAAAGTATTTCCAGAGGCTCGGCATGAAACGTGAGCCGGCATCGCTGCCCCCGACGTACGGCATCGATCCGGACAAGGACGAGGCCTCGAAGTGGGAGAAGTGAGCGTGAGCCCACCTTCCCGAGTCCGTGTCCCCGGCCCTTTTACGTCGAGCGCTGTACCAGGTTCCTGATCCCGCCCGAGATCAGGGCCACGGCGTCTTCCGCGATTTTCATCATGTCCGGCGGATTTTCTGACCACAAGAGGTAATTGCAGGCCAATTGCTCGTATACGCCCACGATGCAGACAGAGATAACCTCGGCGGTCAGCTTCGCCCTTTCGTCTTTCCCGAACGCGTCGCTTATCTGTATTACCGCGTTCTTTATGTCCGCGGTGATCAAGTCATAGACTATTTTGCGCTGTTTTTCGACCAGCGCCCCCTTCCCCGCCGCCTCGCGGAAAAATATCGTGAGCTTTTCCGGGTGCCGAAGGCAGAACTCCTTGAAGAAGGCCATCCCGACCTTTTCCACACCCTCATTCGCCGACTGCGCTTTCCCGTATACACTGCCGAGGAGCTGCCGGAGTTGGAACCCGATATCCTTTAAAAGGTTTACCAGCAGGTCCTCCTTGTTCGAGAAATAGAAGTAAACGGTGCCGGGGGAGACCTCGGCTGATTGGGCGATCTCCTCTATGCTGGTTTCGGTATATCCCTTTTTCGCGAAAAGTGTCTCGGCGGCTTTAAGGATTGTCCTGTAACGGTGTTCCTTTTCCCGCTGCCGCCTGAGTACGTGTCTCGGGACATTGTCCTTGTCTTGTGCCTGTTTCATCACACGCCTGGACCCCTTTGATTGAACTTCATTTAATGAGCTTTATGCCTGTAATAAAAAAACTAACCGTCATTTCGCATCTGATGTCTCGTTAGATTTCTCGCGGAGCAGAGCAGTCATTACAGGAACTGGACCTCTCCCGAGGCTATCGTGTGGGTTCTCCCGGCCTCGTCAGTAATGACGAGCGAGCCGTTCCGGTCGACATCGATGACAATGCCGTTCAACCGGCCGCCGGCTCCCTCGGCACTGACCCTTACCCCGATCACGCGGGCATGCTTCTTCCACCGATCGAGAATGGCGTCGAACCCGCCTCGCAGAAAAGCTTCATAGTGAGATTCGAAGGCCTCGAGAAAGCCGCGGACAATCACGGAGCGGGACATCTCTTTTCCGGATTCGATCAATACGGAAGTCGCGGTCTCTTTCAGTTCATCCGGCAGGATGCCCGGGCGGAAATTGACGTTGATTCCCACCCCGACGACCACATGGTGCACAACGCCGGCCTCCTGGTCCGTCTCGGCGAGTATGCCGGCGATCTTCCTGCCGTTCACGTTCAAGTCATTGGGCCATTTGATCCGGATGTCCAGGCCCGCCAGCGATATGAGGGCCTCTGCGACGGCAACGGCGGTGAGCAGGGTGATTTTCGGGGTCTCCCCGGGCGGCACGGTAGGCCGCAGTATGAGCGACAGGTAGATCCCCGCTCCCGGGGGCGAAAACCACTTCCGCTCCTTCTGCCCCCTCCCACGGCTCTGCCGGTCGGCGATTACCACCGTTCCCTCGGGGCTGCCCCCTTCCGCGAGCAGCGCCGCCTGGTCGTTCGTTGAGCCGATTTCATCGAAAAAGTGAAAACCAGTCTTCCCGAAAATACGGGTCGCGAGGCCGGAGCGTATAACGGCCTCGTTGAAATCATCCGGCTCGCCGTGTCGCCGGGAGACGGCAGGCCCTGTACGGTTAGACGCCATGGTTTTTCCGGGTCAGTACCCCTCCATCCTCGCGATTATCTCGTGCATGATCTCGGTGGCCCCGCCCCCTATGGACATTATCCTCGCGTCCCGGAAGTAGCGGGATATGAGCGTTTCGTTCATGAACCCCATCCCCCCGTACATCTGGAGGCACCCGTCGGCGACCTTGTTGATCAGTTCCGAGGACAGGATCCTTCCCATCGAAATCTCGCGTGTCACGTCAAGGCCCTCCATCTTCATCCGCACGATGTGGTAGGCCAGCTGCCTCAGGCTTTCCGCCTCGGTGAGCCACCGGACGAGCCGGTGCCTGAGCACCTGCCTCGTGATCAGCGGCTTTCCGAAAACGACCCTCTGCCTCAGGTAATCCACGGTCATGTTGATTATCTCCCTGGAGCACACGTACGCCCCGGGTATCATCGCGAACCGCTCGTGCTGGAACTGCTGCATCTGGTAGATGAACCCTTCCCCCTCCTGCCCGATGATGTTTTCTGCCGGGACCTTCACGTCGTCGAAGAAGAGCTCCGCAGTGTCGCTGCTCCTCAGCCCGAGCTTGTCCAGCTTCTTGCTGACCGATACGCCGGGAAGGTCCGTCGGCACCACGAAGAGCCCGAAGGAGTGGTGACCGCCTTCATCGCCAGTCCGGGCCAGGAGGGTCAGGTAATCGGCCTGTACGCCGTTGGTGATATAGGTCTTCGACCCGTTCAACACGTAGTGCTTCCCGTCTTTCCTCGCCTTCGAGCGGATCGCGAATACGTCGGAGCCCGCGTGGGGTTCCGTGACGGCTATCGCTGTGACCATGTCTCCCGCTATTGCGGGTTTGAGGTATGTTTCCTTGAGGTACTCGCTGCCGAAAGCCGCTATGGCAGGGGTCGCCATGTTCGTCTGGACGGCTATGGCCGTGGCCACGCCGAGCCCATGGATCCTTCCCAGTTCCTCGAGAAACACCGTCTCGAACCAGTAGTCCAGCCCCTGCCCGCCGTACTTGGGGTCATACCTGATGCCGAGAAACCCCAGGGCCCCCATCTTTTTAAACAGGTCATGGAGCGGCGCTCCTTTTTCTTCCCATTCGTCGATGTTGGGGTTTATCTCCCTGTCGACGAAACGCCGCAGGGTTTCCCTGAAAATGTCATGCGTCTCGTTGAAATACATTGCCCCCTCCGCGTCACTGGATGTAAGGTTATTTAATGTTCTGTTTCTGCGCGAGCGCCTCGGGCACCTCGATTATCCTGGCGCGCAGGTATTCGCCCAGCGTCTTGGCCTGCGGGTCGCTCCTGGACGAAGCGGCCACCCCGTCCCCCAGTATGCCCTTTATATAGAAGTTGACGGCCAGGAGGTTGGGCATCTCGTAGCGCTCTATCTCGTATCCCTCAAGGTCTTTCAGGAGCTCCTTCAGCTTCTCCGCCGTGAGAAAGCTCCTTAGAAACGCGTACGCCTCCATGTTCTTCGCCCACACGCCCAGGTTGGCGTTCCCGCCCTTGTCCCCGGACCTGCTCGCGAACAGACGGCCCATGGGCATCTTCACCGTTTTGCCCCCCGGGACCGCGGGTATCGTAATCGCCTCTTTTTTCATCGAAGCTTCGGCCGCGCCCTTCGGGATCTCCAGCGGAACGCTGGTCTCGTCGCCGTCGATCGACACCTTCTGGTCGATGTGCTTGACGGAAACGAGGGCAGGCCAGTGGACTATCACCGGGCTCCCCTTCGCCGGCGGCGCCGTGGCCGTGAAGCCGGGTATGTTGGCAAGCCCCAGCTCCACGATCTTGGCGGAGAACTGGTTGACCTTGGCCTGGTCGGTGTCCCTCACCGAGACGCGAAGGTAGGCGAAGGCGACCTCGTTGGTTTCGGGATTTTCCTTCTGCGAAGGGATCAGCTGGACCTCCACGGTTTCGTACATGCCCTTTCCGCCCAGGCTGTCGAAAAACGCGTCCTCGAAAATCTTCGCCTTTTTTTCGATGTCCAGCCCGGTGAGGATGAGGGTCATGGAGTTCCTGTACCCTCCCATGACGTTCAGGCACACCTTCGTGGTGTCCGGCGGCGGTCCACCGCGGACACCGGTCACCTTCACGCGGTCGGGCGCCTCCTGGGTCATGTTTATCGTGTCGAAATGCGCGACCACGTCCGGGGTGAGGTATGCCGGCTCCCGTATTTCGTAGAGGAGCTGCGCCTTCACCGTGTCGACCGACACCAGGCCTCCGGTGTTCGGGTGTTTCGTGATGACGAAGGAACCGTCCTCGAACACCTCGGCGATGGGAAACCCCATGTTCCTGAACGTGGGGATTTCCTCGATGAAGGAGTAATTGCCTCCCGTGGCCTGGGCGCCGCACTCGACGATGTGCCCCGCCACGACCGCCCCGGCGAGCCTGTCCCAGTCGCTCTTTCCCCAGCCAAAATGCCATGCAGCGGGCCCCACGACGATGGCAGCGTCGGCGATGCGCCCCCCGACGACTATGTCCGCGCCCTTGTTGAGCGCCTCGACGATCCCCCAGCCCCCGAGGTACGCGTTGGCGGTTATCGGCATGCCCTTCGCGTTTTTCAGCGCTGTCCCGTTGTCCAGGTGCGTAAGCGGCTCGCCCTTTTCCTGGAGCTCGGCGAGCCTGGGGAAGATATCGTCGCCCGTGATGCACGCTATTTTCGGCTTGAGCCCCAGCTTGTCAGCGAGCGCCTTCAAATCGTTCGCCAGTCCCTGGGGATTCAAACCGCCCGCGTTCGATACGATCCGTATGCCCTTTTCCAAACACTCTCCCAGCACTTCCTCCATCTGCTTCAGGAAGGTGGGGACATAGCCCCCGTTGGGGTTCTTCATCTTCTGTCTGAACAGGATCGCCATGGTGAGCTCGGCGAGGTAATCGCCCGTGAGGAAATCGATGGGTCCTCCCCGTACCATGTCCTTCGCCGCGGACAGACGGTCGCCGAAGAAACCGCTGCAGTTGGCTATGATGACCTTCCCGGTGTTTTTCTTGTCCGTGTTCTTCATGTGCTCCCCCCTGCGATGTTCGTTTCCGTCACTTTCCCGTGAAATTGGGTTTCCGCTTCTCGATGAAGGCCGTGATCCCCTCCTTCGCGTCTTCCGTGCTCACGACCTCCTTGATCTTTTCCGAAAGGAAATCGAGCGATTCCTCGAACGGCATGTCCCTCACCGCGTAAAACGCCTCTTTGCCTATTTTCATTCCGATGGGGCTTTTCGAGGAGAGCGCTTCAAGGATGCGGCCCACCTCCTCGTCCAGCTTTTCCCTGGGGACCACCCTGGTGATCAATCCCATGCCCAGCGCGTCCGCGGCGCTTATGCGCTCTCCCAGGAGAATCATCTCCATCGCCTTCTTCCGGGGGACGTTCCGGAATATGAGCGCGCCGATCATCATTGGCCACAGGCCCACGTTCACCTCCGGGGTCCCGAACCCGGAGTCCTCGCTGGCGACGACGATGTCGCAGGCGAGCATGAATCCCATGCCCCCGGCGAGACAGTGTCCCTTGACCCTCGCGACCGTGGGCTTGGGAAAACCCGCGAGCCTTTTCAGGAGGTCCGCGTACCTGGCGAAGATCTTCATGCCCTCGGTGGACAGCCCGTCGCCGAGCTGGGCGCCCGTGCAAAACGCCTTCTCCCCGGCCCCGGTTACCTGGAGCACCTTTACCCCCGGGTCAGCCATCGCCCTGTCGAGATACTCGTGGAACAGCGCAATGGCCTCCGGTGTGATGGCGTTCCTCTGTTGCTCGCGGTTGATGGTGATGTACCCGACGCCGTTTTCCGCCTTGTACAGCAAATGGGCCTCGTCCATACGCTCTCCCCCTTCTTCTGGTTGTATTCAATCGCTTTATGTCAGCGGACGTTCTTCACCCGCTTTTTTCGATGTCAACGAGAACGGCCCCCGGCATCACGCTGCCGCCCACGGCGACGTTTATCCTGCTCACGACGCCGTCGTACGGGGCCTTCAAGGTCATTTCCATTTTCATCGCTGAAACGACGACGACCGGCTGGTTTTTTTTCACCGCGTCCCCCTCGGCCACCTTGATGGCGACCACGGTCGCCGGGATGGGCGAGGTCACCTCGCCGGGGCACTCGTCATGCCTTCCGCCGCCCCCCGAGGACCTCTCGATCAGGTCCACGTCCTGGACGGGATACGGGACGCCGTCGATCACGACCGTTTTCCCGGACTCATCCTTCATGACAAAGGCGTTGACCCGCTGCCCGTTTATTTCGAGGCTGAGGTGGTATTTCGACAACCGCGCGCACGTCACCTCGAAATTGTCCTCCCCGGACGACACCAGGAAGACGCCATTGTCACGCGCGTCGATGGTGAATGTCCGCGTGTCCTCTTCGATTCGAAGGGTGTATTCCACTTTTCACAAGCTCCCGTTTGAGAGTGTCAGCCACAGGGCCGGACCGCGGCGGTCATATTCTCCAGTTTCCCAGGGTGCGCCACGGTGACAGGTGAGTTTCTTCCACGTGCCCGGCCGCAGGCGCCTCCTTGCCGCCAAGGACCTCGTCTACGAGGAAGGCGATAAAGGCTTCCTCCTTTCGTCCCCGGGAAGGCTTCCATCCGTTGAAGTTGCTTTCTATGAAATCGGTGCTCAGGTCTCCCTTCGCGAATGCGTCCGAACGGAGCACGTCTATGAGGAATGGGATGGAGTGCCGTATGCCGAGCAGGGCGTAGTCCTGGAGCGCGGCGACCATCCGGTCGATGCACTCGCTCCTGCTGCCGGAATGGGTGACGAGCTTCGCGAGGATGGGATCGTATTCCATCGGCACCGTGAACCCCTGGTATATCCCGCAGTCGTGGCGTATCCCCGGGCCCGAGGGTTCTCTCAGGAAACGCACCGTGCCGGGAGACGGTGCGAAATCGTTTTCGGCGTCCTCGGCGTAGATGCGGCATTCGATCGCGTGGCCCCTGGGACGGATGTCGCCCTTGCGGAATGGAAGCGGGTTTCCCCACGCGATTTCGATCTGCCGCTTCACGATGTCGACGCCGGTCACCATCTCGGTAACGGGGTGCTCCACCTGGAGGCGCGTGTTGACCTCGAGGAAATAGAAATTACCGTCCCGGTCCAGGAGGAACTCCACCGTCCCGGCGTTCACATACCCCGATGCCGCGGCGACGGCGACGGCAGCCTCCCCCATCCGGCTCCTGAGGGTGTCATCCAGGGCGGTGGACGGGGTTTCCTCTATGATCTTCTGGTGCCTCCTCTGGATCGAGCATTCCCTTTCAAAAAGGTGGACGATGTTCCCGTGCTGATCAGCCAGGACCTGGAACTCTATGTGCCGGGGTTTCACGAGGTATTTCTCGAGGTAGACGCTCCCGTTCCCGAACGCCGCCGCTGCCTCGCTGGATGCAGAAAGGTACGCGTCCCGGAACTCTCCCGGCGCCGACACGACCCGCATGCCCTTCCCGCCGCCGCCGCCAGCCGCCTTGATCAGCACCGGGTACCCGATCCTCCCGGCCTCTATGCCCAGCGCTTCCGGGTCCTTTTCCGCAGAAAAAGTACCGGGAACGACGGGAACATTTTTCCCCATCACGGTCTTGCGGGCGGTGATCTTGTCTCCCAGCCTCCGGATGGCATCCGCTGGCGGCCCGATGAAGACAAGCCCCTCCCGCTCGCAGCGCTCCGCGAAGTCGGCGTTTTCCGAGAGGAACCCGTAACCGGGATGTATCGCCTCGGCGCTCGATTTCTTCGCGGCCTCGATGATCCTGTCGATGTTGAGGTAACTCTCCGCCGGCGCTGACCCGCCCAGCCGCACGGACCGGTCGGCCTTCAGCACGTGCAGCGCGTGCCTGTCGGCGTCGGAGTAGACCGCCACCGACGTTATGCCCATTTCCCGGCAGGCGTTGACGACCCGGACCGCTATCTCGCCGCGATTGGCTATCAGGATCTTTTTAAACACCGTGCGCCTCTGTGAATTCTGGGATTTTCAGTCTTCCGGAACCGGCGGGCTGCTTAACCGTGAAGCCTTCTTCCCGGTTACCCGCTACATCCTGAATATCCCGTATCCGAATACGTCGTCACGGATCGGGGCGTTCAGCGATGCCGATATGGCAAGCCCCAGCACGTCCCTGGTGTCCGCCGGGTCGATGATGCCGTCGTCCCACAGGTTCGACGTGCTGTAATACGCGTTGATCTCCTTCTTTGCCGCCGAGATTATCGGCTCCCTGATGGCGTCCTCTTCTTCTTTGCTCATCGGGGGCATTCCCACCTTCGCGAGCTGGTCTCTCTTGATCGTCACGAGGACGTCCGAGGCCTGTTCCCCTCCCATGACGCCGATCTCCGCGTTGGGCCACATCCAGAGGAAGCGCGGGGAGTACGCCCTCCCGCACATGGCGTAGTTCCCGGCGCCGAAGGACGCTCCGATCATCACGGTGAACTTGGGCACCGTCGCCGTCGAGACGGCGTTCACCATCTTGTGCCCGTCCTTGGTGATGCCGCGCCGCTCGTACTCGCTCCCTATTATGAACCCGTTGATGTTCTGCAGAAACACCAGGGGAATTTTCCTCCTGTCGCAGAGTTGGATGAACTGGGTCCCCTTCTGCGCGCTCTCGGAGAAAAGCACCCCGTTGTTGCCGAGAATGCCCACCGGGTACCCGTGGATGTAGGCCCACCCGCAGACCAGCGTGGGCCCGTACAGCTCCTTGAACTCCAGGAACTCGCTCCTGTCGGCGATTCGCGCGATCACCTCGCGGACGTCGAAGGGCACCTTGAGCTCGCTGCTGGTTATCCCGTACAGCTCCTTCACGTCGTACACCGGAGGCGCGGCCTCTCTCATGTCGAGCCTGGCCTTTTCGGTCCGCGGGAGGTTCCGGATTATCTTGCGCATGATGGATATGGCGTGTCTTTCGTCCTCGGCGAAGTAGTCCGACACCCCGGAATACCGGCAGTGGACGTCGGCGCCGCCGAGCTCGTCGGCGGTGACCACTTCGCCGGTCGCCGCCCTCACGAGCGGGGGGCCCCCCAGGAAGATGGCGCCGTTGCCCTTGACGTGTATCGTTTCATCGGACATGGCGGGGACGTACGCGCCGCCCGCGGTGCACAGGCCCATCACCGCCGTGATTTGCGGGATGCCCATCTTGGAGAGTATCGCCTGGTTGTAGAATATCCTGCCGCCGTCGTCTATGTCGGGGAAAACCTCGGACTGCAGGGGAAGGTATCCCCCCGCCGAATCGAGAAGGGTCACGATGGGCAGGCGGTTTTCCATCGCGATGGTCTGGCCGCGCAGGGTCTTCTTGATCGTCATCGGGTAGCTCGAACCGCCCTTTATCATGGGGTCGTTTCCGCAGACAATCACCTCCTTCCCTTCCACGACCCCTATCCCCGATACGAGGCCCGCCCCGTGTATCTTGCCGTCGTACATGCCCCTGGCGGCGAGGGGAGCGATCTCGAGAAACGGGGTGTTCCTGTCCATGAGCATCTCGAGTTTTTTGCGTATGGGCAGTTTCCCCTGGGCGACCAGGCGGTCCCTGGATTTCTGGGAGCGCTCATCCCGGGCCTTCGCGAGCTCCGCCTTGAGCTCCTCGACGCGCTTCTGCATGACGTCGTAATTCTTCCTGTACTCATCGGAACTGGTGTCGATCCTCGTGCTGAATACATCCATTGCGCCTTAACCTCGGATTCGCTTAAACATTATTAAATTCAATTTTAATATTGAATCTCATTCAACATTAAAACGCTATTCATGTTTTGTCAATGATTTAATTTTACCCCGCGAAGTGAATATATTGGCTTGAAAAAGGAAGCTGTTAATGGGGTTAGGTCTCTTTACGATCCTGTTCCAGCAGCCATTTCTCCGCGTCGGCCACCGTCGGGAAAACGGTCACCGGCAGCTCGCGGTTGACCGCCACGGTCTCGGCAAACTGCATCAAGTCGCCTTCCGCGTTGACGTCGACATAAGCGACCGCCTCCAGCATGCCGAGGGCGCGCATGCTTCCCTCTGTCGCGACCCGGAACACATCGATCGTCCCCAGGCGTGGACCCTCAAGGCGCTCCTCGATAAGCACCCTGGAACAGCGGCGCGCCGTGAATTCGCGAAGCACCTCTTCCAGGTACAGGGCCACATTCTCCCGGCTATTCCGGCCTGTGACAATGACGTGCAGATAGGCGTGTTTCTGTTCGATTGACAGTTTATACGTCATGTACAACCGTCCTCATCCCGAGACGGGCCAAAGGGAGTCGACCAAGCCGGGGCCGGTCTGCCGCCGGCAGGGATCCCTCGTTTTTCACGACTGCCTTCCCGCGTTTTTAAAAGGCGCCGGGAACTCCATCCCCTCACCCGCCGGACATCAGAGTCGCCAGGATGACCTCGTCCCCGTCCTTCAACGCGTGCTTGGGCGCCACCCTCTTGCCGTTCACGAAGGAAACCATTTTCAGCTTCCGCGGTATGTCCAGGGCGCGGATGAGCCCCTCGGGAGTCAGGCCCTCGTCCGTCTCCAGTTCATGCTCTTCCGCGAACTTCCGAATGACGCCGACGGGCCTGATCTTGATGCGCATCAGGTATGGTCTACCACACCCTGGCGGCCTCTTCGCCCAGGCCGTATTCCTCGAGGGCAGCCCTGGAGGGGATCCCTTTCTCCGTGTCCATGTCCATGAGCGAGTAGAATTTCTCCTTCATGCCGTCGAAGTTGATCTCTATCCCCTCGGGGTCGCCGTCCCGCGCGGGCTCCAGCATCCTCGGCGTCAGCGCGTCGTCCCTGGACGTGAGCCCGTACCGGTAATTCATGAGCCTCTTGAGAAAAAACACCCTTTTCCCGGCGTTCATCATGTCCTGGATCTCCCAGTCGTAGCCGGGGACGGTGTTGAAGAGCTCCACCCATTGCGGAATGCTCACCTCGCGGTCGGCGAACTGGCAGAAGCACGCGCTGTTCTCGATGTTCCCCAGGGCGATCGATATGGCCGCGGCCTCGGGCTTGTTCTCGTCGGTCTTCGGCTCCAGGTCGAACTCGAAGCCGATCTCGGGGTAGAAGCAGGCCCCCATCTCCACGAAGAGCATGGGGTCGGCCACGTGGCACGCGCCCCGCGGACTCATGGCGTAGGTGAGCGCCATGCCGTGTCCCCCTCCCCGGGGGTCGTGCATGGGGGCTTCCATCCCCTTGCTCTGGACGGTGTACTTGATCGAGTCCTTCCCCACCCTGCCCGCCGCGGCGACGCTCCCGTCGGCGAGCAGCGCCCCGAGCTTTCCTTCCCTCTTCGCCAGCTTCGGGAGCACGGTGTTGATGACCGTTTCCATGTCGCCCCATGCAAGGCTGACCCCGTCGGTGTCGGCCGTGGTGATATCACCTTTCTCGAAGGCCTCCATTGCCCAGGCGATGGTCATGCCCGACGAGATGGTGTCCATCCCCATGTCGTTGCACACCCTGTTCGCCTTGCACGTGGCGGCCAGGTCCATTGAGCCGATAAGCGCGCCGTATGACACGATTGTCTCGTATTCCGGCCCCGGTCCCTCGGGGACCGCGAAGGGCCCCTCCTTCACCTCGACGATGCGTTTGCAGGCGACCGCGCAGAAGGCGCACGCGCCGGGCTTCGTCAGGTAGGTTTCGGTGAGGGCGGAGCCTGTCAGTGCGCCCGCCATCTCCTCCCAGAAATTCGAGGTCCAGTTCCTGATGGGCACGTCCCCGCTGTACACGCCGCCCTCGAGGTTGCCGGCGGTCCCGTTCTCGTGGAGCACGTTGGAGGCCAGGGCCTCCTTGATCTTCACGTTGAGCTCCTTCCTGAGCGCCTCGTACCTTGCCGGGTCGGCGAGGTCCATCTCCTTCTTCTTCGCGCTTACCACGATCGCCTTGAGGTTCTTCGAGCCCATCACCGCGCCGAAGCCCGCGCGCCCGAACGCGTGATGCCCCTCGTGCATGATGTTGGCGTAGCCGACCAGGTTCTCCCCGGCAGGCCCTATGACCAGGGTGCGGTGGTTTTTCCCGAATTTTTTCTTCAAGTCCTTGTTCACCTGCTCGACGCCCTTCCCCCAGTACTCCGAGCCTTCGACGACCGTGATTTTCTCGTCCTCGATGAGCAGAATTGAAGGCCCGGGAGACTTCCCGGTGATGACGATGCCGTCGAACCCCGCGTAACGGAGCTCGGGCGCGAAGAACCCGCCGCACGACGAGTCAGCCCAGTGGCCCGTAAGGGGCGAGCGTCCCGCGACGCTGTTCCTGCTCGCGCCGGAAAGCTTCAGGCCGGCGAAGGGCCCGTTCATGAATATAAGCATGGCCTCCGGCGAGAGCGCACCGGCGTCGAAGCTGCCCTTCTCCCAGAAGTACTTTGCCGCGAGCCCGCTTCCGCCGATGTACTTCCGGTAGTATTCCTCGGGAAGCTTTTCCACCTCCGCTTTACCAGCAGACAGGTCGACCCTTATTATTTTCCCTGTATTGGCCTTCATCTCCCGGCCTCCTCTGTGTTTTCACGCCATTATCTTGTCGCTCCAGCCCAGTTCTTTGAGAACTTGATTGTAGATTACCGCCACCTTCTTGAGCTTGGGCGCCAGCTTCAGCAGGCCGGTCGCCGAACCCTTTACCCGTATCTTCTTCCGGGTGATGGCCATGACCGGGTTGAGCTTGTTCGACCAGGAGCGGTGCGCGTCGTCGGCTGAGAGGCTCATGGTGAGGTCCGGCTCCTCAGGCGGCTTTCCCGTGCCGACCTTGTATGCGCCCTTGCGGCAGTCGACCCAGATCGCGCAGCCGGGCCCGTCCTCGGTGTAATCGAACAGGATGAGCTGGTTGACCTTTTTCATCCCCTCCCGTAACTCGGGGTCTTTTGCGACATCCTCAAAAAGTTTCACGATCGCGGTGACAGTCTCTTCCGGATTTTTCCAGTATTCCATATCTCCTCCCTTTTAATGGTTTTAATACGCGTTGTTGTAAAGTTTCAGAATGTCCGCCTCCTCGAGGTAGTGCGGATTGTAGCTTATCTGCCCGTCAGCGGCGGCAAGCTCCACCAGCGGCTTCAGCTTCTCCGGGTCTTTCGGGACCTTGAAGTCCTTCAGCGTGTCGGTGAGGCCGACCTTCTTTTTCAGGCTTTTAACCGCCTTGACCGCCATCCGGGCGGCTTCCAGCGGCTTCTTCCCCGCCACGTCGAGCCCCATGGCGTCCGCTATCATCATGTAGCGCTCCGGCGCGTCCTTCACGTTGAACTCCATGACGATGGGAAGCATGATGGAATTCGCGAGACCGTGCGGTATCCCGTACAGGGCCCCCAGGGCGTGCGCGGTGGCGTGCACCCCGCCCGTCATGGTGTTGACGAACCCCATTCCGGCGATCGTGCTCGCCAGGAGCATGTGCCCCCGGGCCGTGATGTCGCCCGGCTTCTGGACAGCAATCGGGAGATATTTGACGATGAGCCGTATGGCGTGCAGGCACAGGGCGTCTGCGATGGGCTCGGCCCCCGTGGAGGTGATCCCCTCGATCGCGTGTGTCAGGGCGTCCATGCCCGTGAAGGCCGTTATCTTCGCCGGCAGTTTCACGGTGAGCTCGGGGTCGAGCATCGCGATGTCCGCGTTGCAGTATGGATGCGTGACCGAGAGCTTCGCATGCGCTTTCACGTCGAGCACCACCATGGCGTTCGTCACCTCGCACCCTGTCCCCGCCGTGGTGGGAAAGGCGATGTGCGGCGGAAGGGGCTGCGCTCCCTCCCAGAGTCCCGCCTGGTCCGCCAGCGGCTGGAAGTCCTCGTGTCCGCCCCCGATCATGATGTTCACCGCCTTGGCGGTGTCCATGACGCTTCCACCGCCCACGGCGATCATGCAGTCGGCGCCGCACTGGCGGTAAAACGCCGCCCCCTGGTTGATGATGTCGATCCTGGCGTCCTGGATGATGGAGTCGAAGGTCCCCGCCAGCTCGATACCGGACTTCTTCACCTCGTCGGCCACCATGCCGGCGACCCCCGCCGACACCAGTCCCTTGTCGGTGAAGATGACCGCCTTCTTACCGCCCAGCTGCTCCATCTCGAAACCGACCTCGGACCTCACGCCGGGTGAGTACATGATCCTGGGCCTGTTCACCCAGGTAAACAAAGGCTCAAATGCGATGTTCGGGTATTTCATGTCACCTCCTTGTTGAAATTCTCTTAAAACCAGGTCGGGAGTCAGAAACGCGTTTTCTTGTGCATTCCGTTTATTGGCCCGTGCGGCCTGGATTTCGACTTTCCGTCGTGCTCACTTCGCAAGGTACAGATGGTATGTCTATTTAATAAGAAATACAAGTTTTTTTTACACCCCTAATTAAGTCCCTGCAGGCGAGGTCACGTGACCTCGCCTGCAGGGCTGATCTATTTTCTCACTTTCGGCTCCAGCGTTAAAATCCGGTCGATATCCCCGGCCGTGAGATATCGAGCCGTTATCTGCCGACCCTCGGCCCAGGGGGCCGCCTGGTCGCTGTACCATGGGCTCAGGTAATGCCCGGACTGTCCCGGCGGGCTGACCAGCGTCATGTTCCCGATGTCCGACATGTCGACGACGATCCGTATGGCGCCGCCGCTTATCATGTTGCAGGGATGTTCCCTGTCATACCAGCCGGCGTTGATGGTGAAGTCGTCGCCAGGGTACGGGACGGGCTCCAGGTTATAAAAGGGCAAAACACTGCCCAGAGGGTGCTTTATGGCCATGGTGTGCGCCTTCCCCCATGCCCATTTTTCCGGGTCTTCTCCATAGCGGTCGGTCAATTCCGCCTTGGCGTCCTTCATGCTCTTCAGCACCATGTCGTCCCGCGTCTCTTTGACCTTCGCCGTCCCGGCATCGTCCCAGATGAAGTGGCCGTTGTCGTCCATGTACCGGATGAGCCACTGCGCCGGTACGGTGGAATGCAGGTCCTTGAACAGATCGTCGACCTGCTTTTTCCCGATCTTGTTTTCGAGCGCGTTTCTCATGAGATGGGTGAAAAACGAGTTGAAGAGTGTCGGCTGGGGGTCATCGACGTCCATGGAGAAGTCCCAGTTTTTAAACAGGGAGACGGCATCCTCCAGGTCCTTCACCCCGCCGCAGACCCTCAGCACGTGCGGGACCCATCGCTTCGCCACGTGGGATACCGCGTCCAGCTGCATGTTCCTGATGTCGTCAGGGCTGAACCTTTTCTTTCCCTTCACGATTTCCTCGAAGCGGTACGGACGCTCGCTGAAGAAATAGGATGTCCCGTAAAAGTCGGCCGGCCTGGGCATCTGGTTGAACGAGCCCAGGTAGCCCTTGCTCGGATTGTAATCGTAGGGGTGCTTTTCAAAGGGCACGTATCCCGCCCAGTCGTAGAGGCCATTCTCCCCGGGCCGCGGAATGGGGTTGTCGCCCGATTTCCGCACGGGGAACGTGGTGATGTACTGGTACCCGATGTTCCCCCGGACGTCCGCGTATCCCACGTTCACGCTCCCGCCCCGCGCGATGCCCAGGGCCCGCCGGAACTCGCTGAAGTTTTTCGCCCTGTTGAGCTCGAGGAAGCATTGAACGATGCGGCTGGGCCCGTCCAGGCCCGCCCACTGCATGGCGCAGTTTTTCGGCACGCCGGGATGGACATCGGAGATGATCGGGCCGTGCCTGGATATCCTGACGGTCAGCTTCTCTTCCTTCGTCCCCTTCTTTGTTTTTATCTTCACTGTTTCTTGTATCACGGTGAAGTTCCGGTAGCCGTTTTCCGTCATGTACTGGTCCGGGTTTCCCGGGTTCAGCTTTTCGACGAAGTAGTCCAGGTTGTCGCCGACGCCCGCCGTGATGCTCCAGGCGAAATGCCCGTTGAATCCCAGGGCGTGGACCCCGGGCAGGCCGGCGATGGAGCCGCCGATGACGTCGTAGGCGCCGCCTTTCAGGTGCACCAGGTAGAAGAGCGAGGGGATGGCGGCCTCCAGGTCCGGGCTCCCGGTGAACACGGGCTTGCCCGTCGTGGTGCGGGAGCCGGAGAAAATCATCCAGTTGCTCGCGCGTATTTTGCGCGGGAAGGGCGAAAAGGGTTCCGCGCTGGGGGCTCTGCGTCGCCCCCCAGGGGGACACGAGGGGAATCTCGCATCTGGCGACGGACAGTCCGTGCCCATCGTCTCTCGACACGGTGGGAGCCGGTTGGGGCATCCAGGGCATCAGGTGTTTAAGGATTCCGCCGCCCGCCTTTACGCTGATCTGGTACAGGATGGCCTTGAGCTCCCGCTGCTCGTTCAGGCGGTAGGACATCAAAACCCCGCCCACCAGGCTGTCCGCGGGCCTCCAGGGCACGGGCTTTCCGCCGAGTATGACGTACTCGCTGGGGAGGTGCTTGACGGTGTTGATATAGGCGTTGACCCCGCGGGTGTACGCGTCGACGATCGATCTGGTCCGGGGGTCCATGGCCGCGTACTCGGCCTCGGCGGCGCGGTAAAAGCCCATGGTCTTGAAATACCTGTCGGTCTCCACGGTCGCGTCGCCGAGCAGTGTCGAGAGCTCGCCCCTGCCGGCCAGCCGTGTCAGGTCCATCTGGAACATCCGCTCGCGGGCGGTGATGTAGCCCTGGGCGTAAAAGAGGTCTTTTTCGTTTTTCGCGAAAATATGGGGGATGCCGTGCCCGTCGGTCCTCACCTCGACGGTCTCCGTGAGGCCTTCCAGCCTTTCCGTGCCCGAGTATGACGGGATAGGAAGCCTGAAGAAGACCTGGAAGGTAACGAATGCGGCGACGCAGAGAAAGACGACAACGCCCGCTGATATGTACAGGACCTTTCTGACTCTTGGTTTCATGCGATACCCCTCTTACGAGACCGCGCGGCGGCCGTGAATTACAAAAAAGCTTAATCCGTGAAAAACCCGCTGTCAACAGGTTTATGGGCTGTCCACCGGTCATGGCGATCTCGTTTCCCCTCATAAGGCCCACCTGCATGAAGCCGCCCAATTTTATTTGTTGAATAAACCGGCCCCCTGCATTATTATGATGGTGTCTCAGTACCGGCCGATCTCTCCTTATCCCACGATGACTTATCCCGGCCCATTCACCTGTTCCCATGGAGCGGACAGTCGGGAGGCCAATGGTCGCATTCTTCTCCCATGAAGCGTATCACCGTTCGGCACGCCGAGGCGCTTTCGGCGTCCGAGAAAATTTCAGTGAAAAAGGAGGTTTCCCGTGTATGCCATGAATGTCGGTGAATGGACGCAACGATGGGCGGCGCGCTATCCCGATGAGGTCTACGTGAAATACGGAGACCTTTCGCTGACACGGCGGGAGTTCAACGCCCGCATCAACCGCCTCGCCCACGCCTTCCAGCAGTACGGCATTAAAAAAGGAGACCGCGTGTCCGCCCTCATGGGCAACAGCAACGTCTTCCTCGAGATCCTCTTCGCCCTCTCCAAGATCGGGGGCATCATGGTCCCGCTCAACTTCCGCCTAGCAGTCCCCGAGCTGGAGTTCATCCTGAACGACTCCGAGCCGCGCATGATGATCTACTCGCCCGAGTTCACGGCGATGGTGAACGAGCTGCGGGCCAAGGTGCCGACAATCAAAAAACACCTGTGCGAAAAGGAGGGAGGCGCCGAAGTGGATGAGCTCTTCGAAAGGTGGACCTCCGGCAAGTCCGAGCTGGAGCCCGCGCCCGGCGTGGAGGTCATTCTGGACGACCCGCATTTCATCATGTACACCTCGGGGACAACCGGCAAGCCCAAGGGCGCCGTGGTGCTCCAGGGGAACACCCAGTGGAACGCCATCAACGCGGTCCATATGTACGCCATAAAAAGCGGCTCCGTCTCGCTTTGCGCCGCCCCTCTTTTCCACATAGGGGCGCTGCACGCATCGGCGACCCCGGGCCTCTACGTGGGTCAGAAGATGATCATCCAGAGGTTCTTCAATCCGAACGAATCACTCAAGCTCATCGAAAAGGAGAAGGTCAGCCTCATGTTCGGGATACCGGTGATGTTCCTTTTCATGACCATGGACCCGGATTTCGAGAAAACCGATTTCTCCAGCGTCGATTTCTTCATCGCCGGCGGCTCGCCCTGCCCCAGCTCGCTCATCGAGACCTTCATGAAGAAGGGGGTGAATTTCAACCAGGGCTACGGCATGACCGAGACGGCCACCGCCATCACCGCGCTCAAGACCGTGGACGCGATGAGAAAGCTCGGCTCCTGCGGCAAGCCGGTATTCCACACCGATATCCGGATCGTGGACCTCGAGGGGAAGGACCTTCCCCAGGGAGAGATGGGCGAGGTCCTCATAAAGGGCCCCAACGTGATACGGGAATACTGGCGGCGGCCCGCGGAGACGGCCGAGACCATCGTGGACGGTTGGCTCAAATCGGGCGACATGGGTTATCTGGACCCCGAGGGCTACCTGTACCTGGTTGACAGGAGGAAGGACATGTACATCAGCGGCGGCGAGAACGTGTATCCCGCCGAGGTCGAGGACGCCATCATGAAGTTCGAGAAGGTCGCCGACGCCGGCGTGATCGGTATCCCCGACGACAAGTGGGGAGAAGTTGGGATGGTGATCGTCGTCAAGAAGGCCGGCATGGACCTCACGGAGAAGGAGGTCATTGACTTCTGCAAAAACAGGCTCGCGAAGTACAAGATCCCGAAGAAGGTGGCGTTCATCGACGCCCTGCCGAGGACGGCGACCGGAAAGATCCTCAAGAAGAAGCTCCGGGAGCAGTTCGGCGGGAAGCCGGCCGGTTGACGTTCCCGCCCAGGCAGAAGAAAGGCCCGGCGCACCGTGTGCCGGCCGCGCGGAGAGTTCGTCGAAAGGCGTATCAGTAGGACCGCGGCAGTCCCAGCACGTGCTCCGCGATGAAGTTGAGGATCAGCTCGTTGGTGATGGGAATGGTCTTCCCCAGCCGCATGGCCATCCAGAACTGGGGAAGGAGCAGGTCGTTCGAGAACCCGTTCCCGCCGAGTGTCTGGATGGCGCGATCGGCCGCCTTCAGGCCCAGGTCCGAGGCTAGGTACTTGGCCGTGTTCGCGAGAAAGCCCACGCTGACGGGGTCGAGGTCCCTGTCGAAGCCGGCCGCCGCCCTGTGTGTGACGAGCCGGACCGCCTCCTGCTGCATGCGTATCTCCGCCAGCGGATGCTGGATCGCCTGGTATGAGCCTATCGGCGTGTCCCTGAACACCTTGCGCTCCTTCGCGTAGCCGCAGGCGAGGTCCAGACAGTACCGGCTCCCGCCCAGGAACCCGGCGGCCGCCACGATCCTCTCGGGGTTGAGCGCCTTGAACAGCACCATGCTGCCCCCGTCCTCCTCGCCGACCATGTTCTCCGCGGGGACCTCCACGTCGTCGAAATAAAGGGTGAACTGCTTCACTCCCATCATCGCCGTGATGGGAAGCTGTTCCATGGTTATGCCCCTGGACTTCGTGTCCACGACCATCACCGACAGGCCGGAGGCCTTCGGCAGCCCCTGCTGCTTGAGCTCGGCGAGCGTCTTTGTCCGCGCGACCAGCAGGATGTAATCGGACCGGTCGGCGCCGGAGATGTATGTCTTGGAGCCGTTCAGGACGTACCGGTCCCCGTTCCGTTTCGCGTGGGTCGTTATCCTGAAGGCGTTCGAGCCCGCCTCGGACTCCGTGAGGGCGAAGCAGAACTTGAGCGAGCCGTCCGCTATCCCGGGGAGAAACCTTTTCTTCAGCTCTTCCGAGCCGCCCCTCAGGATGCACATCGCGTCCATGGTCATCGTGACGAAGAGCTCGTTGAAATAACCGCCGGCCGCCATCTCCTCGATCGCGACGGTAAGGGCCAGCAGGCCCATGCCCGAGCCACCGTACGCCTCCGGGATGATGGCGCCCATGAACCCGGCGCCGCACACGGCCTTCCACACGTCCTCGGGGAACTCCCTGCCGGCGGCGGTCGCGGCGGCGAACTCGTCCATCCTGTTCTTGACCTTTTCCTCGACGATCCTGCGTGCGGTCTGCCTGATGAGCGAGAGCTCCTCGGGAAGTTCGAACTGGAGATCCATGGGCCCCTCCTCGCGGTGAGTTATTTCACTCGAATTTTTCCATACCCCGGGAAAAGTAAAGCACATTATGAGCTCGATGATTCCCGCCGATCGTGTGCCGGTAAAAAGAAAGCCGGCCGCGCCCACGGCGCGCCCGGCTTCCCGGCGTCCTTCCAGTGGTGTACCCTACGGGTTCATCTCATAGGCGCCCTTCAGCGAGAATACGTACTTGTCCCAGATCCTGTTGTACTGGGCGTCGTCGCCGATGGGCTTTATAAGCATGATCTCCTTGCAGTAGGAGCGCTGTTCGTCCCTGGTGTTGTGCATGGCGTAAATCTGCAGGGCGAATCGGCTGAAGTCCCTGACCATGAAGTCGAACACCTGGTTCAGGACGTCCTTGTCCGTGTTGTCTATCCGGGCCTGTTCGAGGATGAGCTGCCCGTAGACCACGATCGAGAACATCTCGCCCAGCGGCAGGGAGAACGAGGGATCCAAATCCTGGGCCTTGTCCGGGCCGGCCTTTTCGAGGAGGTCCTTGAATATCCTGATCTGCTCCATGAAGGTCGCGACGTTCGGCAGGCCCTTGAAAGCCTCGAAGACCGGCTTGTAATCGTGGAACTGGACCGACCCGAGGCCCTTCGTGGGCCCCTGGTTGAAAAGGAAACTGTCGTCCAGCGCGGCAAATTCCGGGGCTACCTCGGGGTACGCCGCCGAATTGAAGAAGTAGTTCTTCATGAACTTGCGGATCAGCTGTATGTTGACGTGAACGGTGCCCTCGAGCTTGGAGGGCCCCCTGATGTCGAAGGCGCCCATCGAGAAGAAGGTGTCCTTCTCGAAGCCCTTGGCCGCGATGACGTCCCAGAGCAGATTTATGACCTCCTCCGCCTGGAGCGTCACCTTCATCTTGCTCGTGGGGTTGTAGAGGAGGTAGCGGCGGTCCTTCTCGGTGGCGTTGCGGAAGTAGTCCGTGGCGCGACGCTGGTACATCTTCATCCCGGCCAGGCGGAGCCACGCGTCCATGAAGTTCTTCTTCACGTGGGGCATGTCGGTGACGCGCAGGCCGTAGAGGACGCGGTTGGCCGCGTGGGTGATCGCCTCGAAAAAGCAGTGCTCGGCGACCCCGATGGAGGCGGGGCCTATGTTGAACTTGCCGATGTTCACCGTGTTCAGCGCCGAGTCCCACGCCCCCGGGCCGCGCGACAGCAGGTCGTCCCCGGTGATCGGGTAGTCGTGGAGCGCGAAGTTGGAAACGTACTCCTGGTGGGAGATGACGTTCTTCTTCAGCTCGTAGGCCTTGTTGCGGTAGTTGGTGACGAAGAAGGTGTAGTCGTCGGTGCCGTCCTTTATCTTCCCCATCGTGGACACCATCTCGGCCTCGTTGCCGTTGCCGATGTAGTACTTTTCCCCGTTGGCCGCCCAGGTGCCGTCCCCCTTCGGAGTCAGCGTCGTCTCCGTGGAGTAGATGTCCGCGCCGTGGGTGCGCTCCGACAGGCCGAACGCGAATATGGCCCCGTTCTTGAGGAGCTTCGCCGCCTTCTGCTTAGCCTTCTCGTTCCCGCTCATCCATATGGGGCCCAGCCCGAGTATGGTCACCTGGAAACAGTACCAGTACCCGAGGCCGTAGAATGCCAGCAGCTCGCTGTACTCGCTGTTGCGGGCCGTGTCCCACCGGCAGTCGGGGTCGCCCCCGGCGTACTCCTTCGGGGTGAGCAGCTTGGCGAAAATCTGCTCCCTGCCGAGAAAGTCGATGAACTCCCGGTACCAGACCTTCTTGTTGAAATCCTCCGTGAGTTTCGTCTTTCCCATGGCCTCGAAAAAATCGACGGTTTTCTGGATGATCTTCCGGAACCCCTCGTCCGGGTATTTCTTTTCGATCTTCTTCGGGTTCAATAAATTCATGGGGTGCCTCCCTTATAGTCAAATTAAAATAAACATAGCAGGCCTGAAGAATATGTCAAGAAAATAACGTTGAATCCGCAAATTAACTTCCGCCTGAACGAGCCCCCGCCATGCCGGCGGCAATCGCAATGGCCTTGTCTGAAAGCAAAAAGTGCTGGTCTTTTCCGGCCGGCGACGCGTAACATCGGCATCGACGCTTTAATTTCGGGAAGATAATATCAATGCACGAACCTGACGGACCCGGAACCGCGCTCCCCGGCGTTGTCGGCATGCCCGTCACGGTTTCGCGGCGCCGCTTCGTCTTCGCGATGCTGGGGGCCGTTCTGCTCCTGGCGGGCTCCGTGTTCGCGGTCGACTGGACGGTCTACCTCTACAGCATTCCCGCCCGGCTCTATCCCGGCATAGGCAAGCCGGGCATCACCCTCCTCTGCCTGGTCCTTGTCCTTTCCATAGGCCGGCACCACCTGGACCACCGCGACCGCGCCCTCCTTCTGCTCGCCTTCCTGTGCATGCTGCCGACCGACATTCTCATGAGCGTCGTGGCCCTTGTTCCCGGCGTCCCGGTGGATTCGCCCGTCTTCATGGCCGGGGGCGTGCTCTCGATCCTCGCCCACGCGATTTTGGCGGTGAGGCACGGCCGGGGCTTCCCGTATTTCCGGTCGGCGTGGCGGATGGAGCGTACGGGAGAATCCTTCCTGGGACGTGTATGGCTGCCCACCGTCATATACGGCTCCGCGGTCCTGCTCATCGTTTTCCTCTGGGACGGCATGGCGAGAGTGGGCCACCTGGTGATCGGGCCGATTTACACGGCCTTTTTCTGCACTTCCACCTGGTTCGCGTGGGAGACCGTTCGGTACCGCCTCTACCCGAAGGCCAACGCGTGGATGGCGGCGCTGGCCATGACCTGCTGGTACCTCACGGAGATTACCGGAGAGATTTACAACATAGGGATAGGCGCCGCGTCGGAGATCGCGTTCCGAATCGTCTGGGTTTTTTACGGGACCACGGTGGTCCTGCTGTCCTTGAGCGGCTTCCGGTGGACTTCACGGGAGGGCTGACGGGAAGATCGAAAACCCGGCACCGCGCGGACTGTTCAGCGGGTTTATCACTCGTTGCGACATTAAGAGATGATCAAATTACAACACTTTAACCGTGCACAGGGAAACTGACCATGGCATCGAAACCACTCAGCGCGGAATACAGGACCGGTAAAGTCTACGTCTGCAAGCTCGCCCACGGCGGCGACCTTCTCGACGGCATCACCTCTTTCTGCAAGGAGAAGAAAATCAAGATGGCCGCCGTTTCCGCCATCGGCGCGCTGAGCTCCGCGGCGGTGGCCTATTACGATCAAAAGAAGAGGATTTACCGCGAAATTGCCTTCAAGGGACAATTCGAAATACTGGGACTCACGGGAAACGTGTCCCTGAAAGACGGCTCGCCCCTGTGCCATGCCCATATCCTCTGCGGTGACGAAAAGGGGAGGGTTTTCGGCGGCCATCTCCTCCGCGGATGCGCCGTGTTCGCGTGCGAGCTCACGGTCATCGTTCTAAAGGGAAAGCCGCTGGAGCGGGGATACGACGACACGACCGGCTTGCCCCTCTGGCGTGGATAGCCCGCGGGCCCCGGTTCCCGCGACACGGCATGAAGCACACCTACGATATCTGCGCCGAGTATGTCCACTGCAGGGGGAAGATCGTGCATGTCATCGGGCGCGCCGGAAGCGAGGCCGAGGCGGAGGAAAGGGTGCGGCAGCTTGCCGGCTCACCGCGCCGCAAGCCCCCGAGGAAAGACCCCGCCGCGTACTGCAGGGCGGCCCTGTGCCCGATGAAAGCGCAGGTGCCCCGCTACTATTACATGGAAAAAGAAGAGGAATCCTGACTATGCCGCATTGCCTGTCCGGCGTCACCGGGCCAGGCGCCTTCTGTGGTACTCCGCCGCGTTCGCCAGCGCCCTGACGGCAGTTTCCGGGGACGCGAAGGCGAACAGGCCCAGGGAGGCCATCGACTGGACCGGGTTGTCTTCGGACTTGTAATCGAAGGCTACAATGTCGGCCACAGGCACGATGGGCTTGTCGTACCGGTGCTTCATGTCGGCCATTAGCCGGAACAGCTCCTTCTCCCCCTTTACCACCATGTCCGCGTGGCCCGCGACGTCAGCCTGGGTTGCTATTGATGACCTGAGCCAAGACTTGGCCCTGAGGGTCATGTATCCGAGGCCCAGCACCAGGACGGCGTTCACGTCCGTCTTCTTCAATACGATCTCCACGGTATCGGTGAGCGTCGTTACCCGGTTCGGGGCGACCAGGTCCACGGGATTACGCCGGCTCCAGTAGGCCGGCAATACCGTGTCGAGCTCCCGGACCACGTCCTCGGCGAGGGGGGACACCTCCAGCCCAGACGCTGCGCAGGCGTCGGTGGCGATGACGCCCCAGCCGCCGCCCTGGGTCACGATGCACACCCGGTTCCCCGTCATGGGCGGCTGGGTGAGGAGGATCCCGGCGGTGTCGATCATCTCGTCCATCGTCGCGCAGGTGATTATGCCCGCCTGGCGGCACATCGACGCGAAGACTCTGTCGTTGCCGGCGATGGCCCCGGTGTGCGACATGGCCGCGACGGCCCCCTGCTCGCTCGTGCCGCCCTTGAGGAGGAGCACCGGCTTCTTCACCGAAATCCTGCGCGCCGCGTCGAGGAAACGGCGCCCGTCCCTGACCCCTTCGACGTAGAGGCATATGAGCCGGGTTTCCTCGTCTGACTCGAACATCTCGAGGTAGTCTTCCACCGTCAGGTCCCCTTCGTTCCCCGAGCTGGCGAGCCTGCTGATGCCGATGTCCCGCCGGATGAACCGGTACGAGATCGAGCTCCCCAGGTTGCCGCTCTGGGCGATGAGGGCCACGTTCCCGGCCTTCAGCTTCATGCCGGCCATGAGGGCGTGCAGACCGTGGGGCATGCCGCTGTATATGCCCATGGTGTTCGGGCCCACCAGGCGGACCCCCGCGGAGCGCGCAACGTTCACCAGCTCCTTTTCCAGGGCGGCTCCTTCCGGTCCCGTTTCAGAAAATCCGGCCGTGATCACTATGGCGGCCTTCACTCCTTTCTTCGCGCACTCCAGAACGGACTTGAGCACCATCTCCCGCGGCACCACGATCACCGCGAGCTTCACCTCTTCCGGCACGCCGGCAATCTCCCGGTAGACGGGGATTCCGTGCCAGTCGCCTCCCTGCGGATTCACCGGGTAAATCCTTCCGCCGTATCCGCCCTTGACGATGTTGTGGAGGATGTTGAATCCCCACTTGAAGATGTTGTTCGACGCCCCGACAAATATGAGAGACTCGGACTCGAAGATGGCCCTGTAGGTTTCCTTCAGGTTCGCGTGGGTTCCCCCGGCGGCTGTGGACATGGCGTTCAACCCTCCCCTGTCGTGTATAAAAGCGCGCGACGGCTCGTCAACGAGAATATTCCCTTGGGGATCGTTTCATGGGGATGGTGAGGAAGGGTTTGCCGCCGGCAAAGGGCCGGCCCGAAGCTGCAAACGCCGGGGCACTCAGACGATGTAGAGGTCTTTCGTGGAGAAATCCGGTTCCGTGGTGAGGTTGATCCCCAGCTTGCGCAGCCCGGCCTCGTCGCCCGGGGTGGGAATGTGCGTCATGTGCATCTCGCAGCCGCGGAGGTCCTTCAGCCTGTTCATGGCGGCGTCGGCGGAAGGGTTGTTGGGGGCGCTGATGCTCAGCATGATGAGCGTTTCCTCCAGGTTGAGGCTGGCGGCCTTTCCCCTGTACACAT
Source organism: uncultured Spirochaetota bacterium (assembly GCA_963762305.1). Classification (GTDB taxonomy): domain Bacteria; phylum Spirochaetota; class UBA4802; order UBA4802; family UBA5368; genus CAVXKM01. The sequence continues at coordinate 256,667 of CAVXKM010000002.1, read as the reverse complement.
TCCGCTTGAACTGGCTGACCGACTCAATCACGTGCGGCGAAAGGAGATGGATGCCGTCCGGGATGCCGGCGAGCTCCTTGATCGCGTTCAGGACGAGCGCCGAGGCTGCGTGTATGAGGGGCGAGTTCTTGCCCGTGACGATCCGCCCGTCCCTGAGCTCAATCGCGGCCCCGCAGTAGATGCCCTCGTTGCCCTTGTCCCTGGCGCGGCACTCGGACGCGGCCTCCCGCGCCGGTTCCACCACGGACCTGTCCTCGGGCCTGAGTTCGAGCTCGTCCAGGAGGAGCTCGACCCTCTGGACGGCCTCCCTGTCGACGAGGCCCATCGCGTACTCGCAGGAGTGCCTGAAGTAGCGCCTGATGACCTCCTGCTTCGCCGCCTCCCTCACCACGCCGTCGTCTATGATCCCGTGGCCGGCCATGTTGACGCCCATGTCGGTGGGCGATTTGTAGACCGATTCCTTCCTGCTGATGCTCTCGAGTATCCTCCTGAGGACGGGGAAGGTCTCCACGTCCCGGTTGTAGTTGACGGCCTTCTCGTCATAGGCCTCGAGGTGGAACGGGTCGATGATGTTGAAATCGCCTATGTCGACCGTGGCGGCCTCGTAGGCGATGTTGACGGGGTGCTTGAGCGGGACGTTCCAGATCGGAAAGGTCTCGAACTTGGCGTACCCGCTGATCCTGCCGCGCAGGTGGTCGTGGTAGACCTGGGACAGGCATGTGGCCATCTTCCCGCTGCCCGGCCCCGGGCCGGTGACGACGACGATGGGATGGGCGGTCTCGATGTACTCGTTCGCGCCGTATCCCTCGCTGCTCACCACCGTGGCCACGTCGGTCGGGTAACCCTTGGTGTACCGGTGGGTATAGACCCGCATGTCGCGGCGCTCCAGCTTCTTCTTGAATATGGACGCCGAGGGCTGGTTCTCAAACCTTGTTATGACGACGGCCCGGATGCTTATCCCCCACCCGTTGAGGTCGTCTATGAGCTTGAGGGCGTCGGCGTCATAGGTGATGCCGAAGTCCGCCCGTATCTTCCGCCGCTCAATGTCGCCGGCGTATATGCAGAGGATCACGTCGATCTTGTCCTTCAGCATCTGCAGCAGCTTCATCTTGACGTTCGGGTCATAGCCGGGGAGGACGCGGGACGCGTGCAGATCGTACAGCAGCTTGCCCCCGAATTCGAGGTAGAGCTTGTCCTTGAACATCGCGGCCCGCTCCAGGATCGCCGCGGTCTGCCTTTCCAGGTACCTGTCGTTGTCGAAGCCGTTTGTGCTGAAGACCATTGCCTATCCTCGCCCGGATGCCGTTCCCCGGTTGTTCCTGTAGCCGTAAAAATGACTTTCGCGATAATTCCCGCATACATGAACAGGAACAGTGCGCGGAGGTAAAGCCTTTTTTCCTTCAGCCGGGAATTTCTCCGAGCATCGCGCGGTCACAGCGGATATTGTTTTTGACACAGTAAGGGAAAAAGTATGATATATGTATTATAGTATATCGGTCGCTGAGGAGAATGTGATGGAAAAGCGCTTGAGGGGAAAAATCGCCTGTGTGGCAGCGGCGGCGTTCGCTCTGGCCGCGTTCACCCCCCTGTCGTGCGGGGAAAACCGTCATTTCGAGCTGTCGAGGTTCATCTCCCCGGACGTATGCGGCGGCTGTCACGGCGGGATTTACGCCCAGTGGAAGAATTCCATGCACAACCTCGCCCACCACGACCCGCTGTACCGCGAGGCCGCGCGCTATTATCTCGAGGGCCTGACCGACAGTGACGAGATACAGGAGGCTGAATCCTGCGTGAAGTGCCACACGCCCGTCGGATATTTTTCCGGGAAGCCCCGGAAGACCTCCGAGGAGGAGCGGGAAGCCCCCGCGATCGCGCGCGAGGGCATCCAGTGCGACTTCTGCCACTCGGCGACCGGCGCCTACAGGGTCTACAACAACCACATCAAACTCGATCCAGGGCACGGCGAGGAGAAACCGGGCGTGAAGCGCGGGCCCTTCGACGATTCCGTGTGCGATTACCACGGCTGTGAGTACTCCGAGTTCCACACGGGCTCCGAGGTGTGCGGCGTGTGCCACGACGTGCGCCACGTGGTATTCGGCACGAAGCTGGAGACCACCTACGAGGAGTGGAAGGCGGGCCCGTACAACTCATCGGATCCGGCGAAGCGCGTCCCCTGCCAGGGATGTCACATGTACCAGCGGCCCGGCGTTCCCGCGACGGGGTCCACGGAACGGCCGGCGAATCCCGGCGCGGCGGCGGACGGAGGAAAGGTCCGCCCGCACATCTTCACCCACTACTTCGCGGGAGGCAACACCCTGGTGCCAGGCCTGTACAAGGACAGTGAAAAGCCGAAGATGGCCGAGGAGCGCCTGAGGAACGCGGCGCGGCTCGAGATAGACGGGAGCGATATACAAAAAGGACTCGTCCGCGTGACCGTCCGCAACACCGGCGCGGGGCACAAGCTCCCGACGGGCCTCACCGACGTCCGCCAGATGTGGCTCCAGGTCACGGTGGCCCTCGACTCGGGGAAGGTGTTGTACGTCACGGGAACGCCCGACCGTTTGGGCTACCTGGGTAAGGACACGATTATATACAACACGGTGTTCGGGGACGGGAAGGGAAACCCGGTGGAAAACATCGCGAAGGCGCGCGAGGTGCTTAAAGACCGCCGCGTCCCGCCGGGCGGTTTCCTGACCGAGACCTATGACGTGAAGGGCGCCGTCCCCGGCCGAACCACGGTGACGGTGAAGCTCCTCTACCGGCTGCTGCCCCAGGAGACCGTCGACAAGCTCGTGGGGAAGGGGAAAATAAAACTGCCTATCGTCACCATGGCCGAGGCGAAGAAACGCGTGTAGCGGCCCGTCAGCCCCAGTTCGTCCGGAATCCCGTCCCGCCCCGGGGCCAGGAGAACACGACCGCGTCCTCGGGGCAGACGTACCAGCACGAGGCGCACTCCATGCAGAGGTCCAGGTTCCGTATCCTGGCCTTCCTGTCCTGTATCTCGTAACACTCGGCGAGGCAGACCTTCACGCAGTTCCCGCATCCGGTGCAGCGGCTCCGGTCGACCGCGATGAACCTTCCGGTCGTTCCCGCCCATTCGACGCCGGGGAATTTTGCCGATTTCCTGGCGGACTTTTCTTTCGCCCTCATTGTTTCACCTCGAACAGGGACGCGTCGCAGCGGACGACGCGGTCCACCCTCTTCCGGCTGCGGCGCTCCGCCCAGGAGGCGCAGAGGCGGAGGAGCCCCGTGTACGCCGGTTCCAGGGCCGGTAACATCGCCTTCATGAGGGCGTTCAGCCCTCCCGTCAAAGGATACAGGAGCAGGGCAAAGAGCCAGATGACCGGTATGAGCAGCACGGTCAAGGCGTGCGTGAGCATGAACCAGGCCCGGAAATACCCTTCGCCGGGCCCGGCCGCCTTTCCACGTCCGGGCGCGTAATCGAAGAGGCCGTGGTGCCAGTTCCAGTAATACCGGTAGAACATCTTTCTCCACCTGAGTAGCACCAGGGGATTGCGGACGATGTGCCCCAGGATCATTTTCACCAGCGGCGAGGCGACGTGGGTGAGCGCTCCCAGACCCCAGCCGTCGTGCACGCATTTCCTCAGCTTTTCCAGGTTGTGCTCCTCCTGGGCGTAGCGAAGGTCGAAACGGTTCTTCCCCGATATGGACCACTGGAGCACGGCGTGGGCCTTCAGCCTCCGGTCGTAGCGACCCAGGAATTCCTTCGAGGTGTCGTTTTTCCCGAGGGCCTCGATGGCCACGTCCGCCGCGATGTCCGCGGAGAACCACGCCGCCGGCACGCCGTCGCAGAGCTCGGTGCTCTCCAGCCCGGCGGCGTCGCCAACGAGCAGGATGCCGTCCGCGTGGTTGGGCATGGAGCGAAGCGTCTCGTCCAGGCCCACGAAGATCTCGAAGCCCTCCCACATCCGGGCGCGCAGGGTGCTGTGGGGGACCACGTCGTCCTTCCACCACGGCAGCTTCGTGGTGATGTTGCGGTGGTATTCCCCGAAGAGCTTCTTCAAGTTCGGCACCCGCTTCTCGTCCAGGCGCAGGCACTGGTCCTGCATGAAATGGATGCTCTCGCGGTACGGCCACACCATGAGGCCGTTCCCGTGGCCCAGGGGCGGCGCGATCCTCTGCTCGTCCCATCCCCAGCAGAAGCGCACGGAGAAGCCGAAGATCTCGTCCAGCCGCTCCTTCGGCATCTCGTAGTCGTAGATGTCGGCCAGGGATATCGCCTCCGGCGGGTACCGCTTCCGCACGCCCGCCTTCACCGCCACCAGGCCCTGGGAGCCCTCGGCGCTGATGACGATCCGCGAGCGTATCTCCTCCCCGGTTTCGAGCACGACTCCCTTCACGCCGCCGTTTTCCTTGATCAGGTCGGTCACCACGGTGGAGGTCCGCAGCTCCGCGCCCGCCTCCACGGCCTTGCGCGCCTCCCATTCGCAGAAGGGCATGCAGTAGGCGTTGTACCCGAAGGCGACGATGGGGGCGAAGGGCCTGGGGATCTTCAGGCTGTCGTCGATCTCGATGTCGCCCCGGTCGATGTCCTTGATGATGTAGTTGATGATCCCGTCGACGGGCCGCTCGACGGGAGGGTTCCCGTCGCGGATGAAGTCCGGGCCGAAGAGAAAGCCGTAGACGGGGATGGTGAGCCCCGAGATCACCTTCTCCCCGACCCTCGCCGAGCGCTCAATCATGAGGGTCTTCAAGCCCGCGTCGGCGCATTTCTTCGCCGCGACCGGGCCGGCGAACCCGGCCCCGATGACGATGACGTCGTATTGGTTCATTTCATGATTCACCGTTTGACTGGGATCACGGGCAGCAGGAGAAAGGACGCGTTCACCCCGCCGTGGTAAACCGCTTGCTCGGCCTTCACCGTCTCTTTCGTCATCCCGATGGGCGCCCCGGTGTTCAGGTTCCGGTCATACTCGGGGAAATAGGAGCTGGCCACCTGGAGCCGTATCCGGTGCCCTTTCAGGAACACATTGGCCGTTGGGCCTATGTTGATCTCGAAACGGTATATTTTGCCCTTTTCCAGAAATGAAGGTCTAGCCAGCGAATCCCGGTACCGCGCCCTTACCACGCCGGTGTTGAGGCTGATGGACTTCCCGTCCTGCCGGACATCTGCGAGAGTCGCCGTGAAGTCCGTGTCCCTCGCCGAGGACGAGGCGTAGAGGATAAGACGGACCGGCCCTGTGACCTCCGTGTCCTCTTCAAGCGGCGGAGTACAATAGACGAGCACGTCTTTCCTGGACTCCCGCTCCTTCTGGTCCACCGGGCCGGGACGGGCGTTGCCGTACACTGACGCGCCGCCGATCGACGGGGCCGGGTCTTCGGGGTCGTATACGTACCGGTCGGGTTTCGCGGGCGGCGGCATGGCCGTGACCAGGCTGCCGTCCCCGGCCAGGCCGTTGGCGCCACGATCGCTGGAGAGGTAGTATTTAGTGTAGACCGTCCCTGGAAGGGGCCATGCCTTTTCTCCCCGCCATTCGTTTTTCCCCATGACGAAAATCCTCACCGGGTCCTCGTCCATGATCCCGTTATCGGCGCCCTTGAGCCAGTAGTCGTACCACCTCAGAAACAGCTTTATTTGCCCCAGGAAGCCCGCCTCCTTCCCGAAGTCGGCGTCGTCGAACTTCGATCGCGTGAGGTGTATCCAGGGCCCAAGGACAAGCCGGCTCCTGCGCGCTTGCGGGCTGCCCGAAATAGTTATCATCCGATTGAAATCATCTATCGAGTTATCCAGGTAGAAATCGAACCAGCCGCCGACCACCATGGCGGGCGCCTTCATCTTCGAGACCTTGTCGTCCACGCGCGTCCTGTCCCAGTAGGGCCCCGGGACCGGATTGCTGATCTTGTCGTTGTATGGGTTTATATCGATGCCGAGAGCGTCATCGGCCTCGATGAGCGGCAGGTGGCGCAGCGCCCTGTCCCAGTCGACGGCCTTTCCCCCCTCCGCCGTCCTCAAGGCGTTCTGGTAGTGCCAGATGAGCAGGGCGTCATAGCGGAACACTCCGCCGTCGGCTACTCGCTTGTAGTCGTACTGACCGCAGAATATCGGGATCATGCATTTCAGGTACGGGCTGGCAAGGGGCGCCGGAAGCCACTGCGTGCGTCCGAAATATGATATTCCAAAAGTGCCCACCTTCCCGGCGGACCAGCCCTGCGTGCCCGCCCAGTTGAAGGTGTCATGGCCGTCCTTCGCCTCGTTCACGTAGGGATAGTAGACGCCCTCGGAGCCGTACTTCCCGCGAACGTCCTGGACCGCCACCGCGTATCCCTGGCCGGCGAAAATGTTCGCGGTGAACTCGTAGCGATGGGCCGGGTTGTTTTTACCGTAAGGGGTCCTGATGACGATGACGGGAAATTTTCCGGGCGCGTCCGGCCGGTACACGTCCGTTGCGAGCTTCACACCGTCGCGCATGGGAACCATGACGTCCCGCTCCGCGACGATCGAGTAAGCCGGTGCGGGTATGCCCAGGTACCACGCGACGATGTTCCATTTGTACTGCCTGTAAAGCAGCAAGGCAACTGCCGCCGCGCAAAGGGCGATTGCGGCAATGATGGCGAGATTCTTGTAGGCTTTCTTCATCGGTCTTGATCCTCCCTATGGGTTGCCATGTGCCGCGGCTTGAAACGGACGCCTGAGACTTCCCGGGATTGTACCTCATGGGGCAATGGCTGTCAAGGACAACCATGACGCGTGTCGTGGACCTTTTAACTCATTTCGACTGCGTATTGTATTTGCGTTGAATCCGGCCATTCCATATACTACGGATCGAAAACAGATCGTCCGCATAGGAGAAGAGTCATGAAAAAGAAGAAATTCAAGACAGGCAGCATTATAGTGCCTGCAGTTTTCATCGCCATGTCCTTTATATTCGCAGGCTGCGCGAAACCGGAGATCACCAGGCCGCACACCGAATACGGCGACGCGAGCGTGCCCGAGGCCGTCGAGGCGAACCGCGAGGCTGAAGAGCTGATCAAGCAGTACAGGCTGAAATACGGCCCGAAGGAGGAATATACACTCGTCCTCGAGAAAAACGTCAGCATTCCCATGCGGGACGGGACGGTCTTGAAAGCTGACGTCTTCAGGCCGAAGGCGGACGGGAAATTCCCGGTCATCATGTCCATGACCGCCTACATGAAGGACCGCCCGTGGCCCGTGCCGAAGAACCACGAGGGGCGCCCGAACAAGTTCCAGGTGTGGGAATTGCCCGACCCCGAGACATGGGTCCCGTGGGGCTACGCCCTGGTGAGGGTCGACACGCGCGGGTTCGGCGATTCGGCGGCGGACAAGCCGGCCGCCCTGAACGGCAAGGAGGCAGAGGACTACTACGACGCCATAGAGTGGGCCGCGCGCCAATCCTATAGTAGCGGGAAGGTCGGCCTCTCCGGCGTCTCTTACATAGCCATAAACCAGTGGTACGCCGCCGCCAAACAGCCTCCCTCGCTCGCGGCTATCATCCCCTGGGAGGGCCTGGCCGACCAGTACCGTGATTCTTTCTTCCGCGGCGGCATCTGGTGTCATGCCTTCGCCACATTCTATATCGCCGAGTTTTATCGCGACTATACCGTGCGCGGCTGGCCCCACAAACAGAGCGGCGCGTCGATCTCGAAAATCAACATCGTGGACTTCATGAGACACCGCCTCGACGACGAGTTCTGGACCGACCGGCGCCCGGACTGGAGCAAGGTCACCGTGCCGCTGCTCAGCGCCGGGAACTGGAACGGCTGGCTGGGCGCGGGACACCTGCGCGGGAACATGGAGGGCTTCAAAAAGGCCGCTTCACGCTATAAAAAACTGCGGGTGCACACCGGCGCCCACCAGGACTCGTATTACTCGCGTGAGGGTTTCCTGGACCAGCTCCGCTTCCTCGACTGCTGGCTCAAGGGAGTGGACAACGGTGTGAAGGGAGAGCCGCCCGTCAAGCTCGCCGTCCGGCATGGGACCGATCGCTTCGAGTTCGAATGGCGCGCCGAGAACGAATGGCCCATCAAGCGCACGCAGTATAAAAAGATGTACCTCAAGGCCGGCAAGGACGGCGGGCGGAACGGCTTCGAGGACGAGCTTCCAAAAGAACAGACCTCGGTCACCTATGACGCGCCGGGCGGCTACACGGAGGGCGACAACCGGGCCATGTTCGTTTCAGACCCCTTCGACGAGGACACGGAAATAACGGGCGAGATAAAGCTGAACCTGTGGGTCTCATCCACCGTAGACGACATGAACCTGCACGCGGCCCTGCTGATCGTGCAACCCACCCTGAACCCCCTGCTGCACAAGTGGTACGGGAAGCGGGAGGTCGTCACCGTGGGCTGGCTGTCCGCCCAGAACCGGGAGCTTGACCCGGCGCTGACCACGAACTCCAGGCCCTACCACCGGCACAAACGGCTCCTGCCGCTGGAGCCCGGCAAGCCGGTGGAGATCCAGGTCGAGATATGGCCCACCAGCATGGTGTACCGGGAAGGGTCCCGGCTGGCCCTGGTGCTGTCGTCGGACAGCCCCATGACCATGCAGCTTTCGCCGGTAGGGGCATACCGCGCCCGCCACGCGAAGGACACGGTGCACACCGGCGGGAAATACGTTTCGTACCTGCAAATACCGGTGGTACCGCAGAAGGAGTAGTATAGAGAAAATTACACAAAATGCTGGCAGGAGGCTTTAAGAACATCACTCTAAAGTAGATGTGGCGGTACTCATTGCTAAAAGTCCTTGAAGCTCATGCGTCATTCTGTTGGTATTGCAGCGTTCAGACGCAAGCATATATGAATCTACGTCCAGTACAATAAATCAAGGAAGGATTCAACATGGAACAGAAAATAGCGCTGCTTGCACTCGCGCCCGCGCTGGTGCTGTTTTCCTTTTTCGCGCACTGGCTCACCCTTGTTAAGTTCGACACCGCCGAGAAGCGGCTGCCTTACTGCCGCGGGGCGTACCTCGCCTTTTCGGTACAACTCTCGCTCTACGCGTGGATCGTCTTCACCGCATTCGGTACCGCCGGGGCCGCGTCGGTGCTTCTTCCCCTGGGCATGAGCTTCTCCTCCCTGGGAGACATTTTTAACCTGCAATTCGGGCCCATAGCACGAAGGGTGGGAGAGCCGCTCTTTTACGGCATCCTGAGCTTCATGGCGGCCCAGGCATGCTATATCGGCGCTTTCGTCACGATGGTTCCGTTGTCGGAGCTTGCCTCGGAGGGCTATCTTTACCCCCTCATAACTGCGCTCATCGTCGTGCCGGCGATATTGTTCAAACTACGGGTCTATAATCCCCTGCGGCCGAAAAGCATCATGGGAGGGGCCTTTGTATACGGCTTCATCCTTGGGGCCATGGCGGCCATCGCGCTTTCGGCGGCCTTCGTAAGGGGCGGGTACTGGTATGCGGTCGCCGCGGGGGCCGTGTTTCTTCCTGCTGTCGGACGCCAGAATGGGGGAGACCACCATCAATGGACGGCATCCTCGCTCCGAGTTCCAGGTCCCATGGGTCACCTATATCGCAGCGCAGGGTCTTATTCTTTTCGGCGCGGCGGCGATGACAGTATAGGTATAAATGAATAACTGTCTGCCGCCGTCGCTGAATCCGCCCTCCTCCGCCCCCCTGAGGACTGCTGCCTCAAGTGTTTTAACTCTGCCCAGGAGCGTCATCTCATGAACGACATGAGACCATTCTTCATGGAATTGAAGCGCAGGGGGGGCACGGTGAAGGAATCGACCAAGACAATGATTAAGAAGCATGGCTTGAGGTTCGACGGATTTTTGCACAATTACGTGTGCTTTTAATACAAAGGAAAGTACTCTCTCAAAAGGGCGAAGTTATCGCGACATACTACCGTTTATGGCAGTTCCCCCTTCCGACGAGAAATCTATAAAGGAAAAACATGACTATCGACGTGGTATGCTCTCAATATACAGCCGAACCCCGGGAAGTAAAACCTCAAACAGGTTTATGCTGAAAGGCCTGCTCAGCCGTGAGTTTTATTTACATGATATTGTAGGATACACTGGCGCGGCGGGCGGTCACTTCCTGGCCAGGAGCATCTCCATGAAGGCGTCCACCCGGGTCTCGAACTGGGACAGGGAGAAGTTGCGGTCGTCCATGTGATCGGCGTCGATGATGACCGAGGGCACGTTCAGCTGTTCCTCGAGGGCGCGCTTGATGTCCATCTGGCCCAGGGTGATGGGCAGGCACGACTTGTTGCGGTGGAGCACGGCCCCGTCGATCTTGTACTCCCGGCAGGCCTTGAGCACCATGTCCTTCCTCTTGTTGATGGAGACGCAGGAGACCATCGGGTAGGACTTCATGCTCTTGAGCGCCAGGGCCTCCAGCGGCCGCTCGGTGTCCAGGCGCAGGGACCACGCCGCCGAGTAGGTCTCGGCCACCACCACGCCGCCCATCTTCTCGAAGTAGTTGAACAGCCCCATGTTGTACCAGAGGGGGATGTTGTCCCAGAAGAGGCGGACCTTTTCCTCCTCGATGATGCCCACTCCGCGCGCCGCGCGGTCCTTGACCTCATCGCGCACCGCGGTCAGGAAGTCCACCGCCTCCTGCGTCCCCTGCCGCGTGACCATCACGAACATGATGCCGATCTCGGCCGCGGAGAACGGCGTGGGAACGTGCTTCCGGAACGACATGATCTCGTCCCAGAGGGCGCAGGCCCGGTCCGAGAGCACCACCACCTCCTTGAGCCGGTCGTAGTCCAGCCGCCTTCCGGTGGCCTCCTCGAGGAAGGCGATGAGCCGCCGTATCTCGAACAGGGCGTAGTCCAGGTGGTGCTGCCGGATGTCCTCGACGGCCACCTGGGGCAGGTCGGCCTTGAAAACTTTGGCCTTGGGGAAATCGGCGCTCCAGGGCGTGGAAGATCTTCATCACGGGCACACAGCCGCCGCCGGGCGACAGCATGAAGTCGGGTTCCGGCAGAGCGCCCAGGGGGATCACGGAGCCGTCCATGGGCCCGTGGACGTAGCCGATGATGTTGCGGAGATAGCCGCACAGGTCGCGGGAGTACCCCATGGCCTCGGAGACCTCGAAGTTTGCCGGGGTGAGCCCGAAGGCGGCGCAGACCGGCGACCAGTTCTCGGGGAAGACCGGCTGGAGGTCCATGGCGTAGCAGAGCTCTATGGCCCCGTTCATGGGCGGCATCCAGCCGACCGGGCGGCCCTCGGCGCGCGCCCGCGCGCACTCCAGGTAATAGCCGCCCACCACCATCTTAAGAGCCCGGGCCGACTCAAGCCGTTTCGTGGATTTCTGCCGTTTCTCCATGCTAATCTCTCAACAGCTCCATGAAGGTCTCGAAGCGTGTGCGAAGCTGCCCCTCGGCGAGCCCGGACTCCTCCATCTCGACCACGAGCGAGGGCACGCCCCTGCTCTTCAGCATGTCGGTGACCGCCGGCAGGTCGCCCAGGTGGGGCGTGCAGAATTTCTGCAAGATGAACACGGCCCCCTTCGCCCCGGATTTATCGATTAAGTCCAGGAGGACGCCGGCCCGGTCCTCGGCGCGGGCCCGCGCGGGGCACGGCGCGCGCCGCATGTAGCGGTCGATGAGCCGGTCCATGGGGGTTGCGCCTTCTCCCCTTGGCGGATAGAGGTTCCGCCAGCCCGAGCAGAGGTCGTCGGCGGCAACGCGCGCGCCGCACTGTTCCAGGATTTCCAGGACCCGGGGCTCCTCGATGAGACTGCCGGAGACGAGTACCGGCGTGCCCAAGACCTCTGTCGGGGGCGACGCGTCGAGTTCATCGGTTAATGTACCGAGCATGTCACGGTATCGCCCGGGATGGGTGACATAGCCCGCCTGTATCACGGTGAGAAACTCTCCGGCCGGGAGGCACGGCTGGCCGCGGTAGCGGCGCTCGTAGAGGTCCAGGACCCTGTCGCGCATGTCCCCGTACAGGGCAAGCGCATCCTCCAGCCTTTCGGGAGAATAATCGCCCCCCGCCCCATTCAGCTTCTCGATAAGCTCGGCCAGCACGGCCCTGAAAAACTCGCGGGCCTCCGGGGAGTCGTTGTACGGCAGGGGCAGGGTGTGGAAGACCTTCCCCTTCATGTTCTCGGCCCACACGTTGACTACGCCGCAGGCCGCGTCGCAGGTATAGCCCTGGACGATGCCGGAGAGGAAGCCGTACCGCCCCTCCATTCCCTTCTCCACCGCTCTGCGCAGGTAGGGGCACAGGAAGCTGGGCGTGAGAATGTCCGCGCGGCCCGTCGTCTCGCCCCCGCCCGTTATCCTGACCGGGGTGAACCCGGCGGCCAGGATGAGCTCGACCGGGGTGTAGGAGCAGAAGTAGCCGATAAAGCCCCTGCCTTTCCCCCCGGCCGCGGCCTGTTTTTCAGGCTCCGCCTCGACCGCTTCGGCGAAAGGCCTTACGAGGTCTGCTGTCGCCTGTGTCTTCAATTGATGATGAACCTCAGCGTGCCTGTGTTGTGTTTCTCGGATCGTGCCGCCCCATCGCGGACCTGCAGATTGTATTACGCGCTCGCCAATGGGTAAAGCCGAAAAATATATTCAATATCCCCGGCGATTTTGTACCGGCCTGAAGAAACGCCCCGGTGCACGCCGCCGGGCAGTCCGTCTACCGGCCCGCCATTTCGATGAAGGCCTTCGAGTACTCGGCGATGCCCCGCAGGGCCGGGTTTTTTACCTCGCGCCTCTCGATGGCGAACAGGTCCTTGAGCGCCCCCGGCTCCGTCCCGTCCAGGGCGCTCCGGGCGAGCAGGGCGGCGCCGAATGCGGTGGCCTCCTCGAGGTTCGTCACGGCGACCTCGCTCTCCGGGAACAGCGACGCGAGAACGGCCGTGTAGGTGTCGTTTTTGCGGAAGCCCCCCTCCACGAATATCCGGGTCCCCTTCCGGTGGCCTGCCTTTTCCAATAAGACCGCGGTCTGGATGGCGAGCGAGATGTTGAGCGAGGCGTACGCCTCTTCCCTGTTCATGAAAAAGGCCGGGCGCCGCCCTCCCGCGATGTCGCCGAAGGGATATTCCCGGCCGTCTTCGACGGCCCTGGCGGGCGAATTGGGGAACATTCCGAAGGGTATGAGCGAGGGGAGCAGGAAGGCCTTTTGTTCCGTGAGCATCCGTTCGCAAACGCCGCGGTCGAAGCCGGGAAATCCCTCCCCGTGGAGAGAGGAGAGCAGTCCCGCGTAGGTGTCGAACTCCAGGCCCCCCAGGAATATGGACGTCCTGACGGGCCGGCCGAAGGCGCTCAGGTTGTAATAGGCCACCTTGCCCAGGTCGTCGGCCGAGATGCTGACCTCGTCGGTGGGGTGCATGGCCACGACGACCGTCCCCGTCGAATTGAGGGTGAAGGGCTCTTTCTCCTGGATGAGGTACGGGAGCAGGGAGGCGTTGGAGTCGTGGATGCCCATGGCCACCACGGTGGAGCGGTCGAGCCCCGTGCGTTTTGAGGCGGCCTCGCTCACCGTCCCCAGGATGTCCCATGAGCGGGATATCTTTCCGGGGAGCTTCGACCGGATGCCCAGCGCGTCGACCACCGGGGAATATTCCCTCCGCCTGAAGTCCCAGAGGTATGTGTGGCACGCGATGTACGTGTAGTCGACGCCCTTCTGCCCGGTCAGCAGGAACCCGAAGTACTGCGGGAGGGCGATGACGGCGTCCACGCGGGAGAATTCCGCCGGGAAGCGCTCCTGCGCGAAGCGTATTCCCTTCCCCATGATGCCCAGCCCCGGCATGGACGGCGTTGCGGTGGACACGTGGAGCGCGTCGGCGTCCCCAAATTTGGCGTGGAAATCAGCGTGGAATTCCGGCCCCGGGTCATACATGTAGGACAGCATGGGGATGGCCAGGCCGCCCTTGGCGTCGACGCACACGAAGGCGCCGCCGTGCGCCGCGAACGAGACCGCCCCTATCGGGTGCCTGGACGCCATGGTTTTCAGGCTGTCGAGGAACCACTCCGAGGTTTCCCGGATCGGCTCGTAGATCAGCCCGTCGGCGGTGATGTCTTCGAAGGTCCCATATACCGCGTCGACGAGGCGCAGGTTCGCGTCGAAGACGCAGAGCTTCTTGTTCGTCTTGCCCGCGTCGAGCACGACCACGCACGGCCTTTTCCCGCCCGATGTGCCTCCCATGGATAATGCCTCCTCCGGATTGTGCAGTATTCAGATGGAACGCCCGCCCGGCCGCTTCTTCACTTCGGCTTGTTCACCGCAGCGACCTTCGCCTGCGCGTCCCTGCGCAGGGTGGTCATCATCGAGACCACGTCCGCCGGGAGGGTGGACACGGCACCCCCCGCGCACAGGGCGTGGTAATAGACCTTCGCGGATTTTTCGAGGAATTCGACGTTCATCCACGCCATTTGTAGATCGCGGCCAAGGCACAGGGCCCCGTGGTTCTGTATCAGGTAGCAGTCGCACAGGGAGCCCATCTTCGAGGCGACGTTGTCCACCAGCTCCTTGCTGCCCGAGAGGGCGTAGGGGATCACCTCGACCGTCTCCCCCATGCTGTAGGTGAGCTCGTCGAAGAGCGCGGGGATGGGCCGGTTCATGACGCAGAACACGCTGGCGTAGAACTGGTGGGTGTGGACGACGCTCCCGACGTCGGGCCGGTTCGCGTAGATGGCCGCGTGCATGCCCGTCTCCACCGAGGGGGGGAGCTTCCCCTCGACCACCTTCAGGTCGAAATCCACCACGCAGATGTCCTCCGGCTTCATGGTGTCGTACCGGCGCGTCGAGGGAGTGACGACGAGGAGGTCCTCCCCCGGCACGCGCACCGAGATGTTGCCTCCCGTGCCCCGGAGCGTTCCGAAAAAGCCGTTCTCGCTGAGCCACCGGCTGCACTCCAACACCTGGGTCTTGCGTTCGTGGTGTAGTCCCGCCATGTCCGTTACCTCCCCGTCGGTAATCTGCCTATTACACCCCGTGCCGCCGGTGAGGTCAAACACTTTGTCGAGCGGACTTGTCTCCAATAACCGGGACCATGCCGCCCCATCTTTTTTTATTCAGGAAATTGCGACCCTTTTCAGGGACAGCAACGGAACAGATAAGGCTCTTATCGGAAGCTCTCTGAGACAAAAATATGTTGATTAATGCGAAATGTTCCGAATACTCCTTTTAAAATTTATGTTTCCGCACGCTTTTCTTTCAGATAGGATTCCACCTTGGGGTATATCTTGTCCACATTGCAGAATGCAAAAACAAATAAAAGTAGAGCAAGTATAACAAGCGGCATATAAAGATAGATCATTTTTGCCGCCAATATAACTTTCTCCGTAACTACAGCGTTCGCTTGATATCCACCCCATGTCAGAGTCCAGCCGATAAGAGCGGCACCCAGTCCTGTTCCAACCTGCAAACCAAAGTTCGTGGAACTGAAAATCAAACCGTCGGAACGCACGCCCGTTTTCCATTCCCCGTAGTCGACAATATCAGCGACGACAGTGAACAGATCTCCAAGCGCCCCTCCCATCGCCAAACCTTTAAAGAAGGAAGTTACAAGCAGAATCGGCACATTGGTCGGAGCAAAGATCATTGGAACAATCATCGCTGCAAAAAGTGCCAAACTGAACATCATAATTTTCCATTTGCCAAACTTTTTTACAAACGTCGTGAATAGCGCTAATGAGATAAGTACACCCGGAAGAATTGCCAACTGTGTGAGGCCAAAAATGCCCATATCCCCCATCACATCGCGCGTATAATAAACACCAGCTCCGGTAAAAACTGCATTTAGGATGTAAAAAAGCATATAAAAAATTGTTATGGGTAAAAAATATTTATTTATGAACACCACCTTAATACTGGTTATTAGCGGAATCTTCTTTTCATCTTTGTTTGCCTTGTGCCGTTCTTTCGTTCCAAACGAACACACAAGTAACAATACCATCGCAAGCACGCCATAAATTATAGATATTTTCCCAAAACTCATTTTTTTGAGCAGAATAGGAGTAATAATGCCTATTAGAGCCATTGTAGGAACAACACAAATAAATCGAACTGCACTCAGACTCGCCTTTTCTTGATTGTTAACCGTTATCAGCGAAATAAGTGTATTATAGGAGACATTAGCCATCGTATAAACAATTGCTGTCAAAAAGAAATAGGTGAGATAAGCATAAATAAGTTTACCGCTGTCATCATAGTTTTGCGGTACATTAAACAGCAGCACCATCGCAACCATCATAAAAGGAGCCGAAATCGCTATCCATGGTCTTGTTTTACCCATACGGAATTTTGTCTTATCGATGATATATCCCATCAGCAGTGTGGCTAGTGCATCGAAAAAACGCAGAACCAATATCATTGTTCCCACGGCTGCCGCAGCGATCCCAGCATAGTCTGTATAATACAAAATCAAAAATGCACCTATCGTAGTCCAAACAAAGTTACATCCAACGTCACCTAAAGCATACGCCATCTGTTCTCTAAATTTTACTTTTTCATTATCCATTCTTTTTCCTCCAATCTACCAAATTATTAATTCAACTAAAATGTTTTACAGGGAAAGATTCGGCACAGGCGGATCTGGCAGCATCGATATCCGGCAACTCCCCTCCTGCGATCATCTGGGACATAAGATTGCCGAGTATAGTAGTTTATTAAGGAAATTGCGACCCTTTTCAGGGACAGCAACGGGACATATAAAGCTCTTATCGGAAGCTCTCTGAGAAAAAAATATGTTGATTAATGCGAAATGTTCCGAATACTGCTTTAATAATTCGTCTTGCCCGCGTCGAGCACGGCCACGCACGACCTATTCCCGCCCGATGTGCCTCCCATGGATAATGCCTCCTCCGGATTGTACGGTGTTTAGATGGAACGCCCGCCATGTCCGCGCTCCGGTCCGCCCCCGCCCGGCCGCTTCTTCACTTCGGCTTGTTCACCGCAGCGACCTTCGCCTGCGCGTCCCTGCGCAGGGTGGTCATCATCGAGACCACGTCCGCCGGGAGGGTGGACACGGCACCGCCCGCGCACAGGGCGTGGTAATAGACCATCGCGGATTTTTCGAGGAATTCGACGTTCATCCACGCCATTTGTAGATCGCGGCCCAGGCACAGGGCCCCGTGGTTCTGTATCAGGTAGCAGTCGCACAGGCTGCCCATCTTCGCGGCGACGTTGTTCACCAGCTCCTTGCTGCCCGAGAGGGCGTAGGGTATCACCTCGACCGTCTCTCCCATGCTGTAGGTGAGCTCGTCGAAGAGCGCGGGGATGGGCCGGTTCATGACGCAGAACACGCTGGCATAGAACTGGTGGGTGTGGACGACGCTCCCGACGTCGGGCCGGTTCGCGTAGATGGCCGCGTGCATGCCCGTCTCCACCGAGGGGGGGAGCTTCCCCTCGACCACCTTCAGGTCGAAATCCACCACGCAGATGTCCTCCGGCGTCATGGTGTCGTACCGGCGCGTCGAGGGAGTGACGACGAGGAGGTCCTCCCCCGGCACGCGCACCGAGATGTTGCCTCCCGTGCCCCGGAGCGTTCCGAAAAAGCCGTTCTCGCTGAGCCACCGGCTGCACTCCAACACCTGGGTCTTGCGTTCGTGGTGTAGTCCCGCCATGTCCGTTACCTCCCCGTCGGTAATCTGCCTATTACACTCCGTGCCGCCGGTGAGGTCAAACACTTTGTTGCGCAGGGTTGTCTCCAATAGCCGGGACTATGCCGCCTCATCTTTATGGAATGGGAACTCAAATTTCTTGATATTTTTTATGAACAGTGTCATTATCAGGTAAACTCGATATATTAAAACGTGATTCATGAAAATGACCGGAATAACTGAACTGGCGAGGTAATGCCATGAATTCAAGAACACTCCTGATCATCTCTCTTTCATTCCTCTTTTCCTGCGTTTCGCAGCCCGCGCAGAGGCTCTCGAAGGATGACCTGTCCATCACCCGGAAAGGCGCCAGCTCCCTTGTCGTCGTTCATTCCCGTTCCGGGTTCACGGCGGCGGCGGGGCTTGAGATTTCAAAGGCGCTCCAGGCCGACTACATACGCCTTGTAGTTCCCGAAGGCGCCGGGGACAGCTACCTGAAGGCCCCCAACCGGGAAGAAAATGTTCCCGTTGCACCGGAAAAAATCGACCTCGCGCGGTATCGTCTCATCTTCCTCGGATCGCCGATCTGGTGGTGGCACGCTACCCCTTATATATACACTTTTATAAGGAAGAACGACTTCACGGGGAAACGTGTCGTCCTGTTCTACACGAACCAGGGAGGCATCGACAAGGACGCCGTTGATGAATGGAAAAAACTGGTCGCTTCGAAAAACGGCAGGGTCGTTGACGTTATGGCCATTAACAGGAAAGAGCTCAAGGATGAATCCGTCCAATCAGCGGCCTCTAAAATCATAGCATTGAAAAAAGCGGCATGGCTGGAGGAGTGACATGGCGGTCTGGACCGTCCTGACGACAGTGTTCTATACGTTCGTGATAGGCATACCGGCCATGGTCGTTGCCCTGTTCAGCCCCACCGGGAAGGCCTTCTTCAAGATGGGCAGGCTGTGGGCGTGGCTGGTCTTGAAAACCAACGGGGTGCGCCTCCTGGCCTCGGGGCTGGAGAAGCTAAGCCGGAATGCCTCCTATGTGTTCGTCTCCAACCACCTGAGCCACCTGGACACCGCGGCCGTGGCGGTCACCCTGCCCCACACCCTCCGGTTCGTGGCAAAGATGAGCCTCTCACGGATTCCCATATTCGGGTGGGCCACCCAACTGGGGAAGATGATCTTCATAGACCGGAAGGACAGCGCGGGCGCCATCGCGGCGCTCAACCGGGCGGTGGCGGGGCTGCGCGACGGGGTGTGCGCCTACTTCTTCGCCGAGGGGACGCGGGGAGAAACGGGCGAGATGCGCCCCTTCAAGAAGGGCGGCTTCATCCTGGCCATGAAGGCCCGGCTGCCGGTGGTCCCTGTCACCATCATCGGGAGCAACCTGCTCCTCCCCAGGGGAAGGATAGGAATACGCAGTGGGGTGATCAGGATCATCGTGGATGGCCCCGTGGACACCTCGGCGTACACCGAGGAGACCCGCGATCTCCTGCTGGAGAAGGTCCGGGGCGTCATCAGCCGAAATTTGGAGCGTTTCCGTGACGCCGGTGAACAGCATTGAAAGGTTTTCTCACACGTTGCCGCCCATGTGTACCGCGCGCGAATTAGATAAAGCCCTCCCGTAGGAGACGGAAATGAAGAAGGTCTTCGCCTTTTTTATCGAGAACTACAAGCTCTCGATGGTCCTGACGGTCTTTCTCGCGATGTACGGGGTGATAGGATTTTCCGTCATACGCCGGGAGGCACTCCCGCCGGTCAACTTCGCCGTGGCGGTCATCACCACGCGGTACCCCGGCTCGTCACCGGAAGAGGTCGAGGAAAAAATAACCCGGAAGATCGAGGACGAGGTCCGGGCCGTGAGCGGAATCAAGGAAGTCACCTCGGTATCCCAGTCGGGTAGAAGCGTCATCACCGTCCGCTTCGAGGTCGACAACGTGGACCTGGACAAGGCCATGGGCGACCTGCACCGCGCAGTCCAGAGGGTGAAGGGCCTCCCCCCCGACATCCTGGAAAATCCCGTTCTTCAGGAGATCAACTCCGACGAAATACCCATCGTCGAGCTTGCCGTGGCCGGGCCGCAGAAAAACCGCGAACGCGACAGTGAGGCGGACCGGCTTAAGATCTCACTGGAAGACGTGCCGGGCGTGTCTCGCGTGGAGCTCACCGGGTTCAGGGAACGGGAATTCCAGGTGCTCCTGGACCAGCGGCGCATGCGGGAGACATCCGTCAACGCCTGCGACGTCGTACGCGCCGTAAGGTCCCATTCCGTCAACGTGCCGGCGGGCTACATCACCTCGGGCACGAACCAGAAGCTCGTCAGGGTCCAGGGGCAGGTGAAGTCGACCGCCGAGGTCGAGAATATCGTCATCCAGTCCAATTTCATCCACGACGTGAAAATCAGTCAAATCGCGAAGGTCCTCGACGCCGCGGAGGAACCCCGCATCCTCGCGCGCGTGAACGGCGAGCCTGCCACGCTGGTCACGGTGACGAAAAACGCCTCCGCCGACGCCCTCGAGACGGCGTCCGGCATCGAGGATAAAATAAAAGAATTCAAAAAATCGATGCCGAAGCAGTTCACGATCCTCGTCTTCGACAGCGAGGCACAGCGCATTCGGGCGCGCCTGGACGTCGTCGTGTCGAACGCCCTGGGCGGGCTCGCCCTCGTGCTGGTCATTTTGCTCATGTTCCTCCCCGGCACCATCGGCTTCGTCACCGCCCTGAGCCTTCCGCTGTCGATCTTCGGGATCGTGGGCGTCATGGCGGCCGTAGGCATCAACTTCAACATAATCACCATGCTGGCCCTCGTGATCGCGCTGGGCATGCTCGTCGACAACGCGGTGGTCACCAGCGAGAACTACGTGCGGTTCCGCCAGGAAGGGAAACCGGTGATACAGGCGGCCGTGCTTGCCACGCACCAGTTCTGGCTCCCGATGACGGCCACGGTGCTCATCACCATCGCTGCGTTCCTGCCCATGCTGGTCACCAGGGGCATCATGGGCCAGTTCATACGGCATATTCCCATCGTGGTCACGCTCTACCTGGCTATCGCCCTCCTCGAGGTGCTGTTCCTTCTGCCCGCGCGCATGCGCTTCACCCTCGCCGCCCCGTCAGTTACCGGGGGCGCCGCGAAGCCCACCGTCTTTTCGCGCCTCCAGGAGATGTTCACGGAGTTCATGCGCTGGGGCCTCCAGCGCCGCTACCGGGTGTTCGCCGGCATCACCCTGCTGCTGCTCGCGAGCGTCGCCCTCAATGTTTTCGGGAACCGCTTCGAACTGTTCCCCAACGAGGCGGTGGAAACCTACGTGGCGCGGTTCGAAATGCCCGAGGGGACCACCCTCGCCGAGACCGACGCGGCGGGGAACAGGCTGACCGCGCTCGTGCGCGGGGTGATGGGGAACACCGCGTCCTCAGTCGTGCAGAAAGCGGGCGTCTCCCAGGTGGAGATGAGCGACTCGCGGCGCAGGGACGGCGAAAACGTCGGCATGCTGCTCATCTACGTTCCGCTCGAAAAGGCGCGCCGCATGGACCCCGAGGTGACGCTGGAGAGGCTGCGGTCCATCCGGGCCGCTGAATTCATCTCCCTTGAGATGGGCAGTGTGGCCAACGGGCCCCCGGTGGGGAAGGCCCTCAATGTCACGCTCCGTTCCACCGATTACGGGCCGCTCCGCGGTCTGGCGGACATCATAAAAAAAGAAGTCGCCACGTTCCCCGGCGTGAAAAACCTGGACGATGACGAGGTGCCCGGGAGCGAGGAGTACAGGGTGCAGATACGCTATCCCCTGCTCGCGAAGGCCCAGCTGTCCATCGAGTCGGTAGGGGCCTGCCTGAGGACCGCGCTGAGGGGCGTGTCCGCGGCGACGCTGAACCTCGACAACAAGGAATTCGACCTGGTGGTCCGGTACGCCGACGAGTACCGGGCCAGCCTGCGCTCCCTGCTCGACATCGAGCTTGTCAACAACATCGGGGGGCTGGTGCCCCTGCGGCGCGTCGCCGACGTCTCCGCCGTCCGCGGGCCCGCCATCCGGAAGCACTCCGGCTATCTCCGCTCCATCACCGTTTCGGCCGACATAGACCCGAACGCCATATCCGCCGTGTCCCTGAACATGAAGGCCAGGGAGATAGTGGAGCGGCAGGCGGGCCGGTTTCCCGGCGTGTCCGTGGAATTCGGCGGCGAGGAGGAGAGCACCCGCGAGTCCCTCGCCTCGCTGTTCCAGGCAATGGTGCTCGCCATGTTCAGCATCTTCGCCATACTCCTGTTTCTCTTCCGGTCCTTCACCCGGTCGCTCCTCGTCATGAGCTCCATCCCGCTCGGGCTCGTGGGAATCAGCTGGGCCTTTTTCTTCCACGGCAAGCCGCTGAGCTTCCTGGCGCTCATCGGCGTCGTGGGGCTCGCGGGCATCATCGTCAACTCCGCCATCGTGCTGATGAGCTACATCGGGGAGCTGGAGGAGGAAGGAAACAGGGAATTCCACGAGATGCTGGCCTTTGCCTCGGGTAACCGCCTGCGCGCCGTGCTCATCACGAGCCTCACCACCATAGGCGGCCTCCTGCCCACGGCGTACGGCATCGGCGGCTACGATCCCACCCTGGTGCCCATGACCTTCGCTCTCGCCTGGGGACTCATCGTGGGGACCCTCCTGACCATCGTGTGGATCCCCTGCGGTGTCGCCATAGTCAACGACATGGCCCTCTGGCTGCGAAAGGTCCGGTCCCGGTAAAGTCCGCGGAGCGTAATCCTCGCTTTTCCTGCGCGTCGGGGTCCGCGGCTTGCCCGGGCGCGTATGCGCGTGGCGCGAGCGGAACTCTTTTCACTACCCGGTCTTGAATCCCAGCAGGTTCCAGTACTGGATGAAATAGACGAACGCCACGGCCGCGACGCACACCGCACACGCGAAGATGCGGTCGAGTTTCCCGCCTTTTTTCTTAAGCCACATCAGGGCCGTGAGAACGACAAGCGCGATAGAAAGCGCCGCGGTTATCATGGGAACGGCCAGGAGCTCGCGGAGGCCCGTCGGCAGGGCCCATCCGAAGCTGATGTGTGCCGAGTTCAACAGCAGCAGCACCATGATGACCAGGGTGGCCAGGTTCAGGAAGCCGATCAAGGCCATGATCCTCCACGACCATCGAACAGTGTTTTCCGCCCTGAAACCCTTCTTCCTCCTGTTGAAGTGCACTGCCACGGCGGTCACGAAGGCGGCAAGGAAAACAATACCGCAAAACCCCAATAGCATCGAATGAAACGCGCTGGTCTCATGCCATTTGAGCCTGTCCCATGCGACGATTGGCGATGAGCCCTTGAAGAGATGTGTTATCTGTCCCTGCGCGTTTTCCCGGAACGCCACGCGGTCGCTTCCATCCTCTTTCATGTACAAGAGACGGCCCATAGGGACGTAGCGGTCGTCCCCGACCATTATATCCCCCTTCCTGCCGGCACGGACATGGAGGTCGGACATGAAGACGCCGAACTTGGTGAGTTCCTTACGGGCCACCCGGTTTGTCCTGTAGGATCCCTCAAGATGCGCCGATTGCCCGGGCACAACAGCCGTCGCCGCGGGTACTTTCCAGCCGGCTGCGTAATAGTGATCGATGATGCCCTTCTGCACCTCTTTCGCCAGGGCGTAATGCAGTGAGCCGGGCCCGGCGTACTCGATGTTGTATGAAAGGAAAAAGCCCGCGTCGTGCGCCGGGACCAGCGCCGTAAGCGTCTTGAATCCCGCGACCCATCCCCCGTGCTCCAGCATGCGCTGGCCCTTGTATTCCGACTCGATGAAGCACAGCCCAATGCCGGGTAGCCCGGGGTGGTTGGTAAACTGCCTGCGATGCATGGCATCGGCGCTCTCCCTTCGCAGAATCCGCGCCGCTCCGTACCGTCCGCCCTGGAGGTGGGCTATCATGAACTTCGCCATGTCCGTGGCGGTCGTCATGAGAGAGGCAGCCGGATAATCGTGCCAGTAGTCCGGGGGAAACACCTCGTATACCCCGTCCCGGTAGAGGTAAGGCGTCGCGAGGCGGTCCACCAGGTCGGGGCGCGGCAGGAAATCACTGTTCTTCATTTCAAGGGGGGTGAGGATGTTCTCCTCCACGTACCGGTGAAAGGGGCGCCGCGAGGCCAGCTGTACTATGTACCCGGCCATGGCAAACCCGTAGTTGGAATAGCTTGTGACGCTCCCCGGCGGCATGACGCGGTCGGGGATGTTCTCCCGGATATACCGTTCCAGCGGGAGCTGGTCCTCCTTCACGAGGGTGCCCGTGTTGAGGTTCTTCTCGTCGAACCCCGGCGTGTGAGTCAGGAGGTTGAAGAGCGTCACGGGGACGGGCCATGTTGCCGGCAGTTGGATGTCACCGAGGTATGAGTTCACGTCCGCGTCGAGCTTCAGCTTCCCCCTCTCCGCCAGCTGCATGACCGCCGTCGCGACGAACATCTTCGAGTTGGAGGCGACCCTGAAGACCGTACGGTCCGGGTCGACGGGGAGCTTTTTCTCGATGTTCGCGTACCCGTAGCCCTTCTTGAAGAAGACTTGGCCCTCCTTCACGAAAATGAAGACGGCGCCCGGAATGTGGTATTTCTCCATGCCGGCAGGGATGAGGGTTTTCAGGTATGCGTCCATCTCCCGCGGGTCGGATGGTCCGTCCATTGCTGCCGCGGGCGGCGCGGACGCGGCCAGCAGGCCGAGCATAACCAGACATATTGAGAAAAGTTTCCCCATGGTGGACCTCCCTCTTAGAACACCAATGTGTAGTGACAGCCAATGCGCGTCTCGCGCACAGAGGGCGGAGGAGCTCCTCGCGCCCGTTTCCCTATTAGAATCCCAACCAGTTCGTCAATTTCCCATGCGGCTCCCTGCCGGTGACAAGCCTGTTTGCGGGAAAATCCGGATCCGGGTAACCCATGGCTATGCCCGCGGCGAGCTTCGTGCCCTCCGGGACGCCGGCAAGCCTTCGCCACACCTCGCCGTACATGATGCCCTGGTCGGCAATGCACGTGCCCAGGCCGAACTCCAGTGCCGCCAGGCACAGGGTCTGGCACAGCGCGCCTATGCCCAACAGGTCCACGTGCTCGTGCATGTTTCCGTCGCAGCCGACGGCAATGGCCACCGGCGCGTCGAAGTACCGGAAACCCCGTTTCATCCAGTCGGTCCGCCTGTCGCGGTCCTCGCGCGGGATGCCCATGAGCTCGAAGATGCGCTTCGCCAGATCGACCTGGCGCTCCCGGTAGACCCCGGTAAACGGCTTGTGCAGCATCTCGGCGTCGGGCATGGTCCCTGCCGTGAACAGCCGCTCGTTTTCTTTTCGTATGCCGTCAAGCGCCGCGCCGGCCGCCACCCAGAAACGCCAGGGCTGGGTGTTCATGCCCGAGGGTGCCCGAACGGCCGCGTCGAGCACCTTCGCGACGATCTCCATCGGAACAGGATCCGGCCGATAGCCTCGTATGCTCTTCCTCGAATGTATCGCTTCAATCAGCTCCATTACCTTTTCCTCTCAGAGAATAACAACAGATGTTCGAACCGCCAACCGCCTTTCCGGGCGGGATTAGGTCATGCTCTCGCATGGCGCGAGGCCGTCGGCCCTGCCGGTTTGCGTATGAACAATGAGAAGCCGATCGCGATGACGGCGAGTATGACCATGATCTTTATCGCCCCCACGTACGACCCCGTCGTGTCGAAGATCCTTCCCGGTATGACCGCGCCAGCCGAGAGTCCAAGGATCTGGAACAGGCCCGTGAGCCCCACTAGCTTGCTGAAGTGCTCCACGCCGAAACCCTCGCCCATGAGAACGGCGAACACCGTCGGGAAGGCACCCAGCGCCATGCCGTAACACACGACGAACGACCACGCCATGCCGCTTCGATCGTGCATCAGGTAGAGCCCGCCCACACCGGCGAGCTGAAAGATCAGGATGACGATCATGAGAAGTTTCTTCGGGAATCGGTCCGCCAGGCCGCCGAAGAGGAGCCTCCCGACCACGCTGGCGCCCAGGGCCAGGCTCCAGTACATGTTTGCGTTGTCGAGGACGACGCTCCTCAGCATGGCGATGGCGTGCTGTGTCATCCCTCCGAGGATGATGCTAAACAGGACCATCATGGCGCACATGACCGGGAAAAGGAGGGTCTTGACGGCCTGGGACACGGTGAAGCTCACCGCCGCCGCCTGCCGGCGCACCTCTTCCTGAGACGCCGTCCCTCCGTCCACCTCGAGCCCGATGTCGGCGGGCTTGTTCTTGATGAGTATCGCTATCACCGGAAGGACTATGCAGAAGACCATTCCGGCCAGGAGCCGGAAGGCTCCTCTCCATCCGAATGATTCCACCGCCTGGCTGGCGACAAAGACCATGAACATGCCCCCGAGCCCTATGCCGGTCATGATGATCCCCATGGCCAAGCCCCGTTTCCTCTCGAACCAGTGCGAGGCGATGGTCTGACTGGGCACCAGGCCCATGGAGGCGATGCCGGCGGCAATGAGAACGTAAAGGGCATAATACTGCCAGAGCTGGGTGATAAAGCTGAGAAGCACCAATCCGCCACTCACGGCGATCGCACCGAAGGTGAGCACCTTTTTCACGCCGAGCCGGGACACCGCCAGGCCCACCACCGGGCTCAAGAGGCCCACCAGGAGCGCGGCAATGGTGAAGCCCAGGGATATCTGCGTTTTATTCCATTTAAACGCCGCCTGCAGCGGCTCGAGAAATACCGACACGGTGTAGAACGCCGAGCAGAGCCCTATGAAGAGCACAACGAAGGTCGCGGCAACGACCCACCACCCGTAATATATCTTTCCCTTCCCGGACATATTAACCTCCCTTAGTTTTTATCGGCTGGGATCGCCCGTCATAGCGCATGCGGGATAATCTACACTAATCCTCACACCCACAGGCCGTCATGTTCCCTTGAATACCGGTTTTCTTTTCGCGAAAAACGCCGCCGCCCCCTCCTTGAGGTCCTCGCTGTTGAACGCCTCCAGGATAAGCTTCTCGATGCGCTCCCGGTCCGCTGGGCCCACCCCCTGGTGGTTGTGGAGCGCCCTGAAAACCGCCTTGTGCCCCTTGAGCGACAACGGCGCGTTCCTGGCGATCTCGGCGGCGAGAGCGTAGGTGAACGCATGGAGCTCGGCCTTGGGGACCACGTAGTTCACCATTCCCATGGCATGCGCCCGGTTGATGTCGTAGAAGCGCCCAGTGTAAAAGACCTCCTTCGCGTAGGCCAGCCCGATGACGTTGATGAACTTCTGAATGCCCGAGGGGTGATAGACCAGCCCCAGCCGTGAGGGCGGTATGCCCATGGAGGAGGTGTCCGAGGCGATTCGTAAATCGCAGGTCATGGCGAGCTCGCATGCCGCGCCGTAGGCGTACCCGTCGATCATGGCGATCACCGGGTATGGATAGCGCTCTATGGCGTTCAGGCCTATCTCGAGCGGGTTCTTGCTCTTGAGCTCCTCGGCTAGCTCGGTGGATATCATCGTGGGGATCTGGCCGATGTCGTAGCCGGAGGAGAAGAGCGGTCCCCCTGGCCGCGAATGACGACGGCGCGTGTCTCGTCGGACTTCGAGAGCTCGGCGAGATGGGCGGCCATCTTCAGCAGCATCTCCGGGTTGAGGGAGTTTCGCTTCTCCGGCCGGTTGAGTATGATGGTGGCGACTCGCGCCTCTTTTTCCAGTATGATGACGTCCTCGGGCATGGCTTTCCTCCTCGATAGCCGGCTTGTAGTCCCCCGGCGTTACAGGGACTTCCCGCCTTTCTTGAAATACCTTATGTACCCCGGCCCGCAGGTATACTGGGCCCGGTACTCCACGAGCATTTTGTACTTGTTATACAGTTCCGGGGAGCCCTTCAGCCGTTCTATCGAAGAAAGGGACTCCTCCGTGAGCCTGCCGAGGGCGTGGGCCGTGTCGTCTTTCTCTTGCATCGCAGCGTGCACCACCCTGCCCCATCCTATCAGCATGTCCTTCGCCTGTTTTACGGCCTCTGATGGCTCGCGGCTTCTACCGAAGTGAGCGTATAGGATCGATTCGAGGGAAAGTTTCTCGAGCCGCTCGACCGACTCCACCGCGCCCGCCAGGTCGAATTCCGGCGGCGGCGTGCTGGGGAAATAGATGTTCACCTCGGGAAAATACACCCCCAGGGCCTCGCCGGCGAAGAGCGACTTGCTCGACTCGTCGTAAAGGCTGAGATGGTGCACCGCGTGGCCGGCGGTGTGCAGCGCCCGGAGCGCCACCCCTCCGCCCAGGTCGATCACCTGGCCGTCGGCGAGCGGACGGAGCCGGTCGTGGGGCACGGGCATGAGATCGCCGTACCACCGGTCGGCCTGCTCGCCGAAGACCCGTTTCATGCTCGCGTAGAGTTTCTGCGGCTCTGCAAGGTGCTCGATTCCCCGCTCGTGGGCGAACACCGTGAGGTGCGGGTATCGCGCGCACAACGTACCTGACCCGCCGGCGTGGTCCACATGCACATGGGTGCAGATGAGATACGCGATGTCCTCGGCCCCGTACCCGAGATCGGCGGCGGCCCCGAGCACATGGTCGGCCACCGTGCTGGGCCCCGGGTCGATGAGCGCCGCCTTCGCGCCCGAGACGAGGTAGGTGCTGCTGAATTTCGCGTTGCCCATCCACATCTGGTCGATGCAGTGGGTGTATGCGTTTATCTTTTCAACCGTCACCGGATCGCTCATCAATCTCTCCCCGTTTCCTTCGAATGCCGTTCCCTTATCGTTGAAACGCGTGACCTGTTTAGACCCGGCAGCGCGTGAAAAACAGGCCTCGTCAGCCTTGTTTTCTGAAAATCCCCATGAAGGCGGCCATCGACTTCTCATTTTCAAGCGCATCCGCTCTCCGGACAATCTCTTCGATCTTGTCTTCGGAAAGGCGGAATGCCGCCAGTGACCGGAACTTGGCCAGTATCATTGAACTCTTTTCCCTTTCGCCCAGCACCCTCATCAGGATGTTGAACTTCGTGCTGTGCTTGCCTGACCGCGTCTCGACGCTCACCACGGTCTCGAAGGGCGCGACCGTGTTGTCGGCCGCCAGGCGGATCTTGTCCCTCAGAGTGACCACCTTGGGATCGTTCACCTTTTCGTCGGTGAAGGCCGCCAGCCCGGTGTCCCCGCGGACGAGGGCGTTCGCGACGCTGTAGGGGATGCTGAACTTCCCTTCCAGCCCCGTGGCAGGCGTGAGCTTGCCGGCGACGTCCAGCATGGGCTGTGACACGCGGATCTCCATCGAGACTATGTCGCCGGGATCGATCCCGTGTTCGTTCTTGAGGAAGAGTGCCGCGTCGATGGGCGCGTGGGTCCCGTAGCAGGACGCGTGGAACTTGTACTGGTTTTTCATGATGTGCCATGCGGAGCCGAGGCCCTCCGACACCTTCCCTGGTTCGCTTTCGCGGGAATACATCTCCCAGAAGCATTTTTCGCCCTCCAGCATGTTCCCGATGCTCGTGAAGCCCCGCTGGGCCAGGAGCGCCGACAGCAGTCCGTCGTGGCAGGCCTTGCCGGCGTGGAAGGGCTTGCACGCCGTCCCGAACACGGCCTTGATCCCCGCCGCCTGCGTGCCGGCGATACCGAGGGCCTGAACTATCTCGTCGGGACTCAGCCCGAGGAGCCTGGCGCATCCGGCCGCGGAGGCGAAGCGGCCGATCGTCGATGTCCCGTGCCACCCGGAAAGGTAGTGGTTGTAGGACGCGCCGAGGGCCACCCTGCAGCCGGCCTCGTAGCCAATCACGAAACTGCAGATGAGGTCCCGGCCTCCTTTGTCCTGCCATTCGGCCAGGGCAAGCAGGGCGGGGAACAGCGTGACGCTGGGATGCCCCTGGAATTCCACGCACGCGTCGTCGAAGTCCAGCACGTGCGACGTGGTGCCGTTCAAGAGGGCGGCGTTCAGGACCGAGGTCCTCATTCCCGTCCCGATGACAGTGGCCTGTTCATTCCCTCCCGCGACCTGTACCACATCGAAAAGGCCTTGCACCGATCCGTCCCCGGCACCCGCCAATGTCACCGCGAGCCAGTCCAGCAGGCAGAGCTTGGCCTCGTTCACCACGGCGGGCGGCAAATCCCCGTAACGCGTTCCGGCTACGAACTCGGCAAGTCGTTTCGTCACTTCCATGGATACCTCCAGGCGCCCGGGAAGTTGTACGCCGAGCGCCGCATCGACACCGTTCAGCCTTTCTTCTTTATATACTCGTCGATCATCTTGTACTTCAAGATCTTGCCGGTCACGGTCTTCGGGATCGGCGCGGCGGTGATGATGATCTCCTTGGGCAGCTTGTACCGGGCGAGTTTTGACTGCCCGAATTCGAGGATCTCCGCTTCCGTCAGCCCGCTGTCCGGAACGGGATTGACGATCGCGAGCCCCACCTCCCCCCATTTCTCATCGGGCTTCGGTATGATGGCGATGTCCTGTATCTTGGGGTGGTCGATGAGGGTGTTCTCCACCTCGCGGGGATAGACGTTTTCCCCGCCGCTGATGTACATGTCCGACTTTCGGTCGACGATGTAAATGTAGCCGTCTTCGTCGACGGTGGCCAGGTCGCCGAAATGGAACCACCCCTCGTCGTCTATAGTCTCGCGCGTCTTTTCCGGCATGTTAAGGTAGCCCAGCATGGTCATGGGGCCGCGATAGCAGATCTCGCCGACCTCCCCGGACCCCCAGGAGACCTCCCGGCCCTTTTCGTTGATGACCTTTACCTCCCCATGCATGAGCGGGAGGCCCACGGAGCCCACCTTTTTCGCGTCCATGGGCCTGTCAGGGTTGAGCGATATGCAGACCGAGGTCTCCGTGCATCCGAAAACCTGGCCGACCCCCGGTATCTTGAACTTCTCCGTCATCCGTTCCAGGAGCGACACAGGAGTTATCTGCGCACCCACGGCCACCCCCTGGATGGAGCTCAGATCATACTTGTCGAAATCGGGGTCGGCCAGCATCATGTAGAACATGGCGGGCACGCCGCCCAGGAGATTTATCCGGTACTTCTGCGCGTCCTCCAGGGCCTTCCGCGGGTCGAAGTGCCGGTGAATGACGATGGTCCCGCCCCGGTGGAGGACGGGCATGGTGGCGATGAACATGCCCCCCGAGTGGAACATGGGCAGGTTCAGCAGGTATATCACCCGGGAGGTGAGGATGGCGTCGAATGCCACCTCGTTGTTTATGGTGTTCCAGAGCGTCTTCCGGTGCGGAAGGATGGCTCCCTTCTGCGTCCCCGTGGTCCCGGAGGTGAACATGATGATCTGCGGGTCTTCCAACGTGGGCGGAGACTCGACGGCGCGGCTCGGAGGTCTCGAAGGGGCCGATGAATTCCTCGTACGGGCGGTCGCCCGCAACCTTCGGCTCTTCGATGGAAAAATAATGCCTGATGGTCTTGGCCCCCGGCAGTGTCCGGAGGGTCTTGACCGTTTCGCCGAAATCGGCGCTGTAGAAAAAAGCCTTCACCTCGCACAGCCGGACGAAATGCTCCAGCTCGGCCGGAACGAGCCTGAAATTCAAGGGGACCAGGATTATGCCGGTTTTGGCGCAGGCCCAGTAGAGCTCCATGAACTGGTTGCAGTTGTACGCGAGGATGGCCGCCCGGTCGCCCTTCCCGAGGCCCAGCGAGAGCAGTCCCCGGGAGAGCTTGTTTACCCGCTCATTCAGCTGTTTGTAGGTCCATTCCTGTCCTTCGAAGATGATGGCGGTCTTGTCCGGATTGTAGTGGCTGCGCTTGGTGATCCAGTTTCCTATGCCCGGTTCCTTCATCGGCTCCCTCCCGTATAAATTATGTCAGTCTCTACCTGCAGTCTTGCGTCGCGTTTATGTGCCCGCCACCCGGCCCCGGATGAATTCGACTATCTCGGGGAATCCGGAGCTCTGTGTGAAGACCCGTTCGACCCCCATGGACTCAAGCTTCGGCACGTCCTCGTCGGGAATGACCCCGCCGACGAGGAAGACCTTGTCGCTGATTTTATTCTCTTTCATCTTGTCGAGGATTTTGCGCGCGAACGGGAGGTGCGACCCCGAAAGGATGCTCACCCCGATGACGTCGACGTCCTCCTGGACGGCCATGTTGACGACCTGCTCCGCCGTGCGGCGCAGGCCCGAGTAGATGACCTCCATCCCCGCGTCCCGCAGTCGTGACACAAGGAGAAGGGCGCCCTTGTCGTGTCCGTCGAGGCCGACCTTCGCTACGAGTATCCGGATGCGCCTGTCCCTGTCCATCGTGCCGAACCTCCGCCTGTCCTTTATGACGAGACGCCTACTGGGCCTCCCCGAAGACATTCCTGAGCACGCCGCATATCTCCCCCAGGGTGGCGTATTCCTTCACCGCCTCGACAAACAAAGGAACGAGGTTCGCCTTCTCGTCCCCGGCGGCGTTCTCGATCCTCCGGAGGCAGTCCGCCACGGCCGCGCTTTCCCTGCCCCGCTTCACCTCGGCGAGGGCGGCCTTCTGACGCTCCTCGGCGTTTTCCATCCGTGCCGCCTTGTAGGGCGATGTCCTCGGCGGCATGACCTCCACCTCGTCGGGTTCGGTGTACTTGTTCACGCCCACCCGGACCACCTCTCCCGTCTCTTCCATCCGCTGGAATTCATCCGCGGACCTGATTATCTCCGATTTCATCCAGCCGCTCTCCACCGCCTTCACCGCGCCGCCCATGCCGTCTATTTTAGCGATGAGTTCGAATATTTCCTTTTCATACTTCCCCGTCAGATGCTCGATGTAATAGGAGCCCGCCAGGGCGTCGCTCACGTCGCTCAGCCCGCACTCCTCGACGATTATCCTCGCCGCGTCGGCCGCGAGCTGGCGGGCCTCGATGCTGTGCCCAAGGCCGAGCGGCTCGTCGAACGGCGGCTCCAACGCCGGGGGGTCCCCGATCATGGCCGAGAAGACCGCGCCGATGGCGACGCGCACAAGGTTGTTGAGCGGCCTCTGCTTGGTGCACGGCCAGTACCCCGCCAGCCCGCCCCCGAGCTCCTTGTAGGTCCAGTTGGCGGGGTTCTTCGACCCGAACCGCTCCCGCATGATCTTCGCCCAGACCTTTCGGGCGGCCCTCCTGGCGGCGGCCTCTTTCAGGACCTCCATTCCGCCGCCGAAGTTCAGGAACGTGGTCCTGCCGGCGAAATCGTCCACCGCGAGGCCCGCGTCTATTCCGGTCTGGAAATAAGCGATGGCGTTGGCGAAGGTGAACGCGATGGCCTGCACCCTCGTCGCGCCCGCCTCGCGCATGTGGAAGCCGCATATGCTGATGGTGTTCATCTGGGGCAGGTGCTCCGCGCAGTAGGTCATGGTGTCGCGCGTCATGCGCATCGACGGGCCCACCGGGAAGATCTGGGTCCCCCGCGCCACGAACTCTTTCAAAATGTCGTTCTGCGGCGTGCCCTTGAGGGTGTTGACGGGGATTCCCCGCTTCTGGGCGAGGGCGACGTACATCGCCAGGATGATGTTTGTCGTCCCGTTTATCGTCCAGTTCGACGCGATCTTGTCCAGGTCCATGTCGCCGGTGAATGCCTCGTAGATGATCTCGAAGTCGCGAAGCGTGGAGACGCTCACGCCCACCCGGCCCACCTCCCCCTCGGCGTGTTCGTCATCGGGATCGTATCCGAGCTGGGTGGGAAGATCGAAGGCGATGTTCGGCCCGCCGCCGCGCGCCATGGTCTTGCCCCGCTCGATGTAAAAGTCGCGCATGTCCTCGGGCGTCCCGTAGCCCGAGTACCCGAAGGCGTGTCTTATTGCCTTGCCTGCGCCGTAGTTTTTCCCCCTTCCCCACAAGGCGCTGAGTATGGGAACGGCGAACCTTCCGGCGGTAAAGGGGTATTCCCCGGGAAATCCCACGTCCTCGACAAAATCGTGCCCGCTCACGTCCGCCGGCGTGTAGACCTCCATGGGATTTTCTTTCAGGCCGAGCCTTTTCAGGTTTTTCCGGAGCGTCCCCTCTTCCCAGTTTTTCCTGGCCTGCTTGATTTTATCCAGTTCGTCATCACGGAACAGCATGGCACGATCCCTCCTTCCAGGGATGGAAATCGCAAGACCGCTACTTCGTTTTGCTCCACGACGCGAGGAGCTTGTCGATGGCCGAATACGGGTCGGTCTCTCCCCGCGCTATCTGCCCGACCGATTCCCGCACCATTTGCATGATTAGATCATCATTCCATATCTCGAGGAGGACCCTCTCCTTGAGCATCTGCAGCAGCTGCGGGGCCGTCGGGGTCCTTCTCCCGCCGAGGTCCTCGCCGTCGACCCGGCCTTTGTGCCGGTAAATTCCATCCACGAGCGGTTCGATCCCGTCGCCGGTTATGGCCGTCGTCCTGAAGATCTCCGGGCTCCACCCGGAACCTGCGGGCCTGCGCGACGTCATGTCCCGGATGTCGCGCTCTATCCCGTCGGCGCCCGGTTTGTCCGCCTTGTTTATCACGAAGATGTCCCCTATTTCGAGGATCCCGCTCTTCAAGGCCTGGACGTGGTCTCCCAGCCCGGGGGCAAGCACCACCAGCGTGGTGTGCGCGACGCCCATCACGTCTATCTCGTTCTGCCCAACGCCCACCGTCTCTACGAGGACTATGTCTTTCCCCATGGCGTCGATCACCGAAACCGCGCCGTATACCGCCGGCGCGAGGCCTCCCATGGCGCCGCGTGTCGCCATGCTGCGGATGTACACGTGCTCGTCGAGGTCACCCTGCTCCAGCCGCATACGGTCGGCGAGCACGGCGCCGCCGGAAAAGCGGCTGCTCGGGTCAATGGCGATGACCCCGATCTTCACGCCCCTGGCCCTGAGCACGCGGATCATCCCGCCGATCAGGGTGCTCTTCCCGGTGCCCGGGCTACCGGTTATCCCGATCACGTGGGCCTTCCCGGTGTGAGGGTAAAGCTTCTTCAGCGCCTCGAAAGACCTCTCGTGGCGGTTTTCGATCATCGTGATGAGCTTTGAAGCGTCGAGAACACTACCGGAGAGTGTCCGGCGTATCATTTCATCGAGAGGAACGTTGACCGGCTCCACGGTGGCTCTCGTTACTGTTTTCGAATATCGGACATCGCCGCGCGTAAAAGCCCGTAACGTTCCTATACTTCCTCGTAGAGTGCGCGCGTCTCGGGGGCCATGGCGGCGATCCGCCTCTTCGCCTCTTCGGGGGACACGGCGACGCGGGACCCGTCGTCGTTCTGCACCACCACGCCGCTTCCGGTAAGCATTTTATAACGCGCGCGCCGGAGCTCCTTGTCGGGATGGCAGATCAACTGGCAGTTTCCACAAGTTAACTCCACCCTGTTTCCCGGCATGAGAACGTTGTAGACCAGCTTTTCCCCGGCGCGCTTGATGTAGGGCTTGAGGGCCTTCGCGATCGCGGGAAGGAATTCCTCGTCGCGCTCCGGTATGGGAAACCTTCCCGGGGACCACGTCGACCACTTGCCCGATTTGTGCAGGCCGGTGAAGCCCCCGCATACGTAGTCGCACCGGTTGTGATGGCGACGCCTGGAGTACGAGAACTGTTTTCCCCCCATGGTGACGGTGACGGTCTCGTCTTCGTTCATGAAGCCCGAGGAGCAGGAGCCGATGCAGAGTCGGCACGTGTCGCAGTAGTTGTCCTCCTCAGGGAGGGCATCGGTGGGGACAAGCTCGGCCGAGGTGACCACGGAGCCGAGGATGACGGCGCCGCCCTCCTTGTTCCTTATCACGTTGCCCGAGAAACCGAAATGCCCGACCCCCGAGCGGACGGCCAGGTAGCGGTGCGAGATGGGCGGAAGCTCGTCGTACCTGCCGTTCTCGGCGTCCGTGCGGTAGACCAGGTTGGCGGCCTGCGGCGCCGAGGGAAAGCCCTTCTGATTGAGGAAGTTCGACATCTCCAGGGCGATGCCGCTCGAGTGCACGTTGGTCCGGATGTTGTCCACGTAATGGGAGCGGTGGTCCAGCTTTTTCAGGTAGGGCTCTATGAAGGCCTGGTTCAAAGGCAGGGCGAAGCACACCGCCGACCGTGCGCCGTCCAGCACGTACGAGAGATCGGTCGACGGCGGCCCTCCCTCCAGCGTTTCCTTCGTCGCGATCCCGACGGCGCATGCGCCGAGGCTCAGCGCGATCTCCTTCACCAGTTCGGTAAGCTCATCCTTCTTGATCTGCCTTGCCATCCCGTCGCCTCCGGGTTCCAATGGGATCCTGGCCAACCATACGCCGGGGCGGCGTATTTTTCAACCGTTATTCGGGTGTGTCCCGGAGGAATCCGAAACATGCGCCCGGAGAATAATGATCGTACAATGAAACGTGTTTTCCCGGCGTTTTTTCCGTGACTGATGATCAGATGCCGGGGATTTCCATCCCCTGGGCCTGTTCCCGGAGCTCGCGCCTGAGCACCTTGCCCGCCCCGCTCACGGGGAGCGCCTCGATTATTTTCAGGACCCGTATCTTCTTGTACCGGGCCAGCTTCTCGTTGGCGTAGGCGAGGAGCTCCTCCTCGCTCGCCTTCCCGCCCGGGACGAGCTGGACGAAGGCGACGGGAAGGTCGCCGTGCCGATCGTCGTACTTGCCGACCACCGCCGACTGGGCTACCGCGGGGTGCGCGTTGATGACCTCCTCCAGGTCGCGCGGGTAGACGTTGTAGCCCTTGTAGATGA
The DNA here is from genome assembly GCA_963762305.1 of uncultured Spirochaetota bacterium. Lineage (GTDB taxonomy): Bacteria > Spirochaetota > UBA4802 > UBA4802 > UBA5368 > CAVXKM01. The sequence continues at coordinate 220,624 of CAVXKM010000002.1, read as the reverse complement.
GCATGTCCTTCTTGCGGTCCACGATGAACACGTAGCCGTCCTCATCGTACTTGCCGATGTCGCCGGTATAGAGCCATCCGTCCTTGAGCACCTGGGCGGTCTCCTCGGGCTTGTTCCAGTAGCCCCTCATCACCTGCGGGCCCCTGATGCAGATCTCGCCGGTCTCGCCCATGGGCATCTCCTTCTGCCCGGTCTCGGCGTCCATGATCCGTATCTCCGTGTCCTGCATGGGAATCCCCACCGAGCCCAGCCTGAAGCCCTCGCGGGACGGCGGGTTGCCGGCGCATCCCATGGTGCACTCCGAGAGGCCGTAGGCCTCGCAGATAACGGCCGCCATCTTTTTCTGGAGGTCTCGAGCAGGTGGTGCGGGATGGGTGCCGCGCCCGGAGACCACTAATCGAATGTCGCTCATGTCGATCTCGCTGAATATGGGGCTCTCCACCAGGGGCACGAAGAGCTGTGGCGCGCCGCCGAACACGGTGGCCCGGTACTTGGAGATGGCCTGCAGATACTCCGCCGGCTCGAAGCGGGGGAACACCACCAGCGTGTTGCCGCCCAGCAGCTGCATGCTCAGGTAGCCCGACAGCCCCCATGGCGTGGAACCAGGGGACCACCACCAGGGATATCTCCGTGGCCAAACGCCGATGATGTGGTTTTTCTTCGAATCCCCTTCCATGTACTTGTATACCGAACTTGCCGTCCTGATAGGTCACGTCGCCTCCAGCGAACCAGTAGGCGAACTGGCAGCAGTTCACCACGGCGTTGTAGTGGGTGATCATGACGCCCTTGGGGGTGCCGGTGGTCCCGCCCGTGTAGGCGATGTGGGCGAGGTCCTCTTTGGGATTGAACTGGACCGCCGGCGGCTTCGGCTCGTGCTGCGCGAGCAGGGAGGTGAAGTCGATGGTCCCCTCGGGCAGGGGAAGCTTCTTGAGCAGCTTGGCCGGCGCGTTGACGGGAGGATAGCAGTCCGCCAGGCTCACGACGATGGTCCTCTTCACCGGCGTCTTCGGGAGCGCCTGCTGGGGCATGGCGAAGAGCAGGTCCAGCCCTATGTACGTCTCTGTCCCCGAGTCGTTAAGCTGGAAGACGAACTCCCGCTCGGCCAGCAGTGGGCTCATGGGAACGAAGATGGCCCCGGCTTTCAAGAGGCCGTAGTACGCGACGGCGAACTGCGGGCAGTTCGGCAGGTGGACCGCGACCCGGTCACCCTTTTTCACCCCCATGGCCGTCAGAGCCGTCGCGAACCTGTCGGATAGATTGTCCAGCTCGGCGAAGGTCATCTCCATGCCCCCGAATATCAGGGCGTTGCGCCACGGCCATTGCAGGGCCGAGGAGCGTAAAATCTGGAATATGGGGATTTCCGGGTACGTCAAATTTTTCGGGACGCCTTTCGGCCAGCGCTTGTAATTTTTTTCCATGTCCGTGTCCCCCTTTTCAATATAATTGATTTCCGCGGCATTAATTCGGCCAAGCCGCATGCGGCGTAGGGCCGGCCTTCCGCGCCATGTCCGTGAAACCGGATATGGCACTCAGCGGCTTGAGTTCAGAGTCAAATGGCTGGCAATGGCGCGGCGAGCAATGGTTGATACGCGGGGAGTATAACATACACCTGCACGCGAAGTCAACAACAGCATTTGGGGGCCGGGAATACTTCATGGAAAAAGAGGAACGGGCCCAACTCCCCTGTAGGATCGCCTTCCGGACGAGGGATTTTCCCCGGATAGGTGTAGACTGCCTCAGCGATCCTCTACTGCGGCCTCATGTACTGCATCGTGCCGTCCTGGATGACCGCCACCTTCGCCTCTTTCGGATAGTCCGCCTCCAGGATCGAAATAACCTCCTTCCAGGTCTTGACTATGGTCGCGTCGTCGACCTGGCAGACGAGGTCGAGGCTCGTGCGGTCCGGGTGCGGCGCCATGACTATGAGCTTCTTCATGAGCATGGAGACGAATCCCGGCGCCCTCGGCGTGTAGTGACGGCCGCCGTAGCCGGTGCCCCACGCGCGCATCACGTAGTGAGGGACCTGTCCCTCGGGGGCGTCGGAGATGAGCACCGCCGTGCCCTGGGCGCCGCCCTTGAGCGAGTTGAGGGCCAGCAGGAGCGCGATGGCCGACTCGTTGGCCTTCCCGTAAGCGTTGCACACGGCGACGTCGTAGCCGGTGGAATGGGGAATGCCGTAGTGGACCTTGCCCTCCTCTCCGCCCGCGGCGTGGGTGGCGCGGAACGGCCCGGCGTAGAGGTTCGTGACCTCTCCCCGACGGTTTATGAGGCAGTCCACCTTGAAATTGAGGCCCGCGAGATCGCCGGCCGCGTCGCACTCGGCGCGCATGATGTTGTTGTCGAAATTGCCCAGGCCCGTCCGTGACGGGTCGCGGAAGAGCTGGTTGTGGAACTGGTTGATGGTCTCGATCCCGGCCACGCCCGGCAGGATCAGCTTCGCGCCGCCTCCGAAACCCACGTGGATATGGGCCGTGATGCATCCGATCCCTATTTTTAGATCGCAGTCCATGAATTCCCTGTTGAACCAGACCTCGACGCCCGTGGGGGTCCTGCCCACGCGGACCGTGTTCTGGAAGGGGTCGTGGTTGTACACCGCGTAGTTCTCCACGATCGCCTCCCCCAGCTTCTTGCGCGCGTTTATCATGTCGTAGGCACCGTGGGACCCGAGGGCCCAGATGAACCGTACCTGGTCCTTCTTCATGCCCGCGCGGTGGAGCGCGTCGAGCACGTGAGGGGCCACGTCCTTTACCGGCGTGGGGCGGGTCATGTCGTCGAAGACGATGACGGCCTGTTTTTTCCCGCGGGCCAGCTCCTCGAGCGCGGGGCCCTCGACGGGTTTTTCCACCTTTTCCCTGATCTGCGCCGGAGTGAGTCCCGGCTTGTCGAACCCGGGTGACGTCAGGTCCGTCACGTCCCACCGGTCGGGAAACGTCAGCTCCCGTTCCTTGTTTTCGTACCATAGCCTCGACGGAACCATTACCTTCTTCATGACGTCCCCCATTGATGTCTGCCGCGACAATGTGTCAACTGCCTTATGTTGCGCCTTATATTGACAGGCCGAATCAGGAAGGAAAGCCTTTTTCGCCTGGTTGCCATCAATTTTCAAAGACCTCCGCGAATCGGCAGCCCGTCACCGTGTAAAAAAACCTGTTGATATCCCTGCCGTGCCGGTATACCATGAACTGTTTTCCTTATGCGGCACCTGTCATTCAGCAAGCACGGCTGTGCGGAGCGTTCATGACTCGTCGAGCAAATACCGGTTTCCAGATCAGCCGATGCGTTGCCCTTGCCTGCGCGCTGACTATATCCCTGTGGGCTTCCTGCGTCCACGACAGCGCCGAGGTAAAGAAGGGTCCATCGACGGCACATCGCCCGTCGCGGGAAGCCCCTCCGCCCCGCGACGAAGAACGCGTGCCGCTGTTCACGCTGGTGGACGACCCGGGTTCATTCACGCGTACCCTGCCCTCTCCCGATTACGCATCCATAGAGTCCGCCTCCGTCCCCACCCTCTCGCTCCAGCGCTCCCATGAAAGGAGCATCATCGACGTGAAATCGTCCTCCGACGGGAAGCTCATCGTGAGCATTTCGAAGGACAGGACCGTCAAGATATGGAACACCGCCGGCGTCCTTTTGAAAACGGTCCCAGTTCCCGGCGCCGATTTCCGCTGCTGCGCCCTGTCCCCCGACGGCACCCGCATCGCGGTCGGGGCGAAGGACGCCCTGTACGTGCTCTCCATCGACGGGCGAGTGCTGCACGGCTTCACCGGCCCGGAATACGACACGGGGCTTGTCGCCTTCGCCCCTGATGGCCGGACCGTGATCACCAGCGGCGGCTACGAGACCGTCGTGCTCCGCGACGCCTCGTGGAAGGCGCGGGCGACAATAAAGGCGCATGACGGTTTCCTGAAATGCGTCGCCGTTTCCCCGAGCGGCCGGTTTTTCGTCACCTGCGGCGACGATACCCGTTCCAGGGACGGCTGGTCCGCCACCGCCCGGACGTGGAACATGAACGGGGGCCATCTTGCCGACCTCGAGACCGACAGGCCTGAAGCGCCGGCGGGAGGGCGCGGCGGGCGGTACCTTTTCAAGGCCGCATGGGCCGACATCAGCCACGACGGAGCTCTCATCGCCTTGACTGACGAAAGGGAGACCCTGCGCATCAGGGAACCCGGCGGAAAGCTGGTCCGTGAAATCGACCTGACGGGAAAAGCTGTCCCGATGTCCTGCATGTTCTCGCCCGACGGGAAGGGGGTGATCGTTCGCGCCTCCCACGAGTTCGCCAAGTTCGGCGTCGACGGGGCCTTCCGCGGCCTTATAAAGGCGGTTCAGCCTGGGGAGAGCTCCCACGTCAGCTGTGCCGCGCTGACGCCCGACGGCAGGTACCTCGTCGCGGGGCTGTGGGGCAGCGGTGAGAGCGACGGGGCCGTTCGTATGTGGGATTCCCATGGCAGGCCATGGAAAAACCTGGCGACCATGGCGCTGGAGGCGAAGCGCGTGCTCCTTTCCCCCGACGCGAAGCGGCTGTTCCTCGAGATCGAGCGGGGAGAGCGCACCGTCGCGTGGAACCTCCGGCGCGCCTACCTCGAGGAGATCCCCGAGGGCGTCGGATTTTACGGGGACGGGAGCGAATACCGCTTTTATCTTGACCGGTGGCGGAACTTTCACCTGAAACAGCGCTCCGGCGAGAGGGAATTCAAGGACGGCTTTGTCACCCCACTCCCCGACGGCGACATTCTCCAGGGCTCGGGACACGAATTCATAATATACAGCCGCGACGGCGCCGCGAAGCGGCGGGTAAGCCTGGATATCGGCGGCACGGGGGGACTGGCGCCCGTACACGAGATAGCCATAGAGAGCGCCATGCGCTATTTCGTTCTCGAATCGATGCGGAATCACGGCGGCGTGCACGAGATAATGCGCTTCGCCATGGACGGCAAAAAGCTCGGCGAGATCAACGTCGAGGAACAGCTTTCCGGGGGGGCCATATGCGCGCACGGTGACATGATCGCCACCGGACACGAGAACGGCATCGTCAGGATATGGAGCACGGCCGGCAGAAAGCTGAAGACGCTCGCCGGGCACCTCCTGCCCGTCAACGGCCTCGCGTTCACGGCCGACGGGAAATACCTGGCCTCGAGCTCCGCCGACAGGACCACCCGCCTATGGGACCTCTCCAGCGGAAGCTCCATGGTGCTCGTTGCGTTGAAGGACGGCGGGTGGATCGCCGTCGACGAGTCTGGCCGCTTCGAGTGCTCCGACGGCGCCCGTGAGCACCTGCACTTCGTGAGGGGGCTCACCGCCTACGGTGTCCGGCAGCTCTGGGAAAAATTCCACGAGCCGGGGCTCGTCGCCGGCTTCATGAAGGGCTCGAAGGCCGGCCCGGTCAGCATCGCGGACACTCTGCGGGATTCACCGGCCGTGACGGCGCGCCTGCTCCGCGCGCGCACGGAGAGCTCAGACAGCGCGGTCGTTTCGGTGTGTGTCAGGCCGCGCGACAACGGCGTCGGGAAGGTGTTCATCATCCACAACGGGCGCGTGATCGACGAGCTGTCGAGGGGAGTCGGCGTGCAGCCGGGCGGGGAGTGCCGCGTGTTCACCCTTCTCCTGGAGCCGGGCGACAACGACATCGCCGGGGCGGCGTACGACAGGACGAACTCGGTCTTCGGCACGAGCGAAAAGCTGTCGGTCCGCTATTCCCCGTCCGCCGCCGGACGCCCCGCCATGCACATCCTGTCCGTCGGGGTGAGCGCGTACCGCGACTCGAACATAAACCTCGGCTACCCCGCCGATGACGCCGCCGCGGTCGGGAGCGCGTTGAGGGACACCGGCGCCCCGCTTTACGGGAAAATAAACGCCACGGTGCTCGTCGACGGGAAGGCCACGCGCGCTGCCGTTTCGAAGGCGATGGGTGAAATTTCCCGCGCGGCGGGCAAGAGCGACGCGGTCATCCTGTTCCTGGCGGGACACGGGGACACCGACGGGGAAACGTATTACTTCCTGCCGCACGACGCCGACATCACCAACCTGCGCGAGAGCTGCATTTCATCGGACGATCTGGGGGCGTTCGTGAGGGGCCTCTCCGCCAACAAGGTCGTCCTGCTGCTCGACACCTGCAAGAGCGGCACCGCGACGAAGGCGATGCACGCCCTCGCGGCCGCGCGGGGGTTCGAAGACCACCGGATCATTGCCCGCATCGCCAAGGAGCACGGCATCGCGGTCTTCTCGGCGGCGAGCGTGTCCCAGGACGCCTACGAGATACGGGCCCTCGGGCACGGCATATTCACCTACTGCCTCCTCGACGCGCTGCGCGCCAGCCCCGGGACGGTCTCCGAGGACGGCGTCATCAGCGTCGCGCGCCTGCTCGCGCGGGTGAACCGCGCCACGCGCGAAACCGCGGCCGCCCATCTCAAAATAGAGCAGAACCCCATCGTCTACATGTTCGGAGATGATTTCAGCATCGGGCGGGTGAGGTGATTCCGCGGCGTCATTCACGCCCTATCCGATTTTCGCGGCGTACCGGTACCCGTCGCGCATGTGTGACGCCAGCATCGCGGGGAAAGCCTCGCCCACCCGCTTCACCACGCCGGACCTCGACAGGAACTTCTCCGTGATCGCCTTCCTGAGATAGTCCGCGTCGTCCAGCCTGTCGATGTTGTCCTCGAAGAATTTCCAGTACGCGTCGAACATCCTCCCGGCCTCGTCGAGCAGTCCCTCCGCCTCAGGCCCGTCCCACATGCCGAAATGGCCGACGCACACGCGCGTGAAATCGACCTTCCGCAGTTTCTCGATGGTGGCGTATAGCTGCCGCACGTTGAACCATGGCGGTATGATGGACGCGAGGAAGGTGGTCCCGTCAGGCTTATATCCGACGGAGTCGCCGACGAAGATGTTCCTGTTCGCCCGGTCATACAGCGCCACGTGGCCCGGCGTGTGCCCCGGTACGGTGATGACCTCGAGCACGGCGCCCCCCAGGTCGATCCTGTCGCCGTCCCCGATCACCCGGACCGGCCTGACCGGTTCGATGTCTCCCATCCCGAAGTCGTACCCGACTTTGCTCGGGTCCTCGATCATCGCGGCCGCGTGCGCGCCCGCGCACACGGTGACGCCGGGGCCCATGGCCCGGACCAGCGGCGCCGTTCCCTGCATGTGGTCGGCGTGTTCGTGGGTGATGACCAGGTAATCGACGGGGAACAGCCCCAGCGCCTTCAGCGATTCCGCCACCTTTCCGGCCGAGGCCGCCGTCCCGGCGTCGATGAGCGCGGTTTTCTCCCCCCTCACCACGAAAAGGGACAGGAGCTCCGGTATGTCGAAGTAGAAGCCGTCGATCATGTAGGTGTTATCGAGGATCTTACCGGTTTTTATCGTGTGGCCCATCAGGACCTCCCTGCTGATGATGTGTCGTCGCGCGGCAGTCCCTTCCCCGGTCCACCCGGTGCCGGACGCCCAGCCTGTGACGAGGATCAGTTCACCCGCGGGCCGCGGGGATGGCGGGGCTTTCCCTTCCTGTGGGCGGCGTGGTCCACCTGCCGCCTCTCCTGCGGCTCTTTATGTTCTTGGGGGGCGTCAGACAAGCACCGCTTCCAGTATTCCACTTCCTTCGCATGCCGCCCGGACGCCTCCGCTATTATCTGGAAAAGCAGGAACGCGTCCTTGAAGTATTCGTTTCGCACGAACTTCTTTTCGAAATGCCTCCACCGCGAGCCCTGGCCGATCCGGCTGAAGACCCCCAGGCGGGCAGTGATCCCGCACAGGTGGTCCCATTCCCGGCGGGAGATGCTTATCCGCAACGCGGGGTCCTTGAAATCGCGCATCAGCGTCTCGAAGGCCTCCTGGACCCGCGGTTGAGCGTTGTTTTTATATAACGATTCCTCGAAAAGGTCATACATGAGAGCTGCGATGAGGACGCCGGTCGAGATCGTTTCTCCCTCGCCGTGGCGCCGGTCGACAACTCTAAGACGGGAGACCAGGTTCCCGTGGTCCTGCACGGCCGCGAGCTCCGGGATCCAGTGCTGCATGAGGCCGTATTCTTTCAAATTTACCACCGCGCCGGCGGAGGCCCCGCAGCGGAGTATCTTGTAAAGTTCTTCTATGAGCCGCCGGGAGTTCGCTTCCTTGATGAGATGCGTGCAGGCCCTCGCGGCCTTCATGTCTCCTCGCGACGGGATGAGCCCAAACTGGGCGCAGAAGCGCGCCGCGCGGACCATTCGCACGGGGTCTTCACGGAACCGCTCGGCCGGTTCCCCGATGCTACGCAATATCTTTTTTTTCAGGTCCTTCAGGCCGCCGGTGTAGTCAATGATGGTCCTGTCTGCGCCGTTGTAGTAGAGGGCGTTCACCGTGAAATCCCGCCGGCGGGCGTCCTCCTCCATGGTCCCATATACGTTGTTCGCCTCGTGCCGGCCCCCGGTCATCTTCTCCGGGTCGGCCACGCCGCGGAAAGTTGCGACCTCGATGAAGCGGTCTTGGGTAATGTACACGTGGGCGAGCCGGAAGCGCCTTCCTATGAGGAAACAGCGACGGAAGAGGCGCTTGACCTGCCGGGGATGGGCGTCCGTGGCGATGTCCATGTCCTTGGGCTTCCTGCCGAGGAGGATGTCCCTCACCCCGCCGCCCACCACGCATGCCTGGAAGCCGTTTCTCATCAGACGGTTCATGATGTCCCGGACTTCCTCTTCGATGAGTGACGGCGACACCGGGTGCTCTCCCGGGGGTACAATGATCGGGTATTTGTCCTTAGCGAATGGGAAGGAAGGGCGGCGCCAGAAAGCTGACATATAAAAACACGGGACTCTCTAATATAGATTGAACTGACTCACAACGCTCGCGAACTCCATGGTCACTGTAACGTTATTCCAGAAGGCCGCGGTTTTATCAAGCACATTATGGAACGGGCCTCTTATCCTTTCTTTTTTTCGTCCAGCCTGTCGCGCAGGTAGGAAAATCCCGGGGTAAGCTTTTCGTTGAGCCCCATCGGGAGTAGCACCTTCGCGGGATGTCCCAGGTTCATCCGCCCGCCCGACTTGAATAGATTGCCCACGATGTGAAAGAGGAGCCGGGCCGGGAAGCCTATGGCGATCTCGCTGTCGAAGACGCCCGAAAAGGCCCGGTCTCCCATCCCCGGCACGACGACCTGTGGCACGCCGGTGACGTACGGGATAAGGCCCCCCTTGAAGCAGGTTTCACCGAACCCCTCGAAGGAGGACACCGGGTAATGCTCCCCATCGTAGGTGAGCGCGTGGATGACATGGGTGATGTTCTCGCCCGTACCGAAAACGAGCACGGTATGGGGCTCGACGGGCGCCGTGTGCAGGGGCGAGCTTATGAGCCCCGTATACCCGGCGAGGTGTGCCGTTTTTTTCCCGCCGATCACGGACTTGATGCGCTCGAACCGCCTCGCCTCCGCCTCCCGGCCGCTGTGCCATCCCTGCAGTACCTGGCTCTGCATGAACTCGTCGTCGGATATGTCCACCCAGCGGTGGAGCGCCGAAGCGGGAACGCAGAAATTATCGTCGGCCGACATCGCCACCGCGAAGCCCCACCTGCGCGAGTAGGTGAAGGCCTGGCACAGGCTCAGCTTCTGACCGTTGGAGGAGGGACGCATCATCCCGCCGGTGAACTCCGCCTCGTCCTTCACGTAGGTGACGGCCACCGGGTACGTGGCCAGGTGCAGCCGGCTATACAGCTCTTCCCCGGCCTTCCGGTATTCTTCCAAGGTCGTCATCGCGGTTCTCTCCTTATAGAAATTTCGATATGGCCGGCGCGCGCTCACTTATACGGCAGGCTCACGTTGATGTAGCCCGTGTGGTCCAGGGCGACCATGGTGTCGTACCGCATCGACATGAGATGTCGCGGGGCGCCCTCGGTCCCGTGTATGGCCACGACGTCGGCGATGTAGAGCCGGTGGTCGCCTGTCGTCACCTCGCTTGCCACTTTGCACTCGTAGGCCAGCACGGCCCCCTCGATGAGCGGGGGCTTTACGATTTTCGCCGGCATGGGCTTGAACCCCGTCTCCTTGAACTTGTCAATCTTCGCGCCCGTCTTCGTCCCGCATATCCACGCGCCCTTCGCCTGACCCTCGGAGGGAAAATTGACCACGAACTCCTTCACCTGCTCGAGGTTCTCCGACGTCTTCTTTCCGTGGCCAACCGATATGAGCATCATCTGCGGGCTCCACGAGACGATGGTCCACCATGATATGCCGATGATATTGGGCGCTCCGCCCCGGTCGACGGTCGTCACCAGCACGTACGGGTGGGGCGAGGCGAACTCGATGGCCTTAATCCAGCTTATCTCTGTCATAAGATCTTCTCCTTCATGCGCGTTTTCACCTGCCGGCCGGATAGACCGGCTCCTAACGCCAATTATGCAGCCGCGTCCTCCCGGATCATTCCACACCCTTGCACGGAGGTCAAGAATTATGTTTCAGCGTGGGGTGTGCATCATGTTTTTCCACGGCTTCTCGAAGGAGCGCCCTGATTTGTTGTCGATCCAGATCCGTCTCCTGATTCACCCGTTATGTGAATTATTAGCAATGATAAATAACGTGTTAGTTGCAATAAAATATTTGTGTTGACATTGGGGCACGCGGCGGAAATAGAAGAGGAAATTCCTGAAAGGTGGGGCCTGCCATGCCGAAACGCACCGACATCAACAAGATTCTCATCATAGGGTCCGGGCCCATCGTCATAGGCCAGGCGTGTGAATTCGACTACTCGGGGACCCAGGCCTGCAAGGCCCTCCGCGGCCTCGGCTACAAGATAGTGCTCGTGAATTCCAATCCCGCCACCATCATGACCGACCCCGGCATGGCCGACGCCACCTACATCGAACCCATGAACGTCGAAACACTCTCACGCATCATCGAAAAGGAGCGGCCCGACGGACTCCTCCCCAACCTCGGCGGGCAGACGGGGCTGAACCTCTCCTCGGAGCTCCACAAGAAGGGCGTACTCCGGAAATACGGCGTCAGGATAATCGGCGTCGAGGCCGACGCCATCGAGCGCGGAGAGGACCGCATCGCCTTCAAGAAGACGATGAACGAGCTCGGCATCGAGATGCCCCGCAGCCAGCCGGCCTTCAGCGTGGACGAGGCCAGGGGCATCGCCGAGAAACTCGGCTTCCCGGTCGTCATACGCCCCGCCTACACGCTGGGCGGCACCGGCGGCGGCCTCGTCTACAACATGGAGGAGCTCGCCACGGTCGTGGCGCGGGGCCTTTCCGCCAGCATGATCCACCAGGTGCTCGTCGAGGAGTCGGTGCTCGGATGGGAGGAGCTTGAGCTCGAGGTTGTCCGGGACTCCAAGAACCAGATGATCACCGTCTGCTTCATCGAGAACGTCGACGCGATGGGCATCCACACCGGCGACTCCTATCTGCGTGGCGCCCATGCTCACCATAAGCGACGAGCTCCAGCGCAGGCTCCAGAAGTATTCCTACGACATCGTGGAAAAGATACGCGTCATAGGCGGCACCAACGTCCAGTTCGCCCATGATCCCGCGACCGGCCGCGTCGTGGTGATCGAGATCAACCCCCGCACCTCGCGCTCCTCGGCGCTCGCGTCGAAGGCCACGGGCTTCCCGATCGCCTATGTCTCATCCCTGCTCGCCTGCGGGCTTACCCTGGACGAGATCCCCTACTGGCGCGACGGGACCCTCGAAAAATACACCCCGTCGGGAGATTACGTGGTGGTCAAGTTCGCGCGATGGGGCTTCGAGAAATTCGAAGGGGTCAGGGACGAGCTGGGGACCCAGATGCGCGCCGTCGGCGAGGTCATGAGCATAGGGAAAAACTACAAGGAGGCCCTGCAGAAGGCCATGCGCTCGCTGGAGATATCGCGTTACGGCCTCGGCTTCGCCAGGGACTTCAACAGGCAGAACCTCGATTCACTCATGAGGATGCTGGCCTCGCCCACCAGCGAGCGGCAGTTCATCATGTACGAGGCGCTGCGCAAGGGCGCCGGCGTTCAGCAGCTGTACGAGAAGACCCACATAAAGCCATGGTTCATAGAGCAGATGAAGGAGCTCGTGGAGCTCGAGGAGGAGCTACTCCTGCACAAGGGGGGGACCATCCCCGACGCCCTGCTCGAAAAGGCGAAGAAGGACGGATTCTCCGACCGCTACCTCGCCATGATCACCGGGAACAGCGAGGACAGCATCCGCGCGCGGCGTACCTCCCTGGGGATCGTGCAGGGATGGGACAGGGTACCGGTGAGCGGCGTGGAAGACGCGTCATATTACTATTCCTCGTACAGCTGCCCGGACCGGATCCCCGTCTCTACGAAGCGGAAGATCATGGTGCTCGGCGGCGGCCCCAACCGCATCGGGCAGGGCATCGAGTTCGATTACTGCTGCGTGCACGCCGCCTTCGCCATAAAGAGTGAGGGTTTCGAGGCCATCATGGTGAACTGCAACCCTGAGACGGTCTCCACCGACTACGACACCTCCGACAAGCTCTACTTCGAGCCCCTCACCGTAGAAGACGTGCTCTCCATCTACCAGAAGGAAAAACCGGATGGGGTGATCGTCCAGTTCGGCGGGCAGACGCCGCTCAACATCGCCCAGGAGCTCCTGCGCTGCGGGGTGAAGATCATAGGGACGTCCCCGGACTCCATCGACCTCGCCGAGGACCGCGACCGCTTCAGGACCATAATACGCAAGCTGGGCATCCCCCAGCCGGAATCCGGGATGGCGTCCACCCTCGAACAGGCGCTGGCGATAGCCGAACGCATCGGGTATCCCCTGATGGTGAGGCCGTCGTACGTGCTGGGGGGCCGGGCGATGGAGGTGGTCCACTACGAGGACATGCTGAAGCAGTACGTGCAGGCGGCCGTGGACGTGTCGCCGGAGCGGCCCATCCTCATCGACAAGTTCCTGGAGGACGCCATCGAGTCCGAGGCCGACGCGATATCCGACGGCGTCGAGGCCTTCGTCCCCGCCGTCATGGAGCACATCGAGCTCGCCGGCGTGCACTCGGGCGATTCGGCCTGCGTGATCCCGCCGGTGAACATACTCGAAAAGCACGTGCGGACGATCGAGGAATACACCCGCCACATCGCCATCGAGCTCGGGGTCGTGGGCCTGATCAACATCCAGTACGCCATCGCTGACGACCGCGTCTACATCCTCGAGGCCAACCCGAGGGCCTCGCGCACGGTCCCGCTGGTCTCGAAGGTCTGCAACATCCAGATGGCCGCGATCGCCACGAAGATCATGCTGGGGCGCCGCATGGCCGACTTCAACCTGAGGTCGCCGCGGTTCTCCCATTTCGGGGTGAAGGAGGCCGTCTTCCCGTTCAACATGTTCCCCGAGGTCGACCCCGTCCTCGGGCCGGAGATGCGGTCCACCGGCGAGGTGCTCGGCATGGCCGGTTCATTCGGCCTCGCCTTCTTCAAGTCCCAGGAAGCGGCCAACCAGCACCTCCCCCTGGAAGGAACGGCCCTCATCACGGTGAACCCGAACGACAGGCCGCAGGCGCTCGTGGTGGCCAAGGAGTTCCGGAAGCTGGGGTTCGCTCTCCTCTGCACCGAGGGGACCCACCGATACCTTGCGGAATACGGCGTCGAGTCCGTGCCGGTGCTCAAGCTCCACCAGGGAAGACCGAACATAATCGACAGGATCAAAAACGGCGAGATAAACCTGATTATCAATTCACCGAGCGGGCGCCAGAGCGAGTATGACGATTCGTACATCCGCAAGGCCGCGATCAAGCTACAAGATCCCCTACCTGACCACGATGGCCGCGGCCTTTGCCTCGGTAAAGGGGATAACGGCCAGGCGGATCGGAGACGGCGGTGTCACGTCCATCCAGGAGTACCATTCCGGGGTGACCTTCTAGGCGTTACCGGCCCCCCTGTCCACCCGCATGATAGTATAATCATGAATGCGGTATTTATGGATGACCTTTTCCAGGTACCGGTCCCTCACGGAAACGTACACATCCGCGGACGCCGCTGAATACGCTCTCATCCAATGCAAACCCCCGACCCGAAAGCTCCAGCAGGCCCACTTCATCGATAAAGAGGGGAGATACTCCGTTACGGCGCATCTCATCGAGCGCTGAATTGGCGAAGGTGACGCCTTTCGCCCGAGAAGCTCAAATCACCGAGACGATAGACCTCGTCCCATTCGCCTCGAACGGAAGGATCGATCTCGGCCAGCGGCATCTCCGTGTCGGTTGAAAGCCTCCGGACATTGTAGCCGGTAAAACGGCCGCCGACAAATCTCTTGGGAGAGATGACGCCGTCGCCGCGGCCTTTATCTATGAAAAGACGCTCCATCGCCCGCGTCTTTCCGCAGTCGCGTGCCCCGGTTAGAATATGCACCATGCCGTCAGGCGCCGTTCCGCAAGGAGGTGACAATGAGGGCAAGGCAAATCACCACGGAGACCGCGGAAGCGGCGTACACGAGGCCCGGCCTGCGCGATTTCCATGACGTGAATGCTTTCGCCAGCCTCGTTCCCGCGGCGGCGCCCACGGGGAACATCAGCGCCGAGCAGAGGCCCCACAGGGCCCCTTCCTTCGCAATGAACCGCGCCAGTCCTCCCTCGCCGGCGAATGAGAGAAGATAAGCGCACGGCGCAAGCTTCATCCCCCCGTAGTGGAAAGCCGCCGAGGAGAGTACCGCCGCCGAAAATCCCGCTATTCCAAGCACGAGCGCGGATTTACGGCCTCCGCCCATAAAAACGATCACTCCCGCCAGCGAAACGCCGTGCAGTACCACGGCAAGCCCGGAATTCGCCTTGCAGAGGAATGAACAGTGAAGCACCGGTACGGCAAGCTGCATCGTTGCTGCCGTCACCAGTGCAGTTACCGGCAGGAGCAGCGGCTTCCGGGCGAAGCCGAACACCGCGCCCATGAGCCCCATGCCTAATCCGGTAAGGACCGCCGCGCGGACCGGCAGGCCGGCGGACCGTATAACATTTCCAAGCAGCGCCTCGCCGAGTCCCCAGATAGACCCGAACAGCAGCACGAGCATCAGCATGTCAAATAACCCATTTTTCCTTTCATTTTCAGTGCCGGCATTTTTTTTCATGGCGTTCTCCTTCGTATTCATTCCAGTCCTGGAGTTAAAGTAATATATGGCTTACTCCCTGTACAGCACCATGCCCTTGCATGCGAGGCAGCGGTCGCCGTCTTTGGCGGGATATGCCTCGCCGCATCCCGGGCACAGGGCCTTCCGGTGATCGTGCTCTTTTACCAGGAACCGCCCGTCGACGCGGACCCGGGACACCCCGAGGATCCCTTTCCCGGCTTTAAGGATTTCGGCTATGAGCCTTTCCCTGTCCTGTTCCCTCTTCGGCTTCAGGTTGAGGAACCAGCCGCGGATTTCCGGGAATGTTTCCAGCCTCGACGCGTCGAGGTGCACGCGCACGCCTTCCCCGCCGTATTTTTCGAAGAGCACCAAGGCGAACCGTCCGGTATCCGCGATCCTGAGCCAGCCGTTCCCGATGGTGCACGGCGTGAGGAGCTGCACCGCGTCGGGCAGGCAGGCGGAAGTCTCGCAGAGCGCGTCGAAGAACTCCCCCGCCGGGCGATGATCCATGGCAAGGTCCACCATGAAGCCGCCCACCAGGAGCCCCGGCGCCAGCGACCCGTGAAAATCCTCGATCATCTTCATGTATTCGCCGGCGGTACGGCCGCAGATGGTTGCCATGCCGGCCGCCTACACCGCCTCCACCCTGCAGGGCACATATCGGTGCAGCGGCGTGGCCGCGAATTTGTCCCGGTGCGTGTTCTTGGTGAGCAGGTTCACGTTCACCCCGTACACCTCCCCGTTGTATTCCAGCCCGAACCCGTGGGGAATTATCACCTGGCCGGCCCTCGCGGATTCGGTGACCTCAAGCTCGATCTCGGCGCTAGCGGCCTCGGTGACGATGCGGACCTTCTGACCGTCGGTGAACCCGAGCCTCCCGGCATCCGCGGGATTCATGGCCAGGGTGCACGCCCGCTTCCCCTCGTTCCACGCCGGGTTGCGCATGAGCGTATTGGCGTTCATGCTCATGTGCCTGCCGGCGTTGAGGATGAGCGGGAACCGGCCGTCGCCTTTCAGGGCCGCTTCCTCGTTTTCAGGGGTGATGCCCCGTACCCATTCATCCATTTCCGGGACAAAGACATTCACCTTCCCGTCCTCGGTCTTGACCGATTTAAGGTTGTTGTCGGGATCGGCGCGCCCTATCCACAATCCCTCCGGGTGGTCGAGTATGGCCTTGAAAATTTCCTCGCCTATGGCGAACCCGGGCTTGAATCCCGCGCGCGCGGCGTTTTCCTGGAAGCCCTTCGGCGCCGTCATGAGGAGGCCCCAGAGCAGCGCCAGGTTCACCGAGCCCATCTCCTTGCCGAGGGTCTTGCCCAGAACGAAGGGCATGTTCTTGAGCGCCTTCGGCTCCTTCTGGGCGAAGGCCATCAGCTCCGCCCCGAAACCCATCCTGTCCTTCTTCGCGGCCTCGTAGAGAGACGCGGGGATGTCCGGGACAAGCCCCGCCTTGTCGGCGACGCGGAGCAGCATCTCGCCCACCTCCAGCGGCTCCCCCTCGGGCTCGATGACCGGGCGGCGCATCTGGAAATATATTTCAGGGTAGGTCCATGCGAAGAAGGTGCTGTCCCACGATTCGTAGGCCGACCGCGCCGGCAGCACGTAGTGCGAGAGCACTGCCGTTTCGGTCATGGCTAGCTCGGCGGTGACCAGCAGGTCGAGCCTCTTGAACGCCTCCTCGTAGGCGGTGGTGTCGGCGTACGAGCGGAGGGGATTGGACTGCGTGCAGATCACGGCCCGGAGGCGGTCCTTGCCCTCGCTCAGGATCTCCTCGGGCATCACGTTGGGCGGGTGGCAGCCCATGAGCGCCGGGAAACCCGTGGCCATCGTCTTCCAGTTCTTCGGGTCCCGTTCGTCGGAATGGGCCCCTATGGGCATGATGTGCCCCGGTATCACGTTGCCGCCCGGCACGCCGACGCGGCCGCAGACGGCCAGCAGGATGATTTCCAGGTACGTGGTCGCGGTGCTGTGGCGGTTCATGTACACCCCGAGGTCCGGGTGGAGGCAGGACCGCCTGCGCGCGAACTGCCGGCACACCTCGCGCACGGTGTCGTAATCGAGCTCGCACACCCGGACGGCCGCGCGGGCGTCGAAGTCCCTGAACCACGGTTCAACCTGCTCGAAGCCCGACACGTTCGCTGCGATGTATTCCCTGTTATGCCAGCCCTCCTGTAAAATTATCGCTATCATCGCGCGCGTGAGGAGCGCGTCGGTCCCGGGACGGATGGCCAGGTGTATGTCGGCGATGCGCGCCGTTTCGGAGACCCGGGGGTCGATGACCACCAGAAGCTTGTCCGGGTCCTTCGAGAAATGCTGGAGCACCCGGGGGGCCTGCGGCATCTGGTGGCTCTGCATCCCGTTCCAGCCCACCGCCAGTATCATGTCGGACTGCTTTTCATCCGGGATGGCGAACAAGTACTGTTTTCCGACGGCGCGGCCCCACCCCCAGAAGATCCCGGTCAGCTCCTGCGCGAGCGCGCTGTAATAGTACTGGGACCCCATGCCCCGGAGCAGCCGCATGCCGAAGGCGGCCTCGAAGTGGCACCCCTGGCCGCCGCCGCCCATGTAGGCAAGGGAGCGCGGTCCGTGTGTGTCGACGACCTGCCTGAGCTTGCCGGCGATCTCGTCGATCGCCTGGTCCCATCCGATCCGTTCGAAACGGCCGCCGATTTTTTTCAGGGGGTATTTCAGCCGCTGGTCGTGGTGTTCATGATAGGCGATGTTGGCCCCCTTGCGACAGACGTAGCCTTCGCTCCGCGGGTTCTGCTTGTCGCCCTTCACCTTGACGATGCGGTTGTTCTCGACGAGGACCTCGAGACCGCAATTCTGCGCGCACAGCACGCAGCCCGTTTTCTTCCATTCGCCCATGATGTCGCTCCCCTATTTGTTCCGCGCGTCGAGGCGCGGTGCGTGCAGGTATTCCAGTATGCATCTTCTAAATGTTCTCAGCGGCCCTATGTTCCTCGTGACTTTCATGTGTAAAATGGCGCCCTCGAAGCCATGGAAGATGAACCGCGCGGCCTCGCCGGCATCGACGGAGGACGGGACCGCGCCCTCCCGCTTCATGTCCAGGAGGCACGATTCCAGCTTCGCTATCAGCGAATCGATGGCCGCCGAGAGCCTTTTGCGGAAACGACCGCTCTTGTCGCCGAGCTCCAGCGAGAGATTGCCGATGGGGCAGCCGAGGCCGCAGGACTTTCGGGTGAAAAAGTCCTCGTAAAAATCGAAGAGGCGCCCTATCCGCTCGGCCGGCCCGATCGAAGTGTCGTCCAGGAAACGGCTGAAAATTCCGCCGATGAAAGCGGCGTAATAGTCGATCAAGTCAAGGCCGAAATCCTCCTTGCTCTTGAAATAGAAATAGAACGACCCCTTTGGCACACCGGCCTCGGTGAGGATTTTTTGGAGCCCGGTGGCGTTGTAGCCCCGGGCGTGGATGAGCATGGCCCCCTTTCTCAGTATGCGGGCCTTTGTGTCGGTCCGTGTCGTCATCGATCCATGTATCTGATTTTCAGAATAATTGTTTAATAGACCGATCGTCTAGTATTGTCAAGCCTTTTATCACACCCCATGCGTTCTTCTAGATGACCCCCGCCCCCCTGCTTTTCATGATCATGTAGGTCGCCATGGCCTTCGCGACGAGCGCGCCGTCGCCGTTGCGCACCTCCGCCTCGCCGAGGGCTATGGTGCTTCCTTTATGAAGAATTCGCGCCTCGGCGGTTATCTCCCCGCGGTCGAAGGGCTTCAGGTAGTTTATCTTCATCTCGACGGTGGTGAAAATCTCGTCCTCGCCGACGATGCCGATAAGGGCCATGGCCACCGCCGAATCTGCCGGGGAGAATATCGCCCCCCCGTGCGCGATGCCGAGCGGGTGTACGAGCTCACGCTTGAAGGGCAGCCGGACCTTCGCCCATCCCTTCTTTACGTCAACCAGCTCCATGCCCAGGAGCGACCAGTACGGCGAGTTGTTCTTCATGGCATGCAGGAGCATTTCCTTTTTTTCCCGCGAAAGGTCCTCGTATCCGTTCATACCCGCCTCCGCCGCTCATGGGCATTGTCGTACAGCCTTCACGTGGTCCATTTTCTCCTGACCGGGCACCTTTCCGTCAAGAACATACTTTGTTATTAATCCGTGAAATAAGTACTGCATGAGTTTTCATGAGCGGGCCATTAGGACTGCATCATATATCCTCCGGTAGGGCGACCCCATCCTCGCCCGCTTTCATCTGCTCTATCTCCTCCACCCTTGCCGTATCGCTCATAACTTCATCGTCGGTCGGCACAAAACCTGATGGCCAAGGCTTTCCGGTAACTTTCTCTAAGCTTCCGGCATTATCGTCCGGAATTTCTGGGCAGGCAATCCGGTCGGCGATATAATCGAACCCATTATGGACCGGGTTTTCCCTTGTGTATGCCCGGAACATTATTCCGCACTCGCGGCACGTAAAGTTCCGGGCCACGAGTGGCATCCTGTTCTGGTTGCGAGTGGATTGATTCATACCCTTTGATGGGCGGAGCTGTATCCGGCCAATGAAGGGTGTTGAGGGCAATGGGATTTTGCCGCCGTACAGCCGATCAAACACTAATCAAATTGGAGGAACGCTCATTATGAGGAAAGGTGTTAAAATCATTCTCATCTGTCTTTCCGCCCTGGCCGTAACCGCCCTTGCCGGGATTCTCCTCTTCAACAGGTACAAGTGGCATATCACCGCCTGGTACCTGGGCGCGCCGCAGCCGGGTTATGCGGTGACACTGGAAAGAAACGTCCCTGTCACGATGAGTGACGGGGTCCGTCTCTCCGCCGACATATACCGGCCTGACGCGCCCGGAAAATTTCCCGTTATTCTCACCCGGACTCCCTACGGGAAGAGGAATCCGGAGCACCGCTACGCGTTCGCCGGAGGTCTTTTCGCCTCCCAGGGCTTCGTGTTCGTGGTACAGGATTGCCGGGGAAAGTACGACTCGGATGGAGTGTTCTACCCCTATGCCTACGAGGGCATGGACGGCCATGATACCATCGAGTGGGCCGGAACGCAGGCATGGTCGAACGGAAATGTAGGCACGTACGGCTTTTCCTACTGGGGATCCACGCAGTGGCTCTCCGCGCCGTTCGCCAGCAGGCACCTCAAGGCCATGGTTCCCATCATGACCAGCCAGAACATCTACGGCCGATGGATCTACAACGGCATTTACCGCATAATGGACGTCCTGGCATGGCATTTCGAAAATGCCCCCAAGAGCGGCCGCGAAACTGAACAGATCGATTGGGATAAGGCTGTCCGCCATCTTCCGCTCATCGAGGCAGACAACGCCCTTGGTTTCGACATCCCATCCTACAATGACTGGATACGCAACCCCGTTCCCGGCAAGTACTGGGATCCCCTGAACGTGGACGACCGGGTTGGCGACATCAAGGCCCCGGCCCTGATCATAGACGGGTGGTACGATTACTACCTGGACCTCGCGGTGGAGGATTTCTCGAGGATGAGGTCGGCGGGGGGCAGCCCCGAGGCTCGGCAGAGCATGCTGCTGCTGGGGCCGTGGACGCACGCCTCGAAATCTAAATTCGATGACGCCGATTTCGGCGGCGAGGCGGGTTTCATGAAACGGGTGGCCTTCATCATCCGGTGGTACAATTACTGGCTCAAGGGCGAGCGGAACGGCATCCTGGAAGAGGGGCCCGTCATCTCGTTTACGATGGGCGCCAACGAGTGGCGGCGGTACACCGAGTGGCCGCCGAAGGGAGCTCGTCCCGTAACCTATTATCTGCGCAGCGACGGCGTTGCCAATACTGAGAAGGGTACCGGGGCGCTTGCATTGGACGCGCCCGGGGCAGAAAAACCGGACACCTACGTGTACGATCCCGCGAACCCGGTGCCTTCCATCGGCGGGACGTCCATATACGGGCACCTCAAGGCGGGCCCATATGACCAGAAGGCGGTCGAGGGACGGGCTGACGTGCTCATTTACAGCACGCCGCCGCTGGAGAACGACATCGAAGTGGCCGGGGCCCTCAAGGTTACCCTGTTCGCCTCGTCATCGGCGCGTGACACCGACTTCTCGGCCCAAGTCACCGATGTCAGGCCGGACGGGAAATCCGTGAACGTGAAGGCCGCGGTCATCCGGGCACGGTACCGAGACTCCCTCGAAAGGCCCACTCTGCTTTCGCCCGGGGAGGTGTACCGGTTCGACATACCCGTGGGCAACACCGCGATCGTATTCCGGAAGGGGCATAGAATCAGGCTGCAGATCAGCAGTTCCAATTTCCCCGAGTACGGCAGGAATACGAACACCGGCGCCGTCATCGCGACCGACGCCCGTACCGTCAAGGCGACGCAGAATGTCTTCCACGACCGGAAGCATCCGTCCCGGCTGGTGATACCGGTCCTTTCGCGATAAGTTTGTACGCGCCTGCGAAAAGGACGGCCGAAGCCCCGGATTTTCCTCCGGGAGACGGGCCGTCCTTTTTCGTATCCCCGCGTCAGACGATGTGGATGTATTTCCCGGTGACCCAGAAGGCGCACGGGGTATGCCCCACGAATTCCCCCTCAACCTCGACCGGCAGGCCCGGGGTGTCTATCCTGAGCCGCCGGACCTCTACTTCCATTATCTGCTTCTTTTTCAGGTGGGCGCCAGAGTACACCGAAGGGAAAACGTACAGGAACCTGGGCTTGCTCATGTGTTTCAGGTAGATCAGGCGGGCCGAATCGGAGAACGGGTCAGAGTTCGGCGACACCTTCATGCCGCCGGCGAAGAACCTGTTCCTCGCGAACATGATCATGAGCGCCTTGTCGACCAGCCGCTTCCCGTCAATTTTTATGTCTATGTCCATTGGCTTTATGTTCATGATGGCCCTTATGACGCCGATGGCGTAACCCAGTTCGCCGAATCTCCGGTACCGGTCGAAGATGCCGGCGACATCGGCGCCGAAGCCCGCGTCGCCGTTCCCCACGAAGAAACGCCTGTTGCCCTTCGTCTCCACCAGGGAGAGCCTTATTTTCGAGCCCTTGTTTCCTTTCAGTTTCCCGTGTATCTCCGCGAGCCTCTTCGGAATGTCTTTTTCAATGCCGTACATCCGTCCCAGGTCGCAGCCGGAACCGCCGAAGGTGGGAGCGACCGCGATGTCACTCCTCCCGGCGACTCCGTTGGCGATCTCGTTTGTCGTGCCGTCGCCGCCGCAGACGATGATGACGCGGGCCTTCACCCGTTTCGCGATCTCGGCGGCATGGCCCCGCTTCTCGGTGAAAAAAACCTCATGATTGAAAAAACCGCCGATGTGGCCTTCCAGCGAGCGGTAGACCTTGAGGCCCGAACGGGACGCGGGGTTCACGATGACGGCGGCCTTGGGCCTCGACGAGGCTGGTTCCTTCCTCTTACCGGGAGACATGTGTGACCTCCTCATCTTCAGAAAGATAAAATCGAAATACCCGTCATGTCAGGATTAGCCCTGAGTGACACGGATCGATGCGTTACCTACATAGTCGAGCGGCGGGTGGTCCCCCGCAGCAACGTTCATACGCTTCCATGAGGTCTCGCACGTCGCCACCTGTCCGGTCAAGAGAAAACCAGACCGCGTCAATTCGAGTGCGGTGCCTCAACGGGTACCGCCGTGGCCGTCTTCTTCTGGGCCCCCCGGAGAAACACCACGTCGACCGCGGTGTCCACGGGCCACTCGGTGAGGAAGCGGTGCAGGTCGTCGACCGAGGACACCGGCCGCTCCCCAATCTGGACCACCACATCGCCCTGGCGCAGCCCCGCCGCGTCGGCCGGGCCCCCTGCCTGTACCGATATAATCTCCACTGCGGTGCCCGTTTTCAGCTCGTGCAGGAGTATGAGCCGGCGGTCAAGCGGGCGCTGGCGCCCGAAAATCCCCATGAAGCCGCGGCGGACCTTGCCGTGGGTCATCAGCTGCGAGAGCACCCAGCTCGCCGTGTTCGAGGGTATGGCGAACCCTATGCCCTGGGCCATGGCGATAATCGCGGTGTTGATGCCCACGATCCGTCCCCTGGAGTCGACCAGGGGGCCCCCGGAGTTCCCCGGGTTCAGGGGCGCCGTGTGCTGGATGATGTTTTCTATGAGCCTGCCGTCGCGGCTGCGGAGCGCCCGGCCCAGCGAGCTCACCACGCCGCTCGACACGGTCGAGTCGAAGCCGAAAGGATTCCCGATCGCTATGATCACCTGGCCCGCCCGCAGTTGGGCGGAGTCGCCCAGCACGCCGAAGGGCAGGCCTGTCGCCGCGACATGGAGGGCGGCCAGGTCAGTCGCCTGATCCTCGCCGACGACCGAGGCCGTCCGCGTGAGACCGTCGGAGAAGGCCACCTCTATCGATTTTGAGCCGTGAATCACGTGGCTGTTGGTGAGCAGGTATCCGTCCGGGGCGATGATGACGCCGGACCCTCCCCCCAGCGGCATCGGGCCTTCCCGGCCGGACTGCCCGTGTATCACGATGCTCACGACCGCGGGCGAAACGGACTCCACGACCGTGGTGACCGCGCGTGAATACGCGTCGAGAAGCTCGACCTCGAAACCCCGGCCCGCCTTTACGTCACATCGTCTGCTTTCACCCTCGTCCCCGACAGAGCCTTCGCCGGGGATGCCGTTGTCATTGCCGCTCATGTTCACCCGTCCGCCATCGTTATCGCAGAATATCGTATATTCTTCGAACCAGGGCGAAGATAAAGACCGTGATCCAAAAAGCCGCGAATATCTTGAAAAGGACGAGGGGCCTTCGGTCGTCCCGGTCCCGTCGCAGCCTTTTTTCTCCATCCGGTACTTTCATCCTGATGCCCATGTCTCCTGCCCGGCCCCCATAGGCCGATCACCCGACTTTCCCGGCCATGAACGGCTCATCAGAAAATATCGAATCCCCGTGTTTTTGTCAACGCAATGTTCCCGATCGGCAGCCTTCCACAGCCCATCTCTCTGACGGTTCGACACCCTCACGGGGAGCCTTGCCGCGGTTCGTCCCTCCCCCTCATCTCTCCAACCGTTGTGTGTAATAAAAACGATCCCGTCGGTAAATAGTTGTTTGCATGATTTTTCTCTGTTGATTAAGTTCGAATTTGCCCGGCCGGGGAAGGCATTCCTTCCGGTGGTTTCCCGCGCAGGTATCGAGGAACGGAGGATCTGATCCCATGAACTCCCGCGAACGCGTGGAAAAAACAGTGAATCTAATTGAGCCCGATCACGTCCCGGTCGGGCCTTTCATGATATGGCACGGCGCCGTGATCGGCGGGGTCACCATCGGTGATTTCTGCTGGAACGTGAATACCTGCTTCCAGGCTAACCGGAAGACCCTGGAATACTACGAGTGGGGCTTCGACGTGATGAACCTCGCCCCCATGATGCTCGCCCACTCCAACATCAATCCCGTGCTGTACTCGGCCCTGTATTTCGACTGGCGCTTCTTCGAGGACAGTATCCCGCAATTCCACGAGAGCGAGCTCGGCGACGAGTCGCTCTACGACCAGGTGCTCAAGAAGGGTTTCGGCGTTCTCAGGACCTTCCGGCGCGTGGGCCTCGGCCGCGTGCTCAAGAACCTCACCGTCGATGTGGCCAGGTACATGCGCTGGATGAAGAAGGTCAGGCACGAATGGGACGTGGTCCCTTTCGGGGACATGGTCTGTTACACACCGGCGGAAATCATGCTCTTCGCCCGTTCCACGAAGGGGTTCGTGGACTTACGGAAGCGCCCCGAGAAGCTCATCGAGGTCAACGAGCGCTGGAACAGAACATTCATCAAGAGGACCCTCCAGCTGGCGAAGCTGATCAAATCTGAATATATTTTCATGCCCTCTCTCAAGTTCTCGGCGAGCGTCGTCAACCCGAAGGTGTTCGAAAAAATCCAGTGGCCGTGGTACCGCGAGATGGCGGAGGCCTTCACCGCGGCCGGATACAGGGTCCTCCTGCACCTGGACGGCGACTGGGGCCCCCTGCTTGAGCATTTCACCGACCTCACGCCCAAAAAGTACGTCATGGAGCTGGACATCACCGACATGAAAAAGGCCAAGGCCGTGGTGGGAAAGACCATGTGCATCAAGGGCATGGTGAGCCCGCTGACGCTCGCGACCGGCGTTCCGGCAGACGTGGAGCGCGAGTGCAAGAAGTTCATCGACGACTGCGCCCCCGGCGGCGGATTCATACTGAGCTCCGGCTGCGAGGCGCCGCCGAACTCCAGGCCGGAAAACCTCAAAATGATGATCAAATGCGCGCGGGAATACGGCCGGTACAAATAAGGCCGGGAGCCTCATAGCCAGGCATCCTCGGGCAGGCCGGCGGTCTTTTGCTCTTACACGCCTTCTTCGAAATCTCTCCAGGACAAATGCCTGATGATCTCTCGTTTATTTTGCGGCCCGTTGAAATTGAACTTTACATTTTCATGGATTGGCGTTACTGAAAGGAATCCATCCATGCCCCGGAGGTACATGCCATGCGGCCTTCTCTTCGCAGAACCACGATCGTTTTCGCTCTATTCCTCCTCACGGCCGCGCTCGCCCTGCCCGGCTCAATAGGGCCCGCCGAGTGCGCCGAAAGCGCGGTCGTCGGGAAGCTGGAGGAGTTCACCGACTCCATAATCGCCGATCTCTTGAAGCGCATGCCCGTGGCCATGCCCGTTGCGATCGCGGATTTCGACGAGCAGGACGAGCGCTCCAGGCAAAGCGACCTCGGCTTCGCGGTCTCTGAGATCATGACGGATCGGTTCGCGAAGTCAGGAAAATTCGTACTCGTCGAGAAGAAACAGCTCGAGAAGGTGGTCAGGACGCTGGAGCTCGGCCAGACGGGGCTGTACAACTCCGACAAGGTCGCGGCCCTCGGATGGCTGGTCGGGGCCCGGTACCTCGTGGTGGGCTCCGTCTCCCACCTCGCCGGGTTCTACCGCGTGTCGGCCCGCGTCGTGGAGGTGCAGACCGGCGCCGTGCTCCTGTCCGATTCGGTCGAAATAGACACGCAGATGCTCGAGGACGCCGCCGATAAGTACCAGCCGCCCCGCTACCGCGTCACCATCGGAAGCACCATGAACTGGTACGGCTACGATTCGAACAACAACGCACTCTACACCCTGGGCCTGAGCGCAGGCTGGTGGTACCAGTTGTTCAGAAACCAGTGGGTCTCCCTCGTGGCCAATTACCATTTCGATTACTTCTTCGAAGAAAAGGGCGCAGTTATCGGCGTAGACAACGTATACATTTCCCATGAAATCAACAACGCCCTTGTCGCCATGGCGGGCTACGGCTACCGCTTCGGCCTCACGCGCGTGCTCTCGATACAGCCGGGCCTGTTCGCCGGCTGGGTGGCGGGGACTTTGAAAACAAATAATAATTTTAACGGCGCGGTTGACATTTCATCGGAGACGTACAGCAGCGGTATTTTCCAGCCGAGGATCGACCTTATCTTCCTGGAGCAGAGCCCGCTCTCCTTCTACGCGAACATCGGCTATTTCTATCACCTCGAAGAGCTCTCGGAATCCTTTCAGGGATTGACCCTGGACCGGACGATCCAGGGGGTGAAGATCGAGGGCGGCGTGATGATCTACCTGTGACGTGAAACGCCGGGGCGGCCTTATTTCCCCTTGAACTCCGGTTTTCTCTTCTCGAGGAACGACGTGATCCCCTCCACGGCGTCACCCGTGGAGATGCAGACGGCCTGGAAGGCCGACTCGAATTCCAGCACGCTCTGGATATCCAGCTCGAAGGAGCGGTTGAGGAGCTTCTTCATCATCCCGATCGAACGGGTCGGCCCCGCCGCCAGGCGGCCGGCCAGGGCCATGGCCTCCTCCATGAGCCTTTCCCTGGGCACCACCCTGTTGATGAGCCCCATCTCCAGGGCCTTCTCGGCGGGGATGTCCTCGCCGAAGAACATGATCTCCTTGGCCTTCGCGAGCCCGACGAGCCGCGGCAGCAGGAAGCAGCCCCCGGCGTCGGGGACCAGCCCCCGGCGGACGAACAGCTCGATAAACCTGACGCCTTCGGCCGCCACGACGATGTCCCCCGACAGGGCTATGTTGGCCCCTGCCCCGGCCGCCGTCCCGTTGATGGCGTTGATGATCGGCTTCTCCACGGTGGTGATGGCGTAGAACAGCCTCCCGTAGATGTGGGCCGAGAGCTTCATGCCCATGGGCGTCGCGATGTCGGATCGTCCCCCCGAGCCCGTGAGGTCGGCGCCGGTGCAGAACGCCCGTCCCGCGCCGGTAAGGATGATGGCGCGTATGGAGTCGTCCTGCTCCGCCTCTTCGAGATAGGCGATGATGTCCTTGATCATCGGAAGGGTAAAGGAGTTCATCATCTCCGGGCGGTTCAGCGTCACGATACCGACGCTGTCGCGTTTATCTATTATAATCTCCGCCATCGCACACCCCCGTTCGTCTCATAATTTTTTCTCACTGCACGGTCATAATGCCTTTTAAAGCCCATGATTCCACCCCCGTGATCGGCCGAACTGAAAAATTCCCGATATCATCAAGCCGTGATGAACCCGCGGGAGAAAACGGACCTCTCTTGTCGGTTGACGTTCCAGTCCGAAGTTTACGGCTCCGCACGCTCTTCTCTGAACATCCTGTTCAGCACCCACACCAGGCCCGCTGCGCTCAGGGCGAAGGGGACCAGGCACGCGACACCCTGCCATGTTTTCCCGTAGAGGAAGTTCCCCGTGCCGAACAGCGCCGAGTACACGAGCGCGCACCCCAGCGCCCATCCGAGAACGGCGTGGGCCGGCCTGTCGGGCGACCGGGGAAGGTCCTCCCCGTGCCGGATTGCCGCCCATCCCCGTCCGAACGGACGCACGAGGCGGTAAAACCTCACGAGCGTCTGCCGGTCAACGGGGCGCGTGAAGTATGTCACCGCGACCCACACGGCCGTGGTGATGCCCACGCTCGAAATGAGCGCGATGTGCGCCGGAACGCCCGCGCCCGCCTTTCCCGCGATGAAAAACGCCATGGCGACGGCGAAAGAGCTGATCATCGCGGCGATCTCGCTCCAGGCGTTGATCCGCCACCAGAACCAGCGCAGTATGTAGATGAGCCCGGTGCCCGCCCCTATGGAGAGCATGAGGTCGAAGCTCTCCCTGGCCGTGTCGAGGAAAAACACGACGGCCGAGGCGCACACCATGAGACCGGCCGTCACGAGGCGCGACACGAACACCAGGTGCTTCTCCGGCGCCCCCGGCCTCATGAACCTCCGGTAGAAATCGTTGACCAGGTACGACGCCCCCCAGTTGAGGTGCGTCTCGATGGTCGAGAGGTAGGCCGCCAGCAGGGACGCCACCATGAGCCCGAGCCATCCCGAGGGCAGGAACCGGAGCATCGCCGGGTAGGCGATGTCGTTGCCTATGAGCTCGGGGCTCACGTGAGGGAAAGCCCGCTGGATGTCCTGGAGGGTGGGATAGACGATGAACGAGCAGAGCGCGACCAGGATCCACGGCCACGGCCGGATGCCGTAGTGCGCCACGTTGAACCACAGTGTTGCCCCCATGGAATGCTTTTCGTCACGGGCGGCGAGCATCCGCTGGGCGATATAGCTCCCCCCGCCCGGCTCCGCGCCGGGATACCACACCGACCACCATTGCACGGCTATGGGGATCACGAATACCGACAGCGCGAGCCCCCAGTCGCCGAAGTCCGGCATCAGCCTGAGCGTCTTCGGGTCGATCTTCGCGACCAGTCCCGAAAGTCCCCCCACGGCCGGGTGGTCGAGGGCATACACGGCCGCCGTGACGGCGCCCGTCATCGCCATGATGAACTGTATGAAGTCGGCGAAGATGACGCCCCACAGCCCGGAGATCACCGAGAAGAGGATCGACAGGAAGGCGCACACGATCACCGTCTCCGTCCTCGACCAGCCGAACATGATGTTCGCGATCTTCACCGCCGCCAGCGTCACCGAGGCCATTATGACGCAGTTGAAAAACAGCCCCAGGTACACGGCGCGGAAACCGCGCACCAGGGCCGCGGGCCTCCCGGAGTAGCGGATCTCGTAGAACTCGAGGTCCGTGAGCACCTTCGACCTGCGCCAGAGGCGGGCGTAGAAGAACACCGTCATCATGCCCGTGAGGAGGAAGGCCCACCACACCCAGTTGTACGCGACGCCCTTGTCCCGGACGAGGTTCGTGACCAGGTTCGGCGTATCGGTGCTGAAGGTGGTGGCCACCATGGACGTGCCGAGCAGCCACCACGACATGGACCGACCGGACGCGAAGAACTCGTCAAGCCCCCTGCTCGCGCGGCGCATGAAAAACCCTGCGACGCCGAGGGAAAACAACAGCGACGCGGCGATAATGGTCCAGTCGAGGGTGGAAAGGCGCATGGGAACGCTCCAGCCTGGTATTCCGGGAACACGGCGAAAAATCGTTTCGCGTCTCTTGTGATGTAGCCGATGGGCAGGGAAAAGTCAAGGACGGAATCACGCCGCTGGCCGGTCCTCACGAAAAATTCAAGGGTTCCCCTGGTAAAAAAATCATTGATTCAATGAGTTCATCGGCCTCAGTATGCGGAAGAGGGCATCGAAAATCACATGTTCCCGTGAGTGAGTCCCGTGCCAGTGGTGCCATATGACACGGCGGGCGAGCCTATGCTCTGTTCCATTATAAAATTTCCTGATGGAGATCGATAATGCTGAAAAAAACAATTGTTGTTCTCGGCGCAATCGCAGTGGCGTTGGTGTTGCTATACCTGCGCGTCAACCACCAGGCGCGGAAACTACCCGACAACAACCCGGCTGCGTTTCTTGAAGAGAAGCAGTCCACTTCCGGAAAAAAGATCGTCGTCTGCATCGGCGACAGCATCACCCACGGAAGGGTGAGCTGCGACTACGTCGATGAGCTTTCGCGCAGGCTTTCACCGGCAGGCTATGTCTTCATCAACTCGGGAATAAACAGCGAGTTCGCGTACAACGTTCTGCGCCGCATCGACCAGATCATCGCCTGCAACCCGGACTACGTGACCATTCTCATCGGCACCAATGACGCCAACGCCACGCTCTCCGACGATAACGCTGAGAATGGAATGAGGGAAATGGGTCTCCCGCAGAAACCCGACAAGGGGTGGTACCGGCAGAACCTTCGAGCGGTGTGCGCGAAGCTGAAGGCGAATACCAGGGCCCGCATCGCGCTTCTCTCCATTCCTCCCATCGGCGAGGACCGCGCGAGCACGCCCTTCCTTCGCGCCGTCCAATTCAGCGCCGTCATCCGCGAAACGGCCGCGGCGCAGGGGATAACCTACCTTCCGCTCAATGAACTGATGGCGGGATACCTCGAACGCCATGGCGCTGCGCCGGCGCTCCCCTACGAGAAGTTCGAGTACGCCATGTACAAGGGGATATTCCAGCACTACGTTCTCGGAGATTCCTACGACGAGATCGCGCGCGCGAACGGATTCCTGCTGGTCACCGACTTCCTGCACCTGAACTGTACCGCGGCCGGCATGACGGCTGATCTTATCCAGGGCTTTCTGCAAGGGGCCCGTGCGCATTAGTACCGAGAGAAGAGCGGGCTTCCCGATGAAAACGCCGACACACAAGGCCGTCGTTCTGGCCCGCGGGCTGGGGACCCGCATGCGCAGGGAAGACCCTGCCGCCGCGCTCGGCGTAGATCAGGAATCGGCCGCAGGCACCGGCGTCAAGGGCATGATCCCCGTGGGCCGTCCATTTCTGGATTACGTGTTGAGCGCCCTGGCGGACGCCGGGTACGGCGATATATGCCTGGTCATAGGCCCGGAACCCGTTTTCGACCCGGTGCGCCGCCGCTACGGCTCCATGGCCTGCCGTCGAATACGCATCTCCTTCGCGGTCCAGGAGAAGGCCCTGGGCACGGCCGACGCCGTATACGCGGCGCGGGACTTCACGGGCGCCGATAGCTTCACGGTGATCAATTCTGACAACTACTACCCATGGGAGGCCCTGGAGATGCTCTCCGGCCTCGACGGGCCGGGGCTCGTGGCCTTCGAGCGCGAGGCCATGCTTGCCGGAAGCAATATCCCCATGGAGCGCATCGCGGGGTTTGCCGTCGCGAAGATCTCCAGCGACGGATTTCTGGAAAAAATTATCGAGAAGCCGTCAGAGGACATCCTGGCGCGGATGAAGCCTCCTGTCTATCTCAGCATGAACTGCTGGCGTTTCCGGAGCCCGATTTTCACCGCCTGCCGGTCGATATCCCCCTCGCCTCGCGGCGAGCTGGAGCTCCCCTCGGCCGTGAACTACGCGATCGAGAGCATGAGCGAGCGTTTCAGCGCGCTCGTCTCAGAAACTGCCCGTTCTTGACCTCACCGGCAGGAGCGACATAGGCCCTGTTGCGTCTAGGCTGGCGGGGATCGAGGTGTCTCTTTGAGGGATGCACTCACGCTGGCCATGGCCGCCGATGACACGGAGCTTGTCCTTTCACGGCTGCTCGCGTCGGGATTGAGTGTTCCCAATGCAGGTATAAAACCCCGGCTCTTTTCCCATTTCCGCGCGGGCGCTTCTATCGGCGGGCCGGCGCGGAGACGACAGTGCTCTCCTTTTTTATGTCCCCGGGCGCATAGAGGTCCTCGGAAAGCACACCGATTACGCCGGCGGGCGAAGCATCGTCGCGGCCGTGGAGCGCGGCCTTTGCCTGGCAGCCGTTCCGCGAAACGATTCTTCCGTGAGGGTCATCGATGCCGTATCGGGCGAGCGTGCCGAGTTCGTCATGAGAGGGGAACTCATCCCCCGTTCAGGCCACTGGTCGAATTACCCAATGGCCGTTGCCCGCCGTGTTTCCCGGAACTTCCCCGGCGGGCTTAACGGCGCGGACATCGCCTTCGCCGGCGACCTGCCTCCCGCCGCCGGATTGAGCAGCTCGAGCGCCTTGGTCATCGGTTTTTTCCTGGTTTTCTCGGCGATCAACGAATTACCGCTTCGGAGTGAGTACAGGGAAAACATCGCGGACAGCGAATCACTGTCCGCCTACTTGGGGACAATTGAAAACGGGAGGAGCTTCGGCATACTGGAAGGCGACTCGGGTGTGGGCACCTTCGGCGGAAGCGAAGACCACGCCGCCATCATACTGTCAAAGCCGGGAATGCTCCATCAATATGCCTATGCCCCCATCCGGCTGGAGCGCAGTATCGCGATGCCCCCCGGCTACACCTTCGCCGTGGGGTGCAGCGGCGTCCTTTCCGAGAAAACCGGCGCATCGCTGGAAAAATACAACCGCCTTTCCCGGATCGCGGCGAATCTCACCGGCCTGTGGAACAGATCCCATGGAGAGAACTGCCCGCACCTCGCGGGAATTCTGCAAAGCGATCCGAGGGGAGAGAGCTAACCGTTTCCGCGGCCTTATCGATTCCCTCCAGGATGAAATTCCGTTCTCCCGGCTAGAGCTGAGCTCACGACTCGAACATTTCCTCGCGGAAAACGAGGGCATCCTGCCCCGGGCGGGAGACGCTCTCGTCGCGGGGGACATCGCGTCGTTCGGACGCCTCGTGGACGAATCACAGCACCTGGCGGAAACGCTCCTGGCAAACCAGGTGCCGGAAACCGTGTTCCTGGCCGGTTCCGCGCGCGGCCTCGGCGCCGCGGCGGCCTCGGCCTTCGGCGCGGGATTCGGGGGCGCGGTGTGGGCGCTCGTCAGGGAGGAAGAGGCGGAAGACTTCCTTCTCCGGTGGTCGGGCCGTTACGCTGAAAAATTCCCCGCCCGTAAGGCCGCCTCCTCCTTCTTCACCACGGGGCCCGGCCCCGCCGCCTCAGGGCTTCACGACAGACCATAGAGCCGGGCGGCGTTCACGCCCAGCACCGCGTCGATCTCCTCGGCGGTGAAACTTATCCCCGCGGGCGCATTGGTCGGCAGGTCCTTCACGAGCTGCACGTAGGCCTTGTCCGCGAGCACCGGCCGCAGGTACGGCGCGTCGGTGCCGAACATCACGCGGTCCGGCCCGAAGTTGTCCAGTGCGCTGCGCAGGGACTCGCAGAAGAGCGGGTACTCGTGGTGGGCACGCCGCTGCCAGTCCGAGATGTCAGTCCAGAGGTTCGTCTTGCACGCCCCGATATGATACAGCTGGTGCCGGTAGCCGTGGCCCATGTGGGCCGCGATGATGATCTGGTCGGGGAAATCCGCGCAGATCTCGTCCACCCACATGGGGTCGCACCCCTTGCTGTAGAGGGGCTGCACGATGGCGCCCGTGTGGGTGATGACCGGCACCTTGTAGCCGGCTATCTTTTTCAGAAGCTTGCGGGTCTCCTTCCCGTTGGGGAAAAACCCTGACCCGGGGTGGAGCTTGACCCCCTTCAGGCCCCACTCCTCGATCCCCTTTTTCACCAGGTCCAGCGCCTTCGGCCTGCGCGGGTCCACCGAGACGTAGGCGATGAACCGGTCCGGGTGCCTCTTCTGGAGATCGGCGAAGACCTTGTTGACCTTCTCGATGGACATGGGCGCCTCGCCGATCGGGAGCCCGTAATCCAGCGGAAGGATCACCGCCTTGTCGATTCCGGCGTCATCCATGGCCGCGAGCTGTTTTTCCCCGGTGGGGTCGAAATACAGGGCGGGGAACACCTGCCCGATCACCTGGTCCACCGTGACGTCCCCCATCCCCATTTTCTTGAGAACCGGGATGGCCACCTTGGCGAGCCCCTCCCACCACTTCCGGGGCAGCCACTTCTCGTCTACCACGTGGCAATGCGCGTCAATGACCATTTCATCCTCCTGTTAATCCTTATTTTGCTTTTCCTGCTTCATACGATGAAGCTCTTCCTTCATGACCTTGCGCGTGGGATTGCGCGGAAGCCCGGTCCGGCCGTTTCCCGAACATGTAACAAAGCACCTGCGATGAGGGTTCCCTCGCGGTACACGGGAATGGAGACCGATAATCTCACCCGGAACATCCGCTGGTGTTATACTGGATCAGAAGGCCCTTTGCAAGCACTTTCAATGTCCAGCACCCTTTTTGCTTTCATGTCCTTCCGATTTAATTAAACCCTGGAAAAAATTAAAGAAAATGAGAACCGCCGGAGGGTACGGCCTGTCTAAATGCCAGAGTCGGGTAAAAGAAGATTCCGTTCGGAACCCTCAGGCGGGGAGATGCTCTGTATGACGGTTTTGAAGGGGATCAAATACTGGTGCGGAGAAAAACAATGAAAAAACTGTTTATTGCGGCGAGCGCCGCGGCGGTATTGATCACGGGGCCGGGGATGTATTCCCAGGGAACCGCGACCCTGCCGGCGCCGGAGCAGTTCAGGATGACCATCGAGAAGGCCGCTGCCATGGTGAGCGACGGCACGGCCGTCTCCCTGGCGGACAAGCACGGCCTGGATATCCTCAACGTCACGTGGGAGGATACCGGCCGCTACAAGGGCTCGTCGGTGGGACCCAACATCAGCGACATGACCATACAGGTGCAGTACCAGGACCCCAAGACCCAGGCGTACCGCCTCTACTGCATGCCGGTGATACGGTTCCCCAATTTCGAGGATAAAAGCGCCGACATAAGCCCGGACCATTTTTACCTCCTGGTGGGCAACCAGAAGGGCGACAAGCTCACACGCGTGACGCTCAGGAACTTTCTTGAAAACCTCCGGTCCTATCTCACCAAACCCGGTTCGTGGAAGGGGGGCAGGCGCTCGCTCCTGGCCAAGCGTGACACCCACGTGCTCGTGAGCGCCCAGGCGTGTTTCCTGCCGGTGCCGAAGAATGGGATCGCGGAGTTCAACCCGGTCATTTTCAACTACCAGTCGTACCAGGAGAACCCGGCGGTGCTGACGATACTGGCGACGCGGGAAGGCACCAGCGTGACGATCATCGACAACGTGCGCGACGGTTTCGCCGCGGGACAGACCTGGGGCCAGCGGCTTTTCTTCAACCAGAAGGGCGAGCGGGCCCCCTTCACCGGCACGAGGCTCAGCGACTTCAAGGCCCCAAACGGCAATGAGAAGGGTCATACCGTCAAGGCCGCGGGAGAAAAGGGCCTCAACATGGTGCTTCTCATCCAGGTGCCGTTGAAGCAGAAATCACCGGATCGCACGCTGGCCGGCGCGTCTCCTGCCATGGAAATGGACGCGTGCTGCGAGAAATCGGCCCGCAGCAGGAGCGACGTGGAAGAGGCGGTCATCGGCCACGGCAAGGTGGAAGGGCCCTTCACCGAGATAGACGGCCTGGCCATCGAGCGGGACGAGCGGTTCCCCATACGGGTGACCGTGCAGTTCTACAAGGCCACGAGCAACGGCATCGTCTCCGGGGCGGACATGAAGGACATCGCCCGGCAGATCAACAGGGTGTACAAGCAGGCCGACTACGTGGGAAGCCTGGTGCTTCCAGGCGCCACCGGACGGCCCACGGAGCACGACGGTCCCGTGACAGAACCCGCCGGATGGTGGGACTCCTTCTGGAAGCTCCATCACAAGAACACGGGGCAGACCGAGGACCAGACCATGAACATGCTCAGGCACCTGTTAGGACCCAACTGGACCCCGAGAAACGACTGATTGTCTCCACAGGGGCTAACCTATAATAAGGTCAGCCCCTCTTCATTTATAGACCTCTGGGTCTAGGGGATGTTTGTCCGGAACATAAATCTTTTTGCAAACTTTTACAGATACTGTAATTACCAGATTGATTACGTCAGGATCACTCTCAGCCGTGTCGTGGCGACAAAGAACCATACGGGACTCGACATGAATTCCACGTACAAGGAGACCTTCTGGCCTGGCTTGCCAGGGGAGCAGGTATTGGATGTGGGGAATAAAAATTTAATATCCAGGAAACTGGGTAATCCAGGTTCGGGGAAAGATAATTGACATCATTCCTTTGGGAAGAACACAGTGTATTTCACACTGTGGAATGTTTTATCCCCTTGAGTGGCCATGCATGCAAAGGTGTTCATCACCGGCGGAGCCGGTTTCATTGGGTCCCATGTCGCGGAGAAGTACGGTTCGTCCGCGGCCGAGACCGTGGTGTACGACAACCTGTCCTCGGGCAGGAGGGAAAACATCGCCCGCCTCGCGAACGTGAAATTCGTCAGGGGCGATATCCTCGATTACAGCAGGCTCGAGCAGGCGATGCGAGGCTGCGCCACCCTCTTCCACCTGGCGGCCTACGTGAGCGTCCCCGGGAGCATGGAGAAACCGGAACTCGCGATCGACGCGAACGTCACGGGGACCGTGAACGTGCTGAAAGCGGCCGTTGCCAACGGCGTGCGTGTCGTTGTCTTTGCCTCGTCGGCGGCGGTATATGGCCCGGCGGAGGCGTGCCCTAAAAGGATCGACATGCCGCCGGAGCCGGCCTCACCCTACGCCATCACCAAGCTCGCGGGCGAACATCTGGTGAACATGTACGCCCGGGAGAACGGCTTCCGCGCGGTAGTCGCGCGCTTCTTCAACGTCTTCGGCGAGCGGCAGGACCCCGGCTCGCTCTACGCCGCCGCCGTTCCCGCGTTCATAACCCGCGTATTGAAGAATGAACCGCTCACAATTTACGGAGACGGCGGGCAGACCAGGGATTTCATCTATGTAAAAGACCTGGCCTGCTATCTCGAGGCCCTCTCCCGATCGGGAACGGGGCTCTACAACGTAGGGTACGGAACGCCAGTGACGATCAACGCCCTTGCCGAAAAGATCATCGCAGTCGCCGGATCATCCTCCCGGATCCAATATTCGACCGCGCGGCCGGGCGACGTGTGGCATTCCTACGCCGATGTGAAAAGGATCAAGAAGGAAGTGAGAATTCCCCTTGTCGGCTTCGACGAGGGAATTAAAAGAACCATAGCGTACTATTCGATCCGTTAGCCGCAGCCGATCGCGTTCCCCGGCCGCGAACCGGCAGAGTCTTCCCCGCACAATGTTCCATTACAAGGTGTTCATCTTGCCCCGGTAATTTATCCATCTGCATGAGCTTCATGGTGCGGTGAGGCCTAATTTACATACTATTAAGGTCAAATTCCTACAAATACTTACAATAATTCCATATTAATGGTATTTAATACAACGATGATTATTGTAATTTGTTCATTTAACGTTTGACATTTCACTTTCCCCGCGTTAGTCCTGATTCAACTCGCAGCCACATCCCATTGCTCTTTATCACACCACACAGGAGGTGCGTATGGATAAAATCCTTCGAATCGATATGGGCGCCCAGGGAGGGCCCAAGGCGCGAATTGAACCCCCGGGCGATTATGCCGGCATGGGAGGAAGGGCGCTCACCTCAATGGTTGTGTCTAAAGAGGTGCCGCCGCTCTGCCATGCTCTCGGTGAAGAGAACAAGCTGGTCATCGCCCCCGGATTGCTCAGCGGCACCGCCGCGGCGATGTCCGGAAGGCTGTCCATCGGCTGCAAGAGCCCGCTCACCGGCGGTATAAAGGAGGCGAACGCCGGCGGCCAACCGGCACAGGTTCTGGCCCGCATGGGATACGCCGCCATTGTCCTTGAAGGAAAACCTGCCGGAGACAGTCTCTACAAGATAATCCTGAACAAGGACGGCGCCAAAATCGAAAAAGACGACAGCCTCAGCATGCTTCCCAACTACAATCTCATCAAGAAGATGAAGAAGCAGTATGGCGACAAGATCGCCTGCATCTCGATAGGTCCCGCGGGTGAAATGAAGATGACCGCCGCCTCGATCGCCTGCACGGACATGGAGCTCCGCCCCACCCGGCACGCCGGCAGGGGCGGCGTGGGCGCCGTCATGGGCTCCAAGGGCGTCAAGGTGATCGTGCTCGAGGACACGGGCCTCAAGAACCGTGAGCCGAAGGACCCTGAGAAATTCAGGGACGCGAACAAACGATGGGTCGACGGCCTCAAAAAGCACTCGGTCACCGGCCAAGGTCTTCCCGCGTACGGGACCAACGTGCTGGCCAACATCATCAACGAGGCCGGCGCCTATCCCACCAACAATTTTTCCAGGGGGCAGTTCAGCGGCACCTCGAAGATCAGCGGCGAGACCCAGGCGGCCCTCGAGACGAAGCGCGGCGGCCTGGCGACCCACGGGTGCCACCGCGGCTGCACCATCCAGTGCTCGGGGACCTTCGTCGACAAGAACGGCAAGTACGTGACGAAGCAGCCCGAGTACGAGACCGTGTGGGCGCACGGCGCCAACTGCGGCATCGCCGACCTCGATTCCATCGCCATGCTGGACTACATGGACGATAACTTCGGCCTGGACACCATCGAGATGGGCGCGACCATCGCGGTGGCCATGGAGGCGGGCCTGGCCAAGTTCGGCGACGCGAAGGCGGCCATCAGGCTCATGAAGGAGGTGGGCAAGGGCACGCACCTCGGCAGGATACTCGGCAACGGCGCCGCGTTCACCGCGCGCGCGTTCGGGCTCGAGCGCGCGCCCGTGGTCAAGGGGCAGGCCATGCCGGCCTACGACCCGCGCGCGGTCCAGGGCATTGGGGTCACCTACGCCACGAGCACCATGGGGGCCGACCACACGGCCGGGTACGCCATCGCCACGAACGTGCTCAAAGTGGGCGGTTTCGTCGACCCCCTGAAGCCCGAGGGGCAGGTCGAGCTTTCACGGAACCTCCAGATCGCCACGGCGGCCATCGACTCGACGGGGATGTGCCTCTTCATCGCCTTCGCGGTGCTTGACCAGCCGGAGACCTTCCAGGCGCTCCTCGACCTGATAAACGCCTTTTACGGCTTGAGCCTCACCGCGGACGGGGTGACGGACCTCGGCAAAACGGTCCTCAAGGCCGAGCGCGAATTCAACCTGAAGGCCGGTCTCACCAAGGAGCATGACCGGCTGCCGCATTATTTCATGAAGGAGAAGCTCGCGCCCCACAACGTCGTCTTCCAGGTTTCCGACAAGGAACTGGACCAGGTGTTCAACTGGTAGAGCGCTCACGGACCCGGCTTCGCGCCCGTCGCGGGCCCGGCATCTCGCAGGATGAGTACCGACATGGGGAGAGGTAAAAAAGCCCCGACCGTGTCTATCGCCATATCGGACGACACGGCGGGGCATTTTTTCACGCTTCTTCAGATGGGGTTCTTCATGGAGGCCCCCGAAAGATGCAGCATCAGGGACTTTCTCCAGGGCCCGTGCCGCCTGGACAGCGAATACCTGTCCAGCATGGTCCAGGCGGTGTTCCTGGACGGGAAACCCGTTGACGATATCGACGCAGCCGTGCTCACGGACGGCTGCGTGTTGGCTTTATCTGGCCCGCTGCCCGGCCTCGTCGGCGCCGTCATGAGACGCAACAGCCCCTATTCCTCGTTCCGGGATTCCATTTCATACGACGGTGAGGGCACCGCTTCCGGCGGTAAATGCCTGGTGAGGCTGAAGCTTTTCAACCTTCTCATCCGGGACCTGGGACCGGTCTTTCTGGAGAGGGGCATACTCGTCCATGCCAGGGACCTGCGCTCGCTTCTCGATGGGGCGGGAAGGCTGGTTATTTCGCTTGACGGGAAGAGAGCCGGACGGCACGTCCTTCAAAAAAAGCTTTCAAAAACGGACGGCTTGGTCCTGCTCCGGGTGTCGGCGAAGTGAGCCTCCCGGACGCTGGTCGCGCCGGGTTCGCGATAAAATCATTACGGACCGGACATGAAGCGGGTCACTGAAGACGGGGGATTGAAAATCACCATCAAGCTCTTCGCCACGCTGAGGAAAGGGCGTTTCGAGGCGGCGAAGCGCGGATTCAAAAAAGGGTCCACCGTGGACTCGGTCAGGCGCTCGCTCGGCATTTCGAAAAAGGACGCGGCCATCGTCCTCATCAACGGCATCCACGCGGAAGGCGGCCGGAAGCTCCAGGAGGGTGACGTGCTGGCGATCTTTCCCCCATCCGGCGGCGGTTGAAATATCTCAATCGGCTTTCGCGGTGCCCGCTCCCCCCAGCCTCTGCACCCGCAATTGCTCGACGGTCTCAGCGTGGCTCTTCCTGGTGATGGGAAACCATATGAGCAAAGGCAGGCTCAGGAACACCAGGAGGGCGGGGACCGGCCCGAAGAAGAGGCGTATCCCCAGGAGGGCCTTGGCCGACTGCGGCACGTCGGGCGCGTAGCCGAAGATCTTCAGCACCCAGCCCCCTATGAACAAACCCGTGGCGTCCGACAGCTTTCCAAGGAACCCCTTCAGCCCGTAGTACATGCCCTCGCGCCGCTCGCCGGTGAGGAGCTCGTCGTACTCGATCACGTCGGGGATGATCGACCACGGCAGGACCCACTGGGCCGAGAAACCGAAACCGGCCACGAACACGATGAGGTAAATCCAGGGGTTCTCCCTGTGCGGCAGGAAGAACGACAACGCCGTCGCCCCGAAGGCGATAAAGAGCCCCAGGGCATAGACGGGGCCCTTCGCCCACCGGTCGGTGAGCCATTTCCAGAAAAAGAGGAACGCCCCGATGGTCAGCAGGAGCAGGGTCATGAGGAGGGGGATCTTTTCTTTCATGTTGAGCTGGTAGGTGGCGAAGAAGGCCATGTACGACATCACCAGCATGAAGCACATGCCGGTGAACATGCCCTGGATGACGAGGAAATTATACGCCCTGTTCTTGAAGCACACGAGCACGGCCTTGAGCGGGGGCAGTTTGGACGGCGGGTGCTCCCGCTCTTTCCCCTGTTTCACGCCGAAGGCGGTGATGTACAGGCAGAGTATGGTGAAGAGGCCGAAGAAGAGGCCCATCATCCGCCACCCGATCTTCTGCGTTGCGAAGAGCCCGGCGATGAACGGCGGGAACGCGGCCCCGGCCATGTAGCCGATGGTCCCGCCGATCATGCGGAACGTCGTGAGGCTGGTGCGCTCATCGTAATCCTCGGTGAGCTCCGGCGTCATGGCGTAATAGGGGATGGACACCGCCGTGAAAAGGCTGTCGTACACGATGAAGGTCGCCATGATCCAGCCGAAGACCAGCGCCGCCGAAATCCCCTCGGGGACGTTCCAGAGCACGGCGAAGGAGAGCCCGGCGGGAATCGAGGCGAAATACAGGTACACCTTGCGCCTGCCGAAACGCGACCTTGTCCTGTCCGAGAGCCAGCCGAAGAGCGGGTCGTTGATGCCGTCCCAGAGCTTACCCAGCAGGAGAGCGGTGCCCACCAGGGCGGGGTCTATCTTCGACACGTCGGCGTAGAAAAAGAGGATGAAGAACGAGACCGTCGCGATGCACATCGAGATGCCGATGTCGCCGAACAGGTAGAAAACCTTCGCGGCGGTGCCGAGACGAATAGAATTGCTCTGCTTATCCATCGACGGCCCCTCCCCCGGTTTCCCTGAGGTGTTCACCGGCGGCCAGGAGGAATTCGTCGGCCCTCACGACCTTCACCCTCCTCGCGTCGAGCCCCTTGACAAACTCGAACACGTCGGTGATCGTTGTCCGGTAGGCGAACAGGTGCACGCCGATGAAGCGCGGTGTCGGCCCCGGGGCCTCGATGAGCTTCCTCACCGCCGCGAGCGTGTCGTCGCTCGAATCTCCCACGTGGTCAAGGTGCGGGACGCTGTTGGCGACGAAGGGGCGGTTTCCCGCCAGGTACATCGGGACGCGCCCGAAATGCACGTATCCCGACGGGAAGCCGATGAAATCCCCCGGCGCGTCCCCGTGCTCCCTCACCACCCGGATGGGCGGGTCGCCTATGTAGGACGTCGCCACCCGCACATCGGCCTTTTTGCACACCGCGGCCGACTGCCGTAAATATGCGGGAAGGTCCGGGCACAGCGGCGGTATGACATACCCCGCGCCCGACGGCCCGGCGACGAGATAGTCCTTGATGCTGCGCGTACGGTAATACCGGCCCAGCAGCGCCGGCGCCATGTACGCGAGCAGCGGCTGGATCTCCCAGTTGAAGGCCACCCTGCCCCGCTCCGCCCGCCTCCAGTTCCCGAGCTGCGTCGTGCTCATGAGCACCAGCTGGTCTCCGTCGGACAGCGTGAAGGTGAGATAGATCTTCTTCCTGTCCAGCTCGACCTCGTGCCGCGGGGCGTGGAACTGCCGCATGATCCTCCTGTAGGGGAGCGCGCCGTGAAACGAGAAGTTCCCGGCCAGGTGAGAGGGGACCAGGCGCAGCCCGTTCGCCGAGAGCTGGGCCATGAACGAGAACTCGTCGTCCCTGAGGGTGTGCCACCCGAAAATGGTCGGGAACGGCTCCGGCTTGACCGCGCGCTGGATGCGGTTCGCCAGCCTCACCTCCGGCGACACCAGTCCCATGAGACCGAGCCCGAGGCGCCGCAGAAACGCGTCACTCCTGGTATTGAATACGAGGTTCCGCAGGCCGAAGGGACCCGCCACCATGAGCAGCAGCAGCTTCTGGCCGATGGAGAAAAACACGCCTTTCCCCTTGCTCGAGAGGCCGTATGTGAAGATGCGCTCTTTCACGACAAAGTCCGTGAACTCCGGGCGCTTCCAGCCGGGCTCGATGCAGGCGAGCTTTCCCCCGGCGCACCGGGGAAAGAGGTGCTCGAAGGCCCACCGGTAAAGCCGGGCCCTCTTCTTCCAACGGCCCCTTAGGTCCTCTCGCACCTCGAGGCCGAACGAGCTCTTCGCCCAGTCGACCATGTCCGGGTGCAGGACCAGGAGGTCCTCCAGGCCGGAGAGCATGAGGGCCACGTTCACCGTGTCCGGCAAGGCCGGGTCCCACACCACGGCCCCTTTTAAGAGGTGCCGGTATTTGTTGATAAGACCATCGAGGCTGTACTGCCCCGTGACCTGCGCATTGTAATGCCTGCCGTAGTAGCGGAGGGTCTCCTGGTCCTGGTCGCCGACATAGTCCCGGTATTTCGCGCGCCACAGC
This sequence comes from uncultured Spirochaetota bacterium, assembly GCA_963762305.1. GTDB lineage: Bacteria > Spirochaetota > UBA4802 > UBA4802 > UBA5368 > CAVXKM01. The sequence goes on along the minus strand of CAVXKM010000002.1, from coordinate 177,944 downwards.
TCGTCGGGGAGAAACACCTCGTTCGTCTTGCGCGCCTCGGGGTCGTCGTATATCCCGTAGAGAAGGTAAACCCGGGGCCCCTCCCTGTTGGCGAGTCCCTGGAGGGAGGCGGCGCACAGGCGCCGGCCGTAATCCATCTTCGAGACGTCCAGGACGTCGACTTTGATTCTGTCATTCGGCTTCATGGCATTTCCACCGCCCAGTTGAGACGTCACTCCCCGGTTTCAGTCCTCACCCCACAGCCGGCGCGCTGACCGTGCCCAGTCTTCGAAGCCTCGCGGGTCATCCGGGAAACGCCGGTAGTGTCCTTTCACCCTGCCCCCTTTCGCGGCGGCCGATATCAGCTGCCTGAACCCGGCACGGGAAAAACCTCCGAAGAGCATGCCCAGGAGCAGGACGAGCACGGTCTTCAGCGTTTTCCCGGGTGTCGCGCGCAGTTCGTAATTCCTGTTCAACTCCTCGAAGTCACGGGCGTTGAAAACGATGTTTTTCCTGAAAAGAAAATTCACGTCTTCCCGCGAGAGCTCCGCCGTCGCGGGGAGCTGCGCGAGGCTCCCGGCGAACTTGGCCCCCTGGCCGCGGAAGTAGCGGACGTTATACTCCCAGAGCGACTCCCGGCTGACGTCGTTTTTCCCGAGGGCCTTGACGGCGGTCCTGGCGGCGATGCGGCACGCGGCGAAGCCCGAGGTGACCCCCTCGCCGGAAAAGGTCTTGTTCTGGAATGCCGCGTCTCCCATCACCATGAACCCGTTGCCTACGAGGCTGTAAGGCGTGCGCCTGAACGGAACGCTTCCCTGGCGGCGTTTCAGCACCTTCCCCGGGTCGCCGAAGTATTCCTCGCGCCACAGGCGGTGCTTTTCCCAGGCGTTCGCGTAGCTTCCCGGCTGGCCTATTCCCAGGATGGACCCCTTCCCGTAGGACGGGTTCCAGAAGGCCTTGTGGAACATGTAGGCATTCCCCCCGCGGGGGTGCTCTCCGCGGATGCGGTCGCGGAACTCGAGGCAGACGAAAAACCGGTCGGTGTCCCTGATCGGGTCGTTCTCGACCCCGAACCCGGCGGGCAACATCGTCCTGACTGCACCCTTGATGCCCGAGGCGTCGGCGATTATCTTTCCGGTCGCCTCGAACTTGGCAGTCCCAATCATTCCCCGCACCCCGACCAGGTAGCCGTCCCTGACGACGACGTCCGTCACCTCGGCGCGCTCGATTATCGTGCCGCCGCTCTCCCGGACGTACCGGTGCATACGCCGGTGAAAGGCAGGCTTGTACATGACGAAAAACGGGTACCGGATCTCCTGCCGGACGGACAGGTCCGGCGACCATGAGCAATGGGAAGGGAGATAATGCAGGAGCTCGTCTTTCCGCGGCGGCGGGATGCCGAACTCCTCGAACCGGGCCTCGTCCATGTGGAAGACCTCGTAATGGGTCCCGAGCTCCGCGAGCCGCCGCTTCTCAAGAACGACGACGCGGTATCCCGCGACGCCGAGCCGCCACGCGAAGTAGCAGCCCGCGGTGCCGGCCCCCACCACGACCACGTCGGCGGTAAACCGTTTCGCCATTACTCAATCTCCGCGCTACTTGAGTGTGCAGCGAAGGATGTGGCCCTCGTAGACCGAGCCGATGAGCATCGTCTTCCCGTAGACGGCGCCCACGCTGGATCCCGAGACCTCCTCGCCCGTGTTCATGTACACGTCCTTCACCGTCCACGCGCTTCCCTCGCGGCTTATCTTCACGATATGGGAGGGGGAGAGGGCGGCGGGGTCCTTCGAGTGCTTGACGAAGGCGAGGAGCTTCGGGTGGCACCCCACGTAAAGATTTCCCTGCGCGTCCATCTCTATGTTGTCAGCCCCTGTGTTCAGGTCGATGTCCTCGAGCTTTTCCAGGTCGCCGGTGGCCTTGTCGCGCTTGTACACCCGCACCAGCCTTCCCACCGTCGCGGCCACATACACGGTCCCGCCGTCGGCGCTCATGTTGACGCCGTTGGTATAGGCCATGTCGCCCGCCACATTCTTAAATTCCTTCCCGTCGTAGTAGACGACGTAGGAGATGGCGAGCTGGAGGTAGTTCTCCAGGGTCTTTCCCAGCGGCGAGGTCGCGCCGTGGTCGTTCGACACGTAGAACTGCCGCGGACCCACCGCCAGAATGTCGTTGGGGCTGGTCATAAGGTCGCTCTCCAGGGTTTCACGGTATAGAAGCCGATCGCCCGCGAGCTCGTATATCTCGACGAAGCTCTTCTTGGTCGTTTCATGGAAATGGGCGTCATGGCCCATGGCGATCACGAAGAGGAGCTTTTCCCCCTGCGGCGTCTTGTAGAGCGATATGCCGTGGGGATGGAACTCGCGCTTCAGACCGCGCGTGAGGTTCACGGGACGGGGATTCTTTTCCTTGAGGGAGTACGCGTAGATGGCCCCGAAGGCCTTCTCGCCCCGCATGGCGGCCCGGCGGTCGGAACACGAGATGTAGGCCGTGCCCGTCTCCTGGTCTATGGTGATGTCCTCGGCCCCCACGAACCCGGGGACCTTGTCACACGCGCACTCGCAGTACGAGGTGATTGTTTTGAAATTTCCTGCGTTCCAGAGCGTCTTGACGACAAACAGCGCCAGGAACAGTACGATAACGCCAATAATGATCAGTGCCTTTTTCATGGGCCCTCCCGGACACGTTGCGTGATTGTAGCTACGGGGAAATTCTTACCCACGCGCCACGAAAAGTCAAAGGAAATAAAAGGTGTGGTCCCCTCGCTGGGCAAACAGGAGAACTCCGTGGGGGCCACAAGGAGGCCGTCACCCCTCGTTTGACAACCCTCCCCTCCCGCTATTCCATTCGCCCCGTGTGGCCACGACGAGCGCCGCCGCGATGACGAAGGCCGCCGCGCACACGTTGAACGCGACCCGGTACGATGCCCACAGGTCTATGAGGAAACCAAGGCCGAACGCGAACACCAGCATCCCGCCGTTGAAGGTGGCGGTAAAGAGTGCGTTTGACCTGCCCCGGTCCTCCTGGGCGACTATCCCCACCAGGTGGGCGTTGAGGACCGGGTACAGCACCCCGTGGGCAACTCCGTATACCAGGCCGGACAGGGTCAGCGTGATCATGCTGATGTTCCAATTGAAGAGCGCGTTCATCCCCGCGGCCAGCAGCAGGACGCAGGCGAGAAGCGGCGTCTGGCTTATTTTGCCGACGAGGCGTATGAAGGTAAACCTGATCACGATTAAAACTGCGATGTAGACGACGAAGAAATATGAATAGCTCAAGCTGGTGGTCGTGCGGACGAAATTGGGCAGGTAGGTGATGATCACGCCGAAGCCGCCGCCGAAGATAAGGGTAATGATCGAGAACAGGAGGTATTCCCTGTTCCCGTACAGGCCGGAGACGGCCGTGGGCGCCTGGTCGCCGTTGTTGTCCTGGACGGCCGGCCGCGGCATCACGAAGGCAATCACGAGGCTTACGAGCACCAGTGACGCCGACACCAGGAAAAGGGTCCGGTGCTGTACGCCGCCGCGGAGCAGAAGCTCGCCTATGGCCGGGCTGACCGCGTTCGAAAGCGCTCCCGTCACCCCGTAGATGCCGATCGACTCCGCGGCGCGCTCCTTTGGAACGACGTCGAATATGACCGTGGTCCCCAGTATCATGGCGAGCGAGAAGCCGACGCCGTGCAGTATTCGAATAAACGGGACCAGCCAGTTCAGGGACACCATGCCGTAATACGCAAGGTACGCGCCGAGCAGGACGGCATACCCGAGCCGGAGGAGCTTCAGCCTGTCCCAAAGGTGCATGATGGACCCGATGGTGACCGAGGTGAGGATGACCAGTATCTTGTCTATGTTGTTCATGACGCCGATGTAGGACTCGCTGGCCCCCAGGTTCTTGAAGTACACCGGCAGGAGTATGAAAAACGAGTTCCCCAGGAAGAAACAGAGGTTCGCCACGGACATGTAATAGAATACTTCAGGGAATCTTTTCATGGAGGTGGAAACGGGGATGACGGGCCCCCGCCTATAGCGGCTAATTATTGGCGGGGCTGGTCGAGAGCGCAAGCCTTTCTCTGCCGGCGTATGATTTTATGCTCTCCGTACACGTCGATTACCCCGGGCATTGGCGCGCCTGCCCGGGGTAAAGAAAGGAGGCCCCAAGGCCTCCTTTTATCCATGGCATCACCAGGCGCTCTAAAAATAGTCGTCTATGTGCGCCAGCATCTCCTTCGCGTCACGCTGGAAATAGACGTTCCAGGGATAGGGATTCCCCTCCCTGCGGGGGTCCCTTGAAATCACCCAGTTCAGGTCCGCCGTAAAACCGTCCCTGTCCTTTGTCCTGGTATGCAGGTACTTCGCCCTGGCCCACCGGTGCATGAGGTAATCCGGGCCTATTGATATACCCTTTTCAAAGTTTTCCGCCGATTTTTTCAGATCTCCGCCGAGAATCCGCGGAATCACTGCCTGGTAAGCTGCCCAGGAAAAATAAGGATGGCCGCCGTTCCATTCCGGGTCGGTTTCCATCATTTTGGTCAGTAATTTTTTCGCTTTCGACGGCAGGTTCAGGTTCGCAAGCTTGCCCATCCAGGACAGGCCGTCCTTCCAGTATATTCCAGCAGGCACGTAGAGATAATAGATGGCGCCCATCTCGCGTTTCGAAAGAACCGCGGCCGCATCCCACACAGGCTCCCCGCCGTCGACGCGCGCCTTGAAGTCCTTGTTCGTGTACATAGCCTGCTCACTGTACTTTATGGCCTCGAGAGCATTGGACCTCAATTCAGCCTTCGTCGGCGAGTATGCCATCGCCATGAGGTGGTAATACCTCGCGACACTCCACAGGGCCTCATAGTTCTGCGGATCGACCTTGATGATGTCCTTGTACGCCTGGATCAGGTCCGAAAGCTTCTCTTTCGTGTCGGCCTGGCCCTTCAGCCGCTCCACCCGGGCGAAAAGGTCGTTCACGTCCCCCTTCATGGACGGCTTCTCGATCTGTTTCCACCCGGGCTCCCAGGACATGCATCCCATGGAAATGACCAGCATAAGACTGGCGAAAATACAGCTGCGGCGGTACCCTTGGCACTCTTTCATGCCTCCCTCCTGAATATGTTGCGTCATACCCGCGTCGGGAATAGCGCCATACGCAGCGGGAACGACGATGATCATGGAGGTAGATGGGCCACGTTGAAGCCGGCAAGGGGAAGCTGGAGGAGCAGTCGGTCCGCGACCGCGCTATTCGCGCGCGGTATTTTTGCTTTCAGTACACACGACAGTACCATTTTGTCAATACGAATTTCAGTGACATTTCTTGTTTCTATCAGGATTTCGTGAATCCAGATTTTCTTTTTTCCTTGAAATTTCACCCGATACGGCTCTACAAAGCGATATCATTTCGAATTTAATTACACGGCAGGCGCCGTCCGGAAGACCACATGACGGGTGAAATCCCCTTCACCGGGCCCGGGCCGCGCAAGGAAACGTCCATGCACATGAAGCGCCAACGGCCGGGAAACGCCCTGTGCCGGCACAATTCTCTTTCCCTTTCGCGTGGAGGCCGCGCATGACGCCCCGGGAAAGGGTCACGGCCGCGCTCAGCCGGGTAAAGCCCGACCGCTGCCCCATGCAGGTCAGCATCACGCCCGAGTTCGCGGTGCGGCTGGGCGACCGGCTCGCCGAGGTGCTACTCGAGCAGGACGTCGTGCTCGCGTCCGCCGGATGGGCGAACAACTACTACCGCGACCTGGACGAGTACACCGACGACTGGGGCGTGGGCTGGCGCAAGGTGGAATACAGCACCCGTTTCGGCAAGGGCTTCTACACCGAGATCGTGGGGCACCCCCTGGCCGACGACAAGGCCATGGAAAGCTACAGGCCCCCCGACCCGACCGTCGCCGGGCTCTACGATGAGCCGCGCAGGATAATCGAGGAATTCGGCGGCGATCACTACGTCGCCGGCGTGGTGGTGTGCACCCTGTTCGAGACCGCCTGGGCCCTGCGCGGATTCGAGCGCACCCTCGTCGATTTCGTGTCGGACCCGGAGCTCGCCGGGCGCCTGCTGGACATCCCGTACGGCTACCATCTCAGCCGCCGCAAGGAAGCTCGTGGAGATGGGCGTCGACATGATATGGCTTGGCGACGACGTGGGCATGCAGACCGGCATGATGTTCCGGCCCGAGCTGTGGAGAAAGCTTTTCAAGCCGCGCATGGCGGGCATCATCGCGGAGCTCAAGGCCATGAACCCCGCCCTGAAAATTGCGTATCATTCCGACGGCAACATACTGCCCATCGTCCCGGACATCATCGAGATAGGCGTGGACGTGCTCAACCCCGTGCAGCCGGCGTGCATGGACCCGGCGAAGCTTGAAGGAGGAGTTCGGGGACCGGTTGTGCTTCTGGGGGACCGTCGACGAGCAGTACACCCTGCCCTTCGGCACGCCGGAACAGGTAAGGGCCGAGGTCCTGACCAGGCTGAGGACCGCCGGGAAAGGCGGCGGGCTCATTATAGGCCCCACGCACAATGTCCAGCTCGACACGCCGCTGGAAAACTTCTGGGCGATGGTTGATGCGATCAAGAACACGCCCTATTCGTCACTGTAGGGACCGGACGATCTCCAGGTACTTCTCGAAGTTCTTCATCGGCGTTTCCGGCGGCACGGCGTGGTCGAGCGCGGGGATGTACCCGCCGCTTTTGAGCATGAAGGGCACCTTTTCCATGACCTCCGCCCGTATGGCCTTCTCGCCGTCGAAGAGCGCCCTCTTGTCGATGCCGCCCAGTATCACCAGCTTCTTCCCGTGGCGTTCCCTGACCGTCCGCACGTCCATGCCCGCGTTCACCTCGAACGGCAGCATGAAATTCACTCCCGCCTCGATGAAGAGCGGGATGAGCAGGGTCATGTCGCCGTCGCTGTCCACTCCGAAGACCCGTATGTCGGTGTCCGCCCTGATCGAATCGATGAGCCGACGGTAGTACGGCAGCATGAATTCCCTGAACGCCGCCGGCGAGATGATGGGCCCGTTCTTGTAGGCCATGTCTTCCCAGAAGTAGATGTAGTCGACCGGCGTCTTCCCCGCCACCTTCTTGATCAACGTCTCGTGCATGTAGAGCCAGTGCTCCGCGATGGCGTGGACCAGCGGCCTGTCGCGGCGCATGGCGACGGCCATGCCCGTCAGGCCCATGAGGTGCCGGTACGTGCCGAAGAGGCCGCAGACCGGCGCGGCGGTATACTTGTCGGGTACGGACTTCGCTACCTCGATCATGAGGTCGAGCATGCCGGTGAACCGCTCGCCGTTCTCGGGGTCGAGGCGCCACTTGAGCTCCTCGAAATCGCGCAGGGTCCTGACCGAGTTCTCAATCACCTGGGGGATGGCGCTGTGCCCGTCCACGGGCACCTTCTCTACCGCGCCGTTCAGGCCCCTCCTGAGCAGGTGGTCGCCCCGCTCCTCGATCACCTCCTCTTCGAAGCGCGGCCAGAAGCCGGGCTCCACGTGGGCTTCGGCCGCGATGGGAATCCAGCATTGCGGGTCGAACCCGAAGTGCATGGGCGTCGAAAAGATGTCGTCCGAGACCGCCGCGGGCAGGCCTTCCCCGTGCCATCGCGCGTAGGTCTCCTTCCACAGGCCGATGGTCTCCCACCGCAAGGGGCGGTCCACCTTCTCGAAGGCGCAGGTGGCGTGAAAGCGTTCACGGACGTTCATGTGCCGCACCTCCTACGCCAGGAGGTCGTCGAATATCTTTATGGCCTGCACCGCGTCGGCGCCGTAGCCGTCCACGCCCATCTCTTTCGCCAGCCGCTCGGAGGTGCAGGCCCCGCCTATGGCGATCTTGACCTTGTCGCGGAGCCCCGCCTTCTTGAGAGCGGCGACGGTTTCCTGTATGCTCTCGATCATCGTCGTGAGCAGGCTCGAAAGCCCCACGCCGCGGGCGCCGGTGTCCTTCACCGCCTGGACTATTTTATCCTCGTGGACATCGGATCCCAGGTCCACCACGTTGTACCCGGCCGCCGAGAGCATCATGCCGACGATGTTCTTCCCGATATCGTGGATGTCGCCCTTCACCGTGGCGACCAGTATGGTGGCCTTGCTCTTGGCGTCACCCGCTCCTATCCTGTCTTTCAACAGCTCCATGCCCTCTTTCATCACCTCGCCGGCCATGATGAGGTCCGCGAGGAAATACTCGCCCGACTGGAACTTGTCGCCCACCTCGATCATGCCGGAGCTCATCCCCTCCCTGATTATCCGCCACGGCTCAACTCCCCCGTCCAGGCACTCCTGCACCGCGTCCTTGACGTGATCAATGTCCAGGTCCCGTATCGCGCTCCTCACTGCGTTCAAGGCGTCACCCATAGAGCATCCCCCTATGCTGTCTTTGTGCGCAAACCCGTCGTGTTCAAACGGCATATGCTATAATCCGGTTTTCCCCAATACAAGCTTTTTTTTAATCGGAAGGCTTCGCCCCAATCGTTCTTGACTGAATGGCGGCTGCCGGCGCCGGTATTTCCGTTGACATGGCCGATGTGCCCGGCGTAGGCTCGTGAAATCGAGGCGGCCGCGATCGGCCGATCAGGCGTCCCACGGACAGCCCGGCGAATCACACGGGAAGAGGAGTTGCCATGAACCCAACGGAGCGCATCATCGCTGCCATAGACGGAAAAGAAGCGGAGCGCGTCCCGACGTTCAGCTATTATCTCGACTACTGGCCGGTGCAGCAGGTCCTCGGAAAACCGCTCATCAGCACGACCGCGCTCACGATGAACCCCGTCTCGGGCCTCATCTACGACCTCTGGGGTAAAAAGATAAGCCCGGTTCTGCTCCACCCCATCCTGGACGCGATGATGATGAAGAGCATCGAGGCGGCCGCCGTGCTCGGCTTCGATTCGGTCGTGGCGCTTTTCGAGCGGTCCTTTTTCATCTGGGACTCCAAGACCCTGGCGCGCTACACCGGCTCCTTTTACGACATCATCGACGACGGCCACGGGAACGCATGGTACATGTACCGGGGCCCCGCATTCACCACGCCGAAAGACTTCGACGCGTGGCCCTACTTCCCCGACCTGGACGACCTTGCCCACGCGACGTTCAAGTTCTATAAGAAAGCCCAAAAAAAATTCGGGGATAAAATCTGCCTCCTGGGACAGGCGGCCTTCGGCATACACGAATCCATGCTCTGGGCGCTCGGCTTCGCGAATCTGGCCCTGTGGGTCCGCCGGGAGCCGGCCGCCGTACACCGTTTCATCGTCTTTCTCGAGGAGCTCATCATGAAGACCAACATGGCCATGATGGACGCCGGTATACGGGTCATCTTCAACGGCGACGATTTCGCCCACAAAACGGGCCCCATCTTCAACCCGAAAACCAACGACGAGCTCTTCGGCGACTCCTACCGGCGCATCACGAAGGCGGTCCACGACCGGGGAGGCAGGTGCCTGCTGCACTCCTGCGGCGACAACACGAAGATGTTCGATTATTTCATCAACTGGGGGTATGACGGCGGGCACGCGTACGAGAACACCAGCAACGTCGACATCGCCCACGAGAAGAAGGCCCACGGGGACGTTTTCACCATCGTGGGCGGCGTGGGGGTCGACCACATCCTCACGGAACGCTCGACGGCCGACGAGGTGCGCGCGGAGGTGAAAAAGCTGATCGACCTCTGCGCCCCCGGCGGCCGTTTCCTCATCGGGCCGGTCCATGACCACCCGGACATGGACATGACGAAGGTGAAGCTGATGCTCGAGACCTGCCGCGAGTACGGCGGGCGCCTCGTCAGGGCGTAAGCCGCTCGGCCCAGGTCACGCCGTATTCCTTCCTCAATCCGGCGCGCGAGAATTTAACGGCGGGGTATCCGACGGTAATCACGACGCGCACGCGGTGATTGTCCGGGATGCCCAGGTCCTTGCGGAGGGAGCGCGTCCGGTTGATGGCAGCCACGGCATACCCGTTAATGCAGGTGCCCAGTCCCATGGCGTGGGCGAGGAGCGAAATGTTTCCCGCCGCGAGCGCCGCGTCCTCGACCGGCGTATTCCTGTCGGCACCGTCGTGGATGATTATGACGGCCGGCGCGCCGTACAGGAAAAGGTCGTTCCCCTTTTCCATCTCGCCGATCTTGCGGTTTACCCCGGTGAAATTGCCCTGGTAATACCTCTCGGCCTGTCCCCCCAGGAATACGTTCACCACCGCCCGGACCAGAGGATTCCTGACCATCGCGTTGAGCCTGCCGTAAAAACGGAGCATGCCGTCAAGCAGGGTCTTGATTTTTTCCGGGTCCAGGAGGACGGTGAACCGCCATCCCTGGCTGTTGTGCCCCGACGGGGCCGACACCGCGGCCTCGAGGATGTCGGTGATCATCGCCCGTGACGGCGCCTTCTTCGTATAATGGCGCACGCTCCGGCGGGACCGCATGAGGTTCACGACGGAAGACGGCGCGATCCCTCCCGGCGGGATGTACTTCTCCCGGTAAGGGAAGGACGAAAAGGCGCTCTTCCGTAGAGAGCTGAATCCGACGGCGTCGAACCGGCACACGGCGTAGCAGTGGCCGCACATGAGGCATTCGCCCGAGCAGACAACGCCGTCCCCGCCGACGCTGAGGATGCCCCGCGGGCAGACCTTCACGCAGAGACCGCACCGCGTGCACTTCCTGTCATTAAATACCGGATGCGTTTCCATGGTTTCCCCTCCCGCCTATGGAGTCCCGGGAAAGGAGCTCACGTATTCTATCTTGACGTCGGGGAAGGAATCGACGAACTGCACCTTGAAGTCCGGGAAGGAATCGACGAATTGCCACTTCCCGCACGAGTCGGGGAACGAAGTCACCTTCTCCACCTTCAGGTCCGGGAAGGAGGTGACCACCTGCACCTTTATGTCGGGGAAGCTGTCCACCACCTGGACCTTCCCGTAAAGCCGGATGCCGTTATAGGCGCAGTCCGAGCCCACGCTGCCCGCGGACGCGGGCATGTACAGCAGCGCCCAGATGAGCGCTCCCGTCATCACGACAGCGAATGCCACTTTTTTCATCTCCCTCTCCCTCCGGGTCCGGCCCTTCATCACAGGGCGCCTTCCCGTCTCTGGATGTCCGCGCCTCCCGTTCCAAAGGCCGTGGCGCATCTCGGGCATTAGTATATCGCGGCATGTGTAAATCAATCATAATAACGCGTTCTTCCCAGTGGATGCCCCAGCTTTCTTGACAGCATGGGCCTTCATGGTCTACTGTGTGTCCATGAAGCATTTCTGATTTCTCCGGTTCGACGCAGAGGAGGATGGCATGGCCCATGGCGGCTCGGTATACGCGCTCAACCTGTTCGACATCGCGGACAGGGAGGAATACACCGCCTATTCCCGGCGCTCGGCCAGGGAGGTCGCGGCCCACGGTGGCAGGGTGGTCGCTCTCGGGAGGTTCCGCCGGGCCCAGAAGGGCGACATCGCGCCCCGGCAGGTGCTCATCCTGGTGGAATGGGATTCCGAAGATGCGTTTTCGTCATACCTGGACGACCCGGCCCTGGCCGACCTCCATCCCCATCGCGAAAAGGGCGGCGGGAACTATATCTGGCACCTCTTCGACAGGCTCGACGATCTCAGGCCCATACTCAAGGGCTGAACGCCGCGCGGACAATTATCATTTGACTATTGCCGACTGCTCCGCCCAATGGCAGGGCGGGCCCGGGGGCAATTTTCCGCAATCCTGATCTTTACGGCTTTCATGCCGATGGCGCATACGCGCACATTCCGGTGAGGTCTTCAACATGAACCAGCTTTTCAGGACAAAGAGCAGGGAGAAACTTCTCGCCGACGCCGACCACCCCGACTGGCGGCTGAAGAGGACCCTGGGGCCCTGGTCGCTCGCCGCGCTGGGAATAGGCGCGATCATCGGCACCGGCGTATTCGTGCTCACGGGCACGGCAGCGGCCGGAGAGGTCCTCCAGTTCAAGTCGATCATGAAGGCGCCCCTCCTGGACGTCATCCTCCACGGGAGGAACGCCCTGGGAGTCGCTGGGAGGCCGGGCGCGGGGCCGGGGATAGCCCTTTCCTTCTTCCTGGTTGCCGTCGTCTGCGCGCTGGCCGGCCTGTGCTACGCCGAGCTCGCCTCAATGATCCCGGTGGCCGGGAGCGCCTACACCTACGCCTACGCGACCCTGGGCGAAATAATCGCCTGGATCATCGGATGGGACCTCATTCTCGAATACGCCGTGAGCAACATGGCTTCGGCGGTCGGTTTTTCCGCGTACGTCAACGCGCTGCTCCAGAGCGTGGACATTAACATCCCGTGGCAGCTCATGCAGCCCGTGTTCGCCGGGGGCGTCATGACCGGCGCATACTTCAACATTCCCGGCTTTCTCATCATCATGATACTCACGGTCATCCTCGTGATAGGCATCCGGGAGAGCTCCGGGGTGAACAACCTCATGGTCGTGCTGAAGATCCTGGCCATACTGGTCTTCATCGCGTCCTCCATGCACTTCGTTCGCGTCTCCAACTGGAAGCCCTTCATGCCGAACGGATGGCAGGGCGTCCTCACGGGCGGCGCGATCGTCTTTTTCACGTACATCGGGTTCGACTCGGTTTCCACGGCCGCGGAGGAATGCAAGAATCCTCAAAAGGACATACCCTTCGCCATCATGGTGTCGCTGGTCATATGCGCCACGCTCTACGTCGCGGTGGCGCTCGTGCTCACCGGCATCCAGCACTGGGAGAGCCTCCGGAACGCGGCGCCGGTGGCCAACGCCCTCAACATGCTCGGTCTCAAGTCCGTACAGCGCTGGGTGACCATGGGCGCGCTCATGGGAATGGTGAGCTCCCTGCTGGTGTACCAGCTCGGCCAGGCCCGCATCTGGTTCACCATGTCGAGAGACGGCCTGCTCCCGCGCGCCTTTTCCCGCGTGCACAGGAAATACCGGACGCCCCACGTCAGCACGTGGACGGCCGGCCTGTTCGTCGGCATCCCCGCGGGGCTCTTCGACATAGGCACTCTCGCCGACCTGTCGAACATAGGCACACTCTTCGCCTTCGCACTGGTGTCGGCGGGCGTCCTCGTCTTCCGCCGCAGCAGGCCGGACTATCCGCGCGTGTTCCGCACGCCCTGGGTACCCTTCGTGCCCATCGCTTCCATCGCGTGCTGTCTTGTGCTCATGGTGAGCCTTCCGGTGGAAACCTGGCTGCGCTTCCTCGTCTGGCTGGCCGTTGGGCTCGTCATCTACTTGACCTACAGCCGCCACCACAGCGAGTTCGGGAGAGAGCCCCGCACGAGGCCCGCCGCGGTTTCCTGAATCCGGCAGAGCCGCCTCCGGCAGCTTACTGCAGCTTCGATTCCACGAGCGGGGATATCCTTTTCAGATAATCCCGCGCCGCACTGGATTTCTTTTCGTCCCGTGACGCGAATTCATCGATTTGCCGCTTCACGCCTTCCAGGTGCGCCGGGACCGTGGGATCAAGGAGGTAGAGCGTGAGGGCGCTCCTGAGCATGTCCTGCTCCTGCGCCGAGAGAGACGACATGGGTATCCTGTTTATCCTGTCCCTGACGGCCGCGTCGTAGTAGTCCGTGACGTCCGACGCGCTCAGCGAGGATTTTTTCATGACGATCCGCACGGCCTTCCGGCATCCTTCTACGCCGGAGGGGCGCTCCGCCATCTTGAAGAGCCACATGGCGCACAGACGGAGCCCACCCTCCCTGCCGGCCGGAAACCCGGCCAGGATGCCCTTCCTCACCGCCTCAGGCAGGCGATCCATGGAATAATAGGCGGCGGTGAGGAATTCCTCGGACGTGTCCAGCGTATAATCACCTTCCACGGCTCCAACCTGCCTCTCGATACCGGGATCGAGCTGGAATTCCCCCGCCCTCGATATGTCGAATATGCCGTTTTTAAATCCCATCCCGATCAGCGTCCCCTCGACATCAGGAATCACGGGACCCGCAGCGAGTACGATTGACACGCCCAACAGGGTTGCCGCGTAAACCGCCTTTCTCACGATGATCATCATCGGTCCTCCGCTCCCTTGACACAGTGACATGGGTGTTTCATTTTAAATGAAAAATTCTCAAGTGAAAGAGATTTTTTTTCTTGAAAGCGCATGCGTGGGTCTGTATTCTACCATTCAGGAGATCCGTTCAGGGAGGGATTATGGCAATCGAGGGAATCGATAAGGTCGCCGGCGCGAACCAGGTCAACAGGGGCTATCTCGATCGATTGAAAGAGTATACCGATACGGTCAACACCCTGAAGCGCGAGGAGACCATTATAAAAAAAAGCGTACGCGAAGAGCTCAAGGGGCTCAACATAGACACGAAGGCGTAGCTCCCCGTACTTCACCATCGGTTTTTCACCGTCGGAAACGCGTTCTCGGCCCCGCGCCGGGTGCGGTTCTATCCTATTTCAATCCGGGACAGTTTTTGTGCCGTTTCCAGCGCCTCGTCGTAAAGAGGTATGCCGTTGCGTGAACCGTACGCGCGGCAGGACAGAGAGGCCACCGTCACGGCGAACCTGACCGCCTCGTCCAGGGCGCGGCCCCTGGACACGCAAAGGGCGAAGGCGGCGTGAAAATTGTCCCCGGCCCCCGTGGTGTCCTTTACCTCAACGGCCGGCGCCGGTACGCGAAAAAGCGACCCGCCCTGGAAATAATACGCGCCGTTGACGCCGTCGGTCACGACACACTCACCCCTGACCAGGCCCCGCAGCCGGCGTATCCTGTCCTCGAGCGAGGACGCCTGTGCTCCCGCGGCGCCGCCGGCGAAAAACGCGGACGAGGCCACGAAGTAGTCGGCATGCTGCATGGCGTCCTCGAGGCCCTCCCGTGAACGCTCGCAGTCATACACGACCCTCGCGCCGGGATTCAATGATTTTACGTTCTTCGCGAGGTAGGTCTGCCGGGGGCCCAGCAGGACGGCCCGGGCCTCCTTCACGAGGCCTTCCGCCGCGCCGTCGATCCCGGGCACCGGCATGCCGCTGTGCTCGTAGATGATGGTGCGTGTCCCCCTTTCTCTCGTCACCACGATATGGGCGACGGGGGTCCTCATGCCGGGTATGACCTTAACGAGAGATGTGTCCACCCCGAAATCGCGGAGCCTCAGCAGGCAAAAACGCCCCTCCTCGTCGTCGCCGACGGCCCCGACATAGGCGACCCTGCCCCCGAGCCTGGCGACGCAGCACGCCCCCGTGCTCCCCTGGCCCCCGCCTTCCCGAAGCCGGTCCAGGAATGAGACCTTGCTGTCCTCCTCGGGGAACCGGTCGACGATAAGCAGGTAGTCGAGGCAGGCATGGCCGAACACGAGCACGTCGATGCCGCTCTTTCCATTTACAACGTTCATTCCGTTTTTCAGCCCCTTGTCGCGCATGCTCTTCCAGTGCCTCAAGCGGCAACCATGCCAGCGTTGACGGCGGCTCGTCCGTTACGCACAGTCGTGAAAACCATCACCGGCCGCACAATGTCCAACGCGCTCCCGATACCGGGATGGATTCCATCATGCAGTGCTTTTTAAAGTCAAAACCTTTTTCATCGTACATCGCCTCGCGGTCTTTACAGGCCCTGCCCGGCCCTCCGGCAGGACCTCCCCTCATGCCGCCTGGAGTTTTATTTTAATTGCATTATGCCGCACCCCGGCATACTCTCGTTGACAACCGCCCCCGGTTTCCACGGGCGGAATTGGATTTTGAACGAACCCGGCGAGGTGTACAATGAAAGAGAAGGAACTGCGCTTTCCCGGCGGATTTCTCTGGGGGACCGCGACCGCGGCGCACCAGATCGAGGGGAACAACACCAACAACAACTGGTGGCTGTTCGAGCAGCTGCCGGGGAAGATCAGGAACGGCGAAAGGTCGGGAAAGGCGTGCGACCACTGGAACCGGTACGAGAAGGACTTCGACCTTTTCAGGAAGCTCCACACCAACGCCTACCGCATGTCCATCGAGTGGTCACGGGTGTATCCCGAACCGGGCAAGCTGGACAGGAAGGCCCTGGACCACTATCGCAAGATGATCGACGCCATACTCAAGCGGAAGGTGACGCCCTTCGTGACGCTGCTGCACTTCACCATACCGCAGTGGTGGGACCGGGAGGGCGGGTTCCTGAACCAGCGCAAGGAGCACCTCGACCACTTCCGGCAGTTCTGCGAAACGGTCGCGACGGCCTTCAAGGGCAAGGTGAGGTTCTGGAACACCATCAACGAGATCGACGTTGTCATCATGGGATTCATGAGGGAGGAGATGCCACCGGGAAAGGCCAACTACCTCAACGCCCTCCGGGCCAACAACACCCTTCTCATGATGCACACCATCGCGTACCGCACGCTCAAATCCGTCATCCCGGACTCCAAGGTCGGCGTGGTCCACAACATGCAGGTCGTGCGGCCGTACCGGAAGAAATCCCTTATCGACCGGGCCCTGGCCGGGGCCGTGGACTACCTCTTCAACGGGAACCTGTTCAGGGCGCTGAAGACCGGGAAGCTCACCACGGGCCTGCTGGGGACCCATGACGGACTGAAGGGGTCGTCCGATTTCATAGGCCTGAATTTCTACAACTTCCTCAACATCTCGACCAGCCTGCCGGGGCTCTTCGCGATCACCACCGGGAACCCGCGGTGCGGGCGGGAGCGCCTGTGCGCCGGGATCGGCTGGGAGCCGTACCCCGAGGGGCTGCTCATTTCCATGCGCCGGCTTCACAACACCCTGGGCCTGCCCATCTACATAACCGAAAACGGCATCGGCACCGACGACGACGCCTGGCGGCAGAAGGTGCTCATAGACCATCTGAAGATGGTGCACCGGGCTCTCCGGGAAGGCATCGACGTGCGGGGATACTTCCACTGGTCGCTCATCGACAACTTCGAGTGGGCCGAGGGCTTCATGTCCCGGTTCGGCCTCGTCCACGTGGAGTTCAAGACGCAGAAGCGCACCGTGAAGGGCAGCGGCCGCCTCTACGGGGAGATCGCCGGCAAGAACGCCCTGACCGACGACATCCTAAAGAGGTTTCCCGGCGACATCTACCGTCCCGGCCTCGCCGAATAACCGCCGGGAAGGTCACCTGCAATGCCGTGGGCCGTCATCTTCGACATGGACGGTGTGCTCGTCGACAGCGAGCCCGCGCACCACGAGGTCGAGTCGATCCTGTTCCGTGAGCTCGACATCCGCCTGCGCCATGGGGAGCGCGACGGCTTTACCGGCATGTCCGGCACGAAGATGTGGGAATATCTGAAGAAGGCGTACGTGCTAGCCCCATCGGTCCAGGAGCTTCTCGACCGGGACAACCGCTTCCGACTGTCATATTTCGCCTCGCTCCCGCGGCTCACCCCCATCGAGGGTTCGCGAGAACTGCTCGAAGGGCTCCACGGGCGCGTTCGTCTCGCCCTCGCCTCCTCGTCGTCGCCGGAGATCATAGATTTGGTGGTCGACCGGCTCGCAATCCGGGGTTTTTTCGATGCCGTGGTGAGCGGCCAGTCCGTCCGGCGGGGCAAGCCAGACCCCGACATTTTTTTGCGCACGGCATCCCTGCTCGGCGTGGACCCATCGGCATGCGTCGTGATCGAGGACTCGGCCAACGGCGTGAAGGCCGCCGCGACGGCCGGTATGGCCTGCGTCGGTTTCCGCAGTCCCAATTCGCGCGGCCAGGACCTGTCGGGAGCGGATTTGGTGGTGGAAAATCTAGGGGCTCTGGATTTTAAAATCCTGGAGCGTTTATTGAATAAAGATCGTGAAGCGTGAGGCGTAAATCGTGAAGCGTAAATCGTGATTCGTGAATAGTAAAATGGCATGAGCGCAGCGAAATATACTCCGGAGGAGAGAAAACTCGCCGGATACCTTGCTTCCGGACAGTGCCATGTCATACGCCCGCACTCGTATGTTATAAGTGATACCAAACGAGATTACATCTTGTAGATGACCGCCAGGTATGTACCATACAGATAGTCATTCCCTGACACCTCATCAACAGGCTGTGGCATTTCAGCTTTCATCCTCGCATACTGTAAACGAAACCCCACGCTGGCAATTACATTATCACCGAAGAGGGCCACGAAGGCGGGCTCAACATTAGCGCCGAAACCCTGATGATCGACTGAGACCTTTTGCGCCGACTATCCCACAGTTCGTGTCCATGGTGCTGCGATAATGTGTTCTTGGCAACCAAGCATAAATTTCCTTGACAAGATCGGGCGAGCCGTGGTAGTTTACACGTGTAGCTACTCGTGTAAACTCGACTGACTGTTTCCACACCATCCTCCCAGGAGGTTCCCCATGAAGGTGGCGGTCATCGGCTCCGGGCTCTCGGGTCTCACGGCGGCGGCACTGCTGGCAAAAAGCGGCCACGAGGTGCGCCTCTACGAGCAGTATGAGCGAATCGGCGGCGTCACCGCCGGCATCGAGAAGGACGGGTTCCGATGGGACTACGGGCAGATGCTTCTCAACGATTTCGGCCCAGGAGAGCCTGCCTACAAAGTCCTGTCCCGTTTGGGAATAGAGAACAAAGTCAAAACGGTCACGGGCTACCGCGAGTACGGTTTTCCCGACTTCGATATTAAGCGGCCCGAGGCCTATAGGGGAATCTACTGGAGGAAGGACATGCTCAAGGGTCTCTTCCTGGGAGACGGAAAGGGCCTCGACCGCTATTACCGCCTCTATGACCGTGTCCACGACCTGGTGGGCCTCAACAACAGGGGCGGCCGCTTTGACAAGCTCCGGCTCTTCCTCACCTTCCTCCCCATCATCGCGAAAAAAAACTGGAGCGCCCAGCGGCTCATGGACCACTACTTCTCGAGCCCGAAGCTCCAGGCCGTCTTCACCAGCATCCTCGCCGACTACGTCGCCCGCCCCGAGGACTTCCCCGGGCTCATCGTCCCCATCATAAACGCGGAATCCCAGTTCGACGATCGGGTGCCCCTGGACTACGGCGGCCACCAGCACCGTTCCTCGTGGCGTTTCATCGTGGGCGGGTGCGTCGGGCTGGTGAGCGCCCTTGCCGACGCGCTTCGGAAGGCGGGTGGATCCATCCATGCCGGCGTCGCGGTGAAAAAGATACAGGTTGAGAACGGGTCTGTCATGGGCGTAACGCTCGGAGACGGGAGCCTTGTTGCGGCCGACGCCGTGGTGGCGAGCGGAGGGGCAAAGGAGCTCTTTCTGGGCCTGGTCGGGAAGGAGCGCCTTCCCGGGAAATTCACGGCCGAACGCGTGGAGAACATCGCCGTGACAGAGTCGGTTTTCATGGTCCACCTCGGCGTAGACTACGACCCCTCCGTTCACCAGAACGGCGCCGCGCTCAAGTACTATTACCTCACCTACGATATATCCGGTTCCATCGAGGAGTGCGAGAAAGGAGTGTACCACGAGGGGCGTGACGGCTTCCTCGTCCACATCCCCTCGAAATATTCCCCGTCCATGGCGCCGCCCGGGCACCACGCCGTCACCGTTTACACCATCGCGCCCAATGATCCCGTGAACGGCTCGTGGGCAAAGGACAGGGACCGGTGGGCGGAGATGCTCCTTGACGTCGCCGAGCGGTTCGTCCCCAACCTACGGAAACACGAGAAAACCCGGGTGGTCGTCACGCCTGACGATTTAAAGAAGAGGACTTTTCTGGCACGGCACGCCTTCGGCGGCAGCGTCCCGCGTCTCGACCGCACGCCCCCTCCCCACCGCACGCCCGTTAAGGGCCTGTGGTTCGTGGGGGCCCAGAGCGAGACCTTCGGCGGGGTCGCGGGCGCCCTCACCGGCGCGGGCAACGTCGTGCGGATGATGCTCGAAAAGGGCGGGACGCACGCCAAGGACTCCTTCAAGAGTCTGGCGAGAGAATAGGAGGACACCATGGGAAAGGAAAGCGGCCTTTCAGCCGGCCGTAAACTCGGTTACGGCGCCGGCGAATTCTCGAGCAGCATCTTCTGGATCACCATCGCTTTCTGGCTCATGAACTATCTCACCGACGAGCTGGGGCTCTCGGCTGCCCTGGCGGGGGTCGCGGTGATGGTCGGCAAGATATGGGACGCGGTGACCGACCCCGCCGTCGGCTACCTGTCCGACCGGACAAGGAGCCGCTGGGGCAGGCGCAGGCCCTGGTTCCTCTTCGGAGCGCTTCCCTTCGGCCTTGCCTTCCTCGTTATGTTCACCAACCCGGGCATCAGCGGGCAGTCCACGATATTCCTGTGGGCCGCCGGGGCCTTCATGCTGCTGTGCACCGCCTACACCTGCGCGAACATCCCCTACAACGCGCTGCTTCCCGAGATCACCCGGGACTTCGATGAGCGTACCTCCCTTACCGGCTACAAGTCCATGTTCGCGGTGGTGGCCACGCTCCTGGGCGCCGGGGCGGCCATGCCCATCATCTCGGCCTTCGGCAGCAGGACCGGCGGCTTCATGGCCATGGGGGCGATTTTCGGCGCGCTCATCGTCATATCCG
Source organism: uncultured Spirochaetota bacterium (assembly GCA_963762305.1). Lineage (GTDB taxonomy): Bacteria > Spirochaetota > UBA4802 > UBA4802 > UBA5368 > CAVXKM01. Next base: position 157,611 of record CAVXKM010000002.1, on the reverse strand, counting down.
TGCTCGTTCCCTTCTTCACCGTCCGCGAGCCTGAGCACACCGGGAGGGAAACCCCCCACGGCATCTTCCGCTCGGCCCTCGACGCCCTCAGGAACAGGCCCTTCGCGATCATACTGGCCGTCTGGACGCTCAACACGGTGGGCATGACCATCGTGACCGCGACACTGGTGTATTACTTCAAGTACCAGTTCAACGACGAGAAGCTCATCACCCCGGCCTCGCTCATCATGCTCCTCACCTCGATGCTGTTCATACCCGTCGCGGTGAAGGTATCGTCGGGCCTGGGCAAGCGGAAGACGTACCTCTACGGCATGTCCCTGGTGACGGCCGCCTGTATCGCCGTGTTCTTCCTCGGGCACGTGCTGGGGATATACGCGGTGTACGCGATCCTGTTCGTCACCGGCATCGGGCTTTCCACGCACTACGTGATGCCCTGGGCCATCATCCCCGACACCATCGAGTACGACTACGCCGAGAGCGGCGTGCGCCGGGAGGGTGTCTACTACGGCCTGTGGACCTTCATGATAAAGGTCGGCGGGGCCCTTGCGGGCCTCTTCGTGGGGGTCGTCCTGGGGCTGTTCGGCTACCTTCCCGACGTGCCGCAGACGGCTACCTCGCTCCTGGGGATCAGGCTCCTGATGGGGCCCATCACCGCGGTCTTTTTCATTCTCGGCAGCGTGTTCCTGTATTTCTACCCCATCGAGCGCGAGCAGTACGAGCGGATACGGGAGAAGATTAGGGCCATGGAAGCGAAGCGGTAAAGAGCGGAGAGCCGGCGCGGGGATATCTCATGAGCGCTCATCTCCTCGGCATCGATATCGGCACCAGCGGCATTGGCCCGGAGGCCATCAACGCACCGGTGGTTCACCATGCGGGATGTTCTGCCTTGCCGGTCATCCCGCTCGCGGCCTGTTTTCACCCGGTCTTCACGGCGGCTTTGATATGACTGTGAGCTGATAAAGGAGGCGGATGCGATGGCGCGGGCAATCATCATAGGATCGGGAATGGCGGGCCTTACCGCCGGGGCGCACCTCGCCATGGACGGCTGCGAGGTGAAGGTGTTCGAACAGGCCGACCACATCGGCGGCGTCACCGCGACATTTAAAAAAGACGGTTTCGCGTGGGACATCGGGCCCATGATCCTCGAGGGGTTTGGTCCCGGCGAGCCCGTGGACCACATACTGAAAAAAATTGGAATCGCCGGCAGGTTGAAGTTTACCCGCTACGACCGGAGTCTCCACTTCCCGGACTTTTCCGTCGCCAGGCCGAAGGCCTACGAGGGGCCTGACTGGCGTATTAAAAAACTCAAGCAGGTCTTCCCCCGTGAATCCGAAAACATTGACCGGTTCTACCGCTTCTTGAATACCTCCTTCGACCTCATAACCCTGGACCGCCATGCCGCGGCGAGGAGTCCGCTTGGTGCCGTGCCCCTGAGGCTCGGGATGTGGCCGCTGTACCTCAAGATCAAAAAGTACGTGAGCTGGGACGCACGTCGTCTCATGGACCATTTCTTCACCGACGAAAAGCTCAAGATATTCTTCCTGGTGATACTGGTGGATATGACCCTCCTGACGCGCGAGTATCCCGCCCTGGGTGTTCCCTTCTCGAACCAGGAGACCTATTTTGACAGCCGCGTTCCGCCGAAACGCCCCTACGGCATCGGCCCGAAGGGCATCACCCTGCACGCCGTATCGGGCGGCTGTGGAGAGATCGTGAAGGCCTTTGCCGACATTATAACAGGCAAAGGCGGCAGTTTCCATACGAACAGCACCGTTGAAAAAATACTTATAGAAAAAGACCGGGCCGCCGGTGTAAGGCTGGCAAACGGGGATGAGCACCGGGCCGATCTGGTGTTCGCCAGCGGCGACGCCCGGCACTGCTTTTTCAACATGATCGGCCGCGATAAGCTGTCGAAAGAATTCACCGGAAAAATCGACGATATACCACTCATGGAGTCGATCTTCATGGTTCATCTTGGCGTCGACATGGACGTTACCCCCTGGCAAGACACACCGGTGAACTACTATTACAACGTGTACAATATCGACCGTGAGGTCTCCCGCATGCGGGAGGGGCACTATCACGAGGGAAAGGCCGGGTTCCTGATCTACATCCCGTCGCTCCACTCACCGCAGATGGCGCCGCCGGGGAAGCACGCCCTGACGGTCTACACGGTTGCTCCGAACCGTATCGAAAATGGGTGGGACACACGAAAGGAGGAGATGACCGACAAGCTGCTGATCGAGGCGGAGCGTATTATTCCGGACTTAAGAAAAAAAACGGCGACCCGTTGGACCCTCACCCCGAAGGCTTTAGGGGTCCTCACCCATATGAGGGAACACCATTCATTCGGCGGCTTCAGGCCCGTCATCAACAAGGGAGGGGCCCCGCACCGGACGCCCTTCCGGGGCCTGTGGTTCATCGGCAGCCAGAGCGAGTCGGGGCCCGGCGTATGGACCCAGATTATCAGCTCCCGCGCCGTGTTCAAAAAGGCGCGGAAAGAGCTGTGAGGAGAAATATTTTCAGTTGTATATCATGACAAGGACAATACAGCGAAGGCGGGAGGGAGCACGATGAACACGTCAAACGGCACGGCAGCGGCTGAAAAAGTCCCCCTGGGAATGAAGCTGGGCTATTCCGTCGGGGACTTCGGGGCCAATCTGGCCTATAACACCACCAACTTCTACCTCATGTTCTTCTTCACCGACGTATTCGGCATCGCGCCGGCCCTCGCTGGCGCCATTTTCCTCTATGCCAAGCTGTGGGACGCCGTCATCGACCCGTTCATGGGGGCCATCATCGACCACACGAAAAGCCGGTGGGGAAAGTTCAGGCCGTACATCCTGTTCGGCGCGCTCCCCCTCGGGGTTGCGGTCGCCCTGCTCTTCCAGTCCCCCGGGCTGTCGCCGGACATGAAATACTGGTATGGGCTGGCCGCCTTCATGTTCTTCGCCACCGCCATAACCATCGTCAACATGCCCTACCTCGCTATCACGCCCTCGCTCACGCTGGATTCGCACGAGCGTTCGGTAGTGACCGGGACCAGGGTGGCCTTCGGCATTGTCGGGGCCCTTGTGGCGGCCGGCGCCACGCTTCCCCTGGTGGGGCTCTTCGGGGGGAAAGACCAGGCATTGGGCTTCGGCATGACCGGCATTCTCTATGGCGTCATCGTCGCGGCGGTAAGCCTGGTGAGCTTCGCCACAGTAAAGGAACGGGTATTCCACCGGGACCCGGAGAAGGCGGGGCTTAAGGAAAACCTCAGGGTGATGTGGCTGAACCGCCCCTTCATGATCCTGACCGCCGGGCTATTCATGCATATGATCGGCATGAACATAATGGCGGTTGTGGTGAACTATTTCTTCAAGTATAACCTCAAGGCCGAAAAGCTCATCCCCGTGGCCTTCCTGTGCCTCTTCGTGACTGCGGCCTTGTCCATCCCGCTCTTCGTGTTCATATCGAAAAAAACCAGCAAAAAGTTCGCCTACAACCTGGGCATGGGAATCGTGGTGGCGGTGCTGGGTCTTATCTTCCTGTTCGGAGAAAAGGGCCCGGGCGTCACCATAGGCCTCTTCGTGCTTGCCGGGGTGGGGCTTTCGACCAACTGGCTCTCCCCATGGTCCATGATCCCCGACACGGTGGAGTACTCCGAGTGGAAGACGGGCCTGCGGCGCGAAGGTATCCTCTACGGCACCTTCTATTTCGTATTCCAGGCCGGCACCGCGGTCGCGGGCTTCCTGGTGGGCCGCGCGCTCGCCTTCACGGGATACGTCGCCAACGTGGAGCAAACGGCCGGTGCACTCCTCGGCATCAGGGCGGCTTTCACGCTTTTGCCAATGGTCTTCCTCGCGGCGGGCATCCTTCTCATCGGATTGTACTCCATCGACGCGGCGACGCACCGGCGCATTACGGCCGAGATCGAGGAAAGGCGGCACACCAGGTGATTGGCGCGACGGCATCTTAACGACAAGGCAATAACCGTGGCTTCAACGAAAACTCATCTCCTCGGCATCGATATCGGCACCGGCTCCTGCAAGTGCCTTCTGATGGGCGGGGACGGGAAGGTCCTCGCGGAGTCTTCGGCGGAGTACCAGCCCGACTCGCCCCATCCAGGCTGGAGCGAGCAGGACCCGGAAACCTGGTACCACGCGGTCCGGAAATCGCTGGGCAGCCTCGTCTCCAACAGCGGCATCACGCTGGACGGTGTGGCCGCGGTGGGGATCACCGGGCAGATGCGGGGCATCACCCTGCTGAGTCGGGATGGGAAACCGGTGCTCAAGTCCATCCTCTGGAACGACAACCGCTGCGCCGCCGAGGCGGAAGAAATTAATAGGTCCCACGGCGAGCTGATAAGGCGACTCACGTTCAATCCACTCAACACCATGTGCAGCCTCCCGAAAGTTCGGTGGCTCATAAATAACGAGCCCGGGGCATGGGCAAAGGCGGCCGCCCTTCTCTACCCCAAGGACTACGTCAACTACCGGCTCACCGGCGCGATGTCCACGGACCACAGCGACGCCTCGGGGAGCTCTTTCTACAATCTCCGGCGGCGGGACTGGTCGCCGGAGATCCTCGAACGCTTCGGCATCGGCCGGGAAAAGCTGCCGGACATCCTCGACTCTTCCTCCGCCATCGGGCGGATATCCGAGTCCGCTTCCCGCGAGACCGGTCTGCCCGCGGGTGCCCTGGTCGTGGCCGGGGGCAGCGACGCCGTAACCGAGCTCCTCGCCGCAGGCGTCACCGGTGAAACACAGTGCAAGCTTCGCCTGGGGACCTCCGGGGCCCTTTCCACGGCGGCGGCCGATCCCGGCACAGGCGCCGGGAAATATTACGTATGGTCCCACGCGGTGCCCGGGGCCTGGATGGTCGACATCAACACCCGCTCCTGCGCGGGGTCGGTGCAGTGGCTGCGCGACACTTTTTATTCTCCCCTCCGTGACGACCCGGCTGGCTTCGATCTCATCGACCAGGAGGCCGGAACCGTCACTCCCGGCGCCGAGGGCCTGGTGTTTCACCCATACCTCATGGGCGAGGACGCCCCCTTCTGGGACCCGAAACTTCGGGCGAGCTTCTGGGGCATCGCCGCGCGCCACGGGAGGGCCCATTTCGCCCGGGCCGTTTACGAGGGCACCGCGTTCGCTTTGCGCCACGCCCGCGACGCGCTGGGAGAGATCGCGGAAAAATTCACGGAATACCTCTTGGTCGGCGGAGGCGCGAAGAGCCCGGTGTGGCGGTCGATCGTGCTGGACGTGCTGGGCGTCGACGCCCGTCTCCCCGGCGAGGCCGCGTCGGCGAAAGGCGCCGCCATGCTCGCCGGGATGGGCGCCGGAATATTCGGTGGCCCCGAAGAGGCGCGGAAGCGATGCGTCAGCGTGACAGGTACCCTGAAATTCAATCCGCGAAACCACCAGCAGTACAGCGCATTGTTCGCCCGGTACCGCGCGATGAAAGAGGCCTTTGACGGGATATACGAGCGCTGACCTGAACTGCCGACTTACGCGGAGCATCGCGGTGTCAACCGCGCGACAGGACTGAAGGAGGAAGGGATGAGCACCTCGGACATGTTAAGGATCGGGACCATCGGGGCCGGCGTCTTCGCCGAGGCGAACCTCTACCCGAGCCTCTCGCTCCATTTTTTCGATGACATCGACCGGGCGGCCGTGTGCGACCGGAAGAAGGAGAGGGCCGAGCGGATGGCGGGAAAATACGGCTGGCGCGCCGTCTACACCGACCTCCGGGAAATGCTGGACAAGGAACGGCTGGACGCGGTCTTCGTCTGCCTCGGGGGGAACTACCATCCGGATGTGGCGCCCGAGGTGCTGGCGAGGGGCCTGCCGGTTTTCCTGGAAAAGCCCTCGTCTGTCGATGCCGCGGGCACCGAAAAAATAGCGGCGGCCGCGAAGAAGGCCGGGAAGATCGTCCAGGTCGGCCACCAGAAGCGCCACGGCCTCGCCTACAACCGGGCACGGCAGATCGTTTTCGACCGGGAGCGGTTCGGGAACGTCGTGCAGATCGAGAGCAAGATGCACGGGTTCACGGTGTTCCCGACCTTTTACACCTGCATGCTGGAGTGGCAGTGCCACAACCTGGACCTGGTGGTCTCTTTCGGGGGAAACATAAGCGAGATCCAGGCCATGGCGTTCCGGCAGACCGAAAAGACCGGCGGGCTGGTGGCCGCTCTTCGTTTCGAGAGCGGCGCTCTGGGCACCCTGGCCTGGGGCACGTACGGCGGCCCCGGGCAGTACGCCGAGCGCATCGAGGTCCTGGGAGACCGGGGAAAAGGCGTCATAGTCACCAATGCCCGGGAGGTCATCTCTTACGACGGGGACTCGGGCGAGACCTGGGCCCCGGACTGGAACCCCATAAGCAGAAACCAGAGCCACGTGTTCAACGGCTACGTCGGGGAGTTCCGCCACTTCCTGGATTGCGTGAAGGGAAAACTGGACCCGGTCCCCTCGATCCACGACGAGGTCAAAACCATGCGCTGGCTTTCCGAGATCGCCCGGAAGGCGGGTATCCCCGTAGAGTGGGCGCCGGTCGCCAGCGCGCTGTGAATACGGCGGCATGTTTTACAACACGCGGAGATGATGACACAATGAGCGGAAGAAATTCTTTTTTCACCGAAATCCTGAAATACGAGCTGGAGTCCATCGTGGGGCCCGAGCGCCTCGTCACCGACGAGGCCGAAATCGAGGCCCAGTCCCTCGACGTGTGGTGGGTGACCCGCTTCTGGAAGACGGCGGGCAAGGACTTCCCGAGGCCTTTTGCCATAGTATTCCCCGAGACCGTCGAGGAGGTCTCGAGGGTGGTGAAGTTCTGCAACGAGCACCGGGTCGCGTGCGTGCCCCGGGGCGGCGGCGCCGGCGATTCCGGGGGCGCCTCGCCCATCCACGGCGGGGTGGTGCTCGACCTGAAGCGCATGGACAGGGTCCTGGCGCTGAACGAGAAGTCCCTCACCGTCAGGGCGCAGACCGGCATCATCCAGAAGCACCTGGAGGAATACCTGAACCGGCGCGGCTACACCATGAACCACTTCCCGGCGTCCTTCACGACATCCACGCTGGGCGGCTTCATAAGCACCAACGGCACGGGAGTGCTGTCCTCCCGATACGGCAAGCTGAGCGACATGGTTCACCAGCTTGAGGTGGTGCTGCCCACCGGTAGGATATTCCGGAGCCTCCCGGTCCGCCTGCATTCAACGGGCCCGGACTATTCCCGCCTGTTCATCGGCGCCGAGGGGACCCTGGGGGTCGTCACCGAGGCCCTGTGCAAGATATACCCGCTCCCGGAAAAGCGCCTGTTCCGGGGGTTCCTGCTACCCGGCCTCTCCGCCGGCATCGACGCCGGCCGCGCGATCATGGTAAACGAGCTCATGCCGTCCCTCATGAGGCTTTACGACGAGAAGGACACAAGGCACATACTCACGGGGCAGTTCGGGGTCGCCGCCGAGGGCTGCGTGATGCTGGTGGGCTTCGACGGCAGGGAAAGGATCGTCGACGCCCAGTACGGCGAGGCCCTGAAGATCCTCGATCATGCCGGTGCGAAAGATCTCGGCGAGGACCCGGGCAAGAACTGGTGGGAGGGACGGTACAAATCCTATTACCCTCCCAATGACTACATCGCCTATCCATGGATGACGGCCGTCACGGACACGGTCGCGCCCTACGAGGACATCGAGACGATCTACCGGGCGATGAAGGGCGCCGTGGAGGAAGGCTTCAAGGAATGTGGCGCCGAGTTCCATGCCCACTTTTCACACTGGTACGACTGGGGGACCAGTTTCTACCCCACCTTTTTGATAAAGCGCTACCCAGACGACCGGCACGAGGCCCTCAGGCTCTACAACCGCGTCCTGGACGCGGCGGCACGGGCCTCCATCGGGAACGGCGGCGTCATCAACGAGCACCACGGGATAGGGCTCCGCTCCGGGCGCCTGATGCGATGGATGTACGGAGACCGGTATGACCTGGCCGTCGACATCAAGCGTGCGCTGGACCCGAACAACATCATGAATCCCGGGAAACTCGGGCTGGGAGACTGACATGGGCATGGACGCGATACGGGAAACCATGATGAACTGCAGGCACTGCTTCATGTGCCGGCACGCGTGCCCCACCTTCCTGGCCACTAAGATGGACTCGCACACGCCGCGCGGCTACGCGCTCCTCCTCTCCGAGGTGGACCGGGGCGCGATCGGCTGGAGCGGGAGCGTGGCCGACAGGTTTTACCAGTGCAGCCAGTGCGGCCTTTGCCGCCAGGATTGCGCGTACGTATGGCCGGAGGATGAGCTGGTGCGTGTCTCCAGGGAGGAGATCGTCCGGGCGGGAGCGGCGCCCGCACGGGTGCAAGGGCTGGCGGCACGCCTCCGGGAACATGGGTCCGTGCACGAGGGAATAATGCCGTTCATACCGGTCCCCGCCGAGCGGGTGGGCAGGAAGAAACCGGATGTGCTCTACATACCGGGCGACACGGCCCGGCGCAACCACCCCGAGATAATTGGCGCCATGCGGAAAATCTTCGAACACCTCGGCACGGACTGGGGCATAAGCGCCGTCGACGATACCGGCATCGAACTCTACGAGCTCGGGTACACCGTGGAGGCAAAGGAGAAAGCCTCGGCCTTCGCGTCGATGCTCGCGGGGATATCGCCGGGGCGCGTGGTGACCGGCTGTCCCCATGTGTGCCGCGCCCTCCGGGAGCAGTATGCCCTCCTGGGCGTCAACCTCCCTTCCGGCATGAGGATCCAGCACACCGCCGAATTTATAAACGAAGAGCTGATACGCTGGCTCTCTCCGGCTTACGGCCCGCCAGGTGCCGTCACCGGCCTATCACGACCCATGCCAGCTGGGCAGGAAGCTCGGGGTCTACGACGAACCCAGGAGGATCGTCCTCGCGGCCACGGGTTCCATGCCGCTGGAGCTCTTCCACGGCCGGGAAGCCGCGGAGTGCTGCGGCTCCGGGAGCGTCATGTTCGCGACCGACCCTTCCATTTCCAGCCGGGTCGCGGGGCTCCGAGTCCTGGGCGCCGCGAACGATGGGGTTAGAACACTCGTGACGGCGTGCCCCAACTGCAAAAGTGCCCTTGCCGCCGCGGCGGATGAACATGGATCCGGCATCTCCGTGCTCGACCTGTGCGAGCTGGCCGCCGCCGCGCTGGAGGACGGGAAATGAAACAGGCCCATGTCCCCTCCCCGGGCGTGATGCTTTTCAGGGACGTGCCGGACCCCGCGGCCGCGCCCGGTTCTCTGGTCCTCGCGGTGTCGCGCATCGGGATATGCGGCTCCGACATCCACGCCTTCAGGGGCAAGCACCCCCTCGTTTCCTTTCCCCTGGTCCAGGGACACGAGTTCAGCGGCCGTGTCCGCGACGTGGGAAAAGGCGTGACGGGATTTAAACCGGGCGACCTGGTTACCGTTCAGCCAGCGGTCGGGTGCGGGAGCTGTGCCAGGTGCTCCGCCGGCCTTTTCGCCCAGTGTGACCGGCTCCTCTTTATCGGGGGCGCGCTTGAAGGGGCCGGCAGCGAACTTTTCATGGTCGACGCGAAACAGGCCGTCCGCGTGCCCGAAAGTGTCTCCGCCGACGAGGCCGCCATGGTGGAGCCGCTCGCCGTGGCGGTGCACGCCGTTAGAAAGGTCCCGGACCCGGAAGGCAGGCGCGTACTCGTCTGCGGGGGCGGCACCATCGGCAACCTGGTTGCCCAGGTGGCCCGGTCCCTCGGCGCGGGAACTATAGTTATAACCGAGCGCCACCGTCTCCGTGTCGACATCGCGCACCGCCTCGGTCTTGCCGCGGAAGCCCCGCCGCCGGTAGAGGCCGCGCGGGAGGGCATCGAGCAGCTTTTCGGGGGCTCCGCCCCTACAGCGGCGATTCGAATGCGCGGGCGGCGCCGAGGCGCTGAACATCTGCATCGCGGCGGTCGAACGGGGAGGATACGTGATAGTCCCCGCCGTGTACGAGGTCCATCCCGAGACCCACATGATACTCGTCCAGGACAAGGAGCTCCATGTCACGGGCTCCCTCATGTACACGTGGAGCGACTACGAAGCCGCCGTGGACCTTCTTGCCCGCCGAGCGGTCGACGTTCGCCTACTGCAGACGCACCATTTCCCCTTCGAGCGATGGCCCGACGCGTACCGCCTGCTGACCGAAGACCCCGGGTCCGCGTTGAAGGTGATCATTGACGTAACACGGGATTGAATTCCCATTGTCAAACGGCGATTCAGAATGAAAAAATTTCCGGTGAGGAAGAGGCCTTCAAGCGAAGATGTCGCGAGACGGGCGGGCGTTTCGAGGGCGACCGTCTCCGCCTACATCAACGGCACCCGGTACGTGTCGCCCGCCCTCGGCAGGAGGATCGAACGGGCGATCCGGTCCCTCGGGTATACGCCAGACCCCGCCGCCCGCGCGCTGAAGATGAAGGACGCGAAAACCATCGCCCTCATCATCCCTGTCATGAGCCGGTTTTTCACCCCCATCATGAAGGCCGTCAATGAAATGGCCCACCGGCACGGGTACGGCTTTCTCCTGTCCTCGAGCGAGGAGGACGCGGCGCGCGAACGGGAGGTGCTCCGCATCCTGGTCGGCAAAAGGATAAGCGGCATACTGATCGTCCCATGCTCCGCCGGGAACGCTCCGTTCATCTCGGCCGTCGCGAGGGACGGCACGCCGATCGTCCAGGTGAACAGGAAGATCCCCGGGCTCGACACGGACTCCGTCGTTTCCGACGCCTTCCGGGCCTTGTCCGACGCGACGGATTACCTGGCCCGCAGGGGAAGGAAAAAGATTGCATTTCTCGGGTATGACGAGAACACTCTCGCGGGTGTCGAGAAAAAGGCCGGTTACGAGGCGGCGCTCTCGAAGCACGGGATCGGTGAACGGCTCATCATCGCGGTCAAGGAGCACGACGACGAAGACATCGCCCGCTCCCTGGCCCTGTTCCTGGATTCGCACCGGGACATAGACGGCCTCATCTGCACCACCCAGGGCAAGACCGCCGTGGCGCTGCGGGTCCTGAAAGACAGGGGGGCGCGCATACCGGACGACATCTCCGTCATCGGATTCGACGACAGCCCCTGGTCGGGGCTGACCGATCCCCCGCTCACGGTGATATCCGAGAACACCTACCGCATGGGTGAAATCGCGGCCGGCGTGCTTCTCGAAAGGATCGAAAAACGGGGAGACGGCGGACCGTCGGAGACAATATTGGAAGACGAATTCATCGTTCGCGCGTCGACATGAAACGCAGGGGAGACCCATGAGAGAAGACTTGAAGGAAACAGTGCTGGATATCTCGAGACTCATATGGGAGCGCCGGCTCTCGGACACGGCGGGAGGCAACGTGAGCCTGCGCGACGGCGACACCGTCTGCATGACGCCCAGGCTCATGGGTTACCGGACGCGCTGGCAGATCAGTGAAAGCGACCTCTCCATAGTCGACATCTCGGGGAAGGTGATGGAAGGCCCGCCCGAGGTGACGCGCGAGGGTGTCATGCACCTCGGCCTGTACCGCGAGTTCAGTGACGCGCGGGCGGTCATACACGCGCACCCGTACTGGACCACCGTCTTCGTGTCGAGGGGAAGGCCCGTGGTCCCCACCCTCGAGACAACGGAAAAATTCGGCGTTATCGACTGCATCGAGGAGGCGCACGGATACTCCATGGAGCTGGCCGAGCGGGTGATCAGCGCACTTCGCGTCGAAAAGGGCGCAGTGGGAGAAGTCGGCCCTTGAGGTGATCCTCCCCCGCCACGGCATCGTCGCCATGGGCCGGGACATGAACGCGTGCTTCGACATCATCGACCGGATCGAGACAGAGTGCCGCGTCCAGATCCTGGGAAAGCTGCTCGACCTGTGATACTGATAGCCACATTGAACCCGGCGGTGGACTTCACCGTCTTCGGGGGCCGCCTGAATCCATATCAAACCAACCGGGGGACGGACGTGCCGCCGGACCCCGGGGGCAAGGGAAACAACGCCGCGAGGGTCGCCCGTCTGCTGGGCTGCGATGTTTCCGTGACGGGCTTTGCCGGCGGGTTTACTGGCCAGTACGTCCGGGCGCGCCTGAGGGAGGAGGGAATAAAGGACTGTTACTATACAACGGAAAAGGCCACCAGGGTGACCCTTTCATACATAGAGGAGGAATCGCGGCGTGAGACGAAAATAGTCCCGTCAGGGCCGGAGTTGTCCTCGGGCGAGGCCGAGGCTTTTCTCCGTCATTTCCAGTACCTGCTGGATTCGCGGCCCTTTTCGATTATAGGGCTGTGCGGCTCGCTCCCGCGGGGCGTGCCTGACGATTATTACGGAACACTGATCGACATCGCCGCCGGTCGCCACATACCCGTCATCCTCGACACGAGCGGGGGTTCGCTCTCCGAGGGCATCAAGCACCGCCCCTCCATGATCAAGCCCAACCGGGAAGAGGCGTTCGAACTCACCGGCGGGTCCACGATGGAAGAGGTCACCTCGCGCGTCAAAAGCATGACCGTCCTGGTGCCCACGATTTCGCTCACCCTGGGCGGTGACGGCGCCGTCCTTTTCCGGCACGGTTTAACGATGCGGGGCCGCTCGACAATCGGTCCGGCGGTGAACCCCGTCGGCGCGGGCGACGCCTTCATCGGCGGATACATGGCGGCCTTCAGCCGTTTCGGCGACGATCCCATGTCGTCCTTCCGCTGGGCGCTGGCGGCGTCCGCGTGCACGGCACGCGCGACGGGAATCACCTGGCCGCCGGGCGAATTCGACGACGCCCTGCGGACCATCGAGCTGGAGGAGCTTCCGTAATACCCTTGGATCGGAGCGATCGTATGAAACAGTGCGTGCTGGTGTTCGACTGCGGCGCCACAAACGTGCGGGCGATCGCCGTGGACGCGAGGGGCGCCCTGGTCCATGCCGAAAGCCGGCCGAATGCGCCCGTGAGGCAGCGCGGGGACAGGCCCTGGCTCGTCTGGGACACCGAGGCCATATGGAAGAGCCTGCTGGAATGCGGGAACCTGGTGGTCCGCCGGACAGGGGCTGAAAGGATTGTCGCGGTCGTCGCCACCTCCTTCAGCGACGACGGCGCTCCCGTGGACCGGAGCGGACGCCTCCTCTACCCGGTCATCTCGTGGCAGTGCCCCCGCACCGTTGAAATAGCCGACTCCATAGACACCGTCATTCCCTTCCGGCTGTTATACCGCATCACGGGCGAGCAGGTTATGCGCCAGCATACCCTTTTCCGCCTTTTATGGCTCAGGAAACACGAGCCGGGCGTCCTCCAAGAGGCCCACAAGTACCTCATGTTCCCGGGCATACTCAACTTCAGGCTCACCGGGGAAATGGTGAACGACCCCACGACGGCCGACAGTATGATGCTCCTGGACATCCGCCGGCGCGCCTATTCCGGCACCCTCCTGAAACGGGCGGGCTTCCCCGAGGCCTTTTTCGGCAGGATGGTGGAACCTGGCCGGGTCATCGGGGAAATCGCTCTCCCGGCGGCCCGGAAGCTCGGCCTGCGACCGCGCACGCCGGTGGTCGCCGCCGGGCATGACACGCAGTTCGCGGTGTGCGGCTCTGGGTGCCGCCCGGGGGAAGCGGTGCTGAGCTCCGGCACCTGGGAGATACTGTTTTTACGGGCCCCCGAGTGCTCGACCGGCACATCCTCGCGAAACGCGGGAATAAAAAATGAGTGCGACGCCGTCCCCGGCCTGTTCAATGTGGGCCAGCAGTGGATCGGCTCCGGGGCCCTGGAGTGGCTGCTCGGCTTGACGCGCGGTGACGGCCGGAAGCGGCGGAAACCGTACGGCCGCATGATGGAGGAGTCGGGAAGAATACCGGCCGGCTCCAACGGCGTCATGGTCCAGCCGTCGTTTCTGCCGGGCTCCGGGATAAGCCGCCGGTACAATACCGCCGGAACGATCCTGGGCTGCACGCTCGGGACCACCCCCGCGGAAATCTACCGGGCCTTCCTGGAGGGCCTCTCCTTCGAGCTCCGCGAGGCCGTGGAAAACCTCAGGAAGCACGCCCGCTTCCGGGCAAACAGCCTGACCGTTGTCGGCGGAGGATCTCGCAACGGCCTCTGGAACCGCATTCGGGCCGACGTTCTCAATGTCCCCATACGGCTCACCCGCCAGGCCGAGAACACCGTCGTCGGCGCCGCCATCTTCGGGTTCATGGGCGCGGGCGTCTATGGAAACTACGATGAGGCGGCCGGGTCCATGCTCTTCGAAAAGGAATTCGTTGAGCCGTCAACCCGAAGAGACATCTATGACGGCCTCTACTCAAAATACAGGAGCCTCGGCCCTTCCCTCGCGTGGCTGTACCGGGCGGGGGGCCGCGGTCCCGGATAAGACGCCCTTCCAGGCGAAAGGCGAATGGCACTGTTAAAAGTCGTGGTGATCGGTTCGGGGATGTCCGGCCTCACGCTGGCGGCTTACTGCGCCCGGGCGGGGCACCATGTCACCGTCTGCGAGCAGTATCCCGGGATAGGCGGGGTGACGGCCACGATGCGGCACGGCGGCTTCGGCTGGGACCTCGGGCCGCTGCTGCTCGAAGGCTTCGGCCCCGCTGACCAGGGAACACGGATACTCGACGAGCTCGGCGCGCGGGGACGAATACGGGCGGTCCGGGAGGACCGCGGGATCGTGTTCCCCGACTTCAGCCTCTGGAAGCCTTGTGCATACGGCGGCCCGTTGTGGCGCCGGGAGCGGTTGGCCGAAATATTCCCGGACGAGCGCGAGGGCCTGGCGCGGTATTACCGTTTCCACGAGCGGATGATGGACCTCGCCTCATACCTCAATGAAGCCGAGGAATCATCCATGCTCCGGTCCGTCGTTCCGAGGATGAAGGCCTTCCGGGCATTCCAGTCCCTGCGGAAATATAAAAACCTGTCCGCGCGGCAATTGATGGAGTCCCTGTTCACCTCCCCGCGGTTGAGGGCGGTGTACACGGCCATCCTTGCCGACATCGTGACCAGGCCGAGCCAGTTTCCCGCGCTGGGTGTTCCTCTCTTCAACCAGGAGGCAGCCTTCGACAAGCGGATACCCCTCGAGACCGGAACGGGACGGAGGGCGGGATACTATTACCTGCTCGGAGGATGCGGCACCCTGGTCGAAGCGGTGGCGGACGTGATAAGAAGCCATGGAGGGCGGATCCTCACGAAGGCCCCTGTCAGACGGATCGGAATCAAGGACGGGAAAGCCACCGGCGTCCTTCTCTCCGACGGCAGCTTCATTCCCGCCGACATCGTGGCCGCGTCCGGGGGCGCCCGCGAGACCTTCCTCCACCTGGTTGGGCGGGAGCATCTCCCGAGGGACTTCCCCAGGGCGGTCGTTGGCCTTCATTACATGGAATCGGTCTTCATGGTGCAGCTCGGCATCAATTTCGATCCCTCTCCCCATCAGCCCGCGGCACTGTGTTATTATTACGGCACCTACGACATCGAGGGCGGCGTCGACAGGGTGATACGCGGAGAATACCACGAAGGGAAAGACGGATTCCTGGTGTACGTTCCCTCGATGCATACCCCGGAGCTCGCGCCGCCGGGGTCCCACGCCGTCACCATTTACACGATCGCGCCGAACCATCTCCCGCACGGCTCATGGGAGGAGCATCGCGAGGCGCTTACCCGGAAGATGCTGTCCGAGGCTGAAAGGCGCATCCCCGGGCTGGGCAGGGGCATCGAGGTGAAGATCACCCTCACTCCGGGGGATTTCCGCCTGCGGACACACCAGCACCGGCACGCCTTCGGCGGCATCGCGCCCGTCATGGGTCAAAAGAACCCGTCTCACCGGACGCCCATAGAGGGGCTCTGGTTTATCGGGTCCCAGAGCGAGAGCGGCGGCGGCGTGCTGGGGGTCATGAAAGGCGCGCGAAAGGTGGCCGCCATGATCGACCCCCGCGTGAAAAGATTCATGGGAAGATGACCTGGGCCTCCCGCAGGCGGACGCTTCACGCCGGACTGACAGGCGTGCTCTCTCGGCGCGGATCCGGCCCCATCTACCACGAAAGGTCTACCGAAAAAGCCGCCTTCGCTTCCACCTGGATACGCCACGCGTTACCGGCCATTTCCCTTACCGGGACCGTCCGTCCCTTCACGGTCGCCTTGCGCAATTTTTTCGGCAGCCACACGAGTATTTCCCCCCGTGCGGCTCGGCCCATGTCCATGACCGATATGGAGGCCTTCCGGCCGGACACGGAGAACCGGTCGACCTCCCCTCCCTGGGTGATGTGCAGGGTGCTTCCCGCGACGCATGGGGCGCCATCGTTCCTGCACAGCCGGAGCAGCCTGCATCCGTGGGCGGGAATGAGCCCGAGCTCGACATTCGCTCCACGGTGGAGCCTGTACTCGCCGCTCCAGAAATCGAAAAGGTGATATTCGCCGCCGGGGTCGAGGCCGAGCGATTCCAGGTTGAGGGCGCGTGTCCCCGGCCGGTCTCCCCAGTTGAACACCGCCGCCAGGTGCCACGTTCCCCACGTCCTCTCCATCGGGAGGTGGTAGATTTCGGCCATCTCCCTCTGTAATAGGTCTAACGGCCGGCCTCCCGGGCTGAGTATCGGGAGCAGGAGTCCCATCATCCGCTGGCGGTCTTGCGAAAGCCGGGTGAGGTCGTCGCTGTTGATGAAGAGCCCCCCCTGCAGGCCGATGAGGGTCACGTTGCTTCGTATCTCGTCCTCGGTGAGCCTGGTGTCATAATTGCGCACCATGAGGCAGTCCGGGTCGCTCCACCACCACCGCCGGTGAACAGCGCTCAGGTTCAGGGTCTGGCGCACGTTGTTCCTGAGACAGCCGATCCCCTTCTCGTATTTCAGCAAAGGCGTGGCCCATTTCATGTTCCAGAGATAGGGGGCCCAGTTCGGTGCGGTGTCCGGCCCCACCCGCATGGCGTCCACGATGCCTATGGACGGGCCGAAAGGACACCCGCAGCCGAGGAGGAACGTGTCCCTGCCTATTCCCTCCCGGACCGCCTCCATGCCCTTCCGGAAGGCCTGGGCGCGGGTGAGCGTCTTGTCGTGCCGCACGCCGGGAAGGGCGCCCGCGTACACGAAGTCCGTCTTCACGAAACCGAACCCCCACTCGCGAACGATGGTGCGCATCAGCTCACGCACCCAGTCGAGCACCTCGGGGTTCGTGGTGTCCAGGGAATGCCCGAAGAAGTCCCAGAAATAACCGCTCACGATGGGCTTTCCCTTCCGGTCCTTCACGAGCCAGCCGGGGTGCGCCGCGGCGAGTTTCGATTTCGGGTCCGCCACGAAGGGCGCCACCCAGAGTCCCGGCGTGAAACCCTTTTCCGAGATGGAGGAGGCGAGAGAGGCAAGCCCGCCGGGGAACTTCTCGTTGCAGGTATACCAGTCGCCCCACGCCGACTGGTAGCCGTCGTCAAGCTGCACCGTTTTAAAGGGAACGACGTCACGTATGCCGTGTATGGTGTTCAGGTTCTCGGTGAAGGCCCGTTCCGTTATGTTGTGGAAATAGTGGTACCAGTGGGTCCACTTGGCCGGGGCGTTCCTGGGAACCCGCGCGTTCATCTGGCGCGCCACGGCGTCGGCGTACTCCCCGGCCGGGTCGTGGCACGGAAGCCGGACGAACTGGACGTAGACCCATTCGGAGGCGCGCTCCTCCCCGGGCGGGAGCGGGACCCCGTCAGCCTGCGACACGACCTTGAGCTCGTGCGAGCCGGGAAGACAATCCGCGTAGACCTGCCCGAACTGGTCCGCCATGGACGCCAGTCCCGCCACTATGGCATGGTCCTTCCCGGCGAGGATTCCCCACCCCTCGCTCCAGAACCGCCCCCTGCGCAACGGTATCGGCGTCGAGGGATTGAAGTACATCTTCCCGACGAAGGGCTTTATGAGCGTGCGCACGTCCCGCTGGTCCGCGTGCCGCAGGCCGGTATAGCACCAGTCGTGCCAGCCCACCTTGAAGAAAGCCGGGGCCTCGGACGGCGACGCGCCCGTGACTGCGCCGCCGTTCCCCGGCGACGCGTGGAGCGGCACGAAGGAGTCCGTGAAAACCCCCCGCCTGCCGCCGTTCCGCGCGACAAGCCTTAACAGCATGAAAGGCCTGTCATGGTACATCCGCGCGACAAGGGTTATTTCCAGGCCGCCGGTCGCGGTACGCGTGAACCGGACCTCCTGCCCCTGCCCATGGGCATCCCTTACCGGCGTTGCTCCGTGGTCCCTGGCCCTGCCGGAGGCGTGGCCCACCGGGGACCCCTGCGCGTCCCGGCACGAGACGTAAGCCGTCGCCCCGCGGATGCAGGGGACTTCAGCCCCGGTATTTTCAATTGAATACTGCGCCCGGGCGGCATCGTAGCGAAACGTCAAATGCTCGTTTTCAAGCATGAAAGCACTCTCTTCATCCTGGCGTCGTACGCGTACCATGTCGCACCTCGGCGTTTCGTTTATTCCGGCGAAGATCCCGGGATTCCGTGTCTTCACGTTTTTAGTGCCGCGCTTCGCGAATGGCAAGCCTTTTCTCATGCCGCTAGCGGTGCCTGCCGAGAGGCCGGAATGCAAGATGGTCCACCCGTGTATTCGTGTTGACCTATCCGGCCCATCCTGCTACACTCCGGGATGCCGCAAGGGGCCTATCTGCACGAATGGAGCTTTCGGCGCGCTTCGCGGCTGCCCCGGGAAAAGATTTAAACGGCCGTGCTTCCATTTCCGGTGCGAACCGGTTCCTGATTCGCCTTGCGCGTCGCCGGTTTTCGGGAGTTTTTTCTGCCGTCAACTAAATACATTCAGGAGGAATATTGCATGAGTGAGAAAGCGACGGGAACGTTCTATGTCGGAAATTATTACAAAGTGGCGGGAACGCGGTACGGTGACAAAGAAGCCATCACCTGCACCACCACAGGCCGCAGGCTCAGCTTCAGGGAGCTGAATGAGCGAATTAACGGACTGGGCAACGGCCTGCTCTCGCTGGGAGTCAAAAAGGGGGACGTGACGGCCTTTCTCACCTATAACCGTCACGAAATCGTCGAAACCTACGGGGCCCTCGGGAAGATAGGTTCCGTGGGCATTCCCCTTAACTACCGGCTCGCCCCATCGGAGATCATCGAGCTAGTGAACTTCTGCGACGCGAAAAACCTCATCTTCGACCCCGGGTTCACCGACGTCGTCAAGGGCATGCGAGACAAAATGCCCGGGATCAAGCGGTACATCTGCATGGGAGACGCTGTCCCCGACTTCGCCCGGCCCTATGAAGAACTCGTCGCCAGGTCGCCGAAAACCGAACCGGACATCGAGATCCGGGAAGAGGACTACCAGTACCTCAACCTCACCTCGGGGACCACGGGCCTTCCCAAGGCCTACATGCTGACCCAGTACAACAACGCCGCCGCCGTCCCCGTCATGGCGCAGATGCACGACGTGAAATCCGACGACGTCATCCTCACGCTGTTCCCCATATTCGGCAGGGTCGGCGCCGCCTGGTGTTTCATCTCGTTATACACCGGGGCCCGCAACGTCATCCACCAGTTCGACCTCATGAAGATGCTCGACACGATCCAGAAGGAGAAGGTGACGATCTCGAACTGGGTCCCCACCATCGCGAGCTTCGTGCTGTCCGTGCCCGACCTCCAGAAATACGATTTCAGCAGCCTGCGGGGCCTGGTGTTCGCGGCCGCCCCGTTCCCGAAGGCGCTCCAGGACCAGGTGAAGAGCCGGCTATGTCCCAACATTTACGAGTACTACGGCCTCCAGGAGAGCGGCATCCTGGTGAGCATGGGGCCCAAAGACAAGGAGCGCAAGCCCGAGTCCGTGGGCACGCTCTACTTCGGCGCCGACGTGCGCGTCGTCGACGGCGAGGGCAAGGACATGCCGACCGGCGAGGTGGGCGAGGTCATCGGCCGCGGGGTCGCCGTCACCACGGGGTATTTCAAGAACAAGGAAAAAACGGAGGAGATGTTCAGGGACGGCTGGTTCCACACCGGGGACCTCGGCAGGTTCGACGAGGACGGCTTCCTGTTCCTGGCCGGCAGGATGAAAGACATGATCATCACCGGCGGCCAGAACGTCTTCGCCATCGAGGTCGAGGACATGCTCATGACGCACCCCGCGGTCATGCAGTGCGCGGTCATCGGCCTTCCGGACGACACGTGGGGCGAGGCCGTGAGCGCCGTTATCGTGAAGAGCCCCGGCAAGGAGGTGACGGCCGATGAGCTCATCGCGTACGGCAGGGACCGCATCGCCCACTTCAAGGTTCCCAAGCACGTCTTTTTCGTCGACAGCTTCCCGATGACCGCCACCGGGAAGGTGCAAAAATTCCTGCTCGTGGAAAAATTTTCGAAGAAGGGCTGAAGGCGCGCGCGCAGGCCCGGCGTCTTTCGTGCGACACCGGGCCGTTTTTCCCGCTTTTTCATTGACGCGGACAACCCCGTCGCGAATAAACGGGCATGAGGCTCGTATAATCCCGGTACAGGGCAACGGTTCAGCAGATGGACACTCGAACGCCGCCGCGGCAATGGAAAATATCGCCCGCTGTTTTGATCACCCTGCTCCTATCCGCTGTCGCGGTGTCTGTCCTGACGGCATACTTCTCCCGGAGCGCGATCACGGGCATGCGGGACTACCTGGATTACGTCCATCGCGTGGAGCGCGATGTCATAGAGCGCGTCCCGATCTACGAGGATTTCAGCACGCCGGAGAAGGAGCGGGCGCTCCGGAGGTTTTTACAGGACGATCACCTTCGCGCCGCCAGGGCGATCACCCCGAGCCCGGTGCGTTCAACCGGTGAACTCGAGGGCCTCCGGTCCGCGGGCAGGCTCCTGAAACTCCCGGCAGAAAACAATCCGCTTTACTACTTCTACAACGTCAGGGAGCACCTCCGCCTTCTCACCCCCCAGGCGGCCAGCGCCCTTAAAATGATCACGCTGCGGTTCCAGGAAAACCTCGGGAAGAGAACCGACCTTCCCCCCGTGAAGATCGCTGTCTCATCCGCAATCCGTCCCCAGGCCTACCAGGACGAGCTCAAAAACCGCAACCTCAACGCCACGGTCCTTTCCACCCACAGCTACGGAACGAGCTTCGACATCTTTTACGACGAGTATTTCGTGTCGATCGACAGGCCCCGTCTCCCGTGGTGGGTTCCCGGCGACATCACGGAGTCCCTGCGCATCCGGTCCGGCTTCCTTCTCGGCGCATCACTGCGCCGGCAGTTCAGGGCGATATTGATGGAAACATTGATAGAGCTCCAGGAGGAGGGCGCCATCTACGCCATCCACGAGGCGACGCCAGCGGTGTTACCACGTGACCGCCGCATCGGTTCCAAAAAGCGAATGATCGCTCCCGGAGAGAGTCATCCCGCGAGGGACGACGCGTCTTGCCGGAATGGGCGCACCCTCACGGGCCATACCTGGAAAAACACTGTACCTGGGATTCCTGCCGGTGCGCTGCATGATAGCCGCCGTGAGCCTTTTTTAAGGATGAGTCCGGTTTTTTCTTAAGTTCCGCGGATCAGCGAGATATTCAAAAGACTGGGCGCCGGAATGGTCAAGCGCGGCTATACGTTCTCGACTATCATCGTGACGGCCTCGGCGCCCCCGAGGCACAGCGACGCCTCCCCCAGCGCGACCCCGCGCCTTTTCATTTCGTGGATGAGCGTTGTGAGGACCCTCGCGCCCGACGCGCCGATAGGATGCCCCAGCGCCACGGCGCCGCCGTTCACGTTCACCTTCCGCGGGTCAAGGTCCAGCTCCCTGAGGATCGCAACCGTGGATCCAGAGAAGGCTTCGTTGATTTCGTGAAGCTCGATGTCCTTCGGCGCGACGGTCGCCTTTTTGCACACCTTGGGGATCGAATAGATGGGGGCCATGAGCACGTATTTCAGCTCGATCCCCGCAGATCCGGACGCCCGCACCCTCGCCAGCGGCCCGATTCCCCGCTCCCTGGCCGCCGCCCCGCTCATTACGACCACCGCTGAGGCGCCGTCGCTGATCACCGAGGAATTTCCCGCCGTGGCGTAGCCGTCTTTTCGAAACGCGGGCTTCATCTTCGAAAGGGCCTCCACGGAGGTCGGGCGCGGGCACTCGTCCGCCTTGAAAAGCGCCTCGTCCCCCTTCCTGTCTTTCACCTTCACCGCGACGGTCTCAGCGGCGAAGGTCCCCGCCTCCAGAGAGCGGAGCGCCCGTTCGTATGACTCCAGCGCGTACCTGTCCTGGTCCTCCCTGTTGACCCCCCATTTCTCCGAGATGAGATCGTTCGATATGCCCATATGGAAATCGTTCACCACGTCCCAGAGGCCGTCGTGGACCATGTGGTCCACGAGCGGCGCGTTGCCCATGCGCTCCCCCCAGCGGGCGCCCGGCAGGTAGTAGGGCGCCATGCTCATGTTTTCCATGCCCCCGGCGACAATGATGTCCGCGTACCCGGATTTCACGAGCTCCGCGGCCAGCATGGCGGTCATCAGCCCCGATCCGCACACCTTGTTTACGGTGATACAGCCGGCGTCCACGGGGATGCCCGCCTTCAGCGCCGCCTGCCGCCCGGGATTCTGCCCGTAGCCGCACGGAAGGACCATGCCCATCATGACCTCGTCCACCTCGCCCTTCCCGATGCCGGCGCGGCGTACGGCCTCCTCGATGACCAGCGCCCCAAGGTCGGTGGCGCCCGTCTTCGAAAGGCTCCCGCCGAAGGATCCCAGCGGTGTTCTCACCGCGCTCACGATCAGCGCGTCCCTGTCATGTGTCATTCAGTTCACCTTCCCGGGCCGTATTCCAGTTCCTTCCGCTCTCGCGCCGTGCGTCGGTCCATTCCATTCCGCTTTTCCTACGCATGCTTTCGTGTTGTGACCGCGCTGTTTTCACTGCGGCCCCGCCTTTTCCACTTCCCGTGAAATGACCATGCGCTGGATCTCCGAGGTCCCTTCGTAGATGGTGGTGACCCTCGCGTCGCGGTAAATCCGCTCTATCTTGTAGTCCCTGATGTAGCCGTATCCGCCGAATATCTGCAATGCCCTGTAGGCGCTGCGGTTGAGGGCCTCCGAAGCGAACAGTTTCGCTATCGAGGCCTCCTTGGTAAACCGCTTTTTCTCCTCCTTCAGCGAGGCCGCGTTCCAGGTCAGCATCGCCGCCGCCTCGTGCTCGACGCTGATGTCCGCGATCATGTTCTGGATGCTCTGGTGGCGTATTATCGGCCTCCCGAACTGCCGCCGCTCCTTCGCGTACCCGCACCCCTCGTCAAGGCAGGCGCGGATCATGCCCACCGCCTGGGAGGCGATCCCGATCCTCCCGCTGTCGAGCGCGTTGAGGGCGATGGTAAGGCCCATGCCCTCTTTCCCCAGCATGTATTCCTCGGGCACCACGCACTCCTGTAAAATGACCTCGACCGTGTTGGAAGCGCTCAGGCCCATCTTCTTTTCCTCCTTGCCGATCGACAGGCCCTTCGTCCCCCTGGGGATGATGAAGGCGGTGAGCCCGCCCTTGCCCTCCGAGGTCCGCGCGATGAGGATGAACAGCCCCGCGAATTTCCCGTTCGTGATGAACTGCTTGGCGCCGTTCAGGACGTATCCCTTGCCCTTCTTCACCGCCGAGGTTTTAAGCGAGGAGGGGTCCGATCCCGCCTCGCTCTCGGTGAGCGCGAAGGCGCCTATGTGCTCGCCGGAGGCGAGGGGAAAGAGGAAGCGCCGTTTCTGCTCCTTCGTGCCGAAGGCGAGTATGGGCTCGGTCGTCAGGTTGGTGACGCTGAGGGTCACGGCCACGGAGGCGCACGAGTAGGCGATCTCCTGGAGCGCGAGGCTGTAGCTCACGGGGCCCGCCCCCGAGCCGCCGTATGTTTCGGGAATCATCATGCCGTACAGGCCCAGCTCCCCCAGCTTCTTCACTATCTGCTCGGGAAATTCGCCCCTGTTGTTGTAGTCCTGCGCGTGCGGCTCTATCTCGTGCCGGGCGAACTCGTGCACCATTTCCCGGATCATCGACTGTTCCTGCGTCAATCTCATGTTCATGGCGGGACCCTAGGGAGTGTAGAGCGTGACAATGAGCACGGTCGGTTTTTTCCCCGTGTTCCTCAGCGCGTGCCGGATGCCGGAGTCGAAGTGCAGCGAGTCACCCTTTCCGGAGCTTGTGTTTTTTCTGCCCGACGGTCACCTCGACCCCGCCCTCCAGCACGTAAACGAACTCCTCCCCCTCGTGCTTGTAGTTGACCCGCGGGTGCTCCGACTTGGGCGGTATGGTGACCCGGAAGGCGCGGAGGTGCTTGTTCTTCGCCCTGGGCGTCAGCACCGTGTAATAATACGAGGATTCGCGGACCTTGAAGTCGGCGATCCGCTTCCTGGACAGTTCCTGCCTGCGCCGCTCATCGGGCTGCAGCAGCTCGCCCGGGTCGACCGTGAGCACCCTCGAGATGGTGAGTATATCCCCCACGGGGGGAAGCTCCTTTCCGCTTTCTATGTCCTGTAAATAGTCGAGGGTGAAACCGGTCTTCTCCGAAACGTACTCCAGCGAGATGCCTGTCTTTTTACGCATCGCCAGGAGCTTCTGCCCGATGTTTTTGTCCTTTTTTCCCTCGCTCATAAACGCCCCTTGAGAACCGTAGTCAGCCTCTCCGCCGGGGAAAGACTCGTACAATACATGGAGGATTCCCCGTAAATGTCAAAACAAAATAGGTGGCCGCGCGGTGGCCGGCGAAGAGAATTCATAGAGAAGAGTTTGTTGTCGAGGAATCGCGGGAGTGAGGGACGAAAGGCGCTACTTCACGTCATGCAGTTCTCCGGACACCAGGAAGCGGCCGTTCTCGAGCCGCTCGACGCGGACCACCACGAGCCTTCCCCGCATCGGCGCGAACTTCCCGTCACCCGTGCGGATCTCCACGTCAAGCACCGCTCCCTTCGCGGTAACCTCACCGGTTTCGAACTGAAGGCCGGTGTGGCTCAGGTTCCGCGTCAGGCCCGAATGGACCCTCCCTCCCCCGCGGGGGTTGTAGATGATCTCGGCCTCGGTGTCCATCCGGATGAAGCCGCGCTTGTCGGACCGGTAGAATTCCACTGTGAACGCCGACTCTTAAACGCCGTATTGTCTGAGCGGGCCCCCCTCACACGGGTCTCTGTCCCGCTTCGTGACAAAACACGGAAAATTTTACTTGTACCGCCTCCTCATGCGAATGAGGGTACCCTTTTCCATTGTAACCTGGTATTCCAGTCCCAGGGGATAGGTGCTGAGCACTCCCTGCCCATGCTCCTTGTTGTCCTCCCATTCCCCGCAGTATTTCTTCCCGTCGGGGAAGACGCAGGTGCCCACGCCGTGCCGCTTCCCCTCCTTCCAGCCGCCCCGGTACTTTTCCCCGTCGGGGGAAACGCACACGCCCAGCCCGTTCGGGACGTCGTCCTCCCATTCGCCGTCGTATTTGCTCCCGTCGGGCGAAACACGGCTGCCTATGCCGTGCCTCTTCCCGTTCTTCCACTGCCCCATGTATTTCTCGCCGTCAGGCTTCACGAGCGTGCCGTAGCCGTTTTCGCTGTCCTCGACCCACTCGCCGACGTACCGGTAGCCGTCGCATTTCTCGAACACGCCCTGGCCGTGCTTCTTGCTGCTCTTCCATGACCCGGTGTACCTGCTGCCGTCGCTGTATACGTAGGTTCCCAGGCCCTCCATGAGCCCCTTTACCCATGAGCCCTCGTAGTGGCTCCGGCCTGAGAAGCTGAACTTTCCCTGTCCGTGCATGGCGCCCTCGCTCCATTCGCCTTCGTACACGTACCCCTTGGGGAAAACGCACACCCCCTTCCCGTGGGGTTTGCCGTCCTTCCATTGACCGGTATATTTCCTGCCGTCGGGAAAAACGAAGGAGCCCTTCCCCGACACACAGTCCCCCTGGACGCATTCGGCGCCGGCCGCCGACGGCGCCGCGAAGGGCGATAGAAAAAGCACCATAACGGCAAGAAACCCTGCGCACCCTGCCCGGACTTCCCCCTTTCCCGGCCGC
Organism: uncultured Spirochaetota bacterium; assembly: GCA_963762305.1. Classification (GTDB taxonomy): domain Bacteria; phylum Spirochaetota; class UBA4802; order UBA4802; family UBA5368; genus CAVXKM01. Next base: position 131,723 of record CAVXKM010000002.1, on the reverse strand, counting down.
TTGTTGTTGTGCATATCTCTCATGTGCCAATCCATGCCTTTTGAGTATAGCGCCTTTTCACACCAAAGCTCTGATTTCGGATGGTTACTATGTATATTTCCTTCGCAGCCATATATGCCTTTGGACCTTTCAAATACACACCTGCCGGGTATATTTCAACTCGATGGTTTTCCCCCTGGATATTTCTCAACATATCTTCGACAAATGTGCATTATTACACATGCCCATCCATCCGTCAACCTCGGTTTTTTCTTAACTTCACACTCCTTAAGACATCGGCAAGCCGGAGTTCGCACCTACTGAAAATAAGGGAAATTGTTAATTGAGCTTTTGTCGTGTGCTGCGAGGGACTCCCCGAGGGAAAAGGCGGGTATCGCAACAGGGCCTTTTTATTGCTTTCCAGTGGAGGTGGTTTACACCGTCATTTCGTCCTGCCGCTGTGAGCGCCGGCAGTACAGGCATCTTCTTCATCTTCAAGCAGGAGATCCGCGGAGGTGCCGATTACCTCTCCCTCGATATATGGTTTTTCGAGGGCCTCCAGCAAATCATCGGTCAAGCCGACCTCGGGAATTCCTGTGCTGTTTTCACGGTTCATAAGCATATCGTCAATGGCAGGGAATGTCGGTTCCTTATAAACCTATTCAGCTTTTACATCATTCCACCCTTCCCCATGTTTTGTCTTAGTTTTCATGAAACTTCAAAACCTTGTCCTTTCCCCGGCCCCAGGCGTTACACCCATGCACGGCGATGCGTATTACGTGTGATAAAAAACCAGCGCGTGAAGATCGCATCCCTTTCCCCGTATCAGATCATGCAGAACACACCATGGCCCCGGCCGGAGGTCATTTCTATTGTCCTGAAATTTCCCGGTCAATAGGTGAATATGCCCGTATCCCTTTCAGAAAAAGCTCCCAGGATTTACTAGGTGAATGGGTTCATTCCGGCACAGCCATAGCGATGGGTAGATGTCTGACTGCGGCGTGGAAGGCCGACCTGCCGGCGTGAAGACCTGCTCCGGCCTTTTGCGATAGATACCCAGGATAGAGGCGGCGGGGAATTGCCGACTAACAGGACGCGCTCGCATATCGCCTGAAATTTCATGGGCGGGTCCGCCCATGCCCATATGGAAATCGGATATCAGGCTCCGAACGTCATAACGCGAGTCTTTATACAGATCAAAGGCTGTCGCACATACTATTTACCGGCAGCCTCACAATGTCGTGGATATGTCGAAAATATTACGCTTTGCGCACAGAAACGGCGCGCGGGCCCTTTTCTCCCTTCTCGATCTCGAATTCCACCTTGTCGCCCTCGACAAGAGTTTTGAAACCATCCCCCTGTATGCCGCTGTAATGGACAAACACGTCGGTTCCATCCTCGCTGGAAATAAAGCCAAAACCCTTCTTCTCGTTGAACCACTTAATGACACCCTTAGGCATGTGAAAAACTCCTTGAAAATTAAAATTGGCCGCCCGACCCACAGGCGCGGATTCACCATCGGCTCTCCGCTGTCCCCGGCGCAACGTCCTGTACCGTAACGGCGCCACGGCAACGGCAGAAACCGGCCTGTCCGGACGGCGTAAAACTAATACACATTCATGGTGAATTAGTCAATATTAAATTACAACAACTATTTATTATTTTATCCCTGATGCGCTCCCGGAACAGCGGTTCCACGCCGCTGGAATTTGCTCAATTATTTCATTTTTACATAGACTGATATTGATACAACATTATTGCCATTTATGATGGTTTTCATCTCTGCCGGGAAACACCGGGCGAACGAAACCGGTCGGCCTGGGACACGAGCACGGAGACCACGATCCCGGGAAACCTATATCCCGAGCGGAACTACTCCCACACGCCGGGGATCTCATTGCCGCAGGCGCACCGCCCGCCCGTTATCCTGTTTTCGTTCACCTCGAAGATCGTCCGCGATATGAGCACGCTCCCGCATCGCGGGCAGGCGGTCGGGGTCTCGCTTCTCACGTTCCCCAGGTAGACATACGCCAGCCCCGCCTTCAACGCTATTTCCCGTGCCCTCATCAGCGTGCTCACGGGCGTCGAAGGGACATCGGTCAGCTTGTAGTCGGGATGGAACGCGCTGAAATGCACGGGATGGTCGGCCCCGAGGTTCTCCATTATCCAGCGGCACATCCGTTCGATCTCGTCGGAGCCGTCATTGTGACGGGGAATCAGCAGGTTGGTTATCTCCACCCAGACATCCATTGACGAGAGTTTCTTGAGCGTCTGGAGCACGGGCTCAAGGCGCCCCTTGCAGATCTTCCGATAGAAATCGTCCGAGAATGCCTTGAGGTCCACGTTGGCGGCGTCAATATGGGCGTAAAGCTCCTCCAGCGGCCCCGGGGAAATATAGCCGTTAGTGACCATGACGTTCCTGATGCCTTTCCCGTGGGCCTTCCGGGCAGTCTCCAGCACGAACTCGTAATTCATTGAAGGTTCATTGTACGTGTAGGATATCGAGGCGCACCCGTATTTCGAGGCCATGGCTGTTATTTCGTCGGGGTCGATGACCGGGCACGCGATGCTTTCGGGTTTGGTCCTGCTCAGATTCCAGTTCTGGCAGTGCATGCACTGCAGGTTGCACCCGGCGGTCCCGATGGAGAAGGACCTGCTCCCCGGCAGGAAGTGGTACAGGGGTTTTTTTTCTATCGGGTCGACGTGCATTGCGCAGGGCTTCGAATACACGAGCGAAACAAGCGTCCCCTTTTTATTCTCCCTCACCCCGCAGGTGCCCCTCTTCCCCTCGCCGATGGAACAGTTATGCGGGCACAGCGCGCATTTCACCCTGCCGTTTTCCAGTTTTTCATAGTGAAGAGCTTCATGCATGAGAATGCCACTTCCTGGTTTTATTTTTAATGCGAGGAACGTCGCGAAGGCCTTTTAGAGTGCGATCTTCTTCGGCTTCACCAGCCTTTCGAAATCGCTATAATCCATCCTGATGAGCTCGGTGTGCGTCCCCGCGTTGAAGGCGATCTCCTTGTCCCGCGCGAGGGCTTCCGCGACATGGACCTCGACATCGTAAAGATTTCCAAAAGGCGGCATGGCCCCTGTTTCGCAATCGGGAAACATGTCCTTGAAATCGTCCTCGCTCGCGAGATCGGCCTCCCGCGCGTTCAGGGCCTTCCTGAGGGCGTCCAGGTTCACCTTCTGGTTCGCGGGAAGAACGACCATCGAAAGCCTCCCGTCCACTTTCACGATGACCGTCTTGGCGACTTCCTTTCCGGGTATGTGGGCTGAATGAGCGATTCCCTGGGCGGTGTACGCGGGAGAGTGCGTGATGGTCACGTACCTGATTTTGTTGCTGTCGAGGTAGTCCCTAACCTTTTCTCCTCTCATGACGATCCTCCTGCTTCAAGAGCATGGAAAGAAATACCGGCCCGTCCCCCTTTTCCGGAGGCTTCAGGGCATCCCCGTCGATATGCCACGGAGAAGGCCGGGCGCCGTATTTCGCCCCGGCGGATATACATGTCGCTAATAATATACTGAGGGCTGCATGGCGGGTACAAATTAATTTTATACGCCCGGTATTACGGGGAAGGAGCCTCGCTCATGAACCCGGGAGTAAACCTATGACCACGGACGGACCAAATTCATCCAACCAAGTTTATTCAGTCCGTCCACGGAGGGATTTGTTTGAATAAAATCCTCATTGTTTAATATCACAATCGCGCGATCTTTTTCCCGTTCGCTTTTTTTAAAATAACGCCTCCCCTCGCGCCGGTATGCTTCCCCATCTCCACTGTTTTTTTGCCGTTGACCATCACCATGAGAATGCCCTCCGGCCCCCGCTTCGGCCGTGAAAATGTGGCTCGGTCCCGTATTTTGTCCGGGTCGAAAAGCACCAGGTCCGCGCAAGCCCCCTCGCGAATCACCCCGCGGTCACTGATGCCAAGCCTTTCGGCCGGCATCCCGGTCATCTTGTGCACGGCCTGTTCGAGCGTCAGCAGGCCCTCCTCGCGCACGTAGCGCGCGTATACGCGGGGGAAGGTCCCGAAGCTCCTCGGGTGCTGCCCGCCTTTCACCACACCCATGCCGTCGGAGCCTATCATCACGAACGGCGAGGCGACGACTGCCCGCACGTCCTTATCCGACATCATGAAGGAGATGACCGCCACGTCATGGCCCGTCTCCGCGAGCAGGTCGAGCCCGAAGTCAATGACATCGCCCTTGTAGCCCCTCTTCCTCATGATTTGATTGAAGCTCATCCCGTCGTACTCGGGATGGCCGTATACACCCACGAGGACGTTGCTTCTCCCCATGAACCACTTTACGAGAGAGAGGTACGTGGAGTCGGGCAGCAGTTTCGTGATCCCCCGTTTCGGGACGTAATCCAGCAGCCGCTGCTCCATGTACCGCTTCGTCTTTTTCCTTTCCGATGGGTTCCGTAAATTTTTCATCGCCCGGGCCATGTCGCCTTTCTGGAACACCCACGGGGGAAGCATGATGGCGGACAGCGATGTCGAGCTGGCATTGTAAGGATACACGTCGCCGGTAACGTCGAGTCCCCGGCCGCGCGCCTCCTTCATGATTGCCAGCACCTCCCCGGCCTTTATGCCGGTAGAGCTGATGCTCTTGACGTGGCTGATCTCGACCGGGACCCGCGCGCGCTCCCCGATCTCGATGGCTTCCCTGACCGCCCCGAGGAGCCCCTTCCCCTCGTCGCGGATGTGGGTGCAGTATATTCCGCTGTAGCTGCCGGCGACCTTCATGAGCTCGACGATCTCCCCTGTGTCCGAGGCGCGCCCCGGCGGGTAGGCCAGGCCGGTGCTCATCCCCCACGCGCCGTCCTCCATGGCCCCGACCAGTATCCGTTTCATGGCCGCGAGCTCGCCGGCTGACGGTTTTCCCTCGGCATCCCTCATGGCCGCCTCGCGTATCATGCCGTGGGCCGCCAGCATCGCAATGTTTATCGAGATACCCCGCGCCTCCAGGGCGCGAAAATAATCGGCAAGGCGCGGGAAATGCACCTGCCCGCCTTCAACGCCGAGCACCGCCAGGTATGCCGTGAGCGTGGAGGCGTGCTTTCCCTGGGGCGCGAGTGCAAAGCCGCAGTTGCCCGTCACGACCGTGGTTACCCCCTGTGCCAGGTAATTCTCCGCCAGCGGCTGGGCGACGAGCTGGAAATCAAGGTGGCTGTGCATGTCGATGAAACCGGGCGCCAGCACCTTGCCGGAGGCGTCCACGACGCGCGCGCCGGGAGGCGCCTTTTTCATCTTCCCCACCCGTTCGATCCTGGCCCCCTTGACGAGAACATCGGCGACGAAGGCCCGTTTCCCCGTCCCGTCCACTACCGTGGCGCCCTTGAACAATACCGTGTCGGCGAACACCGGCCCAAGGATTAAGAACGTGCACAGGACCGCGGCTGAAAGGATGAAACTCGCGCGCGGGGACTCTTGTCTTTCCGTTATCATTTCCATACCCCCGAAGATCTCGCCTGGAGCGGCATCGCAGGCGGGAAGGCCGCGCTCGCGCGGCGCACGGTATTTTTTCTTGAGTCGGGGAAATACTCAATCAAAATTTGAATTTGTTTTGACTTTCATCCGCGACCATGCCAGTGTTTCCGGGCCGCCTACTCGGGCCGCTTTCGACCCTCAGCTTGGGTCTCCGGCATCGCGGTCCCTTTGCCATAAAAAGCGAACACCTCAGAGACTGCGCGGCCATAACTGACGACACCCTGGAGGACTCCATGGAGAAGAAGATGACTCTCACGAAAGACGCAATCAAATCCAACTACAGCGGACGCGACCACTACGACCTGGTCATTATCGGCGCGGGGGTGAGCGGTTTGTCCAGCGGCCTCATGTGGCTCAAGAACACCAGCGGCAAAAAAACTCTCGTGGTGGAAAAAAACCCCTACCCGGGCGGATACATTACCGCATATAAAAAGGGCGGCTACGTCTTCGAAACGACCCAGCTCTTCCCCGACGTCGTCCAGGTCCTGGACTACCTCGGCCTGGACATAAGGCTGAAGCAATACACCGGGACCTTCATGCGGCGCCTTGTCGTAAACGGGGACGAGGTGGAGGAGTACCGCATACCCGCAAGCCCGGAGAATTTCACCGAATACCTCTCGGGCAAGTTCCCCGGCGACGCCGGGAAGATCAGGCGGCTCATGGCATACGAAGTCGACCTCTTCAGCCAGGTGCGCAAGCTCAAGGTGATCCCCACGCTCAAGGACAAGCTCACGACGCCCTTCATCGCCCCCAAGGTGGTGGCGAACCTGAACCGGACGTATTCAGGCCTCCTGGACTCCTTCGGCATCACAAATCCAAGGCTCAGGGAGGTGCTGGAGACCTTCACCGCCTTCTCGGGCGTCCCGTCGAGCAGGGCGTCGGCCATCGTGACCGCCGGCGCCATGCTCTCATCCATGACGCGGTGCTTCCGCCCGTACGGTTTTTTCGACGAGCTCCCGGCAAAAATGACGCAGATGTACCAGAAGATGGGCGGCGAGCTTCGCCTCAAGGCCGAGGTGGAGCGTATCGTGGTGAAGGACGGCAAGGTCGCGGGCGTCGTCGTCAAGGGCGACGGCGGCATGATCCGGGCCGACAGGGTCATCACGACGATAGACCCGAACGTTGCCATGAAGCTTCTCGTGGGTGAGAAGCACCTCTCGCCGGCCTACCTCCGCAAGCTCAACAGCGTCGTCATGTCGCCCTCCTCGCTGAATACATCCCTCGGGCTGGACAGCCGGATCGACCTCACGGGTATGGACCTGGACTACCCGTACAATGTGGTTTCGACGGGCCTGGGCACCACCGAAAAGCTCTTTGACGCCTTCCTGGCCGGCGGTAACGCGTTCTCGAAAGACTGCTTTCACACGGCGGTGGTCTGCCCGTCACTCACGACGGGCGCGCGGAACACGGTCACGATCCGCGGAGTGCCCTTCGGCATGGCCGAGTGGGGAAACTGGAGAAAAAGCGATCCCCGGCGCTACAAGGCAGAAAAGGAACGCTGGGCGAGATTCTTCATCGATATAATCGAGCGCTACTTCATCCCGGGCCTGAAAAAGCACATCAAGGTGACGGACATCGCCACGCCGGCAACCTACTCGCGGTATTCCGGTTCGCCGACCGGGAGCATATACGACATGGCCGCGCTCGTGACGCAGTTCGGCCCCAAGCGCCTGCCAATGAAAACGCCCGTCGCGAACCTCTACCAGCCGAAATTCGCCCACGGCATCTACGGCGGGATGATGAACGGTGTACAGGTGGTCGACCTGATGCTGGACCGGGCGTTCAACGACGGCAACTCGCTCTTCTCGCCGCGGCGTTGACGCGCGAAGCCTTCAGCGCCTATCGGGAAAGATGCAGGAGCTCCGAGGCGTTTTCATAGAAGATGCGCCGCTCCAGTCCGCGGTCGCCCCTGCATGCCTTCTTCACGGCCTTTATCGCGGTCATCCTGCTGCCCCACGGCCAGTCTGAGCCGTAGAGCACCCGCTCGGGCCCCAGGGCCACTACGAGCCTGCGTATGGCGGCAGGCGACTGAAACGAGACGTCAACAGAGACGTTTTTTAGCCCTCCCAGCAGGTCGATCACGTCATCGACCTCAAACAGCCCCGCGTGGCCGGCGATGAACTTCACCCCCGGGAAGGCCTTCACCAGCCTCTCCGCGTACGCGATACCGCCGAACTCCGGCTTTTCCCTGGCGCTCTCGGCGGCAGTATAATAGCTGGACAGCCCGCAGTGAAACAGCACCGGCAGGCCGTGCGGTGAGAAGGCCTCCACCGCCTCGAGGCTCCGCGTGTCGTCGAGCGAAACCGCGTGAATGATCGGGTGCAGTTTCAGGCCCTTCGCTCCCGCTTTCACGTCGTCGGACAGGGCGGACCCGACGTCGTTCCCCTTCGTGAAGTCCACGCCGGTAAAGGGTATGATCCCGCTGTCTTTCTCCATGGCGCTTTTCAAGTCGGCAAAGCCGACATGCGGGGGGATAGGCAGGCAGACGCTGAACTGCACCCCCGCCTCATCCATGGACCTCCGCATGTTCTCGCGCGTGGCCGTCAGGTTGCGGGCCCTCTCCGCCCTTGTCACCCATTTCCCCAGGGCCGTGTACAGGGCCTTGTTCAGCCCGAAGGGGTCGGAGTGCAGCTGTAATTCGGCGATCGAGACCGGGTCGAAGACCCGTTCCTTGTCGACGGCGCCTTTCTCTATGAGTGAACCGCCCCCCGGATCGAGTATGTCGCCCAGGTGGGTGTGCGCGTCGATGATCATCGGCAATCCTCCGCTGAAAATTTTCCCAGGAAAAGCGCCCGGCATTTTTACCCGCTACATCATGGCGGCAGCCATGTCAACAGGAAACCCGTTTCGACGCGACGGGATACAATCTCGGAACCCTATTTTACCTTTACCCGGTCGCCGGCGAAATTGTCATTGCATTTTCCCGCCACAACCGGAACATTAGCCGCGATAACGCGGGTGCACGGCCAATCAATGATAAATACTTCATCACGCCAGGGGCCGAAAGACAACATCCCGGTCCCCGCCGCTTCCATTATCCTTGTACGAGAATGCCGGTGCCCGGGCTTCGAGCTTTTCATGATGCGCAGGAGCAAGGGGCAGTCCTTCATGAGCGGCGCGTTCGTGTTCCCCGGCGGGAAACTGGACGGCGGCGACCTGGACCCGGCGATCTCCAGTTGCGTGCACGGGCTCGCGCCGCCCGACGCGAAGCATGGGCTGCAGGAGCCCGGGATTCCCGATGACTTCGGGCTCGGCCTGTACATGGCCGCGGTGCGGGAGACCTTCGAGGAGGCCGGTGTGCTCCTCGCCTACGCGCCCGGCGGAGCCCTGGTCGACTTGCAGGACCCCGTAACCTCCCAGAAGTTCCTCCGGTACAGGCAGGAGCTCCACGACAAAAGCCTGGACATGCCCGCGCTCTCGCGGCGGGAAGGACTGCGATACGCCCTTGACCTGTTGTACCCTTACGCCCACTGGATCACGCCGGACATAGAGAGCCGCCGGTTCGACACCAGGTTCTTCATCGCTCTGCTCCCGCCGTCGCAGACCCCGGTCCACGACATGCAGGAGCTCAGCGAATCCATGTGGCTCACGCCGGGCATGGCGCTCTCGGAACAGCGCGCCGGCAGGTTTTTGCTCATGCCCCCGACCCTCAAGATAATCGAGGAAATGGCCGGTTTTGCAAGCCTCCCGGACCTCATCGCCTCCATCCCGGGACGGGAGATCCGCCCCATCCTCCCCCAGGTGAGCGTGACGCCCGCCGCGATCACCGTCAAACTTCCCCATGACCCGGAGTATACCCTGGAGGCCCACAGGCATCCCGCGCGCCCGGGAGAAACGTCGCGCATTATCCTGGAAAACGGGTTGTGGCGCACCGCCAGGCTCGAGGCGTAGATTTGTGAAACTATACGTTCAGGGAACGTACGGGACCATCTCCGGCGGCGATCCGTCCCACGAAAAAGCCGTGCGGACGCTGAACCGAAGCGCGGGGGCCCGGCTGAACCGGTGCGAAAGATGATCGCGCCGCACAACGATCGCCTTCCTGCTGCCGCTTTCGAGGATTAAAAACCAGGATTCGATCGAGCCCAACCGGTCCTTCCGTATCGACGAAACATCCAGGAATACCGTTTCCGGAAAGGCCCACGTCCGAGACCGTTTTCCCTCAAGGAACCCCGGCAGGTGCGAATGGCCTGAGATCCACAGGTCCACCGGATGTTCCTTTAACACATTCGCGAAGCGCCCCGAACCGCGAATGGTCATCGTGGGATTCACCGTGCTCAACAGCCCGCTCTGCGCGAGGCTGCCGTGCGTCACCGTGACGAGTACACAGTGCCGGTTCTCGAGTACCAGGCGCCGCCACCACCTGAAGACCGGGTCGGAGATGTCGGTGATTGAACCGTGCCTCTCGTCCGACATGAGGATGAAAACGGCATTGCCTATCCGGACGGCGTAATGCAGGGGCTTGCGGACATGCCGACGGTACGCAGAGAGGTCGTTGGCGTCGTGGTTGCCGGCTATCTCGAACCAGTACGGGATCCCGGCCGCCTCCCGGGTACGCAGGAACCATTCCCAGTACACGTGGGCCGATTTCCTGGAATGGACTATATCCCCCGCGACAACGGCCGCGTCGACGCCAGGCAGGAAGTCCGAGACGTCACGGACCGCTATTTCATAGTGGATCATCTCGACGGGGTCTCTCGGCTGGATGTCGGAGTGCGCCCACACGATCAGCCTTTTTGTGCCACCGTCCCGTCCGGCGGCGAAATACCGGCGGGCGTCGACACACGCCGCCTCCGCGCAAAGGGCGGTCGCAACGATGGCAAGTAAAGGCAAAACGGGAATTTTTTTCAAAAGGGGACCGCGCGGCGGCATTATGGCGTGCTCAGCGGGCCCGGACCACGCGGTTCCGTCCCTCCTCCTTGGCCCGGTAGAGCGCCTTGTCGGCCATGTCGCGGAGGGCGTCCAGGTCAGAGGCGCATTCCGGGTACGAGGCCAGCCCCTGGCTCGTGGTGACCGCCCTGACCGGGCCGTTCAAATCGGCCAGGAGCGGCAGCGACTCGACACCCTGCCGGACGCGCTCGCCTATCCGCCAGGCGCTCTCCATGTCCGTTTCCGGCAGAAGAAGGGTGAACTCGTCGCCGCCGTAGCGGGCGATGATGTCCTTCTGCCGCATGCACTCCCTGAGCACCGACACCACGGAGAGTATCACCTTGTCGCCCATCTCCTGGCCGTAATGCTCGTTGATTTGACGGAAGTAGTCGAGGTCAAGCATGATGATCGAGAGCGGGTTACCCGTGCTCCGGGCGCTCTCGAAGTGCCGCGGCAGGGCGTCATCGAGGAACCGCCGGTTGTACGCGCCCGTGAGCTCATCGGTGACGACGCGGCGGCTCGCCTCCTCGCCCCAGTGGACCATGTCGGAAAGGAACTCGCTGGTGTTCTGGAGGCGCTGGGTCGTGATGTTGAGCATCCGGTGCATTATCTTGATGGCGGTGCGGGGGCGGACATTCATCATGCCGTAGAAATCCGATTCGTGCAGCGAGTAGAGCTCGCTGGCTGACACGGCCGAGCACGTCGCCGAGCGCGGGGCCCGCTCGAATATGCACATCTCGCCGAAAAAATCCCCGGGCAAGAAACGCGCGATCTCGCGCTCGCTCCCCGACTGCAGCCGTATCCTGCTCGCGACGCACCCGGATTTCACTATGTAAAGCTCGTCGCCCTCGTCACCCTCCCGGAAAAGCCGCTGGCCCTCTCCCGCGTCAACCGCGCGAAGAAGCCCCAGGAGGGAGCCGAGCTCCTCGTCGGTCAGCTGCGAGAATATGGCCACCTCGCGCAGAAAGGATATGTCTTCATTCATGCGTGCACCCTGTGCCGAAAGCTTGTTTTCAACTAATTCCTGCCCGCGATTATGCGGTCTCCCCCGCCGTTCCGGGCCTCCATCATCCTGTCGAAGGCGCACTTCACCAGCGCCGCCGCATCGCCCGCGTCACGCGGGTGCACGGCTATACCCATGCTCGCCGTGAAGGCGAAATCATCCCCGCCCGTGACGGGGCTCAGGTCCATCGAGCCGAGCGCCGATCCCACCGCCCCGGCCAGGTTCACGGCCTCCTCCTCCCCGGCGCCGGGGAAAATGACCGAGAATTCGTCGCCACGGTAACGCACAGCCATGTCATTTTCCCTGACGGTCGACCTCACGGCCCCCGCCATCATCCGGAGGACCTGGTCCCCCGCATCGTGCCCGTAGGTGTCGTTGATAACCTTGAATCCGTCCGGCTTTATCATAAGAAGGGCGGTGGCCTGGGTTTCTCCCACTCGCGAGGCGAGCTCCTCCTCGAGAAACGTGCGGTTGTAGAGCCCGGTGAGCTTGTCGACCTGCATCTGGCTCTTCAGTTCCTGTATCCACTGGGATTTCTCCGAGATGAGCCTGTTCGTGGTGCGGATCCTGTTGGCGATTATGGCGAGGAGCTTGTGGAGTATGTTGGCCGATATCTCCGGGTGCCGCTTCAGCACGTCGTCGAAGCGCATACCCCGCATGGGGAAGGCGAGGACGGTCGTGTCGTGCTCCGCCCGCGCCGTCGCCGAACGTCGCGCGTTTTGTAGCATGTCGAGCTCGCCGAAGGACTCCCCGGGTATGAACTGGGCTATGTCCCGCTCGCTGCCGCCATCGTCCCGCCGGCTTATTACCACCCTGCCCTCGCGTATGACGTATACGCCTTCGGCAGCGTCGCCCTGGCTGAACAGTATCTCACCCTTGCGGTATGAGTTGTAGCGGCTGTATTCGGCCACGACCTCGAGCTCGTTTTCCTTCAGGCTGGAGAATATCCCCGCGCTCTTCAAATAGGAAATCTTTTCCCGTAGGATGTCGCCGCCTGTTTCCATGTCCTTTCCTTGCATCGACCGCGCCGTGAAACGGCCTCCGCCAATGATACTACAGGCTGAAAAACTATAAAGTTTTTTTTGTTGCCCGTCCGCATTTATTCGCCTATCATCGCAGCGTTCTCCCGTATGTTCCGCTCACCCGCCTTTCGCCGGCGGGCGGCGGCAGAGTCCCATGGACAACAAGAGACGGGTAGGCGGCCATCACACTCCTCACCGGGGGCAAGCCATGAGAAAAGCGCTGCTGTTTTCCATACGGGTTACCGTGATGCTGTTCGCCTGTGCGGTGCCCGTTCACTCCCCGGCCGGCGACTGGCCCATCTACAAGGGAAACATATACTTCACCGGCAACAACGACGAGATCATCGTCAAAAACAACAACCTCAAGTGGCTCTACCAGGCCGGCGACCGCGTCTTCAATCCCGTGGTCTCGGACGAGAGGGTCTACTTCGTCGACTTGAAATCGGACGTCTATTGCCTGGACGAGGAATACGGAACACTCCTCTGGAAGGTCGACATGAAGAAGATCTCTTCCCAGTTCAAGGCCTTTTCAAGGGCCGCGGGAAAGATCAAGTATCCCCTGGTCACGGGCGGTACACTTATCCTCTCGGACCCTGTCGCGCTGTACGCCTTCGACAAGACGACCGGGACGGTGCTCTGGGCCAGGACCGGCATGCGGGAGGAAACCGTCGCTTCCCCCGGGCTTTCCGGGAAAACGTCGATCGCCATGGTGGACGGCATTTACGCCGATCCCATCGTTTCAGGCGACGAGGTGTATTACGGGACGCGAAACATGTTCATGGCCAGGGAGGTGCGCAACGGCCACATCAAGTGGGACAACCGCGACGTCAAAACGTACAGCGGGTTCCCGAGCTTCTACGATGCGTTCATATTCACCCAGTCCATGGATTACTCCGCGAACCGGTACACGGTCCACTGCCTGGGCGCGCGGGACGGAAAGGCCCTCTGGTCGAGGGACATCGAAAAGCCCCTGCAGATATTCCCGCCCGTGGTGTACGGCGGGCGCGTTTACATCCCGTCGGGCAAGACCGTCTACTGCCTCGACCTGAAGACCGGGGAGGTCCTGTGGAGCAGGGCCTACAGGGACTTCATAACGTCCAATCTCAGCTTTACCGACCGGGCCATCCTGTTCTCCATCGCCAACAGCGACATCGCGGTAGTGGACCCCGAAAAGGGCGATACGGTCCGCGAGATCACCGTGGGCCCGCAATCGTCCCCGAGCTTCGTCACCGTCCGCGACCAGGTCTACATCGCCTATACCGCCAGTGAGACCGTGCGGCAGAAAACGCTGCCGTTCGGAAGGGTCAGGGCCGTTAATTTCGGCGACGACAGTGTCCTCTGGGAGTACAAAACCCCGTTTCCCGGCGCCGCGTCCCAGCCGGTGGCGTCGAGAGGCATTCTCTATTTTCCCGCCGGCAATTACCTCTACGCGATAGGAACGGAATACTATCCGCGGGTGGTGGCCGGCGGCGACGGATACGCGGTGGTCCCGGGGACGGATGTCCCGGGGCCCGGCAAGCTCGAAAAACCCCCCGAGGTCTCGGGTCCGGAGAGGCCGAAACCCGAGGCGCCGGCGACCCGCACCATGAAGGTCACCGTCAGGGGAGACGACGGGGGGGAAATCACCGCCCAGGTCGAGGTCAGGAAGCGAGAGAAGGGAGACACGGTGTACAACAAGCGGACGACGGTGAAGGGCGGCGGAGAGATCGAGGTGCCCGCCGGCGACGGCGTCGAGCTCCTGGCGACCGCCGAGGGCCACGTCCCGAGGAAGGAGATCATCGGCGAGAAGGACAAAGACAGGACGATAACGCTCGAGAGGCTCCGGAAAGGCAGGGGGTACGTCATCGACAACATTCTCTTCGAGTTCGACAAGGCGTACCTGAAAAGGGAGTCCCTCGATATCCTCGACAAGCTCGTCAGGATCATGAAGGGAGATCCGTCCCTCAGGGTCGAAGTGCGTGGCCACACCGACTCCACGGGAGACAGCGGCTACAACCGGAAACTCTCCGAGAGAAGGGCCGACGCGGTTGTGGAGTACATGATCAAGAACGGCGTAAGCCCGGAGCGTCTCCGCTCGACCGGCTTCGGCGAAACGCGGCCGCTGGCCTCCAACGATACCGCCGAGGGGAGGGGCAGGAACCGCCGCACGGAATTCTTCTTTCTCGAACAGTAAGACGGGGACCTGTCGCCGGGCCGGGCGGAGCGCGTCGGAACAGCTCAGGACATTTTAAGCACTTTTTTGATCGTGGTGACCAGGGTGACGGGGCTTACCGGTTTCTGGAAGACGCCATTGAAGCCCAGCTTCTCGACCTCGATGTTGGACGCGGTGGCCGCGCCTATGCTGCTAAGCAGATAGATGGGCACGTCCCTGTTCGATTTCCTTATTTCCTGGGCGACCTTGGTGCCCGAATCGATATTCTCCATCATCATGTCGCACAGTATCAGGTCCGGCTTGAGGCTCTTCATCATTTCGATGCCTTCCTGGCCGCTCATGGCCGAATCCGTGGAAAACCCCTCTCCCCGGAGTATGGCCGATATCGATTCCAGGATGTCGGGGTCGTCATCAATAATGAATATCATCTTCTGTGCCATGTCATGTTCTCCCTGCGATTTCCCTTGATTTCACGATACGCGTCGGCGCCCGGAAAGCGCCGCTTCCTCAAGCGCCTCGATCGAACGTTTCCGCAGAATATCAGATATAAATATCAATGCCTTTTTTAAATTTACCGCCGCCCGCCCGGATAACGGTTCGCCGGCTTCCCACTCGTAACCCCGCACGCCGCACATGAACGATCGGACCGATTTCCCGTACAGCTCCTCGCACAGCGCGAGCACCGACGCCGCTTCCATCGCGTGCGTTGTGAACGATATGCCGCGCGACGGCGTCACCTCCGTGAACTCGAAGGGCTCGGCCCCGCCCGTGGAGGCATCGACGAATATCACCGCGTCGTGCCGGGATATTTCGAGGGCGTCTTCCACGTTCAGCTGGTAATTCCTTTCACAGTGGACGCCCTCCAGCCCCATGGCCTCCAGGCCGTCCGCCAGGGCTATCCCGAGCCCGTCATCCTGCCTTCCCGGGTTGCCGTACCCGTACACGAGTATACTCAGGCCTCCTCCCGACATCACTTCCTTTTGACGCTGAGGGTCCTTCCGTTTCCGTCCAACAGCTCGACCTCGAGGGGCATCTTCCCGAGCGCGTGGGTGGCGCAGCTCAAGCAGGGATCATACGCCCTGATGGCGACCTCGACGGCGTTCATCATCCCTTCGGTGATCTCCGTCTGCCCGTTTATCTTGCTCCTCGCGACATAGTTAACGGCCCTGTTCATGGGCTCGTTGTTGTTGGTCGTCGAGACGATGAGGTTGGCCATGACGATCTGGTCGCTCTCGTTGATCCTGTAATGGTGGAAGAGCGTTCCCCGCGGCGCTTCTACCAGGCCTACACCCTCCTTCTTCTTCTCCCCCTTCCTGACGAGGTCGTCTTTCAGTATGTCGGGATCGAGAAGGAGCTCCTTTATGACCTCGATTGAATGGAGGAGTTCAATCAGCCGCGCCCAGTGCATGTGCATGGACATGTTGTTGGGCTTACCCTTCGTGTAGGCCTTGTACTCCTCGAATTCCTTCTGGGCCAGGGGGGACGGGATGAAGTCGACGGTATTCAACCGCCCGAGCGGGCCCACCGTGTACCACCCGTCCTTCTTGCCGAGCGACTTGAGGTACGGGAACTTCATGTAGCTCCATGACCGCACCTCCTCGCTTATATACGTGAGGTAGTCCTGGTAATCGACGTCATCGAGGATCTTCTTTCCCTCGGAGTCAACGGCCCTTAGTACGCCGTGGTATAAGTCGAGCGCCCCGTCTTTCCTCACCAGGCTCAGGTGGTTGGAGGGGAAAACGGAGAAACGGTCGATCCAATCGGCGTTTTTCCGGTGATAGTCCTTGAAGAAATCGACCGCCGCCTGCGCCCATTCTATCATCCGGTCGGCGTTGAGGGGGTCCGGCCCCTTGAGGAACTCATCGCGCTCCTGGACGGTGAGGCACTTGTTCACCCCGCCGGGGATCGCCCCGGTGCCGTGTATTTTTTTGCCCGCGGTGGCCCGTATGACCTCCTGCCCGAACTTCCTCAGCATCACGCCCTGGACCGCCAGGTCCTTGTGTTTCAGCGCCACCCCGATGATGTTCCTGATCGCCGGGTCCGCGTCGATCCCGAAGAGGAGGTCGGGCGACACGAGGTGGAAAAAATGCAGGGCGTGGGACTGTAGCATCTGGCCGTAATGCATGAGTCTCCTCAGCTTGTCGGCCGTCGGGCTGAGCCCGTCACCGGTCCCTGTGCCGGCGATGACGTCCATCGCCTTCGCCGCCGCCAGGTGATGGCTCACCGGGCATATCCCGCAAAGACGCTGTACCAGCACCGGCGCTTCCCAGTAGGGCCGGCCCTGCACGAACCTCTCGAACCCCCTGAACTCGACGATATGAAGCCTGGATTCGGTCACGTTCCCCTGGGGGTCCAGCTGGATCGTCACCTTCCCGTGTCCCTCGACCCGTGTTACCGGCTCAATGGTTATCTTTCGTGCCATTATGGTCCTCTTTCTCAGTCGAATTTAACGACCTCGTACGGCAGCTCCAGCGGTTTTCCCTCCACCAGCGCGACCAGCGCCTGCCATATCAGGTCCGCGCGCGGCGGGCACCCGGGCAGGAAATAATCTATCTTCACGATCTCGTGCAGCGGGTACACCCGGTCCAGTATCATCGGGAGCTCGTCGTCGTTGGGAATGACATGTGCGCCCTCTTCCGCCGTCGGGCACCTCAAGTACGCCTCCTCGAGGCACTCCCTGACGGGAATGCCGTTCCTCATGGCGGGAAGGCCGCCCATGATGGCGCACTCGCCGAGCGAAATGAGGACCTTGCAGTTCTTCCGGAAATATCGCAGATTCTCGACGTTCTCGCTGTTGCAGCAGCCGCCCTCTATGATGCCTATGTCGCACTGCTTCGTGAACCGCTTGATGTCATCAATGGGGGACTTGTTGAACTCGACGAGCTCGATCAGCTGCAGGATTCTCTCGTCTATATCCAGAATCGACATATGGCATCCGAAACACCCCGCGAGCGAGGCGGTTGCCACGATTGGTTTGCCCATCATCAATCCTCCGTATCAATATATAAGGGAAGCACGCTTCCCCGCGCTTTCCAGAAAACCGCCTACTTCCGGATATCGCTCCCGATCGGTTTACCATCGAATCTGCGTTTTCCGATCGGGACGGCAAATCCCACCTCTTTTCGCAAGATCGAGCCGACCGGGCACATGTCCATGGCCTTTTTCGCCTGCTCCTCGGTCATTGCCTGTGCGAGCTCACGATCTATGGCGATGATGGCCCTGCCGCCGCGGTTTATCAGCCCGAAAATGTGTTTCCCGTCAGGGGCGGTAATCCCGCGGACGCAGCGCAGGCACTGGACGCACCGGTTCCGGTCCAGGTATATCCTGGGACTGGCCGCGTCGACCGTCCTCAATGGCCACAGGAATGGGAACCTCGGCACCAGCATCGTGTACCGGTATCCGAGGGCCTGGAGCTCGCAGTTCCCGCTCTTTTCGCAGGTCGGGCACATGTGGTTCCCTTCGACGAAAAGCATCTCCACAATCGCCTTGCGCATGTCCTCGAGGTCGGGAACGATGTTCTCGATCACCATGCCTTCCGCGACGGGAGTGGTGCACGCCGCCTGGTAGCGCCCGCCGACCCTCACCGTGCACATGCGGCACGCCCCCGCCGGCTTCAACCCCTCGAAGTTGCAGAGGGTGGGGATATACACGCCGTTTTCCCTCGCGGCCTCCACGATGGTCTGCCCGCTCTTTGCCCTGTAAGTCTTTTCCGTCTATGGTGAAATTTATTTCCTTCATGATCAACGTTCCTCGTGTATGTTGGGTATTCTCCCCGCCGCACGGCAGGACTCCTGCACCGCGGCCCTGAGGTCAAATTCCGTCGCGAACTCCACTCCCTTCTTTATCTTCGACTCGTACAGCTCGTGGAAATTCTGGAGGGTCGTCAAAATCGGGTTCGGAGACGTCTGGCCCAGCCCGCACCTGCTCATGGATTTCACTATTCTGCCCCACGAGTCCAGGTCCTTGAGGTCGCCCTCGGTGCCGTTGCCCTGCATGATTTTCTCCAGTTTATGGAGCAGGATCTGGTTCCCCGCCCTGCAGGGCACGCACCACCCGCATGACTCCTCGACGAAGAACTCCATGAAGTTATGGACGACCTCGAGGAGGTTTCTCTGGGCACCAATGATTATCATCGAGCCGCCGGTCGCGAGGTCATCGTAGCATATGCGCCGTCCGAAGTCTTTTTTCCCCACGCACGCGCCTGACGGGCCCCCGATCTGGACCGCCCTTGCGGTCCGTCCCTCCGCCATCTCCAGGAGCGTCTGCACGGTGGTCCCGAACTCGACCTCGTACACGCCCGGTTTTTTGCAGTCCCCCGAGACGCTGAGGAGCTTGGTGCCCGCCGACTGTGCCGTCCCCATGGATTTGAACCACTTCCCGCCCTCCAGCATTATCCTGGCGGCGCAGCAGAAGGTCTCCACGTTGTTGACCGTGGTGGGCAGGCCCATGTACCCCTTCTGCACCGGGAAGGGGGGCCTGTTCCTCGGCTCCCCTCTCTTTCCCTCGGCCGATTCGAGGAGCGCCGATTCCTCGCCGCATATGTAGGCGCCGGCGCCGAACTGGACCCGGACGTCGAAATTGAAGCCTGATTTCCCGGCCACGTTTTTCCCCAGAACGTTCTTCTTCCTGAGGTCCGCCAGCACGTTCTCGAGGTGCCTCTTGAGGTACATGTATTCCGCCCGAAGGTACACAATGCCCTCTTCCGCGCCGACCGCGTACCCCGCCACCGCCATGCCTTCAAAAAGCATGTGCGGCAGCTCGGTGAGGATCACCCTGTCCTTGAAGGTACCCGGTTCACCCTCATCGGCGTTGCAGACGACAATGTGCTTGCCCCCTTCGGCGTTCCGGCAGAATTCCCACTTCATGCCCGTCGGGAAACCCGCCCCTCCCCGGCCCCGGAGATTGGCGACCTTCACCTCTTCAATCACGTCCTCCGGCTTTCCGGCCACGGCCGCTTTTATTGCCGAGCCCGGGCCGAAAGGCGCGAACAGCACGCTGCCCTTTTTATGGATATTGTTGTTCACCATCGACTTGATGAGCGCCGACTGGTTCGCGCCGTCGCCGTATCCCTTCACCATGTCCTGCATGTTTTTGCCGGCCTTCATGGCGTCCACGAGCTCGCCCGCCTTTTCCGGGGTCAATTTCGTGAACACGACACCGTTGATGATCGCGGACGGCTCCTGGTCGTTCATCCCCATACAGGAGGTGTCGTAAAGCCCTATTGTCCCGTCCGGGGTGGTCTTCCCGAACACGCAACCGGCCTTTTCGGAGAAGGCCTTCGCCACCGCGGCCCTGCCGTTCATGATCGAGGTTATGCTGTTGTTCAAATACACGGCATACCTTCCGACTGGGACCTTGGAGAAAAAGTGGTAGAAGGTCACTACGCCGTCCACGTCCACCTTCGACACGTCCAGCTCCCTGCCGACCAGTGCCGCGGTTTCATCGGACACGCACCCGAGGTCCTCCTGGAGGTCACGGATGATATCGAGGAGCTTCGCCTTGTCCTTTCCGTGTTTCTCCACCGTTTTTTTCACTGCAGACGCATGTGCTCCCATAGTTCCTCTTTTGACAATGCGGGGATTAAACCTCACCGTCCGGGCTGAAGTCGCGAATAATCGGTTTCATTGCGGCTTTGCGAATGCTCGATTCACGGAAAGCCGGTCGTGGTCCAGCACGACTCGGACCCTTCGGCTGAATGAGAATACCGACCTCCAGTACGTGCCAAATAATAGCATATTTCAACTAAAAAAACAGCCCGGCACTCGGAATTTTTGTATTAATTTGAAAAAATGTTCACCTTGCCATGTAATCATCGGCGCAGGCAGCGATTTCAGCTCGCGGTTTCCGTATATCGGGGAACCGGGGACGGCACCGCCTCCCGGCTTTTTACCGGCGCCCCACCTTCTCCAGGTTGAATGTCCTTGCAATAATGAAAATTTTCACAAGCTGCTCGGTGGTGCACTCACCCCACGGGTAAAAAGACGTGCCCGCGCAGAGGCGCGGCGACAGCCCGTCAAAAAAGCCCCTGTCCTCGAATCCCCTTGTTCCCGGCACGGGATAAAACGTCGAGACGCCTATCAGCACCGGCAATCCCCTCAAGAAAGAGACCCCGTCCATGATCGAATCGCAGGACTCCCCCGGCAGCCCGCTGATGATGTAGGCGATGACGGGGACCCGCAGTTTTTCACATATCCGCGCTATTTCCGTAAACCGCCCTTTCGAGAATTCCCTTCCGTTATCGCGCATGACGCGCTCGTTCGTGGAACCGACGGCCACGTTCAGCTGTTTCAGGCGGTACCTTTTTAAGATCGCGATCCTCTCCTCGTCGAGCGTGTCGAACTCCGCCCCGTTCTCCATTGAAAAACTGAAACGGCCGCCGGTGTGTCGATCGAGCAATTCGAGCACCGACACGAAGTAATCGAAGTCGAGGGTGAGGTTGTCATCCTCGAAATTCACGTGGATGTTCTTTCGCGATTCCCGGAGGGAAGAGACCGCCTTCCGCACGCTTTCGATCCCTGCCCGGCGGTATCCTCTGAAAACCTGCCGCACGGAGCAAAAGGCGCACTGCCTGGGGCAGCCCCTGGACACCATGGTGGAATAGAAGACGGTCCCGCTGTTCTCACCCGTGCTCACCAGGACCGGGGTGAACCCTGACGGGCCGGGAGCCGTCGTCATGCCGGCGTCGCCGGCCGAATCGCGCGGGACGGCTTGCGGACATCGGCGCGGCATGTCGAGAAGGCCCGCCAGGCATACTTCCGCCTCGCCGGAGACGGCGAAATCGGCCGTCGAGTTCCCCAGGAAGTACCCGGGATGGACCGAGGGGCCCGGCCCGCCGACGTAAACCGGCGTCGACGGCAGGAGCGCCTTCAGGAAAATTATTGACTCGATTGCCTCCAGGGCGTAACAGAAGGCGACGCAGGACACGAAAACGGCTTCCGGCGCATATTCCCTGACGTCCTCCGCCAGACTCTCCGCGGTCACGCCGAACCGCCTGAATCCCTTGAAAAAATATTCCCTTCCCATGTGCGGTTCGAGGTAGGAAAGCTCGCCGGGAAGTGTTTCAGCTCTGCCGCGGGCCGCCGTCCCGTTGAACACCCTGCACTCGATGCCCCCTTCTCCGAGGAGGTGCGCAATGGTGTGAACGCCCAGGAAGGACGCCCTCTGGCGGGTAAAATAGAAGTCTTTGACCGGCGGGATTACCAGCGCGACCCGCATCCTATGGGACGCCCAGTTCCTTTTTCATCCTTTGCACGAGCGGGCCGTCCTCGCGCCACACGTGACAGCTGTTCACGGGCAGGAACTTGAGCCTCTCGCGGGGAGGCACGGAGTCCGCGGAGACCGGCCTGGATGAGCGGTGGGACCAGTATCCCTGGACAGCGGCGGGCGCCATGGCCAGCAGCAGGCTCATGACATGGAAACAGCCGTTGACGCCGCCGACGAGTGCCTTGACCTTGTTTGTGAACCCGGCGGTTATTGACATCCCGACGATGGGCCTGAGACAGCCCGTGAGCGCGTCGCATCCCTCCCTCGGATAGGATTTCATGACCACCTCGACGTCCCTTATGACGAGTGAATGCCCTTCCGCCAGGATCCGCACCACCATGTGGTGCACCCTCCCGGGTTTCCGTTTTTCTCCCGAGAGCAGGAAGTACTCCTGGAGGCGGTCGTCGGCCAGGCTTCCCTCGACCACGATCCGGTCCTCGCCGGCGCCATAGGTTGAAATCTTTATTTCCCGGGTGTGCACCTTGCTGCCTGCCAGTTTCATGAGCGACGCCATGTTCTCTTTCTCCGCTTTCTCGATAACAGGGCCCGGTTTGGGCCTGACTTGCTGCCAGTTACTTCCCTCGGAAGGTGCTGTCAAGCAGGATTGGCAACCCGAGCGCATCGGCCAGCTGGTCCAAACGCTCCTTGCCCGTGACGCTGGAATATTTTCTTGACTTTGTCCGCGGTCTTTCTACACTTTCACCATATCCCGATTTTACGTTCTCATGCCTTTCACAATTTCACTCTGGAGGATCCTTTTATGGACAAACAGTGGTATAAATCGTACGCGCCCGGCATCCAGCGCACTATCAAATATGAGCAGATTACGGTCTCGGAAGCCCTGAGAAGGAGCACAAAGGAATTCCCGAACAAAACCGCGCTCATATTCATCGACGCGAAGATGACCTATAAGAAGCTCAACGACATGGCGAACCAGTTCGCCAATGCCCTTATCGACATGGGCGTAAAGCCGGGCGACAAGGTTGCCATGCTGATGCCCAACATGCCCCAGATCGTCATCGCCTCGTACGGGGCGTGGCGGGCCGGCGCCGTTGTTGTGATGAACAATCCGCTGTACACTGACACTGAGCTCGAGCACCAGCTCAACAACTCCGAGTCGACCGTTCTCGTGACCATGGACCTGCTCGGCCCGCGCATGATTGCGCTGAAACCCAAGACGAAGATAAAGAAGATCGTGGTCGCCCACATCCGCGACCACCTGGGGTTCCCGAAAAAGCAGCTTCTCCCCATCGTCGCGAAGGACAAGCACAGGGAGATACCGCCCACGCCGGACGTGTTCGAATGGACGGCGCTGCTCAAGAAATATCCCGCGACCGACCCGAACATCAAGGTTGACTTCAAAAGCCTGGCGAGCCTCCAGTACACGGGCGGCACCACCGGCGTCAGCAAGGGGGTGATGCTCACCCACTCCAACCTCTCCTCCAACGTCCAGCAGATAATCGGGTGGTTTCCCGATTTCAAGCGCGGCGAGATGGTGGGGATCGGCGTCCTGCCCTTCTTCCATTCTTTCGGCCTCACGACGGTCATGAACTATTCAATCTGGATGGGCGGGGCTGACGTCCTCATCCCACGGCCGGAGCCAGTCGCCATCCTGGAGGCGGTGCAGAAGCACAAGGTGACCTTCTTCCCGGCCGTCCCGACCATGTATGTGGGCCTGCTCAATCACCCGGACTTCAAAAAATACAACATATCGTCAATACAGGGATGTTTCTCCGGCGCCGCGCCGTTGCCTGTCGAGGTCATCAAGTCCTTCGAGGAGAAGGCGGGGGCGCAAATCTGCGAGGGCTACGGACTCTCCGAAACGAGCCCCGTGGCCACCATCAACCCCTGGGGCGGAAAGACGAAGGCGGGCTCCATAGGCCTGCCGGTCGCGGACACCGAACTGAAGATCGTCGACCTGGACGACTGGAAAAAGGAAATGCCCGCCGGCCAGCCCGGTGAAATTTTAATCAAGGGTCCCCAAGTGACTAGCGGCTACTACAAGATGCCCGACGAGACCGAAAAGGCCGTCAAGGACGGCTGGCTGCTGACGGGCGACATCGGGCAGATCGACGAGGACGGCTATTTCTTCATCGTCGACCGGAAGAAGGACATGATCATCGCAGGCGGCTACAACATCTACCCCCGCGACATCGACGAGGTCCTCTTCGAGCACCCGAAAGTCCTCGAGGCCTGCGCCATCGGGGTCCCCGACTCGTACCGCGGCGAGACCGTGAAGGCCTACGTGGTCCTCAAGCCCGGCGAGCAGATGAAGGCGGAGGAGGTGATCGAGTACTGCAAGACAAAGCTTGCGAAGTACAAGGTGCCCACCCAGGTCGAGTTCATCGACACCCTGCCGAAGAGCAACGTCGGCAAGATACTCCGCAAGGAGCTCCGCGCCAAGGAGCTGGAAAAGATGAAGAAATAGGACGATTTCCCGGTCAACGCTTACATCGAGAAAGGCAGGGACCGTTGTTCCTGCCTTTCCCGTCTGCTTCATCATTACATACTCATGACGCAAAAACTCAAGGAGAGCACCACGCATAAAAACATTCTACGATTATCATTCAATGGAGGGAGAGATTATGGAAAAACTTTGGTTCAAGTCGTACGCGAAGGACATTCCGCACACGATAAAGTATGTGAAAACCGTCGTCACGGAGGCCCTCGATAAAAGCACCGCCGAGTATCCGTCGAAGACGGCCCTGATCTTCATCGACGCGAAGATGACCTACAGGAAGCTGAACGACATGGCCAACAGCTTCGCCAACGCGCTCATCGACATGGGCGTAAAGCCGGGCGACAAGGTGGCCATGCTCATGCCAAACATGCCGCAGATCGTCATCGCCTCGTACGGGGCGTGGCGGGCCGGCGCCGTCGTGGTGATGAACAATCCCCTGTACACGGACCACGAACTCGAGCACCAGCTCAACAACTCGGAATCGACGGTGCTGGTGACCATGGACCTGCTGGCTCCCCGTATGATAGCCCTGCGGCCGAAGACCAAGGTCAAGAAGATCGTGGTCGCCCACATCAGGGACCATCTCGGATTTCCCAAGAAACAGCTTCTCCCCATCGTCGCGAAGGACAAGCACCGGGACATTCCGCCCACGCCGGACGTCTACGAGTGGCTCGACGTCATTAAAAAATACCCGCCGACGAACCCGAACATCAAGGTGGATTTCGAAAGTCTGGCAAGCCTCCAGTACACGGGCGGCACCACCGGCGTCAGCAAGGGCGTGATGCTCACCCACTCCAACCTCTCGTGCAACCTCCAGCAGATACAGGCGTGGTTCCCGGACATAAAGCGCGGGGAGCTGGTGGAGCTCGGCGCCCTGCCCTTCTTTCACTCCTTCGGCCTCACCACGGTCATGAACCTGGCGATCTGGTACGCCGGCACGGCGGTCCTCATCCCCCGCCCCGAGCCCAAGGCGATACTCGAGGCGGTGCAGAAGCACAAGATCACCTTCTTTCCGGCGGTCCCGACAATGTACATCGGGATATTGAATGATCCCGACATCTCCAAGTACGACCTCTCGTCGATCACCGGCTGTTTTTCCGGCGCGGCCCCGATGCCGGTGGAGGTCATCAAGGGGTTCGAGGAAAAGACCGGCGCCCAGATATGCGAGGCGTACGGGCTGTCCGAGACGTCCCCCGGCGCCACGGTGAATCCCTGGGGCGGGAAGACCAAGGTGGGGTCCATAGGGCTCCCGCTGCCCGACACCGATATAAAGATCGTCGACCTGGACGACTGGAAAAAGGAAATGCCGGCCGGCCAGCCCGGCGAGGTTATCATCAAGGGCCCCCAAGTGACCAGCGGCTACTACAAGATGCCCGATGAGACCGAAAAGACCATAAAGGACGGCTGGCTTCTGACGGGCGACATCGGGCAGATCGACGATGAGGGATACTTCTACATCGTCGACCGGAAGAAGGACATGATCATCGCCGGCGGCTACAACATCTATCCCCGCGATATCGACGAGGTCCTCTTCGAGCACCCGAAAGTACTCGAGGCGTGCGCCATCGGTGTCCCCGACGCGTACCGCGGCGAGACCGTGAAGGCTTACGTGGTCCTCAAGCCCGGCGAGCAGATGAAGGCGGAAGAGGTGATCGAGTACTGCAAGACGAAACTGGCGAAGTATAAGGTGCCCACCCAGGTCGAATTCATCGACACCCTGCCGAAGAGCAACGTCGGCAAGATACTCCGCAAGGAGCTCCGCGCCAAGGAGCTGGAAAAGATGAAGAAGTGAGTGAGAGAGTGCCGCGCGCGGACTTGGAAAGGCGGGGAAGACATTCCCCGCCTTTTTCATGTCAATTCACGCCCCCCGTCGCATGAACGGTGGGATCGATCGCCATCAATCCTTTAATACATCGGCCAGCGGTCCGTAGCGCCTTTCACCGAGCTCGGCGCGTATGTCCCGCCTCGCGCCCGTCTCGTCGATGAAGGCGGCGCGGAAGATATCGCCGACGCGGGCGCCGTCTTTCAGCTCCAGCAGCCCGTAATCCTCGAGCTGCAACAGGTATGTCCGGATTATTCCGAAGGCCATCCGCTGTATGGCCTCATCGTCGTGGTGATGGTGGTCGTAGAGCCCGAGGTTGACGTCGGCTATCCTGCGGCCCTGCGCGCAGGCATCCATGATTATTCCCGTCTCCACCCCGTACCTCTGCCAGAACCGGGCCCCGTTGAAAAAGTCGAGCGTCCCGGCGACCTCCCCGGAGAGGGGGTAGGACAATCGCGTGAGCGGCTCCAGCGCCGGGTGCTCGATGACCGAGTACAGGGGCTGGGCCAGGTATTTTTTCACCCTCCCCATCGCGCGCCAGAAGGAGGCTTTGGCGAAGTCACTGCCCGAGAGCACCGCCCCCGCGAGGCCGAGCACGAAGTGGACGCCGAAATATTCCGCGTGCACGTCTGCGTCCAGAAAGACGACGATAATGTCCTCCGGCGGGACGCCTGCCTTCCCCCTGGTATTGATCCAGTAGAGGCAGCGCCTCATGTCGGCGCCCTTTCCCTTTTCCTGGCCCATGTCGGGAACGGTGACGGAATTGTTCACGACGACGGTGACGCCATCCCATGCCCCCCGGGCCCTTTTCTCGGCGAGGTCCTCTCCGCTCCCCATCCGCCGGTGGGAAAGGATTATCCTGTCGATGACACCGCCCGCCTCCCTCCCGAGCAGGGATATCTTGCCGTGGATGAGATCGGCCTCCCTTTCGCCCAGGGTGGAAAAGACGATGAAAAGCTTTTTATTCCCCTTCAAGGAGGCAACCTTTTTCACCGTGAAGAACGATGCCTCGCATGTCACGATTTCGGCCATGGGGAATCACCTTTTACCTTTCGCGGATACCTCGCCGGCGGTCCAACCGGTTTGACGGGCTCGATGGCGGTTATCTACGGTAAAGGAGGCCCCGCATTCCTTCAAGCACATTACGGGCCCTCTCACCGCCGCCGGCAAAGGGGGACCCGCGGGGGGAATCCATCAGCGGAGATAACAACGCCATGCATGGGCCTTCTTGTCACGGAGTGAAGCTTGAATCGCGGCCATCCGGGAAAATCCCGCCTTATGACTCGCGAGATAAAAACGAGTGATACGGTGCCCGGCCGCACCTGTCTGAATTTTTCTTGATTTTTCCCCTCTCACCCTATAAAAAAAGATCACACTGGAGGAAGACCCATGGAAACAGGCACGTCTCTTAATAAAAAGGAGCTGTATGCCGTCATACTGCTCGCCCTCATAAGCTTTTTCCTTTTCGCCGACCAGAACCTGATGGCCCCGAACCTCACCCAGATCGCCAGCGAGTTCGGATTCAGCCCGAATGAGAGAGACGTAAAGCTCGGCGGCAACATATCCTTCATGTTCTGGGTGTTCGGCGGCATGGTCACCCTTGGTATCGGTTACCTGACGGACCTCATATCGAGGAAAAACCTTTTCATTTTCACCATAATCCTCGGCGAACTCCCGTGCATACTCACCGGGTTCGCCGAAAACTACACCCAGCTCTTCTGGCTGAGGGCCCTCACCGGCATCGCGATCGGGGGGGCGCTCCCGCTGACCTATTCACTCATCGGAGACTATTTCTCCCACCACACACGCGCGTCGGCTGCGGGCTGGATCGGGCTCGCTCAGGGACTCGGCATCGCCGCCGGGCAGCTGCTCGCGGGATTCATAGGGCCCGCCCACGGCTGGAGGCTGCCCTTCATCATAGTCGGCATACCGAACTTTTTCTTCATCGTGCTGTTCATGCTCACGGTGAAAGAGCCTCCCCGGGGAAAGACCGAGGAGAGCCTCAGGGACCTCATCGAGAAAGGCCAGGCCTATACCGCCAGGATCAACTGGTCTCTATATAAGGACCTTTTCAAAATTAAGACGAACCTCCTGGCCTTCCTCCAGGGCATCCCGGGGACCGTCCCCTGGGGGGTTTTCTTCATCTACCTGAACGACTTCTACGCCCAGGAGAAGGGATATTCCATCGAGGCCGCCACTCTGATCGTCATGGTGGTGGGCGCCGGGGCGATCATCGGCGGGTTTCTGGGGGGCCTGATGGGGACAAAGGTCTACGGCATCAACCCGCGCTACCTGCCCCTCCTTTGCGGCGGCACGACGCTGCTGGGAATACTCCCCATGGCCTACCTGCTCAATTTCCCGTCGCAGATCGGCGTCGCGAACCCGAACTTCATCGTTCCCGTCGCGATCGGTTTCATCACCGGGTTTACTATCACGATTACGGGCCCCAACATCAAGGCGATCCTGCTCAACGTGAATACCCCCGAGACCAGGGGATCCATATTCTCGCTTTTCAACCTGACGGATGACCTCGGAAAGGGCTTCGGGCCGGTCATCATCAGCCTGCTCATCGTCGGATTCGGAAGGCTCCTGGCCTTCAACATCGCCAACCTCTTCTGGGTCATCTGCGGCATCGTGTTCCTTTTCATGATGAAGACCTTTCCCGAAGACGAGGCGAGGCTGAACGCCATTCTAAAAGAGCGCGCGAAAAAGATGTCGGGATAGCAGCCCCCCGATGAAGATCCCGTATTACCACGTCGACGCGTTCACGGACACCCTGTTCGGGGGAAACCCGGCGGCGGTATGCCTCCTGAGAACCGTTCTTCCCGACAGCCTCTGCCTGAAGATCGCCGCCGAGTCGAACGTGTCGGAGACCGCATTCGTCCTCCCCCCGGAGGGAAAAACGGCACGGACCGGGCGGCGATACTCCCTGCGGTGGTTCAGCCCCGCGACGGAGGTCCCCCTCTGCGGCCACGCCACCCTCGCGACGGCGAAGGTGCTCTTTGAGGACGTCGGGGTCCGCCGCGGAGAGCTCGTCTTCGACACCCTGAGCGGGGAGCTCCGGGCGCTGCGCGAAGGCGGCCGGGTCCTGCTCGATTTCCCATCGAACCCGCCGGAGGAGGCCGCGTATCCCGACTCGCTGGCAGGGATACTCTCGATAAGGACCGTCCGCCGCGTTCTGTATGACAGGAACACCCGTTACCTGCTCGTACACGCCGGCGACAGGGGCGAGGTGGAGGCCGCTGTCCCCGATTTCACCGTTCTGGGATCGCTGGACTTTTCCCGGCCGGTAATCGGGATTATCCTGACGTGCGAAGGCGACAACAGGTACGACTTCTATTCACGTTTCTTCACGCCATGGCTGGGCATCAACGAGGACCCCGTGACGGGGTCTTCGCATACCGTGCTCTTTCCCTATTGGTCCGCGCTCCTCCGCAAGAGCGAGATGACCGCTTACCAGCTTTCGCGAAGGGGCGGCGTTCTGTACCTCGCGCGGAAGGACGCGGACCGCGTATTTATCGGCGGGGATGCCGTGGTGTTCTTCAAGGGCGAATTGACGGTGTAATGCGAGAAGCGTCCTTTCCCCGGTGCGCACAGGGACGCTCCCTGCGCGTGATTTCTGCCACCCCGGCCCGGAATTTTCCGCACCAGGTTCGAAATCCATTCGCGCCCACCGTATACCGGGTTAAGCGCCGAATAAGCTTTAGAATTCAATAAATTAATTAAAAAACATGGCTCCGGGCTTGATGATGTGGATTCAGCGAATTATATTATAATCATGGACGGGCATGTGTCATGAAACGTTCAGGAAAATCGTCATCAAGCACTGGAAAAGAAGGTCATCCCATGAGAGATATAATCAAGACGAACGTAATACGAGTCATGAACCTGACTAAACCGGACAAATCCAGGGAGGTTGAAACGGTACTTGGAAGGCTCCTCGGAGTCAACAGAGTCCAGGCAAACGGCACGCGAAGCAGGGTCAAGGTGCGCTATAACCTCAAATTCATCGATTACGGCGCG
The DNA here is from genome assembly GCA_963762305.1 of uncultured Spirochaetota bacterium. Lineage (GTDB taxonomy): Bacteria > Spirochaetota > UBA4802 > UBA4802 > UBA5368 > CAVXKM01. Next base: position 101,634 of record CAVXKM010000002.1, on the reverse strand, counting down.
CTGGAAAGGAAGCTGGCGGACATCGGCTATCCACCCTCGAGAGGCTTTTTGCAGTCCATGAAGGGCTGGTTTATCAGGTTCACCGAGAAAAACGAGTCGGCCAGCCGGAGTGTCGACTTCAACCGTTCCTCCGCGCGCAGCGGCGGGAGGCCGGTGAGGCATTGATCCGCGCCCCGGGGAGCGGAAGGCGTCCCTCCCCGGATTAAATTATCCTTGTGCTTATTTTCCCCTTCTCTTAACGTCTATAATACCTTTGATTCTCTTCGCCGGTTCCCCGGGTGTACATTCCTCGGAAGGAGGACGTAATGAACAGGGCGTTTTTCTGGATAATTGGTGTCATCGCGGCTCTTTATTTCGCCATTCACCTGGTGGCCGGTTATTACGTGGATTATGACTGGTTTAAAATCAACGGGCAACTCGACGTCTTCTGGACGCTCCTCTTCACCCGGGTCAACCTTCACGGACTGTTCGCCGGGGCCTTCATACTGCTGTTTTCCCTCAACTTCCTGCTCGTCAGGCTCATCGCGGGAAAGGGGCGCATCTTCTCGCGCAACATCCTCGACCGGCTCCAATTCCAATTCCCCGTGCTTGGAACGCCGCGACGCGCCCTGTTCATCCTGATAGCCTCCGGCGCGGTAATAGCGGGGCTCGTCATGGGGATATCCGCCTCGGCGTACTGGAGAGAATTCCTGCTTTTTCAAAAGGGCGTTCCGTTCTCCGGATTTCCCGCCGACCCGATTTTCAGCCAGGACATCGGGTTCTACATATACCGGCTGCCCTTTTACCGCTTCCTGTATCACTGGACGCTGGTATCGCTTTTCATCATCATCGCCTTCTCCGCCCTGTTTCACATCTTCAACGCGGGCATCTACTTCCAAAACGAGAGGCTCGAGTTCTCGCCCTTTTCACGGGCGCACCTCTCTTCCCTGCTGGCGATAACCGTGTTCATCATCGGCCTGGGGTACAGGCTCTCGGCCTACCAGCTTCTTTTCGTCCAGAAGGACCGGTTTTTCGGCGGGGGCTACACCGCCGTTCACTCCCAGCTCCTTGCCTACAACATCTGCATGATCATATCATTCGTGGCGGCGGGCCTGCTGCTGTTCAATATATTCAGGAGGAGCTTCAGGCTGCCCATCATGGTGCTGCTTTCCCTCATACCGCTCTACTTCGTCCTCGGCGTCATGTTCCCCGCCGTCCAGCAGAGATTCGTCGTGGACCCGAACGAGCTCGAACGCGAAGCGCCGTACATTTCGCACAACATCAAGTTCACCAGGCTGGCCTACGGCATCGACCGCGTCCGCGAGCTCCCCTTCGCCAGCGACCTTGAACTCACCTACGCGGACATAGCCAGGAATAAAAGCACGCTGGAGAACATACGCCTCTGGGACTGGCGCCCGCTGAAGCTCACCTACAAGCAGCTCCAGGAGCTCAAACCTTACTACACATTTATAGACGTGGACGTCGACCGGTATGTCATCGACAAAACGATACGGGCCGTAAACCTGTCGGCCCGTGAGCTGGATATTGACAGACTGAGCGATCAGAGCCAGACCTGGATCAACCGTCACCTTGTTTACACCCACGGGTACGGGATGGTTTTGAGCAGGGTGGACAAGATTACGCCCGAGGGTCTCCCGGAATTGCTGGTGTACGACATTCCCCCCAAGTCGAAAATCCCCCTGGCGATCTCCCGGCCGGAGATCTATTACGGCGAGCACGTGAACCCGCACGTGCTGACGGGCACGTCCATTCAACCGGGCGAATTCGACTACCCGTCGGGCGACACCAACAAGTACACCCGTTACGCCGGCAAGGGCGGATCCAGGCTCAATTCCCTTCTCAAAAGGCTCCTGTTCGCCGCGGCGTTCAACGACATCAACCTGCTCATCTCGAGCACGATTACCGCAGACACGAAAATCCTCTATCGCCGGAACATCGCCGAGATGATCAGGACCATGGCGCCGTTTCTCGAATTCGAGGCCGACCCCTACCTGGTGTCGTCGGGCGGGCGCCTCTACTGGATGATCGACGCCTATACGTCGGCGTCGACATTTCCGTACTCGACCCCTACGAACACGGCCGCCGGGAGCATAAACTACATCAGGAATTCCGTGAAGGTGGCCGTCGACGCCTATGACGGGACCGTGGACTATTACATCTCCGACGAGAAAGACCCGATCATACAGACGTACGGCCGCATCTTCGGCGGGCTGTTTAAAAAATTGTCCGACATGCCCTCCGACCTCCGCGCCCATATCCGCTACCCCGAGGGCATTTTCAATATCCAGTCCCAGATCCTCCTCCGTTACCACATGACGAACGTCAACGTCTTTTACAACAACGAGGACGCCTGGGACATCCCCCGGCAGGTATACGACCGCGCCGAGGAGCCGATGCACAGTTATTACATGGTTTTAACCCTGCCGGGCGGCAACACCGGTGAATTCATCCTCACCCTCCCCTTCACCCCGCGGAAAAAGGACAACATGATATCCTTCCTGGTCGCCCGGTGCGACGTGCCCAATTACGGCGAGCTATTGCTGTACACACTGCCCAAGGAAAAGCTCTCATACGGGCCCATGCAGATCGAGGCGAGGGTCAACCAGGACGCGGAAATTTCCAAGCTCATGACGCTGTGGAGCCAGAAAGGTTCCGCCGTAATAAGGGGAAACATGCTCGTCATTCCCGTGGAGGGTTCACTGCTTTTCGCGGAACCCCTCTATCTCAAGTCGGAAACAAGCGAAATGCCCGAGCTGAAAAGGGTCATCCTCGCCTTCGGCGACCGGATAGTCATGGAGGAGACCCTCGAACAAAGCCTGAACCGGCTCTTCTCCAGGGGGGGGGCGCCGGAGGGATATTCGACAGGGGGGCCAGCGTCGAGGAACGGCTCCGGGAATACGCCCTTCAGGCCCATTCACACCTCATGCAGGCGGAAAGGTACCAGCGTGACGGCGACTGGGCGCGGTACGGCGAGGAGCTCCGCAAGCTCAGGGAATCCCTGCTGCGGATCAAGGAACTGTTGAAATAAAAAAGGACGCTTTCGCGTCCTCCCAAGGCAACATTTCCCGCTGTTTTAATGCTCTTCCATCTGGCTCGTGGCCGGCGGATAGATCCCCTTCCACCGGCGGTAGATGGCGACGCCGAACCTGACGCAGCCGGCCAGCACGACCCAGCCGAAGATGATGGCGGCGATCACTATGGTGTGATGAACCGCCAGGTGGTATTCACGGATAATATCACTGATGAATCTGTCCATCATCGACTCCCCTTGCAGTTGTGTGAATCCCGCGATATATCCGGTCATTCGTCGCGGGGAGGTTTCAACAAGCCCCGACCGTTCCTTCGCATGAAACAGGAGGTTATATAATGAGGGGGCCCTTTATTGTCAATATTAATAAAGCGGCGCCACCATTTATTCACCTGGTCACTTTATGCACGTTTTTCTAAAAAAAAACATTAGCAATCAATCAACACATAATATCATTATGTATTCGCGCGTCGCCGGCCGATCCCGGCGCTCCGGCTTTCAAACCGGATGTTCCCCCCTGTCGCCCGCCAGGCATAGTTCCCGGGCAAAAAGGGGCACCGTGCCCGCGGCTTTCTCGTGGTATATCAAATACAGGTTTTCCCTGGCCCTGGTCATCGCGACATAGAGAAGCCGCCTCTCCTCCTCCAGGTCGGAAAACGCGTCAGGTATTATGGCGTCGGATATCCCGGCAATGATCACCGTGTGAAATTCCAGGCCCTTGGATGCGTGCATGGTCATCAGCCGGCAGCGGTCAGCGGCAATCCCCGCCCGCAAGACAGAGCCCTGCCAGTTGTTGCGGTAGAGGACCGCGATCTCGCCGTCATGCCGCGCCGAACCCTCCTCGACTATTTTCCTGATCAACCCGATCTCATCCTGCTGGGTCTGCGCGGGATAGCCGGCCACCCTGCCCCCCTTGCCCTTCCAGGCGACAAGGCGCTTGTGCGTGCGATGCCTGTTCTTTCTTATGAATTTTCCCGAAAGCTCCACGATCTCTTTTCTCGAGCGGTAATTGACGGTGAGTTTGAAAATCCGCGCGGACGGGAAATACCGCTTCATCCGGACGATGTATTCCACCCTGCTGTCCCGGAAGCCGTAAATCGACTGCCAGTCGTCTCCCACCACGAAGAGATTCGGGGACAGGTCGGGCATCAGGAGCCGCAGGAGCTCGAAATTATTCCTGGAGGTGTCCTGGAATTCGTCCACGAAGATGTAGGTATACCTGTGATGAACGGTGCTCCGGACATGAGGCCGGTTTTCCAGGATGCGAACGGTATGGCCTACCATGTCCTCGAAATCAATGAGGTTCCGGTCCGCTTTCATGTCGTCGAACCCCGCACGTAGATCGTGCAGCCGCCGCAGCAAGCCGAGGGAATTCAGCTTTTTCGCAACCTCTCCGCTCAATCCGGGCAATTCCATCATGAGGCGCAGTATCACGGGGACCGGCATCCCGAGGAAATCCCCCAGGGATCCCTTTATGTGTTCCTCCAACAGCTCTTCCCGCGATTCTTCTTCCAGTACGTCCGGCAGCCTGGTATAGCGGCTTTCCTGGATGAATTCCTTCCCGTTCTCCCTTATAAACCCCAGGCAGAAGGAATGGAACGTCTGGCACGAGAGGGCGTCCGCCGATGTCCCCAGGGATTCCCTCACGCGAACGCGGATCTCCTCAGCCGCCTTCCTGCTGAAAGTAAGGACCAGGATCTCCCGCGGTTTCGACAGCCCTGCCATGATGACATTCTTTATTTTTTCTATGAGCGTCCTTGTTTTTCCCGTTCCGGCTCCCGCGATCAGAAGCGTTATACCCCCCTCCGCGCGTGACGCCCTCTGCTGTTGCCTGTTCAACGGGTTTTCCGACATGTCAAAACCCTCCTCCTGTAGGAAACGGCATGGCCGGGTCAAAAACGGTTATCGCGTATCATTAATACGATAGAAGGAGAATATCAGCGGAGTTTTTTCACGTATTTCCGATGCCAGGAGGAGCTTTTGTCGCGCTCCAGCTTCGAGTACATGCACCCGCAATAATGCTGCCGGTAGAAGCCGAAGGCCCTCGAGAGCTCCACCGACCTGCGAAAACCGCCGTCCTTCTTGAAATCGGCCGTCAGGAACTCGATCCCGTACCGGAGCTCCAGTTCCTTTCCCGTTTCATTGATCATGCCGGCGTCCTTGTGCGGGCTTATGGAGAGCGTGGTGGCGACAACGTTATGCCCGTGTTCTTTCGCGCGGGCGAAGGCACCCTCGAGACGGAAACGGATGCACGAACGGCACCTTTCAGAGCGCTCGCCCATGAACCTGTGCTGTTTCACGGCGGCCGTCCAGTCCCTGGCCCTGCGCTCGCCCTCCACGAGGGGCAGCGCCCTCCCGGCGGAAAAACGCCTGAGCTCGTCCAGACGGACTTCATACTCGGCGCGCGGGGCTATGTTCGGATTGTAAAAGTAAAGCGTGACATCGAATGAATCTTTCAGCAGGTCGCACACGTAGGCCGCGCAGGGAGCGCAGCAGCTGTGGAGCAGGAGGGTTTTTCCGGCGCTCACGGGGCGGCGCGGGAATTACTCCGCCTTCAGGTACTTCTTGCAGAAGTTGTTCAGCTTCTTCACCGTCCGGGGATTGGTTTTCTCGTCGAGCCAGAGGAGCAGGTCCGTCTTTATCCCCCCGGGGGGCGCGTATTCATGGTGGATCACGTAGTTGGCGATCTCGAACTTCATTCCTTCGAGGATCTCTTCCGCCTTGGACAGGTTGCTCGCGCAGGGACCTATGACCTCACAGATCTTGATGATGAGCTCATGCTTGTGGAGTTCTTTGAGTTCATTCCTGCACTTTTCGGTAAAAAGCTGGTTGCACAGGCACATGCTCTCCGGTAAAGCGGCCAGCACCGCGCACTCCATGGAGTACTGGTCCGGTTTCCCCTTGCCTTTCATTCTCATTCCTTTCCCCGCCCTGGAAGGTTACATCCCGATGAGGATGGTGATTGCCGCACTCGATAATAAAGTAATATTACTGAAATTAATAGGTACCGTCAACTTTTAATACGGATGAAGGACTAAAAATGCGTTGCCCACGGGCGCCTTTTTAAAAAAACCCTTGACTTCCGACGGCGCGGCTTTTTAATGGCGGCCAGTCTTTATATGCCCGTTCACGGGAAACACCGATAGGGAAATATTCAGCATGAATTCGCACCAGCACATCACCGCCGAGAGCCGCTGCTATTACTTTTATTTTTATTTTAAGGATAGCCCGTAGCTTTTATCGGTGAAGTGCCGTGTAAAGGCCGCGGGTGAAAGACCGGCGGCCTTTTTGTTGTCTCCGCACACCATGCAAGGCCGCCCCCAGGACGGCTTTTCGTTTTTCATGGAGCAGGAGGCGCCAATATGACCATCGTACTGTCGGATTCCAGCGGCCGGGGAGCGTCCCGGACCCAGAAAAAGCTGGAAATGGAGGGTTATAACGCCTTCCTTCTTCCCACCAGCCGGGGAAGCGTCTGCACCGTTCTGAACATCGGGGAATCCGATATGGAAAAAATACGGGCCAGGCACCGGGACGTCTCGCTCGTTGAGAGCAGTCTGCCCTATATCCTCGCGAGCCGCCAGATCAAGGACACCCAGACGGTCATCCCCCTGGCCGGGGGTGCTTCCATAGGAGGCCGGGCGCTCAGCGTTATCGCCGGCCCCTGTTCCATTGAATCGGAGGAACAGATCATGGAAGCCGCGCGGTGCGTGAAAGAGGCGGGGGCCTCGGTCCTGAGGGGCGGCGTGTTCAAGCCCCGGTCGTCGCCCTACGCCTTCCAGGGCATGGGGAACGAGGGACTGCGCCTGCTGAAACAGGCCGGAGCGTCGTTCGGCCTGCCGATCGTTACCGAGGTCATGGACCCGGACGATATCCCGTTTGTCGAGGAGCACTCCGATATAATCCAGGTGGGCGCCCGGAATTGCCAGAACTACTCCCTCCTCAGGAAGCTGGGGAAGGTCAGGAAACCCGTCCTGCTTAAAAGAGGCATGATGGTGACCATCGAGGAATTCCTGCTTTCGGCCGAATACATACTCTCGGGCGGCAACCTCGACGTGATCCTGTGCGAGAGGGGAATAAGGACCTTCGAGACCGAAACACGGAACACGCTCGACATATCGGCCGTGCCCATCCTCAAGGACAGGACCCACCTCCCCGTCTTCGTTGATCCGTCCCACGCCTCGGGATACTGGAAGCTCATTCAGCCCCTGTCCATGGCGGCCGTGGCGGCGGGGGCCGACGGGCTGATGATAGAGGTCCATCCGCGCCCGGAGAACGCCCTGTGCGACGGACGGCAGTCGCTGAGGCCCGAGAAGTTCATGGCGCTCATGCGGAATATTCGGGAGATGGCGTCGGTGATGGGCCGGACGATCGAGTGAGGGCGTCAGACGGATACGAGTTTCACCTCGGGACCGGTTTCGATAGAGAGATCTCCTTCGGTGGTGTAGATGTCCCCGTCCATGGTGTAATCGAAGGGCGTTTCACCGGTGATCCGCAGGCTTTTCACCTCGGCGTCGTAATGCAGCGGGTGCGCGAGCGCTCTCCCCTTCCTGAGGGAGAGTATGTTCCTGACCAGCACGAAGGGTTCCACGCCGGTGGCGATGACGCGGAACGTGCCCGGTGCCGTTTTTTCCCTGTAGAGGAACCGGAACCCCATCCCTATATCCCCGACCGTGCCGGCGATTATGCCGAGCATGTCCCTGCATTCCAGCTCGTCCCCGTCCATGCAGACCCGGGCCCTTAATCTACTGAAAAATCCCGAGCTGTCCGGACGCAGTAAGCCGTCATTGAGCACCCGTATTACGACCCTGATCACGCTGGGGATGTCTTTCCTGTCGCTCTCGTAGACCGCTTTGAGGATTTTGATAGGCGACCCGGTGGCGAAGATGAAGCAGTACCGCTTGCCTATCTTCATCGTGTGGCGCGGATAGGTCTTCACCGGCCTGTTCTTTGCCAGGCGGCGCACCAGGCGCGTGAGGATCTGGTAGCCGTCTCCCTTCAGTTTTATCGTGGCCGAGACATTGTTCATCGTGCCGCCCTTGAGTATGACAATCGGAGGCAGGGGCTCGCGCCGGTAGATTTTGATGAACCGGGACAATACCTGGTGGATGGTCCCGTCCCCTCCGGAGATGGCGAGATAGGGCGGCCTGTTTTTCTTGATCTCCCTGGCAGCCGAATCAAGCTCCTGGAAATTCCTCACCACCACTATCCGGACGAAATCCCCGCCGATCGACCGGTATATCTCGGCGGTGTTGCCTTTCATCCTCCTGTTGTATTTGGAGTAGGGATTTATAATGATCGGGATCTTTTCCATGCCAGGCCCTGCCGGTATTGCCGGGAATTCATGATCATGAATCCCGTAAAGGAATTTCGGTCAACCAGTATTTGGGTTGTTCCGGGCCGGACCGCGAACGGCCTGTCGCCAGCGGCATTTCACGCATGCCGGGCGGTAAAAAATTGTTGAATTCATGATTTAATCCCTTGATAATCGTGCACCATACCGAGTAACGGAATTCATGATGTCATACGACCCCAAAAAGCTGTTCCCGAGGTCCCGGTGGGAGGTGATTTTCCAGGATCCCGGCTCATGGCGGAGCGGGATATACAGGCCGGAATCCAGGGACGTTGCAGAAATAACCGAGCTGGAAAAGCACACCTGCCCCGAGCTCTTCATTTGCATGAATGGATCCGCCGGGCTGCTCATCCGGGACGGGGCCCGTGAGCATGCCGTCACGTTCGAACCCGGAGAGTCTCTGCTCGTCTCTGAATTCCACAACGGATTCCTCGTCGACGAGAACGGATATTTCCTGGTGATCGAAAGGACCTCCTTCACCACCAGCTACATGGACCGCCGTACCGGTAAAATCATCCGCACGGTTGACGTATGATTTCGATCAACGCCCGCACGAGGCTCTATTGTCTCTTCGGGCGCCCGGCGAAGCACTCCCTTTCCCCCGCGATGCAGAACGCCGCCTTTTCCGCCATGGGGATAAACGCGGTCTACCTTACCTTTGAAATAAGCAGCCTCGGCCAGGCCGTTCAGGCCATGCGGACGCTTCCCATACATGGCGCGAGCGTGACCATTCCCTTTAAATCCGAGATCATACCCTACCTGGACGACGTTGAGCCCGCGGCACGCAGGATGGGGGCCGTGAACACCCTGGTCCTTTCCGGGGACCTAATCAAGGGACACAACACCGACGGTTACGGCGCCCTGCAGGCCCTGACGAATAACGGCGTTTCCCCGCATGGCGCAACCGTTCTGGTGGCGGGGAACGGCGGATCGGCCCGGTCCATAGCGCACGCTCTCATGGACGAGGGCGCGAGCGTCTTCATAGCCGGCAGGAACAGCCGGAGGGTTTCGGTTCTGGTCGACGATTTGAAAAAGGGCCATGGTTCGGCGGAGGGCATTCTCCTCGAGGAATTAACTCCAGGCTTCACGGCACGGATCGACGTAATCATAAACACCACGCCGGTCGGCATGGCGCCGGACACGGAGGCTTGCGTACTGCCGGAGAACCTGCTGCACAGCTCCCACGTCGTAATGGACATAGTGTACACGCCTTTGAAGACCGTCCTGCTCGCGGCGGCTGAACGGAAGGGCTGCAGGGCGTTGAACGGCCTCGAGATGCTGCTTTACCAGGGAGCGCGGCAGTTCGAGATCTGGACCGGCCTGCACGCGCCCGTCGTCGTCATGAGAAACGCCCTCCTGGAGTCGCTTGAGGGGGGGCAATGTCCCGCGTAGAAGAAAAGCTCGCCGCTTTCGTGAATAATGAAAGCGATACCCACGCGAATTACAAGGACTACAGCCTCGACGGCGTGCGCGCCCTCCTGGGCCGCTTCGGGAACCCGCACGAGAAGCTTTCCATGATACACATAGCGGGCACGAACGGCAAGGGCTCCGTGGCATACATGCTCAGCCACATACTCGCGGAGTCCGGGTTCCGAACCGGGCTCTACACCTCTCCGCACCTCGAGCGGATCAACGAGCGGATAGCGATAAATCATCGCACGATAACAGACGGCGAGCTTTCCGGTTACATCGATGACGTTCTCGACTCGATCCCCCGCCTCAAGGTGAAGCCGACCTATTTCGACGTCCTCACGGTCGCCGCTTTCAGGTATTTTCACGACCAGAGAACAGACCTGAGCATCATCGAGACCGGTCTCGGCGGAAGGCTCGATTCCACGAACGTGATACACCCGCTGCTCTCCATCATCACCCACATCGCCCGCGACCACGAACACATACTCGGGCGCACCTTACCCAAGATCGCCGCGGAAAAGGCCGGGATAATCAAGCCCGGCTCACCGGTCATCACGTCGAACAGGAGAAAGTCCGTTCTCGACGTAATTTCGGAAAAAGCGCTGTCGGCCGGGTCGCCCATGCACGCGATAGGAACGGATATTGTGCTGTCCAGGAGGAGACCCGGGGGTGTTAAAACGCCTGTTTTGGGAATCTCGTTCAACGGCCGAAGCATACCGGGCATTTCATTGAACACTCCCTGCTCATTTCAGGTCACAAACGCCGCCCTTGCGGCCGCGGCGGCCATGCTGCTAGGGACCATGGGTTATTCGATTTCCGACGGCTCAATAAGGAGCGGGCTCGGGCGCAGCCATATCCCGGGGCGCTTCGCGCTTCTCTCCTCCTCCCCCACGGTGATTTTCGATCCGGCCCACAATCCTTCGGCCATCGAGACACTGGTAACGTCCGTCAGGGAGCTTTATCCCGGGCGGCGCTACGCCGTCGTCATGAGCGTCATGAAGGACAAGGATTACGCCCGCATTTTCAAGCTGATATCGCGGGGTCTCCCCGGCCCGCTGTATTATTACGAGCTGGATGACGTGCGCTGCCTTAGACCCCGCGATGGACGGCATGGTGCCGGGACGGTACCGGCAAGGTGCTTTTCAAGCCTTCAGGAGCTGTGCGACCGCCTGAAAACGGAGATTGATTCCCGCACCGCCGTTATTGTTACGGGAACCTTCCGGCTGTATTCCGCCGCGAAGGAAATAGTCGGGCGGTTGTCGTAATTATTTTTATTGAATTTTCCGATTGGTATGAATAGCCTATCATCGCCCGTACGATGAAGCCGTCGGTTCGACGTTCGAAGTGAAAACCGTGCCCATCCGGCCAACAATGGAAGACAAGCTCAAGGACCTCAGCATCGCGTTGAAAAAAGCCCTCCAGGATTACACGGGGGGGAGGATCTCTCTCGAGGACGCAAAGAGCAAGTACAGGGAGCTTCTCTCTCTTTACCATACCATGGAAGGCGAAATGCGGCCCGGCCCCGGGGGTAACATCTTCGCCGGGATGTGCCACCACCATAACATTGAAAATTTCTCACTGTTTACCGGGGTGTACATGCTGGACAATGACGGCATGCGCCCGTTCATCGCGAGCGGCGACAGAATGTTCAATGATCATATCCTGTCAACGCATGCCGCGATCTCGGCCTCGATTGTCGATGGCTCGGTCGCTTCCGTCAAACCGTCATCCGGAAGGGACTTCCCGCACGCCCTCTATCTTTACCCGCTGGACCTGAACGAAGGCCCCCGCGCCGCCCTCATCGCGGTGTCGTCGTCCCGGTTCTTCTCGACGGAGCGTTTCACCCACGCGGGGGACGTCATGAAGTCAATATTGCAGAAGGCCGCCTCGGAATTCCGGCCCCTTTACATGAATTACCAGGCGGAGGTCCGTCACGAGATCGAACGGTATATCAACATCACGAGGGGCCTCGGCGAAGGGACGGCGATAAGCGCCCACATCTTCATATTCAACATGATTGAAAAAATCTTCAGCCACATGGGGATCTCTGCGCTGCTCGAGATATCCGGTGAAATTGTCGACCATCTCAAGGAAAGCTTCGGGCCCGATTCGAAGGTTTACGCCCTTTCCCTCCACGAGTATGTCACGCTCACCAAATCCGGGTCCGCGGACGGGTCCGCTCCGTTGAAAAAAAGGATCGAGTTCAAATACAAGGGCATCACCATTCCCTTCCAGACGATGAAACTGGAGGTAGACTCCCAAAAGGCCCTTCTCGATCTCTGGGGCGAGATATTCAGGGTGGAACAGTACGTTCGGTCGGGAGATGTCGTTAAATGAGATTGCGGCAGGTGGTCGTCATCGGGTCGAGCGACGCATCGGAATACCTTGAAGAATCTTACGAGATAGGGCGCTACATCGCCCGCAACGGGTGGGCGCTTATAACCGGGGGCCGGGGAGGCGTCATGGAAGCGGCATCCAGGGGCGCTTCCGTGGAAGAGGGAGTCGTTGTCGGCGTCATTCCCGACACGGCCTTCAGCGGGGCCAACAGTTACTGCACAATCGTGATCCCCACAGGCATCGGGTTCGCCAGGAACGTGATCAACGCGCTCTCCGGCGATGTCATAATCGCCATCGGCGGAAAATACGGCACCCTCTCGGAGCTGGCGTTCGCGCGCCAATACCGCAAGCCCATCATCTGCTGCACGTTCGCCGGCGGATGGGGAGAAACATTCTACAGGCACTCCAGCGAAGAGGACCCCGGTTATCCGCTGTTTCAGGCCGGGAGCGTGGGTGATGTCTGTGCCCGCCTTGACACCCTTCTAAAGTAGCGAATCCCAGCACGCCCTCACGGCATTCTCGAGCAGAGGCAGCGGCCCTTCCCGGTGTATAAAATCCGACACGAAAAGCGGCGGAGCAAAGCGGATCATCGCCCGCGTCGATAAAAGCCCTTTCAGGAACGGTGCGGCTCCAGGTCCATCCATGGAAGGCCCGTCCGTATACGCCAAGACCCTCACGGGGACTACGGCTATCTCCTCGGTGGTATGTTGAAGCGTGGATACGAGCGCCGAGAAGAGCCCCGAATCGGCCTCCCTCCACTCACCGCCCTTTCCTCCGCCCTCCCCCGTGAAATACAGCACCGGAACGCCATGGGCCACGTTGGCGGAAAGGTACTGGATGAGCGTTTCCAGGTAGAGCGGGTTCCCCAGGCGCAACGGGTCCACGAAATAGCCGCCGGTGCGCCGGATTGCTCCGGCGCTGAAAGGCGGGAGGGCCGCCGATTTATCCACGTAGTATCGGGGAACCGGGAGGCCCGCCTTGTTTATCGCCATTCCAATGAGGGCAAAATCAATAATGGCGCGGCGCTCGGCGACGTACACGGTGGTGCAGGTGTGGGCGATCTTTCGTATGTCTCCGAGTCCTCCGCCGACCTCTATGTTTTGACGAAGCCACCGGCCCATCCCGCCTGATCCGAAAATATTGAGCCTGACGGCCGTCCTGAGCGCGCGCAATATCACGTTATACGGGAGATACGTGTAACGGTCCGAGATGTCGGCGTAATACAGGGAGATGAGGGGCCTCAGCTCGCTGACGTCGGTGTCCTCCCTCATGCGCCGGAACAATTTGAGCTCTTTCAGCCGGAAGCGCCTTTCGCGGTTATCGCCGCGCGCGCGCTTTCCCTCCCGCTTTTCCCCGGACAGGAATTCCCTCCACGAATATATCGCCTTCCTGAACACCGGGTCAGTGGCGCACTTGCCGATCATGTTCCGGACGACGGTGTTTTTAAAGTAATGGCCGCCGGCATGCTCCATTCCCCTTTTTTTCCCGGAGACGCTTATCTTTGTCCGCGCGTAAAGGTCCTCGAAACGGTCGGGATCTTTGATAGTCTCGATGAGCAGGGCCGGGTGCTTTTTGTTCAACAGCACCTCGTAAAGCGACCGGTATACCGGGATGGATATGTTTTTCTCAGCCGCGATTTCTATCAGCGGTTCGATCGCGTATGCCCCCTCCGCCAGGTAGTTCAGTTTCTCCGACATGCGTGCCAGCACCCTGTCCGGGTTGAAACGGATGATAATGCGGTCGTAGAGGCTCAGTGATTTTCCGGTATCGAGAATTTTCATGGCTATTTCGCGCCCGAACCGCCTGTTCCGGCTGTGATCGCTCAGGGCCGTCGCCATCAGGTCCCCCAGCCCCGCGATGTCGATAAGGGTTTCCTCGCGGGCGCCGAGGGCCTTCCCTATGCGCAGTATCTCTTTCATCGACCCGGCCATCAGCGCTCCGGCGAGATTGTCGCCGCAGCGGGGAAGCGCGCTTATAAGGCCCGCTGCGACGGCGGCCGGGTTCTTGAGCGCGCCGCCCAGCTCCACCCCGGCGAGATCGCCGGATTCCCGGCACTGGAGATAGGCGCATGACAGAAGCCGCACGAAAATCTTCCTGGATTCATCGGACCGCCCTGCCACGAAGAGACAGGTATGAAAGCCCTCCGAGACCTCCTCGGCGTGGCTCGGGCCCGATATCGCCACGATCCTGTTTTCAATTTGAGGCAGCGCCCTCGCAATGGCGCCTGAAATTGTATGGATCTCATTTCGTATTTTACAAAATCCCTTGGAGACGAAGGCAAGGTGGCTGCCCGGCCTGACGAGGCGCTGCATCTTGAGGCATGTTTCGTATACGGCCTTCGACGGCGTGGCCAGTATGATGACCGAGGAGCCCAGGAGGCTCTCTTTAAGCCCGTTGGTCGGGCGGACATTCAAAGGGAGCCGCACGCCGGGAAGATACACCCCGTTTTCTCCCGTTTCCAGGATGGACCTGACCACGGATTTCTCGTACGCCCAGAGGAGCACCCGGATACCGGTGTGATTCTCGGCGATCACCTTCGCGACGGTGGTCCCCCAGGATCCCGCGCCGATAACTGAAACGATGTCATGCGATTGGACTGGCACGCGGCACCTATAGCTTGCAGTGAGTAGTTGCTCCCTGTTCGTCGGCAAAGGATATCCATGAACCGCCGGAAGGGCAATCATATATTCTCGCGTGATTCAAGGCATCCCGGGACGAGGTAGGAGGCAACGGTGACGGCCTCACGGTGTTTTCCTGGCGGCCGCAAACAGAAAAGGGGCCCCGGCCCCTTTTGCATTTAGACATTGAAAAGCGGCTTCCATCTTCACATGTAATCCAGGTAGTCCTTGAGTTTCCTCGCCCTGGTGGGGTGCCGAAGCCTCCTGAGGGCCTTTGCCTCGATCTGCCGTATCCGTTCCCTGGTGACCTTGAACACGTACCCCACCTCCTCGAGGGTGTGGGAATATCCGTCGTCGAGGCCGAACCTCATGCGTATGACCTTCTGCTCGCGCGCCGGAAGGGTGTTGAGCACATGGTGTATCTGCTCCGAAAGAAGCCGGTAGGCGGCGGTGTTGGCCGGCGAGTCCACGTCCTTGTCCTCGATGAAATCGCCGAGCAGCGAGTCTTCCTCCTCGCCCACCGGCGTCTCGAGGGAGATGGGTTCCCTCGCCACGTTTTTCACCCCCTTGACCTTGCTCACGTGCCAGCCCAGCCTGTCCGCGAGCTCATCGGGGACCGGTTCCCGTCCGAACTCCTGCTGAAACAGCCTCGTTTCCCGCATCACCTTGTTGATCTGTTCTATCATGTGGACGGGTACGCGTATCGTGCGGGCCTGGTCGGAAATGGCCCGCGTGATGGCCTGGCGTATCCACCAGGTCGCGTACGTGGAGAATTTATACCCTTTCCTGTACTCGAATTTGTCCACCGCCTTGATGAGGCCTATGTTGCCTTCCTGTATCAAGTCGAAGAAATGCATTCCGCGATTCGCGTATTTTTTCGCTATCGAGACGACCAGGCGCAGGTTCGCGTTGATCAGCTCCTTCTTGGCGATGGCTATCTTGCGCTGGCCGAGATCTATCTGTTTTCCCCACCTGCGTATGTCGTCGGCCGGCGCGCCGGCCTCCTGTTCTATCCTCCTGATTTTACGCTCATTGTTCCTGATGTCCTTGACCAGGTCCAGGAGCTCGTCTTTTTTCTTCACCTTGAGCTCGTTCACGATGTGCCTGACCTCTTCGCCCTTCTCCACCTTCCGCGCGTAGTGCTTGAGCTCCTTCAGGTCTTTCTTGTATTTCTTTTCAATGGACTTGAAAAATTCGTACGTGTCGTCGATCCGCGCCACCATCGACTGGATTTTATGGGACAGCTTGTTTATCTCGTTCTCGTTGATCTCCATGTCCTTTATCGATTTTATTATCGACTTCCTGCATTCGGCCATCTTTTCGCACATCTCGCCCGCTTTCTTGGATTCGGGGTCGAGCTTCCTTACCCGGTTCTGGAGCTGGTTCATCTTCTTCTCTTCCGAGACTATGACGACCATCTTCTCGTGGAACTTCTTTTCCAGCTGCCTCATGTCCACGGATGAGAAGTAATAGAGCCTGTTTATCCTCAGGACGTCCGTCAGCTTGATTTTCCCGCTCCTGACTTTCGGATAATTCTTGATCAGGTCGTTCACCAGCAGGGATGAATGTATGACCGCGTCCTCGGTCAGCAGCTCCCCCTCTTCTATTTTCTTGGCCAGGTCCACCTCCTGGTCGCCGGAGAGCAGTGAGACTTTTCCTATCTCCTTGAGATACAGCCTGATGGGATCGTCGATGTAGGCGGATTCCTCCGCGGACGGCGCCGAGGATGTCTTTTTCGAGGAAGAGCTTTTCTTCTTCGGGGCGGCAACGGGCGTTTTGCGCGTGGATTCCTCAACGACCTCTATGCCCAGCTGGTTCAGCAGAATGAAGATGTCGTCTATCTTGTCGGAATTGAGCAGCTTGTCGGGAAGAACGTCGTTTATCTCATCATAGGTGACCTCGCCGTTTGATTTACCAAGCTGGATGAGCTTTTTCACCTCTGGTATGTTTTCCAGTAACAATTCACCCTTGCTCATATGACTCCTCTCTCGCCTGAGTACTAGTTGAATTTTGTCTTGTTGTAATTATACGACGAGAGCTTTTCTCTTTCCCTGCGGAGAATTTCCAGCTCAATCATGTGTTCACGGACATCACCGTCGGCGGCGGGGCCGGCGTTTTTTATCTGGCCGGCAAGCCACTCGATCTTCTGGTCGATCATGTACAGCTTCAAGTTAATGTAAATCTCGGTATAAATCGCGCCCGGATTTAGGGTATTGTAATCCCGGACGAGATTTTCCTCCAAAAAACGCCTTTCGGGCCCGTCGGGAAAAAAATCGAAAAGCCTGTCGATGGAGATTTTACGGTCATCCGAAAATAAATCCGCCATCTTCCTGAAGATCGCCGCCGAAACCGGGTCGGGATTGTCCATGTCCGAGAAATCTATGATCGCCTTATCCATGAGCTCGGGATAACTGCACAACAGCAGGACGAGCTCCCTGTACGTGCGGACCGGGTAGTCCTCTTTTACCCGCGCCCCCGGCTGGGGCATCCGGGGAGAGGGCGCCTTCTCCGTCCGCAGCCTGTTCTGTAAAAACTTCCCGAAATCGGCGCGTACATCCGCCTCGGTGACCTTTAAAAACCCGCTGATCTGCCTGAGGTAACGGCTTCTTTCCGTCTCGAACTCGATACCCCTGACTATTTCAAAAAGGGCAACGAGAATGTCCACCTGGCTCTTCCCCGCCGAACCCGCGAGAACGCTCTGTATCATGAAATCCACCGGTTTTATCGCCGAGTCTACGACCGCCATGAACTCCCGGATATCCTTTTTTAAAATGTAATCAAAAGGGTCGCCCTCCGGCAGCACCGCGACCCTGGCCTGGATATTTACCTCCCTGAGAAGCTCGAGTGACCGCAGGCTTGCCTTGATTCCCGCGGAATCCGCGTCAAAGAGAAGAACGACCTCCCCGCACAGCCTTGAGAGCAGCCTCAGCTGGTTTACCGTCAGGGCCGTTCCGAGGGGCGCCACGACATTTTTAATCCCCGCCTGGTGGCAGCCTATCACGTCAAGGTACCCTTCCACCAGGATGGCCCTGTTCAGCGAGGTAATGTGCTCGCGCGCCATGTTCAGGCCGTAAAGAACGCTGCCCTTCTTGAAAATTTCCGATTCCGGGGAATTGAGGTATTTCGGCTCGCCGCTGTCAATCAACCTACCACCGAAGGCGATTATTTCATTTTTTTGGCTGAATATGGGGAAAATTATGCGCTTCCTGAACCTGTCGTAAAAATTTCCCGTCTTCTCGTTCTGGGCGAGAAGGCCGGCCCTGACGGCAAGGGGGAGCGGCGCGCGTGCCCGGGCCAGGTGGCGCGCCAGGTATTCCCACTCTTCGGGGGCGTAGCCCAGCTTGAACTCGTTGATGCTTTCATCCCTGACCCCGCGGCCGGTGATGTAGTCCAGGCCCGCCTTCCCTTCGGGAGACCTCATGGTCGAATGATAATGCGTCATCGCGATCCTGTTCAGCTTCTTGAGCGCCTCAAGCTCCGTGTTGTCTTCACGGCCCCCGCCGGTCTCCTCCTTGACCTGTATTCCCACCAGGCCCCCTATGAACCGCACGCTCTCCGGGAAGTTCAGCCGCTCGACCTTGGAAATGAAGGAGAAGACATTGCCGCCCGTGTGGCACCCGAAGCAGTAGAATATCTGCTTGTCCGCTGAGACCGTGAAAGAAGGCGATGTCTCCTTGTGGAAAGGGCACAGCCCGACGTAATTTCTGCCCTTCTTCTGCAGCGAGGGCACGTATCTTTTCACGATTTCATGTATCTGCGCCCTTTCCCGAATCAGTTCTATTGTATCGCGTGGAATGGACAAGATACCCCCGGTGAAAACAGGTATTTGGAAGACCGGCAGGCAATGCCGTTTCGCACTCCGCCGGTCAAGGAACACCGCACGAATCGCGCAATCTCACTTGTTTTCAAGCTTTTGGGTCAATATCCGCCTGACCACGGCGCCGTCCGCCTGGCCCTTGAGGTCCTTCATGACGGCCCCCATGATCCTGCCGAAGTCCTTTTTCGTCACCTCTCCCATTTCCGCGATCTTCCCGTCGATGCTCCTCGTCACGTCCTCCTCGCCCAGTTGCGCCGGGAGGTAGCCCTCGATGACATCGAGTTCATGTTGCTCGCGCTCGACGAGATCCGCCCTGTTCCCCTTTGCAAACTCCTCGATGGACTCTTTCCTCCTCTTCGCGGACCTGCCAATGATTTCCAGGATCTTCTCGTCCGAAAGGTCTTCGGTGCCCCGGGTCTTTTCGGCCGTTATATCCGATTTGAGCATCCGAATCGTCCGTATCCTCACCTCATCCTTGGCCTTTATGGAAACCCTTAAATCGCCTTCAATCCGCTCCATGATAGCCATACGGACCCCCTCGATCATGTAATATAGCGACAATATTTTAGACGATCAACATAATCCGGCCGCGCACCGCACGCCGTCCCGGCGCGGGAGAAGGGAAATTTTACCGCTGCCGCGAAAAATATGATTGACCGCGACGGGCCGGCGGTTACCTTTTCATGCGCCACGCTTGTTGAATTCCGCATTACCTGACGCTGCCGCAACTTCCATGAAGAGGGCCGTAACAATGGAAGTGGGTGAGCTTTTTTTCTGAATTCATATCATACTCAGGACGATGATTTAAAAGTAAATACAAAATTTAAGGGAGCACATGAAAAAACTTCTCGTTCTATCCGCTGCCGCGCTTCTCGCCGTACTTTTATACATCAAGACCTCGGAAAGCACATGGAGCCAGAACAACCCCGGCCCGGACTCCGGGAAAACCCTCCTGGGCAAACAGGGGCTTTACCGGTATCCTGATTTCTACCGCGGCATTTATCTCACCAGCGATTCGGCCAGGAACACCGTCAAACTCACCCGCTTTATAAGCCGCGCCAGGGAAAGCCATCTCAACGCCCTGGTGCTGGACGTGCAGGATTCCCGGAACACCGAATGCGTGGTCCCCAGGGAGAATGTCGACCTGTGCCTTAAAAACGGCCTTCACCCCATCGCCCGTATCGTGGTTTTCCCCGACGGCCTGAAACGGTACCCCGTGAGCGAAAAAGACATCCAGAAAAAAATCGATCTCGCGGAAAGCGCCTGCAGGAACGGCTTCAGAGAAATACAGTTCGACTACATACGCTTCGATGACTACGGCTCCGTCAGGAAGCTCACCCTCCAGGAGAAATATGATTTCATCGAGGGCTTCCTGGGACGGGCGAGGGCCAGTCTTAAAAAACACGACGCCAGGATCGCCGCCGATATTTTCGGCCGCATCCCCCTGAACAGCAGGGACGAGATAGGCCAGCGAATCGAGGGGCTCGACAAGGTCGTGGACATCATCTGCCCGATGGCCTACCCCTCCCATTACACGTGGAGCGCTCACCTCATGGCCGACCCGTACAACACGGTCCTGATCACGTCGAAAAAAGCGAGGGAGAGGGCAAAAAGCGCTGAGGTCGTCACCTACATCCAGGCCTTCAAGATGAAGCTGGCCATATCGAAGCTTCCTTTCGACAAGTACATCGAGGTCCAGATCAAGGCCGTGCACGATTCCGGCGTGAGGGGATTTCTCATGTGGAACGCCCGGCAGGAGTACGATATTCCGTTTTCCGTGGTAAAGGGCTTTTACGACAGGAACGTCGACAAGCTGAGCGCGCTCCCCGCCGGGCGAAACGGGAAGGCCGGTCAGATGTAGCGACGGGGATATTGACCGGCGAAAACCCCGCGAACTTTCAGCGCTCGAATTCCACCTCGAAGGACGCGCCGCGCTGCACCACATCGTTCTTCATGGTTATCACGGTGATCCTTTCTTCCGAAACGCCGAAATACAGGTGGCTGGGTTTCGGCTGGTCGATGTTATTTACCTTCACGTATTTACCCTGGCGGTCGTCGAGCACCCATTTTTCCACCACGAGCAGGTGGCGGTTGGGCTGCAGCGTCCCCTCGAAGGTCTTATACTGAGACTCAAGGCCTATGGTCGTTCTCCCGGCCTCCGCCTTGTCCAGGAATATCCTGTAATACGAGCGCCGGTCTCTCTGCGGATCGTCGATGTTGTAGTCATACCCGACGAACTTGAAATTATATGACTCGGGTGCCCTGTATCCCGTCGAGTCCCCCACGTGGCCGACCTTCGAAGCGCAGGAATGCTCAAGAGCGATTCCAGCGATTAAAACCATCAGCAGCGCAGCTCTCCTCATCGTGCCTCCAGAATATTCAGCGCGTACGGCTCCTCGTAGTTCTCCGCCAACGCTTCGATGATGATGTATCCCTTTTGATCGATCATCTCGCTGACCGTTTTCACCCTGTCGCCTTTGAGCTCGGCGCTTTTAATCGTGTATCCCATCGGGTCGGTTATCGAAATGCGCAGCTCTGAATTTTTGACGCCCCTCAGCTGGAAAGCGCACCTCGCCCTCTTGCCGTATTCGACGGAGTAATAATCGACGTCTTTTTCCCTGGAGATAAATCCCGTTATCGCGCTTCCCCTGATCCGCGTCGCCTGCTCCTTGCGGTCATTCGGCTCCAGTTCGCTCTCGCCCTCCAATGAAAAGCCCGCCACCCTCAGCGAATAGTGACCGTCAACCGCGGGCGTTCCGCGCCGGGACTCCGCCGCCACGTAAAAGTCCCCTCCCGGGCGGGCATTGGGGAAAATTTCTGGCCTCCCCGGCGACCCGCGTTGTTTATCTCGAAAAGCCGCGAGCCGTCCCTGCCCATCACCGACAGCACCAGGTCGAGCCCCTCCGGGGGAACCGCGTCTATCCGGTAAAATGTGGCGTTGTCGCCCCCGGTGTAATGGTAAAAGTCCCTGTCCCCCGCGGGAAAGATTTTTCCGCTCACCTCCTCCCCGCCCAGCGGGTTCGCCGTTTCGACGCGGTCGTTCGGCTCCATCTCAAGGGAGGGATCATAGTCGCGCACGTTGACCGTCAGCCTGTACGGCACATCGCCGTTGGAACTGAAATTTTTTGAGCACGCCATGATATAATACGTTCCCGGGGACAGTATGCCCACCCCCTCAAGCCTTTCCTCGAGCCCCGGGCCGTTCGCGTCACAGGATGCCATGGCATCAAGGCTGCTATTCAGCAACGAGAGTGCCGAATTGACGCCGGGAACTCCCGAGATTTCGGCGCTGATCAGCACGGGCTTCCCGTCCGGGAGCTCGATTGAAAGGGTGAACCAGTCCTCCTCGCGCAGGGGCGCCTCGCCTTCCGCGTTCTGCCTGTTGTACGAGGGAGAGAAAAAGCCGCTGAATTCCTCGCCGAGCCTGACCGGGGTGGCATCGGACGGCCCGTCGTTCGGCTCCAACTCCTCCACGAGCGCGGGGCGCGCGTACACCGAGAGCCGGTAGCTGTCCTCTTTGCTGCCCCGGGCGATATCGCGCTCGCCGTGACCCACGGCGATGAAATAGGCGCCCGTTCCTGCGTAGAGGTTGCACACCCTCTCCGGCGCCGATTTGCGCATGTCATCGACGGTTTTGAGCAGAACGGGGCCTTCCCCTTCCCTCCATATCCTGAGGGCGTGGTTCACACCCTTTATCGGAGTGAGCTGGATGTCAAGCACGCCCGGCTCATCCATGTGAAGCCGGAACACGTCCTGGTCGTCCCTGTTCTCGAGCGTTCCCTCAACCGTCGTGTCAGTTTTGATAATGTTCGCGGAGGCGAACGAGTCGTTCGGCTCCCCTTCCCGCAGGGCTTTCTTCTTGCAGGCGGCAATCCCCAGGACCAGCCCCACCGTCAGGGACAGCTCAAGGAGGAGCACCGATGCGCGGACAACCGTGTAACGTTTCATGTTTCCAGGGTTCCGTTCGTGAGGTCCGTCGTCTGCGCGCCCACGGCTGCATGGGCGGCACCTCTTTTTTACATGCCTCGGCGATTCGTGTCAATAAAGATACGTCCCGGTCCGGGTGCCTCGAAAAATCGTCATTCCCGGATTCCATGCCGGCTCCATTAAAATAATCATTGAAAAAAGCGCGGTGCTGTAACAGGTGATAGCAGTGCCGGGCGTTTCCCCGGTCGAGCGGGCTGCCTCTCAAAGACACCGCTGGCGCCCATCCGGGTTTCTGCCGGGGCAATTTCTCGTCTCATCGTGTTGTTTCAGCACTAAATCAAACGGAGGAATCGAGCACCCATGAAGACCAAGATTACAGTAGTGATTGTCGCCCTTGTCATGCTGCTGGCCGGCGGCCTCTATTTCTACTTCCGGTACTATTTCACCTACGAGCAGAAGAACATATTACAGAGGAGGCTCGAGACCATAACCGGCCAGAAAATTACCGTGACGGTTTTCGGCTTCGATGGACGGATCATCAAGCGGTGGCCGAACGTGAAGAAAATCTCGTCGGGGATAGGCGAACGGAACCTGACCTACACCTTTTTTTACACGAATGACGGCAAATACGTCCAGATCCCCAACTCGGTGTGGTACATAGCCGAAGAGGAATAGGGTGCTGGACAGGGGCATACAGTCCATCAAGGGAATAGGGCCCGCGCGGGCCCGGGTCCTCCTGGAAGAGGCCGGCATTGAAAGCATCGAGGACCTCCTGTATTACGCGCCGCGCCGCTACCTGGACCGGTCGACATTCAGGTCCATAGGCGACTGCTTCGTGAACGAGGTTGTTTCCGTCGCCGGGGTCATCAAGCGGGTGGTCCTGGCCGGCAAGCGAAAGCGTTTCCTCGAGGTGGTGATCGATGACGGCACGGACACGCTCGCCGCCGTCTTTTTCGCCGGTTTCCATTACTTCAAAAAGATTTTCCGGCCCGGCGAACATGTGCTTTTTTCCGGCAAGATCGAGTATTACCGCACGAAACAGATGGTGCATCCCGAGTTCGACTTCATCGACGAAGAGTCACGCATACAGTCGATCCACGCGGGCAGGGTCATACCCCTGTATCCGTCCACCGAGAAGCTGAAGGCCGGCGGTCTCGATTCCCGCGGCTTCAGGAGAATAATACGGTCGGCCATCGACGGGTATCTCGGGTATATACAGGACCCCTTCGATCCCGGGCTGAGAACGAGGCTCCAGCTGCTCCCGATGGACGAGGCCGTGCGGGCGCTGCATTTCCCCGAATCCCTGGAGGACGCCGAAAAGGCCCGGCGAAGGCTTTCATTCAACGAGCTGTTTTTTCTCCAGTACTACCTGGGCCTCTCGAGAAAGAACCTCCAGGAAGAGCACCAGCTCGAAAGGCGCCCGATGGACACCTCGCTGTACACCCAGTTCGTCGGGCTCCTTCCCTTCAGGCTCACGAAGGACCAGGCAGCGTCCATTGACGAGATATCAAACGACCTGCGGCGCCCCTACCCCATGAACCGCCTTTTACAGGGCGACGTGGGGTCGGGAAAGACGGTGGTGGCGATGGCGGCATCTCTTCTCGTCCTGGGGCGGGGAGACCAGGTGGCGGTGATGGCCCCGACGGAGGTTCTGGCGCAACAGCACCATGTGACATTCAAGAGCCTGGCTCCGCCGGAGGTAACGATAGACCTGCTCACGGGAAGCACACAGCCCGGTCGCAAGGGTGAAATCAGGGCGGGCGTGTCCCGGGGCGACACGGAAATACTCATAGGCACCCACGCACTCATCCAGGACGAGGTCTCCTTCAAGAACCTTGGACTCATAATCATCGACGAACAGCACCGCTTCGGCGTGAGCCAGCGTGCCAGGCTGCGAGAAAAGGGAGACCGTGCCGACCTTCTGGTCATGACCGCGACCCCCATTCCCCGGTCGCTTTCGCTGACCCTTTACGGAGACCTCGATTCGTCCTTGATACGGGAAAAACCGGCCAATCGCAAGCCCATCAAGACAATCACCATTGACCGTTCCCGGCTGAAGGGTGTCTACAACTCGATGGAGCGGTATATACGTGAAGGCCGGCAGGTGTACTACATTCTGCCGGTCATCGAGGAATCGGAAAAAACCGACCTCAAGTCGGCGACCGAGCTCCACACCCGGCTGTCGAAAGAGGTGTTTCCCGGCCTCCGCATCGCCCTGCTCCACGGGAAACTGCCGGCCATCGAAAAAGAGGCCATCATGCGGCGTTTTAAAGCCGGTGAGATCGACATACTGGTCTCTACCACCGTGGTGGAGGTGGGTATCGATGTGCCCAACGCGAGCGTCATGGTCATCGAGCACCCGGAGAGGTTCGGCCTGTCCCAGCTTCACCAGCTGCGCGGCCGGGTCGGGCGCGGCCGGCACCAGTCCTTCTGCGTCCTTGTCTACCCGGAATCCATTTCGGAAGAAAGCCGGGGCCGGCTGGAGACCTTCGCCGGAATAGACGACGGCTTCCGCATCGCCGAGGAGGACCTCAAGATCCGTGGCTCGGGCGAAATCATAGGAACCCGACAGCACGGACACGCCTCGGGCTTCGAGTTCGCCGACCTCGCCTCGGACCTCAACCTCATCACCGCCGCGAGGGAGGAGGCCTTCAAGGCCGTGGCGGGCCTGGACGACATACGCGGGGCGTTCAGCGCCATGCAGAAGGACATCAGGTATATCGAGATATTGAAAGGGATACGGAGCAAGAGGATACTGTCCATACTGTCGTGAGAGGCCGGCTCGCGCGAGGGGCCGGGGCAGGCCGTTTTTCAGGCCTTTCCGCAGCAGGTTTTATATTTTTTCCCGCTCCCGCACGGGCAGGGGTCGTTTCTCCTGACCGCCTGTCCCATCCGGCTTTCCAGGTCGCTGATGATTGTCCTGTTCTTCGCCCTGGCCAGCTTCTCGCTTTTCACGATGTTCTTGATCGCGGCCATCGAATCCCAGAAAACCCTGACGAAGCTGTTTATTTTCAGCGCCAGCGGGCCCGTGTCGTTGAAATCCTCCTCCTTCCAGCTCTCCGACATGCCCGTTTTCATGGCGCGGAGGATCTCGAGGTTCCCGCCGAACACTGCGTATATCTTTTTGAGCCTCTCGCTGTGAAAAAAGTCGTCGATCCTGCCGTGATGAAGGAACTTCATGAATTCGTCACCCGCTTCCACCTGCCTCGCGACGAACTCAACGCACTCCCCGCGGTCCGGGCTTTTCGCCTCGATGGATTCGCAGTCGTTCTCCGCGAACCTGTCAGCGCGGTAGAGATGGTACCACAGTCCTTCCAGCTCCCGTGAAAGCTCGCCGTCCCGGATGACGACGCCGCACTGGCCGCGCATTTCACGAAGGACCGTATCCAGGTGGAAATCCTCCGCTGACGACTGGGCCCCGAGGACGGCCGCTTTGATGAAGCTCACCGGGAGGCCGCACCCCGATTCCGCCAGCAGGCTCATCAGATTCCGATCGCCGCCGTATTTCCTGACCTCGAGCCTGTTGACAGCCAACGCGTTCAACTCTCCCTTTCGAATAATTTCGAGTCGTCACTGCCGGAAGATGGATCTATCAACGAACCTATTGTAGACGGCAATGTTTACCGCGCCGAAGCAGTCGTTCCATCTGCCCTTGAAAAATTCATTCCTGTCAAATCGCTTGTCCTCATCCAGCTTGAATTTCGCGATGAGCTCATCAGTTTCTCGGTGACACCGGTCCAAATCCGCTTCGTATCGTTGCGACACCGTCCTCCTGATGTCGTGGAACAGCTGGATGCGGTCAAACTCGAGGGTGAGGCAGTTGATGTTTTCCTCGTGCCAGCGCGCCGTTTTCTCTTTCAGGTATTCGGCGGGGAGATAGCGGACCACCCTGTTCCCGGGGGCATGCTTGTAGCAAAACCCGTATTTATGGTGCTGGTAAAGGCCCACGAGCTGCCTGTGCAGCGTCACCGGCCCCGCGTGATAGACGAACAGCGCGCCCAGGTCCCCTTCGAATTTGAAGAATGACTGGAGCTCCTGCACGAGGGTTATTATGCTCTTGAAGACAAATTCCGCGTATTCAGGCTCTATCGTCCGGGACTGGTCGCTCAGGTGCCTGATCATGGCCCTCTTCACGGCGCCCTCAGGGACGACGGCCTCCTCGGAGGAGCGGATGAAATAAAAGGAACGGCCCAGGTCCTCGTAGTCCCTCTCCAGCCTCTCCCGGTGTATGGCCGGCACATAGGGCTCCTTCGTGTTCCATGTGCTGTTGCCCCGCACGGTGAATTTAATTTCCGGCACGGCGATGTGGCCGCCCGGTCTCGCTTCGGGACTCTCTCCCGACGGCGACGTCGGCGCCCCTGCCGATCCCTCCGCTTCCGCCTTCATCTCCCCTGAAGCGCCGTCTTCTTCCTGTTTTTCAACCGGTTCCGTCTCATGGGCCCCGTGCCCATGCGTTCCTGTGACCGCGTCTTCATCGCGGGCGCTCCCCTCCTGCAGGTCAAGCAGTTCGTCTGTCCCTGTCGCATAGTCGGCGGAGGGGGTCTCGATGACGCCCCAGAGGACCTCGAGGCCGTACCGGAGGGAGTCGTGATACACGATGTGGGACCGTATCTCCTTTTCCGGCGCGTTTACATCGCTTTCCGGGATCTGGAGGACCTGCGAGATCGCGCGGACAAGCTTGTCCGTCGCCCCGCAAAGCGCGAGCGCGGAATCCACGGCCGAGCTGAGTTCGTTGAACAGCGGTCTGTTTGCCGTTGCAGCGCCGGGTCGGCCCACTTCGGTGGAAAGTTCGCGCCATTCCTTCCCGCACGCTCGGTTGAATTCCCTGAGGAGCAGGAACGCTTCCTTCAGCGCAAGGAAGTGGATCCTGTTCTGGTCTTTCGCGCACTGGAAATAAAGCTCGTAATCCTTCCGTGCCTTCCTGTTCAGGTTCTCCACCGACAACAGAAGGCTGTACTCCTCGAACACGCGGGCGATATTCTCAACGTGACCGCGCCAGGCGTGATGGACGCCGTTCAGGGCCCGCGCCTTTGACTGGGCCGGGCCGCTTATGAGTCCATTTACTTTTTCCGCGAGATGCAGGTGGGCTTTCAGCGCGGGGACGATTCCGGCGCGGAAGCGGAGCATGTCTCCATCCTTGATCAGGGGCGCGGGAGCGGACACCAGCTCCCCGCCGGAGGGGGGAACGGATTTGTCCTTCTCTTCCGGGATTTCTGCTCCTGCAGGCTTGACGCGGCCGCCGTCGGTGTCGCCGTCTACGTCGGAAAGCAGCCTGTCAAGATCATCATCCGGCATGGGGTGTGCTATGTGCGCTCGGCGTATCAGGTCTTGGCCGGTTCAAGTATCTGTTCTCCGCCGTCCCCGGCTACCGCGCCGGCCTTCTTGCCTTCTTTCTCTTCCCTGGGAGCCTTCGCGACGCTCGGCACCTGCATGGGCGGGAGCTCCTCGCCGCGCATCAGTATATCGATCTCCTCGCCGTTGAGCGTCTCCCTCTCGACAAGGTTCAGGGCGATCCTCTCGAACTTGTCAACATTGTCCGTTATCATCTGCCGCGCGCGGGCCTCGCACGACTCGATGATCGCCTTCACCTCCCGGTCTATCATCTCCGCGGTAGTTTCGCTGTAGTCCCGGTGCTGCGAGATCTCCCTCCCGAGAAAGATCTGCTCATTCTTCTTGCCGAACGTGAGTGGGCCCATCTTGTCGCTCATTCCCCATTCGCACACCATCTTCCTCGCTATGTCGGTGGCCCTTTCGAGGTCATTGCTGGACCCCGTCGTGAGGTCGCCGAACTTAATCTTCTCCGCGACATGGCCCCCGAAGAGATGGGTGATCTGGTCAAGCCAGTATTTTTTCGAATGCAGGTGCTTTTCCTCCTTGGGGAGGATCATCGTCAGACCCAGCGCCCTGCCG
Source organism: uncultured Spirochaetota bacterium (assembly GCA_963762305.1). Taxonomy (GTDB): domain Bacteria; phylum Spirochaetota; class UBA4802; order UBA4802; family UBA5368; genus CAVXKM01. The sequence goes on along the minus strand of CAVXKM010000002.1, from coordinate 73,234 downwards.
CGCGGGATCACGGAGACCTTGTGCACGGTATCGACGCCGGTGAGAAGGCCGAGTATGGCATGCCCGGCCTCGTGGTAGGCTATGATCTCCTTCTCCTCGTTCGATATCAGCATCGAGCGTCGTTCCGGGCCCATGAGCACCTTGTCCTTCGCTTCCTCCATCTCGGGCATCGCCACCCTCTTCTTGCCCCGGCGCGCCGCGAGCAGCGCCGCCTCGTTCACGAGGTTGGCCAGGTCGGCGCCGGTGAAGCCCGGGGTCCCGCGGGCGATGATCTTGAGGTCCACCTCGCGGGACAGGGGGATTTTTCTCGTGTGCACCGCCAGTATCTTTTCCCTTCCCTTTATGTCTGGCGTGTCGACCACGACCTGCCGGTCGAACCTGCCCGGCCTGAGAAGGGCCGGGTCCAGCACGTCCGGCCTGTTCGTGGCGGCGACGATGATAACGCCCTCGTTGGTCTCGAAGCCGTCCATCTCGACGAGGAGCTGGTTGAGGGTCTGCTCCCTCTCGTCGTGGCCGCCGCCGAGACCGGCGCCGCGAAGGCGGCCGACGGCGTCGATTTCATCTATGAAGATTATGCACGGGGCGTTCTTCTTTCCCTGGTCGAAAAGGTCCCTGACCCTCGAGGCCCCGACGCCGACGAACATCTCCACGAAATCGGACCCGCTTATGGAAAAGAAAGGCACTCCCGCCTCGCCCGCGATCGCCCGGGCAAGGAGCGTCTTCCCGGTCCCGGGGAGCCCCATGAGGAGCACCCCCTTGGGGATTTTCGCGCCGATGCTCACGAATTTCTTGGGGTCCTTGAGGAAGTCGATGATTTCCTTGAGCTCCTCCTTCGCCTCCTCGACGCCCGCGACGTCAACGAACGTCACCTTGTTTTTTGTCTCGGGATTCAATTTGGCCCGGCTCTTTCCGAAGGACATGGCCTTGTTGCCCGTCGCCTGGATCTGCCGTATCATGAAAAACCATATGAGGCCGAAAAAGAAGAGCCAGGGAAGGAAGTTCAGCAGGCCCTTGAGAAACACGTTGTCGTCCGCCTCTTCGCCCTTCACCTCTATCCTGTTCTCGATGAGCAGCTTCATGAGCCCGGGGTCGTCATAGGGGATCACGGTCTCGAAAAAATAGGCCTTGTCGCCCTTGATGTAGGTACCGGTTATTTTCTTGCCGTTGACGATGGAGACGGCCTTCACCTTCCTTTCGGCGATCTTTCGCACGAAGTCGCTGTACTGCAGCGACTCGACCTTCGGCCGCGTGTAATCGTTCATCTTGAAGATGGCCACGGCAAGGACCACTATCAAGAGCAACAGCGCTATTTGCTTTCCTGCCTTATTCATCCCTCATGCTCCTTCCCCGGAAAACCCGCCTTCCCGTCCCTGCCGCCGGCACTCGCGGACCGTCACTCGCCCCGCACCGAGGCGCGAATGGCGATTATCCTGCCGGATCCACGGTGGACGAGGAAATCCTCTGAAACCCTGTTTTTATACGGGGAGAACAAGCCGAAAAAAATTGCCCCGATCCGTGAACGGACGACTAGTAGGGGAATATTTTGTTTGACTTGATTGTCAAGTTTATTTTCGATCATCAGCTCTTTGATCTTCTTGGATCCGAACCCGAGGCTGATCCTGTCCCCCGGGCGCCGGTTCCTTACAACAATATAATCAACATCGTCAGGCAATCCCATAAAAATTATATCGGCCCTCGGCGCGTTTTCGGAAAAAAACCGGTAATCGCACCTCCGCGCCTCAACAGCATGCCCCGTTTCCCGTATGTGAACGCTGCCCGGCTCGTCATCCTTCAGCTCCAACCTGTACTCCCATCGCGTTCCCGCCCTTCCCTGCCTGCCGCCTGTACTCTCGATCCCGATGGCCCGCTCGCCGTTCAACGAGATTTTATTTATAATTATTCCTCCCCCGCGGTAGACCGCGACCCTGCCCCTCCCGGTCATGAAAACCCTGTGCGCCTCATCGAGCGCGGAGCGGCCCAGGTAGATGTTCCAGCATTCGCGGAGGGCCCGCGCGACTATGTATTTGAATACACGCCTGTCGTCGAGCGGCGCCGGGGCGGGAACGATCAGCGACCCGCCCTGCAGGCGGTACAGCGGGCCCTGCTTTTCCTCCAACAGCTCCCCCAGCAGGGAATAGTACTCCCCGGCCACGCGGCCCAGGTGAAGCAGTGCCTTCGCCGCCCCCGGGAACCGGGAGAGGACGCGGGGAAGTATCTCGTGGCGGAGGTGGTTCCTCGGCCGCGAGAGGTCCGCGTTCGACTCGTCATCACGCCAGGTGATCCCGCGCTCGCCGAGGTGGCGGTAGACTTCCTGCGACGTGAGGCACAGGAGGGGGCGGATGAGCGGTCCCCGCCTCAGGTCTATGCCCATCAGGCCGGCGATGCCGGTGCCGGCGACGATCCTCATGAGTATCGTCTCGGCATTGTCGCTGGCCGTGTGCGCCGTCGCGGTCCGGCTGAATCCCCGGAGCGCGGACACTTGCGCCAGGAGCTCATAGCGCTTCTCGCGTGCCTGCTCCTCGAAGGAAAGGCCGCGGCCCATCCCGGCGAAGTCATGGCGCCTCACATGGATCTCCAGGCCTTTCCGCCCTGCCAGCTCCACCAGGAACCGCTCGTCCTCGTCGGATTCCCTCCCCCGGGCGCAATGGTTGAGGTGAAAAATGCCGAGCGTTATCCGGAAATACTCTTTCAGGTGCAGCATGATGTCCAGAAGGGCCATCGAGTCCTTGCCGGCGGACAGCGAAAGCAGTATCCTGTCTTCCCGCCGGACCAGTCCGTTCACTTCCACGAACTCCCGTACGCGCCCGTATATATCGCTCCCATCGGTTTTCATCGGCCTTTTTCACGCTCACGGGCGTGCGAATGATTCCTTCCCTGCCTCCATTGCCGCGCCCCGGCCAAAAATTGATTGATTTTCCCGTACCCGCCGACCCATGCTTTCAGCTCGATACGCGAAGCATCCCGTGCTCCCGCGCGTGCCACGATACAGGGCGCCGCCTTAAAAGGCAACACACAAACACGGAGGTCCAATGGATACCCCGGCCAGGAAGCGAATAGAAGAATGGACGTCACCTCCCTTCGACGAGGCGACCAGGAACGAGATACGGGCACTGGTCTCGCGCAATGACGAGAAAGAGCTCGAGGACCGTTTTTACACAATCCTGGAATTCGGCACCGGGGGTCTCAGGGGCGTCATCGGCGCCGGCACGAACAGGATGAACGTCTACACCGTGGGAATGGCCACCCAGGGACTGGCGAACTGCATCAGGCGAAAGTCCCTGCAGGCGGGAGGGGTCGTCATCGCGCGCGACTCGCGCCGGATGTCCGATGTCTTCGCGAGGGAGGCAGCCTCCATCCTGGCGGCCAACGGCATCAAGGCATACTTCTTCGAGGAGATTACCCCCACGCCGCTGTGCTCCTTCGCCATAAGGCACCTGAAAGCCTCCGCGGGTATCGTGATCACGGCCAGCCACAATCCTCCCGAGTACAACGGCTACAAGGTGTACTGGGACGACGGGGGACAGGTCGTGCCCCCCATTGACGGCGAGATCATAGGGGAGGTGAGGAAAATCACCTCCATCGATATGATTGAAAAAATCGGGTACGAAGAGGCGCGTGCGTCCGGGTCCATCGTCCCCATCGGTCGCGAGGTTTTCGGGGCCTACCTGTCGAAACTCGAAACGTCCGCGATGAGGCCCGTCGGCGCATCGGGGATAACGATCGCGTATACCCCCCTGCACGGCACCGGCTTCAGCATCGTTCCGGACGCTCTCAGGCATTTCGGATTCGACCGGGTTCACCTCGTGGAATCCCAGGCGAAACCTGACGGCAGCTTCCCCACGGTGAAATATCCCAACCCGGAGGAGAGGGAAGCGCTCTCCCTTGTCGTCAAACTCGCCGGCGAGGTGAACGCCGACCTTGTCCTGGCGACCGACCCGGACGCGGACAGGATGGGGGTCGGTTTCAAGAAGCCCGGCGGCGGCTATGAGCTCATAAACGGCAACCAGATCGGGACCATGCTGGAATACTACCTGCTCCTGCGCCTCTCCGAGCAGGGCAGGCTTCCGGCGAACGCCGCGATCGTGAAGACCGTGGTCACCACGGAGCTCCAGTCAGACATCGCAAGGAGCTTCGGCTGCGCGATAGAGGACGTGCTCACCGGCTTCAAATGGATAGCGATGAAGATGAAGGACTACGAGAGCGACGGCTCGCGCACGTTCATTTTCGGCGGAGAGGAGAGCTACGGCTACCTTCCCGTCGACTTCGTGCGCGACAAGGACGCCGTGAGCTCCTGCTATTTTTTCGCGGAGATGGCGGACTGGCTGTCAGGGAGGGGCTCCAGCCTGTACGGTTTCCTCGAGGACATTTACCGCCGGTACGGGATTTACCTCGAGGACCTGCATTCGCTCACGATGAAGGGGATAGACGGCATGGCCAGGATTTCCGCGATCATGAAGGGCTTCCGCTCAGTGCCCCCCGCGGAATTCGGCGGCGTGCCGGTGGAAAAGATCATGGACATCAAGAGCCTGACGGTGACCGACCGACGGTCCGGAGAGAGCCGGCCCCTGGAGGGGCTCCCCGTCTCGGACGTGCTGCAGTTTTTCCTGGCCGACGGTTCGAAGATCACCATGAGGCCCTCGGGCACCGAGCCCAAGGTGAAATTCTACTTCAGCGTCAGGGACCGGCTCGGTGAAGGAGCGTTTGAAGAGGGCTGGAAAAACCTGCGCGTCAAGCTCGCGCGCTTCAGGGATGACCTGGACAGGAAACTCGGCGGGATTTGACACAGGGCGCTTTTGTTTTCAGCTTATTGCCGCGAGGACCTCGTCCTCCTTTCGCCTCATCGCGGCTTCCCGCCTCCTGGAGCCTTCGTGGTCATAACCCGCGAGGTGGAGCACCCCATGGACAAGCAGCCTTTTTATTTCACCCTCCACCGTCACCTTTCCTGAAACGGCCCGCTCGCGGCATTTCTCGAGGGAAATGAAGATGTCGCCCGAGCCCGGGTCCTGGTGTCCTATGCCCGGCAGGGGCCCGTCGGCGTACCTGAAGGAAATCACGTCGGTCGGACGGTTCCTGCCCCTGTATTTTTTGTTGATTGCCTTCATCGTTTCGTTGTCCGTGAGAATGACGGCGATGTCCGAATTTACAAGGTTGAGCTCCCTCGCGACGGCCGCCGCCCAGGCGCCCGCCTTCTTTTTCGATATGCCTTGAAAGGGGAGCCCGACACCCTCGGTATAGAGGTTAATCGCCATTTTTGCCGTTTATTACCCTGTGCTCAAGCTTCTCCACGTCTTCCTTGTCCGGGTATTCGATGCGGGTGTGGAAAATGCCGTTGAGCACGCGCATGAAGGCCTTGTGCACCTTCGTCAGGTCCTGCATGGTGAGGTCCGAATACTCCAGCTCGTCCTCGTTGAGTTTGTTGTATATTATCTTTTTTACCAGGGATTCCAGCTTCACGTACGTCGGCTCCTGCAGGGACCGTGAGGCCGCCTCAACCGCGTCGGCCAGCATCACGACCGCCGTCTCCCTGGAGTGGGGCCGGGGCCCGGGATACTGGAAATCGGCCTTGTCGATCTCTTCGGCGCTGCCGGACGTGTCGGCGGACTCGAGCGCCTGGTGGTAAAAATAGGTCATCGTCGTTTTTCCGTGGTGCTCTTTTATGAAGTCCACAATCTGGGACGGGAGCCTGCGCTTGTGGGCCAGCTCGACCCCCTTCTCCACGTGTGAAATGATGAGCCTGGAATACTCGCCCGGGGAGAGATTTTTCGCCTTCTTGTCCGTGATCTTGTTCTCGATGTAGATGCCGGCGTCCTCGATCTTGCCGATGTCATGGTAATAGCCCCCGACCCGCGCCAGCATGTAGTCCGCGTGTATGTCCTTGCATGCCGATTCGGCCATGGTCGCCACCATCAGGGAGTGGTTGTACGTTCCCGGCGCCTTGATGAGCAGCCTTTTGAAAATCGGCGCGTTGAGGTCCGAGAGCTCGAGCAGGTTGAATTTGGTCGTGATGTCGAAAAGGTTCTCGAACACGGGGAAAACGCCCAGCACGAGAATGCTGTTGACGATGCCGCTCGCGAGGGCAAGCTCGACGTTTTGAAGCGTCTCGGACAGTGTGTATTCCTCCATGAGGCAGACGCCGACGGCGACAACCGCATTCACGATGCCCAGGACCATCCCTCCCCTGAGGAAGTCGGTCCTTTTTTCCACGTCCGTGAGCACGAAGACGCCGAGCATGGCCGAGCTGAAGGCCAGGACTATCACGGGAAGGGACCCGCCGCTGATCGCGAAGCTGAAAAAAATCAGGTACATGCCTATGATGATCGCGATGAACATGTTGAAAAGGGTGGCGATGATCATGGTGACGGCGGGTATGGGCAGGTAAAGCGAGAAGATAAACTTGGAGTTGAGGATATTGTCCACCCGCGAGAGAAAAAAGGTGTACACGATGAACACCACCACCATCGAAAAGACGACAACGGGGGTCTTGAAATCCGGAAGCAGATTCGAATGGAACTGGAACAGAAAATACCCGAATATGACCAGGAACGAAAGCTGGAGTATCAGGACGCCGCCGAGGTAGCTTATCCGCGTGGAAGCGGTGTAGGTGTTCAGGATCGAGATCTTTTTCAGCGCGTCCGGCGTGATCGTGTCGCCCTCCCGCACTATCGTCTGCCCCTTTTTCATGGAGCCCGTGATCGGCTTGGCCGACTTCACCGCCTCATCTATTTTCCTCCTGGTCTCATCGGCATTGAAGGTGAGGTTCGGCTTGATGAAACCGCTCGCTATCCCCGCCATCGTGGCGAGCTCTTCCCTCGAAAGATACGGGGCGACGGCCTGGACCTGACCGTACAGGTCTTTCATCACCGTCTCGTATGTCTTCAGGTCCTCGAGCGCAGCCGGCGCTTCCGTCGTGTCCTCGAGCTCGTTTATCGTTCTTACCAGCACGGACCTGTTGCTCAACGCCAGGGGGTTGCTGTACGCAGAGTCGAGAACTCCGCCCTCCATTATATTAATGAGTATCTTTTTCGCGCTCTGCTTCATCTCGGGCAGGTTGGAATACCGGAGCAGGTTGTAGAGCGGCTTGTCGTCGATCCGCACGTACCTGGGAAGCCTCGATTTGACGGTCAGGAACTGGAAGGTCCTTTCCTCCGAGCCCTGGGGAGGAAACTCCCTCAACACCGAAATGACATTGTCAAAGAGCACATCCAGGCCAGCGAGTTTCTCGATGAGCACCCGGCCGTCCTTGTCGAAAACCAGGGGCGCCCGCTCGGCGGCGCGCACCTTTTCCAATTCGCTCTCCCTCTCGATCTCGTACACGACCTCGCCGGGAACGCGGACATCCTCGCGGGCGATGTCGCCCACGCCGTACCTGTAAGTTTTTCCCCTGACGTTGATGAAGAGCGCCAGTGTGGAAAGAAAAATCACGCCCAGAGTGAGCAGAATCGACAGCCTCACGACCCGCTGCCTGAGCGCCGAGGTTATGGCCTTGTGGAAGATTTTAACGATGGTCAGCATTGGTTTGCACGGCCTGCGCTGCGGCCGGGGCGGTCAGTCTTCTTTTCCCGCATGGTCATATGCGGCGATGATTTTCTCCACGATCGGATGCCGGCAGATATCCTCGCGCGAGAGCTCTATGAAGCCTATATCGTGGACGTTCCGGAGAACGCGGAAGGCGTGCGTCATCCCCGAGCTCTTGGGCTTCTCGAGGTCCACCTGCGTGACGTCGCCCGAAATCACTATCTTGGAGTTGTTGCCGAGCCTGGTCAGGAACATCTTCATCTGGGAAACGGTGGTGTTCTGCCCCTCGTCCAGGATGATAAAGGACCTGTTGAGCGTCCTCCCGCGCATGTATGCCAGCGGCGCTATTTCGATGCTGCCCCGCTCCAGCAGCTTCGATGTCTTCTCGTACGTGAGCAGGTCGAAAAGCGCGTCGTAAAGGGGACGGAGATAGGGATTCACCTTCTGTATAAGGTCGCCGGGCAGGAACCCGAGGGTCTCCCCCGCCTCCACCGCCGGCCTGGTGAGGACGATCCTTTCCACCTTCCCCGCGAGCAGATACCCCAGCGCCACCGCCACGGCGAGGTAGGTCTTCCCCGTGCCCGCCGGGCCTATGACGAAGGTTATGGGGCTTCTCTGGATCGCCGATATGTACCGGGCCTGGTTGAGCGTCCTGGGGCCCACTGTCCTGCCCGTCTCGGAGATGACGATTTTCAGGCGATTGAGCTCCTCCGTGTCTATCTCGTGGCCCGATGCGATGGTCGTGGCCAGGTACTTTATGTCGAAATCGTCGAACTCGTACTGCTTGTCCTTCACGTGCAGGTAGTCGCCCATGACATGGAGCAGGCGCGCGGCCTTCTCCGCGCCATCCTTGGAGCTATTGATGATGAGGGTGTTGCCGCGGGGAATGATCTGGACTCCCAGTATCTTCTCGATCGTCCTGATGTTCCTGTCCTTTGATCCGCAGATACGCCGGTATAACGCCGTATCGTCGACTTCAAACGTGTTTTCCACGATGACGCTGCCGGCCATCCTATCTTTCAGCCACTTTTATTGACAATTCCCTGAGCTGCTCGGGAGAGACGGGTGACGGGGCCTGGCTCATGAGGCACTGCCCTTTCTGGGTCTTGGGGAAGGCTATGACGTCCCTGATGGAATTCCTGTTGAGCAGGAGCATGAGGACCCTGTCCAGGCCCAGTGCGATACCGCCGTGGGGGGGCGCTCCGTATTTGAGGGCCTCGAGTAAAAAGGAGAATTTTATCTGCGCTTCCTCCTCCGTTATGCCCAGCACGGAGAACATCTTCTTCTGGATCTCTCCGCTGCAGATCCGGATCGATCCCCCGCCGATCTCGACCCCGTTCAGGACGATGTCGTAGGCCTGAGCTTTCAATAAGTGTACCGATGAAGGGCTGACCGTGTCAAGTAATTCCACGTGCTCCGGCAGGGGGGACGTGAAGGGGTGGTGCTTGGCGTAGAAACGCCCCTCCTCCCCGTCATACTCCAGCAGGGGGAAGTTGAGCACCCACACGAAATTGAGCCTGTTTTCATCGATGAGCTGAAGGTCGGCCGCTATCCTGAGGCGCAGGTTCGAGAGCGTGTCGTTGACTATCTCCTCCTTGTCCGACGCGAAGAGCAGCAGGGTGCCCGGCTTCAGGCCGAGCCGTTCGATAAGGGCGTTCTTTTCCGCGTCCGAGACGAACTTGGAAATCCCTCCCTCGAAGACGCCCTCCCTGAACCGCATCCAGGGAAGCCCCATGGCCTTGAAGGCCTTCACATACTCCGTGTAATCGTCTATGTTCTTCCTCGAGATTCTGCCTTCGTCGGGGACCGGGAGGCATTTTATGATGCCGCCTCCGGAAACGGCTGCCGCGAACACGTTGAAGCCGGAGGCGGCGAAAACGGCGCTGCAATCCTCGAGCTCGAGGCCGAACCGCGTATCCGGGGCGTCCTTGCCGTAGCGCGCCATCGCCTCCTCGTAGGTAAGCCGCGGGAAGGGCGTTTCCACCTCCCCCCCCTTGATCTCCCTGACCATGGCCTTCACCAGCCCTTCGACGATCTCTATGATCATATCCGGGGTGACGAAAGACATTTCCAGGTCGATCTGGGTGAACTCCGGCTGCCTGTCATACCGGAGGTCTTCGTCGCGGAAGCACTTGACGATCTGGAAATAACGGTCGAATCCCGCGACCATGAGGATCTGCTTGAATATCTGGGGAGACTGGGGGAGCGCGTAGAACATCCCCTTGTTTATCCTGCTGGGGACCAGGAAATCACGGGCGCCCTCCGGGGTGGATTTGTTGAGTATCGGCGTCTCCACCTCGATGAAGCGTTTGTCTGAAAGGTATTGCCTGACGGTCATCATGACGCGGTGCCGCTTGACGACGGCGTCCTGCATCTCCGCCCGCCTGAGGTCAAGGTACCTGTAGGCCAGCCTCACCTCCTCGCTGATCGCGTTGCGCGCGTCAAGGGGAAAGGGCGGCACCAGGGAGGGGTTCAATATCCTTATGTCCGATGCCTCCAGCTCGATGGTGCCGGTGGCGAGGTTCGGGTTTACCGTCTCCTCGGAACGGCGCCTCACCCTGCCCGCGACGTGCAGGCAGAACTCGTTGCGGACGACCTCGGCCGTCGCGGCGATGCCAGGGGAATTCGCCGAATTCACCACGACCTGCACCACCCCGCTCACGTCGCGCATCTCGATAAAAATGATGCCGCCCAGGTCCCTCTTCCGGTCGACCCAGCCGTCGATGTACACGTTTTTCCCCACGTCATCGAGGGTGATCTCGCCGCAGTAGCTCCTGCGCCGGAACATCAGTTCGTCGCTGTAGGTGACCGCCTGCCCGTCCATCCCCGTCATTCCATCACAGCCGTTTTCGGACCCTGGGCCCGCTCACGCGCCCGGCGCGCGCGCTTTGGTGTTGAGAGATTTTCGCCGGCAAAGGAGTGCGCCGAAATTCGAACTAATCACATACTGAACGGGGCTCTCTTTTGTCAAGCCTAAAATACGCCTCCACCATGACGCTCAAAGAGAACCGCGCGCGGCGACCGCGCCAGGATCTCGCCGGAAAACTCGAAGGCCTCGAGCTGTTGGAGAAACGGCGGCTTCCCGCACCCCGGGACGGTGCACACGAATTTGCCCTTCGGGCACCGGCCGAATATGCAGAGCCTGCCGCGGTACAGCCCCGATTCGCCGTCGAGGACAAAGACGTCCACGCGATGATGGGCCACGCCGAATCCTCTGTCATCCAGGAGCCTGGCGAGGGCGGACGACCTCGCGTTACGAAGCGCGTCAAGGCACTGTAGGCCGTCCACCCGCACCGCGAGGTCCACGTCCCTGCACTCGTGGTATATTTCGACGCCCGCGCGTTTGAACCGGTGCCGGCAGGATGCTTCCTTTGCCAGGGGGGCCGCCACCGAGCCGAAGAGCAGCACCCCGCGCACAGCCCCGACCGCGGAGAAGGCCTCGGCCACGTATTCGGCCGCGAGCCGGAACCGCCGCTGCTTTTCGAGCATCAGCCCGTTCTGCGCGTCTATCTCGTGCCGGGGAAGCTCGACATCGTCGTCCCAGAGGAATTGTTTGTCAGGCGGTTCGCCCATGCCCGGGGTATCAGTGGGTGAAGTTTATTTGTATGCTGACGATTTCCGGCCTGCTGTTCGTCCTGACCGGCGGCCCCCATGTCCCCCAGCCGCAGGAGACGTAATAATGGGTCTTCCCGTTTTTCTTGTGTCCCATGCTCACTTCGTAGACCATGCGCGTGATGAAGTTGAACGGCCAGAGCTGGCCGTGGTGGGTATGGCCCGAGACCTGGAGGTCCACGCCGTTGCCCGTGACCTCGTGAAGCCTGAAGGGCTGGTGGTCCATGAGGACGACCGGGCGCCTTGTGTCGACGGTCGCCAGTATCCGCTCCAGCGGGACCCTTCGCCGGCCGGTGAAACCCTCCACGCTCCTGTCCTCCCTCCCGGCGATATAGAACTGGCCGGCCACCAGCACCGCGGCGTCCCTGAGCATCCTTACCCCGTGGCGCTCGAGGTATGAAACCGCCTCGTCGGCGCCGCCGATATACTCATGGTTGCCGGTCACCGCGTAGACCCCGTGCCTGGACTCGATGTTGCAGAGCGTTTCGCCGATGTTCTGCTCTATGACGGGCTTTAAATCCTCGTCAACGATGTCCCCCGCCAGGAGCACGCAGTCGGGCTTCAGGTCGTTTATACTTTTCACCAGCCGCAGGAGGCGCGAGTTCCCGATGAGTGTCCCGAGATGGATGTCCGTGACGAGGACGAGGTGAAGCGAGGCGAGCGACGTTGCCTTCCCGGAAATGTTCAGGCGGAGCTCCCTGATGCGCGGCGTGCAGGCGTTCACGAACCCAGCGGCCACGATCAGCGTCGCCGCGCCGAAAACGGCCGCAGCGGCCGCCATTTTGGCCGCCTCGTAGCGCTGGTGTATGAACGGCAGGTGGACGTTGAAGATATGGATCACGGCACGGAGCATGTCCACGAGCGCCGCGCCCAGGAAAAGATACAGCATGTACCCCAGCCAGAAGGAACCCAGCCAGATGGCGCAATCGCTTATTGCGCATACGGTGTACCGCTCCAGGACGCGCCCGAAGATGTACGACAGCGAGACGATGAGGAACAGGGCCGTGTAAAAGGCCCGCAGCGCCGAATGCCTGGGCAGCGCATGCCATCCGCGGATGAAAATGTAATAGTTTACGATGCCGTAGATCAGCAGGAATACGGAGAAGAAAATGATGAAAGTGGGCCATCTCATGGTTGCGTTTCCGGTCCTATTCTTACCCCTGGCCCCGTGGTAGTCGTCGATATGCCGACCAGCCCTTTAAAGAACATTCAGGGGCATTAAACTGGAGGAGCGCCGCTGTTACCTGTTTATCAAGCGGGAAACTGAACGGCGTCATCCAGCAGATGGCCAGGGTGTCGCCGTCGAAGATGCCATCGCTGTTCATGGTGCGGAGCATCTGCTCAGGCTCAGGTGGTCTCCTTTTAGAAACAGTTCACTTGAATTTCGAAAATACCAAATCAATTGCACTCAGGCATTTTTGTCAAGAATAGCTTTTTTAATCAATGCCTTCATAATTTGAATTTTATATTTATTCTTGGACAGCGGTTTCGCGTACCTGGCTGCTATCTCTCCAGCCTCTTCGGCGACCGCTTCCGTGGCTTCTTTTCCAATCAAATATTTTTCGACGGCAGGCATCCTAAGCGGAACAGGGGCCACTGCACCCAGAACTATTTTTGCTCTGAGTAAACAAACCATTATTGGAATTCAAAACAGAAGCCAAACTCACGACAGGAAAATCAATCGCATTTCGAATTCTAAACTTGAGATAGTTCTGAACATTCTTTTGCTTTTGGAACGGAATTTCAATTTCGGTCACGATTTCATCATGATCCAGGATCTTTTCAACAGAAAAGAAATCCTCTGCGTTGACCTTCTTTTTTGTCGTTCTTATTTTCGCATCAAGCGCGATGAGAGCAGGAGCAATATCCGAGGCGTTCACAGCCACACAACCGCAATTTAAACAGCGCTGTATCTCGGAATCCACGGATTTCGCATTCAAAGTGGAATGATCTTCCGCATAAAGGCTCTTGCGCGAATTTTGAGCGCGTAGATCCTCCACTCTCTCGGTCCTGTCATAACAACGGCTGTTTGTTTCCAGGAATTCATTCAAGGAACCGTGTTTCTTGACAGGGACGGCCTTGTTTTTATCGCCCGAGAGAAAAGAATCGATAGACATCGCGGCTTTTCGCCCTGAAGCTATGGCTGCAATAACAGACGAAGGGCCGCTTGTCGCATCACCCCCCGCGAACACGCCGGGCATGCCGGTCGCGGCGGTTTCGGGGTGTATCTTAATGAGTCCCCTCTCGAGCTTTATCGCTTTTCCGGCATAGGCCAAGCTCCGCGGCCTGGCCTATGGCGAGGATGATTTTGTCCGCGCTGACGGTCGTCTTCTTCAATATATCGAACTCGGGATTAAAGCGCCCCTTTTCGTCGAACACGCTCGTGCACCGGACGAATTCCATTCCTGTTACACGTCCGTCCGTTTCCAGGATCCTGCCCGGCCCCAGCGAATTCATGATCTTCACGCCCTCCCCGAGGGCCTGTTCGATTTCTTCGTCGAACGCCGGCATGGTTCCCCGGTCTTCGAGGCAGGCCATCGTGACCTCCTTCGCGCCGATCCGCAGGGCGCTGATGGCCACATCCACCGCCACGTTCCCTCCGCCTATGACGAGCACCTTGCTTCCGGCATAGCGCTTCCTGTTCCGCTCTATTTCCGTCAGGAATTCCATGCCGGAGATGAGGAGCTCCGAATTTTCCATCTTCAATTCTTTCTGCCGCCAGGTCCCCGTCGCGAGGAAAACGGCCTTGAATTTTTTCCTGAGATCGCGCAAGGTTTTCCCTTTCTCGCCTATGTTTGCATTGAGTATGAATTTTATACCCATTTTCTCATAAGCTCTTATCTGCTTTCTCACAACATCATTAGACAGACGGTAGCCTGGAATACAATAGGTCAGCATCCCGCCGGCTGCCTGCATTTTATCAAATACTGTCACCTTATATCCCAGGGCCCTCAAGTAGTAGGCTGCGGAAAGTCCCGCGGGTCCCGATCCGACAATCGCAACGGTTTTTGACGATTGTTTTTTGGGAGCCTTCATGAATATGTTCAAATTATCAAGAATGTAATCTCCCAGAAAACGCTCAACATTTCGAATTGAAACTGATGCATCAAATTTGCCCCGGTTACAGGCCGACTCGCAATAATGCGGGCAAACTCTCCCCGTCACCGCGGGCATGGGATTATTTAAAAGTATCGTATCCGCGGCCTTTCTGATTTCTCCAGATCTCATTTCGCTCATGTACGCCGCAATTTCAACATTCCCCGGACAGGTATACGTGCACGAGGGAGCGCCCGCGCGAATGCCGCCGAATATGGAATGGTAGCGGTTTTCTCCGAGCACGGCGCTGCATTTGGTTCCGCCTTTCCTCAGGCAATGGAACAGGTTATCGGGAGCGCGATAGTACCAGCATCGTGGTTCCTGGCAGATATTGCCGCCCAGGGTCCCCATGTTCCTGATCTGCGGCGACGCCACGGTACGGGCCGCCTGCGCCAGGAGTCCGTAGCTCTCCCTGATCTCCTTGTTCGCCGCGATGTCCCGGAGCCGGGTCAATGCGCCTATGCGAAGGCCTTTACCGTCGCCTTGAATGTAATCGAGTCCCTTGATGCTTTTCAGATCCACGATCGTATCGGGGCTCTCCGGGTGGATCCCGTCTTTCAGGGTGCCGAGGAGGTCGGTGCCGCCCGCCAGGAGTTTCACCGATCCTGCCTTCTTCGCCTTGGCGAGAAGGGATTCCGCCTGCTTGAGGGAAGTCGCTGCGATGAAGTTGAATTTTTTCATATCCTCACCTCACGCCTTTCCCAGGGCCTTGAGAATCTTCTCAGGCTTGACGGGGATATCGTTAACCCTCACGCCTATGGCGTTATAGATTGCGTTGAGTACCGCGCGCGGCGTGCAGGTCACGGTGCCCTCTCCGATCCCGCAGGCGCCGTACTCTCCCGCGCCCTTCCATACCTCGAGGAGCACCGGGTCTATGTCGGGCATATCGGCCATGGTGGGTATTTTGTAATCGATGAAGTTGAAATTAAGCGGGATGCCCGTTTCCTCGTCGTAAATGATCTCCTCGGTGAGCGCCTCGCCCATGCCGATGCACTGGCCCCCTATCTGCTGGGCCTCGGCCCCGGAGGCGAACATGACGGTCCCGCAGTCATTCACATGGACGATCTTGATAACTTCGACCCTTCCCGTATCCGTATCGACTTCAACCTCCGAAAAAGTGGCGAAGTAGGGAACGCCCGTTTTTTCTCCGTTGGGGACCCTGCTCTTCCGGACCACCAGCGGCGCGAGGTTCCCGTGGTTCATCAGTTCCCTGACCGTCATGCCGGCCGAGCCCCTGGAAACCACGCGCCCTCCGGCAATGTCGAGGTCCTCCGGCCTTTCATTCATGACAGCGGCCGCCTTCTCGATGAGGCGCCCTTTCAAATCCCTTGCCGCCAGCGCGATCACCTCGGACTGCAGGTAGGACACCGAGCTGTCCGTCTGCACGCAGTCCTTCACGCTCGTTTCCGTATCCACCACGTGGGACCAGTGAATGTCCTTCACGTCGATGCCGAGAAAGCCGAGCGCCTCGGCGCAGCCCAGCACGTTGCAGGTATTGGACCCGGTGCCGGTCTCGACGGTGGGCGCTTCGAGGATGACGGTGCAGTCGGTATTGAGCGTAATGCCCACCAGTATCTCCCCCCTGCGGAGCTCCTGCCACTCGGCGTGCCATGCCGGGTGAAGGGAGAACCCGACCCCGCGCTTCCGGACACCCGGATATTCCCCGGGCTTATGGCGCTTCCCGCGCCAGCCGATCTTCTCCGCTCCCGCGTTCAGCACGGCCACCAGGCTCTTGTCCGGCCGCGTGCCCCACTCGTGCCCGAAATTCTTTATCGCCAGGTCCATGGGGTCCATGTCCAGTTTTTCGGCCAGCATGTCCACGACGTGCCCGAAGATCAGGTTGAACTGGGAGTTTCCCACTCCCCGCATCATGCAGGCGGGAAGCTTGTTCGTGTACACGCCGTATGATTCCATCTTTATATTCGGTATGTGCGCAAAGGCCACTTCCGTGATTTCCGTGGGGGCGAATTTCAGCGCGAACATCGTGTGGTCGGCGTAGGCGCCGGCGTTCCCGATGGATTTGAAATACATGGAGGTTATGGTTCCGTCTCTTTTCGCCCCCAGCTTTCCCGTATAGATGGCCGGCTGCCGCGAATCGTGAAAGCTCTCCCTGCGGGTGTGCTTGAATTTCACGGGCCGTCCCGTCCTTTTCGAGAGGAGCGCCGTGAAAAGGAAGAAGGGCTGGTCCCCCGTGTCGCCGCGGCCGAACTGCCCGCCCACGTAGGAGCTTATCACCCTGACCTTATGAACCGGGATGCCGAGCATCTGGCTTATGTGCATCCTCGACTGGTCGGTCTCGTAGGAATTCGAGCGCAGGGTCAGCGTGTCTTTTTTCCAGTCCACCAGGCAGCACCAGTTGTCGAGGGACGCCTGCGTGGCGTTGTGATGGATGGATGTCCCCTCGACGATCACGTCCGCCTCGGCGAAGGACTTGTCGACATCGCCCCTTAGCACGAAGATATCGTCTCCCCCCACCGGATCCTTCGGCAGCACGTTGTTCGCCGTGATCTCCGGGTGAATGACCGGGGCGCCGGGCTTCATCGCCTCCATGGGATCGAGCACAAAGGGCAACACCTCCCACTCGACGTCGATGAGCTTCAAAGCCTCCCCGGCGATCTCCTCGCTCTCCGCCGCGACCACCGCGCCCACCTCGTCGGTGGCCCAGCAGGCGTGGTCCCCCAGGACGCGCCGGTCGCGGAAGTGCTTCCACATCATGCGGTCGTAGGAGAGCGTATCCACGCCGTCCGTCCAGCCCGCATTGGTGGCCCGGAGCGACGCCAGCTCCGGGTCCTTGTAGGTCAGGATGCATTTCACGCCGGGAAGCGCTTCGGCCCTGCTCACGTCGATGCTCTTTATTCTCGCGTGGGCATAGGGGCTCCGCAGCACCTTCGCGTACAGCATGTCGGGATAATTTCTTTTCAGGGTGATATCATCGGCGTACAGAGCTTTACCCGAGGCTTTTTCCAGGCCGTCTATCCGGGGGCGGTACCCGCCTACGAACTTCCGTTCGGTGCGCTGCGTATAACCCTTTTTCATGACTTCCCTCCCTTCGCCCGCGTCTTCTCTCCCGCGTGGAGCGCGGCCTGCGCGATGCCGGCGTAGCAGCCGCAGCGGCATATATGTCCGGAAAGGGCTTCTTTGACCTCGATGAGGCTTGGTTTTGGATTTTCTTCCAGCAAGGCCTTTGTACTCATGACGAACCCGGGCGTGCAAAACCCGCATTGTAACGCAGTCCCATAGCCGGGTTCACATTGTTCCGCGAAGGCTTCTATGACAGGATCGTTATCGGGGAGTCCTTCAATGGTGATTATTTCATGGCCGTTAGCCTGGACAGCAAGAGTGAGGCAGGATAAGACCGCTTTCCCGTCCATTATAATTGTACAGGCGCCGCAGGCGCCCTCATCACAGGAGACCTTGAGGCCTGTCAATCCGAGTTTTTCGCGTAATAAATAAGACAAGGTCATATGCGGGGTAATATCTCCATCGAGCGAAAATTCATGCCAGTCTTCATTGATTTTTATGCGAATCTTCTTTTCTTTCCCGGTCATGACGGTTCCTCCGCTTTTGTTTTACATTTAACCATCAAGGAAATTCCTTACCCTTTTCAGAGAATGCCCCCGTGATAATGCCTCACACCTGAACCGATCCTTAACGAAAAAGTCATTATTGATGGCTGAAAAGCCTTTGGACGGAGCCTCGAAATCAAATCCCTGTCAGGCGATCGATCCAGACCCGGGCTTTGATCGCACCCGGAACTGCCCTGCTGTGACGGCTTCTTTATGGATAAGCGTATATCGCTCTATGGCGAGATTTCGCCAGTACTCGATTGACTCACCGGAATAATCAAGGAACTCCTTCTGTACCCATGCTGAATTATTTCTATACCCGTCTCCGGTGCAGTCGATGTTCGTGCGCACGATATAATCATCATCTCGGCTGTTGTCGCCCCCCGGGCAATGAGTTCTCGCACCTTTTCCAGTCGCTTGTTGATCACTACCCTGCCGGCCTTGATTCTGTCTGGCAGTTTGGGATTAAAGACACTGTTTCATTCATTTTCCAAATTCCACCCTGAAAACATTACAGGTCAGCAAGAATTCCCGCTGCAGATGATCATCCAACCCTCACCTACCGCCAGGGGACGGCCAGGAGCGCATCCTCAAAAAGTTTAACTCCCTCCATGGAGCGGAGGGGGCGCAATGACAACAATGAAGCCCGCACCGGGGTCTATTTCGTGATACGGGGCACCACCACGATGTCCACCCTCCGGTTGAGGGCGCGGTTTGCGGGAGTTTCGTTGGAAACGAGTGGATTATATTCCCCGTAGCCGGCCGCCGAGAAACGCGACCTTTTCAGCGCCCTGTTCTCGAGGATGTAGTTAAGCACCGCCAGGGCCCGCTCCGTGGAGAGCTGCCAGTTGTCACGGAAGAGCTTCGTGCGGATGGGCACGTTGTCGGTATGCCCTTCCACGATTATCCTGTTTTCCTGGTAATTCACCAGGATCTTCGTGATCTTGTCCAGCGCGGGCAGGATCCCCTTCTTGAGCTCCGCCGACCCCGAATCGAAGGAGATGCGGTCATCGATATTGATGACGAGCCTGTCGTGGAACTTCTTGAGGCGGATGTCGCCCTTTTTTATCTCCTCCTGCAGCTGCTTCTCGAGCTCGTTCGCCTGCTCCGACATGCGGTCCAGCTCGGACTTCTGGGTCTGCGTCAGCTTCTTGAGCGAATCGAGCTCGCCGTTCAGGTTGTCTATCCTGTTCCTGAGCTCGGAGATCTTCAGCTCGTAGTCCCTGCGCTGGGCGTCCATCTCCTTTAAGTTTTTGTCGCGTTCGTCGATGAGCTGCTGCCTGAGCTTCTGCAGCTCGCCCTCGTACCTGGCCTGGAGCTTCTTATTCTCCTCCAGCAGGTCCTTTTCACGGTCTCCGCCCTTCTTCTGCAGTATGTCTATCGTGGACTGCAGCTCCTTCACCCTGCCGTCGCAGAGCTTCCTGTCATCATCGCCCTGCTTTTCGCACTGCTCGATCTTCCTGCCGAGGTTCGCTATCTGGCTTTCAAGGTCCTTTATCCGCGCCTCGGAGTTGGATTTCTCGTTGGCGTACTGCCTCTTTACCCCGGTGAGCTCCAGCTCGACGGCCACCTTCTCGTTGTAGAGGTTCTTGTAGTCGCTGGTCCACTTGAACTGCGCGAAGAGCCAGGGGACATCAGCCGCAAAGAGCAGCAGCGCCGCCGCGGCGCCGACCGTTATCGACAAGGCGGATTTTTTCATGCGTGCCTCCCACCCCGTTCAGGGTTTCTCGTAGCCCGATGCCTTGAGCTTGACTTCTTCCTGTTTGAGTTTCTCCATGCTCACGCCGTGCTGCTTCTGCTCGTTGGCGAGCCTCTCTTTCTGGGAATTCAGGTACTTCTCGTATTCGGGCACGTCGATCTTGTTTTTGTCGGCGTCCTTGCTGCCTGCCGGCGCCGGCATTACCTTGTCCTGGTACCTTCTCGCGATCACGGCTTTTTCGTGATAAAGCTCCGCCAACGCTGGATGCCAGCTCGGCGTCCTTGAGGTCGACGGTGTCCTCCTCGTGTTCCTGTTTCGCTTTCAGGTATGAAAGGACCGCGTTCTCCATCCGCAGCTTCTCTTCCTTGTCCAGGAGCTCCTTCCTCACGTCGGCGAGCTTGTCGGCCTCGCCGGTTATGGCGTACAGCTTTTCCTTCTCGAGCGCGAGCTTCTTCGCCTCCTCGAGGCTGGAAATCTGGTTCCCGCTCACCACGATCCTCTGCTTCGTTATCTTGAGTTCTTCCTTTACCTTGTTGTTCTCCTGGTTAATGACGACTATCCGTTCTTCGAGGGCGTTCAGCTTTTTCGCCTCATCGGCGGTCTTTTCCGTCAGCAAATCGTCCTTCACCGCCGGCGGCATGGTGGCAAGACACCCGCAGAAGACCATCAAAAGCGCGATCGACAGGCAATAATTCTTATTCATGGTTATGTTCCCCGGTTTCTATAAATATGGCCCGCCCGCCGCGGGATATTACGGCGCGGCTTTATATACAGGACACGAACATCTTCCCCCTGTTACGGCAAAAAGTCAATTTAATTCTTGCGGCAGACAATCCTTGGGCGGCATGTTCATGAGTACGCGCACCGGCCCACGCATCTCCCCCCGCGCACATTACCGGGGCGTTACAATTCAGCACGGCCTGCCCGTCGGGCCGGTTCAAACGCCGGCATTCAACAGGTGACGGGGCAGCCTCCCCACGCGAGCGCCGGGCAACCGGCCCGGAAGGGACCGCCTCCCGCGCGGTGCCCGATTCTCCCGATCTGCTCACCCGGGTGGCGCCGTGCGCCCCTTTCAATACATTTACCTGGAAAAATATACATTTCCCTTATATATCATATATATTATGATTAACATTAATATTTATCTATACGAAAATACCTCTAATAACCATCAATTTAAAACACTCTTTTTTATTGACACACAGGTATTTTATGTAATATATTAAGTATTTCTATCATCTTGATGGTGGTGGAGCGGAATATGGAAGAGATAATCACAGAAGTCAGGGTTTTCCCGAAAGAAAACCTGGGCAAGACGCTGGGCTTTGCGAATATCACCCTCCTGGACAGGTTCGTCGTCAAGAACTTGAGGATCGTTCAGGGCGACAAGGGCATTTTCATTGGGATGCCTTCCAGCAAGCGGAAGAACGGCGAGTACATCGATCTCTTCTTCCCGATAACCCAGGACGCCCGCGATTTGCTCACCAATGCCGTTTTATACAAGTACCACGGCATGGTGAGAGTCCCGCCGCACACCGCGCCGCGCGTCTGACCGCCTCCCCGGCGCGCACAAGCCATCAAGGAACGGGGAACCGCGAGCCGCCCCGCATCAGCTCCGGCGGCCGATCTCACTCCTCCCCTTTCATGCGGGACATGAAGTTCCATACAAGGTTGGTCAGCCTCGCCAGCACGAGCGCGGTTATGACGATGTCCAGCAGCCTGGGCAGCGCGATCCCCGTCTTCCTGAAAACGCTCAGTATCTCGACCTTGTAGCTCAAAAAGAAGCTGAGGATGATTATCAGACCGTCCCTGGTGGCGTCGAGAGGCCTCTTCGCTCTTACCATCCGCACGGACGACAGCGAAAAGATAGCCATGATCGCGGCCTCCATGATGATCGCGACCACGAAGAGGGTTATGATATTCTGGATCAACGCCTCGATGTTCATAGCTTCACCCCTGTCGGTTAAAATTACTTCCCTTTAATTTCATCGCGCCCGGCGCCCTCGACCCAACCGCCCGGCAATTCGCGAAATCCTTCGCCGAATGCCGGATTATGAACGCCGTACGGTCTTTCCCGCGCCGCGCTCCGGGTGGCGCATCGTAGGTTATTCTACATGATTCCCCAAAGGAGTTCAAGTATTTTCTTCAACGCCTTTCCCCGTTCAAGGGACATAAGACTATGCCGTGCATCCGGGGCTCCCCATGTTACGCGGGCCGCGGCTGTCCCGGGAAAGGCATGGAGATGGTCGGGCCTTCCGGAACAGGCTCTCTTCCCGGCCGTACGGTCGCGCCTCGCCGGGCACATCGTCCTATTTTATCAGGAACGTCCCCTGGCCGAGGAGCTGCCCGCCGGCAGTCCACACCTCGACGGTGTACCTTCCCCTGCCTTCCAGCAGGCGGTGCCGCGACCATGTGCTGAACCCGGCCCTCTTCCCTCCATGTATCTCGCTCAGGTGAACCGTGAACAGCTTTTTACCCTCGTGCCGCCAGGCGTGGTCGATTCGCTCCTTCAGCCCGCGCGGCGCGAAGACCGCCGTGTGGAAGAATACCTCCCGCGGGCCGCCGCCATCCGAAACCGTGAAGGGATTCACGGGTCGGTATCCGGATACGTCCTCGCATGCGGTGGCGTGGAGCAGCCTGAGCGGCGCCGGCGGGATTATGCTCCTTCCGAACCAGAGCAGCACCGCGCAGGCCGCAAGCCCCGGGATAAACACCGCCATCCTCCTGCCGCCCCCGGCCGCCGGCATGCCCGGGAAAACGAAGAGCAGGGCCATGATGCTGGCAACAAGCCCGGAGAGGGCGCAGCTGTAGACGTTTCTCATGCTGAACACGATGGGGAAGACGAAATTCAGCACGCAGAAAAATGCCAGGAAGAAAAAGGCCGCCCCCGCCTGTTCTCGACGGCAGGACAAGGCGCTCATAGAGACGGTACCACCCCGCCGTTACCGTCAGCCCCGCGATGAGCAGGCCGAACAGAAGCTGCCGCGAGGGGATGGTCATGGACTCGAAATAGAAAGGCAGAACGAAGATTATCATGTCGTTGAGGGCGATGAGCAGGGCCAGGTCGGAGACCGACGAGACGACGGAGGCGCGGGTCCCGAACCCGGGGTATTGCCGCAGGCCCATGTATACCATGATGAAGACGAGGAGCGATATGACGACCGGCAGGTACTCGAAGCCCCGCCTGAAAAGGAAGATGCACAGGAGGCCCGAGGCCAGCGCGAACAGCGGCTGCAGCCGAAAGAGCCGGACAAGCCACGGCGGGCGCCTCCTGATCACCTGGAAGACGCGGCGCAGCGCGCCTGCCGGTCCCCGGGGTGACTCCACGCGCGGAGGCGCGTCCCCGGTGAAACAGTCATGAGTGCCGTTCGGGAGTTTTACTTCGACCGACCGATCGGTCTCACCGGGAGCGCAAGCGGGAGTGTCACTTGTATCTGCCGTAATCCACCCCCCGTATGTTGGCGCGCTGCTGGAACCACTCGTCCTCGGTGAGCGGCGGTGTGGCTATCTCTTTTTGCTCCTTGTGGACCAGCCGGATGGCAGCAGTCGGGCAGGTGGCGACACAAAGACCGCAGCCTATGCATCGCTCCTTTACGACCCGGTACCCCGTAGGCCTTTCATCGATGGCCGCAACCTGGCAGCGCTCCGCGGCGCAAATCCCGCAGCAGGTGCACATGTCCTCGTCGATGACGGCATAGTAGTGGGAGTTGATCACCTGGCCCGCGGGGATTCCCAGGCTGTTGATGGACCTCAGGACGCCGCAACAGCACTTGCAGCAGTTGCAGATGTAGATATGGCCGTGCTGGAGGTTCGAGGTCAGGTGGACAAGCCCCGCCTCCTCGGTCCGCCTGAGCAGGTCATAGGCCTGCTCCCTGGTGATCACCCGGCCATGGGGTGAGCCCTCGAAAACCCCGGGCACGGGCGCCATGGCGAGGCACACCTCGACGGGCCTGTCGCAGTGCTCCCCGAGCAGGCCGCGCTCCTTTTTGCATATGCAGTCTGCCACCCGGAAGGACTGCGCGTGCTCCATGATGGCCGATATGCGCTCGTAGGGCAGCGCCTCCTGGGAGACGGATATCTCGCGCTCGACGGGCAGCGTCTGCATGAGCTGCGGCGACTTGTCGAAAAACTGCCGGGAGTAGACGGGCCCGTACTCGTCGTTCAGCTCGGCAAATTCCCTGTCGATGCGGTGTGCCTGGAACTCGTAGATCCCGAAGGCCCAGGGCATCATCTTGAAAAAGGAGACGCTGCCCAGGTCCAGGGCGAAGAGCTGCCCCTTCTCGGCCATGCCCTTGAGCATCTCCACCAGCCCCTCCAGGGGCCTTCCCGTGCGCCGCGAGATCTCCTCGGCGGTCTCGAAGCCCATGCGCAGGTCGCAGAAGAGCTCCGCCTCCGCTGGCGCAAAAATCTTCTCGAGGAGCTTCAGCTCCACCCCGCTTTCCGTGGCGGGGAAGCCGTTCGGAAGGGTGTCGAGCACCCCTGCGAGCCGCCTGTACACGTTCTTTTCCATCGTTCCCCCTCTCCGGACCCATACTCCGCCCGGTCACGGATATTTGTATACCCGGTGCGCATCTCTGCAACCGATTTATTACCGGACGTTCATGCCCCGCCGGGCGGTGCCGGGACGCGCGTCGGGCCTTGCACGTTTTGCCGCGGCCTCACCCTCGCCATTTTGATTCCAACCGGGTAAAAGACTTGTAATCCACCCGAACCCCTGTAGAATTCATCCAGTCGTCTTTCCCCATGGCGCAAACGGCATGATTCATTGCGCCGCGTCGGAATTCTCAATAAAAGGCGGACGAACATGATCTCCATCCGGCACATTATCATCGGCGCGGCGCTTGTCTTCTTCGGTTCTCCCGCTTTTGCCGGGCCTCTTCCCATTCAGGGCAACCAGATAGAGAGCGCCATCGACGCCGCCGCTGCGCGCTTTCAGCGTGTGCCCTCGGCGGGCGCCTCCCCCGCCTTCGTCGAGGTGGACGCGACCGCGTTCACGAAGAACATAAAGACCGTGAAGACGATGATAGGGCCCGGCACGAAGCTCTGCCTGGTGATGAAATCAGACGCCTACGGGCACGGCCTGGAAAACCTGATCGCCGAGGCCGTCAAGGCGGGGCCTGACTACATAGCCCTCGTCGAAAACAGCGAGATCGCCGTCGCCGCCGCCTACATGCGCGCCTCGGGCAGAAAGGTCCCGATCCTGAGAATAGCACCGGCCACCCTGGATGAAGTGGTCGAGGCGGTCGTTAAGGGGTGGAACGTTGAGGAGCTGGCCGGCTCCGCCGAGCAGGCATCGCTCCTCTCGTCCGTGGCGCTGCGGCTGGGCAAAAAAACCGGCAGGCGGGTGACGATACCCATCCACGTCAACATTGACACGGGGATGGGCAGGATGGGCGCGGCCAGCGCGGACGAGGTCAGGAAGATACTCGCCCTGCCCGGCCTCCGGCTGAAGGGCATCATGACGCACTTCGCCCAATCCGATGACCCCACTAGAGGTCGGGGAAGAAACGCACGCTCGAACAGATGAAGCGCTTCGAGGACATCGTGGGGGAGCTAGGGCTCGGCGAAGACGTCATCATCCATACCGCCAACTCGGCGGCGACGAGCAAGTTCCCGTGGACCTGGAAAAACATGGTCCGGGTAGGGAGCCTCATCTACGGGGACGTGAACGCGGACACCGATCCCAAGGGGCTGTTTCTCCCCGTCATGGCGTCGCTGAAGTCCACCGTGGCCATAGTCCTTCGCGACGTCCCGCCCGGGACAACCGTGGGATACGACAGCATATTCAGGACCCGGGAGGGCCGCACGTCCACGCTGGCCGCCGTGAGGATCGGCTACAACAACGGCTACCCGAAAGACGCCTACGTCAACGGCACCGAGGTCCTGATCGGAGGACGCCGGTATCCGGCCGTGGGCAAGACCTCCATGAACCTCCTCGTGGTCGACATAACCGACGGCGGCCCGTCGAACCCGGTCCGGATCGGCGACGAGGTAATCCTGATGGGCAGGCAGGGATCGGAAACCGTCACCATGGAGGAGCTGGCCTCCCGGAACAAGCTCACCACCTACGAGATGCTGCTGCGGCTCGGGAAAAACAACCGTATCAAGGTCATCCGGCAGGGCGGAGCGGAATAGGGCCCGATCAGTTCACCAAGCATATCCATTTTCACCAGACAGGGGAGATTGTCATGGAATTCCAGGAGCTGTTGAAGAAACGCCGTTCAATCCGGGATTTTCAAGATAAAGAGGTCCCGACGGGCATCGTCAGGGAGATCATTGCGGAGTCATGCCTGGCCCCCAGCTCCGGCAACGGCCAGCCCTGGGAGTTCATCGTCATCAGCCAAAAGGCCCTCATTAGAAGGATTTCCGACGAAAGCAAAGGGACCCTGCTCGCGGACATCGCCCGGAACCCCGTTTCCCCTGCGAAGAGGTACGAGGGGGCGCTGAAGAACGGGGATTTCAACGTTTTTTACAACGCTCCCTGCCTCGTCATCATCACGGGCCCGCAGGAATACGGGAGGCTCGACGTGGACTGCGCCCTGTGCGCCAGCTACTTCATGTTTTCCGCCGCGTCAAGGGGGCTGGGGACATGCTGGATAGGCCTGGGGTCGCACGTGAGGAATCCTGAAATGCTCCGCGAGATCGGGGTCCCGCCGGATCACAGGATCGTGGCCCCCATCATCGTCGGCTACCCGAAGAGCGTTCCGGAGCCGTGGGGAAGAAAGGCGCCGCGGATACTGAAAGAAATTTCTTGACGCACGGGACAGAGCGACCGTGGAAAATTTCCGTCCGGCTTGAAAACCCTCCGCCACTCTTGTATCTTTCCGTATTTGAAGGTGCTTTCCGCCCGACGCCCATTGACTGGGCTGGACCGTGGGCGTGAGCGGCAAGTCGACGATCGGTCAACCGATGGAGGATGCTGTGGCGAAGGAAATGAACCTTGTAAACTGGTTTGAGATCCCGGTGAACGACCTTGACCGGTCAAAGGCTTTCTATGAGCATGTGTTTGGCATTGGGCTTTCCCTGAACGAGATGGGGCCCTTTAAGATGGCCTGGTTCCCCAGGACGGAGGGGGCCCCCAGCGCCACAGGGGAGCACGTGGAAGCCGACGGCTACACACCGTCATATTCCGGGACCCTGAAACGGCGGTGAAATCGCGAACGGGAACGTGAACAAGCCCGTTGGGAATGAAGGATGCGTCATGAAAACAACCATATTCTATTACACGGGAACGGGGAATTCCCTCTGGACGTCGCGCCGATTGGCTGCGGAAATCGGCGACACCGATCTGCGCCCCATGTCCCGCATGGATAACAGCCCCATTAAAACCGGGTCCGCTTCCGTGGGCCTGGTATTTCCCGTCCACATGTGGGGCGTGCCCGGACTGGTCCTGCGCTTTTTAAAGAACCTGGAAAAAGACCCCGCAAAATACTATTTCGCCGTGGCGGTGAACGCGGGACAGGTCTCCCGCACCCTGGTACAACTGCGGAACCTCATGCGTTCCCATGGGATTGTTCTTTCAGCGGGCTATGAAGTTAAACTGCCCAGCAACTATATCCCCTGGGGCGGGCCCGGACCGGCCGGGAGGCTGGAGGAGCTCCATCGTGCCGCCGGGGTGAAAATACATGAGGCGGCCGCGCGCATAGCACGGAAAGAAACGGGTCCCGTCGAGAAAGGTCCCTTGTGGCAAAGGGTCGTTTTCACCGCGTTGTACAGGTTGACCTTCAACATGATCCGGAAAATGGACAGGGACTTCTGGGTCGACGGGAAATGCAATTCCTGCGCGATCTGTGAAAAGGTCTGCCCGGTAGGCAATATCGCCATGGAGTCCGGCACCCCGGTCTGGCGGCACCACTGTGAACAGTGCCTCGCCTGCATACAGTGGTGTCCGAAGGAGGCCATTCAACTGGGCAAAAAAACGCCGAATTACGAGCGCTATCATCATCCGGAAGTGAAAATCAAGGACATCATCCAGGCCGCGAAATAGGGCGCGGCACCGGTGCACCTCGCCGTCGGAGGCCCGCTCCTCATCCGGACGCGATAGTCGATTTAAACGAGAAACGGCACGCCGTTTCAAAGCCCCAATCGCCCGGCTATGACCCCGCGCTGATAGGCCGCCTGTCCCAGGGTAAGGTCTCCGGTTATCGAACGCTCATGGAAGAGGTGCATATCATGTTCCTTCGTGAAGCCGATGGCCCCGAAGATCTGGTGGCCCAGTGTCGTGACGCGCCTGTATGCCTCGCCCGCCCGGGATTTCGCCATGGCCACCTCCATCCCGGCATCGAGGCCCTCGCTGATTTTCCAGGCGGCCTTGTACAGCAGATAGCGTGACCCGTTGATGTCGGTCCACATATCGGCGAAATAATGCTGGATGGCCTGGAAGGACCCTATGGGCCTGTTGAACTGCGTCCGGTCCTTTGCGTACTGCAGGCTCATGTCCATCACCGCCTGGGCCCCGCCGATCATCTCGGCGCACAAGGCCGCCGTCGCGCTCTCCAGTATCCGCTGCACGACCGGCCAGCCCTTGTTCAGCGTTCCCAGGACGGCGGACCCCGCCGCCGCGACATCGTCGAACACCACCTCGCACTGCCTGTCCCCGGCCAGCGTCCGGAGGGCCGTCTTCGTGATCCCCGGGGCCTTGCCGTCCACCATGAAAACCGTGATGTTTTTTTCGGGACTTTTTCTTTCACCAGTTTTCGCCGCGCACAGCAGGTAATCGGCCTCGGCCGCGTACGGCACGAAGAGCTTGGTGCCGCTGAGCCTGTACCCGCCCCCTTCAGCCCTCGCCTTAAGCCGGATCGACGACGCCCCAAGGGAGGCACCCGGTTCCGTCAGGGCCAGGGTCAGGATGAGCTCGCCACTGGCGATCCGGGGAAGGAACTCCTTCTTCTGCGCCCTGCTGCCGGCGATTAAAAGCGGCAGGCCCCCGAACAGGACGGTCGAGTAAAACGGTGCCGGGCAGATGTTGTACCCGAGCTCTTCAAACAATATGACCAGGTCAAGGCACGTGCCGCCGCTGCCGCCGTATTTTTCCGGGATGCCCAGTCCCATCCACCCCAGCCCGGCCATCTTTTTCCACAACTCACGGGGAAATTCCTCATCGCCCGCTTCGATCTTCCGTGTCAGCGTCCTGGGGCATTCCCTCGAAAGAAACTCACGCGCCGTCTGTTTCAGCAGCTGCTGTTCTTCACTCAGTCCGAAATCCATACTCCACCCTCCAGGTTTTCTTGGCGGCTATCCCCGCGGCAGACCCAGCCCGCGCGTCGCGATTATCCCCCGCTGCACCTCCGAGGTGCCGGCGCCGATGGGGCCGGACACGGCATCCAGGTACCCCAGGCTCACGAGCCCCCGCAAGGGTGCGTACTTGGAACCCCTTTTCAGCTGTCCGTGAAGCCCCAGTATCTCCATGGCGGTGCCCGCGATCTTCCGGCTGAGCTCCGTGCCGAACAGCTTCAGCACCGAAGCCTCGAGCACCGGGACCTGGCCCCTGTCCATCAGCCAGGCCGTTTTCCAGTAGAACCCGTACAGGACCTCGATCTCGACGGCCATCGCCGCGAGCTTGTCCCGCACCAGGGGGTCGTCCGCGAGGGGCTTCCCGTCGCGTTCCGTTTCCTTCACATACCCGACGAGGTCGTCGAGGACCCGCCTGAACGCCCCGATCCCCACGAACAGCCGCTCGTACAGGAGGGCCGTCATCACGCAGTAAAATCCCCTGTTCATCTCACCCACGATGTTTTTCCTGGGGACCCTGACGTCGTCGAAGAACACCTCGTTGAAGGAGACGATGCCGCAGATGTTCTCGATCGGGCGTATGGTCACGCCGGGAGACCGGTTGTCCACGATCACGAGCGTTTCTCCGGCGTATCGCCGCGCGCCCGCGTCCGTCTTGACAAGCACCCACCCGTAATCCGCTATGTGGGCGCCGCTGCTCCATGTTTTCTGGCCGTTGATCACCAGGTAATCCCCGTCTTCGACCGCCCTCGTCTTTATGGAGGCGAGGTCCGATCCCGAGTTCGGCTCGCTGTAGCCCAGCCAGAAGCGCACCTCACCCCGGGCGATCCTGGGCAGCCACTCCTTCTTCATTTCGTCACTGCCGACGAGCAGGATGGTGGGACCGGCAATCGCGTTGGACACGTCGCCCCCCGGCGCCCTGTGGTAGCTCATGACATCGTCCAGGATCGCGTGCTTGATCATGGAGTTCATGCCCCCGTATTCCACGGGCCACCCGGCGCAGAGCCACCCTTTCCTCCCCAGCTTCAGGAGCAAACGGTCCTGGAAGTCCTTGAATTCCTCCTCGAGGCCGGGCAGGGTCCCGTAACCCGCGGGCCAGTACAGCGCCTTTTCGTCCCAGTCCGGCGGAAGTTCCGTCCTTGCGAAGTCCTCGACCTCCCGCCTGAAGTTTACTTCTTCCTCGGTAAAATCAAAGTTCATCCTCCGTGCCCTCCCTGTTCAGATTGCTGTTTGCATCGCCGGGCCATTGTTGACATTCCCGCCCGCTTTCCAAAACCGCCGGCGCTCGACCTGGCGCGCCGCCGTTTCTATTCCAGCACGAATACGCCCTTCTCGATCACCTTTCTTCCGTCGATCTCCAGCGTCATCCCGCCGCTCACCGCGTCGTGATGGATGTCGCTGTGCACTCGGCCGCCCTCGAAGGTCGTGTTCTTCCCGCAGGCGACATGGAGCGTACCGAGGATCATTTTATCGATGATGGTGCCTGAGAATCCTTCGAACATCTTTATGTGATTGGTGGCGACGCCGAGCTCCCCGATGTTGGTCCCGTTTTCATCGGCCGCCGCCAGTATCTCGCGGCAACGCTCCGCCTCGGAGCCATCGCCCTTCACCTCGACGATCCTGCCGTTTTTAATGACCCAGGTGAACGGCTTCGTGACCCTGCCCACGTACTCGAAGAACCCGTTCACCTCGTAGGTGCCGTTGGCCGTGCCCTCGACCGGCGCGAGCGCCGCCTCGGCGTAGAGCGGTATGGCGCCCCATTCGCCCGGTTCCCACATGGAGGCCCTGAGGCGCTCGCATTTTCTTCCGTCTATCCTGAAAGAGAGGTCCGTGCCGGGACCGGTGATATGGGCCGTTTTCCCGCCCTCCATGACCCGGGCGACCTTCTCTGTGCGCTCCCTTATTTTCATGATGTCATCGTGCGTGACCCCCGGCACGAAGGTGGCCACCAGCCCCAGCCGTGACTTTTTTTCGTCGGTCGCGACGTTGCGGGCCCTCGTGTGCGCGAATATCTGTATCTGGTTGAGCCCCAGCGCCGCGAGAATGACCCGGTTCTTCATCATGGCATCGACCACCCTTCCGGGGGGCTCGGCCATCATCTCGTCGGGCTCGACGCTGACCACCGTTGGTACGGCGCCGAGCCGACGGACCTCGGCCTCGAGATACGCGCCGAGTATCTTCCGCTTCTCGTCATTCTGCACAATGAGCAGCACCGTTTCTCCCTTTGTCACGTTCATGCAGCTTTTGACCATCACCCTGGCCCCGTTTACCTTCTCCTCCTCGCTGAATTTCCTCGGGTCGAGCAGCTGCAGCAGCCTGTACATTTTATACCCGTGGGTGATGGGCTCGCGGTAGACCAGCGCGGCGGCCGCGACAAGGATTAAAGATGAGCGGCACAATGACGCGCCATTTGAAGAGCATCGATGGAAGTTTTTTCATCGTCTATACCTCCCTGTTTTGACGGCGTAGAATGAACATTACAGCGATCTATGAAAGATCACATCCATTCTGATCACTCGCCCGAAGGCCGAAACAAGCACGCCGTCTTCTGTATTATTGCTGTCCTGTAGAGCAATGGTTTTTATCCTGCCCGGTGCTGATATTTTTTACAGTAACATAATAAGCATTTTTAAGGAAGTAAAAAGCTACACGCTGCCTTTCCATCATACACATCAAGACATGTAACATGTACGTAAATTATTACATAGACATGTCTCTATTAGCGCTTTATTATTTTGCCCGGCTGTTTTTTTATACTATATTTATTAAGAAAAAAATACCTTTCGTACTGGTGTGTAAAGAATGGGAGCAAAGACGAGAAACAGATTCCTCTATATATTGTACCAGCCCTATAAATGGCTCTTCTTCATGCCCCTCTTTCTCATGGGGACCTGTGTCTTTGTCTTCCTCGGGGTCATCATAGCCTTCCTGACCAACGACCGTATCGCCCACAAGACCACTGGTGTCTGGTGGTCCCGTTTCTCCGCCTTTTTCACGCCCATCGCTGTCGATGTCATCGGTAGAGAGAATATTGACCGGAACCGTTCTTATATGGTTGTGGCCAATCACCAGAGCAACTATGATATTCTCGTTCTCTACGGCTGGCTGGGAATCGACATCAAGTGGGTCATGAAGATGGAGCTGCGCAAGGTCCCCGTGTTCGGCTTCGCCGGTGAGGCGGGAGGCAATATCTACATCGACCGTTCCAGCCCTGAAGCGCTGAAGGATACCCTCGAAACGACAAAGAGGAAACTCGTGAATGGGACCTCAATAGTAATGCTCCCCGAAGGCACCAGGAGCCGGAACGGAGAAATCGGCATGTTCAAGAGAGGGGCCTTCGTAATCTCCAGGGAACTCGATCTGCCCATACTCCCCATTACGATATGTAATTCCCGCGAAATACTGCCTCCCGGAACCCTGGATCTCTATCCGGGACGCATCACCATGAAGATTCACGAACCGGTCGATATCGGCAAATTCCCCGGAGACGACATAGAGACCCTTATAGAACATGTGAGGTCTGTCATCAAGAATGGACTGGAGGATTCAAAATAATAGAAATGGCTTTTTCGTCACTCAGCCCATCGTTGGGGCACCTTCTGTATCTTGGAAACATCATATCCCACCTTTCGCAGGTATTCCAGAATTGAGTCGTACTCATCTTCGGGGATCGTTGGTGTTCGTGACATTATCCACACGTAATCCCGCTTGCTTCTGCCGATGACGGTGCGAGTATAATCACTGTTGAGATAAATAATGAGATATTCGGCTTTAACGGGCCAGATAAACTGCATTCCCCAGATGGCGTTGCTTTGTGGATCACGGATGAAACCACGCGGTTTATAGGTCTTCATGGGCCCGTCGAATCCCCCCTTCTGGAAGGTGAAGGTCGTGGCGATAGAGCCGTCTTTCTCAAGCCGATACGACTCAACAGCATTATGGGCACCCTTTTCAATAAAGGTCGGGATGTTGCCGAAAACATACCACTTGCCCATGAACCTATTAATATCAACCTTCTCAACGGTTTCAATAGTCGGAGCCGAAGAGCATGACAAGAAAAGGACGGAGCCCACTAAAATAACCATGATTCTTTTCATCGCATTACTCCTCCTACATAAACGGCAGTTTCGGAATCAGTACGGGAGTGGTTCTCTTGTATTCTTTGTAATCATCCTGTCCGCCCCATTGCTTATCGGCATATTTTTCAAGCAAGGGAACCCCGCTTATCTGGGTAATCAGTATGGCTACAAAGACAGGAGAAATCAGGGTGACCAGTCTCCAGCCCTGGAGGGTCGGAAAGGCGATTATGGCGATGCCGATCCATATCACTATTTCTCCAAAATAGTTAGGATGTCTGGATATGGACCAGAGTCCTTTATTAATGTATTTCCCCCTGTTCCCCGGAACCGCGGTAAACCTGCTTTTCTGGTAATCCGCGATTGACTCGAAGGCGAAGCCCACAATCCACACACTCAAACCGATAATTCCAACGATCCCGAACTCCACGTCGTGCGGTGCGGTAATCGCCGCCAGGGCCGCCGCCGCGGTAAAACTCACCCATAATCCCTGTATCGTCCAGGTCATGAGAAAGCGGCTTGCCGATCCCTTGATCTCCCTGAAACGGGTGTCTTCACCGGCCCTCATGACACGCCTGAAAAGGAAAAATCCAAGGCGGAATGTCCATACAAGCACCAGGCCCGTGAGCACCAGGGACCGAGTATCAAAGCGACCCGTCATAAGGAGCGCGATGAGAATAACGGCCGTATAGGTGAAAGAGCCGGTCAAGTCATAGAATTTTTCGGTTCTTGCGATATAGGAAGGGACATAGACGACCCACTGAATGGCGAAGGCAATTGCGATGCAGAGGGCAAAGAGAGGGAGACCCCCGGATACCGCCACGCTATCCTGACTGCCGGCAAGCGCAATGCCGACGGCGACAAGTACCGCGATGACAGTTCCGGCATATGACTCTATATCATCCTTTTTCATTATGTTTCTCCTTTTTCATCTGTCATCAACCGGAAGCGGTTCTGCCGGTGCCGTCAGGTTCTTGCTCATCGGATAATCTTGAACACCAATACACATCATCCATCCCGTGGTACTCGGCTTAATGCAAAAAGTACCACAAGGCGAAGAGCACCGCGTATATACCCAGGTAAAGCCTGTAGAAATTCCTGAACTTTATATACTCCCGGTTCTCGGGATACATGGTGCCCACCAGGGCCTTCGTTTCCTTCCAGAAATAAGGGAGGATATTGATAGTCCAGCTGTCGGTCTGATATACAATCTTCCTGAATTTGCTCCGGTATATTCCCAGGGGCAGACCCCAGACAAAAAACAGAATAAACCAGATATTTTCCTTAATGAAATTCCACACTGTTTCCATCATTTATTCCTTTTGCTAATATGGGGACTCGGCCCCCGTGGTCTCAGTTGCGGTAGCGGTAGTAGATATCCACCACGGGATTCTCATATTCTCCATTTACCCTTCTCTGCAGAAGACTCTTGCCATGTATCTCCACCAGTCGTTTAGTGCGCAGGTCATAGACAAGGTCCACCGGGTCCAAAAAACCACGCAGGAAGAGATTCGCCAGGTCCATTTTGATTACAATGACACCGGGACGGTTCCAGGGGGATTCGGTGTTGTTATAGATCCTGAAACGGGCAATACGCTGCAGCGACATGGCCGGCAGGTAAAAGAAAACCGTTTCTCCCTGCACCAGGCTCTTCCAGTTTCTGTGTACAAAACGGGTAAGCGTCGGCCCCATGACAAGGTTGGATGTGTAATCCGCCTCGCCCTTTGCGCTGGTATCACCCCTGGTGAAGCCGAAGAGAAGTTTGTCCCCCTTCCTGTCGAGGACACAACCGCAGTCTGATTCATCGAATTCGACCAGGTACTTTACGAAGCTGTCCTTTTCATAGATTACATCCTCCTGGACAGCCAGCTCCCCGTTCGGCCTGGTGTAGGTATGTCTCAGTATCACCTGATCACCGTTTTTCAGGACGCTGTTTTTCTGAAGAAAAATCAGCTGGCCCTTGTTGGTCCCGGCGAGATAGATATCACCGGTAAAGAGGTCATCCGCCCTTAAGGTATTCGCCGAAAACAGAAGAACCAACGAAATCACAAGGGATGGTGCGTTTATTCTATTTGTTTTTTTCATCAATGAAATTCACCAATTATAGTATTTTTTTAAATATAATAGAAGCTTCGTCCCGTTTCAACAAAAAGTTCCGGGACATATCGGGGCTTGAACGGAAGTCCTTCCCTTTAGAAAAGTCTTCTCCTTCCGGGAAAAAGCCCCTCCCGGGGCTTTTTCGCTAAATATTGTTTTTCCCCGCCGAACGGGATACGTTCAGGCATAATTTTTATACCACGCGCGGCCATGCGGAGAAACATCAGAGCCGTTCAACAATCACTTTTATTTCATTCCTGATCCTTTCGGCCTCCGCCCACGAATCCTTAATGAACGAATCGTCGTTGGCCTTCTTGGTGACCTCGTCGTAGTCGCTGATTATCCTTCTTCCCCTCACGTCGTCTTTTTCCTTCGACTGCTGGGTCTTCCGGGCCACCGTTTCAAGGAGCGCCGCCAGCCGTTCAAGGTTTTCGCTCACCGTCCTTCGGGCGTACCCTTCCGAGACCAGCAGCCGCCGCGCGTGGTTCAACTCCGGCGATCCCGCTCCCTCCTCGTACACCTTCCCGGATCCTTCGAGCCGTTCTTTCTTCCCCCGCCGGGAGAGCTCGCGGAGCAGATCGTTCAAGGCGTAGTACTCGAGGTACAAGCCGTACGCGTCGATGGCCGCCGTCCTGTTCTCCTCCAGTAGGTAGTTTTTCCCAAGGCCGGGGATGTCCTCCTCGGTGTAGGCGTCCTTCTTGACGCTCACGCCCTGCAGCCGGTTTCGCGCGGCGACCATCAGGTCGACGATCTCGGGCCTGAACACCGTGAACACGAAATCTGACCTCCGGGCCTTGTTCCGTTTTTTATACTTACCCTCGTTTCTTCTGACCGAGTATATATTCTCGTACAACACCCATGCCGGAAAGATCTCGTTGTACGACACGGGCACTCCCACCGGTTGCACGGCCGGCTTGTTGATGAGCGAGAAAGGAAATTCAAGCCTCTGCGGGAGGGTGTCCACTCCCGTCGCTATGATCGAATACGGCGCCCGTGTGAAATCCGAGGGGAACTTGACGTTCACGCCCAGGCCGAAGAAGAGCCCCTCGCCGCACCAGATCTCCTGGTCCGGCGCCTTCGAGGTGTGGTTCGATCCGATGTTCGCCCCGTACGCGATGTTGCCTTTCCCTTCCGGCCAGACACCCGCTATGAGCATCGCCTGGTGGTGGAAGCCCACGAAGGGGCCGAGAAGGCTCGAGGTGCATTCGCCCTCCGCGACCCCGGAGTTGGGCCCCACGATGCTGAGCGTCACTTTCCCGTGCCGCTCGGCGTGGGAATGCTCGCACAGGATGGACTTGTCGACGATCGCCATCGAGGTGACCGAGCTGCCCCATTGCACGCACGAGTCGCTGACGTACGCCCCGTGGCTTATCTCCGTCTGTTCATCGGCCGTCCCCAGGACCGTGCTGTTCCTGACCAGGTTCGCGCCGACGATGACGACATTGTCGCCTATGTAGGAATCCTGCACAGTCTTGGTATTCCTTATCACCGAGCCCCTGCCGACGTAGCCGAACGGCGCCCTGCACGCGTCCACGTACCGCTCTATGAATTTCGCGTAGGCGTCGAGAAAAGCCCTGTCTCCCCTGCTCTTCGCGACGGCCTCGGCGACCTGTATGGTCATGTCCGCGTATGACAGGATTTCCCTGCCGCCGGTCTCGTTGCCCACGACGATCTCGATGCCGTTTCCGAACGCGCAGGACCCGGACGCCGACACCGACGCGGTCTGCATGATCACCGCGTTCTCTGCCACGAGATAATTGGATATTATGCCCGCATCGAAAAGGACGCAGTTGTTCCCGATCTCCGAATCGATGACCGTCGTGTTGCATATCCCCGGGGGCAGGCTGATCGACGCGTCGATCGCCCGCGGCCGCCCGTCGAAAACGCCGAGGCTGCAGGCGCCGATAAACCTCGAACGGAACACGCCGCCGGGGCTGAACCCCTCGGCGACCATGACCCTGTCCCAGTCGTCCGCCGTGTTCCCCTGCGATTTCAACAGGTCGACCTCTTTGCCTTTCAGGTGTCTCACGCCGTCCTTGAAAAGCCTGCTCCCGCGGGGACCCTCCTTGACCGACCTGACGCTCAATAGAAAACCGGATTCCTCAAGAATGCCGCGGATAAGGTTTTCGAGTTTTGCAGACATGTCCGATCGCCCCTTTCCGTTTTATTATCTTCCTATCTTCTTCTGGACGAGCTGCTTGTTGTTGCTTATCCAGTTGTAGTATTCCCTCCTGGTCAGCTGAGACGCCGCGGCCTGGTCGAGGACGACCGTCGCGTGGACGTGAAGCTGGAGGGCCGAAGCGGTGATCATCCCCGTGACCGGACCTTCTATGAATCTGGCGCAGGCGTCCGCCTTCTTTTCCCCGTTCGCTATGAGTAGTATCTTTTTCGCCTCGAGGATCGTCCCCACGCCCATGGTTATCGCGAACCTGGGGACGTCTTCCTCCTTCTCGAAGAAACGCGCGTTGTCCTCGATGGTGTCCTTGTAGAGTGCCTTTACCCTTGTCCGGCTCGCCAGCGACGAACCGGGCTCGTTGAACGCGATGTGCCCGTCCCTCCCGATCCCGAGGACCTGGAGATCGATGCCCCCGTGTTCCTTTATTTTCTGCTCGTACCAGCCGCAGAATATCTCCGGGTCGTCGGTGTTCCCCTGCGGCACGTACACGTTCGCCATGTTTATGTTTATCTGGTCGAAGAGGTTCACCTTCATGAAATAATTGTAGCTGTTCTTGTGCAGGGGGGCGAGGCCGACGTATTCGTCGAGGTTGAAGGTGGTTACCTTCGAGAAATCCAGGCCCTCATTCTTGTGCAGCTTCACCAGCTCCTTGTATGTCCCCAGCGGCGTATCCCCCGTCGCCAGGCCGAGCACCAGGTCGTGCTTCTTTTTTATTTCCGCCGCGATCATCTCGGCCGATATCCGGCTCATCTCCTCGTAATTGTCCGCGATTATAACTTCCATATAGACCCTCTTTTGGTTGTTATTGTATCATGGCGGCGTGCCGGGGCCCCCGGGGGGCCTTTGAGATACAGTTTCCGGCCGATTGTAATAAGCGGCTTTCGGCCGTGTCAAGCCGTTAACGGGGATGCAAACCCTTGGATGCTTCTGGTGCCGGAGGGACATGAGGGGGCGCAGGAGGCCGGATCGACGCTGCTCACGTAGTTGGAGCGCTGAAGAGAGTTGGGGAAACGGGCGATCTTGCCATCCAGTGATATGCTGCGCCCCCTGCGGCAAAAGGCCCCTTTTCAGGGGCCCTTTGGCTTTACGCATTCGAGGTACCGTTCGCGAAGGCCGGTATCGCTTACAAACATCCATGCCGTCCAGCCCGCCCGCGACTCGACCTTCGTGTCGGCGCCGCGCCTCAATAGGAATTCCATGGAGCGGGGCGCCTTGCCGAATATGGCGTACATCAACGGGGTGCACCCTTTGCCGTCGCGGGCATTGACGTCCGCGCCTTTTTCGACGAGCGCGCCGAGGACCGCGAAATCGTCCGCGTAGGCGGCGATCATCAGGCCCGTGCGTCCCTCGCCGTCAGCCCTGTTGACGTCCTGGTTGTGCCGCGCGAGCTCGGCGGCGCCGGCATTCTTTCCATACCTCGCCTCGACGGCCAGCCTGGTTGCCCATTCTTCCATGTAGGGCGCGTATGTCATCTGCCGGTGCTTCGGAAGCGCGGCATTCCATTTTCTCATTGATGTAATTATTTCCCGCGCGCTTTTTTGGGACAGGGACGGGGCGAGTTTCCGGAACACGGCATCGCGAAAGTACCTGTCGCCGCGCCCTTCGATGATGACCTCCCTGCATTTCGTTTCATCGATGCCGGCATACGCGGTGGGCGAGGTCAACCTCCAGGACTCCGCGGGGAGCACTCCCACGTAATACCAGACGCGCGACGGCGCCATGACATCCTTGTTCGCGGTAGGAGGAGTGTACTCTCCCGGGAAGTATCGTTCGATCAATTTTTTCTTTTTCTTCCCCGGCGACCTCGGCGGCGAAATTATCCGAGCGATCGAACCGGAACACGTCTTTGACGAACTCCCTCGCGAAGGCGTCCCACCCGGTGTTGTACATCACGTAAATGACCTGATCGCCGATTGCCCACCTCGCGCCCCTGACCGATCCCCT
This sequence comes from uncultured Spirochaetota bacterium, assembly GCA_963762305.1. Taxonomy (GTDB): domain Bacteria; phylum Spirochaetota; class UBA4802; order UBA4802; family UBA5368; genus CAVXKM01. The sequence goes on along the minus strand of CAVXKM010000002.1, from coordinate 34,222 downwards.
GCCCGATCGCGTGGACAGGGGCTTCAGTGAAGCCAGGCGGGTCAACGTTCCTTCCGCGGTGTCGAAGGAGTACAGGTAGACCGAGTCTTCATATACCTTTGCGGGGGTGGACAGGTACATGGGGATGATCGTCATTCCCGGCCTCGACAACAGATATTCGCACAGGAAATAGACGAACTGCCCGGAGCGCAGCCCTTCAGAAAGATCCTTTTTCGTGGTGATTTCCTTGCCGCTCAGCATGCCGGGGGAACAGGAGTGATTGAATATGAAATTGATCGACAGGAACAGGATGAAAACCGTCGATCTGATCTCATTCGATACAAGCCGTCTTTTCATTCCACGGACCCGGGGGTCGCACTACACGGCAGGCGCACACTCACCGGCCGCACATGGAAAGTAGAATAGACTAGAAAAAAAACAAGCACTATTCCTCCCGCCGTGCGCGCTTCCGGCGCGGAAAAATCCGCCGGTGCATCTCCGGTGGCCGATATCTCTGAGGGATGCGAGTCCCCTCGACGGCATTATGTTCTTTACATACAAATACCAATCGCCGCATGCTCATCACCAGCCCGCTGGATGCCGGATTCCCCGGCAAGCATCGTATAAAGGTCAATCCGGTGAGAGGAGGCGAGCGCCATGCAGTCATCAATTGAAACCGTGCTGGACGGGGCCTGTCCCCGGGACCGGTATGAATTCGGATTCGCCGATCTCAGCGGGCTGCTCGCCGAAGAGCACCGCGCGTTCCCCTTCGGTGTTTCCATCCTTCGCCCGCTGGATGACCGCATCATCGACGGGATAGCCGGGGGCCCCACGCCCGAGTATTACCGTCACTACCGCGCCGTAAACCGCGACCTCGCGGAAGTGGTGGACCGCGTGTGCGAGGGGCTGCGCGGCCTTGGGATCAGGGCCCTGGGCGTGAAGCCGACGGTAGAGGACGGCGAGCTCGATGAAGGCTATTATAAAACCCTGCGCTTGAATTTTTCGCACAAGATGGCCGCCACGAGGGCGGGCCTGGGCTGGATCGGGAAAACCGATCTGTTTATATCAAAGAAGCATGGGCCGCGCGTCAGGCTGGCCTCGATCTTAATGGACGCCCCCGTTACAAGCCGCGCGGCGCCGATCGATGTGAGTCTGTGCGGGACGTGCGAGGCCTGCGTTACGGCCTGCCCGGCCGGGGCCGCCACGGGCGCGTCGTGGGACATCCGCACCGACCGCGACGTGTTCTTCGACGCCTTCAAATGCAGGGAGCGCTGCAGGCAACTCTCCAGGGAGCGAATCCGCGAGGAGATAAGCCTGTGCGGGATTTGCGTGTCCGTGTGCCCGGTCGGTAAAAGAAAAAAAAGGATATGCCTACAATAGGATAACGCCCGCGCCGGCAAGGGGAATTACTGCGTCTCCCGTATCAGCCTCACGATCTCCGGGAGCGCCTCCCCGGTCTTCATGGGGATGTAGAGGTCGCTGACCTCTTCAAAGGGATTTTCCGTCGGGTTGATTACGATGACATATGCCCCCGCGTTTTTCGCCTTCTGCGGGAGATAGGCCGCCGGGTACACCACGCCCGAGGTGCCCAGGACCAGCATCACGTCGCTCCCGGCCGCCACGGCGAAGGCGCGCTCCATGTCCTGAACCGGCTCCGTGAACATGACCACGTCGGGCCGCATCATTGAGCCGCAGAGGACACAGCGGGGCGCGAGCGACGCCAGGGCCGGGAGGGTGAACTCCTTAAGCTCCGAGAGCTTCTGCATCACGTCCCTGATGACCGGTTTCCGCTCGAACCTCCTCACCTTCCCGCAGGCGAGGCACTTCATCCTGAACATGCTGCCGTGCACCTCGATGACGTCCGAGCTGCCCGCCTCCTGGTGGAGGTTGTCCGTGTTCTGGGTGATGACGGCCCTCAGGATGCCCATGGCCTCGAGGTCCGCGAGCGCCCGGTGCCCCGGGTTGGGCTCGGCGTTCAGGAACGAATCCAGCATCTCCGCGAAGAGGGGGATCAGCCGGTGCGCCTCGCGCTCGAGGGTGCGCACCAGCCCGTCCGGGGTGCCCACCTCGACGGGGTCTATCCGGTCCCATATACCGCCCGCGTCGCGAAAGGTCGGTATGCCGCTCTCGGCGGACACTCCCGCGCCGCACGAGGCGGACGCCATGGTCGCTTTTCCCAGGACGGCCGCTGCTTCACGAAGCTCTTTCTCCCGCATGGGACACCTCCATGATTCGCCAGTCGCCGAATGCCGCGCTCACGGCGAGAAATACCTCCCGAACAGCCATATGACCGCCGGCAGCGTGGCCACGGAGGCTATGAAGCTCGAGACGATGAACTGGTTGGCGATGGCGCGGTTGCCTCCCTCCCGCTCGGCCACGATGGGGACCGCCGTCACGGGCGGCACCGCGCTCTGGATCACGAGCAGGAGGGCGACTTCATAGGGGGGGCGGAGGACGACCAGCACCGCGAGCACGATCATCGGGAACGCCAGGTTCTTGAAGAAGACGAACTTCAGGCATTCCGCGAGATAAAGAGCGCCCTTCCCCCTGAAGTCCACGTAGATGCTCCCGCCGATCACGATCATGACGAGGGGGACGGACATCTCCCCGACGGACTTCAGGGCGGATATGACGAATCCCGGCACGAACCGGTCAAGGCCCGTGAGCTGTATCGCCAGCGCGGCCAGTGTGGCCATCAGGATGGGGTTAAAGAGCTTGCCCGCGATCTCGCCCGGCCGCGGCATGCTCCGGAATCCACGGTAGAAAAACCAGTACGTGTTGAAGAAAAAGGCCGGGTAGAAGAGCGTGAAGAGAAAGAGCTCCGCGAGGTGCGGCGTGTCGCGTCCGAACATCCCCGATATAAGGGCCAGCGGGACGAATATCGCGTTGGGGTAAAACAGGCTTACGCCGAACTCTTTCCTGGTCTCCCGCCGGGACACCCTCATCGCCAGGAGGGTGAGCGGCAGCATGAAGGCCATGAATCCCGCCCACCAGAGGGGCATGGCCCACCAGTTGGGGAACTTCGACGGGTCGAAATGGGCCAGCATGTTGCCGACCACCAGGCACGGCACTGCCACCTCGATCGCCAGGGGGGTGACGACGGAGATGATGCTCTCGGGCACCATCTTTCGCGCAAGGACCGTGAAGCCGATCACGCCGATGCCCAACAGCACCGCGACGGATTCGAAGGTGACGGTGAAAAGGTCCATGACGCTGTACCTGCGCCCAGTGTACACCCTCGTGCGCCTTTTTCAAGCGGAATTATGGAGAGGTCCCCCTTCCCCGAATTCGCCTTGACTCTGTCCATTCCCCGTGCCATGCTTTACGGGCATACGCCCGGTCATGTGAAAAGCCATCCCCGTGGAGGACACAATGGCACGTCCTGAAACCAGGCACCGGTTCTCTCGCGCCGCCGGCACGCTCTTCGCGGCGGCAATGCTCTTCCGCCTTTTATACTCTCCCGCGTTCGCCGCCGACAATGTAACGGTTTTCTACGCGGGGCCCGACGCGATGGTCCTGCAGGCACTGCGCCTCTGCGCCGATTTCACCGTGACCGCCGATATGTCCGAGGCCGACGTCCTGGTGCTCAACGGCGAAGTCCCCGGCCCGGAAAAGGTCGCCGCTTCCATGGCCCGCGGGAAGGGACTTGTCCTCGTCATGGGGCCTGCCGTCACGGCCCGGGACCTCCGGGTCCTCTTCAGCGGGCGTCCGTCGGTGACCTTCACGGACGGTCCCGCGAGCATCGACGCCTCGAAGGCCGCCGCCGACGACCTCATCCTGCAGATCGCCTGGAACAGCGCCCCACAGGTTAGGGAGCGAGCCATTGCCGGGGGACTTCCCGTAACACCGGTCGTGACGGAGTATCCCGCCGGGAACATGGTGCTGGGCGGGCGGGGGAACCGCTTCATCCTCACTCCCCGACTCACGGACTCCCTGAACCAGCAATTCCAGCAGTGGGCCTATTTCAACTACCTCGTGTACCATCTCTGCGCGCGCGCGGCCGGCCGATCGCCGCTCGCCTTCCATGAATACCCGGGGTCCCCGGTGCCCCACGCGGGTGACAGGGTCGTCCTGCTCTCTCTCATGGGCCTCATGACCGCGGCCTCGTTCATCCTCTTCGCCTTCGTCCGCCGCTACAGCCGGCGCCACCCCGAATCGCTCGACGTCATCGTCGCCGACACGGAGAAATACGCGGCGCGGGAGATGGGGACCGGCTGGGAGGAGGTCGGCTTCCACCGCCCCCTGGGCGGGTTCATGCTCGCCCTGATGCTGGGGATCGTCGTCTTCATCCCGCTCATCGTGTACCAGAACCTCATCCTGCCGGTGTACATATTGCCCTCGGCGCAGGCCCTGGGCATCTGGGGACGGGTGACCCAGTTCTTCAACGTGGCCTGGCTCCTGTTCGACATGGGGACCAGCACGGCCTTCATAAAGTTCCTGTCGCAGTACCGGGTCAATGATCCGCGAAGGGGCATACAGTACGGGCAGCTCTTCATCTGGTGGCAGATCCTCTCGGGCGCCATCCAGGCCGCGCTCATCATCTCCCTGGCCGGCACCCTGGTACCGCGGTCCGCCTACGCCGTCTACGCCTGGAGCATCGTCATCCACGCCGTCATCCAGATCCCGGGCTTTTACCAGGTCATGCGCCACGCGCTCACGGGCCTGCAGCGCTTCGACTACGCGCAGATCCTCGACATCGCCCTGGCGGTGATACTGCCGATCGTGGTCCAGCCCGTCATCGTCGGCCTCATGTATGTATGGGGGAAAGGCCATCCCGGTTTCGGCGCGCCCATGGGCGGGGTGCTCGGCCTTGGGATCGCCGCGTACGCCGCCGAGGCGCTCACGTTCCTCGCGGGCCTGTGGCTGTACCGGAGGCTGGGCTACGGCGCGAAGGTGCTCTTCCTGGCCCACTTCGACCGGGAGGTCATACGCACCGGATTCCGGTTCGGCATGTTCGAGATGCTCGGCTCCCTGGCCTGGGCCGGCGGACAGGCGGCCGAGGTGTGGATCACCCAGGCGCGGCTCGTGAACTACGCGGAGATATGGGGCAACTGGGGCATCGCCCAGAACTTCATCTATTCGTACCTGGTGCTCTGGACGCTCTACACCAACCTGCTTCCCTCCATATCGGAATCGATATCCCATGGCCGCAGGAAGCTGAGCCAGTACTACTCGGCCCAGGCCTATAAATGGGGCGGGCTCATCAGCGCCTTTCTCGCGGCCGTGCTACTCGCGGTGGCTGACCGGTTCATACTGGGGGCGTCGGGCCCGGAGTTCGTGCGCGCGGCAACCTACGCCGTCCCGCTCATCATTTGGGGGGCCATGCAGTTCCCCTCCTGGGTGGGCGACACGGTCCAGCTCGCGGCGAACCGGCCGTACCTCAAGACCCTGCTGGTCCTGGGCGAGCAGGTCATCCGGGTCGCGCTCGCCTGGGCCCTCCTGGACCGCCTCCAGATCTATGCGCTCATCGTGGCCTACTTCATCGGGCTGACGATAAAGAACGTCGCGGCCTACGCGATCAACCACCGGGTCTGTTTCCCGCAGCGCTATTACGCGTGGCAGTCCCTGGCGGCGCCGCTGCTCGCCGGCGCGGCCCACTTCCTGGTGCTGCGGTGGCTCGGCGGAATGCTCTGGCGCGGCGACCAGATGACCAGCGTGCTCATTTTTTTCATCGGCATCCTGCCCAGCTATCCCCTCTTCGCCTTCTTTTACGCCCTTTTCGGGGGATGGGACCCGGAGACGCTCCGTGAGTTCCGCGGCTCGGTGGGCCTGAGCAACTTCATGCGCCCCTTCGCGTGGCTGTTCTGGGCCGCCTCGGAGCTCGGGGCCTCGCTCAGCCCCCTGCACGGGCGCTTCCCCATCGACATACGGGAAGCCGCCATGGAAGAGGCCCGGGAGCTCACGCGGGAGCGTGTGCACCTGTAAATTCCCCGTTGCCTGGAGACCGCCATGGCCATATTGCACCTCGTATCGCATACCCATTGGGACAGGGAGTGGTACAAGCCCTTCCAGGTCTTCCGCCTGCAGTTCGTGTCACTCGTCGACCGGCTGCTCGACCTGCTCAGGGCGGACAGGAATTACCGCTATTTCATGCTGGACGGCCAGACCGCCCTGCTTGACGACTATTGCGCGATGCGCCCCGGGCGCGAGGCGGAGATACGGCGGCTGGTCCGCAGCGGCCGCCTTCTCATAGGGCCCTGGCACGTGCTGATGGACGAGTTCCTGGTGAGCCCGGAGTCCATCATACGCAACCTTCTCCTCGGGGAGCGCACGGCGCGCCGTTTCGGCGGGAAGATGCCGGTGGGCTACATCCCCGACCAGTTCGGCCACATCGGCCAGATGCCGCAGATCCTCCATGGGTTCGGCATCGACACGGCCTGCCTCTGGCGGGGGGTCGGCGACGAGCCCTGCGAATTCCAATGGGAGGCCCCCGACGGCTCGCGCGTCTTCACGGCCAACCTCCGGGAGGGCTACATGAACGCCGCATGGCTTCCCGCCGACGAGCCCGAGGCCTTCGCGCGGGGCGCCGGTGAGGCGCGGGACGCGCTCAAGGACCATGCCGCTTCCGGGCACCTGCTGCTCATGCAGGGTTTCGACCACATGGAGGCTGTCCCCGGGACCTCTGCCGCTGTCCGGTACGCGCGCGGCAGGCTCGGCGGGGACACCCTTGTCCACTCCACGCTGCCGGCCTTCCTGGCGGCGGCAAGGGCTTCCCTGAAAGGGAAAAACATCACCCCGCCCAGCGTGCGAGGCGAGCTGAGGTCCTCGAGGCGCAGCAACCTGCTCCCCGGGGCCCACTCGTCCCGCATGTGGATAAAGCAGCGCAATTTCCACTGCGAAACCCTCCTGGAGAAATGGGCCGAGCCCCTGTCCGCCTGGGATGTGATTGCGGGCGCGATGGAGAGGCCCGGGGCGCGTGAAGACCGTTCCGGAATAATTCGCCAGGCGTGGCGGCTGCTCATGGACTGCCATCCCCACGACTCAATATGCGGCGCGAGCATCGACCAGGTGCACCGGGAAATGGAAATCCGTTTTGACCAGGTTGAGCAGATCGCCGGCGAGCTCGTCAACCGCGGGCTCGAGACCCTCGCGGCCCGCGTAAACACCCTCGAGGGCGCGCACGAGCTCGCGCGGCTGTCCGGGGATAGTTCAATCGCGGCGCCCGGCATGCCGTCGGAAGCCATCATCGTGTTCAATCCTGTTTCCGATACGCGCCGCGACCTGGTGACGGCGCCGGTGTTTCTCCCTGCGGACGGGGAGATCGAGATCGTCGATGAACGGGGAGTCGTCTTCCCGCACATCGCCGCCCCCGCCGGAGGCCACGACGTGGCGGACATCTCCCTGGACCGCAAGGGTTTCCTCGACGTTTTGAAAATGGCGCACAACGGCCGCATCGAGGGGATGACGATCCGGGACGTCCGTTTCGAGCGCCATGGACACGAGCTGGCCGTGGACGCCCGGCTCGACTCCTCCTGGGCGGTGGACTTGGAGGCCTTCGCTTCCTTAAAGAAACAGTTCGAGGCGGTCCTTGCCGACGAGTCGCTTTCGGTTTTCCGTTTGCACGCGCGCTACATCGAGCCCTCCCTGGTGACCTTCGTCCCCGGCGGCGTCCCCGGGTTGGGCTGTAAAGCCTTCTGGACGCGCCCCTCGTGCGGGGAGCCCCCCGCGTACGCGGAGCGTCCCGGTTCCTCGATCGAGAACGAATTCTTCACCGTGACAGCCTCGCCTGAAAACGGGACACTCCGGGTGACGGACAGGCGCAGCGGCGCGACTTATGGACCGCTGAACCGCTTCGCCGACGGCGGCGACCGGGGCGACGAATACAATTACTGCCCGCCCGAACAGGACACGATCGTCGACTCGCTGAACGCGGCGCGGAATGTCTCGGTCCGCACAACGGTCCACGGGGCCGTCTCATTTCTTGACGTTTCCCTGTCGCTGCCCGTCCCCGCACGGCTTCGTGAAGACCGTCGCGGACGCAGCGAAGAGACGGCGGAAATCGCGATCAGCAGCCGCGTGACGCTGGCCGCCGGCGTACCGAGGATCGACATCGCCACGACGGTCGACAACACGGCGGAGGACCACCGCCTGCGGGTGCACTTCGAGGCGCCCGTCAAGACCGATTACGCCCTCCACGACGGCCACTTCGAGGTGGTCCGGAGGCCCATAGGCGTCCCTCCGCACGACGATACCTGGTTCGAGCCGCCGCGACCCGAGGTCCCGCAACGGCTCTTTACCGCCGTGTCCGACGGGCGGTCAGGGCTCATGGTCGCCGTTAAAGGCCTTCCCGAGGTTACCGCTATCGACCTGCCGGGCGGATCGACCGGGATCGTGCTCACCCTTCTGCGATGCGTGGGCTGGCTCTCCCGGGACGACCTTTCAACACGAAAGGGTCATGCGGGCCCGCAACACGCAACCCCCGGGGCACAGATGCCCGGCAGGCACCGCTTCGAGTACTCGATTATCACGCATAACGGCGACTGGATGGCTGCCGGCGAAGAGGCCCGCGCCTACGCCGCCCCGATGCGGGCAGCCGCCACGGGCCTGCACGGCGGGCCGGTCCCCGCCGCCTGCTCCTTCATGGAGGTCCACCCGCGGGAGTTCGTGATAAGCGCCGTGAAGGTTCCGGAAGACGGCAACGGCATTGTGGCAAGAGGATACAACATGGGCGATGGCGATATCGAGGTGACGATCAAGCCGCTCACCACGTTCCGGCGGGCAATGAAAGTCCGCCTCGATGAGACGCCCGTGAAAAGGCTGAAGATCGGGCGGGACGGCGGCGTGCGTTTCAGCGTCCGGGCGCACGAGATCGCTTCGGTGCTCTTCTCCTAGCGTTTCCGCATCTTCGCGGCCGCGGCCACATCCACGTAGCTGACCGTGAGGCTTCCCTCTTTCTCCGCGCCCCGGTATCCCTCCAGCGGCCGGACGCCCTTCTCGACGATCTCGCCCCGGGGAAGAATCGCCGAGCGAAGGAGCGAATACCGCGAGAACAATGGCTTGTTCGAGAGCCCGAGCTCGCGCACCGTCCCCGCCACCGGGTGATCTCCCAGGGTCATGGAGGAACCGCCTGGGAGGAGGGCGTCGGCGAACATCCCCGTCTGCGGAATGGTCGTTTTGACGAGGTTCCCGTCCTTCACGGAATAGGTCACCAGGGCCTTGTCGCTTCTATACACCCGTCCTTTTTTCACCACGCGCATGCGGAGTATGTTCCTGCCCTTTTCCGACAGGTCGATCTCCAGGAACTCCGGCGTCACCCGGAAGGCCATGTCCGAGGTGAACTTGGTGTATCCCCAGCCGACCCTGCCCCCGTCGCGGGCCAGGAGCGAGGTGACCGGAAGGTGCATCACCAGGGTGCCGAAGCCGGGATAGGCGCTCTCCCGGAGCAGCGGCACGATGGGCGCGGGTTTGCGCCCGTGTACGACCGGAACGATGACACCCACTTCCCCGTACGGGCCTATGGTCGTGTCGATGTAGTTGAACGCCCCCACGCCGACGAAAGCCCGGCCTTTTTTCATCCGCACCGGCTCCAGGGAACCGCTCGGCAGTATCGCGCGCACCCTCTCCTCGTCGGCGGAAAAAAACAGGGCGAAGAAGTCGTCGCGGAAATACAGGATGGGCAGGTCGACCGCGCGCCGCCTGATGTTCAGCTTTCCTTCCTTTTTAACGGAGTCGAAAAATCCTCCCATGCTTAACCTCCTTTTTATTGATGGCCGATATAATATAACGAACACGGCTCCGGGTATACGCGTTTGTCAATGGCTACCTCAACGGCACCTATTTCCCGAAAAGAGTGAAATCGCGTCCAGGAATGTCCCGGCATACCATCGGGGTCTGGCTGCCTCCGGTGAGACGCTCAACCTCGTCCAGCACGTATTTCCGGATTGACTTCGCGGTCACCTCCCCCTGGGAGGTCCTGGCCTTTCCGCTGAGAACGGCCTCCTTGACGCAATATGTGAAGGCGCCATTCGTCCAGTCCTTGGACTCGAGGGCGGCCTGGATGCCGGTGGTCGCGCTTATCTCGATGGTGCCGGTGCCGCGTCGCAGCTCGGGAAACATGTCGCTCATCTCCTTCATTTCCAGGGCCCTGGCCGAGGTAACGATGACGCCGCGTTCATCTGGCTTGCCGGCTGACACCATGCGGATGCCGCGCCGGGCTGCATCTTGGTCTGTGTAGAGTCCTCGTTTCTTGCGAACCTCCTGCATGCGCTCTTCCGAGGGCGGGTAGCCGCTCAGTAAGGGATTTTCCCCGGACTGGCAGGTGTCGACGAGGAGCAGTTTCTGCCGGGCGGGGATGCCGTCCAGCGCATGCCGAATCGCGTCCATGGGTATGCCCTTGAGCCACGGCCGGTCGGCATCGGCGTCCCCGGGCATGTAATAATATACAGTCACCGGTTCACCGGCATTACCGGCCTCGCCGATATCGCCGGTGATGCCGAAAAACCGGGCCGCCTTCTCTGCGTCTTTCAAGGGGGTCATCGCCCTCACGCCATGACCGGAGATAAAAAATATCACGGTGTCGTTCACCATCGTGCGGCCGAGCCGTTTCTTTATTTCCAGCATCGCATCTCGAGTGACGTCCCCGTCCGTATATACGAGGCCGTTGACGGCGCGGTAGGAATTCCCCGCCTCGGCGCTGAAAGCCTCGACGATATCGCGGGCGTCCTTTACCGCGTAGTTCAATGATTCGAAGCCCCGGGAGGAGCGATAATCGTTGATCCCGAGCGAAACGATATGGAGATCGGGACGGGCGCCGTGATCCGGCCCGGTGTAGTGCAGGTAAAGCGGTTCACGGTTCGATTCCACACCGTCATCGCTGAAGCCGGAGATCTCGATCCTGTTGACGCCGGGGCTGCCGCCCGCATCGGGGATGGAGGAGAGCGTTATTTTCTCCGTGCACCACTGCACGGGGCGCGGCGTCTGGAACCTTTTCATGTACTGGCCGTGCACGGGAACGCCGTTGACGAATATCCGGTAGCCGATAATGTCCCGGTTTGAACCGGCTTCATCACGAAGGGTGAAGGATAGGCTGACATTGTCCTCGCTGAAGGTTTTTCCAGCGGTTTCAGGATCCACACCGTTCAGTTTTATGTCGACGACCTCCGGCGCGTGCAGCTCGACCTTGCCGTCGAGCTGTTCCTCGGTAAAACCGTTCTGCCGGATGCGTGATCGCCAGTACCGGCGGTAGCGGTCTATATCGTTCTGGATGCTTCGCGGACGGTTGTTGGGGGGATAGATCCTCTCCAGGACGATATCCGGCCGGTTGAAGCGTAGATCGAACTGCTCGAACGCATAGGTCCTGGTTCCTTTCGTAAAGGCGACCGCGTTCACCGCGTCCCCGGAGAGCATGTAATAATTATCGGGCGTGTAGATGATACCCGCGTTTTCTCTGAAACCGACGAGGGTCGCCAGGCATTGGCCGGAATCGAGGGACCAGTACTTTATGGTGCCGTCCCTGGAGCAGGACACCAGGAGTTGCCGGTCGATGTTCATGGCCGTTCCCGCGTCGGTGATATAGCTGGTGTGACCCCTAAAGGTAAGGCTCTTTTTCATTGCCAGGGTCCAGTCGTATTCGAAATACTTTATCGAATGCTCAAAGGCCGAGGTGGCGGCGATACAGATCCCCTTCGGAGCAAAGACGACATCCTGAATGCCGTAGCCTCGGGGCAGTAGTTTTGAAAGTTCAGCGGTTTTCTCGACGGTGCCCCGGCGGTCTAACAGCCTGATTTTCCTGTTATTGCAAATTACGAAGCTGTTCGAACCGGGAACGGGGTGAGAGTAGAAACCCCCGTATCCGTACCGCCACGACCATTCCAGGCCATGTTTGCTAATCCCGCGCATCAGGACATCCATCGGTTCGCCCGTGGTCCTATAGACCCGGACCGTCCCCTCGCCGTTTTTCTCTTCGCCAGCCGACACGATTAAACCGCCGTCGGGGCTGAACGCAACCATCGCGCTTCGATGGCTCTTGAAAGAACCATCCAGCCTCCCGTCAAGGCCGTAGAGCCGTATGTCGCCGCTTTCCATTCCGACGGCCAGAAATTTTCCGTCGGGCGAGAAGGAGGCGGGGATGGGAAAGGTGCCGACTTCTTCCGCGATCCTCAAGACGAGTTTCCCGTCCTTTCTCCAGAGGCGGGCGGTCTTATCGCTGTTGACCCGGACGATATGGTCGCCCCGGGGGCTGAATCCGGTATACACGCCGGGACCGGCGTTCCCCTCCAGTTCACATACCGGCTTGCCTTCCAGGGTCCAGAGCCGCAGTGCGTCTTTTTCATCGTTTACGGTCAGGATATGCGCGCCGTCTGGACTTACATTGTTGATGAAATCACCGTCTTTTCCGGCCCGCTCTTCAAGCACCAGTTTGGTTTTTGCATCGATATCATAAAGAGCGGCGTACCTCTTATCGGAGGAGAGCAGCCGCTCCAAGCCAGAGATGGGCTCGCAGCGATGGTAGCAACCGAGGTCAAGGGTATCGAGCAGCCTCCCGGCGAGCGACCATCGGCGGACTTTGAAAAAGTAGTTGTATATCTCCACCGCCTCGTAACTCAGGAACCGCTTCCATTCGCTGTCGACGTGCAGTTCAACCTTGCCGATGACCTCTTCGCCCAGCACATGCAGCAGATGTCCGCCGCTGTCCCAGAGGGTGATATTCGTATCGTCGTAGGATGCAAGGTGCCTGCCGTCCGGGCTGAAGCATGCACCGGAAAACAGGTAATGGGAACGTTCATGCAGGACCGTTTCTTTTTTCGCCTGTACGTCCCAGACAGAAAGGCCAAAGACACGCTCCTCGATGCCGGCCGGCGCACCAAGGATGCCGATCCGCCGGTTGCTGCTGCCGGGGGCTATCATAAAACCGGCGATTTTCCCGGAGAGAAACGCCCGCTCCCCCCCGTCCCGGTCCCAGACGATTATCTTGCCTCCCCTGACGGTGGCGATGATGAATCCGCCATCCGGGCTCAGGCTGTAGCTGACGAGGTCTTTTTTCAGTCGCGGTTTCAACCCGGCCCGCAGGCGCTCCTCATTCTCCACCTCATCCCAGACACTTTCAGTAACCCCAGCTTCCTTCGGAAGCAGGGCCCGTGCGGTTTCGGAAAGGACAAGGGATCGTACGGTCTTGCCGTCCACGCTGAAAATCCGCAGTTCGGCTTCGTCGGCGGCGCGGGTGACGATACAGGAACCATCGGGGCTGAAAAACGGGTCGTATTCCTGGTAATTATCATGATACGCATACCCTGTGAATACGCGAACAAGCCTTCCCCGGTAATCCCAGAGCCGTATCGTACCGTCCGCCGCGCCGGTGGCGAAAAAGTATCCGGCGGGGCTCGCGGCCACCCTCACGACCGGGGCCGAATTCTTGAGCATCGCTACCAGCCTGCCGCTGCTCTTCCAAAGGTATACGTGATTGCCTTTCGCAGGCGCCGCGGCGACAATGTCACCGGCGGGGCTCAAGGCTGCGCTACTGATCGTGGAGCCTTTTACTGGAAAAGTCCCGCGCAGTACGCCGTCCCGGTTCCAGAGGCGCAGTGAATTCTCCCCTTTACTGTATGAGAGGATGACGTTGCCGCCCGCGCTGAAGAACACCCTGCTGACGCCCTTCGTGTGGCCGGGAAGCTTTGCGACGAAGGATCCGTCGCGCCGAAAGAGCTTCAGCTCGTTGTCGGTCGTCCGGTCGCGTTCGCTCGACCCGCCGACGGTCAGGAATGACCGCCCGTCTAGACTGAAAATGATCTGCGTCACGTTGCCGGCGAAGCCGTCGATACGCCGCACCAATTTGCCGCTGGTGTTCCAGAGGCGGACGGTATTGTCGATGGACCCCGTGGCGATGAGCCCGCTGTCGGGGCTGAACGCCATGCAGCTGATATGCCTGCTGTGCCTGCTCTGCAACACGGGCACGATCCCTTCCACCGTAGACCGGGTTCCTGTGACGGTTTTACCGTTTCCGTCCGGCTTCGTTCTTTCCGGTCCCCGAGACTCGGCGCTGCCGTTTTGTCCCCGGCCCAGGAGGCTCGCAAGGAAGAGTGATATCAGGAAAATAAAAACTGTTCCAGCAAGCTTCTTCATGGTGGCCTTCTTTCAGAATATTTTTCCCACCAAGCGGCAGAATCCGGGAGAGGACTCAATGATGGAGTTGACATCACCGATCTTTTATGGCGAGATTACATTGGAAGTAAAGCCTTTTTTATCATGATGCCAGGGAACACGACATGGCCGACGACAGCGGTAAAAAATACCATGAGACTTCCGGTCATAACAATAGGCTCATCGTTTTCGAAGACCTCCTCCGGTGCGACGAAACGTCGATCCAGTTGATTTTACGCGAGGTGGAGTCCCTGGATCTCACGAAGGCGCTCAAGGGGGCAAGCACGGCTTTACAGGAAAAGATCTGCGCCGTCATGAGCAACCGGGCCGCCTGGCTTATAAAGAAGGATATGGAACATTTAGGTGCTCTTCCCCTCACGGAGGTGGAGCAGGCGCAGAGTATCGTTATCGGGATTGCCTCGAAGCTGGAGGAGGCTGGTAAGATTACCATTCCCAGGCCGGGAGGGTAAATTTCCCGACGCCACCGCCAGCCCGTCTCCGCCGGGCTGCACCGAAAGAATATTAAATACCGTCCATGTATTCAGCATTGCCTCTCCGGTGGAACCAGGCGCCATATAGCCATTTCGAGGCCCCGCCTGTCCACCTCCGGCGGATCAGGGACCGGCGACAACCGTCCGCCCGCGAGCAACGCCATGACGGCAAGCGCCAGGGCGTCCAGAATGTCGTCTTTACCGACGTCCCGCCGGCGGTAAAGGTCGAGCGACTTCGCGACCACCGCGTATGTCTCGGGAAACACCCGCTGGAGCACGGCCCTGCGCTCCCCGAAACCGGCATGGGTTTTCTTCCCGTGGCGCATGGCATGGCCCGCGAGGGATAGGAACGCGATCTCCGGGTGGGCCTCCCGGAAAACCCGGGATGCCCGCCTATGTGAAGTGAGGAACTCGTCCATCTCCCGTATGCGCGGGAGTATGTTCCAGGCCTGTTTGCTCAATGCCTTTCCGGTGATGTTCCTGTTGACGACGCAGGTCTCCCTGTAACTACCGGCCCGGAGGGCCTGCCGGCAGGGAGGCGTGAAGACGCTTGACGCCCTTCCCCGCCCCAGGAGACGGCGCGCCCCGCTATCGCAGGACCGCGTCGTGCCGTCTTCCGCCAGTCCGACGGTGACGTCGATGAGGATGGAGTCGGACGCGCAGTATCGCTTCCAGAGGTCCCGCACCGACGGGAAGAGACCGGACTCCCAGAAGCCCTCTTCGCTCAAGGCCACGGCGAACCATCCCGCCCCGCACCCATCAGCCCCGCAGTATGAGCCCATGTTTTTATGCCACGCCGCCTTTGAATTCTTGTGCCTGTCAGCGCGCGCACGGAGCCCGGTCCGATACCGGGGCGAACGACCCGTGGGCGTAGGGACACCATTCCATCGCCAAGAGTACATCGCAAGGACCGCCGGTGTAAAGCTCAATACGCCATTCGACGTTGACAGGCGGGTTGCGAAGGAGTTACATTGTTCATTCGCCATGCCGCCGCTGCCGGCTATATTCCTACTCGTTGAACGGGAGTTTATTGCCCCATGGTCTCCTCACGCAGAGTATTCACAACCTGATGCCTGCACACGGCCAGGGTGGCAGCCTGGCACTCTGGTCCGTACCTACGGTGACAGCCATGAAAGACGAGCAGGGCGTTCTCTTTCTACAATGGGCCATGCCCCGGCTTAACATGCGCTGGGAGGGGGGCTTCCGGAAGGCGCGCCGGCAGGTGTGCAAGCACATCACGCTGAGGATGGACGAGTGCGGGGCCCGAAGCCTGGAGGAGTACTGCGTCGAGGGTGATCGACCGCCGGTGATCTTCATGCAAAAAGCGAGGATCACGATCCTCGCCTTTTTTCTACGGCACGATCTGCCCGGCATTACGCTGCATTATGATCATCCGAGAGCCGTCATCTCTCCCAGCCGCTTCCTGAGATCACCGGGAATAGTCTTGTTTGCCGGCTGGAGAATGGCTTTCGGCGCGCCGCCGGTGATTTTGCAGGCGTGGACCAGGACCCTGTCATCCCATATGCGGGCCACGTCGTTTTTCCTTAGCGATTCTGCCGTGATTGCCTTGCCCGTTCCCGCGAGAAAATAATTGACCACCCTGTTGACGATCTTCGCCACGAAGGGGGACGTGTCGTTGAAACCGTCCTTCTCGGAGTCGGGCATGTGCTTCCTGTTCTCCAGGAGCCATGCCAGCGAAATCATCTCGTGCGCGACCGCCGATTCGGAGGCGATGACCAGCCCCTGTTCCGGCTCGTACACGAATCCATCGTCGGGACCTATGGTGGCGAGGATCTTGTCAGCCGCGGTGATGACGAGCCGCTGCTTTTCGCGAAGGGTCTTTACCGTGTTGGCCTCGGCGGTCTTCTCGTGCAGTGTTGACGCCTCGTGATGGTACTCGAGCCTGGTGTCGTGCCGCCAGTAACCCACGGCGGCCTTGAGGCCCAGCGTGCTTCCCGCGAGCACGTGCCGCGAACAGCGCGGCATGAGGATGATATGGTCAACCTCTTTCAGTATGGCGGGCATCATGATAGGGCCTTTCCAGTATTTTCGCGCCGCCGGTTCGTCTTCGTAGAAGGCCTTCCATCCCGCCTCCTCGAAGCAGTGAAGCTCGGCCCCCGCCCCGAGGACCGCGCGCGCCAGACCGGCCTGCTCCATGAGCTTACGTGTACTTCCCTTCACGGAGTTCGCCGTAAACCTGACGAACTGCACGCCGGACATGTCACCGGCGATGATGCGGCGCGCGCCCTTTTCCCGGAGGAGTCCAATCATGGCTGACACGGCGAGGGGACTTGTCGTTGCCGGGTAGGGATTGCCGGAGTTATTGACTGTTTTTATGAAGACCGTGTCGCCCTTTGAAAGCCACGAGAAATCGGTTGCCGCCAGTGCCGCCTTGCGGACTGCCGACTGGATATCTTTTGCCGCCGCGGCTTTCATGGTCCCTGCGAGACAAACCTTCGCCTCGGGTCCCTGCGCGGGGAGCTTTATCGGCTGAGACTGTTCACGTCCGTAGAGATTTCCAGGAAGTGGATTCAGGGCAGTGATTGCAAGCGCTGCAGTGGATTGAAGGAATTCTCTTCGTTTCATAATGGGTTACCTCTTTTTTAAATATCCAGGAAGTTACCCTCATCCCGGAGGACGCCTCCTCCCGAAAAAATGCATGTTCTCGGAGTCGATTTCAAGAAAAAACGCATCTTCCGTGAAAAAAGCCCCTTGACAGTGGCCCTTAAAATTCAGTTATAGGGATTTTCGCGTACCTTCTATAACTTTTCTTGTCGGTAACGCTCAAGCTTCCTTCGAGTAATACCTAAATGGGTATATTGATCTATTCGCCGGTACCATTATTTGGGCTACCTGTATTTTTAGGGCTTTAATGGTAAAAAAATGCCTTTTGAAATTTCCACCGTTAGTGTCCAGTATTGAAAGGTCAGAAGGATGATATCGGCAGATCATTGAGCAGGAGGACAATACGGCATGTCTCCCATCGAAAAAGAAGAAGGGCGCTTTACCTCGCTGGACGTCTTCAGGGGGCTGACCATCGCCGGCATGATACTGGTGAACACCCCGGGCGACTGGGCGCACGTGTATCCGCCATTGCGGCACGCGGCGTGGCACGGGTGGACTGCCGCCGACCTCGTCTTCCCCTTCTTCCTGTTCATCCTCGGCGCCGCCGTTTCCTTTTCCTTCGCGGGCAGGATGGAGCGCGGCGAGCCCCGGGGGAAAATGATCGTCGCTATCGCTAGGAGGACGTTGATTCTGCTGGCCCTGGGGCTCTTCCTGAACGGCTTCCCTGATTTCGCCCTCCACAGCTGGCGGATACCGGGGGTGCTGCAGCGCGTGGCGTTGTGCTTTTTCTTTTCCGCCGTGATATTCCTGTATTCCGGCACGAGGTCCCGCCTGGCGGTGACCGTGGCCCTGCTCGCGGGGTACTGGCTCATTTTACGGATTTTCTCACCGTCGCCGTCCCTCGAGCCGTCCGGGACCGTGTGCTGGCTGGTCGACAGCTGGCTTTTCAAGGGCCATACCTACGTTCACGCCCCGGCGCCGGGGTTCGACCCGGAGGGCCTCCTCAGCACGCTTCCGGCCATCGGCTCAGCGCTTGCGGGGACGCTGGCCGGCGACTACCTCCGTTCCGGGCAGGGGAAAACCGGCCGGTTCACCGGGCTCTTCGGCGCCGCGGTGATGCTGACCGTTCTCGGCCTGGCCCTGGACGCGTGGCTCCCCATCAACAAGAACCTGTGGACCAGCAGCTACGTGGTGCTCACCACGGGCCTGGCCCTCTTCGTCCTGCTCCTCTGCTGGTGGCTCGTCGACGTCAAGGGGTATGAACGGTGGGCCATCCCCCTTGTCGCGCTCGGGCGCAACTCTATCGCGGCCTATGTGCTCTCCTCGTTCGCGGTTGAAGCCGCTGCAGGCATCACGATCGCCGGCGGGGACGGCGGCAGGACCACGATAAAGGAATTGATTCACCGGGCCCTGTTCGCCTCGTGGCTGGGCCCCTACGATGCTTCCCTGGCCTTTGCCCTGGCCTACCTGGTTCTGTGGACGGGCGTGCTGTGGATCCTCTACCGGAAGAGGGTCTTCGTCACCGTCTAGCCGCGGCCCGCTACTTTTTGTCCCGGTCCCATATCTTCAGGAGAAATTGGTCCCGGCCCGAGCCGCTCCGGTAGTACCGGTAGCGCATGGGATTATTCCGGTGATAATCCTGATGGTATTCCTCCGCCGGGTAGAAGTTCTTGAAAGGCAGGATCTCGGTGACGACGGGTTTCGTGAACCGGCCCGACTTCTCGAGCTCGGCCTTCGATTTCTCGGCCAGCCTCCTCTGCTCCTCGCCGTGGTAATAGATCACCGATCGGTACTGCTTCCCGCGGTCCACGAACTGTCCCCCCTCGTCGGTGGGGTCTATCTGCTTCCAGAAGACCCGCAGCAGCTCGTCGTACTTTATCCTTGTGGGATCGTATGTGACCTGCACCGCTTCAACGTGGCCCGTGCCCCCGGCGGACACCTCCTCGTACGTCGGGTTCGCCTTCTTCCCGCCTGCGTATCCCGAGACGACATCGACCACTCCATCGAGCTTTTCGAATGGCGACTCCATGCACCAGAAACAGCCGCCCGCGAAGGTAGCCGTCGCGGTTTTAAGCGGGCCCGCCGCCGACGCCTCGTCGGCGAACTGCAGAAAGCCCACCGCCATCAATATCCTCATCAGCCTCGCTGTCATGTCTCCTCCTCGAAGTTATATAATCACGTCACGCCATCGAATTCCCGCCATCTCCTCGCTCATCTCCCAGAGCCCGCGTCGCGCCGCCGCGTCGCGGGCGAGCGGCGCTGGCGAAACTTCGCGGCGGTTCACGAAGTACCGGCCGCTCACCCCTTTGACCGCGTCCGAGGTCGCCAGGTAGACCGATGCCCTGGAACCTTCCGCCACGGGGCTCCCGCCGCTCCAGGCCGCCCTGAGGAGCTTCGTGTTTATCACACCGGGATGGAGGCAGTTGGCCGTGATGCCGGTTTTCGCGAGCCGTTCGGCAAGCTCGAAGGTGAAGAGGATGTTGCACAGCTTCGAATCGGCGTAGGCCCTGTACGCGCTGTAATCCCTTCCCTCCCCCACGCCCTCGAGATCGATCTCGGAGCTGTGCGCCTGGGACGCGACGTTCACGACCCTGCCCGCGACCGAGGCCCTCAAAAGGTCCATGGTGAGAAGGGTAAACAGGAAGTGCGCCAGGTGGTTCACGGCGAAGGTCATCTCGAAGCCGTCCGCGCTCAGGGCGCGCTTCTCCCGGTAGACGCCCGCGTTGTTGACCAGGACGTCCAGGCGGTCATAGCGGTCATGGAGGGCACCGGCCATCTCCCTTACCTGTGAAAGCGAGGAGAGGTCTCCCCACAGGGCGTCGGCCGGGCCTGCCCCGGCGGCCGCCGCCAGCTCATCCGCGGCGCGCTTCGCCTTTTCCTCGCTCCGTCCATGGACGACGACGTCCTCGCCCATGCGAAGCAGATCAAGGGCGGTCTGCTTCCCTATGCCGTCGGTAGCCCCTGTCACCAGAATGCGCTTTCCCGCCATGTCCGCCCTGCCACATCCCCTCGTTACCGGTCCGTATGTACCTGGAGACGTGATCTATCAATATACAAAATCGTGACGCCGCTTCAAAATATTTTTTGTTCCGGCAGGGAACGTGAGACCGCGGCCGATTCTTCACTGCGGTCACAAAAAAGGCACAAAGTGTGTGAATATGCTCGTGGTGTATAAGTATGGAGGCGGCCTAAAAAGCCCGCAATTTTCCTCATTCGCGTTCCGCCCGTCGTGAAAACCGGGTTGCTGGGACACGCCGCTCGCAGGATATTAACCGGCATGCCTGCATGACAGTGGACCCGACCGAGGACATGATTGCTCCTACGCCTCACCCGCACTGTTGTGCCTCGGGCGCTCCTGAGGCCGGGAAGATACTTACAGCTTCTCCGAGAGTTTTCTCAATATCTCCGGCCACCATACCACGTCGGCACGGTCAGTCCCGGTGCGCACGATGATTACGTTCCGCCCGGGATTCACGTAGATATACTGTCCCAGGTGGCCGACAGCGAAATAATCGTAGCCGCCCTTCCCCTTGGCGTAACCCCACCAGAAATACCTGTAGTAGCCGCCTCCCTCTTCGAAGTACCGTCTCTCGGCCCCTTCGGTGAAGACGCTGTAGTAGTCCTTCGATGGAGACGGAAAGGGCGCCGTCGCGGCGGACACGTATTGTTCCGAAATGACGCGCCTCCCGTTCCAATCGCCCTTCCGGAGAAACAGCCGGCCGAACCGGGCGAGATCGATCGGCCTGGCGTTGAGCAGGCTCTCCATGTGCTCGAACCGATGTTCCTCTGAATCAAGGCTCCAGACTGCGGGGAACTCCATGCCCAGGGGCTTCCATATCTTCTCCTGGATATAATGCGACACCGTGCCGCCCGTCACCCGCTCCAAAATCATCCCTAAAAGCTGGGGATGGTAATTGTTGTAAAGATGATGCCTGCCCGGCGGTTCCTCGATCCGGGCCCGTTGGATTAGCTTTCTCAGGTCCGCGTAATAGTAGTTGATTGGATCATCCTGCCACCAGAGGTCGCCGGCACTATAGCTCATTCCTGAACTCATCATGAGCAGGTGCCTGATTGTTATGTCACGGTGACCCTTGTCCTTCAGCTCAGGCATCCTTCACTGCTCACTCTTCACCCTTCAAGCGCAGTACACCCCCGAAACCGACCCACTGGTGATGGCAAAGCTGGAAGCAATGGCAGGACCTGAAGTTCGGGCTGCTGATGCACTGGGGCGCCTACAGCCAGTGGGGCATCGTGGAATCCTGGTCCATCTGCGCGGAAGACGAAGGCTGGTGCCGGCGGAAATCGGATGACTATACCGCGTACAAGAAAGAATATGAAGGCCTGAAAAATACTTCAACCCGGTCAACTTTGATCCGCAGAAATGGGCCGAAGCCGCCAAATACGCCGGGATGAAGTATGTGGTGTTCACCACCAAGCACCACGACGGCTTCTGCATGTTCGACACAAAGCTGACCGATTACAAGGTCACCGATCCGGGCTGCCCGTTCAGCACCAATCCCAAAGCCAATATCGCCAGAACATCTTCGATGCTTTCCGCGCAGGAAGGCCTGTGGACAGGCGCCTATTTCTCCAAACCCGACTGGCACTGCGAATACTACTGGTGGCCCAATTTCGCCACGCCGGACCGGAACGTGAATTACGACATCAAAACCTATCCCGAACGGTGGGAAAACTACGTCCAGTTCACCCACAACCAGATCATGGAGCTGATGACCGGTTACGGCCACATGGATATCCTCTGGCTCGACGGCGGCTGGGTGCAGACCCTTACGGATGCGCAGATCACCCGCTATATCAATGACCCGGGTTACAAGTTCCAGCACATCCAGAGCCAGGATATCCGGATGGATGAGCTGGTGCAGAAAGCCAGGGAGAAACAGCCCGGGCTGATCGTGGTGGACCGCGCGGTGCCGGGCAAAAACCAGAATTACCTTACCCCGGAGAACGAGGTGCCGGACAAACCCTGCCCTACCCCTGGGAATCGTGCATCATCGCCGGGGGAGGCTGGTCGTGGGTGCCCGATGCCAACTACAAAACGCCCCGGACAGGTCATCCACCTGCTGGTCGATATCGTGGCCAAAGGCGGCAACCTGCTGCTGAACATCGCACCCGGTCCCGGACGGCAACTGGGATGCAGGGAGCTTATGACATGCTGGAGGCGTTGGCGACTGGATGGAGGTGAACAGCGAAGCGATCTACGGCACACAGCCCTTGGAGCCTTACAAGGAAGGAAAGGTTTGCCTGACGCAGGGAAAGGACGGGGCCATTTACATGATCTACCTGGCGGATGAAAACGAAACATCGCCCCCGTGCAAAAATATGGTTCTCTCACCTGGAAATCCCGGCAAATGCAACTGCAACGATGCTCGGGAGCAAGGAAAAACTGGAATGTGAAAAGGTGGGAGAAGGGATTATGGTGAATATCCCGGAATCGCTGCAAAAGAACCCGCCGTGCAGAGGCATGGGTGATTAAGATTGACTGAGTGATAATATTTCTCGCAGATTTTCGCAGATAAAATTCGCAGATTCCGCAAATAATTATCGGCGTTAATTTGCGTCCTGATCTGCGATAAATCAGCGAGAAACCTTAACCAGCTTATCAGTAATACTGATATCTCCAACCGAGATTATCGCGAAATAAATCCCTGGTGGTAAATGGCTTATATCAATCTCAACAGGCTCTGCAACATCCTTCGTTTCCAGTTCAAACACACATTTTCCAAAAATATCCACTAACTCAACTTTTTGAATTTCCTCTTTGTACTTTGAACTTTGAACTTTGAACTTACCTTCAGTTGGGTTCGGCCAGGTTTTGACATTATTATCCAACCCTGCGTTTTTCCTCCAGACTGAACGGATATACTTCATCGGCACCGATATCAATAGCTCTCGAGCACTACCCTTGGATTATACTCAAGATCTGTTAAAAGGCAGCATTAACCCGGTAGTATCAGGAGAACCGGCGTTAAAACAAGGCGATGCGACATGTATTGAAAAAGGCAGGCTGCCAAATCCCAGGAAATCGGGATATTCATCCAGGCACCTCTCAAATGCCCCTGAAAACGCCACTCCTCCCCCGCTGCCTCCAAACAGGGATGGTCCGCCTTCAACATCACAATTATAGAAATCCGCCTGTGAAAAAACTTCGAAGAGGTATCCCTGTGGCCCCACTGCGGCTGTATTTCCCCAGATGATCGTATTGTGAAAATCCGGGGAGATTGAATCTTTGCAGTAAAATCCACCTCCGTAGGCCGCTGAATTATTGGCAATCGTATTGTTAACGTAAATCGGGCTTGCAACGATGTTGGCCACTCCTCCTCCGAAATAAAGTGCTGTATTCTCGGTGAAAAAATTGGTATTGATCCGGTGATTGGCCTCCGCAACATATAAAACACCCAGAGCCCCGCCCAGGGCGCTTAAATTCCCGCTGAAAATATTATTGTAAATGTTACAGTCTTCATACCTCACCGAAAGCGCCCCGCCGATGCCGGTTGAAGAATTTCCAGTGAACACATTCCACCTGATATCGGGTTGGAGTGGTCGGAAGAGATCGCGCCGCCGTATCCCCATGGGGCAACCGATAAACCACACCGGTTGGCAGTAAATACGCAATTGTGGATGCTGATATCGGCTGAATCGAGGGAAACCGCCCCTCCGTTGTAAGTGGCAAAATTGTTTGTAAAACGGCACTCACCGATGGTCACTTTGTGATATGCCTTAACAGAAATCGCGCCGCCATTGCCAGCAAGCGGATCTTCATTCACATTCTTCCCGAAAGAAAAGCGGCAGCGGTAAAACACCGATTGATCATTGGAAAACCGGTTATGATCGAACCTGATGCCCCGCCATCCACCGCCAGGAATGGTATCATTAAGAAAACCGGTGGTGTCTGCGACCAGGAAGAAAATGCTGTCGTTCACACTGCCGTTAGCAATAATTGTTCCTGCTACATTGAACACGTAACTGCCCTGGAATTGAACCCGTGTACCGGGATTGATCAGCAGGGTTTCCCCGTCTGGATGTTTCAGTCTCCTGCAACCGTAACGGTATCAGCGCTCCATGTTCCTGAAACCTCGCCTGAAACAGTAATATGGTCTGCTATGCAAAACTTTGACAATCCAATGATTATCATGAAAATTAAGAGGTGCTTTAAATAATATTTCATCTTTAATAAAATAAACTTGCTGAAATAAACTCTTTGCGAAACTTTGCGGCAACTTCAAACTCTGCGTAATAGCCATTAATAAGTTTCGCAGAGTTACGAAGACGCAAAGTTTCCCTTAAGGTACGCTTCCCGGAACAATAATAAGCATCCTCATAAAGCATAAAAGTCACGTTCATTCATAATTTTTTATAGTTTTGAACCATCAAAACGAAATGAATACAAAAATCAAAATCATATGAAAAGGAACTTTATCTCAAAGATCAGCATTACAGTTTCTGCGCTGGTCATCTTTTTATTTACAGGCAGCGGGTTGACTTTCGCACAAGACCACAAGGTTGAACTTACCCCTTTTGGTGGCTATATGCTTGGCGGAAGTGTGAAATTCTATGAAGGGAAATTCAAAGTTGAAGATGCCGGCTGCTCCGGAGGGATGCTTGCCGTACAGGTACACAGCGGTACCTTTGTTGAATTTTCATATACCGGCATGACAACACAAGGTGACTGGAATCCTTACAGTGAATGGGCTTATGATATTCCTGAAGGGACGGTCGATATGGCTGTCAATCATTTTCAGATCGGCTCTGTCAATGAGTTGCCACTTGACAATGAAGCTATCCGTCCTTACGGAACAGTTTCACTTGGAACTACCTGGTTTAATATCCAGGATGATGATGCGACCGATGAATGGTTATTTTCAGTTGCTGCAGGGCTTGGTTTGAAATATTTCTTCAACGAAAAGATCGGGCCATAAGGATTAGGCCAGGCTGTTACTTCCCGTTGTTTATAATGGCGGCGGATTTTACATTGGCACCGGGGGAAGTGGCATGTATGTTTCCAGCACCGCCCCGATCGTCCAGGGAGACTTTACCGGTGGGCTGATTATTGCGCTGGGCCATACTAAGAGTGAAAAGTGAATAACGAATAGTGAATAACGGATCTGAAATTTAATGCATTTATCACTATTCGTTTTTCACTATTCACTATTCGTTTTTCACTTTTTTCGTTAATTTTGCCCCCTAAAATTCGCCTCTTTAGCTCAGTTGGTAGAGCAGCTCACTCGTAATGAGCAGGTCGGGGGTTCGAGTCCCCTGAGAGGCTCTGGCATTTCACATTTCGCAATATCAATGTCATTTCACAATTATTGTCATTGTTATTGGTATTGAGAAATGTGAAATGAAATCCTCAGCTATTGCTTCCCAACTTGATTTTAGCTGTTTTTAATGTCGCATAAAAGATTGCGATCAATTCATCATTTTCTTTTTCAGAATTCGCTCCAAATCAGCATTATCCTGGCAAATATCACTTTCTTTTATGATTTTAAAATTCACACGACTTTCGCGTAATTCTTTAATCACAACCCCGATTTTATGAATGAAATCCCTGGTCGTTTCCGATCCCTGTGCTTCACCATAATTTAATGCCGCAGACGTCTGATCTTATCAACTGGTTTGAAAGTATTGAGGTAAAATCCGTCTTTTGCAATTTTCCTGTTAATCTATAAGACCTTACGGAAAATTTTATCGACCTGTCGAACTTCTGTTTTCATAATGTCTTTTTATTGTTTATCCGGAAAAAGAAAAAAATACCCGGTACGGTTGAAAAAAATTTCGCATTTCGCAATATCAGTGTCATTTCGCAATCCTTGATATTGATATTGGTATTGTGAAATGCGAAATGTAATCCCTATCTTTGCATTACTGACAAGATTAACCCCATGAAAAACATCCTCTTTAATTCAGGCAAGCACAAGCCGCTGTCAAGCTTTGCGTTGTCTTGGTCCTGCGGGCATCCTTCGGGCTTATGATGCTCACGCACGGCTGGCCAAAACTGATCGATTCGGCAGCAAAGCCGCTTCCTTTTCTGACCCGTTCCATATTGGCAGCAGCCTTTCACTGGGACTAGTGGTCTTTGCCCAATTTGTCTGCGCGATCCTTGTGGTGATCGGTTTAGGCACGCGGTGGGCGGCTTTTCCACTTGTGGTGGCCATGTCGGTTGCAGCTTTTGTCATCCATGGTAAAGATCCATTCGTCGAAAGGGAATGGCCATGCTTTACCTGTCAGCTTTTCTCACCATTATGATCCTGGGCTCCGGGAGCTATTCACTGGATAAAGCGATTTCAGGTAAATAGTCATTGATGGTCATTGGTTGTCATTGGTTGTCATTGGTTGTCACTGGTTGTCATTGGTTGTCATTGGTTGTCATTGGTTGTCATTGGTTGTCATTGGTTGTCACTGGTTGTTTGATTTATTATTGGTGCCAGTATCGCCAATTACCTTGATGTAATTGTCAAGTTTCACTCCGAGTTTAGTATATCGCTCGTTCATTTCATTAAATTCTTCAACACTGATAAGCTTTCTGTCATAAGCCTTTTGGAGCCAGTTTTGGTCTCAAATAATGACCCCTGGCATAATATAAAAAGACCTTTGAATCTTTAAAATAGTATCGGCCAAATCCCTCACTTATATTTGCAGACACCGAATCAGAAGACTTAACAATTTGTTTCCCAATAGTATCTCTCTCGAAAATGGACCATTTTTTAACAAAGTTCCAGATTTGATCAGACAGAGTCATAGAAATCGTATAAACTTCAAGATTTATAAGTTCCATAATCCATATTTAAAAAGTAGTTCTTTAATCATTAATCCGGAAATAAAATAAAAATACCCGGTCCAAATAAAATAATTTTACCAATAAATATAATCTATTGACCATCAATGACTATCAATGACCATCAATGACTATCAATGACCATCAATGACTATCAATGACCATCAATGACAATAAATAACTTTTTGAAGTATCTTTGAACTTTGAACTTTGAACTTTGAACTGAAATTAATGTTGCCAAAAATCATCACCCATAACGCCATCAGCCTTGATGGCTCCATATCGGGATTCAGCATCGACCTGGAAAAATATTATGCCATTGCCGGCAGTTTTCATCCGGATGCCATGCTCGTCGGGTCTTCCACCGCCAAATCGGGGATTGAAATGTATTCCGACGGCATTCCTGATGAGCGCCCTTCGGATTTTGTCAAACCCCGCATCACCGAGGAAGATAAACGTCCGTACTGGGTGATCCCTGACAGCCATGGCTTGTTGCAGGGAAGACTTCATATTTTCCGCCGTTTCGAGTATTGCAAGGATGTGATCGTCCTGTTATCTGAAAAAAGCCCGGAATCTTATGTCAAATACCTGATGGAAAGAAATTACGACGTCATCATCTCAGGGCATGAAGATGTCGACCTGAAAAAATCACTCGAAATCCTGGCCAAGAAATATAGTTGCCAGGTTGTTCTGACCGACAGCGGCGGCAACCTGAACAAGGCTCTGCTGGAAGACGGGCTGGTGGATGAGATCAGCCTGATCATCAATCCTGTCTTGGTGGACCAGCGGCACCCAAAACTTTTCCGGAACCTTGACCTCACCAGAATGCTATCCAGCTCGAACTGATCAAGGCTGAGAAACTGGACGGACAGTTGCTGGTGCATTACAAGGTGGTTAAATAGTCATTGTGGTCATTGGTTGTCATTGGTGGTCATTGGTTGTTTGAATAAGTAGTTGATTATAAATCGACTATGAATGACTATAACTGACTATAAATGACCTTGAATGCCGAACTGAACTCATGACTATCCATGCTCTGCAGCCATTCCCACAATTCCGGCTTTTATATGTCTCTGTCCAGGAATCATGCCCGGCATCAGGGTAGAGCGTGAACTTGACAGGGCTTCCCAGGGCTTTCAGGGCATTCACCATGTTTTCCGAATTTCCGGTGGGACAATATCATCCTTTGCCCCGTGGAAAACCCATATCGGGATATCCTTGATCTTTGACGCATCCTCGGGGTCGACCCTTCCGCAAATGGGCACTATGGCGGCGAACCTGTCAGGATATGCATGGCAAGGTTCCATGTGCCCTCCCGCCCATGCTCAAGCCCGTGACATATAATCGCGTACTGTCAACCCTGTACCGAACTGCCATCTCATCCAGCAACATGTCCAGCACTTCAACCGACCATCGCTCTTCTTCAGGACATTGGGGTGAAATAACGATAAAGGGGAAAGATTTTCCGTATTCTACCAGTTTCGGCGGGCCGTTCTTTTTTACCATCTCCAGGATATTCCCGCGTTCACCTGATCCATGAAGAAAGAGCAACAGCGGCCATGGCTTCTCTCATCGTTATCATAACCTTCAGGCAGGTAAAGCAGGAACCAGTTCCAGAATACATCTTTCTGACTTCAACTTTAAAATACTTATTTTTGTTGTGGCATAAGTTTCAATGGAATTAAAAATGAAAAATTAAAAATTAAAAATGCAATAAAAAAATGAAACTCATTGTTAATTTAAAGTTTATTATGTTTCACGCAAAGGTGCAAAGCATTTTTAAGATACGCAAACAAATTATATTGTCTTCAATATGCGTCCATATAAAGATCACTCATTATTACTTTGCGTGAAATTAATCTAAATTAGTCCAGTATCTGATTTTTTAACTTAGAGAAAAGTATATTTGTTTATGTAACCAGATTAATATTATTTTATTCAAAACCAAATTTATAACCTTATGAAAAAGATTTACTTTTTCACCTGTTAATGGCGGTATCCTTCTGGGTATCAGCACAGACATTCATTTCTGAAGATTTCAGCGCCGGTGACGATGCCTCCGGCATGGCTGGACCATCGATGCCCATGCCGCTAACTGGTCGGCTGATGCAAGTGCCAATGCCGGCGGTACTGCGCCTGAAGCCGTATTTTTCTACAACCCTTCTTTTAACGCAGCTTCCCGGCTGATCTCCCCGGAAATCGATATGACCGGTATACCTCGGTGAAGCTTATGTTCAAACATTTCCTGGATGACTATTCCGGTTCTGGATATTCAATCGGTGTTGCTACCCGTTCCGGAGGCGGGGCCTGGAATATTGTCTGGTCCGTTAATCCCACAGGAAATATTGGCCCGGAAGAAATGATCGTTGATATTGAAAATGCAGATGTAGGCGCTTCTGATTTCCAGTTCTGCATCTATTTCAACGGAAATTCCTATAACCTGGATTACTGGTATATCGATGATATCCAGTTGTTTGTACCTTTTAATCTTGATGGGGCCATGGCAAATATCACCACCCCCACCTATGTAGGTGGAGCCTGTCCCGGTGGAAGGCGTATTCAGGAATCTGGGCAATAAACAGTATCAATTCCGTCGATGTTTCATGGAAAGTATCCGACGATATGACTTATACCACAACTTTCAACAGGCTTAGCCTTGAATTTCGGGGAATCATTCACTTTCTCCTGCGATGATCTTTTCCATTTCCCGATAGGCGGTTATGATCTTGATGTATGGATTTCGGCAGTGAATGGCATGCCTGATGACAATCCTGAAAACAATCTGAAATCCAAAGATGATGAGTGTTTACAGCCATTCGATTTACCGTAAACCTGCTTTTGAAGAATTTACCAGTTCAACCTGCTGCCCCTGCGCCTCATTCAATACCTCCTTCAATCCATGGACAGAAGCGCATGCGGATGAGATCACCCTCGTCAAATACCAGATGAACTGGCCCGGCCCCGGCGATCCATATTATACGGCTGAAGGCGGCGTCAGGCGCAATTATTACGGAGTTTCATATGTGCCCTGGCCGCAATGCAACGGCGCTTATGTTGATTATAACATTGGCGCCGTGCAGGCTGCTTTTGATGAAGCTATCCTGCTGCCCGGCATCGCGAAAATCGCCTCCTCCCATACCCTTAACGGAACAGAGATCACTGTCAATGCCAATATCCTGCCGTTTGCCAATTTCACCGATTTCCGTGCACATATCATCGTTATCGAGAATACTACAACCGGAAATGTATCGGCAATAACGGCGAAACCGCATTTCCATCATGTCATGATGAAAATGATGCCGGATGCCAATGGCACCACCCTTAACGTGAATGACCGGAACCAGTCACTTTGACTGAAACCTTTGACCTTGCCGGGACAAATATTGAAGAATTCGATGATCTGTCTGTTGTGGTTCTTTTCCAGGATTATGGATCCAAAGAGATCTTCCAGTCGGAATATTCCATGGAAGAAGGTGTATTTGCTTCGGAAGCCAGTTGCACCGAACTTACTTACGATGGCATGCCGGTTCCCGGGTTCAGCCCCGATGTATACAACTACGAAATTGAGCTCCCGGCTGGCACTACAGAAGTTCCGCTTGTTACCGGGACCGCTGCTGATTTGAATGCAACAATGGTCGTTGTCCCGGCATGGGAACTTCCCGGCACAACGGTAGTTGATGTTTTCGGTGAAGACCTGTTTCGCGGATGACTTATAACATTCATTTCTCAGTGGCTGTAGGCCTGGATGAACCGGGTGTGAAAAATAATATCAGCGTATTCCCGAACCCGGCGAATGACAGGATCTATGTAAAGGTATCGAAAAAGCCGATATCAGTTTCTTCAACATAACCGGGCAAATTGTTCTGGCGTCAGACGGATTTACCGGTAATTCAATTGATATTTCCTCCTTGAAAACGGCGTTTATACGATCCAGATCGTGATGGAAGATAGTCTGGTTGTTAATAAGAAGATCACCATCTTGAGATAGATACTGTTTTACCGACGCAAAGCGCAGCTAAAGAATTAATCGAGGGCGCAAAGGAGCAAAGATGCAACCGACGGCTTTAGCCCGTCGGTAGCAAAAAACTTAACCGACGGATTTACCCGTCGTTTTTTTCTTACTGTAAAACTCCTGCAGGAATTTATACCGGAAAGAAACACTGGATCTTTCAGCATTTCCGTCTTCCATCCGTCACTGTAATTTTCACGGGTACAGTATTGCAATTCGATCGCCAGCCATAACATTTTTAACCGGGTAATAAAGCAAGTTGGCAAGCATATACTGCCCGCTTTTATATGCAGAAGGATCCTGTCCATCTGAATTGGTGATCCCGGAAAATGAATAGCCGGCAGAACTGCTGAATTTTTCGCTCCACTGCATATCGAGGAAGGCCATATAACCCAGCACCGGCAATGGGAACCCGATAACAGGCTTTACCAGGTCCGAAAAATTGTTTTCAATCCCGATATCGATGGGTCCGTCGTTCATGTAGTTTTCCATTCCTTTGCCAAAAACCACGCAAAAATGGCCTACAAGGCTTTCGTGAAATTCACCCTGGAGCTCAGGTTCAATCCCCATCCGATTGCATTCCCGCTCAGATCCAGGCTGTCATCCTTCATATCCTCCCATGAAATATAGCGAAGCAAGCCGGCCAGCTCGACATAGCCGAAATTCGCCGGCATACCTGTACTCACCAGTAAGATCAGGAACCGGGAAATGGGCTTTTACATCTTCCAGTTCGATACGATCGGCATAAACGCCCTGGTCGGCGCTGGCCCCCGGGCGCTCCAGGGCAAAATAAAGATGTGTCGGTCCTATGATGGGCATCCATCGCACCTGGATATTCGGGAAAAGCGCCATACCATTGGGCCCCCAGTAATCCAGCGAATTCGGGAACAGGTCGAAATCACAAAATACGCTCCAGAACAACCCGACGCCAAAGTGCCCCAGCTCGGCCCAGGCTTTGCGGAAATGGAACATGCCGTCTGCCCGGCATTCTTGCCCAGGCCGTAAAGGTCAAATTCAAAAATGGTCTTCAGCTCACCCAGCCGTGTCGGGGTATAACTCTTAACGCCAAATGAGCTCTGCCTGACACTGAAAAAAGTATTGCCGTCGGTGCCGTATTCTCCTTTATAAGAAGGCAACTGGCTGGGTCTCATGACATCGAAATAATCCGGATGGATCTGGTTGAAGTTATAAATGACATCCGTCATGACCAGACCGTAAATTTCAAAAATTTTCTTTGGTTCTTCTTCCTGTGACGCAGATAACTGAGAAATGATAAGAAAAATCACGATGATAATCGAACTTACTCTTATCATAATTTTAAACATTGTATTTTCATGTCCAAATTACGGAAGTATTGATAAATATTGCTAATTTTATGATCATGAAAACCATATTTTTAAAATATGTCTTTATCCTTAGGTTTCCTGCTCGTCACAATTTCAGTCACAAGCCAGTGTGAAATTCGAGCATCGCATCTATCCTGACGGGAGCATGCTATACTACATTGAGCCGGTCAATTTCTACTGGACCCAATCCAAGGATTTGAAAGGCGGTGTCGTGACCGATAAGGAAAATTTCTATTTAGCCCTGCAGCCCTCCCCGTTCCCGGAAAAACCCGGGGGAAATAAACTGAAAGACGATCTTGAACTGAAATTATCCAATGATAGTATCTATAGCCTAGAACACTTTGATACCCGTTACATGGAACATGATACCGTCATGCAGTTGCTTTACTTTATTGACCCGAAACACGTTGAGGATTTGTTGAATTTTGAAGCCATCTCGGTCAAAATAAATATGGGGGGTGAAGAAGGTCTGCGAACTTATGTTTTTAAATTGCATAAATCGGCCATCCAGGAGCAATTGACCTGTTTTCTGAAAGAAGAAGAAAAATAAAAAAGAAAAAGTGATCACTCCTCCACGGCCGGCAGCAGGTTCGCCTGCCAATCAATTTTCCCACTTTTCTTAAAAAGTTGTTTACCGTATGGGTCACCGAAACGACATTATAAATGATGATTACCATCATCACGCGGCACAAATTCATTTACATAAGCCAGTTCAATCTGCAAGTCATCTGTAATTAAATAACCAGCGGCAACAGAAATCAGGTTACGGTCATAAATAGGTCATTCCTGTTTCTTTGGCCTTTGATCTGAAAATGATCTCTTCGGAAGCAAAAAATAAAATACGCCTTTCCTGAGCATTTTGCTATTAAGTGGCTGCAGGTATTTTATCTTCTGACGGTACCGGTACACATCTTCAAAAACACCTTCTTCATCACTGATAAAACGGAGCTCAACCCGCATATCTGTATTCAGGGTATAACCTATTTTATGAAAATAGTATCTTCCCTGGAGGGCTAGCCTCCATTCAGGTGCCTCAGTACCGGCCAATTTCAGGGACATCATTATTATGGAAATAGGCTAAAAAAGATGAGAAATTTCCAGCGCGGAGAATATTGAAAATGTGCCCAGGCAATGACATTACCCTGGACTTTGGTTTTAAGCACCCTTTCTTCATCCGGGGTATTGCTGAATGTATTTGCAAGATCAAGTTCAGCAGACCACCTGTCATTGATCGTGCGCACCAGATCAACCTCGTTCGAGAACTGGGTATACTTCGTCTGTGCTTTTACAATGAAAGGAAAAGCAAACAATATAAAAGTCAAAAAAGTTGTGACGCGTAAGATTCCGGCCAGCCTCATCAATAATTTATTCTATCTCAAAATTAGTGAAAATGGCTTCAGAGCAGCCATGATTTCCGAAATTCCGGCATTGATAGTACCAAAGTACTATTTATTTAGCGCCCTGGTTATATTAATTTTACACATAATACTGGTAATCCGAAAATAATTTTTCCTCCAATGAACTTATTAAAATCCAAGAACTTCATGAATAAATCGGTGCTTTGGTAATCGGCCTTTCGATCTTTGTGCTGTTTCCCTTCCTGTAAAGACGAGCCCTTCGAATACAAGCTTGACAGGGCATCTGCTTTTTCATTTAAACTCGACACCTTCGACCTGGTAACCACAACCAATGATGTGGTTTTTTATTTAGGACCACAGGTATTGCATGATTATGGTGATACTTCCCAGGTACGTTACCAGAGAATTTCGCTTGAAGCCCATGGAACCACCCCCTCTTCAAAAGAATTCTGGTTTATTGTTGATTTTGACACCCACGCGGATGGAAATGCGGTAGAGAACATACCGGACGGACTATGATTATGATAACGGGGGATCAATGACATGCGGCTGATCATTGAGGATAATGGAGTATATATTGAATATAAAGCATTACCTGCATCGAA
>CAVXKM010000001.1:302500-861936 GCA_963762305.1 uncultured Spirochaetota bacterium | reverse complement strand
GCGCCGCCGCCGCCTGGCCGGTTTTCGCATCGGTTCAGCATGAGTCGTTGGGTCGTGTGCGGCACTGCACTCGGCCAGAATCATTCATCTTCGCGAGGAGTGTTAACCACAAAGGAACACAGCGCGGCACAGCCGCACCAAAGTCGCTAAAGCGTTGAAAAGTTGAAACGTTACAATGGGGCAGAATCCTCGCGGCGCGCGAGGCTTCTGACGGATTGTAGTCAAAGAACTCAAAGAGACAGTTCTACCTTTGCCCCTGCAATACGTCCGAGTCCTCGCGCGCCGCGAAGATTTCTCTGACCGCGCCGGAGTGCGCCCGTCCTCGGGCGCTGCAGCATAAGGTGGTTCGAAGGCGGGGCAGAAATCGCGCACGCAGGACCGTCCAGACGTTGCTGCGCCCGAGGACGGGCGCACTCCGTTTGGGTTGCGGCACTCGG
This sequence comes from uncultured Spirochaetota bacterium, assembly GCA_963762305.1. Lineage (GTDB taxonomy): Bacteria > Spirochaetota > UBA4802 > UBA4802 > UBA5368 > CAVXKM01. Next base: position 861,499 of record CAVXKM010000001.1, on the reverse strand, counting down.
ACGCGGCGCGTTCCTGGGGTTGAATCCCGCGCTCCGGTGTCGCGGGATCGTTCCCGTTTCGTTCATGCCCCGGTAGTACCCCACGCGGCCGGGGATGCACTGGGCGATGAAGGCGTGGCCCCGGTCCGGCCTGGCGACCACGACCCCCGTCCACCGGTGCAGCACGTTGAAGGTCGAGTAGTCGTAGTTGGCCCCGTGTATCAGCCGCCCGCCGGCCGTGGCCGCTCCCCACGCGGCCATGTCGCTGCAGAGCGAATGGCTCTCGCCGTAGGGGCCCTCCACGCCGGTGTAAAAGCACGGCTCCGCGATTTCCGGCACGCAGTTGCCCAGCAGCAGGTCTTCCAGCGCGACCGGGGACCCGGCGGCGGCCAGCCCCTCCGAGAGGCCGACGATCTCCTCGTAGAGGTCCGGGGCGGTGTCCCGGATCGGCTGTTCGAAATACGTTTTATAGGTATGCCAGAGCACCTCGCGGCCAGCCGCCATCTGCCGCGGCGTCGGCACGGTTTTCCCGTCGGGCGCCCAACCGCCGAACTGGGCGTACACCGGCGTCAGGAAACCGCCGGCCAGCTTCCGGAGGGCCGGGGCCAGCAGGAACCCCGCCTGGACGCCCATCTCGCGCGGCGAGCCCTGCACGCCGAGGACCCAGGGATGGTGCGGCGCGTCGGGCCGCTCCGCGAGGAAACCTCCGCCGTAATAGCCCGTCTTCAGTTTCATGGGCCCTCCGACGCGATGCCTATCTCCGCCCTCATCAGCATGACCTTTCCGAAATACCTGAGGAAAAGCACGGCCTGCTGGAACAGCGCGAGCGCGACCCATAGGGAGGGTTCCTTCATGAGGCCGGCCCCGCCCGCGTAAGCGAGGAACAACAGGGCGACCGTGAAAAGATAAACCAGGAAAACGGCCAGGACGCTCCCCTTTCGGGCGAACACGGTCTTGACGCCGCCCTTCAACGCCGCGAAGGGGCCCCGGTCCCCCTTGAGCGCGATGATCCTCGAGAGGTCGTACACGGCTGATGAATATATGAAAATGATCGCCGAGAGCGCCCCCCACCCGTAGATGAAGACGGCCAGGAGCGTTTCATCCAGCGTCGCCGACTGCTTCTTATAATGCGCATAGAACAGTATCGCCGGGAGGACCGAGGCCGCGATAAAGTTGAGTAGATTTGCCAGGAGCACCCTGAACATTTTCGGGAAATTTCTTGCCGAGGACGCGAGGAAAAGGAAGAGGGAAGCGTTCTCTTCCCGTAAGAGGAGCGAATACGCGCCGCCCGACAGGAAAATCGAGAGAAACAGCAGCAGGAGCAGGACAGCCGCGCCGGAGAGCGCGAGGGCCGTCACGCTCCCCGAGCTGACGCGGGAGAGGTCGTTGATGAACGTGGAAAGCCAGAAATAGTAGGTCCCTTTATCGGAGAGCGGGTCTCCCGAGGCCCCCGTGAAGTAGGCGTGTAAACCGTACAGGATCGAGGCGCTCACGAGGGCGTTGACGATCCAGGCATACAGCGCGAGCTTGAATTCCCTCTTTCCCAGCCCCTTGTAGTAACCAACCACTGTTTTCATGGTTTCCCTTCCCTTAAAAAATCAAGAAGCTGAAAAAATTCAGGACCCAGTACCCGAGCTGCAGGCAGAAGCTCTTGAACGATGACGGTCCCGCCTCGAGCGTCACCCGGTTGTTGAGAAGGTTCCGGTCCAGCGGGACCTTGCACTCCGGGTCCACGGCCGCGAAGCTGATGGGGGAGCGGTCGAAGAAGACGACCCGTTTCCACCGCTCCCTCCCCTTCCACAGGGCGCGCTTCTCTTTCCCGTTCGCGAGCCGTATAAGCGTCTCCACGGGGAAATACCCCTCGTTCCGCATGAACACGACCTCGTTCCTGTAGAGTTTCCCGCCGTCGTCCGCTTTCACTGATTCTGCGAGGTGGACCGAGTTGTCGAGGGCCGTGTCGCCACGTATGAACTGGTCGAAGGCCCAGCCGAAGTCCTCCTTCATGTAGGAGTTGAAGGCGGAGATGAAGTCGCCGGCCTTCGGGTGCCTGAACGCCCAGGCGCGCGCGTAATGGCGGAAAAACCCGTACATCCTGTCCCTGCCCGTGAGGTGCTTCAGGCTCGCGAACAGGAGGGCGGTCTTCGAGTACACGTTCCCCCGGTAGTTGTCGTGGTCCAGGAATTCCCACGACGGCGAGTCAGTCCTGTCCACCTGCACCAGGGCGGCGAGGGGCTCGCGCCGGGTCTCCCAGTCGAGGGAGGAGAGCGGTCCTAAGTCGACCATCAAGGCCCTTCCCCCGTAATAGGCGTCCATGATCTCCAGCTCGAAGAAGGTGTTGATCCCCTCGTCGAGCCACGCCTCCCGCGTCTCGTCGTTCCCGACGATCCCGTACCAGTACTGGTGGCCGAACTCGTGGATGGTGACCATCTCGGCGAGGTTGTAGACGGGACCCAGCGCGACTATGTGTCCCGCGGTGATGAGCGTGGGATATTCCATCCCCCAGGATTCGATCCCGGCGAGCGGGGGGTCCACCAGGGTTATTTTCCGGTAAGGATAGGGCATGATCTTATCCGCGAAAAACCGGATGGCGAACTTGAGCGAGTCCATGTACCTCTCCCGGGCGCCCAGGTGGCGCGGGTCGAGGAGGAGCTCGATCTGCGTCGGCGCGGCGTTCCCGGGAAGTCGCACGGAATCCGTGACCTTTACGAAGCGCGGCCACGCGGTCCATGTGAAGTCGTGTATCCTGTCCTCGGTATAGGCGTATGACACCGTCCCGTCGCCGTTGTCCTTCTTCTTTACCAGGTTGCCCGTCGCCCCCAGGACAAATTTCCCTGGAAGGGTGATCGTCACCCGGTACGAGCCGTAATCGGCATAGTATTCCGCGTTGTAGTGGTACTGGTGGCAGTTCCACCTGCCGTCCCTCTCGAGGACCCCTATCTTCGGGAACCACTGGGACATGAAGAAATAGTCGCCCTCCATGCCGGTCCGCGACAGGATCTGCGGGATGGCGAGGCTGAAATCGATGACGAGCGTCAACGTCCCGCCCGGGGGCACGGGACGCTCCAGCGGGACCTCCAGCAGCGTCATGTCGTCCCTGTTGCCGTCATCGGGGGCGATATACCTCATCGAGCGGGCCAGGCTCTTCCCGCCCGCGATTCTCATGTCCTTGATGTCGACGCCGCCGAACCGAAGCTTTTTCAGCTCGTCCCTCGATTTCCTGTAATAGCCCTGTTCCTGGAGAAAGGTCGACTTCTCGTTCCTGAAGGCGTTGTAATAGAGGTGGAAGCGCAGGCTTTGCGCCGGCTTCCGGGAGGTGTTCTCCCATACGAGGGTCTCGCTCGCCGCGAGCTTCCCCTGCTCGGGAAAAAGCCTCGCGTCGATGGCGTAGCGGACGACCGGGCGGTATCCCCCGGGCCCGCCGGGCGCGGCCGGCGCCGGTCCCGCGGCGGCGACGGCCAGCAGGAAAACAAGCGGCATGGTTTTTACCTTCATGCGTCCCTCCTTTTTGGACTCATCGCTACAGCTCCTGGATGCGCCGGAGGTCGGACTTCCTGCCCAGGAATAGGAGCACCGAGTGCTCCGGGATGACGTCATCGGCGGTCGGCGCTATCTTCATGTTCTCCCATTCCGGCGCGTCGGGGTTCCAGTACTCGTTTCCCTGGAGGTACTTTATGCCGAGTATCTGGCACCGGAAGCGGGCGCCTATCTGGAGATCCCGGATGCTCCTGCCGATGAAGCTTTTCGGCGGCCTGATGTTCATGACGACGTACTCGCCGGTCAGCGGAATGTAATCGAGCACGTTCCTCATGGAAAGGGTCTTGCCGACCCTGGCCGCAATGTCGCGCTGCGGGAAGATGATGTCGGTAACGCCCAGGCGCTCCAGTATCCGGCAGTGGTTCCGGGAATGAGCGCAGACGATGATGCGCTCCACGCCCAGCTCCTTCAGCGCCATCGCGATCAGGATGTTGACCCCCATGTCGCCGCCGACGCTCACCAGGACGCCGTCGAGGTTGTCCAGATTGACGGACCGGAGGAAGGACGGGTCCGTCGCGTCTCCGGCTTTCCGGTGATGCAGGAATTCGCGGGCCTCCGCAAGCCTGTCCTCGCTGATGTCTATCCCGGTGACCTCGCTGCCGTACTCCTTGAGCGATTTCGCGAAATGCACGCCGAAGTTGCCCAGGCCTATGACGGCGTATTTCTGCATGGCGTTCCTCCTGTGTGCACACGTAGCCGGCACATCCTCTCAGCGTCGGGGCGGAAACCCCTAACCGGCCGCCGGGCGCTCGCGGCTGTGCGCGTTCAAAATGCCCGGGACGAGAGGGCCTTTCTTTTCCATCTTTACATTGAATTATCACGGCCTTTCATCGATTAATCAAATATTATTTTCCGGGAAGGACCCCCATCCACGCGAGCAATGCGTCCGATCTTGCTGTTCGGGTCTGAACGTTGGGGTGTTATCTTAGCGCAGCTTTTTCGAAAAGTCTGCGTCGCTTATATGGAATTCCCGCTTCATCAACGCAACACACGCGTCACCGGGATGTTTGAAACGAGGAGGATCGCCGTGCTGGGCGATTGAGTGGAGGATCCCGGCCGAGGGGGCCTGCCTGGTCCAACCGGGCTTTATTTTTTAATTTCGTGGGCGGAGGGTTCCCTTTGCTTCGTAATGTGCTATACGGTCATTTCTCCTCATTAATGTATTTCACCATTGCGCTCAGCCAGGCCACGGGGTTAACAGGAAAGGTCAGGACGATCGCGAAGGCTGATTTGTATAATACAAAGGTCTGGGCTTCCATTTCCGATATTCCCAGGGCGTACAGTATGCCGATCATTACCGGTGTGATGACCAGGGCCGCGCCTCCCGCGATGACCATCGACTGGGCCAATACTCCCCGCGGCATGTGGTGTAAATATGAGCGACGGATAACGCGCAATTCTTCCTGGAACCTTGTTACGGTACCCCTTTTCATTTCGACACGGGCAAAGGGCGCCACTACCAGCACCGTCAGCCACGGCAGGAGAAACGCGACAGCCAGGGTATCAAGGGCGACACCGGGGTTCCCCCACAGCGGAAGGGAGTTGATGCCCCTGACCATAAAAATGCCGATTCCGGTATTCAGCGTAAGATTGATGACGATGCCGATCACCATCTGGATAAGCAGGAACCTTCTTAATCCATTCATCCTTGCCCTCCTTGTTTTATATGCCAGGCTCGTCGCGGTGTGAATCCGACTGCCGCGGCTGGTAATTCCTTGAATATCAGTTCAGAAATTCCGGGCATCCCTCGATCAATCCGCCCGCTCCTTCCATGACCGCACCGGACGCAGGATCATAAAAAGACTCAGCGCGTCCTGGATGGATTGTATACGATCATGACTCCCGCCATTCCAGTCCCTATTCCCCGGAGGGATATCCCGTGATCGACGCGATCTTCCTGTACAATGGCTCCAGCTTCTCGTACGTGGCGAGATACACTTGCCGGTAGAGATCGTCGTATATGCCGTGACTTCCCGCATCTGGCTCGAAGGTCCGGCCTTTCTTCACCATGGAGGAAACCGCGTCTTCGAACGAAGAGAACATGCCGCTCCCGACCGCCCCGTTGATGGCGGCGCCGAGCGAGCATATCTCCGCGGTTGCCAGCCGCGAAACGGGCAGGTTGAAGATATCGGCGGCGATCTGCACGGCCTTATCGCTCTGCGAACCGCCGCCGCCGACACGGATCTCCTTGAGGGTAATGCCGGTTTCTTTATTGACGATCTCGTACAGCCTGCGCAGCTCGAAGCCTATTCCCTCGAGGATAGCGCGATAGATGTGGGCACGCGTATGGACATCACCGAAACCGATGATGGAGCCCTTCCCGTATTTATAGTCCGGAAGGGGGGACCATTGCGGCTGGAGCATGAGGCCCATGCAGCCCGCTGGTATAGAATCGATCAATTCGTCCAATATCGCTTCGGGCGCGACCCGGCGCTTTTTCGCCTGCAGGAGTTCGCGGTGTGCGAACTCCTGCTTGAACCAGGTGACCATCCAGAATCCGCGGATGATGAACATCTCGATATTCCACGTCCCCGTCACGGCCCCCGGCCAGGTGTAGAATCTCAATTTGCCGTCGGAAACGTACTTCCGGGTGATGACGTCCATGCAGGTGCCCGTTCCGTAGCTGATGACGCCGATCGAGGGATCGATGCCGCCCGCCCCAAGGAGCTCCGACTGCTTGTCCCCTCCTCCCACCACGACCGGGAGCCCCTCGGGAAGTCCGGTCTCCCTCGAGGCCGCGGCGGTGACACGGCCGAGCACCGCGTCGGGATCGTACAGGTCCACCAGGTGAGAAGGCTCGAGGCCGAAGATCTCGTAGACGACGTCCTGGGTGTACCACGCGAACCTCTTGAAATCGATGGGCCAGAGGTGATTGACCATGCCTACCGATTCCTTGAATTCCCCCGTAAGCTTCTTCACGAACCAGCCGGACACCAGGGTGAATTTGTGGGTTTTCCTGTAGATGTCAGGCTCGCTGCATTTCATCCAGAGGTACTTGGAGTTGGCGCGGACATACTTCACGAGTCCGGAAAGCACAGGGAGGTGCGAGGCGACCCGCCCCGCCGTCGACAGGGCCGGGGGATTTTCGACCTTGCGCTGGTCCATCCAGATGACGGCGGGGCGAAGTGCCCTCCCCTCGCGGTCCGCCGCGATGAAGGTGGTGCGCTGGGTGGTAATCCCCACGGCGGCGATTTCCTTTGGATTGACGCGGGCTTTTTTCATAACGGCCTTCGTCACCAGACACAGCTTCGACCAGTAGTCCGCCGGGTCCTGCTCGGCCCAGCCGGGTTGATCCGAGAAATAGGGCACGTGCGGCGCCTGGGCGGCCGCCACCACCTTCCCGTTGCGGTCGAACATCATGGCGCGCACGCTCTGTGTGCCCGAGTCGACCGCGATCACGTAGTTTTTATCGGCCATGGGTGCCTCCTTGGCGTTCTCCACCCGCACTTTCGCGGGGAGCGACGCGCGCTATTTTTTCGATCCGAACGGGTGTCCGGGATTCATGATGGCGTGAGGATCGAAATGCCTTTTGAGCACCCTGAGGACATCCATTTCCTCTTTTCCGAGAAAGCGCTCGATCCAGGGGGCCATCAATCTCCCCACGCCGTGGTGGTGGCTGGGAGAACCGCCCGCGTTTACCATGGCGTCAATCAGTCCGTTGCGGTATTTGATATAGTCTTTGACGCCCCCCCTGACCCCGAAAATGAAATACAGGTTGGTGCCCGACGCGTAAAAGTGCGACGCGTGGCTGATGCACATCGTCCCGGGAACGGTGTCCGCGTAGGCATAGACCTTTTTGTGTATCTCGTGCAGGTTGTCCCACCGCACGGGAGTCTCCACCGTGTCCATGATAATGTCGTAATCGGTAATGGCCTCGGCTATAAGGAAGGAGCTGTAGCGGTCACGGTACCACTTGAGGGCGGCCTGGCCCGTGGTGCTCATGCCGCGGAAACGGCGCGCGATCTTCCCGATCTTTTTTTTCACGAGCGCGGTGAAATCATTGTCGCCCTCGATTGTTCCCAGGCAGAGGCATCGCCTGCCGTGCCGGAGGCCGCGCATCTCCAGGAGCTTCTCGACCAATGACGGCACGGGGTACATCTGGAACGCGTGATCGGTTTCCCTGGCGTCGGATATGCGCAGCACCGCCGGCAGGCCGAACTGGCCCTGGTTGATTTCCCGCGCGGCGTCAACGGCTGATTCCCAGTCCGGGAAGAGGTAGCCGAAATACCGCCGGTTCTCCGGCATGTACCGGAAAATCTTTACCGTGAGCTCCACCAGCACCCCGAAGGTCCCCTCGCTGCCTTTCAGCATGTCCAGGACCTTCGGCCCGGTGGCGGTGCTGATATAGTCGCTGGTGTTGATCACGCCGGCGGGGGTGATCATTTCCATGCTCAGCACCAGGTTGGCGGCGTCACCGTAATAGGTGGACGCCTGGCCGCTCCCAAGCGTGAGCGACCATCCCCCAACGCTGGAGAGCTCGAACGACTGCGGGAAGTGCCCGCAGGTGAAGCGATGCGACGTGCCGAAGGCCTCGGGAGCGCTGTTCAGCGCGTTCTCGAGGTCGGGCCCCATGCACCCGGCCTGCACCCGGCAGGTGTGGTTCCGCTCGTTCACCTCAAGGACCCTGTTCATGTGGGTGTTGAGCACCAGGGTCACGCCGCCCTTCTCTGGAAGGAATCCCTTGTTGCAGCTGGAACCGCCGCCGTACACGTAAATTGGAATCTTCTTCCCGGCGCAGAAGGACACGATCCTTTTCACGTCCACCTTGTTGCGCGGGTGAACTACGACGCCGGCCGCCTCGTGCAGCCTGCCGCGCTTCAGGTTGAATATCTCCTCCTGCAGCTTCCCGTGGCTGTATTTCACTCTGCTGTAATCATCGCACCGGACGTTTTCCGCTCCCGCGATCATTTCGAGTTTTTTTATGATGTCCCTCCCCAGGCTGATTTTCCGCCCGAGGCGCACCGGGGCGTTGCCGTCGCTAGGCGGGCCAGCGAAGAACGCGTCGTCAAGGTTGAGCTCCTTCTTTACCAGCGCGATGTAGCGGTCCGACGGGAGCTTCATATCGCCCGGCTTGCCCAGCTTCGCGATCGACCTCAATGTTCCGGGTTCGGGCGGGGTTCTCGTCCATTCGGGCGTGACGGTTTTCTTCGACATCAAAGCCTCCCTGATTCGGCGACGATTGTACTTCATCTCTGCCTACTTGAAGATCATCCTGTACACGGCCAGCTCGATCCAGTACGCGGCCTCCCCCCATTGCCAGAACAACATGAAATACACGCTTGCCGCGGAGAGCACGGCAACCATCACGGGGGCCGCCGTGACGGTTTTTCCGCGTGAAGCGGCCCCTTTTCCGAGCGCGCGGCGGCACAGCATCTCGGTGACGGCCAGCATTCCCGCCTGCCCGATCAGAAGGGACAGCATGGGATACGGCTGCAGGCCGTAATAGACGGACTCGCCGAATGAAAAAAACTCGGTCACGCGGATTATCTCTTTGACGATAAAAGCCAGCGGGGTGATGTAGGCTCCTATAATGCGCTCCGCGAGTGGCGCCCCCCGGAAAAACATGGCACGGTATACGAACACGCCGTTGAAAATAAGGAAAAAGAACAGCACCAGGTGCACGGAATTCATGGCCATTCTGTAAAGCCACGCGTTCCCGATCCAGGCGAGGTGTGTGCTCAGGAAATGCAGCACAAGCCAGGTCGCAAGCGCCGTCCCCGCGGGGACGATGAACCGCCTGGTGAAGTGCATTGCCGGTACGGCGTTCCTGTTACCTTCCATTGTTCATGCCCTCCCGGTAGTTTTTCATCAGCCGCTCCAGCCCAGGCAGAACCTTTTTGCCCTCGTCGGTGCCGATGATGTTGTGCAGCGTCCGGCGGTCTTTCCTGATGTTGTAGAGCGCCGGCTTCTTCCTTTTCTCATAGGTCACGTACAGGTACTGCTCGGTGCGGACCGCCTTCTGCTCCGCCACGTTGTAGGGGTAATCCTTGAAGTATTCGTAGAGAAACGAAGCGCGGACTTTCGTCTTGGTATTTTTGAGGAGCGGAACCAGCGATTCCCCGTCGAAGGCCGCCGGAGGGGGGGCGCCCGCCAGCTCCAGCAGCGTCGGCGCCAGGTCGATGTTGAGCGCCATGGCCCCGGACTTCCTTCCGGAATTTTTTATGCCGCGGGGATACCTGAAGATGAAGGGTATCCGTATGTTCTCCTCGGTCGCGTCCCTTTTGCCGACGTCAATTTTCTCGCCCCAGGAATAGCCGTTGTCGCCCGCGAAGGCGACCACGGTGTTGTCCGCGATGCCCTCCCGGTCGAGCTCGTCGAGGATCCGCCCCACCTGCACGTCCAGTGCCGCCAGGCATTCGCAGTAGTTACGGTAATTGTACTCTGTGGTGAACGGCGCGCCCCCCTCGTTGTGGTCTCCGCCCTGCATGTTGATAAAGGAAAAATACTCCTTTGGAAGGAAGGACAGGTCGGCGTCGTCATAGAGCGAATCATATTCCTTTAGGCGGCCGCCAGGGGGAATGAACCGCCTTGTGCGAGAGGTACAAACAGAACGGCTTGTCGCTTTTTTCCCGAATAAACTCGAGCGCGAAGTCGGTGAGGTCCTCGGTCACGTATTTACCAGGCCGCTCCGTGTTCTTCCCGTCGATCAGGAGCGGGCAGTTGAAATAACGCCCCTGGCCGCCCTGGACCTCGATGGTGATGAAACGGTCGACGCCCCGGCAGCTTCGGGATCCTGCCCGGCATGTGCCACTTGCCGATGAAGGCGTTCCTGTATCCGGCCTTCTTGAGCCCTTCGAAGAAGGTCCTGTTTTTGTCGTTGTCCCATGGCGTAAGGTTGTCCTTCACTCCGTGAGTGTGGGCGTAGTTCCCGGTGAGAAAACTGGCCCTCGACGGGCTGCACAGGGAGGTAGTGCAGAAGGCGTTGGTGAAGTGAACGCCCTCCCTCGCCAGCCGGTCTATATTGGGTGTTTTGACGAAGGGATGGCCCATGCAGCTTAGATGGTCCCACCGGAGGTCATCGATGAGTATGAAGATGATGTTTGGCTTTGCACTTTCAGAGAATAGAGTTCTTGGAAGGACGCCTGTTGCCGCCACGGCCGCGGCGAGCCTTCCTGCCCTCGACAACAGGCTCTTTCTGGTCATCGTCTCTGCCATTGTCTCCTCCTGAGCGTTCAGTGCGGCCCCATGGCCGCTTGCCACCGTACACCGGGGAAATCACCTTGTCGTTCAGTATTATAATCCTAAACCGTTTTTTTTCAACACCCTTCGGGGCGCCATACCCGCATGTGCCCGGTACATTCCGGGGCATGGTTCCCCGCCGGGCGTCTGTTTAATTAATATTGACTCGACGAAGCACATCGTGTAGCACCATGCCTGAAATCCCTGCGGGAAAGCCGCCGGGAGCTGTTGCTCGATGAACCTGCGACGCGGGCGCTCGAACATGCCGATGACATCCTTTCATTTCGCCATGACTGCAATTATCGTTCCGGGGCTGGTGCTCGGTGTTTTTACGGCCATTGAGCACCTCACCGGCCACCCGAAAGGCCAGCGCAGCTGGTTCAGGTTCTTCAGGGGCATGGTCGTCAGCGTGCTGGTCGCCCAGATGAGCGCCATCGGCTTCGGACTCTACCGCGAGCATCCGTCCATCCTTTTCCTGTTCTTCACGCTGCTTTATCTCAGCGGCCCTCTCGAGTACATGCGCTATCACGCATTGGTGCATCCGGACAGGAAAATTCCCCCGGCCGTCACACTGCCTCTTCTGCCCGTCATCCCCCTGTTTCTCATGGAGGTGTACCTGTACACGCGGCCGTATGACAGGAGGCTGGAAATATTCGGCGGGTTTTTCCGGAATCCCCTGGGCCACTGGATGATATTCATTTTCGCGGCCTGCCTGCTGGTGACCGTTTTATATTCCGCTCTGCTGCTGTATACGCAGATAGCCCTGCTCAAGGAAAGCGCCCTGAAGCGGTCGCTGCTTTTTTCGGCCATGATGACGGCGATTTCCCTGGTTTCGACTGCTATCTCCTGCCTGTATTTCTTCACCGTGGATGCCGATTACATCCTGGCTGGCGCTTCCGGGATAAGCTTTTCATTCATACTGTATTTCCTGTTTAAAAACCGCTTTCCCGATTTTTTCCGATTATTCGTCAGGGAGATAAGGTTGAACCGGTACAGGCGCACGCTGCTCGAGGGGCTCGACCATACGGCGATACACGCGCGTCTCTCCGAGCTCATGAACGAGGAGAAGCTCTACCGTGACATGGACCTTCGTATGAAGGAGGTCGCCGCCCGGCTGCTCATAACGCCGCACCAGTTTTCTCAGCTCTTGAACGAAGGTATCAAGACGGATTTCCGCAACTACATAAACCGGTTCAGGGTCGATGAGGCAAAGCGGCTGCTCGTAGAGAACCCCTCGCGCAGTATCATTTCCATCTGCTTCGAGGTAGGATTCAATTCGAAGACCTCATTCAACATCACCTTCAAGAAGATGACAGGCGCCTCTCCAAAGGAATACCGGGAAAAACGGTGCACATAACCGGAATCCCCGAACCGCGCTCCGCGGGGAACATCTTCTGCGGAATGTCTTCAACCTGTCCCCGATGTCCGGGAAGACCAGTCATCCTCACGGGGGCGAGCAACGGGGAACCTTGGCAGTACCTGTCATGGAAACGCGCCGTGTACAGGCGGACCGATCCAGTCCCGCCAGACTTATTTTTTTGGTATGACCAGGACAGGCAAATGGATGGCGTCGATGATGTTCTGGTCGGGCGTGTCGAAAAACGACGAGTATAATTTGTTGCGATGCTTGTGGCCGGTGATCACAAGGTCAATCGCGTTCTGTTGGCAGTACTTCACGATTTCCTCCGCCAGGTCGCCTTTCGACACCGCGTAGATCACCTGCACCGTGTTCAACAGCTCGGACGGCGCGATCTCACGCACCCTCAGTGAAACCGCGTTCTCCCTGTCCGTGGGGTGACGGTACCCGGCTTGCGGGTCGTTGACATAGAGGATGTGGATCCGGGCGTTGAAAAACTTTGCCGTTTCCAGGGCCTTGACCACCGGCGTGATATTTTTTGAATCCAGGTTTATGGGATACAGGACGTTCTTGAACTGGACCATGCGCGCCTCCGAATTGTGATTACTGACTGCCGACCCTCGCAACGCATAAAACGACATCGCGGAATCATTGAGCGAGGAAATCAATGAAGGCAAGCGTAAACTTTAACACCGATTCGTCAATCCAATAACATACGGCACCGGCCGGCATCCTTCCTTTTTGCCAAAAAACCGCATATCTTTGCGGCAAAGCCGGCCGGCCCGTGCGCTCCGCCCCGCTGGTGAAAGGACTGGCAGGCTCAGGCGATGAAAATGTACAGCCTTTGAGTTCCGCACGCGCTTTTTTATCCGGGGAGACATTTGTATTGATTTTACGGGATGATGGTGATAGACGACACTCCGAGATGGGCTTCGTCGCAAGAAAGATAGAGCGGCACGAGCTGGACAAGCTGCTGGACCTGTACGGGCACCTTCACGACGAAGAAGTCCCTGCGAGGGATCGTCTCGACAGGGCGTGGGAGCTCATCACCGGGCACGGCCGGTTTTTCACCTGTTTCGCGGTGGAAGCGGACGGCCGGTTCGTCTCCTCGTGCTGTCTCGCGATCATTCCGAACCTCACCCGGGGCGCCCGGCCGTACGCGGTCATCGAGAACGTGATCACCCGTCCCGAATCCAGGAGGAAGGGGTACGGGAGAATGGTCGTGGAAAAAGCGATCGAACACGCGAGAGGCGAAAACTGCTACAAGGTGATGCTGTTGAGCGGCGCCGCCCGGGAGGACGCCCACAAGTTCTACGTCAAGCTGGGATTCTCCCCGGACAGCAAAAAGGGGTTCGTGCTGAACGCATAAAAGACGCCGCGCGCCGCATGGGGCTTCTCAAAGATCCGTCCGTGCGGCACTACGCCGAACATTCCAGCCTGGAGAGGGGGCCCGCATGGACAGTAAGCCGGTGAATGACACCGCAAGCACCTTCCAAAAATACATTTCGCCGTGCGAGCGCGCGGCAGGCGTTCTTGCCGTGCTGTGGCTGCAGCTGGTGGGAATCATGTCGGGCACGGTACTGCATCACGTTCTGCACGCCCTTCCCATCGTCGTGCTCCTGCCGATGCGGCGGACGCGCGCCGTGCGTCTGACGGCGGCGCTCGTGGGATTTCTCTGGGTGTTCATGCTATCGGCCATCACCCCGATGGTGCACGATTCCCTTTTCAGGGGCCTCCTGCTCTCGTCGGGCAACCCCGACATGTGGCTGGCGCCCCTCATGTCCCTCATCGCCGGCATATGGGCGGCCTTGAACCTGGCGGCGCTCAACCCGCGCCAGACGAAATGGTTCCTGCTCGGGGCGGTCCTCGCCACGCCGCTCCTTGCCGCGGCGCACCCCATGGTTTATCACGCCTTCAGGGTCCCGATCGAAAAGACCGTGAGCGGCCAGCCCCACTGGGCCATCTTGTTGACCGCCGAGCTGGTGCTGGTTCTGGCGGGCCCCTGGTTCGTTTTCGTCAAAGCGACGAAATCGCGGGGCCTCTCCATCACGAGGCAGGCCGTGCTGTGGCAGGCCCTCTTCTGGCTGTTCTTCATGGCATGCATGATCATCGGGCTCCTGCCCGGCCTTAACCCGCCCACCTCCGCCCCCCTGAAGCGAAGCGCCGGCGTTGAAGAAGGCGCGGTCTTCCGGATGGATGGACTACGGACCCTGCCGGGGTCGAACATCATATGTATAAAGGATTCGCCACTATGACCCTCGAATCTGCGGTGATTCACTTCGGCTATCCTGCCGTTTTTCTGGGGACATTTTTCGAGGGGGAGATCATCCTGATCATGGGCGGTTTTGCCGCACACCGCGGGTACCTGCAGCTTCCTCTCGTCATACTGGCCGCCTTCGCCGGAAGCCTCCTGGGCGACCAGGTCTATTTTCATCTCGGCAGGCATCGGGGAACGGCCTTTCTCTCGACTCGTCCAGGCTGGGCGAAGCGAACAGCCCGTTTCACTCGGCTCCTGGACCGGCACAATGTCCTTGTCATTCTCATCTTCCGGTTTCTCTACGGACTGCGCACGGTGGCCCCTTTCGCCATAGGGCTCAGCTCCGTATCTGCATGGAAGTTTACCGTCCTCAACATGATCAGCGCCGCCCTGTGGGCCGCGGCCCTGGGCGTACTGGGTTTTTTCTTCGGACATGCCATGGAGGCCGCGCTGGACGACATAAAACGCTATGAGATCCTTGTGATGTGCGGGCTAGCCCTGTTGGCGGCCGTCATCTATGCCGTAAGGCGCATAAAAAGACCATCACCCAACGACTCATGAATACCGTCTAACGAGGATATGCCATGGAACATAAAATCCACTTCCCCACGCCCTTTGCACACAAGCACCCTCCCATAATAAACATCAACGAGATCATCGAAGGGAAAGAGACCCTCGGCGTGAGAATGTCCGACCGTTTCGCGCACGTGGTAGGCTCCTGGAGGTTTATCATCATTCAGTCCGTAATCCTCTCATTGTGGGTGGCGTTTAACGTGCTTGCCTGGACCAGCCACTGGGACCCCTATCCCTTCATATTCATGAATCTCGTGCTGTCTCTCCAGGCGGCCTACGCGGCCCCCATCCTGATGATGGCCCAGAACCGCATGTCCGAGCGAGACCGCCTGGATGCCCACAACGATTATCTCATCAACGTGAAGTCGGAGGAGGAAGTGCGGCTCATACTGGAACATCTTGAAGCGCAGAACCAGGCGCTGGTGAAAATTTTCGAGGTTCTTTCAGCGGAAAAAAGAGGTGGGTGATGGAGGAGAGGCGTACCCGGGGGATTTTATTCACCGGTCTTTTGCCGGACTTGGACGGAAAAGAGTGACAGCGTGTTGTGGTTGTCGAAAATAAGCGATCCCATGGAACGGAGGTTTAATACGATGAGACGGACCTTCTGCCCCGCCGTGCTGATCGTGGCGATGGTGATGTGCATTCCAGTGACCGCCCGCACGGGACAGGCCTTGACCCATTCCGATGTTCTCGATACGGCCATGGCGCCGAACGCGGCCCCCGTGTACTTCGGCGGAGGTAAACCCGTCCACGATGACTATCCTCCATGGCGGTACAATGTCGGCCTGCTGGCGCTTGCGGAAACCAGGGAAATCGCGGCTGACACGCCCGGGCCGTCATCACGATGGAACTGGCACAGGTTTTTAGGATGGTCGACGATCGCCTCTGCCGTCGCGACCGTCATTACCGGCGCCGCGAGCCCCGGCGACGCTCATTGCGCCCTGGCGGGTGTATCGACCGGCCTGGCGGCGGCCACCTGCATCAACGGCTATTACACCTACAGCGACGTGCTGGGCTTTCGTGAAGGCGATCCTCGGTATACCGCCCATGCGATCATGGGAACTCTGGCAACGGCGGGTTTCGCGGCCTCGCTGGCGACGGCGGACGGCGAAGGCCACGCCCTGGTCGGAGGCATATCCGGCGCCGTGTTTGCATTAACCGTGGGAATCGCGTACTTTTAAAACCATCGCTTGTCCCTCGTGATCAATTATCCGGCACTATCCTTGTTTTCTCATTTCGATGCGCATATGCCAGACCCGGGGGCACGGCAACGGTCCATTCGTTTCCAAAAGGAGGCGGCACATGAGAAAGGCGATACTGTACATCGGCGGCTCGGCCAATCTTCTGCTGGCCGTTTTCCACGTGTTCTTCTGGCGGATCTTCAACTGGCAGGACGAATTGGCCGGACTGTCCCGCGAAACCGCGGGCATACTGCAGACCGGCAATATCTGCGTCATCTATTTCCTGCTCTTCTTTTCCGCGAGCTCGTTCATCCTTTCCCGGCACGAAAAGACCGACGTCTTCGCCCGCTCCATAATCCTGTGCATCGCCGGGTTCTACGCCGTCAGGATTGTCGCGGGATCCCTGTTTTTCGGATTTTCCGCCGAAGAGCTGACAATATGGGCACTGTGCCTTCTTCTTGCAGCGGGATACGGCTCCCTGCTGTTCGTCCGCGCGAAGAAGTGAACGGCCCTTGGCGCCCATTTTTATTTTTTACGGTTGCCAAAATAACGTACCCGGCATACCATCATCGGCAACAGGGAAACCGTGACGGCCGCCTGTAAACCACGCAAGGTGCAGTGAACCGATGGTGAAAAAACTGTTGTATCTTCTTTACCAGCCGTACAAGTGGCTCGTCGTCGCGCCCATGCTTGCGCTCTCCACTTTCGTCATTGGAACGCTCACGGTAATCATGGCCTCGGTGGCGGGGGCAAAAATCGCCAGCATGACCTGCGGCCCCCTGTGGGCCCGCATCAACGCCTGCCTGACCCCCATGACGGTCAAGGTCATAGGGCGCGAAAACATCGACCGGAAACAATCCTACGTGATCGCGTCGAACCACCAGAGCCAGTTCGACATATTCGTGCTGTACGGGTGGCTGGGCGTGGATTTCAAATGGGTGATGAAAATGGAGCTCCGGAAGGTCCCGTTCCTTGGATCCGCCTGCTACAGGATAGGCCACATCTTCATTGACCGCTCAAATCACGAGGCGGCGGTGGCCTCGCTTCGCGAGGCGAAAAAGAGGATCGTGAACGGCACTTCGGTGCTTTTCTTCCCGGAGGGCACCCGGAGCGACACGGGAAAACTCCGCGAGTTCAAGAAGGGCGCCTTCTTGATGGCCCTGGACCTCGAGGTCCCCGTTCTCCCCGTCACCATCGTCAACACCCGCAACATCCTTCCCCCGCGGAGCCTCAACCTGTTCCCCGGAAGGGCGAAGATGATCATACACCCGCCCGTGGACATCAAACGGTACGGCAGTGACGGCGCGGAACAGCTGATGAGTGACGTGCGCGGCATCATCCAGTCGGGGCTCGACCGGTATTCCTGACGGCGAACGCCGGCAATCAACCCTCCAGGTAGCGGTTTCGGTCCTCCAGGAAGCCCTTGTAGATTGTATAATAATCGGTCTCCTCGTAGCGCACGGTGCTTATGGGCGCGGCGTCGAAGCTGAATATCTCCGCGCCCGGCAATGCCAGCAGGATGGGCGAGTGCGTCGCGATGACGAACTGGGCGTGACCGCGGGCGGCGGCCTCCTTCAGCACCCCCAGAAGCTCGATCTGCCGCCGGGGCGAGAGGGCGTTTTCCGGCTCGTCAAGCAGGTACAGCCCCTTTATCTGGAACCGGCTCTTGAAATAGGCCATGTGGCACTGCCCGTGGGACTTGGTGAGGAGCGACTCGTCCCCGAAATAGGAGAGCTGGCCCGGGTCCGCGGACGCCCACTCGTCCAGGAGCACCGCGAAATGTTTGAAGATCTCCGAGGCGAAGAGCGTCCCAGGCACGGGGCCGTCGGTCCACTCGACGTCGAGGTACCGGTGCAGGTCCTCCTCGTGGCGGTTGGGGCGCACGCGTCGCCGGTCCGGCTCCATCCATATGTGCATGCCGCACCGCCGGGCCATGGCCCACAGGAGGGTGGACTTGCCGGTTCCGTTCTCGCCGATGAAGAAGCTGACGGGGGCGCCGAAGGAGATCCCCCCGGTCTTCCCCAGCACCTGGAGGTTGAAGGGATAGCAGTCGGCCCGGGGGAAGTCGCCGTGACGGATGTGCAAATTCCTGACGTACATTCGAAATGCGGGCTTCGGCGCGCCGAGCGCGTCGCGTGAGCGTTAATAAACCTTTCCCGCCCCTCCGGACGAGAGCGTCTCCCCCAGCGACAGGCGCACCAGGTTGCTCAGTATGTACGGCTCGAGGCCCTGTTCCTTGGCCCGGTTCCGGAGGGACATCACGCACAGCGGGCAGAGGAACACCATCGCCTCCGCCCCGTGTTCGCGGGCGTCCGTGACGTTCTTCATCCGCCACTCGTTCACCGTTTCCTTCGAGACGTTCTCCATCGCCCCCATGGCGCCGCCGCAGCAGAGGGAGTTCATGCGGTCGTACCGGCGCCGCACCCGCTCGACCCCGATGAGCCCGAAGAGCTCGTCCAGCATCCCGTCCTTGTCGAAGGTGTAGCGCGAGGCGCAGGGCTGCTGGTAGGCGATCTTCATGCCGAGCTTCGTGACCGCGCCCTTGTTGTCCCTCACGTAGTTTCTCAAGTACTCGATGATGTGCACCGGCCTGAAGGGCACCGGTATCCCCAGCTCCACGGTTTTGGCCGAAAGCAGGGCGTAGCAGTCGTCGTGGTAGCAGATAATCTCCTTCGCCCCCGTCCGGGCGAGGTTATCCACGAAGGCCTTCGCGTTTTCCCGCACCTTGCCCGGCTTCCCCACGTGCACCCACCCGATGTAGCAGAAGTAGTCCCCGCCCTTGAGGAAGGTCAACCCGTCGAAGAGCCGCCCCTCGAACACCCCCGGGATGAAGTCTCCGACGGAGCACAGGTTCATGACCGGCCTGCCGGGCCTGCCCTCGATGACCTGCGAGGGGACCTGGGAGGCCATGCCCATCATGTTCAGCGACTGCTCCTTCGCCTTGAACGTCCCGGTCTCCTCCTGGCGGTCGTTGATGAGGTCGAAGGGGTTGGCGCCCTCGGGGCAGAACATGTTGCAGGCCACACAGGTGATGCAGTCCGAGGTCACCGGCGTCGGCCGGCCGTCCATGAGCTTCTTGAACTCCGCCTTGGCCTTTTCCTCGGGATAGGCCAGGTAGGGGCACTGTTTGAGGCATTCCCCGCAGAGCGTGCATTTTTCAGCGTGAAACATCGTCCTCCCTCCTCGTGTACGGCGCCGCCCTTCTCCGGGGCCGCCGCTCACTTCATCTGTTTGATGACGGTATTCGCGAACTCGCGCGCCCTGCGCAGGTCCTCCTCGTCGGGATGCCCTTTCATCTGCTCCACCCTCTCCAGCCACTCGTCGTCGGACAGCTTCTTCATCTTCCTGACCATCTCATGGATGTCCGGGTTGAGGAAGCCCTGGCAGTCGAAGCACCCCAGCAGGCGTATTTTTTTCTTTTCGCACAGCTCGGTATAGCTCCGGATGCATTTCTCGTAATCGTCCTTCCGGTAGAGAGTCGCGGCGTGGGTCAGAAACCCGGCGAATGTGCAGGTCATCGCGTCCGGCAGGCTGCCTATGAAGGCCTTCATGACGCCGGAAAGGTCGCCCGCGTGGCACGGTGTTCCCGCGAAGAGGAGGTCGCAGGCTGCCGCCTCGGCGGGGCCCACGTCGGCCAGCTTTTTCATTTCGGCCTCGTTGCCCTTCGAGGCCTCCTCGTAAATGGCCCTGGCAACTTTTTCGGTGTTGCCGGTCTGGGAGAAATATGCTACGAGTATCTTCACGGGACGTCCTCCATGGTCTGTCAGGGATTGGGTACGTGTAACGGGGAAGGGTCGCGATGTCAATGGCTTTTCGGAAACGGCCCGCCACCGCCTGAGGCGTATCGACATCGCCGGTTCCGTTGAGCTGGAGAAGCGGTATTTCCAATACTCCGGTAGGGCCACCGCGGAGAAAAGCCGTTCACGGAGACGGGCCTCCTGACCGCACGCACCCCGCCCGCCTACGACCAGCCGTCCTCGCCGGGAAACACGTCAGAATATTTCACGCTGGAGCGCGGCTCGGCCATCATCTCCGCCACCGTATCGCGCCATTTCGCGTAATGGGCCGTTTCCTTGTGGCGGGCCGGGTCTTCCGGCGCGCGGTACACCTCGACCAGGACGAAGCGCGCCGGGTCGTCGGATTGCTGGATCACGTCGAAGCGGGCGATACCGGGCTCCCTGACGCTCTCGCGGGCGTTCTCCACGATCGCCCTCTTGAACGCCTCGACATGCTCGGTCTTGACATGGACGTGTACATGGACGATCAGCATCACCTTCACCCCTTTTCCCCGCCATAGACCCCGGCCATCCGATGATACCACCGGCGCCGGATGGAATTAACAGTATAACCCGCGGCATGTTCCTGTCAAGCCCCGGCGGCTGAATTCTCGGGAATGCCCGGGGAATGGCGTCGCGAGTCCGACAGCGCGTTCGTCTATCCCGGCTCTTCTTGACAAAAGGCCCGGCGTGTGCGATAAGCATACGCACAGAGAGATGATGTCACCTCACCAATAGACCCTCACCTTCACAGGAGGCGGACCATGGCCCCATCAGCCCAACAGGCGTTGTCCATACTGCGTGACAGCTCGAACTTCGAGTGGTACCTCATCCCCTTCCTGCTCGTTGTCATCTATGTCTACTTCGTGGAGATCGGCCGCAGGGACTGGAGCGCCGTGTGCGGGGGGCTGGCCTTCTGGGCCATGGACTGGCATGCCGAGATATGGAACGCCGTTATCTTTCACCTGAGCGGTTTCGCCCCGCTGTGGGGCACGCCCGGCAAAACCGCATACCAGATCCTCATCGGGCTCAACATCGAGATCTCCATGATGTTCCTCATCATGGGGATGGCCGCCATGAAGCTGCTGCCGGCGGACAAACGGGTGAGGATACTCGGCCTCCCAAACCGCCTGTTCATCGGGGCGCTGCTCGCCGCGTGCTGCATCCTGGTGGAAATGGTGCTCAACACCGTCGGCGCCCTGACGTGGGAATACTGGTGGTGGAGCACCAGGTTCCCCTTCATCCTCTTCGGGATCGCCTACCTGCCGCTGTTCCTGGTGGCGTTCCGGATACATGACATCGGGAAGGTGCGCGGGAAGGTCGCCGCGACGGCGGCGCTCTACGCGTGGAACGGACTCCTCGTCCTGGTCTTCGGCGTGATCCTCCGGTGGATATGACCCGGCCCGGCTCCGTCGAGGAACTCGTCTTCTACGGCGACGACGTAAAAATCGGACGGTTCCCCGCGGACACCCGGTTCCTCTACGCCAATCCTCCCCTGGAGGAGACGGCCGATTTCCCCTCGGCCGTGCGCGAGGCGCTCGACCGGCCGTTGGGCGCCGCCTCCCTCGAGGAGCAGCTCAATCCAGCCAGCAGGGTGACCATCGCCTTCGACGACCCCTGCATTCCCGTCCCGCTCATGGCCAGGGACACCAGGGCCGTGGTGATCGAGGAGCTTTTACGGCGGCTTTTCCGGATCGGCATCGGCAGGGAGAGAATCAGCCTCATCTGCGCGAACGGCCTCCATCGGAAGTGGACGCATGCCGAGCTCTCCCTCGTCCTCGGGAAAAGGGTGGTCTCCGAAATGCGGGAAAGGATCACCTGCCACGACGCCACCCGGGAACGCGGCCTGGTTTTCCTGGGCGCCGCCGGGAACGGCCTCGAGGTGGAAATAAACCGCGCGGCTGCCGAGTCCGACATCGTCATATACGTGAACATGAACTTCACCAGCATGAACGGGGGATGGAAGAGCATGCTGGTGGGCCTCGGTTCATGGCGGAGCATCCGGCACCACCACAGCTACCGGGAGTGGAACACCGACAATTCCGTCATGGACCCACAAACGTGCCGCATGCATTCCATCCTGGCGGAGATGTCATCGCTGGTGAGGCGGCACTGCAACGTGTTCCAAATAGAGACAGTGGCCAACAACAGGGTCTGGCCCGCGCCGCTCGACCGCGTGCTGGCGCCCCTCAAGGGCGGGGCCGGCGGAGCGCCGCCGGGCGCCGTCATGAGAGCAATGCTTCACGGCGCCACGCTGGCCCCCCAGGCGCTCAAGAGGTGGGTGCGCAACACACTGGTGCGGTCCGACTACCGTCCCTGCGGGATACACGCGGGGGACGTGGACCGGGTACACGAAAAGACGCTCGAGCTGCTGCTGCGGCAGCAGAACGTCCCGGCGGACGGCCAGGCCGACGTGCTCGTCTTCGGAGCGCCCAACCTGAGCCCGTACAGCGCGCTGTCTGTCTTCAACCCGATCCTGCTCAGGTCGCTGGTGCTGGGATATCTCCTGGGCCTGTTCCGCGGCAGGCCGCTGGTGAGGCGGGGAGGCGTCATCGTGGCGTATAATCCCGGGCTGGAAAAGTTCCACCAGGGGCATCACCCGTCCTACGCCGACTTCTGGAGAAACCACCTGCCGGAATACGCCGATCCGGTGTCATGCTGGGACGGGCTCTCGGAGCAATACGCGGAGGACAGCCGGTACCTGCGGCTGTACCGCGACGGGTACGCCTATCACGGCGCCCACTCCCTCATCAACTGGATGTGGAGCGGCATGGGAATGAGGCACGTCGGCGGCGTGATCCTCGCCGGGGCCCGCTACCCGGCGGTGGCCCATAAGCTCGGCTTCACGCCCGCCGGGGACCTTGAGCGCGCAATCGCCATGGCGCGCGAGATGGCGGGACCGGGCGCGCGCGTGGCCTGCCAGGTCATCCCTCCGCTGTTCTGCGCCAACGTCGGACCCTGAGAAGGCCTCGCTCCCGACGGGTGGACAATGTCCCGGAAGATGAGTATCTTTGGAGACATGTCAGGGACGACCTGACGCACAATAATAACGCTGGACGGTAAATCTAAATGAAAGCGACTCTACCGCTGCTTTCCGTTTTGTTCGCGGCTTCCCTATTCGCGTGCGCTTCGGCGCCCGAGCCGGCCTACCGGGTGATCGCCCGCCATGCAGGCTACGAGGTCCGGGAGTACGATCCGTACCTGGTCGCCCGGACCGAGGTGCGGGGGAATTTCGACAAGGCGCTCAACGCGGGATTCCGGCGACTGTTCGACTTCATTTCCGGCGACAACACCCGCCGGGAGCCTGTTGAAATGACGGCCCCGGTCATCCAGGAGCCTGCCGGCCGCCCGGAAAAAGTATCGATGACCGCTCCTGTGCTCCACGAGGAGCGGAGCGGAATCCATGTCGTCTCCTTCATAATGCCCCGGAAATATACCCTGCAGACGATTCCCCGGCCGAACAACCCGGCGGTGACCATCGTCGAGGTACCCGGGAGAAAGGCAGCGGTTCTGCGCTACTCGGGCTATGCAGGCGAGAGTAAAGTACGGATAAAAGCGGCGGCGCTGTTGGCGATGCTCGAGCGAGACGGGTACCGTTCCGCGGAGCCCTGGCTGTCGGCCAGGTACGACCCGCCGTGGACCCTTCCCTTTCTGCGGAGGAACGAGATCATCATCTACCTGCCGTGACGCTCTCCCGTTCAGGGCAGATAAATGGTCCGGTTCCTGCCCTCTTCCTTTGCCCGGTAGAGGGAGGCGTCGGCCTTTTCCTTAAAGGAGTCCAGGTCCCGCGCGGTCTCGGGAAAGGCGCTGATGCCGATGCTCACGGTGACGTGTATCCTTTTTCCCCCCAGGTATTTTGAAAAATCCTGGGACTCCACCTCGCGGCGCACCTGTTCCGCGATGTCCGTGGCCCCGGCCAGGCCGGCCTCCGGCAGGAGGACGCAAAATTCGTCGCCGCCGTAGCGCGCGATGATGCCGTGCCGGCTGATGCTGTTTTTAATCATGTCCACCACCGCCCTGAGGACGTCGTTCGCGGTCTCGTAACCGAGCGTCTCGTTGATCACCCTGAACACGTCCACGTCCAGCATCAGAAGCGACAGCGGCTTGTTGTTGCTCCTGGAGGCGTTGAAAAAGTTTTCCAGGGCGTCGTCCAGGAAGGCCCGGTTATAGACTCCGGTGAGCTCGTCCGTAATCACGCGCCGGCTCGCGCTCTCACCCCACTGGACCACGTCGGCGAGGAACTTGCTCGACTTGCGGAGCTTTTCTATGCTCAGGCTCACCAGCAGCGAGATGAGCTTCACCCCGGTGTCCGGGTTGTTATCGACAAGCGCCGTGATGTCCTCCTCCCCCGCCGTGAGGAGCACGCTCCTCTCCGCGGCGCTGTAGGTTTCGAAGGAGGGCTTGTTGCCGAAGAGTGAGAGCTCCCCGAAGAAATCACCGGGGAGATACTGCCCGTGCTTGGGCTCGTCGCTCCCGGGCAGCTTCAGGGCGCTGCGCACCCTGCCGCCGGCGACGATGAAGAGCGTCCTGACCGTGTCGTTTTGCGAAACGATGACCTCGTCCGCCTCGAAGGTTTTCAGGGAAAACCGTCCCGCCAGGATTTCGCAATCGGCGGCGGTGAAACCGCGGAAGATGGGGAGCTGTCGAAAATATTCAACCATCACCGGCCACTTCCGTCATACGGCGATCCTGTTGCCGCCGGAATTCCGGGCGCGCAGCATTTTCCTGTGGGCGATCTCCACCAGCGCCGCGCTGTCCGTGGAGCCCTGGGGATACAGGGCAATGCCCATGCTCACCCGTATTTTCAGCTCGTCGGGCCCGATTATCCCGCTCATGTCCATGGTCCTGAAGGCGCTGCTGATTTCCCTGGCCCTTCGCACCGCGTTCTCCCTGTCGGTGTCCGCGAGGATCGCGGCGAATTCGTCCCCGCGGTACCGGACCCCTATGTCCCGCTCGAGGAGCTCGGACTGGAGGAAGATCGCCATGAGGTTCAGCACATGGTCGCCCGCCTCGTGCCCGTACCTGTCGTTCACGGCCTTGAAGTTGTCGGGCTTTATCATGAGAAGGGCCGCGCTTCCGCCCAGGTCGGGCAGCAGCTTGACGAAGTCCTCCTTCAGAAATGTCTGGTTATACAGGCCGGTCGTCTTGTCGCACAGGAGCTGTTTGCGCAGGTCATGGAGCCACCTCGTTTTGTCGTACAGCATGCTGGTGACGTTCCAGATCCTTTCCGAGATGGTGCCCAGCAGCCCGTACATCAGGCGCGCGGCGAGGTAGGTTTGCTCGCGTATAATCGCGTCGACCGGATACGCTCGCGAGGGGAACCGGAGCAGGACCGACCGCTCGTCGGTGAACGACGTGGCGCTCCTGGGGGTCCTCCCGAAGAAGTCAAGCTCGCCGAAGGATTCGCCCGGCATGATCTGCGCGACGAACACGTCGCCGTCCTCCTCGATGCTAATGATGCCCACCCGGCCGGTGTTCACGACGTACATCTCCGTGGCCGGCTCTCCCTGCTTGAATACGGACCTGCCCCTTTCAAAGTCCATGAACTCGCTGTACCGCGCGATTATATCGAGCTCGTATTCGCGCAGCCGCGAAAAGATATCGACCTTTCGCAGGAGCTCCACCTTCTCTTCGTGTATCGCCATGGGATGACCCTTGGGGCCGGTCCGGCCGCGTTGCCTGCTCCGTTATACCACCGGGGACAATAATGAAACCTGTTTATTATTTGACAATATTTTTCGAAAAAAGCTTCACGCGCGGCGCGTATATTCCTGCCGCGAGGACGACCCGAGCGTGCCCGGACCAACCGACCTCATGTTCACGTGCGACACCCTCCACCGCGTGCAGGACAGGTCCGGCTATCTAATGACACCGCGGAGGTGCATCAAGCCCGTGGGACGGCCCGCCGTCGCAGGGATGAATGACAATTGGCCGCCGTTCCACGATATATACAAGTTCACCGTCGATGACCTGAAAAGGTGGACGGCCGGGACGGGGTACCGGCTTCTGGTTGAGCACCACTTTCTTGCGGACGAGTTCTACATGATATTCACGCCCGGCAAGTAAGACGCAAACGGCTTTTAACGGGCGGCATCAGGGCCTCACGCCGGGCCCAGCCCCTTCCCGCCGTGACCCGATGACAGGCAGGACTACGCGCGACGGGAAATCGGCGCCGTGATAGACCGCCTGGCGCGCCTTTTCCATCCGCGTCGAGGTCCCGAACGGGTCTCCCGTGTTCAGGTTCCGGTCGAACATGTCGAAGTTGCTGCTCGAGATTTCCATCCTGATCCTGTGCCCCTTTTTGACGACGTGGCTCGTCGACCACAGGTCTATCGAGTAGCGGTAAATCCTTCCCGGCTCGATGGGCGCGGGTCTCACGTCCGACGCGCGGTAGGACGCGCGCACGATGCCCTCCTGAAGCAGGTGGGTGTACCCGTCAGGGAACACGTCCACCAGGGCCGCGGTGAAGTCGGTGTCGCGCGCCGAGGACGACGCGTACAGCTCCATTGTGATCGGGCCGGTGATCTCCATGTCCCCGGCGAGCGGCCCGGTGGTATAGACCAGCACGTCTTTCCTTTGGTCCGCCTCAGCCCGGTCCGGGAGCTGTTCGGCCTTCATCCAGAGGTTCACTCCCAGCGTGACGCTCACGGGGTCGGCCGGATCGTACACGAAGCGGTCCGCCGGCTCCTGCCCGGGCCTCACCGTGTCAAGCCGGCCGTCCCCGGCTGAGGTGTTCGCCTTCCCCCGGCTGTGCAGGTAGTACTCCGTGTACACCACCCCGGCCGGCGGCCATCCCTTCTCGGAGCGCCACCCGTTGGGCCCGATGGTGAAAAGGCTCACTGCGGGCCTCTTTTCGAAGCCGTTTTTGATCCCCTTGAGGTACCGGTCGAAGAAAAGCTGCACCGTGTCCCACTTCACGGTGTCGCTCGCGTGGCCGATGGGGATGCGGCCGACGCGGCGCGTGCGGTCGGTGGTGTACTCGTGGTCCCACGGGCCCACCATCAGCCAGTGCTTCCCCTCGTGCGGCTTGCCCGCCGCGCTCGCGCAGAGGTTTTTCCAGTCGGCCATGGTCCCGGCCAGGAAATTGTCGTACCAGCCCGCCAGGTGGAGCGAGGGAACGTCCACGAGATGGTACTTGTCGTTCAGGCTGTATTTTTTCCAGTTCCCGTCGCGGGTGGGATGCCGGACGAGCTCCTTGTAGTAATCGCTGGGGATGCCGGCGTCGTCGTCGAGCGAGATGAGCGGCAGGTGCCGCATATCGAGGCGCAGTATGTTCTTGTAGGTGCGCGCGTTCATGAGGACGGGGTACGTGCCGAAGGCCTGGAGGCAGAAGGCGCCGGCGCGGAAGACGGCCCCGTAGAGGTCCAGGGAGATGGTGCTCGGCACGATGCATTTCAGGTTGGGGTGCCGCGCCATGGCCGCGGCCCAGGTGGCGTACCCGTAATAGGATTCGCCGTACATTCCGACACGCCCGTCGCACCAGGGCTGACTCGCGATCCAGCCGATGGTGTCGTAGCCGTCCCGTCCCTCGTTCACGAAGAACTCGAAGCTCCCCCCGGAACCGAACTTCCCGCGGACGTCCTGCACCACGCACGCGTATCCCTTGCGCGCGAAGAACTTCCCGATGGCGGGCATGTAGCAGTACGGCTCGTCCTTGCCGTAGGGCAGGCGTATCACCACCGCCGGCCAGCGCCCCGCCGCCTTGGGCAGGTAGACGTTCGCCCGCAGCACCACCCCGTCGCGCATGGGAACGGCCACGTCATTTGCGACCGCGACCTCGCGGTGGCGGTCGGGGGTGCCCGACAATATCTCCCGCTCGGGGAGGCGGAAGCGCTTGTCGTATGCGTCGAGGATACCGCCGACCTTCCAGATCAGCCCGGCCTTGATAAAACGGCCCGCCGGCGAGACCATTACGGCCGCGGCGCACAGGATGACGAGTAAGCACACGACCGTGATCGCCATGACGCGTTTTTTTCTCATGCCCTTCCTCCCTGTTGTTTTACCCGGCCCGCCCCATCCGGGGACGTTCATCGCCAGCCGGCCCCGCTAAGTCGCAGGCTTTTATCCACCCCGGCCCCGGAGGGCCGTACCCGAGTACAGTAATAAGACAGGCGAATCTATGCCGTAACGCGCTTTTTTCTTTCCCGCGCGGCCGGCTCTCGCCTCTGTGCCGCGGCGGGCTCACCGCCGGCCAGTCTCTCGTGTTTCGGCGACGGCGCGCCCCCTGTTTCGAGCCAGAGATACAGCGTCGGCAGGAGCAACAGCGTGAGGACCGTCGAGGACAGGAGGCCCCCTATCACCACGGTGGCCAGCGGCCGCTGCACCTCGGCGCCCAGCCCCGTATTGTAGGCCATGGGGATGAAGCCGAGGCTCGCGACGAGCGCCGTCATTACGACGGGGCGCAGCCGCGCCAGCGTGCCGCGATACACGGCCTCATGTACCGGTTCTCCCTGCTGGCGCAGCTGGTTGAAATAGTTCACCAGCACCATGCCGTTCAGGATGGCGATGCCGGCCAGCGCGATGAACCCCACCCCGGCCGACACGCTCAGGGGGATCCCCCGCGCCCAGATGAAAATCACGCCCCCCGTCACCGCGAACGGAATGCTGTTGAAAACCAGGAGGGTCTGCTTGAGGCTGTGAAAGGTCCTCAGGAGCACGAGAAATATCACGGCCAGCACGATGGGGATGATGAGCAGCAGCCTGGTGCGCGCCTTCTCGAGGTTCCTGAACTGGCCGCCCCACTCGAGGGAATACCCGGGAGGGAGCTTCAACGCGGCCTGGATTTTGCCCCTGGCCTCGTTCACGAAGCTCTCGGTGTCGCGGTTTTTCAGGTTGATCGAAACCGCGGCGTACCGGCGGGCCCTGCTGCGCGCGATGGTGGTCACCTGCTCGCGGTAGCCCAGGTCGGCGAGCCTCGAGATGGGGACGGTGCCCCCGTCGGCCAGGCTTATGGGGATGCGCCGGATGTCGTCGATGTTTTTCCTGAACTCGTCCCCCAGCCGTATGACGATCGGGAAGCGCCGGTCCTCCTGGTACAGGTAGCCGACCTGCTGTCCGTTCATCGCGGTCTCGAAGATGCCGTTCACGTCGGCGATCTTCACGCCGTAGCGGGATATGCGGTTGGAATCGAGCTTGAGGTCGAGCACCGGGCTTTTGCGGAGCGCGGTCAGGGGGTCCATCTCCACGGTGGCGGCGCCCTCTATTCCCTCGAGCACCGGCGATGCCTTGTTGACGAGCCCGTAGAGCATGTCCAGGTTGGGGCCTATGATGCGCAGCGTGATGTCGGCCCTGCTCCCCTCGAGTATCTCGTTGAACCGCATCTCGATCGGCTGGGTGAGGGAAATCTCCTGGCCGGGGACGCGCCTGTCCAGCGCCGCGCTCATGTCCTCGAAGAGCCGGACCTTGGTGCGTTTTTCGCCGTGCCTGTCGGCCGGCCAGAGGTCCCGGTCTTTCTGCACGATAACGAAGGTGTCGGAAAAATTGACACCCATGGGGTCGGTCGCCGATTCGGGCGTCCCCATGCGGGAGAACACCGTGTCGACCTCCTTGAAGCCGGCGATCACCTTTTCGGATTCCTTCTGCATCTCGATCGAGCTGTCGATGGCGATGCTGGTGTCGCGCACGAGCCCTATCACCATGTCCGCCTCATCCAGCTTGGGGATGAAATCGGAGCCGAGGCGGAAAAAGAGCATGACGGACAGGACCGCGACGATGAGCGTCGGCACTATCACGTTCCAGCGGTTGCGGAGCGAGTAGCGCAGGAAGGGCGTGTAGGCCCGGCCGAGCACGTTGAAGAAAACGCTCTTGCCGGCGCCCTTTCTCTGGCGGAGAAACGTGAAGGCCAGCACCGGCATGAGGAAGAGCGCCGCCAGCAGGCTCCCTCCCAGCGCCAGGAGCACCGTATCCGCCATGGGCCTGAACATCTTCCCCTCGATGCCGGAAAGGGTGAGTATGGGCACGTACACCGCCATGATGATGACGAGCCCCAGCACGACGGGTTTGCCCACCTCCCGGGCGGCGTCGGCGATGAGAGCGAGGCGTTCCTCCGCGGTCTGGGCGCTCCCCTCCGGCGCGTGCTCGAACCTCCTGATGATGTTCTCGATCACGACGACCGAGCCGTCCACGATCAGCCCGAAGTCCAGCGCTCCCAGGCTCATCAGGCTCGCCGACACGCCCAGCCGCATCATGCCGCTGGCGGCGAAGAGCATGGAGACGGGGATTGCCAGCGCGACTATGAAGGCCGCGCGCATGTTCCCCAGGACCAGGAAGAGCACCGCGATGACGAGGAGGCCCCCCTCGACGAGGTTCTTGGACACGGTGCCGATCGTCTTGTTTACCAGGAAGCTGCGCGTGTAGAGCGTCTTTATCTCCACGTCACCCGGGACCTGTATGCCTTTCACCGCCTCGTCCACGGTGAGCGAGACATTCCGGCTGTTCGCGCCGATCCTCATGAGCACGGTGCCGAGCACGGCCTCCCGGCCGTTATAGGTCGCCGCGCCCAGGCGCTGCTGGAACCCCACGCGGACATCGGCTATTTCACGGACCCGGACCGGCACGCCGAAGACGTTGAGCTTCACCGGCAGGTTTTTTATCTGTTCAAGCGCGTCGATCCTTCCAAACGTGCGCACTATGATCTGCTTGCCCTCGGACTGTATGTAGCCGCCTCCGTAGTTCTCACCCATCCCCTCGAGGCTTGCCATGAGGTCGTGGCAGTTGAGCCCCAGCGCCTCCATCTTCCGGGGATTGATGTTGATGTGCACCTGCTCCTTGTAGCCGCCGTTGGATTCGACCTCGGCCACTCCCGGCACGGCCTTGAGCGCGGGCCTGACGGTCAGGTCCTGCACGGTGCGCAGGTAGATGAGCCGTTCCCGTTCAGGCCGGGACTCCAGCCCGCTCCCCTTTTTCGGGAGCAGCGTGTACATGTAGACCTCGCCCAGCCCGGTGGAAACGGGGCCGAGCTCGGGAGCCACGCCCGCGGGGAGCGTCCCCGCCACGTTCTGGAGCCTCTCGTTGACCTGCTGGCGCGCGAAATAGATGTCGGTGTCGTCGCTGAAGACGACGATGATCTGCGAGAGACCGTATTTCGTCAGGGAGCGGATGTCCTCGACGTTGGGCAATCCCGCCAGCTCCGACTCCATGGGGAAGGTCACGGTCTTCTCGATCTCCTCGGGCGCCAGGGCCCCCGTCCTGGTGTTGACCATCACCGAGACGTTGGTGATGTCGGGCACGGCGTCGACGGTGACCTGCGTAACGGAATACGCGCCGGCGAGGACAACGGCCACGGTGATCAGGACCACCCAGAGGCGGGACGCGAGCGCCCAGTGTATGAGACGGTCTATCATGTCATTTCCTCAACGGCGGCCCCTGCGCCGAGAGGAACATCATGCCGGTATAGAGCCTCACCACGTCCATCTGCGTGTCCATGACCGTTTCCAGCGTCTCGTGCGACTGCGTCTCCATGTCCAGGTAGGTTTGAAAGTCCACCCTCCCTTTCAAAAACTCGGCGTCGGCGTAACGCATGGCGTTTTCGATCCGGCCCATTATGGCCATGGGGAACCTCCTCATCATGGAGGAGGCGTATTCGTACTCCGCGTGCAGCCGGCGTATCTCGTTCCTCACCGAGTTCTTCGCGTGTTCGAGCAGAAGCTTCTCGCTTTTCGCCTTCGCGCGGAAACGCTCGATTGCGTTCTTGTTCCGCGTGAGCACGGGAATCGGGAAGGCGAGGCCGCCGCCGAAGGTGCGCTCCCGTAACTCCTCCAGTTCCTGTTCGCTGTAGAAAACAGAAACGCCGACATCCGGATAAGGCTCTCCCTCGGCCAGCTCGATCTCCTTTTCCGCCTTTTTGAGAAAATCCTTCTGCTTCAGGACCACGAAACTCGATTCGTCGGCGCGCTCGATCAGGCCGTCCAGTGCGAGCGGCGGCGCTTTTTCGAGCCAGTCCACCTGAATATTGGGCAGGACCGGTTCGTTCATCTTCGTATAGAGGTTGAGCAATTCATACGAAAGGCGCTGGTCCGTCTCCAGCCTCAGGAGCTCCTTTTCGAGAAGCATGAGCCGGTACTGGACGATATTCGACTCCACGATTTTCTGCGGGGCAATGATGACGCGCCCCTTCATGTAGCCGTTCAGGAGCTTCATGCGGCCCTGCCGCTCCTCGAGGTGCCTGGCCCTGAACTGCCGGATCGCGTACTCGTACGAAAGCCTGGTCACCTCGTGTTGCATGTACAGTTTCATCTCGTCCGCGGACAGCAGCTGCATATTTTCATCGAACCGGGCGATCTCCCGCCGCAGCTTCTGTTTCCCGGGGAAGTAGACCGGCTGGGTGAGCGAGAAGGCGTACTCCTCCCACGAGTAGCGGTTGGTGCTCTTCCGGCTGAGCTCACCCCCGATGACGGGATTCTGCCACTCGCCGGCCTGTCTCGCGGCATGGCCGTATTCCTTCACGCGTTCCCCCTGCGCGGCAAGCTCCTCGTAGCGCGACAGGGCCATGGCGATCAGCTCATCCACGGTATAGGTGCGCGCCGGACCGTCCGCGGCGCGCGCGGGCAGGAGGTACGCGGCTGCGCACAGGCAGGCGATAACGGCCCGATAAAAGGCCTCTTTTTTCTTCAGAACATACATGGCGGTTTTCCCCAGGAAAGTACCTGCATTAGATTCAACAAAACGGTCAAAGTCAATTAAATATCCTCGGCGCGAAACAGTTTTCACAGGGCGCAGTCATGCGGCGCGCGAGGAAGGCGTGGCTCGGATTCAAGTTTCAACCGCTTCGGCATATTTAATAATTGACAAAACATTTATCGCGTTCGATGAACTTGTCACACTCACCCGCACGAGAAAGGGGCGGTTAAAGGCGGCCGTCTATCCGTTTCGCTTTTTTGTGCTTGCGAGAGATGCCCGGCATCAGGCACGGGCGCAACCGGAAAATCCGGAGGCAGCGCATGCAAAAGCCGAACGGAAAAGCGCAGACGGTGCTCGGTCCCATTGATCCCACGGAACTTGGATTCACCCTTTCCCACGAGCACCTGCTGGTCAACCTCATCCCTCCCGGTTTGAGGGACATCTGGAAGGGCGAGCCGATAAGGATGGAAGACCTCGGGCATCTCCGCATCAACTGGCATACCAACGCGTGCAACCTCTACCTCGACAGCGAGGACGATGCCTTGTTTGAGCTGGCACGCTACAAGGAGGCGGGCGGAAGCGCGGTGTTCGAAGCGTCGGTGAACGGCATCGAGCGGAATCCCGAGGGGCTCGCGCGGATATCGCAGGCCTCGGGAGTGCACATCGTTATGGGATCGGGGTATTACACGGTCGGGTATCACCCGCCGGAGCTCGCGCACTGTTCGGCTGACGACATCTGCGCCCGGATCGTGGACGAGTTAAGGCATGGAGTTGAAGGCACCGGTATCAAGCCCGGCGTCATCGGGGAAATAGGCCTGGACTGGCCCGTCTGGGACGGGGAGGCCACGGTGCTGCGCGCGGCGGCCATGGCCCAGCGTGAGACCGGCGCGTCACTCTACATCCATCCGGGGCGCGGCGCGGAGGCGCCCCTGGACGCGATCGAGAGAGTCAGGAACGCCGGCGGAGTCCCCTCCCGGACGGTCATGTGCCACGTCGAGCGGACGTACTTCAGCCTGGACGAAATGCTCACGCTGGCCGACACCGGCTGCTGCCTGGAGTTCGACCTCTTCGGCGACGAATCGAGCTACTACCCGGCCGCCCCCATTGAGATGCCCAGCGACGCGGCGAGGATCGACTATATAATCGCGCTTGTCAAGAGAGGATACAGGGACAGGCTGCTCATCTCCCACGACGTGTGCAAGAAGACCCAGACGGCGAAATACGGCGGCCCGGGATTCGGCCACATCCTGAAAAACGTGATACCGCTGATGAAGCGCAAGGGCATGAGCGACGAGGACGTGGATTTCCTCACGGTAAAAAACCCCGCCGCCGTGCTGTCCATCGGCTGAAAAACGGCGCCGCAATTTCGACTATAATCGCTTCAGTGGAGGTCACATGAAAGACAATCCGGGCGGCATGGAGTTCAGGGTAAGCAGGGCGTATTCCTACGGGGTGTTCGCCCTCCTGTTCCTTTTGTACATGTTCGACTATACGGACCGGATACTGGTCTCGTCCGTTTTCCCGTATCTTAAAAAGGATTGGGGGCTCTCGGACACGCAGTGCGGCCTGCTCATGTCGGTCGTGTACTGGTCGGTGCTCGCCTTCACCCTCCCGGTATCGATCATGGTGGACCGCTGGAGCAGGAAAAAGAGCATCGCCATCATGGCCATACTCTGGAGCATCGCCACGGGGGCGTGCGCGTTCGCCCGCAGTTTTACACAGCTCTTCTCGGCGCGGGCGCTGGTGGGCGTGGGCGAGGCCGGCTATACCGGCGGCGGGTATGCCATGATCTCGGCGTACTTCCCCCTGGAAAAACGCGCCACCATGAACGGCCTCTTCAACGCCGCCATACCCCTGGGAGCCGCGTTCGGCATCACGCTCGGCGGGATCATCGCCGTCCAACTGGGCTGGCGCTACGTCTTCGGCCTCATGGCGATCCCGGGGCTCATCGGCGGTCTGCTGTTCTTCCTGGTGAGGGACTACAAAACGGTCCAACTGTCGGGCGGCGGCTCCACTGCTCCGAAAATGAAAATGGCCGACATTGTGCGTCAGCTTCTGGCGACCCCGTCCCTGCTGGGGGCCTATTTCGGCCACCTGGGCAGCATGTTCGTCACCACGGCCTATATCGCCTGGCTCCCAACGTACTACAACCGCTTCCACGACCTCCCGATGGACAAGGCCGGCATGAAGACCTCCCTGCTGTTTCTCCTCGCCATCGTCGGGGCGCCCCTGGGTGGATTCCTGACCGACCGGCTGTGCCGGAAGAACCTGAACGCCAGGCTCGCCTTCCCCGCCGTGACCTCCCTGATCGCCGGGCTGGCGTTTTTTTCAGCGTTCAGTTTCGCGGAAGGGACACCGCAGTATGTCCTTCTCCTGCTCGGCGGGTTCACGGCCCCCATGTTCGTCGCCGGGGCGGCCGCGGTCACCCAGGAGGTCGTCCACCCGGGACTGCGGGCCGTCTCCTTCTCCTGCTGTTCGGTGGTCCAGAACCTGTTCGGCGCGTCGCTGGGGCCCATTTTCGTGGGCTGGGTCTCTGACCATTACGGCCTGATGACCGGGTTGAAGCTGGTCCCGATCATGTCCGGATTCGCGTTTGTGACCATGCTGGTCGCTTCCTTCTACTACAAATCGGACCTGGAGAAGGTTGGAAAGGTCACACTGCTTTCCGGAGAATGATGACCCTTAAAAGAGCGCTCTGCTTCGCTGGCCCGTTCTAAATACCCAGGCCGGAGGCCGTGTATCGTTCCACGACCGTAACTGCGGCGTCCCCGCAGGGAGCAGCCGTTCCGCCGAGTTTTACATGTATTTGTCCAGCACCTTGAACGATATTGCCGTAAGAAAGCCCATCAGCGTTGACAGGCCGGTGATCGAGCCGCCCTTGTGAAAGGCCTCGGGGAGCATTGTCTCGGCGACCATCGTGAGCATGGCGCCCGCCGCCATTCCCTCCACCAGATGGAACAGGAACGCGGGCGCTCCAGCGAACACCAGGTTGCCCAGGAAGGCACCGGCTCCCGTGATGATCATAAGGGACGCCCACATCCAGAAGATCTTCCAGAACGAATTCCCCTGCTCCCGCATGCCCAACGAGCTGGAAAGCGCCTCTGGATAGTTGGAAAGAAAGAGGCCTGCTATGAGGGAGCTGCTGAGGCTCGCGTGAATCATGCTGGCCCCTATCACGAGCGATTCCGGGATGCCGTCCAGGAGAATGCCCAGCCATATCGCCAGCGGAGCGCCCTTGTTCTCGGCGGCTTCATGCTTTATTTCCGCCTCGGTGGGAAAGATGAACTTCTCGTCGATGTTTTTTACGGCGGCCCTGGACCACTCCTCGGCCTTCCGCCGATCGATGGAATGCTTTTTTTTCAGGTTCTCCAGCCTGCCGCTGATCAGGTCTTTTATTACCGCGGCCATCAGCGGGGATTCGTGCAGCACCCGTTCGAATTCAACCTTGTCGATCACCCACACCTTCGCGTCCTGCGCCACCCGCGCGGTGGCCGTGCGCTTTTCGCCGGTGATGAGCGCGATCTCGCCGAGAACGTCGTTTTCCCGGAGGGTGTCTATTTTTTTCTTCCTCTTTTCGTCAATGATGTCAACCAGACCTTCTTCGATGATGAAAAGGCTCGTGCCCGGCTCTCCCTGCCTGCAGAGCCGTGATCCCGCGGGATAGGAACGGCTTTTGATGAACGGGATCAGCGAGCGCACCTCTTCCGGCGGCAGGTGGTGAAAAAGAGGAACCCGGCTCAATTTATCGAACAGGCCCCTGTACCGCCTGGTCTTCTTGCCTTTGATGTAGTTCATTGCCGTTGACGGCTTGCGCAGAAATCCCCCCTTGGAATTGAGGACCTGGTTCAATACCTCGAACAGTATCCCGCCCGCCACGCACCCGATCGCCAGGAGCAGGAACTCGCCTTTTTTCAGCGATTCGCCGACAAGGTCGATCGTAAGCGCGGCCAGCAGGGTGCCGCCGCCGAAAGCCATCAGGAAACCGGTCATCCTGGGCCCCGGTTTCCAGATCAAAATCGTCAGCGCCCCCAGCGGAAGGGAAAACGCGCTGACGAGTCCAAAAAACAGGGATTCGAGGGCCTTTTCGGTGATCATGGATGCGTTACCGTCCTATTGTTGCCATCGGGGAGAAGGCGCGCGGCACCGTTAATCGAAGCGATCGAACGGACAACCCCTCGCCACCCTTCCTTGTAACGCGGTCTCGATGAAATGTCAAACTCAATTACTCGCCGCCCCTCTCTCGCTTCCTCATATGCCGGGCCGGCTTCCATGTTAATTATTTGACAAAGCTTTCGATCCGGCGCATGAGTCGCCCAGGCTCACAATCAAGCGGGGAGCGAGAGAGGAGTTTCCGCTTCGCGACCGGCCCTTTCCGGAGAGGTTTAGCCATGGAATACCGCGTCGACTTCGATTCCCTCCCATGGCAGGTCCCCTTGGAGGGCGTGCGCGCGAAGGTCGCACAGCACGGCGGGCGGCGCCTCCGGCTTGTCGAGTACACGAAGGCCATGCCCCCGCACTGGTGCGACCGGGGGCACGCCGGGTACATGCTCGACGGCAGGTTCGAGATCGAATTCGACGACGGCGCCCGGGTGTTCGGCCCGGGCGACGGCATCTTCATCCCGCCGGGCGGTGAGCACCGCCACCGCGCGAAGGCCCTCACCGAGGTGGTGCGGGTCGTTTTCGTCGAAGATCTGTAGGCGGAAGGGCCGGCCGAACAACACGGAGGCGCTATGGATCTCACGTTCGATCGAATGGCAAAGGAACACGCCGTCGAGGTCATGGACATCTTCAACTATTACGTCGAGAACAGCTTTGCCGCCTACCCCGAGGCAAAGCTTCCCTACGAGTTTTACAGCGTGTTTCTGGAGATGACGAAAAATTACCCGGCATTCGCGATCAGGAAGGGGGGTTCGGAAAGGATTATAGGCTTCTGCTTTCTGCGCGCCTATCATCCGCTCCCCGCGTTCAGGGAGACGGCGGAGTTAACCTGTTTCCTCGAACGGGGCGAGACCGGCAAAGGGACCGGGAAGGAAGCCCTGCGCGCGCTCGAGGAGGAAGGCAGGAAGATGGGCATACGGAGGCTGCTGGTAAACATTTCGGCGGAGAACGAAGGGAGCATACGGTTCCACCGGAGGAACGGGTTCACGGAATGCGGGAGGTTCCACGGGATCGGGAAGAAGCGTGGGAAGGTTTTCGACGTCGTGTGGATGGAGAAGGAGCTGGCCTGAACGATCGCCCCTCTGCATCCGCCTTGACAAACAGCCTTTGCCGTGCATGGTGTTCCTCATGAAAACCATCGAGCCGTCCCTGCGAACCCAATCCATCGGCGACGCGGACATCCGCTACCTCTATTACGGCGGAGACGGGCCCGTCATCGTTTTCATGCATGCAACGGGCTTCATCCCCTGGCTCTGGCACCCGATCGCCCGCGAGTTCGCCGGGCGATACCAGGTCATCGCGCCGTACTTCTACGAGCACCGCTTCGTGGAGCCCGAGAAGGGCGGCATCAACTGGATACTGCTCGCCGAGGACCTGGTCCGCTTTTGCGAGTCCCTGAAGCTGGACCGTCCCGTCATGGTGGGGCATTCCCTGGGCGGCGCGCTTTCGGTCATGGCGGACGCCCTCCGCGGCTCGGTCTCCCCCGGCATGGTCCTCTTCGAACCGGTGTTCCTCCTGGAGCATTTCTACGGCGCGAACCCGACAATTGAGCAGCACCCCCTGGCGGCGAAGGCCGTGAAACGCGGGAACCACTGGGAAAACGCCGCGGATGCGAAATGCTATTTTCTTTCCAGGGACCTGTTCAAGAGCTGGGACGGGGAGATGGTGGATATATACGTGGCCCACGGCCTGGTCGAGGACGAGGGCGGCGGGCTGCGCCTGGCCTGCACCCCGCGGCAGGAGGCCGCCATATTCATGGGCGACACCATTCACAACCCGTGGCCCTACATCGAGAAGGTCCGCTGCCCGGTGCTCGTGGTGGAAGGCGGTAAAAGCGACATCAGGCCCTTCGCCGATTTCAGGCTGGCCGCTTCACGGTTCCGGAACGGCGCCCATCTCCCCGTGCCCGGGGCGGGCCACCTCATCCCCATGGAGCGGCCCGAGGAAGCGGTCCGCATCATCAGGGAGTTCCTCGCGTCCGAAGTCCGTTAGGTGTTTCCCTCTTTTCCGCGCAGGGCGGGCCAGGACGGGAAAACGCCCGTCACCTGCTCATGACGGTTTCCAGGCTTTCCGCGGCGAACATCGACTTCGGGGATATGACCGGCTCGTCGTACGGTATCCGGCTCCCGTACCGCTTTTTCATAAGATTTTTAACGTGGGGGTGGCTGAGGTCGAAATCCTTCAATTTCTGCAGCGCGCCGACCTCGATGCCGAGGGCCCTGTTATAGACCTTCCAGATCAGCTCGGTGCAGTACATCCGCCCATCGCTCCACTCGAAATATATGTCGTAATCCTTGCCGAGGTAGGAGTTCCCCACCCTCTTCATTTCAGCGATGACGGCGTCGTCTATCAGCGAGTCGCGATCCTTCAGCCGCTTGACGACGAAATGCCTGTTCACTCCCCTCCCGATGAACACGTTAAAATCGGTGACCTTGACCGGCTGCACCGCTTCCAGGACCCGGAGCCGGCCGCCGTACCTGAACAGTACCCCGGCGTGCGTGTACCGCGAATGGGTTGCCAGCTTTATCGCCCGTGCCTGTTCCGACACGGATTCCTGGAATACGATGTCACCCTCTTTTAAAAGCGAGGTGTCGATTTTCTGCCCGCCGAGCGCGGCGGGCACGAAAAGCACGAGGAGAACAAGCGGGAAAAAAGCTCGAATCATGGGCTGGCCTCCACCGGGCCGGGTTCGTTTGTTTCTCAGGCATGACACATCCGCGGGTGAGGGGCGGCGCGCACGGGGTGGATCCATTCCCCGCGCGAAGGGCCCTTCACCCGATTCCGTAGGACAAGCGCCTCCCCATCCTTCCAAAGGAGGCCATCATGCCGAGCCTCGCCATACCGGCAAACAGCTTGCCGAACTTCCTGTAACCGAGGTTGAACAGGAAATAGGGATACCACTGGCTCCTCGACAGCGGGCGCCTTTTGAATATATTTTGGAGGGAATAGAACCGCTCGTATATGTCCAGGTAACCGTCCCTGAGCCGCTCCGGCGACATCTGTTTCGGCCTGAAGACGACGTGCGCGGTGTTGTAGTGTTTTAAATCCCGGTCGATAATCCTGCCCTCCGATTCCAGCCTCTCGTACAGCCGCGTCCCCGGGTACGGGGTGAGGATGTGGGCCGTCATCGTCTCGACCCGGTTTTGGACGAGCCACCGCAGCGTGCCGTCGAAGACGTCCGGCCCGTCGCCGTCGAAGCCGAAGACCATGCTCGCGTTCACCATCATGGAACGCCGGTGGATCTCCGCTATCGTTTCACCGTAACGCCCCACGGCGTTCTGCCTTTTATTGGCGAGCGAAATGGATGTCTCGTTGATGGACTCAAAGCCGACGTACAGGCTCCTGCAGCCGGCGCCGGCCATCCGGTCGAGCACATCCGGCCTGTCGCCGATGTCCGCGGACACCGCCGCATGCCACGTGAGCCCCAGGGGTTCAACGGCATCCATGAATTCGAAAGCCCATTTCCTGTCCCCGATGAAATTGTCGTCTATGAAGAAGACGTGTTTCGTCGGGAGCCGGCGTATTTCATCGAGGACGTTGGGGATCGGCCGCCGGCGGAACCTTTTCACCGTGTACTCACAGCTGTTGTAGCAGAAGTCGCACCCGTGCGGGCAGCCCCTGCTGGTCGTGACCACGTTGGTGTAAAGGTAGTCCCGCTGCCGGACGCTCTCCCACTTGGGCCTCGGCACCCTGTCGAGGTGATGCGGGCCGTCCCAGCGGTATATCCTCTTGAGGCGTTTTCCGCCGGCGTCCCGCACGATGGTCTCCCAGAGGTGCTCCGCCTCGCCGATGCAGACGGAGTCCGCGCACTCCAGCGCCCGTTCCGGGCACGCGCTGGGGAAAATCCCGCCGAGGATGACCGGGACGCCCCTGCTCCTGTACCTTTCCGCGATCACGCGGGACCGGTCGAACGAGTCCACGTTGCAGGTGATCCCCACCAGGTCCGCGGAACCGTCGATCTCCACCGGGGAGATGTTTTCGTCGTCGATGTCCACCCGGTGCTCTTCCGGCGTAAGGGCGGCCAGCACCAGCAGGGAAATCGACGGCGTCATCCGCCGCTTGAACTCCGAATCCATCGGCCGCAGGGACATCCGGGGCGCTACGAGCCGTATCTTCATGTGTCGCCGTTCTCCGGGGCCTCTTTCTTTTTCCAAATTCGGTGAGACCGGGCCTTACCGCTCTCCCTCCGGGCCCAGCAGGTTGATTTTCCACTCGTTGTCGCGGCTCCGCGCCATCCGGTGCTCGTTGAACACGAGGATCGCGACCTCCGTGAGGTAGAGCACCTCGCTTCCTTCCTCGAGATGCCCGCCGTATACCTCGTTTTCTCCGCAGCTGACAACCACGTGCAGATGAGGGTCCCCGCCGGCGATCAGCCCGCTGAGCGACAGCAGTTCAAGCGGCTTGCTCAGCGTGAAAAAACGGTCTTTCGGGGGGAAGCCGGTGTGCTCGACGTAGTGCATCCTGCATGTCTTGAGCGTGCCGGCGCATGCCACCACCGCGCCGTTCCTGATTCCCCGGGACTCGATCGCTTTCTTAATGGACTCCAGGAGCAGCTCGCCCGGTTTTAACCCGATGGTCACGAGCCCGA
Source organism: uncultured Spirochaetota bacterium (assembly GCA_963762305.1). Taxonomy (GTDB): domain Bacteria; phylum Spirochaetota; class UBA4802; order UBA4802; family UBA5368; genus CAVXKM01. The sequence goes on along the minus strand of CAVXKM010000001.1, from coordinate 820,299 downwards.
TCCCTCCCGAATAGGGCATGATATTCATGCGATTTTCCTCCTTTCATGCGGCAGCGCCGTGTTCCCGTACCCTGGGCGCATGGCCCATGGGCCCGGCAGGCTGGATCTTTCACGCGCCCGGTCTTCCCTGGGCGTCACTCGAACTGAGCGTAATAGGCAGCCACGGTTTCGTGATCGACGGTGCTGTCCGGCGTTTTTTTCATGGCCTCGTAGACCTGGCGACGGACCCGCATGTCGGTGAGCAGGATCTCGCGGGCGTGTACCGCCACCTCCCTGGCGACCTCCAGCGGTACCACCACGACCCCGTCGTCATCGCAGCCCACGATGTCGCCCGGCCGCACCTGAACGCCGCCGCACCCGATAACGGTCTGCATTTCAACGATCTCGATGCGCCCCGGGATGATGGTGCGGCCGCGGTGGCGGGCGCAGACGGGGGTCTTCTGCAGCGCCACCTCCGCCGTGTCCCGGCAATACCCGTCCGTGACTATTCCCGCGGCGCCCAGGAACACCGCCCCCATGCTGTTTGCCGATCCCCAGACTCCTACCTCGCCAGCTCCCCCCGTGTCGGTGACGATCACGCTCCCCGGCTCGACCATCTCGAGTATGCGGTCATCGCTGGTCTTCTGCGCCCGCGTGTACCAGGCGTCATGCGCCTTCACGATCTCCTCCGTGGTTTCTAGGCGCCACATGGGCCGGTTGGCCGGCACGCACCGGACGGTGAACGCCGGGCCCCAGAACTTCATTCCCGCCCAGATGGGGCGTATCTCCGGCGACATGAGGCCGATGTTAAAATAGCCTATCCCGTCCATCGCGTCGCAGACGTCCACCACGCGCAGGTACTTGTACAGCCTGCATATCTCGAGCGGCCCGCTGGCGCCCGGCGACTGGTGCGTACTCATGGCATACCTCCAGTTCTAGTTTTACGCGAAATACCCATCCGCGGCCTCAGCCGCTCTCCCGACTCCGGAGGGGCCGGAGCCGCTCAAGTTCGGCCTGTATCTCGCGGTGCCGTGCGCGTGTGAGGGGATATCTCCGAGCGATGAGGATGGAGACAACCAGGAGCACTGCAGGCACAATTGCCACCATCACGCGGATCGCCGTAAGGGCCTCCGGCGTCTGTTGCGCCGCGCTCTGTACGTAGCCCGTAAACGCCAGCACCGGACCCAAGCCGGCCAGTACGATCTTAGTGGACAGCTTGCGTATGAAGACTTCGAGCCCCGAGTACACGCCCTCCTGGCGACGACCGCTGGCAAGCTCGTCCACGTCGAAGGTATCGGCGCTCATGGTGAAGGGCACCACGTGTGCAGCCGCTATCCCCGGGCCGGTGAGAAAGGCCACACCGTAGGCGAGCGGCCGGGCCCCTTCTGGAAGGAAAAACAGGCTCAGCATCGCCACGGCCCAGGACGCGATCAGGACGATGAAGGCTGTCTTCTTTTCCCAGCGCTTAGACATCCAGAGGACCAGGGGCAGGAAGAGCGCCGCGCTCGTCAGGATTACCGCCTGCACCAGCGAGGCCTCCATGGGCTTCATGCCGATCCAGTAGATCAGGTAATAGACGAGCACGGCCGAGGCGAGGTCAACCGGTATCCAGCTGGTGAGTCGCATGGCCAGCACATGCCACCACTCGCGGTTGCCCAGGACGTAGCGTGCTACCTCCCTCGGCCGGAGACGGGGCCGGTCCTGGAAATCGGCCCTCTCCCGGGTTCCGAAGAAGGTCACGAGTATCGTGGGCACGAACAGAATGGCGCTCAGGGCGCCCATCACAACGAAGGCGGTTTGCTTATCGGGTACCTTGTCGAGTACCACGGCGAAGCCCACGGCCGCCACCAGGCCCGTGACGATGGACATGGTCATGAGATAGCTGATGATCGAGGTCCGCTCGTCGTGGTCAAGCGTAAGCTCGGCGGGCATGGCGAAGTACGGGCAGCTCACCAAGGTGCTCACGGTGTCGAATACCAAGTACACGAAGGCATAATAGAGGCACAGGTGCACCTGGTTTTGTATGGGCGGGACGACCCACAGCAGGGCGAACATGATGCCGTAGGGGACGGCGCCAAAGAGTAGGTATGGTCGCCGTCGTCCCCAGCGGGTGTGGGTGCGGTCCGAGAGCATCCCGATGAGCGGATCGTTGACGGCGTCCCATATCCCTCCGATGAGCACCGCGAGCCCAGCGAGGATTGGGTCGAGGCGCGCCACGTCGGTGAGAAAATAAAAGTACCAGAACGGCACGATGGTGCCGGGCCCCATGGAGTTCGCGAAATCGCCGATGGCGTAGGCGATCTTCGTCCAGGCGGAAAGTTTCCCTTCACGTACGGCAGCGAGAGTCGTGGGTGACATGGGCGCGCTCCTCGGTGTTCGGCGCGGTGCAAACGGCCGCACACCTCATCCTTGGTTTAGATGCCCGAAGAATCCTTGACGCGTGTTCCCGGAAAGAATTATTTCTATAATAAACGCGGGCGCGGAAATCTCCGTCACATCGCGTCCCCCGCCCTTATCATGGAAATGGAAATCCCGCAAGTATATTCCCCGGGCGTAAGCCCGTTTTTGTCGAGACTGCTGAAACGGAACCGCTCACCCCGAGAACGGCCTCAGGGCCGCGCGGCCCTCTCCCGGATCTCCCTCACCATGTGCTGGTGCAGCTCATCCGTTATCGGAAAGCGGGAGATGATCACGATGCCGGCGATGACGAAGACCATGGGGATAAGGGTGAGCAGGGCCTTGATGCCCAGCAGGGCGCCGGGGCCCTGGGCGCTGTTCGGCACGTACCCGGACATCTTGAGCACCGCGCCCACCAGCATGCCGGGAACGGCGACCGAGAGTTTGAAGGAGAAAAAGAAAACGCCGTACAGGATCCCCTCCCGCCGCAGGCCGGTCTTCCACTGGGAATACTCCACGGTGTCGGGGATCATGGACCACGGGGACAGGTATGTCGTGCCGATGCCCAGCCCCACCACGAAGAAGAGCGCCAGGGCCGCGGCCATGCTCCTCTCCGCGTACAGGAAGATGGGAACGGCGAACGCGGCCAGGATCCCCATGCCCAGGTTGTAGGAGTATTTTTTCCCGCGCGTTTTCGAAAGCCACAGGAAGAACGGGATCGAGCCCACCGACGAGACCATGAGGCACAGGAAGGCGACGGGGATCATGGACTCCGCCCTGAGGTTGTACTTGAAGAAGTACACCACCACGGTGGACATGGTGTTGAGGGCCGTCTGGTGCATCATGACCCCCAGGGTCAGGATGATGAAGGGGCGGTTGTGGAGAACGACCCTCAGGTCGTCGCGCAGTGAAAAGCGCGAACCGCGGTCCGCGTGGGTGCGCTCCCGCACCAGCGCGAAGGTCGCCAGCACCGCCAGGGCCAGTACAACTCCGTAGAGGACGCCGACGAGCCGGAACCCCCTTACCTCGCCCGCCGTGCCGCCTCCCCCCAGAAAGACCACCAGGGGCCGGGTGGCGGCCGCGGCGGCCAGCGTGCCGGCCACGGCGAAGACCATGCGGAACGCCGAGAGCACCGAGCGCTCGTGGGGGTCCGCGGTCATGTCGGCCGTAAGGGCGCTGAAGGGCACGATCATCACCGTCATGACCGTGCAGAAAAAGGCGAACGTGGCGAGGCCCCAGGCGACCCTCCCGCCCGCCGAGGCGATCTCCGGCGAGCTGTACAGCAGGGCGATTGAGACCGCCGCCGGGAGGGCGCCGAAGAGCAGGTAGGGGCGCTTGTTCCCCCACCGGGTCACGGTGTGGTCCGAAATTGATCCCATGACGGGCGAGAGCAGCGCGTCCCAGAGCTTGGCCGTGAAGAGGATGAGCCCGGCGGCGGCCGCCGAAACGGCGAACACGTCGGTGAAGTAATAGAGCAGGAAGAAAGACGGGAGGTTGAACGCGAGGCTGAGCCCGAAATCGGCTATGCCGTATCCCAGTTTCGCGGAAACGGGCAGCGGTTCATGGACGTGCCCCGGTTGGCCGGAATCGACCTTCATGGCCTGCAAGACTCCGCGAGCGGGCCGATTAAATCAAGAGTTTAATGGTCTTTCGAGGACCGACCGGGGCCCTCCCCCCTTCCCTGCGCTGTCGAACGCCCGCTGTTTACAGGTACTTCTTGAAAAATGCCGTCACCGAGCCTTCGGCCCTTTTCCTGTCCATCTGCCAGCATTCCACGTGCGGGCCGCCCTTCACCGTCCACAACTGCTTGGGCTCACGCGCGGCAGCGTACAGCCGCTCCGCGTGCGAGTAGTACGCCATCCTGTCGGCGTCGCCGTGGATTATGTACACCGGGCGCGGGGCGATGGAGCCGATCACGTCCTCGGCGTTCATCTTCGAGACGTCCAGGTCCCCCCGGAGCTCGTAGAGCCACATCACGATGGGGATGAGGGGATACCGCGGCAGCCCGTAGTCGCGCTTGGCCGCGTCGGCGATCACGTCGGCGAAGTTCGCGAACCCGCCTTCGAAGATCCCCGCCTTGACGCGCTTGTCCTCGGCCATGGCGATGATGCTCGTGGCCGAGCCCTGGGACCACCCCATGATGCCGATGTCCTTCATGCCCTTCATCTTCACGAGGTAGTCGATGGCCGTGTAGATGTCCTTCTTCTCGTGATAGCCCATGGAGTTAAAGGACTTGTCGCTTTCCCCGCAGTTCCTGAAATCGAAGGTGATGAGGTTGAACCCTGCGTTGTGCAGCGTCCGAGCGAAGCGCATCCCCTCGTTCCGGTTGGCGCCCCGCCCGTGGGCAAGGACGACCGCCTTCGTTCCCCCCGCCGGCATGTACCATCCTTTGATGGTCAGGCCGTCGGCGGTCTTGAACGACACCTTCTCGAACGGGATACCCTGTTCGCCCGGGTCGCCGCAGTAGACGAAATGCTCCTTGGTGCACGTGAACGGCCCCGGGTTCATGAGCACCGACGAGAAAAACCACGCCGCGCCGAAGAGCGCGGCGATAACGACGATTGCCAGTACGATGACGACTTTCATTCCCCTGCTCATTTCTTTTCACCCCTGCTTTATTATCTTTTCCCCGGCGTTCCCCCGGCTCACTTCCCCTTGAACACCGGCTCTCTTTTCTCGATCCGTGCCGTTATGGCCTCCGCGAAGTCCGCCGTCTTGAAGGTGCGGTTGAGCACTTCATTCTCCCGGTCCAGGGCCTGCGTGACCGCGTCGACGAGCGGCTGGTGAAGAATGCGCTTCGTCCAGCAGATGGACATGGTGGGCCCCTGGGGAGCTATCAGCTTGAGGGCCATCTCCCGCGCGTATGGAATCAGCTCGGCGTGCGGAAGCACCTTGTTCACCATGCCCAGGTCCAGCAGCTCGCGGGCGCCCAGTTTTTCCCCGAAGAAGAAGATCTCCTTCGTCTTCTGCAGTCCCAGTAGCCGCGGGAAGAGGTAGGTCGAGGCGAGCTCGGGCGCGATGCCCAGGCGGACGAAGGGCAGGCGCACCCACGCGTGCTCCGAGGCGTAGATGAGGTCGGCGCAGGCGAAGGGTATGGTGAACCCCCCGCCGATGGCAAGGCCGTTCATGGCCGCGATGACGGGCTTCTCCAGCCCCCAGATCTTCAGGCACAGCTTCTTCTGGGCGATGTCGGTGAGGTCTATCTCCGCGCGCTCCTCCTCGGTCAGGGACTGCAGTTCGGCGGGGTTAAAATACCCGCCGCTCGAGAAGGCCTCCTTCGAGGGGTCCGCGCCGTCCTTCGGCCTTGCCCCGGTGATGATTACCGCCATGGCCGCCGGGTCCTTTTCGACGGCGTCGAACGCCCGGTACAGCTCGAGGAGCACCCGGAGGGTCAGCGCGTTCTTTATCTCGGGCCTGTTGATCGTGACCGTCACGATGCCCGCATCGTTCAGGCTGTACAGAAGGCTGCTGAATTTTGGAACTTCCATGAAGACCTCATCCCCCTTGAATGATGTGTGATCAACGCCCCCGCGCGCCGTGCCCTCCCTTGAACGGGTCCTCGTTTACTCGGGAGGATCACCCGCGGTAAAACAGGAGAGGAAAAACCGGGCACGGGATACGCGTACACGGATTTCCGAGAAGTACCGCCTTTGGCTCCCACAGTCAAGACCTTTTAGCGGGCTTTTAAGGAAACGGGACGGTGCGAGCACACCGCGTGACGAGGGCGAATCCTTTGTTGTTGACTTCCGGTCTAATTCCCTTCTCCTTTATGTCGGTTTCCGGGAAACTCCCCGCACGGGTCCCGCCGGGGCGGCCCGGCGACCACCGGCGCACAAGGAGGGGCCATGGAGCGCATTGCCGCGATGCCGGAGATATACATTCTCCTCTTCGGCTTCCTGTTCAATTTCGTGTGGGAGATCTCCCACATGCCCTACTACCAGGGGTTCTACGACTTTCTCAACAGGGACCGGACGGTCACGCGGCGGTACTGGTTCGGCGAAAACACCTTCGCCATGCGCAGGACCTTCGCCGGCGTGTTCTGGTTCGCCTCGGCCTGCGACGCCCTTCTGGTGCTGTTTCACTACTGGCTCGTCTCACTGCTGCTGTGGGACCGCTACTGGATCATCGACGGGGGCGTTCTCCCGGGCGCCCCGGGCATCGCCGTCTCGCGGTGGGAGGGATACGGCCTTGCTATCCTGTCCGGGCTCATCGTGCAGTTCGCCATAGAGGCTTTGGCGCTCCGGCGCGGCTGGTGGGGCTACAGCGGGGAGATGCCCATGATAGGGAAACGCTGCGCCCTCCTGCCGAACATCCAGATGGCGCTGCCGGTTTTTCTCTCGTGCGTGCTGACGCGGTTGGTCATCTTGGGCCTGAATGCGTAGAGGGAAAAGGGATATGCGGGGGCCTGGGGGTCGTTATCGGGCGCGACGCGGCACGCCGATTTGCTTCAGGAAATAATCACGTATGACCCGGAAATCGTCGCCGGCAATGGAAGCACGGGATCGCTCAATATATTTTACGATTTCTATGTTCGAAATATACTTCGGTTCGCCTTTATACGAATAAATTGACAAAAGCAAGGAAAGCATCCTATTCTTCATCCAATGCACCGTTACGTTAAATAAATATATTGCATAGAGTTACTGCTAATAACTACGGCGGGATATGAAAAGAATTACTGATTGACGCGATAAAATGTGAGGCAGGGATAGACTGCGTACTAACGATATTTACACTTGATTGTTTGCATTTCGCCTAAGACTAGTTATGTGCCATAGCGAGCCCAACTTAATGGGGCGCCCGGCGTCCGTGCCGGGCGTTGTAATAGGGGAAGCGGCCGTCCTGGCCGCCTTTTTCTAAGAGGAAAATAAATTCGAACAACGGGGCAAGCCCCGAGCGGTCAGGACGACCGCCTGCCGGCACCGCAACAGGATGCTGGAAGTGTCGGCGGTGACAGGGATGTCAATCCGCCGACCTCGCGAAGCGGAAGCCCATGCTCCAGAACTCGTCGCCCGGGCCGTTGCTGCACCAGTGGCCCACTCGCAGGACGTCGGCGGTCATTTCCCAGCTGCCGCCCCGAAACATGCGCTCAGACCCGCTCAAATCAAAGCACCATTCCCACACATTGCCGCTCATGTCGTACAGACCTAGAGCATTGGCTGTTTTACTTTTTACCACGGCAGTGGATGAACCTGAATTTCCACCGTATACCGCATAATCTCCAAATATCGTGGACATCTCCAGACCACCAAGGATGCTGCCGTCATCATAACAGGGCCCGCCGTCATCACCGCTCGCGTGGTCCCCGCAGGTCCAGAGCGTCCCGTTACGATATCGCGCCGCAAGTTCATATTCGTCGCTCGTGAGCAGGCGAAAACCTTTCGCGGTAGAACTCGCAACCGCGCCGTCACAGGCCGTGTCATTGCTGTCCCGTGAATCACGGATTATTTCAGGTCCGCTCCCGCTGTCATAGGTGTATACGCAGTCGTAGCTCGTTCCCACCTGCGCATTGTACCATTCGGTTAGCGCGTTACACCCCACCATGCTGTCGCGCCAGTTCACCGTGGCCACCGGATGCTGAATACCTCGGCTGCCGTTATCCCCCTGCGTTCCCGCATTGGCGAAATAATACCGGTTCGCCCCTCTCGCCGCGTCGGTCGCCCAGTCGAACACCTTGTCCCACAGTTCATAGGTCACCTCGGTCTCGCCGATCCAGTAGGCGTTCGCTACCGTGGCTGTTCCATCGTCGTTTTCACCGGTGGGGAAGGTCTTGCCGCCGGGCACATAGGCCATGTTGAAGGACACACCGTCGGCGGTGTAGGTTTCTATATCGCCTACGGCATGCCCGCCGCCGTCACCGGCCCCGTCACCGCCGCACCTGCTGAAGGCAAAGGCCCCCAGCATGAGCAGAATTACTGCTATAAATTTATGTTTAATAAAATCCTCCAGGAACCAGTGTTTTCTCAATGAATGGATGAATGAATCTTCGCTGCCTATTCAATTGATCTTAGCGATTATTAATCTTGATTATTATCAAAACGTCAAGGTTTTTATAGACATTTTCTGATGGACATCTTCAGATTGAATGGCAATAATATTTATCTTTATTCAAAGGATAGCCCCCCGGCAAAGGCGGCAATATGTCCATGTATTGCAGCGATTGGTTGCAAAACAATTAACCATTTTCATATAACATGGCGTCATGCGCTTCGTCGTTTCGCTCCTCGGCCTCCGCGCCAAAAATATGGAAAATGGAACCCGGCCTATTAGTTTAAAAATGGCAAAAAAATAGCTGAATTTTTAAAATTTCCGTTGAAAAGTTTATTAATTGACCCGCCTCCGCACGTCCACACCGGGCGTTGGGTTATTTAAGTCCGAGGGAGTACCGTCAACGACAATCATGTCAGGTGGCTTGACATATGGGGAGCATTACATATTGATTATAATGATTCGTCAAATTGTTCACCCAGGGAGGTATGATTACAGTGACGGGAAAAGAGAGGATGCAGAAGGCGTTCCAGCATCTCGAGCCGGACAGAGTCCCAATATGGGAGATGGCCTTCAATGAATCATCAATAGTGGGTATCGGTGCTTTCTTGACGGACAAAGTTCCACCGGTCAAACCGGTTAGGGAAATGACCTTGGAAGAGAAGCACACGCTCCTTACTCTGCTCTTTACTATCATAGATGAACTGGAACTCGACGGCTTTCCTTCCCTGCTGTTGCTCCATTCCGAATCCACAGGCAACGGCTTTATCAGGGATGCCTGGGGCTGTACTTTCCAATCGAGCAATGCAGGAGAACCGGTGATCAAAGGGGGCCCCATACGTCAACCGGAAGATCTATCCTCGTTTTCCGCATACCGACCCAAAGAAACTGATTTCCTGATGCTGTTGGCGGCAAAGGAGCGTTTCGGGGACACCCTGTCACAAGTGCTGGTGCACCCCGGGCCATTTCAGTTGAGCCGCAACCTTGTCGGCGGAATGGAGAAATTCTTCCCGCTGATCTTCAGGCACCCCGGTTTCGTGCATGATATCATGAGGATGACCACAGAGTACGTGCTCGAATCCCTTGATATGGGGATTGTATATGGTGCCGACATCATATGCCTGGATGGCGACTTTGCATACAACAAGTCAACCTTCATCTCCCCGGCACACTATGATAAATTCGTCAAGCATCACCACAGGCAGATTGTGGATTTTGTTCATTCAAGGGGCAAGTTTATATTCAAACATTCAGACGGGAATATGTGGCCGCTCATGGACAGGCTCGTCGAGGTGGGTTTCGACGGGTTTCATTCCATACAGCCGCAGTGCATGGATATCGGAGAAGTCAAGACGCGTTATGGGGACAAGCTGTGCCTGCTTGGCAACATCGATTGCTCGTACCTGCTCCCTTACGGGAACGAGTCCGAGGTGGAGGCGGCAGTAAGGGATACAATTGCTTTAGCTGCTCCAGGGGGCGGCTTTGTGCTGTGCTCGTCCAACACTATTCATCCGGCTTGCAAACCTGAGAACTATCTGGCGATGGCAAGAGCAGCGTTAAAATATGGCAATTACCCTATCAATAAAGGAAGACAGGTTATAAATCATGGATAAACGGTTCCTGATGGCCTTCGATCTGGGCAATGGATCCGGCAGGTGCATGCTGCTGGACCTGAAATCAAAAGACACATTTGTTGAGAAAAAGAATTGGACCTACACGGTGGCGCCTAACACGGCAGGTATAGGGTATGATATGGACTTGGAGGATATGTGGCTCAAGCTGGGAGAAGCAAGCCGTGACGTTTTACAGAAATCAGCGGTTAAGCCCGGGGAGGTGCTGGGAATAGCGGCCACCAGCATGCGCAATACAACAATCCTTCTCGATCAGAATGACGGAATCCTGATCGCTGTTCCCAACCAGGATGCCCGAGCTTTAGGGGAAGCGATGGTTCTGGGTGTAGAGCGAGGAGCAGAGATATACCAAGCAGGGGGCCACTGGCCTAGTCCGATTTTCACGTGCAGCAGGCTATTGTGGCTGAAAGAGAAAATGCCGGAGCTTCTAAAACGGTCATGGCGTTTGGCATGTTTATCTGATTGGGTTGCGTACCGTCTGACAGGAGACCTTTTCGCGGAGCGGTCACAGGCCGGTGAAACTCTTCTTTTCAATCACCGTACAGGTGATTGGGATTTCGAGCTTATACAGTCGTTAGGGCTACCGAAATCGATTTTCCCCGCCACCGTTGATACAGGAGATCGTATTGGGGTGCTTACAAAAGAAGCGGCATCCTTTCTCGGATTGACGCCAGGCATACCTGTTGCTGCTGGGGGAGCAGATACCCAAAGCGGATTGCTGGGAGCAGGATGTGTAAGAGATGATGACATCGGGGTGATTGCTGGTACTGGAATGCCGGTTCAGCTTGTCACAAAAAAATATACTCTTGATGGTGAAGGCCGTCTTTGGAGTGGACGGCATGCAGTGCCGGGGCTTTATGTACTGGAGAGTAACGGCTTACTGACGGGAAAGGTTCTGGAGTGGTTCGCACATATCTTATATCCTGATAGTGATAGCCCCATGGAAAAACTGTTTCAGGAAAGCGGCAAATCTGAACCTGGGGCAGCGGGCGTCTATTCAACGTTTGGCGCGCACGTGTTTGATGCCAGGACGATTAACATCCTGCTGGGAAACCTGACTATGTCACACATGGTCACCCCGGACACCTCTAAATGCCGCTGTCATATAGCCAGGGCACTCATCGAGGGAATCGCCTATTCTGCCCGGGCCAATCTGGAGCAGATAGTAAATGTAACAGGCTCGCAAGCTACAGTTGTTACTTTGGCGGGAGGCATGTCGAGGAGTTCCTTGTGGACACAGATGGTGAGCGATGTCATCGGCAAGCGGGTAAGAGTGCCTTCTACATTCGAGGTTACAGCGCTGGGTGCTGTTATATGTGCAGGAGTGGGGGCGGGAGTCTTCCCTAGTATAACAGATGGAGCAAGCCATCTCGGCAATATCATAAGAGAGCATGCCCCGGGAGCGGATGCCGCTAAATACGAAAAGTTTTATAATGTTTGGAAAGAGGCCTTCGCTTTAAGATCAAAGAGCGATGAAGTCATTGCGAACCAAATGGCTGTCATGCTGCTTGAAAGTGGATTAGGCTCATCCTGAACAGCATTATTTGTAAGTGAATACAGCCCCTGTGTCAGGCCTTTACGGCCTGTTGCCCTGGAGCACTTTGGAAAAAAGATTTTGAGAGTTTCGTAATCGGAGGGGCCATTAATAACTGTTTTATAAGAAGGCTATAGTCGCGCTTGCCCGTAATGTGTTGGAAGTATTATATGCGATGATCACGACAGGGGAATTCTACAGGCATTCGACTGAAGGATTTATTGAGGAAAAGTTAAAAGCATATTGTCCGGCGGTATAATTTTATTATGCGGGGGTCTTGGTAAAAAAACAGGAGGGGGCACAGAGTTTAAAAGGAGTTAATTAATTATCATTTTCCGGCTCTTTTCTCTGTGCCTCTGTGGCCCGCTGACTGAATTATTCTTCTCAATAATCCCAGTTCAAAGACCTCTGTTTTTATGAATTGACTTTGCCTGGAAAAATGATAGGTTTCCTTGGAGGATGACAATACCCGGTGCACGGCATGACCGACAAGGATGACATACGGAAACTGCGCGAGCGGCTGAACATGCTGCAGGGGGAGATCGACTCCATCCGCGCGGAGATATCACGCATGGAGCGGGGCCTACCGCCGGAGACCGCCGCGGCCGCTCCAGCACCAGCGGCGCCTGCCATCGAGGCTCCTCCGCCGCCTGCGGCGCCTCGAAAGGCCTTTTCACTTTCCGAGTTTTCGCTGGGCGGAAACATCCTCGGGAAGCTGGGGCTCCTGAGCATCATCATCGCGGCCGCATGGTTCATCAAGTACGCCTTCGACAACCGGTGGATCAACGAGTCCGGGCGCATCTACCTCGGGCTCATGGCCGGATTCGGCGCGATCACCTGGGGGCTCTCCCTGGCCCGCCGGCGCATGAGGATACTCCCCGCGGCGCTCACGGGCACCGGGGCGTCGCTCCTCTACATCGCGCTCTTCGGCGCGTACTATTTCTACGGCCTCCTCGGGAGGAGCGAAACCTTCCTCTTCCTCGCGGCGCTCTCAATAGCCATGGCCGCCCTGGCCGGGCGCGCGGGCATCCAGGCGCTCTTTGTCTGGAGCGTGGCGGGGGCCTTCCTGGCGCCATTGCTTGTCTCCAGCGGCGAAAACTCCTACCGGTTCCTCTTCGGGTATATCGCCATTATAAACGCCGTGTTCTTCCTGTTGAGCCGCTACCGCTCATGGAGTCTCTCCGCCTATATTGTCATCATCGCCGACTTCGCCGTTTTCGGCGCCTGGGCAGCCGATAAACTGCACGAAAGCAGCTTCGCCGCGCCCTTCCTGTTCATGTTTTTCGTATACCTGGTCTTCATGGCGTGCGAGCTCCTGCTGCTGCCGCGCGTTCACGGGCTTCCCGGCCCGGCCTGGAAGCCGATGATCCTCCTGAACACCGCCGGTTTCCTTTTTCTCGGGGCATGGGTGATGAACGTCTTTCACCCCTCGTTCCGACCCCATTTCATGCTGGGGGTTGCGGCGCTCTCCGCTCTTTTTTATATGCTATTCCACCGGTACGCGGAAGGCAGGGATGAAGCCTGATACCGCATTGAACACGAAATCCGCGCTTGTCATCTGCCTGCTGGTCGCGCTCTTCGCGGCAATCACCGATTTCGCCGGGGGCCGCTGGCTCACCGCCGCCTGGATCGCCTACGCCGGGGCCCTCTCGCTCACCGGCGCCCGGACGGGAACCGCGCGCCTTGTGGCCGGCTCGCTGCCGGTGTGGGGCGCGGCGCTGGTGCGGCTTTACTTCCTGGAGGCAAGGCCCGAGGGATACACCCTCTTCGCCAACGAACGCTTCTGCCTCTTCGTCCTGGCCGCGGCCTTCCTCGCCGCCGCATATCTCGTGCAGAGGAGAAAGCCCATGCACCGCTACATGACGGCCTTCGCGTATGCCGCGGCCTTCACCATGATCATCGCCACCCTGAAGGAAAACGCCGACTTCATCTCCGACCGGCACTACCGGAACCTCGGGTACTCCTACGTGCTGGCATTCTACGCGGCGGTCTTTCTCGCCGCCGGTTTCGCGCGGGCGAGCCGCCCCCTCCGCGTGAGCGGCATGGCGCTCGCGGTGCTGGTCCTGGCCAAGCTCTACCTCTACGATATCTGGACCATGAGCCTCCTGGTGCGCATCATCGCAGGGTTTACCCTGGGACTGGCGCTGGTGCTCCTGAGCGTCTTCTACCAGAAATTCCGCGACCGCCTCTTCACCCGGGGCGGAGCCGCGCTCATCATGGTCCTGGCGCTTTTACTGCCGGCTTCGCCCGCGGAACCCAGCGCCGGCGATTTCAACGCCTCGGGCTTCCGTTATTACAAGGAGCTCCAGGCCCCGGCGCAGACAGGCGCGCCGAGGGGCCCGGTCTACGGCAGATTTCTCCTGGATGACGATATGGCGCGCTACGCGGGCAGCGGTGACATACGCGTCGCTCGGAACGGCCGCGCCCTGCCCTATTTTACCCGGGGCGTGCTGGATGACCCGAAGCAGAAGGGCGCGCTCAGGCCCGTGGTCATATTCCATGAAGCGGACCGCGAGGGCGGCACCTATGTGCTGCGGCTCCCGGAACCGCCGAAGGGCGCCGAATTTACCGGGATCGACGTGAAATCCGACGGGCAGTACGAGGCCGGGGTGTGGGTGTCCACCGCCCTGGAGGCGGGGCAGTGGGGCGGCGCCGAGCACCGCTCCCTGTTCAGCTACGCCACCGATAAATTTTCCACCATCAGGTTCCGCTCCGGCGGCCACCGATACGTGAGGCTCCGCTTCGACTCGAGGCACCGGTTCAGCTTCCCCTCGGTGCAGTACGCGCCCGCCGGGAGGCCCTCCGAGTACGAGGCGGACATTCCCGTCAAGACCCTGACCCGCGACCGGGATCCCGACCGGGACGCCACCGTGTATTATTATGAAAACGACGGACGAAGAAAGATCGTCGGCCTGGCACTCCGCTTCTCCGACGCGCGCTACACCCGCATGATGGAGATACATGTCCTGGACCCGGAGCGCAAAAGTTATTACTATCTCCTGACTGCAGGCCTCTCGCGCCGGAGCGGCGATCCGGACCTGCAGGCGGTGGATTTTCCCATGCCCGTGGCGGCTCCGCTGAAGCTCATCATACTGGACGGGGACAACGAGCCGCTTTCGCTCTTCTCGTGTAAAGCGGTCATACCCCGGGAGGAGCTCATTTTCGAGCTTCCCTCACCAGGGAGCAACACCGATGGGGCAGCGTCCTCCAGGCTCCGGGTGTATTACGGCAATCCTTATGCCGAGCCGCCCCGATACGACATCTCCGCCACCTTTGACGAGGCGCTGGGAGTGAGTTCGCTGGTCCCGGGGCCGCATATAGTGAACGGTGACTTCGGGTACTCCCTGGTGGAGCCGCCGCTCTCCACCTGGATAATCCGTGCGCTCTTCATCGCGGGCCTCTCAATTCTCGCCTGGCCGGTGTGGAGAATATTGACGGACTACTCTGCCGCCGCCCGCGGTCGGGATGAGGAAGCCGGGGAGGAAAAAAGCGCGAAAAAATTTTAAGCCCCCTGTCCGGGGGACTGCTGATTGGGAAGGGCGGCTTCTTTGAGGAGCACGCTTCCGAGAAGCGGCGTCATGTCCGGGTGCTTTGTCCGGGTAGAGGACGCTATTTGCTTAATATTAAAATACTGACAGGAGTGACATGAACAATAATAAGATTAAAGCTATGCCTGATAGTATGCGTATAGCAATAGCAATTCTGTTTTTCTTTGTATCTGTGTTCTTTGCAGTTTCTATAATTGATTCCGTTATCACTGATTATTATATATCAACCGGTGGAGTCGAAATTGATGCAAATATAATCAACAAGAAAACGACCCACAACAAATATGGCTACAGGTATTATGTTTCATATGTATTCAGTAATAACGGGAAAGAATATAAGAGGAGAAGCCTGTTTGGACTTTTCTCAAAAGATACGGAAATTACCAAAAATGAATATGACCGGCTTGAAACAGGTTCGGTGATTCCAATCCTGTACTATGGGAAAAATCCATCTTTCAATAGCCCTAAAAATATCAGCATTACCAGCAATAAAAACATGTGGTTTCTTTTAGGGATAATAGTATGTGGTGTTATCTCCTTGAATGAGTTCAGGTACTTTATAAAAAGAAAATTCAGGAAAACCTAATTTCATCCTGATCATCGTTTTAACCCGTATCATGCATGAGGGGATTTTTAACAGGGTGTGCATTAGAAATTTATATAACGCCCGGTAAGAATATCCCTTTAGTTGTACAGTGATAGTATTCACCTGACAGTGGCCACAAAATAAAGGTGGCAAGCGGCACCATAACATAAATGGAAAAAGACTACCGCACCTACCTCCAGGACCTCGAGGAATCCCTGCTGGCGCCGTACGCCGCCATGTCCAAGCGCACCCGCGGGAGGGAGCACGGGGAGCAGCCCCACGCCTACCGCACGGAGTTCCAGCGGGACCGTGAGCGCATCATCCATTCACGGGCCTTCAGGCGGCTGGAGTACAAGACCCAGGTGTTCGTCAACCACGAGGGCGACCACTACCGCACCAGGCTCACGCACACCATCGAGGTGGCGCAGATCGCGCGCTCCATCGCGCGTGCCCTGCGGCTCAACGAGGACCTCGCCGAGAGCATCGCCCTCGCCCACGACCTTGGGCACACGCCCTTCGGCCACTCCGGCGAGCGGGCGCTGGACGAGCTCATGCGCGGCGCCGGCGGTTTCGAGCACAACCGGCAGAGCCTCCGGGTGGTCGAGAAGCTCGAGGAGCGCTATCCCGATTTCCCTGGCCTCAACCTCACCTGGGAGACGCGGGAGGGCGTGATAAAGCACTCGACCAGATACGACCACCCCGAGCTCTCACACTTCGCCCCGGAGGAGCAGCCCGCCCTGGAGGCCCAGATCATCGATTTCGCCGACGAGATCGCCTACAACAACCACGACCTTGACGACGGGCTCTCATCGGGCATGCTGGACCTGGAGGCCGTCAGGAAGCTCGCCGTGTGGCGGCTGGCCGCGCGCTCCCTGGGCGACGGGATTTCCCTGCCGCGGGACCGGAAGTACATGGTGACGACGGCCATCCGGGCGATCATAAACCTGCTCGTCTCGGACCTGATCGAGACGACCCGGCGCGGGATCGAGGGCCTGGGAATAAAGGGCATGGACGACGTGCGGAAGGCCCCGGCGCGGATCGTGGGGTTCAGCGGTGAAATAGGCGCGGCGAACCAGGAGCTCAAGGACTTCCTGATGGGAGGCCTCTACCAGCACTACAGGGTCGTTCGCATGTCGATCAAGGCGCAGAAGGTGGTGATGGACCTGTTTACGATTTACCACCAGCACCCGAACGCGCTGTACGAAAGCTACCACAAAAGAATAAAGACCGACGGGCTCGATCAGACGATCTCGGACTACATCGCCGGCATGACCGACCGCTACGCCCTCGAGGAACACCAGAAACTCACCGACCCGTCCTTCCGGGTGTGAGGGGGCGCCGGCGATGGAAGAGCCCTTCCCCGAGATCCCCGAATACATCCAGAAGCTCATCGACTCCGGCGAGAGCATCGACGAGATCCGTATCGACGGGGAGGGCAACTGGCTCCACGACGGCGAGGTGTTCACGAACGGGCGGATAATCGACTTTTTCAACCGCTGCGTGGACATCACCGCCGACGGGGTGTACGTCATCCACTACGGGCCCTTCGTGTACCCCGTCACGGTGGACGACGCGCCCGTTTTCGTCACCGGGATCCGCGTCGAGGGATTCGACGCCTCCGAGCGGGCGTACATTTCCCTCACGACCGGCGCGACGGAGGTCCTCGACATTCACACCCTGCACTACCGGCAGGGGGGCGGCCTGTACTGTTACGTGAAGGGGGGCAGGCTGCCGGCGAAATTCAGGCGCTCTCCCTCGTTCCAGCTCCTGGAGCGGCTTGAGGAGACCGATGACATCTTCTACCTTACCCTCGGCGGGGAGAGGATCGTCCTCACCGAGAAGGTGGAATGAGCCGCGGAATTTCCTGACACGCCCCCGCGCGTGAGGTAAGCTGCTTTTGCATGATGGAGAAGTTATACCGATGGCACGTGCCGGCCCATGACTGACAACGGCGTCATTTCCGCGATCATCGTTTCCAGCGATCCTAAAGCTGTAACGGAATTGAGGCAGGTTCTGCAGGGGACTGAACAGGAAAAGCTCGTGCTTCTACAGGCGGGAACAGGCGCGGAGGGGCTGCGGCTTATCCGTGCGCGCCAATGCGAGTGCGCGATCGTCGACGGGTCCCTCCCCGACATGGACGCCCTGGAATTCACCCGGCAGCTGCGGGACATGCCCGTGCTCATCCTCCCTCCCGCTGAGAGCGCGCGGAGGGGGTCCGCCGTGCGCAGGGCGGCCGGATTTATCCTCGCGTCGGCCGTCGTGCAGAAGATACAGGCCACACTGCGCCAGCTCAACCAGGCGGTGGAGCAGAACCCGGCCTCAATCGTCATCACCGATAGCGAAGGAAAGATAGAATACGTCAATCCTAAATTCACCGAGCTCACCGGCTATTCCGCGGACGAGGTCCTGGGCCAGAACCCGCGCATTTTAAAATCGGGCAGGCACGCGCCGGAGTATTACCGGGAGCTCTGGCGGACGATCACCTCCGGCCGCGTGTGGCGCGGCGAGTTCTACAACAAAAAGAAAGACGGCGGGTTTTACTGGGAATCCGCCTCCATTTCCCCCATCGTCGACGACCGGGGCAGGATCACAAACTTCGTGGCCGTGAAAGAGGACATAACCGAAAGGAAAAAAACCGAGGAAACGCTGCGCCAGCTGACGCGCGCCGTGGAACAAAGCCCCGCCACCGTGGTCATCACCGATCCCGGGGGAAAAATCGAATACGTGAACCCGAAGTTCACCGCCCTCACCGGTTATTCGGCGGACGAGGCCAGGGGACAGAACCCGCGCATTCTCAAGTCTGGCGACCAGCCGGCTGAATTTTACCGGAACCTCTGGGAAACCGTAACCGCCGGGAACGAATGGCGCGGCGAATTCCACAACAGGAAAAAAAACGGCGAGCTCTACTGGGAATCCGCCTCCATCTCCCCAATAACCGACGACCAGGGCCGCATCACCCGCTTCGTGGCCGTGAAAGAGGACATCACCCAGAGAAAAAAGGCCGAGGAGCTATTACGGATAAACGAGGAAAAGCTCCGCCAGCGCAACGAGATCATGGAGACGGACCTTAGAATCGCCGAGGCCACCCAGAACGCCCTTCTGAAACGGGAGCTCCCGCGGTGCGGCTTTCTGAACGTGGACTTCAGGTATCTCCCGCTCGACCGCGTGGGCGGCGATTACTTCTCGTTTTTTCCCCTGGACGGGGACGGTGTGGGCGTTTTCATAGGCGACGTGGCGGGGCACGGCGTGGCATCCGCCCTTTTCCTCGCGTTGATCAACTTCGCCGCGGAGAAAACCTTTTACAGGCACGGACACGACCCCCTCGGGTATCTTGCCAGCCTGAACAGGGATCTCATCGGCTTCATGTCGAATTATTTCATCACCGGCATTTACGGCCTGTTCGAGCGCGGGCAGGGGGACGGCGCCGCCTTCTTCCGCTGCGCGAACGGCGGCCACCCCCAGCCGGTGCTGTTCAGGGAAGACGGACGGGCGGAGTTCATCGGCTCAAGCGGCAACATCATTGGCCAATTCGAAAACGCGGTATTCCACGAGAAATCGGCCGCCCTTGCCAGGGGGGACCGCGTGTTCCTCTACACCGACGGCGTCCCGGAAACCGTGAACGCGCGCAGGGAACGGCTGGGGTTTGACTCGGACCTCCTGGAGTTCTTCACGCGGTCAAGGCGCGAATCACTCTCCGGCACCCTGGACACCGTCATCGACCGGCTCCGCGAGTACAGGGACGGGTCTCCCGCCGAGGACGACATCATTCTCATCGGAATCGAGGTGGTGTAAGGAGCGCCGTTTACCCCGGGGCGCCTTTTCGTCTTGACGCGCGCCGTCCGGTCCCCTATAATCACGAACATCGATCGTGCCGGCCTATGATAAAGAGACAAGCCCTACTCTCCTGCCTTATCGGACTCCTCGCGTTGTCCCATGCCTGCGCCCTTCCCCCGTCCGGGAAACCCGCGCGGGCGAAGGGCGGCGTCCTTGACCTTTCAGGGTGGGACCTCGACAGGGACGGCATCGTGAGCCTTGACGGCGAGTGGGAATTTTACTGGCGGCGCCTCCTCGGACCCCGTGATTTCCGGACCGGCCCTCCCCCCAGACCGGACCTTTACCCCCACGTCCCCGACTCCTGGAGGTCCTATCTCCTCGATGGACGCGCGCTTCCCCCGGAGGGCTGCGCCACCTACCGGCTCCTTGTCAGGACCGGATGGCCCCGGGGGATCCTGGCCGTGAGGGTCCGCGAGGCGAACCACGCCCACCGGCTCTGGGCGAACGGCGCCTTGATATCGGACCACGGGAGGGTCGCCGCCGCGGACCAGGAGATGCGGTACAACAACACCCCGCGCACGGCATACTTCGCCCACGCGGGAGGGGACATCGAACTCGTCATGCAGGTGTCCAACTACCGCGACATCTCGTGCGGGATACTCAGGAGCGTCAAGATCGGCCCCAGCCGCGCCGTCGACAGGGACCGGAACATCGGTCTCTCCCTTGACCTTTTTCTCACGGGAAGCATCCTCATAATGGGCTTCTATCACATAGGGCTGTTCCTGCTGAGAAGAAAGGACCCGTCGGCGCTGTACTTCGGGCTCTTCTGCCTGGTCATCGCCCTGAGGACCCTGCTCACCGAGGAGAGGGCTGCATACATACTGTTCCCTGGCCTGGGCTGGAACGCGGCGTTGAGGGTGGAGTTTCTCACGCTGCTGGGCGCGCAACTGTTCGCGCTGTTCGTCCGCTCGTTATACAAAGACGAGTTCAGCCGGCGGGTCCTCATGCCCTTCCTGGCGCTCGGCGCGATCTACGCGCTGGTTGTGATCTTCATGCCCGCGGCGGCCTTCTTCCGCGCGCTGTACCCCTTCCAGGTGGTCATCGCCGTCGGGGGAGGCTACATATTCTACGTGCTCATCCTCGCGGCTGCGCGCAATCGGGAAGGGGCCGCGCTCATCCTCTGCGGGTTCCTCGTCATTTTCATGGCGCTCATCAATGACATCCTCCACTCGCGCATGCTGATACAGACGGCGTACCTGATACCGTCCGGGCTCTTCATTTTCATCTTCCTGCATTCCGTCATCCTTTCCATGCGCTTCTCCCGCGCGCTTTCGAACGCCGAGGGCATGGCCGGGAAGCTGGAACGGTACGCGAACAGCCTCGGGGAGATGGTGCAGGAGCGCACCCGGGAACTCAACGAGGAGAGAGACCGGCTCAAGCTGCGAAACGACACCATCGAGGAGGAGCTGGCGATGGCCAGGAAGATCCAGCAGCAGCTCGTTCCCGATGCCAGCCCGGTGCCTTACCTGCACGCCATATACAAGTCGATGGAAAGCGTCGGGGGGGACTTTTTCGATTTTATCAGGTTCCGCGATTCCCGGCGGCTGGGCATCTTCATCAGCGACGTTACCGGCCATGGGGTGCCCGCGGCGCTCATCACCTCCATGATAAAGAGCATGATACTGCAGGCCGGCAGCCACCGCGCGGACCCCGCGGAATTTCTCTCGTACCTGAACGGCCTTCTGGTCCACCGCACGGGCGGAAATTTCGTGACCGCGTTCTACGGCGTCTTCGACCCCGACCGGCGGACCATCACCTACTCGAACGCCGGCCACTACCCCCCGTACCTGGCGGACGGCGACGGCGTCGTGACGCTGGAGGGGGGAAAAGCGTCCCGCTGGCCATTTTCGACAACAAGAAACTGGCTTCCCTTGATAAAAGCTACACGAACTGCGCTCATGCCCTGCCCGCCCGGGGCCGGCTCATTTTCTACACCGACGGCCTGCTGGAGCCGGGGTACAGCTGCGGGCAGGCCGACATCTTCGAGCGGGAGATAATCAAAAAATCCATCATCGAGCTCCGGGGACTCTCCCACCGGGATTTCCTCAACACCCTCATCGAACGGGTGGACGCTTACCGCGGCAGCGACATCGTGGAAGACGACATATGCGTCATCTGCCTGGACACATGAAACGAGCGCGCGGGCGGACATGAAAAAGTACCAGTTATCGCTCATCGCTCTTTCGTGCGTCGGCGCCGTCCTCTCCCTGCTACTGCTCATGGGGCATTACATTCCCGACCTTCACGGCCGCGTCATCGCCTGCGGCGAAGGGATCGCGGACCCGTGCTTCGCCGTCAACCATTCGGACTTCGCGGTGTTCCTCGGAATCCCCGTGGCCGCTTACGGGCTTTCCTTCTACCTCTTCATCATCTTCACCCTGCTCGTGGCCGACTACGCCTCGGGGCCCTACTTCCTCTACGCGGCGCTTGTTCTCGTGCCCCTGAACGCCGCCGGGCTCGCCGCGGACGCCGTCCTGGCGGCGATCATGTACAGGCTCGGCGAGTTCTGCACGCTGTGCGTATTCACCTACGGGGTGAACATCGGCCTCTTCGCCGCATCCCTCCTCTGGCTCAGGCATATCATGAAAACAGAGGGGCTCTCCGTCCGTTCCCTGCCCGCCTTCTGCCGGGAGGAGTCGGCGGATTCACCCCACAGGAAGGCCGCCCTGGCCCTGTATGTCATTTTCGGTTTCCTGCTTTTCCTCACCGTGCTCTCCTCCAGCGCCGTCCTGAAGGAAAGGACCTCGCAGGGGTCGCTCCCGGCGGAGCAGCTCGACGAGCAGGTGAGAGCGCTTCTCTCGGCGGCGCCCGAACGCATCGAAATACCCGGGAGCGGGCTTCACTTCGGGAAAAGGAACGCCCCCGTCAGGATCGTCGTCTTCACCGACTTCCTCTGCGGCGCCTGCTTCCAGTTTTACGGCGCGGAACGAAAACTCCTGGCCCGGTACAGGGAACGCCTGTCCGTCGCGCATTTCAACTATCCCCTCGACAGCTCGTGCAACCCGATGGTGCGCAACTCCCGCTATCCCGGCTCCTGCACCGCCTCGCGGGCGATGATCGCCGCCGGCTCGATCGGCATATTCCCGTCCTACCTGCGCCGGCACTTCGACGGCGTCTCCCGCGCGCGGCCGTACACGGAGCGGTTCGCCGTCGCGCTGTCGTCGGGCCTTGCGGACCCGCGGGCGTTTTCAACGGCGCTCCGTTCCGGGGCAACCGGCGCCCTGCTGTCCCGGGACCTCGAACTGGCACGGAGGTACCGCGTCACCGCCACGCCGACCCTGTTTATCAACGGCAGGAGAATAGAAGGCGTGCCGCCGGATGAGGTCCTTGTCCAATTGGTCGGGCGCCTGCTGTCGGAATGAAAAAGGCGCCCGTCAGAGCATGTCGACGGGGTCGACGTCCATCTCGAGGTACACGCCGCCGGGAAGCGCGCTTTCGCGCGCTGCCCGCGCGAGCCTGCGAAGGTCCTCGAGGCTGCGCGACTTGAGGATGAGGTGGTAGCGGAAGTTGCGCGCGATCTTTCCCAGGGGGGCCTGCGACGGTCCGAGCAGGGTCGCCTTCAGCCCTTCCCGCTCGATGAGATCCTTGAGGCGCAGGCCGACCGCCTCGATGGCGCCGGACACCCGCTCCTCCCTGGCTCCCCGCGCGAGCAGGCGCACCAGCCTCGAGAAGGGAGGGTAGTCCATCGCCTTCCGCATCTCCAGCTCGTGCCGGTAAAACCCGTGGTAGTCGTGGTTTTTCAAAAAACTGAAAATGTAATGATCGTCATTGAAGGTCTGCACGATCACCCTGCCGGGCACGGCGCCGCGCCCGCACCGCCCCGCCACCTGCAGGAGAAGGGAAAAAATCCGCTCCGGCGCCCTGAAGTCGGGTAGGTTTATCCCGATGTCGGCGAGGATCACGCCGACAAGGGCCACGTTGTGAAAATCAAACCCCTTGGCCACCATCTGCGTGCCCAGCAATATGTCCACCTCGCCCCGGTTCATCATTTCGACCATGCGGAAGCCGGTGCCCTTTTTGCGGGAGCTGTCCTGGTCCAGCCTGAAGATCCGACTGGTGGGAAAGGTAGAGCCCACCAGGTCCTCGATCCGCTGGGTCCCCGACCCGACCCGGACGAGCCCGTCGGAACCGCATTTCCCGCAGTTCTCCGGCATTCGCCGCCGGTACCCGCACAGGTGGCACAGCAGGCTCCCGTCCCGGTGAAAGTTCAGTCCCACGCTGCAGCGGGGGCACCCCGGGACGTCTCCGCAGCTTTCGCACAGCACGAAGGGGGCGAAGCCCCGCCGGTTGAGCAGGTAGATGACCTGCCGCCCGTCATCCAGCGCCCGCTTGCTGTGGAGCTTCAGGATCGACGAGAGGAGCTCGGCGGGCTTGCCGGGCCTGATCCGTACGACCTCCACGGGGGGGAGCGCGGCCTCACCGAAGCGCCCTTTAAGGACATGGAGCCTCAGCATCCCCCGCTCCGCAGAGTACAGCGACTCGATGGAGGGCGTCGCGGAGCCCATGACGAGAAGGGCACCCTCCTTCCTGCTCCTGTAGAGCGCGATGCGGCGCGCGTTGTAGCGCGGCGTGCTGTGCTCCTTGTAGGACGGATCATGCTCCTCGTCGACGACGATGAGCCCCAGGCCGGGGCACTGCAGGAACACCGCGGACCGCGTCCCCACGGCAATCCTCGATTCGCCGCGGTAAAACCTCAGCCAGCTGTGGAGGCGCTGCTGCGGGGTGAGCTGGCTGTGATAAACGATGAGCTCCTCGCCGAAGACGGCGTGGAGCCGTGTGAAGATCTGCGACGAGAGCGAGATTTCAGGCACCAGGTAGATGACCGACCTGTTTTCCCGGATGAGGCGCTCCGCCAGCTCCATGTAGATCTCGGTTTTTCCGCTCCCGGTGATGCCGAAGATGAGATGGCCGCCGGTGCGGTCATCCCCGGCCTGCGCGATGTTTTCAAACACGACGCGCTGTTCCTCGGTGAGCGTGCGCCCGCTCCCCGCGGGCGGCGCGGAGGGATGCTTGAACCTGGCCGAGGCGCTCCTGCCCGAGGGGAGCGCCATGGCAAGCGCTTCGCCCATGGTGCAGAAATAGTTGTCGGCCATGTACGAGCACAGGTCCAGCAGGCGTGAATCGAAGATCGGCTCCGTGTCCACGACCCCGGAGATGCTTTTAATCTCGATGCCGGCCGGCGGCTCCGAATGAACGCGGTGGACGAACGCGAGGGCCGGACGGTTATTGAAATCAACACCGACCCGCGTGCCGGGAAGCACGGATACCCCCTCCGGGACCGCATAGGTGAAGGAGCCTTCGACGGGATACCCGACATACACGTCCGCGTACTTCATTTCGTGACTCCAGGGGACATTGCCGGGATGACGCCGCGCGGGGCGTCTACGAGGGATCGCTCGTACGGAGCCTGTCTCGCGCCAGCTTGAGCGTGTTCCAGGCCTTCTTCTTGAGCTCGGGATTTTTCAACAGGGACACGGGATGATCGACCGAGAACCAGGAAATGGCCTTGTGGGCCTCCACGATCCTCTTCAGCGGGACAAGGTCGCCCATCATGATGACCATGCGCGGGTTTACCGCGGCGATCTCCTTCTGCAAGATTTTCGCGCAGTTCGTGAACATGAAGCTCGGCTTGCTGAGCAGGTCATCGGATTCGCACTTGATAAGGCTGGTGATATGGCACTTGTCCGGGTCCGCCCCGATCGCCTCGAGCATCTTCCTCACCAGGGCGGCCGCCTCTTTCCGGTATTTCCTCCTGTCCCCGGCGCCGAGCATCGCCGGGGGGCTGAGGATGACCATGAGGCCGTTCTCCCCGCTCCCGTAGGGCGTCTTTTTCTCGAGAATGCCGCCGCACAGGGTGCAGCGCTGTATCATGTCGTGAAGCGGGTTCCCCGGGCCCCGGTCGCTCGCCGGGGGCCCCTCGAGGAAGCGCAGCAAGAAGGCCCTCTCCTCGTCGCCGCGGAAGAGGGGGATTCTCCCGGCGCCTCCGCCGGCCATCCAGCGCGCGAGTTCCTGTCTCACACTGTCCATGCGCGCCCCCTTTACCTCTCCTGCCTTTCGACGTCTATCCCGTATTGCTTGATCTTGCGGTGCAGGTTCGTCCGCTCGATCCCCAGTTCCCTGGCGGTCGCGGTGACGTTGCGGTCGTTTTTCAGGAGCGCCTTGAGGATGTATTCCCTCTCGAAATCGTCCCTCGCCTTTTTCAGCGACGACGCGTTCCCCGAAATCGCCGCGGCCAGGTCGTGGGACTCCATGTGCTTTTTGATTTCGCGGAGGTCGATGGTCTCCCTGGGCACCATTATCGTGAGGCGTTCAACCACGTTCTTGAGCTCGCGGATGTTCCCCTGCCACGGATGCTCTCATGAGAAATCCCATTGCCTCCGGCGAGATCTCCTTGTTCCCGACCCCGTGCTCCTTGGAGAATTTTTCCAGGAAATACCCGACCAGCAGGGGAATATCCTCGCGGCGCTCGGAGAGCGGCGGAACCCGTATGGGTATCACATTGAGGCGGTAAAAAAGGTCCTCGCGGAAGCTGCCGTCCTCGATGGCGCGCCTGATGTCGATGTTGGTTGCGGAAATGACCCGCGTGTCAACGGTGATGGTCTCCGATCCTCCCACCCTCTCGAACTGCTGCTCCTGCAGGACGCGCAGCACCTTCGCCTGGGCGCTGGCGCTCATGTCGCAGACCTCGTCCAGGAAGATGGTGCCCGTGTTGGCCAGCTCGAACTTGCCGAGCCTCCGCGACAGCGCGCCGGTGAAGGCCCCCTTCTCGTGGCCGAAAAGCTCGCTCTCTATGAGCTCGTTGGGGATCGCGGCGCAGTTTACCTTTATGAAGGGCTTGTCCGACCTACGGGATTTCCTGAAGATGGCGCGGGCGACGAGCTCCTTGCCGGTGCCGTTGCCCCCGGTGATGAAGACCCGCGCGTTGGTGGCCGCCGCCGTCTCGATGACCTTCCTGATCTCATCCATTGCGGGGGAGGCGCCGACCATCTCGTCCTCCTGGAAGACCTCCCGGCGAAGCTGTATGTTTTCACGGCGCAGCCGTATCTGTTCCAGGGCGTTGTTGAGCGAGGTGATGATCCGCTCCATGGAAGGCGGCTTTTCGAGAAAATCGAAGGCTCCCATCTTGGTGGATTTGACGGCGATGTCGATGGAACCGTGGCCGGAGATCATGATCACCGACGTTTCGGGATTTATCTGCTTGATCCTTCCGAGGACCTCCAGGCCGTCCGTGTCGGGCAGCCACACGTCCAGGAACACGAGGTCCACCTCGTTTTTACGGAGGAACGAGAGGGCCTCCTGGCCGTTTGACGAGGGAAACACCACGTGGCCCTCGTCCTGGAGGATCGCGCTGAGCGTCTTTATGATATTGCTCTCGTCGTCAACCACGAGCACTCTTGCCATCGGCCTCACCGTCCCGCGCAGAAAGCGGCAATTCTATGGTGAACTCCGTCCCCTCCCCGACCCGGGAACGGCACGATATCCTTCCCCTGTGCTCGAGTATAATTTTTTCCACGATGGTGAGCCCGAGCCCCGTGCCGTGCGCCTTCGTGGAATACGTGGGCTCGAATATCTTTTCCATGTCTTCCGGTTTTATTCCCGCCCCGTCGTCCCGGAGGCTTATCGAGGCCACGCCGGCGCCGTCTCCCTTGACGAGCCGCGATTGGATGTAAATATTCCCCTTTTCCCCGATCGCGTCAATTGAATTCTGAATGATATTGGTGAAGGCCTGGCGAAGGAGCATCTTGTCGAAATACACCGGAGGCATCGAACGGTCGAGGTCGAGGTGGAAGGTGACCTTTTCGTGCCCGTGGAAAAAATTCACGCAGTTCTCGATGCTGGCGTTTAAATCCTCGTTGAGGGGGTTCATCTCCGGCAGGCGGGCAAAGCGGGAGAACTCGCCAAGGATGGCCATGAGCACGTCCACCTCCTCGATGATCGTGTTCGTGCCGTTTATGATGATCTCGCTGATGCCGGGATTACCCTCCCTGTAGCGCTTCTGGATCCTCTCGGCGGAGAGCCGTATGGGCGTGAGCGGGTTCCTTATCTCGTGCACCAGCTTCCTGGCGACCTCGCGCCACGCCTCCAGCTTCTGCATGTGGTACATCGCTTTCCTGCTCTCCTCGAGCTGCTTTATCATTTTATTGAAGGAGCTGAAGAGCAGCGCCAGCTCGTCCGGCGACTCCCGCTTGAGGGCGATGTTGAAGTTCCCCGCGGCGACGCTGCGCGCGGCCTCCTCCAGCTCGAGGACCGGCCGGGTTATGTTCTTCGACAGAAGGAGGCTGGCGAGAACGGAGAGCACGACTATGAAAATCGCGAGTATGAGAAGGAAGATGCCCGCGCCGGTCCGGAAGTAGCTCTTCAGGTACTCCCGTTCCTTGTACCGGCCCAGCGATTCCTCGAAGAGCGAGATCCGGTCGAACACCTTTCCGGGTATCCGGTAGTACAGCGTCACGAGCACCGGTCCCCGGCGCATGGCGCCCAGGAGGAGCGATGATTGATTGACGGACACGCTGAAAACGCCGTAATCCTCGGCAGGCCGAACGGCGCCCAGGAACGAGGCGATATCGGCGGCGTATTCGGCGCCCGCGTTCTCAAGTCCGACGGGGACGCGCGACGATGATTCCCCGGGCGGGAGATAGTAAAAGAGGACCCCGTATCCCCTTCTCCCGTAGATGCGCGACACGGCCTCCCTGCCCCCGGGCGAGCCCAGCGTGAGAATGCCGGTCCTGATCTCCCCGTCGAGGGAAACCAGCTCGGCCCTTATCTCTTCGTGGCGCTGGGAGATGGACTCTCTCGACATCCTGATCGACTCTTCCAGCGCCCCTGCCGTCTTTTCCGTGATCAGGTCCGAGATCATGTGGTTGATTATATTGTTTGAAACAAGGATGATGGGGAGCGAAGGAAGAATCGCGACGAACACGAAGGCCAGGGCTATCTTGATCCGGATGCTGAACACCGCCCTGGAATCGCCCCTGGCGAGCCTTCTTCTGAACGATATGATGATTATGTAAACGGCGACGATGAACGGCACGGCCATCATGGAGTACAGGAAAAAATTCCTGCTTGCGCCCGCTCCCGCTTCATCGCGGGGAAAGAGGCCTATGATGAGCACCGCCGTGAAGACAAAAACGCCGATGAGCACCAGTATATCGTACAGTAC
The DNA here is from genome assembly GCA_963762305.1 of uncultured Spirochaetota bacterium. Lineage (GTDB taxonomy): Bacteria > Spirochaetota > UBA4802 > UBA4802 > UBA5368 > CAVXKM01. The sequence goes on along the minus strand of CAVXKM010000001.1, from coordinate 791,642 downwards.
TGGCTTGGCCGCGATGCTTTTGCTTATTTTCCTGAGCTCCGCAAGCCTCTGCGTCCGTGGTCCGTCCGCGTCACGCATAATCCGGTCCGTTTTGTCCCATTCCCGTCCGCAAGTGCTGGAGGTTGATCGCCGGCCCTTTCACCCATCCCGTTTCAAAGTCCCAGAACCTCACCAGGTACCTGAAAATGAGGTTCATGGGAAAGTAGAGTTCCACTGTTTTAAGCTCCGCCCTGGCCCGGACGCCTGATCCCTCCAGGCCTATCATATGCGCTCCCACCAGCTCTGAATCCCTCACTGAGAAGAAGTAGTCCAGCATGGCATTTTCGCTCCGGAAGAAGATCTTCTTCTGCCCTTCCTTCACCTGGAAAGCCTTGCTCCAGAAATCGAATTTCACGCTGCGCAAAATCGACTTGTCGTAGGCGACCCGCGTGCCCGTGAAGAAGAGGCGCGGGCTCCTGTAGACCTGTATCTCGTAGAGGATCTTGACCTCGATGCCCCTTTTAATGGCCTCGAGGATGTCCTTGCGCTGGTACGACACCACCGCGAAGCTCACCCGGAGCTTGTCGTCGACGATGGAGACGGATCTGAACTCTATGTGCTCCCCGAAAGCCCTCGCGGGCAGAGAGACGAGGATGAGCACCAGCATGAGGGCGATTTTGATCGACACCTTCATCAAGATCAGAGGGATCGGGTATAGGCGAAATTTATTCTGCGGGGTTCGTTCTCGACCGAAAAGCTGAACCTGTTTCGGTTCTGGTACTTCCAGTAGGGAAAGTAGATCTCCCTGTTGTATCTATCAGCGCTGAAGACGGCGTCCAAAACGCACCATACCCGGACCACGAGCACGGAGAACACGTATCCGATCATGATGGCCTTGTCCCTGTTTTCAATATTGTCCCACCTGACCATCTCATCCTGCTGGGTGTACTTGTCGGAGTAGTAGAACAGGAGATACACGAGCAGGCTTTTTTGAACAATGTCCACAAGCAGGAACAGGGAGCCGACCGCGTAGTTCTGCGTGTAGAATTGGCCCAGCCCCGGCCATTCCCAGGAGAGCAATCCCGCCACGAAGGCGTCCTTGCGCTCGGGCTCATCCACGACAAGCCCTTCCGGTTCTTCCGCCTCTTCATTCTTGAGCTGGGTGCCGGTCAAATCCGCGGCCCGGGCCGGGGGAACGGCGGCCATGGAAGCCACGAGGATCGCGAGACAAAGCACACCTGCCGTGAGAGCGTTATAACGCACTTTTAGCCCCGATATAAAAGTTTTTTCCGCCATCGCAGCTGAGCTCGAGGCCGGGGAACTTCTTCTTGAGTTTTTTGCGCTCCCGGTCGAGCCCGCGATTAAACGAACGCGCCGACATGACAGCGTCCGAGACATTGTAGAGATGCATCACGGCCACGATACCCAGCACCGCGTAGAAGATGTTCCGGCTTGAGGTCTCCACCACGCCAAGATCCGTCCTCTCGACGTCCACTTTCAGGTTGAAGCCCGAGTCCCCGCCAACGGCGAAATCGACATTGAGGAAATAGAAGAGGCCGCCGAGCAGGAGGGCGTATTCCGTAATCAGGAAAAATGTTCCCTTGTAGTACCTTTCGGAATAATACTGGCCAAGGCCGGGTATGTACCAGGAGAGCATGCCCGCGAAAACGGGGTCCCTCTTTTTGGTGAAAAACACGTTGTCGTATTCAAGGGACTCGAAGGTTTCCGCTTTTTTGGGATCGGATTTCTTCTGCTGCGCGAAGCCGCTCGCCGTGGAGAAAAGCAGGCAGGCGATGCTCACGCAGGCAACAAGCCGGCGCAGGCCCGGGCCCTGCTCCATCCGGGATTCCCCTTCCCCCTCATGTCCCATCGAAAAGCGCTCCATGGCTTCCGTCTCGCGATGTCACGATGCGGCCGCAATTGTATTTCATGCCGCGTTCGGCGTAAAGAAATTAAATGCCGGCACCGGGACAAATTTTATCCATCCAGCGGCCCCGCCGCGCAATGCCGGACGGCACTCTTCACTTCAAAAGCCGGCCCAACAAATAAATCCACGAGTTGCCCCGAGAAAGACACCCCTAGTTCCTGAAATCATTTTCTATCATCGACGCAAGCTTCTCAACCGCGCCCTCCTCGTTTTCCCCCACGGCCCTCACGACCAGGCGGGACCCCGAGGTGATGGCGAGACCCAGCACGGACATGATCGATTTACCGTTCGCCTCCACCTCGTCCTTGATGAGGTATATTTCGCAGGGGAATTTCATGGCCTCGCGGACAAGCATCATCGCGGGCCGGGCGTGAACGCCTGCGTCGCTCTTTACATACACCTCCTTTTCAGTCATGTGGCGTCTTCTCCGTTTTCATCCAATTCTGGATGCGGGCATCCAGGTCCCGGGCTGAATACACTCCCTCCTTCTTGAGCCGCTGGTTGAGCGCCGCCGTTTCCACTATGACTGGTATGTTCCTCCCGGGCAGCACCGGCACGGTGATCTGGGACACCTCGATATCCAGAATGGCCTGCTTTACCTCGTCTATGCCCAGCCTGTCGTATTCCTTCGCCTCGTCCCACTCCTCCAGGAGCACGACGAGTTCTATGCGCTTCCGGTTCCGGACCGACCGGATGCCGAAAATCTCCCGGACGTTGATGATGCCCAGGCCCCTTATCTCCATGTGATGCCGTATAATGTCCGAGCCGCTGCCCATCAGCAGGGACTCGTCTATTTTGTGGATCTCAACGACATCATCCGCCACCAGGCGATGCCCGCGTTCGACAAGCTCAAGGGCGCACTCGCTCTTTCCCACGCCGCTTTTCCCCGTGAGCAGCACGCCGACCCCGAAAACATCCACCAGGGTCCCGTGGAGCGTCACGACAGGCGAGAAGAAGTCCTCTATAACGTGCGTCAGCAGGCTTATGAAGCGCGTGGTCCGGTGGCTCGTCACGAAGGTCGGCACCCGGTACTGGTTCGCGAATTCGATAAAAATCTCGTCGGGATACTCGTTGTGGGTGAATATGCAGCACAGGACATCAAAGGAGAAGAACCGGGCGTATATCTCGCGCTTCCGTTCCACCGTCAGCTGCCGCAGGAACGCGGTCTCGCCGAGCCCGAATATCTGGATCCGGTCATATGCGAAAAAATCAAAAAAGCCGGCGAGCCCCAGCCCGGGCCTGTTGATATCACCCATCGTGATTTCCTTGCCGAGCCCCTCCTTGCCCGCCACGAGCGCAAGCTTCAATTCTATCTTGCTTTCGTTGTCCTTGAAATCACGGATCAGAATTTTTTTCTTTTCCATACGAAGAACGCGATCCCGGCAGGGCCTCCCTAAAAGGCGGGAACCATGACCTCGTAGCTCTTTCCGTTTTTATACACCACATTGAAATAATCTGTCTCGCTGTTGAAAAAGGGCAGGAAGGCCATCTTGGAATCCATCAGCGACTGTATCGCCTCCCCCGTGCTCATCCTGCCGATCCCGCTTCTGCGGCGTTTCCGGAGCTTGAGCTTCGGGTTCGTCAAGGAATCCGCCACCACTTCCACATCGCACTCGAACAAGCTCTCGGGACCGATGGTGTTGCCTTTGACCATGTCGAAATCTATCTCCGCGAGCATGAGTCCCCCGGGGCCACGGTAAAGGACCGCGTAGTTCTTGTTGGAAAAATAAAAATCGCTTTGTACTTTCAGCATTTCTTTCTTGTACAGGATGAAATCGAGGCCCTCCATCTTCATCTCGAGGTATGCTTCCGTGTCGCTTTTCGGCTTGTTGCTCACCTGGTTGAGAAAGAGGTCCACGCCTTTCTTTTCGCCCGTGTCCACCTGCTCCAGCACCCGGAGCGGAACCACCTTGTGCCCCGTGAGCTTTTCCTTGTATTTCACTATCTGCTTTTCCATTTTATCCACGAGCAGGTCTATCGAAGAGTACATGTCGCCCGCTTTTTCCACGGCATGAAACTGGACTCCGTCGCCGTTCATGAGCAGTTCCGCTGCGTGATCGAGCTTCTCGACGCTCATTATCACGTAAACGTCGATGAGCTGGTGAAAATACTTTTCCAGCTTGGCGATCCTCTTTTCGGCGTATTCCCGCAGGCTGGGCGTCACCTCAAGGTGCCTGCCGGTCAGGGTCATCTTCATGCTTTCACCTCGCTTTTCATCATGTTGAGTTTCTTGCGGACGCCCGACGGCGGTATCTGTAAAGCCCCCCGGTACTTGGCCACGGTCCGGCGCGCCAGCCTCATCCCCAGCCCCTCGAGACGGGCGAGTATTTCCTCGTCGCTCAGGGGGTTTTTCGGGTCTTCGCCGGATATCAGTCCCTTTATGAGATTTATCGCCTTGTCCGACGAGTGCGCCTCGGCGGCGCCGCTCCGGAGCCTAGAGACGAAAAAATATTTCATCTCGAAGACCCCCCACGCAGTCTGTACGAACTTGTTGCTCGTTACCCTGCTGACGGTCGACTCGTGAAGGCCGACCTCGGCGGCAATCTCGCCATGGGTGAGCGGCTTGAGGTGGCCGGGCCCCTCGAGCAGAAACTCGCGCTGCCGCTGCATTATGGCGCCCACCACCTTTATGATGGTCTCCCTTCGCCCGGAGATATTCTTGAGCAGGTAACGCGCCGACTGGAGCTTGTCCTTGATATAATCCCTGAGGTTTTTATCAATATTTTTTTTCTTTAGGAGGTTGAGATAATAGCCGTTTATCCTTATCTCCGGTATCCAGTCGTCATTGATCGTGACGATTATATCGTCGCCGACCCGCCTGACTTCGACGTCGGGTATTATGTAGCGCGCCTCGCGCATGGAGTACCTGCGCCCGGGATAAGGGGTAAGGGCGTGCACCAGCCTGCTCTTTTCCAGCACCTCGGCCACGGGAACGCCGGTCGCCCTGGCGATCTTTTCGTAATCCAGTTTCTCGAGTTCCCGGAAATGTTCACCGAGCATCTTCTGGAGAAGGGTATCGCCCGGATAGCTCTGGGAGGCCTGGAAAAGCAGGCTCTCCCGGATTGAGGGCGCGCCGCAACCCGGCGGTTCAAAGCCCGCGATCACGGCGATGGCCTCCCTTACCCTCTGGACCGTGACGGAATTCTGCCGCGCCAGCTCTTCGAGGTCCACTCCGAGCAGGCCGCGGTCATCGATCGATGTGATGACCCCTTCAAGGACCCTGTACTCCTCCTCTGACCGCGCGGCGAGCCTCGCCTGGGAGAGCAGGTGCTCCTGCAGCGTTTCCTGCTGCACCACCGAATTCTCGATGAAGGAACGCATTTTGTCGCCCTCATCGAAGGAGCCGCCGTACCCGCTGTCGCTGGCATCGGCGTAATTGAGGTCCTTCTGCTCGCGCCTGTCCTGAACAGATTCGTCGCCGCTGAGGCGGCTGTTGATCCGCGACACGACGGAGGCGTCGTCCGGGTCCGGGGCGGGCAGAACCGCCCTTTCCCCCTCTTCGATCACGGGATTTTCCTGAAGTTCCCTGGAGATGACTTCCGCGAGTTCAATCGTGGAGAGCTGAAGCATCTCGATGGACTGCTTCAGCGACTGCGTCAGCGCCAGCCTCTGGGTCTGCTGAAGGCCGATTTTAATCGAAACAGCCATAATCGTTGCAACGGTTCTCCGTATGCCACAAACAGCCGCGGGCGCCTCTCGTTTTCCCCTGATAAGGTAATCCCATTGTACCGGGGGAGCAACATTTTAATCAATAATATTTTAACCGCCCCGGGGAAACGGGGACTGTAAACTCGGGATCGCTCGCCGTCGCTCTAACTTTTGCGGTTTTCCAGCGAGGCCCGGATGAAGTCCTTAAACAACGGGTGTGGGTTTGTCGGTTTGGACTTGAACTCCGGGTGATACTGCGTGCAGATGAACCACGGGTGGTCCCTGATCTCCACGGTCTCAACGAGTTGGTTCTTGGGATGTATCCCGCTGCACACCATGCCGTGGGTCTCGTAAAGGTCGCGGTATTTGAGCGTGAATTCGAACCGGTGGCGGTGACGTTCCATCACCGACTCCCTGGCGTAAATCTTGCGGATCTTCGTCCCCTCGCCGAGGTTGCAGCCGTAGGCGCCGAGCCGCATGGTCCCGCCCATCTTTTCGACTATCTGCTGCTCCTCGAGAAGCGAGATGACCGGGTAAGGCGTCGCGGGATCAAACTCGGTAGAGTTGGCGCCCTGCATCCCGCACACGTTCCTCCCGAATTCTATGACCGCGCACTGCAGGCCCAGGCAGATACCGAAAAAAGGAATCTTCTCTTTCCGGGCATGCGAGATGGTCATGATCTTCCCCTCGATGCCCCTGTTGCCGAAACCACCCGGGACCAGGATCCCGTCGACCTCCCGGAAGAGGGCCTGCGCATTCCCCCCGTGCCCTTTCTCGATGTCCTCGGAATCGACCCGTACGATCTCCAGCTCGGCCTCGTTCGCGGCCGCGCCGTGGATCAGCGCCTCGTAAATGGAGCGGTACGCGTCCTGGAGGGAGATATACTTGCCCACCACGGCGATGCGCACCTTCCGTTTCGGGTTCACGAGCACCTTGCAAAACCGGTCCCAGTCGGCCATGTTTATGCCGCCGCCTTCCAGGCCGAAATGCTCCAGGACGATCCCGTCGTAGCCGTTCCTGTGCAGCATGTCGGGTATCTCGTAGATGGAGCTTTTTATGTCCACGGCGGAAATGACGTTCCGCTCCGACACGTTGCAGAACAGCCCTATCTTGGCCTTCATTTCATCCGACAGCGGCTTGCTCGTCCTGCATAACAGGATGTCAGGGATGATCCCGAGCTGCATGAGCTCTTTCACCGAGTGCTGCGTCGGCTTGGTCTTCATCTCCCCCGCGACCGCGATGGTGGGGACCAGGGTCAGGTGGACGTTGAGGACCCGCCTGGTGCCCAGCTCCTGCCGTATCTGCCGGATCGATTCGAGGAAGGGGATGGATTCGATATCGCCGACCGTCCCCCCGACCTCCACGAGGACGAAATCGAGGTCTTCCTGCCTGGCCACGCCGTAGATCCGGTGCTTGATCTCATCGGTGATATGGGGGATGACCTGGACGGTCCTGCCCAGGTAGTCGCCCCGGCGCTCCCTCTCTATGACGGAAAAGTAGATTTGACCCGTGGTGATCGAATTCTTACGAGTGAGCTTCGCGTTGGTAAACCGCTCGTAATACCCCAGGTCCAGGTCGGTTTCGGCGCCGTCCTCGGTCACGTAGACTTCGCCATGCTGGTAGGGACTCATGGTTCCCGGATCAATGTTGATATAGGGATCCATTTTTATGATGGATATCCTGTAGCCGTGGCCCTCCAGCAGCATGCCAAGGGAGGCCGTCGAAATACCCTTGCCCAGCGACGAACACACCCCGCCGCTCACGAAGATGAACCTGGTCTTTTTATCGTGCATATTTGTGTCCTTCCGTCCCCCTTCTCGTCAAAACCTGTATGCCGCTTGACACGGAAAACAAATAAAAAACAGGATCCCTCTCCCCGGGATTCGTCTATTTTACATCGATGAAACAAATGCGGGACGGCGCTTTCACGCGACCGCGTCCGATTTTGTCCGGCGCCCGGAAAAACATGGCTTGACATCTCGGCGTGCCGCCCATTACACTTAATGTGCGCTCTGCTTCCGGAGGACCGGAACGCATCGCACAGCCGTCACCGGAGGAGTTGGAAAAGGCCCCGGGACGCGACAAATCCAGGGCAACAGGCCGCCATGACAGAGAAAAGGGAATTTGAACGGTATTCATGCAAGGACAAGGTCACCTTTGACTATTACGAGGGCGACCCGGACGCGATCGACCCGAGCACCACGGTTCCGCTTGTGAGCAAGGGCATGATGCTCGACATTAGCCGCGGAGGGGCTTTCATCGTGTCCAACACGCGAGTGGGCATCAATATGCCGGTAATACTCTATCTACCCGAGAAAAGGCGGGTCAAGCATGTGGACGGCATGGTCGTTCGCACCGGCCTGCTGAAGAACAATCCCTCCGAGATCGTCAAAAAGTACGCTTCGATGAAAGTGAAAGAGGACGCATACATAGCGATCAGGTTCGCCTTGCCCCTTGATGATTCAGCCATGCAATCCTACGGCTAGCGCCATGAAAACCAGGTTCATACGGGTAAACGACGTCAGCGAAATAGAGACCTCCTCCATAAGCGTTTACGATCTCAACAACCGCTACATAGATTCGCGCGGGAACCTGTACGGGTTGAGATACAACAAACAGAAAAAAAAGGTGGAGATAATAAAGATAATCCGCACCCCCGCGAAGACAGCCCCCTATTTTCAGCAAAAAGTGCTGCAGCAGAAATACACCAGGATGAGGGAGGGGGATTCGGCCCGACCCGCCGAGGGCAACACGGGTGCCGGCCCGCTGCCCGCCGAGGAAGCCGAGGAGGCCGCCCCGTTTAATCCAGAGGCCTTCACAACCGGGGTCCTCGAGGCGATGAAGACCCACAAGAACCGGCTCCACGGCATCATGATGAACATCAAGAACTCCAAGATCGTCCCGGAGTCCGACCGCATGGAGTTCAACACCCTTGATTCATTCTTCCGGAACCTGGACATCGACGGCATTCGAGGGATCGACAAACTGCTCGACAACCACAGGGAGCTGGTAAGTTATCCCCGCTCGATCTCCTACTACCAATCAAAGCTCGACGCGGCGGGCAGAAAGATCTTCGACTCCCTCGGCGAGGACTCCAGGAAGATGCAGTTCGTCTACTTCATGGAGATATACACTTCGGTCAAGGCGCTCTACATGTCGATCCAGGCGACGCTGAAAGACCTGAGCCTGTTCCTTGAAGGCAAGAACATAGACGCCTCGAAGAGCGTCACGTCCGCGGAAAAGCAGAACTACCAGGACGCCTTGATCTCCATTGAAAACACCATCAAGGAAATCAACGCCATCCTGAAAGACATGAAGAGACTCGAGGAATTCGTCTACGACGCCGAGAACTTCTGACTACGGCTGAAGGACCACCACCTCGCCGAACCGCGAAACGTCCCTCCTGGCCTGGTCCCCTCCGACCACCACCTTCACGAGGCCGGCCTTGAAGAGATCGGAGGCGTCCTTCTGTATCGCCTCCCTGCTCACCGCCATGATCCTGCCGGGGAAATCCGTGATAAAAGACGGCGGCAGGTCGTTGTAATGGACCCCGATGTACTGCGCCATAATTTTTAACGATGTGTCGAAATCGAAGATGTAGCTGTTGGCGATCGAGCTCCCGGCCCATTCCAGCTCGTCGGCCGTCACGGGACTCTTCCCCATGGCGGCGATGTTGTCCAGGAGGAGGGAGAGGGTCAGGCCCGCCTGTTCATTTTTCGTCTGGGCGAAGGCCATGAAGACCCCCGTATCCCTGCGGAACCTGGCCACCGACTGGACCGCGTAGGAAAGCCCCCGCTTGACCCTTATCTGCTGCATGAGCCTGGAATTAAACGAGCCCTCTCCCAGGATATAATTCATCATGGTGAGGGAATAGACCCTCGGGTCCCGGATGGACGGCGCGACGGTGCCGACGACGATGGTGGCCTGCGGAATGGGCCTCTCGATGAAGTAAATTTTTTTCTCGCTTCGCCTGACGGCATCCGCGATCCTCGGCATGTCCACGGAATAATGCCGCCTCTGTCCCGCCTCAAGCGGCGAGAAGGCGCCGCCGACACGATCCTGGAGCGGGCCCGGGTCCATGGAGGTCGTAATTCCCAGCGTGATGTTCCTGGCGCAGAAATAACGGCGGAAGGCGGAGTTGACGTCGGACAGGGTGAGCAGGTTCACCGTTTCCAGCCGGGCCGTGGCGCCGTACCCCTCCCCGCCGAAAATAACCTCGCGCGCCGTCTCGAAGGCCAGCTGCTCCGGGTTGTCCTTCCTCCTGCGAATGGCTTCGCCCATGAGGGCCTTGGCCTCATTGAGAAAGCCCTCGTTGAAGTTGGGTTCGGACAGAAGGCCCGCCATGACGTCGAGGGCAAGCTGGGAGTGGCGCTCGAGGACCCGGATCGTGATCTCCACCTCCTCCCAGGAGGCCTCTATGGAAAGCATCCCGCCCGCGTCCTCCACGGCCGCGTGAAGGGACCCGCCCGGGTGCTTCCTGGACCCGGCAAGGGTGAGCGAACGCGCCAGGAGCTCGGCAAGGCCGGCGTTGCTCCTGCCCTCATAGAGCTTTCCGAATCCCACCGAGGCGACGATCGTAAACTGCGGCAGCTCATCCCGGATGTGGAAGACCTGTATCCCGTTTTCGGTTTGAAAGGGTGACACGGCGGGGAGCTCGAGGCGGACGGGGACGGCGGCCGGTCTCGCCTTCGTCTTTTTCCCGGCGCGCGGATGCGCCGCAAGGGCGCACGCGAGCAGAATGATCAAAGCGACGGAGCCCGTACGCGCGAATGATTTCACCCTCGGCATCTCCTGGTTCGCGCGGTCATCGGACGGGCACCACCTTTTTCTCTTTTTTCAGAAGTGTGCCTACCGTGCGGTTTTCCTTCGTGAAATACCGGTCCAGCACCGCCGCCACGTCCCCAGCCGCCACTCCCCTGACGTCCTCCAGGTAGCGCACCAGGTATTTCCAGTCGCCGAACACGGTCTGGTAATAGCTGAGGGCTTGGGAAAGACCCTCATTCGAGTCCAGGCCAAGGATGAGAGACGACTCGGTCCTGTTGATGACCCTGTTTATTTCCTCCGGCGACACGTCGTTTCTCAGCCGCGAGATCTCTTCGTAGACGGCCGCCTCTACCTCCTGCGGCGTGTGGGGGTCCATGGGGGAAATGGCGATGACGAAGAGATTGTCGTACCTGGACCCCGGGAACCCGTTATACGCGTCCACGGAAGCGGCGATCTTTTTTTCCAGCACCAGCGACCGGTAAAGACGGGAGGTCTTCCCGTCCGCGAGAACGCCCGCGATGATGTCGCAGACATAGTCGTCACGGGAAGGATAGGTGGGCTTGTTCCACCCCACCAGGAGGAAGGGATTGGCGTCGAACACGAGGTCCACCCTCCGTTCGCCGCGATGAAGGGGTTCGCGGATGGCCACGGGGCGGCTGCCGTCTTTTCCCTCCATCTTCCCGAAATACTTTTCGATGACGGCCAGGGTCTCTTCCGGGTTCTGCTTCCCCACGACGGTGATGGTCATGCGCGACGGAGTGTAGTGGGCCCTGTAGAACTCCCTCACCTCTCCCAGCGAGAGATACCCGACATTCGAGCCCCACCCGATAATGGGATGGCGGTAGGGATGGGCCATGAAGGCCGCGGCGATGAACATCTCGAAAAGGCTCTCAGTCCCCTTCGAGTCGTAACGCATCATCCTTTCCTCCACCACCGTCTTTCGCTCCTGGTAGAACTCGCGCAAGACCGGGTTCCTCAGCCGTTCCGACTCGGTCCGGGCCCACAGCTCCAGTTTCGACGCGGGCAATTCCACGAAGTATTCGGTCATGTCCCTGGACGTTGAGGCGTTGAAACCCACCGCCCCGTTGGAGGTGTAAAGCCTGTCGTAGGGAGAGGCCACCACGAATTTGGCCGCCTCGTCCTGGAGCTTTTTCAGCTGCTTCTGCAGTCCGGGAATACGCTTGTCCCCCGGGTTGGAAATCGCCAGCCGGTCAAGGGATTCGCCGATCTTCTCGATCTGATCCAGGAGCTTTTTTTCGCGGATGAAATCCCTGGTGCCTATCTTGTCGGTCCCCTTGAAGAGCATGTGCTCCAGCAGATGAGCGGCCCCGATCGTGTCGTAGCTTTCATCGGAGGAACCCGCCCGAAAAGAGATCACGAGGGCGAGCGTGGGAGTGTAGCCGCGGTTGAGGAGGATGACGGAGATGCCGTTCGGCAGCTTCCTGTACAGGATGCTCTCCTGCAGTTTCGCCAGCGGACCCGGCGGGACGGGACCCGCGCCGAGCAGCGCCAATAAAAGCAAAACCGCCGGCGCCCTGACATTTCGAAACATCCGCCGCTCCTCCGGGGTAATATTCGTCGGGGACATCACAGTCCGTGAACGGTTACAACGGGACAGAGAAAATACGACCCCGTTTATAAAGGCAAACATAAATCTTTTTTAAAAAGCAACGCCTCCCGGGCCGCTCCCGCGCCGTCCGCGGGAACGGAAAACCGATCCGCTCCGCTGGCACCGAGATTTCCTTTTAAAAACCTCAAGGCGGCGGCGGAATCCGCGAGGGAACCTCTACCGGAGCACCTTGTAGGCACCCTTCATCCAGTTGATCACGTCATTGACATACCACGGCGAGAACCGCCTGTCGGAAGGCCCCCCCGCGAGCGTGGTGTGGATCTCGCCGGCGGCCATGTCGATGATCATCCTGTACGACGGGCTGAACGAGGTGACCCTGCCGGCCGTCTTGAAAATCTGCCCCTGCGGAATGGTCGCCCGGCCGCCGGGCAGCTCGATGGGGCCGAAATCGAACCCCATCAACCCGGGCAGCTTCCCGCCGAAAAGGAGGTGCGAGAGCATGATGCGCCGGGTCTTCCCGTAGGGAACCGCCTTGACGCGGAGGCCCTCCTCGATGGCCTTGCGGAACAGTTCGTCCTGGGGCCTGTCCTGGAACCATGCCGACTTTTTCTTCAATAGGATCGCGTCGAAATTCCCGTAAAAATCGTTCAGGAGGCTCGTCTCCTTCATCAGATGCTCCACCGTGTCCCGCCCCAGGCCGTTGTCGCCGAACACGACTCGAATGAGCGCCATGTACACCGACTCGAAGAGCATGGCGCCCCTTGAGTCGGGCCGGTAGGTGAAATCCCATTCCTTGAGTATCCTGCCGTTCTCCGTGCGCGGCAGAAGCGGCTTTATCACCTTCATGAACCGCTGGGCCTGCAGGGAGTAGAGGTCGAAATGCATGCGCTTCATGTGTTCCACCTTCAGCTTCTTTTTCCTCATCAGGAGCTGGAGGATGCGCTCGGCCCTGTACCCCGCCATGCAGAGGTTGATGGGCCGTGATTTCCCCAGGTGGTTCAGGTCCTGGTTTGCCGTCACGATGATCCCGTCGCGGGGATTGTACAGCGCGGGCAGGAGCGTTTTTTTCACGTACCCCTTCCAGTTGTACCGCTTGTCCCAGGCGGGAACGGGCAGGAGGCCGCTGGTCCCTCGCGGCCGGTTGAAGAACCGCCCGCTCATCTGGTATCCTATGTTGCCCCTAGCGTCGGCGAGGACCCAGTTGAAGCCGGAGGAGTCCATTTTTCTCAACTGCTCCATTCCCTCGCGCACCGTCTTGGCGCTGGCGAGATTTAGAAGGGCGTTGAACTCCCCCGCCACGCAATCCCGCGCGGCCGACCAGCACATGACCAGGCGGTGCCCCTCGGCGTTCGGTTCGCCCTCCAGGAGGCCGAGCTCGTTTTCATAAATTGTCTCGGTGATGCTTTGCCCCTTCTTTACCCGTATGACCTCTTCCCTCACGCGAAAGGGTTCCCACTTGTTTCCGCGCCGGTATTTCCCGTTTTTACAGTGCTCAATCCTGAAATCGATCATGTCCATGAACGCGTGCGTTGCTCCCCACGCGAGGTGCCTGGTGCGCCCGAGCGCGAGTCCCGGGACCCCGGGAATGCCCGCGCCGACCAGGACATTGTCGGGCAGCCTCATGACGGTCTCCATCCACACCGAGGGGAGGCGGTTGACCTCCAGGTGGGGGTCATTGCACAGCATTGGTTTCCCCGACTCCGTGAGCCTGCCGGAAACCACCCAGTTGTTGCTGGCGATGAACCGGGGAAGCGCGGAGAGCCACCGCGCCGTTGCCGGAACGATGGGAGGAGAGAGGGTGATTTTTTTCAGAAGCTCCCGGTCGATCCTGTCCGTCAGGTATGGGAAGATCTCCCTTATCTTCCCGTCGTCGATGTCGTTTTGAATCATCTGGACGAGCAGCTTTTCCATGGTGCCCTGCACGTCCGCCAGGCCCAGGTACCCGAAGATCTTGCCTATGACGAGCGAGTCCTTGATCTCCCAGCGCTCCGGCCGGTGGCCGAGGAGCCTGAACTCCCACACCGGGCCGTGCTCCTCCAGGAACCGGTTGAAGCCGTCGGCGTAAGCGGCCAGCTGTTCCTTCACCGGGGGTTCAAGCCTTTTGATCTGTTTCTCCGCGTCGGGAAGAAAATTCATCCTGCGCATGAAGCGGTCGATCTCGACGAGGGCCGGCTCCCCGGCCAGCACCTCCGCGGCCTTCCCCTGGAGCAATATCCTGGTGAGCAAAACCTGAAGCTGGCGGTCGTTGCCGTGCACCCATCCCAGGCCGCAGGCCAGGTCGCGGTGGCTGGCGGCGCTGATCTCCGGAATGCCGTGCTGGTTCCGTTTCACGCGGATGTCGCCGTCCGCGCCCTTCAGTATCACTTCCTGTCTTTTCAATCTCATAGATACGCTCCGGAACGATCCTTCCTGGAAAGAACACCCTCAATCGACCTCTCCCCCTTCGAACGTCAACGAGCGGGAGACTCGAAATTACGGTAGATTACTGTACAACAAAAATTAAAAGATGTCAAGATAAAAGCGAGGGGGCTCATGCCCTCGGATGGAAGAGGGGCTTTTGGCCGTGTAGGCCTCCGCAGCCTTTTTAAAGGTCACGCCCATCGGTTGAGACACCCGGCCCCCTCCCCGGCGCCGCGGCGGGGAGGGGTGAGAAATGATGACACGGACCGGGCCGCGGCAAGACACCGACAGGGCGATTCACGCCGTCATGCGCCCTTGTCTGTTTCCTGTCCCCTCTTGAGTATCTCCTGGGCGAGGATTTTAAGCTTCGGCGACACCTTCAGGGGCGGAAGGTTTACACGCGGACCGGGTTTTCCGGCGCCATCCTCCGCGAGCCATTGACCCAGCGCCATCACCATGCGGGCATATATCTCCTCCACCCGCTCGGTTCTCCCGGCCAGCCTGTAAAATTTCACGGCGATGAGGGGCTGCTTGTTGTCGAAGTAATAATAGTCCCCCACCCTCGTAAGGCCGTCTTTATAGCTTGTCTTAACGAAGATCTCGATGGCCTTCTTCACCTGGCCCTTGTTGAAATACTCGTTTCCCTGGCGTATCAGCGCCGAGCGTTCCTTCGCATCCATCTCATTCTCCAGATGGCAGGCAACACTGCCCATACTGCCCGTGATGTCCCGTGTTTCCCCTCCGCAGCGGCGGGACTTCCGGGGACCGCCATTCGCCTACTTCGCCTCCTTGCACTTTTTAAGGCAGCTCTTGTTGGCTTCTTCGCAGCCGGTTTTCTTCAAAAAGTCGTTTCCCGCCTTGGCCATGCAGTCGTCATACGTCTTCTTGCACCCGGCCTCGCACGCGATCTTCTTTGCGTCCATCTGGGCGAGCATCGGGGCGACGCCCGCGAGCGAGAGTATCAGGGCGAACATCACGATCTTTTTCATGCGGTATAAAACCTCCTTTTGATTAATCTCTCATTAGCGTAGGCATGGGGAAGCCATTATTACAAGCCTTTTTTCTGGCCCTTATCAATCGAGGACCGGGCCTCGCCTTCACGGGAAGCCGCGCGCGGCATGCGCACAAGCGTGGCCGAACCCGCCGTGCTTGACTTCCGCGCTACAAACCGGTAGAATCATGGTATGCGATGAAGGAGGAAGGGGTCCATGGAAAAAATAATAACATCCCACACCATCGGGGAGGCCCTCCAGCAGGCGGCGGCCCACAAGGGCGCCGACAGGATGTACATCTACCGGGGCGAGGAGATAAGCTTCCGGGACGTGAACGAACGATCGGACCGGGTGGCATCCGGCCTGCTCGGGCTCGGATTCTCGAGGGGAGACCGCCTCGGCATCATCGGCCTCACCCAGCCGGAGTGGCTCTACACCTACTTCGCCGCCGCGAAGATCGGGGTTACCATCGTCGCGCTCAACGTCCGGTACCGCGACATGGAGCTCGACTACATGCTCAACCAGAGCGGGGCGCGGGGGATAATCACGCTCCCGGCCTTCATGGACATGGACTACGTGAAGTTCTTCGACGGCTTTCGCGGAAAAATACCCTCGGTGAAGGACTTTATCTTCATCGGCGGCGGGGGGTTCACCGGGAGCCGCTCTTTCAGCGAGCTCCTGGAGGGCGGTATTGACGAAAAAGCGCTGGGCGGGGCGAAGGCCGCGGTGCAGCCCGATGACCTCGTGATCATCATCTACACCTCGGGCACCACCGGAAAGCCGAAGGGCGCGGCCATCTCCCACAAAAGCCAGCTCGCCTCGGCCGGGGCCCAAGCGGCGCACGTCAGGTTTAGAACGGACGACCTCATGCTCCTCATACTGCCGCTGAACCACGTCGGCGGGATCTCCTGCGGGATACTCACCTGCCTGCTCGGCATGAAGCCCGCCGTTCTGATCCCCCTGCCGGACATGAACGATCTCGTGCAGCAGTGGAACACCTACCGCCCCACGGTGGTTGGTTTCGTCCCCACCCTGTACACACTCCTGTTCATGACCGAGGGCTTCAAGACCCTCGACCGGAGCTCGCTGCGCATCGCGATCGTGGGCGGCTCCAACGTAGAGCCGGCCCTCCTGAAGCAGATCATGGACTCGTTCCCCAACGCGACCGTGATGAACCTCTACGGGCTCAGCGAATCATCGGGCGCCCTGGTGCTGAGCCCCTGGGAGTGCAGTTTCGAGCAGACCGTCCGCTCCATCGGGAAGCCCATCGGCGACTTCGAGGTCAAGGTGATCGATGCCGGCGGAAAGGAGGCGCCGGCGGACGAGACGGGCGAGCTCCTGTTCAAGGGCGACGCTGTGTGCCGCGGCTATTTCCGCATGCCGGAAGAGACGGCGGAAAGCTTTGACCGGGACGGCTGGCTGCACACCGGCGACATGGGGTACCTCGACGACGAGGGGTACATCATCCTCATGGGCCGCAAGAAGGAGATGTACATCCAGGGGGGATTCAACGTGTACCCGGTAGAGGTCGAGAACCTGCTCACCAAGCACCCCGCCGTCGCCATGGCGGCCGGCATCGGCATCCCCGACCGGGTCCTCGGCGAGGTCGGCAGGTATTACATAGTGCCCCGGCCGGGGACCGAACCCACGAAGGAGGAGATCCTCGGCTACTGCAAACAGCACCTGGCGGACTATAAAATCCCCCGGCAGATCGTCTTCCGCACCAGCCTCCCGATGACCCCCGTGGGGAAGATAATGAAATCGAAGCTCAGGGAGGATTTCGAGAAAACAGGCGAATAAAGACAATCGCTCCCCGGAGATGCACGGTCCCGGCCGTTCCGCGAAGCCGGGACATGATTTCTTGAAAAATTCAGGAAATCGGATATTCTCCTCCTTCCGCCATCCCATGTACGTGATGCTAGGTGCAATCATGAATGAAAAGTCCACGCGCAGAGGCTTGCTGAAAAAATGCGCCGTGACCGCCGGTGGAATAGCCGCGGCGGGAATCGCCGCGGAACTTGTCGTACCGGCCCTGGTGAAGGAAAGGACGGTCTTCGAGGACAACGAGAGCTTCTGGGCCCTGCACCGCATACCCAGGAGCCCGTCCCTGGACCGCGACATCGAGGCCGATGTGGCCGTGATAGGCGGAGGGTACACCGGCCTTTCCGCGGCCTACCACATGAAGAAACTGTTTCCCGGAAAATCCGTTGTGCTTCTCGAGGCGCGGCGGGTGGGCCACGGCGGGTCAGGACGGAACGGCGGGCTCGTGGGGCCGCAGCCGGCGAGCGAGCATTTCAGGGTGGGCACCGACGAACGCACCCACCTCCTCACCGACGGGCTGACCATCGAGAGCATGGACGAGCTGGAGGCCCTGGTGCGGCGGCACGGTTTCGGCGGCGAAATCCGGCACCGGGGGACGCTTTATGTGGCCTTCAGGGAAGAGCACGTGAAAGAATTCATGGATTTCGCGGAGACGGCACGGCGTCTCAACCTTCCCATCGAATTCTGGGACCGCGATCGCCTCGCGCGCGGGATAGGCACGGCGGTTTACTTCGGCGCGCTCTATGATCCCCGGGTCTGGGAAATGCATCCATTGAAGCTCATACACGCCCTGAAGAGGGCGGCGGAGGATTCCGGCGTCATCATCTTCGAGGAGACGCCGGTCACGGCGGTGGACGAGGGCGAGGTGATACGCCTCACCGCGGGAAAGGGCGCAAACGCGGTGAAGGCGGCGGCCCTGGTGCTCGCCGTCAACGGATACGTGTCCAAGCTCGGGTATTTCGCGAACCGGGTCGTCACCATGCACACGAACATGGCCGTGAGCAGGCCCCTCCCTGAATCGGTGTTCAGGGAGATCGGCTGGCGGAGCCGCGTCCCCTTCGCCGACAGCCGGAACTACCTCTACCACCTTGGCAGCACCACGGACAACAGGATATTCATCGCCGGCGGCAGCGCGTACTACTTCTTCAACAATGGGACGGGGTTCGAGGCCGACCGCCGGTCAGTGGAGGCGGAATTCAAGAAGGAGCTCGCGCGCGTATATCCACGCCTCTCGGGCGTCGAGTTCGAATATCTCTGGAACGGAATCCTGGGGATGTCCCTCGATTTCACCCAGTCCGTGGGGGTAACGGGAAAGCGTCGCAACATCTACTACGGCCTTTCCTACTGCGCCCACGGGGTGAACCTGTCATTCCTGTTCGGGAAAATCATCGCGGACCTGCACGCGGGGAAAACCGGGAAATGGGAGCAGACCCCGTTCTATAACCACACCCTGCCCTTCGTTCCACCCGAGCCGGTCAAGACCCTGGGCATCAAAGGCGTGATGGCCTACTACAGGGTGCTCGATCTCGCCTGACTGAGAAGGGAAATCCCCGGGACCGTGAACCGCGGCACGGGACGCCCGGGGACGCCGCTACTTCCGGGGGAACCAGGGGATGAACATGCTTGTGGTGCGCTGGTACTCCCGGTAGTCGTCGCCGCGCGAGCGGAGCGCCTGTCTTTCGGTGTGCGGGATCCCGGTCACCTTGAAAAGAAAGAGGAACATCACGACAGGGCCCACCAGCGTGAGCCATCCGTAGGGAGCGCCCGCCCCGACGAGCACGTAGGACCACCAGTGCAGCCACTCGAAGAAGTAATTGGGATGCCGCGAATACCTCCAGAGCCCCGCCCTGCAGGTTTTGCCCCTGTTTGCGGGGTCTCTGCGAAAACGGGCCAGCTGCCGGTCGGCGATCGATTCGCCGCCGATCGAGATTGCCCACAGCGCCAGGCCCAGGGCATCAGTGATCCGGAAGACCGGGTCGGCATGCCTCGTGGCCACCAGGAAGGGGATTGAAAAGATCACGATGAGGGGGGCCTGGGATATGAAGAAAAAGAAGAAATTCCGGTTTGCCTTGCCGCCCCATTTCCTGCGCAGGGCGCTGTAGCGGCCGTCCTCTGGTTTCCCGGCGATGCGGTCCTTCACAATGTAGCCGGCAAGCCGTAAGGCCCAGATTCCGCCCATGAGGGCCACCAGCGCCTGGCGCACGACCCACCCTTCATTGACCACGGCATAGGCGACGGCGAGCACCCCGACGCCGGCTGTCCACCCCACGTCAACAAGCCCCGCGTCCTTCTTGCGCACCGACACGGCCCACAGGCTGAAAAGCAGCACGGCCGAGAATATAAGCGCATATATCAAAAGGTATACGGTCTCCACGTTTCACCTCCGGATTGGAAATAAATATGTTAAAAGACCTCTCCTCACCGCCCGTCCTGATGAGCGCCGGCAGACGCGCGTCTCACCCCGGTCCCGGACGGACCACACCATAGGGCATTGCGGGATTACACGCTCTTCTTGACGCGCTTGACGACGTAGCGTATCACCGGGAGCTCCTCGTAGAGCACGTTTATGTCCCAGTAATCCTGCTGGAAGGTGACCTTTCCGTCCCGGCCGAACCTCACATGGGACATCCCCACCGCCTGCAGTGTTTTTTCCATGTTCCGCTTGAGGGTCAGGTTCATTACCCAGCGGAAGTAATAATTGCCGTTTTTAACCGCCACCTCCGAGATATCGAACGTGCACAGGTGAACGGCCTTGGTGCTGCTCAGGAAATAGGGCTCAATCTCTTCTATCCCGATAACCTCCCTGAAGGGGTCCCGGAAATAGGCGCTCGCGGCGTACAGCTCCCTGACCCGGCTCTTGATCACCTCCGCCGAATAAACCCGGTAGAAGTCGGTGAACCGAGCAATGGCCTGGGCCTCCCTGGCCGAACCGGGGGTTACCGTTCCCATGACCCTCGGCTCCGTTTCACCGAGCGCCTTCGAATAATTCTTCATGGGGTCCACGCTCGTCGTTCCTGTCGCGCAAGCGGCCAATAGGCCCGCCGCAACGACCATCGCGATGCCGATATATCGTAATAAATTCATTCCTGTCCCCCCCTCTCACTGAGTTCAAACCCATACCGCCTCGAAACCAAGCAAGTCAAATCGAATAAGGTAATATATATAGAAACAGCCGGAAAGGCGAGTGTAATAGTGAATGTGCCGTTTCCGCGTGTTATTTTTCTCCAATGTCCGGCGTATTAAACCGGCGGCCCATTGGGCCGATATGATTCGACAGCCTGCGGGCAATCAGCGGGCGAACGCGTAACTGACCGGCAAAACGGTGCATCGGCAGGACCGCACGGGAAATAACGAAAAGAAAAGCACAATGACGTTAGCCAGGACCATTCTCTTCTATATCATTGCCCTCTTCACCGCGGACTCCGTCCAGGCCGAGGAGCCCTTCACCGCCGAGGTTTATCTTATGGGAAGCGACAGGAAAGTCCTTCTTTACAGGAAGCTAACTGAGCGGCCAGGGAAAGGCCCGCTGAAATCCTTCGCCACGTATACACCACGCCCCGGGGCGAGCGGGCCGTCGTCGAGGAGGTGACGATGGAAAAACGGTACCTGCTCACCTACCCGCACATCGGGTGCGGCTACAAGCTCGAGCGCGAGGGGGATACAATTGTCTTCGGTTTTACGGACAGCGACAATGAGAAACGGGGCAGCGCCCCTTACCGCCCCACTCTCGTCGTCGGCCCGCTCCTGGCTGATTTCATCAATTCCCGGTGGATTCGCTGGCGCGGGGGACACGGTGGAGTTTCTCATACCTGTTGTGAACATTCAAAGGTGGCCCCTTTCCGGCTCGCCCGCCTCAATGAATCCCCCTATTTGAGACAGGGCACCATGGTATTCGAGATGAGAATAAATTCTGTATTCCCGGGTTTCTTCATGGACCCGAACCACCTGGTTTTCGACACCGCCACCAGGAGGCTCCTGGAGATCCACGGCCCCACCCTGTTAAAGAGGAAGAAGGGCGACGACTGGGTCTATGCCGACGCCGATATCTACTACCTGTATAAAGAGCGACGTTGATCGCGTCACGCCCAGGTAATCAGGCGGGGTATGAATTTTCTCACCTGGTCGCCGTGGGACGGTATCATCCGGACGGTGAAGCCGAACTGGCCGGACTTGAGGCACAGGACGAAACCCTGGTACAGGTACAGGTTCTTTTCCCGCTTCTCGGCGACGCTCATGGGCAGCGCGGCGCCCTCCGCGATCTCCCCGGAAGGATTGAGGTTGCCGAAATAGAGCTCCACCTGCACGTCCTCAGGCCTGAGATCGCCGAGGTCCACCAGCGCCTCGACCCTGACGCGCGATCCCACCGTCACCTCCTTCTCCTGGCCGAACAGGAGGTCCTTTACGTCGGCCTTGTTCCACCCGGCGATGATCCCCTTTTTCCACGCGGCGAGCTCCCGCACCTTCTGAAAACCGTTTTCGGAAAACCGGAGATAGTTCTGGAAGGCGTTCAGGTAATACTTTTCGGTGTATTCATGGACAACGCGGTTGGTGTTGAACTCCGGGCAGATGCTCTTCATGGATTCCTTGATGCGCGCGATCCATTCGCGCGGGAGGCCGTCGGCGCCCCTCTTGTAGAACATGGGGATCATTTCCATCTCGAGGATATTGTAGAGCGAAAGGCTCTCGACCTCGTCCTGGTAATCGGGGTCGTCATACACCTCGCCCTTCCCGATCGCCCACCCGTTGTTGCCGTTGTAGGCCTCGCACCACCACCCGTCCAGGGTGCAGATGTTGAGCCCGCCGTTGGGGGCGACCTTCATCCCGCTGGTTCCCGACGCCTCGAGCGGCCGCACCGGCGTGCTGAGCCATACGTCGACGCCCTGCACCAGGTAGCGGGCGATATTGATGTCGTAGTCCTCGATGAAAACGATCTTGTTGCGGAACTGCTCCTCCCTGACCAGGTTGCTGATCCGCTTGATGAGCTCCTTGCCCTGGTTGTCCTTCGGGTGGGCCTTCCCCGAGAAGATTATCTGTATGGGGCGTTCCTTGTCCAGGAGGAGCCTCTTTATCCTTTCCAGGTCCTTCAGGATGAGCGCGGCCCTCTTGTAAGCGGCAAACCGCCTCGCGAACCCTATCGTAAGCGCCTCCGAGTCGAGGACGGCGTCGGCCTTCTCCACCTCAGTCTTCGGCGCCCCACGGTCCAGGAGCTGTTCGCGGAGTTTCTTCCTCGAAAAGGCGACGAGCCGCTCGCGAAGGCGGTCGCGGCAGCGCCACAGCTCGGAGTCCGGGATCGTGTCTATGGCGCTCCACATGTGCTTGTCGACCGGGTTGTCGATCCAGCGCGGCCCCAGGTACCGGTTGAAGAGCCTCATCATCTCGTCCGAGGTCCAGGAAAGAATCTGGACCCCGTTGGTGATGTGGGTGATGGGGACCTCGTGGACCGGGAGGGACGGCCAGATGCTTTTCCACATGTTGCGCGAGACCGTCCCGTGCAGCTTCGATACGCCGTTGCACGCCGCGGCGGTCTTGATGGCGAGCACGGTCATGCAGAACGACTCGTCCCTGTTCGAGGGGTCCTCGCGGCCGAGGGCGAGGAACTCCTCCCTCGGGATATCGAGCTTTTTATAGTAGTGCGAGAGGTACCTGTCGATGAGCTCCGGGGAAAACCGGTCGTTCCCGGCGGGAACGGGTGTGTGCGTTGTGAATATGTTTCCGGACGTGACGAACTCCAGGGCCTCCTGGAAGTTGAGGTGGTGGCTTGTCATGGCGTTGTGGAGGCGCTCAACGGCGAGCAGGGCCGAGTGACCCTCGTTCATGTGGTAGACGGTGATGTTTTTCCCCAGGGCCCTCAGCGCCCGCACGCCGCCGATGCCGAGCAGCATCTCCTGCTTTATCCGCATCTCGAGGTCGCCGCCGTAGAGCTGGTCCGTGATCGCCTTGTCCTGGAGGGAGTTCACGTCGATGTTCGTGTCCAGCAGGTAGAGCGTGATGCGGCCGATCAAAAGCTGCCATACCTGCGCGTGCACGCTCCTGTCGGGAAAATCCACCGACACCACCAGCGGCTCCCCCTGCCCGTCGCGAAGCAGGGTGATCGGCATGTTGTGGAGGTCTTTCTCCGGGAAGCGTTCCTGCTGCCACCCGTCGATGGTGAGATACTGGTGAAAATACCCGAGGCGGTACATGAGCCCCACCGCGGTGAGGGGAATTCCCAGCTCGCTCGCCGATTTTATATGGTCGCCCGCCAGCACCCCCAGGCCGCCCGAGTAGATGGGCAGGCATTCGTGCAGGCCAAACTCGAGGGAGAAATAGCCGATCTGCGCTTCCCGGTGCTGGGGGTAGGTTTCCTCGAACCAAGACTTCTTCGACAGGTGCCAGTCAAGCTCCTCCTCCACGCGCTTCATATGGGCCATGAAGCTCTCCGACTCCGCCGCCTCGTCCAGTTCACGCTGTGAAAGCAGGCCGAGCAGCGCGACTGGATTATGGCCCACGTCCCGCCAGAGTTCGACGTTGAGCCTCCTGAAAAGCTCAATCGCCTCGAAGTTCCACACCCACCACAGGTTTTTCGATATTTTTCCGAGGGCCGAGAGCTTCTCGGGCAGATACGGCACCACCCTCAGTTTCTGTACCCTTGCCATCCTGTCCTCGCTTTCATCGATACGCCATTTTCGCTCCCGTCCATGCGGCCCCGGAGAGCGCCTTCAACGTCGCGGTGATTTTCTCCCCGCCTTTCCGGTGCGCGCGGCAAGCCTAAAAAGTCATCGGAGGAGACGTTCACCGTCACTATATCAAATCAAGGATTATATTCAAGGAATTTAATCGACCGAAGGGCGGCGGGAAGGAAGATCGTTTTTTATTTGACTCTATTCGCCGCTCACCCTCCGCTGGAAGGGCGCCCTCCGCCCCGGGGCGAGTAACGACAGCCCGGAAAAGCCATGCAGAGCGTACGGATAATCCTCTACCAGAAACCGCTCGGGATCCCCGTCTCGCACACCGACGCCGCCGAGATGAGCGCCTTCAAGCCCCACTTCGTGTGTTTCCCGGAATATTTCTTCGTGAACAGGAAGCTCGGCAACCACGTTCAGACCCGGCACAACCAGCGCCGGCAGATGCAGAGGATAGAACGGCTCTCAAGGCTGCTGGACGCCGTGGTGATCGGCGGCACCATGCCCGAGCTGAACGGCCGCTCCCTGCACAACACGTCCTTTGTGTACGCGGGGGGCGAGCCGCTGGGTTTCTACAGGAAGCGCAACCTGTTTTTCGCCGAGGAGGGGAAGATAACACCCGGCGACTCCTTCGCCGTCTTCAGCGCCCATGGTATCACGTTCGGCGTGCTCATCTGCGCCGACGTCTTCAGCGACGAGAGCTTTCACGCCATGAGGAGGCTCGGCGCAAGGATCATTTTCATCCCCACCTTTTCCCCGAGGCGCGTCGAGACCGTGGAGGAGAAATACAAGAGGGACAGCGACATATTCGTGCGGGGGGCCCGGCTGTCGGACGCACTCATCGTCAAGGTGTGCGGCGTGAAGTCGGAATACCGTGACTTCCTGCAGGCCAGGAGCCTGGTTGCCGACAAGACGGGCGTGCTCTTCCGGGTGCCGCCCGAGGGGGAGGACACCCCCATGATAATTAAATTCGAGGGACAGCTATGAGCGACTACAACGCGATCAGGGACTGGCACAATGATTCCACCCTCCGGGAGGTGAAGCAGCAGCTTGAAAAGCGGGGCTTCACCGCGGTGATAGCGCCGTCTCCCGGAGAGGCCGCTCGTCAAATCATGGAAACGGTGCCGGCGGGCAGCACCGTGGGCCTCGGCGGGTCGGTGAGCACCCGCGAGCTCGGGCTGGACAGGCTGCTTGAGGAGCGGGGGCACAGGCTCTTCAACCACTGGGACGAGCGACTCAGCCCCGGGGAGCGCCTGGACATGCGCAAAAACCAGCTCACCTGCGACGTCTTTATTACCGGGGTCAACGCGATCACCCTGGACGGCCGGATAGTGAACATCGACGGCATCGGGAACCGCGTGGCGTCCATGATTTACGGCCCACGCCAGGTGATCGCCGTGGCAGGGATAAACAAGGTCGCGCGCGACATCGACGACGCCATGTGGCGGATCAAGAACATCGCTTCCCCGAGAAACTCGAAGAGGCTCGGCCTCAAAACTCCCTGTGCCGCGACGGGCCGATGCACGGACTGCGGCGAGGGGTCCTCGGCGTGCAGGGTGACCACGATACTGGAGTACCGCCCATCGCTCACCTCGTTCATGGTGGTGCTCGTTCCCCACGTCCTGGGTTTCTAGACGTGCCGCGGGCAGGGACACATGTATCACGAAACAAGCGGTGATACCGTACCGCCGCGACAGCGGGATGGGACAGTCCGCCATTCCCGCCTCTTTTCGTATTTCCAACCCGGAAGGGCCGTGAATAGCACACTGTGTTAGGGGGGAATTGCAGTCCGAAGCAGGGCCGGGCGCTTGATTCCGGAATCTCATTTACACGGAAGGCTTTCGTCCTATTACCATGGAGGTGTCGGCGCCGGTGGATTGCCGGATGACGCCGATAAAACCGGCCCCCTCGAGCCAATCCCGTATCTCCGATTCCGTGTAGGTGTCTCCACTCGCGGTATTTACGAGCATGTTGAGCGCGAAGACCGCGCCGCCGGGGGGCGCCGTCCGGTCCTCATCCATCACGAAATCCTGGATAACGACCAATCCTTCCGGGTTGAGGGCCCGAAAGGACTTTTCGATGAGGCGCCGGTTCTCCTCCCCCGACTGTATGTGGATCACCGCCGAGAAAAACACCATGTCGAAGCCGCTCCCGAGATCATCCGTCAGGTAGTTGCCCTCGACGGCCGTTATCCTGTTTTCCAGGCCCGCTTCGCGGATATGGCGTCGCGCTATCTCCGTTACGCCCGGAAGGTCGAAAACCACGGCCTCCAGGCCCTCTTTCGCGCGCGCGAATGACATGGAATACACGCCCGAACCGCCCCCCACGTCCAGCACGCGCCGGACACCCGAAAGGTCAATTTTAGATACCAGCGCCGGGGCCGTCATGAGGGCCCTCTGGTGCATTGCGCCGATGAACGCCTCGAGTGAAAACCCGCTCCCCTCCTCCCGCTGTTTCCCCCTCACCGTGCCCCCGGCGCGCACCGCGGCCGTGAGGCTGCCCCACGAGGCATACAGGTTCGCCGCGTGCCCCAATCCCGACAGGTAGCGCTCTCCCGACCGGGACAGGTAGCGGCGGGAGGCTTCCGTGTTCGAGTAGAGGCCTTTCTCTTTACTGAGCAGTCCCAGGGCGCACAGGGCGTTCAGCAGGCGGTCCGTGCCCCGCGCGTCGGCGCCGACGGTTTCCGCCACCTCCCGCGAGGAGCGCGCGCCTTCCCCGAGGGCGGTGAACACGTCCAGCTCGAAGGCGGAAAGCAGGATCCTGCTTTTCTGGAAGGACATCGCGAGGTCGCGGAGATTTTCGGGAGTGAGGTCCATGGCGCCGCATCACCCCGGGTGGCCCGCGATGCGTTGTACGCCTTGAAGATTTCGCTGGTTCAAGAAAATTAAAGCCATGGCATTGTCACACGGGCGTTTCGTCTGTTACGGGACTCATCCCTTCGCCGGCTTCCCGGGGCTTCTTCCCCCTGAGGGTGCCCGTTTCGCCCGATAATACCGTAATCCCGCGCCCGTGACCGTGTCAATTAAAACGCGCGACCGCGATTCAGCCCGGGTGACAACACGGCGCGGGGGCTTTTTCAAGCCCGTTATGCCTACAGCTGTATGCGGTTTTTGATGAAGCTCGGGAGCGCGAATGACCCGCGGTGGATGCCGGGATTGTAGTACTTGAGCTTCGGCAGGAGGGACTTTGCCTTCTCCTCGTTGAAGTCCCGGAGGGGATCGTATTTCTTCGAGCAGAAGGTGAACCCTATGACGCCGCTCGGATAGGTCG
Source organism: uncultured Spirochaetota bacterium (assembly GCA_963762305.1). Taxonomy (GTDB): domain Bacteria; phylum Spirochaetota; class UBA4802; order UBA4802; family UBA5368; genus CAVXKM01. The sequence continues at coordinate 764,609 of CAVXKM010000001.1, read as the reverse complement.
GGACCACGGTGAAATAATATCCGGGGACGCTGTAGTGTTTCCTGGCGAAGCCCGTGAGACGATGCACGATGTCCCCATGATAGAAAAAGGACTCCGCCTGGGTCACGGCGATCCCGTCGTCCCCGAGCGACTCCTTCATGGACACGTAAAACTCCTCGGAGAAGAGCACCTCCGCCGGCCCTATGGGATCGGAGGAGTCCACGATTATGACGTCATAGCCCCCCTTCCGCTCCTGGACGAACTTCGCGCCGTCCTCGTTGTAGACCGTGACGCGGGGGTCATCCAGGGCGGACGCGAGTGACGGCAGGTGCTTTTTGGACAACCGCACCACCTCCCCGTCGATCTCGCAAAGATGCACGAGCTGGACCCCGGGGTGCCGCAGCACCTCTCGCACCGTCCCGCCGTCACCGCCGCCGATCACCAGCACCCGTCGGGGAGATGGGTGCACGCACAGCGGCACGTGCGTGATCATTTCATGGTACGCGTGCTCGTCCCATTCCGTGCACATGATCACACCGTCCAGCACCAGCATGCGCCCGAAAGGCTTGGTCTCGTATATTTCTATCCTCTGGAATGGGGAATCACACTGTTCTATGAGGCAATTGATCTTGATCTTGAGCGTCCTTCCGGCGTTCAGCTCAAGCATCTCCTCAAACCATAACTGTGATTCCATGGGCATGGTACCTCCGCGGGGTGCGCGCAGACCCCGGAGACGCCTTTCGAGCCGTCTCCGGGTCTTTCGCAGGGTTTCGCTATTTTCTCAGCGCTATATTCAGCGTGTAGTCGCTTCCCCTGAAGTAACTCAGCGAAAAATGAGCCACCACCTCGGGATCATAATACTTGCAGCTGAATACGTCGATGTACGCCGTATTGGTGAGATTGGCGAAATGCCCCGAGATAAGAGAGGTCTCTATGAGCTGGGTCATGGAATAACCGGCAACCCTCTCGTCCTCGCCGAAATTCACGACCTGCACCTCTCCGAAGCGCTTCATCTGGATGAGATCGCAGAGCTGAACCACATACTGGCGAATCGACTCCGCGTCCCGTATGAGCGCCGGATCGCAGTTGTGAATATCCACGCTGCTGTAGAGCCCCCAGGCTCCAAGTTCGTTGAAATTCTCAAGGGTGGGGATGGCCTTGAGAATGCTCCTGCTATTCAACGTAGCCTGCATTTTCAACCTCCCTGAACGCTGAAATCCCTTTCATCCTGCTGTTTTCAGGCAAAATTCCTCTCTGGAACTGGAACACCGTGCATCGCTCGGCTTCCAGCTCGCTCTTGATGTGGTCAAGGGCCGCCTGATAGTTGAGATCGCCGCAGGTGAAAATGTCCACAGCCGCGTACCCGTATTCAGGCCATGTGTGAATGGTAAAATGGGATTCAGCGATTACGATGACCCCGCTGATTCCATAGGGAGAGAACTTGTGGAAGAAGGGTTTAATAATCGTGGCACTAGAGAGTTCGGCAGCGGCCATCATTACCTCCTCAACCTTTTTCAGATCGTTGATGTGTAACTCGTTGCAGTTGAAGAGTTCCGCTATTAAATGCGTACCCAAACCCTCCATGGCAGTTACCCCTTCGTTTAATAAATATCACCTACACCCTGGTGAGTGTATGCTACTTTTAAAAACTTGCCTTGGGGATTTTAGATCCCACACAGCTTTGCGAACCGACGGAAAGGATTGCCGTTTCCTTCCGTCAATCAACTCTGGTTGTTTCGCTCGAGAATCTGGCAAAATCGCCTTGATCGAATATCACCCCCTCGTGATCGCTAAACCATACATGTAACGGCTTTAAATTTTTCAAGAATAATTTAACAAATTACCCAGAAAAATTTTAATTCCCAAAAACCGCTCCTTTCACCGCCGGCCCAGTGCGCTTCATCTTCGCATCCCCGCTCCGGCGCTTCCGGTGATCCGCGCGACCCTCACCTGTCGCGGTCTCTCGCGCCCCGCGGGCAGAAAGCGCGCAAACCGCTGAAATAACAGTCATTACTGATTTATAACTCAATTCGTGCAATATGCATGAAAAATTAATTATAAATTTGGCGGATTCTACAATTAATTCATTTAATTAATCAACAAAAAAATTATGTCGCATCTAAAAAAAGCTCGTTTTAGGGGAATTTTTCAGGCTCGGGAGACTTCCGCGGAAAAGAGGCCGCCCGGTGATTCCGGTCGAGATGGCAGCTTCACCGCCGCAGCGTCGCGTACCTTGCTTCACGGCACCACGACGCCGCGCGCCCCTTCACTGCCTACGCCGAGCAGGCGCACCGGACGGACAGAGCCCGCCATTTTGCCGTTGCACGGGTTTTCTTCCAGGCGGATCTTTATATAATTGTCGCTCACGGCCGTAAATCCTGCATCGCGGGCGTTTTTCTCTACGACCGAGGGCAAAAGACTCCCGACGAAGCGCCTCCGGTACCGGAGCCCCTCCTCGCGCGCATGCTCCCGCATGCGCGCAGAGCGCTCCGCCATAACTTGACCGGCGCATCGTCCGTTCATCCGGGAGGCCGGAGTTCCCGAACGGGGTGAAAAGCCGAACTGGTGCACGTAGGAGAAGCCCGCCTGGCGGACCGCGTCCAGGCTCCTTTGAAAATCGGCCTCGTCTTCGCCGGGAAAACCGATGATTATATCGGTCCCCAGGGCGATTCGATCGTCTTTCTTCCGGATTTTCTCCACGAGCGCCAGGTACTCGCCCGCCGTGTAGGGCCTGTTCATGCTGCGCAGGACGCGATCGGAACCCGATTGCAGCGGCAGATGGATGTGGGGGCACACCTTCCCGCTCCCCAGGAGCCCGATGAGCCGCTCTCCCAGGTGGTGGGGCTCAATGGAGGTTATGCGCAGCCTGAAATCTCCCGGGAGGGCCGCCAGCGCCTCCACCGCGGCCGCCAGGTCGCCGTTCCCGCTCTGATACCGGCCGATGGTGACGCCCGTGAGTATGAGTTCCGGGCATCCGGAACCGATGAGACGCCTCGCGTGGTCGATGACCGCCTCTAGCCCCCGGCTGCGCGGGGCGCCTCGCACGGAGGGAACGACGCAAAAGGCGCAGTGCCCGTCACAACCGTCCTGTATCTTGAGGTAACCGCGGGTGTGGCCGAAGGGAAGAGGATTTTCATCGCCCCACTCGTCCCCGGCAGCGGCCGCGCGCCCTTCCTCCTCGGGAGACGCCCCCATCAGTCCCTCGAGACGGCGGCACAGGTCCGCCTTTTCGGCGTTCCGGAAGACCGCCGCCACCTCGGGCATGGAGTTCAGGTCCGTTCCCGCGCGTTCCGCCAGGCACCCGGTAACCACCGTCCTTCCCAGCCGCGAAAAGCGGGCCCCCTGGCGTATATAGTTCCTGCATTTCCTGTCGCTCCGGTCGGTGACGGTGCAGGTGTTCACGATGACCAGGTCCACTGTCTCGCCGAAGGGCCGTATTTCCCATCCCCGGCGGATGAACTTGTCCGCGATTAGGGCTGACTCGTACTGGTTGAGCTTGCACCCGAGGGTCTTGATCGATACGGTTTTAGCCATCCTTCTTTTCCCTGCCGCCCCCCCGGATCCTGGCGAGGACACTGCGTTTCCTCCCGTAGAACAAATATATCACCAAACCCGCCCCGAGCCACGCGAACAGGCGAAGCCAGGTTTCCGCCGGCAGGGAGAACATGAGGAGCAGGCAGAGGCCCATGCCGAGCAGAGGCGTGAGCGGCACGAGAGGGGTCCGGAAGGGACGCGGGAACTCGGGGTGGGTTCTCCTGAGGACCAGAACGGCGGCACACACGATAACAAAGGCGAGCAGGGTCCCGATGTTGACGAGCTCGGCCAGGACGCGCAGCGGCAGGAAAGCCGCCAGCAGGCCGGCGAAGGCACCGGTGAGGATCGTTGATTTCCAGGGCGTCCGGAAGCGCGGGTGCACGGCACCGAAAAAACCGGGGGGCAGCATCCCGTCCCGCGCCATGGCCAGGAAGATCCTCGGCTGGCTGAGCATCATCACCAGGAGCACCGAGGTTATTCCCGTGAGCGCGCCCACCGAAACGATCAGCTGTGCCCACGGCAACCCCGCCTGCCGGAAGGCGTCGGACACGGGAGCGTCAATGCTTATATTCTGGTAGGGGACCATGCCGGTAAGCACGCCGGCCACGGCAATGTAGAGCACCGTGCAGATGACGAGAGACGTGATAATCCCGATCGGCACGTCCCTTTTGGGGTTTTTCGCCTCCTCGGCATGGGTCGAGACGGAATCGAAGCCGATATAGGCGAAGAATATGGTTGCCGCGCCCGCCAGCATTCCCAGCGGCACCCCTCCCGCGCCGGTTTGGCCCATAATGGTCTTGCCGAAGAAGCTTATGCCCGTGTAGCCGAACGGGGCAAAGGGCCTCCAGTTCTCCGGCCGGACGTAAAAGGCCCCCACGCCGATGACGAACATCACGGCCAGGAGCTTGACCGCCACCATGACGGCGTTGAAACCGGCGCTCTCCCGGATTCCCTTGACCAGGATGACGGTGATGGCGATCGTTATTATGATGGCCGGCAGATCCATGAAGGACCCCGTGGCCGTGAGCGTGCCGAGCGACGGGTCGAAATCCAGCGGCGCCTTCCGGAGCACGGCCGGGATGCTGACGCCGAATATCCCCAGGAAGTCCTGGAAATAGTGTGACCAGCCATGCGCAACGACGGCGGAGGTAACGGCGTACTCGAGAACGAGGTCCCAGCCGATTATCCACGCCGGTAATTCGCCCAGTGTCGCGTAGGCGTAGGTGTACGCCGAACCCGCGACGGGCACCATGGAGGCGAACTCGGAGTAGCAAAGGGCCGCGAAAACGCAGGCCACGCCCGCCACGAGAAAAGAGAGCGCGAGGGCCGGGCCCGCCTTGTCGTGCGCCGCGATGCCGGTGAGGACGAATATACCGGTCCCTATTATGGCCCCAATCCCCAGGCTCGTGAGGGTAACGGGCCCGAGGACCCTCCGGAGGCGGTGATCGTCCTTCATCTCGTCCAGGATGAGTCCAAGGGGCTTTCGGGCAAAAAGATGTCTCATGGCATACCCCGGTTTTACGGCATGCAACCGCGGCACCGGGCGATTCCCGGGGCGCGTGAGCGCCCTTAATCTGCCGGGAGGCGGTCAAATCTGCGCCGTCACACGCGCGGAAGCATCTGCCCGTGTCACAGCGGCCCAGTATCCATGAGAGGTGTGCCGTACACAATTAAAAAATGCCTCCCCCAATGAATCCATAGGCACCTTTTCCCCATTCCGATCCCCAATTCATCGGTAAAATCACCTTTCATTGCCGTTCCCCCCTGGCCCGACGGTCCTGGTCCATTCCGGGAACCGGCTGGTGAGGCTCGAAAACCTCCTTGACTCGTCCGGATCGGGCCGTGTAGATTCACGCAATGGGTTTCATTGAGGGCTATAACGCGGTGCGCGCCGAAATCGAGAGAGCGGCCGGCGCGGCAGGCAGGGACCCCGCCGGCGTCTCGGTCGTCGCCGTCTCGAAGACCTTCCCGGCCGATATCGTCCAGCGCGCCATCGACGAAGGCATCCGCCTGTTCGGCGAGAACAGGGTGCAGGAAGCCCGGGACAAAATACCGCTTTTAAAAGGAGATTTTTCCTTTCACCTGGTGGGGCATCTCCAGTCCAACAAGGCGCGGGACGCCGTCAGGCTCTTTGACCTCATTCATTCCATCGACAAAATCGGGACCGCCGCCGCCGTGGACCGGGAAGCCGCGAAGGCCGGCAAGACACAGGACGTGCTGGTCCAGGTCAACACCTCCGGAGAGGAGACCAAGAGCGGCATTGAACCCCCGGGGGCGCTCGCGCTGTGCAGGGACATATTAATATTGCAAAATACCAGGCTTTGTGGTCTCATGACTATAGGCCCCTTCACGGAAGACACGGGTAAAATACGCGAATCCTTCCGCCTCCTGAGAGCGCTGCGGGACGACATAGCCGGCAGGCTCGGGTACCCTCTCCGGGAGCTCTCCATGGGCATGTCATCCGATTACGCCATCGCCGTTGAGGAGGGGGCCACCATCGTTCGTGTAGGAACCCTGATATTCGGCACGAGGAGCGAAGGCGATGAGCCTGCTCAGTAACACATCCGTCGGGTGCATCGGCATAGGCAACATGGGGAGCGCCATAGTGACGGGACTCGCCCGGAGCATGGACATCAAGTCCATATCGTGCTATGACATCGAACCCGACCGGATCCAGGATGCCAAGAGGAAATCCGGCGTGCGCTCCGTGGATTCCCTGGAAGAGCTCTGCCGGGACAGCGAGGTAATAATCATAGCCGTCAAGCCGGACGCGGTGCCGGCCCTGCTCAGGGAGGTAGCGCCGCACATTGCCGGGAAGATAATTGTCTCCGTGGCCGCCGGCGTCGGACTCGAGACGATGGAATCACTTGTCCCGCGAGCGGTCAAAATCGCGCGGGTCATGCCCAACACGCCCGCGCTCGTGCGAAAAGGAATGACCGTCATTTCCCCGAACAGGGAGATGGACGAGGGGTCTCTCAAGATGGTGGAGGAGATATTCTCCCACCTCGGGGCGGTGATGGTGCTGCCGGAACGGTTCATGAACGCCGTGACCGGCCTGTCCGGCAGCGGCCCCGCCTACATCTTCACCATGATCAGCGCGCTCGCGGACGGCGGCGTCAAGATGGGCCTCCCGAGGGACAAGGCGCTCGTCCTCGCGGCGCAGACGGCCCTCGGGGCGGCGGAGATGGTGCTCGAAACCGGCCAGGACCCCATGACGCTGCGGGCGAAGGTGGCCTCTCCGGGAGGCACCACGATAGAAGGCCTGCACATCCTTGACCGGGCGGGATTTTCCGGGATTATAATGGACGCCGTCGAGGCGGCGACCACGAGGGCCTCGCGCCTCTCGGAGAAAAAGGCATGAACGGCTGGCCCATCACCAATTACCGCGTATGGCAGATAAAGAAGCTCGCGCACGCGGTCGCCGGCATCGCGTTCACCGTCGTCGTCGCGGGGAATATTGCCGCCGCCGTCTTCGTGAAAAGGGTCCGGGTCGATCCGCGCAGCTACTCGGCGAGGGAAGGGTTCCCCTTTTTCATCGATGCCAGGGAATACGTGAGGCTCATCCGCGAATACCCCCACGACATGGGCGTCAGGATCCGCATCCACACCCTGAGAGACGGCGAGTCTTACTGGGACGTGGGCAGGCGTCACGGCGTCTCGATCGACACCATCATAGCGGCAAATCCCTTCCTCACCTCGCTCGTGGCGCGCGAGGGAGTCGAGATAGTGGTGCCCCTCGCCGACGGCGTCCTCATGCCTGTGGACAACGTATTCGACGTCTACCGCATGTCACGCCGCCTGGGGAGCGGGAAGGGCGCCCGGGGGAATTACATCCAATCCGTCTTCCGCATAATCTCCCCTGACGATATCCGGTTGGCCTTCTTCCCTGACGCCCGGCCGTACCTGGTGAACCGGAACCTGGAGTCTCTCTACAACATCCGGCGCATCTTCCAGTCGCCCATAAGAAAAGGCCTCTACTCGTCTCTCTACGGCGACCGTGTGGATCCCATGAGAGAGGGCACGGCCTTCCACAACGGCGTGGACATCCAGGTCCGCATGCATACCCCCATCTTTCCGGCCCGCGAGGGCATGGTGTCCTGCACCGGCTGGCAGGACGGTTACGGGCTGACCGTTGTCGTGCAGCACCCGGACGGCTATGTCACCGTATACGGCCACTGCTCTTCCATCGCCGTGAAGAAGGGCGACTGGGTGGAGAAGGACACGGTAATCGGGCGCGTGGGTTCAACGGGCCGGTCCACGGGGCCGCACCTCCACTTCATGATGATGCGTCACGGCAGGATGCTCAATCCCCTCCTCTTTATCTGGTAATCCCGTGGAAGATGAAATTATACGCATCGAGATCAGCGATGAGCTGGATCTGCACCACTTCAATCCCGCGGACGTGAAAGCCGTCCTCGCTGAATTTATTGACACCGCCGCCGAGCGGGGTGTACATTCGGTACGTATTGTCCACGGGAAGGGCCGCTCGGTGATAAAGAGCATGGTCGCCTCCGAGCTGAAGAAAAACGGCAGGGTCATCGAGTTCGGCGATGAGGCTGGCAATTGGGGGGCCACCGTCGTGAGACTGAAACCGGGACGGGCAGAGGGCAACGGAGGATGAACGGGCTTTCCGCCGGTGAAGGCCCCTCGTTTACCCGCGGAGCTGAGCTCGCCGCGTCCGGGGAATGCACGCCGCGGCAGGAGGGAGCGTGAGGAGATTCGCGGAAAAGATATCCAGGAAGAAAGGGCTCCCCCCGGGGACCCTGGTGCACGTTGGGGAGAAGAAGACAGAAGCGGTCAAGATTCTTGTCATCGACTACAACGAGAAGAACTTCAACATTTGCGACGTGCAAAGCATCTCCGAGTGCGACTCCAGCATCGGGGAACCCCGCGTGCGGTGGGTAGACGTTGTGGGCATACACCGGGTAGACGTGATCGAGGAGATCGGACGCATATACAACCTGCATCCCCTGGTCATGGAGGACATTCTCAACACCAACCAGAGGCCCAAGATCGACGACTGGGACGACTACAGCTACATGGTGCTCAAGGCCCTGCAGTTCGACGCGGCCCGCGGCGAAATAGTCCCCGAACAGATAAGCATCATACTCGGCAGGGACTTCGTCGTGACCCTGCAGGAAAGGGAAGGAGATGATTTTATACCGATCATCGACCGCATCCTCAACGACAAGGGCCGCGTGAGGAAAAGCGGCGCCGACTACCTGGTGTGCGCGCTCATCGACTCGATCGTCGACAATTACTTCGGCATTCTCGAAAAGATCGGGGAAAAGATCGAGGTGATCGAGGACGAGCTTATCGCGGACCCGCGGGAAGGCACGGCGGGCGCCATTCATTCCCTGAAGCGCGAAATGATTTTCCTGCGCAAGGCCGTATGGCCCCTGCGGGAGGCCATCAGCGCCCTCGAGCGCGGCGAGTCTTCGATGATAAACGATTCAACGCTGGTCTATTTCAAGGACGTGTACGACCACGTGATACAGATCATAGACACGATAGAGCTCTTCAGGGACATGCTTTCGGGCATGATCGACGTGTACCTTTCCAGCATCAACAACAGGATGAACCAGGTGATGAAGCTGCTGACGATAATCACCACGATCTTCATCCCGTTGAGCTTCATCGCGGGAGTGTACGGCATGAATTTCAGGTTCATGCCGGAACTGGAGTGGCGCTGGGGATATCTTTCAGTGATCATGGTTATGATAGGCACCGCTCTGTTAATGGTGTTTTATTTCAGAAGGAAAAAGTGGTTTTAATGAGATATCAACCGAACTGTTTCCGCCAAGGGTGCGCACATGACATATGACTTTTTGCTCTGGGGAGGATTCGTCGCGTTTATCCTGGGGATGCTCATCCTGGACCTGAAGGTGCTGCACCGCGACCATCATGAAATCAAAATCGGGGAGGCGCTTTTCTGGACGGTGATATGGATCGTCATTTCCCTGGTCTTCAACCTGGGAATATATGTCTTCATGGGAGCCGAAAAAGCCCTGGAATTCCTTACGGGGTATCTCATAGAGAAGTCCCTCAGCGTGGATAACATTTTCGTGTTCATCCTGATATTCTCCTATTTCAAGGTCGATGTACGGTACCAGCACGAAGTATTGTTCTGGGGAATAATGGGCGCATTGATAATGCGGGCGGCATTCATTTTCGCCGGCGTTGCCCTGGTCACACGGCTCCACTGGGTCATATACATATTCGGCGCATTCCTGGTATTCATCGGCATCAAGATGGCCTTCGAGAAGGAGAAGGAGATTCACCCGGAGAAAAACCCGGTGCTCAGGCTTTTCAAGCGGTTCGTTCCCGTGACCTCGGACTATATAGGTTCAAGATTCTTCGTGAGGAAGGCGGGCCGTACCATGGCCACGCCGCTCTTCGTGGTGCTGGTGGTCATCGAGACGACCGACCTGGTCTTCGCGATGGACTCAATCCCGGCCATTCTCTCCATCACCTTTGATCCATTCATCGTGTTCACGTCGAACGTCTTCGCCATTCTCGGGCTGCGCGCGCTCTATTTCGCTATAGCCGGAGTCATGAAGCTTTTCAATTACCTCCATTACGGGCTTTCATTCATCCTGGTATTCGTGGGAGTCAAGATGCTGCTGGCGGATTTTTACAAGATGCCGGTGACGGCGGCCCTGGCCGTAGTGGGGGGCGCCCTGGCCATTTCCATTATCGCGTCTTTGCTGTTCCCTGCCAAGAATAACGGGACTGTCCCGCCCGGGAAGACGGAAGAATGATTCCGGATGTTAAGAATCGTTTAATCGAAAGAGCGGATAATTCAAAAGGAGCTGGTTCAGAAACATGTTCATGCAATACGCGATGTGGATCGGATTTTTCATTCTCATTCTCGGCCTGCTGCTGCTGGACCTCGTGGTGCTGCAGCGCCGGCAGCACGAGATAAAGATCAAGGAAGCCTTCGCCTGGGTGGCGTTCTGGGTTTCACTGGCGCTGTTATTCGATATTGGCATATATTTCTTCAAGGGCCCGCACAGCTTCATGGAATTCCTTACGGGGTATCTGATCGAGTACTCCCTGAGCGTCGACAATATTTTCGTCTTTATTATGATATTCGGTTTTTTCGGCGTGCCGCCCGAGTACCGTCACAAGGTGCTCTTCTGGGGGATCCTCGGCGCCGTGGTGATGCGGGCGGTTTTCATTTTTACCGGTATCGCCCTCATCGAAAAGCTCGAATGGATCATATACGTGTTCGGGGTCTTCCTCGTGTACATCGGGATCAGGATGGCCATGCACGAGGAACAGGAAGTGCACCCGGACAGGAACATCGTTGTCAGGATGTTCAGGCGCATCATGCCTGTTTCAAGGGACTATGTGAAAGGGAATTTTTTTACTAAAGAGGGCGGAAAGCTCATCGCAACACCGCTCTTCGTTGTGGTGCTGGCCATTGAAACCACCGACGTGATCTTCGCGGTGGATTCCATCCCGGCGATCCTCGCCATCACGCTGGACCGTTTCATCGTCTATACTTCGAACATCTTCGCGATCCTGGGACTCCGGGCGCTGTATTTCGCCATGGCAGGGATCATGCCGCTCTTTCATTATCTCAAGTACGGCCTCGCGACGATCCTGGTCTTCGTGGGAGTCAAGATGCTCGTCTCTGAATTCTACAAAATACCCGTAGGCGCCGCGCTGGGCGTGGTCGCGGGTATCCTCCTGGTCTCCATCCTCGCCTCGGTGCTCCTCCCCGCGAAGAATAAAAACGCGAAACAGGCCGGGTGACCGGGACGGGCTTGTAATGTCCGAGGCCGTTTCCGAGAAGGTCCGGGAGGTCCTGGAATGGGGCGCCGTCGAATCCGAGCTCCTGGCCCGGTGCGCCACAGACCCGGGAAGGGCGCGGGCCCGGTCCCTCGCGCCGCTGCCCATTGAACCGCTTCGGCTGCAGCTCCGGAAAATAACGGAGATAAAGGAACTCTCGCGGCAGGGCGAGGCCCTCGATTTTTCGCTCGTAACGGACATCACGGAGCTGCTGGACCTCTCGGAAAAGGGCGGCGTCGTGCCGCTGCAGGGGCTCACGCGTGTCAGGGATTTCATCATCACCTCGCAGCGCATCGGCGCATTCCTGGGCCGCTTCAAGAACCAGCTTCCCTCCCTGGCCGACGAAAGGAAAGACATCGCCCCCCTGAAAGACCTGGGCGAGCAGCTCGTCCCGGCCGTCACCGAGAGCGGCGAGCTCAACCCGGCGAGGTTCCCCGAGCTCCGCCGCATCAGGGAGGACATGCACTCCCTTCGGCAGGAAATGGAAAAGAGGCTCCACTCCCTCATCTATTCCCCCGCGATGGAGAAGGTGCTCCAGGAGAAACTTTTCACGACGCGCAACGAACGGTATGTTGTACTCGTACGGGCCTCCATGAAGCACGGGCTGCAGGGGAACACCCTGGACATCTCCTCGAGCGGCGCCACCCTCTTCGTGGAGCCTTACGAAATCATTCCCCTCAACAACCGGATCGCCTCCCTGGCGGCCGACCTGCAGATCGAAACCGGCAGGATCCTCAAGGAGCTCTCCGCCGCGGTGGGCGCGAACGCCGGCGAGCTGCGTTCGAACCTGGCCTTCGTCGGCACGCTTGACTTCCTGAACGCCGCCGCACGGCTGAGCCTGGAGATCCGGGGGACGGAGCCGGCGGTGACCGGCGAACCCCTCATCAATCTGCACGGAGCCCGCCATCCCCTGCTCTCGCTCATGCAGCCCGGGAAGGTCGTCCCCAACGACATCTTCATGGGAGAGGATTTCCACTGCCTCATCATCTCCGGCGCCAACACGGGAGGCAAAACGGTGCTCCTGAAGACGATCGGGCTCTGCGCCCTCCTGGTGATGCACGGCCTCCACGTCCCGGCCGGCCCGGACTCCGTGATGGGGGTCTTTACCGCCGTCATGGCCGACATCGGGGACGACCAGAGCATCGCCCGGTCCCTGTCCTCCTTCTCGGGGCAGGTCATTATCCTGAAAGAGATGATGGAACGGGCGGACGGGCGCGCGCTCCTCCTCATCGATGAAATCGTGGTGGGAACCAATCCCCGCCAGGGCGCGGCGCTCGCCCAGGCCGTTCTCGAAGAGATGATAAAGACGGGCGCCAGGATCGTCGTCACCACCCACTACCCGGAGCTCAAGCAGCTCGCCTCCCAGGACGGCAGGTTCCAGAACGCCTCGGTGTCTTTCGACATGGAGACGCTTGCCCCGACCTTCCGAGTGATGACCGGGAGCCCGGGAGTGAGCTTCACCCTTGAGATCGCGCGCACCTGCGGCATACCGGAGCCCATCCTCTCCCGCGCCCGCGGGCTCCTCGACGAGCGGGAGATAAGCTACGAGGCCCTGCTCGAGCGGACCCAGCGCCACGCCCAGGAGGCCGAGGAGGAGCGGGCGCGCCTTGCCGAACTGAAGGCCGAGGCGGCCCGTGAGAAGGAGCGCTACCTGGCCGCGCTGCGCGAGCAGGAGCGGATTACCGAGGAAATTAAAAGAGAAAAGGGCATAGGCTTCCTCGAGGAGATCAAGGAGTACCGGAGAAGGGCGGCCGAGCGCATCAGGGAGCTTCAGACCGCGGGGATGAAAGCGGCGGGGGGGATACGCGAAGAGCTCAAGTCCATGGAGGATACCGTGGCCCGCCGGCTCAGGGAGGACAGCGCCAGGCGCCTTGCCCACCGGTACGTCCCTTTCGATCCGGCCTCGGCGGGCCCGGGGAACACGGCTTTCATAATATCGCTCGAAAAGGAAGGAACCATCCAGAGCGTCGACGTCCACGACGGAAGCGCCGAGATCATGCTTGGGAGCTCGATAAAAGCCAGGTTCAAATTCAATGACATCCTCCTTCGCCTCACGGATGAGGTTTCTCCTCCGCCGCCGGCCGGCAGGAGAGCGAGGCGCCATGAAACAGGACAGGCCGCCTCCAGCGGCATGCCGCTTACCGTGCAGACCCGTTACAACACAATCGACCTCCGCGGCATGCGCGTGGACGAGGCGCTCGACAGGGTGGAACGCGACCTGGACCGCATGATCCGGAGCGGCATAAACGCCGCGGTGGTCATTCACGGTCACGGCACGGGGGCTCTCAAGGAGGCTGTTCGTAACTCCCTGAAGCACTCACCCTACGTGCGGGGCTACAGGCCGGGCGAGACCGGGGAGGGAGGGGACGGCGTCTCTATCGTTTACCTGAAAGAATGAACATTTCCGGGCGCACGGGAAGGCTCCCGGCGCATTGACGACAGTGTCGACGATGTTCGATATCGAGGGCCCGCAGGCCTTTCACCTTGAACGGCTGGAGGCCGCCGGGAAACATTCATCACTCGCTATATGCGAGCGAAAAGGCCGGGAGGTGTTCAGGCGGAAACGGCCTGGAAGGAACCCGCGGTAATCCTATCCTACTTCCGCGAGAGTTCGCTGTATATAAGCTTGGCCAGCCCGAGGTTCGAGGTTTTCGAGAGGGTCATGGCGTATTCGTCGTAGAGCAGGTCCTCGAAAACCTCTTCGGCGAAGCCCCCGTGCATCCACTCGCCCTTGTGGACGGTCTTTCGCATCTCCTTGAGCATCCGCGCCACGAAAAGCGACTCCATCTCCACGCAGGCGTCCATGAGCCGACGGTCGACAGGTCTGGTCCCTTTTTTCGCCCGGCCGTCGATGGTCTCTTCGAGCACCGACTGGAAGCTCTGCCCCCCGTTCGGCAGCCTGGAAGTCCTTCGCTCCGATGGCGCTCCCGTGCCCTCGAACGGCAATTCGCGGTGTCTTACGGGATCAACCATCATCCGCCTCCTTATCGCACCACCAGGTCGGCGTGGAGCGCGCCCGCGTCCTTGAGGGCCTTCAGTATGGAGATAATGTCGCGGGTCGAGGCGCCGATATAGTTCAGGGTGTCCACGAGGTCCTTCACGGTCGCGGCCTCCTTGATGTGGGCCACGCTGGTTTTCTCCGCCTTTCCCTCCACCCTGATGGTGAGCCCGTCTTTGCTCACCAGCGCCTCCGATATCCTCACATCGCCGCCCATGACGATGGTGCCGTCGCGTTCATTCACCACCACCCGCGCGTTTCCGCCCGGGGTTATCTCTATATTCTCTATCGTCGACACGAATTCCGCCAGCGCCACGTTTTCCGGCACTTTGAGCTTGATCTTCCCCGCCCGCACGATCTCGGGTTCCGCCTGCGGGTACTTCTCGGCGACGGCCTTGACGATCTGGTCGGCCTCGGTGAAATCCCAGTCCCTCATCACGAGCTGTATGCCGTTCTCCACCACTATCTCCGGCTCGATCTCACGCTCCACGATTCCCCCGCCTATGACCCTGGCGGTGGTCCTGACGCCCCGCCTTCCCCTTCCCGTCTCATCGAAGGAAAGGCCGCCCTGGGCCGCCACGTAAACCTTGTCGTCGGCGCCGCGGAGCGGCGACTGGATGAGGGTTCCGCCCTCCAGGGACTTCGCGTCCCCGAGCGAGGAGACCGTGACGTTCACCTTGTCGCCGACGCGCACGAAGGGTGGGAGCTTCGCGGTAAGGAGCACCGAGGCGGTATTCTTCGAATTGACCGCTTCGTCCTGCATCCCCATGTTCTTGAGCAGGTTCTTCAGCGCCGACTGGGTGAGCACGGAACGAGAATCGCCGCTGCCCTGCAGTCCCACCACCAGCCCGAAGCCGTATACTTGGTTTTCCTTAAGGCCGTCTATGAACGCGATGTCACGGACTTTCACCTTCACCTCGGCGAAGCCGCCGGCGCAGACGGCGCCGAAAACGAGGCATGCCGAAAGGCGGAGAGCGATCGATCGCATTGTCATCGGGTCAGCTCCTGCAGCATTTTATTGAGGTAATCCACGACGATCCGCTGTTTCTCTTCCTCGGTGAGGGCGCCCGAGGCGCTCTCGTTCTCCTTGAGCGGGGGCCTGGCGACCGTGACGCCCGCGCCTTCCTTCACTCCCCGGATGACGAGCCTGAATTCCGCGATATCCCTGGAATCCACGGCGCGTCCC
This sequence comes from uncultured Spirochaetota bacterium, assembly GCA_963762305.1. GTDB lineage: Bacteria > Spirochaetota > UBA4802 > UBA4802 > UBA5368 > CAVXKM01. Next base: position 749,115 of record CAVXKM010000001.1, on the reverse strand, counting down.
TTGACCGATGCCGGGTCGATAATGCCGGTCACGGTGAAACGGCTCACGGCCCCGTTGAAAGAATATTCCCTGTTGCCGCCTATTTCATACTTCCCGTCCGGTAGCCTGCGGACCACCCGGGAGCCTATGGTGATCTTTAAGTTCCCCCGCCCGGAGACATCGGTCTTGCCGGTGCTCGAGACCTTCTTGTCCGACGCCACCCTGGGGAGGAAACCGGTTATCGTGGCGTCGGGATTGGAGCTTATGGAGAAGGAAGCGCTGTCCGCCAGCGCCAGCGAAAACCGGAGCTGAGAAATGTCTTCGATGTTCACTGCCACGATATCGCCCGCCTGCAGGCTCTCCCCGGAGGAGTAGATGTTCTTGTCGCTCCAGAGCGTCTTTGAAAAACACGGGACGCCGGTTCCCGCGCACGAGGCCGCGATGAGCAGCACGGCCGCCAGGCGGCCCATGTTTGCGCGGAGCGGGATCACAACGAGATCTCCACCATCTTGTTCTCCGCGACCCTTCCCTTCAGCATGCGATTGCCTTTTATTCTTACCCGGACGCTGTCTCCCATCCTGCCGTCCTCCACGGCGCTCCCGGTCAGTTTAACCGTAATTCCTCTGCCTCTTATGAGGACACCGACGGCGTCGCCCGCCTTAACCGGCAGTTCTCCGGCCGGGGAAAGCTCCTCGTCGCCGGTCGCGGCGGGACCTTTTTTCGCGAGTATTTTCACCGCGCCGCCATAGATGAATATGCTCTCGGCGGAACTGTCCTTCACCATGGCTTCCAGTTCCTTCCTGTCGAGGAATCCATCGGCGTACAGGGCCGGCATCACCGGGAGGGCGCCGATCCGCGCCGCGTCCGCCGCCGCGGCCTCGATGCGGGCGACGTCGCACAGCCTCACCTCACCCTCCGACTCGAACCGGGATATCAGGTAGATGTTCACCTCGGCGAACAGGGCGTGCTGCGGCATGACGAACGCGGTAATAAGGAGGAGAATAGCGGCATGCCTCGCCATATTTTTAAATCGCGTCATGTCAGGGCGTCCCCCGTCACCTGTTACCGCTTCAATCCAATAGCGGTGGCAAGCATGGAATCGGAGGTCTGGATGGCCTTGGAGTTTATCTCGTAGGCCCTCTGAGCCACGATCATGTTCACCATCTCTTCAACCACCTTGACGTTGGACATTTCGAGAAAGCCCTGGTGGGTTTTGGCCATCCCGCCCATTCCCGGCTGGCCCGGGATCTCCTCGCCCGAGGCGGGAGTGGTCTTGAAGAGGTTGCTGCCGATGTTCTGCAGGCCCGCCGGGTTCACGAAGCGGTAGATCTCCAGCTGGCCCACCTCGATGGGGTCATCCTCGCCGATCACCTTGACCGTGACACGCCCGTCCTGGCTTATCGCCAGCGACTCCATGATGAAGTTTTCCGGGAGCACGACGGGGGGTTCCAGGAGATACCCGTTCGAGGTGACCAGCTGCCGGTTGGAGTCGATTTTAAAAGAGCCGTCCCGGGAATACGCGAAGGTGCCGTCATACAGCTGGATCTTGAAGAAGCCCTCGCCCTCCAGGGCGATATCTGTCTTGTTTTCAGTGGACTGCAGGCTTCCCTGGCCGAACATCTTCTGCGTGGCCGACGTCCGCACGCCGTGTCCCACCTGTATCCCCGTGGGAACCTCGGTGATTTCAGTGGCGGGCGTTCCCGCCATCAAGAGCGTCTGGTATATCAGGTCTTCGAATTCGGCCCTCATTTTCTTGAAGCCGGTGGTATTCACGTTGGAGAGATTGTTGGATATGGTGTCGATGTTGAACTGCTGGCTCACCATTCCCGATGCGGCTGTCCACAATGACCTCATCATAGCGCTTACCTCGCAAAAAGGCTTTATTACGACGCGTGTACGGGCGGCAGATACACCGCCATGCTATATTTTCGGACATTTGCGGGGCTTTAAGAATTAAAATATTGACAGTAACGGGTAAAATTACTATGGTGAGACGCCAAGTGAAGGGTTGACGCGAGACAAAAAACCCTCTTACAACGGAGGGGAGGCCTTGCTTGCCTGAATCCCCTCGAAATAAAAAACCAGGAATTCAAAAGGAGTGAATGCTATGAAATGGAAATGGGTGATAGCCCCCGTGATTCTCTCGCTGGCGGTGATGTCGTGCAAGACCGCCGACAAGGGAAAAGAGGGCGCATCGAAGGTTAAAGAGGGCGTCGTCAAGGAATACTGGGAGGATAAGTCGCTGAAGGGGACGGGCCCGGTTAAAAACAACGAAAAAAACGGCAGGTGGACGCTGTATCACAAGACATCGGGCGAGAAGCTCGCCGAGGGGGATTTCCTCAACAACAAGCAGCAGGGCCCGTGGATATACTATTACAAGAGCGGCAAGAAGAGCACCGAGGGTGAATTCATCGAGGACCAGAAGACCGGCGAGTGGAAGGCCTACTACGAAACCGACGAGCCCATGTGGAAGGCCACCTACGTCGTGAAGGAAAAAACCGAGGCCGGCATCACCATGAAGGTCGGCGGCATCGAGGGCGTCAAGATATCCTATTTCAAATCCGGCAAGGTGATGAAGGAAGAGGAGTACCGCGACGGCCTCAAGAACGGGCGGGCCCAGGAGTATTTCGAGGACGGGAAACCGAAGGAGATCGCCTGGTTCAAGGACAACAAGAAAAACGGGCAGACCACCGAGTGGCTTGAGAACGGCAAGAAAAAGCTTGAAGGGGCATACCTGGAAGATGCAAAAAACGGCAAGTGGCGTTTTTATCATGACAACGGCCAGCTCTTCATAAGCGGCGAATTCTCAAAGAACAAGCCCGAGGGCGACTGGGTGTTCTATTCCCGTGACGGGAGCGTCCAGAAGCAGGGGGCCTACCGCGGAGGCAAGGAAGCCGGTCTGTGGACCTTCTTCAACAACCGCAGGCAGAAGGTCATGGAGCTCGCGCTCGTCGGCGGCATGGTCGCGGGGGGAGTAAGCCGCGTGTACGAGAACGGCGTCCTTGCCGGCGAGGGCGAATTGAACGGGATTCCCAAGGGGATTTACCAGGTTGTCAAGGACGGCAAGCAGGCGGGAACAATGGAGTCGGCCGATCCCCTCCCCGATGACCCCAAGGAAGGCACGTCGTTTCGATGGACCGGGGACTGGAGGCTGCCGAAGAAGAACGGCCAATGGACGGAGTTTTATCCCGGCGGAAGGGTGAAAAAATATGAAGCCGTGTTCATGGTCAACAACTTGAACGGCCCCTACAAGGAATATTATCCAAACGGGAAAATAAAGGCCGAAGGGGAATACCTGAACAACAAAAAGAACGGCGAATGGAAATTGTACCGGCAGGACGGCTCCCTGGACGCGGAAAACTCCGGCCGCTACATGCTTGACAAGAAGCAGCGCTTCTAACACGGGAAAAACCGCTGCCGTCGATAAGGCCTCCCTTCCGGGGGAGGCCTTTTTGTTTCACAACACGCGGGGCGTGCCCAAAACCACGCCCTTCGGCCCATTAGTCCATGGCCGGACCCGAGCGCCCGCTTCGCTGCCGGCATTGGACGGGTTCATGGGCTGCCGCCGCCGGGCGCATCATTCTCACGCGAAATATTCAACCGCATTCCTGAAAATGGCGAGACCTTCCCCTTCCTCGGGAATGCTCATTCCCTTCCGTCTCATCCGCTCCCTGGCGTAGGTCCAGTCATCGCGCTGGGTAAAGTACAGGCTCCGCTCGGGGTGGGGCATCATCCCCATGACACGGCCCGTACCGTCGCAGACCGCGGCAATATCATTGAGTGAGCCGTTGGGGTTGTGGGGAAACTCGCCGTTCGCGGGGGACCCGTCAGGGCGTACGTACCGAAGCGCGACGAGGTGTTTCTCCTCGATTCGCCCCAGCGTTTCCCGCGAGGTGTAAAAATTACCCTCACCGTGAGCAACGGGCATGTGCAGACGGTCGATCCCGCGGGTGAAGACCGCGGGCGCTTCCTTCTGCACCCCGCAATCGATCCAGCGGCACTGGTACCGGGCGGTGCTGTTTCGCTCCAAAGCCACCTCGGCGTCGCCGAGGGCGCTATCGAGGGCGGGCACGATACCCAGGTTCGCCATCACCTGGAACCCGTTGCATATGCCGAGCATGAGCGTATCCCTCGCGAGAAACTCCCGGAACTCGTCCATGAGGTTGTTTCTGATTCGGTTCGCCAGGGCCTTGCCGCTGCCGGTGTCGTCGCCATAGGAGAACCCGCCCGGGAAGGTGAAAATCTGGCATTCCTTCAAACGCGAAGGCCGCGCGATGATGTCATTTATATGGACGATATGCGCCCTGCCCCCGGCCTTCTCGAAGGCGAACCTGGTCTCATCGTCGCAGTTGATCCCGTATCCCGTGAGCACCAGTACACATGGCGTGGCCATCTCCGCAATCCCCCGGTCAGAAATCCCTGAACACCGCTTTATGCTCGCGCGCGCACTCACCGGCGTCCGCCCGGACCACCGCGTGCCCGTCGGCGCCGAGTATCTCGATGGTCTCGTCGCCGGCCACGTGGCCGATCATGCCGCACGGGAGCCCCTGGAAGATGCGCTCGAAGTCTTCCCTGCCTGCCGGAGCCACGGTCACCACGAACCTCCCCTGCGATTCGGAATAGAGCGCCGCGTCATCCCTGAGGCGGCCCGCCCCCGGTAGAGCCGCGAGGAGTGCTCGAAATCCCAGGGCCCCTCCCATGGAGGCCTTCGCAAGCGCCACGCCGAGGCCGCCCCGTTCCAACGCGATGCTCGACGAGAGAAGCCCGCGCCTGAGGGCCTCTTCGAAGGCCCTGTATAGAATAATGTTTTTAGAGGAATCCACCCGTGGCACCCTGTTGCCTATAAATCCTTTCCCGGTGAGCCTTTCGCCCATGAAAGCGTAATACTCGCTGCCGCCAAGTTCGTCTCCCGTCTCGCCCAGCACGTAGATGAGGTCCCCGGGCAGCTTGAAATCGATGGTCTGGCAGAGCCTTATGTCCTCAACGATCCCGATGGCGGAGATGAGCAGGGTCGGCGGCACCGATATCTTCACCTCGCGGAGGTTTTCGTCGAACCCCTTGAAATCATTGTACATGCTGTCCTTCCCGGAAATGAAGGGAGCACCGTAAGCGACGGCATAGTCATAGCAGGCGCTGGCCGCCTGCTTAAGCTGCCCGAGCCGTTCGGGATTGTCCGAATCGCACCAGCAGAAGTTGTCCAGCAGGGCAAGCCTCTCCAGCGTGCCGCCCGCGGCGAGGGCGTTGCGGACCGCGGTGTCGATGGCGCATGCCGACATCCAGTAGGTGTCTATGTCGCTATAGGACGGGTACAGGCCCTGCGAAAGCACCACGCCCCTCCACGAATCCAGCACGGGCCGGATGACCGTCGCGCTGCCGTTGATCCTGCCCTTCCCCTGGACCGGCTTGATCACCGAATTTCCCTGCACCTCGTGGTCGTACTGCGTTGAAATGAATTCGAAGCTCGCGGTATTCAAACGGGAGATCATTCTCACGAAGGTTTCGGACAGGTCTTTCCGCTCCGGCAGGTCAGGCTCCTCGTGGTGCCGCTTTACGGCGGCGGTGGCGAGCTCCTTCCGTGGAAGGCCCTCGTGGAGGAACCCCATGTCAAGGTCGAAAACCTTTTTGCCCCGGAAGGTCACTACGCCCCTCCCGCTGCCGGTAAAAGTTCCTATCACCGTGGATTCCACGCCCCGGCTCTCCATGAGGCCGATGAAATCCTCGATCTTGCCGGGCGGAACGGCCACGGTCATGCGCTCCTGGGATTCGCTTATCCAGATCTGCCACGGGGCAAGGCCCGGATACTTGAGGGGCACGCGGTCCAGCTCCACCTCGAACCCTCCCGATTCCCGCGCCATCTCGGCCACTGAGCATGAAAGTCCGCCGGCCCCGTTATCGGTGATCGAGTGATAGAGCCCCCTGTCCCTTGCCTCCTTCACGATGGCGTCGGAAAGCTTTTTCTGGGTGATGGGATCTCCTATCTGCACGGCAGTCGCCGGGCTCCCCGACGTGAGCGCCTCCGAGGAAAACGTTGCGCCGTGGATGCCGTCCCTGCCCACGCGGCCGCCGACCATCACGACAAGGTCGCCCGGCATGGCGCGCTTCCCCGTGGAGGGTTTGCCGTTCACCAAGCGCGGCAGGAGGCCGACCGTACCGACGAACACCAGGGGTTTTCCCTTGTAGCGGTCATCGAAGTAGACAAATCCCTGAGGGGTGGGGATGCCGGAGCAGTTGCCGCCGACGTTCACGCCGTGGATGACGCCCTCCATTATCCGCCGCGGAGAGAGGAGCTTCGAGCTTTCGTCCCTCTCGCGGTAAAGCGGCCTCTCGTCGAAAGGATCGGCGAAACAGAACCCGTAGCGGTTTGCGATGGGTTTTGCGGCAAGGCCGAAGCCGATGGCGTCGCGATTCACCCCGACGATGCCCGTGATAGCCCCGCCGAAGGGATCAAGGGCGCTGGGGCTGTTGTGCGTTTCCACCTTGTCCGACACCACGAACCGATCGTCGAACTCGATGCCCCCCGAGTTGTCTTCAAAAACGGATACGCAGAAATCCTTCTCCCCTTTTCGGCGGCGCACCGCCAGTGTCGCCTCGCGGATGAAGCGCTTGAAAACACCGTCCTCGATCTCGTCCATCTTCGCCGCGAAGATAGTGTGTTTGCAGTGCTCACTCCACGTCTGGGCAATGGATTCCAGCTCCACGTCCGTCGGATTGCGCTTTTCAATATCCTTGAAATAATTCTGTATGGCCTTCAGGGAAAGCATGTCAAGGGCCAGAGGGCCGCGTCTGCCCCCGCCGCGCTCCGGAATGCCTTCCTTTCCCAGCCTCATGAGCTCATCGGGAGACAGGTCAAGCTCCACCTCGTCAGCCTCGGAACGCCCGGACAGATGGACGACGGGCAGGTCGCGGCCCATGCCCCCCCGGGAGATAAATTCGTTCCGGGAGAGGACCTCCATGCGCTGAATGAGGGGATTGTGCAGCTCCTGCCCGACTCTCACCGCCTCCCGCATGTCGAGCCGCCCGCGGAGGAAGTAGGAGGTCGTTGTGAAGACCGCCTTTTCCGGGTCCAGACGGTTTTTCACCTGGTCCTCGATGATCTCGCGGACGGTGTGAGCCACATTGTCCGTTACGCCGGGGAGAAAGCCTATCTCCAGGGCGAAATCGAAAGAGCCCGGTGTATACGGTTCGTTTACGAGATAGCCCTGGGTCACGGGATTGGCCAGGGAGCGGGCCGTTCTGCGCACGGCGTCATCTTCGAGGGGCGCGTCTATGAGGTAATTGTCGGTGACAAACACGGCGTCCAGCCTGAATCCCAGGCCCTGAAGTTTTTTCAGCAGCACCTCCGCCCGCGAATCCCTGACGGTGTAAAAAACCTCTATCCGAAACCGTGCCCTTTCCATTTCAGCTGCCCTTTTCACTCTGCCCAATATTTAAAAACGGGCGAAAATGTCCAGAATATTATGCGGGCCAAAAAACAGGCGCCGCCTTCGGGGGCGGCGCCTGCGCCTCTATAACACCTTTAGCTGGTCGGGTCGTATTGATAGGCATGGTGCCAAAGGTATTATCCTTTACACGCAATAGCCTGTAAAAGTATTTTCGGCACCTCCAACGATAGCGCGTGGCCCCTGCCCCTTCAGGAAATAATTGAATTATTGAATATTTTCCTTGAAAAAATCCTTCAAGCCTCGTAAGTGGAATGGCCACCCTCGTTCCGCGCGGACGTTCATGAAAAACGAAACCATTGAAATCCTTGTCGTGGACGACGAGGAGAAGATACTCACCCGGGTTAAAAAGCTCCTCGAGAAGGAGGGATACCTCACCGACACCGCCTCCAACGGCATGGACGCCATCGAGAAGCTCGGGAAAAAGGAATACGACATCCTGCTCACCGACATCAACATGCCCGGGAAGAGCGGGTTCGAGCTGCTCGACCACGTCCGCGGCGCGGGACTGGACATTCTCCCGCTGGTCCTCACGGGGTACGCCTCCGTGGACAGCGCCATAAGGGCCATAAAGGTGGGGGCGTACGACTTCATACAGAAGCCCGTCGATGCCGAAACACTCAAGCTCAGCATCCACCGCGCCGCCGAGCGTGTCTTGCTGAAAAAGGAAAACGAGCGCAACATGAAGACCCTGCAGCGGCTCAACGAGCTCAAGGATGAATTCATCACCGTCGTTTCCCACGACCTCCGGTCCCCCCTCGCTTCCATCGGCGGATACGCCAATTACCTCCTCAAGAAAGGGGAGCTCAATCACACCCAGAGGAGTTATCTGCTGATCATGAAGGAAATCGCGGACGACCTCTACGCACTCGTCAACGAACTCCTGGACATATCCAGGATAGAATCCGGGATCATCGAGCTCAACAGGGAGGAGACGGACATCTCCGATCTGATCAGCGCCAGCATAAACAACTTCATTCTCCTGGCCGCCGACAAAAACACGCGCATTGATTTCCTGAAAATGCTTGAAGACACCAAAACCAACATCGACCGCGTGAAATTCCTCCAGGTGATCAACAACCTCATCAGCAACGCCGTGAAGTTCACCGAGAACGGGCATATCGAGGTGCGGCTGAGCGCGCCGGAGGACGGTTCGCTCCTGCACGTCACCGTGGAAGACACGGGAACCGGCATCGTCGATGAAGCGCTGCAGAACATTTTCGACAAGTATTCCTATTTTCGAAAAGAGGGCACGCGGGGCGAAGGCGGCATGGGACTGGGCCTGGTGATCTGCAAGCGTTTCGTCGAGCTCCACGGCGGGACCATAACCGCGCGCAACCGCTCCGGCGGCGGGAGCTCATTCGAAATCACCTTCCCGCGGGGGCCTGTCAATGAAGCTTAGCGCCGGCATTTCGAAGAAGTTCGTCCTGAGCCTCGCGGTTCTTTTCACGGTGCTCATTCTGGCCTTTCCCCTCTCATTCTACGTAACGACCCGCACCGCCTCCAGGCTGGTCCGTGAATCGATCATGCAGAGCAACGTCCAGCTCCTCATGGAAAAAGCGGGGGGCCTGACCGAAAAGCTCCAATACCACCGTCCCGGAAATCCAAAGGACCTGGCCGGGGCCATCCAGAAACTGTGTGCCGGGGACGCCTCTTTCCTCCATGCGTTCGTGTTCAGGAAAAGCGCCGACGACAATTACTTCGAGGTTGTGGACAGCATCCAGCTGGGCGCCGCCACCGGCATGGAAGCGCCCCGGAACTCGACGGTCCAGGAAAGCACGGAAATCAATTATCTCAAGGGGGCTCTCTTCCAGCCGGTGGCGGACCCCGTCATCCGCCGCAGCGGCCCCTTCTACCACCAGGGGCTCTACATGCCCTTTTCGCTGAAGGGACAGGCAATGGTGCTGGAGTTCAGGATGTCCGCGTCGCGGCCGGTAATGCATCTTCGCGATTATTCCGACGCCATGGCGCGGATAATAAAATACATCATACTATTCACCGCCGCGATAGCGGTGGCCGTGGTCGCGGCGAGCGCTCTCTTCATACACAACTTTTCGCTCCTCATCAGGGGCCTTTCACGCTCCATGGAGAAGGCCGCGCGGGGAGAACTCGACGTGAACATGAATCCCGCCGTGGACGACGAGCTCACCGAGCTCGCCCTCTCCTTCAACAGCCTTATCGGCGAGCTCAAGGCGCGGGAAAAAATTGTCCAGGAACTGGAGAACCGTGACTCGCTTGGAGATGTATTTAAATTCGGCGTAAGCCTGCTCAGGGAGAACAAACTCGATGATGCGATAGCCCTGTTCAGGACGCTCACCCTTCTGAAGCCCGACGGGTTCGGCAGTTATTTCAACCTGGGAGTGGCCTACGCGAAGAAGGGCGATTACGTTCTTTCCGTCGAGATGTTCGAGCGGGCGCTCCTGTCAAATCCCCGGCACGAGCTTACCCTTCGGTACATAGAAAAGGTGAAAAGGCTGCTGACGAACGATGGGCACATCACGCCAGGACCTCCATAGCCGTTCCGCCGCGTTCCCGGACCTCCCGGGCGTCTACCTGATGAAAGACGCGCGGGGCGAGATAATCTACGTGGGAAAGGCCTCGTCCCTGAAGAAACGGGTCGCGTCCTATTTTCAAAAAAACGGGGCCGACGCCAAGACCAGGGTGCTCGTCAAAAGCATTGCCGATCTGGAATACATAGTCACCGACTCCGAGATAGAGGCCCTCCTGCTCGAGAGCTCGCTCATCAAGAAGCACAAGCCCAGGTACAACGTCCGCCTGAAGGACGACAAGCGGTACCCGTATATTGCCATCACGCTCAACGAGGCATTCCCCAGGGTGATCTTCACCCGCAGTCTCGTGAACAACGGCAACAGGTATTTCGGCCCCTACACGGACGCCAGGGCCGCCCGGAAGCTCGTTTCCATGATAAGCAACACCTTCAAGCTTAAAACATGCACCAGGGAGATCCCCCTCAAGAACCACGAGCGCTCCTGCCTGAACTACCAGATGAACCGCTGCACTGGCGTCTGCCGCGGACAGATGTCGCGCGACGACTATCTCCTGATCGTGCAGAGCGCAGGCCGGTTCCTGGAAGGACACGTCGACCCGGTTATCGAGGATTTGCAGAATCTCATGGCCAGGTACGCGGGGGGGTTCGAATACGAGAAGGCCGCGCGCGTCCGGGACATGATCGAAGACATCCATAAGATTACCGAATCCCAGAAGGTATTCACCCCCATCGGCGCGGACCAGGATTTCGTGGGCATTGCGTTAAGGAGGAACGAGGCGCTCCTCTTGCTTTTTGAATTCCGCTCGGGCGTGCTCCTGGGAAGGAAGGTCTTCGTCTTTGAAAACACGACGTACTCCAGCGCCCGGGAAATCGTGCAGGTTTTCCTCGTGGATTATTACCAGCGGGCGGAGGTCCCGGGGAGAATCGTCGTACCCCTGGAGATCGAAGACCGCAAAACCATCGCCGGCTATCTCACCTCCCATTCCTCGCACAAGGTGTCGCTGTCCGCCGCGCGGACCGTTGGCGAAAAGGCCACCATGGGCATGGTGAACAAGAATATCGACATCCTTGTCGCCGAGCGGGAGGCGCGGCGCGAACACGGCGACAGGGAGAGGGGGCTCCTTGAGCTCAAGGGCCTTCTGGGAATGAAGGACAGCCCCGAGGTAATGGAGTGCTTTGACGTCTCCAACATCCAGGGCCGGTTTGCCGTCGCGTCCATGGTGCGCTTCAAGGGCGGCCTGCCGGACAAGAGGAACTATCGGCGATACCGGATACGGGCCTATGACGCCCCCAATGACCCCGGCATGATCCACGAGGTCGTCGGACGAAGACTGCAGTACCTCATGAACGAGGGCCACGAGCCGCCGGACCTTGTCGTCATCGACGGCGGGAAGCCGCAGCTCTCACGCGCGATCGAAGCGCGTGACACCCTGAAGGTCCGGACAAGAATCATCGCCCTGGCGAAACAGCTCGAGGAAATCCATGTCGATTCCGGAACCGGGCCCCTGCGCCTCGAGGAGTCCTCTGCCGCATTGAAAATAATCCAGCACCTGAGGGACGAGGCTCACCGCTTCGCGGTCGGGTACCACAGGAAGCTGCGCGATGCGCACATGCAGCGTTCCATACTGGATTCAATTCCAAAAGTCGGGGAGCGCACGAAGAAATTGCTGCTGCGGCACCTCAAGGAACCGGGCCGTATCCGCGAGATCCCGCTGGAAGAGCTGGAGTCGATACCCGGCCTGGGTAAAAAGACGGCCGCGCGCATATACGGCTTTTTCCATGGATGAACACGGCGCCCTCCCGCGCGGGCAACATCCCGCGCGCCCGTGGGCGGGCCGGCCTACATGATCTTGAAAACTATCACCACGATGTCCGATTCCGGGGCGAGCAGCCCCAGGTAGGAAAGGAAGCGCTCCTTGATCGAGTTCGCGATTTCCCCGGGGCGCTCCATCCGAGACTCCTTGACGACCGCCCTCAGGTTCACGAGCCCGAAGCTTTCGCCCTTCTGGTTCTTCGACGTTATCAGGGCCTTCGAGCAGATCACGCCGATGTCGCCGCGGAGGAGATTGGTGCGGCCCATGCCGTAGTTCGCCTTCATGTCGTACCCGAGGGGAATGCCCTCGGTGTCCAGGGAATCAAAGTCGTTCTTCTCGATGCGGTACAGCTCCAGCGGCGGAAATCCCGCGTTGGAGTAGATGAGCCGCATGGACCTCAGGTCGTAATAGGCGTAGAAAGCGGTGATGAGCTCGCTTCGGCCCTCGGAGTATTCATAGACCACGCTGTTCAGCCGCTGCATGACCGAATACGCCGACGGCGCTTCCTCAACGGAAGAATGCAGGGCCGAGCGCAGCACCACGGAATAGAGCGCGCTGTTGATCCCCACGCCCGCGATATCGGTGGCGATCATGCCGACGCCGTGGGTGACCGGCCTTATGAAATCGTAATAATCAACCGCCTCGGCATATCGCGGGATCACGAAGGCGCCGAACCGGATCCCCGTCAGGTTGGGCAGCGCAGTGGCGGCGGACCTGGAAAGGATGTCCGACGAGAGGTCCATGGCGCGGGCTATCATCTGCTGCTGTTTCGACTCCTCGTAGGCGAGCGCGTTGGAGATATGGACGTTGCTCCCAGAAAGAAAAGACCGCAGCTTTTCGATCTCGGCCGGCTTGAAGGCCGCCAGGGTGTCCTTCTCCCCCAGGCACAGCAGCCCCAGCACTCTTCGCTCATGGTAAATCGGCAGCACCAGCCTGATCTTATTGGCATTGAAAAAATCGAGGAATTCATTGCGTATCTCGGAAAATTCCCTGTCGTCAGTGTACACCCGCTCAACGGTCAGCACGTCGGGGTTCCGCACGAACCACCGGATCACCGGCGAGTTCCTGTCGAGCGGGCTGATCTCGCCGGAAACGCCCTTGCCGTAATAGACGACAAAGCGTTTCGCCTCGGCGCTGAACATCAGGAAAAAAGCGTGCTTCAAGAAAAGGGCGTTCTGTAGGATGTCCACCGACCGCTGGATTATGCCCCGGAAATCACGCAGCTGTTCCACGTCCTTCACGAAATTATCGATAATGCCTTCAAATTCGTACTGCTTTCTTTTAAACACCTTGTCTATGGCCGGCTGCACGAAGACCGAAAAGAGGATGAATATCCCCACGAGGCCGCCGGCGACGATATAGGATGGAAGCCGCCCGGCCCCGTACAGGTTTGAATCGTACGCCTGCAGCACCAGGTACAGGGGCGCCAGGATTGTCATCGAGATGACGGCGTAGGTGAAGGTCTTATGGGCCGCCGTGGTGATGTCCATCAGCTGGTAAGAGAGGACGGAATAGAAGAGTGACCCCAGGGCGAAAAAACTTGCCAGCGAAGGCCCGAGCACGTAGAGGTCAGAGTAACCGAAGAACCGCGGCAGGATGATGGAGGCAAATGCCGCCACGCCGGCAGCGATGGAGGTGCCAACGAACATGTAGCGCATCTGGAGGCGGTAGACATGGACCGTGGTTTTCACGTATTTACGGATAAAATTGCCCATGCCCAGCAGAAGGTAAGTGAATACTACAAGAGCATATACCGAATAGAAGAAGTTGAACTCCCTGACGAGAACCCCGTCCCTGAAATAGGCTTTTATGATGTTGAAGTCTGTGCCGACAGCGATGACTGACACGGCGAGGGCGGGGAGAAGGATGAGCACCGTGGCCCTGAACGGCCATGGCTTCTCACCCTTTGGGAACACCATGGAGATGGCTAAAAGCGCGCCAAACAAGAGGGCGGTTCCCAATTGGGTGACCCTGTTTATCTGGGTAAGATAAGGAGACTCGGGGAAGGCATAGGTGATGAACATGGTGAACAATATTATGAATGCTGAACCCGAGAAGAAGGCAAAATAGCGGTGTACCTGGTCCCGCCAATCCTTGAAAAGCACGAAAGCAGGCATGAAGAGAAGCGCGGCCGAACCGAAAACCGAGAGGATTAGGCTCAAAGTATACATTTTCCTGTCGCCCCCTTAGCACGGCCCCGCCATGAGTCCGGGATAACCTCGATTAAAATTTGACCAGGGAACCGCGAGCGCCTTTTTCCCAGCAAATTCATTGTGAGCCCGATCGTTGCCGATTTGCAAGTAAATTTCATGTCCGGATGGATACTCTCGGCGTTGTTGTTTGCCATTTCTCACCGGATGGGAATGGGGGGCGGCCTGATGGATGGAAGGCTTGCATTCCCGGTCACCAACCGGTTCACCATGGGGTACGGCCCCTAGTAATATTGACTGAAAGGCGGCCATCCCCGCCCGGGGAAACGGCGCGGATTCCCGGCGGACGCCGGCCGTCCAGGGTATACAGACAATCGGCATGCTAAGAGACGCCGGGTTTGATTATTGCAGGTCCACCCGTACCCTTATCAGTCGCGCACCGCCCTTCCGCTCGGGAACGGCCGAATCATTGTACAGGAGAGAATCGCTCTCGGGGAATTCGATCTCGGAACCGCTCGGCGGGACACCGCCGCCATTATGGGATGTAAAGCGAACAGCGTCAAACTCGCGGCGCAGGTTCGCAAGGCTCCGGGCCGGCGCCTCCGCCTTAATATACGAATCAGAAACCATCACCACCCGCGCGCTGTTCTTGCGCAGAATGGAGAGGGTTTCCTTTATGTCGTAAATGCTGCTCAGCCCGTCGAAGTCCCTCGGGAGTTCGCCCCGGATATACAGGGCTCCTTCACTGCTGGCGGCCGGGTTGACCATCTTCGCCGCCTCTTCCCTGACGGAAACGCCGCGGAAGATCTCAAGCCCAACGGCGACCATGAGGATCGCCGCCGTGGCCGCGTAAGGGACGGCTTTTTTATAGATGGAGAACCTCAGGCGTCTTTTAACCCGCCGGAGGGTCTCCGCGGGAAATGCATCGCCGGACTTTATCGTTAAAGAATTCAACGCGGAAACCATCTTTAGAAGCCTGGACAGGTCATCGTTTTCGCGGCGGCAGTCGGAACAGACTCCGAGATGCTCCCTGACCCGGCTGGCGTCATCGGGGGACAGCAGATCGTCCCTGAGCGCGGACAGTACGGCAAAAGGGATGTGTTCCTTTTTCATAACAAGCCCCTCATGTGAAGCCTTTTCTTAAGAAGCTCCCTCCCCCTGTGTATTCGCACTTTCACGTTCGAGAGATTTATCCCGACAATCCTGGCGATATCGCTGTAGGGCACGCCCTCTATGTCGCGCAGGATGAGGATTTCCTTGTAGTCGTCGGGAAGCAGGAAAAGCTCCTCCTTTATGATCCGCAACGAGTCCCTGTTGATTATCTCCTCCTCGTGGTTCTGCCGCTCGTCGGTTATGGGAAGCTCGTACTCCTCCTGGTTGTTTACCCTGGTGAGCGACACCCGGAAAAACCGGTCGTTTTTCTTCCTGTAGTTCTTGCAGTAATTTGCCATGATGCTGTAAAGCCAGGTGGAGAATTTCGACTCCTTCCGGAATGACTTTAAAGCCTCAAAGGTCATCACGAAAACTTCCTGGCTTATATCGAGCGCCTCATCGTAATTGTAGACCCTCGAGTATGCGTAACGGAACACCTTGTTCTGGTACTTTTTAATTATCTCCGAGAAGCATTCGATGTCCCCGCCAAGCACGCGGCTCACTATTTCGAGATCATGACTATCTGACATCTGACTTTCCGCCTGGTTACAAAAAACAGCAGTCTACCCGACAACCCGGGCGAAACGGCGTTTCCCCACCTTGAGCACGCTGTCACATGGCAGCCTGAGCTCGTACTCCTCGTCCAGGACCTTTTGGCCGTCAAGATAAACACCGCCGCCCCGGACGAGCCGCCGCGCCTCGCCGTTGCTGGCGGCCATTCCCGCCAGCACCATGACCTTGACCAGCCAAATGGAGCCGCCGCTCTTCTCGTTCTCCGGTATGGCGAATTCAGGGATCTCGTCCGGCAGGTCCTTCTGCACGAATATCCTGTTGAATTCCGCCTCGGCCTTCTGGGCCGTCTCGCCGTCATGGAACTGGGCGCAGATCTCCTTCGCGAGACGGACCTTGACGTCCCTGGGATGCGCCTTCCCCTGCCGGATGCCGTCCCTGAAAGACTCTATCTCCCGCCGCGGAACGTCGGTGACCATTTCGTAATAGAAGAACATGAGCTCATCGGAGATCGACATCACCTTGCCGAAGATCTCCCTGGGGGACTCGTTGATGCCGATGTAATTGCCCAGCGATTTGCTCATCTTCTGGACCCCGTCCAGCCCCACCAGCAGGGGAAGCGTCATGATGACCTGCGGCTCCTGGCCGTACTCCCGCTGGAGGTCGCGCCCGACCAGCAGGTTGAACTTCTGGTCCGTGCCCCCCAGCTCAATGTCGGCGCGCAGGGCCACGGAATCATACCCCTGGACAAGGGGATACATGAACTCAAGAATCGAGATGGGTTTCCCTTCCCTGTAGCGGCTGGAGAAATCATCGCGTTCGAGCATGCGGGCGACGTTGTACCGCGAAGCGAGCTCAAGCACCTCGGCGAAGACCATTGGCTGGCACCAGCGGGAATTGAAATCCACCACGGTCTTTTTTTCATCGAGTATCTTGAACACCTGCTTCTTGTAGGTCTCCGCGTTATCCAGCACCTCCTCCCTTGTAAGCCGCTTCCTCGTTTCTGACTTTCCCGATGGATCGCCGATCATACCCGTGAAATCGCCGATAAGAAACACCACCGTGTGCCCCATTTCCTGAAAATGCTTCATCTTCCTGAGCAACACGGTGTGCCCCAAATGTATGTCCGGCGCCGTGGGATCGAACCCGGCCTTTACAACGAGCGGCCTGTTTTCCCTTTCCGATCTCTTGAGCTTGCCGGTGAATTCGTCGTAGGGGATAATTTCTTCGGTGCCTCGCTTGAGCAGCTCCACATCATTTTTAATCATTACTCTCACCCTTGAAACAGTTAGGATATGCCGAAGGAAGGGGAAATCACCCAGCAGGAACGGCTGCATTGGAGTTCCTCAGTATGAAGGACATCTCCCGCTGTCCCGTGTCAACGATAATTGGACCGCGGCGCGTCATTTTTGTGATGCAGGGATTTTCCCGGCTTCAGCCGGTCGTGTGAGTGAAAAATCAAGGCGCGCCATGTTACGCATCATGACGCACTTCCGGATTGCGGCACATTGCCCGTGCCGGGGGGCCCCTTTCGGCAACACCTCTCCGGGCGGAGGGTATTGCCGGGAGCAGGCTGCGCGCCGGAAAACGCCGTAGCCTCGAACGACGGGGCGCCCCGGATTATGCCGTGAAGAGAGTCGCGGGGAGGATGAAAAACGCGGAACGTCCCCGTCACTCAAGACTTATGAGCGACACCGCATGGACGGCGATACCCTCTCCCCTGCCGGCAAACCCAAGGCCCTCGCTTGTCTTGCCCTTTATTCCCACACGGTCGCCGGGAAGGCCGCCCAGGGCGCCGGCAATGGCTTTTTTCATCCTTTCCACATAAGGGGAGATGCGCGGCTTTTCGCACAGGACCACCGCATCTATATTGATGATCCGTATTTTCTTCTCCGTTAACATGCCGTAGACCCTGCGAAGCAACTGGAGGCTGCTCGCGCCCCTGAAGGCCTCGTCGGTGTCAGGGAACAGCATGCCGATGTCGCCCAGTGAAGCGGCCCCCAGCAGGGAGTCAATGACTGCGTGGATGAGCACGTCGGCATCGGAATGCCCCTCGAGTCCCATGGGGTGGTCCACCTCGACTCCGCCGAGGATAAGTTTTCTCCCCGGAACAAACCGGTGCACGTCATAGCCTATTCCCACCCGGATGTTCATGGTTTTATCAGGCACTGCGCTCCATGGCGGATATACCCGGTTCGCGCGCTACCGGGACAAACGTCACACGGGATGTGTAGGGCGGCCATTCCGCCCCCGGGGCGCATTGAAGCGGATGGTTACTATGGTCCGGTCCCCGGAGTCCCTCATGGCGGTTTGCATCACGGTTTGAAAAGGGGCGTATCGCGGGTCTACAGTTCGAACACCTCGGACAGCGAGCTGAGCTTCAGCACGTTCAGCACCTTGGTGCTGACCTTTCTGATTTTCAGTGACTTGCCCTTCTTTTTTTGAAGCTTAAGGAGGCTTATCAGCACGCCCACGCCCGACGAATCTATGTATTCAACGCTCGAGAGGTCAAGCTCGATGTCCTTGTCCACGTTCTGGCCGAGATCGAGCAGCTTCTCCTTGAGCTCCTTGATCGTCATCATCTCTATATCGCCGTTAACAGACACATTTACAAGCGATGTCCCTTCCTTTATCTCGATCTCCATTAAATGCTCTCCGACAACAGTTGATTGTGAACGATGTTACACAGTAATTCCCGCATTTCGCGAAGTCAAATACATTTATGCGCCGCATGTCAATAATTTCATCGGCCCCGGGTTTCAGGTCGTCAATCAATATCCACGATGACCATCCGCGCGAGGGTCCGCCCGTTGAATTCATGCCGCTCGAGTCGGAAGACGATATCCACACAATCTCCCGAGGATCTCCGCTCCATGAGGTCGGCCATGCCCCAGCCGACGGCCTCCAGTGAATGGTTGTCCGACAGGAGGTATTTCCCGTGGTTTTTCCCGCTTCCGAACCGCGCAAATTCCCGCACCCTCGCCATGCGGGCGAGAAAGAGAGGCTCTTCGTTCTTGTGGCCGAAGGGCTCCAGGACCGAGAGCCGGTCGATGAAGTCCAGAGTTATGTCCTGGAGGGTTATCTCCGCGTCGATGTGGCACGAGGGCTCCCGGTCGAGACCAGCCGCCCCGTCAACGGAGCGCGCCACGGCATCGCGGATTTCACCAAGCCTCTCCGCCCTGGCCGAGAAACCGAAAGCCTGCGCGTGCCCTCCTATCCTGTCGAAGAGATGGGAAAAAGGCTCCACGCACGAGAAGAAGTTGAAATTGCCCCGTGCTCTTCCCGAACCCTTCACCACCTCTTTCCCCGGAGCGGACGCTATAACGATAACCGGCTTGTTCAGGGATTCCGACAGGCGGTTCGCGAGGAGCCCGCACAGGCCGTCCGGCACGCTTTTATCGGTGACAAAAACGGACGAATCGCCCGCCCTGTGGCGTCCCTCGGCGATCTCCCCCGAGATTCGCGCGTAGAACTCCGCGAGGATTTCCTTGCGCTCTTTGTTGAGGGCGTTCAGCTCGGCCACCTTCAGCTTCATGGTACGTTCGTCGCTTTCCAGGAAAAAGGACGCGGTGAGCGCCGCTTTCCCGAACCTTCCCGGCGTGTTGAGCAGGGGAGCGATCCCCCATGCAAGGGATTTGGAAGAGCTCTCGAATCCGTTCGCGCCCATGAGCGCCTTAAGGCCGGGGTGGGTGGTGGAGCGGAGCGATTTGAGGCCGTGGTGCATGATCGTGCGGTTTTCTCCGACCAGGGGCACAATATCCGCTATGGTCCCCAGCGCGACCAGGTCGATTGCCGAAACCATGAATTCCACGAGCCTGGGCGAGATCTGGTAATCATATTCCAGGAAGACTTCGACCGCCAGGTCGCATTGCCGGCTGAAAATACCCGCGGCCGTTTCACCGAACACGCCCGCGCGATCGTTACGGCCGCCCTGGCCGTCGCTGCGTAGAGCCAACACGAGGTCCTCGAGGTCGTGCACCGCGCACCGGGGGAACAGGTCCCCGGCGCGAGCCTTCACGGCCGGCGCCCTGTACACGATGATGGTGTCGTCTTCGTTGACGGGCGCGTTTTTCAGATCGTCGAGAGCGGAAAATTGTTCAGTGCCGAGGACAATGCGGTTTTTCACGCGTGAAAGGTATACTCCGCCGGCGTCTTCCGTAATGATAACATAAAGCTTGTTGAACCGCTGCAAATAACTGTAGAGCAGCCCGTAACAAAGCTTAAAGGCCACCGCCACGCCCGCAAGCCCCTTGAAGGGATGGGCGCAGGCCTTCTGCTTCGGATTTACAACGATCGCCTCGGGCAGCTCTGCGCCTTGCTCGTGATGGTCGCACACGATTACGTCCAGGCCCGAGGACCGGGCACGCCGAATCTCCTCCACGTCGCGCATGCCCGCGTCCAGCGTGATGAGGAGGGTCACTTCCCTGCTCACGAACTCGTCAACGATGGAAAGGGTGAGCCCGTAGTCCTCGTCCTCAACGGGGTAACGGACCCATGGCGTGTTTTTCAGGCCGATCCGCTCGAGGAGCCGCAGCATCACCGCAAGCGAGGTGAGGCCGTCCACGTCGGAATCGGCAAAAATACCTATCTTCTCGTCTCGTTCAACCGCCGCCCTGATCCGGGTCACGGCCTGTTCCATGCCGGTCATGAGGAAGGGGCTTGAAAGGGTCGAGAGCCTGGGCGCAAGGTAACGGAATACCTCCACCGGTTCCGTTAAACCGCGGGAGGCAATGATGCGGGCGAGTCGGGGATCGAGTGCAAAGAGGCTGGAAATTTTCCGTACAGTTTCAGACTCCGGTTCCGCCAAGCGCCACTGGGATTTCATTGAAGAACGAATTCCGCCCGTTTTCCGTTATTCTTTTGCCGACTCGGAGGCTTTCTTCGCGAGATAATCAGCCTTGTCGTTGAGGTTCCGCGTGACATGCTCGATCTTGAAGGTGTTTATCCCCTTCCTGAGGCGCATCGCCTCCTCGTAGAGCGGCTTTATATTTTCATTGCTCACCCGGTATTCTCCTTTCATCTGCCGGACTATGAGTTCCGAGTCCGTTCTCACGCGAAGCACCTTCGTTTTAAAGTAGCGGGCTATCTGCAGCGCCCGCACCAGCGCGGTATATTCGGCGTAGTTGTTTGTCTGCACACCGATGGAAGCGCAGACCTTTCCCACCTGCCTGTTGTCGCTGTCGTAGATTACGACACCTATGCCGGCCGGGCCGGGATTGCCTCTCGATGCTCCGTCGGTATAAATGACCAATGAAGAACCCAGCGGGACGGCGGAAAGCTCGGCGCCCTCTAAGACCGCGGAGACATCCGCGTCTCCCTCCCCCTGCGGACCGCCGGTATCCCCTTCCGGCGACGCCTTTTTCTTGATGATGATTTTCTTACGCGCCTTTCCCCTGTCAGAGGCATCGAGCAGCCTTCGGGCCTCGTCGATTACGGCGCTCACGTCCTCCGGTTCAACGCCGGACAGCTCGGCGATCTTCTGGATGCTTTTCCCCTCGGCCAGAAGCTGCAGTACCCTGTCAACGCTCAGGAGCATATATGCCCCGCAGGGCGCCCTCCATTCTGAATACGACTTTGAAAAAATTCGATGAAAAATTTAAATAACAATATCCCTCGCTTCCGGGGAAAAATAACACGCGTTCCGCCGACAGGCGCGATCTACCTATAGATGAAGCGGCCGCAGTGGGAGCAGTTGACCATCTTGTCGCTTTTCGCGGCATCCATGACCACGTGAAACGGGATTTTGACATGGCATGCCTCGCAGATCTCGCCCTCCACCCGCGCGATCGCCTTTCCATTCCCTGTCTGAATGGCCTTCTGGAACCTCGCCCGGACCGTCGGGGAAAGCCCCGGGATTTTCTCCTCGAAGGCGGTGCTGTTTTCTTTAACCACCCCTTCGAAACGGTCTATCCTTTCGCGCAGCATGGCAATGTCCTGTTCTGACTGGGGGAGGAACTCCGCTCGTTCCGCTTCCATCTGCTTCATCGCCTTGCCGGCGGAATCAAGCCGCTCCATCAGGGCCAGTATCTCGTCCTCCAGGGCGCCGCGCCCGCTGTTCAGCGCCTCCCGCTCATGTTCGAGCGCGTTGAGCTCCTTCTCGGTCTTAATGATCCTCTTCCGTTCCTCGAGCCGGCGGGCCTTTTCGTCCTTTTCCGACAGGTCTATCTCTTTCTGCTTGATGTCGCTCTTTAATTTCATGATTTCCGCCGCCAGGCCGGATATGCCGTCTTCCGCCTCGCGTATCCTGCTCTCCCAGTGCGCGATTGACCTGCCGCTCTTCTCGATCTCTTCCTTTCCCCGGAGCACGTTGTCCCAGAGGCGCTGAAGCTCGATCATTATTGTTATTTCAGGATTCATCCGGACCGCAACGCACTCGATAACGTGCCCGACGTGTTTCGGTTATTGTATCTCATACGCGGAAAGCTTTTTGTCAAGCAGTCTTGGGCGCATCCGGGTAAAAAAGGGATCCCGCTAAAGAACCACCATGGCGTCTCCGTAGGAAAAAAACCTGTACCGGTTGCGCACCGCGGCCTGGTACGCCTCCATGATGAGGTCATACCCGGCAAAGGCCGCGACAAGCATGAGCAGTGTCGACCGAGGGGTATGGAAATTCGTAATGAGCGCGTCGGCGGAGGCGATGCGCCGCGGCGGATAGATGAACAGGTCCGTCTCGCCCGCGCCGGGAATGTTTTCACCGCGCCTGAACGTGGTCTCCAGGACGCGGAGCGCCGTCGTGCCCACGGCGATGATCCTGCGGCCCTCCCGGCGGGCGGTGTTCAACCGGAGCGCCGATTCTTCAGCCAGCTGATACTCCTCCTTGTGCATGCGGTGCCGGGTTATGTCCATCTCCCTGACCGGCTGAAAGGTGCCCCATGAGACGAAAAGGGTCAGGGCCACACTCTCCACGCCCATGTCATCAATGGACCGCAGGAGAGACGGGGAGAAATGCAGGCCCGCCGTCGGCGCCGCCGCCGCGCCGCTGCGGCGGGCATAGACGGTCTGGTACCTTTCCTCGTCGAGCCGGGTGAAAGGCCTCCTGATATACGGGGGGAGCGGGACCTCCCCGATCCGTTTCAGCACCTCCTCGTCGAGAACGGGGTCAGAGGCAATTTCAAGGCAATCCTCGCGCCGGGCGATGACGACGACTGTCACGGAAGGGTCGACCGCGGAGACCAGCCGGTCGCCGGTTTTGATCCGCCGGGTCCTGCTGCAGAGCGCCAGCCAGCGAGTCTCGTCGATCCGCCGGGCAAGCACCATCTCGGCTTTTCCTCCCGTCGCCCTCTTCAAGCTGATCCTGGCCGGAATCACTTTCGTGTCGTTGAAAACAAGCACGTCCCCGCGGCGCAGGTACTCCACAATCTCGAAAAATCGCCGGTCCTCGAAGAGCCGCTCTCGCCTGTGCAGCACAAAGAGCCGTGATTCCTCTCTCCTTTCCTCGGGATACTGGGCGATGAGCTCCTCTGGAAGCCCGAAGTCAAAATCTTCTAATGTATAAACGCTTTTTTCTGGCATTGTACATAGCCGCCGGCCCGATGGAGCCTGATGTTCATCCGCAAATCTGATATAGACCGGATCCCGGCTCCTTTCTGCAACCTAATTTCTCATTTTCGCGCGGATAGAGAAGCGGGGAGGATTGGACATTCTTCGTCGTTTATTGCTAAGCGGGGAAATCTTCGCCGGTAATCCCTTCGCTCGTCACGACGGAGAGTCCTGCCTGCAGTCGGTTTAATGGAAAGTGCGGGACTCCCTCACTATCCCGAGGAACCCCTGGCGGATGCCGGGGGCACGCTCTTCCGCGCCTCGTCCCCGGACAGCTCATGCGTGCCCACGTCGATGAACCTGATGCCGCGGTAGTAGTATTTCAATATGTCCCTGTAGCTTTTGCCTTCCTTGGCCATGCCATAGGCGCCCCACTGGCACAAACCCACGCCGTGCCCCCACCCGTGGCCGTGGAGAACAAGGCCGTCGCTCTCCTTGTATGCCTCGAAGGAGAGGCTTCGAATCTTCTTTTCGGGAAAGAGAAGTCGAAATTCATTACCGGTCATCTTCACGGTGCCGTTCCGGTGAGTGACCACAACCGAAATCACCCGTCCGTCGGCCTTCCGGAGCGAAATGCCATTCACCGGGCCCACCCCGTGGTACTTCCGTGAAAGGTGCAGCCGTATGTCATAAAGGGAAATCTTTTCTTCCCAGGCGTAATGGGGCGACCCTTTACAGTATTCGCAGCGAACGCCGCGAAGGTATTTCAGGTCGCTGTTGCCCCACACGTACCGCGCATTGATTGTGCGCCCTCCGCAGGTGGAGTGAAAATAGGCAAGGATGGGCTTGTTGTCAAAAACGGCGATCTCGCCCGCGGTCGCGTTAACGGCCCTTCTGACGGCGTCGTTTTCCACCGAAACGCCGCCATAGACCTGGAAGCTGCTGGTGGCGTCCAGGTCATACAAGGATTCTTTGTTATTCATGATATGATAGTAGGCGTATGTCCGCGCCGCGACGGCCTGGGCCTTGAGGGCCTCGGGGTCCCACCCGCCGGATATTTCGCTCGCGACCACACCGTAGAGATACTCGTCCATTTTAACGACGTTGATGACAAGAAGACGCCCAAGGACGTTATGAACCTCTATCGCGCTCCTGTACGCCTTGCCGTTCACGCTGAGCGGGCTATCCCAGGATTCCACCAGAAGGGAACTCGTTACCTTCTCGGGATAGAAATTCAATTTTTTGCCGGCGCCGTCATAGAGGATTTTTTTTAACTTCAGGTCGCGTATCTTGATCCGCGTGGTCGAGGAAACCGTCACCCGCTCTCCCGTTGAAAGGACAAGGACCTTCACATAATGCTTGTCGATGCCGATTTCCGCGGCCCTCTTCAACAAAAACTCACGGGACGGCGTGCATGCCAGTGACAGGCCCGTGATCGCGAGGACCAACGGGATTAAAGGCCTCAAGGCCCCGGGAATGAGAATGCGAAGGTGTGGCATCATGGCTCCCGGCCGCAAAGACTCATGCCTTGGGGTGGAAGCGCCTGTGTATTTTCTGCAGCTCCTTGCGGGCCAGGTGGGTGTAGACCTGCGTCGTTGATATGTCCATGTGTCCCAGCAGTTCCTGCACCGACCGGAGGTCGGCGCCGTTTTCGAGCAGATGGGTGGCGAAAGAGTGCCGCAGGGTGTGCGGGGTAATGTTTTTGCGAATCTCCGTGCGGTGCACGTATCCCTTCAACAGGCGCCACACCGACTTCCGGTTGAGCATGGACCCTTTCTTGCTGACGAACACATAGTCGCACAGGCGCTCCCCGAGGATATGCGGCCTGGATTCCCTTATGTATCCGTTTATCAGCCGGACGGCTTCCTCGCCCATGGGGACCAGCCTCTCCTTTCCCCCCTTCCCCTTCACCTTGATGAAGCGATTCTTGAAATCCATGTCGGAGAGCACAAGCTCCACTGCCTCCGATATCCGCAGCCCGCAGGAGTAGAGCAGCTCGAACAAGGCCTTGTCCCTGAGTTCATAATTGTCGCTCTCGGAGATCGAACCGAACAGCACCTCGATCTCCCGTGCGTTCAGGAAGTCGGGCAGGGTTTTCTCCACCTGCGGAGTGCCTATCCTGTTTGCCGGGTTTTCCATGCTGCCGACGGTGTCCGAGATGAAGTTGTAGAACTGGCGGATCGCGGCGAGGGACCTTGCCAGGGTCCGTGACGAGTTGTGCTTCTTCGTCCGCTCGAACTTCAGGAACTGCTGGACGTCGTCATGGGTGGCGGAGAAGATGTCCTTGTGGCTCCTGGACAGGAAATCGCTGAATTTTTTCAGGTCATACGTGTACGAGTAGATCGAATTGAGCGAGAGGCCTTTTTCGGTTTGCAGGAACCTCTTGAACTTTTTTATGGCCTGTATCTCCTTCAAATTCCCGATCCTCCCATTTCCAGTGTATTCATGTCGACCTTCGCGCGCCGTGCCTGCGGGGATTCTATTTGTATACTCCCGTCCCGCACACACGATGTTCTCCCGCCCGAACCCGGTGAAAGACGTCTATTCACTCCCTGAAAGTAATAAAAGCAAAGACAGCAATAAAAAACTCACGCCTTCCATGCAGACTTCGCCGGCACCGCCTTCGCTGCGCCTGCCCTCTGTGCCCTTCGGAGTGGCGTTTCGCACCGTGCCGGACCCGCTACCGCGGTCGGCTTCATATCGCCGCAGAGTCCGCCCCTGTTTCTTCTATCCGGTTTACTTATCGGATGGAACGGGATTATGTCTTAATAGAGCGGAAAAAATAATTTTCGAGGGACGTGCACAAGAGAGGGGTCATTCGTAGCGAAGGGCGTCGATGGGCCTGAGGTCGGAAGCCTTACGCGCGGGATAATAACCGAAGAAGATCCCCACGCAGCACGAGAAAAAAAACGCGACAAGTATGGAGAACAGGGAAAGATGGAACGGCCATTCCACGAAAACTGTTATGAAGAAATAAATCAACAGGCCAGACAGGATCCCCACTATTCCTCCGCCGGCGCTCAGGGTCACGGCCTCTATGAGGAACTGGACCATGATGTCCTTTTTCCTGGCGCCTATGGCCATCCGAATGCCTATCTCCCGGGTGCGCTCGCTGACCGAAACCAGCATTATGTTCATGATGCCGATGCCGCCCACGATGAGCGATATGGAGGCTATGCCGGCGAGCAAAACGGCGAGCGTTCTCGAGAGATATTCCGCCATCTCCAGCTTTTCCTTGCTGGTCCTTATTTTGAAATCATCGCGCGCTTCCGGGGGAGTCGCCCGTTCCATCCTGAGATACTTTCGCACCTCTTCGACGGTCCTGTCCACCAGTTGGTCGCTGTGGGTGGATATGAAAATTTCGGTGAAATCCCTTCGCCCCACGATCTTCACTCCCGCGGTCGTATAGGGAAGGATGAGGATATTGTCCTGGTCCCGCCCGGAAAAGGCCTGCCCGAGCTCCGAGAGAGAGCCCACGACTTTAAAAGGAACGCTGTTGACCAGGATCAGGTTCCCTGTCGGATTGGTGAAGCCGAACAGCTCTGTCCTGACCGTATTGCCTATGATAACCACCTTCTCCAGCGCGAGAACCTCCATCTCGGTGAAGTAGCGGCCGTACTGCAGCGGCCATTCCTTGATTTTGAAAAATTCGTTACTGACCCCGCTCACCCTGCTGTAGATGAACTTGCCCTGGTAGAGGACCGTTACCTTCGTTTTAGCGGCTACGGGGCTGATGTATTTTATCAGGGGAACGCCGTGCTTGAGTTTCGCTACATCCGTGTCGTTAAAGGGATTCACCCGGCTCTCGATGGCCATCGCGTTGGACCCGAAGGTGAAGACCTTTTCCCTCACCGCGATCCTGGCGCTGTTGCCGATGCCCACCATCATGATCACCGAGGCCACACCGATGATGATGCCCAGGCTCGTGAGGGCCGAGCGCATCTTGTTCCTGCTCAGCGAGCGCAACGCCGTGTTGAGGAGGCTGCGTGCGTTCATGACTTGCGGTTCCCCTTGCGCGCGAGGCCGCTTCTGACGGGCGAATCCTTGACTATGCTCCCGTCGCGAAAAACCACTTTCCTCTTGGTATACTCGGCGATGTCGGGCTCGTGCGTAACCAGCAGGATCGTAATGCCTGTCTCCCGGTTGAGGCGGGTGAAGATGTTCATGATTTCCGCGCTGGTTTTCGTGTCGAGATTGCCCGTGGGCTCATCGGCGAGAATGATCGCCGGGTCGTTCATGAGCGCCCGCGCGATGGCGACCCTTTGCTGCTCCCCGCCGGAGAGCCTGTTGGGGTGGTGTTCCTCCCGCCCGGTCAGGCCGACCATCGAAAGAAGGTCCCTGGCCTTCTGCTGCGTCTGACTCGGGTCGGCGTCCCCGTGATACAGCATCGGGAGCTCGACGTTTTCCAGCGCCGAGGTCCGCGAAAGCAGGTTAAATCCCTGGAAGACGAACCCTATTTTCCTGTTGCGGATCTCCGCCTTCTGGTCGTGATCGAGCGAGCCTTCATCGATCCCCTCCAGGGCGTAACTGCCGGAGGTGGGAGAGTCCAGGAAGCCGACGATATTCATGAAAGTGGATTTCCCGGAGCCCGACGCTCCCATTATGGCAAGGAACTCGCCCTTTTCGACATTGAGCGAAACACCCTTGAGGGCTTTCACGCTTACTTCATCGCTGAGCCGGTATTCCTTTACAACGTTTCTTACCTCGATGACCCTGTTCCCCATGGTCCGCTATATGTTGTCCTTGAGTTTGAGCTTCTTGTCGACGCCGACAAGGATTTTATCCCCCGCCTTGACCGAATCCGACAGTATTTCCGTATAGTAGTCGCCGACTATGCCCGTGGTCACCTCCAGCCGCTTGAAGGCGCTCGGGTCATTTCCAAGACGTACCTTTTTCCACAGGTATTTTTTCCCGGGAACAACATCCACTTCCATGGGCGCGACGATAAAGGCTTCGTTCTGGATTCTCTTCACCTTTTTCCTGTGGGACACCACGATGGTCGCGGTTGCGGTCATGCCCGGCTTGAGGAGTTGGTCCTTGTTGTCGCAGAGGACAATCGCCTGGTAGGTTATAATGCCTTCGGTGTCAAACGGTTGAAAGCGCACCTGGTCGATGTTGCCTTCAAACACCGTGCTGGGAAAGGCGCTCACGGTGAAGGTGACCTTCTGGCCCTTGACGATCCTGCCGATGTCCGATTCATCCACGCTGATGACCAGGTACATTTTTCTCAGGTCCTCGGCAATCACGAACAGGGGTTTCGCGACGCTTACCGCGTCGTTTTGCTTTATCTCGATCGAGAAGACCACGCCGGCCGCCGGAGAGGTAATCCTGGTATAACTTTTGTTTTTAAGCGCGATGTTGTAATCGACCCGGTATTGCGTCATCTGGGCCACTATCTTTTTATAGTTCAGCTCCGCCTGGTCGAGGTCTTTTTTCGCGATAAGGTTTTCCTTGTAAAGGTCATTCTTGGTGTCCAACTCGGTGCGCGCGCCCACCAGGTCCAGCTTCGCCTTTTCCAGCTGTGCGGCCACCTTCATGAGCTGCTGGTCAAGCTCGGTTGAATCGATCGTCGCCAACACCTGCCCCTTGCGCACCCTGTCGTTGAAATCCACGTAAATATTGCTTACCACGCCGCTTATCTTGCTCGGCACCGTGTGGGAATTCAAAACATCGAGCTTGCCCGATACCGACAGGGTCTTCACGACGTCGCCGACCGTCACCCTGGAGTATTTGTATTCGAGGTCCGTGGAGACGCCGCAGCTCTTTATCGAGATGTATACCACCAGTACGGCGAGGAGCGCGGCCCCGATCACCAGCATCCGCCTCTGCTTCAGAAACTCTAGCGCTCGCATATATAATCCTCCTCCAGCCCCACCGTGTTTGAAAGCTTCGCAAGTATCATCAGGTAGTCGTAGCGCGCGCGCACGAAATACATGTCGGCATTGATCACTGCGGTCTCGGCGTCCTTGAGGTCAAGCTGCGAGCCCAGGCCCGCGTCGTAGCTCCTCTGGGCCAGGGAGAGATGCTTCTGGGCGTTCTCCCTCATCAGCCTGGAGAGATCAATCTGGTTCCTGAGTTCAGCCAGTACCTGCGTGTAATTTCTTATGAGCGCCTTTGCGGTAAGCAACACCTTCTGTTCGGCGAAGAAGCTTTTGTTATACTCCGCTTTCGCCGCGTCTATCTTGGAGGGTATCGCACCTCCGCTGTACAATGGAGTGCGCGCCGTAATGCCGGCATGCATGGTGGGATCCCAATTATCCGGTTTGAAAACCATAAGTTCATTGTTTTCACTATCATAAAGGTTATTGTTCTCTAATCCCAGCGACGCCCATATGTCGACCACCGGGCTCCTTCCCGCTTTTTCCACCGCGATGTTGATCCGCTGCGCCTCCTTATTGAGGCGGGAGATCCTGAGCTCGGGGTAATTGTCCTCCGCCAGGTGAATGAGCTCGGCAAGGGTGTACTTTACCCTGGGGAGATCGGTCACTTTAACCGGCGTCACCTCGATACGCTCGTCCATTATTCCCATAGACGCCAGGAACTCCGACTTGGTAAGGTTTTCCCTGTTTTTCGCCCGTTCGTGCTCCAACCGCGCCGAAGCCAGATCCACCTCGGCCTTCGTGACATCAAGAATCGGCCGCTGACCGCTCTTGAAGAGCAGTTGGGTTTTTTCCAGCTTGATCCTGTATTTTTCCTTCAGGTCCTCCTGCAGGGCTACAATCTCCTTCGCCAGGGCATAGCCGTAATATGCCAGCTTTACATTCAGTACCAGGCCGGACTTTACCCGCACCTCCTGCATCTTCGCAAGGTCTATGCCAATCCTTGCCGAATCCTGCCTCCGGGTCCTGTTCGTATCATACAGGTTGTATGTGGCCGTGGCCCCGGCGAACAGGCCCAGATTGGTATCCCGCCCGGGAATATTGAGGTTCCCGGCCGTGCCTTCTTCCTTGAGGTATTCAACGGTCCTGAATTCTCCGTTGACCAGTATGCGGTTTGGAGCTTTCGACAGGTTGTACTGGGCGACGGATTTA
Source organism: uncultured Spirochaetota bacterium (assembly GCA_963762305.1). GTDB lineage: Bacteria > Spirochaetota > UBA4802 > UBA4802 > UBA5368 > CAVXKM01. The sequence goes on along the minus strand of CAVXKM010000001.1, from coordinate 719,052 downwards.
TTTTTTTCCTCCATGACCGTCTTGATGTCGGGATGGTTCTCCATCGCGATTATGATACACTCCTGGAGAGTAACCGTTCTCAGCTCCGCGTTCAGCGGCAGGTAAAGGCAAATAAGGAAAACGAACGCAAGGGAGGAAACCTTCATATCGACGGTGGCTCCGAAAACATATTTTTCCTCTCACACCGGGACAGGGTGTTTTGAAGGAGGAATAGGGAAATTAAAGCTTCTCCGGACTATGAATCCGGATGCCTGTCCGAACCTCTCATCATTCAATCATTTCTCCAGAGGCCCTGTCAACTACATATTGGAAAAGGGGACGCGCGGGCCGATATGCGACTGGAATCCATCCATGAAGGTCTGTTGGGGTTTTTTCCTCATAGGTTTAAAAAATCATTGACAGTGGTCTTTCTTCTCATATGAAGGTGTAGTTCGGTCGCGGGGACTGCTGGCGTAGCTCAATCGGCAGAGCAGCTGATTTGTAATCAGCATGTTGGGGGTTCGATTCCTCTCGCCAGCTAAAAACAGGGTGAGGTTCCCGAGTGGCCAAAGGGGGCAGACTGTAAATCTGTTGGCGTAGCCTTCGGTGGTTCGAATCCACCCCTCACCAAATAAAAAGCTGCCGTTTGCAACCGGCAGCTTTTTGTTTGGCCGAGTTACTCAATTCCCTTTCTATACCGCCTGCTCATTAAGGTCAGCGATCATCCGGTCGATCGCGACTTCGTCAAGTCCATGGGCCTTTGCGCCCTGCTCAAGCGTCTCCACCGTGGCGATGTGGCAGCCGATGCAATGCAGTCCATATCCCGCGAGTATCGGACCGGCCTTGGGGAATCTCTTTATGAGTTCTCCGAATGTCATGTCCTTTTTCACTTTTTCAGCCATTTTCCCGCTCCTTGTGAAATCAATACCTTCAATCATGATAATATAGCTAAAAATGTCGCCTCATGTCCATATTTTTTCGCGATTTCGGTAAGACCGTCTGTGTATTTATCCACTCCTTCCGTCCTTCATCCTGCACATATAAAAACACTTGAAAATACGGCAGGACACCGACATGCTTTTCCATCCCCCCGCAGGGAAACAGAGCCTCCTCGACTCCCGGCGCAAGAATGGAGACGGCCCGATGCTGACAAAACCGGAAAAAGACCGCTACAGCCGACAGCTTCTCATAATGGGATGGGGGCTGGAGGCGCAGCAAAAACTCAAGAATTCCAGCGTCTTTGTCGCGGGGACCGGCGGCCTTGGGAGCGCCGTTCTCCTCTACCTGGCCGCCGCCGGCGTGGGGTGCCTCCGCTTCTGCGACAACGACAGGGTGGAGCTTTCGAACCTCAACCGCCAGATCCTGCACCGGACCGGCAACATCGGCGCGCATAAGACCGACTCCGCCATGGAGGCACTTGGCAGCCTGAATCCGAACGTAAGGCTGGAGCCGTACCGGGACACGATCACTTCGAAAAACATAGACCGGGTGGCGGGGGACGCCTGTCTCATGGTGGACTGCCTGGACAATTTCGCAACCCGCCATATTTTAAACCGGTACTCGGTTGAGCGATCCGTCCCCCTGCTGCATGCCGGGATATCCGACATGCGAGGACAGATGACCCTTCTCCAGCCGCCCGAAACCCCGTGCCTGGCCTGCTTTTATCCCTCGCGAACGAAGAAAGAGGTCTTTCCTGTCGTCGGAGCCACGGCCGGAGTCATAGGTTCCCTCCAGGCCCTGGAGGCACTTAAATTCCTCACAGGGTGCGGGGACACGCTGAGAAACAGGCTCCTGTTCTGGTCGGGAAGGGAAATGCGTTTTGACATCATCTCCGTGGCACGCAACCCGCGCTGCGGGGTATGTGGAGTGAAAAAAGGGAAGTCCATGTAGCGCCCCGTCCGCCTGTTATGCGCGCGGGCGGCGTCCGGTTTTCGAAGATGCGCACGGCAGGGCGGCTTCGAACATCACCGTGTTTTCCTTTCGATGCCGGAGGAGTTTATCGGGTTTTCCGCCTATCGGGTGCGCCCGCTTCAGATATTCTCTACAAGCACGGCCGCGCCCATTCCTCCGCCGACGCACAGCGTGGCGATTCCGTAACGGGCGTCGCGCCTCTTCAGCTCACCGATCAGCGAAACGATGATTCGGGCGCCGGTGCAACCCACCGGGTGACCCATCGCGATGCCGGAGCCGTTCACGTTGACCTTCTCGCGGTCCAGGCCCAGTCCTTTCTCGCAGGCCAGGTACTGGGCGGCGAAAGCCTCGTTGAGCTCGATGAGCGCTATATCCTCAAGCCTCATTCCCGTTTTGCTTAGGAGCTTCTGCACCGCCGGCACGGGCCCGTACCCCATCAGGTGCGGCTCAACTCCCGCGAGGGCATTGGCGCAAATCCTGGCCAGGGGCTTTGCACCCAGGTCCCTGGCCCTTTCCGGGGAAGTTATCACCAGCGCCGCGGCGCCGTCATTGAGACCGGAAGAATTGCCGGCCGTAACGCTGCCGTTTTTATCGAACACGGGCCTTAACCCCGCAAGGCCCGCAAGGCTCACGTCCCGCCGGGGATGCTCGTCGGTCTCAAAAAAGGCCGTGGTGCCGTCCCTGCGGGGAAGGGGAACAGGGACGATTTCTTCCCTGAACCATCCTTTATCAATGGCAGCCAGGGCCTTCTGGTGGCTCTCGAAGGCCACCTGGTCCTGCTCTTCCCTTGAGATATTGTATTTTTTTGCCAGGTTCTCCGCCGTTTGTCCCATGATGTATGGAGCCCCGAGCAGGCCGCTTCCCGAAAACAGCAATTCCCACATGGAATCAGTCATTTCGGCGTGCTGCAAACGCGCCCCCCATCGCGCCTTTTTCAGGACATATGGAGCGTTGCTCATGGATTCCACGCCGCCCGCCAGCACAATCTCGGAATCGCCGGTTTTAACCTGCTGGGAAGCGAATATGACCGCCTGCATGCCCGAAGCGCACTGGCGCTGGATGGTGACCGCCGGCACCTCCACCGGAATGCCGGCCTTCAGGGCGGCCGTGCGCGCCGTGTTCGCCTCTTCCGAGGTCTGAATGCAATCCCCGAATATCACGTCGGAGAGCGATGCTCCCTCAATTCCCGCGCGTTTAATGGCCTCCTCCATCACAAGGGCCGCGAGCCGGTATGCCCTCACATCTCGAAGTGACTGACCAAAGCTCCCGATGGGAGTTCTGCATGCCGAAATTATGACCGTATCCTGGTTTTTCATAAATCTTCTCCATTGATGTTTCCGGCAATAGTCAGTCCGGACCCTCTTATTTCAAGATAAAAAAACCGGGATGGATGTGATTCCTAGGGAAAACATGCGCGCCCCATTGTAACGCGCCTTTGATCATTCGCCTGGATTCCCTTTCCGTCACCACGGTAAAATAAACAGGGCGGCACGGTGTTTCGGTACAGGGAATCGTGCAGTAATACTTGCATTGCGGACCAATCCAGCGGCGATTGCCTGCACGAGGATATATCTTTTCCCCGTGGAATACTCGTCCTTCCGTGCCGGGCGCACAGCGGTACACCTTTCCCTCCTTTCGTTCCGGATCGAGGTTTACGCCGTGTCCGGCGCCCGCGCGCCGGATCGGCTCGCCGCATTCTACCCGCCGGGAATATGAAACGACCGGTGATGGCCGGATTCATGGTATTAGTGGCGAGGGCGCCGCTTAGGAAACGACAACCCCTCCCCGCCATTGCCGGCGGAGAGGGATCGTCGATGAGATGTTCCGATTCGGCGCAGGCCCCTGGCCGGGGATCAGAATCGCCTAGGAGCCTTTCTTTAAATTATTCTGCGCGATCGCGAGCTTGGCCAGGGGTATCGCGTAAGGCGAGCATGAAACATAATTCAGGCCCGCCTTGATGCAGAAGTCGATGTTCTCGGGATCGGCCCCGTGCTCCCCGCAGAGGCCCAGCTTAATGTCCGGCCTGGTGAGCCGCCCCCTGAGCGCAGCCACCTCGATGAGTTCTTTGACTTCCTCGCCCAGCACCTTGAAGGGATTGGCCTTGATAAGGTCATAGAGCGAATAGCTGGGGAAGAAGGAATTGCTGTCGTCCCGGGAGAGACCGTACGTGGTCTGGGTCAGGTCATTGGTGCCGAAGCTGAAGAATTCCGCATACCGCGCAATGGAACCCGCGGCGATAGCCGCGGCGGGCAATTCGATCATGGTTCCCACGCTGTAATCCAGGGTGCGCATGCCGTATTCGTCGAGGACCTCCTCCCTTATGTCCCTGATGCCCTTGACTACCTTGCCCTCGATCTTCTTGCCGTTCTTGATGAACTTCAGCTCGTGTTCACTCATCACTATCGGGATCATTATTTCCGGCTTTACCTTTATCCCCTCCTTTTTCAACATGCAGGCCGCCTCAAATATGGCGCGACACTGCATCTCGTATATCTCCGGATAGGTTACCGCCACGCGGCAGCCGCGGTGGCCCAGCATGGGGTTCATCTCGGAGATCTCCTCGCAGCGGATCTTGATCTCGGAAGGCTTCACTCCCTTCTTCCTGCCCTGCAAGTAGGATATGAACTCGTCCATGCTTTCGGCCGTACGGGGCAGGAACTCGTGTAGCGGCGCATCCAGCAGCCTGATGGTCACGGGATATCCCACCATCGTTTTGAAAAGCTCGTAGAAATCGGAGCGCTGCATGGGCCTCAGCGCCTCCAGCGCCTTTCTTCTTTCAGCTTCGGTCTCGGCGAGAATCATTTCACGGAACTTCATAATCCGCTTCTCGTGGAAGAACATGTGCTCGGTGCGGCACAGGCCTATCCCCGCGGCGCTGAATTCCCGCGCGATTTTCGCGTCACGTCCGAGGTCCGCGTTCGCCCGGACATTGAAATCCTTCACGAAGTGCTCCACTATCTGCAGGAAATCAAGAAGGCCGTTTTCCTTGAAGTTCGGCTCTATGAGGCCGACCTTCCCCAGATACAGGGTGGGGGGCTCATAATAGGGCACGTTGAGGGAAATGTAATCGCCCTCGGAAACGTTCTTACCTGCCAGGGAAAAAGAGGCTCCCCGGATCTTCATTTCGGGCTGCACCATGGCCACCTTGCCGAGGCTCCGTGCCACCACCGGCGCATGGGACGAGAACCCGCCCTCGGTCGTAATGACGCCGCGGGCCACTTCTATCGCCTTCACGTCCTCCGCGTAGCTTGCCGGCATGACGAGTATGAGATTGGTATCTTCGCCATGCATGATCGCCCGCTTGTGTTCTTCCAGGAGGCGCGGCGTCGAGAAGAAGACCCTGCCGATGGCCGCGCCCGGAGAACCCGCGATGCCGCCTTTGATGCTTTTCACGCCGCCCACAGTGCGCGGATCTATGACGGGATGCAGGAGTTCGTTGAGCTGGCCGGGCTTTATATTGCTGATCAAATAGTCTTCCTTGACGACCTTCCGACGGCACAGGTCAAGGAGCGACTTGATATGCGACTGCGTGGATTTTTCATCGGCATCCCGCTGCTCCACCAGCCAGAAATCGCCCTCTTCGATGGTGAATTTGATTTCCCTTATCTCTTTGAAGTTGTCCTCGACCTTCCTGGCTATTTCCGTCAACTTATCTAAGTACTTCTTGTCTATCCTGGCGATCTCTTTGGGCTTGGCGCGGTCGATATCGAACTCGTTCTGGAGGAAGAACCCCTGGATCACCGGCTCGCCCGTGATGACATTGCGGGTGAAGTAATTCCCGGCGTAGGAGTTTTTACCGTAGTTGCCGTATGTCATGACCTGGACCATGATCGAGAGGGAATTGTCCACGTCAATCTCGGAGTCACAGTAGTGAGACGCCGCTCCCTTCAGGATAAGCCCCAGCTGGTCATACACATCCTCGCTGAACTTGTCGCCCAGGTACTTCTTATAACTCTCAACGGTCTTTTGATAATCTTCAGATTTGAATTTTGCCTTCGTGTCGATTTTATCGAAGTCGGGGTGCTCCAGGCCGTAGATCTTGGTGGTGATGCTGTTCAGTAAAAACCGGAACTCACCCCAGGCGAAGTCCATGCCGGTGAATTGACCGAAACCGGGCACCGTCTTGTCATTGAGCCCTATGTTGTGAATGGACGGGAAATAGGGGGTGTTCAGGTCGGAGCTGAGAACCACTTTCAGCAGAAGCGGCTTCTTGGGGTCCCCGAATGCCTTCTTCATTTCCTTGCCGAGCTTGTCGATATGGCCTTTCAAGATCTCCTTGAGGTTCACCTTCGGGAGCTTCTTCGTCAGCTCAGAGTCGATGATGAAACCGGGTGCGATCGGCAGACCCATGGAGGCCAGGTCCACCGCCCGCCTGCCGCGTATCCCGAGCTTCTTTCGCACCTTCGGGTCAACTTCCTTCAGGTCTTTATTAAAATAGATTATGTTTTCCATCGCTCGTTCCCCCGTTGCTGTTTTTTGCCGTTTGCTTCATATTCGAAAATATTCTCATTGACCGGTGTTGCCTCATGGAAATCAGAACAAATTCAAAATCTTCCCCACGCCCAGCTTGAGGAATTGCTCGAACCGGGGACTGGCCCCTTCGAACAGGTACTTCTGCAGTTTCGACACGCTGCGTATATTCTCCCCGACCACCTGGAAGAAGATCAGGTTCCCCGATTTGACCTTTCCCCATTTAAACAGCGTGTTGATATCGTTGATCACCTCGTTCTCGTAAAAAATCATCACATCCAGGTCGGGATGGGATGCCTTGAAGCTCTCGACGATCTTTTTCCATGCCTCCACGTTCCCGTTGTGAAAAAGCTCGTTTGTCACCTGGATGGAATACTTCGGGGTCATTCTCCTCTTCCCCAGGTCCACCGGCGGGGCCGCCCTTTTCACTTCCGCGGTGGGAGCCACGGTCTGGTCGATGAATTCCTTGTTTATGAAAACATCCTTGCCGGCCAGCATCTCCTCTATGGCGGTGATGGCCTCCGTTTCAATCTTTTTGTTGCTCTCCGGCTTCAGGTGCTTTACATAGATTACCAGCAGCTGGTCCTTCGTGAGCTCCCTGGCCCTTTCCCAGTGCGCGGGATTCTTGGGATTTATAAGCGCGACCTCGCCCCCGGGATTGTAGTACACCAGCAGGACGTCCAGCGCTGTCCACTTGAACGTTTCCTCCTGGATCTTGCTGAAATCGGTTATCGTGACCGGTATGCCGTAAGAGTCGTAGGAGTAGTTGTATTTGTCCCTTATCACCGCCCCGACTATGGGCAGTACCTGGTCGACAACAAGCTCGTTCCTGTCGATCTGGCTGTTTATAACGTCAGCCAGGTTTTTCTTGAGATCCAGGTCATCCACGACCTCGTTCACCTTGAAAAAGTGATTGAGCGCTTTATTGAAATTGCTCTTGGTCGCCAGCGAAAAAAAGGTGCTTTCCATGGCCATTACTCCTTGTCTTTTAAATTTCAAATGCCCGTTTGTGCGTGCCGAACCGGGCCCGTGACTGTCCCCATGCGTTGCCGATAGGGTAAAATCGCGATTTATTAATTGCAAGCATTTTGTTATATATTCAGAACCTTAAAAACTAGGCCTCGTACCTGAAAAATGGGCGATTTGGCGCTTGACCCAAGGCCGGGACCCCCGGGCGCGGCAATAAAAAGAGGATGTCACGCGACATCCTCTTTTCCGAATCTGCGAAGGCCACGAACGGAACTTACAACTCTTTGAGCCCCGACGTCCTGCCTTTGGGTCTCGCCTTGGGCGAGAGATCTACCGACCCCTTCACCGTTGCGGCGGCGGCCGCAGGCTCCCCTGTGCCTTTATATGCCGCCTCGAAGATGTCTTCCTTCATCTCATCCGCGGCAAACGTCTGGTCGATGTCCGCCCTGACGGTCGACCTTCTCCTCTTGAAGGAAGCGAAGGCCTGGTCCGCGAACCCCTTGGATATGCCGTACAGGAACTCGTTGAGCACATTGGCCATGCCCCTGAGCATGAACTGCTTTCTCTTGATGGTGGTGATATCCACATCCAGTATCAGCCCCGGCTGTATGTGGTGCGGGTTGATCTTGTAGGTGAACTCGTTGAACTTGCTGTCCATGTAGCTGATCCGCTCGTCGAGTATCACCCGCTCAATGGGATTCTGGTAGCCGTGCATTTTCTGGAGCAAATCCCTGAGATACTTCACCTTGTTCTTGAGGTTCTTGATCCTGTCCTCATAGGTGCGGTTGTTCTTCTCGACGAAGGTGTTCTCGTTATACATGTTCCCGATCTCGGACCAGAGCACTGCGTTCGGATCGGAGTCCTCATCCTTCTTCTGCCTCCTCCAATCCTTGTTCATCAAACGGCCGCTCAAGTCCTCGAAGTCTTTCAGGGAGCGGAACCGCTTTTTTGATTCATAATGCGCGTGGACCACGTCCCAGGTCCTGATGATCTCCCTCGTGAAAGCCTCCATCTGGCGATCGTACTCGCGCTTTTCCTCGCGCAGCTGGTTCTGGTCGTAAAAAGCGATCCGCATCGCGTAACGCTCGTCCGGAAGAATCGTCCTGTCGAGCTCCTCGTACTCGCGGATATTGCAGATGCGGGCGTTTTTCAGGTTGTCGCAAACCTGGTAGCCCAGCTTGCTGGTATCCAGGATCGACGTAAGCGCGTTGATGGCGGTGTTATAGCCCCTGTTCCGGATGTTTTCGGCGTCGATGACAAACTTGATGTTCTCCCGGATATTCAGCGGATCGTATTCCTCGACGTCGATCTCCGCCCGCAGGCCCTCGATCTTGTCCAGGAACTTTTTCGCGAGAATGGTATAGCGCTTCGACTTCTCGTCTTCCTTTTCGTCGTCCGTGAAGTTCTCGATTCGCTTCATCTTCTCGAACATTACCTCCGCGCCGGTCAATTCGCTCTTGCCCTGGTCGACCAGCTCCTCCTTGAGCAGCTGTATCTGGCGGTCGATGAGGTCCTGGATGTGCTTCTGGATGGCGTCTTTCAGGAGCGATTCCACGGTGACCTGGTAATGATAGACCGGGCTTATGAGCTCGCTGTCGAGGATGTTTATGGAAAGCTTGATATCGTACACGTACTTCGGCCGCAGCTGGTTGTCCTTGAAGATGCACTTGATGATCGCGTAGGCATTCTCGCCGCGCACAAAGGCACCCACGTCGGTTTTCTGCCGCAGTATCGCGTTGGTCTCATTTTCCAGCTCATTGAGTCCGCGCTGGATGTGACCGTGGAGGTGGCCGTACATGTTGACAATGGACTTCTCGATCTCACCGGTATTGAACTTGTCCGCGCCGCCGATCTTGTCCAGAAGCTCGACCACTTCCCGGGGCGTGTACCTGGCGAGTCCCTTCGTTTCTTCCTTGTCGACGAAGTCCCGCATCTTCTTGATGAACTCGTCTTCCATGGTGACCATGTAGCGGTTTGACATGTTCACGTAGGTCTGGTTGATGTAATTGTAGATTTTCTCCTTGAGACCGCCCATGATGTCCAGCTTCACCAGCACATCCTCGGGAAGCTTGGTCATTATCGAATTCATGACCTTGTCCGCCGTTTCGTCAACGATGAGCTTGGCTTCGCCGACCTTATCGCGACCTTCCTGGACAATTGAATTTCTAGAACCAACCGCACTCGGCTCGGTGGGGTGGACCTTGTTGGGGCTTTTAGGAAATTGAGCAATTGACATGAAAAAACCTCCTTTTTAATTCATTGTAATGTATCGTTACCTGAAGCGACGATCAACCGGAAATATTATACCATTCTCCATCGCCTAGGGGGAAGCGTTACTCATTCGAGCGAATCGGAGTGATTTTATCAGTCCGCCGCTCGATGTCAAGGCTTTATTTTAAAAATAAAAAGAAATTTTTGTTAAACTTCCGTTATACGGCAAACGAAGCCGCCCTTCCTTCAGCTTTTGTTATACCGGAAGGTGTAGTTGGCTACTTTAAATACGTCGCCTTCCTCCATGAATTTGCCCGGTTCCCTGTTCACGAAATATATGTTGTAGGCGCTACCCCAGCGGAGAGCGCAACGTACGGTTCCCCCGTCCCTTACGGCGACAATCCGGAAGGGCTCCGGGATCTCAATGTCCCTGATGTTCAGCACGTTGCCGGCACCCCGTCCGACGGTAACCTCACGCCGGTTATATTTTGACAGGTCGAAGGCCTTGATATATGGGTCCATCATCGTGTGGTCCCAGTATTCAAGCTTTCCCCCAACCCTGAGCTGGAGAAACCGTCTCGCGAGGAAAGCCCCTATCAGAAGAATGACAAGAACGACGAGGGCCCAGAAATAGGGCGTAGAGAAAAAGCCCCTCTCTTCCCGCCTCTTCTCCTCTATGTCCCTCTGCATATCCGTCGTGAGGGTTTTATCTATTACCTTTCCCGGCTCATCCGAGGCCTCCACGACTTTCGTATACTTGGTCACGTTCTCCTGGAGCAGCTTTTGCAGCCTGGCGAGGCGCGGGCTTTCCTTCAGGGTCCCCAGGTTCACCAGGTATATGAACCAGTCCTTCTTGCTGTACGCGGTCGCGATCTCATGTATATTCAGCCGCTTGTGCCGCAATCCGGGAGGCGGATCGTCGAGCCCGTCTGTAAGCACAACGATGACCTGCTGCCTGTCGCTGTCTTTTTTTTCAAGGCCCGTGGCCGTCTGAAACACGTTCTTCATCATTTCCTGGGTGAAGGTCCACGGCCCCTTCGCCTCGGTGACGGAAATATATTTCCTCAAGATCTCTATGTCGTCGTCGTCCTGGACGTATACGGTAGGGTAGACTTTCACGACCGCGTCGAACGTGATGAAGGTGAGGCTGTCGCCGTCCTCCAGCTTCTCGACGTATCCATCCAGGCTTTTTTTCACGACCGCGAAGATGTTCCTGCAGCCGGGGCATAACCCCGCCATGCTCAGCGACGTGTCCAGAACGAGGATGAGGTCTTTTTGCTCTCCGGCTGCCAGAGGCTGGAATCCCGTCCCGAGAATGATAAGCAGGCAGATCAGGAAGCTTACTCTGCGCAGGCCCGTTCCGCTCTTTCTTATTTTCACGCGGTACCACCCTTTCACGGCCCCTGACGGGGCTCTATATTCATGATACAACCGTCTATTGTAATAGTACCAATATTTTTTTCTGTCAAGAATATTAATCTGGGATCCCAGCCATCGGGAGGGCCGGGGGACGGTCATTACGACGGCGCGGCGGGATGGGGCGGATCATCCGGTTCAGTACTCTTTATATATCTCCGTCTCTTTCACGTAGTCCCGCAGGTCTAGATCCCCGCCCCTCTCAACCTCCAGGTATTCGCTCGTGAGGATGAAAAACCACAGGAGGGTGCTGGAACCTGTCTCCAGGGCCTTGAAACTCCGTTTCTCTCTCCAGTTTTTTATTATGATCCCCTTTTTAAAGACGATGAGGATGTCAAATTCGAGGGCGTTTTCGATTCCCCTCGAGACATAGAATTCCACCGCCGCTTCCTTGATGTCCTTCAGCGACATTTTGGTCTCGTAGCATATTATGAAAGAGGGAATGACGGCAGGCTGCTCTTCTTCCTCGACGGCATACCGGTTCACCTTCTTGCCCTGCACCGCGCGACCCAGAACGTCCGCGAGGCTCTCCCTTGTCAGCGCGTCGCAGACATAGTAGATTCCATGCACCAGCGCCGAAGGAACGCATCCACCCAGCGCGACAGGGAGATCTCTGAACGTTTCCCGGTACGCGATGAAATCGGCTCCCTCGGGGGAATAGCCGCTCTTGTCCATGACCCACAGCGGGGCCGCCTTGAGTTGAGAGGGGATGATGCCATTTATCACCGCGATGAGATCCGCCAGGTGCTTCGAGGGCGCCTTCCCACCCTTGGCGGTTTTCCCCTTTTTTACTCTTCCCGCGCCGGCGGATTTTGCGGACTTGAGGAGAAACTTCTCCAGACTTTCAAAATAGTTGACGAACATGCGCGCGCTATCCCCTTAGAGTTCGGCCACGTTCTCGAGCTCGATGCCCTTGACGTCGCCAGTTTCATCAAAATCGCCCGCTACTTCTTCGTCGCCCTCACGCGCGCTGTCAATTCTTTTTTCCTCACCCTCATCGATGCCCCCATCCTCCTCCGCCGCGTCGGGGACCTTTTTGCTTTCGATGCGATAGAGCAGTTCCTTCGTGCTCATGTTTTTCCACTCACGGGCCGTGGCGGCATGTCTTCCGCCAGGGTAATTTTTAAGATACGTCTGGAACTCGCGCGCCGCCAGGTCGAACCTCTTGTCCAGGAAATAGGCATACCCCTTCTTTATCTGGGCGTCCTGGTCTTTGTGGTAAAACGAGTTCTCGAGCGTCCTGTTGAAAAATGAAATGGCATTGTCGAAGCGGCGCATCGCAAAGTAGCTTTCGCCCGTCCAGTACATCGCATTTTCGGAGATTCGCTCGCCGCCGAAGTGCCTGAGCACCCTGTTGAAAAAAGAAACGGCGTTCCAGTAATCGCCCCTCTTGAACGCATCGAGGCCGCTCCTGTAAGCCTGGTTTTTATAGGACGCGCGCACATCGGCGGTATACTGGCTCACGGCTCCGTAATATTTCAGAAAGTGGTCGTAGAGGTCATAGGCGTAGTTGTCGTATCCCAGCCGCTTGTACGAGCGGGCTTTCCCGATAAGGGCCTCCTCGTTGCTCCCGTATTCCGACAGGGCTATGTCAAACATCCGCCTCGACCGGCCGTATTCGCCGGATTTGAGATAGGTGTGCCCCAGCTCGGAATAGATGCGGCTGCGGAGTTCGGGATTGTAGTTTTCGTTGAGGAGCCCGTAAAGCTGGTGCAGGCCCTCCTCGGAGTACTGTTTAAGCACGTTCAGGTGCGCGAGGCGTATCAGGACTTCCTTCCTGAGTTCGGCGCCCATGTGCGGGGAACGGTTCTTGATGAGATAGCTGTATTTCAGAAACGCCAAGCGGTTGAGCCCAATTTTCTCGTAGCATAATCCGATGTAGTAATATGCCTCGGGAATCAGCCGCGAAGCGGGGTATCGCGCAATGACCTTCGTGTAAATATTAATGGCCTGATTGATGGCATCCTTGTCGCCCCGCTCATATATCATCCTGGCTTCGGTCATCATCTCCCTGGCCTTTTCCTCCGGGCGGACGCAGAAGTCGTAGTATATGAGAAGGCCGACACCCAGCAACAAAAGCACTATGCCTGCTGTAACTTTTGTCTTCATCAGTGGATCTCCTTGCATACAATCTGCTCGCGAACGTGGGAGCACGCGCTAGCGTACGCGCGAAAGCGCGTACTCGCGCCAGAAGCGTGACTCCTTCGGAAAATATTTCGTAACGTCGGACATAATGAAATAGCTGAGCGACTCCCTGTATTGCCCCAGCTCCAGAAATGACCGGCCGAGAAAAAGTCTGGCCTTGGCTTTTTCATACTCATTATCGGACGCGCTGACGATGTTGCGCAGCCTTTTTATCGCCAGCCCGTATCGCTCCTTGAAGAAGGTATCCCTGAGCACCGTGTCAAGGTCGCCCGTCTCGGTGACTGCCGGCGCCTCGCGCTCCGGCGGTGTCTTCGCCGCTTCGGGAGAAAGCTTTTTCACGGCGGGCCGGGCCGCCACGCCCTGCGTCGTGTAATTCGCGCTTTCCCTGAGGGTGTTGTCGACCGTGGAGTCCTCCAGCCGCACGAGCACGGCGTAATAGTGCACTCCGGCGCCGGGATTTTGATCAACGTAGGCCGTCTGGCCCGGCTCCACGCTCGCCAGTTGCTTCGACAGGGCAAGGCGCTGGGCGTCGATAATCGGCCTGCCGGCCCGGTAGACCAGGTACCGGGCGCCGGGAGAGCTAACACCCACCCATGACAGCCGCACCGTGTTGTCCCCCACCGCCTCGGCCTTGAGGCCCGATACAATCACCTGTGATTTGAACGCGATATTAATGCCCGCCGTCAGATAACTCTGGTCGGGTACGAGCTGCATGTCCTCGTTGCCGGCAATGTCCTTCGTGGTGACTGCGTAATAATACGTGCCCGTCAGGGTGAGGGACCGGTCCACGTAGCTTTCCTTTGCTTCGGTGATCACCGCGACCCTTTCGGCCTTACGGACAGCCTCCGGGTTGTTGAGCGCCTCGCCGCACCGGTACACCGAGTACACGATGTTCTGAGCGCCCGTGCTCCTCCAGGTGAGGAGCACCTGGGTCTTATTGATTACCTGTCCGTGGATGAGCGTCACCTGGTCAGGATAGGCCCGGGTGGGGGCCGCCATTATCGCGCGCTCGATGACCACGGGCGCAAGGGTGAAATTCACGTCGGGATAGACCTCCACATCCTTCGCCGCCACCTTTTCCTTGGAGAGAACGATGTAATAGTATTCGCCCGGCGGCAGGTTGGAATCGATGGTCTCCCCGGGGGACCCGGCCGGTATCACCTTGATCGATGTCGCCGCGAGCGCCTTCTCCCTGGTGTTGGGCGCCACCCGCGACCGGCCGACGATAAAATCTTCGATGGACGATGGATCGGTTTCCCAGGTGATCCTGACTGCGCCCCTGACGTCGGGAATGGGTTGCGCTTTTATACGCGTGACCACGTGAGGGGGAAAATCGCTCCTCTTCACCGGCTCTCCGGGCGCCTTTTCCTCCAGCGCCTCCTTCGCCGGCGCAACCTCATCGAGCAGAAACTCGCACAGCGCCGCGTTCCTCAGGGCAAAGAGGGTGATGAATATGAAAATGACGCTCAGGGGAACCGGGAGTTTTTTGCAGCTGCGGTCGCTCATATGTTTCTATTCACCGGGTTAGTAGTATATTTTATGTTCGGAACAAAGAGAATCACACTTTATACACTATTTCCCGGGGAGACCCCCGCTTTCGGGCGCATTTCTGTCTTTAAAGTGGAGGTTTTTCCGGCAAGAAACCGGGGCACAGGCCGCTCGTTTCCCGCAGACCCGGAACCCGGTGTTTCTCATATATGCCCGCTGGCCTCACGCATCCCTTTCTGGAGGTCAAGCGCAAGCCAGTGTTTTCCGGCCGAGATACGCAGCGCGCCCGGGGGAAACTCGGCCTTCGCATGGGGATTGTCGTAACGGGGATAACCGTCTAATTCCAGGACACGGCCGTTCTGCCTGAGCGGCCCCGAGTGGCCGAACTCGACTGTTCCCTGCGAAGGGGACTCGAACCTAACGCGCCCCCCCTTGAATCGAAGCGGGCTCCCGGCCACCTTCTCCACGAAAACCGGGAAATCACGGCGCGCCTGCCCGCGGCCCATCTCGCATATCCAGAAATTGTCTTTCCCCTCGGCGATGAGCTCGCTTCCCGCGTCCTCGCCTTCGTTCTGCCAGCGGTACTGCCTTTGTGAACAGAGCGCGATATAGGCGCCGCCCTTCCGGCCGAACACCCAGCCTCCTTTCTCGGCGACCTCGTCGAATTCCGCGGCGGGAAAATACGCGTGGGTGAAAAAAAGACGGTTGGTCTTGTAGAGTCCCGGCATCGCGGAAATCCTGTAGCCGGCGATGAGCAGGTTTTTTATCTGCGCCACCCTCGGCAGGGTGCCCGACCCAACCCAGTAGCCGCCGGAACCGTTCTCCATGCCTCCCGGATGGGTCGTGAAACATACCGCACGTGGAGAGAGCGTGGCCTGCCAGATATGTTGCTGGTCGCCGCCGTAACCGGGACGGTAGTCCTGGGCGCAGCTGAGCATGTATTCGGCCGTCCGGTACGTGTATATGTTCACCTCCTCGCGGGTGTTGCGCGTGATGTCCTTCTCGAAAAGGCGCACGACGAGCGGAAGCAGGCCGGCCTTCCGTGCCGCCGTGATGAGCCCTTTCTTCGCCTTGAACATCTTGAAGAAATCATTCTCCCACCACCGGAACTCGTCGAACATCTTCATGACCAGCCCTATGGTCTTAGGATGGGCGTACGCCTCGAGGCTCAAGAGCTCCATCCCGCTTTCAAAATCGTCAAAGCCTATTCCCCACCTGCCCGCCTCCCCGATCCGAATGCCCATTCGCTGCCTGTTTACCATTTCGCCGCCACTGCCTGAGGCGACCTCGAAGATCACGCGGGGAAGGCGGTACCTTTCGCTGAGGGCCACGCACACCGCGCTCATGTTGTCGGCGCCCGAGAAAACGCCCGTGCCGAAGAGGAGCTTGGAGGTGTCTGTCGTGGACTCCGCGAGGGCGTCTTTCTTTTCCCTGGCGTAGCTCCTCCCGTGGGTGGACCCGAACACACCCCTGTGGCTGTTGAGCGCGATGTCGAAAAAGATCAAGTCAAGGATGATCGCCGCGCGACGGGCGACAAGGGGGTCCCTGCTGAAGTCCACCAGGTTCACGAGCGCGGTGATGTCTTCGTCGTAGTAGACGTGGGAGAGCCATTCGCTGAAGCCCGTCCTGTATCGAAGATCCATCCATCGCAAAATCCTCCGGCGCGAGCGCTCCATCTTTTCCATGCCCGTCATCCCGGAATTTTCGAAGACACGGTCCGGGAAGAGCTGCCCGGCCAGGTATTCGTTGGAGGCGAACATGATCTGGTGGTTTTCGGTCCAGGTGCACATGGAATCGGTGCCCGGTTCGTCAGGCCAGTATTTAAAGCGCAGAACGGTCTCACGCGCGCGCTGCAGAAGGCGCCGCGAGAGAAGCCTGCTCCCGGGAAACTGGCAGAGCAGCCTGACGATGCCGAGCATGACGAAATCGGCGCAGTCGCGCCGTTCGTCGATGTACGCCAGCGCCGCGGACAGCGCCCCCTCGTGCACGGGCCCGCGGTTTTTATAGATGCGGGCGAGCTCGTAGTAGTAGCCCTTGATGGTCTTCCTGGCCGGGTTCCGAAGGCAGTGCGCCAGGAGGGCCTGGCGCCGCTTTTCGTAGTCCCGGTGAAAAGCGGCCGGCGAGTAGACGTCGGGCCTTTCCCTGGCGGGATAGCCCCGGGGCGGCCGGCCCATTCCCGCGAAGACAAAGTCGGTGACGCCGGTGGTTTCCAGGAAATCGTGCCGGAAGGCGGAACCGGCCGTCGACTTTTCCTTCCCGGTTTTCATGAAATCACCTCACACGAGTATTTTTTTGAGCCGCTCTTTATCGGCGGCACTTTCCCGTGACGGAGCCTTCCCCGCCCTCCTGTCCTCCAGGTAGCGCTTCAGCTCCTCGTGGACCGCCGGAGTGAGCGGGTATCTCCACGCGCACCAGGCGCCCGCCGAGAGGAGCAGCACCGGCACCACTGCGAAGATCACCCGGAGCACGGTGATGAATGCGGCGCCCTGTTCCTGCTGCACGAGTTTCGTGACTCCATCCACGACCTCGTGCAGCGGCGGCTTGTATCCGGCTATGGAAATGGACTGGGAGATCAGGAAGATGGCCACGGCGGCGCTCAATTTCCGCATGAACATGAAGAGGCCGGAGTAGATACCCTCGCGCCGCTCGCCTGTTTCCAGCTCGTCTATGTCCGGGATGTCGGGGAAGATGGAATAGATCATGACCACCACCCCGCCCGTGGCGAGCCCCACCAGGCCGGCAAAGACATATATGGCGGCCCTGGGCATGTCGGGCCTGATGAGGTAGCTGAAGAGCATCACCGCGATCCACAGAAACACCGCGGACAAAAATCCCGTCTTCTTGCTGGTTTTCTTGCTCAGGTAATAATAGAGCGGTATCGCGACCGTCTGCGCCACCAGCAGCGTTCCCAGCACGTAGTTGGTCTCCGGGCCACGCTTCATGTAATAGGTCATGAAGTAGATGACTATGGTCATGACAACGTCCATTGAGACGAAGGTGAACAGGTACATGAGGAGGACGAAGACGAAGGACCTGATCCTGAACGGCTCCGTGTAGGAATCCACGATGTTCAGCTCCGGAAGCTCCTTCTGGAACTCGGGGCGCTCCCGCGTCGTCATGAAGGTGGCCACGAAGGGCAGCGCGAAGAGGAGCCCGAAGGCGACGCCCATGATGATGTGCCCCTGCCGGACATCGGGAAACGCCTTTATCAGCTCCAGCGGTATCACGGCGCACAGGAGGGAGGAGAACATGGAGAAGAACATCCGTATGGAGGTGAGCGATGTGCGCTCATGGTAGGAAAGCGTCAGCTCCGACGCGAGCGCGTTGTAGGGGATCATGACC
The DNA here is from genome assembly GCA_963762305.1 of uncultured Spirochaetota bacterium. Taxonomy (GTDB): domain Bacteria; phylum Spirochaetota; class UBA4802; order UBA4802; family UBA5368; genus CAVXKM01. The sequence continues at coordinate 701,121 of CAVXKM010000001.1, read as the reverse complement.
AGCGTGATCACCGTATCGAAAAAGACATAGGCGAAGAGCACGAAGGCGAACCGGTACAGCTCGCTTTTGAAATTCACCGGGTACCAGAGCATCACGAAGGAAAGGAAAACAAAGACGATGCCGGCAAGCAGGTACGGCCGACGCCGTCCATACCTGGTGCGCGTCCGGTCCGAGATGATGCCCATGAGGGGGTCATTTACGGCGTCCCATATCTTGCTCAGGAGGATCACCAGGCCCGCGGTCGCCGGCGTCAGCTTGATGATGTCAGTAAGGAAATACAGATAATATATCCCCACGATCATGAAGGACCCGCCCCCGTAGATGTCACCCATCCCGAAGCCGATCTTCGTCGCGAGGCTCAGCTTTTCGCCGTTTCCGTTCTTCATAGTCCAACCTCCCGTTCTTTTATGTGCCCGCGCCCTGTCGCGCGCGGGTATACACCGCCATGGTCCCGTTCGCGGGCGGAAAAGGCCGCCGGACCGATACCGAATCAGAAATCATCTCGATAACGACAGTCGCGCCTGCTCGCTTTTTTCCTGTTCCGCCTGCTTCCCCGGCCGTCACGCGTGCCCCTCCGCCCCGCATACCCACAGCAGCCCGCGGGCAATGAGGGCCTTGATGCCGGCGTTCCTCATGGTGCGGGCGCAATGGCCCGGGGCGAGGTAAAACACCCTGCCCCTCCCGTACTCTCTCGTCCACACCTGGGGCTCAATGTCTTTTCCAGTGCTCCGGGCGAAATGAACATGGTTTGCCAGGTCGTACTCATGGATATAGAATTCATCCTTAATCGAGATCCGCTCGATGTCCCCGAACATTGCCGCCGCTCCCGGCTGACGCGCCAGCTCGAAGGACTCCACCCTGCCGTGCTTCACGAAGCGGCCGCCGAGGATCGCGTAATAGGCCTCGTGCGCCTTGAACGATGCCGAGGCGCTATGCACCGCCAGCATCCCCCCTCCCCCTTTTACGAATGTGCCCAGCGCCTTGAGGGCCTCGCCGGACACGGCCTGGCGGTGCAGGTAGAGGGCGACGGCGTCATACCCGCCGGCCGTGAGACGCCGGGCCCCCTCGATCGAGGTGGTGAATTCACACGAGACCGACGGAATCCCGTCGAGGATTTCGTGGAACAAGCGTCGGGCCAGGATTGACGGGTGAACAAGCCCCGCCGTTATAACAAGCGCCTTTTTCCGCATGGCTATACCTCGCTCTCCCGGAATATTTCACCCTCCCTGAATTCGGCCCAGGTGCGCTCGAACCAGCCTGAGGGCTCAGGAATCGGATGCACGGGCACAAGGCGGTCTTCCACGGCGTCGCCGGCCCCGCACCACACCTCCAGGATGGACCCGGCCGAGCTCCCATCGTCCAGCCTGACGCGTATCTCCTTCACGCACCCTGCCGCGTCGCTCACGAATATGTCTTCAGGCTCGCCCATGAGATAGGAGCCCCTGCCCCCCTTTAAAAGGGAGAGGGTCCCCGCGGCCGAATACAGCCAGAGCCGCTCCGCGACGAGGAGGTCACCGTTCTTGAGGAAATAGTAGAGGTGGGGCCTCTCGCGGATTCCCGAACGGGAGTGCGTCGCACGCGCCGCGTCGTTTTCGGCGAGGGCGGCCCGCACCGCGCCGAGGCTGCGAAATATTCCCATCACGCGGGACATGCGCCCCTGGATCGCCCGGCGTTCGGCAGTCGGCTCACAGCATACGGGACCGGTCCACAGGCGGGCAAACTCCTCAAGCCTGCGGGCGACCGCCCCCGCGGCGGGAGAGGGCTCGTCGCCGAATTGCTCTTCCCTTCCGGCGGCGCAGCGGTGCGCGATCATCTGGGCCGCCCGGAGGCTGCCCACCTGGCCCGCGTTGAGGGCGCTCCCGCCCGGGCGGTACAGGCCGTGGGTCCCGCAGACCTCGCCCACCGGGAACAGGTTCCTCACGCTGGACTCCCACCACGGCGATCCACGGAGGCCCCCGTTGCTGTGCTGGTGCGCCACGCATATTTCCAGGGGCTCCTTCCCGAGGTCGATGCCGTTTTTCATGAAGAGATCCAGCGCGGGAGGATTCATCCTCCGGAGCCGGTCGACCGGGAGGTCTCCCACGGCCCCCGATTTCTCGAGGTACTCCCGCGCGGCCGCCGGGAGCTTCTGGAAAGCGAATTCCCCGCCGGGATGGAATGGATTGCTCCGGTAGTCGAGGAAGACCCGCCTGCCGCGTATGTTCCTCTCATGGAAAACCAGACAGTCGATGGAGGAGGACCCGTACCCGGCGACCCGCCTGACGTCGAAGGGCCACTGGTATCCCTTCAGGAACTGGGCCTCCATCAGGGCCTCCCACGAAGGGAAATAGTCGGCCAGGAATTCACGCTCGTCACGGCCGGAGCGGTCGGTCGAGAAGTAGCGCGGGAGCGCCTGCTGGTAGGACCCCGAGAGATTCCAGCGGACCGGCGTGGCGGCGATGCCGAACTGCGACTCCCCGAGGTTATGCGCCACGGCCCCGCACGAAAGGGCCGTTCCCGTCGAACCCTCCTGGGAATGGGGGTAGACGCTGTCGGCATAAAGGGCGCCGGGCCCGCCGGTGCCCCATACGATGTAAGGGGCCGATACGAGTACGAGGCCGAAATCGGCTTCCGTGACGCGGTCCAGCCTCATGGCAAGGCACCCCGCGACGCGCCGGCCGGAATCCCAGGGGACCGTGAGTATTTCGATGACCCCGGCGCGCTCCATCACGGGTATGCCCAGGTTCCGCGTCTCCCGGAGGAGGGCCTCGACCATAGTGATGGAGGTGCCCGGCCCGGAGGACGTGCCGCGGGAGTGGGTGTCGTGATCGGTACGGAAACCCGCGTAATCGCCGTAGCGGTCGTGCGGGAAGGGCACTCCCAGTTCCACGAGGTGGTAGAATTCCCTCGCCGAGAGCGCGGCCTCGACCAGGGCGATATCACCGTGCATGCAGCCGCCGCCGTACAGGTCCTCGGCCATCGCGCGCACCGAATCCGGCGCGGCCCCCGCCGGATGGAGCCGGTAATAGGTCTGCTTGTCGGAGCCGGCCTGCGCGGAGGTGCCCAGCCCCAGGCCCTCCGTCAGGAGAAGAAGGTCGTCAATGCCGAACCGCTTGAGGTGCACCGCGGCGTTGAGCGACGCCGCGCCGGAGCCCACCACGAGCACCCGCACGGAAAGGAGCGGGATGTCCAGGCCGTCGACATGTATGCTGTCACGCTTCATGGCTTCTCACGCGCTACAGGCTCCGGAGGTGAAATCCGCCGTCCACGTTGATTATCTCGCCGGTGGTGTAATCGAAATTCCCCGCGACCAGCGCCGTCACCACGCGGGCGACATCCTCGGGCTCGCTCCAGCGCGCGACGGGAAGGAGCCCCCCGGCGATTAGGCCGTCGTATTTCTCCCGGACGGGGTCGGTCATGTCGGTGTGAACGATCCCGGGGCGCACCTCGAAGACCCGAACATTGTGCCGGGCAAGGCGCACGGCGAAGAGCTTCGTCATCATAGACATCCCCGCCTTCGAAATGCAGTAATCGGCCCTGTTGGTCGAGACCGTGTCGGCCGAGATCGAGGAGATGTTCACCACGTAGCAGGTCCGCTCGTTGTCATTCAGGAACCGGGCGCACGCGGCGGTAAGCAGAAACGGCGCCACAAGGTTCACCTTCAATACCCGCACCATGTTGTCCTCGGTGAGCGAAAGCATGTCCTTCCGCCCTTCGGTGGTCATGCCCGCGTTGTTGACCAGCACATCCAGACGGCCGTACCGCTCCCCGATGAGACGGGTGATCCTGTCGCGCGTGTCCTCATCGGCGACGTCGCCGCGCACGTAGTCGCAAGAGCCGGGTGTCCCGCGGAGCTCATCGATCCGGGCCTTGAGCTCAATCACCCGGCTTTCCTCTCTGCGCCCGTTCAAAATCACGTTACAGCCCTCCCGCGCCATGGAGAGCGCCACGGCCCTCCCGATCCCCGCCGTTGACCCGGTGACCAGCGCCACCCGCCCGCCTTTCGTACCCTCCGCCATGTCAAGCATCCCCCCTTCTCACTGATTCGCCCTCGAGGAGGGAGCCCTCCACCTCCAGCCGGAGCCCCCTGCTTTCCCTGTGCATTATGTTGTCCCTCAGCCACCGCGCGGCCAGGAAACCCATCTCGTACGTCGCGAGGCTTATGGTGGTGATGCTGGGCTTGAAAACCGATCGCACGGGAGCGTTGTCGAACCCGGTGACCGCCACGTGGAGGGGAACCGCCATGCCGAGCCCGGCGAGAGATTGAATGAGGCGCGCCGCGAAGTTGTCGTTGAAGGCCATGACGGCATCGCAATGCCGCTTCACGAAAAATTCCGCCGCCCGGGCGTCCGCCCCGCCGATACCGTCCAGATCCAGGACCCTCTCCTCGTAGCGCTTGATGCCGTGCTCCACCATGGACATGGCGAAGCCCCGGAAACGGTCGACGTTCACGGGGATGCCCGCGCATCCAAGATACCCGATCCTCCGGTAGCCCCTCTCGACGAGGTGGTTGGCGAGCCGGAGCATTCCCTTGAAATGGTTGCAGGACACGAAATTTTCGTTCTCCAGCACCCTGTTCAAAAAGACATACGGTTTTCTTTCCGCGGCAAGGCGCTCCTTCACCTCGCGGCTCGTTTCCCCGAACGCGAAGATGAACCCGTCGGCGCCCCTGCCGGCCGCGCGGGCATTCCGCTCCAGCCCTGAGAAGGTTATCATCTCGACGACCTTTTTCTCGCTCTGGAAGGCATTGTTGATCGAGTTGAAAAGCTCGCCTGGGTCGAAAAATGGGTTGGTTTCGAGCTGCTGGGTGTCCGGGAGAACAACGGAGAGCCTGATGACCGATCGGGCCATGTGCCTCCGGCGGGTCCTGGGTATGACCCCTCCCGCGGAAACCGCGCCCATGACGAGGCGCCGCGTCTGCAGCGAAACCCCGGGCGCGTTACTCAGCACGCGGGAGACGGTGCTCACCGACGTGCCGCACTGGCGTGCGATATCTTTCATGTTACAGGCTATCTTTTTCATTTTGAATCCGTGCCGTATCGTGTTCCTCGCTCAAGCCCGGCACGCATGTCCCGGAAGGCGCACGGGATTCACTCCTTCCCCCCGTAGACGGTACACCGCACGGCCTTCTGGGCCGCAAGCAGCCGTGAGCACCCGCCGCAGAGGGTGCAGTAATGAATGTCGCCGGGACTGTCGCGAAGCTTCAGGGGAAAAAGGGGATCAGCCAGGCTCTGCCTCCCGAAGCCGGCGAAATCGACATGGCCCCGGGAAACGTTCCCCTCAGCCCACGGCGGACCTTCACGCTGCAGCGCGGAATATGCCGATCCGATGACGGCCGGGCCGGCGAGGCGCTCCTTGACCGCGCGGGCATACCTGAAATGGTGGTATGCCTCGAAAGCGTTGTCCCTTGCCGGCCGCGTGAGCAGCGGCGTGACGGAAGGAATCCCCGCCGAGATATTCAGGTAATGAGCGCCGGCCTTCCGCACAAGGTCGAGCATGCTCATCATGTCCTCCAGGTCCTCCACGGCATCGTCGGCGCCGGCCGTGCCGCAGCCGCCCGGCACTCCCTCGTAGAGTGAGACCCGTGTCCCCACGGCAAGCCCCGGGCACTCCTTCCGCACCGCGCTGATTACCGACAGGAGCAGGCGAGCGCGGTTTTCCGGGCTGGTCCCCCACCCGTCCCGGCGGGTGTTCCGGGGGCGGAGAAACTCACCCCCCAGATATCCATGGCACGCCTTGATATCCACCCCGTCCGCGCCTGCCTCGGAGGCGTAATGCGCCGCCCCGACGAAACGGTCTCTCAGCTCCTCGATCTCTTTTTCTTCCAGCTGGCGGATCCCCGACTCGTCGCCGTAGACCTTCACCCTCCGGGATTCGTCAAGGCACAGCCGGCCCGCGTGCGTGAGCTGGACGATGAACAGGGAATGGGGATTTTCCGTCTTGAAAAGCTCCACGAGCGCCCTGAATCCCCTGAGGGTTTTTTTGCCGAGAACCAGGCCGTGCCGTCGCGCCACGCAGTCAGGGCCCAGGGATACGGCCTCCAGAAACACCAGGCCCCAATCTCCCCGCGCCAGGACACGGTAGCGCTCGCGCACGCGCTCGCTCACTCCTCCACCGGGCCCGGCTGCGTTGATCTCCATCGGCTGGGCGGCAAGCCTGTTCCGGGCGGGCTTTCCGGCAAGGTGAAAAGTCGAGAACAGGGAGTGGTGAGATGAAAGCATGCCCTTTTTGTATTATTTTCATGCAAATATCGCAAGAATATTTTAAAACCCTTGACTGTTTTAGAATTTTAAATTATATTAAAACATTGGTAAGACTTGAATTGGAGGGTCCTAAATGGAAAGATTACAGGGTGAAGGCTTCTGCAGAGACGAACGATGCGATTATTATAGAAAGTCAGGAAATATTTTTTCCGAATTGGAGGAAAGCGACCGGGAGAGGGTCGATGAGCATTTTCTCATCCGGCACATAATGCTATAGAGGGACATTCAACCAACAGCGGGCCATTCCCCTGACGGCCTGTTGTACATCAATCCTCTACTCCCCGCGAAAGCGGGGATTTTTTATTCCCAAGCCGTCCGGGTGCAGGGACGGTTGACGCCGGTCAACGGTAAGGACGAAAATGGCCGGCGGAAGCCCGCTGTGAGGCCGGAATCCGCCTGTCCCGCGGGAACGGCACCTGGTTCCCGCCTGGCGCCAATCCGGAATTCAAGGAAGATTCGATACCGGTTAAATTAGCATTGACAAATTGAGAATTGTATTTTCCATCATCTCCTCTGGCCGGACGTCTCCGGCCCCTGTTGGGGTGTACATTCAGCCTCACCTGAAATCTTCAACATCCGGGGGCATGCATCACTTTATGGACGAGGGACCTACGGAGGCCGGCAACGGCCTTGTAATCAAAAAGAGCACTAAAGGAAAATCGGTATATTCACGTTGCAGCCTCGGCAGGGGCGAGTTCATAATCGAATTTAGAGGCAACCGCTATTCCAAAGAGGAATACAAGAAAAGGCTGAATCCCAAAAACAACCACTATCTCCAGATTGACGACAATCTGTACCTGGGCCCCACGCGCACAGCGGACAACTACATAAACCACTCGTGCAGCCCCAACGCCGGCATCAAAATGACAAACGGGAGGGTGCTTCTCTACGCCATAAAGCCCATAAAAAGGGGCGAGGAGATCACCTTCGACTACTCGACTTCGATGGACGAAGACTACTGGGAGATGGACTGCCGCTGCGGCAGTAGGAACTGCAGGAAGCGCATAAGGGACTTCAAGTACCTGCCGGACAGCCTTCAAAGAAAATACATCCGGATCGGGATTGTCCCCGAATTCATTCTCAATAACCTCAACCGGAAGAGGGCGCGGAAAATCTCCGGCGAGACCACTGCCCCATGACGGCCCCCGGCACCGACAAGGTCCCCACGCGGGACGAATGCTATGAAATAATCGCCCGCTTCAAGATGCTCCCCAACATACTCGAGCACTCGGAGCTGGTGGAGCGCGTGGCCGCGGCCATTGTGGACAATCTGTCCTCCGGCGTAAAGGTGAACGGGGACCTCGTATCGGCGGCCTCACTGCTCCATGACCTCACCAAGACACGGTCCCTGGAGACAGGGGAGCACCACGACGTGACCGGGGCCGAGGAGCTGCGCGCCCTTCACTTCCACAGCATCGCCGAGGCGGTGGAAAACCACGTGTTCTTTAAAAATTTCGATCCCGATGGCCGGCTGGAGGAGCGTGAGATCGTCTATTACGCGGACAAGAGGGTCACGCACAACTACATGGTGAGCGTTGAGGAGAGGATTACCGACCTGATACAGCGCTACGGCACCACGCAGGAAAGGATAGATCTTATACTGGCAAACAAAGAGCTCATCCTGAGCGTCGAGAGAAAGATACAGCGTTTCATGAAGACAAGCCTGGATGACGCCCTCGCTCCCGTTCGCTGAGATCGGGGGCGTGGCGCGCCCGGGGAGGCACGGGCTTTTTCTCTCCCGGCATCGGGGACTGATGGAAACGCGAGACACCCCCTCGTCCGGCCTAAAACCATGAATATCGCTTTTGCCCCATCCATCACATGAAGAAGCCCTATCTCATCCTGGGCTGTTTCATCGACGGGCCTGCCTGCTTCGGCGTGCCGTCCTTTATATCACCCTACCCCCGGTATGTCTTCGGGGCCCGGGGCGGGGAACACTGCTCTTTCTGCTCCGAGGGGCTCGTCACGGGCGCCGGGAAGGGAAAATCCGGGGAGATAATCATGCTGAGACCGCTTAGAGGTACGGATGAACTGGCCGCCTTGGCCCGGGCCGTACAGGAGGTGATACTGGAGATGATGCGGTTTTATACGGTGACGGGTGACTGGTTAAGGCGTGATGAGAGTCGTGAATCGTGAGGCGTGAACCGTGAATTGTGAACCGTGAGGCGTGAACCGTGACTTGTTACCCGTCACTCGTTACCCGTCACCCGTCACTCATCACCCCTAATACTTTCTCCGCTCCTTGTTGTGGTTGAGCATGTTCATGACATAGAGCGCCGCGAATGCGCCTATGAAGCCGGCGATAAGGTTCACGCCGGTGTCATAAACAAGAAAACGAAGGATCTTGATGGTGATGTCGAGGAGGATCCTGTCCAGGACGAATCCCCCGATCAGGGCACCGATGACTCCCACCACGAGCCCCCCGATGAAGCCGCCCAGGAGGTCCTTTCTCTTCAGATAATAGTAAATCCAGGAAACGAGCGCGCCAAGCCCCAGGTACAGGGCGATGGCGAGAATCTGCTTTAGAAATTTCACGACGTCATCGGACATGGCATTCTCCTTTCAGGACGCGGCGCGCCGCCGGAAGCCCCGCGTTAAAAATACCGCGCCGCGCGCGCCCCTTCCAGCGACGGCAGCTCCCCCTTCCCTTCCCGGATAATTCTGGGCACCCCCTCGGAAAAGTCAATCACAGTGGAAGGGTTGGATATCTTCGGGCCGCAATCGATGACGAGGTCCACCTCGTTCCGGTAGACTTTCTCCAGGCCCCCGGGCTCAATGATATACTCTCCCGACGATGTGCTCACGCTCGCCGAGAGGATGGGCCTCCCCAGGGCGCCGACCAGCTCGCGCGCCACGTTGTTGTCGGGTATGCGGATCCCTATGGTCTTCTGGTTGGTGATTGCTATCCTGGGGACCATCTTGGATGCCCTGAAGATGAAGGTATAGGGCCCGGGAAGCACCCGCTTCATCATTTTAAAAGCCTCATCCGAAATATTACGCACATATTCATGGATATCGGCGATGTCGCAGAAAATGAAGCTGAGGGGCTTGTTTTTCGCGATCTTTTTTATCCGGTATATCCTCTCAATGGCCCGCTTGTCGTTGATATCACAGCCGTAGGCATACACAGTGTCCGTGGGGTAGATGATCACCCCTCCCTGCTCCAGTATGTCCCTCGCCTTCTGGACCAGGCGCCTTTGCGGGTTCTGTTCGTTTATGACGAAAATCATCGTACTCAACGCCCCCGGCTGTTAAAGACGGCGCAGGCTCGGCAAAACACATGCGACCGCGCGCTCACGCCCGGCACGCCCCATTCGTTACTTCGATGTCCCCATTCCCGGGAGGAGGGGCGCGCTTCCATAAAAAAGGCTTTTGCAAGAGTGCCGTTTGCAAAAGCCTTCAACCTGGTAAAACCCTTACTGGTGCGTGCGCCCAATGAACGCACGCACCAGGGAGTGTAAGGTTGTATCAATCATTATAATAATCGGATAAATACGCCCCCGCTTTAATATTTTTTTACGCCCCGAGAGCCGGCGCGCCCGTTTTCTCCGCGGTCCCCGCCGCCTCCGGAGGTGATTCGCGCCCCGTGCCTGCCCGCAAGGCTGCCTTGAATCCCGCCAGGTGCTTATTTTTATTTTTTTGATTTACAGACGTGTTTTCGGTATACTTTTTAGTACGCACAATTCCTTGTGTTGTTTACAGGTTTTCAATGTCGGAAATCGACCTTAAAATAAAGAGCCGGGACCTGGACACCCTGATCGGGATCATTACCGCAAATTATCCCGACGCCAACACCGACCTTCTCAGGAAAGCCTACGAGTACGCAGAGAACTCGCACCGCTCCCAGCTGCGCCTCTCGGGCGAGCCCTTCATCACCCACCCCCTGGAAGTGGCGATCATCCTGGCCGCCCTCAAGCTGGACAACACGACGATCGCGGCGGCGCTGCTGCACGACGTCGTCGAGGACACCACCGTGTCACTGGACGTCCTGAAGGAGAAGTTCGGCGAGGACGTCGCCCTGCTGGTGGACGGCGTCACTAAAATATCATCGCTTAAAAAAAAGACACGGCACGCGACCGAGGTGCACAGCCTCCGCAAGATGCTCATGGCCACCGTGCAGGACGTGAGGGTCATTCTCATCAAGCTGGCCGACAAGCTGCACAACATGCGCACCATCATGTTCCAGACGGACATAAAACAGCGGCAGATCGCGCGGGAGGTGCTTGACATTTACGCGCCCATGGCGGGCCGGCTGGGCATGTCGCGGATGCGGTCAGAACTCGAGGACCGGGCGTTTCACGTGCTCTACCACGATGAATACCACGACATAGTCGCCAGAATCGCCCAGCGCAAGACGAAGATGGAGGAATTCATCGAGGATATCCGGTTCATCATGTACCGGCAGCTCGAACGCCTGGACATAAAGGCCGAGATACAGGGCAGGGCCAAGCACCTCTACTCCATCCACCGCAAAATGGCCAACCAGGGAAAATCCTTCGAGGAGATCTTCGACATCCGGGCAATACGCATCATCACCGAGGAGGTGAAGGACTGCTACGGCATCCTGGGGGTCATCCACACGCTCTGGTCGCCCATCACCTCCCGCTTCAAGGATTATATCGCCGTGCCCAAGTCCAACATGTACCAGTCCCTGCACACCACCGTCGTCGGCCCGGACGGACAGCCGATAGAGTTCCAGATCCGCACCAGGGAAATGCATGCCGTGGCCGAGATGGGCGTCGCCGCGCACTGGATATACAAGGAAGGCCGCGCCCACCCCGAGAGGGAGTATCGCACGATAGCCCTTTTACAGAACATCACCAAGATGCAATCGGAGATTCAGGGCATACAGGACAGCCGCGAGTTTCTCAGGGAACTCAAGATGGACCTGTACGAGGACGAGATTTTCGTGTTCACTCCCAAGGGAAAGATCGTCAAGCTGGCCAAGGGGGCCACACCCGTTGATTTCGCATACGCCATCCACAGCGAGGTCGGCAGCCAGTGCGCAGGCGCGAAGGTGAACGGCTCCATCATGCCGCTCAAGACGGAGCTCAAGAGCGGCGACATAGTGGAGATAATCACCAGCAAGAAGGCCCATCCCTCGGAGTCGTGGCTCAAGTTCGTCAAGTCCTCGAACGCGCGCTACAAGATCCGGAGCTGGCTGCGCAAAGACCGCGAGAGCGTGAAGAAACCCGAACCCGAGGAAGCGCCCGGCAGAAAGAGCGAAAAGACTGCCCATGTCTCCATTCCCGACACGGAACTCTTCAAGGTACGGACAGCCGTAAAGCAGAACAAGACGGCCCTTTCCATTGCCGGCACCGCCGGAGTGCTCATCAAGCTCTCCCAGTGCTGCCAGCCCATCCCCGGCGACGACGTGGTCGGGTTCATTACCCGCGGAAGGGGCATCACTGTCCACAAGAAGAGCTGCCCCCAGCTCGCCCGGCTTACCACCGAGCAGGAGCGCTTCATCAATATCGTGTGGGAAGGGTCCGAGACCACCTACCCGGTCAAACTGGCCATCCACGCGATCGACAGGGCGAACCTGCTGCGCGACATCGCCGACGAGCTCTCCACCTGCAAGACGAACCTTATGAAAGTGGAGGCGCAGGTGACCACCGGCGACAACGCGGTCATCAAAATGGTGCTCGGCGTCAAGAGCGTTGCCCACCTGAGGGAGATCACCTCCAGGCTGAAGAAGGTTAAAAGCGTCACCAGCATCCAGAAGCTCAACGAGAAGGTCCTTTTGAAATAACGCCCATGCGTGTCATCCTGGGGTCATCATCGCCGCGGCGCCGAGAAATACTGGGAAACATGCTGGGGTCCTTCGAGGTCCTCGTTCCCGAGGTCGACGAGGCGCTTCAGCCCGGTGAGGCGCCGGAGCCTTTCGCCCGCCGGATGGCCGCGGGAAAGGCGCAGGCCCTGCTTGCCAGGCTCGGGGCGGGCGACGCCGATCCGTTCCTCCTCATCACCTGCGACACCATCGTCACCATCGACGGCATGACCATCGGCAAGCCCGCCGGCCCCGAGGACGCCCGAAACATCATTGCCCTCCTTTCGGGGAAGACGCACCAGGTGATCAGCGCGCTCACGCTGGCGGATTCCCGCCGCCCGGCCGAAGCGATAACCGGCGCGGAAGCCTCCCGCGTTACCTTTAAAGCGCTGGACGCCGCGGCCATCGCCGAATACCTCGGGCGCATCGACTACCTGGACAAGGCGGGGGCCTACGCCGTGCAGGAGCACGGCTCCTTCATCATCGAGAGGATAGAGGGCTCGGTCACCAACGTGATCGGCTTCCCGCTGAGGCTCTTTTTCCGGATGGCCGCGTCACTGGGGCTTCTCGACGCGCTGTTCCCGGGCGCGGAAGCGAATATGGATCCTTCACGGAAAAGCAAAAGGTATTGACGTTCGCCGTCCGGGCGGGTATACATTTGCCGGCGCCGAGGCGCATCGGGCGGGATGCTGAAATCGTCCGCCGTCTCCCCGGACGCGGGAGAAACGGAGCGGGGGTTCCCGTCCGGTCCGATGCGGCGCATGATCGCGCGGGCCTCGTCTCGAAAAACTGAACAGGAAGGACTTCCCCATGAGAAAGAGAAAAAAATACCTCCTGGACCGGCACTTCCAGCTTGGGACCGCCTTTTCCATCCTGGGAACCATCTTCCTCGCCGGCGTGGTCGTCATAGCCACCATCGGGATAAACATGGCGGTGAACAACAAGCGGCTTTCAAACATCGTCGTCATCCACACCAACATCGTCGACACGCTGCTCACCCACGCGCAGGACCCGCACGGCGGGATGAACGCCGATGTAATGAAAAACGCGACCATGATGAACAGCCAGAACGCGAAGACCATCGAGCGCATCGTTTTCCAGAACAACCTCATGCTCCTCTCGCTGATCATATTCATGCTCCTGCTGGGCATCGTGATATTCGCTCTCGTCATCCGCATGACCCACCGCATCTCCGGGCCGGTGCACGTGATGTCGGGTTATATGCGCGACATCCTCCAGGGCGGGCGGCCGGAGCTCCGCCCCCTGCGGAAGGGCGACGAGCTGCAGGACTTTTACGCGCTTTTCAGGGAGGTGGTGTACACGCTGCAGGGGGGAAGGGGGAAATAGGACACGGGAAGATAAAATTATCCTTGAAAAAATTGAAACTCGATTCATCCTTGTGCCCGTGCGCGGATACCCGCCCCGAGAGGCTCGTGCGTGAGTCCGCGCCTGCCGGCCTCAGGGTGGTACGTGGAGGGGCGTCAACACGCGGGTGTAATTCAGTGGTAGAATGTCAGCTTCCCAAGCTGAACGTCGTGGGTTCGAGTCCCATCACCCGCTCAGAATGGACGTGAGGTAAATGGAATCGAGGGGCGCCGGCGGCGCCCCTTCGCGTTTTAATCGCCGCATGGACAGTTCAAACAGTGGCGTGAGTTCGGACATGCAGCATTTTTTGCTTGTCAAAAGAGGCGGGTAATCGATCCAATATCCCGGCAATTCCATGAAAACGCAGATAAGAGGCATCGAAAAGGTGGGAGTGGTCGCCGCCATCGGCAATACGCCCATGGTGAGGCTCGAAAACACGCCCGTCGGCGGGAGGGCGCGGATCCTGGCCAAGCTGGAGGGGGCGAATCCCGGCGGCTCGGTGAAGGACAGGCCCGCCTACTACATGATCAGGCACGCCATCGAGTGCGGCGAGCTCACGGCGGATAAAACCATACTGGAGCCCACCAGCGGCAACACCGGCATAGGCCTGGCCATGGTGGGCGCGGCGCTGGGGTACCGGGTCAAGCTCTGCATGCCCGAGTGTGTCAGCGTCGAGAGGCGCAACACCCTGGAGGCGTTCGGCGCCGAGCTTGTTCTCACGCCCGGCTGCGAGGGCACCGACGGCGCCATCGTGAGGGCGAGGCAGATGCGCGACGCCGACCCCTTGCGGTTCTACATGCCGGACCAGTTCTCCAACCCATGGAACATACTGTCCCATTACGAAACCACCGGGCCCGAGATCATAGCCCAGGCGGGCGGGAGGATCTCCGCCTTCGTGGCGGGGCTCGGCACCACGGGCACCATCATGGGCGTGGGCCGGCGCCTGAAAGAGCACGACGCATCGGTCCGCATCATCGGCGTCGAGCCGGTGCAGGGACACACCATCCAGGGCCTCAAGAACATGAGCGAATCCATGGTGCCCCCGATCTACGACCCGCGGATGATAGACGAGATCGTCACCGTAACCGACGAAGAGGCCTTCGCGGCCTGCCACAGGCTGGCGGTGCGGGAGGGGCTCTTCTGCGGCATGTCCAGCGGCGCGGCCGTCGCGGGGGCGATCAAGGCGGCCCAAAAGTTCGGGGACGGCAGCATCGTCACCATCCTTTGCGACCGGGGCGACCGGTATCTTTCTACACAACTCTTTAAATCCATCTGCGCCAAGTGCCCACCCTAGGCCATGGCTGACCAACGGACCCTTGCCATCATCAAGCCCGACGCCGTCGCCAGGAACCTGAGCGGCGAAATCATCTCCCGCATCGAGAAGGTGGGCCTGGTCGTGGCGGCCGCGAGGATGACGCGCCTCTCCGCCGCCGATGCCAGCGGCTTCTACGCCGAACACCGGGGAAAGCCCTTTTACGACGGGCTCATCGAGTTCATGACCTCCGGGCCCATACTGGTCATGGTGCTGGAGGGCGAGAACGCCGTGGAGCGATACCGCGCCCTCATGGGCCCCACCAACTCGCCTGACGGGCCGGCTGGGTGCATCCGCCGCGACTTCGGAAAGGACAACCGCCGGAACGCCGTCCACGGCTCCGACGGCCCCGCAAGCGCCCTGAGGGAGACAACCTTCTTCTTCAAACCGGAAGAGATCTATCCGCGCGCGGCCCCCCGAGTTCCCTGAACGCATTGCAAGAAAGAGGCGGCCCGATCAGGCCCGACGGGCTGATGAGAGCCCTCGCCCGAGGATACATCCCGGCAGCAGCGTTGCGGGCGGGGGCTCTTGTGATTGGAGTTATACGTGGAAGAGGTTTTTGAGCCGGAACCGGAGGAGCTGGATGAAAAAGCCCGGCCTTGATCCGAATCCCAGGGTAACGATGCCGATCATGACTCCGAGGAGTGACGCGGACACCTGCATCCAGTGCCGGGACAGCCGGTCGAGCACGCCCTCGGCGTACGCGACCACCGGCGATGGGGCCTCGCGGTAGTTGATGGCGAATCTCTGCACCGTCGGCCTGGTCCAGTAATACTTCCTGGTTCCCCGCTCGAGGACGAAGTATCTCGCCCTGACCCCGATGAAATATTTCCCGTTGCTGAGATCCCTCATGCGGACGATGGAGCTTTTGAGGTTGACCCTCTCCAGGATCCCGGGCCTGGTCGTGTCCACCGCCACGGCATAGCCCACGATGCTCTCCGGCCGCACATTGCGCGGCACTATGAGCGCCTCGAAGGACGTTCCGTTGAACGGTTCGGCGGTGTTGAAGGGGAAATTGACCGCGACAGCGGGAACCCGGGGTAATCCCTCCGCGGGGCGAGGGACCGCCTTCATGCCTTTGGCTATCCTTTCATACACGCTCTTGTCGATGGCATCCGCCCTGTTCACGATTATCTCGTACACGGCCGTTCCGCTGGCCGTGTTGGTCTTGTCCACCGCGGCGACGCTGAAGAAATAGCGGCCGTCTTCCAGGTTTTCGAAACTCGCCTCGAAATTATTGGTGAACGTCGCGGGTTTCTGGACGCCGTCTTTAACCAGGCTGTATAAAAATCCCCGGAGGCGCTCCCTCTCGTCCGTAGACCACCGGAAGACCGGCGACCGCGACGGCGCCGCCGCGGCCTCCGGATGGGTGGGCGACACGACCACCGGCATGGGAAGCGGACTCCTGCTCACCTGCAGCCTGTAGTGCACCGTTTTGCTGTAATTGCCGGAGCCGTCGATGGAGCGGATGTGGAAGTAGGTGACACCGTCCTCGAGGTCGGGAACGCGGTACGAGGTGACCCGGCCCTCCACGTTCTGCACCGTGGGGACAAAGTCCGCGTCGCGATTCACGATCACGGCGAACCCGGCCAGGCCCGACTCGTCGGCGGGCGGCGTCCATTCCACGAGCGCGCCGGGGTACCGCGCCCATTCATCCCGGGGATGGGTGGGCGAATACACCGCCGGCGGGTCGACGTAGATGTCGGAGAAATTCGCGACAACCCTGTACTCCTCCTCCCAGAGGGCTATGACCCTGGTGCCGATGGAAACGGCCACCGGGTTCCTCGCCGTCGCCTTGGGCCGGGAGAGAATGTTTTCCGGGGAAAATTTCCGCTCGAGGATGAGGTATTTCCGGGCGACCACGGCAGGCCTGACGTCCCTGGTGTCGTGCCAGAGCACCACCAGCTCCTCGCTTCTGCCGGGCACAACCCGCGGCGAATAGCAGTTCGCGTTCGTCATGGAAACAACGGTTGGGGTCTCCTCCCACCGGTCTCCGTATTCGAAACCCCTGAGCATTTTTATGTCCCAGCTCTTCTCGTCGTTGTTCTGGTAGGCGCAGTACAGCGTGTCTCCCAGCAGGATCAGCGAGGGCGAGGAGTCGTTGGCGGTGCTGGACGTTATCCTCCTGGAAGAGGACCAGCTCCTTCCGTAATTTTTAGACCGCGTGAAATAGAGGTCATCCGAGAGGACGCCGTAATACTCGCTCTTTCCCTGCCATATCAGGAAGATGTTGCCGCCGGAGAAGTATACCGCCGGGAAAAAGGCGCCCCGCAGGTTGGACACGTCGGCCAGGGAATCCGGGCTCGTGAAATCCTTTCCCTCGGGGTTCGCGGAGTGAAAGAGGTTGAAGAGGTTTTTGCGGTACCCGTGATAAAAAATATGAAGGGTGTTTTTATCGTCATAGTAGATCTGGGGCAGCAGCTCGAATTCCGAGGCGAGGAAGATGCGCGACGGCTCCTTCCAGGACGCCCCCATGTCCTCCGAAAGGGCATAGAATATCCTCGTGTTCGAGTCCTCCGCCAGCAGGTTCTGCCAGGCCACGGCCATGTGCCCGTCGCCCGCGATGGCGATGGAGGGGTAATGTTCTATGTTCGGTGCCACCTCCGCGATCACCACGGGATCGAGAAATGACCTTCCGGCGTCAAAGGAGAGGGACACGAAAATCTTATGCGTGTTCTTCTGGATCCCTTCGAACACGACGGCGATGAGGCTGCCACGGGAGGCCACGCGGACGTTTTTCGCGGCGATGCCCACCGGCGAAACCCCGAAGCTCCGCTCCCAGCCGACCGGCAGGGTCGAAACGCGGGTGCTCAGCAGCACGGTTCCCGTGACGGCGAGAACTCCGCACCCCACCAGAACCGAGTAGATGTGCTTCCGGAGGGATGGAGTCCGCAAATAGATTTCGTACAGAGCCGTGGCGATTCGTTTCATAGTTGTTGCCGGGTGGTCTTTTTTCACCGGAAACGGCCGAAGACCGCAACCCTGCCCCCGCCTTTATAAGGTAATGATAAGGGGCCATCGAGTCCACTTCTATCATCGGCACAAAGCGCATGCGAAAAAAGCCCGATCCCCTCGCTTAATATACCTCCCCGCCCCATCGAGGGACAATTCAAATTGCCGGCCGCGCCAGGATCGAGGTTTACAGTCCGAAACCGTGGGAACACCGCGGCTTTCTACATTATAACGCAGCCAACAGGCGCGGTAAAATCAAGATTTTTAAGGGCCCCGTTTTTTTCTTCTTGAAATTATGTCGCCATGCCGCCCACTATAAGGAAACACGAAAGACAATGACGTGCCGAAGACAGCCGCCCCGGGCCTGAGAGGCCGGAATTATCCTTTCCGAGGGCGGGTGCCGGCATCGAGGGACCGCCACTGCCGCCATGAAATTCATTCATCTGCATAACCACTCGGATTATTCCATTCTCGACGGCGCCATCACCGTGGACAGGCTCATCGCCCGGACGAAGGAAATGGGCCTGCCAGCGGCGGCCCTCACCGACCACGGCAACATGTTCGGCGCGATCGAGTTCTACCAGAAGGCCAGGGCCGCGGGTATCGTCCCCATCCTGGGGCAGGAATTCTACCTGGCGCCGCGGTCGCGCTTCGACCGGGACCCCCGCAAGGACGGAAAGGACACCTCCTTGCACCTGCTGCTGCTGGCGAAAAACCTTGCCGGCTATAAAAACCTCATCAAGCTCTCGTCAATCGGCTACCTCGAAGGCTTTTATTACAAGCCCCGCATCGACCTGGAGGTCCTGGCAAGCCACCACGAAGGACTCATCTGCTCCACCGCGTGCATGGGGGGTGAGGTGCCCTCCCTGCTCCTCCAGGGAAACCAGCGGGAGGCCGCCATGGCGGCTGGAAGGTTCAGCGAACTCTTCGGCAGGGACCACTTCTACCTTGAAATGCAGGACCACGGCATCCCCGAACAGAAGACCATCAACACCGAGCTCGTCGCCCTTTCCAAAAAGCTCGACCTCCCCCTCATCGCGACGAACGACTGCCACTATCTCGGCAGGGAGCACGCCTTCTCCCATGAGGTTTTGCTGTGCATCCAGACGGGCAAGACCCTGGACGATGAGCACCGCATGAGATTCCGCTCCGACCAGTTTTACCTCAAATCGCCCGATGAGATGTTCCTGCTCTTCGGCGAGCACCCGGAGGCCCTGGCCAACACCTACAAAATCTACGAAATGGTCGACCTTGACCTCGAGCTCGGGGGCGTCATACTTCCCAACTTCGACGTGCCCGCGGGATACACCCTCGACTCCTACCTGCGACACCTGGTGACGGACGGGGCGCGCATGCGCTTCGGGGACTCCATCCAGCCCGAGATACTTTCCCGCATCGAGTACGAGCTCTCCGTCATCACGAGCATGCGCTTCTCCGGCTACTTCCTGATCGTGTGGGACTTCATAAACCACGCCAAGGGCAGGGGGATTCCGGTGGGCCCCGGGCGCGGGTCGGCGGCGGGGTCCATGGTGTCCTACTGCCTGGGCATCACCAACCTGAATCCCATGAAGTACAACCTGCTGTTCGAACGCTTCCTCAACCCGGACAGGAACGAGATGCCCGACATGGACATCGACTTCTGCGCCGACAGGCGGGAGGAGGTGATCGACTACGTGCGCGCCAAGTACGGCGATGACCACGTCAGCCAGATAATCACCTTCAACAAGATGAAGGCGAAGGCGGTCATAAAGGACGTGGCGCGCGTGCTCAACATACCCTTTGCCGAGGCCAACGCCATAAGCAAGCTCATCGAGGAGGATTCCCTGGAGGGCGTGCTCAAGTCCTCCGAGGAATTCAAGATGATACAGAACGGCAGCTCCAAGGGCAAGATGCTCGTGGACATCTCCCTGGCGCTGGAGGGGCTTACCCGTTCCGCGGGGAAGCACGCCGCCGGCGTGGTGTTCTCCCGCAACGCCCTCACCGAGCACGTGCCCCTCTACCGGGACACCAAGGACGGCAGCGTTTCCTCCCAGTACGACAAGATAAGCCTTGAGTCCGCCGGGCTGGTGAAAATGGACTTCCTGGGGCTGAAGAACCTCAGCATTATCGACCGGTGCCTGAAGCTCATCGAGAAAAACCACGCCGTCAGGGTGGACATAGACGCAATCCCCCTGGACGACCCGGAGACCTTCAGGCTCCTCCAGAGGGGCAACACGAAGGGCGTGTTCCAGCTGGAGAGCTCCGGGATGCAGAACATCCTCCGCAAACTCTGCCCCACGGGCTTCGACGAAATAATCGCCGTGAACGCCCTCTACCGTCCCGGTCCGCTGGATTCCGGGATGGTGGACGACTTTATCGCGCGCAAGAGGGACCCGCGGAAGATACACTATCCCCACCCGTCCCTCGAACCGATACTCAGGGACACCCTCGGCGTCATCGTGTACCAGGAACAGGTGATGCTTATTTCCCAGGTGATGGGCGGGTTTTCGCTGCCGGAGGCGGACAAGCTCCGCAAGGCAATGGGGAAGAAAAAGCCCGAGATCATCGACGAGATGGAGCAGAAATTCCAAAAGGGGGCCAGGGAAAAGCGCATAAACCCGAAGACCGCGGAGGCCATCTTCGACATGATCAAGAAGTTCGGCCGGTACGGTTTCAACAAGTCACACTCCGCCGCCTATTCGCTCATCTCGTTCCAGACCGCCTATCTCAAGGCGCATTACCCGAAGGAGTACATGGCATCGCTCCTCTCGGCCCAGCCGGACAACCAGGACGACGTGATAAAATACGTGAACGACTGCCGCGCGAACGGCATGCAGATCCTTCCCCCCGACATAAACCACAGTGAAATGGATTTTTCCATCCAGGGCAGGGCGATACGCTTCGGGCTGAGCGCGATAAAGGGCCTCGGGCAAAAGGCCATAGATTCCTTTCTCGAGGCCAGGGCACGTATCGGGCGTTTCGCCACTCTGAGGGACTTCCTGGAGAACGTCGACCTCCAGACCGTCAACAAGGGCGTGCTCGAGTCCCTCATCAGGGCGGGCGCCTTCGATTCGATATATAAAATCAGGGCGAGACTGTACGGCTCGGTCGATCTCCTGGTCGACATGGCCCGCATGCTTCAACAGGACAGGCTTTCCGGCCAGGGGAGCCTTTTCGGCGCGGGCGGAAAGGAGCAGGGCGGCGCCATGGACATCATCGGCGACCTGCCGCAGATAAAACCCTGGCATGACAACGAGAAGCTGATGCACGAGAAGGAGGTGCTCGGCGTGTACGTGTCCGGGCATCCGCTGGCGAAGTTCGAGGACGAGATCAAGACCTTCGCGTGCACCACGATATCGGAGCTCAAGGAGCGGGCCGGGAACGGGGAATTCTCCATCGTTGGAATCATCGGCGGCCTGAAGGTCCGCGTATCGCGCGCCGGCAAGCGCTTCGCCGTGGGGATCATCGAGGACATGGAGGGCACCATAGAGGCCCTCTTCTTTCCCGACACATTCTCCAAATACGAATCACAGCTCAGCAACGAGGCCCCCGTCATGGTGAGGGGCAACGTGGAGTTCGAGGAGGACATCCCCAAGAAGATCGTGGTGAGCGAAGTGAAATCGCTCAAGGACCTGAGGCGGGAAAATATCGCCTCCATCCACATCAGGCTCGACCCGGTCGGCATCGACGAGGGCCTGCTGCAGCACATCCGCTCCATCATCGCCGGCAACCGCGGAAGCTGCCCGGTCTTCTTTCACATAAGGGAGACAAAGGGAAGGGAAAAGATCGTAAAGGCCCACCAGACTTTCAACATAACTCCCTCCGACGAGCTCATCGGCGAGCTCACCCGCGTCGTGGGCGAGGAGGCGGTACGGTACGCGGTAAAAAGCTGCTAGGCCCTCCGCCGGCGCGCCGCGAACAGGCAATGGACGAGGGGACCGCCTGCATCGCCTGCGGGTCAGGAGCCCAGGCCCCGCTGTTTTCAAAAAAGTCAGAGGACGGCCGGGAATACCGCGTTGTGCGCTGTTCCTCCTGCGGGCTGAGGTTCGTTTCGCCGCGCCCCCGGGAGGAGGAGACGGCCCGGTACTACGGGCGGCGTTATTTCACCACCCGCACCAGCCGCGGGTACGATGACTATTTTTCCCCGCGGCTCCGCGGCGAGATCGAGAGGGTCTTCGCCCTCAATCTCGCGGACCTGGATTTCCACCGGTTCGAAAGTGCCGTCGTCCCGCCGCGGCGCTCCCTTGACATCGGGTGCGCCGCCGGCTACTTCGTGAACTACATGCGGAGCAGGGGATGGCAGGCCCGGGGGATCGACGTCTCGGCCGATTGCGTGCGCTTCGCCTCGCGCCGCCTGAACCTCCCGGTGGCGCGGGGCAACTACCTCGAGAGGCCATACGCGTCCCGGTTCCACCTCATCACCCTGTGGGCCACCATCGAACACATGCACCGCCCGGACCTTGTCCTTGAAAAGGCCCATGAAGACCTGGAGGAAAACGGGATGCTCTTCATATCCACGTGCAGGGCCGGCGGCCTGAATTTCATGCGCCTCTTCGGCGAGGACTGGCGCTTTTACAACGTCCCCGAGCACCTCTACTTCTTCTCCCGCGCAGACATGACGGGGCTGCTGAGGCGGAAGGGGTTTGAGCCCCGGATCTACCGCACCTACGGAAGCGGGGTCTCGAGTCCGGGTTCACTCCTGAGAAAAATTGCTGATTTTTCCGCGAAGCGTTTTTATCTTGGCGATATGATGATCATATCGGCGCGAAAAAAAGCGGGGGCCCGCCAATGAAAATCGTCCATACCATCGGGGAAGCCCGTGCCGCGGTGCGCGGCGCGCGGGCCGCGGGTAAAACGGTCGGGTTTGTGCCCACCATGGGATACCTCCACCGGGGCCACACCAGCCTCGTGGAAGTGTCGATGCGGGAAAGCGACTACCAGGTGATGAGCATCTTCGTGAACCGGATCCAGTTCAACGACGCCCGGGACTTCGCCACCTACCCCCGTGAGCTCGAGCGGGATTGCTCGCTCGCGAGCGGGGCGGGGGTCGATCTCGTGTTCGCCCCGGACGAGGCGGAGGTGTACCGGGACCAGCGCACCCACGTGGACGTCCAGCTCCTGACGGACCACCTCTGCGGGGCCGCCCGGCCGGGCCACTTCAGGGGCGTTTTCACCGTGGTGAGCAAGCTCTTCAACATAGTGCAGCCCGACGTGTCGGTTTTCGGCCAGAAGGACATCCAGCAGGCGGTGAGCATCGAGAAGATGGTGGCGGACCTTGACTTCCCCGTGCGGATCATCATCGCGCCCACCGTGCGCGAGGAGGACGGCCTGGCCATGAGCTCGAGAAACAAGCACCTGGACGCCGGCCAGCGGAAGAGGGCCCTCGCGATCCACGGGAGCCTCAAGGCGGCAGAGGAGATGATCCGGGCCGGGGAGCGGGCCGCCTCGAAGATCACGGCGTCGATGCGTTCCGTCCTCGAGGGCGGCGCGCCGGAGAAGGTCGATTATATCACCGTTGCCTCCTACGCGGACCTTCAGCCGCTCGAGGAGCTTTCCGAGAAGTGCGTCATCGCCGTGGCGGCCTTTTTCGGCGCCACGAGGCTGATCGACAACATGATTGTCGAAAAAAAGCGAGGGGGCTACGAGTGCAGATACTGAAACACGCGCCGCCTGCGTGCGCCGCCCTTATACTCCTGGTTTGCGGGTGCGGCGCCGGGGGCCCCCTTACCCCGGAGGAAGCCTTCGCGCGGCTCAAGAGGGCGTACGCCGGCGCCGACGCCTCCATGCTGGTGGACCTCCTCTCCCGGAGAAGCCGGAATAAGATAGACCTCATCATCGCCGAAATGCGCCGGCTCGACGCGGGGCAGGCCAAGGCGATCTCCCGCCAGCTGGGAGTTCCCGAGGACAGGCTGCGCGGCCTCACCCCGGTCCAGTACATCGCCCTTCAGCTCGAGCTCTCGAGGAGATACGGCGACGATACCGTCAGCCAGGCCACGGCCCAGGAGATAATAGGCACCGACGTCAAGGACGGCCGAGCCGTTGTGCGCGTGGACAACGGCATGGAACTCATCTTCGTCAAGGAAGGCCCGTACTGGAAATACGAGATGGAATGACCTTCCGGTGCGCACTTATTCAATCCAGCCCGGCGCAGAATCCCCCCGCGAGTGCCCGGCCGGAACAGCGGCGCGGTATCGAGCAAATTTATTGATTTATTCCGCGCCGCGGGATACATTGACACGATCATGCCAAGCCGCGCTCACCGGGTGGAAGCTGACCATCATTCAAGGAGAACTGTTCATGGTACATGAGGGCAATTACGTGGCAGTACATTACACCGGCACCTTCGAAGACGGAGAGGTTTTCGACACGTCACTGGACCGGGAGCCACTTGAGTTTCAGGTCGGCGCGGGTTCGGTCATCCCGGGCTTCGAGCGGGCAGTCAAGACGATGAAAATCGAGGAGGAAAAGAACATCACGCTGGCCCCGGAAGAGGCCTACGGGCAGTACGACGATTCACTGGTCCACAGCTTTCCCGTCGCGGACATAAAGAAGCAAATCGAACCCGAGACGGGCATGAGCATATGGGTGCAGCTGGAAAACGGCGCGCAGGTCCCGGGCCTCGTCACCGAGGTGAACCACGAGAGCGTGACCCTGGACCTGAACCACCCGCTGGCGGGAAAAACGCTTCATTTCATGCTGAGGCTCGTCGAGATAAACGACGCTCCAAAATACAGCCACGGCTGCGACGGCAACTCCTGCGGCCACGACTGCTCGTGCTGAAACGGTGCCCGGCCGAAAATCCCACGATTTTACTCCGGTTTGCTCCCGTCATGCGCGGCGCAGGCACTTGCCCGCCCTGTCACCGGTGGCCTTCCCTCTTTCCACGGAAATGACCCCGTTTATTATCACGTAGTCGACCCCGGCCGGATACCGGTGGGGCTCCATGTAGGTGGCGCGGTCGGTGATCTTTTCAAGATCGATCACCGCGATGTCGGCGAAGGAGCCCTTCGCGATTTTTCCGCGGTCCCTGATGCGGAACTTCTCCGCCGGGAGAGAGGTCATCGAGCGGATCGCCGCCTGGAGGCCCAGAACCTTCTCGTTCATCACATACTTCCTGATCTTCCGGGGAAAGGTGCCGTAACATCGGGGATGCGGCTTGGTGAGGTCCTTGGGCACCGTCCAGCCGTCCGAGGCTGTGATCACGAAATCCCTCGCCATGATCTTCTTCACCTCCTCGTCGCGCATCGCGAAGGCGATGTCGAGCGGGGGTTTTTCGGCGCAGGCGAGCCTCACGAAGACATCCGCCGGCAATACGCCCTCGGCCTCGGCGATCTGCGTGAGGGTCTTCCCCTCGAGCTTCTCGTCCTCCTCGAACATCGAGACAATTATCTTGTCCGGGGGCAGATCGGCAAACACCCTCTCCGCGGCCTTTTTGACCTCCTTCTGCCCCTCCCTCGTTTTATACTTTTCCTTGAGGCCGCCGGAAACGCGGAACTCCTCCGGCAGCTCGTCGGTAATCGGGCAGGACCAGGCCTCGTAGGGATACTGGTCGGCGTGCACCTCGACGCCCCGGTGTCTCGCCGCCTCGATCAGGTCCAGCACCTGTTCCACCCGTGAGCCGTCGAACGGCGCGTGGAGCTTCAAGTGCGATACCTCCACGGGGACGCCGGCGCGCTCCCCGATCTCGATTGCCTCCTTCACGGAATTGAGGTCGCCGAATCCCCCGCCCGGCATGCGCTTTCCCGATTCGTCCCTGATGTGGGTGGCGTATACTCCGCCATATTTCCGCACCACCGTGCAGAGCTCCACGATCTCCTTCGTCGGGGCGAGGAACCCGGGGAAGTAAAAGAGCCCCGTCGACATCCCCGCGGCGCCCTTTTCCATCTGCTCGGCGATCCTGTCCTTCATCTTCCCAAGCTGGCCGCTCGAGAGCTCCCGCGGCTGGTCTTTTCCGAAGAGCTCCTCCCTCATCACGCCGTGCGGGACGAGATGATGGACATTCGTTCCAAAGCCGACGCCGTCCGCCAGGCCATACCAGTAGTCGATATCCGTGTAGCCGCTGCCGCAGTTTCCCGTCACCACCGTGGTGACGCCCTGGGAGATGTAGTTGTAATTGCCCTTGAACGAGGGCAGCACGTAGGCGAGGTAGCGAAGGTTCCCCGATTCTTTAAAGGTTGAATCACAGTGGGTATGAACGTCGATGAAACCGGGCGTGACGATATGCCGCGAGGCGTCGATCGTGTGTGCCGCACCGGATGCCAGGTCCCCAATCGCCTCGATCCGGCCGCCCCGGATACCGATGTCGGCGCGCCGCGGCGGGGCGAGGCTGCCGTCATAAACGAGGCCGCCCTTTATGACGACGTCATAGCCCGCGTCGGCGGAACGCGGCCGACAACCCTCTATCAGGCTCGGAAGCGAACCGGCGAGTACCGCGGCGCCGGCCAGCCGAGCGCCGCCCTTCAGCGCGTCCCGCCTGCTGATTTTTTTCCCGGTTGGTTGTTCTGAAGAACCCGTGATCCATTCTTTTTTCACCTGTCACCTCTCGAAGGATAGTGTTTATGATGTATAATCTCTGCCACTCACAATTCAAGCGGACCTTTCCATCCGGGAATGGGGTCCCTGAAAGGGACACTCCCCGGCGCAACGCGCGCGACAACGACCGCCGCGGCGCAGTAAAACAGGAACATCACGATCATCCCCGTCTCATTGAACTCATGCAGGTTCATGATTCCACCCACGTTGGAGAGCCAGTGAATGACGATCGCCAGCGGGACGCTCCCGGCCGTGGCGTTGTACGCCGCCATCATTAGATAGGAGAGACCAATGGCCTGGAGAACGAAAAAGGGGAACGAGAGCCTGCTCTGCGCCAGGCCGGAGATGAAAAACGCCGGCAGATGCCACACAGCCCAGACCGTTCCCAGCAGAACGGCCGCCGCGAGCGGGCTAAACCGTCGTTGTAGAAGCGGCAGCGCAAGGCCACGCCAGCCCAGCTCCTCGCCGATGGGGCCGGCGTCGGCGAAGAGCCAGTACACCGCCAGGGGGACGGCCATGTGCCAGGCGTAGGTAATATCCGGGACGCCTTCGCCCCGTAGAACCGCCACGCCGCGGGCCCCCAGATGCGCCAGAACGAAGGCGAGGACCAGGAAGGCATACCACCGCCATCCGATCCTCCACTGTAGGAGCCTGGCCAGGAACAGGCGCAGGCCCCCTCCGCCCTGCGTCCGCCACACGACGGCGACGGCGGAGATGGACGGCGCGTACACGGCCAGGTAGAAGAGCGGGTTCGTGTGATCGACCGGCCCGATGTAGGGTTCGAGCTGTTTTCCGAAAAGAAAATATACCGCTCCCAAGCCCCAGGTGATCGCGAAGGTCAACAGGAAAAAGGACAACAGCGGATACCGCTTCATTGCGTTTCTCCTCCTCCGGGAGGGTACCGCGGCCGCCGGGCCGGCGACCGGCCCGCACTCAGCGCGCCGCGATCGCCTCGACCTCGACGAGCATCTTCGGGTGTGAGAGCCCCTTGGCGATGCGGAGCGTCCCGCCGGCCGGGCCGCCGCCCGGCGGGAAGGCCTCCAGGTACGCGCGCCCGAACCTCTCCCACTCCCGGTACAGGTCCGCCTTCTCGGTCACGGTGACCGTCAGGTACACCACGTCCCCCGGCGACATCCCCGCGTCCGCGAGCAGCTCCTTTATACGCTCCACGGAATACCGGAACTGCTCCACCAGGTCGCCTCCCACCACCTTCCCCGCCTCGTCCATGGGAGGCACCCCCGAAATGAAGAGCCATTCCTTCACGTCCTTCAGGTGGAGCGCCCAGGGGAACCCCAGTGAGGGAAGCTTCCCGCTCCCGATTTCACGCCTTTCCATTACACGCGCCTCCCGAACGCGGCCCGGAAAAATGGCCGCGAAATCATTTTCAGGAATCCTTCAGCTCCATCATGGCGTCCTGGCTCATCTTGGCGAGCATGGTGTCGAGATGGACGCCCCGTTTTTTCATATACGCCTTTCTCCAGTACCAGTAGGCGAGTCCAATGACTATAAAGGCCGTGAATACGATGCCGGTCTTGTAGTCGGCCATCCAGCCGAACAGGAAGAGCAGCGTGAAGCACACCAGGCAGCCGATCATGGTGAAATTCCGCCAGAACGGGCTGAACTGGATGAGTGACTTCTTGTACACTTCGGGCATCAGCTTCGGGAGCCGCCACACGGCCACCGCCCCTAAACCCTGGATGAACATGAGGGCGAATACCACCATGAGGGCGTACTTGCTGAGCTGGGCGGCCGCGATCACGCCGGCCACCGAGAGGACCGTCGTCAGCAGTATGGCGATCTCCGGGGTGTTGAACCGCTTGCTGATCCGGCTGAAGACGCTGGGGACCAGCTGGTCCCGGCTCCATGCGAGCCCCTCCCGGGCGGCCATGAGCATGATGGCATTGATGGTGGTGGCCATGGCAAGCAGCGCGGCTATGGCGATAATGCTGACACCCCACTCGGGGAGAAAGGTCCGGGCGGCCACGAGCACCGCGGTCGGCCCGGCTTTTGCCGCCTCGTCCCACTTCAGCGTCGACACGAAGGCGAAGGTCTGCAGGACGTAAAGCACCGTCACGATGATAATGGCGAGGATTAACGCGCGCGGGATGTTCCTCTTGGGATTTTTTATCTCCCCCGCGACCTCGGTGATGGCGATAAAGCCGATGTACGAAAAGGCGGATACGGCCATTACCAGGATGAATGAGCCTATGCCCTTCGGGAAGAGGGGCTGCAGATACTCCGGGTTGGCGTTGACCGCGCCCCCGATGCCGAAGAGGAGCATGGTCAAGACCAGGAGCAGGACCATGAGGATCTGCACCCACTCGAAGATCTGCACGCCCACCCAGTTTACGATCCCGAAGACCAGCACCACGACGACGGCCACGACCATCGGGGAAATCCCGGGAACGATCTTGCTGAAGTACTCGGCGAAGCCCCAGCAGACGATGCAGTTGGTGCTGATCATGGCCGCGAACCCCGCCAGGGAGCCCAGGAATCCCGCCGTGGGCGAGATGAGCCTGGTGATTGAGTAGTAGTTCGCCGCGGTCACGGGCAGCGCCCCGCCGAGCTGCATGAGGTACAACCCGGTGAAGACCACCGGGATTACCGACACGATGTAGGCGATGAACAGGTTCGGCCCGGTCATGCCGGCAAGTTCCGGGATGAGCACGAAGATGGAGGGCCCGATCACAAGCCCCACGAGCATCGCGACGCTCCCGCCGAGCGAAAGGGTCCTTTTCAGCTGAGCTGCCATAGTAGCGTCCTCCAGTTTTATTTTTTATCCCTCCTCCCAGTTCGGGGCGGGGGGAATGTGACGGCTGTCACCTGAGCTTCCAGACGGGCTTTCTCTTTTCCAGGAATGCCGTGACTCCCTCCACGGTGTCCTCGCTGGAAAGAACGGTGCGCGCCATTGCCTCGAAGAGCCCCACCGCGTCGTCCAGCTGCATGGCGCGCCCCCGCCTGTTCAGCTCCTTGCACGCCTTGAGCGCCATCGGGCCGTTGCCGCATATCCTGTCCGCGACGCGGCCAGCCTCATCCATGAGGCCCATCGCGGGAACGACCCCGCTCACCAGGCCGAGCCTGTGCGCCTCCCGCGCGGAAACGGGCTCGCCGGTGAAGAGGATCTCCATGGCGGCCGATGATGGAATGTAGTGAGAGAGCAGGAGCGAGGCGGCGCAGTCCACCGTGTTGAGCTTCTGGTCCGGCGTGCCGAACGACGCGGTCTCCGAGGCGATGCGGATGTCGCAGGCGAGCGCGATGGTGAACCCCGCGCCCAGGCAGTATCCATTGACGGCGGCGATCAGCGGTTTCTTCACCGCGTAGAGGCTCCGGACGAACGCGGCCTCCCACTGAGCGGGGTCCGTGCGGTGCGCCTCGTCCTTGAGGTCGGCGCCCACGCTGAACGAGCGCTCCCCCGCCCCGGTTATCACGGCCGCCCACAGATTTTTATCGCCCTCGTAGCGCGCAAGTACCTCAACCAGGGACGCCGCGAGCTCGCGGCTGACGGCGTTGAGCCGCTCGGGCCGGTTCAGGGTTATGTACGCGACATGGTCCTTTGCTTCATACAATACGACGGCCATCGCTCTCTCCATTTTCCGTAAGGCCATGGGACCACTTCCGGAAATCCCTCCGCCCGGTATTCAGGCTCCCGGATGGTCCTCATAGCAGATGCGGCGTCTTCTCCTTCATGTACGGAAGCAGGTACTCGAAGGCCTCCTTCAACGCCTTCACGCACAGGTCCACCTGCTTGTCCGTCATCGGGGTGGAAATCACGAACTCGTTTCTCTTGGCCGAAAAGATGCCCCGGTTCATCAGCTCCAGGTGCAGGAGCCTCGACAGCTCCATGGAGGGAATGAGCGACATGACCCAGTCGAAGGCGTTCCAGAGCTCCTTGTCGGTGAAATTGATGTTGAGCTGCGACCCCACGCGGAGGGCCTGGCATTTGACGCCGATCGACGAAAAAACGCCGGTGAAACCGTCGGCCAGCCGCTTTCCCAGCGCGTTGATATGGTCCACCGCCTTCCGGTCGAACTTCTTCATCGTCGCGATCCCCGCCACCATGGTGATCTCGTTCCCGTTGAAGGTGCCGGAGTGATGGATCGCGTTGGGATTCATGGGGTCGTACTCGAACCGGTCCATGATCTCCCGGCTCGCGCCGAAGGCGCCGACCGGGTACCCGCCGCCTATGAGCTTGCCCACCGCCGTGATGTCGGGCCGCACGTTTTCCTTCACCTGCATGCCCCCCGTGCTCTGCCGGAAGGACTGTACCTCGTCGAAGATGAGCATGATGCCGTGCTTGTCGCACAGGTCCCTGAGCCCCTTCAGAAAGCCGGGTTTCGGGGGGATGGTGCCCAGGCTCGCCAGGTACGGCTCGACGATGACGCCCGCGAGCCTGTCCCTGTTCTGCGCCACCACGGTTTCCACGGCCTCCAGGTCGTTGAAGGGAGCTATCACGACGTCCTGGAGCGTGCTCTGCGGGATGCCCAGCCCCTCGAGGTGGGACTTCGGCATCCCCTGGGGCGCGAGGTCCGGCACCAGCGATACCTTCGCGTCGTCCTGGGTCCCGTGGTAGGCGCCTTCGAACTTTAAAATGACGTCTTTCCTCGTCACGGCGCGGGCGGTGCGCATGGCCCACATGGTCGCCTCGGTCCCCGAGTTGGTGTACCGCACCATGTCCACCGAGGGGATCCGGCCGCAGAGGAGGGCCGCGTGTTCGACCTGCAGAACCGTCGGCGAGGCCAGGGCCGTGCCCTTCTCCACCTGCGCGCGGATCGCGGCGTTCACGTCGGGGTCGCAGTGCCCGTGGATGAGCGAGGTATAGTTGCCGAGGAAGTCGATGTATTCATTCCCGTCGTGGTCGTAGAGGAAGCAGCCCTTCCCGTGGGACATGAAGGCGGGATAGGGCGTGTAGGTCACCACCTCACGCGTCTCTCCGCCGGGCATGTGTTTCTTCGCCTCGGCGTGCAATTCGCCGGACCGCTTCGTCCTCTTCGTGTACCGGTCGATCACCCCGTCGGCGATCTTTTGAGCCGTGTCAGTCGGCATGGTGAAAATCCTCCATTCTCAGATGTTGACCCGGGTGAACGGTAAAGGCCGCCTCACCCTTTCTTCTCCCGTTTCGCCTTTTCGAAAGGGCGCCCCGGCCCGGACCCAGCCGTCCGCCGCGAGAGCCTACCTCCCCTTGAACACGGGCTTGCGCTTTTCCAGGAAGCTCACCGCTCCCTCTATCATGTCCTCCGTCATGACGGTGGCCATGACGGCCTCGGTCTCGTAGGTGAGCGCGGTCTCGAGGTCGGAATGGGCCCCCTTGTTGAGGCAGGTCTTCACCAGCGACACCGACACGGGCGCTCCCTCCGCGACGGCGCCGGCCAGGGCGAGGGATTCCTCCATGAGCTTCTCGTGCGGCACCACCCGCTCCACGAGGCCTATCCTCAGCGCCTCGTCGGCGCCTATGTGCCTGCCGGTCATCATGAGCTCCTTCGCCCTGCCGAGCCCCACCAGCCTGGGCAGGAGAAAGGTCACCCCGTTGGTTTCAAAGGACCCCACCCTCACCTCGGGGAAGCCGAACTTCGCCTTCTCGGAGGCGACGCGCATGTCGCAGAGGATCGCCAGCTCGGCCCCCGCGCCAAGGGCGTACCCGTTCACCGCGGCGATGACGGGCTTCGGCATGTTGACGAGCTCCCGCGTCACCCGCTGCATGCGCAGGATCATCTCCCGCACATCGAAAAGGCGGTTTGACTCCCGGAGCTCCGCCAGCATGGCGGCCTCCTTGAGGTCTTGTCCCGCGGAGAAGGCCCTTCCCTCGCCCGTGATGACGAGCACCCGCACGTCATCGTCGGACTTCACCTCCTCCACGGCCCGCTCCATCTCCCTCCAGAGATGGTCGCGCACGGCGTTCATCGCCTCCGGGCGGTTCAGCCTTATGGTCGCGATCCGTTTGCTCTTAGCAAAGAGTATGTCAGTGAATTCCATGGACTGCAAGCTCCTTTTTTTGTTGCCGGCGGGGCCGCCGCCCCGCGGCTATTCCGGCTTCAGCGACGCGATGATCTCCTTCTGTATCTCCACCCGGTGCACTTTCCCGATGCGGGTGAGCGGCAGCTCCTCACGGAAGAGCACCTTTTTCGGCACCTTGAACTTCGCCAGGTTCTCGCCGCACTTCTCGATGACCTGCTCCCCGGTGACCTTCATCCCGGGAATGGCCTGCACCACCGCCCAGACCACCTCCCCGAGGACCTTGTCGGGCACCCCGATGACGGCCGACATGCCCACGCCGGGGACCTGCGCTATCACCTCCTCCACCTCCGAGGGCATAACGGTGTAGCCGCCCACGCGGATGATGTGCTTTTTCCTCCCCTTTATATAAAGGCCGCCGTCGAGGGCCATGTAGCCCAGGTCGCCGGTGCGGCAGAAACCGTCCTTCGTAAAGCCCTCCTCGTCCTCCTTCAGGCATGTTGAAATAGCTCTTTATGGTGAGCGGCCCGCGCACCAGCACCTCCCCGGTCTCGCCGGGCGGAAGCGGCTTCTCGCTGTCGTCCACGATCTTCATCTCCACCCCTGGAAGCGCCTTCCCCACGTAGCCGTCGGCGAGCCTTTCCAGATTGTCTTCCGCCTCGGTGAAGGTCACCTCGGAACCGCCCTCGGTGCTCCCGTAGCCTATGACGATGGTGGGGCATATCCGGTCCCGTGATGAGCCCGAGCAGGTCCATGTCCACCTTCTCGCCCGACATGATCGCGAGCTTCAGGGACGACAGGTCGTACGCGCCGAGGTCGGGCGTGAGCAGCATGATGGCGAACATGGTGGGGACGCCCCCTATCCAGGAGAGCTTCTCCTCCTGCGTGGTTTTCAGCACCCGCTGCGGGCTCCAGGTATCATGGATGAGGAGCTCGTGCCCGCCCGCGATGGGGGCGCCCATCATCTCCACCGTGCCGCCCACGTGGCTGGGCGGAAGGCTCGCCAGGCTCTTGATCCGGCCCGGCACAATGTTCGATAGGTACTCCGCCTCGATCGAGGCCATGGCGGCCACGTTCTGCTTGGTCAGGAGCGCCGCCTTGGGCACGCCGGTGGTGCCTCCGGTGAAGACGATGAGCAGGCCGTCGTCAAGGCCGCAGGAGGCCTTGGCCCTGCGGAGCTCGTCCTCGAAGCCGGGCCCTTCCCTCGTAAGGGCGTCGAAATTTTCGCCTGGCCCTCCGCCCACCATCACGAAGGTCACCCGCCCGCGCATCTTGAGCTCGTCGCAGACCGAGGCGAGCGACGCCGCGATATCGGTGTCGCCGGACCTCGGGTGGGCGACGATGATTGCGGGTTTTATGTGGGAGATGAACCGCCGGAGATCGGCCGCCTTGTACTTCATGTCCATGGCCGTGACGATCGCCCCCACCTTGTCGGCGGCGATGAGCGTGAGAATAAACTCTATCGAGGAAGGCAGCATCGTCACGATGGTGCCCCCCTTCCCCAAACCCATCCGCAAGAACGACCGGGCCAGGCTGTCCGACAGGGAATCGAACTCGCCGCTGGTGATGCGCCTGTCATCGCTCCTCAGGGCGATGAAACCGGGGTCGACCTTCGCCCAGTGCTCAACGTACTGCCACATGAAATCGAGCTTCGGAACACTCATGTCACCACCTCCCTTGACCTACGCGATGCCCAGCAGGCGGGCCGCGTTCTTCCCCAGGTACATCTCCTTCACCTCCTCCTTTAAGGGAAGGGCCTTCGTTTCCGCGACCACCCTCTCGAAGGACAGGAGGGGCCACTCGGACGCGTAGAGTATCCTTTCCTTGAGGACGGAGTCGGCGTACTGGATGAAGGTCTCCCATCCCGTGCCCGGGCGCCCTATGTACTTGGGGCTCACCGCGCCCGTCTCGATGTACACGCGCGGGTGCTTCCACGCCACGGCCACCATCTCGTTCACCCAGGGCCATCCGCCGTGGCTCGCGACGATGAAGAGCTCGGGAAAATCGCAGGCGATGACATCGAGATGCAGCGGCCGGCCGAAGTCCATGCTGCGGGTCAGCGACCAGTTGACGCCGGTGTGGATGGTCACCGGCACGCCGAGCTCGACGCACTTCTCGTACACGGGGTAGAAGACGCGGTCGTGGGCGTGGACCTTGTAGGCCCAGGGCTGGAGGTTCACGCCGCGCATGCCCTTTTCCCTTACCCACTCCTCCACCTCCTTCGCCATGTCGCGGCTCTCCTCGGGGTGCACCGTGCAGAAGCCGATGAACGCGCCCGGGTGTGCGTCCACGATTTTCTTGACCGAGCGGTTGAGCGCCCTGTAGTCCCCGAACTCCCACTCCGCCTGGAGCACGGCCCTGTCGATGCCGTTCCGCTCCATGGTTTCCAGCAGCAGCTCCGTGGTCACGGCGTCCCGGAGCTTGATGCCCTCGGCGAAAAGCTCCAGGTAGTGGCTCATGTAGTGGGGCACGAAGGAGAGGTCGCCGGGCCTGACGTCGGGGAACTGTTCCTTGAAGGGAAGCCTCACGCGGAAATCGATGATCATGACCTCACCCCCTTCCCGCGATTCCCGGCGTTCGCGGGGCCCCCGGCGCCGGGGCGATTAATTTGCATATCAAAGGAATTATAGAAAAACTAACTCGTTATTCACATTATTAAACTTTCGTATATTATTTTGACCAACTGTTCAAATTTGTCAAGTCCTTTCCGGGCCCAGGCGGCGAAACCGGGGGCGCGGCGGTCTCGGGAATGTTTGGGACGTTAAGGGGGGGGGGGCGGCGGGAAGCGCGCCGCGGGGAACGGAGGCTTAAAGGGCCGCCCTGCGCGCCTTGAGCCGGGGTTTCTCCTGTGAGGCGCCGCGGACGAAGAGCTCAATGTGGTCCAGCACGACGTCACGGCAGCGCTCTATGTCCACTATCTCCGGGTCGAGGAGCCACTGGATGATCACCCCGTCGATCATCGCCTGGATCACCGTCGCGGCGGTCTTTGTGTCCATGTCGGGAAACTCTCCGCGCTTCTGTCCCTCGGCCAGGATCCTGCCGACGGAGGCGCGGCACTGCTCGTAGGAGAGCGAGCCGAATGGGTTGCTCTCCTCGCGCGCGCTCATGGTGGTCCAGAGCTCGATGAACGCGGCGTACTTGTCCCTGTTGTCCAGGGCGAACTCGAAAAAGCTGCCGGCGTAGGCGCGCAGGCGCTCCATGGCCGTGACCGGCGCCTCCAGCCGCTTCCTGATGTAATCGCCCATGTCGGACATGAGGGCCTTCACGATCTGTTCGACCAGCTCGTCCTTGCTCTTGAAATAGTAGGATATCACGCCCTTGCTGACCCCGGCCGCCTTGGCGATGTTCTCCAGCGAGGCGCGGCCGTACCCGGTGCTCGCGATAATCCCGATCGCCGTATCGATGAGCTGCCTGCGCCGGTGCTCCTCTATGAAGGACATCCTGTTTCCCGCGCCGGAGCTCTTCCCCCGCGGTGCTTTCTTCCCGGCCATGCGTGTCACTATTGGAGCCATTTTTTTAACCGTCGGGTCAAATTTATAAACGAGCGGCTATAATGTCAAGCCTTTCCGGAATCCGCGGCACGTCGGGACGGCCTTGCCGCGGTTTGATACGACGCGCCTCCCCGCCCGGGAAAGGACGGGGAGGCGCACGGCACGCGCGATCAGGGGAGAGGCCCGCCGCGATTTTATGCGGGGGCCGGGCCCTGTGCTGTCATCATTTGAATGCGAACCCCTTCTCCGTCGCGAGGCTCCTGACGGACTTGATTATCGCCGCGTCGAGCGTGTTCCCCTCGGACTGTTTCTTCATCTCCTTCTCAACGTAGACCCGGCGCTCCTCGCTGAGCTTCTGAATGTTTTTCTGAATCTCCGCGCGCTTCCGCGCCTGCTTTTCCACGTATTCCTTCCGCTGGCCGGGAGACATCTTCTTCATCTCGTCGGGCAGGTCCTTTTCCTTCATGGTCTCCACGTTCACGGACTTGTTCTTCTCGGCGTCCACCAGGTCCCAGCCCGTGTTGTCATACTGCTCCGACGCCTTCGCCACGGACCGCTCCACCAGCACCCCCTTGTTGACGGAGGCCGCCTTCATGTCCTGCGCCTCCTGGCGCTCCTTCTTCGCCGCACCCGCCTGGCCGTAGGCGATGTAGGTGCTGTTGAGCTCGCCGCCCAGCCTGGCGATCTCGTCGTCCTGCGGCGCCCTGATCTCGGCGATCCGCTGGTTCTGGTCGATGTTCATGTACCTTCCGTTCGTGCGGGCGGCCCCGTCCTTCCACTTGGTGTCCACGCCCTCCTGGAAGCTCCCGCAGAAGATGGTGTTGACGGTTACGCCCTTCGACACCGCGAGCTTCGCCGACTCCTCGTAGCCGACCTCCCCCTGGGTGAAGGGCTCGTTCCCCGCGATGAAGATCATCCTTCAGATCCCCCTGCCCCTTGCTCCACTTGAGCCCCTTCAGGGAGGCGCCGATGACCCTGCCGCAATACTCGTCGCCACCGTTGGTGGTGAGGGCGAAGAGCTCCTCGGATATACGGTCGAGCTCCGTGGTGAAGGGGACGATCATGCGCAAATACCCCTCGCCCTCGGGCAGGCTGCTCTTGCCGTATTCGTAGAGGGCCACCTCGAGCCTGGGGCTCTGCCCGTTTTTCCGCGCCTGGGAGAGCTCATTGACGATCCTCCACAGCTGGCTCTTCGCCTGGTCGATCAGGCCGTCCATGCTGTTGCTCGTGTCCAGGAGTATGGCCATCTGGATGAGGTTACCCTCGGCGGCGCCGGAAGCGCCCCAGGGGAAGAGGATGGATGCCGCCATGAACGCCGCGGAAATGAATTTCACTGCCTTTTTCATGTAATTCCTCCGGTATGCGTGTTTTTCCCGTGTTCAGCCATTAGACACGGCTGCAGGCGTAAAAGTTCCATTTTTTTCTGAAAAAACACGCGCCCATCGGCGCCCGGGAAGGTGGGGTGCGGGGAGGCGCAGCCCTTTGGGGAGAACACATCCGGCCATAAATCGCTGCTCGAAAGCACGCTCTTGAAAAAAGCCTTCTTACCCTGTCAAAAAGCCCCCGGGCAGGCGTGCACCGGGTTTGTCGAAGCGGGGCTTTGAAATTTTTTCTTTCTGCCGCAAATTCGGCGGGATGCAACCGGTTCATCACGGGGGCACGAAGGAAAGGCTTAACCGGAATTGCGCTTAACATTATTAGCCACTGGCGTTACGCCCGGTTCAATATCTTCCCTTCTTTTTGTTCCTTCGTGGTCAATATTTTACTCACGCGGGCTCCGGAAACCCGAAGTACACTTTCGCGTTACGGTAGCATATATCCTTGACGATCTCACCGACCAGCTCAAGGTCATCGGGGATCAATCCCTTCTTCATATCGCCGCCCAGAAGGTTGCAGAGCACCCGCCGGAAGTACTCATGCCGCGGATAGGACAGCAGGCTTCTCGAGTCGGTGGTCATCCCGACGAAGCGCGGAAGCAGTCCCATGGCGGCGAGCGTCCTCATCTGCCGCTCCATGCCGTCCTTCTGATCCAGGAACCACCAGGCGCTTCCGAACTGCATCTTGCCCGGCACCGATCCGTCCTGGAAATTCCCGATCATCGTGGCGATCATTTCATTGTCCCCGGGATTCACCGGGTACAGTATCGTGCGGGCGAGCGCGGCGCCGGCCTCCAGCCTGTCCAGGAATTTCGCGAGCAGTGACGCGTGTGGGAAATCCCCGATCGAATCGAAGCCGGAATCGGGGCCCAGCGCGCCGAACATGCGCGTGTTCACGTTCCTGAGCACGCCCACGTGGAACTGCTGGGTCCATCCTTTCCGGTGATTGAGCCTGCCCAGCAGCATAAGCATGGCCGAGCGGAAAATGCGCACGCCGGACTCGCCGGGACGCGCACCCTTCCGGAGGTTCACGAATATCTTGTCTGTCT
The DNA here is from genome assembly GCA_963762305.1 of uncultured Spirochaetota bacterium. Classification (GTDB taxonomy): domain Bacteria; phylum Spirochaetota; class UBA4802; order UBA4802; family UBA5368; genus CAVXKM01. The sequence goes on along the minus strand of CAVXKM010000001.1, from coordinate 663,104 downwards.
CCGCGGCGGTGGCCTCTTCCGCGTAAAAGGTTTCCAGCCCGTGGTCGGAGAGCCGGCAGCCCGTGTCGTGGAAGAAGTCCTGCCGCGCCTCCAGCGCGTTTCTCAGCGTGTCGATTGATTTTATCCGCACACCGGACTTCTCTTCCAGCGCCTCGATCCAGGCGTTGAAGACTTCGGGATCGTCGGCACGAAGGAGTTTGTCGGGCCTCCAGGCCGGGAGGAGCCTGAACCCGGCCGAGGCGGCGTCGAAACCGCGGTGGTGTTCCAGCGTGTCGGCGGGATCGTCGGTGGTGCAGACCACCTCGACCTTGAAGTCCCGGACCAGCCGCCGGGCGCTGAAATCCGGTTCCCGGATCACGCTGTTGCAACGCTCGTAGATCTCCCGCGCGGTGCCCTCGTTGAGCAGGAGTTCGGTTATGCCGAAATACCGCGCCAGCTCCAGGTGGGTCCAATGATAGAGCGGGTTGCCGATGGTGGCGGGAACGGTCTTCGCCCAGGCGAGGAACTTTTCCCACGGGTCCGCGTCACCGGTGATGAGGCGCTCCTCCACACCGTTCGTCCGCATGGCGCGCCACTTGTAATGATCGCCCCCCAGCCAGATCCCTGTTATGGTTTCAAACCGCCGGTCCCCGGCGATATCCGCCGGCGGTATATGGCAGTGGTAGTCGATGATGGGCATGTCCTTCGCGTACGCGTGGTAGAGGGCCTCCGCGCGTCCGCTTTCCAGCAAGAAAGAGTCGGTGATGAACTGCTTCATCGGTGCCCCCTGTTCATTTTCCCAGAGCCGTTATGTGCCTGCCGATGTGGCGCGCTAGTTTTTCGGCATACGCCTCCTCATGCGCGGCCAGCGTCGAATACAATTCGCTCCTGAAAAGAAAGGCGCCGTCGGCTCCGCGCGATGAGAGGACCTGGCCGTACGATATGTGCAGGAGCTGCCGCGCGTTGTCGTCGTCAAGGTACCGGGCGAGATCCGGGTCTTTTACTGAATCGATGGGCGCCATGGCCCCGATATCGGCGGTCACGTGGTACAGCTTTCGGGATTCATCGAAGCGTTCGATCGCGTGCCGGTGCATCCGGCGGTAAAGCTCTGGATTTCGTTCCGCGACGACGCGCAGTGCCTCCAGCCAGCTGGTGCCCGAGGTTTTTACATGGAACCTTCCCGAGGTATGTTTCCCGATCAGCGGAAATACCGAGAACTTGTCGCTTCCCGAATGCACGCTCAGCCGGTAGCCGAAACGGTCCGTGATGGCCGCGTGAACCGCGAGGTCGCGTTCGAATCGTCCCATGTCGCCCCGGTAATCGATCCCCTTCTGGAATTCGCCGGTAAACCTCGGCGCCATGCCGGCGGGCTCGACGCCGCTTTCAGTCAGCTCCCGTGCCACGAAAAAATGAGCCGCGGGCGTGGTGGGCGCGGAAGTCTCGTCGATGGATACCTCGAGGTCCGGTTTCACGGCGGCAGGCGCGAAGCAGTCTCGATATATCTCCCGGACATACTCAATGGCATGATGATATATCAGAACGCAGCGGGCGAGCTCCCCGTGGGGGAAGGTCAATCCGGCCTTCCCGACCTCGAAGGAGCAGTCAAGGTAACGGCTTTCGTACCGCGCTCTCAACGCGGGATCCAGGCCGGCATATCGTTCCGACACGGCGGCGGCATTGAGCCCTTCCACGGACGTATCTATCTTTTCGGAGCAGTCGAGAGTGATCATGGAGAACCCCATGGACAGCGCCGCGCTGACGTCCGCGGCGGTCTTCAGGTGGTCCGCGTCGGCTCCGTATCCCTCCCGGTACCCGTGCCTGAATACGGCGAAGGCGACGTCGTTGAGCACTTCCTCGTAATCCCGGCCGGTCAGCGTAAGCTCCCTGATGCTCTGCTGAGCGAACACCGGGAACACGTCCCTCCCTGCAATGGAACGAATATGGCCGCCGGTGGCGATTCCAAGCCGGTCTCCAAGCCCCATGGACGCGCGCCCCGGACCGCAGCTCACGGGGCGCGTGAACGGCGCGACACGCTGCAACGCTTTCCGGAGACGGGTGTCAAGGGGGCACAGCTTGCATCCGTCCTCTTCACGCCCCGGAAGGCCGTCATAGTGCGGACCGGCCCCGAAGGCCAGCAGGTACCCGGTACCGCCGGCGCGTATCATCGCCAGGGTGAGATCACCGGTCATGAAAATGGATTTTTCGTATATGCGGAGATCCGGCGGGATCCCGGAGTAATCACCCCGTTTTATCGCGCCCGCTGCGATCCGTGCATATCCCATGTATATCCCCGTCCGGAATTCTAAAATTGTATCCGGCAGGCAGGCCGACCGACACGAGGCCTGTTCCGGAACCGTTATCATTTCGGGCGTTCTGTGGCAGGAGCACCTCAAGAAACTAGATTTTTCATTTTCCAACCGATTAAAAAATCCAATTTCACCTTAATCGTTATTTGTGCCCGGCGGTGACTGCATTGAGAATCAATTATCGGAGGTCACCGTACATTAGCATGAAAAGAACTTGCGTTTTTTGCAAGGAAAAATATAAAATTAGCGCATTACTCTCGGGCATTTGCCGGCCGTGGAAGCCCGAATGGCAAGAAAAGAGGCGGACATGGAACTTCCCTTTAAAGTAAACCTCGACGGAAAAGTCGCGGTGGTAACAGGCGGCGGAGGCGTGCTGTGCGGCGCGTTTTCCGAGGCCCTCGCCCGCTGCGGCGCGCGGGTGGCCGTGCTGGACCTGAATCTCGGGGCCGCGCAACGCGTCGTCGACAGGATCACCTCCGCGGGCGGTACCGCCATGGCCGTGGAGACCGATGTGCTGAATGCCGCGAGCCTCCGGGCCGCCGAGGAGCGGGTATATTCGACACTGGGGCCCTGCGGCATCCTCGTGAACGGCGCCGGCGGCAACCATCCGAAAGGCACCACCACCCGCGAGTTTCTTGAGGCAGAAGACCTCCAGGCTAAAAAAGACATTATCACCTTTTTCGACCTCGACCCGGAAGGCATCGAGTTCGTGTTCAGGCTCAACTTTATCGGCACGCTGCTGCCCACGCAGGTGTTCGCGCGCAGGATGGTCGGCACCAGGAGCGCCGTTATCATCAACATATCGTCCATGAACGCGTTCAGGCCGCTCACCAAGATACCCGCCTACAGCGCCGCGAAGGCCGCGGTGAGCAATTTCACCCAGTGGCTGGCGGTGCATTTTTCGAAGGCGGGGATCCGCGTCAACGCGATGGCGCCGGGATTTTTTCTCACGGAACAGAACCGCTCCCTGCTGATCAAGGGGGACGGCTCCTTCACGCCCCGCGCGGAAACCATACTGCGTCAGACACCCATGGGGCGGTTCGGCAACGCGGAGGAGCTCATCGGGACGCTGCTCTGGCTGGCCGACGAACGGGCGTCCGGGTTCGTCAACGGCGCGATTATCCCCATCGACGGGGGATTCGCAGCCTACGCGGGCGTGTAGGCTGAAAAAAACCGGGAGGGGCAACATCCATGGAAATGGCGTTTCGGTGGTTCGGGGCTGATGATACCATACCCATTAACTTCATACGGCAGATCCCGTCAGTAAAGGGGATAGTATCGGCGCTCTACGATGTGCCGGTGGGCGACGAATGGCCCCTGGAGAAGATCGCGTCCCTGAAGGATCGCATCGAGGCGGCGGGATTGAAATTCTCGGTGATCGAGAGCATTCCCGTGCACGAAGACATTAAGCTGGGGCGACCTTCCCGGGACCGGTATATAGAAAATTACAGGGCCGCCATCCGGAACATGGGGCGCCTCGGCATACCGGTGCTCTGCTACAATTTCATGCCGGTATTCGACTGGACGCGCACCGACCTTTCCGTCATGAATCCCGACGGCTCGAGCTGCCTGTGCTACGACCACGACCAGATCGCGAAGATCGACCTGAGGAGCGCGTCGCTTGACCTTCCCGGATGGGCGACGCAGTATTCCCGCGATGAGCTGAACCGGCTCCTGGACGCCTACGCTGGAATGACCGCGGATACATTGTGGTCGCACCTGGAGTATTTCCTCAGGGCCGTGGTGCCCGTCGCGGCGGAGTCCGGCGTGAAGATGGCGATCCATCCCGACGATCCTCCCTGGCCCATCTTCGGTCTGCCGCGGATCATCAAGGACGAAAGCGACCTGGAGCGGCTCGTGAAGACCGTCGACCATGAATGCAACGGCATCACCTTCTGCACGGGGTCCCTCGGACCGAACCGGTCCATGGACCTGGCGCCCGCCATCGGCCGGTTCACGTCCATGGGGCGCGTCCACTTCGTGCACCTGCGGAACATCCGGCGCTTCGGCGACCTCGGCTTCTGTGAAACGGCCCACACCACCGAATCGGGCGATGTCGACGTGTACCGCATAATGAAGACGCTCGTGTCCTCGGGCTTCCGCGGTGTCATGCGTCCCGACCACGGCCGCATGATCTGGGGCGAAAAGGGCAAGCCCGGGTATGGGCTCTATGACCGGGCCCTCGGCGCGATGTACCTCTGGGGGCTGTGGGAGGGATTGAAAAAAGCTTCCGCCGAATGAAGCATCCAATCGGCAGCCCGAAAATACATATCGTTCAATGAAACCCGGCAGTTAACCACGGAGGACACCGGGTAAAGAAGAGGCAGAGGAAGGGTGGCGGTAAACCTTCTTGCACATTTTGGAGTATTCGGAGGAGAGACGTTATAATGGCGAAACCTTCCCGCGTAAGGAACATCGTCGACGTCGCCAGGAAGTGCGGTGTTTCGATCAGCACCGTGTCCCGCGCGCTCAATAACGAGCCGGGCATCTCCAGCAGGACCCGGCAGAGGATACTCAAGACCGCCGAGGAGCTTAAATTCACGCCGAAAAAACGGAAACGGCCGCGCAACCGTTCCAACCTGGACCTCATGGTGGTGGTGCCGGAGCAGGATGAGCTTTCGGTCAACCCGTTCTTCAATGTTCCGGAACTGCTGGGGGCCATCAACGAAGCGTTCCGGAATGAAAAGAAGCGCATCGAGATCATCACCGTGGAGAACTTCGCGCTGTTCATCGACGCCGACAGGCCGGACTGCGACGGGATACTCTTCGCCTACCGGGACGTCGACGATACCCTGAGACAGCGGCTCCGCAACCACGGCATTCCGTACATTTTCCTGAGCAGGAGCATCTCCGACGACAATTACGTGTCATGCAACAACCTGAAGGGAGTGCTGCGTCTCGTGCAGTACCTGGCGGCGAACGGCCATAATAAAATCGGGTATTACGGGAACGCCTCCAATCCCAACAACACGGACCGCCTGCGGGGATACCGGACCGGGCTCACGGAGGCTTTTGCCGGATGCGGCAAGGAACTCGAATTCATCGCCGTGTCGCCGGCCGAGCCGGTTTCCGGCGCCGCACGGTTTTTTATCAATCGCGGCTGCGATGCGGTGGTCTGCTTCAACGATTACATGGCCATCGGCCTCATCAACGAACTCAACGCCTTCGGCAGGAGGGTCCCCGGCGACATTTCGGTCACCGGCTTCGACGACTCGCCTCTCAGCCGGGTGACGCGGCCGGCCGTCACCACCGTGGCCCTTCCCACCTACGAGATGGCGTTCCTCGCGTCCCGGTGGCTCCGTGACAACATAATGAACCGGATAAACCGGACGATCCACATCGAAGTCGACGGCACGATGGTAACGCGCGAAAGCGTCATGAAGCGGCGCTGACGGGAAAACCCTTTACATTTTCACCTTTTTCATTCCCGGCGCGAGCGCGTTGAATATCAGCCATGCCAGGATATAGGCGCTGCCGCACACCAGGAAGAGTATGAAGTATCCCGTCTGGATATCGCCCCTCTGTTCCCAGTACTGGAGAACGTTTCCGGCGAACACCGCGATCAGCATGCCCCCCACCGCTCCCGCCATGCCGACAAGGCCCGTCACCGAGCCTACGGCGTTCTTGGGAAACATGTCGGAGACCGTCGTAAAAATATTGGCGGACCACGCCGCATGCGATGAGGCGGCGAGGCTGATGAGCGCGATCGCCGCGGCCAGGCTCAGCCCCTCGGCCTGCACGAACATTACCGGAACCACAAGGAGCGCGAAGGTCAGCATGGTGATACTCCGGCTTTTATGGACCGCGATTCCCTTCGAAATCATGAATGAGGACATCCAGCCGCCCAGCACGCTGCCCACTGTGGTCGAGGTGTAGATGATCACCAGCGGCAGGCCGAAGTTCCTTATATTCATGCCGCGCACGTCTGCGAGCCAGCCGGGGACCCAGAAGAGGTAAAACCACCAAATGGGATCGGTGAGGAATTTCCCGATGAAGACGGCCCAGGTCTGCCGGTAACGGAGGAGCGCGCTCCACTTCAGCGACACCGCCTCGTCCTCCTCGCCGTCGCTCCGGATGTAGTCGAGCTCCGCGGCCGAGAGGCGCCGTGATGTAGCCGGGCTGTTGTAGTAGATGAACCAGAACACGAGCCAGATGAAGCCCAGGGCCCCGGTGGCGATGAACGCGGCCTTCCAGCCCCAGCGCGCCGCGAGCCACGGGACCATCACCGGCGCGAGTATTGCACCGATGTTGGCGCCCGAGTTGAAGATGCCCGTGGCGAATGCCCTGTCCTTCCGGGGAAACCATTCGGCCACGGTCTTTATTGCCGCGGGGAAATTCCCCGCCTCGCTGAGGCCGAGGAAGGCGCGCATGAACGCGAATCCCATGGCGCTGTTCACCGCCGCGTGAAGCATCGCCGCGACGCTCCACAGGAAAAGGAACAGGGCGTAGCTGATCCTGGTCCCCACGGCGTCGATTATCCTGCCCGCGATCACCATGCCGGCCGCGTAGGCCACCTGGAACGCCATGATGATGTAGCCGTAATCGGCTTCACCGATGTGAAGCTCCGTTTTAAGGAGCGGCTTCAGGATGCCCAGGACCTGCCGGTCAAGGTAGTTGATGCTGGTGGCGAAAAACAGCAGCGCGCATATCAGCCAGCGAAAACCGCCCATGCCCGGTTTTTTCCCCATTAGCGGCAACCTCCGCGCAGATGCGTGACAGCCATGGCATGTCGGCCTTTCACCGCGTCTAATCGATCAGGGACAACACCGTGGCCCACAGGATCCTCAACTGAAGCGTGATGGGAAGATCCATATCCTCCTTTTTATATACTTGGGCGGTAAATCGTACTTCCGGCGAACGCGGTCCCTCGCGGCCCGAAGCATCGATTGCGGCCACGGAGGCATAATAGGCAGTTCCCTCCTTAAATGGAATGCCCTTCGAGAATTCCTTCACGAAGAGCGTCGATTCGCTTCCGGCCTGCGAATACTTCTGCGCGCTAGAACCGGGCTCCGTGCCGCAATACACTCGAAAGCCTTTAAACGCGCCCACGGGCTTTTCCCAGTGGAAGTATATACCGTTGTCCCCGTACAGGGCCAGGAACCCCTTCGGCGCGGCATTCTCCTGTTTTGCCGCGGGCGGGGAGCACTCGCCCAGCCATACCGCGAAGGGCGGACGCGCGTAGGATATGAGCGCCTGCTTCTCCTTCGCGGGTATCGTATCACCCGTGAAGAACGAAACCATAAGGGAAAACCGCGTCGTGTACCCGCTGAAGGTGCATGCCGCGGTGGTATACTGGTCGCCCGTGAGCAGCGCCACGGTGTATCCCTGGCCGTCACCCCAGGTGGGCTGGTAATACTGCTTGCCGAAATAGGTCCCGAAGGGATTCATCTTCAACTTGAATCCGCTCCACCAGCCGTAGTCCACCTTCAAGGGACAGAAGGCGAAATTGGACCGCAGTGTCGTGTCCATCGCAACGGCGATGCCGCGCTGTTTCCCTGTCACGGCCACGTATTCGGAGGTTATATGGTTGTTGACGTTGGCGAGGTCCAGGTTCTTTCGCGAGTGCTTGAAATAGTCAATGGGGTACGATGACTCGACCCCGAGGAAATTCCTCTTCAGCACCCTGAAGGGCGATTTTTTGTCCGCGGCGCGGGCGAAATTCAGCTCGCACGGCGCGACCTCCTGCCATGCCGGATCGTAAAGGCGCGCGAGCGCCGGCACGCCGGGCTTGAAGACGGTGGTGCGCGGCGTATCGGGATAGGTGATCGCCGTGTCGACGAACACGTACGGCACGCCTTCTATGAGATACAACAGGTATTCGATTTTTCCCGGCGTCGCGCCTTTGACGGGCAGCGCCAGCTCTCCCGAAAGCCGCACCGCTGCGACCCCCGCGCGGCCGTCTCTATCGACGCGTACCGAGAGTTTTCCCGGACCATAGTTTTTCCCGTCATAGTTTATGCAGGGGAGAAAGCTTTCCTCGAGCAGCTCCTGCACGCCGTCACGGTATACGCCTTTCACGTGGCCGCGGCCATCCAGGCGGACCTCGACATGCGCGTTATGCAGCCCGGTCGTGGTGGCGCGGGTACGGTACTCATCCGTCCCGCCCGCGACGGTTCCCCGGTAAAGGTTGTAGACTCCCCCGGACCGGACCTGGTCGCCGGGCACGTACACACGGGATCCGCAGACCTCATCGCCCGGCGCGGATGGAAGCGTCATGACCGCGATCGCCGTTCCGTCCTCACCCTTGAGGTAAAAATCGCCTGAAGGGTCGATCGACTTCGACAGCGCCAGTACGAATCCCTCGCCCGGCGGGTTGGTATTCTGCTTCATGATGCGCACCGAATCGATAAATTCGCCGCCCGGCCCGGCCTCCACCGGTGGCCTTGACGCGCGCAGCCTGTCCCTCGCGAAGGCGGCGGCGGTGTTCCCCGCGCGCCCCGAGAACTTGCGCAGGTCAGCGACGATCTTTTCCACCACCCGCTCCCTCGTGCGCGCCAAGAACGGCGTGGCCATGCCGAAATTGGTGGTGGACAGCAGCCGCATGCGCTTCTCGAAGGATTTGTCCAGCGCGGCCCGGACATCGCCGGGAATCGCGTTCCCCGCGTCGGCATACACGGCCTTCGCAAATTCATGGGTCCGCCGGTCCGCCTCAACCTCGCTCCAGTAATCGGTGGAATAGGACTTCTCCGCCCACGAAACGTACCCGTTGAAGCTGCCGTCGGCGCCGTCCTGGCCGAAGGATATCTCCCCGGCGGGCGAATGAGTCTTCACGTACTCGTCGAGCGTGGTGAACCGCACGTAGTCGAGGTCCGCCACGTCGTTCACCAGCTGCGACAGCCCGCCGGTATTCGGCAGCCACATCAGGTATGACGGCAGCTTGTAGCCGTACCAGTAGGAGTCATCGGCGTCGGCGTTTATGAATATCAGCACATCGCGTTTAATGTTGCCCCGGAGCTGTTCGCGGTGGAGTTCGCGCACCCATCTCCCGATGGACACGTTTTCCGCGAGGTCGCCGTGATTATACGCGGGGATTACGAGCATCTCTTCCCCGGTTTCCCGGTTGCGGTAGAGCAGCGGGTTGTGCGCCTCCTCGAGGCTGAGCTCGCGCTCGAAGACGCGGAACGTGTCGAAGGTGATGGCGCTGTAATACAGCACCACTCCCTTGAGGCCCAGGTCCTTGTAGAGTTTGTAGTTGCCCGGTGTGATCATCATCTCCTGCGGCCGCACGTAGGGCCCCCATTTTTTGAAGAGGTCCGCCACCCCGCTGCCCCGGTTGTTGCGGATTGCGAGGCGCATCGAATCGTTGAATTCCTTCTCGGTGAGCGCGGAGGAGAGCGCGTTGTTGTACGACATGAGGATGACCTCGTCGCCGTTTCTCGCCACGCGACGCTTCATGTTCTTGATGATGTCGGGCGCGTATTTCGGAAGCGTTTCCTCCAGCGAAAACAGGTTTTCAAAATCCCACACTGCTTTAACCGGAACCCCCTTTTTGTTCTTCTCGTCCAGCACCTCGATGACTTTCCGGATTATGCGTATGTCTTTCCCGAATCCCGCTTCGTCGTTGGTGTCTATGCGATAGGAATGATAGAGGTTCCCATGGAACCCGAGGGCCAGGTACACCTTGTGATCGGTTTTCTTGCCTATCAGCGTCAACCTCGGAACAACCGTCATGCCGATAAGCCATAAAAGGCACAGGCCCGCCAGCGTGATGATGGAGATTGATATAATCGATTTCATGCTCATGGCGTCTCCTCCCGCGGATAGATGCGCGTGCATTGCACCGCACAATGCCGCCTGGGCCGCCGGCTCAAATCCAGCGCCCATGGTTTGTGATGGTGATTGTATGCACGAAGACCCAACAAGCCTGTGCTGTATTTTCGATTTTTGCAAGCAAATATCTAAAATAGTGACAGCCCCGGTTAATGGCTCAGCCACGCTATATCCGCTCCGCCATGTTCTCCTGCACGTCCTTGCCCGCCATGTCCCGGCGGAAAGCCGCGACGCCGGGAAACTCCTGGTCCGGTATTGCGGTGAAGCCCCGGCCGATGGCGAGCCCGATGCAGTAGATCATTGCCGCTTCCTCCTCCGGCCCCGCAACCCGCTGCCCGTAAGCACGCTCCTGAAGCAAGACTTCTTACCCTGTCAAAAAGCCCCCGGCTGGGCCTGACCTGAGCTTGTCGAAAGGAGGCACTGTTCTTTTTTATTGACATCGCGGCCGGTTCGGGTATATTTATAGCAGTGGGGTGGTTCCTGTCGGGAGCCTGAGATTAAACCCGTTGAACCTGATCTGGGTAATGCCAGCGTAGGGATCCGATGTAAAATCTCCTCTCACCTTCCGACGGCCTTTCACCCCCATCACATGCTGAAGCGCAGGGGCACATGCCATGGACATCTACCCGTTCATCCGGGCCGTCAGGGAAAGACAGCCGCTGGTGCACCACCTCACCAACTGGGTCACGATCTACGACTGCGCGCAGGTGGTAAAATCGTTCGGCGCCTCCCCGGTGATGGCCCACGCCCCGGAGGAAGCGGGCGACATGGCCGCGCTCGCGTCGGCGCTGGTGCTCAACATCGGGACCCTCACGTCCGAATTCGTCGAGAGCATGAAAATCGCCGCCAGGGCGGCAAACAAAAAAAACATCCCCGTGGTGCTTGACGTGTGCGGGGCCGGCGCCACCCCGTTCCGGGACCGCAAGAGCTTCGAGCTGCTGGACGCCGTGAAAATATCCGTCATCAAGGGCAACAGCTCAGAGATCGCCCGCGTCGCTGGCCTGCGCGTCCGCACGCGCGGCGTCGACGCGACGGACGTGGAGGAAGACCTCTCCCGCGTCGCCGGGGATCTGGCGGCGGCAAGGGGCTGCACCGTCGTCATCACCGGCAGGGAGGACATCGTCGCGGCTTCAGGCGGGCTTTTCGTCGTGAAAAACGGCCACGAGATCATGTCGCGCGTGGTGGGCACCGGCTGCATGGCCGCGTCGGTGATCGGCACCTTCGCCGGCGCCTCCCCGGACAGGACAGCGGAGGCGGCGGCGGCAGGGCTCGCCGCCTTCGAGATCGCCGCGGAGCTTGCCGCCGGCAGGTCCAACGGGCCGGGCACCTTCAAGCAGAACCTCTTCGACGCCATCTTCACCCTGTCCGAGGAGGAGGCCTCGTCAATGCAGAGGGTGGTCCCATGAAGGGATACTACTTTATCACCGACTCATCCCTGAGCCGCGCCGGGACCTTCAGCGACGCCGAAAAAGCGGTCCGGGCGGGGGTGGATCTCATCCAGTACCGGGAGAAGAACGCCGACACGCGGAAATTGTACGAGGAGGCGAGGAGAATCCGGGAGATCTGCGCGGGGACGCGGAGCAGGCTCATCATAAACGACCGGGTCGACATCGCGCTCGCCGTCGGCGCCAACGGCGTGCACATAGGGAACGAGGACATGCCCTACGAGGTCGCCCGGCGCCTGCTCGGCCCCGGCAAAATCATCGGGGTGACCGTCCACGACCTGGAGGAGGCCGTCGCCGCGGAGGCGCTGGGCGCCGACTACCTGGGGATAAGCCCCGTGTTCGCCACCGCCACCAAGAGCGACGCGGGCGCGCCGTGCGGCCCCGGCACGATACGGCGGATCCGGCGGCGGTGCCGGATCCCGCTGGCCGCCATCGGCGGCATCACCATGGAAAACGTCGACGAGGTGATACAGGCGGGGGCCGACATGGTCTGCGCCATATCCGCGGTGGTGACGAGCGAGGACGCGGAGGGCGAGATAGCGAAATTCCAGAGGAGGTTTGAAAAGACATGACACAGCTTGAACAGGCGCGCAAGGGAACCATTTCACCCGCGGTGACCGCGGCGGCGGCACGGGAGCCACTTCCCGCCGGCGAAATCACGGGCGATATCGCTGCGGGCAGGACGGTCATCCTGAAAAGCGACCTGCACCGGTGCGGGCCGGTCGCCGTCGGGCGCGGTCTGACGATAAAGATAAACGCCAATATCGGCACCTCGAATTACAACGTCGACGCGGACCTCGAGCTGGAGAAGCTGCACGCCGCGGTGAAGTACGGCGCCGACACGGTCATGGACCTCTCCACCGGCGGCGACATCCGCGCCATCCGCAAGACGGTCCTCGAGGCGTGCCCCGTCCCGGTGGGCACGGTGCCGATATACGAGGCCATCGTGCGGAATCCCGACGTGGCTTCGCTCACCGAGGATGACTTCCTGCGCGCGGTGCGCGACCACATCGAGGACGGCGTCGATTTCATCACCGTCCATTGTGGCGTGCTGAAGAGGTTCATCCCGCTTCTCGACCCGCGCATCATGGGAGTGGTGTCCCGCGGCGGGAGTTTTCTCATCAAGTGGATGCTCCACCACGGGAAGGAGAACCCCCTCTACACGCGCTACGACGAGATCCTCGACATGGCCCACCGGCATGACGTGGTCTTGAGCCTCGGGGACGGGCTGAGGCCGGGATGCCTGGCTGACGCCACCGACGCGGCTCAAATCGAGGAGCTCAAAATCCTGGGAGACCTGGCGCGGCGGGCGCGCGCGAAGGGCGTCGGGGTGATGATCGAGGGCCCGGGGCATGTGCCCCTTCACATGATCAAGGAAAACATCGACCTGGAAAAACAGCACTGCGACGGCGCCCCCTTTTACGTCCTGGGGCCCCTGGTGACGGACGCCTCGCCCGGTTACGACCACCTCTCCGGAGCAATCGGCGGCGCGCTGGCCGCCTACTTCGGCGCGGACTTCCTGTGCTACCTGACGCCCACGGAGCACCTGGGCCTGCCGGGGATGGAGGACGTCATCGACGGCGTTATCGCCTCCAAGATCGCGGCCCACGCCGCCGACGTGGCCAGGGGAATCCCCGGGGCTCGCGACCGCGACGACGCCATGTCCCGCGCGAGGAGCAACCTCGACTGGGAAGGCATGTTCAGCCACGCCCTGAACCCCGAGAGGGCGCGCGCCATCCGCCGGCTCTCCGGGGGAGAAAACGGCGAGGTGTGCACCATGTGCGGGGACTTCTGCTCGGCAAAGGTGAACCGCGAGTGCAGGATCGCGTACAGCAAATGAAGATACGGGACATAGGCGGCGAATTTTCCCTGATCAGGCGGCTCACGCGCCGGTATGACGACCCTCGCATCGTCCGCGGCATCGGCGACGACTGCGCGGTGCTGGAATACACGGGCGACCGGTACCTCCTGGTCACAACGGACATGATGGTGGAAAACAGCCATTTCACCACGTCCTGGTACACGCCCTTCCAGGTAGGGCGCAAGCTCATGGAGGTCAACGTCTCCGACATCGTGGCCATGGGCGGAACGCCCACCTACGCCTTCATCTCCGTGGCCCTTCCCGGCGAAACGGAGGTGGAGTTCATGGATGAGCTGTACCGCGGGATCTACGAATCGGCCGACCGGCACGGTGTGGCCCTCATCGGGGGCGACACGACCCACGGCGCGCAGATGGCGCTCAACATCGCACTGCTGGGCGAGGTTGAAAAAGGCCTCCTGTGCCGGAGGTCCGACGCTGTACCGGGCGAATTGATATGCGTGACCGGCACCCTGGGAAAAAGCGCCGCGGGCCTCAATCTCCTGCTCAAGGGGAAGGAGGGCGATCTCTCCGGCTACCTCGAGCCGACATGCCGCACCGCCGCGGAGGGAAAACGAATCGCCCGTTACGCCGGCGCCATGATCGACGTGAGCGACGGGCTGGCGAGCGAGGTGGGCCACATCTGCGAGGAGAGCGGCACGGGCGCCGCGATTGAACACGAGAAAATCCCGCTCTCGCCGGCGACGCGAGAGGCCGCTTCCGCGCTCTCGATGGACCCCCGGGAGTTCGCCCTGCACGGCGGTGAGGACTTCGAGCTGGTCTTCACCCTTTCCGAAGAGGAACTCCCGTCCCTGCGGCGGGAGTTCCCGGACTTCACGGCGGTGGGGCGTATCCTTCCGAGGGCTGAGGGAATTTCTCTTTTAGTAAACGGTAAAAAGACGGCGCTGAGGGGCGGGTACGATCATTTCTCCGCGTGAGGGGCCGGCCCGTGAAGCACGCGGATCCTTACGGTCAGGCTCCCGGCGGCCCGCTTTGTTTTATCGGTCTCCTTCGTGGCGCCACGGACCGCGCCGATCTCCCCGAGCCGGTCCACGAACTCGCCGTACCGGCCGGCGGGGATCCTCACGGTGAGGTGCCCGGCCGGCGCGTCATCGTCAGGACGTTTGCTTTCGACGAGGGTGCCGCCGATGCTCCCGACGATCCCGGTTATTTTATCCGTCACCCCTTCCCTTCGGGCCTCGTCTTCCGACTCTACCGTCGCCTCCGGCAGCCCCGGTTCCACGCTCTTAAGCCGTGCCGCTTTCTCGGCCGGCGCCGGCGCGTCCTTCTTCGCCAATTGCATCTCCCTGCCGGAGAACCTGTTCTCTTCGTCGGCCGAGACGGGAGCCTCGCGGTATGCGGCGAGGGTAATGTAGTAGACCTCTTCTTTCCCGGCAGGTCCGCTCGCGGTCCCGGAAATCCTCCCCGCGGCCCTTTCCCCTGCGGACACCGGGATCTCTCTCCGGGCATCGAGTTCCTGCCGCGCGACCGTGAAAGGTTCTTCCCGCGCGGATTTCCCGGCCACCGGAGGCCCCTCTTCCCGCTTTTCGAGGGACGTACTGATCACCACCACTACCACGGCCGCTGCCAGGAGGGCGGCCGCCCCCAGCGGCAATTTCCGCCCAGGCGGATAGAAGAGCAATTCTCCCAGCCGATGGACCGCTGAAGGGCTTTCAAGCTTCCGGCGCACCCGCTCGAGGAGGTCCGGGGGCGCCGCCATAGGCCTCAGGGTGCGAAGCGCCTCGGCATACCTGCGCACCTCCTCCAGTTCGGAGGCGCAGCGGCCGCAGGCCGCCAGGTGTTCTTCCACGCCGCGCCTCAGCCCGGGGGACAGTTCGCCCTCGGCATGGAGATGCAGCAGCGGTATTACTTCACGGCAGCGCACTTCAGATGACTCCTTTCAACCGGTCTCTCAGGGCAATCCGCGCCCTCTGGAGCCTTGATTTCACCGTGCCGAGCTTCATGCCGGTGAGCGAGGCAATCTCCTCGTAAGACCTTCCCTCGACGTCCCGCAGCACGACCAGGGTCTTCTGACGCGCCGGGAGAGAATCGAGCGCGCGCTGAACTATCTCCTCTCTTTCCCTTCTTTCCAGCGAGAGGTGAGGGCCGGGGGAGCGAGAATCGGCCGCGTCCAGGCCTACGGGATGTGTCACAAAGCGCGCGGCGCGGCGGCGCAGGGAGACAAGATAATTGTAGCAGGTATTCAGGGCAATCCTGTACAGCCACGTCGAAAACCCGGCCTCGAGGCGAAAGCGGTGCAGGGAGCGGTAGGCCCGGATAAGGGCCTCCTGCGCGCAGTCGCCGGCGTCGTCATAATCCCCGGTCATGCGATAGCACAGGTTGAACACCATGTCCTTGTGTTTTCCCGCCAGCCGGTCAAAGGCGGCCTTCTCCCCCCGCTGGAACGCGAGAACGAGGGCCCTGTCTTCCTGCCGGGAATCCTCCGGTGTTTGTTTTCCCTTCATTTAGACAGCCCGGGGACGGAAAAAGATCCGCATTTTTTTATTTTCACTCTGATGATCCTCGGCGCGCGCTAAGGCACGGAGGCGGCATCCCGGAGCGGGCACGTGGAGCCCCACCGGTCAGTGGCGGGCTGAGAGGAGCAGGCTTTCCGCTTTTTTATACTCGCCCTTGAAGATGTAGAGCATGCCCAGGTGGGAGTACTCCCGGAGCGACGGGGCCTCCTTCATCATCTTCTCTTCCATCTCCCGTATCTTCGCGTCAAGGTCTCCTATCTCCCTGAGCTTGTTTTCCACGGTGAGGCTCTTGAGATAGGTCCTGAACTTCGCGTACCGTGGACTGGACTCCAGGGCCACGGTGAGAAACTCCACCGCCTTTCCGTACTCGCCGAGGTGATAGTAGCAGAAGCCGTAGTACTTGTTGACGAAGAGCCGGTCGTCGGCGATATCACGGATATTGTCCAGGCAGGCGAGGGTCCTCCTGTAGTCTTTCCACTCGTAGTATATGTAGGAAAGCAGATAGTTCGCCTTGAGATGTCTTTTGTCGGCGGCTATGACCCTGGCGAGGTTCCGCTCCGCGGCGACGTATTCCTTCAGGTTGAAATGCGCCAGGCCCGCGTAGTAGTTGCCTTCCATGAAATCGGGGGATAACGAGAGCGATTCGGTGAAATAGGCGAGCGACGCGGTAAAATCGTTCCGGTTGTAGTACTCGACACCGAGGTTGAGCAGCACCTTGTAATTCCGGTCTATATCGAGCGCCCTCTTGTATGTCGATATGGCGGTGGAGCTCTCGCCGAGCTGGGAGTAGATTTCACCCATGTTGTTGTACGCCTCGATAAAACCCGGGTACATCTCTATGGCCCTCTTGTATTCGTTGAGGGCCCTCGCGTAATCGCCCTTGACGGAAAGGGCGAGCGCGTTGTTGTAGATATCGACCGCCTCCCTGGGCACAGCGGATGTCTTCATGGCCGCTCCTCTCATTTTCGGAAAATACACCGTAGGCCGGCGCCTCACTCCCCAGATGGATTATCGGAACGCCCCCGGATTTTTATGAGATTAAAGCCTTCCCCCCGCCCCCAGCCGGCCGTCGGCAAGCCGGATCTTCTCTCCCCGCCCCGAGCCGTAGCTCAGGCGGAGCTCGTTCCCCGTGAAAACATACTCCTGGAGGTCCTCCTCCACCCGGTGATGCCAGAGGGTCCTCCCCTCCTCGCGGTCCACTTTCAGGAGGTAGAAACGGTCCTCCCCGTCCACGAAGATGAGGTAGAGAAAACCGTCGAACAGCACGTGCATGAAGGACCTTCCCGGGATGAACCAGCGTGTGCTTCCGGTCTCCCTGTCGAGCGCCAGGAACTGCCCGTTCGTCTCGCCGGTTTCACAGGCCAGGTAAAAACGCTCCCCGTCCTCCAGCACGCAGATGATTTCGGGTGAACCGTCCAGTTTTTTCGCCCAGCGCTTCCTGCCGCCCTCGTCACGGCCGCGGCAAAGGAGGATGGACCGGCCCGTGTCGAGGACCAGTTCCGCGTCATCTGTTTTGAATGACCTCAGACCCAACACCCTCTCCATGCCGCGCGGCGGATGTACATCAAAAGCAGGCACGTGACCCCATGCCCGTCAGGACCGGGCCCGCCGCCCGGTCCGTGGTGAACCCCGCGGCGTCGATGATAGCATGATTGTTCGCGGGGCCGCCGCTGCCGGGCATCCGGGAAAGGCCCATGAAGGGCGTCTCCTGCCCCGTCCCGGGGCCCACTGGCTCACGCCGGCACGCGATTCGAGACGTTACACGTGGCCCGGTGAGTGTGTCCTCCCTTGCGGACCGCCCCGCGTTTCGCATGGTGTATTGTAAGACGGAGGGACGGGAATATCAAGAAAATTTTATGTCTCCAAGAACCGGGCGATGCGCTGCCCCACGCGCACCTTCCCGCCCGCCGGGAGGTCCTCGAATTCCACCCGCGCCTGGAAAAGCAGCACCACGGTGGAGCCCAGGTGAAACACGCCGAGCTCATCGCCCCTGCGGACCCGCGGGCGGGCGTGTTCCGGAAAATGGAATTCCCGCCGTTTCCTGAACGGCCTGTTGGTCTCCACGGCATCGAAGCTGATCGTTATCCGGCCCACGTTCGTGGCGCCCACCTTGCCCACCGCCACCATGCCGCCGGGGCTCTTTATGTAGGTGATGAGCCGCTCGTTCTTCGCGAAGAGCCCCGGGTACCCCCGCACCATGAAGTCCTGCACCGTGAGGAGCCTGCCCGGAACGGCGTCGTATCCCGTCACCTCCCCGTCCGCGGGGGAGTGGATGCGGTGATAGTCCCCGGGCGCGAGATAGAGGGTAAGATAGGAGCCCGCCGAGAAAAAGCGGTGATTGCCCGAGGGGATGAAATCGGCCAGGGAGTATTCGATTCCCTTCGCCTGGAGGAGGGTTCCCCCGTCCACGTGCCCATACTGTCCGACCGCGGCGTCCACGGGGGAGACGATGGCGTTTTTCCCCCCATCGACGGCACGCACGCCTTTTTTCAGGGGGCGGGTGAAGAATTCATCAAAGGTGCGGAAGCGCATCCCCTCCGGTATTTCGTCGGTTTTCACCCCGTAGGCCCGGCTGTACCAGGCGATAACGGCCCGAAGCGCGGGCCATGGAACGGGAAGCCTGGCAATACGGCCCACGAGCCGGGAGAGGACGCCGGTGGGAAGCACGCGAAAGAAAAACACGGAAAGACGGCGGCTTGGGCTCATGGAAAGACCATCTTAAATGTCTTGTATATTGCAAGCAATTTTAGTAGCCTCGGGCTTCATCAATCAACACCGCCGGTAAAAGGCGGCACAACAAGGAGGGCCCCCATGGCCGGGATGCCGGTTATACTGAGAATGGACGGCGACACCGCGCGGATCACCCTGAACCGCCCAGACGTTCACAATGCCCTGAGCATTGAGCTGTCAGACAGGCTCGCCGAGTCGATCCAGAAGGTCAAAAAATCGACGGATGTCAAATTCGTGGTGATCAGGGGAGCGGGCGACACCTTCTGCGCCGGCGACGACATCACCGAGATGCTGAATTGGGGAGATGACGAACACGGGAGGAGCACGCAGGGCGCCAACGGCGTGATGCGCCGGGTAAGGCTCTACCAGGACATGGCGAACTCGCTGGAGGAGCTCGACAAGCTGACGGTCTGCGCGGTGGACGGCTACGCGGTGGGCGGGGGGCTCGAGATCACCATGGCCTGCGACTTCGTCATCGCCACGCAGCGGGCACTCTGGGGCATGCCCGAGGTTGACAGCGGCATTACCCCGGGCTGGGGAGGCACCACGCGTCTCTCCCGCTACATCGGCAAGCGGCGCGCGAAGGAAATAAACATCATCGGCGCGCTCATGCCGGCCAGCCGCGCCGTCGAATGGGGGCTTTGGAACAGGGTGGTCCCCGACGGGCGCCTCGATGATGCGGTCGAAGCCCTGCTCAAAGTGCTTCGCTCGAAAAACCAGCAGGCATGCCGCCAGCTCAAATACATGATCAACCGCGGCTGCGAAACCGACCTGTACACGGCGCAGGGATTTGAAATGCTCTCCGCCGGCCTGAGCGGCGCGGTCAACGGCCTGTGGCAGGTCGCGGACGCCGACATGGGCAGGGGGGTCTCCGATTTCGCAGGCAAGGGGGACTTGTGGCGCGCACGGAGAGCGCTTTCCCGGAATTTCTGGACCGACTAGGGGGCCAATCCCCGCCGGGAGTATGATGCCTGCCGCCCTCCCCTGTCCCGCGAACTCCGCGCGATACAATGTCTCGCTGGCGGGCCGTGGATCCGTCGTCAATGTAACACCGAGCGGGGACATCGGGCATGCGTGGAAGCGAAAAAGAATTGTGGAAAAAATCCCGGACTCCACATATACTCGGGCGAAGTAGTCGGTGACAAACTGGCCCGCAGCGTGGAGTCCCATGGAATTCTTCTTCTCACCGCGAAACGTCGTGTTGTTCGGTGCCACCGGGAAAGAGAACAAGAGCGGCTACCGCGTGCTCCGGAACATAATGAATTACGCCCGGCGGGAGGACATCTACCTGATCCATCCCCGGGAAGACAGCATCTGCGGAATACAATGCTATAAAAGGATAGACGACCTCCCCGTCCGTGACATCGACCTGGCGCTGGTAATTCTTCCGGTGGAACATGTGCTCGGCGCGGTGGAAGACTGCGTGCGCTTCGGGGTGAAGGGAGTCATCGTCGAGTCGGGGGCATTGTATGTCAAGGGGGAGGACGACGAGCTCAACGAAAAGCGGGTCCTGAAAATCCGGGAGAAGACGGGGAAGAATAACGGGACCCGGGTAATGGGCCCCAACTCCATCGGGCTATACTGCGGCGGCAGGGAAAGAAACGACCTTATAACATCCCTGATATATTTCGACCGCCTCCCCCGGCTCAGGGAAAAAAACCTGTCCATCATCTCGCAGACCGGCCTGACCCTCTCCGGCCTCCTGCAGAGCCAGAACTACATACAGGAGATGGGAATCGCGAAAATCGCCGCGATAGGCAACAAATTCGACGTGGACGAGTCGGACCTGCTCGATTTCCTGGAAAGAGACGGCGACACTCACGCGATCGGGCTGTACCTGGAGGACGTCAGCGACGGCAGGCGGTTCCGCGAGCAGTGCGCGCGGATCGCGGCAAAGAAGCCGGTCATCCTGCTCAAGTCGGGAAAAACCGAGAAAGGCAAAAGGGCCGCGGTTTCGCACACCGGTTCGCTGGCCGGAGATTACCGTATCGTCGAGGCGCTGAGCAGGCAGATCGGGATGGTGACCGTCGAGGATTTCACCGAGCTCTTCACGGTCGCCCGGATGGTCCTCTCCCAGCCCGTGCCCCGGGGAAACAGGCTCGCGGTCGTGTCCATCTCGGGGGCCGGGGCCATCCTGTCCTGTGACCTGGCGGAAAAACACGGGCTGGACCTGCCCCCCCTGTCCCTCGAACAGAAGGACCGCATGCGGGAGATATTCCCGAGGTTCGCCTGGGACGACATCGACAACCCCCTGGACATATGGTCCTCGGTGGAATACGCGGGGCCCGCGAAGGCCTACGGGACGGCGGGCCGGATACTGCTGGAGGAGAAGGGCCGTTTCGACGCGTTGGTGTATTTACTCACCGGCATACAGGAGACCGAATTCGACTGGACCATCCTGCGTGATCTCAACAGGGAGTCCGGGGTGCCCGTCTACATCGGCTTCCTTTCCGGGGACAAGAAGCTGCTCTTGAGGTGGCGGGAAATCCTCGAGGAGAAGCTGAACATTCCGACGTTCGAATCGCTCACGCAATTGTACAAATCGATCTCAATGATAATGGCCCTGAATAAAGCGCGCGGAGGGGGCTGAGGGCCCCCGAACCGGAGAACGCAGGCGGCATCAACCGCGCCATAACATCCGGCCTGAAAGGAGGATGCATGAAACTCAAGAAGATATTCGAACCGCGGTCCGTCGCCGTCGTGGGGGTGTCCGCGTCCAACCCCTCCCACCCCGCCAACGTCATTTTCAACAAAATCAGGCTGAAATACAAAACCAGGGTTTACTGCGTCAACCCTTCGGGAGGCGAATTTTTCGGCGATCCCGTCTACCGGTCCGTTTCACGGATTCCCGGCCGCGTGGACCTTGCCGTGATCGTCATACGCTCCGAGCACGTCCCCTCCGTCATGGAGGAGTGCGTCGCGTCGGACACGGGCGGCGCGGTGGTGATATCGGGAGGGTTCGCCGAGACGGGCCGCGACGACCTCCAGCGGAGGATCGTCGAGATTTCAGCGAAAAACGGCTTTCCCTTCATAGGCCCCAACTGCCTGGGCGTGTACTCCCCGCCCCACGTGGACACCTTTTTCCTCCCGAACGAGCGATTCATCGAGCCCCGCCACGGAACGGTGTCGCTGGTGAGCCAGAGCGGGGGCATCCTGATCGACCAGATCATCAAGCTGACCCAGGAAGGGGTCGGGATTTCCCGCGCGGTGAGCATAGGGAACAAGGCGGTGATCGACGAGGTGGAGGCCCTGCGCTTTTTAAAGAAGGACAGGAAGACCTCGGTCATCGGGGTATACGTCGAGGGCTTCAGCCCGGGAAGGGGAAGGGATTTCATCGAGGAGGTGAACTCGTCGGATAAGCCCGTGGTGGTGCTGAAGGCCGGAAAGACCCCGGGCGGGAACAGGGCGGTGAGCTCGCACACGGCCTCCATGGCGGGCGATTACTTCGTGTTCTCCGAGATCGTGAAGGCAAGCGGCGCGTTCGAGGCGAAAAACGAGTCAGAGTTCGTGTCCTACTGCGAGGCGCTCAGCTGCTTCGCGGGTCGGCGCATCTCGAACGTGTGTGTCATCACGGCCAGCGGCGGCCACGGCGCCATGGCCTCGGACGGGTGCCACGAGGCGGGGCTCACCCTCGTCGAGGTTCCCGCCGATGACCGGCGTGAACTCAAGTCGCGCCTGTCCAAGAACATCATGGAGATCGCCTCGCTGTCGAACCCCGTGGACCTGACCGGGAGCGCCGTGGACGCCGACTTCATACGCTCCATGGACTTCTTCATGGGCAGGGATTACGTGGACGCGGCCATTCTCCTGCTGCTGCCCTACCTACCCGGCATCAGCTCCGACGTAGGGCCGCGGATAGCCGCCGTCGCCCGGCAGCACAAAAAACCCGTCATCACCTACATGCCCCATGTCGAGAAATACGGGATTTTCAAAGAGGGATTCGAGTCAAACGGCATCCCGGTCGCCCATTCGGTGGAGGGAGCGGTCCACATGGCCCGGGTCCTCTCGAGGAGTCACCCATGAAAAAGAGTGTCAGGAAGATACTCGAAGAGTCGCGTTCCGCCGGCTGGGTCATCGAGCCCCTGGCGCGGGAGGTGCTCAAGGCCTACATGCTGCCGGTGACACGCTCCCGGTGGGCGCGCACCGTTGAGGAGGCGCTGGCCGCCGCGCGGCGCATAGGCTATCCCGTGGTGGCGAAAATCGTGTCCCCCGACGTGGTGCACAAGTCGGAGGAGGGCGGCGTCGTGACGGGCATCCGCGACGACGACGGCATGAGACGCGCCTACGGACGGCTTTCCGCGATAAAAGGTTTCGCCGGCGTGCTGGTCGACGAGACGGCGAGCGGCCTGGAGCTCTTCGTCGGCGCGAAGCACGACCCGCAGTTCGGCCCCGTGGTCCTGGCGGGGATAGGGGGGACCTCGGTGGAGATCTACCGCGACGTGGCCGTGCGCATGGCGCCCCTTTCCGAGAAGGCGGCAATGGAGGCCCTCCACTCCCTGAAGGGAAGCGCCCTGCTCCGGGGATACAGGGGAGGAGCGGCCGTGAGCACGGCTTCCGCGTCGAGGCTCCTCTCCGCGTTTTCGAGAGCGCTTATCGACATGGCGGACTCCGTCGAGTCGATCGACCTGAACCCGGTCTTCTGCGGCAGCAGGCGCGCCGTGATCGCCGACGCGAGGATAATGCTCAAGAAATGACCCGCGCGTGTTCCGGTGTTTCCGTCGTACTTGGCCGAGACGGGGACAGGAGATTCGTGCGGCAGAAAGAGGAGGCAATGAAATGAAAAGGGTATACGTGCTTATATTGACAATCCTATTGACGGCCGGTTCGGCGCCGCTGGCGGCGGGCCCGTTGGACGGTTCCTCGTGGTATATAGGATTCGGCACGGGAAGCGGCGCCGCGCGCGGAGAGGGCGAGCTATTGCATGAAGACGGGGACACCATCGCCCTCCCGCTGATCCTCAACTTCGGCGCGGGCGCTTTTCTACACGAAAAAGTTACACTCGGCTTCGATTACATCTCGTTCTCGCACTTCGCGCGGTACGAGCGCGAGGGGTCGGAAACGACGGAGGTGCTGAGCATCGATGACTTTTTCGCGGCCCTCATGTTCTTCCCGGGAGAGGGCGGCGCCTTCGTCAAGCTGGGGACGGGGCTTACGTACCTGGGCGACTGGGATTACGATTTCCTGGACTCGACGGCGGATTTTTACGCGGGAATGGGCGTGACCGCCGGCGGCGGCTACTTCTTCACGCTGAGCGGGAACATGAAGCTCGGCCTCCACGCGGAGTATTCTTACCACCGGTACTCGAGCGGGCCGTTTTCCCGCACGGACATGGCCGCCCTCTACGTGTCGCTTTACTGGTTCTGAGGGGCGGCGCCGGTGAATACATTGACAAAAGGCCTGATCCGTGCTGCATTAACTACAATTCCACGGATCCAGCGGCGCTGCAAAAAGTACAAGATTTCATATTGCTCTTAATAGTCGGGTCCGGGTGAATCAATACATATAGAATTACCGGCAAGGGGGTGGACGGCATGGCAAAACGGGTCGGCATCGTGGGCGCGGCGGTTACGCCCTTCAAGGCCAAATGGTATGAAAAGACGTACCATGAACTGGCGCAAATGGCAACACGGGAGGTGGTCAAGGACGCGGGCATCTCCATCAAGGACGTGGACGCGGTGTTCTACGGCATATACAACGACATATTCGAAAGGACCGCATCCCGGAACACGCTCTGCACGGGCTGATAGGCATGCAGAACAAGTTCGGCATCCGCGTCTCCACGGGAGGGGCGACCGGCGCCTACACCATATCGGCGGCGCACGCCTACGTGGCGGCCGGCAGGTTCAAGACGGCCCTGGTGCTCGGCGTCGAGAAAGCCACGGACTGCTTCGATTTCCTCTCCATGTCGGCCACGCCCGAGGTCATCAAGTCCATCGGCTGGTCGGCCGACAGCTTCTTTGAGCAGAAGCTGGGCTGGACGGCTTCCGACAGCTACGCCGAGGTGGTGCTCGCATACATGGATGAGCACCCCGGGGACCTCAAACCCGGGGTAACGGCCAAGATATCGTCGCTGCTGAGCCAGTACGTGAAGACCAACAAGTACGCGCAGAGACAGCATGACCAGGTGACGCCGGAGGAGGTGATGAACTCCAGGCTGGTGGTGTATCCCTTCAAGGAGCTGGAGATCTGCGTGTACACCGAAGGCGCCGCGGCGCTGATACTGGCGGAGGAGGAAACGGCCAAGGCCATATCGAAAAACACCGGCAAGCCCGTTGTTTGGATCACCGGGCCTGGGCGAGGCCAACGAGCACTCCTATGCCGGCAAGAACCAGAAGGTCATGGCGCGGATCATGTCGGATCACCTGGGCTCGCACAGGGCCTACGACATGGCCGGCATCAAGGACCCCAAGAAATCCATCGAGATCGTCGAGCTGCATGACGCCTTCGTCCACCAGCTCGAGATCAGCATGGCCGAATTCGGGCTCGTGCCCCTCGGCAACGCCGACTCCCTGATCGATGACGGCCTGATGCCGGCGCCAACTACATCGTGAACCCCTGCGGCGGGCTCATCTACTCCGGCCACGCCGTGGGCGCGAGCAACATCATGTCGGCATGGTCGGCGCGCAACGAGCTGATAAAGCGCAGGAAGAAGACCGCGCTGGTGCACGGCACGGGCAGCACGATCGCCCAGTACACCGCCGTGGCCATACTCGAGCATGAATAAAGGAGGGGAGGAGCGAAGAACATGGCCAAGAAGAAAGAGAAACTGATCCCGGCCGAATATATCGGCGACGTCGGGTCACAGACGGTGACCATCGACGGCAGGAAATACCTGGTCTGCAACGACGCCATGTACACCTTCTACCAGAGGACCAAGGGCGAGTTCTCCGATTTTTCCTGGCTCTGCGGGACAAGAAGAAGATCCTCGGGTGCAAGTGCACCAAGTGCGGCCTCGTGCGGTGTCCGCCGTTCCTGACGCACTGCCCGGACTGCGACTTCGCCCCGACGGAGCCCGTCGAGGTCGGCCAGGCCGGCGTGATGCTGAGCACGCCGCCGATCACCTACTTCGCCAACTCGCTGTTCCTCAAAATGGCCCCCTATGGGCGCGGGCGCGTGGTGCTGGAGGGCGCCGACACCGCGCTCAGCGTCAACCTCTACACGACCACCGGCATCCTGACACCCGGGATCATCAGGAAGGGCACCAGGGTCAAGGTGGTCTTCAGGGACGAGCGGATCGGAGAGGCCAGCGACATTTTCTGCGTGCCCGTCTCCGAGCTGACCAGGGCCCAGGCGGCCAAGAAAGGCCTGCTGTCGTCCGAGATCAACTGGGAATCCCCCAGGGAGCCGGCGATCCCCAAGGCGACGGCACCGGAAACGCAGGCCTACAGGAAGGCCCTCGGGGAAATCAAATCCATCATCAAGTCGATGAACAAAACCGAGCGCGCCCGGAAGGACATCGCGGGCTGGAAGCGCAGCATCCAGGTCAAGACCACCGGCGGCCAATTTGCCCTGTTGATCAACGACGGCGACATCAGAGCTCGAGGAGAAGAAACTGGCTAAACCGGATTTCGTCATGGTCGCCGTGGACCCGAAGACCCTGGTCGACGGGCTGGCCTACCGCGGCGCCATTACAGACTCGGTCATCATGAAGCGGCTCTGGATCAGCAAGAACATGGAATTCACGACCATGTTCAAGCTGGACAGGATGGCGCGGTCGGTCGCCAGGACACGGAAATAGCTGAACGGCGCGCGGCCCGGCCGAAAGGCGTTCCATGAAGGGCGCCTCCGGGACCCTTCATGGAATTCGCTACTTGCGGTTCGGCCGCCAGTCCTCGCGGCGCCGCGGCGTGCATGGGTGGCCCGGATACCGCCTGTCGTTTAGCGCTTCGACTCAAAAATTTCTTCGGCGCCCAGGCAGCCGAATCAAGCTGTGAATTCTTGGGCTTCATTAATTCTTGACAAATTCAAAGCCGCGCCGCACAAGTAATGCTCGGAATGTAGAACGTTTTACTTCTTATTTCTGCCTGCCGCTCATATCCTTTATGCGTCCTGGCGCGCGGGGGATACCTGAATCGGCGGGTCGAAACCGCTCATAACGGTCGCTATACGGGCAACTGCCCGCAAAACCGCAGCAAACGATGAAAAGGGACCTGAACGGCGAGTCGATCGCCCTGCACCGGAAACACGGAGGAAAAATCGCGACGGGCCTCCGCGTCCCGCTAGAAAACGCTCTCGACCTGTCGCTCGCCTACACCCCCGGAGTCGCCGCCGTCTGCCGGGAAATAATTGAGGACCCGCTAAAAAGCTTCACCCACACGTGGCGCGGAAAATGCGTCGCGGTCATCACCGACGGGTCGGCGGTACTGGGACTGGGCAACATCGGCGCGACGGCGGCGATGCCGGTGATGGAGGGCAAGGCGGCCATTTTCAAGCGCTTCGGGGGCGTCGACGCGGTCCCGATCTGCATCAACACCCAGGACACTGACGAGTTCGTCTCGATCGTGCAAAACCTCGAGCCGAGTTTCGGCGGCATCAACCTGGAGGACATCTCCGCGCCGCGGTGTTTCGAGATCGAGGAAAGGCTGTGCGGGAGCCTCTCCATCCCCGTTTTTCACGACGACCAGCACGGCACGGCCATCGTCACGCTCGCGGCGCTTGAAAACTCACTGAAAATCGTCGGGAAAAAAATCACCGGCGTAAAGATCGTCCTCTCCGGCGCGGGCGCCGCGGGGATAGCGGTCGCGAAACTCCTCCGGGCGGCGGGCGCGGACCACATCATCCTGTGCGACTCCCGCGGCGCGATCTCGTCGGCGCGCGGAGACCTGAACGACGTTAAAAAAGAAATGCTTACAATCACGAACCCCCTCGGGGAGAGCGGTGACCTGAAAAAAGTCCTGGCGGGGGCCGATGTGTTTATCGGGGTTTCGGCGGCGCGCCTGCTCGACGCGGGCGACATCAGGAAAATGGCCGGCCGGGCGATCGTTTTCGCCATGGCGAATCCCGATCCCGAGATCCTGCCGGACGCCGCCGGGGCGGGCGGGGCGGCCATAGTGGCCACGGGGCGGAGCGACTTCCCCAACCAGGTGAACAACGCCCTCGCCTTCCCGGGGCTTTTCCGCGGCGTGTTCGAGGCAGGCGCGAGGCGATTTTCCAGGGAAATATTTCTGGCGGCCTCGAAGGCGATCGCGGAATTCCACGCCGACCCGAATCCGGGGAAAATCCTGCCGAACCTTTTTGACGCGGGGCTCGCCGAGGCCGTCGCGGAGGCGGTGAAGCGCGCCGTGGGGGAATCCGCATCTCCTCCGGGCACCGCGTGACCAAGGCCGGAAAAGCGCCGGCCGGTCCCTGTTCCAGGAACGATGCGCAGGCCGATCCCCTCTGACGGCGGGAGATGGTAGATATGTCGAAACAGCCCTTCGCGCGCATGAGGGGCCCCGGATTGACTGAACGGTTCCGTCGAACCTAAAATCGACAGACAGGAGGAAAGCGACCATGGTAAAGCGCGACGGGGGAGCGTCATCGAATCCATCGGGATCCAAGGACTACCTTGTCAAGGAACCCGAGTTCAAGGTGGAAGGGGTCGGCACCGCCTACCGGTGGTACGTCTTTTCCATTTTGAGCCTGCTGTACCTGTTCGATTACGCGGACAGGCTCGTGCTTTCGGCCGTGCAGGAGATGATCAAGGTTGACTGGGCGCTCACGGACACGCAGGTGAGCGCGCTGTCGACCGTCGTGGTGCTCACGGTGGGCGTGCTGGCGCTGCCGGTGTCATTCGCCGTTGACCGGTGGAGCCGGCGCAAGTCGATCGCGATAATGGCGATGGTCTGGAGCGTGGCGACCCTCGCCGTGCGGTTCACCAACTCGTTCAGGCAGCTGCTGGTCTTCCGGGCCGTCCTGGGCGTCGGCGAGGCGGGCTACTCCGCGGGATCCTTCCCGCTCCTGTCCGCCTATTTCTCGCGCGAGCAGCGGGCCAAGATCTTCGGCTTCTTTTCCGCCTTCACGGCCATAGGGGCCGCAACGGGCGTGATCATCGGCGGCAGGGTCGGATACACCTGGGGATGGCGGTGGGCCTTCGGGGCGGTCGCGGTCCCTGGATTGATACTGGCCATCCTGGCCTGGTTCATCAAGGACTACAAAACGGTTCCGCTCGAGCAGGAAAGCGGCGGGTTGGGGAAGGTCGTCTTCGGGACAATGGGAAAGATCATAAGGATTCCCTCCTTCATCTTCGCCTCACTGGGCACGATGTGCCACGATATCGCCTTCTACGGGCTCATGATGTGGCTCACCTCGTTCCTTATCCGCTTCCGGGGCATGGAGGGGAAACAGGCGAGCACGGTCGCGGGCGTGATCATGCTGATGGCGCTGATCGGCTCCCCGCTCGGCGGGATCATCACCGACTGGCTCTACAAGAAGACCCCCCGCGGGCGCAACTACATGGCGGCCTTTTCCAACGCGTTCATGGCGGTGATGATCATCGTCTTCTGCCTCCTCTCCGACATCGATAGCACCGCCCTGTTCACCCTCGTCGGCATCGTCATGGGGATCTCGGTGACCCTCTACATAGCCCCCGACGCATCCATCAACCAGGACATCGTCCACCAGGGCTACCGGAGCGTGGTCTGGGGAATGCGCATATTCATCACCATGGCGATCGGCGGCGCGTTGGGGATCATGATGACCGGGGTGCTTTCCGACATGTTCGAATCCCTCAAGGTGTCCATCATGATCATGTCGGCGTTCGGGTTCCTGGGGGCTGTCTTCTACCTGATCGGGGCCCGGTTCTATGAAGCCGACCTCGCGAAGGTGAGGGTGCTTCAGCTCCAGGAGGAACGGGCATAGCGGGAGCCCTCTCCGCGGGGATGTCCGGGACATGATATTCGTGTTCACTGAACCGTTCATCTCCGCGGCGGGCGCGGAGATTTCTTTCCGCTGCCCGGAACCGGTTCCTTTGCGGCAGCTGGTTCGGCGGTGGCCAGCAGCTCTCCTCGCGCCCATGGCCGAAAAAGGGCCGCCGGCGGAAGACCGCCGGATTCTCTCGCGCTTCCTCTTTTCCCGCGACGGACGCCTGGTAGGCCTTGACGATGCCGTGAGCGACACGGACGTGATCACGGTGATGATGTCCGCCACGGGCGGGTAGCGGCCGCTGGAGACGGCAATCCCTGCAAAGGCGAGTTCAATGTTCGGTTATTTCGGCA
This sequence comes from uncultured Spirochaetota bacterium, assembly GCA_963762305.1. Classification (GTDB taxonomy): domain Bacteria; phylum Spirochaetota; class UBA4802; order UBA4802; family UBA5368; genus CAVXKM01. Next base: position 633,344 of record CAVXKM010000001.1, on the reverse strand, counting down.
AATACCTATGGATAGACCTGACGGACCGGAACACTGAGGTCCGGGACCTTGACGCGGACCTGTTCGAGAAATACCTCGGCGGCGCCGGGATATGCGCGCGGCTCCTTTACGACGGGACCGGTCCGCAGACGGACCCCCTCGGGCCGGCCAATACGCTGGTCGCTTTCACCGGGCCTTTCACCGGCACGCGGGTGCCCTCGAGCAGCCGCCATCACCTCATGGCCCGTTCCCCTCTCACCGGGATCCTGGGCGAGAGCAACGTCGGCGGTTCATGGGCGGTGCACTTCAAAAAGACGGGACACGACGGGTTGGCCCTCACGGGCCGCGCGGACTCGCCGGTCTACCTGTGGATCCACGACAGAGGGGTCGAGATACGCGACGCACGGCCCATCTGGGGCCTGGACAGCTACGCGTCCGCGGCCTGGGTGAAGGAACAGACTTCACCGCGGGCCGCGGTGGCCGTTATCGGTCCCGCCGGCGAGAAGCTCGCGCCCATCGCGAGCATCCCCCATATCGGGCACGTCGTCCGCTCGGCGGCGCGCACGGGCCTGGGGGCGGTCATGGGTTCCAAGAACCTCAAGGCGATCGCCGTCCTCGGCGGCGGTGAGGTTCCGCTGGCGGACGCCGGATCCCTCGAGGCCAGCGTGAAGTCCCGGATGGACCACATCAGGTCCGCGACCGAGGCCTTCCGCACCTACGGCACCTCGGGCGGCATCGTCACCTACGAGAAGATCGGCAACTTCCCGCTGAAAAACTGGACCCTCGGGCGCTGGCAGGGGGCCGCGAAAATTTCCGGCGTGGCGATGCACGACACCGTGCTCTCGGGGCGCAGGGCATGCCTCGGCTGCCCGATCGCCTGCGGCCGGCACATCAGGATAACCGAAGGGCCCTTCGCGCCCCTCGACTGCGAAGGGCCTGAGTACGAGAGCATCGGGACCCTGGGCGGCGAGTGCCTGGTGGACGACCTGGCCGCAATCTGCAAGGCCAACGAGCTGTGCAACCGGTACGGGCTGGACACGATCTCGACCGGGGCGACGATCGCCTTCGCCATGGAGGCCTTCGAAAAAGGCGTCATCACGCTGAAAGACACAGAAGGAATAGAGCTCACTTGGGGCAACGGGAGCGCCCTCGTGGCGCTCGTCGAAAAGATCGGCCGGAGGGAGGGAATCGGCGCGCTGATGGGAGAGGGCTCGTACCGCATGGCTCGGGCGCTCGGAGGGGACGCCGAGGAGTACGCGGTGCACGTGAAGGGACTGGAGCCGTCGGCCCACGACCCGCGGCGCTTTTTCAGCCAGGCGCTGAACTACGCCACCGCCGCCCGCGGCGCCTGTCACAACGCCAGCTGGAGCCATCCGTACGAGCTCAGCCTGAGCGCGCCGGAAATAGGCATCGAAAAACCCATGGATGCATACCAGGTGGTCGGCAAGGCGGGGTTCACGGCGAAACTCCAGGACATGAACGCCGCGTTCGACGCCCTGGTAATATGCCGGTTCACCCAGGTGGGAAAGGCGGTGACGCTCACCGACGTGGCTGGGTGGCTTTCGCTCATAACCGGCAAGGAGACCGGCGTGGAGGATCTCATGAAAACGGGGGAACGGATTTTCACGCTGAAACGCCTCTACAACACCCGCCTTGGCATCCGCCGGAAAGACGACTCCCTGCCGCCGCGTTTCCTTACCCTTAACCGCACCGGGGAGGACCTCTCAAACCAGCTGCCTCCCATGGAAAGGCTGCTCGGCGACTACTACTCGCACAGGGGATGGAGCGAGGACGGCGTCCCGGCGGAGTCAAAGCTGAGGGAGCTGGGACTCTGAAAGGCCGTTGAAAAGTTTTCCCGCACCGGGAGCAGCGGCCGCCGGCCCGGACGTCATCCGTGCGCACGGGAAACGGCCAGGCTTCAGCGCATCCCCGGCCATGCGTCAAAATTCTCTTGCCAAAGGCCCGGCGCCGGTGCTACATGGTCTACCGTTCAGACCGGGTGCGGGCCATGATAATCGAACAGATCGAAGTCACCATGATGGCAGTCTATTGCTACATCATCGGCGACGAATCCACGCGGAAGGCGGCGCTCATAGACCCCGCCGGCGACCTGGATGAAATTCTGAAGCTGGTGCGGCGTCACCGGCTCGAGGTAGCCTGCATCATCAACACCCATGGACACTGGGACCACACCTCGGGAAACGATGCCGCGGTAAAAAGGACGGGGGCGCAGCTCCTCATCCACGAGGCCGACGCCGACGGCCTGGGGAACATCTCCTCCCGGCTCATGTCGCGGGTGATCGGGGGCAAGGGCTCGCCGCCGCCCTACCGGCTCCTCCGGGACAACGACGAAATCGCCATAGGGAAAATAAAAATGAAGGTCCTCCACACGCCGGGACATTCGCCGGGGAGCATCTGCCTGTACGCGGGCGGCAACCTCTTCACCGGGGACACGCTCTTCACCGAGGGCTTCGGCCGCACGGACCTGGCGGGCGGCTCCCAGGAGCAGATCATGGAGTCCATCACGACCCGCATACTCTCCCTGCCCGACAGCACGAAGATATGGCCGGGGCACAACTACGGGCGGTTCCCCGTGTCCACGGTGAAGGAGCAGAAGCAATATTACCTGTAGCAAACGCGCTCGACGCGCGCGGTGAAGGCATATGTATTCCCGTGAACGAACGGACACAAGTATCCGCTAACCCGATGAAATGAAAATCGTCCCGCTGATAATTCCCCTACTCCTCCTGGCGGGCCCGCCGCTCGACGGCGCGAGCGCCGCGGCGCCTTTCGTGCCGTGGAACGCCGAGGTGCAGATCGCCGATGAATGCATGGACCTGCACGCTCACCCGCCCCGGAAGCTCACCCCGGTTTTTAACGGCCCTCAGGGGGCCGCTTATTTCCTCATCCGCTTCTTCCAGGTGGCGATATCGCCCCAGGACGGCCCAAACTGCCGTTTCAGCCCCGTCTGCAGCGCGTACGGGAAAAAGTCGGTGGAGCGGCACGGCACCCTCTGGGGGCTTTTTCTCGCGTGCAACCGAATCATCCGGTGCAATCCCTTTACGCCGCCCGGAGATGACCCGGTGCCGGAACACCTCTTCGAAAAATAATCCCGGAAAGGGTCCGTCCCGACAAATGCATGTCCGCCTACATCACTTCCTCCAGTGTCTGTTCATCCTTGTCCTGACATGCCGCCTCGCGCCGGCGGGCGCCGACACCTTCACGCAGAGGCAGAAGACTTTTATCCGGGAACTGTACCTCCGGCAGGACTACTTCGCCTGCATCGCCGAAACCCGGCGCCTGCTGCACTATGCCCCCGGAACGGCGGACCGGGACCGCTATGTGTACTTCACCCACGGCCTGTATTTCCTGGGCGGGCAATACAAAACGGTGATATTCAATCTCGCGGGCCCCGGTCCCCATGAGCCGCGTTTCCCGTCCCTCCTGCTGCTCTCGCAGGCCTACCTGAAGCTCGGGCTCGGTTCAGAGGGCGAAAAGGCGCTCTCCTCAATCGGGTACGGCGACATCGAAGGACCTGACGGCTACGAGCTCCTCATCCGGAGAGTCGAGATACACCTTCTCCACTCCCGTTTTGAAAACGCGTTCGCGGAGACGGAACGCGCCCAGGACGTCCTCTTCGCCGACAGGCGGATACGCGACCTTAAATCCGACATGGCGGCCTGGCGGGATATTCCCCGGCGTCCGCCCGTGACCGCCGCGCTGCTTTCGGCGGTAGTCCCGGGCGCCGGCCAGGCCTGGGCCGGCCGGTACCTCGACGGCGCGATAAGCCTGCTCGCCGTGGCGGGCCTCGTCACCGGGACGGTCATCGCCCACCGGAACGGCGAGCGGGGCGTCGCGATGACTTTTGCCTTCTTTTCAGCACTCACGTACGGCGGCGCCATCTACGGGGCTTACAACGCCGCGGCCGCCTACAACAGGGAGCAGGAGGGAATGTTCCGCGCGCGCCTCATGGAGAGGCACATCCCCCCCTATGACCCCATGCGCTATTTCGACATCGACAGGCACCTCCGATGACAGGCGGCGGAAAGTCATCGGGGATCCTGCTCGCGACGCTGCTCGCGTTCTTCATCGCCGCGTCATCCCGCCCGTGCCTCGCCGCCGGGGATGCGATACTCCCTCTGGCGGCGGAGCACATTGCGGGCGGCGATTACCACAGCGCGATAACCGAATGCATGCGCTACCAGTTCCTCCACCCCGGATCGCAAGGCTACCCGCGGAGCATGCTGCTCATGGGCGAGGCCTATTACCGCGGAGGCAACTACTACGAAGCGGCGAACGTGATGTCCTCCTGCCACACGCGCTACCGGGACCGGCCCGAGGGCGAACGGGCGCTGCTCTCGCTGGCCTACATGAGGCTCGTGAAGGGCTCGCCCTTCCTCGCCTATCGCACGTACCAGGAATATAACTACATATACGCCGACGGCTTCCTCCGGGAGGAGGCCTCGGCCGATATCTGCTATGCCCTGGCGCTCCAGTACGACGCGAACGGCACCCGGTCCGCCATCGCTTCCTACAAAAGGTCCTTCCCAGACGGGCGGTACACGGAACGGCTCATGGAACTGGAGCGTCTCATGAAAACTGAGGTGAACAGGCCCCAAAAAAGCCTGGGAGTCGCCGTGGGTGGTTCACTCCTGCTCCCCGGGTTCGGGCACTTCTACGTGGGAAAATACGTGGAGGGGGCGCTCGCGTTTCTCACCACCACCGCCCTGTTGTACTTAACCTACGACAGCTACAAGGACGATAATACATTCGGGGCCATCGTTTTCGGAGTCGCGGCTTTCGGATTTTATCAGTATTCACTGTACGGCGCTATCACCAACGTCTACGAGCACAACAGCCGGGAAGGCTATTACCGGTCGGTCCGCATGGCGGCAAGGACGCATTTTTAAGGGGGATCAATGGCAGGGGAAAAAGGTCTCGAGCACAAGTCTCCCCCGCCCGCGCCTTCAACGGAGGTGCAGGCGCTGGAGGAAAGCAGGGCGATCAACATAGGAAATCTTCTCAAGGAGAACAACCTGGAGCTGGTCGCTTCCACTTTCCTGGAAGACGCCTTCCGCGACACCGACATCATGCGAAAGGACTCCGTCGACCGATTCCTCGAGTTCGTCATTTTCAAGGTCCAGACAGGCGCGCATGAGATCCTGCACCAGGCTTATCCCGCCAGGAGGATGGCGGACCGCCAGCTGGAAGCCAAGGTCGTAGAGCTTATAAACCGCCACCTCTACCCCGAAATAGTGCTCAAGCTCCTGAAATTCTTCATGAGAAACATCCATGACGCAGACTCGAACCTCTATCTCGCCAATCTCATCACATCCGAGGACATAATCCGGGGCATCTACGACACGTACGTGCTGTTCAAGAACGATATATTCGAATCCGACCCCGACAAACGGACGATCAACGTGAAGCGCATCCAGCAGGTTTCGCCCCGCGCAGAGAACCGCGCTGCATCCCCGCTGGACGCGGCATGCAGGCTCAAATACATCCTTGAATTCATCGCGCTCAAGCAGCCCGTGGAGCACATCTACACGAAAGAAGACCTGGTGCTCGCCCCTAAACCCGCATAGTCCATCCTCCGCCGCCCCGCGCCCGGCGTTTTCAGCCGGCAGGCGGTCGGATCCCCATCCTTTTCGTTCTTCACCGGGTGGTCACTCCGGGAGGCGATTGGGCAAGTCGGCGCGGGCATACCCGCCATCGCGTGCCCGGCCTACAGGCCGTATTTCGGAAAGCGCTCCGTAACGCGATCGTCGCCGATGAGCAGCTCCTTTACATAAATGTCCCTGTAGCGCTTGGAATCGGAAAATTCTTCCAGCGAATTCAGGAGCGGGCTGTACTCGTGGATGAGCCAGTACATGACGTCCTGCATGTCGAGGGGGCTGGACTCGACGATGGTGTATTTGAAGAGCATGCCGCGGCCTTCCAGCTGCTGCTGCAGCCACTTGGACGGGCTTATGACCGGGTCCATGAGGTTCTTCAGCCCCATTCTCAGCCCCTCGCTCCAGCAGCTGTAAAAAAGCAGGTACCCGGGTTCGCCGCGCCGCGCCTTCTCCATGAGGCACAGGATGCCCGCGAGCTCGGGAAGGATCCTGGAGGCGGAATGCTTTTCGTAGGAAAAGTCCTTTGACCACGCGATGGTATAAAACACGTTGTTTTCGAGAACGCTTTTCTTCATTGTACCGTCCTTCAGCGCCTAGCCTTGAGCTCCGAGATTATTCCTCCGAGAATGCCGATGAGGTCCCTGGCCCGCTTGTCGACATCCAGCTCATTGAACATTTCCAGGCGCCGGGGAAATTTCAAAACGAAATAGTTGGAGATGAAGTCCGTGAGCTGATGGGGGTTCACGAGGAAATTCAGCAGGTGTATGAGCTTGTCCGACTCCTCCATGTTGATGAGGAAGACAAGCTCCTGGGATTTTTTACGCAGATCCTCGCGAAGCCGGTCCTGGCTCATCTCGCCCTGCCGCTCGATCACCTCGTAGCTCGCGCAGAAAAGCCGGTGCAGCTTTTTTATGCGCGCGCGCTCCAGTCCCTTTACCTGGACCGTTGTTGTCTCCCCCTCGCTTTTCGCCTCGACGACCTCGGAGAGCGTGCCGATTCTCCTTCGATGGAAGAGGACATCCCACAGGGTATGTATCGGAAACGCGATGAGGTGGTCGCCCGGCTTCAGGCCGCGGTATCTCTTTGATCGCGAATGGAACGTCAGATTGCAGAAGGGGAACACAACCTTTTTATACAGGTAGGCGACCGGGAGTTTCTTTTCTTTCATGTCAGGCGCGACGGATATTGCGTAGTATGCTTCACTCCGAGCCGATGCGTCCCTTGCTTTTCCGGACTGCATTTCCCATCCCGGGAACCGAGGACGAACGCAGCAAACGGCAAAGGATCCTCAGGGGGACGACCCGTAACGGTCTTTCGAGTGTCTCTCCATACAAGAAAAAGGATTGTATAATTTGTCAATACGTATATGGTTGAGGCGTCATTATTTTGCCCGGAAGCATCCGGCCGGGCCGTGGGTGAAGCCCCGGCGAATTATTTTGAACGGCGTATTCAGCGAACAAGGGAAGCGGCTGCACACATGAAGGACAAAAGAGAACATCCGCGCACGCCGAAAAAGTTGAAATCCGAAGTCCACTCCCCGGAAGGATTCACCTTCAGCACCTCCGCGGACCTGAGCCGCGGAGGCATCTTCATATCCACCCCCGAACCAGTCAGGAAGGGATCGAGCGTCGAGCTGCGCATCTATATTCCCGGCGAGGAGCCCCTCACGCTCTCGGGCGTGGTGCGCTGGACTAGGGACACGGAGAACGACGCTCATCGGACGGGCATGGGGATCGAATTCAAGCGGTTGGGGGAGAGAGAGGTCCAGGCGCTCAAGAGGATCGAATAGTGTTCCCCCGCGCGAGGGCTTGACCCGCCGGACATGCCCCTTGACGGGAAAATCAGGCCGCGTGCGCGCCTCTGGTTTTTCGACGATCCGGTAAACGACGAAGGGCCTGAAGCCCGTGGTCCCTTCAGCGCATCTCGACGCTGTAGATATCGATGCTGAAGGGGATGTTCTCGTCAAGGATGGGCATGATGGGTTCGGGCCTGGTCTTGAACGCGCGCGCCATGTTCACCCGCGCGAATTCATTCTCGCGCTCTATGCGCTTGGCGAAATCGATGGCCTTCCAGTAGCTGATGGTGCTGCGGGGCTCGTTGTTCAGCCGCTGGTACACGGCGCCCAGGTTGTTGCAGGCCGACGAGAGCGTCTGAAAGACCTTCACGTGGTCGTCCCGGTTGGGCGCGACGGTTTTCATCTTTTCCGCCTCTCTTTCCAGCACCGACACGACCTTGAGAAACTCGCCGCGGCTTGCCTCAAGGTTGTCCAGGTGGTAAAAGGCGTTCCCCAGGGAGATCATGAGCTCGGGCCGGTTCACGAAGTCCTCGTAGAGCTCCAGCCACTGTTCAAGGGCCTGCTCGTACTGGCCTTTCAGGTAATAGATCCTGCCGAGGTTGTAAAAGAGCTCCGGGTCGCGGTAGTTCTCCCTGAGGGCCTGCTCGTACTTCTGTCGGGCCATCTCGTAATTTGCCAGCTGCTCCACGCTGCTGTCAAGCTCCTCCTCGGCAAGTTCGTCACCGAAGCGGTATTTCACCCTGTCGAAAAAGTAATAGAAGATGTTCCCCGCGAGGTGGAAACTCCTGCCCACGCTCTCGGTTTCGAAGTAAAAGTCCTCGCCGGTGAAATCCGGAGGCGATGCGCTGGCCCTGATCGCCTTGTTGAGATATTCATAGGCCTTGGCCGGCTCCTTCGTCAGGTAATAGTATTCCCCGAGGAGATGCAGCGCCGCGAAGTAGTTTGGTTCTTCCTTGAGCGCCTTTTCCTTTAAGTAGTATTCCATTCTGTTGAGGTTTTTAAGTTCCTTGCTCAGCTTCGCATGGAGCACAAAGAGCTGGGGGTAATTCTGATCGCGCTTGTGCAGCGCCTCAAGAACGGCCCGCACCGCCGGGTAGGGATTGTCGCTCAGGTCCTTGTATTTCGAGGACTGTATGCCGTAATCCACCCTGATGTTGGTGGTGTCGGTCCGCTTCTTCCCCAGGTAATAGGCGGCGAGCTTTCCCAGCAGCGGCGAGGGCATCTCCGGGAGTATGTCCCTGTCAACGGCCTGCGCGTGGATGGAAAGCACCTCCGGAAGCGCGTCCCGCTCGATGTAGAGATTTAGCAGTCCCGAATATCCGACCACTGACTCCGCGTCAACGCGCAGGATGTCCTCGTAATACTGCCTGGCCTTCAGATGTTCCCCCTGGTAGAGGTAAGCGTTTCCTATCCCGTACAGCGCGGTCACGTTGTCGGGATTCATGTTGAGCACCATCCGGTAAAAATGGATGGCCGTCTCGAGGCGCGTCGCCTTGGCGTCCGGCGGCTTCATGCGGGTGTAGAAGTCTTCGGGGATTTTCGAATAGAAATAGCCCAGGTTGTTGAGTGTTTCGATGTTCGCGGGATCGAGCGTCCGCGCCTTCTGGAGTTTTCTCAACGCCAGCTCGTATTCCTTCTTGTCGAAGTAGGCACGGCCATAGGCATTGTAGCCCGGCATGTAATTTTTCGCGTAGTGCCGGTCCACATACCTGAAAAGCTCCTCGGCCTTCGCGTAATCCTTCACCTTCGCGGTTACCGGGTCTCCGGGTTGCCGGATGAGCGCCACACCGTCCCGGATGTAGCGCTTCGCCATCACCGGCTTATAGACGAACTGATAACCGGCGATGGTCAGGAGAAAAGCCAAAAGCGCGGCCGCCCCCACCACCCGCGTCACTCGAAAGAGGTGTTTCTGGCGTTCTACCCCCTCCCGTGTATACTCGGGGCGCGACACCAGCACACGGCGGCGGGTTTCCGACACCTCCTCCGTTATATCTATCTGCCTTTTGAGCTTTTTCTCGAGGAAACGGTGAACGCTGTCTTCGGGCTTTCCGCCCAGGATCATGTCGATGAGCTGCCGCGCCTCGGGAGGGGGCAGAACGTCGTTCAGTATGGTCTCTTTAACGGCCCTTCGAAGCGCGGGGGGATAGAGCAGCAACGCGGTCTTGAGTTTTTTCAGCTCGCGCGAGCTGAGGTCGATCTCTCCTTCATCAACGGGCGCCTTCTCCCGCCTGCGCGGCGGTTCCGCCATCTCCTCTGCCTCATCAATTCCCGCCGATGGGACAGCCTCGGTTTTTACAATATCCTCGAATTTTTCGATGTCTGGGATTCCGGCGGCTTCCTCTCTCTCGACGGCGGACGCCTTTCTCGCCTTCCGGTCCGGTTTCTTTTCCGCCGTCTCGATCCGGTCAAGCTCCAGCGCCGACGGTATTTCTTCATCCACGGCCGGAAACGAGACCTCCTCATCCAGGGCAGGCGGCGGGGTCCTTTCGCCGGGAATGCTCGGGGCGGGTATATCGCCCATGCCTATCTCGGGAATCTCGTCGATATCGGCGGTGGGAATTTCGGCGTGCTCACTGACCGCGAGGTCCGAGAGGTCCGGCACCTCGATGTCTTCGACCGGCTCCATGCTCAGCCTGGGGGCCGCGCCGCGCGGCGGTTCCTCGAACTCGGGCATCTCCGGCGGCTGCTCGGCCGGCTCCCGCACCGGTCTCCGTTCGCCGACGTAAGCCTCCCCGGAGATATCCTGGATGTCCACGGATTCAGGTTCTTGAGAGGTGAGCTCCGTGAGCTCGTCCAGAGGGGAGACCTCGCCCGCCTTCGCAGGCGCAAGGGCCTCTTCCGGCCTTGGCCCTTCGGGGAGTTTCTCCTCGATGAGTGGAAATTCCTCCGGGGCCTCCTCGAATACCGGCCTGCCTTCCCGCTCCCCGATGTCCTCCAGCCCCTCTACCGGCTCAAGGGCCTCGATGGGCTCCATTTCTTCCGGAGCCTCTTCAGCGGAAGGGCGTGCTTCCCCGACCTCTTCCTCCAATTCCACAAGATCAGTGATGTCCTCTATTTGCTCCCCGGGTGGCACTTCGGCGAAGTCGGCGGGAAACCCGGCTTCCGGGGCAACCGCATCCCTCTGCGCCGCCCCGGCTCTGGGAACGGGCCTCTCATCACCCGGGAGGAGGTCAAGTATCCTGTCTATCTCTCCGAGCTCTTCCTGATTGTATTGTTCTTCGCTTTCCCCCATCGCACCACAGCCCCCCGCGGGTTAAGCCGCAGGACCGGCCCGCACTCAAGATATCGCCTTTGCGGCTCGCGGGCAATTCAAAGCGACATAATCATACAAACCCATCTCTTGATAAAAAGCAATTAAAATTTTCAGCCTCCGCGCTCCACCTCCGGAAGCGGTAGGCCGATGCTCGTTGCCCGAATTATACAGGGTATCCCTATTTTTGCATAAATATTTTCACTTTCTTTATCGACATAAAGAATATATCCCTTGAAAACCATTTTGCGCCGCTAAACGAGGCCCATTCCATGCCCATCAAGCTCAAGAGCCTGATCGCGCTGCTCCCCCTGGCGATGACCGCCTTCATGCCGCAGAACGAACCACAGGAGCGGACCGAAAGCTATTACAGGCTCAGGCTTCTGAAAAACGCCGCGCCGCCCAGGGAGATGAGAGTTGCGCGAATAGACGCAAGGCAGAGGAAGACCTCCATTGAAACCGGCGTACTCATAAGCTACAAAAACCGCGAGGCGCGGCAGGTCCGGATTGCCGGCGACTTCACGCTGTGGAGGGCCGTCAACATGGAGAGGGGCAACTTCGGCGTATGGTACTACCTGGTTACGGCGTTCGAAGACGGCAATGACCAGCGGTACAAGCTCATGGTGGACGGGATCTGGACCAGGGACCCCATGAACGCGGAACGGCGGGACGACGGCGCGGGCTCCTACGTGTCGATCATCAGCCCCGTCCTCTCCCCTGACGGTCCACAGGTGTCTTACCGGTTCATCGGAAAGAACACGGTTGAATTCCGCGTATACCGGCCCAGGGCGCGCCTCGTTTCCCTGGTCGGTGATTTCAACCACTGGAATCCCGAAAACGACCTCATGGAGAAGGGGCCGGACGGCGTCTGGAGGCTTAAAAAACGGCTCTCCGGCGGGACCTACCGGTATACCTATATCATCGACGGGCGCTGGAGCCTGGACCTCTACAACGAAAGCTCGGCCACGGACGACAGCGGCACCCTGTGCTCGATGCTCACCGTGCGCTGAGAACGGTTTTACCGCTACGCATCTTCGGCCGTTCGCGGCCGCCCCGGGTTTTTCTCCAATGAGCAGGGACGCCCCCTTTCCCTGAGCACGCCCCTCCCCCCCGCGTTGGGCCGCGGGAGAGACGGGGTCAAGCGGCGACGGAAAAATTTGACTGCGGGGCGGGCCCGGACTATACTCGCACAAGGAATGGAAACGATACTACGGGTACATGGCCTGGTGAAGGATTTCCCCGAGGTCCGGGCGGTCGACGGCGTGGGGTTTTCCATCGAGAGAGGCATGTGCTTCGGCCTGCTCGGGCCCAACGGCGCGGGGAAGACAACAACCATCGAGGTCATCGAGGGGATCCTCGCGCCGACATCCGGGGAAATCTATTACAAAGGCCGCCCGCGCGACGCTTCCTTCAAGGAGGAGGCGGGCATTCAGCTCCAGAACACCGAGCTTCCGCAGTTTCTGACGGTGCGCGAGACGCTGGAGACCTACCGGGACCTGTACAGCCGGAAGGCGCCGCTCCATGAGCTCATGGAGTCGTGCCGCCTTGAGGAGATATGGGAGCGGGACAACCGGAAAATCTCCGGCGGCCAAAAACAGCGCCTGCTCCTCGCCATAGCACTCGCCAACGACCCGGAACTCATTTTCCTGGACGAGCCGACCACGGGACTTGATCCCCAGGCGCGCCGCCACGTCTGGGAGATAATAGGCCAGATCAAGTCCCGGCGCAAAACGGTGGTGCTCACCACCCATTACATGGAAGAGGCGCAGTCCCTGTGCGAGCGGATCGCCATAATGGACCGCGGGCGGATCATCGCCATGGGCGCCCCGGATGAGCTCCTCGACGAGCACTGCCGGGGGGCCTCGATAATACTCCGGGGGGAGGTGGACGAGGCCAGGCTGCGGGACATCCCCTGCAGCTGGTACCGGCTTGAAGACTCCGTGGAAATACAGACGGACTCGCTGCACGGGTGCATACAGGCCCTCATCGATCGCGGCGTGGACCTGTCCGGAATGACGGTGCGCGCGCAAAATCTCGAGGATCTTTTCTTAAAACTGACCGGGACCCAGCTTCGGACCTGAAAAGGAGGGCGGCCATGTGGAAGCGGATATGGATTCTCTTCCGGGCGAGAAACAAGGAATACTACCGGGACAAATCGGCGCTGGGATGGAACTTCCTGTTCCCCTTCCTGGTGATAATCGGATTCAGCTTTCTCTTCGGCGGAAAGCAGGAGGCGCTCTATAAGATAGGGGTCCTGCGCGCCTCCGCCCCCGGAACGTCGGTCCCGGAACAGTACCGCCAATTCAAGGCCACCCGGTTTTTGGAGTTCGTGGAATTTGATACCGACCAGTCCGCGCTCGGCGCGCTCGCACACCACCGCCTCGACCTGGTGGTGAGGCCCGATACCGGCGAATACTGGGTGAGCCGGACCTCGCCGAAGGGGTACGTAGCGGAAAAACTGCTCCAGGCGGCCGGCGCCCCGGAGGCGGCGTTCAGGCGGCAGGCGGTGGCAACATCCGAGGTGCCGTACCTGGAATGGCTTTTCCCCGGCATACTGGGGATGAATATCATGTTCAGCGCGCTCTTCGGCGTGGGCTACGTGGTGGTTCGGTACCGTAAAAACGGCGTCCTCAAGCGCCTGAGCGTGACCCCGGTGAAGCCCCACGAATTCCTGTCCGCCCAGATACTGTCCAGGATGTTCCTGCTCCTGGCGACCACCGCCATCGTCTTCGTCGGGAGCGTCGTGCTCTATGGGTTCAAGTGCCGGGGCTCCTATGTCGCCCTCCTGCTCGTTTTCGCCCTGGGCGGCTTCAGCATGATATCGCTGGGGCTCCTCGTGGCGGCACGAAGCGCCAGCGAGGAATTCGCCGGGGGCGTGCTCAATGTCATATCCTGGCCCATGATGTTTCTGTCCGAGGTATGGTTTTCCCTCGAGGGCGCCCGCCCGTGGGTACAGAAGCTCTCCCTCGTGTTCCCCCTCACCCACATGATTGACGCCGCCCGCCGGATTATGAACGACGGCGCGGGCATAGCCGACATCCGCTACCGGATACTCGCCATGGCCGCCATGTCCGCCTTCTTCCTGGTCGCCGGGTCGGCCCTTTTCAAGTGGCAGAGAGAGTAGTCCCGCCGGTGCGGTGAACCATGAAAAAATTATTGACGGCTGGAGCATTTCTCGATATATTATGAGTGAGCGCTCACTCATTTATTGATTGACGCCACGGGCCGGCGGATCATTACTGGCCCACATGCAATGGAGGTTAATACCATGAACGATCTCAGGTCCAGATTCCTCACTTCACTCTTCAACCTTTTCGTGATCGAGTATTTCAAAAAGAGGATGCACCACGTCTAAGGCCGCCAATCCCGCCTCAAGGAAGACATAGGCGGGAGTCGGCATATCACGGATCATACAGCGCCTTCAGGTGAATGACTGCCCTTCAGATTCGGGGAAAATCCCTTTTCCCCTTTTTGAGGTTTTACGAGGGCAGGGAAACGACGGGCGACCCCCCGCCCCGTCTTGAGAGCTTCAGATTCTCCATGACCGCGTCCCCATCAATGAGTCACCGTACCCTGGCAAGGAATACCGGTTCCTTCGAAACCCGGCATGGCGACGCGTTTTGGTTCGAACGAGCGACAGGATATCATGTGCCCCCGGCACACTGCCGATAAAGAGTATTGAAGGGGCGCGAAAAACCAATGTTCTTGGAATATGCCGCATTCCCCCCGTGAACGGCAGCAAAACGCCAGGTGGAGACAGCCCATGAGCGAGAAGAGAGCCCACACCCGCTACATAACCAAGATCAAGGCGGAGCTGGAGTGTTCGGACGAAACCGGAAAGACCCCGGGGGACGCTCCGGGATTGATGCTCTACGGGCACATCATCAACATAAGCCTGGGCGGAGTGTACATGACCGCGCCGTCCCCGGCCAAAGCCGACACGCCGGTTTCGCTCTGCTTTTACATTCAGGGCAGGGGGAAGAAATCCGAGAAGATAATGTTTTTAACCCGGGGGGTGGTGCTGCGCTCGGGGGCCGTCGCGGATGAGCCCGAGGAGCTGCGGCTTAAATACAATGTTGAGCCGGGGCAGGAGCCGTACTACCTGGCCGTTCGCTTTGTCGAACCACTTTTCAAGCTCTCGTCGATACTCTCGGACATGGCATAGTCACACCACTCCCCGATGCAGCACTCCCGGCATCGCGGGGACTTCCTGCACACCTCCTTGCCGTGACGGACGATGAGGGCGTGGAATTCGTTGTACTCGGCCGCCCCTCCGGCGAAACGCCGGTGAAATAATCCCTGCACCTCCTCGTAACCCTCATCCCCGCCGAGGAGCCCCATGCGGGTAAAGATCCGCAGGGTGTACGCGTCCACGACGAAAATCTTCATAGCGAGGGCGTAGAGGAGAATTGAATCCGCAGTCTCGGGGCCTATGCCGTTGACGCCGAGGAGCTCTTCCCTGATCAATTCCACCGGAACGTGCGCCAGTTTTTTGAACGAGAAACCGTACCGCCGGAACCATTCCATGAAGCGCCGCAGCTTGAGCGCCTTCTGGTTGAAATAGCCGGTGGAGCGGATGAAGGGAGCGATCTCGGCGGGGGACAGGGCGTAAAGGGCGCGCGGGGTGAGCAGTCCCTCGGCCTTGAGCAGCCGGATGGACTTCTCCACGTTCGTCCAGGACACGTTCTGGGTGAGTATGGCCCCCACCGCGACTTCGAAGCTCGTCTCACCCGGCCACCAGCGCTGGCGGCCGTAGCGCTTCAGGAAGCGCCCGTACACCCGGCGCAGTGATTTCACGCCGCTTTTCAAATGCTCAGGGGCAGACGCTTCGAATCGGGCTGATCCACGAGGACGTCGCCGTCCTCCTTGTATTTCTTCAAGAGGAAGTGCGTGACGGTGGACTGCACGTTTTTTATCGTGGCGAGCTTCTCCGCGACGAAGAGCGAGACCTGCTGGAGGCTCGGACCTTCCACCTGCACGAGCAGGTCGTAGCTCCCCGAGAGCAGGTATACCGAGGAGACCTCCGGAAATCGGTAGATAGACTCGGCCACGGCGTCGAAGCCCACGCCCCGCTCGGGCGTCACCTTCACCTCTATAAGGGCCCTCACCTCGTGATTCCTGATGCGCTCCCAGTTGATGTGGGCCTTGTAGTGGAGAATGATCCGGTCCTTCTCGAACTGCTTTATGTATTTCGCGACCTGGTTCTCCTTTGCCTTGAGCTGTTTCGCGATCTCCCCGGCAGTGGCCTTCGCGTTCCTCGAGAGGACCTCCAGTACGGCCAGTCCGGTTTCGTCGGTTTTATAGGCTTTCATGACGGGTCTCCTTTTCTGAAATTATTCCTGGAAAACAGAAAGCGCCGGTACCGCGCGTTGAGGTCCGTAACGCGGCGACAGGCCATCCATTCACGCACCTATCCGATTGCGTTATCCCGGCCGCCCTGAACCGCTGGGCGGGCATGCCCCTGAACGCCGCCGGACCTATGTTTCCGGCGGTTCGACATGGATCGTCACCTTCGCGCCGGGTATTGACTGTTTAATGTCATATTCCAGGTGGTCGCACACCTTGTGGACCTCGCTCAGCCTTTTATCGCCTTTCATGACGAGATGCAGGCTCACCACGTAGCGGTTTTCGTGATGGAGAACGTGCAGGTCGTGGTAGCGGCTGAAAAGGTGCCTGTGCGCCTTTATGACCTTGATGAGAGTTCCCCTGACATCGCCCGCCGCGAGGGCCGTGCCGTCGGGGTCCACGTGGACAAGAACATCGGCGCCGGGGATGAGCTCGGCCACCATCCGCTCCACGCCCGTCGCTATGTCGTGCGCCTCAGCGAATGAAAGCCCACCGTCGAGGCTGACGCGCATGTCGGCAAAGGTCGTGGCGCCGGAGGTGCGGAGCCGAAGATTCTCCACCTTGTTGACACCCGGTATCGCCCCTACGGCCCTCAGCACCTTGTGACGCGTGCCGCCCGGCGCCCGGTCCAGGAGCACGTTTACCGTACGCATTGCGAGCCGGAGTGATACGACCACCACCAGGATTGAAACCGCGATGGCCGCGATCGCGTCGGAAAGGGGGAAGTTGAGATATTTATACCCCACGAGCCCGAATATGACCACCAGGGAGCTCCAGATGTCGGACGAAAAATGGAGCGCGTTCGCCTCCATGGCCTGGCTCTGGTAAGCCTTTGCCACGCGATACAGCATCATGGAGCGCGAGAGATCCACGATGATTGAAACGGCCATCACCGCGAAAGAATAAACGGTGACCTCAACGTCGCCGGGTTTTCCGACTATTCGCTTCACCGCTTCCACCATGATAAACGCGCACGTTATGAGAAGGAGAACCACCTCCAGTAGAGCGGAGAATCCCTCCACTTTCCCATGACCGTAGTGATGGGTCTCATCCGCGGGTTTGTCCGATATCCTGACGGCGAAGTACGTCATGAGCGCCGCCGCCAGGTCCAGCGCCGAGTGCGCCGCCTCGGAAAGGATGCCCAGGCTGTTCGTGGCGAGTCCCACGGCGAGCTTCATCCCGGTGAGGAACAGGGCGGCGGCAATAGAGCTGAGGGCAGCCCTCTTCTTGATGCGTGCGCCGTCCTTATCCATCGCATTCAGCGTGCCGGCGCGCGGCACCCCCGCCTCCCGTCCTTGTCCGTCCCCGGGGAGCGGAAATCCTCTCCGGGGGCAAAGCGCCGTATGGCTCGTTCATCCCTTTATCCATGCCGCCGTTTCACTCTCTCAACGATGATTGGTTGACATATAAATTCTTATGAGGGCCGATGATCCCGCCCGCTTACGATAAAAGTTCTTTGTGATTTTCCACGCCCGATGTATTATAGCCGGCGATGCACAGCGAATACACGAACTATTCCCTTTTTCGTCAATACTAATTTGGCATGAAGCCCACCCTTCCCATCCTGGTCATCATTCCCCACGGCGGGTATGCCGTGCCGGAAGAGCTCGCGGGGGCCGGGGCCCTCACCGAGTTCGACTTGTTTTTCGAGGCCGACGCCTGCGCAAACGAGCTTTTCAATTTCGGCGACCTCGTGAAGGCCCACATAGACACGGAAACATCCCGTCTGTTCGTGGATGTCGACAGGCACTATCTCATGCTGCCGCCGCGCACCGACGACGGCGTCATCAAGCGGGAGACACCCTCGGGAGTGCCTGTGTACTCCGACAGTGCCTTCCCCGACGAGATCGCCATTTCCAACATACTCGGGCGGTACTATTACCCCTTTCACCGCGCCGTGGAAAAAACGCTCCGCGCGGGCGGCGTCCGGCTCATACTCGAATGCCACACCATGATGGCCGTCGGACCGCGGAACTCCGCCGATCCCGACAGGCCGCGACCGCTCGCCACGGTCACCAATATCGCCTCCCGGGAGGGGCACCGGTTTAAAACATGTCCCGATGAACTCGCCGCCGGCCTCCTGGAATCCATCGGCAAGCACTTCGCCGGTGAGGACGCGACCGTGTCGGAGCGGTTCTCTCTGAACAGGCCGCTCTTCGAGGGCCACATCCTGGAGACATACGGCGAGGGGAGGGTCCCCATGATGCGGCTGTCCCTTTCGCGCGGGCTTTTTTTGACCGACAGGTATTTCAGCTATCAGCGGATGAGCGTCTCCGGGCCCCGTATCCAGGACTTGAGAAGGCGGTTATGGTCGGGCATTGAGCGCTTTTACAAAAAGTATTTCTAAATGTCAGGGAACCGGGGCTCCTGCTTGGCCAGGAAAGCCCCGATTCCGTGAACGCATTCCCCGGAAAGGATCAGGGAAACGGCCCGCTCCGCTTCAAGGTCCAGGGCCTCGGCCAGTGGCATCCCGGGCGTCCGGCGTATGACCTCAAGGGCGTACCGCACGGCCCGGGGTCCGTTGCCCGCGATGGCCCCGGCGAGCTCCAGGGCCTCTTCGCGGGCCCGGCCGGGTGCGCTCACCCGGTTGACGAGGCCGAGCGACTGCGCCTCGCCGGATTTAACTTTCCTGGCGGTAAGTATGAGGTCGGCGGCCCGCGACTGGCCGATGAGCCGGGCAAGCGCCACGCCCCCGCCCCAGTCCGGCATGAGCCCGAGCCTCACCTCGGAGAAACAGATGACAGCGCCGGGGTCCGCGACGCGGATATCACAGCGGACGGCGAGCTCGGCCCCTCCGCCGTACGCAAGCCCGTTGACGGCCGCGATGACGGGAACGGGCAGGGACCCCAGCCGGGTGACGGTATCGCGGACCCGCCGGATGAGATCCTCGCAGACGCCGCGCTCCTTTTTGTCGATGGCTTCTATCTGCCGCTTGATCTGCGGATTGTCCGGGTTCACGTCGAAGCCCGCGCAAAAAGCCTCATGGCCGGCGCCGGTGACGATCAGGGCGCGGGGCGGACGTTCCTCAAGGCCCCGGATCTCCTGTTCCAGCGAATCCCACATCACTTCGTTCATCGCGTTGCGGCGCTCGGGCCGGTCGAGCGTGAGAACGGCCACGCTTCCCGTCCTCTCACAGCGGACCCCGTAGGATTCCATCATGCAGCCCCCTCCCGTTTTTTCCGAGTGTGCAACGCCGCCGTGCGCGAGTCAAGGGGGATATTTCGGCGCCCCTGTGCTTTCTGCTTGAAATTGTCCCGGAGAGGCACGATGATCGGTCACAGACGAGGCAGAAGCAACCGGCAATGAAGATGGCACCGCGCATTTCACTCCTGCTCTTTCTCCTGGGCGCGACCTTCCTGTCCACGCCCGCCGTTTCTTCGGGCTGGCCGGACCTGGACGAAGACGAGCACAAGGTTTTCGGCAGCGAAAAGGAGCGGAAGTATTCCATCAACGCCTTCTTCATAGAAAAGGAGGAATGGGAAAACCACCGCTCCTTCATGCTGCTCTGGCTGTACAAGACCGTGGATTATCCGAAATACACCTCCCTCAGGGTGCTGCCCTTCTGGTACCGGCTGCAGAGCAAAATCGACGACAGGCGGAAGACCTTCATTCCCATCCTGCTCTATTACGGTGAGCTCGAGCAGGGAGACACGGTCTCCCTGAGCCCCGTGCACTATTTTTCCCACAAGCCAGGATGGTCCGAGAAGACCTGGTGTGTTCCCATCGTGCCGCTATTCTACCGCGCCACGCACGCCGGAGGAGGGCACCAGAACATTTTCTGGCTCATCGATTATTCCTGGCGGCGTTATGACGACGGGGAACGCCTGGGCCGGTTATGGCTTATACCGCTGTGGTTCTACAAGCCGGGCGCAGACGGGTACACCCATATCCTCCCTCCTCTCTTCCTCAACAACCGCTCATCCAATGGAGAGTCGTACACCCATCTGCTTCCGCTGTTCGTCCGCTGGAAGGACATTGACTACGAGTATGCCGCGGACGAGGAAGGCTCCGGTTCCTATCACACGCTGTATACAAAGGCACTGCTGAACCCCCTCTATTGCTCCGTCACCGCCACCGGCGAGGAGAAGGGAT
This sequence comes from uncultured Spirochaetota bacterium, assembly GCA_963762305.1. Lineage (GTDB taxonomy): Bacteria > Spirochaetota > UBA4802 > UBA4802 > UBA5368 > CAVXKM01. The sequence continues at coordinate 613,264 of CAVXKM010000001.1, read as the reverse complement.
GGAGCGGCGAACCCATCCGCTCACGGCTGTGGTTTCCCCTCGTTCCCCTTTATTACACGGGGGTAGACCGGGAGCGGGGAAGGCACACCAATGTTCTGTGGCTGTTTGACTGGCAGCGCGATTCCCGCGGCGGCCTGAACCGCTTCTGGTTTTTCCCTTTCTATTTTGCGAAGAAAGATGAATACCAGTACATTTTCACCCCCCTGTACGTGCGGACCGCGACGAAAAGCTCCCATGCCTCGGTGACGCCGCTGTGGTACTACCGCCTGAAAACGGCAGGGGAAGGCCGTGTCGCGGAAAAAACCCTCTGGGTCCCCCTGCTCCCGCTCCTCTATGCGTCGTCCTCGGACGAGGAGGGGAGCCGGCGGAGGGTGCTTCTCCTGCTGAGCTGGGAATCGGGCGCCGAAGGCAAGTCCGGCAGTTTTGAACTGATCCCCTTCGTTTTCCACCAGTTCGGCCCGTCGGGATACCGGTATTATTTTCCTTTCTACATGAAGCCGGCGGGGTGGAGCGACGAGCGAGGCCTTTCGTACGGGCTGTTCCATTATAACCGGTGGTCACCCGACGGCCATACGCGCTGGTCATGGCTGGTGCACTACTCCCATTCCGCCCCCTCCCTGGAGCGGGAGATTAACCTGTGGGCGCCCGTCTATTTATACACCCGCAGCCAGGCGAGCTCGTTTACCCTTTTCCTGCCTCTATATTTCAACTACGAGGATAAACAGCGGAGCCTGCACGTCAACATACTCGGGCTTTCGAAGAGCGTGGTTTCGGGCATGCAGCCGGCGTTCACCGTGGGGATCGGGATGAAGGAAAGCCGGTGGTATGTCGACACGGACGTTTCATGGCTCTACGACGCGGCGAGCCTATCCACGCGGATCACTCTCAAAAAACCGTTTTCTGAAAGCATGGAAGGCATCGAGGGCGCGGGAAAGCTCAGCAGGGTGACGCTGCAGGATAAAAAGACCGTGGGCCGCGAATCCTCGGAATATTTCTGGGGGTTCACGCTCCTCTACGGCCTCACCGCCTTCGAGGCGGCCGACTCGCGCAGGCATTTCCGCCTGCTGCCGCTCTCGTGGATCACCTGGGACAAGGCCTCGGACGACAAGCTGACCTGGGTGCTCACCTACCTCTCGTACAGATCCGGCGAGACCAGGTACTTCGTATTTTTCCCCTTCTACGGCATGCAGCGGGAGGGCCTCTCCTTCCGGAGGGGTTACCTCCTGAACCTTTACTGGGACGAATACCGTCACGAGGAAGACTTAAGAGAGCGCACCGTGCTCTGGCCCATCGCCAACTGGTACACCTCGCCCCGGAAAAGCGGGTGGCGCGTCTTTCCCCTCATATGGCACACGGAGAGGCGGCAGGATGACATCGACACGAGCAGGACAATCAGCCCGTTCTATTACGGTACCGTCACGCGGAGGCACGGCGGGGAAGCCGCCTCCTCTTCCGTTTCCTTGAGCCTGTTTCACTATCACCGGGAAGCGCGTGACAGCCGTGGCGCTAGGGAAACGAGTTTTTCCCCTATCGTCCCCATCGCTTTTTTTTCATCCAGCTCCAGCGTGGCCGAGGCGCCGTCCTTGCAGCCGTCCGAGGCAGGCTTGTCGGAGGAAGCCCGGCCTTCCGATTCCCGGCGCACCTCCTTTGTCATCCCGCTCTATTTCCGGACCGAGACGTCCTTCCTTTCCCCCGCGCAGGGGACCGATATCCGGGAGCTGACGCTCGTCGGCCTGCCGCTCCTCTATTACCACAGGGTGAGTGCCGGGCCTTCGCTTGAGGCCGACCGGACCACCTCGCTGTTTTTGATGGGGTACTACCGGTATGAGTCGGCACGCGAGAAACAGAACAGCATGCTGGGCGGTCTCTGGCGATACCGGCGGCTTGAGGGCAAAGAGTATGATTTTTCGCTGCTGTACTGGCTCTATGCCGGCAGGAACATCGGCGGGACTCACCGGTCATGGCTTTTCCCGGTTTATTCGTACTCCCGAACTGCCGGGGAGCGGCGCTTCCGCCTCCTGCTGGGGCTATACAGCGTCGGCGCGGGACCCTCGGCCGACGACTCGTCCACCACCGCGCTCTACGGCCTGTACCACACCTCGCTGCGCCATGGCACGCCACCCGCCGGGGGCGAAACGTCGCCCCGCGCCGTCGTCCGCACCTCGTGGCTTTTCCCCGTGTACTATTACCAAAACCGCGGAAGCGGCGGGGATGTCGAGCGGACGCACTGTTCCCCGCTCCACTATCGATACGTGAGCGTTCACGGCGCCGATGGCGTGGCGGAGTCCACGTCCTGGTTCCCCCTCGTCCCGCTGACATACTTCCATGATACAGGCCAGCGCCGGCATGTCAACCTGCTGGGATTCTTCGACCGCATGAAGGACGCGGAACGGCGCGAGGAGCGGCTATGGGTATTGCCGTTCTATTTCTCATGGGCGGCGCCCGGAGAGAGCATCCGCTTCCTGCTGGGGCTCTATCTCCATCGCTCCCCGGAATATAACCGGGAGAATTTCCTCTACCTGTACGACCACGAGCTGTACCGGGCTGAATCGCGTGAGTCGCGGGCCTTCCTGCTCGGCACGGTGCATTACGAAATTTCGCCCGAACTGAAGCAGTTTCGTCTCTTGTACGGCGCGCTGCTCGACTACTCCCGCGCGCGGGCCGGCAGCGATTATTCGTTCAGCCTGGCGACCATACTCTACCAGCAGAGCAGGACCGGTGAGCGCTTCGTCAGCAACCTCACGCCGCTCTGGTATTATAAAAACGAAGCGGCCCGCTGGTCGGCGCTGGTCCCCCTGCTGCTCTCCTACGTGAGGGACGGGGAAGACCAGGGAGCTCTCCAGGTGCTCGGCCTGGGAGCGCTGTGGTACCGTAACTACCGTCCCCGGGAAAGCAAAGACCGCCAGATGCTGCTTCTTGGCATCCCGTATTACACCGTCCAGCGGGCCGAGCGCGGGTACAGGTCCGCGGGGAGCCTCTGGGGCCTCCTGTGGGAATGGGAGACCGAGAGCGACACGAACTTCTCCAAGTTCACGCTGCTCAAGTTCGTCTATAAAAGGGTAAACATGAACGGGGAGGTGTACCACCGACTCCTCGGCATACGGTTTTGAAGCGGGGCCTGCGGCGGCGGCTGCCTTTCGGCTATTCGCCCGCCTTCAGTGCGCGTGGTGCACAAGCACGATGGTGCCGATCCCCGCCAGCATGAGCGCGAGCTGCCGCAGGCCGCTCGAGAGGCTGGTATGCCGGTGCAGTCCAGGGAAGAGATCGACCATGGCGATGTACAGGAAACTCGAGGCTGAGAGCGCCATGATGTACGGCACGGCCATCCTCACATAACCAAGCAGGAAATAGGCCATTATCGAGCCGAGAAGTGTGGTCATGCCGGAGAGCAGATTGTAGAGAAAGGCCTTCCCGCGGGAATACCCGGCCGCCAGCAGTATCCCGAAATCCCCTGCCTCCTGCGGAATCTCGTGAGAGACGACCGCGAGCGACGTGACGATCCCGAGCTCCACCGAGTTGACGAAGGAAGCGGTGATGATGACCCCGTCAACGAAATTATGAAAGGCATCACCGATGAGGATGAGTGACCCGGCCGCCCGGTGCGCGTCGCAGTGGTCTTCATGGCAGTGCCGCCAGAGCAGGAACTTCTCCAGCGTAAAGAACAGCACTATCCCGACGAGCAGTACCGGCAGGACGCGGCCGGCCGGCGCGGATTCAAGGGCCTCCGGGACAAGCGCGAGGAAGGAGGCGCCCAGAAGGGTCCCCGTCGCATAGCTGACAAGCCCGGGAATGATGCGCTCCCTGATCTTTTCGGGAAAGAGAAGAAAGATCCCCGAGAGAACGACCGCGCCGGCGCTCCCGACGCAGCTGAAGACGACGATGAGCGCGAGTACCATCAGCGCGCCCCCCGCTGCAGCTCCTCGAGGTATTCGTATGCCGAAAGCGCCGCCGTGGCGCCGTCCGCGGCGGCCGCGACGATCTGCCTGATCGAGCCGTTCCTGAGGTCCCCCGCGGCGAAGAGGCCGCGGATCGAGCTTCTCATGCGCATATCCACCTTCACTTCGCCGAACTCGTTGAGCACGGACGGGGGCAGGAAGCCGGTGTTGGGCCTGTAGCCGACGAAGATGAAGACGCCGTCCACCGGAATGTCCCTCGCGCTCCCTGTCTTTTTGTTGGCAACGCTCACCGACCGGACCTGGCCGTTCCCGTTGATCGAGGTGACGACCGAGTCGTACACCGGCTCTATCCTGGGATTGGTCAGGACGCGGTCTTGAAGCAGTTTCAGGCCCCTGAAGCGGTCACGCCGGTGAATCAGGTAGACCTTGCCGGCAAAGCGGGTCAAAAACTGGGCCTCCTCGAGGGCCGTGTCGCCGCCCCCTACCACGGCGGTGACCTTGTCCTTGAAGAACGCAGCGTCACAGGTCGCGCAGTACGAAACGCCCCTGCCGGTAAAGTCCGCTTCTCCGGGCACATTCAGCTTCATGAGAGACGCCCCCGTGGCGATGATCACCGCACGCGAGCGAAGGGACCGGCCGTCGGCGAGCGCCACCTCGAACGCGTTTTCCGCGTCCTTGCTCGAGAGAGACGCCACCTCCGCGCTCATGATCTCCGCGCCGAGCCTGCGCGCCTGGTTTTCCATGTTGCTCATCAGCTCCCAGCCGGGAACGGGGTCAACGAAGCCGGGGTAATTTTCGACCTCGTAGGTGGTCATCACCTGGCCTCCCGGCGAGAGCTTCTCCAGCACCGCCAGGTCAATCCCCGCCCTCATGCCGTAAATGCCGGCGGTCAATCCGGCGGGTCCCGCGCCGATGATAATCAAGTCCTTCATCAACCGCTCCTTCCTGTAACTCCAACCCCGCCCTCTCCATGACCCGGGCAAGTGTCCGAAAATCAAAAGTTAATAGGGAAAAGGTACGCCTTTTTTTGCAATACAAATTCGGGCCGCGGCGGGAGGGCGCGACCTATATGGCCATGGCCTGAAGAACCTCCACCAGGTGCGGATCGAACTGCATGCCCGCCGCGCGCTTGATCTCTTTCAGGGAATCGCGTTTCGAAAGGGCCTTGCGGTAGTGCCAGTCGTTGGTCATGTAATCATAGACCTCGGCCACGGCGATAATCCGGGACTCCACGGGAATTTTATCCCCCTTCAGCCCCAGGGGATACCCGCCCCCGTTCCACCACTCATGGTGCTTCAGGATTATGTCCGCCGAATCGCGCAGCGAAGGATGTCCCATGGCGATCCGTGAGCCGATCTCCACGTGCTTTTTAAGCTCTATGTACTCACCGGGAGTGAGCTCGCTCTTCTTGCTCAACAGCGTATGGTCCAGGCCGATCATGCCTATGTCGTGGTACTCGGCGGCCATGCGCAGGACGCTGAGCTGCTCCCCCAGCAAGCCGCAGGCCGATCCTATCGCGACGGCAAGCGTCTTGACCCTGGCCATGTGGGCCGCGTAGTAGTCGTTTATCTCGTGTATCTCCTTCATCAGGGCGTCAAGAACCATCTGGTGCGTCATGTCGGACATGCGTTCCTTCTCCGCGTACATCCGGTCATCGGCGCTGGTGAACACCGCTTCGAGCTTCTGGTTGAAGCCGGTCCGCACGGCGTATCCCACCGCCAGGGAGATCGGGAGTTTCCCATGCGCCTGGTTGAACGCCTTGAGGGACCGCCCTATCCGCTCGCACGAACGGGCCGTCACCTCGCCGGTCGCGTTGGGCAGCAACACGGCGAACTCGTCGCCCCCGATGCGCGCCACCATGTCGCTTTCCCTGAAACAGCCCCGCAGGATGTCCCCGGCCACCCGTATGAGCTCATCGCCGCGCTGATGGCCCAGCGTGTCGTTCACGATCTTGAGACCGTTGATGTCTCCCACAACCACGCCCACCGGCATGCTCCTGCTGCTTTCGAGCCGTTTCATCTCCTCGTCAAAATACGCGCGGTTGTAAAGCCCTGTCAGCGAGTCATGCATGCTCATGTACTTCAGCTTGCTCTCGAGCATTTTGCTGTCGGTGATATCCCTCCCGACGGACTGCATCTCGATGACCCCCTCGGGTTCATTCAGGATCGCCTGCGTTGTCCAGTTCACCCATCGCGTCTCCCCGCCCGGGACCGCGACCCTGGCCTCGACGGCAGCCACCGTGTTGTCCTTGCCGATCGAAGAGAGATGGGAAAGCACGACATCGGCGTCTTCCTTCTGGATAAAGGGGATGAAACTGCTCCCGATGAGCGTGTCCTTTTCCCGCTGGAAGTACCGGCAAAAGGCATGGTTCACGAAGGTGAGCGAATAGTCCTTCCTGAAGCGGCAGATGAGCTCGGTCTGGCTCTCCACCACCATGCGGTAGCGCTCCTCGCTGACCCGGAGGGCCTCTTCGGCAAGCTTGCTCTCCGTGATGTCGCTCATGACGGCCGTGAGACCAAGGACCTCTTCACCCTTCTTGATGAGCCTGCTCGACGTGCGCACGTAGCGCACCGATCCGTCGTTGTCGAATATGCGGAACTCCGAGGATTCGTACCTGCCTTGAATCGTCCGCTCGTAGCTCTCCAGAAGTCCGGGAAGGTCGTCGGGGTGAATGAAATCCGTGAATGAATGGTTCAGCAGGTCTTCCGCTTTATACTTGCTCAGCCTCTCGACGGCGGGGCTTATGTAGAGTATTTTGCCCTGCGTGTCGAGCGTGTAAATGACGTCGGAAATGTTCTCCACGAGCGTGCGGTAACGCTCCTCGCTTCCGCGCAGCTCTTCTTCCGTGTTCTTCCGCTCGGTGATGTCGCGGCATCCCAGCACCACGGCGATTACCTGGTTCTGTTCGTCGAACATGAGGTTGCCGAGAGCCTCCAGCCAGAGATAGTGCCCCTTCGCATGCCTGGCGCGGAACTCGACGCGCGTTTTCGCCAGCGACGACAATTCTGAGCGGAAAACGGACTGGGCCACTTCCAGGTCCTCGGGATGCAGGAACTCGAATATCGTGGCTCCCAGGAGCTCTTCGGGCTGGTATCCAAGGACAGTAGTGTGCGTCGGGCTCACGTAGAGGATCATGCCGTCCGGGTCCACCAGGCTCACCATGTCCTGCATGTTGTCGGTGATGCGCCGATAACGATCCTCGCTCTTTTTGAGCCTCCGGTCCAGGGCATGCCGGTAGAGCGCCATCTCTATCGCGGAATAAAGGGTGTTCACGTCAATGGGCTTGAGGACGTGGCCATAGGGTTCGGAATCCATGGCCCTCTCCCAGGTGCGCTCATCCATGTTCGCGGTGAGATATACGATGGGAATGCTGTAGCGGTCGCGTATCTCGCCGGCGGCGACCACGCCGTCCATCGGGCCTTCCAGGGATATGTCCATGAGGACCAGGTCGGGGTGCAGATCGCCCGCTTTGGCTATCGCCTCCTCGCCCGACGTGGCCATGCCCACCACGGCATAGCCCCGGCTTTGTAAAAAGCCCTGCACGGCGCGGGACGTGAGCCGCTCGTCTTCAACGATCAGTATTTTCGTGTCTTTCATGGCATACAGGCGGCCGGCATTGCGCCAGGGGCCGGCAGAATGCATAAGCCTATACCATGACGGGTAAATTGCAATTTATTTTCTGAAACGGATGAACGGCCCGCCCGGCCGGCGAGAGGGCCTTTCCATCCCGGCCAGTTCCCTGGGGCCTTAAAGGAGTGAATCGCTTGAAACGATGAACCCTTCCCCCTGCCGGAGCGCGTCAGGAAGGCTTTCCACAAAAAGCCGGATTTCATCCCTCACGCGGCGGTAATGCGCCATCGCCTCCTCCTCGGTCCGGGCCCCAAGGGCGAGTTTCGGCGGATCCTCGAAGCCCCGGTGCACCACCTTCGTTTTCCCTGGAAAGACCGGGCATGATTCCTTCGCGTTCCCGCACACGGTCACCACGTAATCGAAATCCTGGCCCATGAGCTCGTCCACGTGCTTCGAACGATGTCCGGATATGTCCACGCCGAGCCTCCCGCATTGCCGCCACCGCGCGCGGGTCCAGCGCCTTCGGCTCGATGCCCGCCGAGCGGGCCTCGATGAGGTCTCCCTTGAGCTTCCGCGTCCAACCCTCGGCCATCTGGCTCCGGCAGGAGTTGCCGGTGCAGAGGAAGAGTATTTTGATTTTATCTGCACGAATCATTGTCTTTAACCCTTTAGAGATTGTAGCTCATTGTTCACGATAATAAAGTCTTTTGTTTTTTTGACCTGCGCCAGGGAATTCCTGTCAACTTCGGCCATCGGTGCCCCCCTCAATCCTTAGCCGCGGCATACGACTGTTCGATGAGTTCCAGCGGATGATAGACCGGATAAGGGAGCAACTGCGTGAATTGTAGCCGGCAGCTCAGACAGTCGGTGACGATTGCCTCGGGTTCGGCCGCCTTGATCTTACGCAATAACGGCTCCCCGAGTCCGACAGACGCGTCATGGAAATCTTTTTTTAAGCCGAGGCTTCCTCCCATGCCGCAGCAGTCCATGGAATTACCCACCTCCCTGATGGTTAAATCCGGTATAAGGGCCAACACATTCATGTAAGAATTCCACGAGCCCTGCTCGCGCTGGTGGCACGAGGTAAAATTGACCATGTTTCCGGGAACGGGACCAAACGAACTGTTTAACCCGCCGGTATTCAGCAGACGGTCCAAATAATCTCCCATATTGAAAACGGTGTCAGCCAGGGCTATACGCTTCAGCGGATCGAATCCGGAAAAGTAGCCGTCATCTTTCAAAATCTTTTCATACATGGACTTCTTAAGATAAACATACCCGTCTTCCCCGGTGCTTTTTTTCGGTACCTTTATTTCATCAGGTCCGGCTCCCACCTGCCTCTGGTAATCTTCGGAATAATAAACGCCCTCTCTAAGGAGAACCTTCATTAGATAACAGCAGGTGGGACAGGAGCTGATGAGATCAAATCCTGATCCGGCGATATTGAGCAAAAGATCCATATTGGAACCCAAACGCTGGAGTGTTGTATGCTTGTCTCCCTCCAGCAGTGTGGGCATGCCGCAGCACTGCTGCTGCGGGACATAGACCGAAATCCCATTGTACTGAAGCACCGCCACAGCCGCCCGGGCCACCTGGGGAAATAGATAGCCCGCGGTACACCCTGCAAAATAGGCGGCCCCGGGAGCCCGGCCCTTCGCTTTGTGAAGGCCTTGCCTTTTTGCCCAGGAAAAAAAATCCTCAGATGGAAGTAGGGGGAGCCGGCGATCGGGGTGGACACCAGCAATTTTTTTTACCATCCGGTTGATGGGGGCAGTACACAGAAGAGCGTTGACAAGACCCGGAAATCTGCCGCACAGCCTGCCGAACCTCTGAACGTCGGCAAGCAGGCGATTTACCAGGGGCAACCCTTTGCGCCGGACAAGCTCGGTTTTACCCCGTATTATATCGGCGCGGATATTGGGACAGGGACACAATCCGCAGAGAGTGCAGAGTGCGGCCATTTTTACGAGTTCTTCATCAGTCACCCTATCGCCACCCTCTTTTCCCTTGTCGTACAGCCGGTACAGCTCAGGAAAAAACAGGCAGCTTTCCTCCATCAGGAAACGGCAGGTATCACAATCGGCACAGGCATCCAGTACCCCGCGAAAAATCTTTTCAGGGGCGGTGCCGGCCTTATCGCCGTCACCTGAATTATCTGATGTTTTCACAGCCCCCTCCCTAAAGAAGAGCCGGAACCAGAGTCTGTCGCGTTTTTTAAATCCATAGGCTCAGGGAGCGCCGCGGGCGCCTTTATGTAAGCTTGCCTGTTATAAGTGCCGCGAGTTTTTCCTTCGAAGGCAGGAACTTCCCGCGGTGCATCACCTCGCCGTTTATCCTGAGGACCGGGGTGAAAGGAACATACCAGATGACCTGTTTCAACTCGGTGAGGTGCGCCACCTCGGCGTCGATGCCTTTCTCGGCCACGACCTCGCGTGCAAGATTATAAAGCTTTTTACAGAAACGGCACCCGGGGCCTATGATTTCGATTTTCACGACGCTCAAGTCATCCTCTGATTAGTAGAAATATTTTCGTCTGAAATACAGCGCCACGTTCACCAGGCCTATCATGACCGGCACTTCGATGAGCGGGCCGATGACCGCAGCGAAGGCGACACCGGAATTGATTCCAAACACCGCGACTGCCACCGCGATCGCCAGCTCGAAATTATTGCTCGCCGCGGTGAACGACAGCGTTGTCGCCACCGGATACCCTGCGCCGATTTTTCTACTCATGAAAAAGCTCACCAGGAACATGACGACGAAGTACATAAGAAGCGGTATCGCGATGCGCACGACGTCCATCGGTATTTTCACGATGTATTCGCCCTTGAGGCTGAACATGACCAGGATTGTAAACAGGAGCGCGATGAGCGTAATCGGGCTGATCTTCGGGATGAACTTCGCCTGATACCATTCCTTGTTTTTCAGCTTGATGAGGGCAAACCGGGTTATGATGCCCGCAATAAACGGTATGCCCAGGTAGATGAACACGCTTTCGGCGATCTGGCCGATAGTGATGTCCACGGCTGATCCCTTGAGGCCGAAGAGGGGCGGCAGCACCGAGATGAAGAACCACGCGTATACGCTGAAGAACAGAACCTGAAAAATGCTGTTGAACGCAACAAGTCCGGCGGCGTATTCCGTGTCGCCCTTCGCGAGGTCGTTCCACACAATCACCATGGCGATGCAACGCGCCAGCCCGATTATGATAAGGCCCACCATGTACTCGGGGTAACCGCTCAGGAAGGTGACGGCAAGGAAAAACATCAGTATCGGCCCGATCAGCCAGTTCTGGACAAGGGAAAGGCCGAGCACCTTCCAGTTTTTAAACACATCGCCCAGTTCCTCGTATTTCACCTTCGCGAGCGGCGGGTACATCATGAGGATAAGGCCGATCGCGATTGGGATGTTCGTGGTGCCGCTCTGGAATGAATTCCAGAAAGCCGCCGTCGATGGGACGAAAGATCCCAGGCCCACCCCGACGGCCATGGCGAGAAAGATCCAGAGAGTTAAAAACCTGTCGATGAAAGAAAGCTTTTTAACCGCACGTTCCGGCATGGCAGCCTCCCTGCTATTGCATATAAATTAGATATACCGCGGCGGCTAAAACCAGCAAGCCGCAGACTTTCCGCAACAGTACCGCACCCCCTGACTTTTCGTTCCAGTCCAGATACCGCTGCACCACACCGGCAAAGGTCCCGGCGAACACTATGACGGAACAGTGACCTGCCGCGTAGGCGAGAATGAGCGATACAGCAAAAAAAAGCCGTGTCGATGCGACGCTGAAGACCATTCCCAGCATGGGCGCCATGTAGGCGAAGGTGCAGGGGCCCAGGGCCACACCGAAGATGAGGCCGAGAAGCAGCGCCGCCAGCAGACCCTTGCGCGCAAAACCCGCCGCGTTGGCGCCCCTTTCAAGAAAGGGAAGGGGGATGACACCAATCAGGTGCAGTCCCACGATGAAGAATATGACAGCCACGAAGTAGTTTCCCCAGCCGCCGATATCGCCCAGCATGCGGCCCGCCAGTCCCGTGACGAGGCCGATGATCCCGATGGTCACAAGAATGCCCGTCGAAAAAAGGAGCGCCAGGGCAAACGCCCGCTTCGTGCCGATCTGCCCCTGCTCGTCGATAAAGCCGACTATCAGCGGAATGCTCGCCAGGTGGCAGGGCGAGAGCACGATGGAGAGGACTCCCCAGAGGAACGCCCCGGAGATCGCGATCCCGGCCGATTTTGCGAGCGCGGCGGACAACCAGGTAAAGAGCTCAAGGAGCATCATTGAACCCCTTTCAACTTAAGCACAGGTATCAATTCCTCCTTCGGGAAGAATCCCTCATGCCGGAAATACTCCTTCCCGTCCTTGTCGAGGAATACCTGCGTGGGGATGACGCGAATCCCGTATTTCATTCCGTAAGGCCTCCCTTCGGGCGTCCAGACGTCGTGGAAGACCACCTTGACCTGGCCCCTGAATTCATCCTCGACGGCCTTCATTATAGGCTGCATCATTTTGCACGGGATACAATTGACCGAGCCGATCTCCACGAAGGTGACCTTGTGCTCCACTTTGCCGGTTTTCCTGTCAGATGGGTTACCTGTCACAGGAGCACTCTCATCCCTCATGGCAGTGTTTACACTTTCCGGCTGCTTCGAATCGCTGCACCCGAAAAGGCTCCCGAATGCAATGACAGGAGTCCGGCAGCAGGATCCGTCTTCGTGGCGAAGATGGGGAACCGCGAGCACGACCGCCAACGCCACGACCGCGGGCAGAAATACTTTCAACAGTTTTTTCATAGATGATATCCTTTTGATTATTTATCCAGATGGCTTTCAAGTCCACTCTTGGCCGCGGCTTCCGCACGGCCGAGCAGACCCCTCACGAAATAAAGCGCCGTGTCGCGGTCGAAGTCCATAACCGCGGCCTTCATCCGCATCAGGTCATTCGGCGTGATTTTAACAATTGTTTCCTTAACCGGCATCAACAGCTTCCACCGCACCCACAGCCTCCGGACGAAGACTTTCCCGCCGAAACGGCCCCGTTCTTTACCGCCAGCCTCAGACGGTCCATGGTCTCCTGAACGACCGGAGCGCTCCCCTTCTCCAGCCCCATTTCCGTGAGTACGTACGATACGGGCGTTACGCCGATGCGCTCGAAGTTTTTCCTGGCGCACGCCGTGGCGCATCCGTCGATCGTAATGACGGTATCGGCGCCTTTTGCCGTCTCCACGTATCCCGAGAGATTTGCCCCGATCGCCGCGAGACAGCTCATCTTTACGAAATTCTCGCCACGGAGTTTCCGCGCCACGCAGTCGGCGATTTCCCCCACGTCCGCCGCGCCCGAGCACGCGTATATCATTTTTACCCCACCGCCGCAGCATTCAGCCATTTTTATATCTCCTTACATATTGTTATTGTGAAATCATTTTCTTGATCTCTTCAACCGACGGCACCCTGCCCGCGACCTTCACTTCGCCGTCCACCACGAGCGCCGGCGTGATCATGACCCCGTAGTTCATGATCTCCTTTACGTCCTTCACTTTTTTTACCGTGTATTCGATCCCGAGATCCTTAGCCGCCGATTCAGTAAGCTCCTGGAGCTTAATGCATTTGGGACATCCAATGCCCAGTATTTCAAAGTTTTTCATTTTTTACCTCCGAATAAAATTCTGCTGCCGGCCTGTGCCCACTCTTTAATTGGATTAGGTTGACAAGATGTTTCATTTCAAAAAAACATCCCAAAAATCATTCCGCTTACCGTCGCCATGACCACCACGAGCGAACAGTACACAACGGTCTTCCGCGTGCCGATATAGCTGCGTATCACCAGCATGTTGGGAAGCGAGAGCGCCGGGCCCGCCAGGAGGAGCGCCAGAGCCGGGCCCTTGCCCATGCCGCTCCCGATGAGCCCCTGGACGATGGGCACCTCGGTGAGGGTGGCGAAATACATGAAGGCCCCTACGATGGCCGAAAAGAAATTCGCCCACAGTGAGTTGCCGCCCACGGCCGCGCTTACCCATTGCGAAGGGATGATACCTTCGTGGCCGGGCCTGCCGAGCAGAAATCCCGACACCAACACCCCGCCCAGGAGCAGCGGCGTGATCTGCTTGGCGAAATCCCAGGTAGACGCGAACCAGTCACCGGTCTCGCCACTGTCGGTGCTGGTAATCACCGTCAGTCCCACCACGCCCGCCGCGAAGGGAAGTATCGGCTCGTGGGGGAAAATTACTCCAAGCACGACAGCTGGAACAGCCGCGAGGGCCACCTTCCACAATTTAAGGTCAAACCATACTACAAGAACGACAGCGAGGACGAGCGCCGAAACAGCGGTAATATGCCATTTGTATGCATACATGAAATACCAGAAGCCGCTCGTTTCACCGGACTTTCCCCAGTTGGCGAAGATGAGGATGGCCACCATGGAGGCGAAATAAATGATGTCCTTCCACAGGGGACGCTTTGTCTCGGCTTTCGGCAGGTTGAAGGCCGCGTTCACCTTTTCGAGCTCCTCCTTCCGGTAAATGAAGTGCATGATTGCGCCGATCACCACGCTGAAGAGCACCGCCCCGGCGGCCCGGGCGATACCGATATCCATTCCGATGACGCGGGCCGTGAGAATTATCGCGAGCACGTTGATGGCCGGGCCTGAGTAAAGAAAGGCGATGGCGGGGCCCAGCCCCGCGCCCATTCGGTAGATGCCGGAAAAGAGCGGCAGCACCGTGCACGAGCACACCGCCAGGATCGACCCCGAGACTGAACCAACGCCATAGGCAAGCGCCTTGTTGGCCGTGGGCCCAAGGTACTTCATGACCGATTCCTGTTTGACGAAGACGCCTATGGCCCCGGCGATGAAAAAGGCGGGAATAAGACACAGGAGCACGTGCTCCTGGGCGTACCACTTCGCGAGGTACAATGCCTCGAATACCGCATTGTCAAACCGGTTTGCTCCCACCGGCATGTAAAAGAGCGCCAGGAAAAAGCCTCCTATTACGAGCAACGGCTTCCATTCGATCTTCCATTCTACTTTCATTAAAGCGACTCCCTTCTTGTTCCTTTCGGATTGTGGGTTTTTGGCAAAATAACCAATGACTGTTTAAAATTTTATCTTCTCGACCGGTGAAACCTCAGGATTTCCCTCTGATGCGCCGCATTGGATTCGATGACCCCCTCGACGCATCCAAGAAAGCCCAGGACGCACGGAGTTTTCAGATGGTAATAGATGTTCGTGCCCGCTTTTCTGTCGCCGATGATTCCGGCGTTTTTCAGCACCGAAAGATGTTTCGATACGGTGGACATGTCGGACCCGATCATGTCGGTGAGCTCGTTGACGCATTTATCTCCCCTTTCAAGCTCCTCGACTATGAAAAGTCGTGTCGGGTGCGCCATGGCCTTGATGATGCCGGCCCGCGCCATGTATTGAGCCTGTATCTTTTTTTCCAAATTAATGAATCCTCTATTATTTCTTAATTGGCAATATAGCCAAGTATTAGTTATTTTTCAAGGATTTTTCCCGGCAGGTGTGAAAATTCCGCGTTCCGGGTCCTCAACTGTGACCCCCCGCCCCGCCTTAATACGCCTCACCGATGCTGACATACACCGCGGTGAAGCCGGGACTGCGCCCCACGTCGAGACGGGCATTCACCTTTTCCTGGGGATTGATGTTGAAGCGCAGTCCGCCTCCGTACGTATACTTGAATTCCTCAATCTGGATATCGCTCATCTCATCCGCCACCTGGCCCATGCCCCCAAAGGCCGCCACGCCGATGCGCCAGAACACCGGGACCCTGTATTCCCCCTGCAGTATCATCATGTTGTTGTCGCGGTAGCGCCCCTCGAAATACCCCCGCATGAGATTTTTCCCGCCCATCTTGGAGAGCATTTCAAAGGGCGCCTCTCCCGAGATGACGCTCAAATAGCCCTGGAGGGCAAACACGTGCGTCTTCCAGAGAGGAAAAAACTGCTTCAGGTCGACGACATACTTCATGAATCGGTACGTGGTGCTGAATAACCGGTGAAATGCTATGACCGTCGCCTGTCGCTGGCCCCCGCGGGTCGGCAGATAGGGATGGTTCCTCGTGTCATGGTTGAAAGACAGCCCCAGGCCCGAGGAGGTCCCCTTGCCGGACCCGGTAATGTCGCCCTCGTCCAGCAGGCCGCCCTCTTGAGTTTTTGTCATTTCGTACCAGTCATACTGGAACACCAGCCCGACATAAACCTTCCGAAGGGTCTCACGCTGCACATCCACTCGCGCCCTGAAGATATCGGAGGTGTAGTCCTCCTCGAAATCGTCCGGCGTGTCGTTGCCGATTCCCCAAAATTTATTGGGATATCTCATGGCCTCCATCAAGCCCACCACATGGTACTTTTCGTTGGCCATGTACAGCTCCGGGAAGAGCTCCCAGATGAACTGGTTTCTCTGCGTGTAGGTGAGCGTGGTTGCCACGGTCGAGGGACGGATGTCCAACGGCAGTTTTTTCTTCTCTCCATCCTTTTCTTCATCCGCATCGGGACGGAAATAGGTTATAAACACGAGCCCTCCCGCCAACTGCGTCTCCGGCTTGTAATACATATGCGGGATGACCAGAAAGCCGTTGCTCTTTACCGAGCCCAGCTCCTTCTTAAGCTCCTCCTCCGGTATGTGCTCGGAAGGCAGGGCCTGTGGGTAGAGGGCGGTGGCGAACAGCAGCACCACGGCAATGATGGCCGCGTGGAAGCACCGGCGCAATATATCGCTGTGTCTGTTCACTATGGGACTCTTCGGCTGTTCAAGATGTCTTCCGGGATTGCCCGCCGGGATGTCCATGGCCTCTTCCGGAAACGCCGGGAGGAGGAATGGAACAGTCCACAAGGTGGACGGACCCGTCAACTTATTTCAAGAAGAAATTGAGGACGGGAGCCAAATAATTGCCCGCCTCCTGAATATTCGATTGAACAAATCGCTTCCATACCGGATAATAAAACCGAACGGCCCTCTTCACCACAGCAGTTGCCCGGTTTTGCCCGTGATCGTGTCACCTGCGCGGGAGAGGGCGCCGCTCAAGCGTTGTCCCCGTGTATTACTTTCACAGTGAACACGGGGAAACCGGACAGCGGAGGGATTGTCACAGGCGGCATGTACCAGGTCACCATCCGGTTTTACGAGGAGCTCAATGACTTCCTCCCCCGGCACCTGAGAAAGGGGGACATCGAGTTCTCCTTCAGCGGAAGGCGGTCCATAAAGGACCTCGTCGAGCACTTCGGCGTGCCACACGTGGAGGTGGACCTGATCCTGGTCGACGGCCGGTCCGTCGACTTCGGCTATATCGTCAAAAGCGGAGACCGCATAAGCGTCTATCCCGTCTTCGAATCGTTCTCGGTTGACGGCCTCACGCGCCTGCGGCCTTCGCCCTTGCGCGACACACGCTTCGTGCTGGACGTGCACCTCAGGAAGCTCGCCAGGCAGCTCCGGCTGCTGGGGTTCGACGTGGACTATCGCGCCGGCCTTGACGATCCTGAACTGGCGCGCATCGCGCAGGACGAAAACCGGATACTCCTCACCAGGGACCGGCGGCTCCTGATGCGCAGGAACGTGTCACGCGGCATCATCATCCGCAGCACCGACCCCGACAGGCAGATCGTGGAGGTCCTGGAGAGGCTGCAGCTGTGGTCGCGCTGCCGCCCGTGGACGCGCTGCATCGAGTGCAACGGCATGCTACGGGGCCTTGATACACTGGGCGGCGAATTCGAGGCCCTCCGGGAGCGCATCCCTCCCGGCGTGCTGTCCTGGTGCGGGGAGTACTACCTGTGCGGGTCGTGCGGAAAGATATACTGGAAGGGAAGCCACTACGAGAAGCTGAAGCGCATCGTGGAGCGCATCATGACGGACAGGGGCGAAGAACCTCGCGAGGGGCAGCACCCGTCATGACCGGGAGACTGAAAGAGGAAGAGCGCGCATGAAGCTCCTTATCGCCTATCTCTGTCACCACGAGGACCGGGACGACTATTTTCTCTCCATGCTGCCGGTGGGCACGGTTTCCCTCGCCGCGTTCCTCGAGAAGAAAGGCCACAGCGTGACACTCGCCAACTTCTCGAAGACGGGATACAGGGCGGCGGCCCGCCGCATAAGAGAAATGAACCCGCGGGTGGTGGGCGTGTCGCTCTACACGCACAACCGCGTCGACTCCATCCGGCTCATAAGGGAAATAAAAAAGGAACTGCCGCGGGTCTTTATCATGGCGGGCGGTCCCCACGCCAGCGGCATGGCGGAAACGCTGGTCCGCCGCGTTCCCGAGATCGACCTCATCATACGCGGCGAGGCGGAAGACACTCTCGCCCGCGCTCTCGCGAAGCTCGAAAAAAACAGGCCCCTCCCCGGAAAAATACTCGAGGGGAAGCGGACCGAGGACCTGGACAGGCTCCCCGCTCCCTGCCTCTTTTCCGGCGATTTAATAGACGTGGACAGGAACGAGCAGTTCAAGTGCATCGTCACCTCCCGGGGCTGCACGCACCGGTGTGCGTTCTGCTGTTCACCGGCCCTCTGGGGCAGGCGGATAACCTTTCGGAGCGCGGGGAACATCATCGACGAGATCGAGCACCTCTACCGCACGCAGGGCATCATCTTCTTCTCCCTGCGGGATGACAACTTCACCCAGCGCAGGCAGCGCGTGCTGGACTTCTGCCGCATGCTGCGGGAGCGCAAGATCTACATCATGTGGAACTGCCAGTCCCGTGTCGACACCGTGGACGAGGAGATGCTCGTCGAGATGAAGAGGGCCGGCCTCGAGCAGATACAGTTCGGGGTGGAGTCAGGCTCACCGCGCATCCTCAAAGCCTACGACAAGAGTATAACCGTCCAGCACATACGGCAGGCGGCCGCCGCGGCGCGCCGGGCCGGTGTATACCTCTTTTTCTACCTGATGACGGGCATGACCGGCGAGACGGCTTCGGATACCCGGAAGACCGTTGCGCTCATCCGGAAAACGCTCCCTGGGGACGGCATGGTGAGCCCGGTGGCCCTGTACCCCGGCACCGGGCTTTACGACGAGATGAAGGCGCGGGGGAAGATCGACGATTCCCTGTGGTTCAAAAACCGTCAGGCCGGCGTGTATCTTCGCGACGACCCCGAGGTGAGGAGTGGACCTCCCTTCTCGTCCAGGAGCTGGGAGTGATCAGGGAGCGCTCGTGGTATCGCGCCAGGGACTTCGTGACGCACCGCCGGGCGACTGGCCCCGAATGCTGGGTGACCGACATACTCGAGGGTGACTATCACATGGACGGCGACCGGCACCCCGAGGCGGCGCGCTGCTACGTCCGTGTGACGGCGGACTTTTCCGAAAACCCGTGGGGCCACATGAGGATGGGCAAACTGCGGTTCAGGACCGGCGATTACGAAAGCGCCGAGAGGAGTTATGCCGCGGTAACGCGGATCGTTCCCGGTTATTACGGCGGATGGCTGAAAATGGCCGAGTGCCAGTACGCCTTGAAAAAGAAAGACGAAGCGGCGAAGAGCATAGAGGAGGCCCGCAGGCGCAACAGCTTCGATTTTCGGATAGACAACCTGCGGCGCCTGCTCAGGGCGACGTGAAACCGCCGCCGCGGGATTGCCGGTGGGTCCTCCAGGCGTAAAGGGCGATGGACGCGGCCACGGCCGCATTCAGAGATTCGACGCCGCCGCTCATGGGTATGCCCAGGGCGCGCGCCCGAAGCTGGCCGGGGAGCCCTGGGCCCTCAAGTCCGGGAAGAAGCAAAAAGCGATCGGGGAAGGAGAAGGAATGCACCGGCTCGCCTTCCCTGTCAAGGGTCAGGATGTCCAGGGACCGTTCGCGGCAGATGCCTCCGACCTCCTCGATGGAGGGCCCGCGCTGAAGCGTCAGGTGGAACACCGCCCCGCTGGAGGAACGCACGGCCCTTGGATGATAAGGATGCGCGGCTTCCCGGAGCAGCACCGCGCGCCCCACCCCGAAGGCCACGGCGGAGCGGATGACCGTGCCCACGTTGGCGGGGTCCTGGAAGGGCACCAGGAGCGTGCACCCATCGTCGCAGGCGCCGTCCCACGGCCCGAGGGCCGGCGTCCTGGCCACGAGGAGCGGCGCCCCGGTGGCGAACTGGTCGATCTCGTTGAAAAGTGATTTCTTGAGCAGCACCAGCCTCCCGGAGTCCGCGAAGTCGCGGATGAGCCCGTTGATGCCGTCGTCTTCCTCCCGCAGCCCGTCGAAAATGACCAGGCCGTCGCAGAGGTCGCTCCTTTGACGGGCCACATCGAGGACCTGCCTTCGCCCGGCCACGATTGTCTTTCCCGTCTTCTTTACGCCGTCGGAGGCATTGAGAGCCTTGAGCTCCTTATAGGTTTTATTCACCGGTGAGGTTATCACGGTCCCCATGGTCTCCCCCGCACGGGTAAGTATCCGGTAAGTCCTTTTCCTGGCCGGGTGCGTTTTCTCGAACACCACGAGCCGCCGGCGGAACGAAGTCCCCGGGAGC
Source organism: uncultured Spirochaetota bacterium (assembly GCA_963762305.1). GTDB lineage: Bacteria > Spirochaetota > UBA4802 > UBA4802 > UBA5368 > CAVXKM01. The sequence continues at coordinate 593,345 of CAVXKM010000001.1, read as the reverse complement.
GCGTATTCCCTGTCCGCGGCAAGCGTAAATCCGCCTGAAAGCCCGGAGCGCAGGCCGCCCAGCTCCTCGTCCACTGAAGGGCCTTTCATGAGGAGCACCTTACCCCCGTGCCGGAGAAAGGGCTCCGCCCGCCGCAGGGTCTCCTCCGCCGGCTCCAGGGCGCGGGTTATCACCCCGTTTACCTCGAAGAACGAGTGATCGGCTACCAGGTGGGGATATATCTCCACGTCCGTGAGCCGGAGCTCCTCGACCACCTTCCGGAGAAACAGCACCCTCTTGCCGCGGGGCTCAGCCAGTATGAGGGAGAGCCCCGGCAGCATTATCTTGAGCGGGATGCCCGGGAATCCCGCGCCAGTCCCCACGTCCAGCAGCGGGTTGGGGATATCGCACAGCGTGGTTATGTAAGCGGAATCGATGAAATGCTTCACTACCACGTCCTCGAACCGCCGCAGCCGGGAAAGGTCCAGTGCCTCGCGGGAGCCCTCGTAGAGCAGATAGTACCGCCAGAACTGCTCCGCCTGGTTCTCCCCGAGGGGCAGTCCCGCCCTGGAAAAGAGGGCCCGCATTTTTTCCTTTCGGTCTTTCACGTTCCGGTCCGCGCCGCCGCCTGATGGCCCTCTCCTTACCATGCCGCGTTTACGCCGTAAAGCATTTAACCTGCGAGCGAAGGGGACTGGGCCCTTTTTGACAATGGGCCCTTAAAAACAGAAAGACCGCCCCTCCGGGCGGTCCCTCCTGAAGGCGACGACGAAGAAATGAAGCTAAAAACGCGCCTCGGTCTTCACCCAGATCGTCTGATCCCTGTCGCGTATCTTGTCCTTGTCCTGCTCCTCATACATGACGAGCGCCTGCACGTAACTATTGAATTTGTACCCAACGCCCGCCGCCCAGAGGGTGCTCGAATACTTGATGCCGGAAGTGACGGCGCCGGTTCCGCCGTCGTACGTGTAGCCGTCCTTGTTTTCGCCGAGCGCGTAGCGTCCGTAGAGGAGCACGGGGGAGCCGATGAGCGCATCGAGGTTCAGGTTGATCCACGAATCAAGTATCGAAAACTTGAATGTGGCGCCGTCCCCTGCATCGGCCTCTTCCTCCTTGATCTTCGGGAGGGAATAGCTCACCCCGACCTTGAATGTTTCGTCGCTCCACGCCAGAAAGGCGCCGTAATACAGGTTGTAATTCTTCGTGTTGAAGGTCTCAGTGGTGTCGTCAAACCTGTTTACCACCCTGCTGCCGTTCATTATCTTTTTATAGTAAACGGCCGCGTGCAGGCCGCCGATGGGATTGCCGGAAAGCATGCCGTAGTATGCCTTGCTCGTATCGCCCTGCTTCTCGCTGAATCCCTCCATGTAACCCTCGCCGTTGGAATACATGAAGGTGAGAGTCGCTCTTTTCAGGACCTCGATTGAGGCCCTGGCCCCCATATCGGCGGTTGGGTCGAACGTGGCTCCGACCAGGTCGCTCGCCTTGTCGAGGTAGTTGTTATAGATCCATCTCGCGTCGCTCAACTTGTCTATCATGCCCAGGACCGGCGTCCCGACAAGCCCGTACTGGACGTTGAAGGCGACCGGCTCGAGGTCCTGTTTCATTTGCACGTAGGCGAACTTGAAATAGACCTTGTTCGCGTCGACGGAGCTGTCTACGTCGGTGGTGAGACGGACGCTCCACACGTCGTTGAACTTCTTGGCCCAGGTCAGGTATACGCGGTTGATGGAGAAATGGTCCCCCTTCTCCTGTCCCGCCGGCTCGTTGCTGATATCGTCCTGCCACCAGATATAGGCCACGCCCGAAAAATCCATCATCGGCCTGGATTCTTCCATCGGGTCCGGCATCGCCGTTTCCTGGGCACGCACGCCGTAAGGCGTGATGACCGCCGTGATGAGCACTATTGCTGCTGCAGCCCAAAGCCTCATTTTCCTCCTCCTCAATCCGGTTGACCATCGACAGACCGCACGCGCCCTCCCCTAATTGGACACGGCAGTGCACTGGTGTTTCATGCATCACGGGGAAGGTTCGACACCAAACGGGGCGACCTCGGATCGCCGGCGGAGAAATCCCCCCCTTCCGGCCTCCCCCGGGTCCATGAAACCACGGGGTGAAAAATAAATTCAACACCATTTTTTGCATTTAACCGGAAGGCGGGGTGTATTTGACCGTTTCAGGCCATCCAAGAGTCCGCGGGTAGGTCCAGGGCGCCCGGGTTCCACCACCAGGGGGCGGACCACCCGCCTCCAGGCCTGGCCACGGCGTAAAGGACTCCACGGGGATGGGGAGCGCGCGCGGCCGGCACGCCGCCGCGGAAAAAGAAAAAGAGGGTGCCCCGTGAGGGGACATCCTCTTTTTTCATGGAGACGCTGTTTATCTTTAGAACTTGGTTTCTGTCTTTACCCAGAGAACGCTGTCGGTCAGGTCGGAATCTTTTGTCCCGTTCACCGTCTGGGTGTCGTCGGTTTTGCTCTGGTAGACCACCAGGGCCTGAACGCTCTTGTTGAACTGGTAGCCTATGCCGGCATAGTAGGTGTTGGAATCAATCTTTTCCACATCGCCAGCGGCCTCAGCATCGGTTTCGGTCGTGCCGACGGCATACCTTCCATACAGGAGGACCGGCGTTCCGATCATCTCGTTGAGGTTGACGAGCGCCCAGATGTCCAGAATGGTGTAGTCTTTCTCATTCTTGGGCGTCGAGGAGTCAACCTCCCGGGTGCCTATGAAATAGTTGGCGCCCACCTTGAAGGAGCTGTCGCTCCAGGCCACGCCGCCGCCGTAATAGGTGACCTCGTCATCGTCGACATCGGCGACAACGACGTCCCTCATGTGGTAGTACCCGTTCAGGAAAGCCCCTTTATGGGAGTGATGCTCAGCACGCCCCAGTACGCCTTGTCCGTCGCCTTCTGCTCCTCGGTGTAGCGGTAGCCGTCGCCGTTGGAGTACATGCCGGTGAGGGTGACCATCTTCATGATGGTGAGGTCGGCCTTGAGGCCCATGTCGGCGGAGGAGACGTCGAGGCTGTCGCCTCCAAGCAGGTCCTTGGAATGTATCCATGGAATTCTGGTTGATCCAGCGCGCGCCGCTTATCTGGTCGGTGATGCCGATGACCGGGGTCCAGATGATGCCGAACTGCACCTTCAACTCGACCGGGTCGAACTTCTCCTTCATTTCCACGTAGGCGTTTTTGAACGAAGATGACGTTGTTGGCCTTGGAGCTTTTTGTAACTTCCTCTTCCTGTAAATAACCGCTGCTGTCTTTCGTCCTTGGCCGAATACTCGTTGATCGTCGCGAGTCCCGCGCCGTCCAGCGTCGCCTTCATGCTCCACACATCGTCGATTTTCTTCGCGAAGGTCACGTACGCACGGGTGAGGCGCATCGCGTCGGCACCTTCCTTGCCGTCCCCCTTCTTGCTGTGTCCGCGAGCTCGTCTTTCATGATAATACCCATAGTCAAGAAAGAGCACGCCGCTCACTTCGACCAGCGGTTTGGGCTCTTCGGCCTTCGGCGCTTCCTGTGCGAAAACCGCGCCGGCGGAAACAAACACCGCTACCAGCAGAAGAGCAAAAATTAGTTTAAACTTCATCGTGTAAATCCTCCTGAAAAGATGTTAGGTAGTGATCGTTCTGAATACACTTCATGCGTATTCGAGACGAAATATTGCACTGCCGGGTGAAGGTTCCATGAAGGTCTTATAAAATTTCTGTAAAAATCGGCCGCGGGATATTTCACCATTCGGGCTGAAATACCGTGGTGGCGGGCAGTCCCATCCCCGTCTCAAAAGCGCTCTTTCAGCTTCCGCGGACCGGGATATTCACCGCAAAGAGGCATGTCTTTGCTTTGCTGCGGCTGACCGCCCGGGTTCCCCGCTCAAAGCCCTTGGGAACATACAGTGAAAGGCGGGGAAATCATCGCCCGGGTCCGATCGATGCCGTGAGGATTTCCCTGCTATCCCGGCAATTCCGTCACGGCGGAAATTAAATCTTGACATCCCGATCGAGTATGCCCATAAAAGTTCCACTTCATCCGCCGTTCCGCGGACCGCGCCATGGGCGTATGCCGTCACAGCGTCGATGGGGGAAACATCATGCACATCGGGGCGCGGCCGCCGGGTGATGCCGGCATGATGACCTGTAACACATACGGTTCCCGGGATATCATTTTTACTGTTATTTACACGGAGACGTCATGGAATGTGCGTGCGGCGGCGCCCTCGTTGAGGGGAGGAGCTGTTACCGGGCCGGCACCGGGCAGTACCTGCTGCTCATAGAGGATATTCCCGCTTTCCAGTGCTCGCGCTGCGGGAAGGTGCTTTTCCGGGACGAGACGGTGGAGAGAATCAAGAAAATCGAAAACCGCCTCGAACGGGAGATCTCCGAGATCACTTTTGGTAAGAGCTCGGTCCATCTCTATGATTATTGACGATAAACGCCGCCGAGAGGCCGCGCGCAGGAGCGCAGGATGAGACTCAGGTTCGCCCCCAGCCCCACCGGGTACCTCCACATAGGCAACGCCCGCACGGCGGTATGCAACCACGTCATCGCGAAAAAGTTCAACGCGACGCTGGTCCTCCGCGTGGAGGACACGGACCTGGAGCGCAGCTCCGCCGAATCGGAGGAATCGATACTCAACGACCTCCGGTGGCTCGGCATCGAGTGGCACGAGGGGCCGGACAAGGGCGGCGACCACGGGCCGTACCGCCAGTCTGAGCGCTTCGACATCTACGGGAAATACACCGAACTCCTCCTGGAAAAAGGGCACGCCTACCACTGCTACTGCACCCAGGACGAGCTGGAGGAGATGAGAAAGGAGGCCGCGGCCGGGAACAGGGCCTTCGAATATGACGGCAGGTGCCGCCGCCTCTCCGCGGCCCAGAGGAACAGGCACGAGTCCGAGGGGCGACGGCCGACGGTGCGCTTCCACGTGCCCGAGGGCCGTGCCATCGAGGTCAACGACCTGGTGAAGGGAAAGGTGGTTTTCTCCAGCGAGCACATCGGCGGCGACTTCATCATCGTGCGCTCCGACGGCGTGCCCGTCTACAACTACATCGTCATCATCGACGACGCGCTCATGAAAATCACCCACGTCATCAGGGGAGAAGACCACCTGCCCAACACGCCGAAGCAGATACTCCTCGCGTCGGCCCTCTCGCTCCCCGTGCCCCAATACGCCCACATCGCGCTGGTGCTGGGCCCCGACCGCTCGAAGCTCTCCAAGCGGCACGGCATCACGTCGGTGGACAATTACCGCAGGGAGGGATACCTTCCCGAGGCGCTGGTAAACTACCTCGCGATGCTCGGATGGGCCGCGGAGTCGGGGCAGGAGATCCTTCCCATCCGGGATATCGTCGAACAGATCGAGGTCGAGAACCTGTCACGGAGCGCCGCCGTTTTCGATTTCCAGAAACTTCGCTGGATGAACGCGCATTATATCCGCGGTTATCCGACCGGAAGGATCACCGACCTTTTTATTCCTTACATAGAAGAGGCCGGGTATGCCTGCCGCGGCCTGGACAGGGGCTGGCTCGAGCAGGTGTCGGACCTGCTGCGCGGGAACTGCGAAACCCTCGCCGACATTAAAAAATACATCGGCATCTTCCTCGATGACGTGCGCGAACCCGACGAGGAGGCGTCCGCCCTGCTCGCCCAGGACGACTCGAAGAAGGTCGTCAGGGAGGCCAACCGCCTCATCGGGGCGGGGCTCGACCCCCGGGCGTTCACCCGGGAGCTCGTCGAGGGCGTTAAAAGCGCCACCGCCTTCAAGGGGAAAAAACTTTTTCTTCCGCTGCGCGCCATCCTCACGGGAATGCTGCAGGGGCCCGAGCTCGACATGGCCGTCCCGCTCATCGGGTATTCGCGCTGCAGGCGGAGGATCGAGCACATGAACGAGAAATACGGGTGATGGATGTCACCGTTCGAACCGAGTCCGCGCGGACTCCAAGACAGATGGAAACCGGGGTGAAGGCAATGAACGCGCCCTTGAGAGCACTGGTGTTTTTTTTCGCGGTCTTTTTCCTGGGATGCGGGAAAATCCCGGAAAAGATACCAGCGGGGACCTGGAACTACAAGCTCTTCGTCAACGGGGTACGCGTTGGAAGCGCCGTCATCTCCAACAAGGCGGTGGCCGGGTCCTACGTCATCACCTCGGAGCTCAACATGGGCGCCGGCACCATCATGAATGTCTCGCGGCAGGTGATCACGGAGACGATGGACTTCAAGCCCCTCAAGATAGAAACCTACAACAAGGTGGTCAACGAATCCAGCACCCAGAACATAAATACCGTCGCCACTATAAATGGAAGGAAGATTGAAGTCCGGAGCGGCGCCTCGAAAACAACCGTCACCATGGACAGGGATTTTTTCCTGGACGGCAACTATACCATGGCCAGGCTTATCGAAAACCGGTTCAAAAAGGGGCTGGAGATCTCAAGCTATCTCTACGACCCGTCGATCGAAATCGACCAGCTCATCCCCATCACCACGAAAGTGAAGGGGGTGGAGTCCGTGACGGTCGGCGACCGCCGGCTCAGGCTCATCCATATCGTGCAGTCGCTGGACACCATCAAGAACGCCGACTCCTACCTTGACGAAACGGGCGTGCTGGTGAAGGCCTCCATCCAGATGCTCAACCTGAAGATCGAATTGGTCAGGGAATGACCTTCGCCCCCGGGAGTGCCGTGCGGAACGAACACCCCCAACCGGGACCCATGCGATGAAACTCCTCCTCAAATTTTTCATCACAGGTGCGGCGCTTTGCGCCGCGGTCCTCTTTTCACGGCCGCTCCTCTTGTCCTTTGAAGCGTCGCTTCACGCCGTCAAGGCGGCGGGTGACACCGAAAGAATACTCACCGAGAAGACCAGCCGCTACGTCCTCTCCTCCTCGGACGCGGGATTCGCCCTGCCCGGCACGGCATTCCAGAGGATAACCGGGGAGAAGCCGGCCGGAAAAGGAAAGCGGGTATCGGTTACGTCGGGGGATGTGAACGGCGAAGATATCGCGCCCACCGGGGCCGATCTCCAGGATACGCGCTTCCTCAATCTCGAAAGCGCCGAGGTCCTCCGGGTCTCGCGGGGATTCGCGCGACTTCCCCGAAAAATCGACGCTGTCGAGCGTTTTGTCTACCGGCACATCCAGACCAAGACCGCGGGCATTCCCCTGCTGCCCGCCGTGGAGATACTCCGCGGCAGGGCGGGAGACTGCACCGAGCATACCGTCCTCACGGTCGCATTGCTCCGCTCGCTGGGGATCCATTCGAGGGCGATGGTCGGGATAGTGTTCGCACCGGAGTTCGAGGGACTGAAAAATGTCTTTGTGTTCCACATGTGGGCCCAGGCGCACGAGGGCGGCCGCTGGCTGCTCGTCGATTCCACCTGCCCCGGCGAAAAGCGCCCGAACCGCTATATCGCCTTCAGCACCCACAGCCTCAAGACCGAGGCGCCGCTGGCCTACCTCAGGGCGATTGCCGCGATAAAGGACCTGGAGATCAAATACCTGCCGCGGTAGGAAGGCGTACGGATCTTCCCCTCAGCCGGACGTTCTCCCGCGGGAGCGCAGGGTGCCCAAACGGTCCATGATGTGCCTCATCTCTTCGACGCCGGCCAGGGCGCAGACGATGAAGTACGCGGCGCCGCCGGCAAGCACCATTGCGCAGAGATACAGCGCCCTCCTGCCGAAGGGGTCCCGGAGCCAGTCCACAAACCCCGACATGTAGAAGACAAGCGCCGCCATGACGCCCCCGGCGAACAGATACTTCAGTATGGGGATGAACAGGCCCCGCGCGCCTATGCTGCCGATCCTCCTTGACAGCCACATGTAGAGGAGCACCACCTGCACGGTCACCGAGATCGAATTGGCCAGGGCCAAGCCCGCGTGCTTGAGCGCGGTCCGCATGAGCAGGTAGCCGACGCTGATGTTCAGGACGAACGAGACGACGGCGGCGATTACCGGAGTCCTCGTGTCCTTGAGTGAATAAAAGGTGGGGGTCGTGATGCGCAGCGCGGCGATCGAGGCGATGCCGATGCTCGAGCAGAAGAGCGCCCGCCTGGTCATCTCCGCGTGGAATGCCGTGAAGTTTCCCCGCATGAACAGCACCGACACCACGGGCAGCCCGGCAGCCATGAGGGCCGCGGCGGCGGGTATGGCGATGAAAAGCGATGCCCTCAGGGCCAGCAGGTAGAGCCGCTTCAGCCGCTCGCCGTCGTTCCTCGCCGTCACGCGCGACATCTCGGGCAGGATCACGTTCCCGATTGAGACGATGAAGACGCCGAGGACCATTTCAGTGAGCCTGTCCGAATAATAGAGGTAGGAGATGCTCCCCGGGGGCAGCATGGAGGCCAACACCGTGCTCATGAAAATGTTTATCTGGTATACCGCGATCCCGAACAGGGCGGGGGCTATCATCCTGAAGATGCGCCGAATCCCGGGATGGTTGAAATCCACGGATATCTTCATCCTGAAGCCGGACCTGACGAGATCGGGAACCTGCAGCAACGCCTGGAGGAGGCCGCCGAGGATGACCCCCCAGGCAAGCCCGTGCAGCGGCTCCTTGAAGAGGCCCCTGAAGCATACCGCCCCGATGATGAACCCTACGTTGAGGAGCACGGGGGAGAAGGCCGGCGTGAAGAAATACCCGTGCGAATTGAGGACCCCCATGGCGAAGGCCACGAGCCCCACGAAGAAAAGATAGGGAAACATGACGCGGTTGAGCTCAACCGTGAGGCCGACCACCAACGGATCGCTGAACCCGAAGGCGAACATGGAAACGATCTGCGGCGAGAACAAGATCCCCAGCGCGACCAGCAGCGCAAGGACCAGCAGGAGTATCGAGAGGGTCTTCTGTGCCAGCCGGAGGGCCTCCTCCTCCCCCCTGTTCACCAGGTACTCGGTATAGACCGGGATAAAGCTGATCGTGAGGGCCCCTTCGGCCACGAGCCGCCGGAGAAGGTTCGGGATCCTGAAGGCGACGAAAAAGCCGTCAAGCGAGCCCGAGGCGCCGAAATAGCGCGCCACGATCATGTCCCGTATAAAGCCCATGATCCTGCTGAACAGGGTGGAAAGCACCACGATTCCGGTGGAGCGGATAAGGGATCTCGACGGCATACCCCTCCATACCGGGGGCCGCCGTATCGCGTCAAACCTTAATTACGGGCGGTCCTCATTTTTGGGCGTGTTATTACTTGACAAAGGGGAAAACCCGCGCAAAGTATCTCCTTTGTCCAAGGCGTCCGTCGCGGCGGACGGTTTTTTCACTCGCTCAATTTTTTAATACCGGGAAAAATTCCAGCAATCGAAAACAGTGCACCGTGGCGGCACACGGGTCCGGCGATTATGAAACTGATTATCATTCTATGCGCGTCCCTCCTGGCGGCACCCATTTTATGCGGGCCGCTTTTCGCGGGATATTACGAACAGGGGACCCGTTACTACGTGTTCAAGAAATACGACAAGGCGCGCGAGATGTTCCTGAAGGCCGTTGAGGCAAGCGACGACGGGAACTCGTATTACTTCCTCGGCGAGATCGAGAAAAACGAGGGGAACTTCGAGAAGGCGCTCGAGTATTACCGGTCCGCGGTGGAGGGCCGAATCCAGCGCAAATACCTGGACCTGGCCTACTGGAACATCATCATACTCCTGGAGCACCGGGGCGATTACGAGGAAATGGTCGGGACCTGCCGGGAGCTTTACGAGAGGCTGGGGGACGCCGGCGCCAAGAAAAAGGTCGAATCCCTCATCAACAAATCCATGTGGACCGAGGTCGAGGAGGCCCGCAGGCATTACCAGAAGGGCATGGACCTCAAGGGGCGCAGCCGCGGCGACGAAGCCCAGGGCGCGTTCAGGGACGCCCTCACCGCCGATTCGTCTTTCCTGGCGCCGCGCTTCGAGATGGGGCTTTATGAATTCAGGATGGGCAACGCCGGCGAGGCGCTCCACCACCTCCAGGAGGTGGCCCGGAGGATCCCGTATTACGGCGAAGTGCATCTGCTCCTGGGTGATATGTATCTCCAGAAAGGGTATTACCGGGAGGCGCTTATCCACCTCGATAAAGGGCTCCAGTTCGGTTTCATCGACAGCGCCTCGCGGAACCTCATCCGCCTCAAGAAGGCCTCTACCCATTACGAGCTTCAGGAGTATGAAAGCGCTCGAAAGGAGGCGGCCGGGGTGCTTAAAAAAAGCCCCCGTTCCCTGGATGCGCTCCTGCTGGTCTCCGCCATCGACATAAGGGAGGAAAAATACCAGGACGCGCTGAAAAACCTCGAAAAGGCCCGGAAAATATCGCCGGACAACCCGGAGATCCTGTTTCAAATCGGGAGCATTCACTACAGGATGAACAACCCCTTGTACGTGAAAGATTTCGACCGGCTCTTCGAGCACGTCACCCGGACCGGCGGGGAGGCTCCGCAAAAATACTACAAGGCCTTCACAATACTCCTCAAGCACCGCTTTGAAAGCGCGGATTTCCCGGAAGTGGTGCGCATCTACGAATCCCTGCCGGAACGGTCCAGGGAATATGAAAGCACCATACTGTACGCCAGGGCGCAGCACCGCCTCGGAAACAACGCAAAGGCGGTGAAGCAAATGGAAAAACTGTATCTCCGCTCCGATGACGACCGCTACCTCATGTGCCTCATCTACGCGGAAAGCGGCATGGCCGATAAGGCGAAAAGTACATTGCTCGGCATGGCGAGCCGTGACCTATACCTCGAAAAGGCCCGGATGGAGCCTTCACTGAAAAAAATTGCGAAAGAAATAGATGATGAACGCGTTCAAGAGCCGGGGATCCCGAAACCGTAGGGCGACGGAAGCCGTCAGGCAGTTCCATGTCTTTCTGCTGTTCACTCTCGTAGCCGCGGCAGCTGCGGGCATATACCTGAAAACAGTACCCTTCACGCGTTTTCTATGGTACCTCGCGGGCGCCCTTTTTTACCTGCTGTTTTTCAGGATAAGGGTCGTGGACTCCTCCCGGGGGGTCGATTACCTCCAGTCCGGCGAAGGCGCGGTCGGAGCGCTGGTTCTCCTGCTTGTTACCCGCTTCGTCACATACAGTCCCTGGATCGCGGGAGCGCTGGTCGCGGCGGTAATGGCACTCTATGAGCTTTACATTCACCACTCCCTCGCGCTCAACCGACGCGAGCTCTCCTTCAGCGGGCTGCTGATGCTTCTCCTTTTCCTCGCGCTCGCGTTCTTCCTCCTTCGCTTTGATCCTATCTCCTCCGGGGACACCCTGCGCCCCCTGCTGCTGGGCTACTGGAGCGGGCTCCTGCCCGGGCCTGGGGCGCTGGCCGGCATTGCCGCCGCGGGGCTTGCGCTTTACCTGTTCGCGAGGCTTGCCTGGCCGCAGATCGCGCTTCTCTCGTTCGGCCGGCTCTATTTCGATGGGGCCGGTTACGACTATTCCGCCACGCGGGTCATCGCACTCGTTTCGAAGGGAGTACTCGTGTCCCTGGTCTTTTTGCTCCTCGGGTGGCTCGGCGGCACCGCGAGTTACCTCGCGCTGTCAGGGAGGCGGGGCGGGGTGCTGTCGGACATGGCCCTGCTGGTCTTCGCCGCCCTCTACACGCAGGTTCTGTCCTTGCTTGTGCCGGCGCTCACTCCCTACGGCGTCCTTTCGGCGGCGGTTATCCTCTCGTGGGCACTGTTGATACTCAACGAACGGCGTTGGAAGGCATGCCATGATAGAGCTCCGTGAAGTCGGCTGCAGGATAGGCGGAACCGTGGCGCTTCATTCGGTCACGGCCGCATTTTCCGCGGGAAGCATAATCGGCCTTATCGGACCGGAGGGTTCGGGCAAAACGACCCTCCTGAAAGCCATTTCGGGAATGACCAGGGGATTCGAAGGGGAGATAGTCATCAACGGGAGACAGCTTTCCTCCCTGGGCCGGCGGGAACTCCCCAGGCTGGTATCGAGCTGCCCGGACTCGCTTCCCGAGAACACTGAAATTTCCGTGACCGAATTTCTTCGGTTCTCCCGGGTTCCCCTCAAGGGTTTTCTCGCGCCGTTAACCGGCTACGACATGCAGGTAGTTGAAGAATACCAGGCTTTCTTCGGGCTGGCGGACCTCGGAAATGAATCCCTGGCCTCCCTTCCGGGCAGCGCCCTGAAAAAAGCGCTCATCGCGTTCGCGCTCATCAGGCAGGCGCCGGTCCTGGTCATGGACAATCCCTCGACGGGATTGGACCTCCATTCCACCGTGCTGCTGCAGCGTTCCATCGCCCGGTACGCATTCGACGGGGAACGAATCGTCATCATGGCATCGCACGATCTCAACTTCATCGCGCAGACGGCGGATTGCATTTATCTCATGAAGGAAGGGACGCTGAGCCCGGAAATCCCGGCCGAGGCACTGGACGCGGCGTTCGTTAAAAAACATTTCAACGCCGAGGTTCTGGTGTCCAGAAACATTTACAACGGCAGGCCGGAGTTTCACTTTTTCCCCGAGGCCTAGCCGGGGCGGCGGGCCTTTCAGGTGTAATAACGCAGCTTTCTCCGGCCTTCTTCGACGTTTTCGATGAATATGAAAAACTCCTGCATTTCCATCCGCTCGATCATCGCGACCAGTTCGATACCGGCCCTCATGAGGAGCACCCGTTTCCCCCGGTTCCGGGCGTTGCCGCACAGCCCCATGAGGCTTTTCAACCCGGATGAGCTGACGGTGGTCACGCCGCCCATATCCATGACCAGATTGAATCTTTGCGTCAGCGCGTTGACCAGCCGCTCCATCTCCGCCCTGGTTCCCGCGTTGATGGCGCCGGTGACGCGTAGAATTTTTATTCCCTCGCGGTCCTCGAGCGTGTAATTCAGCAGACTGGCAGTTTTATTTTCCAAGATACCATCCACCGCGGCTTATCAGGCGTGATCAGCCGAGCACCTCATCCAGCACCTCGGCGAGGAGGGCCTCGTCCACCGATTCACCGTAAACCGGGTTTCCTATTCCCTTCAATAAAACGCCGCGTATGGCGCCGCCGGTCTTCTTCTTGTCGTATTTCACGTGTTCCACAACGTCCCGGCCGCGCAAGCGGAGTCCTCCGCGAATAAGATCGTATCGCTCCAGGAGCTCCATGGCCTCACCATGCTCATTATCGGCAAGCCAGCCGCGGCGTCTTGAAAGCTCGAGCTCAGCCTTAAGCCCCAGCGCGACCGCCTCGCCGTGGCTGATGCCCCGGTACTGGAGCAGGGACTCGATGGCATGGCCCACCGTGTGTCCGAAATTGAGTATCGCCCGCGGGCCCTCCTCGCGCTCGTCGAGGCATATGACGGAAGCCTTGAAGAGGGCCGACCTGTACACCACCTCCTCGATCACGGTCGGGTTTCGCATCTCCCGAACGCTTCCCTGCCGGAAAATTTCCAGGAGACGGCTCTCCCCGATGAGGGCATGCTTCACGGCCTCGGCAAGGCCGTTTCTGAATTCGGTTTCAGGCAGTGTTTCCAGGAAGCGCACGTCCGACAAGACCATGCGCGGCTGGTAAAAGGCGCCCACGATGTTCTTTCCCGAGGCGAGGTTCACCGCCACCTTGCCGCCGATGCTCGAATCAACCATGGCAAGCAGCGTGGTGGGTACGTGGATAACCGGTATACCCCGCATGAACAGGGCGGCCACGAATCCCGCGAAATCGCCGACGGCCCCGCCGCCTATCCCCACTATCGACGAGCGCCTGCCGTACCCTTTCTCGAGTAGCCAGTTGAAAGCCTCCTCGGCGTGACGGTAATTCTTGAACTCCTCCCCATCGCGGACCTGGTACACGTCGCGCAAAGGGTATTCCCCGAAGACACTGTTTATCATATCCCCATGGAGCGCGTGGACGGCCGCGCTCACGAATAGGGCGCAGCGGTCTCGCGAGAGAAGTTCCCGTTTCTCGTGGACGTGATGGAGAATGGACGAGCCGACGAGGATCTCGTACGCTCCGCCTGGCGCTCTGACATCAATCCGTTTTACGGGTTCATCCATTGTTTGCCGAGATAAATGCTCGCGCGCCGGGACCCGGCCAGCAGCCTGCCGAGCTCCTTTTTTATCGGGGGATAGAGCACCAGCGAGCGCAACTGATGCGGAGTAAAAAAGCCGAAATCATGAAGGCGCTTCTCCGTTCCGAGGGAGAACCTCCCCTTTTTGCAGCGGCAGTGAAAACAGATGTTAATGATGTGGCGCTTCGATTCGGGATCTATGGAGTCGCTCACGAAGGCGATATCCTTTACGCTCACGGCGATACCCAGCTCTTCCTTGAGCTCTCTCTCCAGGGCCTCCTCGAGGGACTCGCCGAAGTCGACGCCGCCGCCGGGAAGAAGCCAGTAGACCCTCTTCCCCTTCCGGTGCGCTATAAGGAGCAGCCTGCCGTCTTCTATGACGAGGCCGCCCACCCTCACCCGCGCGCTTTTTACTTTCCTGTCGATCAAATGGAAAAGTCACCCTCCTCCATTTTCTCGAGCGCATGCTTCGCCGCTTCCGCCTCGGCCCTCCTCTTGCTGTGGCCCGTGCCCACCGAGATCTCCCTTCCGTGAACGACAAGCCTCACCGTAAACTCCTTCTGGTGATCCGGGCCCGTTTCCTGTATGACCACATACTCCGGGCGCTCACGGTACTTTTTCTGCACGTATTCCTGAAGGGTGGTCTTGGGGTCCCTGAAAGAGGAAAGGCTGTCTATCCGCTCGATGTCCGCCTTTAGAAGGGATAGCACGAATCTCTTGCTCACCTTGAGGCCCGAATCGAGGTAGAGGGCCCCGATGACCGCCTCCAGGGTATTCGCCAGTATGGAGGGACGAAGCCTGCCCCCGCTCTGTTCCTCCCCTTTTCCCATGAGGATGAACCCGCCCAGCTTGATCCCATTGGCCACCTTCGACAGTGTCGCCTCCGAAACCACCGCGGACTTTATCTTGGCAAGATCCCCTTCGACATAGTCCTCGAAGCGCTTGATGAGGTATTCGTTTACGATCAGGGCCAGCACCGAATCGCCCAGGTACTCCAGGCGCTCGTTATCGCTTGCGTTCGGTCCGGCCTCGTTGATGTACGAACGGTGGGTGAGAGCCCTGTTCAACAGGCTTTTGTTTTTGAATTTTATCCTGGTGATACTCTGGAGTTTACTGAGCTGCCTGTACCGGTTCTTCCTTTTGTAGACCTTTGAATTTCCTTCTTCAAGCATGTGGGGGTCGCTTATTTGAGTTTGGCGTTGATATATTTTATGGCATCTCCGACCGTTATTATCTTCTCGGCATCCTCGTCGGGTATCTCGATTCCGAACTCCTCCTCGAGGGCCATTACCAGCTCTACCGTGTCGAGAGAATCGGCCCCCAGGTCATCCACGAAAGAGGCCTCCTCCGTCACCTCCGACTCTTCCACCCCGAGCTGGTCAACGATTATCTTTTTTATTTTTTCAAAATCAACCGCCATGAGTGCTCTCCTCCTTGCATGCAATTCCCGCGCGGACCAGTCACACACGCTCCGCCGGCGACCTGAGGACCCCATGCCGGCGGTTAATGACGCGAGAGAGGTTTTACACTAGACCAGGACAACCACGCGTGTCAAGCCTTAATATGGAACACCGACAACCAATAAGTTTCCTTCAGCCAAAAAGGATAAAGGGGGCTATTTGGTCTTCTCCTTGATCTTCACTTTGGGCTCCACCACAAGGACGTCCTTGTAATGGCCGCATTCCGGGCATACGCGGTGAGGCAGTACGTAGGCACCGCACTTGGGACAGGGCCTCAGGTTCGGCACGCCGATGGCGTGGTGGGATTTCCGCATCCTCGATTTCGATTTCGATTTTCTTCTTTTTGGAACAGCCACGGCAGCATCTCCCTTACTTGAAATGTAGTGTACTCTTAAACTGCATCCGCGTCAGCTCATCTTCCGCTCCGGCTGGCCGTCCCGCGAAGGCCGAAGCGCCTGCCGGAACAAATACCATCCGCCGAAGGTCTAGCCCTTGCCGCCGCTCAAGCCGAGGAGCAAAAGCCTCTCCTTCGATTTTTGCGCGAACTGTGACCGGGGGAACGAACTGATCACCTTGTTATAATACTCGCGCGACTTGAATATGTCACCCTCGCGCTGGTAAACTCTCCCCAGGTCGTAAAGAATCTGGTCGGCGACGGCGCTGTCGCCGTACTTTTTTTCGAGCTCCGTGTATATCTTCAGCGATTCCTTGAAATCGCCGAGATACTCGCTTGAGCGGGCAGCTTGCTGCAATCCCAAGGGCGCGAAAAAGGAGCGCGGATTTTTTTCAGCGAAGAGGAGAAAGTATTTCCTGGATTCGGGATACATTTTTTCGCCGTAATAGAGTCCCCCGATAACGTAATATCCGAAGCGGTTCACATATCCCCAGTAGGAATTGTCAATGATGGCGTTGAGCTCTTTCACGGTGTTACCGAGCATTTTCACCCGTTCACCTGGGTCAGGGTTGGTGTAAAGCCGATAACCTTCCAGCGCCTGTTCGAACCGGGAGAGCTCCGCCGTTTCTCGACTCTCATAATATAAAATTCCGACGACCAGCAGCACCACTGCCGCAATGAGTGCGACGCCGGCGTACATGAATAAACGGAGGTTGTCCTTCACATACTCCTTCGCCGCCATGAGGCCCTTCTCGACGATGTTCCTCCGTATCTCTATGTCTTTCCTCTGGTCCATGGCCTTGCCTTACGCTCATACCCCCTGCTTCATCTTGATCAAGTCGCCGATTGTCACCTTGCTGGGACTCGTGTTTTTAAGCACCTTGTTCAGCTCTTCCTTTTCAACCGCCATGTCATGCTGCTTGATGCTCAGCGAGAGCCGTTTACGATCCGGGTCCACTCCGAGGACCGTCACTCCCACCGGATCGCCCACCTTGAACAGTTCCGCGACATTCTCCACCTTCTTTCTGGAGAGCTCGGTGACATGGACCAGCCCCTCCACGTCGCCGTCCAGCTTCACGAAGACGCCAAAGGGCACCACACCCGAGACCTTGCCCGTGAGCCTCGTGCGGGGCGGGTATTTCTCCTTTATGTATTCCCACGGAGATTTGGTGAGCTGCTTTATGCCGCAGGAGATCCTCATCTCCTCCTTTCGTATATCCAATATCTTGAATTCTACCTCGTCGTTCACTGTGTAGGCCGAAGCGGAATTTTTATTGCCCTCGTCCCAGCTGAGGTCGGAAAGATGAATAAGCCCGTCGATATCTTTCTCGATCTCCACAAAAAGGCCGAAGCTCACCACTTTCTTCACCGGGCGCCGGTGTACGGAGCCGACCGGGAAGCGCTCGGCGACCGTGTCCCAGGGATTGGCGGAAAGCTGCTTGATCCCCAGGAGGAGCCTCCGCTCCTCGTGGTGGATCGCCGTTACCATCACCTGGAGCGCCTGGCCCTTGTGATAGAGGTCCTTGACCTGGGGGCTTTTCTTTGTCCATGATATCTCGGAGCTTTCCAGAAATCCCTCCACCCCTTCTTCCAGCTCGATAAAAACTCCATGTGACAGAACGGTCAGGACGCGGCCGCTCGCCACGTCGCCCGTCCTGTATTTTTCATTTATCCTGAGCCACGGGTCTTCCGCCAGCTGCTTGAGTCCCAGCGAGATTTTGCCTTCATTTCTGTTGATATCAAGGATCACGAACTCCCGCTCGTCTCCCACCTTCACGTAGTTTTTTTTCTTGAAGACGCGCCGCCAGGAAATCTCGTTCCGGTGAAGCAGCCCCTCGATGCCTCCCACATCGACGAATGCCCCGAAATCGACAAAGCGGGTGACCCTGCCCTTGATCCTGTCGCCCGGTTTGTAATTCTCGAGCAGGCTGTTCCATGCCCTTTCCCGTTCCCCGTCCAGGTATTCCCTGCGTGAAAGCAGGACCGTCCTTTTCTTCTCATCCACATTCATGATCTTGAATGTGTAAAGCGCGCCGTCACCGGATTCCCTCCGTGTCTTCATGTCGGCTGCGTGCGAAAAGGGCAGAAAGGCGTGAACACCGTCGCAGTCGATGACCATGCCCCGCGCGACACTTTCGCGCACGACGCCCGTTATATAACCTCCCCCCTCCCTGTGATGATCCAGAAACCGGTGCCATCCCTTTTCCTTCTCCGCGTCCTCCCTGGAGAATATGTACATCCCGTCCACCATGCGCCGGTGCTTCAACATGATATCTATGATGTCGCCGACCCGGGGCGCGGCCTCGAACTCCTCGAGGCTCACCCTGCCGTCGGACTTGGTTCCCACGTTCACGTAGGCGAACTCATTGTCAATGGTGACCACCTCTCCCTGGAGAACGGTGTTCGGTTTTATATAATCAGGACCGCTCCTGGCGATGTTCTCCATGCTCATGGCATCATCGAGCTTTTCGTTCATGTTTTCCATTTTGGCACCCCGGGCCTCGCCGTTTCAGCCGATGCCGCCCGCACGGGTGGCGGCCCACCGAGTCCTCCATGCCCGCGCCGGCCTTCACGGCTCAGGCCCCTCACGTGGAACTCGCAGCCTTACGGGCGAGTTCTGGAGACCAGTTCGACAATTGCAGTGATTACTTCTTCCTTGCTGAGCGTTGATGTATCGATATAATGGGCATCGCCGGTGCGTAAAAGGCGCCCAGAGGGCCGGGTAGCATCCTCTCTGTCCCTCAGGATAATCTGTTTTTTAATCTCATTTACGTCAACCGTTTTTCCCATCCCCCGGTATTCCATTGCCCTCCTCGATGACCGCACCGCAACCGAGGCGTCAAGGTAGATTTTAAGGTCTGCATCCGGGAATACCACCGAGCCGATGTCCCTCCCGTCCATGATGACGGAACCCTCTCCGGCCCACTGCCTGAGCAGGGTATTGACGAACGCGCGCACCGCCGGGCTGTCCGAAACAACGCCGATGTTCCTCGCGATGGCTTCATCCCGGACCTGATCGGAAACATCAACCCCGTTCAACGCGGTGGAACAGCTGCCGTCCGTGTTGAATCTCTGCGTGACGGCGATATCGTTCAACTCGGTTGGATAATCCACGTTTTCCCCGGCTCTGCCGAATTTCCGTATAATATGCAACGTAATAGCCCTGTATACCGCGCCCGAATCGATATATCGAATGCCCATTCGCCGGGCCGCTTCCCTGCTCACGCTCGATTTGCCGGAACCGGCAGGCCCATCCACCGCGATTATCACCGTTTCCTTCCATCCTCACGTGATCGTTTCGCGATACCGTCGCACCCGCTCGAAAAAGGCGAACAGTTCCCGTTCATCCGCCTCACCGTTTGCGAGCAGACTCCTCAACGCGTCCAGCCTGCGGCTCATGTCGTCAATGGCCTGAACGATATTCGCGCGGTTGGTCAGGAGGATATCGGTCCACATCTCCGGCGACCCGAGGGCGATGCGGGTAACGTCACGGAAGCCCTGCCCCGCGAAATCGGATACGTTCGTCCCTGCCGGGGGAAAGTTATCGCGCACCGAATCAACGAGCGCACAGGCCAGGAGGTGCGGAAGATGACTGGTCCGCGCCACCGCCGCGTCGTGCAGGCGGGCCGGGGCGATGACCGGCCTTGCCCCAACCGTCTCCCAGAACATGCCGACCCTCGCTGTATCGGCCTCGCTGTTTCTTGAATGCGGAGTGATGATGACGGGCGCGCCTGCGTAGAGGTCCTCACGGCTGTGCATGAAGCCCGTCTTCTCCGACCCCGCAAGGGGATGGCAGCCCACGAACCGGTCTCCACGCGGGTGAGCGCCGGCCGCTTCAACAATGGGGTTCTTGACGCTCCCCACGTCGATCACCAGGGCCTGCTCGCCGAGTCCGGGATCGTCCAGGACCGTCGCCAAAAGGCCTATCGAGGCCCTCACGGGCGCGGTAATCACGACAAGGTCCACGCCCCTGAGCCGAACGCCTGATAGCGGCTGGATTTCATCGACGATGCGCTGGTCGACGGCGCCGCGAAGTTTTTCCGGGTTGCGCGCGCAGGCGATCACGTGCCCCGCCGGGGAGCGCTTTTTAATCGCCCTGGACAGCGAGCCGCCGAGCAGGCCGAGGCCCATGATGAGGACTCTTGAAAACATCAATACATGTCCCGGTCCAGGGCTTGCGCCAGGCGGTGCAATCGCCGGTTGAGCTCCGTGAGGGTTTTCCCGTCGATGGTTTGCTGGCCGTCGGAGTGGGCGTTTTCCGGAACCGGGTGGGCCTCAACCATGACGCCGTCCGCCCCCGCGGCAACGAACGCGAGCGCGGCGGCGGGAACGTAATCCTTCACCCCCATGGCGTGACTGGGGTCACCGATGACAGGCAGATGGCTGAGGTCTTTAATCACGGGCACCACGCCGGCATCAAGGGTGTTGCGTGTCATTTCCTCGAAAGTGCGGATTCCTCTGGGGCACAGAATGACCTTCCTGTTCCCCTGGGAAAGGATGTATTCCGCGGACATGAGAAATTCGTTCACCGTTGCGCTCATCCCGCGCTTCAGCAGAACGGGCCTGTCGATCTTTCCCACTTCCTTGAGCAGGTTGTAATTCTGCATGTTCCGCGTGCCGATCTGGAGAATGTCGGCGTACTCGGCCACGAGGGGAACGTCCCGCGGGTCCATGACCTCCGTGACCACGGGAAGCCCCGTCTCCTCCCTGGCTTTCGCCAGGTACCGGAGCCCCTTTTCCCCGAAACCCTGGAAGGAATAGGGAGATGTCCGCGGCTTGAACGCGCCTGCCCTGAAAATTGTGGCTCCGGCGGCCTTCACCATGACCGCGTGCTCCACGACTTCCGTCTCTCCCTCGACCGAGCAGGGCCCGGCAATGACCACGATCTTGTTGCCCCCGATCCCCAGGCCTGCCACCTGTATGACCGTGTTGTCCGGGTGCGTCTCCCTGCTCACCAGCTTGAAGGGCGCTCAGGATCGGCTTGACCGACTCGACGCCGGCAAGCGCCTCGAGGGGCTGCTCCCTTATGATGTCCTCATCGCCTATCACGGTGATGATGGTGCGGTGAACGCCGGTGGAGACGTGGGGCTGCAGATCGAGCGACTTTATCTTTTCGACGATATGGTCGATCTCTTCCTGGGTGACATTCGGCTTAAGGACTATCAGCATTTTGGGCTCCGGAACGCAGGGAATGGTCTACATTGACAGGGATGGCGGCGATTATTTTTCGGCCGGGTACGAGCCGAGGACCTTGAGGAATATGAGATCCTCCTTCATTTTCTCGATGGCGTCAGCAACGACGATATCGTCTCGGTGACCGATGAAGTCAATGAAAAAATTATACTCCCACATCTTTTTCTTGTCCGGCCTGGATTCTATCCTGGTCATATTTATTCCTGAATCGCTGAAGGGCTTCAAGAGGTTGTAGAGCGCTCCCGGCTTGTCCTTTATGGCGCAGACGATTGATGTTTTGTCCCTCCCAGTGGGGGAGGTCTTCCGGTCGCCGATGACAAAGAAGCGCGTGTAGTTCTGCTTGGAGTCTTCGATGTTCGTCGTCAGCACGTTCAATTTATAGATTGCCGCCGACGCCTCGGAAGCGATGGCGCCGGAGAACTTGTCCCAGGACGCGGCCTCGGCGGCCAGGGAGGTCGAGCTCACGCTGTGGACCTCCACGTCCGGCAGGTTGTTCCGCAGCCATTCCTTGCACTGCGCGAGCGACTGCGGGTGAGAGTAGATCTTCTTGATCTTTTTCAGGTCGGAGTTGACGGAGATCAGGCTGTATGAAACGCGCAGGTATTTCTCCGCAACGATGAGGAGGTCGGATTCCAGCATTTCGTCCATGCTGTAGGTGACGGCGCCCTCCGTACTGTTCTCTATGGGCACCACGCCGTAGGTGGTGCGGCCGGACTCGGTTTCCATGAAAACATCACGGATGCTCCTGACGGGCGTGCCCCGGACCGATTCGCCGAACACCTCCAGCATCGCGCTGTGGCTGAAGGTACCCGCCGGCCCCAGGTAGGCCACCCTTACGGGCTGTACCTGCTCCAGCGCGTGACCCATGAGCTCGGTGTAGACCTTTTTAAGCACATCGCCCGGGAAGGGCCCCTTGTTACGCTCGTCGATGAAATCAAAGAGCTTCGCGCGCTCCGCCGGCGAAAAAAGGTCGGCCGGGCCGGCGCCCTTTTTCTTCAGCGCCTCGATCAACAGCGAAAAGCGTTTCGAGATGAGATCGATGATGCCGGCATCCAGGTCACGGAGCTCCTTGTCCATCTAGTCCCCGCTCCTTATGGAAAACTCCTTTATCTCCGACAGCTTCGGAAGATCGGAAATCTTATTAAGCCCGAAGAACCGGAGAAACTCGTCCGTCGTGCCGTACGCGAGGGGCCTCCCGGGAAGCTCCTTTCTGCCCATGGGCCTTATGAGGTTGCGCTTCATTAGGTTGGCCACCATCATGCGGGACGAGACACCACGCAATACCTCGATCTCCGCGAGCACCACCGGCTGTTTATACGCGATGATCGCGAGCGTCTCCAGCATTCCCTTGGTCAGGCCCTCTCGGTGCGCGAACCCCATCACGCGCCTTATCTGGCCGGAGTATCTCCCGTTAGTGACGAATTGGTAGCCGTTCGAGATTTCACACAGTTTGATGCCGCCTTTCCTCTCCTCGTATTCGTCCACCAGGGAGTCCATCAAAATCCTCGCCTGTGTCGCCTCGATTCCCAGGTGCTTCACGAAGAAGGAAAGCGGCAGAGGTTCGTTCGAAAGGAAGAGGATCGCCTCGAACAGCGCGCGCAGGCTGATCTCGCCGCCGGGTTCCTCCTCCTGCAGGTCGATCGAGTCTGTTTCTTCCTCACGGAGGTCCGCCGGCTTTCCCTCCATGCCGCGGCCGGTTTCGCCTGCCCGGCCCCCGGGAGAAGGCGAATTCTGGTTCCCGTGATCGTCGTTTTTCCCTTTCATGGCGCTGGCGTGACGGATTGGCGATTCCCCTGCTGCTCCGGCAGGAACGTCCTGAGTATCCTGATCTCCCCGAAAACCCTGTGCTGCTGCAATCGGATTCTTCCCGTCCTAGCCATTTCAAGCACGGCGAGCAGTGTGGCCACCACGTACGCCCTGACGGGTTTGGGCATGAGGATTTCCGTAAAAAGGATGTGCTCCCTGCCATGCAGCAGATTGGCAATAAAGGTGATTCTGTCGCTTATCAGAATTTCGTCAAATATAATTTCCTCCTGCTCGACCGCGTGGGAGGCGTCCATAGCGGCGGCAAACGCGCTCAACAGGTCAAAGAGAGAAACCTCGATGTAGTCGTCGGCATTGCCGGACTGCCACGGCGCGTTCTGCCGCGAAAAGGAGTCGGCATGCAGTTCGAACAGCGACCTCAACTCCCGGGCGGCATTCTGGTATTTTTTATATTCCAGGAGCTTCGCCACCAGCTCTGGCGGCAGCGGCGGAACAAAGTACTCGTCTTCGATGTCTTCACCGGGAAGCAGGGCCTTGGTCTTGTAGTACAACAACTCCGAGGCCATGACGATAAAGTCGGAGGCCACCTGGATGTTCATCTGCTCCATTACCCGGAGATAGCCGATGTACTGTTCCGTAATCTGGGAGATGGAGATGTCGGTGACGTCGATACTCGCCTTCTTGATCAGGCCCCAGAGAAGATCCAGCGGTCCATCAAAATTGTCGATATGGATGATGTACTTCTGGTCTTCCCCTTCAGGGAGTTCCTTTTTCTCTATCTCGCTCATAGTACCTTATGGAAAAATAACACGGAGAGCCGGTTTTTATCTGACGGCATCTAATCGTGGATTTCGGCTCCGGAGGGCGGCTTGTCGGGGGATATCCTTATGACAGCGCCTTCTCTGCTGCCTTTTGAAGTCTCTCGGGGGGGAAGGGTTTTACAACGAAATCCCGGACGCCTATCCTGATGGCGCGCGTCAGCAGATTCTCCTGGCCGAGGGCGGTCACCATAATGATTCGGGCCGAGGGATCGATCTGCAGAATTTCCTCCGCCGCCTGAATGCCGTCCTTCTCCCTCATGGTTATATCCATGGTGACCAGGTTAGGCTTGAGTTTTTTATAGAGCTGCACGGCCTGGTTCCCGTTTTCAGCTTCCCCTATCACCTCATGCCCCCTGGGAATGAGAGCGTCCCTCACCAGAGTCCGCATGAATTTCGCATCATCAACGATGAGAATCGTTGCCATTTCCCTCTCCCACCCCAACGGTATTCATGGACGCCGAGCGACAAACTTTATAATCTATAAACGGCGTGTAAAGTATTCAACAAAAAAATTCATGTCGCGGCAAGAATTTATCGCGGTCACAACCGATCGACTATTCTGCCGGGAATGTCGTAGAGAGACACCACCTCGTCGACGGCTCCCATCTGTACCGCCACCCGGTTCATCCCGAAAACCACCGAGGTCTCTTCGTCCTGCGCGATGGTATACCCGCCGCTCCGCTTGATGCTCATGATGCCGTCTGCGCCGTCCCTTCCCATTCCCGTCATTATGACCCCGATCGCGTCCCTGCCGTATGTGCGCGCCACCGAATCGAAAAGCACGTCTATGGAGGGCTTGTGCCCCGACACCTTTTTTCCGGACACGATCCGTATCACTCCGGCCCCCTCACCGCCCTCGACCTTCATGTGCGAATGGCCGGGGGCGATATAACCCCGTCCCGGTTCGACTCTATCGCCATCCTCGGCCTCCTTGACGCTCAATTTCGAATTCTCGTTGAGACGTTCCGCGAAGGCCTTCGTGAAGCCCTGAGGCATGTGCTGCACCACGAGGACGGGCGAGGGGAAGTCCGCCGGCAGTCTCTGGAAAATCTGAAAGAGCGCGGACGGCCCGCCGGTTGAAGTTCCGAAGGACACCACCTTGTCGCTCTGCTTCACCTTTTTTACCGGCGCCCAGCGGGCGGCGGGGGCGGCGGCGTCCTTCGCGCCGGGAACACCGGGCGGAGGCGCCTCGATCTGGGGAAGCCTCACCTTCAGTTTATGCACCGATTTTATCTTTTTAATGAGGAGGTCAGAGATCTCTTCCATGGGGAGAGCAAGGGCCGTTGAGGGCTTGGGTATGAAGTCGACAGCTCCATACTCCAGCGCCTTGAAAGTCTCCTCGGCACCGTGCTGGGTAAGCACGCTCATCATGATGACGGGCTTGGGTTTTGTCTCAATTATGCTCTTGAGCGCCTCCAGCCCGTCCATGATGGGCATCTCGATGTCCATTGTTATGACATCGGGATCGAGTGTCTGATTCTTATATACGGCCGTCTTGCCGTTGTTCGCGGTGCCGACAACCTCTATGTCAGGGTCCCGCTGCAGTATGTCGGTGACGATCCTTCTCACCAGCGTGGAATCATCGACTACAAGGACCTTGATCTTGCCCTGCATGGCTGAACTATTTCAACATGTCCACTATCTTTTTCAGGGAGTCCGTTTCGGGCATTACGAGAAGCTCGCCGATGACGGTGTCGTTCTCGTAATAAAATTCGGTGTCCATGATAAGGGCATAGTCGTTCGAGATATTGTGCATCACCAGTATGGAGTCGAGTATGGACTGCATGTAGTCGTGCACGATGGTGGGGACCGTCGGCTTGATGAAGATTCCCGTCTTATCGGAAAACACGTTTATCACCGAGGACCCTATGATGTTTGTCACCTCCTTCAAGGCTGACTCCCCATCCTCGTTGAGCTCCCGGGTCTCTCCGCTTTCCAGGCCGTACAGCCTGTTTATAAGCTCGAAACCGGAATCCTCCAGGAGGCTGAAGAGTATGGTGCCCTTTATGTCCCCGACGAGCGGCATGTACACACCTATATAAATGTTGTCGATCTTGCCCACGCTTTCCGGGATCTTCTCAACGGGTAAAAGGGTCACCTTCGGAATGGAGAGGTCGATTCTCTTGTCCAGTATCTTGGACAGCGATTCGGCCGCGTTGGTGATGCCGACATTGGCCAGCACCCGCACCTTTTTGATATCCTCCTCCGTGATGCGCAGGTGCTTTTTGATATGGTCGTCGTGAGCTCCGTGCTCCACGCTGGTTTGTATGGTATCCCGGAGCTCCTCGCGAAAGGTCTGGAGCGCGTTTCTCACCCGTTCCTCGACCGCGTCCGCCCTATCCTGGGGCATCTCCGCCGCCGGGTTTTCCCGCGCAGTTACGGGAGGCGGAGAGGGGCGCTTTCCATCCCGCTCGAAAACGATGTCTTCCTTGATGCCAGCGCCCGGGTCGCTGGCCTTGACGGCCATTCCCGCGCCGGCGACAGGTTTTGATTCCGCCCCGACACCAAACCCCGGACGCAACACCTCTCCCTTTTGCCCGATCCCGCTGAATCCGGCTTCCCTCGCCCTGATGGCCCGCGCCCGCTGCGCGCGAAGGGACCTGTCCTGCTCGGCAATGACCTTGTTGACCATGGATGCGATGTCAAGGATGAGACAGATGCTCCCGTCCCCGAGGATCGAGGCTCCGGCGAGACCTTCGACCGTCGTGTAGTTCTGCTCGAGCGATTTAATCACTATTTCCTGTTTCCCCTCAAGAATGTCCACGATGAGCCCCACCTTCCTGCTGCCGAAGCCGACCACCACGACCGGGGTCTTTTTCGTAGCGGCAAGGCCGCTCTCCGTCCCGACAAATTCGTTGAGCCTGATGAGGGACAACAGCTCGCCCCTGAGGTTTATCACCTCGTGCCCCTCGATCGTGGTGACCTCGGCCTGTGATATCTTGATTGTTTCAATAACGTCGGAAAGCGGAACCGCATACAGCTCCCTGTTCACCCTGACCATGATGGCGGGAATGATGGCAAGCGTGAGCGGGAAGGCCATGATAAACTGCGTCCCCATCCCCGGCTCCGTTTCTATGTTCACGCTGCCGTTCAGTTCGGAGACGGCCTCCTTCACGATGTTCAGACCCACTCCGCGACCGGAGATGTCGGTCACCGTTTCCGAGGTTGAAAAACCGGGGTCGTAAATAAAGTTATACACCTCGGAGTCATCCATGCTGGCTATCAGGTCCTGCTGCGCCAACCCTTTCTCCATGGCGGTCCTGCGTATCCGCGCGGCGTTCAGGCCCCGCCCGTCATCGCTTACGTGCACGAAGATCTGATTCCCCGCCTGGTAGGCATTCAGGGTAAGCGTCGCCATTTCCGACTTCTGCAATCTCCTGCGCTCTTCCGGGGGCTCGATGCCGTGATCTATGGCATTCCGGATAAGGTGGATCAGGGGCTCGCCTATGACATCGATCACCTTCTTGTCCAGTTCGGTTTCCTCGCCCTTTATCTCGAGACGAACACTCTTGCCGAACTCCTTCGCCAGATCCCGCACGAGCCGGTTGAAGCGGGAGAAGACCTGGCCTATGGGCACCATCCTGGTTTTCATTATCCCGGCCTGCAGGTCCTTGGCGATGCGGGACATCTGGTCCATCCGGCTCTTGAACTCGTTAGCGACCCCCTTCTCTACGTTGCTCTTTCTTATCTCCTCGTAAAGCCTGTAGAAGCCCGAGTTCGCTATGACCAGCTCTCCCACGTTATTGAGGAGCTGGTCCAGCTTGTCCACCGAGACCTTCACTATCTTGAGCGTGGGCGCCCTTTTATCTCCTTTCTTCCGTAGAGTCTCAAGCTTGTACTGGTCCTCATCTTCCTCCTCGTCAACGCCGGCCCTCTCATGAACGGCGCCCGCGCCGACTTCGACCACATCGTATGGGGAGCCCCGTTCCTGGTCCTCGAAGAGGGTTTCCCTCTCATGGAACTTCAGCACCACCTTGTCATCCCTTCGCGAGATGCTGATCTTCTTCAAATCCACCCTGGTCACCAGGTCGACTTCGCAGGCCCTTCTCACCTCGTCCGCCGTTCTGTCCGTGAGCAGGATCGCCCTGATTACGTCCTTTACCGTCTCCTCGGTGAGGGAATCCTCGGGCGGCATGCTGGTCACGACCTTCCCCGTCGCGGTGAGATTTTTCAGGATAAGCTGTGCCTTGATCCATTTCATCTGGGCCGAGGGCTCAATGAATATGCTTACCTCGCAGCACGACTGCCCCGATTTCAATCCATCCCTGATCATCTTCACCTGAGCGGCCGAAAGGGCGGTACGCGGTTCATGATCATGGGGCTCAATTCGCCGGGCCGGCCTGACATCCGTGGCCGGCGCCTGGGCGCCGCCGCTCACGCGCTTGATGCGCTGAATGATGGAAGCGAGGTCCGCTTCGGGCTTTTTTCCCGACGCCACCTCGTCTATGACGCCGCTGATGACGTCAAAGCAGTTGAACAGGACCTCTATGACCTGCGGAGCGGCCTGCAGGGTCTTGTCCCTGATCCCCTGCAGCAGGTTCTCCATGTTGTGGGCCAGATCGCTCAAGTCGTTCAGACCGACGAAGGCGGCTGAGCTTTTCAGGGAATGGGCGGCTCTGAAAATATTGTTTATAACCTCGACATCGTCGGGCACCTTCTCCAAATGCAGGAGGTTCTGGTTCAGCTCCTGGAGCTGCTCGTCCGCCTCTTCCAGGAATATATCCTGGTATTCACCCAGGGAATATGCCATAATCACGCTCCCGTTTTACCTTCATGATATTCCCGCTTTCCGTGTGCCGCGATTCATTCACGTGAACCTTTCGGACTTTTCCCCGGAGCCGTCAAACAGGATATTGTCCAGGCCCA
Source organism: uncultured Spirochaetota bacterium (assembly GCA_963762305.1). Taxonomy (GTDB): domain Bacteria; phylum Spirochaetota; class UBA4802; order UBA4802; family UBA5368; genus CAVXKM01. The sequence goes on along the minus strand of CAVXKM010000001.1, from coordinate 564,907 downwards.
GTATCACGATAAGGCGTTTCTGCATCCGCCCAACTCCCTTGATGAACTCCTCTGAAATGCCTTCTATTAATTCCGATGGGGGATCGATATTTCGCAGGGGTAGCCGAACCACCTGATAGACATTGTCCACCCAGAGGCCCACGAGCTTCTCTCCGATCTCAATGACGATGATTCGCGTCTGGTCGGTCGCCTCCGCGGCGGGGAGCCCGAACCGCTCCCTCATGTCCACCACGGGAATCACGCTGCCCCTCAGGTTTATCACTCCTTTTATGAAGAACGGCGTGTTCGGCAGGCGCGTTACATCGGGCACCCTGATGATCTCGTGGACCTTCAAGATGTCGATGCCGTATTCCACGTCCTCCAGCATGAAACTCACGAGCTGGACAACATCGCCCTCGGTGATTTCTTCATCTTTCCCCAGTTCCTTCGTCGCGTCGGTGACGGGAATGGCCCTGCTCCCGTGGGTGAGGTCATTTATTTCCATAGAATCACACCCGTGCTGCCGTTGATGAAACTCCAGTCACAGCTTTCGCTGTCCACCCTGCTGTATATCGGCCCGCTTGTTGTTTATCAAGCATTTTTTGGCGATCGGCGCTTGTCATGCGCAAACATCCACCCAGCGGCAGCCCCGATCGCGGGAAACCGGGGGCATCTCGCCGCCGGAACCGTCATAATGATGAAAAGTGATTATGCCGGCCGGGGCCGCTATTATATCATCGGGATATCGGCAAATAATACTTGATCTTCTTTACGGGGAGTCGTGCTAAAGTAGTCCACATGTACATGGGAATCGACATCGGCTCCATCAGCGCAAAGCTTGCGATAGTCTCCGAGGGCGGGACCCTCCTCTTCTCCCGCTACCGCTACCACCGCGGCAAACCCGCCGATTCGGCGATCGAAATGCTCATGGCGGCCCAACAGCGTGGTTTTGACAGGTACCTCTCCCTGTGCGTCACCGGCTCCGGGAGGAGGGCCATCGGGGCCGCCCTCGAGGCGGACCTGGTTAAAAACGAGATCACGGCGTCGTGGAAGGCGGCCGTCTCCACGCTCCCGGATGCCAAAACGATTATCGAAATGGGCGGGCAGGATTCGAAGCTCATAACGCTGGAGGGCGGTGAGATAGAGGATTTCAAACTCAATTCCGTGTGCGCGGCCGGCACTGGTTCATTCATCGAACAGCAGGCAGGCCGCCTGGGCGTCTCCCTGCGCCGTCTTTCAAGCCTGGCAAAAGCCGCGCGGAAGAACGCGCGATTCACGGGCCGCTGCACCGTCTTCGTGGAGACCGAAATGATAAATCTCCAGCAGCGGGGCTTCCCGGTGGAAGCCTTAGCGGCGGGGCTTTTTGACGCGGTCTGCGAGAACTTCTTAAACGACCTGGGCCCGGGAATGAAGGTGGAAAGCCCCATACTGTTTTACGGAGGCGTTTCCGAGATCGCGGCGGTGCGCACGTCTTTCGAGCGCCTGCTCGGGAAGCCCGTGATCGTGCCCGCAAAAAACAAGATCATGGCGGCCTACGGGGCCGCGCTTCTTGCCGCCGAATCCCGCGAAAACCGGCGCGGGAGGGGGAAACGCATCGCCAACCTTCCGCGAAAACTGCGGACCGCCGCCGGGCTCAATCCGGCGCGGTGCCGTTATTCCGACTGTCTCGATTGCGGACTCTGTTCCTGGAGGGGAGCCGAGCGGAAAAGCGGGCGGAGAGGCACCCCGTTAAAATAAAATCCACCCGTTTCTCCCCGCTATCGGTAGCGGGGAGAAACGGGTGGCATGTTCTCCAATCTTTCTTCAGTAACTCCGGACAGGCCGGCCGCGCGAAATTCCCGCCAACGGCCACCTCCCGGCGTCATGGCATCGGGCTATTGCCGGGGCTCCCTCGCGAGGCTGCGATTCAGGGAAATCACGCGACCGTTGTCTAGCCCCACGTAAACCTCGTTTCCGGCCACGCTGGCCGATGTTGCTATCCTTGAAGGCGCGTCATAGCTCCACTGCACCCCTCCATTCACGTCCATGGCGTAGAGCGTGTCTCCCGAGGACACATAGAGCTCGTTGTCGACCAGCGTCATGTTGGTCTTGACGGCCCCGCCCAGGTTCCTCCTGAACAGTATCGTGCCGTCACGGGGCGAGAGCGCAACGACCCTCCCCTTGGTGCTCGCGAGGACGATCCTGTCCCTCAGCATGAGCGGATTGATCACCATCGGCTCCTTGAGGTCCCTGGTCCAGAGCACGTCTCCGGTATCGGCCTTCAGGGCCCTTACAAGGCCGTAATAGCCGACGGTATAGATGGTGTCATTCAGGAACGCGATTTTAAACTTGCTGCCCACGTCCCTGACCCACTGTTCCGATCCGCGGGATGATTTGAGGGCGTAAAGTTTGCCGTCCGCTGTGGAAAGGAGCACCGTGCCGTTCACGAGCAGGGGCGTTTCGAACACCCCGGCTGAGAGGCTGGTCTTCCAGTTCCTTTTACCCCTCTTCGAGAATGAGTAGACGGCGCCCCTGCTGGTGGCGATGAAAACCGCCTCGGGAGTCACAACGGGTGAAAGGTTATTGATGACCGCCCCACCGAGCTCCTGGCTCCACACGGTCGAGCCCTTTTCCTTTTCAACGGCATGCAGTTTTTCATCCGCCGTGGAAAGGAAAATGGCATCGTTGTCCATGACCATCCCGGAGGTAACCGGGCTTCCCAGGCGGTTCTCCCACACCTTCATTCCGTTCGCCCTGTTGAGCGCGAGTACGGTCCCGTTGTCCGTGGCTATGAAAACATTCCTGCCGGAATAGAGAATGCCCCGCACCGCTTCCTTCACGCCCAGGTTCCAACGGACACGATCAAGGAGCTTGATCCTTTGCAGGGTGATGGCTTCTTCTTCATTTTTACCCTGGAGTACGGTATACTCCCTCTGCATGTCTTCATATCCTTCGGCCTGGATCCTTATCGAATAGGTACCCGGGAGCAGCGAGAGTTTTACGTTTCCGGCGCCCACGACTTCGCCGTTCAGGTACACCAGGGCGTTTTCCGGGGTGACGGTCAATTCAAGGTCACTTCTCTCGACCTTGTCTTCCTTGACGGCCTCTTCCTTCGGCACTTCCACGACCTTCATGCTCTCAAACTCTTCCACGAGAGCCTTCTCGACTTTTATCTCTTCCGTCTTGAGGGCGGGCGCGGCGGCCACCGCCGCTATAGCCCGGGCCATCTCCTCCTGGGGCACCTCGACCTTCTTTTCCCCGCTGTCCGCCAGTTTCTCGACTATGGTCTCGACCTTCCTGTTCACCTCGTCGACGGCCTTGCTCTTCACCTCGACCGCCTTGTTTTCCGTGACGGTGACGGCGCTTTCCTCGACGTGCTGTTCCAGCTGCTGAATGATCTCCGCGTCTTTCCCAGACAGCTGTTCAGCTTCCTCCAGCGCCATGATCCTCTTGCCCACTTCCACCTTCCCGTCGAGGACGGCCACGCGGGTGTCTCTTGCCTCGGTGGTCTCAACGGTGAACATCGTGCCCCGAACACCGGCGACCGCCGTCGGCGTTTTTACGAGAAAGCTCTCGCCCTTCATGAGCTTTTTTGGCTTGGCCAGGACCACGCCGACCGAGAGGTCCAGCGTGCTGCTTTCCATGCCCGTCGCGCTGTCCCTATAGATGGTGCTCAGGAGCACCTCGCTGTTCTCCTTGACGCGGACAACACTCTGCCCAATCTGGATGTCGACGGTGGAGGCTTCCCCGGTTTTAACGCGGTCCCGCTCAAGCAGCAGGGAGCCGACCTCCAGCTTCCGCCAGGCATTATCTTTAAAGAAGAGCGCCTCTCCCACCGAGAAAGTGACAACGGCATTCCCGACCTTTGCGTCTTTTTTCCCGCAGGCGAAGGGCATAACCAGAACAATGGTCAAACCCAGTGACATGACTTTTCGCTTCATATAAATACCTCCTCATCCATCCGCGGAAGCCCCAGATGGTATTTCGGCATCCCTGAGCGCATACCTGATTAATTACAAAGTCCGCTTCCCGAAGGGCAAATTATTTTCTGACATTTATTATTCCCTTCCCGGCGACTCCGAAATAGACAAAATTGCCGCTCATTGCAATATTGGTGGCTGCCTCCGAGGGCAGCACGAAAGACCACCTCATAACGCCGCTTTCCCTGTCGAGTACATGGAATACCTGCCGGGACAGCACATACAGGTCGGACCCCAGCAGGACCGGGTCGCTCTCCACAACCCCGCCGAGAGCCACTCTCCATACCTGTTCCCCGCGGGTGGTGATTTTGTATACATATCCATCCGCAGTGTTAACATAAAGGTGGTCCTCGTCGATTACGGGAGTTGCAATGATGGTCTTCCCGGTTTTGAGTCGCCATGTTATCTCGTCGCGCCGATAATCATAGCAGATCACCTCGCCGCCAAAGGTGGCGAGATAGAGGAGGGTCCCCCTGACGACCGGCGACGCGCCCACCATCCTGCCCGCGTTCACTGTCATCACCATGACGCGCAGGGTGCCGTCAATCCCGTATATCTTTCCGTCTTGAACGGGGACAAAGACCAGATTTCCCGCCACGGCCGGCGTCGAGTAGACGGCACCGGGCAGCTTCAGTTCCCATACCACTGCTCCCGACCTGTGAAGCTTGTAGAGATTGCCGGCCGAGGAACCGGCATAGAGGTATTCGCCCGCGGGCACGATCCGGCTGCCAAAATGCAGGCCGCCTTTGATTTTCGTTTTCCATAAGAGCTTTCCGTCGAGGAGCGAGAGGCATAGTATATTCTCATCAACGGTTGCAAGATAGAGCCGGCCACCGTCCCGGACAGGACGCGAAGTCACGACAGAACCGGCGTTGTGCCGCCACTGTAGCCTCCTGTTTTCCAGCGCCTCCACCATGCCCCTGTCGTCCACGCTGATAAACAGCGGCAGTTGGCCGTCGGCCAGGAGGTGAGAGGGGTGCACACTGCTCATCCACAATCCGTAGTTGAACCCCGGCACCGCGGGCCTCTCCAGACGCAGGTGGAGCGCCCTGTTCTCCTTACCGAAGTTCACCGTGAGTTCCCGGCGCTCATATCCCGGCGCTTCGGCCGCGACGGCGTGCTCTCCCGGCGTGGCCTCAAAGGACGCCTTCCCGGTTCCAAGCTCGCTTCCATCGACAAAAATCCGGGCGGTTTCCGGTTCGGCGGTAATGCCAACCGTCAACCTTTCGGGCTGCTGCTTCGCGGATGGCGCGCGCACCGAGAAGTCCCGCAGCTCCGACATCATGGCCGTCTGCCTGTCCGGCGCGCCTGCATACACCCTGGGCGCGGCAACCGCGCGCGCGAGATTGTCTATTTCCTCCGGGGTGGCCCGCTTTCGCTCAAGGCCCGCCTCTTTCTCTGCTGCGCGCTCAACGGTTGCCAGCAGTCTCTCCTGGGCCTTGCCGTCGACCTCGCAGATCTCGCGGGGACCGACGACCGCGGAGCTTTCCTCCAGTCGTTCCTCGAGGCGATTCAGCAGTTCCCGGACGTCCCCTCGCCCGGCCAGCTCTTCCCGGAGCTTGAGGCGCGGGCGGACGCTTATTTTTCCCTCGGCAACCTCGAAGCGCGTGGATTTGTCCTCGGCAACGGCCACGCCAAAACTCGTGCCTCTCACTCCCGCGACCGATGTCGGAGTCTTGACCGTGGCGCTGTCGCCGCGGGAGAGCTTCCTGAAGTTCAACAGGGAGCTCCCCTCCCCCAGCTCCGCGCTGAACGCAAAAACGCCCTTTCCATCGCCATGGAGACTGTCAAGCCGGAAGCGCGTCTTTTCCTTCACGCGCACCCTGACCGCGTCACCATGGAGAAAATCCGCAAATGACTTCGCGCCGGTGAGGATAGTGTCGCCGGGCCTTACGGTGAATCCTGAATGCAGGGGAGACCTGTCCCCGTCGCGAAGGAGATGCACGTTACCATAGGCGAGGATACAGATGGTACGGCTCTGTTTTTCATCAATGCCTGAAAAGCGGTAAAACAGGACGATGACAAACAAAAGGACCGCCGCCGCGAAGCCGGCCACGGACAGGGGGGATTCGCGCAGCAGTTCCACGGAAAAAACGGACCGCTTTTTCGCTCTCTCCTGCGCCGCTGCCGCCCTTATCCTTGCCAGCTCGGTGCCCACCGCGATGGGCGGAGCCGGGAATTCGGCCCGGTCAAAGAGCGCCGACAGCTTCCTGTAGTTGACGCCCCGGAACCGCCCCTTCCCGCTCAGCACCTTGAGCATGTCCGTGATATCACGGTCTTTCTTCATCGATCCTTGTTTCTTTCCTTTTCTATTGGGCACGCGAACCAACGGGCCGATCGGCGGCCCTTTTTATACGACACCCCTTTCCTTCAGGTTTTCCATGATCTTTTCCACTGCTCTCTGCATCCGCCACTTCGCGGTCCGCTCGGGACAGCCAAGAACGCTGGAGATTTCGCTGTACCGAAACCCATGGTCAAACCTGAGTAAAAAAACCATCTTGAATTTCTCTTTCAGGGATTCCACGGCTTCATAGAAAGCCTTCATGTCTTCCTGTTTTATCACTATTTCTTCCGGGGTAACCTTATCGGTGATGTTTTCAGCCTCCAGTTCATCGCTTTCGATCAGGAAGGCGGCCTTTCTCTGCTTCTTGCGGTAATTCTTGCTGCAATTGACGGCAATGCGGTATATCCAGGAGGAGAAAAGCATGCTCGTGTCGAAAGAATCTATGTGCATAAACACCCTTAAAAAGACATCATGGAGGACATCGCTTGACTCTTCCGCGTCCCCGAGGTAATAGTAGATGAGGCGCTTGAGCCTCTGCGAATATCGTTCATATAGCTCGTCAAAGGCACTCTCGTTACCCTCTTTAAATACTTTAACTAGTTCCTCGTCACCCAGGTGTTTGAGGTCCCGGTTCATTTACTGTATACTACTCTACCTTTAGAGTGGTAAAAAAGTGTAAAAATAATAGAACGTTCCCCTCCAGGGGAACGACGCGGTCCCGGCGTGCATCATGAGCCCATATACACATGTCCGACACAATTGTATACCAAAAAACAAGGACGGCCGATCGGCCGGGCAGCAGTCGGGCGGATTGTAGTGATTCCTTTCGTGCAAAATGAACGATCAGGCCGTCACGGCGGATGCCGAAGGGGGAGATCTCGGCTGGGGTTACACGCGATGGGAAGTTGAAGGAAGCCGGCTGAATATGTCGCCCGTCAGGCCTTCATCCAGCATGGAAATGAGCGCACGAGTCTTGTCCTCGAGAGCGCCGGACAATCCGACCTTCATCTCCTTGAGCTGAAAACACTCATCTGCGATATTAAGCGCCGCAAGAATTGCAATTTGAAGGGGGTTGGAATGGGCAATATTGCCGCTCACCTCTTCCATCCTCTCGTTAACAAAATCGGCGAGCCGCACTATATATTCCGGCGATGCATCACCCTGTATGCTGTACGTGTTTCCGTAAATGCTTACCTTGACCTTGTTCTGTTCCATGTTGCTCCTTCCCTCATGCCCGCCCGCGGACGGCTCCCAGTGCGCCTTGAAGGGCGGTTCACTTAATGTCGTCCTCAATAATCAGAAAATCATCCTCGCCTTCGGCCTCCGCTGACGCGGCCTTCTTTTTCTTGGGGCTTTCCATCTCGGACTCATCGAGAATGGTGAGATCACTGTCCATGTCCTCGATGATGATCTCGTCCTCGCCCTCGTCGAGCAGGATTATCTCGTCCTCATCGGCCTTCTCGGACACGGTTTCCACCACGACATCCGGGCTGTCGAGGCCGGCCTCATCGTCAATGATGATAATATCCTCGTCCTTTTCCGCTGCCCCGGTTTTCGCGGCGGTTTTCACCGACTCCACGCTCAGATCCTTATGCGCCGGCCTGGAGGCCGGCCGTTTGGGGGCTTCCGCGGCCCTTGCCCGGGGCTCCTCGCGTTTAAAACCGGCCGCGCCGTCGATGGGGGTGGGGCCCACTTTCAAGATGTCCAGCTTGCCGAGCAGCTCGATTATCTTCTTCTCTAAAATCTCTTCCTTCTCTTTTATGCCGGCCAGTTCCCTGCTGGTTGCCTCCATCTCTTTCTGGATTCGGGCGATCTCCTGTTCCTTCTCCTCCAGGCTGAGCCTCGCGTCCTCCGCCTGGGCCTTGAGTGAATCGTTGTCGGCCTCCAGCCTCCCGTTCTCTGTTCGAAGGTCGCCTATCAACTGCAGCGCCTTTATGACCCTGGCCTCCAGTTCTTCAAGCTGCTGCATGGTTATCATCGTGTAAAACCTCCACCTTCCGAAGTATAACAACTGCCCTTCTTTTCGTCCGGGATCACATGACCTTCGACCAGGATGACGGCTCCCTCCGCCCGCTGGTACTCCTCATGCGGATATTTTCGGCTTGCCGCGCACAACCCTGTATTAAAAAACTCCGCGCCCCTAACCGCACCCGGAACGTATAAAAGCCGGGGACCACGGGCTATTTTCCTCCTCACTATATGCAAATACGCGATTATAATCAAGTTTTTTATTCCTCAGAACTGAACACCCACGTCAAGACCGATCACCTCCTCGATATACCCCTCCCGCCGAATCGGCGCCACCTTGAAATACGCCCCCACACAGGCCGAGGCGGAAAGAAAATACCTGCACCCGGCTGACAGGATAAGCGGATTTACTTCGGACCCTTCCGCATAAAGGGATTCGGGGTCATTGTTCGGCTTGTTTATCCAGCTGGAAGTGTAAAACTCGGCATAGGGGATGAAAGGGTAGAGCAGGTCGGTGTTGACCGCCAGTGAAAAGACCGCGTAATCGTTATCGAGGCTCTCTGGCTCAAGGAAGACATAGAAAAGGTTTACATGGAAATAAAACCGCGCGGCATCGTATTGCACAACGGGGCCCAGCTTGAGTTCGTTTTTCCCCAGCACCAGGTTCGTCCATTGGGGATTCGAGGAGGGGCTTGCACCGGTGGGGATCCTGAAAAGGGAGAGAAGACCCATGTGGAGAGTGTTGCCTCCGTAATCTCCCAGGTAGAGCCATGCCCTCAGAAAGGAATCACCGATATCGCCCTCACCGCCGTGCAAAAGCCCGCTTTGAAGGAACTGCAGCCAATAACCCAAGGAAAGGAAGGACAGGATACCGAAGTTCATCTTAACGGTTTCCCTCCTGAATCCATCCCCGTGCGTGAAGGCCTCCCCCCTCAATTCGAGGTCGATAGTGCCTTCAGGAATGGTGGCAATCGTCTCCGTCAGCGCCATGGAAGCCGCCGCCGGGAGGGAAATGCCCAGAAATAAAACAAGCGCCGCAAACACGGCGCCCGCTTTTCCCCGGCATGTTCCTTTCGGCTTCCCGCGAAATATCAACCGTCCGCTGCCATCACGACAATTTTCCCCTCACGGCGTTGACGATTTCCTTGAACGCGCCGGGATCGCTGACGGCGAGGTCCGCCATCATCTTCCTGTTCACTTCAATGCCCGCCGCGTTCATCCCCGCGATGAGCCTGCTGTAAGAAAGCCCGCTCTCCCTCGCGGCGGCGTTGATCCTCATGATCCAGAGTATCCGGAAATCCCTTTTTCTCCGTCGGCGGTCCTTGTAGGAATTCTGCAACGCCCTCCGCCTCGCGTCCTTTGCCGTTCTATAGAGATTCTTCCGGGCTCCAAAAAATCCCTTCACGTCCCGTAGAAGCTTTTCCCGGCGCCTATGGTGAACTGTTCCCGTTGTTGCACGCGGCATAACATCCCCTCATTGCTGCTGTAAATTATGATTCCGGTCAGAAATCGGGTCAGGCGGTGAGCATGCGCTTGATCCTGCGCTCGTCCGCCGAAGACACCAGGGTCTGCTTGCGGAGTTTCCTCTTTCTTCCCGGGCTTTTGCCCTCAAGCAGATGGCTCTTCCATCCGCTTGCCTTTTTTACCTTCCCGGACTTGGTTATCCTGAACCGCTTCTTCGCGCTGCTGTTCGTCTTCATTTTCGGCATTATTGTCCTCGATCCGCTGCGCCGGAAAGCCTATTTCTTCTGGCCACCCGAAGGCACCGGCATTACCACCATCGTTATATTTCTTCCTTCTATGGAAGGTCTCTTCTCAATCTGTACCATTCCCTCGAGGTCTTTCTGGATGTTGTCCATGACCCTGAATCCCAGCTGGTTGTGGACTATCTCCCTTCCCCTGAACATCAAGGTGAATTTAACCTTGTCCCCCTTCGCCAGAAACTCCTTCGCGTGGTCGACCTTGTGCCTGTAGTCGTGAATATCGATCGAGGGGCGCAGCTTAATCTCCTTGATGTGAATGACTTTCTGTTTCTTCTTCGCCTCTCGTGCTTTTTTTATCTGCTCAAAACGGAATTTGCTGAAATCTATCACCTTGACCACTGGCGGGCTCTGATCGGGGCTTATTTCCACAATATCCATCTCCCGGCTCCGCGCGATCGCGAGGGCTTCCTCAAGAGGCAAGATGCGGGGACCCCCCTCCTCCCCGACCAGCCGCACCGTGGAAGCCCTGATCTGATCGTTTACCCTGTACCGTTTTACATCTATTTTTTCTATAACTCGCCTCCCCCATATGAAAAAAATCTATGACGCAGGGCCCGCCGGGAGCGCTCGAAGGCGGACATCAATTTGACACATTGACAACAAGAGGCCCTATTAATCAACTAAATTTCCGGCATCCCCGTCAATATTTGCATGCCGTTCGATGGAAATGGGTCAGCCCTTTTCGGCGGCTTCCGCCTTCAGCCGGGCGATGAACTCCTCCACTCCCAATACCGCGGATTTGTTCTCCCCGCGTTTCCTGACGGAGATGGACCCTCCCTCCATTTCCTTCTTCCCGATGACGCCGATATAGGGAACCTTCTTCTCTATGGCGTCCCGCACCTTGTAGCCGATGGTTTCATCGCGCACGTCGGCCTCGGCCCGGATACCCGCCTCCTGCATGCGCCTGCACAGGGCCCTGGTGAAATCCGCCACCTCGTCGGTGAGGCTGGGAAGCACCACCTGCACCGGAGAAAGCCAGAGCGGAAAGCGCCCCTCGTAATGCTCGACGAGTATGCCGATGAACCGCTCCAGGGAGCCCATGAGCGCCCTGTGTATCATGTAGGGCCTGTGCCTGTTCCCGTCGCTTCCCACGTAGGTCATGTCGAACCGCTCCGGCAGGTTGAAGTCGAACTGTATGGTGGTGCACTGCCACTCCCTGCCGAGCGCATCCTTGATCTTGATGTCGATTTTCGGCCCGTAAAAGGCGCCGCCGCCCTCGTCCATTTCGTAATCGATTCCGGCCCGCTTCACCGACCCTTCCAGCGCCGTTATGGCGTCGCGCCAGTTTTCCTCCCCGCCGACATACTTCTCGGCCGGCCTGGTGGCCAGGTACACCTTGAAGTCATGGAAGCCGAAGGAGCGAAGCATGAACAGGCTGAACGCCAGCACCCGGTCGATTTCCCCGGGCATCTGTTCGGGCAGGCAGAAAAGGTGCGCGTCGTCCTGGGTGAAGCCGCGGACGCGAAGCAGGCCGTGGAGAACGCCGCTGCGCTCGTAGCGGTACACCGTGCCGAGCTCCGCCCACCGGAGGGGGAAATCGCGGTACGACCACGCCCTGGTCTTGTACATGGTGATATGGAAAGGGCAGTTCATCGGCTTGACGAAATACTCCTGCCCGTCGATATCCATCGGGGAATACATGTTCTCCCGATAGAACTCCAGGTGGCCGCTGGTGTTCCAGAGCTGGGCCTTGCCGATGTGAGGCGAGAACACCAGATCGTATCCGTTCCCGTAGTGCTGCTCTCGCCAGAAGTCCTCAATTATATTGCGAAGCCTTGCGCCCTTGGGGTGCCACATGATGAGGCCCGCCCCCGCCTCGTCATGGATAGAGTAGAGATCAAGCTCCCGGCCCAGCCGCCGGTGGTCCCGGCGCTCGATCTCCTCAAGCCTCTTCAGATGGGCCTCGAGAGCTTCCCTCGTCGGCCAGGCGGTGCCGTAAATGCGTGAGAGCATCGGCCGCCGTTCGTCGCCCCGCCAGTACGCCCCCGCTATCGAAAGGAGCTTGAAGGCCTTGATGACGGACGTGCGCGCGACATGGGGGCCCCTGCAGAGATCGACGAAGTCGCCCTGCCGGTAGAGAGAAATCGTGTCGTCGCCGATGTCGTCAAGAAGCTCCACCTTGTAGGTCTCGCCCCGGGAGCGGAAGAGCTCCACGGCCCGCTCGCGCGTGAGTTCCTCGCGCACGATCTCCATGTTTTCCTTCGCGATCCGCGCCATCTCCTCCTCGATGCGCGCCAGGTCCTCGGCGGTAAAACGCTCCTTCACCTCGAAGTCGTAGTAAAAGCCGGTGTCGATGGCCGGGCCTATCGCCAGCCGGACGTCGGGGAAGAGCCGCTTGACGGCCTGTGCCATGAGGTGCGACGCCGAGTGCCAGTAAGCGTCCCTGCCCTCGGGATTGTCGAAGGAGTACGTCCGGAGGCTCGCATCGCTTTCGATTTTGCACGAGAGGTCTACAAGCACGCCGTTCAGCGACGCGACGAGTGCATCACGCCCGAGCGACAGCGCGCTTTTCGCGAGGATCTCATTGACAGTGACGCCCTTCTCCACCGCAAGGGCGGAGCCGTCAGGTAGCGTCACCGTTACTTCCGCAGGCAATTTCACCTCCCCCACAAATAAAAAATTGGGCGATATCGGAGTCGAACCAATGACCTCCTGCGTGTCGAGCAGGCGCTCTAACCAGACTGAGCTAATCGCCCAAATACGGCAAAAAACGCGGGTTTTACCCGCTATGTGTGTATGTGAAATAAAATAGAAGAAAAGTGGTCGGGTATTGTCAACTACTTTTCTCGGGGAAAAGACCCGGCCGAAACATCACCAAAAACACTGCCGGCATCCCCGCGGGGGAGCCGTAAACGACCATCGGAATCCATGCATGCCCTTTCCGAGAACGCACCGGCGGTGCCGCATGCCGCAAACACCCGGCAACCTCCCCGCACGGGCGCAGAATTTCTCCGGGAGGCAGCGGCAACGGGCATGAGAGGCATGACGCGGCCGGAAGCGGAAATAGTGATTGATTATTACCCGCGGCTTTTTACGATGATTTCAGCATGGGCGGTCTCGACGGCGTTCAGGGAAAGGAAGTCAACCGGGTTCGTCCGTGGGCCGGCGCCCCATGCGAGAGGCCGCATACATCACCGGTTTCAGGCCGCAGCCGCGGATAACCGCCGGGCACCGGCCGTCTCCAGGGAGACCGCCACGTGCGGTCCGCGCCGGCTACCCCCGCACAGGGAACACACTACTTCGCTGCAGGAGGGTTTCATGAACGTAAAGGACCTGTTCGATCTCAGCAAAAAAGTCGCCGTCGTTACCGGAGGCGGACGCGGCATAGGTAAGTTTATCGCAAAGGGGCTGGCCGAAGCCGGCGCAGACGTGGTAATAGCGTCGCGCAAGCTGGACAAGCTTCAAAAAACCGCGGAGGAGATCGCGGCGCTGGGCGTGCGATGCCTGCCGGTGAAGTGCGACATGGCGAACAAGGACGACATCCTGGGCCTGGTGGGCGCGGCGATGAAGGAATTCGGCGCCATCGATATCCTGGTGAACAACGCGGGCGTTACCTGGGGGGCGCCGACCCTGGAGTTTCCCCTGGAACAATGGGACAAGATCTTCAGCGTGAACGTGAGGGGCGTCTGGATACTCACGCAGGAGGTGGCGAAGATCATGAAGGAAAAAGGCGGCGGGAAAATCATCAACATCTCGTCGATCATGGCTTTCCGGGGCTCGATCGAGGAGGCGCACCCCGCATTGCCCTACAATCCCTCGAAAGCGGCCGTCAACCTCCTCACCATGAACCTGGCGGTAAAGCTGGCGCGCTATAACATCCACGTGAACGCCATCGCGCCGGGGTTCTTCCACACCGACATGATGGGGTACCTCGACAAGCCCGGCATGGAGGCGCTGAAGCAGGCCGCGCTGAGTGTGTACCCGATCCCCAGGATGGGCGAGGAGGACGACATCAAGGGATTGGCGGTGTTTCTTGCCTCAAAGGCGTCGGACTACATGACGGGGGCCGTCATCCCCGTGGACGGCGGCTACCTGGCGAAATAGGTCCCGGAGACGAGGCGGGATTGTCGCCCGCCTCGCTATTCATTCCCCCGGTCACGCAGGCTTCTCCTTCATGAAATACCCGATGAAGTAGGGCGCCTTCACGAGATACTCGTCGTTCAGGCCGTACATCCGCGCCATGTCGTCCCGGTGCAGGGCCAGGAAGGAATCCGCTTCAGAACGGACATCCCTGTCGTAATATGAAGCGAAATATTCAATTTCATCCTTCAGGTTCCCGGGAAAGTGCAGCAGGCTTCCCTTCAGGAAGCGGAACCCCTTCAAGTCCAGAAACGTCTTCAAGTCGTTCTCCAGGTAGTAGTCATTGTGGAGCGTAAAGATCCGCCTCATGAAATCATCGTAAACCCCGTCGATATCCTCCTCGGCAAGCACGACCGTGGCTAAAAACAGGATGCCCTCGAACTGCAGGGCGCGCTTGAACTCATCAACGCTTCTGCTGGAATCGAAAATATCGAGGCAATCCACGCAGACGAGCAGGTCGGCCTTGTAATAGTCCACGGGAAAGTCGTGAAAGTCTCCCGTTATGAAACGTATCCTCTTCGCATTCTCATCCGCTGCGAATCTCCTCCTGAATTCGCGGACCTTCCCGGGCGAAGGCTCCACGACGACTATGAGGGACGAGTTCCTCTCGTCCGCCAGGGCCTTGACGATTTCGCCGCCCCCGAGGCCCGCCGCTACTATCACTCCGGGGTTGTATGCCTGCAGAACGTCCCGGAGCCGCTCCCATACGGTGGAGAACCGCTCGCGGGGCTCCACGACAAACCGCTTGTCCCAGTCAAACTCCAGGAAGGCCTGTACCTCTTTTACCCTGTTCATGTATTATCCCGCCATGATCGCCGTTTACGGCTGGGCTTTATGCCACATAATATTTTTCTATTGACACAAATCATTTTCAATTAAAAAATCCTTTAAAATCATATAAAATGAACGGGGCGGCTCCGCATTTATCACCTTTTCCCCGGCGCAGGCGCATGATGACGCGGGAAAAGATGATCCCGGGAGAGACGGATGATCAACCAGACGGCTTACTACGACTCATGGAAAGAGGAACGGGACGTCATCCTTGAGTACAACCAGGTCACTTTTGACGACGTCAATGTGGTCAACGTGCTGGGCATGGGTATCGACAACGTCACGCGCGCCCAGGCCGTGGTCAAGGTGATGCGGATGATCGAGGGCGGCGGGGTCCATCATGTGATAGCCCTCAATCCCTACAAACTGCACCGCTATATCTACAACCAGGACCTCAACCTCATCTCCAGCAAGGCGTCGATGAGGATCGTCACGGGCGCCGGCCTGCAGTGGGCCGCCAGGATGTGCCGCTCCAGCATCAAGGAGCGCATTCCCCTCATGAGCTTCATAATGGACCTGGTAAGGATTTCCGAGATAAAGGAATATTCAATTTTCCTGGTGGGCGCCAGGCCCGAGATCGTCGAACACACCTTCACCAACATCCGGAAATCCTTTCCCAAAATCAGGATTGTCGGCCGGCATGGCGGCTACTTCAACCCGGAGAGGGAGAAATCGGTGGTTGAGGCCATGAGGAAATCCAATGCCAACATAGTATTCATAGGCATGGGATTTCCCAAGGAAGACAAATGGATTAACAAGTACAAGAACGAGTTCAGGAACACCGTGTTCATAGGCGTGGACGGCTGCATCGACATCATCTCGGGCGAAATAAAAAAGGCCCCCCCGTTCTTCATGGATCGAGGGCTCGACTGGTTTTACCGGATAATAACCAAGCCGTGGAGGATCGGCCGGCTCTCCCGGCTGCTGCTTTTCTGCACCCAGGTGATCTATAAACGCATTTTCCCGTAACGGCATGCCGCGGTCCGGTCCATCGAACGACCCTGCGACGGCAGCCGCCCCAGGTTAATCGTATCGAAAGACAAGGACCGACACGTCCTCCCGCCGCTCCAGCCCTTCGCTGAAGTCATTCATCATGTCAATGAGCGAGCGAATGACGTCATCGGGCGATTCGTAATCCCCTTCCAGGCGCCGCATGACCCGCTTCAGCCCCAGAAGCTGCGAACGGCGGTTTTTGCAATTTATCATCCCGTCGGTTATGATGACGAAGAAGTCGCCGCCCTCGAGCTTCACCCGCACGTTCCTGGGGGCCTTTTCCCCGAAGTCGCCGCCGAAACGCAGGTAGCGGGCCGTACGGCCGCGAACAAGAATGGGATAGGCGACCCCCGTGGTCGCGAAATGGAGCGTGTCTTCGTCTCCTCGCACCACGCCGTAAAATAGCGACAGGTGGCCGCCCGTATGGAGTTTTTCATCCAGCGCTTCGTGAATTCTTTTGAGGAGCATGGAGGGATTCGCCCCGGCCAGCCCCGAGAGCGCCTTTACCGCGCCGCTGGTGATCGACGCGTAGAGGGCGCCGGGGATGCCCTTCGCGTTGAGGTCTCCGAGTGCCATGCCCATGGACCCGTCCCCGAAAAGGAAGATGTCATAGAACTCCCCCCCCACCTCCCTGGCCGCCATGCTCTTCGCCGCTATGGTGACCCTGCCGTGTTTTTTATTTATCTCCGGGAGCAGTGATCCTTGGATCGCGTGGGCCGCGGCGATTTCGTTCCTGATCCTTTCCTCCTCGAGGGCGTTCTGGAAGAATATCGCGTTCTGGACCGCGAGAACACACTGGCTGGCAAAGGCGTTAAAAAGCGCCACATCCTCGTCATCGAACCCCGGGCGGTTTGTCGGGTTGATCGCCTGTATGACTCCCAGGAGTTTCCCCTTGAACAGCAGCGGGGCGCAGAGCAGTGATTTCGTCATGAAACCGGTTTTTTTGTCAAAATTCGGGTCGAAGCGCGCGTCGCTGTAGACGTCATTTATGTACACCGTCGTGCGGTGCTCGGCGACCCAGCCCGCTATGCCCTGCCCGATTTTCATCCGGTACTTCTCCTCGAGGTCCTTGCCGGCCTCGCCGAGGGCCACCTTGAAGACCAGGTCTCGCGTTTTCTCCTCGTACAGCAGCAGGGTGCTGGCCTCGGCGGACATGATGCTCTTGATATTCTCCATGATGATGGACAGGAGCCTGGCCATGTCCAGGGTGGAGTTGATGATATTGTTGATCTCCACCAGCCTGCCCAGGTTATGCAGCTGGCGCTCCAGGTGTTTTATATCGTACTTCTCGGGGTTTCTTTCGTCTCTGGTTTCCATGATGTTTTCACGTCCTTTCTGCGGCATTGCCGCGACGGTGTTGATGCTACATATATCGACAGAACGGCATTTTCTTTTTACCCGCTTTACTCCCGGCCCGGGATAACGGCAAAGAGCGCAACAATTGCTTGATAGCAGCCCCGGTACATGGTATACTAGAGTTAATCAAAACTATACCACAAGGAAAATTTCGATGAAAATAAGCGCACGCAATGTTCTCAGGGGGAAAGTGAAAGAGGTCACCAAGGGCGCCGTCAACGCGGAGGTGAAGGTGGATATCGGTGGCGGGCTGGTGCTGGTTTCAGTCATCACGAACAGCTCGGTGGAAACCCTGAATCTGAAAGCGGGAAGCGATGTGTACGCGGTCATCAAGGCGTCCAATGTAATGATCGCCACGGACTGACGCCGTGAGCATGAAGCGCAAAGGAACCTGGACGGGGCCTGTCAGGTCGAAAGCCGGTCGGCCGTAAACGGTCCGGCGGCGGATGGATTCCCTCACCGGCGCCGCCGGTATTCATGGACCAGGTGATACACGACAATTCCGTACGCGACGGCGACGTTGAGCGATCCTTTCATGCCGTACATGGGTATCTCCACGGCCGAGTCACAGAGGGACACGAGCTCGTCTGAAATCCCCCCGACCTCGTTGCCCACGATGAGGCAGAGGGGGAAATCGTAGCTCGCCTCCGCGTAGGGAACGCTCCTGTCGGTGTGTTCAAGCGATACGACCCGGTAGCCCTCGTTCTTGAGGCCGACCACCACCTTCGCCGCGTCGGCATGGTGCTCCCAGGGAACGCTCTCCGTGCTCCCCAGCGAGGTCTTGTCGATCTCTTTGCGCGGGGGGTGGCCGGTGAACCCCGTAAGGTAGAGCTTCTCGACAAGGGCGCCGTCGGAAGTGCGAAAGATCGACCCGACATTGTAGAGGCTGCGTATGTTCTCGAGCACCGCCACGATGGGAAACCGCGCCCTTTTCCGCAGCTCTTCAAGGCCGGGCCGGACCGACGTCATTTCCTCAGGGGAGCGCTTTCGAATGGAGCCGGTCATGGCTGGCTTTCCCCCATGTTGAAATATAACCAATAAGGATCCGTTTACAAACCGGCCGCGGCAAACCGGGCCTGAATAAGCAGAACACACCGTTGCCCGAAAATATGCAACCATTATCGCGCCGGCCCGCACCGGGTCCAGGCACGGCCTTTTTTCCGCCGACGCGGCGATATTCCATGTCGGGCGCATCTCGGGCACGCGCGTCCCGGCAGCTAAAAAAAGTTTGCACAAAAAAGACCTGCCCCCATATTAAGGGTCTTGGTATTCGGCGGGCCGGCCGTTTCTCTTTTCAGGCTCTGCCGCGGCTGAGCGCCGCCACCGGCCGGATCAATATTTAAACCGGAAGAACGCGCCATGAAAGCGGAAAAAATCGATTATTCGGAAGGCAGGATCCGCGTCCCCGACCAGCCATTGGTCCTCTATATAGAGGGAGACGGGACCGGCCCCGACATCTGGAGAGCGACCGGCATCGCCCTCGACGCCGCGGTGGAGAAGGCGTATAAAGGCGGGCGTAAAATCCGCTGGATGGAAGTCTTGGCCGGGGAGAAGGCCTATCGCGCAACCGGCCAGTGGCTGCCCGAGGAGACGCTCCAGAAAATAAAGGAATTCAAGATCGCCCTCAAGGGACCGCTGACGACGCCGATCGGCGGGGGGATCAGGAGCATCAACGTGGCGCTCCGCCAGGTACTGAAGCTTTATGCCTGCGTGCGGCCGGTGCGGTACTTCAAGGGCGTGCCGAGCCCCATGAGGAGCCCGGAGAAGGTGAACATGATCATCTACCGGGAAAACATGGAGGACCTCTACGCGGGGATCGAATGGAGAGAGGGCACGCCCGAGGCCCGGAAAGTCATTGAATTCCTGAACCGCGAGATGGGTCAGCAGGTTCCGGCGGACTCCGGCATCGGGATCAAGCCGATGAGCGTCACGAACACCAAGAACCTGGTGCGCAAAGCCATCACCTACGCCCTGCAGAACCGGAGGCAAAGCGTGACGCTGGTTCACAAGGGAAACATCATGAAATACACCGAAGGCTCCTTCAAGGACTGGGGCTATGAGGTGGCCCGGGATGAATTCGGCTCCGTGACCGTTACCGAGGAAGAGCTTTATGACCGGCACGGAGGAAAGCAGCCCGCCGGCACCATCACCATAAAGGACCGCATCGCCGACTCGATGTTCCAGCAGGTGCTGCTCCGCCCGGAGGAGTACGATGTCATCGCCGCGCCGAACCTCAACGGCGACTATCTTTCCGACGCGCTGGCCGCACAGGTGGGCGGGCTGGGCATGGCGCCGGGCGCCAATATAGGCGACAGCGAAGCCGTGTTCGAGGCCACCCACGGCACCGCGCCGAAATACGCGGGGCAGGACAAGGTGAACCCGGGGTCGCTCATGCTTTCGGGAGAGATGATGCTGCGCTTCATGGGGTGGACAGAGGCCGCCGACAGGCTCGTGGGGGGCATCGAGAGGACAATTCTACAGAAGAAAGTCACCTACGATTTGGAGCGGCAGATGGAGGGCGCCACTCTACTCAAATGCTCCGAGTTCGGAATGGCGGTCGCGGAAAACATGTAATCGACCAAACCGCGGCTAGGACGGGAAGAGTTCTGCCACCCCCGGGTCCGTCAGGAGATAAAGGCCCGGCAGCTCCAACAACACCAGGAGGGCGCGCACCGCGGTGAAGAACACATCGAACGAAGTCGAAAGACCGCCGAAAACCGCGACGCCGAAGAGAAAGGAGGCGGCATAGGCGCAGTGTATATCCATCAGCACAATCTGTACCTTCCGGCTTATCCCAACTCCCTGGTAAAGCATGAGGATCTGCGCCGACAGGAGCGCGGCACACGTGAAGCCGCACAGGATCGCTATTCCTTTGCCGTACAGGAAAAGCAGCGCCGTCATGATATAAATGACCTCGAAAAAATAGAGCACGCTCGCGTAAGCGGCCCACGCGGGCACCCGCGGGAAAAAGGAAGCGCGCTGGATGAGTATTTTCCCGGACACGCCGGCGGTACCTCCCAGAAGCAGTGTGCACTGTATCCCCGGGGACGGTTGCCGGTCAATACATTAAAATGGGCGGCGGGCCCCCGGCGGCGGAAGGGGACGGCGAGGCGGTTCACACGATGACCTCCGAAAAACTTGAGTTCATGGTCCCGGAAGAGAGCGACCACGCGCGAATAGACGTGTTTCTCGCCCACTCCCTGGAGCTGGATTTCTCGAGGAGCTATATCCAGAAGCTCATCAGGGCCGGCCACGTCAGGGTAAACGGGCTCACCATACGGCCGAACCACCGGGTCCGCCCGGACGAGAGCATCGAACTGGAGATACCCGAGCCGGAGAAGCTGGATCTGGAGGCCGAGGACCTTCCCCTCCCGATCCTCTATGAGGACAGCTCCCTCGCGGTTGTGAACAAGCCGGCCGGCATGGTCGCGCATCCCGGCGGCGGGCACCGGCAGGGCACGCTCGTCAACGCCCTCCTCCACCATATCCGGGACCTCTCGTCCATCGGCGGAACGGAACGCCCCGGTATCGTTCACCGGCTTGACAAGGACACCGCAGGTCTCATGCTTGTCGCGAAGGAAGATCTCGCGCACCGGTTCCTCATGGAGGAGTTCGCGGGGCGCCGGGTGGTAAAGAGATATACGGCGCTATGCTCGGGCAAACCGCGGGAAGACCACGGCGTCATCGATGGGCCGATCGGCAGGCACCCCACGTACAGGCACAAGATGACCGTGCGGGACGGCGGGAGGCAGGCGATCACCGAGTTCCGGCTGACCAGGGTCTGGCACACGCGAACGGGCGTATTTTCCCTCATGGATATTCTACTCCACACCGGAAGGACGCACCAGATAAGGGTCCATCTGTCCTCGAGTGGCCTGCCCATCGTGGGCGATCCGCTTTATTCAAAAAAATGGGAGAAGCACGGCGTGCCCTATCTACTCCTGGCCTCGGTCTTTCTCGAATTCACCCATCCCCGAACGGGCGAGCGCATGAGCTTTCAGACCCCCGTGCCGCAGCACATCGCTGATTTCATAAAAAAACTTGAAAAATGACCTCCCTTCGAGGAGCGTCGTACAGTCCTGATGCCGGGGCCGGCGGGCGTCTTCAATGGTGCATGAGATCATAACCGAATCGGAGAAGCAGACCTTCAATGTCGGCGAAGGCCTCGGAACGAGCGCGCGGCCCGGTTCCGTCTACGCGCTGTACGGCGACCTGGGCGCCGGAAAAACCATTCTCGCGAAGGGAATCGCCCGCGGAATGGGCATCCGCGATGAAGTGACCAGCCCGACCTTTACTCTCCTCGAAATCTACGAGGGCGCGCTTCCCCTCTACCACTTCGACCTTTACCGGGTGGAAAGCGAAAGAGAGCTTGATTTTCTTGGTTTCGATGAATACTGGGAGGGCGACGGTGTTTCCGTCATCGAGTGGGGAGACCGGGGGGAATCACGCCTGCCGGAGAAGGCCATAAAGATACGCCTCGAGTACGCAGGCCCCACACAGAGGAAAATACGCATTGAATGTCCTGATGATTGACACGGCAACGAGGGTCGAGATGGTCGCCGCCTCTTCCGGAGACAGGGTGTCGGACCGGACCGGGATTGCCGGCGTTTCCCATTCGGTGACGCTCTTTCAAAATATTCAGGGCGCGCTGGAAGAGCTCGGTATCACCCTGGGGGACATAGGGCTCATTGGCGTGGGGACAGGGCCGGGTTCCTTCACCGGCATACGCATCGCGGTCAGCACGTCCCGGATGCTGGCCCAGCTGATGAAGGTGCCTCTGGTCGGGATCCACTCTCCGCTGGTATACGCCAGCGGGGCCCCGGGCTGGGAGGGCGACAACATCCTGGTGGCCTTCGACGCGAAAAAGGGCCGCGTCTTCGGGGCGTTGTACAGAAAGACTGCCGTCCCCTGCTTTCCCCGGGAGGTGGTTCCTCCCGGCGACTATTTCCCGGAATCCCTGGCGGAACGCATTCCCCCGGGGTGTCGCACCATCATCATCGGAGACGGGGCGGAAAAATACTATGACCGAATTTCGCCCCTGGCGGGAGAGCACGAGATTGTGAGGGACTTCCGGCCTTCCGGGATTTCCGCATGCGGCCTCGCGCTGCGCCTCTACACCGCCTCTCCCGGCAGCTACCTGTCGGCTCGCAGCGTGCTTCCCTTTTACGCAAGAAAATCCGACGCCGAGGACGCGCTCGAGGCAAGAAGGCGGGATCAGGCCTGAGGGCTCTTTTTCTTCTGCCTCATCTCCTTTAAAAGCCTGCTCTTGTAATCGACCTCCATGGGCCGCATGATGGAATAGAACCTCTTCATCTCGTCCTTGCGGGAGGAATTCCCGGCGAAGTCCACTCCCACGAAGAGGTTCCCCGCGCCATTGGTGTACATGTGGCGTATCTCGCCGTAGATGGTGATGGGCGCCTGCAGCTTGAAGACGATATCGAAGACGAAGCCCCTGGTGTGCATCACGTATTTCTTTAGGTTCTCATCGGTCAGCATGATCCTCGCGCCGCCCATGCTTATTTCCAGTATATCCTGGTGCACGGGCACGAGCAGCGTGTTTGCGTCCCTTATGCGGCTGACCAGGTTGATGGAGAGCTCCTTGATTTCCAGCACGTCGTCGAGCGAAAACGGTCCACTTTTTGAAATGACCTGGATGTAGGCGAAGGGTATCGAGCCTCCCGATTCGGTTATGTAAACGACAGGAACGGCCACCAGCGATTTATAACCACGCTCGATGTTTTTTTTGACGTACTGGTCGAATTCGTCGTCCAGGAGGGAGACCAGGTCTATAAAATCGTCATTTACCGGGCGGTATGAAGCGGGGTTGGCCGCGTCCTCGACGAGGACGTTCTTGCCCGTCTTCTTCACGTGATCGAGTATGGCGTCACCGCCGGAAAAGACGTCCACCTTCACGATATCGCCAAGCTTCTGCTGCTGCGACTGGAACTGCTCTATGATCACCTTGATGCCGGTAGGAATCTTGAAGTCCGATATCTCGATGGTGTGCTTGGATAATTTGAAATTGGTCGCGGCGACCTTTCTCCGCGCTCATTCTGAACCGCAAGTCCCTCCTGCCCCTGAGCGCTTTGCGAAGCCTCAGTATGGAGCAGTGCAGGTATCCGGGGCCGCGGACCTCCTCGACCTTCAGGTCTATCTCGAAATACTTGTCGAGAAGGCCGTAAATGGTGAATTTTTCCTCGGGTTCGTAATCCGGGTCCGTGACGACCATGATGCTCCGGTCGTCCATGAACTCGTTGACGGTGACTTCCCGTCTTTCCAGGGAGAACTTGATGTGCAGCTTTTTGTCCCTGAAATCATCCTTGAGGAGAGCAATTACTTCATCTTCGTTTTTTACTTCCTCGAAGGATCTGGGCTTGCGTTCCTTGAAAAATCCCAACCCACCGCCCTCCGGCATGAAATACCCCGCCTGACAAATACATCACAATCGACCGAATGAGACAATCACAATTTTACGCCATATTCCCCTTCGCTGCATCGAGCGATTCGAACAGCGGGCGGGGACACCCGCGACTTCCGAAGCCCGGGAGCACGTCCGCCGGTCCCCCGGACTGGCGGCGGAAAAGAAAAAGGGGGCACCTCGCCCCCGCCGCCACGCTTGATATCATATGCACCACAAGCTCTTATTCTTATTTCTTCTTCGCTGCCGGTTTTTTCTTTTTGGCCGCCTCGGCCTTTTTCGCCGCCGGAAGAGCTCTCTTAATCGCATTCAGGAGCCCTTTTTCCTTATTGAGCGCCTTTTCAAGATTTCTGATCTTCGAGGACTTCCTCTTCTCTTCGGCCTTCAGCTGCTTTGCTGTTTTACCCATCGCTGCCACCCTGTTCACAAGTTTTATGCGGCCGGACCGAGTTGCCGCAGGTGCCATCCATTCTTCAGAGATCAGTCATTCCACACGAGCCGGCATAATAGATGGACACCGCGCATTCTAATATGACATAATCATTTTTGCAAGTAAATTTTTTTTTGATAAGCAATTTTTCAGTAATATTTTTGCGGATCGTGCTTCCGGCCGCGTCGCGGGAGGATGTAATCCTTCAACCGCCGAGAACATGCGGGCGCTCACCCGGCGCTCAAGCGACTCACGCGGCCGGGCCTGGTGATATTCCATCCCGTGCAACGCCTTTTAATGCTTGCTCTTCCCTCCCGGCTGTATTTGACTGCCTCCGGGCCGGAGAAGGAGCGCTTCTCCCCGCCGCAAGAAACTGATTTCAAACGCCGAGCATTAGCCCGTCATGAACAAACGAATTCCCATAGTTGCGATAGTGGGGCGCCAGAACGTGGGAAAATCCACGCTCTTCAACGCGCTCATCGGAAGGAAGAAAGCGATAGTTGACGAGACCCCCGGCCTGACGCGCGACGTCATCTCCTGCACGGTGACACACCGGGACGCGTCCTTTCTCCTGTACGACATGCCCGGCCTGGACGTGAAGGACTCATCTCAGCTTTCGGCCCTGATCCTGGAAAACGCGAGGCGGTTCATCGAACGGGCCTCCATGGTCGTTCTCCTCATGGAGAACCCCGCTCCCTCTTCATACGATCACGAGCTTACCGGGCTGGTGCGAAGGCTCTCCCGCCCTTCCATCATCGCGGTGAACAAGATGGACAACATCACGGATTACGAGAACCTCTCCAATTTTTACGAGATGGGGCTCGGCGATGTCGTCCCCGTGTCGGCGCTCAGGAAAGTCAACCTGGACCTCCTGCTTGACAAGATATTCCAGCTGCTGCCGGTGAAAAAGCTCTCCGTCGGCGAGCCTCATCTCAAGATAGCCATCATAGGGAGGCCGAACTCCGGGAAATCCACGCTACTGAACTCGCTCATCGGGTATAATCGCTCGGTGGTGTCCGACCTCCCCGGCACCACCAGGGATGCCGTCGATGAGGACTTCACCTTTCACGGAAAGAGGATCACCGTCATCGACACTGCGGGGATGCGGAAAAGAAGCCGCGTCAAGGAGAACATTGACTATTACTCGCTCACCAGGGCCGAGGAGTCAATACGGCGGTGCGACGTCGTCGTGCATCTCATCGACGCGCAGGCGGGGCTCACCGAAACGGACAAGAAAATCTCGGACAGCATACTCGCGGCATGGAAGCCCGTCATTGTCGCCCTCAACAAGTGGGACGCCATCGAGAAGAACCAGCGCACCTTTCTCGAATTCAAGGAAAGACTCGTTTTCCAGTACTACCGGGTCGAGGACTTCCCGGTAATCGCCGTCTCGGCGAGGGAAAAGCAGCGCATCCACAAGCTGATAACAACGGCCCTGGACCTCCAGGAGAAGGCCGGGAGGACGGTTGAAACGCCGCGGCTCAATAAAATCATCGAGGACGTCCAGCGGTTCCACCGCAGCCCGCTGCTGGGCGACCGGCTCAAGATTTACTATGCAACCCAGACGGGCAGCCGCCCCCCGCGTTTCAGGCTCTTCGTGAACAGGCCCGAGCTTTTCAGGAAGGACGTGATGCGATTTCTGGAAAAGACGCTGGCCCGGGACCTGGAGATTTCCGGGGTGCCGATCATGCTCAGCGCGGAAGGCAGGAAGAGATCATAACTCCGTTCGCCCGGCCAGTGACTTCGCGATCGTCATGGCGTCGGCGTACTCCAGGTCTCCCCCCACCGGCAGGCCGTGCGCGATTCTCATGACCCGGACGTTCCGAGGCTTCACCAGGCGCGCCAGGTACAGGCTGGTGGCGTCACCTTCCACCGTGGGGTTCGTCGCCAGTATTACCTCGTGCACCGCGCTCCCGTTCAGACGGTCCAGGAGTTTCCCGATGTTCAGGTCCTCGGGGCCTATCCCGTCCAGGGGCGAAATGAGGCCGCCCAGGACATGATACAGGCCCTTGTATTCGCCCGTCCGTTCGATGGTGAGTACGTCCTTCCCGTCCTCCACGACGCAGATCGTGCTCCTGTCGCGCCCGCTGTCGCCGCACACCGCGCAGAGATCCCCCTCCGATATGCTTCCGCAGACGGAGCAGGCCGAAATCGAGGAGCGCAGCTCCACGAGGCCCCTGGCAAGGCTTTGAACGCTCTCCAGCGGCATTTTCAGGATGTGAAAGGCGATACGCGACGCGCTCTTCGGGCCTATGCCCGGGAGCCGGGAGAGTTGCCGCATGACCGCCTCGAGGGAAGCTGGAATATTCACGATATCAGGCGCTCACTTGAATAAATCGCCAAGGCCCGGGATGTTGAGGCCCCCGGTGAGCCGCGACATCTCATGCGCGGCCGCCTCCTTTGTTTTGCCGACCGCCTCGTTCACCGCGGCGATGATCATCCGTTCAAGCCCATGCCTGTCACCGGCGGTGAACGCGGCCTCATTCAACTCGACGGCCGTGAGCCTGTATTCGCCGTTGACCCTGGCCCGGACTGAGCCGTCAGGGCTCCGGCCTTCTTCCTCGTTTTTACTCAGTCTTTTCTGTATATTCTTGATTTCCTTCTGGATTTTCAGAATCTGTCCCATGTTGCCGAGCCCACCGATCATTGCCCTTCTCCTTTATCGACGATTTTTCCGTGAAAAATGTCCCTCACCTTCTCCACGACCGGGTTGATGACCTCTATCTCTTCTATTTCCGGGTTTTTCAGCATTTCGGCCTCGGGAGGCGGAACATGTTCCGCCTCCGATTCCGCCGGGGACGCCTCGGCCTTCACCTCGAAGGTGCGCCCGGTGCGCTTCTTGAGCTCGCCCCGTATGAAATCCGCCTCGTCGCCCTGGAGAGCGCCCTGAGCACACGCGATGACCAGCCTGTCCCCGTCCCGGGACAGGGCCGACTCCTTGAGCTTCGCATGCAGGTCTCTTTTCCTGTTCTCCAGGGAGGATATCAACGCCTTCCAGTGACTTTCAAGAGAAGCCGCGGTGAGTTCGCCCTCCCCGGCCGCGCCCTGTGCCTCTGGAACGCGGTCCTGCGCGGCGGGAGGGGTGCCGGCCTTTCCGACGGGCCCCGGTGAGTTTCCCGGACCCGCTTCCTCCAGCCGCCGGATGATGGACGAAAGCGAGGGCCCCGTCCTGGCCGAGATCATGTCGAGCAGCGCCATCTCAAGCACAACACGCTCGTTGCCGGAAAAACGGAGATCGCGCAACAGGGCCGTCCCGATGCGGAACAACACGCCGATCTCCTCGTCATGGAACTGCCGGGCCGCCTCAAGCACCGCCGCCGCCTCATCGGCGGCGAATCCCATGAGCGTGCGTACGTCGATCCCGCTCCCGGCCAGGCGGGCCACCCGGACCAGGTCGAGAAATCCCGTTGTGTAGCGGGGTATGTCAATCCCCATCGACACGACGCGGTCCACCTCCTCCATGACCCCCCTCCTGTCGCCCCGGGCGATGAGGGTGAGCATCCGCAGATAGCTTGCCAGGGACACCACGCCGAGTATGGCGAGTGCCCCCTCCTCCCCGATCTCACCCTCAGAAAAAGAGAGCACCTGCTCCAGGAGGGACTGCGCGTCCCGCATCGACCCGTCCACCGCGCGGGCGATGGCATAGAGGGCCTTTTCCTGGACGGCAAAGCCCTCGGCGCTCACGATACGCTTCAGGTGCAGCACGATGGCGTCCACTGAAATCTTTTTGAAAAAGTATTTCTGGCACCGGGATAGAATGGTGTCGGGGACCCGGTGGATCTCCGTGGTGGCGAATATGAAGACGACGTGGGAAGGCGGCTCTTCAAGGGTTTTCAGGAGCGCGTTGAACGCCTCCTGGGTGAGCATGTGCACCTCGTCGATGATATACACCTTGTAGCGCGATTTCAGCGGAGCGAAGTTCACGTTTTCCCGGAGCTCGCGGATGTTGTCGATGCCGCGGTTTGAGGCGCCGTCGATCTCGATCACGTCAAAGGCGATGCCTTCCCGGATCTCCGTGCAATTCTCGCAGGCCCCGCAGGGAGCGCCGGCGGCGCCGCCCGTGCAGTTGAGGGCTTTGGCGAGGATCCGCGCCATCGTGGTCTTCCCGACGCCGCGGGGGCCGGCGAAAAGGTAGGCGTGGGAGACGCGGCCGCTTTTAATGCTGTTCTTGATAGTTTTGGAGATGTGATCCTGGAAGATGATCCCATCGAAGTCCTGGGGGCGCCACTTGCGGGCGAGTACCTGGTATGTCATACGCTCGGCTTTACATCAACATGGCTTTCTTCGGAGAAGGAGGGATTCGAACCCTCGGTAGCTTGCGCTACACACGGTTTCCAACCGTGCTCCTTCGGCCACTCAGACACTTCTCCATTCGAATACGGCCGGGCCCTTCCCTGGCATCACGGCATTTGCTTAATACACGGCGCCTGCCCTGTCAATAAACAAACGAGGCCGCCGCGCCGGAAGGACGCACCCCGGGCACGGGGGCGCCCTTCATCGGAGAGAGAGGGATTCGAACCCTCGGAGGAGTAAACCCCTCAACGATTTTCGAGACCGTCCCATTCGACCACTCTGGCATCTCTCCAGTATCACCCGGCGCCTGCGCCCGCCCCGGGCCCTTATAATATACGGAATTACATGAGGGGAAAACAGTCCTCGGTTTCAGGGCCGCGCCTCCCCCCTCTCTTTACCCGTGCAGTGAAACACGCCTCACCGGGACGCGAGCACCCCGGACATTCGCTAAGCCTCATTGTCGTTCTCCACCGCCGACGGACCCGGGCGCGTCACAAGAGAACCCGGTGCCTTATAGAAAGAAAAAAGACCCGTGGTGAGTCTTCCAGACTGATGCATAGACTGGAAGATACGGGAAATTTATCAAGAATTTTTTAGGCCGGCCATCGCGCGGTTGCACCCGCGTCCGTCCCGGATCCCGTGAAACAGGAATTCCGCGCTCTCCCGGAGCATTTGGAGGTAGCGTGCTTTATCATCGCACCGCGATGAAGGTCTGCCACAGGAAACGGAAAGGGCTGCTCCCTTACCGCGAAACAGCCCTTCATGGTGTGCCCAGGATGGGATTTGAACCCATACAGGATATTCTCCCACATGCCCCTCAAACATGCGTGTCTACCAAATTCCACCACCTGGGCGGGTAAAAGGCATGCGGCCTATGCCGTTGACACTGAACCTAATATAATACGTCCTTTCCGTGTCAACAATAAAATCGAGCCCCACAGGATGCCCCGCGCGGCGCTCGATTCAAATCCGGTGCATGAGCACCGGGCTTCCTCCGGACGCAAACCTGGGTGCGGTCCCGGCTTCGCGTCAGGGAGCTTTCCAGAATTAAAATTCAATTCCGGGTGGACAGGAAACCGGCGAGGCGGTATGCTCTCTCCGGTTCAGCGGAGGCCGGTGATGTGGTATGATCCGTTCATCTCATTGGACGATGGAAAGAAGGGGAACCTGTTCCCGGTGGGGGGGGCGCTTCTCGCGATGCTGTCGCTTTTATTGCCCTGGTATTACGGAATCTCCGCGCTTTCCAGGAGGGCTGTCTTCGGCGCGGAACTGCTCCTTGCCGCCCTGTACGGCACTTTGCACCCGCCGCTGCTGTCCGCCGCCGCCGTATTTTCCGTGCTGGCGGTCACCCTCTATGGCCTCACCGCGCGCACCATGCGCAGGCCCGCCCTGCTGGCCATCCCCTGCCTTGCGCTGGTCGCGGCGGCTTCGATATTCTCTCCCGCCCGGCCGGGCGGGATCGGCCCGGGCGTCCTCGCGGCGTTCGCCGGCCTCGCGATGATGACGCTATCGCTGCGCACTGAGCGCGCGTAACCCGTTTACGGCATTTTTCCTGTCCCGGTAGCGCCGGGTGGCCTCGACGTTATCCGCAATCCGGCGCATGGTGCGGACGCATTCGGCGGGATACCTGCCCACCGAGGTTTCTCCCGACAGCATCACGACGTCGGTGCCGTCGTAGATGGCGTTGGCGATGTCGCTCACGTCGGCCCTGCTGGGACGCGGGTTCTCGATCATGGATTCAAGCATCTGGGTCGCGGTGACAACGGGCTTTCCCGCGGCGATGCATTTCTCGATCATGCGCTTCTGGTGTTCCGGCAGTTCCAGCGGGTCCATCTCCACCCCCAGGTCCCCCCGGGCGATCATGACGGCGTCGGTGGCCTCCAGGATCTCGTCGAAGTTGCCCATCCCCTCGGGGTTTTCTATCTTGGAGATGATTTTCACGCCGGACCCCCGCAGTCTTTCGCGCATCTCCTCCACGTCCTCGGCGTTGCGGGTAAATGAATCGGCGATAAAGTCAACGCCCGCGGCGACGGCGAACTCCAGGCTGGGAAGGTCCTGGGGCATCGTGTAGGGATATCCGACGACGGTATCCGGGTGGTTGAGGCCTTTCCGGGAGCGTATGATGTCGCCGAACAGAACCACGCACCCGATTCTGCCCGTGTCCACGCTCTCGACGCGCAGGCCCACGTAGCCGTCGTCGATGAAGAACCGGTGGCCGGGACGGGCGAATTCGTCCAGGCGCGCATAGGTCACCGGGATTCCCTGGCTGAAATCGCTCACGGCGGGATAGTCGGAGCCCGCGGGCTTTTTCAGATCAGTCCGGAGGACCAGCCTCTCTCCGGCCCTTATCTGCATGGGGCGGGGAAGGTCCCCCAGGCGTATCTTGGGGCCCTTGATGTCATAGACCACGTAGCCCGAAGGATCGGCGCCGCGGGAACGCCTGACCGCGTCACCGTGGAAGGCCTCGTCCCCGTGAGAGCTGTTGATCCGGATACCGGTCATGCCCTCCCGGTACATGTCGCCCAGGACCCCGATCGAGGCCGGTCCCACCGTGGCCAGTATCTCCGTGCCGGACAACGGATTCGCCATGCCTGTTTACCGCCCCTGCCTGAGGTCATCGATGGTCTTGAAATATCTTTCCGCCTTCCAGCCGTCGAGAAGGAAACCATACTTCGATTCGCTGCACGTGCAGCGGAACCGGTTCTCCCCGTGCTTGTCGTATATCGACACGTGGACGGTTTTCCCGAAGGCCTTCAGCGTCACGACGCACCGCGGGGCCTTCGCGGGCCCGGCGGAATCCTCGAGAAAGGCGGACGCCCTGAGCGGGTCGAACGACGTGAGGACCTGGTCGATTTGATTCTCGTCCAGCGCAACGGCCCGGTACTCGTTGCATATCCATTTTTCCGCCTTCTGCGCCGGGGGCCCCTTATCGCCGTTCCGCTTCGCGTCCCTGTCGGTTTTTTCAGGCTTCTTTTCCTCCACCGTCTTGCTGAAGGAGAGCCGCCTGCCGCCGTAGGTGATCTCGAAGGACTCTATTGCGTTCCTGCTTATCTTTAAAATATCCTTGTCGCGGAGCTCGTCGAGCGACTTTCCCAGCTCGTCAACGAGGTTTCCGGAGGCCAGGTAAATCTCCGGGCGATCGTCAAGGCGCACGTAGGTGTGCTGATGGGTGGAGCTCTTTTTGCCCACCGTGAGGTTCCTCACAACAGCGCCTCCGGCTTTCACCGTGACACGGATGGACCTGTCAGGCGTGAGGTCATAGCGCTCATAGAGCGGCTTCTCTGAGATGAGATCGGTCAGCGCCAGCCCCTTCAGTTTTTCCTCCATGGCGCGCACGGCCCCGCCGTCGGCGGGATACGCCGCGTCGGTGAGCAGCCAGCGCTCCCCGTCGCGGTATATCCTGAGGGTATTCCCTCCCTTCTCTATGAGTATCTCGTCGGTGGCTGTGTCCCACTTCGAAGGCTCCGGGAGGTCGGGCAGGCGGGTGCGGTTGGCGATGAGCAAAAAGAAAAACAGCAAGGCGATGACACCCAGGCTTATGGCGACCCTCCTATTCATGTTTAACCTCCCGCGAGAACTCCGACTTTATCTTCCTCTTGCGCATGCTGCGCATTCTCCAGGCGATGAGCCCGGCCATGACGGCCAGCGCCGGAAGCCCTGCGATGTTGAACAGCTTGAGCAGCAGCCGGGTGAGGTCGCCGGTTTCCCTGATCGGATTGAGCTCCAGGCCCTTGCTCCTCATCTCGGGCACATCGTAACGGCCGGTCAGGTAGTCGACCATGTTGTGCAGGAGGACGGCGTTGGGTGTCTTGCCCTCCTTGTCTATGATATTGGGCGTCGTGATCTCCGAGGTGCCCACCACGATGATCCTTACCGGCTTCAGCGATTTCTTGATGAGCGTTTCCGAGGTGATGGGTGTCTTCCCGGCACCGGCATCGGTCGCGGGAAGGCCGCGGCCCGCGAAATAGCTGGTGAGCTCGCCCGTATGCGCGGCCGCGAGTGTGAACTTCGACATCTGCGATTCGGGAGGGATGCTCATGGTCCAGGGCATGTAGCTGATGCGCCCCTTCATGAGCCAGCTTCCCTCCGACGAGGTGACCAGGGGCGTCTTCATCCCGCGCGACTTGTCGCCGCCGAGGCCCAGCGACGACGTTTTCAGGAATATGACCCGCTTGAGAAACCGCGTCACCACGCTTTCGCGGTTCAACCCCGCCTCCTCGATGATGGGCGCGAAGTAAAGGCTCTGCTCGCCGAACCCGCGCATGCTCGTCTGGTAGGAGTTCCTGTCGAGGACGATGTCCCTGTTGACCGTGATCCCGTAATGGGCCAGGAGCCCTTCCAGTCCGGTGTTCACGGGTATCACCGCGGGCTCGCGCATGAACATGTTCTGACCCTCGGGCTGGAATTCCATGAAGGAATCGACAAAGAAGAGCGCGGACTTGCCGTTCATCAGAAACTGGTCTATCTTCAGCAGCTCCGCGTCGCTGAACGAGCTCCGCGGGCCGTTGACGATGATGGTTTGAATGTCGGCGGGTATCTCTTCCTTGGCCAGGTCGACGGGCTTGAGCTCGTACATGTCGGAGATGAGCTCCTTGAATACCGAGGCGCCGTCGCGCTGGTTCTGCATATCACGCTCGCCGTGGCCGGTGGCATAGCCGACACCGGGATTCACGCTGATGAGGTTGTCGACGGAGGCCGAGAGCCTGTTCTCCAGGTCGTCCAGGGATGCCACCGCGAACTGCCCCAGTATGGAGCGCGAAAGGAGCTGGATGGTTTCAAACCGGTCACCCAGATCAAGCACGATCCCGATCATCCCTTCCCCGGGGTTGACGAAGCGGCCCTCCATCGTGGTGAAGGCGGGCCACCGGAGCCTCGGGATGCCGTAGAGGTCGGCCAGGTCGAGGGCCCTCCTGTCCACGTCCGGGTCCACGAAGCGGTACGCGAGCTTGTTGTAGTTGCGCGTGCCCGCCTTCTTCACCACGGAGGCTACGCGCTCATTGAGCCCCTGCATGCCCGTGATGGGCAGATTCCCGCTGGCATACAGGGTGACGGTAACCGGCTTGTCAAGCCTGAGCAGCGCATCCACCTTCCCGACCATCTTCTGGATCAGCGTGGTAATGCGGTATTCTATCCCGGTGGTCTCGCTCTGTTCCGGTCCCGCGACGAATTCCACCGACTCGATCAGATCGCCGTGAACGACGGCCAGCCCCATGTACGCGCTTCGCGTGGAAACGCGGTCCTTCTTGAGCTCGCGCACCTGGACCGGCTGCACGCCGAAATCGGCCGCCATGTCCCTGTTCTTTTCCACGTCGACGAATTCGTACCGGAAATTCCCGTTGCCGCTCTGGGCGTATTCCTCGAGCAGGTCGGCCAGGTAGCGGTACACGGAGTTGTACGGCGGAGGCAGGTCCTTCGAGAAAAACACCTTCACGATCAGGGGCTCCTCGAGCGAGGATACCAGGGCCCTGCTGACCCGTGAAAGGGAATAGGCGTTATTGCCGGTGAGATCGACGCGGAAATAAACCGAGAGGCCGACGAGGTTGAGAAGCACGATGATGACGATGTTGAGTATCCACTGGTGCCTCTTTTCCATGGCGGCCGCGAGGAGGGCCCCGGCCTTCGCGAGGAGACGCTGTTTCAGCTGCGCTACGTTTATTCCTTTCATGCCTCTCAGCTCCCCTCCTCCATGATTTTCACCGTCCCGATGACCGACAACGCCATGATCGAGAGGAAATAGAGAATGTCCCTGGAATCTATTATGCCCTTCGAGATGTTCCGGAAATGGTAATCGGACCCCAGGTACTCCAGGACATCCACCAGGGGGGACGGGAGGAAAAAGGAAAATTTGTCAACGAGCACCAGCGCCAGGCAGATGGCCAGCCCAATTATGAAAGCCACTATCTGGTTTTTCGTGAGCGAGGAGGAGAAGACGCCGATCCCCGAGAAGGCCCCGCCCAGCAATACCGCGCCGAGGTACCCCGACACGGCGGGGCCGGGGTCGAGGGAGCCCACGAGGGACACCGTGACGGCATACGACAGTGTCGGGACGAGCATGATCGACACGAAGGCGGTGCCCGCCAGGAGCTTCCCGAGCACCACCGCTTCCGGTGAGACCGGGAGGGTCATGAGGATTTCATATGAACCCGAGTGCTTCTCCTCGGCGAAGAGCCGCATGGTCACGGCGGGAACGACGAACGCGAGTATCATGGGCAGGAGCTGGAAGTATCCGCGCAGCTCGGCCTGCCCGTACAGGAAAAACGTGGAAAAGAAAAACCAGCCGGTAATCGCGAGAAACACGGTGATCACTATGTACGCGACGGGCGTGGCGAAATAGCTCATCAGCTCTTTTTTCATGATGATCGGAGATTCTTTAAGATTCATGCTCCCCTCCCCCTGTCAGCTCCCTGAACACGTGCTCCAGCGTCGTGTGCTTCCGCGACATCTCGTAGAGCACCCAGCCCTTCTCATTGACGAGCCTGAATAGTTCGGGACGAACGTCCACGCCGCCGGCCGCGGCAACCGTCGCCGACGCGAAGTCCTCCTCGTCTTTCGTCTCCACCACGTCCCGGACGCCGTTTATGCCCCTCACCGCGGCGCTCAGGGCGGCGAAATCCGTCCCCCGCACCTTGATGTCTACGCGAGCCTCCTTCCCAAACGAGGCCTTGAGATCCTCGGTGCGGGAATCGGTGACGATTCTGCCCCGGTCTATGATGATGACCCTCTCGCAGGTCGCCTCCACCTCGGAGAGTATGTGGGTGGAGAGTATGACCGTCTTTTTCCTTCCTATCTCCTTTATCAGGTTCCGTATCTCGATGATCTGGTTGGGGTCCAGGCCGCTGGTCGGCTCGTCGAGGATGAGGATCTCGGGGTCATGGATCATGGCGTGGGCCAGCCCCACGCGCTGGCGGTATCCCTTTGAGAGCTCCCCCATGGGCATGTGCATCACCTCGTAGATGCCGCAGGTGCCGGCAATCTCCCTGATCCTGCCGTTGCGCGGCATGCCGTGCATCATGCCCACGTAGTTAAGGTAGTCGTGGACGAGCATGTCGCCGTAGAGCGGCGCCGTCTCGGGAAGATACCCGATCATCCTCTTCACCGCGATGGGGTCTTCCGACACGAGGCGGTCCCCCACGGTAATGGTCCCGGACGAGGGCCTGAGATAGCAGGTGAGCATGCGGAGTGTCGTGGTTTTGCCCGCCCCGTTCGGCCCGAGCAGCCCGGTTATCTCGCCCCTCCTGATGGTGAAGGAGATATTGTTCACGGCGCACACATCGCCGTAGAACCTTGAAACGGAGTTAACGCTTATCATGCCGCATACCTTCCTCCTCGTCAGAATACCGTCACGGCCGCCCGGCGGACCCGCACTCGATCATGTCATTCACGGTACAGCCGGCGGAAGGAGCTCCGCCGGCGAAAATCCCCTGAAAGGACCGGCCCGCATCGGATGCACGCCGGAGCCTTTGCCGCGCCGAGCTTGAGGCCGGGGATCGTCCCCGTGCACTGCCGGAGACTGGACCACGCTCACTGTATACGTCAAACAGAAAGACGCTTGTTACACATTTTTTAACGGAGGGCGGCGCGCCTTCCCTCCAATGGATTTCAGCGGCCGACGGACTCGGAACAGCCCACGGCGATCTCCCGCGTCACGCTCTCCCGAAATCGTCCTCAACACGCTCGATGTCGTCCTCGCCGAAGTAGTCTCCCTTCTGAACCTCGATAAAGCAGAGGTTCTCGCCCGCCGTGTTCTCGACCCTGTGGAGGCCGCCCTGCGCGATGTCGACCGACATGCCGGCGCGGACCGGGACTTCCCCGCTGTCCAGCGTCACCAGGCCCTCTCCCCGGATGAAATGCCAGTGCTCGGACCGCCGCCGGTGGCGCTGAAGGCTGAGCCTCTTGCCCGGGTAGACGGTGATCCTTTTTACCTTGTGGTCGCCCATGTCCGAGAGCACCTCGTAAAATCCCCAGGGGCGATAATCCACCTCCTTGCCCGGCTCCGGCGCGTATCGATCATCATTGCCGCTCATGTGCCCTTCCCCGCCCTTACCACACGGTACCAATCGCCGGCGCCAGCGCAAGATAAAAACAGGCGTTTTTATTCGGCGCCGCTCGTTCCGCCCGGCATACCGGTAATAAAGAAGGCCGCGGGAACGGCCCGCGGCCTTCTGCTCCTCACTCGATTCCCTCCCGGTCCAGGATGAGCCGGGCGGCCCTCCACCCGTTGATCTGGCAGGAGCCCACGCCGTGCCACGCCTGGCTCCAGTTGCTGGCGATGAACACGTTGTCGATGGGTGTGTCGTTGGGGATCTTCTGCCATCCTTCAGCCGAGGCGTAAAAACCGTACACGATGCCGTCCTTATTCATGGTGAAGCGTTCGAGGGTCCGCGGCGTGTAGCCCTCCTTGACGGCGATGTTTTTCGGGTCGGCGAGTTCGGGTATGACCTTGGACGCAAGCGCGACGAGCTCGTCCACCTTTTTATTTTTCATCGCATCATAGGCGGCGCGGTCTTTCGGCCAGACGGCGTAATCCGAGTAGGCGTCCAGCTTCACCACTGATTTGCCGGGAGGCGCGTATATGGGGTCTCCGTAGTTCGAGTATATGGCGATCGCCACGCTCCCGTTCTTGAAGTCGCCCTTCATCATGGTGTCGTGCATCAGCGCGCTGTCCTTCGAGCTGTTGTAGAAGACCTCCGTGTCCGCGTATCCCCGCTTCTTGAGGTCGATGTTCAGCCCCAGGAACACCCCGAAGAGCGAGTTGGCGGGCTTCATGGCCTTGAGGTCCTCCACGTAGTCTTTCGGGAACCTCTCCTCCCCCACGAGCTTGAAGACCAGCTGGTAGGGGTCAGTGTTGGCCACCACGTAGCGGGCGGTGTATTTCCCGCCGCCCTGCACCTCAACGCCCGTGGCGATGCCGTTCTCGATGATGATTTTCGTCACGAGTGAATCGGTCTTCACCACGCCCCCCAGCTCCTTTATGCGCGCGGCGTACGCGTCGGAGAGGGCCTGCGAGGTGCCCTTTACGTGCCAGACACCGTCACCGAGATAGGATTCGGTTGCCGCCAGGGTCAGGAGCGCCGTCTGGTATGGCACCGGCGCGCCGTAGTAAACCCACAGCTGGGACACCACCGCCTTTATGTCCTCGCCCGTGAAGCACTCGTCCATGAGGTCCTTGAGCGTCTTGTCCTTCCACGCGAAGAAGGTGCGCTGACGGAAGGGCACCAGCGCCTTCGTGACAAAGGCCCTGAACCCGCCGTACCGGAAAAGGTCCTTGAGCTCCATGAATTCGTCCATGCAGGCCGCGCACAGCCGGTGAAACTTCTCGATGCCCTCGGCCTCCTCGGGCCATCTCTCCTTCAGGGCCTTCTTGTATCCCTCCCAGTTGGTCGGCAGGGTGATGTCGACACCGGGGAACACGGAGCGGTAAAAATGCGGCAGCTCGTACAGGGTCACCTTCTTGTCCACCCCGCAGGCCTTGAGCAGCTGGTACAGCCCGCGGTCCTTCCTGCCGGGCCCCCCGCCGGCCATCTCGTGAAGGGCCGCCTCGAAGGTGAAGGCGCCGCGCGTGAAATTGGTGGTGCTTCCGCCCACCTTGTAATGCTGTTCGAGAAGAAGCACCTTGAGGCCTTTCGACGCCAGGTGCGCCCCGGCCGACAGCCCCCCCATGCCGCCGCCGACGACGATCACGTCAAATTCGGCCTTGTGCATGGGGCGCTTTTTGGTGGCGCATGAGACGGGTATCACGAGGGAAACCAGGAGAACCAGCAATTGGAAACGGCGGAGAACGTGAAGGATATCTTTCACTGCAGACCTCCTGAACGCGGTGGACTGTTGACCGCGCGCTATTTATTAAGCAACCCTGTCCGGGTATGGACGGGAAGACGGCCGAAGGCCGCCCGCCCTTCCTTTTCGTCGCGAGACGGCGTTAACGCCCGTAATAAAAATGGAGAGAAGCGGCGCCGACGGCGGCTCCGAAGGTGAACGCGTGAACCGCGGATGTCAAGCAGATTACGTCAACCGCGGCGTGCGCGAAAAGATGTAAAATTCCTTTACAAATCTCCGGCCTGTCACTATCTCTGGCTGTACTGTCGAAGCGGCACGCGACCGCTTCCTGTCACTCGCGTCATCCATTGATAAATTTCGAAGAGAGGTGTACAGATGAATATTCTCATTTTCGGGCCAAACGGCAGCGGCAAGGGCACCCAGGGATCCATCGTTCAGAAGAAATACGGCATCCAGCACGTCGAATCGGGGGTCATCTTCCGGGAGAACATCAAGAAGAAAACCCCCCTCGGGATGAAGGCCAAGGAATTCATCGACCGCGGCAGCCTCGTTCCCGACGGAATCACCATTCCCATGATCCTGGACCGCCTGAAAGAGGACGACTGCAAGAGGGGATGGCTCCTCGATGGATTTCCCCGCAATTACGACCAGGCGAAGGCGCTGGACGCCTCGATGAGGGAGGTCGACGTCTCCCTGGATTACGTGATAGAGATCGTGCTGGACCGCGACACGGCCAAGAAGCGCATAATGGGCAGGCGCCTCTGCGAGAAAGACGGCAACCATCCGAACAACATCTACATAGACGCCATCAAACCCGCCGAGAACAACGGCGAATTCAGTTGCCGGGTCTGCGGAGGGAAGCTGAGCGCGCGGGCCGACGACCAGGATGAAAAGGCGATCAACCAGCGCCATGACATTTACTACGACACGAAATCGGGCACCCTGGCCGCGGTGCAATATTTCAAGGACCAGTCCAAGCAGAGCCACGGCAAGCCGAAGATAGTCGAGTTGGACGGCGGGCCCGGGGTGAAGGAGGTCAGCGAGGATCTCCTCGAGAAGCTGAAATAAAATCGTTCTCGCCCTCTTCCGCGCGCCCGCCCTGGCCGAACGGGTGCGTGGAACCATCCCACTCCAATGGACGGCTCAGTGCCGCCGTAAAATATTAGTTGACCAAATAATTCAATTTTCGATAGATTATCGGCCAATCCGCCCTGAAGCGATATTCAACGGGCAGCTGCCAATTTCCTATGAAGAATCTTAAAAAGGCCTTTATTCTCATGACCGTCTTCACTGCCTTGAACGCGCTGGTCGGCGGCGCCTGCTATCTCTGGATCGGCATGGCGTCCTTCAGGGGATACATGACGGGAACGGCGCTGAGTTTCATTTTGTCCATCCTCTGGGTCCTGGGCGCGAAAAAAGGCATGAAGGCGAACACGATGGTGCTGCTCACCATCACGCTCGGCGGGTACCCGGTACGGCTCCTCATCCTCGGCGTCTTCGCCTTCGGCGGACTCTACCTGATACAGATGGACACGACGTACTTCGCCCTTTCCTTTCTGGTATGCACGATACTGAGCCTCATCGTCGAGGTCTGGTTCTTCAATACCATGACCATGCCGACCAAGAAGAAACTCAATTAGACGATTTCCAGTGACACCAATGGACACCCGGACCCTGCAAACCCTCACGAAAGACGAGCTCGTAAAGATAATAGAAGAGCTCCAGCTCAAGATAGACCTGCAGGCAAAGGGCATTTCGACAGACAGGGTCGATTACAAGCACCTGGTGGAGGAGGCCTCCGACCTCATCTTCGTCCTCGACAACCACGGCCACCTGGTTTACCACAACGCCGAATGGGAGGCCCTGTTCGGGTACAAGCGCGGAGAGGCCCTGGGAATGCATTTCTCGGCCATAGTCCCGACACTGGAGCTGGACCGCGCGACGGGCGTGTTCAATTCCGTGACCCGCGGTGAGATGGAGATCCACAACGAGAAGTTCAAGACCTACGACAAGAACAACAACCCCGTCTACTTCATCGCGAACCTCAAGCCCATACGCGCCGACGACGGAAAAATCACGGGCCTTTTCGCCATTCTTCGCAACATCACCGAAATGCACCTGATGGAGAGGAAGCTGAAGGACAATTCACGGCGCCTCGAAGAAAAGGTAAAGGAGCAGATCGAGCAGGCGGAAGAGCTGAAGCGCGTCAAGGCCCTCAACGACGAGATCGTGATGAACTCGCCGATCGGGATCCTCGCGCTGGACCCGACGGGAATCATCCTGAGCGACAATCCCGTTCTCAAGGAGATCCTGGGCCACCGGCCGGAGGAGTCACTCGTCGGCAAGAGCCTGGGAGACCTGAAGGGGCTGAATACCGGCGAGCTGCAAAAGACCGTCGACGCCGTGTTTCTCCAGAAAAGGCCCCGCCGGATCAAGAACGCCCGATACGCCCCCGAGGGCCGGCAGGAAGACGAGAAAACGCTCAACCTCACCATCAACCCGATCCTCGACGCCGAAAAGAGGGTAAAGTCCGCCATGATCATGGTGGAAGACGTCACCGAGCAGGCGAAGATCGGCAGCCGCATGCAGCGGGCAGAGCAGCTTTCCGCCATGGGGCTGCTCGCGGCCGGCGTGGCCTACGAGCTGAAGGTCCCCATAAACCTCATGACCATAGACCTCAACTTCATCGAAAACAACATCGGCGAAGACAGCCCGATGCGGGATTACGTGAAATCGATGAAGGACGAGCTTTCGAGGATGAAGCAGATAAGCGAGCAGCTGCTCAACCTGTCGAAGCCGGAAGAGAGGGATAAGGAGGTCTTCGAGGCCAGCCGGCTCGTCACCCACCACTCGATCCAGATAACGCTCAACCGCCTGCAGAAAAACGGCTACACCGTCATCACGTCCTTTCCCGAGGAGAGCCTGAAAATACGGGGGATCCAAAACCAGCTCGTCCAGGTGCTGCTGCACCTCATCGCGAACGCGGAGGAGGCGATGCCGGACAAGGGCGAGC
The DNA here is from genome assembly GCA_963762305.1 of uncultured Spirochaetota bacterium. Classification (GTDB taxonomy): domain Bacteria; phylum Spirochaetota; class UBA4802; order UBA4802; family UBA5368; genus CAVXKM01. The sequence goes on along the minus strand of CAVXKM010000001.1, from coordinate 523,763 downwards.
TCCGGGTTGCCATAGGCCCGTTCAGGCACGACTCCGGGAACTTCGCGGTCGTCACGGTGGAGGACTCGGGCATCGGCATATCCCAGGAGAACTTGAAGAAGGTATTCCAGCCGTTTTTCTCCACGAAGGGCGAAAAGTCAACGGGGCTGGGGCTCATGGTCTCTTATTCCATCGTCGAGAACCACGGCGGCACCATCGGCATCAAGAGCAGGCCCGGCGAGGGTACTTCATTCAGGATCATCCTTCCGGCGGTGGAGGAATAATCCGTTCAACAGGACAGCCCATGGAAACGCGACCCAAGGACCAGCAAAGGCAGAAAAAGGACATCACCACGGTCGAGTCCCTTCTCGAAAGGGACGGTTTCTACGTCTTTACGCCCGACGAATCGCTCACCCCTTCCAGGGAAACCGCCGTAAAGCCACCCTCCAAGGAACCGTCCAGGTACGTCATCACGGAACAGGTCGAGAAGAAACCCGGAGAGGCCCCGGTCGTGACGCCCTCGGTGACGGTGGCGCCCAAGCAGAAATACGACATCCCCACCACGATGGACTGGCTCCGCTGGCACATGGACCGCATCGCCAAAAACGTCATCGGCCGGGAGGAGATCATCAAGCAGGCCATGTTCGCCATTCTCACGAGGGAACACATGCTCCTGCTCTCCAGAACCGGTATGGCCAAGTCGTACCTGGCGAACTACATCTTCAACACGTTCGACAACGTCCGCATCTTTGCCTCACAGGCAAGCAAGGAGCAGACACCGGACAACTACTTCGGCCCGTACAACATCGAGGAGTTCAAGAAAGGCAGGATACGGCACAACATACACGGCTCCATCATTGAGGCCAGCCTCGTGTTCCTGGACGAATTTTTCGATGCCAGCGACGTGGTGCTGCGCTCCCTGCTCACCGTGCTCAACGAACGCAAGTTCATCAACGGTTCCGAGATTATCGACGCGGCGGTCCACACGGCCTTTGCCACGGCCAACTACATGCGCATGAACGAGGTGACGGAAGCGGTGCTCGACCGGTTTACCTACAAGTCAATAATCCCCGAGGACAGCAACTCCTACTCGCAGCTCCTCATAGACCACACATACGCCTTCAGCCGGGGGAAGGCGACCGAGCCGGAGAAGAAGATACCCTTCAACCAGATAATCTACATATCGGACATAGTGCGCAACAAGGACAAGGAGATCCGCGTCGAGATTCCCGACTTCGTCTACTTCATGAAAAACGTGATCTCAAACAAGTTCGTCAGCGAGATGAGAAAGAGCGAGTACAACTACTTCGTAAGCCCCCGCAAGCAGGCGAAATTGGCCGACTTCCTTCGCGCGTCCGCGATACTGGACAACCGCTACGAGGTGACCATGGACGACGTGAAGAACATGTATATCGCCCTGTGTACCCAAAACAGCTTCATCTCGGTCAAGGCGAAGGACAAGTCGGAAAGAGACGTGTACCTGGACGCGTACCAGCAAACGCTTGTGCACTTCAACGCGACCGGCGCCATCCAGCAAGCCGAGTTTCTGCTCAACATGCGGAAGATCTTCCAGGAGATCAGGGAAAATCCCGAAAGGCGCGAACGGCTGCAGGAGGCCCGCGGTCTCATGGAAGGGCTGAAGGGCCTTTTAAAAAAGATATTCCCCTCCCGCTTCAAGACAGATGAGCAAATCACCATGGAGACGCTCAAGAACAGCATTGCCGAGATCAACCCTGCCGTGGAGGAAGTCCGCGAACTGAAGGAGGGGGTTTTAAAGGATTTCAGGGACATCATGCTGTAAGGGCATGAGGGTTTGCGCACGTGGGAAGCACAATCACCGCCATCCGTTCCGCCCAGAGGCCAAGCCTCGATTTTCTCGAATACTGGGAATCGCTTGGTTTCTTCGAGAACCTCCAGGTAATACTGCCGCCCAAGTTCTTCATCATCTTCGAGATCGCGCGGGTGGTCTTCACCCCGGATTTCATCTCCGAGGCGCTCTCCGCCGTGGAGGACATCTCCAAGGAGGAGAAGATAGAAGCGCCGGACCGCGACGAGAGCATCATGGTGAACCGCATGGAGAAGGTCTCCCCCCTGTCCGACAACATGGTGATAGACACCTACCGGTCCATCCATGACCTGAAAAGGACGCTGCCCCGGGAGCTCGCCCTGGATGACGACCTGTTCGACATCAAGCTGTTCAAGAAGTCACTCCTGGTCCAGCGCTTCTTCGAGACCAAGGCCGACAAGTTCAAGCCGGTTTCGACCCTGCGCGACGAATCGGGAAGACAGGCCAACCGATTCGACCAGAAATTCTACCTCCTGCTCGACCGCTCCCGCTCGATGGAGTTCAAAATGCGCTCCTTCTTCTCGAAGTGCCTGGTGGCGGAGTTCCTGAGGAGGAAGCTGGGCAGCAACGCCAAGATATACTTCCGGCCCTTCGATTCAAATCCGGGAACCCTCATCAAGATAGAGAAGAAGGAGGATTTCCCCGTCCTGATAGAGAAGGTCCTGTTGACCACGACGGGCGGGACCAGCACCAATCTTCAAGATGCGGTGTTCCAGGCGGTGGACGACATCCTTTTCGACAAGGACCTCATCAACTCGGAAATCCTGGTCGTCACCGACGGCATCAGCAAGATCGACAGGTACGAGATGAAGAGGAAACTGGGCGCCATAAAGCTCAACGTGCTCAAGGTGGGCGACGAGCTCGCGGAACCGAATTTCTTCGAAATGAAAAAGACCCTCGACCACTCGAAGATCGACTTCGATCCCGGCTCGGTGAACATCAAGGAGATAAAAAAGAAAATGGGCGAGGCGAGGGACGACGAGAGCGTGTTAACGCCCATGGAAAAGAGGGCCTACCGCTACCTCCTGGAATACTCCGAGCGCATGTTCAACGAGCTCAAGGAGGTCTCATACCGGTTCGTCGAGATCAAGGACCTCGAGCCAAACGACCTCTTCAGGCTCACCGACGACATGCTCGACTCCATCGAGACCGCCGTGGACGAGCTGGCGCGCGTCGATTTCTCCCTGCGCGGGCAGGAAGAGCTCTCGAAGCTCTACAAACAGGCCTATTTCCTGTCGCAGTATCTCGACCTCCTGATGGACTACGGCGGCAACTCGAAAAACCCCATTTTGCAGCGGGCCCACCAGCAGCTCTCGAACATCCGGCGGAGGATGCTCCAGGAACCGGCGTTGTTCGATATAATCGCCGCGACGAAGGACTTCGACGAGAAAAAGGAGACAATGAAGCTCGCCCGGAAAGAAGTGAAAAAGAAGCTCAAGGAGATGCAGCTCACAAGCAAAGCCCTCACCGCCGGCGAGATGAAGAAGGCCCAGATGCTGTTGACCATGGACGTCGGCGAGGGAAGCGCGGGTCAGATCTTGAAGCTGCTTCTCGTGAAGCTATGGGAGGCCATAAAGGCGGCAGTCAGGTATGTAAAAGGAAGGATCGGCAATCCCACGAGCCGCGAGAGCTGACCCCAACGGGCTCCCGCCGGTCACAGCTTCACTTCCCTGTACCACCGGAGGGTTTCCACAAAGATCTCGATGTTGTCCTTCTTCGGCTTCCATCCCAGATCGGCCTTCGCCCTGCCGCAGTCCAGGAGAAAATTCGAAAGAATGAAGACGAGGTGCTCCTTGCGCAGGTAGTTGATGTTGAGCGGGCGAAGCACGAACGAAAGGACCCGCGCGAAAATCGCCGAGATGTGCTTTATCCGGCAGTCGAGCCCGGCCAGCTCCTTGACCCTGGTCACCTGCTCCATCTGGGTGGGGACGTTGTCCGACCCGAGGTTGTAGACCTTCCCGCGTGACACGGGATTGCCGGAAGCGGACAGGAGCGCCTCGGCAACATCGTCGGGGTGCACCAGCTGGTGCCGCGAATTGCCGTCGCCGGCGACATAGAGCCTGTTCGACTCCTCCATGGCCAGGGCCATGTAGAGTATGATCAGTATCATCGGGTCGTCTATCCCCGGGCCTGTCATGGTGGTGGGCCTGAAGACCGTGATGTCCATTTCCTCCTCTTCGGCGAACCTCCGGCAGAGCCTCTCCGCTTTCAGCTTGTCCCTGCCGTAGGCGGTATTGGGTTTCGGAGTGTCCTCTTCAGAGATCGGACGGTCCTGCGGCCTCCCGTACAGCTTGGAGGACGAGAGGTATATGACTTTTTTCACCCCGCTTTCCCCGGCCGCCCTGAGGATGGTTTCGGTCCCCTTGACGTTCACGCGCTTCATGAAGCGTCTTCCGTAATGGGAAGAGTTCTCCACCTCCATGAGATGGTAGATCACGTCCACTCCCTCGCACAGGCCCAGCACCAGCTCGTAATCAAGGATGCTCCCCTCGAAGAATTCGGCGGTCACAGGAGAGTCCTTCACCTTCCAGAAATCGAAACCGCGCACCTGGACGCCGCTGTCCATGAGCCGTTTCGAGATTACCTTTCCCAGCAGGCTGTTGCAGCCTGTGATTAACACCATACACTGCCTCCATGCCGACAGGCGATATGACGCTGTGATAGGTTTCTTGAACGGGATTTTTTCGTCAAGCAGATTATAAATACGGAGGCATAAGCGCTCAGCGCTGCCGCGGAACCCTGTGAGAGGGAATCAGGAAGCTCCTGCCAAGCTTCGCGCCGAAGAGAACGCCCTCGGCAATGCCTCGCACCCTGCTCGCCTCGATGGTCGTAAGCGAATTGTTTTCCACGCGGTTGTCACGGGCCAGGACGACGTTGTTTCGCGGAACGATCCCGGGTTTGCCCCACGGAGGACGCAGGGGAAACCGCTCTATGTTCGCGAGCACCGGATACCGGACATCGCCGTTCACTTCGTAGTACAGGCGCTCCGAATTTTTTACCGCGAGCCTACGAACCTCCGCGTCGCTGAAGATCCCCATGGAAAGGTAGGCGCCGTTGAGCATGACCAATCCGCCCATGGCGTCCACGCTGTCACCCTCGAGGGCAATCGCCCTGGCGCACGTGAGGCGGCCCCCTTCACGAAAGACAACCGCGTCCCCCCGGGCAATTCCTCCCCTTCGAAACGTGCTCACCAGCACGAGCTCGCCCTTTTCAAAGGTGGGGTGCATGCCCGCGTCAGGCACCCGGAGGATACGCACCGTCGAAAGCGCGGCCGCCGTCGCGACCGCCAGCAGCACCAGGGCGAGCGCGGCGAAGGCCGCGTACGCCGCCGGCGTGTTGTACCTCCTGGGGATTATCTCCCCGAGTTGGGCCGCCCTGACGGGCGCCTCCGCGAAGGCCGCTATCCATACGAGGACACCCGCCGCGGACAGGGAGACGAAGTAATGCAGGAACGGGACGCGCCCGGCGAAGATCTCGTAGCCGGGTATCAGCAGCAGGCACAGGATGCGCGCACAGAGGAGCACGGCCGCCTTCGGGGCCTCTCCGTTGTAAATCTGCCCGAGGCCGGTGAAAAAAAAGGAAAGGAGAAAGGCCGCCAGGGGACCGCGGCTCCTCCCCCGCGCCGAGCTGATCATCTGTTCTCTCATAATCAATGCCGCCCCGCTAAAGGAATGACTCGATAAATTCCCTTACCTTCTCCTTCCCGGCGAACACCCCGAAGTGCCCCTCGCAGAGCACATCGGCCTCCAGCGAGAGCAAGAACTCGAGCGACCTGACGTAGTCGCCGCGGCTCGACAACAGGACGTCGTTGAGCGGGCCGTGCACGTCCTGGCCGAAGAGCACCAGCAGGCCGTCGGAGACCAGCGTGAGCACCGCCGAGCCCGGGGAGTGCCCCGGCGCATGATAAAAGGCGAGCTCCATGCCGCCGACACTGAAGCGCTCTTCGCCGCCCTCCACCCTGAGGTCCACCCGGGTCGGCTCCATTTTCTCGCCGTACCAGGAGGCGGCCGTGACCTTGGAGTCTCCCATCTGGAGGAAATCCGCATCCAGCGCGTGGGACACAATCCTGCAGCCGGTGGCCTGGCGCATAAGTTCCGCCCCCCCGGTGTGGTCGTAATGGCAATGGGTGATGAACAGGCGGGTGACCTCCCCAAGGCCGACCCCGGCCTCCTCGATGTTTTTCAGCACGCGCGCATGGCCCTTGCCGGTGCCGGCATCAATGAGCGCCGCCTCCCCGTCGCCCTTTACGAGGTATATCGCCGCGTCCGACGCATGGGATTCCGACGATCCTCCGACAAGGTAAACGTGACGCGTTATTTTCATCACAGGCGTGTTTCCTCGGTGACCCGGATGAGCCCGGCCCCCCGCTACATTTTTCTTTTTCTCAGCTCTTCACCGAGGGTCTTCCTCACCCGCTCCACGTCGGGCGGGAGCTCGATCGGCCTGTTCGCGTGCCGGCTGTTCACGCCCTCGAGCCTCCCCTCGTGGTATCCCACCTTGAACTCGGAGAACTTGAGGCCGTGGGCCGTGGATATGACGATGGTGCGGGCCTCTTTCGGGACAACGCCCTTTTCCACGAGCTTCTTGAGCACGGCGAGGGCGACGCCGGTGTGCGGACAGCTGTACATCCCCGTTCTATCGGCCATCGCGGCCGCATCGGCAAGCTCTTCCTCGCTTGCCTGCTCGACGATTCCGTCGAACTCCTGCAGCGCGCTTATGGCCTTCTTCACGGACACCGGGTCCCCTATCTGTATCGCCGAGGCCAGGGTCTTCCCGGGGACGATGGAGGTGAACTCCCTGAATCCCTTGAGGTATGAAAGGTAAAGCGGGTTGGCCTTTTCCGCCTGGGCGAGCACGATGCGGGGTTTCCGGTGTATCATGCCCAGCTCCAGCATCATGGAGAAGCCCTTGCCCAGCGCGGAAACATTCCCGAGGTTCCCCCCGGGGATTACCACCACGTCGGGCACCTCCCAGTCGAACTGCTGAACTATCTCTATCGAGATTGATTTCTGTCCTTCAATCCTCAGCGAATTCATCGAGTTCGCGAGGTAAATGCTGTTGTCCCTGGTGATCTCCTGCACGACGCGCATGCACCCGTCGAAGTTGGTGTCGAGCGACAAAACGATCGCGTCGTTTGCCATCGGCTGAACGAGCTGTGCCGTCGAGATCTTGTGGGCGGGCAGAAAGACAATGGAGGGAATGCCAGCGTACGCGCAGTAGGCCGCCAGCGCCGCGGAGGTGTCGCCGGTGGAGGCGCAGGCGACCGCCTCTATCTTCCTGCCCCTCCGGATCATCTCGCTCACCATGGAGACCAGCACCGTCATGCCCAGGTCCTTGAAGGAGCCGGTGTGGCTGTTCCCGCACATCTTCACCCACAGGTCGTCCATGCCGAGCATGCGGCCGAAACGGCGCGCCCAGAAAAGATTGGTGTTGCCCTCGAACATCGAGACCACGTTTTCGTTGTCGATCTCGGGGCAGACGAATTCCTTTTTCCCCCAGACGCCGCTCCCGTACGGCCACAGGGTGCTCCCCACCCTGCTGTCGAAAAGGCGTTTCCATTCCCCGGGGGAGCGCCTCCTGAGTTTGTCCATGTCGTGGCTGACCTCGAGAAGCTCGCCGCACTTCCTGCACCGGTACACCACCTCGTCGAGAGGATACTCTTCGCCGCAGCCGGCGATACAGCGGAACACCGCGCCGAACTCGCTACCCATACGCTTCCCCGCCTCCAGAATAATCCTCGATCCTGATGAGCGTGACCGACCCGCCCACAAAGCCGAAGCCGTTTATCTCCTCGACCGCCCGCATCATTCCCGCCTCGACGGCCTCGTGGGTTATGATGACGAGCGGCACGTGCGGGGTGTCGCTCTCCTTCTGGATAACCGAGGCGATCGAGATGCGGTGATCGGCGAGCACGCCGGATATCTTCGAGAGGATGCCCGGCCGGTCCTCGGTGTGCACCCGCATGTAATAGCGCGAGAGCCGCTCAGTCGGCTCCAGGTACCGCGCGTCCTCGAGCATTCGGATGGAGCTCTCCGCCTGGTCCTGTTTCTGGGCGATCTGAACGATGTCGCTGACCACCGCCGAGGCGGTGGGGTGGCTGCCCGCCCCCTTCCCGTGGAGGGTGATGGGGCCGGTCATGTCTCCCTCGAACATGATCGCGTTGAACTCGTTGCGTACCGACGCCAGCGGATGCCTCACCTGCAGCATCGTCGGGTGAACCCGTATGTCCACTCCCCCGGCCGTATGCTTGCTCACGCCAAGGAGCTTGATGGTGTAGCCCATCTCGCGGGCATAGGCGATGTCGAGCTCCCCGATCCTGGTGATACCCTCGATGGAGATCCGCCCGTAATCGATCTTTTTATTATAGGCGAGCATGGAAAGCAGCGCGATCTTGTGCCCCGCGTCGAAACCCTCGATGTCGAAGGTGGGGTCGGCCTCGGCGAATCCCTTCTCCTGCGCCCGTTTCAAGGCCTCCTGGAACGAGAGGCCCTCGTCCTGCATCCGTGTGAGGATGTAGTTGGTCGTACCGTTCAGGATGCCGATCACGCTCCTGACGCGGTTTCCTACCAGGCCGCTGCGAAGGGCCAGGATGCAGGGGATGCCGCCGCCCACCGCGGCCTCGAAACCGAGCTTCGACTTCGCTTTCTGGGAAAGCTCGAAGATTTCCCCGCCCGCCTCGGCCAGGAGCTTTTTATTGGCGGTCACCACGTTCCTCCCGCTCCGCAGGGCCTCCAGGATTATCGATTTCGCCGGCTCGATGCCGCCGATAAGCTCCACGATCGTGTCGATATCACCGTCCGCCAGCAGGTCCTTCCAGTCGGAGGTCACCGCCACTCCCTTCGCGCCATCGCGCACCTTGCGCGCGTCGACATCGCATATGGTTTTGATATCGATGTCGATATCGGTCCGCTGCCGTATGAGCTCCCTGTTTTCCTTGAGCAGGGCGTAGACCCCGCCGCCCACGGTGCCGAAACCCGCGAGGCCAATGTGAACCGTCCTGTGCATAGAACACCACCGATGGGAATTAGCGCTTTCGCCAGGTATCGTGGGACGGTTCGCCGTTTTTGTCAATTACTGTTTCCGGGTTCAGCATCCCGTGGAGCGTGCGCCTGCCTCGTGAGCAGAAGCGGCCGCAGCGCGTCTGAGGCCGGGCCCAGGTCCGCTCACGATGATTTTTTCTTTACTTGATGGCGTCCTGTCATTATAGCGGGAGAAGAAGTGCACTCCTGGATTCACACCTTTTGGACGGGAGGAAGGCGAACCGCTTCCACAGGGAACGCATCCGCGCCTTATCCGTTTTCATCGCACGGCGGTCCATGGACGGCCGGTACATCCGAATGTCACGGGGGAAATAACAAATGCAGCTCGAACAGGGGAAAAAAGCGCCGGACTTCTGCCTGCCCGACAAGGACGGCGGCAGGACATGCCTCAAGGACTTCAAGGGGCGCTACGTGGTTCTCTATTTCTATCCAAAGGACAACACCAGCGGATGCACGCTGGAGGCCATCGACTTCAGCGCCGAGATCGATCAGCTGAAGAAGCTCAACGCGGTTGTCTTGGGAGTGAGCCCCGATTCACCGGAAAGCCATTGCCGTTTTTACGACAAGCACAACCTGAAAGTGACCCTCCTCTCCGATCCGGATCACGCGGTCATCGAGCGATACGGGGCCTGGGGGGAAAAAAACATGTACGGGAAAAAAAGCATGGGCGTGATACGGAGCACCTGCCTCATCGACCCCGACGGGAAGATACTCCATGTCTGGTTCAGGGTCAAGGTTGCCGGTCACGTCCAGGAGGTGAAGCGGAAGCTCCTCGAGTCGGGAGGGAAATGAGGCGGGGAACCGCCGCGGTGAAAGGCGCCCCTGCCGAGGACCCTGTTCCGCGTTTATGAACGCCGCCCTGTTCTCCTACAGTATTTCGTTTATCTTTACGCCCTTCTTCACCAGTTCAACGAGGAGGCCGACGTTCTCGGCGTTGTCCCTGGTGAGCAGCGGCTCCATGAGATCTATCTGGCGGGCCACCTGGTATGTGTCCGAGGGCACCAGGAGGACGGGCACGTTCATCTCCGAGGCCTTCGCGATGATGTTCGACGGCGGCAGGATGTTGTTGGTGAGCAGGACCCCGATGGTCCCCGGTTCCAGCGCCGCAAGGACCATGTCGCTGCGGTCGCCGCTCGTGATAACGAGCTTGTTGGCCTTGTTGAACAGCGGGCTCCTCTGGGCCTCGTTGGTCGACATGGCCCCCACGAAGATGTTTTTCACCACATTATTGAGCCCGCTCTCCCCGGCGACAATCTTCGCGAAGAGGCATTCGGACAGGTACCCGACGGTGAAATTCCTCAGGTCCTGCTGGTAGGGCACCACGCCGAGCACCTTGACGCCCAGCTTCTCGATCGAGGGAAGATAGGTCGTGCTGAAATCCTCCACGTCGTGGACCTTGTTGATGATGACGCCGCGGAAGTTGACCTTTGCCGTGTCCACGTAGTTCTTAACGAACAGTATATCGTCCACGATCGCGTCGTCGTTTCCGCTCACCAGCATTACCAGTTTCCCGTCAATTACCCGGGCGAGCGAGAGGGCGTCCAGGTGCACTGACACGCCGTAGGTCAGGTCCTTCCCCGACTCAATGAAGAGAAGCTCGCGGTTCTTCCCCGCCGCCGAGACCAGTTCTTTTACCCTTTCCTTTATCCTCCCCTCGTCATACATGTACCGCAGCTTGGAGTGCTCGAATCCTATGGTGATATCCTCGGGGTTGTCGCTGAGGTTCAATATGTTCATCACAAGGGCCGCGTCGTAATCCCACAGCCTTTTTTTCCGGTAAAGAAGCCTGTCCCCAAGGGGTTTAATGTACCCGTGCGGCTTTCCCATGGCCTTTGCCAGACCCACTATGATGCTGGTCTTGCCGGCGCTCTCGCGCGACGATGCGATCACTAGCTTATCCATACTTCACCCCTTGTTTGTAAACGGCCTTAGGATTTCACCCGACGGAATTATAGGGTGAAACCGGAACATGTCAAGCCTTAAGCATCCCATCCCTGGAGATGCGGGCTTCCTTGCCGACGCGCGCCCTGCCGGCACGGCCTCCACGGCGCCTCCGCGTCTCATTTTTTCACGAGTATGCGGACGTCCACCGCCTTGCACCCCTTCCCTGTCTCGTACACCACGACGGGATTGATCTCGATGTCGGTGATCCTGGCCACCTTCTTGATTATGGTGGCGGTCTTGATGATCGTTTCCACGACCACGTCGATGTCCCTCTGCTCGTCGCCGCGCGCGCCGAGGAGCAGCTCGTACGAACGCGTCTCCGAGACCATCCTGAGGGCCTCCTTCCGGTTGAGCGAGGCCGATCGAAAGGCAACGTCCTTCATCACCTCCACGTAAATGCCCCCCATCCCGCACATCACGATGGGGCCCATCTGCGCGTCCTTGCGGGCACCCACGATGAGCTCCGTTCCCTTCTTCACCATCTCGCACACCTCGATGCCGTCGATCACCGCGTCGGGATTGTAGGCCTTGCAGCTCCTCATGATGGCCTCATAGGCGTCCAGGACTTCATGCTCGCTGTCTATGTCCAGGGCCACCCCGCCCGCGTCGCTCTTGTGCAGGATGTCCCGGGAGACCACCTTCATGACCACAGGGTAGCCGATGTCCCCCGCGTGCCTCACGGCGTCCTCGATGCTCTTCGCGATCGCCGCGCCCGGGATCTCGATGCCGGCGGCCCTCATGACCTCCTGCCCTTCATTCGCCAGGAGGAAGGTCCTGCCGTCGGAAAGGGCCGCGTCGACGACGGCGTTGATGCGCGCGAGGTCTATGTCGGCCTCGTCGGTGGAATCATCGCGCTCCCGGTTGAAGTTGTAGTGCCTGTAGAGCGCACCCATGCAGGATATGGCGTCGTAGGGGTCGGAATACACGGGAACACGCTCCTTGCCGAGGACATCGATCGCGTCCTGCACCGATTCGCCGCCGACGATGGCATACACCACCGGCGTGCGGGCCTCGATGTGCTTCTTGTATGTATTGCGTATCATGGGGGCGAGGTTTTCCGAGTCGAATGTCGCGGTCTCGCAGTAAAGGGCCATGGTGCAGTGCATGCTTTCGCTCAACGCGGGAGCGGAGAGCGCCAGGTCGTAGGCGGCCGAGTTCGCGCCGCCCGTGATGTCTATGGGGTTCTTGAGCGATCCGAATTCCGGCGTCGCGGGCGCGAAAACCTCCTTGAGCGCCGCCTGGTCATCGTAGAGATCCACGCCGTATTTCTCGCACGCGTCGGTGGCCATGACCCCGATCCCGCCCCCGTTGGTGACGATAACCCCGTTCCTGCCCGTGGGCATCGGCGCGTCGGCCAGGAACTTGCACCAGTTGAAGGCCTCCTCCAGGCTCTCGGCCCTGAGCACGCCGCACTGTTTCAGGATCGCGTCGGTGATCTCGTCCGCGCCCGCCAGGGAACCCGTGTGGGACGCGGCGGCCATGGCGCCCCGCCTGGAACGGCCCGTTTTAATCACGACGATCGGCTTCACCTTTGTGGCCGCCCTCACGGCCTCGATGAACTTCTCGCCCTCCTTGATGCCCTCGATGTACATGAGGATCACCTTCGTGTCGTCCCGCGAGACCACGTACCCGAGGCAGTCCGCCTCGTCGATGTCGGCCTTGTTCCCGATGGAGACTATGGCGGAGAGGCCGATGTTGGCCACGGCCGTTTTCCCTATCATCGCTATGCCGAGGGCGCCGCTCTGGGTGAGGATGGCCACATGACCACGGACGATGTCCGTCGCCGAGAAGGTGGAGTTGAAGTCGGAGGAGGCGGAGAACACCCCGAAGATGTTGGGGCCCAGGACCCGTGAGCCCTTTGACCTGGCGTATTCAACGATCCTGCGCTCCAGCTCGACCTCTCCGACCTCGGAGAAACCCGAGGTGATGATCTGTATGTGCTTGACCCCCTTGTCCGCGCACTCCTTGACCGCGTCGAACACGAGCTTCGCGGGGACGATGACCGAGGCCACGTCTATTTCTTCCCTGATGTCACCGACGCTGGCGTATGCCTTGATTCCGAGGATTTCTCCCCCCTGGGGATTAACGGGATAGATGCGACCCCTGAACCCGCCCTGCTTGATGTTGCGGAGCACGCTGTAGCCGATCTTGCCCGGCTTTGCCGAGGCCCCGATAACCGCCACGGCCCTGGGCTCGAATAACAGGTTCATGTCGGATTCCCTGGTCATGACCCCTCTCCCCTGAACTGCATCTTCAATTCATACACGCCGGACTCACCCCTCTTTTCTATGTTGAATCCCATCTTTTCAAACAGGTGGAGCATGGGCCTGTTTTCAATCAGCACCTCGGCGGTAAAGCCGAGCAGACCTTCCTTCTTCGCCAGGTAGGTCACGTAGGAGAGCAATTCCGTGCCGACCCCCTTGTTCTGAAAGTCGTCGCGCACCACCAGCGCGACCTCGGCGGTGTGCGCGTGCTCCTGCTTCCCGTACTGGGTTACGCCCACCACCTGCTGCTTCTGGGGGCTCTCCATCACCGCGAGGATCACCAGCTCCCTGGTGTAGTCGATTATAACGAACTCCTGCAGCCGGTCATGGTGCATGTCCTTGCGGGTCGATATGAAGCGCCGGTAGATGCTCCTGTCGGAGAGCGAATAGAAGAAATCCTTGAGCAGGGGTTCGTCGCTGATGCGTACGGGCCGCAGGAGCATCTCCAGACCGGCCTTGGTGGTGCGATACGTCTCCATGCTCTCCGGGTATTCACCCTTCTTGCCGGGGATGAACGCCTGGTCCTTGTAGATGATGCCGACCCGTTTCGCCTCGCTGATGAGCCATGGCCTGAACTTGGGATGCGCTATGGCGATGAGGTCCATGGCCCTCTCGCGGATGTTTTTTCCGTGCAGGTAGGCGATGCCGAACTCCGTGACCACATAGTGGATGTCGCCCCGGCCGAGCGTGACCCCCGCTCCCTCGCTCAGGAAGTGCACGATGCGCGATTTCTCGCCGTCGTTAGACGTGGAGCGCATGGTGAGGATGGTCTTCCCGCCCGGGGCGAGCACCGCGCCCCGCATGAAATCGGCCTGCCCTCCGATACCGCTGTAGAAAATAGGGCCGATCGACTCTGCAGTGGCCTGCCCGGTGAGATCGATCTGGAGGGCGGCGTTGATCGCCGTCATGTTCCTGATATTGGCGATTGTGAGGGGATTATTGGTATATTCGATTGATTTGAATTCAACACTGGGATTGTCGTGCAGATATTCATAGGTCTCACGACGGCCCATGCAGAAAGCGGCCACGGTTTTCCCCCGGTCCCTCGTTTTCTGGGAATTGTTCACGGCGCCGCACTTCATGAGCTCCACGATGCCGTCGGAGAGGAGCTCGGAATGGATGCCCAGGTTCTTCTTGTCCCGGAGGTTGGAGATGACCGCGTTCGGGATGCTCCCGTACCCTACCTGTATGGTGTCGCCGTCCTGGACGATCTTCGCCACGTATCTGCCTATGTGCTGGGCTATTTCGTCGGGCACCTCGGAGGTGAACTCGAGGAGCGGCTCATCATAGGGTATGATAAAATCCACGTCAGTCATGTGCAGGAATCCGTCACCGTGCACGCGGGGCATGTTGGCATTCACCTGCGCGATGACAAGCCCGGCGTTCTCCACGGCCGCTTTTACAATATCCACGCTTATCCCCAGCGAGAGGTACCCGTGGTCGTCCGGGAGGGACGTCTGGATGAGCGCCACGTCGATCGCGACGAGCTTCCTGTTAAGGATCTCGGGCACCTCGGAGAGGAATATGGGCGTGTAGTCGGCCAGTCCCTCGTTGACCGCCCGCCGCGTATTATCCCCGATGAAAAAAGAATTGTGCCGGAAGTTGGACTTGAACTTTTCATCGGTGTAGGGAGCGACGCCCAGCGTCCAGACCTGGATGACCTCCGCGTCGAAGAAGGCCTTCGGAAATGAAGACACGTAATTCACGAGCGCGTTCACCAGGTATTGGGGTTCCCCGCACGCCGTCCCGATGAATATCCGGTCTCCCCGGTTGACCCGGCTGAAAATCTGTTCTTCCGACAGGAACTTTTCGGGATACTTCTTCTTGAGCGCCTCGATTCTTGCCTGAACTATGCCTTTGGACATGGCCCTATTCCCTTGGATCGGAATGGATGCGCGCGGTTTCAGCTTTCAAGGTAGCGCATCTTTAAAAATTAACATATTTTGTTGCGATTTATATTAAACGAAATATAATAACCGGAGGGCATTTTAATCACCTTTCGCCTTTTCCGCGGAGCATACCTACGGGTGGTGCATCGTAAGCCGACTGTGCGCCTGTCCCGTCACCCTCCGGAAGGTGCACTTGATGGAAGCGCCGCCCGGTCCATTCGCCGATACGATAGAGGGTACCGCGGGCAGGTTCGAAAATAAAAGTCAATTTTATTGTTTCAATTCCATTATTTTTTGAGAAGTTGCGCCCTTCCGGGTCGCCGGTGGGGGCAATTCGTCTTGACGCGCAACACCGCCGGGCTCTTCTTAAAACATGCATGAGCGTTACAAGGCAAATCGGGGCGGGAAACGGTGTAAGACCGGCAAGCCGGCATGCCGGGACTTCGTTGCGGCGCGGAATTCTTTCGCCGATCATGTCAGTGTGATGGAACAGCGCCCATGATCCCCGGCAAATCAGCGCGGCGCGCCGTCTGCCTGTGCCTGGCGGCATTCCTGGTCGGCCTTCCTGCCGCAGTCGCGGCCGGGACGAGCGGCAGGGCGTTGCTGTTCGACGGCGGGCACGCGCGGTCGCTCGGAAGGGGCGGAACGGGCCTTTCCGCCTACGACGAGACGGGGTTCCTTTTAAACCCGGCCTCCATATCCGCCGCAGAGAGGCCCGCCCTCAGCCTGAATTACGGGTCGCTTGACGGCGACGCGGTGCTTCCCTCCGCCATCGGCGTCCTGCCGACGTCGTACGGTGTGGCCGGGCTCGCCTTTCGCGCCTTTTCCCTGCCCGGCGCCGAAGACATCGAGAAGGGCTACCTGCTCTCGATGGGCGGAGCCAAGGAATTCACCCGGAACCTCGGCATTGGAGCGGCCCTCAAGATGTTCACGGGAAGCGAGGATTCCGGGAAGCTCTTCTACACGGGCGCCTCTGTCGGGGCGCGCTACGGGTTCCGCGTTCAGAAAGCCTTCGGCAGGGGCTTCGGCCTGTACTCGCCTTCCGCCGGTATGACCCTGGACGGGGGTTTCACCGCGGGGGATGACCGTGAGACATCGGACCTTGGCCGTCTCGCCCTCGGGTACTCCCTGCCGTTCTACCGGTCGAACACGCTGGACTCCGCGCTGTATAACGATATTTCATTCCCCTTCAAAGCGGAGACCTATCCCGTGGGCGTGGGCCTGGAAACGGCCATTCTCGAGAGATATGCCGTGCGTGCAGGCTTCGTTCTGCCGTGGAACAGCGATTTCGGAGCGGTCAGCGCGGGCGCCGGATACCGTCTCGTCCGCCCAGGCTTTGAGGCAGGCCTCGATTACGCCTTCGTGCACCATCCGGCCTCGGGTTCGTTCCATTACGCCTCCGTGACGCTCCGTTTCGGCGAGCTTGACCGCACTCCTCCGCTGGCGGAGATACATCCCTCCCAGACCTCCATCTCTCCCAATTATGACGGGCGGCAGGACTTCGTCATCTTCAAGACCGAGGTGAGGGACAGGAGCGCCATAAAGGGATGGCGTCTGCAGATCCTCGATCCGGCGGGCGCTGTGGCGAGGGAATACCGCATCTCCGCCCATGACATGGACGAGCACCCGGGACTGTGGGCTTTGCTCCGGCGCATCTGGCAGCGCAGGGAGTCCCTGACGGTACCCGACTCGATACTCTGGGACGGTACGGACTCCAGGGGCAGGAGGGTGGCCGACGGTCTGTACCAGTACTCATTCGTCGCCTGGGACGAGCGCGACAACATCTCCTCGTCCAGGACAGGGCCGCTAACGGTGGACAGCACCCCTCCTTCAGTTGAGCTGAAACCGGACGAGTTCCTGTTTTCACCGAATGGCGACGGCCTGAAGGAAACCCTCGTCATA
The DNA here is from genome assembly GCA_963762305.1 of uncultured Spirochaetota bacterium. GTDB lineage: Bacteria > Spirochaetota > UBA4802 > UBA4802 > UBA5368 > CAVXKM01. The sequence goes on along the minus strand of CAVXKM010000001.1, from coordinate 506,899 downwards.
CGGCAAAAAATCGAAGCCTCCCCCGACGATACGTGGCGCGCCTCCTTCATGGACGAGCAGGGCCGCGCGGTGCGACGATTCTCCTGGAGGGGGAGAGACATACCCGAAAAAATCATATGGGACGGCCGGGACGACAGCGGCAACGAATCCGCCGAGGGAGTCTACAGCTATTCCATAGAGGCATGGGACGGGGCCGGGAACCGCGTCTCGAAAAGCCTGCACGGCATCTCCCTGTCACGGCATTACGAGACGGCCGATATCACCGCCTCGAGGGACTACTACTCCCCCCCGCTCCACGGCCAGCTCAATTTCTTCCTCTCCCTTTCAGGCACGCAGGGGCTGCAGGAGTGGACCGTGACCATAGAGAACAACGAGCGGAAGGCCGTACGGACTTTTTCCGGGGGAGCCCAGTTCGAAAGGCTCATCGCGTGGGACGGGACCAACGACAGCGGCTCGAAACTGCCCGACGGCAGGTACCGCTACAGGCTTCACACGCGATTCGCGAACGGCAACATACCGTCCTCGTTCTCGAAGGAGTTCACGGTCGACGGCGCGGCGCCGGAGCTGGCGATCCGGTTTTCTCCCTCGCTCTTTTCTCCCGACGGCGACGGGGAAAACGACACCCTGACCCTGTATCCCCTCGCCCGCGACCGGTCCGGAATAGACCACTGGAACATAGGCATCTTCAACGCGTCCGGGATGCTTTTCAAGTCGTTCCGGGGAACGGGGGAGCCGGCGCCGGCAATCAGCTGGGACGGCATGGATGAGTCCGGGGACCTGGTCGAATCGGCAACCGATTACCAGCTGCAGCTGGACGCGACGGACCTTGCGGGAAATTTCACGAAAACCAAACGCCTGCCGCTGCCCGTGGATGTGCTGGTGATGGTGGCGGAACGCGGCTTGAAGATCAGGATCAGCAATATCGAGTTCGCCTTTGACAGCGCGAACCTGACGCCGGCGGCGCTCCCGATACTGAAAAGGGTGGCCGACATACTTGACAGGTACAGCGCCTACGACGTGCTCGTCGAAGGCCACACCGACGACATCGGCGAAGAAGAGTACAACCTGGCGCTGTCGGAGAAACGCTCGAAGTCGGTAATGGACTACCTCGTGTCGCGCGGAATCGGCGCCGAAAGGCTCGCCTTCCGGGGCATGGGCGAAACCGCGCCTTTCATCCCCAACACGAGCGCCGAAAACCGGAGGCGCAACCGGCGCGTGGAATTCCTGCTCATCAGGAAGGAGGGCCCTTGAGCGGCCGGCCTTACCGCATCGTGTTCTCGGACCTCGACGGCACGCTCCTTGACTTCCACACCTACGGCTACCGCGAATCGCTCCCGGGGATTTCCCTCTTGAAAGAGCAAGGGATTCCGCTGGTGCTCGTGTCCAGCAAGACGTTCACGGAAATGAAAGGGATCCATGTCGAGCTTGAGCTTTCCGACCCTTTCGTTTTCGAAAACGGCGGGGGCATCGCTTACCCCGGGTCCGCCGGCCCAGGTTTTTTCCGGATCGAGCTTCTCGGCGGAGAGTTAGAGGCGCTCAAGGCGAAGCTCCCCGTGCTCAAAGCGCACCTCGATTACCCCGTCAGGACCATCCTCGAGATGGATCTCCGGGAGTTCATTGAGCGCTCCGGTCTCGACGGGGAGCGGGCCCTGTTGGCCCGCGAGCGCCGGAATTCAATCCCTTTCGTCCTGCTCACAGACCGGCAGCCCGGAGCCGCGGAGCTGGAGGGCATTAACCGCCGCCTCGGGGATGAGGGTTTGCTGGTGAGCCGCGGCGGGAGATTCTACCATTTTTCCTTCAGCGGGGCGAGCAAGGGCGCGGCGGTGAAGCGCCTTTTATCGTTCTACCGCGCCAAGGGAGCCGGATCGCGCATCGTCTCGATAGGGATCGGGGACAGCGAGAACGACATACCCATGTTCAGGGCGGTGGAAAAGGCTTTTCTGGTGAGGAGGCACGACGGGAGCTACATAGACGCCGGCACGGGCGCCGTTAAAACCGAAGGCATCGGTCCCGCCGGTTTCACCGAGGCGGTCGAGTCGCTTTTATCCTGAACCGGATTACATCTATGATCAGTCATTCCACGCGATATTTTTTCAATTTCTCGTAAAGGACGCTCCTGCTGATGCCCAGAAGCCTTGACGCCTTCGCCTTGTTGTTGTCCACCATCCCGATCACCTTCAGGATGTGAAGGCGCTCAAAGTCGTTCACCGCGTCATTGAGATCGAGCGTGAAAGTCCCCTGGGAGGGCAGGTCCTGCTTCGACTCCGGAAGGATATGGAAAACGGTGTTGGCGGTGATCCGGTCCTGGTTCTCCACGACCAGGGCGTACTCGATGAGGTGCTCCAGCTCCCTGATGTTGCCGCTCCACCTCCGGTTCTGCAGCATTTCCAGCGCCTCGTTCTCGATGAAATCGATTTTCTTCCCTAGGTCTTTCGAGTACTTGTGGATGAAGTGGTCCACCAGGTAGGCGATGTCCTCGATCCTGTCCCTGAGGGGCGGTACGCTTATCTCTATGCCCGAGAGCCTGTAAAAGAGGTCCTCCCTGAAGCTGCCGTTTTCGATCTCTTTCCGAAGATTGGTGTTTGTGGCGCTGATAACGCGCACGTCGATCTTCATCACCTTGCTGGCCCCGACCGGCTTGATCTCCCGCTCCTGGAGAAAACGCAGGAGCTTGCTCTGGACCTGCCAGCCCAGGTTCCCGACCTCGTCGAGGAAAATTGTGCCGCCGTTGGCCTCCTCGAGCAGTCCCTTCTTGGTGCGATCGGCGCCCGTGAACGCGCCCTTCACATGCCCGAAGAGCTCCGATTCGATTATGGTTTCGCTCAGGGCGCTGCAGTCGATGGGGAGGAAGAGCCTGTCCTTGCGGTCGCTCTCCCTGTGTATCGTTTTGGCGATCAGCTCCTTGCCGGTCCCGCTCTCGCCGTAAATGATGATGGAGGCCTTGGAATACGCCACCTGCTTGACGGTGGCCACCAACTTCTTCATGACGGGGCTCTCGCCCACGATCATCTGCGATTCCCTGGGGCCGCCCTGCTGGCGCTTGAGGCTTTCTATCTCCCTCTTGAGCCCGTAGAATTCCAGGTTCTTCTCCACCTTGACCTTGAACTCCTGGGGCTGGAAGGGCTTGATCATGAAATCGCTCGCGCCTTTCTTGATCGCCGTCACCGCCTCGTCGACGCCGCCGACGCCGGTGATGATGATAATGGGCACCTCGGGATTATATATCCTGATTTCGGAAATAAGCTGAAAGCCGTCCATCTCCGGCATGGCAAGATCGGAGATGACCAGGTCGAAGACCTCGGAATGGAGCGCGTCAAGGGCGCTCTTGCCGCTTTCACAATTGACGAGAGAGTGTCCCGTTCCCTCCAGAATGTCGCCGATGTACTTTAAGATAGCGGGATTGTCGTCAACGACCAGAATATGGCCCATGCTGCATTTGCCGCCCGGTTATAATCATACCGCCTCATCGATGAAACGGCGGACAGGAATAAGAACTCGTACTGCGCTGCGCGTTCGCGACGGGAGTCTCGCTCTTCGCCGGAGTGCTGTCCCGGCAGCCCGCACCATTCACGGGAACCCGCGCCCCGCATTTTTCTCAAGCTCACCGCACCAAACCATCCGCGCCCGCCAAAGGTGCCATAAAAATGAAAGTACTCTATAAAATAAGTATAGACATTTCAAGAATTTCTTTATAGACTGTAAAGAAAAATATCTCATGTTTTCCTGAATGGTTTGCTGTCATCATCACGCTGATCGATGCTGAAAATATTACTGACATCCGACATCCACCTCGGCGCCGGCGAAGAGGTCATCCCCGGGCCGGTGCGCGTCGCCACCTTTAAAAGGATATGCGCGCTCGCGGGCGAACACGACCTGCTGCTGATTGCCGGCGACCTCTTCCATTGCAGCAGCCCCCCGGAAGAACTGGTCGACATGGTGGCCGGCGAGTTCGGCGCCCTCAAGGCCGGGAATGTGGAGGTCGTGCACACTCCCGGCGAATGCGAGCTCGACGCCGACGGACTACTGCCGGCCCCTCTCCTGAAAACCGGCGCGTCACACGTCTTCTCGGCGGGAGGGGAGAGCGCCTACACGCTCTCCAAGGACGGGCAGGATGTCATTGTATACGGATTTCCGGCCACCGCGCAGAGAGACTTGTCGAGGCTCAAGAAACTTCCGCGCGACGGATTCCATATCGGCCTGTTCCACGCCAATTTCGTCCTCGAGGACGACAAGGGCGTCTCCGGCGTCACCATCTTGCAAAAAAGAGACATCAGGGCACTGAACCTCGATTTCTATGCCCTCGGGCATCAGCACCATTTCAAGCTCCTCAAGCTCAACAACCGCATCATCGGCGCCTATCCCGGCAGCCCCGAGGCGCTGTCGTTCAGCGAGTCCGGGGACCGCTTTGTGCTTTCCATAAGCGTCGAGAACAGCGAGGTCTACCAGATCAAGCGTCTCGCGGTCAATTCGATGGATGTCCGCGAGCTTTCGCTGGAGTGCGGCGGGATGCGGTCGCTGTCAGACCTGGTGGAAACGCTGGACAAGTACCGGTCACAGCGGTCCGTGCTCAAGCTGAACCTGGAAGGGGAAAGGAGCTTTATCCTCGGCGAGGAAACCGCGGCGGCCCTGGCGAGGGGCTACTACCGGCTGTCCCTGACGGACCGGTCCTTCCCTTCCCTTGAAATTCTGATGGAAGAGTTCGGCGGGGAAAACTCCATGAGGGGCGAGTTTTACCGCTCCCTCAAGGAGAGGCTCCAGGAAAAGGGCATCCCGGACGGGACACCGGCCTCCGATCTTGCCCGCGTGCTTCATGGAATTTCACGCGGCAGGCGCTACGCGCCGGAGGAATGGCTGTGCTGATTACAAAGTGCATCGCATCCAAGCCCGGCCTTTTCAACAGCAAGTCCCTGGAGTTCGCCGAAACCATCAACGCCGTTTACGGGAAGAACGGCTCCGGTAAAACAATCCTGTCACGGGCCATTACGGAGATCACGTGGGGGCAGGTCTTCCGGCGCTCGCTGCTCCGGGACGCGCTCTGGGAGAACTTCTACCTCGAGGTTCATGTCACGGATCGTCAAAATTCGCTGAGATTCGGGCGGAACGGGCATAAAGTTTTTTATATCCGACAGGGGGAAGGCGCCCGGGAAAGCGAGATCTTTACGGGTGTTCCGGTCTCGGGCGGCTCCCCGGGCGACGGAGAGGTCCCGGCTGAGCTCTCGCCCTGCGCGCCCTGCGATGGAGCCCTGGCCTTTCTTTCAAAATACGATTTCGAAACCCTTTACACCCTTGTGTACCTCCCCTCGCCCACGGAAGCGTCACACGGCAATCATGATTATGACGGCGTGAAAGGCGTATTCCTTGAGGACGAATCGCAGTTTTACGCCCTCTATCGAACCATCAGCAACTATTACTCCCCAACCGAGATGAAGGTCCGCGTGCATAACGCTCTTTTAAACGAGATACTGAGCGTCGAGACCCTGAGCCGGGACATGGATAAGAAAATCCACATGCTCGACCTGCACAGGTCAAAAGGCGAGAAGCTGCTCAAGGAACGGGAGCAGATGGAGAAGGAAATCCTTCAAATGGAGCGGGACAGGAAGAGTCTACAGGGGGACAGGGCGTGCGCGGCACGGATGTTGAACAGGGCGGGTAAGCTGGCCGAACTGAGAGCCGGCATTTCGACCTTGAAGTCGGAGCTGGATGATGCCCGTGAAAAAGAAATTCTCCTGGCAAAAAAGGAACTGGAAGCCGAACACCAGTTCCCCCAGTTCAAGAATTTCAACGACACGAAGAAGCAAAACCTTAAACGGGTACAGGAGACCTATCGCCAGATACGGGATTCACACACCGCCATTGAGGAATACAAGTCCGCGAAGCTGTCGAGAATAAAAATGGCTCATTCCCTCGCGCTCTTTGCAGGTTGCGCCGCCCTGGGCATAATATATTTCGTCATCAAGAAAAACCTTTTACATACGGCGGCCTCCCAGCGCTTCACCGTAGTCGCCGCGCTGCTCGCGTCCGCCATGGCCCTGGTCGGCTTGATATATTTTTTTTCCCTGCTCCCCTTCAAGCCCAGGGTGAACAAGGATCTCGCGCGGAGAAAGGAGGAACTGCTCGGGAAGCTCCAGGGCATACTCAAGGAGAACGACATCGACCTGCAGGAAGAGAGACTCGAGGCCGTTTACGAGTTTCTCCTGCAATATTTCGAGGAATACGGGGAATATACCGAGAAGCAGCTTGAACTCTTTATCCTGAGAGAAAGCGCAAAAAGCCCCGGTGAAATCGAGGCGCTCCGGGAAAGGTTCGACGCCCTCCAGTCCCAGGAAAGGGCCCTGGAGGCCGAGCTCCAGGCCGACCTCGGCGCACTCAGGGACGGCCGCGTGATCGACCTGGACGAGGAGAGCCTGCGCGCATTCATCCGGGAGATCGACGCGTCCGCGTCCACCCTGGAGGGAAAGTATGAACATGCCGGGGAGGCGTTGCGCCGGCTGGGCGCGGACATGGCCGACAGCGTCGACTTCAACGCGGAAATGTCCAAACTGCTGGGCGAGAAGGGCCTCGTTGAGGCAAGGCACCGAAGGCTCCTGGCCCACCGGGGCTCCATGCGGTTCATACTGGAGCTTTTCGGCAGCGTCATCAAAAAGCGGGAAGAGCAGCAGCTCACCCGTCTGGTCAAGTCGTCCGTGGACAATTTCAATTTCATAACGGGCAACCAGTATATTACCGCCGTTCACGCAGAGGCGGTGAAGGTCTTCATCACCGGCGGCGTGGTCCCGCCGGACCTCAACGCCGCGCTCATCCATGCTCTCGTCCTGGGCACGCGGATAGCGCTTTCGGAATTCCTTGCCGATCAGAACGTACCCCTGCCGCTGATAATCGACGATCCCTTCATTTACATGGACGACAGGCGGGCCAAAAACCTGCTCTCGCTGCTGCGGGCCGTTTCGAGGAAACGCCAGATAATCCTCTTTACCGGGTACAGTCACTACCTGGAAGGGGTCAACAGGGTTGATTTGTGACCATGGACCGGGACGGACAGCTCACATTTTCCGATGACCCCCTCCTGCTCGGGATCAACGAGGCCTACGGACTGATAGAGGAAGGCAAGTTCGCCGAGGCGGCACGGAAGATTGACGGCCTGCTCAACGGCAATCCCGAATACCCGGGGCTCGTGGAAGGGTACCGGACGGCGAAATTCTGGAATAACCGCAGGGAAGAACTGGGCCGCCTCGAACGGGGAAAGCAGACAGCCGACTTTCTCATGACGCAATGGGAAGCGTTCAAGAAGTACGCGCAAGAAAAGGACCTGACCCTCTCCAGCGCCTACAGGTCGGCCATGAGGTATGTCTTTTTCACCGCCTCGGAGCATTACAAGCTGGCCTTCCAGGGGCAGGAAAGCACGGCGGACAATTTCGACCTGCTGCTGAACCTGGGGATATGCTTTTTAACGCTGGGCGAGTACCGCCACGCCGCGGAGACCCTCGAGTACGCCCGGAGTTCGTACCGGACGAGCGCCAGGCTCCTTTCAATCCTCGGCGAGGCCTACTTCAACGCTTCCGAGGTGCCAAAGTCGCTTCTCCTTTTCAGGGAGGCCTTCTTCCTCAACCCCTCGGAGATCGAGCTGTCCCTTCTCAAATCAAAGCCCATCGCCGACCTCGTAGCGTTCGTCAGGGAGAAAAAACCCCAGGCCGCGGACGTCCGGGAGTGGATCCCCGTCTTCGGCTTCCTGGAAGACGTTTTTTACGTGAAGAGACAGCTCAACACACAGCAGGTGGAGACGATCAAGCGCGAGATCTACACGCTCGAGGCAAATTTGAAAGGCATGAGCAGGGAAAAGATCGAGAGCACCCACGTGATACCCCGGCTTATCAACAAGTACCTCTGGATGCTGGACTACTTCGAATTCCAGCAGTACGACTTCGAGAACATCACGGAGATACGCTCCCGGCTTATCGCCATCGACAAGGAGCTTTTCGAGGGCTATTTCAAAAAGGACAAGAAATAGACTTCCTCGCACGCGCCCCCAAGCAGGCGACACGCCGGGGCAGGAATTCAAATCCGCGGAAATGAAACCGTCATGACGACGCAAAACGAAAGCGGAAACATCATCCTCGACAGCATCGCCGACGGCGTCTTCACCGTGGACGGCCAGTTCAGGATCACCTACATGAACCGGGCGGCTGAAGACATCCTGGGAATACGCCGGGATGAAGCCATGGGGAAGATCTGCTACGAGGTCTTTCACGCCAGCATCTGCGAGCACTCCTGCGCGCTCAGGGAAACCATGGAAACCGGCAGGAATGTCATAAACAGGACGATCTTCATAGTGAACGCCGACGGGCGGAGGATTCCCGTCAGCATCAGCACCGCGCTGCTCAGGGACGAGCGGGGGGCAATAATCGGGGGGGCGGAAACGTTCCGAGACATTTCCGAAGTAGAGGAGCTCAGAAAGACCATCGAATCGAAGTACACCTTCGAGGACATCGTCAGCAAGAACAAGAAGATGATGGAGGTGTTTTCCATCCTGCCGGACATTGCCGAGAGCGGCAGCTCCGTCATCATCGAGGGGGCCAGCGGGACGGGGAAGGAGCTCGTCGCCCGGGCGCTGCATAACTTAAGCCCCAGGAAAGGCGGGCCTCTCGTGGTGATCAACTGCGCGGCCCTCCCCGAAAACCTGCTGGAGTCTGAGCTCTTTGGATACAAAGCCGGCGCCTTTACCGACGCGCGTCGCGATAAACCGGGAAAAATCGCCGCCGCCGAGGGCGGCAGCCTTTTCCTGGACGAGGTTGGCGAGATATCCTCCGCCACCCAGGCGAAGCTCCTTCGCTTCCTCGAGGACAGGACCTACGAGCCGCTCGGTTCGGTGACGCCGCTGAAGGCCGATGTGCGTATTATAGCCGCAACGAACAAGAATCTCCGGGAAGAAGTGGGCAGGGGCGCCTTCCGGGAAGACCTCTACTACCGGCTGAACGTGGTCACCCTCAGGCTCCCGACCCTCGATGAACGCAAGGAGGACATCCCGCTGCTCGTGAGGCATTTCGTCCAAAAGTACAACCTGCTCAAGGGAAAGGAGATCGAGGGGGTCTCCGATGACGTGATGAACGAGCTGTTGAGATCCAGATTCCCCGGCAACGTTCGGGAGCTGGAAAACATCATTGAGCATGCCTTCGTGCTGTGCAAGGAATCCCACATCCAGGTGAAGCACTTGCCGGTCGAGCCGGCCCCTTCCGGCACCGATAAAGCCGGTGCGGTGACGCTGGAAGAGATGGAGCGGGACTTCATACTGAAATCCCTGGAAAAAAACAGGTGGAACAGGGCCAGGACCGCGCGTGACCTGGGGATAGACGGATCGACCCTCTGGCGAAAAATGAAGAAGTTCGGTATATCGGAAAGGGAAATCACGTAAAAATTCAGCCCAAATGGCGGGCCGGTCTGAGGAAAACTGGAGGGGCCGGCATTTCGGCGTATATCTGCAGTCGCCGTTGACGCTTTCACGGCAGCAGACATAGGCGCACGTTAAAAAACCGTCGGGCAATTGCATTATGCATGATTTGCCGGTTGATTCCTTGCATTCCGCAAGGCATGGCACCACCCAGCCGGATCTTCACCCTCCCGCATTTGTGAAAACAACTCCCAACATACCCATCGCGGAATGACTGCGTGGACCGTTTAAACAGGTAACGGTATGATTCACCCCATGCAGGGGCAGATACACCCCGCATGGGCCATATTGAGAAAAATAATCAAAGAAATTCATATTAAACCAATTACTGGCACGCCATTTGCTTTATTCATAAGCATGGAAGTCGAACGATGCGCTGTGCCTGTACATGGCGGACGAATATCGCCGCTGTTCGACGTTGCGCGCCGGTTCCTCGTGGCGGAGATACGTGACGGGAGGATCCAGGGAACGTCAACCGTGGGTCTGGCAAGCGCCTCGGGAACGGCGGCAATCGAGACTTTAAGGAGCAACGGCGTCACTGTCGTCATCTGCGGGGCCATAAGCCGGATGTACGCGGTAAAGGTGATCCAGAAGAACATTTCGCTCATTCCGTTCGTGTCAGGGAGCGCGGACGAAGTGGTCCGGGCCTACTCGAAAGGAGAGTTGAAGGTCGAACAATACTCAATGCCGGGATGCCGGTGGCGCCTGAGGTTCCGAGGGGGAAGGTGCCCGCGGTACGAGGAGATATTCTCCGGTTCGACGGGTTGAGGGAGTGCCGGAGTTGAGATTATAAAACTCTCGGGGAGGGAGAACGATGACAGAGAAAAACATACATGCGGACTTCAAGGGATATAACGCGTATCCGCTGGCCGAGGCCGACGGGATGATCCGGGAGCGTTTTATCCGCCTGCTGGCCGGTCTTTCCTCGCACATGGGCGAGTGTTCATCAAAGGCAAAGACGGAAGCCAGGATAAAGCTCCTTTCCGAGATCAACACCATCGCAAGCAAGATAGAAAGAATACAAAAAGACGTACAGCACTGCTGTCCCGGGTACATAACGCCCGATATCATGCTCGGCACGGCGGGAGTGGACGAACACGCGCTCATGGACCTCGACCTGAGGATGGAGCGCGCTCTCCGCCTCTGCAGTGACGTGATGAGCTCGATGACATGCGCCGAAACGGACATTTTCATCCTCGACAAACTGGCATCGATAAGCGGCAACCTCGGGGAATTCCACACTGCCTTTCACGAGCGGTTCAAGCTCTTCAAAAAGGAGATGCGCACGCACTAACGTTTATATTAATATCAGGAGGTATGATTATGCCGGCAGGTGACAGAACAGGGCCCTTCGGCGGCGGTGCAATGACAGGGCGCGGCATGGGATTGTGCGGGGGGTTTGGCATGCCCGGATACGTGAACCGGCCATCGGGAGGATGGTACGGCCGGGGAGCGGGATTTGGAGGCCGGTGCCGCGGATTCCGGCACTGGTTTTACGCCACCGGCATTCCCGGATGGCTTCGTTTCGGAGGCTCACCCTATGCCTCAACGCCCAGCTTCACCGGCGACGATGAGGTGAAAATCCTCAAGGAGCAGGCCGATTATTTCAAGCGGGCATTGGACGATATAAGCACCCGGCTTTCGGAACTCCAGAAAGGGGAATGAGGGCCGGCACACGTGGGTCCCTTCCCGTGGGATGTGCATTCATCACCTGCCCGGACCGGCAACGGCCGCGAGGGGCTCCGTGTGTGAGCCGGCAGTGCATAGCAAGCTGTTCCCCGCATTAATCTTTACAAAAAGGAGATTTCATGTTCGCAAGAAAGCATTCGACACCTCCCGGCAATGCCGGGAGCGGTGAGGCATCAAGGGATGATGAAGAAAAACGCCAGCTGAAGGAAAATCTCGAGAAGATAGGGCATAAAATAATCGTTCTCTCCGGGAAGGGCGGCGTGGGAAAAAGCACAATAGCCGTCAACCTGGCGGTTTCGCTGGCCGAAAGGGGATTTTCCGTCGGACTTCTGGATGTCGATATCCACGGTCCGAGCGTGCCCAAGCTCCTCGGTCTCCAGGACAAAAAGCTCGCGCTTGACGTGTCAGGCGCCATCCTCCCGGTGGAATACAGAGACCGGCTGAAGGTCATCTCCATCGGATTCATGCTTCAAAGCGCCAACGACGCCGTTATATGGCGCGGCCCGCTGAAATATTCCCTGATCCGGCAATTCTTGAAAGACGTGTACTGGGGTGCCATTGACTACCTTGTCATCGATTCACCGCCGGGGACGGGAGATGAGCCCCTGTCAGTCTGCCAGCTCATCGAAAATCCGGACGGCGCGGTCATTGTCAGCACACCGCAGGATGTTGCCATCCTGGATGTCCGCAAATCGATACGTTTCTGCAAAAGCCTCAACATGCCCGTTATCGGGGTCATCGAGAACATGAGCGGATTCACCTGTCCCCACTGCGGAAAGGAGGTCATGATCTTTTCTGGCGATGGCGGGGTGCTGCAAATGTCGCTGGAAATGGAGGTGCCCTTCCTCGGAAAGATACCCCTGCTTCCTGAGGTATCCAGGATGGGGGACTCGGGCGTGCCTTTCTCCGAGGACCGGGGTGAATCCCCATCCGGGGCCCGCCCCCACTTCGATGCGATTGTTGCGAAAATAATCGAGGCCTCTACACGAAAATAATGAAAACGGCGCTCCCGGTTGCCTGCGGCAGGCGTCGCTGGCACCTCCCCCGCCACGGGAAAACCGTCGTCCATAACCTTGATACATACATCGGAGCAATCCTCGGGAATGCGCTCCTCATCACGCCCCCGACTCAGCCTGGATTGCCCGCCGGGCGACGACCCGGCATGGGGCAGACCAATGAAGCGGCGGTCTTGACGGGCTGTCAATTACCCGGATTTCACATGGAAACGGACACTAAAGTTGTAACCGGCACCCGACCCGACATTCCTGATTGCGTGATTGATTCCCTTTCAACGGCTCAAGGACAGCCGGCAAAAACGTATACGGCGGCCGAACGCGCGCGCTCATATGAGCCTGACTATTCCCATAGTTGGAGAAACGCATGAAGCATAAAATCCGCGTTGAACTTTGTACCACCGTCCTGGCGTTATCCTTGTTCATTCTCTTCCAGCGGGAAGTGCCTGCCTCCTGCGAATTGCTTCCCTGCCAGAGCGGAAACGGCAGCTGGGGATATGTGGACGGCGCCGGGCGATTCCTGATACGGCCCATGTTCGAGGAGGCCCGCTGTTTCATCGACGGGCTGGCCATTGTGCGCATGCATAAAAAATACGGGTTCATCGATGACCGAGGGCACCCGGTGATAAAACCGCAGTTTGAAGATGCGCGCCCTTTCAGCGAGGGACTGGCCGCCGTGATGATCCTTTCCATGGAAGGCGGGAAAAATTGGGGGTTTATCGATTCCTCGGGCCGGTTTGCCATAGCGCCGAAATTCGACAGCGTTTCTGATTTCAAGGCGGGCACTGCCGAGGTGTTTGTCGGTGATGAGCGGTACAGGATCGACCGGTCCGGCGCCGCGACGGAAGATTAAACGGAGTGACATGCCGGCATGGAAGGCCGCGACAATTCAATGCGGTCGATCCATTATCACGGACGGTCATGCACATGCCTGCCGGTTACAGGTCCTGCCCTAACGGTCCGCTATGAAAAAGCAATACTTCCATATTCCCAGGTCCAGGCACTCCTTCTGCCTTATAAGCGCAATCGTGTGGCCGACCCTCGAGGGAGGCGCCTTTCCTTCCTTCACAGCCAGGAGGTCGGCGGTGAGGCTCGCTCTGCCCGCCTCCCACATGATCCTGCTGCTTTTGCGTATCAGGGACGTCTTGTCCACGCATCGGACCGACACGAACCCGCATCCCCGCGCGGCCTCGGCGAGTTTTTTTTCGATGGGCAGGTCCGGGATCGCCCACCCGTCCAGCCACTGCCGACAGAGCGTCTGCTCCCCGGGATTGAGATCGTCCCTGTCCAGGAAATAATCCGCGACGATGAGCCTCCCGCCGGGTTCGAGGAGCCTGAAGGCCTCTCTCAAAAAGGACTCTTTCGACTCGCCGTGACAGAGGCTTTCCAGCGCGATTATCCTGGTGAAACCGCACTGTTTGAAACCGGTCCTCGCATAGTCCCTGAAATAATAGCGGATGAGTTTCCTGTTGGGGCAGTTCCTCGAGAGGATCCTTGCCGCGGCAAGAAGCTTCTTCGAAAAGGTGATGCCGGTCACGGGCAGGGCGAAGTGTTCCGCGATGTACCTGCATGTGCCGCCGGTGCCGCAGCCGGCATCCAGCACCCGGTCGCCCTTTTTCAGCTCCAGGTAGGCCAGGAGGTCCTTCACGGTGTTGGTGAGCGACTGCTCGAGGTCCGCAGTATCTGCGTGCCAGAATCCGTAGTGCAGGTGGTCGGCTGACCAGCCGCTCGCGTATATCCCGTAGTTTTCATCAAAGTAGCGCGCCGAGTCCTTGCTCACGGGCCGCCCTCCCCGCCGCGGTCATCCGGGCCTTCATCCTGCCGCGTGCGAAGGGGCGAGCCCAGCGCACGGAACTCCTCGGCGAGCCCGGCAAGGCCGCACGAAGCGGCCAGGGAGGCCGCCCGCTCAAGCTCTCCGCTCATGCGGCGTATCGCCTCGCGGAGGACCTGGTGCTTAGCGATCAGCCGGAGGATCTCCTTACGGGCGGACACGCGGGCCCGCGAAGAGGACGATTTCATCGGCAGGTCATCCCACAGCCTGCGTCCCTCCTCCGGAAGCAGGAGATAGACCGCGGTGCGGGCCCCCCGCTCCATGTCCTCCACGAGGTCGTTCACGTCGTCAAGCAGCCGCCAGGCAATGCCGAAGGACTCATAGGCGTCCCGCAACGCGTTCACGGCCGCCGCTTTCACCAGGACTTTCCGCGCCAGGAGCACCGGCGCCACCAGCCAGGTGCCCATCTGTCTCCGGAACTCGCCGCAATACGCGTCCAGCGTGCCCGGCCTGTCCGCGGCACTCACCGAACGGAAGTACATATCCATGAAATCTTCGGCAAGTGCCCTTGCCCGACCGTCCCTCGCAAAAACCTTTAAAGATTCCGCCATGAACACCCATGCCTGGCTCCGCAGGAGCAGTAACAGGTGAGATGCGGGTATGTCCCCGTCGTTGAGGTGATCGTCAAGGGAGTGGAGGAACATGGCCATGGCGTGAAATGCAAGGGCGCTTTCCTTTTCCTTTCGGCTGATGGCACGACCAGACTTACTCCCCTCATACAGGTGATACAGGACCGACCATGAGGGTGGAAAGTAGTCCCGGTAGAACTCCAGCGGCTCGCCGACCCCGGTACGCGTGTAGTCCATGAGAAATTGCAAGGCTCCCGCCTGCATTGACCCCGGCAGCGAACGGCAGAGCTTCATCATCTGCCCATTGAGCCTGCCGAAGAAATCCCGTTCATGGGCGGAGAGCTCCACGGCGCCGAAGGTAATCGATCCGGCTTCAGATATGGCCCCTGAGGGCATTCTTTCCATTCCGCTCCACTCCTGAGGCGGTAACTAATGATCTTCGCAAAGGGCGACGCTTTTTGCAAGGCATTTTAAGACCGGTAGCCCGGAGGCAATCACTACGAGTGTGGCGGGATAAGAAGGGTAGGCTGTGGAACCCCATTCTTAACTGTATTAGTACTAAATCATCCATTTGACCTATGGACGGTACCCCTCCGGGCCATTAGATTTTGTTTGGATTATTGTCTCTTTACATATGCGGCACGGGTTATGGCGATACGAAATGGGATATTCGGCTAAAATAATTAAGAAGATCCTCATAGTTGAAGATGACAGCGTCATAGCCGCGATGAATAAATTCATCGTTGAGGCCCTCGGATATACCGTGATAGACGTCGTGTCAACGGGGGAGGAGGCCGTCAAGGCGGCCGCGAGACTCAAACCCGACCTCATATTCATGGATATTGAACTCGCCGGTAAGCTGACCGGCGTCGGGGCGGCGAAAATAATAAAGGAAAAACTGGATGTTCCCATCATCTATATATCCGGCTGTTCCGACGCAAAAATGATAAAGGAAGCGGAACAAACGCAGCCGTATGGTTTTCTCATAAAGCCGGTCAGCGCGAAAGATATTCAACACGTCCTTACAAGCGCTTTCCTGTGACCCGGAGAACCGATTAAGCTCTCCGCCTCCACGAAACAGACCGGTTATATATTCATTCCATCTCCTTCATGTACACCCCCTGCCCTGGGGATATTCCCCATTTCGTATTTCCTATATCTCTTAATGTCTTTTCAGGGATTCACCCTATGGACATTTCCATGAAATACTGACATGCTTTTAATTAAAACATGTCTCACAGGAGGTCACATGGCTGATTATATTGACTTCGTCGTGAAGGCGTCAAGCGAGCCGAAGCTGGGAAGCGAATTCGTGAAGATGATGGAACGGGCCACTCCGGAAGAGCTCACTCGATGGTTCGCCTCGAAAGGGTATGACACGCCGCTCGAAGAGTGCCGGATTATCCTGGACGGGCGTAAAGCTACCCAGAAAAAACCCATCAGATTGCATACCGCTTACACCGCTTACCCTACTAGCTTTTTACTGAGCGGGCAGGAGTCATGTCTCTTTGATGACCGGGAAAATGCTTGTGCAGCGACCGGGGGGGGTCAAATAATGAGAGCAGCGAAGCATTCTGCATACCCGATCCTCGCGCACGTTTAAAATCAAAAAGCAAAACAAGGGAAGCCCGGTCATCTATTATTAAGTTCGGGATTTAACGCTCGAGACACGTTCATTGAGATCAGCTAGTTACGCACCCAGCCTCAGGAGTGCGACAGGCGGAGCGTTATTTCATGTTGACATTCGCTTGCGCATCGCCGGTATTTTATCCAGTTAGGCTGCGCTGAAGGGTGAAACCGGATCATCTTGGCAACGTCTTCCAGGCAATGTTTTTTTCGGGGCCGGATCATAATGGATGCGCACATGGGGCTGTACCTGCACCTAGCCCCTATCCGTGGGCAGACTCCCGGTAGGGGGCTACAATTTAGGGGTATTTCCTGTGCCGTCCTTAATTCTACACTGAAGTGAATCAGACCGACGATTTATGTGTCGGCGGGAAGGAGTCGTGGTGGAAGAGGTCGTCCTTGTTGACACAAGTGATCAGGAAGTCGGCCGGATGGAGAAACTCAAGGCTCATCGGCAGGGCCTACTTCATCGTGCCTTCTCGGTCTTCCTGTTCAATAACAGGGGAGAGACGCTGATACACAAGAGAGCAGCCGATAAGTATCACTCCGGTGGGCTGTGGGCGAACTCCTGCGACGGTCATCCGCGGCCTGGAGAGACGACACTCGACTCCGCGCGGCGGCGCTTGAGTGAAGAGTTGGGCATCGATTGCCCTTTGTACGCAAGGGATCACTTTATCTACAGGGTGCGCCTTGACCACGATCTGCTCGAACATGAGTTCTTGCACGTGCTCACCGGTACGTGGAGCTCCGCAGTTCAACCCGATCCAAATGAGATCTCAGAACTACGCTGGCTGTCGATCGACTCACTCAGCAGCGAGATTCAGCAGAACGAGGCCAACTACTGCTACTGGACGCGGATAGCTATTGCGCGACTTCCGCATGGATCGGCGCCATCCAGGTGAATATCGATGATCTGCTCATGCTCGTATACGGATTGAAAGGCTGCTCAGCTTGAAGGTTTGGCCATGCCGCGGCCTTTTTCGAGTCGAGGTGCGGTCATATGCTGTGAGATGGGGTCAAGCGTTCGGGCTGGGCTTGTTCGCCCGACGTGCAACCTAACAAGTCGTTGGAGTAGACGCCATAAATTGTGACTTGCACGGTCGATTGCGAGTGTGTAAACTTCGTGCCAGTGAGGAAGCGGTGCTACCCAACTCTAGTTTGCGACCCGGGAGTACGAAGATGAAGAACGAAGACGCATCTGACGATGGCAGGAAGACCAAGGAACCGCTGATATCTCTGCGGCTTATCGGCGGACTCGTCATCGCATTCCTATTGGGATTCACAGCGTGTGGATTGGCAAGGAATGCAATCAACTCTGCTTCTCTCTCATTCACTACGCCAGAACTCATCAATTTCGTGCTATCTGTTCTCTCGTCTGGGGCCTCGATCTTCCTGGCCATCGCGGCCATTGCCCTTGGCAAGTTCTCAGAACAAGCCATCATGCAACGCAGCGACGAGAGTAGCCGCCTTCAGAATGAGGTATTCCAGGAGACGACCGATGCCCTTCAACGGTAGAATCGCCCAAAGGCATTACCGAGAAACGCATCGAGGATATAATATCAGGTCGAGTGGGCGACCTCTGATTGAAGATCGCGAGGATTGCAAAAGAGCAACAGAAAGGCGAACGCAAACTTGAGCCACAAGAGGTAGCCGAGGTCGTGAAGCGTTCCATATATCAATCGCTTCGTGAAGAAGGTGTTTTCGCTGGGCGGAACAGATATGAGGATGAGCGCCGCTGCATGGAAGAATAACGCCGCAAGATGATGGAGTCGGAAGAACTCAAGGAGAATCAGAAAACTGAGCATCTCGCAATGACGATGCGTCTATTGAGGGCCTTATCCAACAGAGAAGATCTCAAGGCGATGAGGATGGCGCGGGGCGACTTCGACGGGCAAGGCGATGACAAATATGATGGCATCTACAATATAAAGGTTGGAGGGAGGCTTGGTGTGATTGATTTTAGCAATCGCCACAGCCTGGAACTTATCCGAAATGGACTCAATGCTGCACCTATAGACCTTCACACAGGAAGCATTGATTGGCTTTGGGTTGTCATGTATGATACCGACGATGTCCGCCAGAAGGCGTTTGCGAATACAATGGCTATTGTCGCCCCTGAACTGCGGGCGAAGGTGGCTCTGACCATGTGTGCGCCCGATAAGATCGAGGAGGCAGCCGCATACCTTCAGAATGAAAAACAGCAATTCAGCCTATCGCCGGGAAGCCCGGCTCAGGTTGATTTGCGCCATTGGATTTCCTTCCGGGGAATTATATTTTCATCATTCAGCTGGTGCGGCGGCACTGTATGAAAAAGGTATCAATGGTTATTGAATCGTGCATCCTCTCCTTCATTATTATCCAAGCCACGGCCGGACGCGCAGCTGCCGCCACGCCCCGGGAGAGGGCCTCCATGCTGCAGATTGCCGGGCCGGAGGAAATATACAGTATGCCCCGCCTGTGGCACTTCAAGGCGGAGGACCGCGCGCAATATAAAAACAGGGACATTGACACCACGGGCTGGGACCTGATCCCCTTGCACTTCTCCTGGACATCGATGCCCAAATTCAAAGACTACAGGGGCCATGCGTGGTATCGCAGCTCAATTCGGCTGGAAAGCCCGCTGGAGAATTACTCGATGCTGATTTTCCGGCATTACCATGGTTCGCAATTTTACGTCAACGGCACCTTTGTGCATGACACGGGTTCATTTGGCGGCACGGGGGCATCGGCGGGCAGCGTCGGCAGGCCTGACTTTTTCGTAGTCCCGTCAAATCTGTTGACGGAAGGCGACAACACGATCGCCATACGGTCAGGCTGGTCCAACGGCCTGGGAGGAATCGGCAACTCGGCCTATTTCGGCACGTACCGGAATCTGCATGCGCGTTGGATTTCCCATGTGCTTTGGAACGGCGGCCTCGCGACGATAAACCTCTTCATGGGCTTCTACTTCGCGATCCTCTTCTGGAAACGGAGAAACGAGCTGTTTTACCTATATTTTTCAGGGCTGTCGTTCTCCCTCGGGGCCTGGATTCTCGGCTTTACGGGCCTTATCATCTGGATAGTCGACCGGCCGTGGGCCTTTATATTCTGTACCTACTTCGGATCGATCATAGCCTCGCTGATGCTGCTCGAATTCATCCTTTCATTCCTTAATGCAAGACAAAACCTCATTTCATGGGCCTTCAGGGCATTCTATATATTTCTTCTCGCCGCGCTCTGTTTGGAGTATCTTCTGAGCGGCGGCGTACCCTATTTCCAGAACCTACTGTATGATCCCTTTATACAGTCAAACGCCCTGCTTCTCGTCTACGGCCTGGCGGTCATCATCAGGAGCGCCCGTCGGAAAACGCCGTACGCGCTCCATATCCTAACGGGCATGGCCATCCTCACCCTGGCATACGTCATCAGCGCTCTCAGTTTCCTCGAAATCCTGCATGTGGAGCCCGTCATACTCGAGGGCTTTTTCGCCATGACGCTTTTTTTCGCCATAGCTCTCGCATCGCGTTTCGCGCAGGTGCATACCGACCTTGAGAGCGCCCACACCGAACTGGTGGAGCTGGACAGGATAAAGGGGGAAGCCGTGGCAACCCTCAATATTTACCGCCACATCGTCTCCTCCTCGCGGGACCATATGGCCTATATCGACCGCGACTTTCGCATCGTCGCGGCAAACGAGGCGCTTCTCTCGTCGTTTAAAAAGGATCGCATCGAGGTCGTCAACAGGCCCCTGGAGGCCCTCTACGGGAGAAGGACATTCCTTGAGGCGCTCAAGGGCGGCTGTGAACAATGCCTCGAGGGCGCGGTCATCTCATTCGAGCGATGGTTCCACTACCCCGTCCACGGCCGCCGTTACATGGCCACGACGCTGTACCCTTTCTTCGGCGAGAATAACGCGGTGCAGGGGACCGTCCTCAACGCCCGGGACATCACCGAGCGCCTGCAGCTCGAAAAGGAAATTGTGGGCATCAGCGAGAACGAACGGCGGTCCATAGGCATGCAGCTGCATGACGGGCTGGCGCAAAATCTTCTGAACATCGCCATCAAGGCCAGCAGCCTCTTCCACCGCCTCTCCGGGAGGTCCTCCCCGGAGAGCGCCGAGGCCGTGGAGATCGAGCAGCTCCTGAACAGGGCCATAAGGGATACGCGGACCCTGGCCAGGGGACTGTTCCCCATCGATCCACAGGCGGGAGGATTTGCCGCCTTCTCGGAACAGCTGAAGCGGCGCGTTGAAAGCGATTACGGCATATTAATCACGGTGGACATCGATAAAACAATTGATTTTTCAGACCACATTTTAAACACTCAGCTCTATTACATAATTCAGGAAGCGGTGAACAACTCCATTGAGCACGCCCGCGCCGGCGCCATCCACATCGGGCTTCATCGCCAGAGTCACGGCGTGGTCCTCTCCATCCGGGACAACGGGATCGGGTTGCGGAAAAACGCCGAAGGCGCCAAGGGAATCGGCCTGAACATCATGCGCTACAGGGCGCGCATGATAGGCGCCGCCCTCGAGGTCCGCAGCGACGGCCGGACAGGCACCGAGGTCATATGCCGGCTTGGGGCGTGAAGCCGCCGTGATATCCCGATGAATACACGACAAACAGGTCAGCCATGTCAGAGATAGGTAAAACACCGGTAAAGATATTTATCGTGGACGACCACCGGATCGTCTCCGAAAGCCTCAAGCAGCGCCTGGACCAGGAACAGGACATGGAGGTCTGCGGAATGGCGGCGGGCGCGACGGAAGCGGTGGCGGCCATTGCAAGGCTCGAGCCCCGGCTCGTCATCGTGGACATCAACCTCAAGGGGAGCGTGAGCGGGCTGGAGCTCCTCAAGGCGCTCAAGGAGCGTTTCCCGGAAATACGCACCCTGGCCCTGTCCATGCACGAGGAGGACCTTTTCGCCGAGCGCGCCATCAGGGCGGGCGCCATGGGATACGTCATGAAATCGGAGCTGACACAGACCTTGATCGTCGCGATACGGCAGGTCATGTCGGGCAAAATATACCTGAGCGAGAACATGACCTCCCGGCTGCTGAGAGATCTGGTGCGCAACGGGGAAAGGAAGATATCCGACAACATGCAGAACCTGACCGACCGGGAGCTTGAGGTCCTTCGCCTTCTCGGCCAGGGGAACAAGGCCTCGGAGATCGCCCGAATGCTGAACCTGAGCGTCAAGACCATAGACTCCCACCGGCTCAATATACGGGAAAAGCTGGATCTCAAGAACAGCTCCGAGCTCATGAAGTACGCCATCGACTGGGTGCGGAGCCTGTAGGCGTTTTCGCGGGAGCGCTCACGCACCGCCCGCGGGGCCTGCCCGCGTTGTCCTCTACGGGACGCACGAGGCCGAGGTCCGCGGGCCGGCGACTGCGCGGTCCGGCTAAAATTGTATTGACACGCACCTGCGCGGGTTCTAGATGAACCATGATCCGCGCTCCCCGTGGAACGATCAGGGACCGGGCCGGATCAACCTCTATTCCGCCGAACAGGATACATGACAATGCAGCTCCCCCCTTCGTATGACCCCCGAGAGGTCGAGGAAAAATGGTATAGGCAGTGGGAATCGGAAGGCCTCTTCCACGCGCGCGAGGATGACGGGCGGGGGCCCTACTCCATCGTTATTCCACCGCCCAACGTAACCGGCACCCTCCACATGGGCCACGCGCTCAACAACACCCTCCAGGACATCCTCATCCGATGGCGGCGGATGTGCGGTGAGTCCGCCATGTGGATGCCCGGCATGGACCACGCCGGAATCGCCACCCAGAACGTCGTCGAGCGGCTCCTCAACGAAGAGGGCAGGACAAAATACGATCTCGGGCGGGAGGCGTTCGTAAAGAGGGTGTGGGAATGGAAGGAGCATTCGGGCGGCCAGATACAGGGGCAGCTCCGGCGGCTCGGCTGTTCGCTGGACTGGCCCAGGGAGCGGTTCACCCTCGATGAAGGGCTCTCCCGCGCGGTGCGAAGGGTGTTCGTGGACCTCTACCATGAAGGGCTTATCTACCAGGGATACAGGATCATCAACTGGTGCCCGCGCTGTGAGACCGCGCTCTCCGACATAGAAACGGAATACCGGGACGTAAAAGGAAAGCTTTACTATATAAAGTACCCCATCACGGGCGGCCGTGAGTTCATCACCGTGGCGACCACGCGGCCCGAAACCATGCTGGGCGACACCGGCATCGCGGTGAACCCCGAGGACGAGAGGTACGCCGGGCTCCTCGGCAAGACCGTCACCCTCCCCCTCATGAACAGGGAGATCCCCGTATTCGCCGACAGCTTCGTGGACAAAAGCTTCGGCACGGGGCTGGTGAAGGTCACCCCGGCCCACGACCCCAACGACTTCGAGATGGGCAAAAGGCACAACCTGGAGGAGATCATCATCCTCGATCTGAACGCCGCGGTAAATGAAAACGGCGGCCCGTACAGGGGCCTTCCGCGTTTCGAGGCCCGCGAAAAAATCATAGAGGACCTCGAGGCCCTCGGCCTGCTTTCGAAAATCGAGGACCACGACCACTCGGTGGGCCACTGCTATCGCTGCGGCACCGTCATCGAGCCCTATCTTTCCAAGCAGTGGTTCGTCAGAATCAAACCCCTGGCCGACGCGGCCATCGAGGCGGTTGAAAAAAAGCGGATACGCTTTGTGCCGCAGAACTGGGAAAAGACCTATCTCGAATGGATGTACAACATCCGCGACTGGTGCATCTCGCGCCAGCTCTGGTGGGGCCACCGCATACCCGCGTTCTATTGCAACAGCTGTGAGCACATCACCGTCTCCATGGATGATCCCGCGGCGTGCGAGAAATGCAATTCGGGCGACATCCGCCGGGACGAGGACGTCCTGGACACCTGGTTCTCGTCGGCCCTGTGGCCTTTTTCCACCCTCGGCTGGCCCGACGAAACGGCGGCGCTGAAAAAATACTACCCGACCTCGGTCCTCGTCACCGCCTTCGACATCATCTTTTTCTGGGTCGCCCGCATGATAATGATGGGCCTGAAATTCATAAACGATGTCCCTTTCAGGGACGTGTACATCCATGCGATAGTGCGCGACGAGCACGGCCACAAGATGAGCAAGTCGCGAGGCAACGTGATAGACCCGCTCATCACCATGGACAAGTACGGCACCGACGCCTTCCGCTTCACGCTGGCCATATTCGCGGCCCAGGGGCGGGACATCATACTCTCGGAGAAACGCATCGAGGGGTACCGCGCCTTCTGCAACAAGATATGGAACGCCACCCGCTACATCCTCATGAACCTGGGAGACGGTTTTTCCCCCGGCGAAATCGACGCCGGGAGGCTGGAGCCTTTCGACCGCTGGATTCTCCATCGCCTCTCCCTGACGACCATGGAAGTGACCCGGGCCCTGGGGGAGTATCGCTTCAACGAGGCCGCCCAGCTGCTGTATGATTTCTGGTGGCACGAGTTCTGCGACTGGTATCTGGAGCTCACGAAGCCGCGCATTTACGCCGGAGGGCCCGGCAGCCCGTCCTCGGGTGAAACGGCCAAGCAGGTCCTGTACCACGTCCTGGACCGCGGCCTGCGCCTGCTGCACCCCTTCATGCCCTTCATAACCGAGGAGATATGGAGCCGGATGCCGTCCGGCTCCCGCCGGCTGATTGTCTCCGACTGGCCCGGTGCGGAGGAACGGTTCAATTTCCCCAGGGAGTCAGGCGAGGCGGAGCTCTTCAAGGAAATCGTGTACAAGATAAGGAATATAAGGGGCGAGATGAACGTGCCCCCCGACCGGCAGGCCCGGGTGGTTTTCAAAACCGCGAATGAAGACATCGTGTCGCTCCTGAAAAGAGAAAGCGTGCACCTGCGGAGCCTGGCGAAGGCGGAGCACATTGAATTCGACAGCAATTATGCTCCCGCGAAGGAAGACGCCTCGGCGGTCCTTCCGGAACTGGAGATCTTCGTTCCGCTGAAAGGCCTCATCGACGTCCAGAAGGAGCGCGCGCGCCTGGGAAAGGAGAGGGAACGGGTCTTCCAGGAAATAGAAAGGGTCGAAAAAAAGCTCGCAAACGGCGCGTTCATCCAGAAGGCGCCGGCCCATGTGCTTGAAAAGGAGCGGGCAAAAAACGAAGAGCTGAGAAAGGTGCTGGAAAAACTCGATGCCAGCCTTGCCAAGCTGCCGGCCGGATAGGGTCCGGGATGTTCGGGCGCGCGGCAATCCATTCCCCCTTCCTGGAAGAACACCCCGGGGAACCGGCCCCGGCGGACGAACGCCGTGGGCCTAATTCTTGATTTTGCGAGTAACGCGCTCTATAATGAAAAGGAGAGGGCGGCTTTCCGATCCATCGCGGGCAGAGTTGAATAGATGATATCCTTCGATCTTGAATGCGCCAACGGACACCGGTTCGAAGGCATATTTAAAGACTACGAATCCTTCTCCAGCCAGATGGAGAGGCAGTTCGTGTCCTGCCCGCTGTGCGACAGCGGCGAAGTGAAGAGGCTCTTCACAGGGTGTTCAATCCAGCCAAAACCGTCAACCGGGCCGAAACCGGTGGCGGAGCGTCCGAACATCTTCGCAATGATGAAAATGATAGAGCTGTACGTGAAGGAGAACTTCGAGAACGTCGGCAGGGAATTCCCCGATGCGGCGCGGGCCATCTACTACGGCATCGAAGAGGCGCGGAATATCTACGGCGAATCAAGCATGGATGAGATGAAGGAGCTGCTCGAGGAAGGGATTCAGGTGCTTCCGCTCCCCCCCATCGAAAAACTGGGTAACTGACGCGCGACCCGACATAAATTTAATTGACAAATCAAGAATTATGTTGTTTTCTTTGAGTTGTCCGTCCAGGAGGTCCGGCGATGATGGAATCGATAAACCGTTTTTTCCGCGGAGTCGTGGTGCTGGGATTTCACGTCGCCTCGAAGGTAATGCGCCACAGGCCGCACCTGAAAGGGCGCGAACATCTCAAACTGGTCCCCACGCCGCTCATTTTCACCCTCACCCATGACAGCTATTTCGAGGTGCCATCGCTTTCGCGTGTTTATTACGGACTGCGTCCCAAGCCGGATTTCCTCATCCTCGCCAAGTCCGATTTCCTGAGCGGACGCTACCTCTGCTCAAACTTCGGGGGCAAAAGCAGGCTTGTAAAGCTTATCCTGACCCTCCTGGACAAAACCCAGCTTCCCCTTCTCATCTTCAAAATCATGAAGCTCACCACCGTCCATCGCCCGTTCATCGAGGGTTACCAGAAGAAAAAGGACGAGATAAAATCGGAAATCGGCGAGCAGATGAGGGGGATCCGCGACAGGGTATCGATGGGACTATCGACGGTCGTTTTCGCCGAAGGCACCACCTGGGGTTTCGGCGGCCTGAAGCAGATACGCAGCTCCGTGTACCAGCTGGTCGAGAACGCGCTCAAGCATTCGCGCACGAAAGTCTATATCCTTCCCATCAACGTCAAGGTGGACCGCCTGGTGCAGGGCAAAAAGGACATTTTCATCAACGTGGGAAAGCCGATGTTCTTCTGGCAGTCAAAGGACAAATTCAATAAAAGACTGGCGCGCGTGCTTCACCAGCTTCACACCGTCACCTTCAGCCAGATCGCCGCTTTCACGATGCAGCGCCTCGCGGAGTCGGGCAGGGAGGCCAACCTGAGGATCGAGCTTGCCCGCGATAAATTCAGCGAAGCCGTCGAATCACTCGTGGAGGAAATCAACGGCCTGGTCGATCGCCATGTTATCCCCGAAATCGACAGGAGGCTTTCCGACAAAAAGTACCTGCATAAAAAAATCGGGCAGTTCATCAAGTTCTGCAAAAAAAGAGAATACCTGCTGGTGCAGAAGGCGTCCAAAGACGGGCAAAAACTCGTCCTGAACGTAGAGCACATCCTGGCCACATATCCGGCCAAGCTGTACCGCAAACTCAACCCGCTGGGTTTTTCCGCCAACGAGTTCGCTTCCATATGCGCCGGGAGGATCCGGTCCGCCGTTGAATCGCGCCTCTCCGCCTGCCTGAAAAGCGTGAATCCTACTCCTTGCCGATGAAGAAGCTGTAGGCGGACGCCCCCATATACACGACGGGGACGGCTATATTGAGGTAGTACCCGGGGCTCAGGCTGTGCGGGTTCGCCTTGGTCAGGTCGCCGGCGAGGGGAAGGTATAGGATCCAGATGAGGTAATAGCCGTTCACGGACATTCTCACCAGGAATTTCACCAGCCCCTCGAAGAAAAGCGTGCCCCACATGACGAACACGATGCCGATCATGTACACCGCCAGGGGATTATTAATGTAAAAATAGGTCTCAAAGATATAATACCGCGCCACCGGCATGACCACCGCAAGGAAAGCGCCGACCGCATTGAGGAACACGACCTTTTCGGAAATGCTCAAATCCAGGAACTTCTCGTATCCCGTCCCGGCAAGACGGCCAACGGCCTGCAGCACGTCGAGCAGAAGGCCCCTCAGCTTCTCGAACAGGTCCATCAAAACGTCTATGAGCACATTCAGCAGATTCATGGCGCTCCCCTCGATTAAACCTCTATCGTGATCGATTCAAATGTCCTTAATGGTTCATTGCGGCTTCACGAGCTCCACCATGTCGCCGTCGCGGGCAAATATGAATTCAGTCGCATATGGCGCGACCGCCTCCCTGCACCGATCGAGGACTTCCTCGAAGGTCAGGCCAGGACGCGGGTACACATGGGTGATGTAGACCCGGCGGGGCATCACGCCCATGTCCAGCAGGGCGACCATGTCTTTCCCGGTGATATGCCCCGGAACTTGCGAGGAATCGGGGATGCTCCACTCCATGACGGCGGTGTCGGAGCTTTTCAGGAGAAGCGCAAGGTTCTCGCAATACCCGGTGTCTCCCGTGATCCCGAGCTTGTGTCCCCCCGCGCTTAAAAGGAATCCAGTCGAGCACTCGCCGTGGGCTAAGGGACAGGATGTCATCCGGTAAAAAGACCCGCTGAATTCCTCCCCGCTGTCCATCTCTACCAGGTTTACATCGAACGGGACCTGGTAATCTCCCAGGAAGGGCAGAAGCCGTTTCTCATGGAAGTTTTTAAGTCCGCGGGGCCCGGCGAGCGTCAGGGGCCTTTCGCGCCTCCCAGTGCTGTCCCACATCTCCCCCCAGAAGAAATCGGGCAGGCCCGACACGTGATCGACATGGAAATGCGTGAGGAATATGGCGGAAATATTTTTATAATTGAAGAAGGGACTCCCCAGCCGGGCAATCTGGTGATAAGCGCCTCCCCCGAAGTCCACGCAGATGAGGTCCTCACCGTCGGTGACTGCCAGCGAGCACGGATTCCTTGACGACGCGGAGCAGGTCCCGGTCCCCAGAAAGGCGATGCGCAGGCTCATTCGTTTACCAATTCCCCATGCCGGCTTGACGCTGTTCCGAACCGGGGTATGCGCTTCGGCCCGCGGGTTCGAGGCTGCAGCGGGCCCCCTGTAATCTTCTGAAAATATGGGAAAGCCGCACGACCGCACATTTCCGGATTTGCGTTGCGGGATTCGTTAAAAGGACACGGAGAGGGTGAAAAAATCCGCCCGTTTCGCCTTCACGGCGCCGCGGGCGCGATTTCTCCGCCTTCCGTGTCCTCCGCCCTCTTACGATTCACACCGAAAGGATTTACGGATTTGACTTGAACTGGTCCTTGTCCACCTTGAATTTCTCTATCTGCGGCTTCATGGCCTCCTTCTGCTTCAGGGCCTCATCCTTGGACGCGTCCTTGTCCACCGCCTTCGCGGCGTCCATCTGGCCCTTCGCCATGTCCTTTGCCTCTTCACCCAATCCTTTCGTCGTGTCCTTTATGTCCCCGATCATCGCGCGGTCTCTCGCCTTCTGGTCCTCAACCAGTGCTTTGTCTCCCTCACGCTGTTTCTCCAGCATCTCCTTGTTTACCTGGCGCTGGTCCTCAACGGCCTTCAGGATCTCCTCGCGCTGCTTCCTCATCTTCTCCCAGATTTCCTCCCGCATCGCCTTTATCTCGAGCAGGATCGACAGGGCCCGCATCCGGTCTTCGCTGAGCTGTTTCTTGACCAGATCCTTGCCCGTGAGAACATCCACCTCTTCCTTGTCATTCACGACCACCGGCGCGGCGCCCGCCAGCGAGTTGTTCAGCACCTCCACCGCCCCGTCGAGAACGGCCACGTTGCCCTTCCCTTCTTCCTCGGAGATGAGGAAGTCGGTCCCGCGGACGCCAGCCGTGGTGGTGGGCGACTTCACGCTATAGCTGTCACCCTTGCCCAGTTTCTTGGTAACCTTGGAGAAAAACATGCCTTTTTCCACGTAGAACTCGCTTTCATCATTCCCGCCATCCACATATGTAAGCAGGGTTTTCACCTCAACGACCGTGTCTCCCAGCACCTTTACCGCGTTTTCGCCGAAGTAAACCTCGGCGGTGGACTTTTTGCCCGCCGTCTTGATCTTCATGCCCTGTTTTACCGCGTCGCCGACCTTGGCTGGCGCTTCCTTGCCGTCCGCCGATACGAGCATGACCTCTCCGGTAAAGAAATTGACGACACCCTCGCGCTCGATGGACTTTTTCTCCTTTTTGCAGCCGGCACCGGCACAGAGAAACAACAATACCGTCACCAGCGTAACCGCCTTCCTCATGGGTTCCTCCTTTTATGGTTATGGTTCTTTTCTTCCCTTTTTCATGAATATAGGTACTTCACGGCGGCACAGTCAAGTATAAATTCAGGCTGCGCCGCCGTCCACCGGTCAACGCGGCGGAAGCCTCAGGAATTCCGTCGGAAACGCGGCGCACAGCTCCCGCACCTCGCCCCTGACACGGTCCAGCACCTTGTCATCACCCATGTTGTCGATGACATCGGCGATGAGGTTTCCGACTTTCCTGAACTCGTCCTCCCCCAGCCCCCGGGTGGTGAGCGCGGGGCTTCCGAGCCGTATGCCGCTGGTGATCATTGGCGATTTGTCGTCAAAGGGCACGCCGTTCTTGTTGCACGTGATGCCCGCGCTGTCGAGCCGGTTGGCCACGTCCTTGCCCGTGAGGTTTTTCGCGCGCAGGTCGACGAGCATGAGGTGATTATCGGTGCCTCCCGAAACGAGCGCCAGCCCGCGGGACAGAAGGGTCTCGGCGAGGACGCGCGCGTTCTTTACAACTTGTCCCGAGTACCGCGTGAACTCCGGCGCGAGCGCCTCCCCGAACGCCACGGCCTTTGCCGCTATGGTGTTCATCAGGGGGCCGCCCTGGATCCCCGGAAAGATGTACTTGTTCATCACGGATTCGTATTCCTTCCTCGCCAGGATCACCCCGCCGCGCGGGCCGCGGAGCGTCTTGTGGGTGGTCGTGGTCACGTAATCGGCCACCGGTACGGGCGAGGGGTGATGGCCCGTGGCCACCAGCCCGGCGATATGGGCGACGTCAACCATCAGCAGGGCTCCCACGCTGTCGGCTATTTCCCTGAACCTGGCGAAGTCGATCACGCGGGGATAGGCCGAAGCGCCCGCGATTACGACCTTTGGCTTATACTCCCGGGCGATCTTTTCCGCCGAACCGTAGTCTATGAGGTTCGTGTCCTTCGTCACGCCGTAGGAGACGACGCGGTAATAAAGGCCCGAAAAGTTAACCGGCGAGCCGTGGGACAGGTGTCCGCCGTGCGAAAGGTTCATTCCCATGAAGGTGTCGCCGGGGCTCATGACCGACATGAGCACCGCCATGTTTGCCTGTGTGCCGCTGTGCGGCTGGACGTTGGCAACCTCGGCCTTGAAGAGCTTCTTGATGCGCTCCACGGCGAGCGCCTCGGCCTCATCAACGTGCTGGCAGCCGTTATAGTATCGTCTTCCCGGGTACCCTTCGGCATACTTGTTGGTCATGGTGCAGGACGATGCCTCGAGCACCGCCGGCGACGCGTAGTTTTCCGATGCGATGAGGATGAGCGTGTTTTCCTGCCGTTCGTTTTCGCGCCGGATGATGTCCGTCACCTCGGGATCGGATTCCCTGAGCACGCGCCCCGTCACCTTTACAGTTGCCATGAGTTGTACCCCGCACGTTGAGGAATATATGTGCGCGTCGAATGAACCGCTGCGCGCCAAAAGCATGGGAAAACAAAGCCCCGGAAAGCGCAATAAAATTCTATACTCCCGGGGCGACTGTCAATATAAAATTTCCCCGAAAGTGGAAAGGGACACAGGGAACATCATGTCAACGCGGGGAAGGCTTCAGCGGCAAGGGAATGGCTGCTCCACCCTCCGGCGTCACACCCGGCCGCAGGCGCGAGCCCGACGAATGACCGCGCGGGGGGGGGATACCGCAGAGACGCTTGGCATTCCTGACCCGAGAGGCGAGCGCTTCAGACCTCGACCACTCGTACATGGACAGCTTGCAGGCCTGGCCCGACCCGCCCCCGTGCGCCGCCGAATGGCAGAGCGCGCCTGCGCCGTAGGTGCGGTTCGCAGCCACACTCATCATCTCCGCCATCTAGGGCACCATGGAGCAACACGTGCTTGACAAGGGCGCCTTCGACTACGCACGGTACTCCCTGGCAACCAAGGAGTTAACCTTTTCCCTGCTCGAGAAAAGGCGCCCCTGAGCGCCGAATCGTTCACTGAAGGAGCATCCGATGAAGTTCAACGAAAGCCGACCGCTCTACATGCTTGAAGAGATCGCCGCCGTGCTCCGGGGAGAGAACGGCTGCGCCTGGGACAGGGAGCAGACCTCGGAGACCCTCAAGCCATACCTTATCGAGGAAGCGTACGAGGTCTATGACGCAATAGGGGACGGAGACCCGGTCGCCCTCAGGGAAGAGCTGGGAGATCTTCTGTACCAGGTTTTCGCGCACGCGCAGATCGCGAGCGAGCAGAAGCGTTTCACCATCGACGACGTCGCACGAGGCATCGTCGACAAGCTCGTCTTCCGCCACCCGCACGTTTTCGGGAAGGAACGCATGGACACCGCCGGCGAGGTCATCCAGCACTGGGAGCGGATAAAGAAAAAGGAGAAGGCCTCCCGCGAGTCGATACTGGACGGCGTCCCGGCCCACCTGCCCGCCCTGCTCCGGGCCTACCGCGTCCAGCAGAAGGTCTCGCGCGTCGGGTTCGACTGGGAGAAAATCGAAAGCGTGGTGCCGAAGCTCGACGAGGAAATGGACGAGTTTAAAAAAGCCATCCGGG
Source organism: uncultured Spirochaetota bacterium (assembly GCA_963762305.1). Lineage (GTDB taxonomy): Bacteria > Spirochaetota > UBA4802 > UBA4802 > UBA5368 > CAVXKM01. The sequence continues at coordinate 475,620 of CAVXKM010000001.1, read as the reverse complement.
ACGCGGATAACGACAAGGGCGCCGTCGCCGAGGAGATCGGGGACATGCTTTTCACCATCGTGAACATATCGCGGTTCGTGGGGGTCAATCCCGAGGACGCGCTCATCAACAGCGTGAAAAAATTCATGAAGCGATTCAAGTATATCGAGCGCGCGGCCTCAGCCCGCGGCATTCCCCTGGAGGAGATGAGCATCAGGGAAATGGACGAGCTGTGGGAAAAATCCAAGGACGTCCCATAGGGCCGTATCCCTCCGGGCCGCACAGTGCCTGGGCGGCGCCCCGGGTTGCCGCGCGCGATCCCGCCTTTGCATTTCCCGCCGGGGCAACCCGGCCGGCCTTTCCCGCGATCCCTCGCATCCGGTCCGGCTTCGGCGGGACAAAAAAATCCCCCTGGAAGGGGGAATGGGAAAATCCTTATAAGAAGACCTTACTCGCTCTTTTTCGCCGGGAGCGCTTCCTTCGCCTTTTCCGAGTTTTTCTCGTCCCGGCTGCCGTCCGCGCCCTTATGCGATACCGGGATGCGAAGGCTCATCCCCGGCCATATGAGATTGGGATCCTTGATTTTGTCCCGGTTCGCTTCAAATATCCTTTTCCAGAGGCGGGGGTTCCCGTAGTATCGCGCGGCGATGCGCCACAGGCATTCGGGCTGTTGAGGCACATACTTGACGCGGTGGATCTTGAAGCCGGTCCCGCCTTCGCCCGCGGCCTTCTTCTCCCCCGTTTCCCGGATGGCGCCGGCCTGCTTGTCGCCTCCCGCGACCGTCTCCGACTTCCTGGCGGCAAGCACCAGCGAGGCCAGACGGCTCGCCTCGTTGGAGGAGACAATGGATTCCCTGTAGCGGGCGTCGGAATAGGAGGACTTCGCGCCTGCCATGGACTCGCGGGCGCCCTCCATCTCGTCCCTGGCCACCGCCGCTCCCTCGGACTTTTCAGCCTTCGCCACGAGCAGTTCGGCGGCTATCATGGTTTCTTCCGCGTAGCGCTTGAGCGATTCCAGGTACGCCTCATCGGCGTTCACCTTGGCCACTTCGAGGGCCGCGAATCCCTTTTTGAGTTCCAGCGTGCCGAGCGCTTCGGAGGCAATCTTTATGTTCTCCGTCGCCGCCTTCGTTTTTTCCGGGACGAACTCGTCGGCCTTGTAAGCGCGCGCCTCGTCAAGGGTGGCCTTTACCTCCTCGATGGCGTCGCGCAGTATGCTCTGCTTGCCAAGGGACGCGGTTCGCGCGGCTTTCGCCATCTTGTCGGCCTCGAGGGCGCTCGCGTGCGCCTCCAGGTACTTTTTGCTTTCGAAATTCTCGTTGGCCTGCTTGAGCGACTGCCGGGCCTGCTCGTATTCTTCCTTTGCCAGCTGCGCCGCATAGGCCTCTTCGGCGTCTTCCAGGCTCTTTTCGGCCACTTCTATCGTGTCCCTGGCCAGAAGCGGGAGGGACTTCTCGTAGGCCTCGTGCGCCTTTTTCCGGGCGGTCACGGCGCTGTCCCGCGCGGCATCGAGGGAATCGCCGGCGACCTGGTCATGCGAGCCCAGAAGGCTTTTCCTGGCCTCCTCGAGCTCCGTCGGTGCATACTTGTCGGCCTTCACCGAAAGGGCCTTGGTGATCTCCATCTTCGCCAGTGACATCTCCGCCAGCGGAATACGCTCGCCGCATGTAAGTCCCATGACAAGGGGCAGGCAAAGCAGGATTCCCGCCAGGCAAAGCCGCCCGTGTTGACGTTTCATTTTACGCACCCCTGCGTTCGGAATAAACGGCAGCGGTCCCCTGCTACCCGCTAAAGGCTTCTATGGCGTCTTCTTCCGATTCATAAATATCGAAGAAGGATGTAAGCTTGGTTAATTCGAACACCTTCCGCACCGAAGCGTACACGTTGATGATCTTGAGGCCGCCGTGGTATTTCTTGAGGTTCGAGAGGCTGGATATGAGCGCGCCGATCCCGGAAGAATCGATGTAGGAGACCCTTTCCAGGTTTATTATCACGTTGTACTTCATCTCCTCGATGAGCTTGTTTATAATGTCCTTGATTTCGGGGGCGTTGTAAAGGTCTATCTCTCCCGATATGTCGAGCACGACGATATCACCCTTCGCGCGCTTGGTTATATCCATTCTACCCGCTCCTTGCCCGATATGCCTGACCGCCCCGCTTCCCCTGCCCCCGGCAACAGAGCCGCTTCTACCCCGGGAGAGCAGCGAGCCCTTTTTAATGTAAACGGAGCCGCTGAGACGCATCCATGGAGGGCTTTATGTTAGGCTGTTTTATCCTGAATGTCAATATAAAATGGAGGAGGAACAATAAAATAATTGGTACCGCGTATATTTATAAAGATACGGCTGTTTACGTCTTATTCAGCCCTCCCCGCCGCTTTTATCGATCAGGGCCCACTTTGCAGAAAAATCTTCGAAACTGCCGTTCTCGATGCTCTTCTGCACGCCCTCCATGAAATTCTTCATAAAGGAGAGATTGTGATAGGTGTTATAGATAAGCGAGGATATCTCCGCCACCCTGAAGAGGTGGCGCAGATAGGCCCTGGTGAAATGCCTGCACACATAGCAGGAACAGTCCTCATCGACGGGATTCATGTCGCCCTCGAATCTGGCCGCCCTGATGTTGATCCTTCCCCGGGAGGTATAGAGGGTGCCGTTGCGCGCGATGCGCGTGGGCATGACGCAGTCGAACATGTCCACGCCGCACCTGACCGCGTGAAGAATCTCCACGGGACTGCCCACGCCCATCATGTAGCGCGGCCTGTCCGGCGGCAGCAGCTCCATCGTTATTTCCGTGATCTCCCGGTAGAGGCCCTTGGGCTCCCCCACCGAAAGCCCCCCGATGGCGAACCCGGTGAATTCCAAATCCGTGATCCTACGGGCGCAGTCCTCCCTCAGGGGCCGGTAGGTGCTGCCCTGGACGATGGCGAAAAGGCCCTGTGCCCCGGTATCGAAACCATCCTTCCAGTGCCGGTGGGACTGCCCGGCCCAGCGAACCGTGCGCTCCACCGCCGTGCGCGCCTCCTCGACCGTGACAGGATAGCGGGTGCACTGGTCCAGCACCATCATGATATCGGACCCTATCACCCCCTGGAAATCCAGCACTCCCTCCGGAGTGAAGAAGTGCCGGGACCCGTCCAGGTGCGACTGGAACTCCATGCCGTGGGCGCGGACGGTGCAGAGACCGGACAGCGAGAACGCCTGGAATCCACCGGAGTCGGTGAGAATGGGCCTGTGATAATTCATGAAGCGGTGAAGCCCGCCGGTCTTCCTCAAAAGGTCCATGCCGGGCCTCAAATAGAGGTGATAGGTGTTCGCGAGGAGCATGGCGAAGCCTATCTCCTCGACGTCCCTCAACGAGAGCGCCCTGACCGTCCCGCGGGTCGCGACCGGCATGAACACGGGGGTGCGCACCGTTCCGCGGGAGGTGGTTATTTCCCCCGTGCGCGCGGCGCTGCGCGTGTCCCTGCAGAGCACCCTGAATTCCATGGCCGTTTCGTGCCGGGCTGGAAAGAGCCCCGCCCCACTATCGCCCGGCCGTCGGCGGCATTTGTCAACAATTATCCTGCCGGAAGCGTTTTCGCCGTCCCGCATGCCGTGTCGAATGAAATACGTTCAAAGGAATTGGAAATCGGCGCACCGCCCGTGCATCGTGGCCCGGCCCGCCCATGCTGAAGATGTACCGCGGACCCACGGGCATCGAGTGCGCGCCATGGTTCCAACCGGAAAAAATGTTTGTACGCCGTGGAGGAAGTCGTTACATTTGATCCATCCTTCTTCCCAATAAAATAACCGGCTTCCCGGAATGAAAAATTTAACCAACAAGCTCGAGATTCTGCACAAGATAATACTCGCGGCCAATGAGGCCACCGATCTCGATTCCCTTCTCCGGGCAGTCCTCAACTCGGTCCTGGAGCAGATCGGCCTCGACGGCGGCGGGATATACCTGGTAGACCAGGCGCGCAAGGTCGCGGAATTACGGTGCGCGCTGGGACTTCATGAAGACTTCATCGAAGAAGTACGCGAGGTGCCGATCTCCGGAGCGCCATACGAACAGGTTTTCATAAAGGAAAAGCCACTTTTCGTCGACGGGACCGAGACCAGTGTCCCGGAACGGTATCAGCGGTACGGGATAATCGCCGCCGCCAGTATCCCGTTTATCGCCAAAGGGAAGGTTGTCGGGAGCCTCAACGTTTCAAAAAATTCCCCTCACCTCTTTACCGATGAGGAAAGGGATATTTTGAATTCGATAGGACGGGAGACCGCCGCCGCGATCGTGCGCATGCAGTCCGAAATGGCCCTCCGCGAAAGTGAGCTGAAATACAAAGAGCTCACCGATTCGCTTCCCGAATCGATATTCGAGGCCGACCTCGAAGGCGCGGTGATGTTCGCGAACTCCGCCGCCCGGGCTCTCTTCGGCCTCGCGGCGGGAGAAACCGGCGCGAAGCCCAACCTGTTCTCCATGCTCGCGCCGGGCGACGTCGAAAGGGCGCGCGAATACCTCAAAAGGATCATCGGCGGGGAGCGTTCCGGCCCCGTTGAGTACACGTTGATGAGGATTGACGGAACGCCCGTCCCCGTCGTGCTAAGCGCGATCCCGGTGGCGAGGGACGGGGCGGTGACCGGTTTCCGGGGCATCCTCGTCGACATGACCAGGCAGAAAAAGGCCGAGCAGGCAGTAATCCGGGAACGCGACTTCAGCATACGCCTCATACAGGCGCTGCCCGCGTTCTTCATCATGATCACGCCGGACGGAAAGATCCTCTTCATGAACGAATCCATGCTCCAGGCGGTGGGATACAAGCCGCACGAGATATTCGGCATGGATTACCTGTCCACTCTTCGTCCCCCCGGAAGAGCGCGAGATGCTCGCGGGGATATTCAGCACCCTGGTGAAATCGCGGGAACATACGGTCAACGAGAACCACGTGCTCGCGCGGGACGGAAGGAAGATCCTGGTGGAGTGGTACGGCAGGCCGATTTTCAATCAGGCCGGGGAGGTGGAATACTTCTTCGGGATCGGCGTCGACATCGACGAACGCAAGCGGGCCGTCGAGGCCCTCAGAGACAGCGAGGCAAAGTTTCGCGCGGTGGCCGAAACAAGCGGATCGGCCATCTACATATGGCAGGACAACCAATTCGTGTATGTAAATCCGGCCGCTGAGCGGATCACCGGGTATTCGAGAGAGGAAATTCTTGAGGGAAAGATAATTTATGAGGCGTTACATCCCGATTCCAGGGAATTCATGCTCCGGCGGACCTCGGCCCGGTTGGGAGGGGACCGCCAGCCCACCCGCTACGAGGTCCGGATAACCACCAAGGGCGGAGAAGAGAAGTGGGTGGACCTGTCCGCGACGATCATGGATTACAGGAACAGGCCGGCCGTCATAGGCACCGCCTTCGACATCACCAAGCGCAAAAGGGCGGAAGAGGAGCTGGCCGCCGAGAAGGAGCGGCTCGCGGTCACGCTGTATTCGATCGGAGAGGGAGTGATCACCACCGACACGAGAGGCAGGGTATCGCTTATCAACCGCATCGCGGAGGATCTCACCGGATGGCCGGGGGAGACGGCGGCGGGGAGGCCCCTGCATGAAGTATTCTACATACTGCACGAAAAAACCGGCCAGCCCCTGAAGAGCCCGCACAATACCGTCCTCGCCCGCAAAGAAATGCCGGATACCGCCCTGCTCCTTTCCCGGGACGGCAGGAGGCATGTTATCGCCCAGTCGGCTTCGCCGATCAAGGACAGTCACGGCACTATAGCGGGCATGGTTCTTGTCTTCCGGGACATCTCGGAGGGCAGGAAGATGGAGGAAGAACTTCTCAAGGCGCGGAACCTGGAATCGCTCTCGATACTTGCGGGAGGCATCGCGCACGATTTCAACAACATCCTCACGGTGATCATCGGCAATATCTCGCTGGCCAAAATGGGCATTGAAAGCGGGACCCGGGCCCACGGGCTCCTGGGCGAGGCGGAAAAGGCCTCGTGGAGGGCCCGGGACCTCACCCAGCAGCTGCTTACCTTCTCGAAGGGGGGCGCGCCGGTGAAGAAGATCACCTCGATTTCAGAGCTCCTGAAGGACACGGTAAGCTTTACCCTGAGCGGTTCGAACATCCGCTGCACATTTCTCCTTCCGGAAGACCTGTGGCCCGCGGAGGTGGACGCGGGGCAGGTCAGCCAGGTCATCAACAACCTGGTCATCAACGCCCAGCAAGCCATGCCCGCGGGCGGCACCATCGAGATAGCGGCGGAGAACGTGCACCTGCCGCCGGTGCGAAAGCCCGGCAGGAGGGAACCCGCGGCCTCATCCCGGACCCGCCGGCGTTTCATCAAGATAAAGCTGGCCGACCACGGCATCGGGATACCATCCGAACATTTGCCGAAGATCTTCGACCCCTATTTCACCACGAAACAGCGGGGAAGCGGCCTGGGGCTCACCACCGCCTATTCCATCGTCAATAAACACGGCGGGCATATCACCGTGGAATCGGAGGTCGGGAAAGGCACTTCCATCACGGTGTTTCTTCCGGCCACGGCGGAACGGCCCCGGCCGAAGGAGAAGAAGGCCTATAAAATCACCCCCCACAAGGGCAGGATACTGCTCGTAGACGACGAGGAGCCGATCCTGGCCCTGGGCGCCAGGGTGATCGGCAGCCTGGGATACGAGGTGGAGTTGGCCCGCGGCGGGGAGGAGGCAGTGGAGATTTACCGCAAGGCGCGCGGCACGTCCAGGCCCTTCGACGCGGTGATCATGGACCTTACCATCCCCGGGGGCATGGGAGGAAAGGAAACTCTTGAAAAGCTCCGCGAGGTGGACCCGACGGTTAGGGCTGTCGTCTCGAGCGGTTACTCCAACGACCCCATCATGTCGGGATACAGGAGCCACGGGTTTAGGGGCGCGATCGCGAAGCCTTATACCATAGACGACGTGGCGAGGACACTGCGATCGGTGCTGGGCAGGAAGGGGAAGAGAAAAACAACCTGACACACGTTCCGCGCCTCAGACGCGCTTCCCCGCGGCCCTGGCAACGCGCGCGAAGTCCCCGAAGGCGGTTTGGCTGGTGTAACGGAAGGAATACCCCAGCTCCTCCTTTACCTTCCGGTTCGATGCGATCCAGGGGTACCGCACCATGTTGAGCGCCGGGCTCGGGAACTCGGTGAGGAACGACAGCCGCAGTTTCCACGCGACGGCGTTGAGCACGCCCATCACCGCCGGTGGGAGGGGCACCATGATGTTGCCCAGCATGCGGACCATGTCGTCGAAGCCGATGACGCCGTCCGCAGCCACGTTGTAGACCCCTCCTTTCCTGCGCTTCAAGAGAATGTACATTATTTCCACCAGGTCGTCCTCGTGCACGAACTGGAAGGGGCTCGTCCGCGACGGGAGCAACACCAGTTTTTTCTTCAAGTGGGCGGAAAGGGGATTGTCGAACCCCGGCCCCACCACGAAGCAGGCACGCACGACGGTCACGCGAATCCTCGGGTTGGCCTTGGCGAAGCCGGCCATGATACCTTCTATCTGCCTCTTCGTCCTGCTGTAGGTGAAATCGTCGTTTCCGCGGAGGGGGCTCCCCTCGGTCAGGGGAACACGGTTGTCCGGGTGGAAGCCGTAGGCTGTGGTGGAACTCAGGTACAGGACGTGTCGCACCCCCGCCTCCCGGCATGACGAGAGGACGCTCATCGTCCCGTTGACGTTGATGTCCTCCATGAGTGCTATGTCGTGAATCGGGGGAAGGACATAGGCCGTGTGAACGACCGTGTCCGCCCTGTGGTCCCTGACCAGGTCGTGCACCGGCTGCCGGACATCGCGCCTGTAGTAGACGAGCTTCGGAATTGAAGAGGGCGGCTCCTTCACGTCGAGGCCGATGATCTCCTCCACCTCCCGGCGCCGGCCCAGGTGCCGGGCCAGCTTGCTCCCCAGGTAACCTGAAACACCGGTGATGAGGACACGCTTCATGCTGTACTTCCTGTTCCCCGCTCCTTAAGGACGTAGTATGATATAAGGCCTACCAGCGCCCGGGGGAGCAGCCGCGGCAGCAGGGAGTGGACCAGGAAATTGAACGGCCCGGGGATGTACACCGCCCTGCCGCGCTTGAAGGCCTTGAAGCCCTTGCGCGCCACGACGGCGGGGTCGCCGAGGCCGCTCACCGCGTACCACCAGATACGCTTCGGAAAATTCTTTTCACCGAGGAGCGGCGTGTCGGTGTAGGATGGATTCAGCGTGCAAATCCTGACGCCGGTCCCTCTCAACTCCTGGCGCACTGCCTCGCTCAGGCTCTGCACCATGGCCTTGGCGGCGCCGTAGACCGCCTGGTGGACCGTGGGCTGGAAGGCGGCCGCAGAGACCACGTTGAGCACCCTTCCCTCCCCGGCCCGGACCATGCCGGGCAGGAAGAGCCTCATGAGCTTCAGGTAGGCCAGCGCGTTGATGCGCACGATCGCCTCCTGTTTTTCCAGCGAGAGCTCATGGAAATTCCCGTAGGCGATGACGCCGGCATTGTTGACCAGCACGTCGGCCACCGGCGCGTTCTTTTGCACCCTCGCGAAGAGAAGCCCGGGCCCCCTGTCGAGGGAAAGGTCCACGGGATAGGTATGTGCCCCGACCCCGTACATGCGTACAAGCTCGCCTGCCCATGCGCCCAACGCCGCTTTTTCTTTCGGGTGGCATCCCAGGTGGAGAATGGCCCCTTCGCGCGCGAAGCACTCTGAGAGCGCCCTGCCGATGCCGGAGGAGGCCCCGGTAATAACCACGTGTTTGTTTTTTACCCCGTACGTCCCCATATGCCCTCTCGGCATGATTTATTATCCGGCGACCGACTCTATCGCGCCCGCGCCGAAAGAACCGTTTTCACTCGAAATAATCCCGGTACTCGGCGGGCACCTTTTCCTTGTCCACCTCGAAGAGCTCGATGAGCACCCCGTCGGGAGCGGGAGCCATGACGTACTTCCAGAAACCGAAATCGGCTATCTCTTTCCTGAATTTCACACCCCTCGCCTTCATTTTCGCGACCAGCGCTTCCAGGTTGTCGGTCTGGATCCCGAAATGGTGGATGGCCCCCCTGCCGGAGTCTTTCGGCGGCTGGTCGTAAAAATGTATCCTCCCGGTGCCGATGCGCATGAAGACATTGCGCGCTCCGGCGGCCTCGATATCAAGGACGACCTTTCCATCGAAAAATTCCCGGTAGAACTCGATGCTCCTTTCCAGGCTCGACGCGAATAGATGCACGTGGTGCACGTGGCATGCCATCGGGAGACCTCCGCACGAATAGACCGTTTGCGCGGCGAAGAAGTCACTTCACCGCTTCGAGGATATGCAGGCACATGGCCGCCTCCTCGACGCCGATGTTCCCCCCGCCGTTTTCGGCCAGCGCGATACGCGCCTTTTCCACCTGTCGCTTCCCCGCCTCGCCGCGGAGCTGGGTCACGAGCTCGTAGATCTGCCCCAGGCCCGACGCGCCTATGGGATGGCCGCGGCACTCGAGGCCGCCGCTGGTGTTGACGGGCTTGGCGCCGCCCAGGGTGGTCGCCCCCGACTCGGCGTAGGGCCCGCCCTCGCCCATGGGGCAGAATCCCATGGACTCGCACTGGTGCAGCTCGCCCCAGGCGGTGGCGTCATGCAGCTCCGCCGTGCTGATGTCGCCGGGACCCACGCCCGCCATGTTGTAGGCCTCCTTCGAGAGGCGCTCCCCGATGTCCTCGCCGCCGTCGAAATGGCGGTCGCTCCCCTGGCCCAGCACCGACGCGCGGATCTTCACCGGGCGCGCGCCCGAAAGCTTTCTCAAGAATTTCTCCGAGCACACGATCGCCGCGGCGGCGCCGTCGCCCACCGGCGCGCACATGGCGCGCGTCAGGGGATAGGCGACCTCCTTGTCGGCCAGGACCTCCTCCACGGTCATGGGCTGCTGGTACTGCGACATGGGGTTGAGGCTGCCGTGGAGGTGGTTCTTCGAGCAGATGACGGCAAGCTGCCGCTGGGTCGAGCCGAAGCGGCTCATGTGCCACTTGGCGCCCACGGCATAGGCGTCCATGAAGATGCTCCTGCCCTCGCCGGGCGCGCTCCCGCCGCCCTTCTCGATCTTGAAGGACTGGGACACCTCCATGAGGAACTTGATGTGCTTTTCGAAGTTCTCCACGTCCATGCAGGTCGCGTAGGCCTGGAGGGACATGGCCTTGTCGGGATGGGTGATCTTCTCGGAGCCCACGGCGAGGGCCACGTCGTAAGCGCCCGCACGCACGCCGGTGTACGCCAGGTGCAGCGCCGTGGAGGCCCCCGCGCAGGCGTTCTCCACGTTCGTCACCGGGATCCTGTCGATGCCCATGCCGCGCAGCACCACCTGCCCGCGGATGGAGTGCTGGTTCGCGAACATCCCCCAGAACGTGTTGGAGAAGAAGGCCGCCTGCAGGTCCTTCTTCGCGAGGCCCGCGTCGGCAAGCACGTTCGTGATCGCCTCCTCGGCCATGGTGCGCACGGTCTTGTCGGGGTACTTCATGAAGCGGATCATTCCCACGCCGATGATGTAAACGTTTTCCATTTAAAACACCTCTCGAATTCGTTAACGAAAGCTCAACGCGGACGCCGTTGCCGGGCCCTTCCGGCCTTGAAGGGGAAGAACACGTAAGGGCCACGGCCCCGCAACCGCCCAACAGTTGATTTCACCGCCAGCCAACCTATTGCTCCTTTCCCATATCTCACTCGCCGCCGAACAACAGGTCGGCCGCCGCCAGCGCGAGGATGTCGTTACTGCCGTCCTCGATCATCCCGGAGCGCGCGTCCCTGAAGATCTTTTCGATGAGGTATTCCTTCGTGACGCCGTATCCGCCGTGCAGCTGCATCGCCTCGCTGGCGACCTCGAACGCGATCTGCGTGCAGTACGTCTTGGACGCGATCGAATACTGGGTGAGCGGCGGGGTGTTGCTCAAATTGTACACCAACGCCGCCCGTGACAGGGCCCGCGCCGCCTCGATCTTCCTGAACATGTGGAAAAGCTTCTCCTTCACGGGGGCATGCTTGATGATGGGCACCCCGCCCTGGACCCGCTCGCGCGCGTACTGGACCGCCAGGTCGTACGCCGACTGCGCGACGCCGGTGAAAAAAGCGCCCATGCAACCGTTCGCGATGCCCAGGGTCGTGTCCGTGATGGCCTCGTAGCTCTCCGGGTCCACGATCATGTACTCCTCCGGGACCTCGGCGTTGTCGAAGAATATCTCGCCCTGGGGAAGGTCCCGCTGCCCCATCTTGTCCAGGGGCTTGCCTCTCGACACGCCCTTCTGCGTGCAGTCGATGAGGCAGATGCCGCCGCCCGCCATGCCCTTGGACTGGTCAATGCTGACGAAGAGAGCGGCGTTCGAGGCGACGGTCCCGCACGAGACCCACGCGGAGGTCTGGCCGTTTATGACCCAGCGGTCTCCTTTTTTCCGCGCCTTGACGCTCTGCGCTATCTTGGGATCGTGGAAAAAAGCGGTACCCGGCATCAGGATGTCCGACCCGTGGTCAGGCTCCGTTATGGCCCAGCACCCCATGTTGCTCGCGTCCTTGCAGTTCACGAACGGAAGTATGATGTTCTCGATGAGACGATCCTCGGGCACCATGGAGGCGTAGAACGCCGGGAAGCACGCGACACCGGAAGCGACGGTAAGGCCGACGCTCCCGTAGGAAAGCTCCTCGAAGAAGATGTGTAGGCTCAAGGGATCCAGCCCCATTCCCCCGTATTCGTCGGGTATCAGGACGGTGTGATATCCCATTTCGTACATCTGCTTCATCGTCTTCCAGAACGGCGAACCTTTTTGAATGACTTCTTCAGGCGTCATTTTGTCGAGCGCGATGGACGCCGGCCGTATGACCTCCACGGCAAACTTGTGAACATTCTCCTTCAACGACATCTGCTCGTCCGTCAACTGAAGATTCAATTCCGTATAGCTCATGCGTGTACCCCCTTGGACACAATGGTCTGATTAATTGAATTCCCTTCCCAAGACAGCATGCTACGTTGCGGCGCCTCCGCGCCGCGGAACGGCCACCGGTGGAATCGCCGAAAACCAGATGACAGCCCCCATATAGGCGCGAACGACCATGCAGTTCCTCCGCCTCAAGCAGCGATCACTTGTAATCATCGAACTTGTAAATAGTCCCCTCCCCCTTCTCGAATTCCTCTTTCAGCTTCCGGTCCAGGTTTTTCTCCGATATAGTCTTCGGGATCGCACTGACGACCTGTAGGTACGAAGGGATAAAATTGGCCTCGAGGTCCTTTTTGCACTTCGCGTAAATGGAGGCCGGATCGATCGACTTGCCTTCAAAGGGGGCGACCGCGGCAACCAGGTCGCTCTCGCCCGGCGCCCCCGAGGCGGCCGGAACGCCGTACACGCAGACGTCGCTCACGTCCGGGTGCTCCCCTATTATCTTCTCCACGTGGGCCGGCTGGATGAAGTCGCCGGAGCGCCTCAGCTCGGTCCCCTTGCGGTAGTCGAAGTAGAGCCACCCGTTCTCGTCCTTGTGGACCATGTCGCCGGTCCGAAGCCAGCCGCCCCTCGTCTTCGCCTCCGATTCCTCGGGCATGCCCCAGTAATCGACCTTGGTTTCCCCCTTGATGTTCCTGCATATGAGCTCGCCGACCTCGCCCGTCTTCACCTCGTTGTCGTTCTCGTCGACCACCTTTATTTCCATGACGCCGGGCACCGGCTTCCCGAAGGAGCCGATGGGGCCTTTCCCGATCGGGTTGCAGGCGAACCCCCCCTCGACGGCGCCGTACCACTCGAGGATTTTCACGCCGAACCGCTTCTCGAACGCCTCCCAGAGCACCAGCGGCGTGCCCGCGCTGATGACCAGCTTCACGGGATTGTCGGCGTCGTCGGGCTTTTCCGCCTCCATGAAAATGCCGGCGAGCATGCCGCCGAGCAGGGAGAAGGACGTGCATCCGTACTTCCTGCATATGTCCCATATCCTGCTCTTGGTGAAGCGCGGGGTGAACACGGCCTTCACCCCGAGGTACATGGCGGGAAAGAGCGTCACGACCTGGGCGTTTCCGTGCGTGAGGGAGAGCCCGGTATACAGGATGTCCTCATCCTTGTGGTACTTCCAGATGAGCCGCGTCATGATGTTGTAAACGCCTGTCCTGTTGTTGCGGATCATCACCCCCTTGGGATCCCCGGTGGTGCCGGATGTGTAGACGATCTGCATCGGCTGGCGGAGGTCGAATATGCGCTGGTCGACCCGTTCCCATGTATCCTTCCGGATGATCTCGTTGAAATTATGGTACTTGGCGGTGGGAGGTATGTTCGACTCGGGCCTGGACACGACGGAAATCAGGTTCAGCTTGGGCAGATCCGGTAAAATCTCCTCGACCTGCGGCAGGCACACGTCCGACACGATGACGCCCTTCGCGCCGGAGTTGCGGAAATAATACTCAAGCCTCTTCCCCCTGGTCCTCGGGTCTATGGGGACCATCATGGCCCCTATCGTCGGCCCCGCGAGCAGAGAATACACGAACTCCGGGTGGTTGTGCATCAGGACGACGTACTTGTCGCCCTTGTCGATGCCGCTGTCCAGAAACAGCCGCGCCACCTTGTTCGACCGCTCATAGAGGTCCTTGTAGGTCAGGCGCTCCTCCTCCGGGCCGCCAAGAAAAATCAGAATCTCCCGGTCCGGCATCTCGTCCGCCTTCATCTCGATGTTGTGGGAGCAGATCGCCTGGTTCAGGTACTCCTTGCCCATTATTCACCACCTCCTCGGCAACTCCTTGCCCGTTATTCCTCGATGGCCCCGATAAAGCCTCTCACGAACGTGGGGAATTCCTTGTGGAAGATCTCGTCCCAGTTTTCCTTCGTCCAGTACTGGTGCCGGTCGAAGAACGGGTCGCGCTTCGCCGCGCTGACCGTGACCGCCACCGCCGTGTCCACGTCCGGGATGACCTCCATCCCCTTGGCGCCGAAGCCGAAGGTGCTGAACACCCTGCACTGCAGCCCGAGCTTCCATGCCATCGCCGCGGCCGCGCTGGCCGCCATGTGCAGGTTTATCGACTTGAACAGGCAGTACGGCCCGTTGGAGGTCAGGGCCTCGACGGTCTCCATCTTGTTGAGCTCGGCGCAGGTCCTGTACCCGCAGGCGCCGCAGTTGTAGTTGAAATCGGATTTCCGCTTGTCCCCTATGACCAGCATGGCGAGCGGCTCCTTCACCATGGCCTTGAGCGCCCGTCCGTCCCTGGCCCCGAGCGGGGACATGTCTCCCAGGGAAAAGCAGAACTCGGCGATCTGCTCCAGGTCGTCCTCTCCCATCGCGACCATGGTGATGGTGTTCCGGTCGCTGAACTTGACGGCGGTATGCGCCGCGACCGCCATCATCTCCACCGCCCTGGCCAGGCCGTTTTTTATCAATTCGTCTTTCTCTATGCGTACCATGTCCGCCTCCCTTAACTGTAGATCGACCTGAACTGGGGCCAGAGCCTCCTGATGATCCGGTCGTTCATCGTCCTGTCGTTTATTTCACTGTAGCGGAGCGGGATGTCCCTGAACGGGGACTTCTCGGTCACCGAAATGCCGACGGCCAGGGCGAACCCCGTGTCCCGCGGGAGGATCCCCATGCGCATGGCCGCCGCGCCGGCCGACCAGAAGATCCCGTGATCGATGCCGAGATTGCGGGCCTGGGCCACGATGCCGTTGATGGCATAGGCTATGTTGGTGGCCCTGAACGAGCACAGCGGCCCCGTGAAGGCCACTCCCGGCCCCTTCTCGAATTTCTTCACGTCCCGCATGTAATCGCAGGTCATGTAGCCGCACATGTTGCAGCTTATGTCGGACGGGTCGGTGAGGCTCCGTAAAGACGTGACCAGCAGCACCGCGTCGGCGTCCCGCAGCATCGCCGCGTCCCTCTTGAAAAATTCCCAGCTCTTGCTTTCGTCCGCCATGCCCTCGATCTTCTGGCAGAGCGCCTCGACGTCGCCGTCGTCATCCAGGATGTGGACCGTGCACTCGCCCACGCCCCCGACCCGCGGGGAGGTGGTGCCCGACGCGAGGAGCAGCCTCGCCGCAATCCTCACGGCCTCCCGGCGGTCGTCCTCGAACTGTTTGTGAGCCCTTTCCTTGCTCATTGTGTTCTCCTTCTTTCTGCCGGATTGTTTCAGGATTGAATCGGGAGATTGTTCTTTTTCGCTATCCCGGGGTAGGCGTCCCACGCCGGCTTCAGCAGCGGCAGCAGTTTCAGGATCGTCGGCATGGGGCCCTTCGCCTTTATCTTACCCTTGGCCAGGGCGATCGGCAGCTTGAGCTCCTTGAGCCAGAACTGGTGACACGAGTCCCCGCTCAAATCCATTGTCACGTTCGCCTTCAGGTCCTGGTTGCCCGACAGGACCTGCATGCTGACCGTGTCCACCCAGAGCGTGAGGTCGGGATCGGTTATGTTGAACCTGACTACCACTCCCGACTCCTTGAATTTCGGACCGACCTCCTTGTCCTGCAACACCATCTTGAACATTCCTCCCAGTATCTCGAACATCTGCTCGCCGTTTTTAAACACTGCCATATCGCGACCTCCCGTTGCGAATTTTTATATCTACACACCCAGGAGACGGGTGATAGATTCGGTGTAGGACTTTACCGCCCACTCCGTCGTTTGAGATTCCCGGTCTATGTACCACCGCTCGGCGATGCCCTGGTAGATCGACGAGATTGTGCGCGCGGTGGATTCGGGATCGAGGCCTGTGAACATCCCCCGCGCCTGCCCCTCGACGATCGCCTCCCTGAGCAGGTCGATCCATCCGTTCACCCACCACTGGAAGATCTCCCGGCACTCCCGGTCCCGGACGGCAAGGGACATGAAGTCGAAGAGCAGGGGGTAGCCCACGCCGACGTCGGGATCGCCCTCGTCATAAAGCCAGTCGAACGACAGGAGCTTCTGCAGCGGCGCCGCGTGCCGTTCCATGGTCGCTTTGCTCCGCCGGAATATCCGGGTAAAGAACTCCTTGAAGGCGGACTTGAAGAGCTCGTCCTTCGACGAGAAATAGTGCGCGATGCCGCCCTTGGAAAGACCGGCGGCCGCGGCGATGTCGTCCATTGTGACGCCGGCGATCCCGACCTCTGATATCTTCGAAATCGCGGCAGTGATGATCTGGGCGCGGCGTATCGATTCGAGGTCGGTGTTTGTGCCTCTCATCCGTACTCCCAACATTCCAGTTCTATAGAATATTTTATGCCACGACAAACAGGCCTTGTCGAACGGGCCTGTTTTTATGCGCGGTGCGCGTTGCCTCTGCCCGATGAGAAAAGACACATGTGACCAATGGGAATGCAGGATGGAGATGACGGATTTAAAATCAATCGGCGCTTTGCGACTGCGTCACCCCGCGTGCGCGTTTTCCTGCCCCTCCTGGCGTTCCCGTTTCTCTTTATATTCCGACTGTCCGGTAGAAAAACCGACCGGCTGATTTAAGCATGAATCTGCCCCCGTGTCAATTATTTCACAGGCAACATGCATGCATTATACGCCATCCGCACCCATGCGCTTTTCCGACGAAGGTGCAACCATGGTACATGCCTGTTTAGCATGGCAAGGGCCCATGGTTTCTCTTTAAAGAGCACCATTGTCAGTTCGTGCCACTCATTAACGGGAGGTTTTTCCCGTCTTCATAAGAAACTGGAGGAAAAGAGCCGCAAAGACCAGGTCCACCACGCCGGTGGCCAGGATCAGCGCCGGCAGCTCACCCTGGA
Source organism: uncultured Spirochaetota bacterium (assembly GCA_963762305.1). GTDB lineage: Bacteria > Spirochaetota > UBA4802 > UBA4802 > UBA5368 > CAVXKM01. Next base: position 458,946 of record CAVXKM010000001.1, on the reverse strand, counting down.
GCCAGTAATAAAGCATGATCACGAACACCAGGGTTTTCCCCAGTATTCCCATGCGCACGATGTCCCGGTTGCGCTCCAGGTCCCGGGAGACCCACCAGTAGCCGACGCCGAAGGCGAACACCAGCGCCAGAAACAACCGGAGCACCGATGGATAGTTGGGCAGCGCCATGCCCAGCATGGAAAAGATCATCCCGTAGAGGAAGAAGAACACCACGGCCGCCCCCCAGTTCCACAGCGCGGCCAGCACGAAGAGATTCCGGTACGCCGATTCCCGTTTCATAAACATCCCTCCATAAAAGAATAGTACTTACAGGTTATGTCAATATAACCGCTCGCCCGGCTTCACGTCTCCGAACCATTTCTCGAAGTGCCTATTGTAGAAACTCCAGACCGCGGCGTTCCCGAAAAGCCAGTTCGCATGGAACGCGTTTTGCGGGCAGACGGTGAGACAACGATGACAGCGGATACAACGCGGGCCCAGCACCGGGTAGGGACCCATCGAGATGTTCGCCGTGGGGCACTCCGCGGCGCACCGGCGGCACTGGTCGCATCGAGACACGTCCAGCATGGGTGCGGGGAGGAGCAGCCTGTTCAGCGCGTCGGTGCTTATCGTCGCGGCGAAATCGTATAGTCCATGCCCGCCATGGAGCAGGTCTTCGCGGTTTTCCTCCACCGGCGTTCGCCCTCCCGAACTGACGTGGCCCGCCAGTGAATGGGCGAACCGCCGCGCCCCGTCCAGGTCCTTTTCGTCCGGCCTTCCGGGAAAGCGCCCGTAGATGCAGGGGGCGGGGTAAAAGCATTCGCCGCGGGCGAGATATCCACCCGCAACCCGGGCTCCTTTATCCTCCAATATACTGGCCATGTCATACAACACCCTGCCCGGCCCTCCGCCCGACGTCGCGAACACGAAGGCGGCCCGGCCCTCGAGTCCGGGGAGGCTCTTCAGGAATTCCTTGACCGGCGTTGGCGCCTGGCTCATGAAGCATGGCGCCCCGATGCCGATGACATCGGCCTTTTCCAGGTCCGCGGATCGCGCCTTCTTTAACGTCACCTCCTCCACCCGGCAGCCCTTCTCCCGCATCGCTTCCGCCATCGCGCGGGACACCTTCTTCGTGTTGCCTGTCTGAGAAAAATACACCATCACGGCTTTCATGGGCACCCTCCCCGGGCCGTCGCCTGACCGAATAGCCCTTCATCATCCGCCCGCACACCCTCTGTCCGCGCGTTTTTAATGTCCGCCCCGTCAATCCGCGCACCTCTGAGATCGAGCGTTCCGGAGGTCTGCTCCCTCCATGTTCGCGTCAGCCAGGTCCGCCTCCCGTAAGTCCGCTCCCTTCAGGTCGGCCCTGCGCAGGTCCATCCCCGACAGGTCGAGGCCCCGAAGGTCGAGCCTGCCCGCCGCCACCTGCGTGAGCCTCTGCGCGGCCGAACTCCAGTTATAAACGTTCCCGACGGGAATATCAAGTAAATTGAAAAGGGGCTCCATTTCCTTGCGCGCGAACGGGGCCTTCGCAAGACCCTGAAAAAAGCGCCCGTAGTAGAGGCGCACCGGGTCTCATGTTCGGTGAGAGGCGAATCAGAGAATGACTAGTACCACAGGGCTGGCAGGAGGGGACCATCAATCCTGCGAAACGGCCGGGACGGCAGCGGAAATGCCTCCAGTCCGAATGTACTCCCGGCAGGCACGCCGACGATGAAGGCCGTGAACTTAATCCCAGTTTATCAATTAAAGTAATTAATTGCTCATATACCCTGTACGCCGGCATGCGGAACACCACCGACGGCGCGGAGGCGTGGCGGACGCCCGACGGCGTCACCTGGACGCAGTTCGGCACAGACGGTTTCGGCGCGGCGTCATACACCGACATTTCTTCCATGACCTCGTTCCTGGGGCTGATCTACTTCGGCCTCGAGGACGCGACCTCGGGAGGCGCGATGTTCAGGTCCAGCAACTGAGGCCTGCCGGTCCCGCATTTCCCGCATGGAGAAAAGCGACGGCGGGAAGCGAAAGCTTCCCGCCGTTTTGTTTCAGGTGGTCCTCAACGCCCGCGCTCAGCGATTATTGCCGTTTTTCGAAAAGCAAATGACCACTTGGGACACCATGTCCGCCATGAGGGTCGGCGCGGCTTCCCGTACGTCGCACACGTGAACCACTTCCCGGAAAGCGGCGCTTTCGGGCAGCTGCTGCTCAAGAATGTTTTTATGGCGACCGATAAATTCCGGCTGGAACAGCACACCCGGTGTTTCCGGGAAAAGCGCCACGTAAAATATATTGGTCTCGACCAGGTCCTGGAAGAAATGCGTGCCGAAGGAAAGCTCGGGCAGGACATTGTCGCTCATGATGGCGAGCTCGACCAGCACGGCGACGTGGTTTATCTCGGAGAACCGCGTCGGGACGCCAAGGGATGGGGTGGTGGTCCCCCATCGGCCCGGACCTATGAGCATGGTGGGCGTTTCCTCCCTGCCGTCGATGAGCCTGTTGAGCCTTCCCACGAGCCTTGCTACCTCGTATTTCCGCTCCTGCGGCAGCCCGGAGTATCCGTGAGGGTCTACATAGATGATGCGCGCTATGGGCTGGGAGACGCTTCCCCCGAGGAAATTCCCGCGCGAAACAAAGAGCATCCTCTCCTCGGGAACGGCGTCTGGGATTGCGACACGCTTCCCCATTCCCCTGGTCTGGTGCGGCCTGCACTGCAGGAGATTGACCCGGTAATCCCCATCGTTGTTGAAATTCACCGTGAACTCGATGTCCACGGGGTACCGGTACCCGTCCTGAAGCCGTTTCATCATGTCCCGCATGTCCCGGGCGAAGGCCGTGTTCAGCATCAGCTCATCGAAGGTGATCACCCACGACTCGCGGGCATCGAGCCCCATTTCCCGCATCTTCTCCTCGGCGCCGGTGTCCCGGACGCCAATGAAGCCGAGGGGCAGGTCCTCCGTTCCTGCGACGAGCTCCCCGACGGGCACGGTCTCCATCCTGTTCTCCGCGGTGTTGAGCAGGTCCACGTCGTGCTGTGAGAAACGCCGCACGTCGTCTATCCCCGCGAGAGGCTTGGCAGCCGGGTCGTCCAATGCCACGATGCGCGGGTAATCGCCCTCCACCCTGTTGACCGCCCGTGTCCCGAGGCCCAGCACCAGCCGCAACATGCCCGCCTCCGGCTTCATGCCCGCTTTCCATACGTACGCGTTGTACGAAAACCCTACTCCCCCGATGTCGGGCAGGAAGAAGCGCCTGTGCTGGTTGCCCGACACGCGCTGGACCAGCAACGCCATCTTCTCGTCCATCTCCTGGAGGCCCCGCTGCACCCGGTAGGCGAGCGCGTCCTCATTCATGACGCTGGCGTATATCCTCCGGACCGCCTCGGTGAACTCCCGGTAGCGGTCGCGCGGGGAACCCTGGTTCACGCAGAAGTGGCTTTCATACTTGCCCGCGAAGGCGCTGCCGAACGAATCCTCCAGGAGGCTGCTGGAGCGGACGATGATGGGGGACTGCCCCAGGTACTCGATCATCTGCTGGAACTGCTCCCGGAGCTCGTCCGGGAAATTGCCCTTCAGCATTTTTTCCTGCAGCTCCTTGGCGACCTGGAAATACCCGGAGGGCGTCTGCTGCTCCATGAGCAGCCTCCACCAGCCGTTCTCGACGATGTAGGTGTAAAACACGTCCGAGCCTATGTAGAAGGAATCATGGGGCTCCAGGATCTCGACCCAGTCGCGGCCCTTGTCGTTCTGCAATATGCGCCTCGCGATGAGCATCCCCGCGGTTTTTCCCCCGATATAGCCCGTCCCGATCATCCGCTCCTTGACGGCGATGAGGTCCTCGAGCATCAGGTTGTCCACGGCGAGCTTGAGCAAGCGCTTCTCCCGACCGATGATCACCCGGGACAGGTCCTCCACCATGCGCTGCCGCTCGGGGCCGTACACATTGCCCTCCACCAGGCCTTCGGCCTTCAGGAAGAGCCTGTCCCACGAGTCCAGGTGCCGCATGGTCTTTTCCCAACCCCGCTGCTGGACGTGTCGTATGAAGCGCGTGGCGTCCTCGCTGCGGGTTATGGGGGTGAAAGTATCGCCCCGCTGGAGGTGCGGGAAGAACATGGTGGGGGAATACCGGTTCTGGACCTTCAGCGGGTGGACATAGCAGTTCTCCTCGCAGTTATAGGCGTCGATGAGCACCTGGGTAGTCTCGCGTATGCGGGCGATGGTCTTGAAGGAGTGCCTGTCCCGCAAAAGGCCGAAATAGGCGACGGTGCTGAGCTCGAAGAGGTAAGGGCAGGTGATGGTAAAAAAGTTGCCGACCATGAGGTCTGTCGCCCAGGCCGAGAGCAGGTCGGAGAGGCAGTCAAAGACGTAATAAGCCTCCTCGCCACGCGCGGTGATTATCTGGTATACTTGCTTGGAGAACGTCTCGAAGCCGCTAAAGGCGTCAAGCTGATAGATATCGACACCCGGGCCCTCCGGAACCAGCGGCGGGTGGCCCGCGAACCGCATGTAGCTGAGGCGCTTGCCTTTCTCCAGCACCCTTTTAACGAAAGGGCCGACGAAGCTCCTGTAGTCCTCGATCGAATCGACCTGCCACACGACATTGTCGCCCGCCTGCAGGTTGTTAAGGATCGTGTCCAGGCTCTTCAGGCCCGTGCTCGTTGTCGTCACGCTTTTCATGGATAACCGTCCCCAAACCGGGGAGCATGATATCATGCCGGGGACCGGCCCTCAAGACTTTTTTGCGGCAGTCCTTCGGCGCAGAAATAGAGGAAGGCTTGCCGGCACGCCCCGCGAGGCGGTTGAATGCTAGACCACGCCGTACGCCAGCATGGCTTTCGCGACCTTGACGAAACCCGCGATATTGGCGCCCACCACATAGTCGCCCTTCTTCCCGTATGCCTCGGAGGCTTCTATGCAGGAACGATGGATGCTCTTCATGATCATTCTCAGCCGGCTGTCGACCTCCTCCTTGGGCCAGGAGAAGCGCATGCTGTTCTGGCTCATCTCGAGCCCCGAGGTGGCCACGCCTCCCGCATTGGCGGCCTTGCCTGGCCCGAAGAGGATGCCGTTCTGCTGGAATACATGCACCGCCTCCGGCGTCGAAGGCATGTTGGCGCCCTCGGACACGCAGATGCAGCCGTTCTTCACCAGCGCTTCCGCGCTCTTCCCGTCTATCTCGTTCTGCGTCGCCGAAGGGAAGGCGAGGTCGACCTTGAGGGACTTTTCCCGAACCACGTCCCACACGCTCATGTTCTCGTAGTAGGGGACCTTGTACTTGTCGGCGTATTCCTTCATGCGTCCCCGCCGGATGTTCTTGAGCTCCATGACGTATTTCAGCTTGCCCTCGTCGATTCCCTTCTCGTCGACGATGGTCCCGTTGGAGTCGCATAGAGAGACGACCCTGCCGCCGAGCTGGTTCACCTTCTCGACGGTGTACTGAGCCACGTTTCCGGCACCGCTCACCGCGACGACTTTTCCCTTGAAGTCCAGGCTTCTGGCCGCCAGCATTTCCGCGGCGAAATACGTCGCGCCGTAGCCGGTGGCCTCGGGCCTTACGAGGCTCCCGCCGTACTCGAGACCCTTGCCGGTGAGCACGCCGGTGTGCTCGTTTACGATCTTTTTATAATAGCCGTACATGTAGCCTATCTCCCGGCCGCCGACGCCGATGTCGCCGGCGGGGACGTCGATATCCGCACCGATGTGCCGGAAGAGCTCTCTCATGAAGGCCTGGCAGAACCTCATCACCTCGTTTTCCGATTTCCCCTTTGGGTCGAAGTCGGAACCGCCCTTGGCGCCCCCCATGGGAAGCGTCGTCAGGGAGTTCTTGAAGATCTGCTCGAAGCCGAGGAACTTGATGATGCCCAGGTTTACCGACGCGTGAAACCGGATGCCCCCCTTGTAGGGCCCGATGGCGTTGTTGAACTGGACCCTGAAACCCCTGTTTACCTGGACGCCGCCCTTGTCGTCCATCCAGGGGACACGGAACATGACGACCCGGTCCGGCTCCACGATCCGCTCGTAGATGCCGGTTTTCACGAAGTCCGGGTGCTTGCCGACGGTGGGCTCGAGGCTCTCGAGCACCTCCTTCACGGCCTGGTGGAACTCAACCTGGTCGGGATCTTTCTGCCTTACTTTTGCTATGATTTCGCTCAGTAGAGCCATACACGTAACTCCTTTACATGTTAAAATTGACGGTCATGGAAAAGGGGCATCATCGGGATGCCGCTTTCTTATGTCCGGTTCCGCTCTCGACAACAGATCCCCGTCACTGGAAGCCGCGCTTCCTTACCGGGCTTTCACTGGAACATGCGTTTCAGCTCGGCGGCGGTGAGCTGGTTGCGCCCCTTGATCTTCCGGGTGCCGTTTTCGAGCCTCGTCTCAATGCAGCTCGAGCGCGCGGTGCAGTCGCCGATCCCGTCGGGGGCATAGCCGCGGCACACGCGAAGGACGTCGGGCGATATCTCGTCTATGAGCACGATCTTCCCGTCGCCGGACTTGAGCCGCCCCAGCTCGAACTTGCCGTCGATGATGTGCAGGCCTCTGGCGGCCAGGTCTTCACAGACCGCGTCCGCGATCTCCCTGACCAGCTTTTCGACAAAGCGGATTTCCGCCCTGGTCATCACGCCCGCCGCCTCGAGCGCCTCGAAGGTGATCAGCGTGTCGGTGTCGCCCTTCGTCCACGCCTCGACGACCTTGTTGAGGTTCTTGCACGGCTTTATGAAAGGGTATCGCCGCCAGAAGCTCCCCTGGCCGTTGTTCCTCCAGGTGAATTCCAGGTTCAGGAGGGGGGCGGAGCCCTGGACCTCGGGGGCCTCCTCGGGCATGCTTATGGGCGTGGCCGGCTCGACGATCATCTCGTTGTCGCCCACCGTGTCGATGTAGTGGGACGGGATGTTTTTTTCCTTCAAGAGCTTGAAGAAACGCGTCGCGAACCTGCACGCGACGGCCCCCTTCCCGGGAATCTCCCCCACCACGGTGTCGTACCCCGGGTCAAACACGGGCTTCCCGTTTTCGATGTACCCGGTCCCCCTGTCGGTGAAGACAAACCGGTATTTCCCCGCGTGCCTGCCGCCGGATATCTCGTACACGTCCTTCGACTTTCCCCGGTAGATGAGTTTTTCTTCCGCCATACCGCGCTCCCTCGTGTGGTATACGGGCTGGACCGGCATAGGGCCGCCCTTCCCGATATAGAAAAGGCATAGTACCCGCAGGGGAAGCACATTTTTAAGCAGCGCTAAAAAAATGGTAATTGCCGGTAAAGAGGCGGCCGCCGCCCGGGCGGGACGTGGGAAACACAGTTTGGCGCGCCGGTGTTCAGGCCATGCCCATCTCCGCCCGGAGGCGCGCCAGTTCGGCGCTCATGTACTCCCACACCTGCCGGCAGAGCTCTTCCTCGGACAGGCCGGCGACGCGGCTGGCGGGGATTTCCTCCAGCACCCGGACGCGGATGGGGTGCTTCCCGTGATAGTCCATGCTGTGCTTGGGAAGGGCGTGGCGCGTGCCCTCCACGATCACGGGCATAATGGGGACCCGCATCCTCTTTGCCAGGATGAAGGCGCCCATCTTGAAGGGCTTCAGGTTCCCGTCGTGCGAGCGCGACCCTTCGGGAAAGATGAAGATGGAACTGCCCCCGGCCAGGGCCCTTTCAGAGTCGGTCATCATCCTGGCGATGCTTTCCTTGTCGCCCCTCCTCAGCTTTATGTAGCGGTTCAGGACCATGTTCCACCCGATAAGGGGCACGCGGAAGATCTCGCTCTTGGAGACCCACTTGAAATGGACATACAGCCTGAAGAGCACCAGGATGTCCAGCTGGGACTGGTGGTTGGAGACCAGCACGTAGGCGGCGTCCCGGCGGATCCTGCTTCTTCCTTCCACTGAAATCGGCCAGGCCGGCATAATGTAGGTGTAAAAGGACGCCCAGAAACAGGTAAACAGGTGAAGCAGCCGCAGGCGGCTGTCGAAGGGCCGCGTACAGAGCCATATGAGCAGGGCGATCGAAAAATAGAAAAGCGAGGTGATGATGATCACCGTTAAGAAGATTACCGACACGATTCGAGCCTTCATGGGCATACCCTTTCACGATTTCAGTCGGGCCGCCCTTTCAGGGAATGCCCTTCATGACAATCTTTTAATAAAGCTCCGGGGAAGAGCCGCGGCCTCAGGTTTTCCGGAACACAGTGCCGCTGAAGGTGGCAAGGAGCTCACCGCCCAGGAAAACCTCCATCCGGTATACTCCGGTCCTCCTGGTCGTGTGTACCAGTTTCGCCTCTGCAGTCACCCTGTCGCCGATCTTGGCGGTCTTCAAAAAGGAACCGCTCACATCGAGGGCGAAGGACGGCAGGTGGTCGCTGTTCGAGGCGGCCGAGAAGGCCGCATCGGCGAGGCTGAAGACCAGCCCGCCGTGCACATACCCGAGGAAATTGAGCATGTCCGCCGTGATGACGATCGAGCACACGGCGCGTCCCTTTTGGAGCTCGTCGACCTCGATCCCGAGAAATTGAAGATAGGGATCGCGCGACACCTTTTCCCTCAAGTCCCGCATGTCACGCTCCGCAGCCGTCGATTGTGATATCCCCCTTACAGCTCGGGAGCGCCGGCCGGAATGAGGCACACGAACACCAGCTTTCCGGCCCCGGTGTTCCGCAGCTGGTGCTCCTCGCCTCCGGGGACGAACACCACGCTCTCCGCCTTTAACGGGCGCCATTCGCCTCCGAGGAGGGCCTCCCCCTCGCCGGCGTGGACGAAAATCTCGTGCTCCCACTCGTGGCGGTGACGCGGTGAACTTCCGCCGGGTGAGACCTCGAAGACCCGCATGCAGAAGTGAGGCGCGCCGTCCTCTTTCCCGATGGCGACCCGGCCGTCGATCCAGTGCTCCTGGTCCAACGCGATACGGACCGGTTTTATGTCGCTGTACTGTACAAGTTTTATCCGCCCGGACATGCCCGCCTCCGGTGAGAGCGTCTTGGTGGTCCCGGACCATCCCCATGTTGCACGGCGGGCGCGCGGAGTCAATACATATATCGCGCGGGACTCATCGTCCCGCGTGCCGATCTCCGGGCTCCAGTATCGACCGCCCGCGCATTCCCGGATATAATTCTGGACATCCTCGAAGCCGCTGATGTATGGTGTGAAAATTATTAAAATCAATGAAAGGGGCGCGACCGCAATGAACGACCTGGATCGGGAAAAAAAGAAGGGACTCGGCTTCCTGTATCTGCTCAAGGCGATGTTCATGAGGATGAGGCTCGGCGCGAAACACCAGACCTCCGGCTTCGGCCTGGCCGGCCAGCTCTTCGCCGTCATGGCGAAAAACATCATCGAGCGCCTTGGCCCGGAAGAAGGGGAGAAACTCCTGAAAAAGGCGGTCGAGGAATTCGGCCGTGAGCGCGGCAGCCGCATCGCCGGCGCGGTCAAAGCGGACGGGAAACCGTTGTCCCTGCGCAACTGGATAATATACACCGACATCTCGCCCGCCAATTTCAGCGTAAAACCATCTTTCCCCGGGGGAGACCTCGAAGCGCGGGTGGGTGCCTGCACCTTTTTTCACTCCGCCCAGAAGTGGGGGCTGGGGGATTACGCGAAGATATACTGCAAGTACGCCGATTACGCGATTCTGGGAGGGTATAATCCCGACGTGAAGCTCGTCCTCAAGGACAGGCATGCCGCGGGTACCGACCATTGCGTGTTCCGGTATATAATGAAGGAAGAGAACAAATGACACGCGGAATAGGCATGGTCCCGCCCGGCTCGCGCGCTCAAACGGACCATTATTCCACAGGCTGCCTGACATGAGGATCAACGAACTCTACGCCAGCACCTTTACCGTCTCCTTCGAGATCTTTCCCCCGAAAACGCCGCAGGGAGAGGCGAACCTCGCCCAGGCGCTGCGGGACCTCTCGGGATACCAGCCGCAGTATATCTCCGTCACCTACGGGGCCGGCGGCTCCACCCAGGAGAGGACCCTGGAGCTGGCCCTGGAGCTCCGGGACCGCATGGGCATACTCCCGATGGTGCATTTCACCTGCGTGGGGGCCGGCAGGGAACGGATACGGCGTTTCCTGGACCGCGTGAAGGAAAGCGGGATCGAGAACATACTGGCGCTCCGTGGCGACCCGCCCCAGGGAATGGAGCGGTTCGAGCCTCCGCCCGACGGATTCGCCCACGCGAACGAGCTGGTCGATTATATCCGGAAGAGCATCGAGGGATTCACCATCGGCGTGGCGGGGTACCCGGAGAAGCACCTGGAGGCGCCGGACCTGGAAACCGACCTGTTGAATCTCAAGCGCAAGGTCGATGCCGGCGCGGACTTCATAATAACACAGCTCTTTTACGACAACGAGGACTTCTACCGCTTCATGGACCGCGTGCGACGCATGGGCATCGCCGTCCCGGTGATCCCAGGCATAATGCCGATCACCAGCCTCTCGCAGATAGACCGAATCACCCGGATGTGCGGCGCCAAAATCCCCGCCCCTCTTATGAAGCGCCTCCAGGCCTGCGGGACCGACGACGCCCTCTGCGAAGCGGGCGTCGAGTACTCCATCGCCCAGTGCGCGGAGCTGCGCTCATGGGGCGTGCCTGGATTTCACTTCTACAGCCTCAACAAGTCACAGGCCGTGAAACGGGTTTTAGACGCTCTGGGCCTGCGGACCTGAAAAGGGCGCCGCTGCCTTCAGCCCATGGCCTCGGAGAGGACCTGGGACACGTCCATGACGCGAATCTTCCCCTCCGCCCCTTCGTCCCTGACGGCGTCATCCAGCATCTTGAAGCAGATGGGGCAGGCCACCGCGAGCACCCCGGCGCCCGTGCCGAGCGCCTCGCGCACGCGCGCGCGGCCCGCGCTCATTTCGCCCGAGCCGGCCATGTCGGTATAGAAGTTCCCGCCCCCGCCGCCGCAGCAGAGGGCGTTCCCCATCGAGCGGTCCATTTCAACCACGCGCGCGTCCGGTATGGCCCTGAGCGCCACGCGCGAGGCCCAGTACTCGTTGTTCCACCGTCCCAGGTAGCAGGGGTCATGGTATGTCACCACGGGGGAGAATTTTCCGAGCGGGAGCTTCTTCGCGACGCCGGCCAGGACCTGCGTGTAGTGCTGCACGGCGAAGCGCCCGTTGTACTTAGGGTAAAGGTTCTTCATCGCGTTAAAGGAGTGCGGGGACAGGGTGATGACGCTCTTCACGCCGCGCCTTTGGAAGGCAGCGATGTTCCCCTCCGCCAGGTGCTGGAACAGCCCGCGCTCGCCGAGAACGTTGACCTCGTTCCCGTCGCAGGTCTCCTCCTCGCCGAGGATGCCGAAGGAGATCCCGGCCTTCAGCAGCAGCCCGGCGACCGAGCGCGCCATCTTGATCCCGGCCTCGTCGAAGGACCCCTCGTCGCCCGCGTAGAAAAGATGCTCCTGCCCGTCGTAGCCCGGGACACCCAGGCCGTCGGCCCACCGCCCCCGCTCGCCCTTCTGCTTTTTATAGGGATTTCCCCAGTTGTACACGTTCTGGAAGTAGTCCTTCACGGCCGGCGGGATCACCCCGCGGTTCACCACCTCCTCCCTGCCTTCGATTATCATGTCCACGATGAGGTCCTTTATCCCCGGGATACCGCAGGACTCCACGCAGTTTTTGCACGTGGCGCAGGAGTACATGACCTCCAGGAAGCGGTCGCTGGTCTTGATCTCCTTGTTGAGCCACGCGCGCAGCAGCCAGAGCCGCCCGCCCGCCATGAAGCTCTCGAAACGGTTGTTGAGGTAGGTGGGGCAGTTGATGTCGCTGAAGTTCACGGGCAGCTTGCACCACCCGCACCGGAAGCACCGGTGAAGCATGTCCGCGTATTCCATCAGGCCACCTCCCAGTTCCCCGGATTCATGATGCCGTTCGGATCGAGGGTCTTCTTGATCTTTTTCATGAAGGCGCGGGTCGCTGGGTCCATCTGCTCGAGGATGAGCTCCTGCGCCGGCGCCTCCGCCTTCCAGGGTATGCCTCCCATCGCGAGCATGGCGTGATTCGCGTCTTCGAGCGATTTCGCCGCGCGCCTCATCGAGTCTTCGTCCGCGCGGTTGAACGGATAAGCGAAGAAGAACATGATGCAGTGCCCCCTCCCTATCACCCGCGCGCCCAGGCTGTAAGTGATGCCGTTCTCCTTCGCGATCGACAGCCCGGCCTTCACCGCCTCGGGCAGTTTCGAAAGCGGCATGATCCCCCCCACGTACTCGAAACCGCCTCCCTTCGCCACGTCCGCGAACGCGGTAAGGTTCTTCTGCGGCTGCTCAAGGAGCTTTCCCTTCATGTTCGGCGGGAGGGGCGCGAAGCCCGCTTCCCTGCTCTCCCAGTAGCTCCTGAGCTCGTCCCGGATCACGCGCTTCTTGAATTCCATTTCATCCTTCGAGTTTGCGGTGAGGTTGATGAGGGTCAGCTGCAGGCCGTTGAACATCTCCGGTTTCGGGGCCATCATCACCGCCACGTCCTCTGCCTGCCCGGTCCCCGTCACCCGGTGCACCACGTCCGGCACGGTGCTCACGTCCTCTGTCATGAATATCACCGCGTCGGCGAGCAGGGGCCTGGGGTAGAGCTTTAGGCCCACCTTGGTGATGACGCCGGTGGTGCCGTTCCATCCCAGGAAAAGCCCCGCGAGGTCGGGAAGGGGAGCGCGCGAAAACCAGTACGGTACCGTGGAGCACGACCCGAGCTTCACTATCTCGCCCGTCGGAAGCACCACCTCCAGACCCGTCACCATTTCGGAGTGGAACCCGCCCTCGCTCTGGGAGAGGTGCCCTGAACCGTGGATGGCGACGTTGCCGGCGATGGTGGCGACGGGCGGCGCGTCCGGCAGGGAGTGCTTGAGCTTCGGGTGGCGCTTGCGCAGGTACGCGTCGAGCATCCCCTGCGAGGTGCCCGCCTCCACGACGGCGTAGCGGCTCGATTCGTTCACCTCGATGATGCGGTTCATCCGCTTCATGTCGAGGACGATCCCGCCCCTCTGGGGAATGGAGAGTCCCGAAAGGACAAGGCCTCCGCCCATGGGCACCACGGGTATCTTTTCTGCGTTCGCCATGAGAAGGATCTTCCGCACCTCCTCGGCCGACCCCGGCAGCGCCACGCAGTCCGGTTCGTGCGACTTCTGCAGTCCCTGGTCCCTCGCATAGATGTATTTTTCCGTATCGGACGAGGACACGTTCCGCTTCCCGACTATTTCCGCGAGCTTTTCAAGCATGTCTTTCATGGCGTCACCCCCACCCTTTCATTCCCCTACGGCCTTGAGGCACAGCTCGGACATGAGTACCGGCGTCATGCCCTTTTCCCCGACGCGTCCCGAGAGGGTAAAGAAGCAGAAGGGGCAATTGAATACCGCGTGGCTCGCCCCGGACTCTTTCATGTCGTCCACGTTCTTCACCTGCACCTCCTCGGCGAGGTCGAAGCGCTGCTGGGCCTCCATGACGCCGCCGCAGCACATGCCGTTGGCCCGGTCATAGACCCTCTCCACGCGCTCCACGCCGATCAGGTCGAAGATCCTGTCGACGAGAGCGTCGGTCTCGGGGATGAGGCGGCTCGAGCAGTTGCGCTGGTAGGCGGCCTTTATGTTGAGCTTTGTGATGTCGGATTTGTGCTCCAGGAGTTTTTTATGCAGGTAATCAAACAGGTGCACCGGGGTGAAGGGAACGGTTAAGCCGAAGGCCGGCGCCCACGAGGTGAAGGTGCCGTAGCACTCGTCATGGTAGCAGACAACCTCGGGGTTTTTCCGCTTTTTGACGTACTGCGTGCTGATCCGCTCGAGGAGCTCCGGCACCCTCTGCTGTATGACCGACTGCCGCGCAAAATGGAGGAACATGACCTGGCACATGTAGTCGCTGCCGGTGAAATAGGCGGCGTCCCTGAAGAGCTTCCCCCGGATGAGCCCGGTGAGCATGGGGAAATAGCAGAGGTTGATGAGCGGCCCGCTTCCTTCCTTGTACTTGATTTTCCCCGAGGGCGCCATTGCGGTCACCTGCGATTTCGTGATGGGCCTCGGCACCGGGTCTATGCCCAGCTTTTCCTGCATGTCCACGATGCGGTAAAAGGCGTGGTTCCCGTGAGGGCAGTACTCCTCGCAGGCATAACAGGTCACGCAGTCGCGCAGGATGGAGGAGTCCTCCCCGCGCGCGATCTTCAGCCGCTCCTCCCGCGCCCTCCCGAGATCCATGTCGATGAACTGGCAGTTCATGACGCAGTCGATGGTGGCGCATTGTTCGCAGAGCTTCGGGTCGAATTTCAATTCATGCATGTCATCCCCCTCTCCCCTTTGTTGAAACGCGGCGGCCGCGTCTACCCGATCCCGAGGAGCCTCTTCGGGTTTTCTTCCATGAGCAGCCTGAGGACGTCGGGAGCGATATTGAGCTCCCTGAGCTCCTTCACGATCCGCACCCGCGTTATGAGCGGGTAGTCGCTGCCGAAGAGCGCCCTGCCCTTGAGCGGCCCGCTCATGTAGCGGATCACGTCCGGGTGTATGTGGCGAGGCGCCCAGCCGGCGATGTTGAAAAACACGTTCGGATTGCGCTGGACCACGGCGATCGTCTCGTAAAACCACGGGAAGCCGAAGTGCGCGATGACGAGCTTGAGCCGGGGAAAATCCACGGCCACCTCATCGACCGCGAGCGGACGGCAGTACTTCAGCTTCGTACCGGCGTGGAACTGCGTCCCCATGTGGAAGAGCACCGGGATCCCCAGGTCCTGCGCCGTCTCGTAGAGCGGGTACATGCGCGGGTCGTCGGCGCTCATCTTGACCAGGTGAGGGAGTATCTTCAACCCCCTCAGGCCCAGCCCCTTCACCGCCCGGGAGAGCTCGTCCACTCCGAGCACCCCCTTGTTCGGGTCTATGCTCGCGAAGCCGATGAGCCGGCCGGGGAATTTCTTCACCGAATCCGCCACCAGGTCGTTCGAGACCTTGTAGTTAAACGTGGTCTCGGCGTCCACCGCCACGACCACGGACTGCTCCACGCCGGCGTCGTCCATGTCCTTGATGGCGTCCTCCATTTTGGGGAAGCCTATGTCCTTGAACATGTTTTTATATCCTTCCGCCATTTCCCTTGGAAAGCTCTCGATGGCTTCCTTCGTCCACAGCTGTGAGTGCGTGTCTATCGCCATTACAGACCCCTTTTACCATTTTGCATTCATTATGAGTTGTGCGTGTTTTTTTTCAAGGGATTTTCCGGCATATAACGGTTTTACCCGTTATACAGCATTAAGCAGGCGGTGGAATTGACTTTCGGCGCCGTGAAAAGACTTGATCCCGGCAGGCCGGGGGCGCAGAGTGGACCGGCAATCCATCATGCTCCGGAGGTAACCATGCCCCTGTATGAAATAAACGGCCGGACGCCCACGATCGGGGAAGGCACGTGGATAGCCCCCTCGGCCGAGATCATAGGAGACGTGCGGATAGGGAGCCGGTGCTACGTGGGCTTCGGCGCCATCATCCGCGGCGATTACGGAACGGTGACGATCGGCGACGAGACCGCGGTCGAGGAGGGAGTGACCATCCACGCCCGTCCCGACGAGAAGACCGAGATAGGCACCAGGGTCACGCTGGGCCACATGGCGATGGTGCACAATTGCACCATCAGCGATTTTGCCGTGATCGGCATGAAGGCCACGGTGAGCGACTACGCCGTGGTGGGAAGATGGGCCTTTGTGGGCGAGCACGCCCTGGTGGTGAACCGGAAGACTGTCCCCGACGGCAAGATCTACGCCGGGGTCCCGGCAAAGGAGATCGGCGACGTGCAGGAGCAGCACCGGGAGGCATGGAGCTTCTTCAAGCAGAAGTACGTGGACCTTACGGAATTGTACCGCACAAGCTTCCGCCGTATCGACTGAGGAGGGGACGGCTACCCCCGGTCATGTCTTCTTATAGTTGTCCCTCACGAAGTCGTTCAGAAACAGCGCCGGTTTTTCGACGGCCTCCCTGGTGATCTTGAAATTGTCCAGGCCCACCAGCCGTATCCCATACGGGTAATCGTGGAACATGTCCTCGCAGAGCTGCTTGATGCTCTTGCGGTTGGCTGCCGCCATCTCCTGGATCCTCTCCACGGCTTCCTTCTCGAAGTCCAGGTAGATGCCGTGTTTCAGGAGGAAGTTCTTCTGGTAACTCTTGATGCTGTCGGACAGCAGCATCTTCCTGAGCGCCTCTTCGGGGTGCTCCACCACCTCCATGTCGACCAGCAGCTGCTTTATCTCCGTTGAGGGGAGCGTCTTTTCGAACTTGATGAGCGTCTTTTCGAACACGCTGAGCAGGCCGCGGGCGCCCGTCTTCTCCCGGCTTGCCCGGCCCGCGAGAATCCTGAGCGCGTCGTCGGCGAAATCGACCTCGATGCCATACGCCCTGAAATCCATCTTCTTTCCCAGCACCACCGTGCTGTACTTGTTCTTGAGTATCCTGTAGAGCCCGTCCTCGGTCATTTCGTTGAGCACCACGGTGACGGGGAGCCGGCCGACGAATTCCGATTCGAAACCGAACTGGATGAGGTCCTCGGTCTTCACCTTCTTCAGGAGGTCCTGGGTCTCCTGCCGGTGGGCCGCCGACTGCTCGAACCCTATGGATTGCAGGTTCATGCGCTTCCTGATGATGTCGGTGAGGCTGTTGAACGCCCCCGACACGATGAAGAGGATGTTCCGGGTGTTGATCTTCTTCCGGGTGACCTTGCCGGTCCGCTGCGCCTCCATCGCCGCTTCCACCTGCGATGCCAGGTCGTGGGGGGTCTTCAGGTCGACGTCGGACTCCTCCATGAGCTTCAGTAAATTGCGCTGCACGCCGCTGCGCGAAACGTCAGGGCCGTAGAAGTTGCCCGACGAGGCGATCTTGTCGATCTCGTCGAGGTATATGATGCCGTACTCCGCCCTGGACAGGTCGCCGTTCGCCTCGTGCACCAGCTCGCGCACCAGGTCCTCGACGTCCCCGCCCACGTACCCGGTCTCGCTGAACTTGGTGGCGTCGGCCTTGACAAAAGGCACGCCTATCTTCTGGGCGATGAGCTTGATTATGTAGGTCTTCCCCACGCCCGTGGGGCCTATGAGCAGCATGTTGCTCTTGATGTTCCCGATGATCCTCTCGTCCTCGGGGATGCTCTTCTCAAGTTTCATGCGGTTGAAATGGGTGCACACCTTCGTGGCGATCACCTCCACCGCTCCTTCCTGGCCCACCACGTACTTGTTCAGGAAGCTTTCCAGTTCCTCCGGCCTGACATCAAAGTTGATATCGGAGCGGCGGGCATGCACCCCCGATTGCGATCCGACGGTTTCGGTGTTCTGGTTCTGCTCCTCGGGAAACTCCTTTTGGAGGAGCTCCTCCCAGTCCTTGTTCTGTTCTTGCATCGGCTTTGACATTATTCTTTCCCGTGTCCCTGGTTATATCCTTGCAAACTTCTCCGTGACCCTTCCAGTGTTACAATATACCTCTTTTCCCCCGGTTTGTCACCCCTTTGGCGTCAGGCTGTCTGAAAAGAGGTTAATTTTCAACATAAAATCCTCCCCGGAGAATCAAAGACATGTGAATTCACAAACCCGGCTCCGGCCGGCCCTCAATTTCCCGTTGACAAGAAACAACAGGGCCCGTACCCTCCGGGGCTAGCTGGACGCGCATACTCAGGCATCGGGGACACGGGTGTAATGGCAAAAACAACCAAGACCGCGGCGTTCGTCCTGGCCGTCGCGCTCCTCGCGCCGGGAGGGGACCTCGCGGCCAAGACCGATCTCACCGTGACCTCCACCGTCCCCGGGGTCACCATCCCGGATATCCCGGGCCTTACCGACGAGGTGCAGGCCATCTCCGACCTGAACGGACCATACATCGCCAACTCAGTCGCCCTTGCAAACATCCTCGGCTACCCGGTCGGAAAGGCCCATATCGAAGGCTTTCAGCTGGGTGTCGCCATGGGCGCCGGCATGACCAACATGGCTTACTTCGACGAGAATGACCCGGCCCACGAGAACGGCAGCATCCCGGGCATCATTCCGAGCCCGGTCCTTCACTTCGGCATGGGGCTCACCGACCGCATTGACGTGCTGGGGAAATATTTTTCCTTGAGCAGTGCCGCCGTCGATCCCCACCTGGAATCGGAACTGGCCACCCTGACGGACTACAAGCTCCTCTCGATAGGAGGGAAGCTCCGCTACAACGTCGTCAAACCGGCGATCCTCATCCCGTTCATCTTCAACTTCGGCGGCGTCACGGTGTCGCTGGGCGCCGACTTCATGTACGGGGACGTGAGCGTCAAAGGGTCGTACGACGCCAAGTACAATGGCGTCGAGGTCGATTACGGGACTGGACCAACGCCCGTCCCTCTCGACTTCTCCGGGGACTATGAAGCCAGCGCCCTTTACAGCATCTTCTCAATTAACGCGCAGGCGCTGGTCTATTTCGACATCATATACCTGTTCAGCGTGTATACCGGTTTCGGCCTGTCGGGCAACCTGGGGTACACCAAGATCCGGGCTGACGCCGAGGGCGACCTCTCTACCGACGACCCCGCGTATAATTTAACGACGGGCGACGACCAGGTAGGCACCATCGTGTTCACGTCGGAGAACCGGTACACTCCGTATTACGGCATCCCCGCCTATATATTCGGGCTCGAGATAAACCTCTATGTCCTGAAACTCACGGCTGAGACCATGGTGAACCTCTACAACCTGAGCGACGTGACCGCGCAGACCGGCGTGCGCATTCAGATATAGCCGCCGGGCCGAGCGACCGGCGCGGGGCCTGCGGCCGGAGGCCCTTTTTTTATTTATTTCTTGACAAAGTGTCACATTTCACCAGGATAAAGACGTCCCGGGCGGCGGGGAGGCATATAAAAACCCCGGCGAGGGCGGTGTTCCCTATATATCTGTTAAATTTCTATGCTCATTGTTCCGATTATACTATAAGTAAAGTTCGTATGCGGATGTGCTTCTTTTAGGCAGGGTGCATGGTATGCATAATGGTGTTCCTTTCCATTTCCACGCAGGAGGAGCACCCCCGACGCGGAAACAAACTGGAATGGAATGGTAGTCAATAATCTCATTTTTAAAAGGAGTTAAAAATGAACAGGGGGGTCAGGTCACTCATATTGGCATTTCTCATAGGATTTGTGTGTCTCCTGGTCGGCAACGGAAATATACTTGTTCAGGCGCAGGAAAAGCCAAAATCCGCCGCCCCGGCGGAGAAAAAGCTGCCAACCGGACTTGTGGAGGACTGGCTGAATGATTTCGAGGCCTCGGAGGACTGGAGGGCGACATCAACCTGCCCCCTGGGCGACACCAAGATAAGAAAGATCCCGGGCAAGCCCCGGCCGGTGGACGACAACGGAAATCCCGTCGAATATCCCAACGAGATCTCGGACGAGAACGGCCTTTCCCACAAGAGTGAATTCGTCCTGGGCGTGAAAGGCTATTTTATCGACAGGGGTTTCGACCGCGTGGAGGTGTTCCCCCCCAACGAGTACATCATACGCGGCAAGGCAAAGGAGATAAAGGTCTGGGCGCTGGGCAGGAAATTCCGCCACACGCTGTACGTGAAACTGCGGGATTACCGGGGCGACCTCTACAAGATCAAGGTCGGCAGGCTCGATTTCTGGGGCTGGAAGGAGATGTCCGTGGTAGTTCCCGGCTGGCTGCCGCAATCCGCCGCTTACGCCATGCTGGACAAAAACCTGCATTTCGTTTCGTTCTTCGTGGAGAGCGACCTCTTCGAGACTCCGGGGACATTCTATTTCTACCTTGACAACTTCAGGGTCATCACCGATCTCTCCGAGTTCACCGGTGATGTCTACATAAAGGATACCTGGTAAAAATCGAAGGTACAACGGAATTGGAGGCCATGAATGAATATTAAATATAACAGCTTTTTACCGGTCCTGATCTGCAGCCTCGCGGTCATCATGAGCGGAATCCTCGCTCCGGACAGCGCCGTTTCACGGCTTAACACCAACGTACCCGCCGACTACAGCGAGGACGAGCTGAAGGCCCTGGTCGTCGAGGACTTCGAAAAACAGGCGGACTGGGCGCTCGAGACGGTCCCCAAGAAGAACGCCGACGCGAAGAAGAATCCCGTTCCCTCGCTGGAATTGAAATACGTGGATTCGGGCCCTTCCGACCTCATACCCGAAAAGTGGAGCGCCGACAAGAAAGGCATGGACAAGAGCCGGTGCCTGGGGCTTCATTTCAGGTTCAAGTACCCCGGCTACAACTCCGTTCACCTGCTCCCGCCCCCCGAGGTGCAATGGGACGAGCCCACCAGGCAGGTGCTTACGCATGATCCGAGGACGGGTACCGACATCCAGGAGCGGGCCATCCAGCTTCCGGGAAGGACAAAGGGCGTGTCAGTGTGGGTCCACGGCCGCGGCAACGACTATACCATGGAATGCTGGCTGAAGGACTACAAGGGGGACGTGCACATCCTGAAAATGGGTTCAATAAATTTCGTGGGCTGGCGGCCCGTGCGCGTGGCCGTTCCCGCCAACATCCCCCAGGAGATCCAGTCCTATCCACAGACAAGGGTCACCAAGATCGTGCGGTTCGTCATACGCGCCAATCCCAACGCAGGCACGGAGGACATCTATTTGTTTTTCGACCAGCTCAAAGTGCTCACCGATGTTTTCGAAGTGAACTTCGATGGACAGAATTTACACAAGGCCTTCGAGGGTGGAAGCGGTAAAAAATCAGATTCCACCACAAAGTAACGCCCGCGACGCCGCTGCAAAAACCATGATAAAAACACCCGCCGGACGCGAACCGGCGGGTGTTTTTGTTCATACACCCATCCCTCCCGGCCGCCTGTGTGAACCCACGGTGGTCAATAAAATGCTTGCAAAAAACCTCCGCCCTGTCTATCTTTGTATATAAAGGTGCCCGGTTGCAGCGAAGGGGACGTCCGCGGTGTTTACACGGGGATATCCTTGCCGTAATTGCCGTTGTTTGCCTGGAAGTAAACCAATCCTCCCTTAAAACCTTTATTGCGGCGTGTTGAGCGACCTGAAACGCTGGGCAAGGTTTTTCAGGAGGATGCGATTTTCGCACTATGAAATTACGGCGCATCCCGGAGGACGGGGGACGCCATGGTGGGCGCCTCAGCGGGCCGCTCGAGGTCATGCATGAAAGCGTCCGGGACAGCTTGCACATCGGGAAGAGCCGGCAACCGGGACCATCGCAGGAGCCGGACGCCTTTATGCTGTGACAGGAGAGCGCCGCGCCGGCCGCCGGAGACGGATTCCGGGTGAGCGGCGGTACCGAGGATTCTCCCTAGATTTCATGGAAACCCGCTTAACGGGTAGCGCTTTCTTCTTCCAGGGATGAAGCGACTAATATTTACCGGGATAATGGCATGGAAAACGAGAAACTGCTGGAAAAAATGAACTCCCTCTTCAAAGAGGAGCTCTGGGGCAGGATTGAACCCAAGGACGTAGGTATTTCAAAGTTTAAAATACTGGATGACCTGTTCAACAACCTGCTGGGAGAGGACATCTTTCAGGAGGCTCTGGCGGTCTGCAAAAGCCACCTGAACGAGCACCCCGACTCCATCACCGCGGCATACCTCATAGGGCTCATAGGGTATCAGCTTGACCGGATGGAGGACAAGTTTCAGCTCAGGCGGCTGATAGACCTCTTTCTCGACTATCACAAATGGGCCGTGGTGGAACGAATAGCCGAAAAGATCCTCGAGTACGGCGAGAACAGGATAGCCCTCAAGGCCCTGGCCACCGGCCTCGAAAGGCTCGGCAGGAACAAGGAGGCCATCCCGGTGTGGGAAAACCTCCTCAAGATCGACCGCTTCGACGCCGAAGTGGCCAAAAAGCTCGCCTTCGCCATTATCGATGACGATCCCGAGAAAAGCATCCAATACATGAAGCTGTCCATCGAGGGCTTTATAAAGAACGGCGAGTACGACGAGATCACCGACCTCTGGAACAAGCTGGTGTCGGTCTCATGGGAGGACATCCAGTTCTTCGTGCGCATCGAGCGCATGCTCGTTGAAGCGAAACAGCGGGACCTCGCCGCCGGCCTGTTGAAATCTCTCCTCCACAAATACAGGGACGAGGAAAACCCCGATCAGTCCATTGAGATACTCAAGAAGATCCTGGATTACACCCCCGAGGACAACAGCGCCCGCCGGGAACTCATCAAGTTCTATGAAAAGAAGTTCGGGAACCACTCCCAGTACCAGCAGTTCCTGAAGCTCTCGAAACTCAACAACCTGAAGTCCCCGGTGAGGCACGCCATTGATAGTTTCGAGAAAAATATCGTTTTCGACAAGGGGAACTACGCCTTCCACCGATCGTGGGGCGTCGGGAAGATAATCGACATAGACAGCGACTCCCTGGTCATAAATTTCAGGGACAAGAACGAACACAAGATGTCGATACAGATGGCCCTGCAGTCTCTCATGCCGATAAAGCACGAGCACCTGTACGTCATGGACTACGAAGACCCCGACACGCTCAGGTCCATCTTCAAGGAGGACTTCATACAGTTTTTCGAAATCCTCATCAAGTCCTACAACGGCGAGATCTCGGTCGGAGACGCCAAGAAAGAGCTCGTGCCGAACTTCGTCGACGCCAAAAACTGGTCGAAGTGGTGGAACAGGATGCGCACCGACATCAGGAAAGATCCGCGTTTCGGCGTATCCAACAAGAAGAAGGATGTCATTATCATGCGTGACAAGCCCATCACCTTCGCGGAGGAGCTCCTGGATCACTTCACCAACGCCCCGTCCTTCAGCGAGCGGATGAACGTGGCGCTGGAGTTCGTGAACAACGTGGAGCCCGACGAGGGGACCGCCATGGCCGGGTATTTCGTCGATTACTTCACCAGGCAGTCAAAGGAGGGCTCTCCCACGAAGCAGATCCTCTCCTACTTCATCCTCCGGGGCGTGACCAAGTTCGTGGACCCCAAGAAGCTCAAGCTCGACACCATCAGGAGCAAGATCCTGGAATTCATAAAGGAGACCAACGAGCTTCCGCTGATATCGCCGAAAATAACCTCCTACGACTACAAGAAAGACCTGGTGAACCTCATCGAGGAGGCCCGGGAGGACTGGCCGTCGGTGGTTGCCGAGATCCTTTTCGAGACGCCCGTCAGGATCCATAAATACATCATCAACAACCTGATCCGCGCGCACGCCTACAACATCATCAACGGCTTCATCGACAGGGCCATAACCGGCGCCAAGCAGTACCCGGAGATCTTCCTCTGGGTAACGCGCAACCTGCTCACGCGGGCATGGGACTACGAATGGCTGGACTATCCCCGGGAAGGGCTCGTCCTCACCCTCTTCAGGCTCATGAACGAGCTGAAAAAGATCGAGAGCAAGGGCAGCCGCCTTAAAAACATGGCGCTGGACTTCCTTTTCGACAACGAGGGCGCGGTCATAAAGGACATCGCCCAGTCCGGCTCCCAGCCGTTTCTCGGCAAGCTCTACGACATATTGGGCAGCGTGCCTTACGCGGAGGATTCCCAGCGGGAAAAATTCCTTTCGGCCATCAAGGCAAAGTACCCCGACTTCAAGACGGCGGCCTCGGCCCAGGCCGTTGAAGCCAGCGAGGAGTGGGTGCTGGACGTGGAGAAGATGTTCGTCTCCAGGGAGGGGTACGACAAGACAGTGGGCATGCTCAACCGGATGGTGAACGTGGAGATGGCGAACCTCACCAGGGAACTGGCGAAGGTCTCGGACGTGTCCGGGGACATCAGGGAGAACGTGGAATACAACACGCTCATGGAGAAGCAGGTCATCCTCAAGATGGCCATCAACAAGCTGGAGGGCGAGATCAAGAAAGCCGAGGTGCTGGACCTGGAAAAGGTCCCCATCGAAAGCGTCAACATCGGCACCCGCGTGTCGGTGGAGGACGTGAAATCAGGCGAGAAAAACAGCTACACGATTCTCGGGCCCTGGGACGCGGACTACGAGAAGAGAATACTCTCCTACCGTTCGCCCATTGCTAGGGCGCTGCTCGGCAGGAAAACAGGCGATATAATCGACATGAGATTCGGTGACGAGGTGCAGAAACTGCGGATCCTGTCGATCGGGAAACACGGTTCATGAACAGCCACACCGAGTACTTTTCCTACAGCGGCGCCGAGCTCTGCTGCGAGGGGTTGCCGCTCAAGGGACTGGCCGACGAGTACGGCACCCCGCTCTACGTCTACACCGGGCGCGGTTTTACCGAGCGCTACCTCGGGCTGGAGGCGGCCCTGGGGGGCGTGAAGCATCTCGTCTGCTATTCGGTGAAATCGAACTCAAATATTCACATCCTGCGCCTCATGGGCGGTCTCGGCGCGGGCATGGACGTGGTATCCGGCGGCGAGATCTACCGGGCGATGAAGGCCGGGGTCGAGCCGTCAAGGATCGTGTTCGCCGGGGTCGGGAAGAGCGAAGAGGAGATCGCCGGCGCGATCGACAACGACATACTGATGTTCAACTGCGAATCCTTCCGGGAGGCCGAGGTAATTAACGCCCTCTCCCTGTCAAGGAAGCGCGTCTCCCGCATCGCGCTCCGCGTCAACCCCGACGTGGACGCCGATACCCATCACTATATCACGACGGGGAAGCGCGAGAACAAGTTCGGCATCCCCCTCGATTCCATCTGGGAGCACACGGACTTCCTCAAGGGACTGAAGGGAATACGCCTGAGCGGCGTTCACTGCCATATCGGCTCCCAGATAGTTTCGGAGGGGCCCTTTGTCGCCGCGGCGGAGAAGCTCATCGAGATCACGAAACGGCTGTGGGGCCTGGGTTTCGCGGATATCGGGTATTTAAACCTGGGCGGCGGGTTCGGGATCCGTTACAGGGACGAAGAATTTTTCCCCATCGAGCGGTTTGCCGAGGAGATCTCCGGCCGCGTGTCCCCCATGGGCCTTACGCTCATCGTCGAGCCCGGCCGTTACCTGAGCGGGAACAACGGCGTCCTCCTGGTCACGGTCCTGTACAAGAAGAGGGGCGGCGATAAGACCTTCGTGGTCACCGACGGGGCCATGAACGACCTCATACGCCCTTCCCTCTACGGCGCCTACCAGGAGATCCTTAACTGCGAGAAGAGGGACGGCAGCGAGACGGTGGACGTCGTGGGCCCGGTCTGCGAGTCCGGGGACTTCTTCGCCAAGGACCGCGAAATGGGCCTGTGTTTCGAGGGAGACCGCCTGGCCGTCATGTCCGCCGGCGCTTACGGAATGTCCATGGCCTCCCGCTACAACAGCAGGCGCCTCCCCGCCGAGGTGCTCATTACCGCCGAGGGAAAACACCGCCTCATTCGGCGCCGCGACAGCCTGGAAGAGATGATTGGCAACGAGCTCGTGTAGCGCAAATTATATTTGACAAATACCCCGTATTCTTTATCTAGGAAGCCTCACGTGCCGCGATGGCGGAATTGGTAGACGCGCCAGGTTCAGGGTCTGGTGGGCGAACGCCTGTGAGGGTTCAAATCCCTCTCGCGGCACATTCTCACTCCATCTTCTCGATCACGTCCAGCAATTTCTCCATGGGCACCGCACCGACCACCTCGTGCTTGTGGTTGATGACGGTTTTCGGCACCGAGGAAACGTTGTAGCGCACGGACAGATGAGGAAAGGTCGCGCTCTCAACCATGTCTGCCCTGACCGACGTGCTCTCCAACGCGAGCCTGTGGGCGGTGCTCACGGCACCGGGACAGTATGGTCAACTGAGTGAGACAAAGACCTGGATGTGCACGTCCTTTTTGATGTTTGAGATTCTCTGGCTCAGGGCCGGCGCGAGCGGCTGGCCCGCCCGCCGAGGCATCGAAAACGCCCTCGATGAACGAATTGATCTCGTATCCCCCCGGGAGCCCGTAGAACTTCATGCGGGTGTCGTTGTTTTCCCGGTCGAGAACGACAATGGCGGGCACCTTGTCGACCTTGTAGTAATCCGCCTTCTCGCGGTCTTTCACGAAGTCGAAGACCGACAGGCCGAGCTTGTCGGAGAGTTCCGTGAACTCCTGTAAGAAGCCGTGCGTGTCCCTGCACGCGCCGCACTCCATCTCCTGTGTGAAATACAGCAGATTTACCCTCTCCTTGAGCTTCGCCAAAATATCGGCGAGCTGTTTTTTGACCTTGTCATCAAAAAGCGGCATTGCCACCCTCCCTTAGCTTATCGTGATTCGCGCAGGACGAATTCGCAGGCCGCGAGAGCCGCCTTGGCGCCTTCGCCCGCCGCTATGATTATCTGCTTGAACGGCACCGAGGTCACGTCTCCCGCCGCGAATATGCCGGGCCTGCTCGTCCGGCAGGCAGAGTCCACCACTATCTCGCCGGACTCGTTGAGGTCCAGCAGCCCCTTCACCAGGTCCGTGTTCGGTATCAACCCGATCTCGATGAACACGCCCTTGACCGGCAGGTCCCTTTGCTCGCCGCTCGTGCGGCTGCGGATAACGGCACCCTCCACGGCATCCTTTCCCCTGATTTCGGTGACCTCGTGCTCGTAGTAAACGGTGGTATTCGAATAGCCTTTAAAAGAATCGACAAGAACCCTGTCCGCCGTCAGCTCCGCCAGGAACTGGACAACGGCGACATGGCGCGCTCTCCTGGCGAGATCGATTGCGGCCTCGACGGCCGAATTGCCGCCGCCCACGACCATCACGTCCTTCCCGGCGAAAAGCGGGGCGTCGCAAATCGCGCAGTATGCCACTCCCCTGCCCGTGAGCTCCTTTTCACCCGGAACGCCCAGCCGCCTCCAGCTCTTGCCGGTCGTAATGATGAGGGTCTTGGCCTGGAATAGCGAACCGTCCTCAAGAGTCACCTTTTTCACCGGACCATCGGCAATCGCCACCGCCCTTTTCCCGTCGCTGATCCCGATCTCGAACTGGTCCACCTGCTCGCGGAACTTGTCCACCAGGCCCACGCCCTCGATGTACTTGAATCCCATGTAGTTTTCCACGGAAGCGGTCTCACCCACCTGCCCGCCGAAATCCATGGTGATCAGGCCGGTGGAAACCCCCTTTCGCAAGCAGTAGACCGCGGCGGTGAGCGCCGCGGGGCCCCCGCCCACAACGATTACGTCATAGACCCTGCCTGCCTCCAGCGGAACCGCCCTCTTCTCGCCTATGAGCGATGCCGCGTTAAGATTGAATTCCATGTAACTCCTTCACCTCACGCTGATTTTCCTGCTCGACTGGCACGCGCTCTTTCCAGCCGGCGAACACCGCGCCTCACCGCTTTTAACTGCACGCGGGAAGGTGCGCGCATGAACACCGCGGCCGGTACGGCTTGCACATCGCCGCCCCGCCGGATAAATTGTAGGTCCGGATCCCGGGTGATGTCAAGCAGGAATGCGGCGCGGGACACCGCAGCTCCCGCGGATCCTCCATGATGTCAGCGACCCGTCCGAGCGTCTTTGCGGCGACGAGGACCGCCCTTCCGCCCCAGGGAAAATTTACCTCTCCGTAACAAACACCCCCGCTTTTATGTTTGAACGGCCCTCCCTTGCCGCTATCTTTACTATCACTAACGGTGGGCGGCGTTCATTGAAGTGCCGCTGATGAGAGGGGACATATGTGCGGCATCGTGGGAGTGATAAACACGGACCGTAGAAAAATCGACGGAAGCGCGATACGGGAGGCCATCCGCATCCAGCGTGAGCGGGGCAACGGCCTCGGCGGCGGGTTCGCCGCCTACGGCATCTATCCGGAGCAGAAGGACAAATTCGCCTTCCACGTCATGTACGAGGGGACCCGGCACAACCCCGTCATCCGGCAGGTGGAGGAATATCTCGAGAGCCGTGCCCGGGTGTACCAGTCCGAGGAAATCCCGGTATATCCCAACGAGCGCATCCCGCGCGGGCCCTATTTCAAGCGCTATTTTTTAAAACCGCTGGAGGAGCAGATAAAGGCGGACCAAACCGAGGAAGACGCCGTGGTGGAGATCGTGATGACGATCAACAAGATGGAGGATTCCTTCGTGGTTTCCTCGGGAAAGGACATGGGCGTGTTCAAGGGCGTGGGATTCCCCGAGGACATCGCTGATTACTTCCGGATCGAGGATTACGAGGGCTACATGTGGATCGCCCATAACCGCTTCCCGACCAACACCCCGGGATGGTGGGGCGGCGCGCACCCTTTCACGATCCTTGACAAGGCGGTCGTCCATAACGGTGAAATCACCAGCTACGGGACGAACGCCCGCTGGCTCGAAATGTACGGCTATTACTGCATGCTGCAGACCGACACCGAGGTGATCAGCTACATCTACGACAAGCTGACGCGCAGGGACCTCCTCCCCGTCACCGACGCCTGCTATGTCATGGCCCCGTCGCTGTGGGAGGAGATAGACAGGACCGCGAACGAGCACAAGCGGCTGCTCCGGCAGGTCTACGGACCGGCTGTCGTGAACGGGCCGTTCGGGATCGTGCTGACCCATTCGAAGGGGGCCATCATACTCAATGACCGCAACAAGCTCCGGCCCGTTGTCTGCGCCAGGAGCGGGCACACCTACTACGCCGCATCGGAGGAGTGCAGCATACGGTACCTCTCTCCCGAGGTCGACGAGCTGTGGTCCCCGCGGGGGGGAGAGCCCGTGATAGTCGAACTTTCCGCCAGGGAAGGACAGGGGCCGGGATGAAGAACAACTGGAAAATCAATCCCCCCTTCCGCCCGGTCTTCGACATGGAGCGCTGCGACTGCATGAACGGCTGCGCGATCTGCGCCCGGGAGTGCAGTTTCGGCGAGATCTCCATGAAACCCGAAAAAAGCCGGGACGGCACAGTGAAGTACAGGCCCTGGGCAAATCTCACCTCGTGCGGCTCGTGCCAGCGGTGCGTGAAGATGTGCCCCCACAACGCGATCCATATCGAATACAAACCAATGCATACCAGCCACTTCTACTGGGGCTTCGAATCAGTGCACAACATCTGGCGGCAGGCCGGCTCGGCGGGCGGCATCCTGCTGGTGGGGAACGGGGCCACGGGCCCCCAGAGGCGCTACTTCGACCACCTGATGCTGGACGCCTGCCAGGTGACCAACCCCTCCATCGACCCGCTCCGCGAACCCATGGAGATACGGACATACCTGGGCAGGAAGCCGGACCGGCTCGACGGAGAGATGGGGCCCCAGCTCAAACTTGAGGTCCCCATCATGTTCGGGGCCATGAGCTTCGGGGCGGTCAACCTCAGGGTACACGAGGCGGAGGCGCGGGCCACCCTGAGCGCGGGCACCTTCTGGAACACCGGTGAAGGGGGCTTTCATAAGTCCCTTCGGGGCTACGGGGCCAACACCATCGTGCAGGTCGCATCGGGGCGCTTCGGCGTTTCCGAGGACTACCTCAAGTCGGCGGCGGCCGTGGAGATCAAGGTCGGCCAGGGCGCGAAGCCGGGGATAGGCGGCCACCTGCCCGGCGAGAAGGTGGGGCCGCAGATATCGGAGACGCGCATGATCCCCCTGGGCAGTGACGCCCTCTCCCCGGCCCCCCACCACGACATCTACTCCATCGAGGACCTCCGCCAGCTCATCTACGCCATAAAAGAGGCGACCGAATACAAGGTTCCCGTCTCGGTGAAAATCGCCGCGGTGCACAATGTCGCGCCCATCGCGAGCGGCATCGCGCGGGCGGGGGCGGACATCATAGCCATAGACGGTTTCAGGGGAGGCAGCGGCGCCACCCCGCTCCAGATAAGGCAGAACACCGGCAACCCGATCGAGCTTGCCATCGCGGCGGCGGACCAGCGCCTCAGGGAGGAAGGCATCCGCCAGACGGTGAGCCTGGTGGCTTCCGGCGGCATACAGTGCGCCTCCGACGTGATCAAGGCCATCTGCCTTGGGGCCGACGCGGTGTACCTGGGGACCCCGGTGCTCATCTCGCTGGGATGCGGCGTCTGCCAGCGGTGTTTCACCGGAAAATGCGCTTACGGGATCACCACGAACAAGCCCGGCCTGGCCGAGCGGATAGACGTCGACGATGCCGCAGTGGCTCTCACGAACCTCTTGCACGCATGGGCCGAGGAGATGAAGGAGCTCATGGGATCCATGGGCATCAGCACAATAGAGGCGCTGCGGGGCAACC
This sequence comes from uncultured Spirochaetota bacterium, assembly GCA_963762305.1. GTDB lineage: Bacteria > Spirochaetota > UBA4802 > UBA4802 > UBA5368 > CAVXKM01. Next base: position 428,980 of record CAVXKM010000001.1, on the reverse strand, counting down.
GCGACCGGCTCCGGGCGGTGGGCCTGAACGAGCAGGAAATGCAGGTCCTCGGAGTGAAACACGCGGGAGCATGAGGGAAGCGCTGCCATGGTGACATTGAACGCGGAGGGACTTTATTACAGGGCGCTCAACCGGCGCATCCGGGAGCATGCCGCGAAAGGCGCCGCGGAAATTCTCATAAAAAACGTGCTCGGCCAGCGGTACATTGGGGGAGGAATAAACGGCAGCGTCCGGCTCATGGTCTACGGCACGCCCGGCCAGGACCTGGGCGCCTTCATGAGCGGACCGGAAGTGGTGGTGTTCGGAAACGCGCAGGACGGCGTGGGCAACACGATGAACGCGGGGACGATCGTTGTCCACGGCAAGGCGGGAGAGATCCCGGGCCACTCGATGCGGGGGGGCAGGATTTTCATCAAGGGCGACGTGGAATACCGGGCCGGCATACACATGAAGGAATACATGGACCAGGTCCCCCTGCTGACAATCGGCGGCACGGCGAAGGACTACTGCGGCGAATACATGGCCGGCGGCAAGATAGTCGTTCTTAACCTGGAAAACCGGAGCGGCTCCCCGGTGGGGTACAGCGTGGGAACCGGCATCCACGGCGGCGCCATTTACATCAGGGGCCCGGTCGAGCCCTACCAGCTCGGAATCGGGGCGGTCTTCGCTGAGACGGACGCGGAGGACGAAAAATTCCTGGCCGGGGTGCTCAGGGAATACTCCCGGGAGTTTTCCATCGACCTTCCCGGAAACCTCATTGACGGCTTCGTCAAGATCACAAGGAAGGGTCACAGGCCTTTTGAAAAGCTCTACACGCCGGGCATGAACATCCAGACCCGGACGCCCAAGCACCTGAATCTCACCCCCCCGTGCACCCACGGCTGTCCGACGGGCATTCCCACGCCCGTTTTCTTCAACCTGATCAAGGAGGGGAAGGTGCGCGAGGCCCAGCTCCTCATGGATGAGTACACCCCCTTCCGGATGTCGGTGTGCGGCACGGTGTGCCCGGCCCTCTGCATGCAGGCCTGCAACCGGGGCCCGGTGGACGGCCCGCTGGAAATACAGAAACTCGCCCGGGAATACTATCCCGATTTCATGCCACAGCAGGCGGGGGAGGCGCGCGAACAGTCCATTGCCGTCATAGGCGCCGGCCCGGCGGGGCTTTCCGCGGCATGGCAGCTGTCCCGGAGGGGATACCGCGTGACGGTCTACGACGCCACCGCCGATCTGGGAGGGAAGCTCCGAAAGGCCATCCCGCGGGAGCGGCTCTCCGACGAGATCCTGGACAGGGACCTGAACCGAATCCGCTCCCTTCCCATCTCCTTCATGTTGCGAAGCCGCGTGGACCGCGCCACTTTTGAAGAGATACACCGGACCTTCGACGCCGTCATGGTCGCGACGGGCGCCCACGTGCCCAGGACGATACGCTATCCCGGCGGCGAACGAATGCTCACCGGGCTCACGTTCCTCGTGGACATAAACGAGGGACGCGCCATGGACCTCAACGGCAGGGAAATAGTCATCATCGGCGCCGGCAACGCCGGCATGGACATCGCCTGCGAGGCCTGGAGGCTTGGCGCGAAAAAAGTGACCGCCTGCGACATACAGAAGCCGCTGGCCTTCGGCAAAGAGCTGGAGACGGCCCGGAAGCTGGGCACCGACATTCTGTGGCCGAAAACCGTCGACCGCATGGACGAGCGGCGCATATACTTCAAGGACGGCACGGACCTGAAGGCCGACGTCGTCATCATCTCCATAGGAGAGGTCCCGGACGTCTCATTCCTGCCGGATTCGGTCCTTCGCGACGACAGGGGGTATATCACCACTTCGGCCGGGTCGTTCCAGAGCTCCGACCCCGCGATCTTCGGCTGCGGCGACATCGTGAAACCGGGCCTGGTGACCGACGCCATCGGAGGCGGGAGGCGTGCCGCCATGGAGCTGCACGCGTGGCTCAACGGCGAGGAGTTCACGCTCCCCGAGACAAGGCCCGTGCAGCCCCGGCGGATCAACACCGGGTACTTCGGCGGTGAGGCGCGGGAGGTGGACCGGTGCATGAGCTGCGGCGTATGCATATTCTGTGACCGATGCGTCGAGACGTGTCCACAGAAGGCCCTCACGAGGAACGGTGAGATCTTCACCATAGATCCGGAGCGGTGCACCGGCTGTTACAGCTGCGTGAACGTGTGCCCGCGGGGCGCGATACAGGTCGAGGACGTGGCGGAGTTCGCCCTTGCAGTCGCGAAGAACCATGGGTGACACGCGGTCCATCAAACCGGCACGACCCGCCGCGAAAAGCCCGCATCAGAATTGCCAGTGATCAATCGCAACAATCCGGAAACGTACCATTTTCGCTTGACAAAATGTTTAGCTGCTAAACATATAATGCCATGGACATCGAGGACCGCTCCGTGCGCGGCATACTGGAGGTCTTCTTCCGGGTGGTCGCGAAGATCGCCAGCCGCGACAGGATACCCATGGAATACGGCACGGGCGGACGGCTTTACATGGGCGAGATCCACACGGTGGAAGCCATAGGCAGGAACGGCGGCATAAACGTCACCGGCCTGGCCGGCAAGATGGGAATCACCAAGGGGGCCGTATCCCAGATGACGGCGCGCCTTTTGAAAAAAGGCCTGATAAAAAAAACGAAGCGGAGCGTCTCCGGGAACGAAGTGGTCCTCGAGCTCTCGAAGAAAGGCCTGGTTGCCTTCAGGGCGCACGAGAAATTTCACCTGGAGATGTACACCGACATCTTCAGCGGTTTGAATGAGGAACAGCTCGGGTTTCTCCAGAAGGTGCTCTCGAAGACCGACCGCCACCTGGACGCCTCAATGGCGGGGCTCAACAAAAAGAGGCGGGGGACGGGAAGGGTCTAAAAAATTTTTCATTTGTTGTTTAGGTGCTAAACAATTAATGTCCGCCAGCCGGATAAAGAGGAGGTCAGCATGAACAGAAAGCGCATTCTCATCATCGCGGCCTGCGCCGTCGTTTTCACGGCCGCTCTCTGGGCCCTCTGCACGCCCGAGCGCACGGGCCTGGCCAGGTTCTACAGGGACCAGCCATATCACTTCAACACCCTGCGGGCCATGGGGGAAATACCCTTCGGGGGAGGTGAGACCGCGGAGATACTCGGCGCCGTTAAAAACATCCCCCAGGGGGATGACGAACGCTGGTATGTCGAATGGGAAAAAGCGGGGGCCCGGGTCGAAAAAACAGCGCGGTCCTACAAAAACCCTGTGAGCCGGGGGTACGCGCTGCTCCGCGCCCACAGCTATTACCGCACCGCGGAATTTTTCCTCCACCCGAAAGACCCGCGCAGGCCCGTGTCTTTTGATAAAAACAGAAGGGCCTTTTACGACGGGCTGAAAGCGCTGGGAATCACCCATCGAGTAATCGCCGTTCCCTACGGAACGCACACCCTGAAGGCGGTCTACTACCCCGCCGCCAATCCCGGCCCGGGAAAACCGCTCATCCTCGTGTGCGGGGGCTATGACTCCACCCTGGAAGAACTCTTTTTCATGATCGTCGACGGGGCGCTCAAGCGCGGCTATTCGTGCCTCACCTTCGAGGGGCCGGGACAGGGTTCCATCATCCGCGAACAGGGCCTGCAATTCACCCACGAGTGGGAAAAGCCCACCGGCGCCGTTTTGGACAGGTTCCTGGGAATGTATCCCAGGCCCCGTGCGATTGTTTTCTTGGGGGCCAGCCTGGGCGGCTACCTCGCGCCCCGCGCCGCAGCCTTCGACAGGCGCATAGACGGGGTGGTGGCGTATGACGTGTGCTACGACTTCCAGGAGGCGGCGCTCATGCAGGTGCCGGGGTTCGTGAGGTTCCTGCACCGCAACGGTTTCATCGGCACGGTGAACGCCCTCATCAAGCTTAAAATGAAAAACACGCCAGGCGTGCGATGGGGTGTGCGGAACGCGCAGTGGACCATGGGGGCGAAAGACCCCGCGGACCTCCTGAATATATTCAGCCGCTACACGCTCAAGGATGTCGCCGCCAGAATCAACTGCCACGTGCTCATCCTGGCGGGCGAGAAGGACCATTTCTTCCCCGTGCACCAGGTCGACCAGTTTAAAAAGGCCCTCGTCAACGCACGAAGCGTCACGGCACGGATTTTCACGGAGGAAGAGGGAGGCCACGAGCACTGCCAGGTGGGGGCGGTCAACCTGTTTCACGGCGTCTTCTTCGATTGGGTGGCGGACACCTTCGAAAAGTAGGGCCGGTTTCAATTTCCCAATGCCGGAAAGCGCAAAGGCGACGATGCTATTCGTCGCCTTTGCCGCAACCTCGCCGCGGGGGGCCTCGCCCCTCCCCCGTCCGCCCGATCCCTACCTTATCACCTTGCGCATGCTTTTTTCGATGTAGTTGATGTGGTTGACCATAAGCTTCTTCGAGAGAACAGAATCGCCGGACTCGATGGCCTTCGCGATCTTCACGAGATGGTCATAGATGGCGCGCGAACTGCCCCGGACATGGGTCAGCTTTTCCCTGCTGTACGGCAGCACGCCCCGGATGATCGAGGAGAGGGATTTGAGCATGTGCGAAAAGATCATGTTGTTTGTCGCGTCATAGAGGTTGTTGAAAAATTCCGCGTAAAGCTTCCCCCCCTCGCGCCGGAAAATGATGTTCTCGACGCCGAGCTTGTCGGCGTCCTCCTTGAACGAAAGGAGCTTCCTTACCTGTTTTTCGGAGGCCTGCTCCGCCGCTATCGCGGCCGCCTCGGATTCGATTATCCGCCGCACCACGAGCAGCTCCCATATCTTCCGGTGGTCCCCCTGGATCAGCCCCTCGATGGGCGAGCGCAGCGCGTTGTCCACCACGGACTTGACGAATTTCCCCTTCCTGCCCTGCGATTCTATGAATCCCTTCGCTTCGAGCAGCTTCATCGCTTCCCTCAGGGAGATGCGACTGATGCCGAAGCGCCGCGTCATCTCGAGCTCCGAAGGGAGCCGGTCGCCCGGCTTCAAGACGCAGGCGGATATGAGTTCCACCAGCTGGTTCACCACCATGCTGGGAATATCGGGCGCCTTCTCTATGCGGCTTATCGTGATATCGACGCTCTTGGCCCTCTTCTCCATCCGTTTCTCCATCCGTGCTCGAATATGCTCCGGCGAGGCCGGCAAGCGCCCGCCGTCACCGCGGGGGAAAGAACCGCGCCGGTGTCACGGCGTATTTCAACTTATCGCCGGCGCCGGGAAAATCCGACCGCCTGGCCCTGTCATCCGGAGCGAACATGTTGTTTCTATTTTCAAACCGAAAGGTGCCCGGGAAGCCGCGACTTAATATTCTATATTTTTATCATCCTTGTTGTCTTATGGTATGTCAAGGATATTATGGGGCCCGGGCGTGAAAATCCCGCGCATGAAGGAATCCAGAAGGCTATACGGGAGCCCTTTTCCGCCGCTCGCCGACGAAAATCCTCACCACGAGAATCAACACGCCGACGGAGAGCACGAACAGCAGGAAATCCGTCGCCATGAGTATCACGTTCCCTTCCCTCACGTATTTTACCATGAGGACCACGAGAGAGGCGATCGTCGTTGTGATCATGAACAGGGCCGGCAGCAGGGTGTAAAAATATCGCTTTCCCTTCATGAGCAGCCAGCTGGAGATCGCGAAGAGCCCCAGGGCCGCCAGCAGCTGGTTTGCCGTGCCGAATATAGGCCAGAGCGTGCTGAAGGCGTTGCTGTAGGCCAGCACCCACATGAGGACAACCGAGAGGCCGGAGTTGAACCAGTAGTGCTTTAAAAAGGAGGGCGGGTTCCTGAACAGTATGGCCCAGAGCTCCTCGAAGAGATAGCGGTTAAGCCGGACGGCAGCGTCCAGGGTGGTGATGACGAATCCCTCCACCATGAGTATGCCGAAGACGGTGCTCAGGGACACGGGTATGCCCAGGCCCTGGTTGAAAAGATGTCCCGCGGCCAGCGAAAAACCCAGTATGGGGTTGGACTTGGCGGCCGCCAGCGAAGGCCACACGATGGACTTGTAATCCGTGAAGCTGAGGGCGGCCCCCAGCGCCAGGAGCACGCACACCGCGAGGGTGGACTCGAGGAGCATTCCGTTGAATCCCACCTTCCGCGCGTCGCACTCGTTGGCAAGCTGCTTGGAGGTGGTCCCCCCGGCCACCAGGGAGTGGAACCCTGAAATGGCGCCGCAGGCGATGGTGATGAACATCATGGGCCATATGAAGCCCAGGTTCTTCACTCCCTCGTCCAGGTTGAAGTGCGGCACGGTGACCGTGAGGCCGCCCAAACCGGTTGAAAACAGCGAGACCACCATGAGGATGATGCCGCCGTAGAGTATCTGGACATTGATGAAGTCCCGCGGCTGCAGGATGACCCACACCGGCACGCCCGCGGCTATGAGCACGTAAATGGAAATGATCACCATCCACACCGTCGGGGACAGGGTTATGGGATACTGGATCCCGAGCAGCACCGAGGCCACGCAGATTACCGAGGCCAGCAGGTAGGCCACGATGGTGTTGATCCCTTTTTTATGGATGAGCCACCCGAGCGCGGGGGAGCACAGGGTGATGAAGATCACCGAGGTGGAGGCGATGCCGCCTATCCTCCCCATCACCACGCCGTCCACGACCACCGTCTTGAGGAATGTCTCGCCCTCCTTTACGCCTATCTTGTCGATGGGCCAGAGCGACGTGAGTGAAATGGCCGTGGCGCTCAGGAACGAGGAGGTGACGAGCACGATCATGAGGATGGTGAAGGAGATGATGAGGTTGAAGCCCATGTCGCCCATGCGTCTTCCGGGCGACCTCGGCCATCGAGCGCCCCCCTCCCGCATGCAGATGAACAGGGCGGTAAAGTCGTGAACGGCGCCCATGAAGATGCCGCCGATCACCACCCAGAGCCAGGCGGGCACGAACCCGTACAGGATGGCGACCGTGGGGCCCAGGATGGGGCCGGCCCCGGCGATGGCCGAGAAGTGGTGCGCGAAGACCACGTAGTTCTTCGTGGGCACGTAGTCCCGCCCGTCGTTTATCGTCTGCGCGGGGGTGAGGTTGCATGAATTTTCTCCCAGGCTGCCGGCGATGAAGCGCGCGTAGAAACGGCTGGCCAGGATAAAGCACGCGACCGCCGTCAGCAGATAAAAAAGCACGTTCATGGCTGCCCCCTTCTCCCCTGTGCGGGCTTTGCACTGGAACAGCTAATGAGCGGGGAGTGTTATGTCAAGAGTTATTCAATTTTGTGCAGGTCTGCCGTTCGGTCTTTTCCCTTGACACGGCCGGCGCCCTGCTTCACACTGCCGGGCAGCCGGGATGAAAAGCGGGAAAACGTCAGCGTCCCGTGGCGGCCCCGTGTCCCGGGGCGCCTGCACTTCATAAACGCAAGGAGGACATGTATGTCTGCACTGCTCGATATCCTCGGATCCAGGCATCCAATCATTCAGGGTCCCGTGGGCGCATTGAACGATCCCACTTTCGTCGCGGCCGTGTGCGAAGCCGGCGCCTTCGGCATGCTCGCGCTCGGATTCGCGTCTGACATGGACGAAGTGAAGCGCATGGTGGAAGATGTGAAATCCCGTACGGACAAGCCCTTCGGCGCCAACCTCATGCTCATGAATCCTAAAAACGCGGAGATCCTCGAGGTCCTGGCGAAGGCGGGAGTGAAAACCGTCACCACCTCCACCGGCTCTCCGAAGAGCATCTACCCGGTGTTGCACGGCCTCGGGATGAAAGGGCTCCATGTCCTCCTCTCCGTGGCCCACGCGAAAAGGGCCGAGGAGGCCGGGGCGGACGGGCTGGTGGTTTCGGGCTCCGAGTCAGGCGGCCTCCGCTCCACGGGGCCGGAGCTCTCCACCATGGTGCTGATACCGGCGGTGGTCGACGCGGTGGGCATTCCCGTGGTGGCGGCGGGAGGGATCGCGGACTCGCGCGGTTACCGCGCCGCCTTCGCCCTGGGCGCCCAGGGAGTACAGCTCGGCACGCGGCTGATCGCTTCAACGGAGAGTCCCGCGAACGGGGAATGGAAAAAGGCGATCGTCGCCGGCGGTGACGGCGATGTCACGCACCTTCCGCTCGGCAAGATGCGCATGAGCGTACTGTTCAACGACAAGCTTCGGGCTGAAATGGGCACACCCGGCACGGACCTCTCGGCCGTGTACAACCTGATGAACGCCCCCAAGGCGTGGACGACCGGGGACTTCAGCCTGTTCCCGGCGGGAGGGGGCCAGGTTTGCGCCCTCATCCGGGAGATCAAGCCCGTGAAGGCGATCATCGAGGAGATGGTGTCCTGATCACAGAGTATACGCCCGCCAACGAGCTCTTTGCCGGCTGGTGGCGATCCCGGATGGTGACCGTACCTGAATGCCGCTTTGACATTATATTTTTGCCGTTACCCCGGATAATAAATTTCATATCCCGGCAAAAACCACTTGCAAATTGGAAGGCCCGTTCATTAATTAGTTCCGATTGTAAAAACTGCTCCCATTGCACAAAAACTATTTTCTGGAAAAATTTTGCACAAACAAAAGGCGGTCGTGATTCTTCTCACGGATCACCTTTGATATAAACTAATGGTAAAGGAGTGATTCAGTATGGAAATGAACCTGCTCTACATTGCGCCTATCGGATCTGTGCTGGCCCTCCTGTTTGCCTACATCTTTTATAAAACCATGATGAAAGCAAACGAGGGAACGGCGAAAATGATCGAGATAGCAAGCGCGGTGCGGGAAGGGGCCTATGCGTACCTGAAACAGCAGTACAAGGTGGTCTCCATAGTGTTCCTGGTTCTCGTTGCCCTCTTCAGCTTTCTCGCTTTTATCGGAGTTCAGAACCGCTTCGTTCCGTTCGCCTTTCTCACGGGTGGATTCTTTTCAGGGCTGTGCGGCTTCCTGGGAATGAAGACCGCAACAAACGCGTCTTCCAGGACAGCGCAGGGGGCATCGGAGTCCCTGAACAACGGCCTCAAGGTCGCCTTCCGGTCGGGCGCCGTCATGGGTCTGATCGTGGTGGGCTTCGGCCTTCTGGATATCGCCTTGTGGTACTACGCGTTGAACTACCTCTATGACAACAACATATGGGGCCTCGCCGAGGAGATATTCCACAAGTACGCAGCTGCCGGCGTGGCCTTCGACATGATCAAAGAGGTGGGCACCGATCAGTTCAACCACGCCAAGCTGGTGGAGATCACAACGACCATGATCACCTTCGGCATGGGGGCCTCGACCCAGGCGCTCTTCGCCAGGGTTGGCGGCGGCATCTATACCAAGGCCGCCGACGTGGGCGCCGACCTGGTGGGCAAGGTCGAAGCGGGAATCCCCGAAGATGACCCGAGGAATCCCGCCACCATCGCCGACAACGTCGGGGACAATGTGGGTGACGTGGCCGGCATGGGCGCCGACCTCTATGAGTCTTACTGCGGGTCCATCCTGGCGACTGCCGCCCTGGGGGCCGCGCTCCCGCTTGTGGGCACCGCGAACCTCAACGCCGTGATATCGCCCATGATCATCGCCGGGCTGGGGATCCTCTTCTCCGTGATCGGCATTTATGTGGTAAAAACGAAAGAAGACGCGTCCATGAAGACGCTGCTGGCCGCCTTGAACAGGGGCATCTGGGGCGCCTCCCTTCTCCTGATCCTGGCCCTGGCGGGCATGGCGCATTTTGCGCTCATAACATGGGGCGTGTTCGGCGCCACGATAGCGGGCCTCATAGCCGGACTCATCATCGGAAAATCCACAGAGTATTACACCTCCGATGACAACACGCCGACCCAGGGAATCGCGAAACAACACACCATGGGACCGGCGACCGGGATCCTCGACGGCATCTCCACGGGCATGCTGTCTTCCGGGATTCCCGTATTAACTATAGTGGTCGGCATCCTCGTCGCTTTCGGGGTTTCCGGCGGATATGACAACGTTTCCATGGGTCTCTACGGCATCGGCTTCGCCTCGGTGGGAATGCTGGCCACCCTCGGGATCACACTGGCCACCGACGCCTACGGCCCCATCGCGGACAACGCGGGCGGCAATGCCGAGATGAGCGGCATGGGCAAACAGGTCCGGTCGCGTACGGACGCGCTGGACATGCTCGGAAACACAACCGCTGCGACCGGGAAAGGCTTCGCCATCGGTTCGGCGGCCCTTACCGCCATGGCGCTGCTCTCCGCGTATATTGAAGAGATCAAGATCTGGATAAGCAAGTACGCCATGGAGGCGGGCGGAGCCCTGAAGGTAGGCACGGTGACTTTCTATTCGAAGGATGTTCCCGCGGGCATCGCCCCCGGCGATATTGTCTATCATGTCATCGCCAGCAAGGCCACCCTCTCAGATTTCGTCACGGCATACAACATCACCCTCATGAACCCGCTTGTGCTCTGTGGGCTTTTTCTTGGAGCGATGATGGTGTTCGTCTTCTGCGCCATGTCCATCAAGGCGGTCGGTCGCGCGGCGGGTGCCATGGTAGAAGAGGTCCGCAGGCAGTTCCGCGAGAAGCCTGGCATCCTGAAGGGAACCGACAAGCCCGATTACGCTACCTGCGTGGCCATCGCCACCAAGGGCGCCCAAAACAAGATGATCGTGCCCTCGTTCATGGCGCTCATCGTTCCAGTCGCGACAGGGCTCGTGCTGGGGGTCTCCGGCGTCATGGGCCTCCTTGCCGGTTCACTCACGGCGGGATTCGCCATGGCCTGCATGCTCAACAACGCGGGCGGGGCCTGGGATAACGCCAAGAAGTTCATTGAAAAGGGAAACCTGGGCGGCAAGGGTTCCGATGCCCACAAGGCCGGCGTTATTGGCGACACCGTTGGCGACCCCTTCAAGGACACTGCGGGGCCGTCACTCAATATCCTGCTCAAGCTCATGAGCATGGTTTCAGTGGTGTTCTCCGGAGTGGTGGTAAAATACTCGGACGTTATCGGCAAGCTGCTGGGATTCGTCAAATAGAGAGCATACTGAAACGCGTTATAGCAATGGGGGGCATGAAAGCCCCCCTTGTTTTATACACCGCGTGACTGAAAGTGTCTTGCAGGGAAGGGATCGGATCTCTGTGCCCTGCGTATCTTATACCGGAAGGCAAAAACTCTGCGGGAGATCGAATTTTCCGGGTTGCTGTTTTCTCTTTCGGAACTGAAAAGCACCACTTCATTTTCTTGCCGGCGGCACATCTCATTGCACTTTTCTTCGCTAGAACGAGGTCCCCGAGAAAGACAGATTTTCTCGATTCTCTATGTTCCCGAAGCGCGTACCTGAAAACCGGCATGCTTCTCACAGGAACACTCTGCGCCACATGCGGAGATACTTTTCGTTAAGCCTTAACGCGGAGCATCCTATCTTCTTAATGGAAGCACAGCCCCGCACCACGGACGCCTATATTCCCCTAGGCCGCCTTTGTTGTTTCGCGGATCCTCTCTAAAAGCCTCCCAACCAGCTTTTCACGCTCCTTGAGCATCTCTTTGTACTCGAAACGCCAAGTGTGGTGGATTTCCACCCTCAGCTGGATGATCTCCTGGTCCAGCAGCGTCTCGAGCAGTTCGACCTCGTCCTTGTTGATCGTAACCTGCATAGGCACCTCCTTCCCGCAAGAGGGATCCGAGGGAGCCCCATCAGATGATCGCCTCACTCCCAAGTGCGGCCCGTTCCTCCCTATTCCCCGCGGCCGGGGTCCCCTCTGTCCTGAAATGTAGTTTCCTTCCGGCCGGAAATCAAGTTTCGCAATTCCGAGCCTTCCCGTTTTCCCCTGCCGACAGTGCGTGCCGGCCACAGCCAGGCATGGTTTTATACGACTTCACCGGATAATATCGAGGCATAAAATTCCAACAATTCGATTGACTTTGCATGGTCACTGCATATATTTGATGTCAAGTTCGCGTTGTTCCGGTTTGCCTGCTTCTCGACCACCGGGACACGAGGTAATTGTATGCCGAAATCCATGCGGATGCATGGATACGGGGGACCCGGGACATGGGGCGAATTCCGTTTAAGGATAGGGCACTTCCAAGCCCGAGCCCGTCAGCTAACCTCGTAGGCGTTTGGGAGGCCATGAAATAAAACTGCCCATGGCAGTTTTATCATTTTATCCCCTCCCTCGACCCTCCTCCCTCGGGGTGAGTGCATGAGCACGAGTGAAAAACTTTCGGTGCCGCAACGGCTGAAAAAGCTTCTCATAGGCGACGCCCGCAGCGTCACCGACCCGGGCATTTTTCACAAGCTTTCGCTCATCGCCTTCTTCGCCTGGGTCGGACTCGGCGCGGACGGCCTCACGTCCTCCTGTTACGGCCCCGAAGAAGCGTTCCTGACCCTCGGGAGCGCATACGCACCTTTCCGTCTTCGTGGCGCTGGGAACGGTCATCACGATTTTCATCATCAGCGCGAGCTATCACCAGATCATCGAGCTCTTCCCCACCGGCGGCGGCGGATACCTGGTCGCCAGCAAGCTCCTCTCCCCGACCGTTGGGATGATCTCGGGGTCCGCGCTCCTTATAGACTATCTTCTGACCATCACCCTGTCCATCGCGAGCGGCGCCGACGCGCTTTTCAGCTTTCTCCCCAGGGAATGGCTGCCATACAAGGTCCTGGTGGCGGTCGCCGGCGTCCTTATCCTGATCCTGCTCAACCTGCGCGGCGTCAAGGAGTCCGTGGTGCCGCTGGTTCCCATCTTTATTGTTTTCATCGTCACCCATGCTTTCGCCATCGTGTACGGCATCGCGACCCACGCAGGCGCGATGCCCGAGGTCATCCGCGACGTGTCCCGGGAAGTGACATCAACGCGGGGCGAGATGGGAACGCTCGGCATGATTTTCCTGATCATGCGCGCCTACAGCATGGGGGCGGGCACCTTTACCGGCATCGAGGCGGTGTCCAACGGCATCCCCATCCTCCGGGACCCGAAGGTGAAGACAGCCACCCGGACCATGCATTACATGGCCGTCTCCCTGGCGGTCATGGTCGCGGGACTCATGGTCACCTACCTTCTCTTCCGGGTGGAACATGTGCCCGGCAAGACACTGAACGCCATACTCCTCGAATCCATCACCAGGGAATGGAGCGGAAGCGCCGGCACGGTCTTCGTGCTGGTCACGCTCATCTCCGAAGCGATGCTCCTCTTCGTCGCCGCCCAGACCGGTTTTCTAGACGGGCCTCGGGTGCTCTCCAACATGGCGCTCGACCGCTGGGCGCCCACCCGCTTTTCCAGCCTGAACGACCGCCTGGTGACGCAAAACGGCATCCTCATCATGGGAGCCGCGTCGATCATCCTGATGATCTACTCCGGGGGCTCCGTGCGGTTCCTGGTCATACTTTACAGCATCAACGTTTTCATCACCTTCTCGCTTTCACAGCTGGGTATGGTGCGCCACTGGTGGCTGGTGAGGAACAAGGAGGGCGGGTGGGCAAAAAAGCTGTTGCTCAACGGCGTGGGCCTCATGCTCACCGGCTTCATCCTGGTTTCCGTGGTGGTGCTCAAATTCAACGAAGGGGGCTGGATCACCATCTTCATCACGGGCTCGATCGTGACCATCTCGATCATCGTGAAACGGCACTATGCCCGGACGGCCCGGCTGCTGAAGCGGCTCGACGGCCTGGTGGAGCTCGCCGATGCCGAAATCGAAAAGCATGAGCAGGGTGGTTTGCCGGCCGCCGGGGGCGGCGGAACCAAAAGCGACCCAAAGGCAAAGACCGCCGTGCTCTTTGTGAACGGATTCTCCGGGACGGGCCTGCACACGCTCTTTACGATCATCAGGCTGTTCAGCGGCATCTATAAAAACTTCGTATTCGTGCAGATCGGCCTCATCGACTCCGGTGTCTTCAAGGGCTCGGAAGAGTTGCAACAGCTCAGGGCCCACATCCAAACCGAGGGCAGCCGTTATGTGAAATACATGGAACGCCACGGCCTCTACGCGGAATGCGTCACCTCCGTCGCCGTGGACGTCGTCCAGGAGGCGGAGGCGCTGGCCCCGGAAATCTTAAAGCGCTATCCGCAGGCGATCTTTTTCGCCGGACAGCTCGTATTCCCGGAGGACTCCTTCTTCAGCCGCTGGCTGCACAACTACTCGGCCTTCGCCATCCAGCGGAAATTCTACCACATGGCGATTCCCATCGTCATCCTGCCCATCCGCGTCTGATGTCTCTCCCGCACAGGCGTCCCCATTATTTACTTGACACCCGGCTTCTACCGCCCCCCAATTAAGGGCTGCCTCATCGCCGCTCTACCAGTACATTTACTCCTGTTCATCGACAAGGAGGTATGGAATGTCCGCTTCGCCCGGACGCGAACAATGGGGATCCAGGATAGGGTTCATCCTCGCCGCGGCAGGGTCTGCCATCGGGCTCGGCAACATCTGGAAATTCCCCTACCTCGCCGGTGAAAACGGCGGCGGCGCCTTCGTGCTGGTCTACATCATCTGCATCGTCGTTCTGGGCCTGCCTATCATGATCGCGGAAATCGTCATCGGCCGACACACGGGGAAAGACCCCGTGGGAGCCTTCAAGGTCATCGCCGAGGGGTCGAAGCGATGGGAGCTCGTGGGATACCTTGGCGTATCCACCGGTTTCCTGATACTCACCTACTACTGCACCGTCGGCGGATGGACCATCGGCTATATCGTCAAGAGCCTGTCCGGCGCCGTCGCCGGCGTAAACGATACGAAAGCGGCGGAGACGATTTTCACGAATTTTGTCCAGAACCCGTACGAGATGGTCTTTTATCACTTTCTCTTCATGGCGGCCACCATGCTCGTCGTCATCGGCGGGATAAAGGGCGGGATCGAGAAATGGAACAAGATACTCCTCCCGATCTTATTCGTGATCATGGTCGTGCTGATCGTGAAGAGCAATACCCTCGAGGGTTCCTCCCGGGGGCTCGCTTTTTACCTGAAACCGGATTTCTCCAAGATTACGATCAAGGTTGTGATCGAGGCCCTGGGCCAGTGCTTCTTTTCCCTGAGCCTGGGGATGGGCGCCATGATCACCTACGGGAGCTACCTGTCCAGGAAAGACAAGATTCTCAAGTCATCGCTCCAGATCGCCCTTCTCGACACCCTCGCGGCGTTCATGGCGGGGCTGGTCATCTTCCCGGCTGTGTTCGCCGTGGGGATGACGCCCGACAAGGGCCCCGGGCTCACCTTCAACATCCTGCCCGTGGTCTTCGCCCGGATGACCCTCGGGTCCGTGTTCTCGTTTCTGTTTTTCCTGCTTTTGTTCATCGCGGCCCTCACCTCGGCCATCTCGCTGCTCGAGGTCGTGGTCGCGTACATCACCGACGAGAAAGGCTGGAGCAGGAGAAGGGCGGTGCTTGTCTTCGGTACGGTCATATTCCTGCTCGGTGTGCCCGCGGCGTTATCGTTCGGATCGCTGAAGGGCTTCCGGGTATTCCTGGGTATGACCTACTTCGACTTCATGGACAAGCTCACCTCCACCTACATGCTCCCCATCGGCGGTCTCTTCATAGCCCTGTGCCTTGGATGGAAGTACGGGCTCCACAAGACCATGCACGAGCTCGACCCTGATACCAGGCTGGTCATCCTTAAAAAGGTCTGGGCGTTCACCATCAAGTACGTTTCACCTGTCATCCTGGCGGTTATCATCAGCTACTTCGGGATCTACCGGATTTTCCAATAGGCTCCCGGCGAGGCCTCCCATGAATGAATTCCACGACCTGGTAAAATGGCTAAACTCATACCTGTGGGGATTTCCCATGCTCATCATCCTGTTCGGCACGCACCTCCTGCTGACGGCCAGGCTCCGTTTCATCCAGCGGTACACCTGGCTCGGCATCAAGCTTTCGTTCCGGAAGGACACCGGCGGCCACGGCGACGTGAGCCACTTCGGCGCGCTCACCACGGCGCTCGCCGCGACGATCGGCACGGGCAACATCGTTGGCGTCGCCACCGCCGTCGCCCTGGGCGGCCCCGGGGCGGTGCTGTGGTGCTGGCTCACGGGCGTGTTCGGCATCGCCACCAAATACGCCGAGGCCGTGCTGGCCGTGAAGTACCGGGTGAAGACATCGGACGGGACGATGCTGGGCGGGCCCATGTACGCCCTGGAGCGCGGGCTGGGGCTCAAGTGGCTCGCGGTGCTCTTCTGCGTGTTCACCTCGATCGCCGCCTTCGGCATCGGCAACACCGTGCAGGCCAATTCCATCGCGGCCATGGTGCAAGAGACGTTCCAAGTATCTCCCTATATAACAGGCGCGGTCATGACGGTACTCGTGGCAGTCGTCATCCTGGGCGGCATCAAGTCCATCGCCAAGGTGTGCGAGAGGCTGGTCCCCTTCATGGCCGTGTTCTACGCCCTTGGCTGCGCCGTTATCCTGGTCATGCATTCAAGGGCGATACTCCCTGCCGTTGAGCTCATCGTGAAGTCCGCCTTCAGCTCACAGGCAGCCGGCGGCGGATTCATAGGGGCAAGCGTGATGATGGCGGCCCGTTACGGCATCGCGCGCGGGCTCTTCTCCAACGAATCAGGGCTCGGCTCGGCCCCCATCGTGGCCGCGGCGGCGCAGACGCGTAACCCGGTGAAACAGGCGCTCGTCTCCGCCACGGGCACCTTCTGGGACACCGTCGTGGTGTGCGCGATGACGGGGCTGGTGCTGGTGAGCTCCATCATTAACGACCCTTCCGGCATGGCCGGGCTCAACGGCGCCGCCCTCACCAAGGCGGCCTTCAGCAGAATTCCCTATGTGGGTCCGGCCATCCTGACCGTTGGACTGCTCACCTTCGTGTTCTCAACTATTCTTGGCTGGTCGTACTACGGGGAGCGCGCCGTCGAGTACCTCTTCGGCAAGAAGGCCATTATGCCCTACCGTTATCTCTGGGTCATTGCGGTCATGGTGGGTTCCGTGGTGTCTCTGCCCCTGGTCTGGGACCTCGCCGACGCCATGAACGCGCTCATGGCCCTGCCCAATATCCTGTCCCTTGCGCTCCTGAGCGGCGTCATCGCGAAGGAAACCCGAAAATACCTCTGGGAGGGCGACCTGGAAGCGGCCGACCGCGACGGGACCTTTTCCTGAAAGGGAAGATCAGAGTAAGGAGAAACATGCCGGAGGTCCGATGCTGGAAAGAGCGCGACGGGTTTTCACCGCCTATATGGCGACACTCAACATGAACCCTGGACCCGCCAGGGAACGGGCAGGCATGGAGACGCAGCATGTCGAAACGCGGGAGACGCCCGTCTGGGTGCACGCGCTGCTCTTTTTCATCACCATGGTCACCACCACGCTGGCCGGGGCCCAGGAGCGCAAATCGCTCCTGGGGACAATACTCAGCGGGCTTCCTTTCTCGCTCACCATCATGGGGATCCTGCTTTCCCACGAAATGGGCCATTACCTGGCGGCGCGCCACTTCAAGGTGAAGGCCACCCTTCCCTATTTCATTCCCTTTCCCTCCATCATCGGGACGATGGGGGCCGTCATAAAGATCAAGTCGCCCATTCACGACAAGAGGGCGCTTCTGTACATAGGCGCCATGGGGCCCGTTGTCGGCTTCCTGCTGAGCCTCGCGGCCACCGTTGTCGGGCTTTACCTGTCAGAGATAAAGCCCCTTCCCGCCGGCACCGGCTCGATTCCCATCTTCGGCGATTCGCTGCTCTTCAAGGTTCTCACCCGTCTCATTCATGGCCCCATTCCCGAGGGCAGTGACATATATCTTTCACCCTACGCCTGGGCCGGATGGATAGGGTTCCTGGTCACCAGCCTGAACCTTATGCCCATGGGCCAGCTCGACGGCAGCCACATCCTCTACGCGCTCATCGGCAGGAAACAGCTCTACATCGGCTGGGCGGTGTTCCTCGGCCTGGCGGGCCTCTCCGCAGTTTGGCCGGGGTGGCTGCTCTGGATCGCCATGGCCCTGCTCTTCCTCATGATCGGGCACCCGCCTGTCCCCGAGGCCGCGCCGCTCTCGGCGCGGGAGAGGGCGCTCGGGTGGTGCTGCGCGGCGATCTTCGTTCTCACCTTTATCCCCGTGCCGGTGAGCTTCATCTGACGCGGGCGGGGCGGACACCCGGCGCTTCTGGAAAATAATTGACAGGACGCACGTGGCGCACCAAACCTTTACAGGCACTCGCCTCGGGCGACAGGATCCACAAGCCGGGGAAACAGGATGAAGGGGCATTCCGTCACCGCTCGATCCGTCTCGAAGCGATTCGGGCGGTTCAAGGTATTCCAGGACGTCAGCTTCACGATCGACGCCGGCTCTTCCCTCGCCGTCACCGGACCGAACGGTTCGGGAAAATCAACACTGCTGGAGATAATCGCGGGAATCAGGCACCCCACTGGGGGAAGCGTGGCGCGTGTCTACGACGGCAGGCAGCTCCTGCCGGAGGAGCTCCATTCGCACATGGGCATCATGAGCCCGCGCGTAAATCCCTACGGCGGGCTCTCCGGGGAGGAGAACCTCAATTTCGCCGCCTCGTCCCGCCGGTGCGCCGCCCCTTCCCGCCGGGACCTGGAACGCTTCGATCTGGACCGGCACGGCGGGAAGCTGGTGCGTCATTATTCGTCGGGCATGAGGCAGCGGCTGAAATTCATGCTCGCGGTGCTCCATGACCCGGCCTTTCTCCTGCTTGACGAGCCGGGCGCGAACCTCGACAGCCGGGGGAAGGACCTCATATACGCGTGGCTCAACGGCTCCCGGCAGGGGAAGATAATCATCGTCGCCACCAACGACGAGGCCGAAGCCCAGCTCTGCACGACGAGGGTCCGCCTTGATTAAATCCGCCTTCATCCAATTGAGGAAGGACCTCACCGTGGAGTTCCGCCAGCACTTCGCGCTGAACGTGGCAGTTTCATTCGCCGCCATCGTTACAATCTCCATCGGCCTCTCCGCCGGCGGAATCGCGTTCTCCGGCCGCGTGCACGCCCTGCTCTTCTGGGTCATCCTTTTCTTCAGCGCCATGAACGGACTCTCCCACGTTTTCGTCCGCGAGGAGGAGGAAGAGACCGCCCTTTTCCTGCGCACTCTCTCGCCGCCGGAGGCGGTCTACGCCGCCAAGCTCGCTTTCAATGCCCTTGTTCTGCTCGCGATCGGGTCCATCATCGCGCCCCTGTACATTGTCTTCATGGGAATGGAGGTGCGCTCCCCGCTCTCCTTCACGCTCCTCCTGGCGGCCGGCTGCATCGCCATCGCCTCGTCGACCACTCTCACCGGGGCCATGGTCGCGAAGGCGGGAGGGAAAGGCGCGCTTTTCACCATCCTCTCGTTTCCCGCGGTACTGCCCGTGCTCTGGGTGAGCATGAAGGCCACGGCCCTGACACTGACGAAGGGGACTGCGGTCAATTCCGAGGCACTCCTTTTTTTACTTGCTTTTTCAATCGCGCTCACGGCTGTATCCTATGTGCTTTTTGAATACGTGTGGGTAGAAGAGTAACCGGGGACAGCCGATGGGCGCAACGAGGCTCACGTATCTCTTCATGCCGGTCTCCATTGTTCTTGCCTTCCTGTACGCACCACCCGCGGAAGGGCTCGGAGAATCGAGCCGGATCCTCTATTTCCACGTGCCGATGGCGTGGATATCGGTACTGGCCTTTCTCGTCGCAGGCTTGGGGTCAATACTGTTTCTGGTCTACGGGGAAAAGCGGTTCGCTCTCATGGAGCGGAAATTCCACAACTCGGCGGTCATCGGCATTGTCTGCACGCTGCTGACCACCGTATCCGGCTCCTTCTGGGCGAAGCTTGTCTGGGGAAGCTACTGGAACTGGGACCCGCGCGAGACCTCCATCGCCGTGCTCCTGCTGATATACGGCGCATATTTCAGCCTGCGCGCCGCCCTCGCGGGCAATCCGGCCGGGGGAAGAATAGGCGCCGTTTACCTCGTGTTTTCAATGGCGGTCACGCCCTTTCTCGTCTTCATCGTGCCGCGACTGTACCCATCGCTCCACCCGGACCCCATTCTCAACCCGGCGATGAAGGTAGAGCTGGATCACGACATGAGGATAACGCTCCTGTTCTCCGTCTTTTCGTTTACCCTGCTCTATTTCCACCTGTTCTCGCTCATGAACCGCGTTTCACGTCTCGACAGAATCCTGGAGGAGGCCTATGAGGAATAAGGCCGTCGTTATCCCCATCGCTCTTTATCTCCTCCTGTTGTTTATGCCTCCGCCCGAAGGCTTCGCTGGCGAAGCCCCGGCCCCGTCACGCGCGGACAAAGCCGCCGCGTCCCCCGGGCCGGCAAACCGGCACAAGGGACCTCCTCCGGCCCTTCACGGAGAAAAGGACGCAACTCGCGCATTATACGGAGTGACGGCGGTGGTGCTCCTGGTCTGGGCCGGCCTTGGGCTCTACCTCTTCCGCATCGACAGGCGCGTTTCATCACTGGAGAAAAGGTTCCTTGAGCGTTAAACGGCTTATCATTGCCCTGCTTGTCCTCTTCCTCCTGGGCATCGCCTTCTTCTCAATGCGCGGGATGCTCACTCCCTACGTGCCCTTCTCGGAGGCGATGCAATCGGACGAGTATGTGCAGGTCCTGGGTTCGCTCGTTAAGTCCGCGCCTCCGGAGCACTTCGAGGGCGGCTTCTCGTTCGATCTCGTGGACAATAAAGGGACCGTCATGAAGGTGCTGTACCGCGGCATGAAGCCCCTCAATTTCGAGCACGCCCAGCAGGTGGTGGCGCTGGGGACCTACCTGAAGGACCGCGGAATTTTCGAGGCAGAGCGTATTCTCGTGAAGTGCCCGTCAAAATACACGAGGAAAAAACAACCATGAATTTCGGTTTTCTATTGATCCTGTGCGCGCTTCCCGTCTCCATTGCCTCGCTCGTCCTCTACGCAAGGGGCGCGCGCCGGGAAGGCCGGCTTTTGACGGCGGCCCGATGGACATTCTTCTCGTCCGGGCTGTGCACTGCCGCCGCAGCGGCCCTGCTGGCCGCCGCTCTCTTGGGCCACCGGTACCAGTTCGCCTACGTGTACAGCCATTCATCGGCATCCCTGCCGCTCCTTTACCTGGTGTCCGCTTTCTGGGCGGGCCAGGAGGGCACCTTCCTGCTCTGGGCGCTGCTGCTCTCAGGGATCGGAGCCGTCGTCATCGGATCGCGTGACCGGGACGAGCCGGTGCTCCTGTCGCTCATCGCCATAACGCAGATATTCCTGCTCTTCTTCCTTGTCCTTCACAGCCCCTTCCGGTACGTCTGGCAGGCACATCCCGACATGTTTCAGCCGGGCGATATCCCGGCAGACGGCGCGGGCCTCAATCCCCTTCTTCAAGATGTCTGGATGGCAATCCATCCCCCGGTGCTCTTTCTCGGTTATGCGGCCGCCATCGTGCCCTTTGCCCGGGCGGCCGCTTCGCTTGTCAGGGACGACTATTCGGACTTTGCCCGCGCCTCACGGCCCTGGGTTATATTCTCGGTGGTGTCCCTCGGCGCCGGGATCTTCTTCGGCGGTTACTGGGCCTACAAGGTGCTGGGATGGGGCGGATACTGGGGCTGGGACCCCGTCGAGAACTCGTCGCTTATTCCATGGCTCGTTCTCATCGCACTGGCGCACGGACTGATCGTGCAGAGAAGGAAAGGGGCCCTGGTGAAAACCAATCTCGTCCTTTCGCTCCTCGCCTTCATCCTGATACTCTACAGCACCTTCCTCACGCGCAGCGGGGTGCTCTCGGATTTTTCCGTCCATTCCTTCAGCGACCTGGGGTTCTCGCGCCACCTTGTATTTTTCATGCTTTTCTATATAATCATAGCCGCCTTCCTCCTCCTTAAACGCCTTCGTACCATTCCTTCCGGGCCTCTGAGCAGGGAGGGTCTCGCGTGGGACGCCCTCACGGTATACGGCATGGTCACCCTGCTCTGCTACGCGCTCCTGATTCTCGTGGGCACGTCCATGCCCATACTCTCGGGGCTTTTCAGTAAAAACGCGTTCTCGGTGCACACCGACTATTACGTGAATGTCTCCATCCCGCTCGGCGTGCTCATCCTGTCGTTCGCGATTTGCGCCTGTCTCAAACAGTTTCCGCGCGCCCTGAAAGACGCCCTCCTCTGGGGCCTTGCGGCCGCATCGCTCGCCGCCGGGATTCTATTCAACGTCTACCACACCTCGAGCGCGGCGGCCTATGCCTGCTCGATCCTGGCGGCCTTTCTCTTTTTTTTGCAAACGAGGGACCTGGCCTCTTTCCGTGCACGGCAGCTTCTGCCATCGCGGCTCGCGCACGCGGGAGTCGCCGTGCTTGTGCTGGGGATCGTGAGCTCCTCGCTGCACTCGACGTCCGCGCAACGCCGCTGCGCGGTTGGAAAAGCGGAAAAGTTCGGGGACATGGCTCTTACCTTCGAGGGCCTGACCGCGGAAGAAAAAACCGCGCTCCGGTTTTCACTCTCCTACGGGGGCCGAGTGAGGCGCGTTGAAACTCCCTATTATCTCGACGGCCGCACGCGGTCACTCTTCCGTGAGCCCTTCATCGCCGGCGGCCTCGTCCAGGACCTCTACATCTCCCCCGTGGATTACCAATCCGGCATGGATTCCATAACGCGCGTTCAACTGAAAAAAGGGGAACGCCGGCCCATGGGCGGCCTGACAATCGGTTTTTCGGGGTTCCAGGTGGACCACGCGCGGATGATGGCGGGCAACGCAAAGCTTTTCGCGAAGCTCATCGTTTCATACGGCGGGAGGAACGCGGCCGTCAATCCCGGCCAGGAGTTCACGGCCGATGGAAGGCGCAGGCCGATCGACGCCGCCGTTCCCTTCACCGGACAGCGCGTATCGCTGCTCGATTTCAACGTCTCCGACGGGCAGGCCCTCATTTTCGTGGAGGCGCCCCCCGGCGCGCCCGTGCCGCCGGACTCCGCGCTCGTGGAGATCTCGTTTAAGAGGTTCATTTCCCTGGTGTGGCTGGGGACGGCGCTCATCGCGCTGGGCGGCATGGCCGGCCTCATCCCGGTGAGGCAAAAAAAATAGGGCGGCGCCGCGCCACCACGCTGCGGTCAGGAAAATCCCATGAAAAAAAGAGGCGGCATCAAGTGGTGCCGCCTCTTTTTAACTCGTGAGGGCCTATATTTTCATTTCGCCAGCGCATGGTGCTTTCTCACCACGCCGCTGCTGTTCACGACCTCCATGTAATCCGCCCCCTCCAGTATCATGTCGGCCTCGTCCCGGTAGGCGTCCATCACGTAGTTAATACCGGAGACCCGCGAGGCTTCCTCGGTGAGCGCCATCAGGTCGCTGCGGGAGATCGTGTCGACCCTGAAATTCCGGCTCCCTGCCATGATCTGCTGCAAGCCCACCTTGATCTTCTGAGAGAAGGTGTACAGGCCTATGGCCCCCAGCGGGAAGTTGTTCACCTCGTTGCCGTACTTCGCCTTGAGCTCCTCGTAGGTGATGTAGATCTCCTCGGGCGTCGAGCCGTGCTCGGCCACGTTCTTGGGGAGACTGCCTTCCTTGAGCCATTTCTCTATGTTCTTTCCCAGCATGCCGGGGATCATGAGCGCCCGGCCCATGCAGACCGCCCTGAAGTAAGGAGACCCCAGCGCCAGCACCTTGAAAATGTGGTCTTCCGTCGAGAACCCGCCCGCCATGGCCAGGTCGGGCACCCACATTCCCATGGCCGCAATCTTCTGGGCCATCTCGAAGGCCATGCACTGCAGGTAGAAGGTGGGGACACCCCATTCCTCCATCATCCGCCACGGGCTCATCCCCGTGCCCCCCGAGGCGCCGTCTATGGTGAGCAGGTCTATCTTCGCCTCGGACGCCCAGCGCAGGGCCGCCGCCAGCTCCCTCCGGCCGTACGCGCCGGTCTTCAGCGTCACGCGCCTGGCTCCGAGCGACCGCAGGTATTCGACCTCCTGGATAAAGTCCTCCTTGCGGATGAAGCCGAGCCTGGAATGCCGTTCGAATTCCTTTATCGACCCATGCTCGAAGGCCGCCTGCACCTCGGGCAGGGACGGATCGGGAGTGATGATGTAGCCGCGCTTTTTCAGCTCCCTGGCCCGCTCCAGCTCGTTTACCTTTATCTCCCCGCCTATGCACTTCGCGCCCTGGCCCCATTTCAGCTCGATCGTTTCCACGCCGAGCTTTTCGATGACGTACTCGGCCACCCCCAGGCTCGTGTCTTCCACGTTCATCTGCACCAGGATATCGCCGTCACCGCCCCTGTATTTCTTGTACGTCTCGATCCTCCGTGCCATCTCGGGCGACTTGGTCACCTTGCCCTGCGCGTTCCTCTCGAGGCCGGGATCGATGCCGCATACATTCTCCCCGCACACCAGCGCGATGCCCGATATGGCCGCGCCCACGGCGAAGTGGTCCCAGTTCACGCGCGCGATCTCCGTGGAGCCCAGCGCGCCGGTGAACATGGGTACGTCGAGCCTCACCTTGTTTTTATAGCCGAAGTACGACTCGGTGGACACCAGGGGAAACCGCGCCGTTTCAGGCCCGGGGTTGAAAAGCCCCTTCGCCCCGGCGGCATACCCCTGGATGTTGAGATGGGAATAATCCACCGGATAATCCTTGTCGCCGCCGGCGGTTACCTCGCCGTAAGGTCCCGGATAGAGGACCTCGCGGCCGCGCATGCTGGCCTTGAACACCTCGCAATTGCCGGTACAGCCGTCGACGCAGCGCGAGCACAGCCCGGACTGCGGGACCACGCTCCGGGAGCGATTGGCTGTTCTGGTCGCATCGTTTGCGTTCGGTCTCTGCAAGCTACCCATAGTTTTCTCCTTTCGCACCTGTAATGATCGTCATTCGCCGCACCGATGCTCCAGCCACCCACCACAATGCCGCCTTTTATCCGTAACAGAGGGGCAGGCCGGATGGCTAAAATTTCCGACGTCCCCCCGTGGGCGTGTTAAGGAACACGCATCTACACCGACATTAGCGCAGCTAATAAAACTTGTCCGGTATTTAGATTCACTGTCAATGATGAAAGGCCGGTAAAGCCGGTTTGAATGTTACGGTAATGTTAAATTTCAGAACGCCGGCCGGAGGCCCCCACCATAGACAATCGCCCGGGGCACGCCAGGCGGGAGCCGGCGATGGATAAATGTATTGAATGCCGGTCATGTAAGGAGGCGGTGAGAACGCGTCAAATCGATCGGTCCTCCCCGGTCATAACACCCGGCGGTGAGAAAAAAGACCCACGTTTCACCGGATAACGACCCGCTGAGGGCGATTTATGGCAAAACGCCGGTCGGCCGTGTATTGAATGTGGAGGGAGTCTTTCCCCGGATTGACGCCGTGGAATCCCTTCCCGCGCGTGCGTGAGTAAAGGCCAGGTCCGGGCGGCCCGTCTCCTACGCCGGGATGAAGCTCTCCGGCCGCACCTCCCTGAGGTTTATAGCGAGTGCGGGGCAATGGTGGGCGCACAGCCCGCAGCCGAGGCAGGCGTCACCGACGCCGGCGATGTCGTTTGCACTCATGGTGACCGCTCCCACGGGGCACACCTCGACACACTTCCCGCAGGAGGTGCATTCCGCCTCCGTGACGAAGGCCTGGAAGCGGCTGGGTGCCACAATGCTGCGCGTGCGCGGGTCCAAGGCGAAGCGCAGCATCTCGCAGCAGCACCGGCAGCAGCTGCAAATCACGTTGAGCGTGCCCCCCTTGTTCTCCGTGGCATGCACGAGGCCGGCATCCTGCGCCTTGCCGAGGATGGCGATCGCTTCCTCTTTGTCGACTTTTCTGCCCGTCCCGCGCCGCTCGGTGTAATCCGCGCCGCGGTTGATCTGGAGGCAGACCTCGACCGGGGCGTCGCAGCGCCTGTGGGATTTGCGGCAGGTGCAATCCACGACCGCGATGTTCGTGGCGTCCTCGATCATCTTCACGGCGTCCTCGTAGGCAAGCACCTGGCTCTTCGCCTCGATGGTCTCGTTCACCGGGATGACCCGCATGAACGCGGGCAGCTTCACCTGGGCCGCCAGTTTCACGAGCTCCGGGTACTCCGCGTCCATGAACTCCGCCCAGAGGTCTATGAACTCCCCGGGCGCCTCCCTCCAGAGAATCGTGGCGTCATGAAACTGGAGTATGTGGCGCGGCATCCGGTATACCCTCTTGCCGTCCTTCATCGCGTCGAAGGCGGCCCCCCTGTGGAAGAGCTTATCCAGCAGCCGCTGCGTCTCCTCCAGGCTCCTGCCCGATCTGCCGGCCAGATCTTCCGCGGTCCCCGGCATCATGTTGACGATCTCCGCCTCCTCCGGGGTGCATACCGCGCCCCAGAGCCGCGGCAGAATGCGGGAGTTCTCCATCATGAGCTTCTTCGAAAGCTCCCGGTAAACATCGGCGCTCCCCATGAAATCCTCCCACGTCCGTGTTTGAAGTCCGCTGCCCCCCATTCCACATCATTTTCCCGCGACGGTCAATGAATTATTTAAGTCAAAAAACAATTGACTCCATCCCCTCTCCACGCCGGATAATATGGGACGGCATATGCCGGCGGTAGGGCGCTCCGTGGAAGAGAAGACCGTGGACATCGTGCAGAATAAAAAAGCCAGGTTCGAGTACGAGATACTGGAAACCCTCGAGGCGGGCATCGTGCTTGCCGGAACCGAGGTGAAGTCAATCCGCCAGAAAAAGGTGAGCATAAGCGAGGCCTACGGCCGGATCATGGACGGCGAGCCCTTCATCGTGGGCGTCAACATCGCGATCTACGACAAGGGGAACCGCTTCAACCACGAGCCCGCCAGGGACAGGAAGCTGCTGCTGCACAAGCAGGAGATCAAGCGCCTTACCGGCAAACTGAAGGAGCGCGGGCTCACGCTCGTGCCCCTCAGGATGTACTTCAAAAACGGGAAGGTGAAGGTTCTACTCGGGCTGGCAAAAGGCAAGGCGAAGTACGACAAGCGCAAGACCATACAGAAGCGCGAGTCGGACCGCGAAATCCAGCGGATCATGAAAAACCGGCGGTAGCGCTTCGCTCACTCCCACTCTATGGTGCTGGGCGGCTTGGAAGAGACGTCGTACACCACCCGGTTGATCCCCTTTACCTCGTTGATGATCCTGTTGGAGATTCTCTGCATCACCTCCCGGGGAAGGTGGGCCCAGTCGGCCGTCATGGCGTCCACCGAGGTGACGCCCCGGATGGCGACCACGTTTTCATAGGTGCGGTTGTCGCCCATGACGCCCACCGACTTAACGGGCAGGTAGACCGCGAAGATCTGCCACAGCTTGTCGTACAGCCCCGCGCGCCGTATCTCCTCGAGCAGGATGCTGTCGGCCTCCTGTAGGATTTGCACCTTCTGTTTCGTTACCTCGCCGAGAATCCGCACAGCGAGCCCCGGCCCGGGGAAGGGATGCCGGTGAATGAGCTCTCCGGGCATGCCGAGCTGCCTGCCGAGCTCCCGCACCTCGTCCTTGAAAAGCTCCTTGAGCGGCTCAATGACCTTTCCCGACTTTATGAGCTTCAATACCTCGGGCACCCTGTTGTGATGGCTCTTTATGGTATCCGACGGGCCCCTGGTGGATACCGATTCGATGACGTCGGGATAAAGGGTCCCCTGAGCGAGAAAATCGAAACGGCCGATTTTCCTCGCCTCCTCGATGAAAACCTTGATAAACTCCCTGCCGATGATGCGCCTCTTCTCCTCGGGGTGCTCCACTCCCTTGAGCTTTCGCAGGAACCGCTCCGAGGCGTCAACGTGGATGATATTGAGTTTGTAATGCTCCCTGAAGCGCCGCATCACCTCTTCGGGCTCGTTCTTGCGAAGCACACCGTTGTTGACGAACACGCAGTAGAGTCGCTCGCCCAGGGCGCGCTCTAAAAGAACGGCCGTCACCGAGGAATCGACGCCTCCCGAGAGCCCCAGGAGCACGGTGCCGCCGCCG
Organism: uncultured Spirochaetota bacterium; assembly: GCA_963762305.1. Classification (GTDB taxonomy): domain Bacteria; phylum Spirochaetota; class UBA4802; order UBA4802; family UBA5368; genus CAVXKM01. Next base: position 401,285 of record CAVXKM010000001.1, on the reverse strand, counting down.
ACCTGGTCCCGTATCGCCTCCACGGAGCCCGTGATGAAGGATTTCATGCTCCAGGAGGGCTTGAGGCCGCAGATGCCGAACAGGAAATTCCGCAACACCTGCCGGCCCTTCTCCGTGTGGTGAACCTCCGGATGGAACTGGACGCCGTACACGCGCCTGCCCCGGTTTTCCACCGCCGCTATTTCGGCGTTGTCCGAGCTCGCGATCACGGCAAACCCCCGCGGCGGGACCGTCACCTTGTCGCCGTGACTCATCCAGACGGTCTGGACGGGCCTGAGCCCCTTGAAGAGCGGTGATTTCGCCCTGATACGCACGCTCGCCCTGCCGTACTCCTTCTCCTGCGAGGACCGGATGACACCGCCGAACGCGTCGACCACCACGTAGAGTCCGTAGCAAATCCCGAGAACCGGTATTCCCAATTCGAAGATCTCGCCGCTCACCCGCGGCGCGTCCCGCTCGTACAGGGACGACGGCCCCCCGGAGAGGACCAGGGCCGAAGGCGCCTCTCTCCTGATTTCGTCGAGCGGGGTGAAGTAGGGAACGATTTCCGCGTAGACACGCTGCTCGCGGATCTTACGCGCGATAAGCTGGGTGTACTGGGAGCCGAAATCCAGTATCAGCACTTTTTCGGAAGGGACGGCACCCGGGGTATGCTCTATCATGCCTTCTTCTCGAGGGTCTTCACGTATTCCCGATATCCGAGGGAGCGGAGTCTCTCGTCCTTTTCTGAAACCTCCCCGGACAACCGTTTCCTGTACCCGTCGAGCTTCCCGGCAAGGGCAGGATCCAGGAGGGCAAGCACCGCCAGGGCGAAGAGGGCGGCGTTCGCGGCGCCTGATTTCCCCGCCGCCATGGCGGCCACCGGCACTCCCGCGGGCATCTGCACGATGGAGAGCAGGGAATCCAGTCCGCCGGCAAGCCCCGTGACCACGGGGACGCCTATGACGGGGAGGGTCGTGAGGGAGGCCACGACGCCTGGGAGGTGGGCCGCGCCGCCCGCCACGGCGATGACCACCTTCACGCCCCGCTCCTTCAATGTCCGGGCGTACTCCATGGTGCGCTCCGGGCTCCGGTGGGCCGACGAAACAACGATCTCGAACGACACCCCAAACTCCTCCAGGACGGAGAAGCACTCCCTCATCCCCGGCAGATCGGAATCGCTTCCCAGAACGACGGACACCTCTGGCATGGCATATCACCTCGGCAGAGCTGATTCACTCAACGCGGGAGCCCCAGGGTGCATCCGATCAGGACGCCGTCCCGGATTCGGGCATCCGCGACATGATATTGAGCGTTTTCGAGAAATACAACCTACATGGCTCCCGCGAAAAAAGTAAAGACATTTTAAGAAACCGGCCGCGGTCCTGAATATTGTTGACGTGACGCCGTTTTACCGGTATTTATTACGGGTGCGCCGCGGAACACACTCCACTAAGAACATGGTCCGAAAACCATGACGGCAATACGCATCCTGGCGTTCTCGCTCGCCCTCCTGGTGATAGCCGGGATACTCGCGGTGCTCCGAATCCTCCAGACACCGGCCAGGATAAAAAAAGCACAGGAGTACTTGGACAGCGGCGACCTTCAGAAGGCCGGCGAGATCGTGAAGAGCATCCTTAAAAAAAGGGAAAACCATGTCCCCGCCCGTTATATCCGCGCACAGATTCTCATGAAGCAGAAGCAGTACTACCTGGCCATCATGGAGCTGAACGCCGTGCTCGCGCTTCCCGACTTCAAGGAGTACATCGACCAGGCGGACATACACGGCCTGCTGGCCGAGATGTACCATGAGACACAGCAGTACCAGAAGGAGATCGAGGAGCACCGGTCGATCCTTTCATTCAATCCGAACGACCTGAGGGCGAACTACCGGATCGGCCACGTGTACTATAAGCAGTCGAATTACGGCGAGTGCCGGGACCACCTGGCCCGGGCCTATACACAGGACCCCGCCCTGACCGACACGCTCGTGCCCCTGGGGATTTCGAGCTATCACCTCGCCGATTACGCGGGCGCGGAACAGTATCTCCTCAAGTCACTGGAAACGCAGGCGGACAACCCGGAGGCGTACTACCACCTGGGGCTCATATACAAAGTGAAAAAGGAACATGAGGACGCGATCAGGATGTTCAATGCCTCCAAAGTGGACAGGAGATTCTACCTGAAAAGCCTCTACGGCCTGGGCGAGATATATCTCGATGGCGAAATGCCCGAGACCGCCATCGCGACCATGGAGGAAGGGCTCGAAAGCCTTGTCGACAGGGCCGATGAATCCCTGGCATACCGATACCTGCTCGCCGAGTGCTACGAGATATCCAACAAAATAAAGGACGCCGTATACCACTGGCAGAAGATACTCGATGTCGATCCGGGCTACCGGAATACACGGGCAAGGCTGGATGATTACAGGGAGATAATGGAAAGCGAGAACCGGAGAATCATGTTCACCTCATCGCTCGAGGAGCTCCAGCCCCTGATCCACGAGGTGATAGCCCGCTTGAATTACAATATCATCTCGAAAAGCCAGGCAAGCGCCGGCGAGTACGTGTACAAGGCGCTCAATGTCAAGAGGATCAGCGATCCGCCACTGCTCATCTGTTTCAACCGGAGCATCAGGGACATCACCGAGGCCCAGATCATGGAATTTCACCAGCGGATGAAGGCTGAAAACTGCAAGAACGGCATCTACATGACCACTGCGAGGTTCAGCGCCAGGGCGAAAAACTCGGCCTCGGCCATTACGCTTGAGCTCCTTGACGCCGACTTTCTCGCTAAAACCGTGGAGAAAATAATGGCAAAGCAGGGCAGGCCCGGAGCATGAACACCATGCCGCGAACCCCCATGGTAGTCCGCACGGCCTTTGCGTGCCTGTCGCTGGTTTTATCGGTCTCGTGCGGCCGGCGTTACGATGCGGTCCTACAGGAGGCGGCCCGGCAGTTCGGGAAGGGGCGCGCCGAGGCGGCGATCTCCCTGCTGGAAAAGGGCCTCATTGATGCCGCGGCGGTAAAATCATTTAATAAGCCATTCCCCGAATCCATAAACCGAGTCCTCCTTGTTCGCGACAGGAAAGAGGTCGCCGTCGTTCATCCCGTCGTATTCACCGTGGAGGACGCGATGCCCATTGACGCCATCGCGTATTGCCCGGCAAGCGGCCGCACCGTCCTTGTCCGGGCAGGCCGGATCGCCGTGTACACCGGAAGGGGAAAACGCATTGCGGAGAGCGCGCTCCCCCGGTCCGGCGAAAAAACCCCGAAGGCGGCGACGTGGCACGGGAATGATGTCATCGTCTACGACGGCGGTGCGCTTCACCGGTTTGATCCGGACAGCCGGACATTCAGGCTCCTCTTGGACCGGAAACCTATTGACCCCCCGTTTCCCGGATATCACCAGGTCCATCTCGGCACCCATAATGGATTGCTTACCATAGCCACGGGCATTGCCGGCCGATACCGCATACGCGTGGTCGATATCGGAAACGGCGAGGACCTCATCAGGCCCGCGGAGGCGAGTTCCTATAAAAATCTGATCTCGGATCGAACCCTTTATTATATCACGGGAGGGGCCGGTGGATGGAGACTTGTATCACTCGGGATAAAAGGAGGCGCCACGGCGACTGTCTACTCGCTGACGAGCCTGCTGGAAATTGAACTCTTTCCCGAGGGGGTACTCTATGAAACCCGGGAAGGACTCTGCCTGGGCGGGTACACTCCCCGGGCGGTCGCGCGGCTTCCCTTCCGCTACCGCCTCTACGGCCGGTGCTCGGGGGACGCTCTCATCGAGCACGGGAAAACACTTCACGTCGTCAGGGTGGACAGGTTCATCCGGCTCGTCCGCATGACTGAGCAGAGGCTCCCTGGTCTTTTCCGGCCGCCGCCCGACAGGGGCCTTTAAAAGACCAGCATCATGTCGCGGTAGAGGCTTTCAAACACGAAGAAAGGTCCCTCCCTGCGGACGGAGCGCTCAATGACGCTCCTCACGGCGTCCGCCCTGTCTTCGCCCAGGCCGAGGTGCCGGCAGTAATAGCGCGCCTCCAGGTCCAGATCGGCGAACCTGCTCACCCTGCGCTGCTCGATCGGATGGGCCGTAACGGCGATACCGCGGTTTTTGAGAATGGAAAGCACCCCGTCAACGCTCACCGGGGAGGGGCGGTCGACATTCAGCTCGCGTCGGAGCAGGTCGGAGAGAGTGACACTGCCGGAATCGGCCCTCATGATCACCACGGACTTCCCGGCCAGCCGCAGCATCTTGTCAAGGGAATCCCCGACGTCCTTGAAGGTGTAAATGGTGTGCACGCAGATGAGCCCGTCGGCCTGCACTCCGGGCCATGATTCGAAATAATCGTGATGGAGCGTGATCATCTCCGCCGCGGCGCTGTCCGCCTTTTCGCGCAGGATTTGCAGCATTTCCGCGGATGGTTCGACGGCGTGCACCCTGTGTCCCCCGCTTACCAGCGGGATGCAGAAAAAGCCCGTGCCGGCGCCGACATCGATAATAGTCCCGCACTCCCTCGTCTCTTCCATTACCGCGTCGAGCAGATTTCCCGGATAACCCTCGCCGGCCAGGCGCCGCTCGTATTCCCGCGCGACTTCTCGGTCATGGAACCTCATGGCTCGTATTTCCCCCAATACACGCCCCTTATGGCTGCCACAACGGCCCTATCTTACAAATAATAAATATCCGCATACAAACGTTTTCCTTTCGCCAGGGATATAGACACCATTCGACACAACCATGAGCCGATATACAAATAAAAAGCGGGGATATTACTCCCCGCTTCCAAAGCCAAGCTCCGCGGCAGAACAGACCGTTTCGTTACAAAGGTCTTCTTCTTTTTCTGAACTCTAAAGACACAAGCTCCAATGTCACTACCGAGGATTTGACCCAGAGTACTTTAGAACATGGTAAAATCGCCCTTTTCTTCCGGGAAAGCCTTGTTCGAAGGCCCGCTATAGGTCCATGAGTCGCAGGATGAATTGGGATCCAGGGCCTCCTTGATTTTTTTTATAACAAGGTGAAAATCTGAGCAATGGGGGCCGAAAAGTTCGTTCATGGGTCCGCCTATGGCCCCCAGTGGAACCCCCAAGGCGTTATCAATGCAACCCTGGGCACCGGCTTTCACAATCTCCGCCACGGCTTTACTGGAGTCTTCATCAAATGCGGAGTACAATCCAATCCCTTCCAAATATCCCATATGGCCGAATTCAAAAGTGCCTCCGCACCCCAGGTCCGCTCCGTCATCCACAATATGCCCTTTTTCAATGGCCGGTTTCTTGGCTTTAGTAATGAAATCAATTTGTTCAAACCCGAGGTCCCATGTGTCAAAGGCGCCCACCGAGGTGAACATACACGACGATGGACGGAAGCAGCCCTGTGTGTTAACAGCATGTCGCAAGAGCAAATGATACAAGGAGCTGTTCATTTTTTTGGCGGATTTTTCCGGGACGGGGATCCTATCCAGCGCCTCCTGCAGCCGAGGGAATTTAGCGGCCAGTTCCAAAGGATTGTCAATAAGACCCATCAAGGGTTTGATGACTTTCAGAATTGCTCCCTTGGGCGGGTCAAAAAACGGAAGCCTGAGCCCCTTGTTCTGTCTGGTGATTTCTTTAAGGGCCTTGATTTTCCAATCGAACTCTCTTTTTGAGTGCCCATGGACACAAACAAGGAGTCCATACCGGCCGACTTTCTGGAAAATTTCGGCCCCCCATAAGTTCTTAAGCTCCAGGTTGTTGTCAGTGGACTGCAGGGCTATGAAAAAGGCCGGCAAGCGGAAATCCGCGTAATCGCATTCCGCTTCTCCAAGCTGGTATCCCGCATCGGCAATCTCCTTTCTTCCCGGGAACAGAAGTATGAAGAATTCTGTATTGGGTAAAGGCGTATCCAGAAAATACCGCGGGGATTTTCCGCTGTACTCAACATCGCCCGGGCCGTCCCACCGGTAGAGTTTCACGCTGCACTTTGTAAAGGTGCCAAGACCGCCGAAGGTCCCAAGAAATCCTCTGATTAACCCCCGCGTGCCCGGCCCGGGGCCGTCCGCGCAAAACCACTCATTGCCATACGCGGCGCTTCCAAACCGAACAATTTCTCCCTTCGGATCCACCCATTCAAACCCCATAAGGTTGCGAGCCTGGTAGCCCATGGACGCACCGGTAATACCGTATCCCCAAGCCGCAACAGCAGACGCCAGAATGGAATGGTTTCCCCCGCAGGATACCACATGGACGTTCAAGCCCAGTTTCCATAGCTCACACTGCAGTTGTATGCCTGTGACATAGGGTTCTATCACAGCGATCTGGTTTTTCACATCGATATCAATAATCTTGTTCATGCGTTTCAGGTCCAACAGGATGGTTTTTCGGCTTCCAGCGGCGCTCATGGCGATCCATCCCGTGGAAAAAGGCTTAATCATGAAATCATGTTTGTTGCAAAAGCGCGTCACCGAAGCGACTTCTTCGGCAGTTTCCGGCAAAACAACAGCCGCGGGCCTGGGCGCCCAGACATCACCTTCTCTGTTAAGGGAAGAAGAATTGTAATATATGGAGTACGCATCCCTTACGCATAGATCATCTGAGACCCACTTTTCACCGACAATGTCCTGGAGTTCTTTCAATTCATCCTGCTTCAATAACATTTCATTCTGTTTCGGCGACATAGTGCCCCCTTTTAAGGTCTTTATACCTTCACGAAATATCAAATTTCCCCGGATTGAGAATATTTTTGGGATCGAACAGTTCCTTTGATAAGCGTACCAGCTGCATATGATTCGGGTTGTTCCCGAACATCATTCTGACTGCGGCCCCATATGGCCTGCTGAAAAACGCCCCGGCCTCTATCAGGGTGTGGCAAAGAACTTCTTCCAGTGATTTCATTTTGGCTGTTTCATTGCTGTCTTCCGGGTTGAAAGGGACCATGAACTCGAAATGGCAGGCGCTGTTCTGAACCACGGGCTGAATATATATGCCGATGTATTTCTCATCCACGCCGGCCTTCTGCGCGGTTTTTTTGAAAATCTCAATAAATTCAGGGGCCCGAACCAATGTAGAAAGAAAAATTATTGAAAGGCACTGCCCTTTCAGAGAATGCCGCCAGTCAACAGGCCCGCACACTGATGTTGCGGTTTTCAAAAGCTCTGAGGCGTTGATTGCGCCCAAACGTTCCTTCAATTCAACATTGTTTTGTTCAGCCTTTTCCCGGATTTCTTCCTGGTGATAGGCGAGTCTTTCTGCGGGAAGGCGTCGAAATCCAGCGATGTTCTGCAGGCAAACGAATTCCGGGAGGCTGTCACGAACAGATGAGAATTTTTCCGGGTCTCCATAAGTCATGAGCATGGCTGCGGCCGTTCGGTTAAGGATAAACGCCTGCTCGCCCAGCTTGGGGCGCTGGACGACATAGAAAAACGGGATCATCCGCTTCAGCGTATCATCGCCGGCAACGAATGTCTTTTCAACGGATGGTAAAAATTCCGTGCGCAGGCTGATCCATGTCACCACACCCATACTGCCCTGTGCCCCCATGACCACCCGCTGATAATCCGACTGACCCGGACCCTGGGGCGCTTTCTGTGCCCCTTTTGATTTTCGCTGCTCCTCCAGGGAACCCGGGCCGCCGGCCGCTCCGCTCCTGAAAAGATGCCCTGTGCCGAAAAGAAATTCCGTACTTGCAACCGGATCCTGATAATCCCACTGTTTGTTGGGCCAGGTGGACGGCTCCCGATCCATCGTCGCAGCAATCACGCTTTTTGTGCTCCTGGGAGCAAGAGGCATGGGAATGGTCATGCCATGGGGTAGAAGCGCCTCAGTGAGCTCTCCATAGGTTACTCCGGGTTCTACAATGCATACCCTGTTCCTGTTGTTGATCCAGGGTATTTTTTTCCACCCGGAAAGATCTACTACAGCGTGAGGCTTGGCACATGCGCTTCCGCCCCTGATATGAGGTGTGCCCGACGAAACTACCACCAGCCCGGAATCGGATTCTTTGAGTATTTCTTTCAGCTCATTAACGTCCTGTGGTTTTATAACGCAATGAGGCCCGGTTTTCTCTTCCACCAGGGGATTGTTTGTAATGTATTGTGACAAAAGGTCCGGGTCATTCTCCACCTGGCCTTTGATGCTAAGGCCTTTTAAAAAATTTGCGGTCGTCATTCGATTCTTCCTCCTGCCTCAAGCAATGTTTGCGGCACGGGCTATCAGGTCAACAATGTCCATTACTTCGATCCCGAGTTTCCGGGTTTTGGCAGTCTCTTCAAAATGTCTCCGGCAATGAGGGCAGCTGGTCACGAGGCATTGGGCACCCGTGTCAATCGCTTCTTCGATGCGGCCAACCGCGCTATTTTCAGCCATATCCTTGAATTCAGGCGCCTGGCCGCCGCCTGCACCACAACACAGCGCGTATTCCCTGATTCGGTGCATTTCTTTGAAATCGACTCCCTTCATGGCACCCAGGATCATGCGGGGCGGATCGAAAACCCCATCGGATCCGTAGCAGGTTTTCCTGGGAGGATCCGTATAGATCACCTGACCGAAAACGGTTTTTTCAACCCCCCGCCACTCTTCCTGGGCTTCAGATTGGCGCCCCAGATAGCAGGGGTCATGGTACGTCACCTTCAAGGGGACATCGACCTCCATGCGCAATTTTTTCTTTTTAATCAGGCGCTCGATGAATTCGGTGGCATGAAGAACTTCTGCGCTCATTCGAATGCCGTAAGCCGGAAACTTTGACCGCATGGCGCCCAGACATCCACCGCAAACAGCCACGACGGTTTTTGCCCCGGTTTTTTCTATTAAAGCGGCCGCCCTGTGGCCAGCGTGTGTAAATTCTTCCCTGAACCCGCTCCAATAGGCAGGAAGTCCGCAACAGGCTTCATGTTCTCCCAGAACAGCGAAGTTTACTTGTGCCTTGTTCAAAATTTTTACAAACGTCCTGAGCGTTTCAGCCATTGCCGGATCGGTATCGGCCGAACAGCCGGCCCATAACAGAACCGGGGCTTTTTTACTCGTTGCGTTTTTAAGTTCAAGGCCCTGGGCCCAGGACTGCCTCTTCGAGCTGAAAGCAAAGCCGTTTTCCTTAATATTTTTCGCGGTTTTTTTGTAAGCCACCGGGGCAAGACCCGCATCAACCAGTGTTTCCTTAAAAGCCATGTTGACCAGGTGTCTTTCTGCATCCATTATAAACTTGCAGGCCACATCGCAGAATCCGCAGGACCGACAGGAAAAAACTATTTCAGCGAGCTTTTCATCAGGCTCGATCCGGCCCTGGGCTAAGGCAAGGGCCATGAATTGCAGACCGGAGCCGGAATAAGCGTGAAATTGATAGTGGCTGTTGATTGGGCAGCTGTCCGAGAATTTCGGATTCCGGTATACCGCCAAGGGTGTCATTTTGCAGAGGGAACAACGGAAACATTTTTTTATCTCTTTCTCATGATGTTTCAATTTATCAAGGTCCATGCCGAATCTCCTGGAAAATGGTTTTTATGGATTATTTGTACTCGTTACTATCATCCGGTACAATTCAACCGCAAAAAAATTTATGACATGACTCCCCTGAACATATATTCAAAGATTTTTCTTAAACGGTCCTCAAATACGGACGTGTTTACCTCTTTGCGAATGTAATAATTAACAATGCTTTGAGCTACATCCATGAAGGCTTCCGGATCTACATTCTTTCTGATAACTCCGGTTTTTTTACCTCTGTTAAAAAAGGAATTAGCCAAGGTGCTTAATTTTTTCACTTCGGCATTAACCTTGGATTCTATAGCAGGATACTCCTTGAACACCTGAGGAAGGATAATAGGCTCGAAAAGACTCATTTTTGTTACAAATTTTTCCATGGCTCGAGACAGGGTATGGATAACAGCGTCCTTGTCATGCCAGTCCTTGTGCCTTTCAATAAAATCCACGGTGGATTCTGCCTGGTCTCGAATCTGGGAAAGCACGACCAACTCAATGAGCTTTTCCTTGGATCCAACGATTTTGAATAGGGTATTTCTGGCCATCCCTGATTTGGCCGCAAGCATTCCCATATTCCAACCCTTCACGCCGTGAGTGTACATGAGTTGTTTTGCATTTTCAAAAACTTTTTTTTGTATATGTTCGTTATGGGCCTTCAACTTTCTGATTTATCCTTTAAAATATATCTTCTGTACTTATATAGTCTGTATAGTACATTTTGTCAAGTCTTTTTAATCGTCGAGCCGGTATACAAGTTTTTTCTCAGATACCTCATTCGATCGTTACAATCCTCGATGGGCAATTACAGGCCTCTTTGCCTTTCATGTCATCAGAAAGGGCCGAGGCACCGTTCCGGCCTTATGCGCTTTACCGCACTCCCAAGGCCTCGATCATGAGACGGCCCGCCTCGGTGCTGTGGCGCACGCCGGCGAACCTCTTCGAGTAAGGAGCCGGGCCGAAGGCGACGACAAGGACCGGGGAGGCCGTGTGTGTGCCGGCCGACCACACCACTCCTTGTTGCCTGGCGATGGCCCGACCCATGAGATTGTTCATCATCTCGCCACGCGTGACATAGAACTCCTTGAAGTCGCGGACCCTGGGGTAGTCCCGCGCCTTCAGCTCCCGGTGGGCGGGATCATGGTACTCGTTTTCTTCCATGGCGAGGATCTCTCCAGCCTCGTCGAGCGTGATGTGAAAGTTCACGGCATCGTTGAAGATGCGCATGAGGCTCCGCGGCGTGCGGCGCGCGGGGGGTAGGGCGTTGAACTCCTGACGGATCGCGTCGAAGCTTTTTGCCTGGCCGTATATCCCGTCGAGGACCCGGGGGTCCACGTAATTCCAGGTGGCGTTACTGAGAGCACCGCCCTTCTCCGCCGCCTTGAAGTCCCTGACCCGGTAGCGCGAGTATGCGAAGCCGAAGCCTCCCGTCTCATGGTCCGCGGCAATGACAAGGAGGGTATCGTCCCTTTGTTTGACCCATTCGCCCAGGAACCCCACCACCTCGTCCAGGACCAGCACCTCGTGCAGCAGCCTGCCCGCGTCGCTGTGATGGCCGGCCGTGTCGATGAGGCCCGCCTCCACCATGAGAAAGAACCCCTTCCTGTTTCGCGAAAGCACCGCGAGGGCCTTTTCCGTCATCTCCCTGAGGGTGGGCACGCGCCTCCCCCGGTCCAACCGCATCCGGTGGACGGTTATCGCGTCCGGCATTTCCGATGGAGTGAACAGCCCCAGGATCCGGCCGGTGCCTGCCCCCGTCAGCTGTTTCCTCGTGAAGACCAGCTCGTAGCCGCGCCTGCGTGCCCTGTCCAGCAGGTCGAGCGAATCCGTTCGCGCGGAAGAAAGCGCCTTGTCCCCGACGAGCCCTTCCAGTTTCACGCGGGCCGCCGTCCGGTCTTTCCCGGCGGAAGCGGGAAGAAAATGCCGCAGGCCGCCCGAAAGCATCACGTCGGTCCCCGAATCGACGAGGTCGACCGCTATATCGTTCTCCGCGAAGCGGTCCTTCCTGTGCACGACGAAGGCGGCGGGAGTGGCATGCGTAATGCGGGTGTCCGAGACGAGCCCCGTGGATTTCCCCGCGCGGCGCGCCTTTTCCATGATGGTCTCCGCCCTGTTGCCCTTTTCGTCCAGCCCGAGGGTCTCGAGAAGGGCGTACCTGCCCGTCGCGAGCTGCGTCGTCGACGCGGCCGAGTCGGTCACGAGGGCGCCGTACGGGTGGGTGAGCAGGATTCCCGCGGTGCCGTCGGCCATGACCCGCTCGAGGTGGAGCCTTCTCCCCGCGACCGTGGAGTGATGCGCATATCGCGCGTAGGTCATGGCCAGCCCGATCTCCTGCAAACCCGCACCGTCCCCGATGACGAGAATGAGGTTCTTTATCCCGGGCTCCCGGGGCGCGCACGCCGCCAGGAGGCAGAAGCACGCGCAAAGGAGCATCGCGCGGAAAATCCGCGCCGCAGGCGGTCTCTCACAATTTTTATCGCCGGGCGTGCGGCACGGTGATCCCACGGCTTGAGTATGGGCGTGGAACATGGCTGACCTCTGTCGTCATAGTGAATATCGAATTGTGTCAAGGCGGGGCCCGCCTTTACTGCCCAGATGACGGCGAATCCGGCCTCTTATCAAGCTGGCACATCCGGGGAGGAAAATACATAAAAAAGCATTCGGGGAGATAAAGATTTTGTAAAAACGGCGGCGAGAGCCCGGCCCGCTAATCGCCGTAGCGGATTCGAAATGCCCCCTTTATTCTGGTCGCGGTGCTTCCCTTCGTCCCGCGCGCCGCGAGCGCCACCTCGAAAGGGATATCCCGGCAGCAGAACCCGTCCGGGGGAGCGGCGTCGTTGAGGCGCGCGCGAAAAAACTGCTCCATGACGGTTCCCACGAGGGAAAAACCGAAGACCCTGTCGCCGCGCTTCTCCAGGCGCTCCGCGGGAAAGGCCTCCCCCGTCACCGGGTTCACGAAACTGACGCGAAAGTCCTCCCCGGAGACATCGCCCGAAAAGGTGAAACTGAAACACAGGGTGTCACCCTGGAAATAGAGATGGTTGAAGAGGTCTCTCACGGTGCGGACATGCCGGGGTCTGAAAACGTAGTCAAGGCTTTCGTCGGTTATCTCCCCTCTCCCGGAGAGAGCGCTGCCCGCCTCGCCTGCCTTGACGGTGATGTTCCCGGACGTACCGTGCCGGGAGCAGGCGGTCAGCAGGAGACAGGCGAGCGCGGCCGACGTGAAATATCCAGGCATGCCCCTCATTGGCCGCTCACTCCGCGCAATCCAGGCGCCACCAGCCTTTCAGGGCCAGCTCGTCGTCCCGGTAGAGGGAAAACCGGCTGAAATAATCCTTCACCACCGGGAGAAACTCCTCGGTGAGGCTCATGGCGTTCCCTTCTCCCGACAGGATGCCGGCAAATGTATCCGTGACGGCGCCCGGCGCTACCAGCCCGTCAAGCATGCGGTAACGGCCGCAAATGACCAGGAACAGGGGCTCGAAGACCGCCAGGGCCTTTTCCAGTTCCCCCGGCGAGGGCTTCACGACGTTCAGGCACGCGGTGAAATAGTCATATTCGATGAAGGGATAGAGCCCGAGTGAAATGGGAAACACGCCGGGCAGGCCGAGTTTGCCGTGAATCTCCATGGTTATCTCTTTGTAGTTTACGTCCTCGAAAATCGCAAACGTGTGAAAATACTGGTCCGACTCGGTGTACGTGGAGTCCACGAGGCGGACGGCCGAAAATCCTTCCGGCCTGTCCTGCCCCGCCTCCTTCATGACCGGGATGAGCCTCGATTTGTAATAAAACCGGTCGGTATAATACGACGGGTAATAATTCGAGTTTCCCGGATCGATGAAATCGGCGGCCCCTCCCCCGAAGCGCAGGTCGAGCTTGAACATGTGCACGAAATCAAGGCAGCGGCCCGAAAGCCGCTTCACGAATTGAATGCTGTGCTGTTCCGAAGGGGGGACGCGGTCGGTCAACAGGTCGTGGGCGACGAGAAACTCTGGGATGATGTCAGCGGCGAAGGCCGTGATCTCCGAGGCGGTTTCGTAATCCAGCTCCTTGACGGCTATGGATGGAATCGCGATCTTCTTATCAAAGACGATGAACTCGTTCTTAATGATGTTTATATACACCTGGTCGGCGCTGTTTCTCGCGGCGGGACCGATACCTTTCAACAGCTGCCGTATGCGGACAATGCCCGTTTCGTTTCTGCTATCGCCTTTCATGCCTGGGCCGAAGGAAGAGAATATGGTAGTGAATCGAACAGCGGTCAGCGCAAAAAATCAAACAAAAAAAGGCGCGCTGATTTACCTTGACAAATGCGTTTTCCCATTGTAGCAATCAGCACATGCCGGAATGGGCATTATTTACAAAATTGCTTTGCGCTCAAATCCGATGATCAACATGCTGCCGGACAAATCACGCTTTCAGACTCGATATCACGGGCAGAGATCCCGACCATGAGCACCCTCATCAATATCGGCGTGGCCCAATCGGGCGTGGCCATGCAGCCGGCCGTTCTGCGCACCATCCTCGGCAGCTGCGTCGGCGTGTGCATATACGACCGCATGAAAAAACACGGCGGCCTCGCCCACGTGCTCCTGCCGTCCAATCCCGGCGGCGAAGGTAACCCGGACAAGTACGCCGACAACGCGATACCCCGCCTTCTCGAGAGGCTCTACCGGGAAGGCTGCAGGAAGGAATTCATGTCGGCGAAGATAGCCGGCGGGGCCTCGATGTTCAAATTTTCCGCTGGCATAAGCCTGGGCCAGATAGGCGAACGGAACGTGGAGGGGTGCCTGAAGATACTCGCCGCCCAGGGCATTCCCGTGGTCGCCGAGGACACGGGGGGCAGCGCGGGGAGGGTCATAGACTTCTTTCTCGAGGACGGGCGCCTCAAGGTAAAGGCGGCAGGGGCGGAGAAGCTATACTACAAGGTGTAGGGCCGCGGAGAGCAGGACATGCACGAACACATCCAGAAAAGGATACAGTCGATCATCGACAATATACACCAGCTGCCGTCGATCCCCGACGTCGCCAGCAAGGTCCTCAACATGGCGCACGATCCCAACGTGTCCTTCAAGGCGGTCGCCGAGGAAATATCAAGGGACCAGTCGATCACCACAAACATCCTCAAGCTCTGCAACTCGGCCTATTTCAGCAAGGGCAAGGAGATATCCTCTGTGGACAGGGCCATCGTGACCCTGGGACTCAAGGAGGTCAAAGACATAGTGGTGGTCGCGGCGACCAGGGAACTTCTCAACAAGGGCATCGTCGGCTATGACCTCGCCGGCGGCGAGCTGTGGAAGCACAGCCTGGCGGTCGCGACGCTTGCAAAGCGAATCTCGATCATGAAGAACCGGAAAGGAGTCGCGGACATCGCGTTTACCGGCGGGCTCATCCACGACGTGGGAAAAACCGTGCTGGCGATCTTCGTGCAGGGCGTATTTAAAGAGATCCTGGACCTGGCCGAGAGGGACAGGATCCCCTTCACCGCCGCGGAAAGGGAGGTCATGGGATTCGACCATCAGGAGATCGGGGAAAAAATCCTGGCGAAATGGAAATTCCCCGACGTCCTCAAGGCCGTCGTCCTCCACCACCATGCGCCCGCAAAAACCGCGGAACCGCACAGGCCCATCGTTTCCATGGTGCACGTGGCCAACTCCGTCTGCCTCATGGCCGGCATAGGAATAGGCGCCGACGGACTTTACCACGAGTTAAGCGACGAGGCGGTGAAGGGCCTGGCGTTCACCAACAAGGAACTCGAAAAGCTTTACGCCGATACGCCGCAGGTCCTGAACGAGATACGCGAAATCCTCTAGAGATCCGCCGTCATGCATTTAATCAAGAACTGCCCTTCGTGCGGGAGAAAGCTCCGCTTTCCCCTCGAGAAGGGGACAATCCGGGTGAAGTGCCGCTGCGGTCAAAGCTTTATCGCAAACCCGGACGACCCGGCGCTCTACAAGGGGGCTTCCTTCGACCTCACCCGGGGCCCGGACAGATGGGGCGGCCTCGCGGAGCGGTTCGGCCGGTGGAGACGGGAGATGGAGGATGGCGACCTTCCCGGACGGGTGGTCGGGTTTCTCCTGCAGATCAAGTATGACATGCAAAACTTCAGGCTGCTCCCGTCGGCCAGGCGGCGGAGGCTCATGTTCATGGCGCTGGCGGTGCTTCTGGCCCTGGCGCTCATCTCATACCTCCTCCTTCGACCGGGCCCGCAGCCGCTGCCCGATGACGGCATGACCGTATGAACCCTTTTTTGAACACCACGGAGGACTATCATCGCACCGGGCTCGATTCGCTGGGGTGGGAGCTCACGGTCTGCAACGCCCTTTCGCGCGAAGGCGGCCCGTGCAGGCGCATACTGGCCCGGCGGGAATCATACGGCACCCTGCTCTACCGCCACCTTTCCCGGCTGCTCCCGATAGAAAGCGTGTCGAGCGTGCTGGAGGCGGGCGGCGGGTACGGTTATCTCATGCGGGATTTTTTAACCATCAATCCGCGCCTCAGGGCAACCATGCTGGACATATCGCCCCGGCTCCTCGAACGGCAGAGGGAGACCTTGCGGGACTTCACCGTCGAGTTTGTTCCCGGGAATTTCTTTGCGATGGAGGATGGGTTTTTTCGCCGGTTCGACCTGATCATCCTGAACGAGATCGCCGGTGATTTTCCCGCGGCATGCGACGTCCCGACGGAGGTCCTCTCCCGGCCGGATGCACGCGTCGATAAGCTCTGCGAACGGGTCAGGGCCCTCTTCCACCGCTACGACCTGGAGCGCCCGTCGGCGCCCTCGTTCAACTTCAACCTCGGCGCCGTGGAGGCACTGGAGCGGATCTGCCGGGTGGGCGTCGATCATGTATTCGTGGGCGAGCACAGCTGCGAGGCGCGGGTCCCCGACGAACTGCGGGACCTGATCACCCAGTCCGCCCCCGGCTTCCCGGAGCGGATACGCCTGCGCGGGCACCATGAATACACGGTTAAATTCTCGCACCTGGAAAGCGTCGCGCGCGCGCACGGATACGATGTCACGCGCGGGATGTACGCGGACTTTCTCAAGGTACACTTCACCGGCGAGGTCCGTTTCATCCTCGCCTCGCGCGCTGCCGTTACAGATGAGCACGAGGCCATTCGGCAGTTCGTCGAGGACCTTTACACATACGAGTATATGCTGATCAGGCGCTGTCGCGGAGAAACGGCCGGTCCAGGCGCCGGCCCACGGCGATAAACAAGGTCCTGGGCGTTTCTTCCTGCATTGTCTCCTCCGGTTGACCGGAATAGGCGCCGCGGTTCTACGCGTGATGCACTTAGGTGACGGTGGGTCTCCCCATCAGCTCCCGAGCGGATTGCGGCGTGATGCATGAATGGCGGGCAATGAAGCTGTGCCGCGGCATGAAAAAGAACCTCTTTACCGTTTCCACGGCGGTAAAGACGGTGATGGTATCCAGCGTGCGCTTTTTCGAAATAAAAATAACGCCAAAAGGCCATCATGTCAATGGCTTTCAGTTTTCAAGAGGATTGCAGCAGCGACAGAAGACGGCTCACGAACCCTGGATCTGTTTTATTCTCTCCAGCAGGTGCTTGTAATAAATCGACTTCGAGTGGGCTCCCTTTTCCAGGTCCTCGACCTTACCCTTGACCTGGTCGGGGGTCATCTTGTTGATTTTCCTGTTTTTCGATGAAGCGCCGCTCGGCGCCTCCTGTGTTTCCTTCGTCTCCTCGGCCATCAAATCTCTCCTCGCGTCATTATGATTGAGCATCCGCCTCCGCGCGCCGAAGGGCGTCGCCGCGGCGAAGCGGCTGCTATTTCAAGGCCTCCAGGGCCTCCTTGAACTTCGGGATGGACCTGCTTATGACATTTTCGCCCACGCAGTACGCGATGCGGAAATAGCCGGGGCCGCCGAACCCCGTGCCGGGAACCACCAGCACGTTGTATTTCTGTAAATGCTTCACGAACGCCACGTCGTCCGCGATGGGTGACTTACAGAAGATATAGAACGCCCCTTCCGGTTTGGCGAAATCATAGCCGGCGTATTTCAATCCGTCCATGAAGACGTCACGGCGCTTCTTGTAGATATTCACGTTCACCGAAACTCCGGTGAGGCGCGCGACCACCCGCTGCATGAGCGCCGGCGCGTTCACGAAGCCGAGTATCCTGTTGCTGAAGACGAGTCCGGCGATCACGCTGTCCGCCTCCGCCATGTGCGGGTGCACCGCGACATACCCGATCCGCTCTCCCGGGATGGAAAGGGTCTTGGAGTATGAGGTGACGATGATGGACTGGTTGTAATGGGCGCAGACGCTCGGCACGCGAACATTGTCATAGACTATCTCGCGGTAAGGCTCATCCGACACCAGGTAAATGAGCCGCCCCGTGTCGTCCATGTATTTCTTCAACAGGTGGGACAGAGCCTTCAGCTCTCCATCGCCGTATACCCTGCCGGTTGGGTTATTGGGAGAGTTGATGATCAGCGCCCTTGTCTTCTCCGTAAGGGCGTTCCTTATATGGTCGATATTGAGGGAAAAGTCCCTGTTTGTGTCGGCCAGTACCATCTCCCCGCCATGGTTGTCGATGTAGAAGCCGTACTCCACGAAGTACGGCCTGGGCACGATCACCTGGTCGCCGGGATTCAGAATTGTCTTGAGCGCAACATTCATGCCCCCGGCCGCCCCGCAGGTGAGGACGATGTGCTTGCCCTCGGCCTTGACGCCCTGGTCCGCCGAGAACCTCTCCGCGAGGGCGTCCCTCACGTCGGGGAAGCCGGCGTTCGGCATGTACCCGTGAGCGCTTTTCGCCTCCGACTGCATGAATTCGCGCACCGTGTCGAAGAACTCAACGGGCGGGCTCAAGTCCGGGTTTCCCAGGCTGAAATCGAAAACGTTTTCCTCGCCGAACTGCTTTTTCAGCCTGAGCCCCTCCTCGAACATGCGCCTTATCCAGGAGGACTTTTCGACAGAGTCGCTTATCTTGGCTGCAACAGGCATCGCGCACCTCGCCACGTGAAAAATCGCCGGCCCTCATGCTCTTCAACCCGAAGCATTTAATCAAGCATTTTTCTGCTTGTCAACAAGGCCCGGCGCCGCATACTCTCATCCCCGTCAAACGGCGTGAGCGCGCAGACCTTCCCCCCTCGACGCTTCCGATTAATTCCGGAGGGGAGACGGCCATGGAGACGACAACCGATGGGCTTCGACGAGGAAAAGTCCGTATTCCGCTATCCCAGGCTTTTGAAAGCAACGGCCGCGACCGCCGGGGTGGTGATCGGCATCCTCGTGGCCCGCATATTGATAGTTCCTTTCACCGTGTCCGACGATTCAATGAATCCGGCCCTCTCCCGCGGCCAGGTGGTATACGCATTGAAACATGTCACCCCCCGCTTCGGCGAGGTCGTCCTCATCGAAAGCCCCGTCGAGCCGGGACGGGTGCTTGTCAAGAGAGTGGTCGGCTGCGGGGGGGATTTCATCGAGGTGCGCAACAAGGTAATATACAGGAACGGCGAAAAGGGGGCGTTCAACTGGGAAATTGTTTCTGCCGATAATAGAGTGTTCCCCATGGAATTCTCGCAGAGGGACGACATGCCGGCGGTGAAGCTGGAGGCTGACGAATATTTCCTCCTGGGCGACAACCTGGATTACAGCTTCG
The DNA here is from genome assembly GCA_963762305.1 of uncultured Spirochaetota bacterium. Classification (GTDB taxonomy): domain Bacteria; phylum Spirochaetota; class UBA4802; order UBA4802; family UBA5368; genus CAVXKM01. Next base: position 382,211 of record CAVXKM010000001.1, on the reverse strand, counting down.
ACAGCCGCACCTTCGGGCCGGTGAGCAGGGAACGCATCATCGGTAGGATTATCTTCGGACTGGAACGCAGAAAATGAAAATAAGGGAACGGCTCCGCGACCTGGCGGAAATCTACGACACCCTGAAAAAAGAGCGCGTCCACAAGCTCATCCTCTCGCTGTTGGCCGTGGTGACCCTTTTCGGCACCGGCGTATTTTACCTCGAAAAAAACAACCCCGGCTCGCTCATCAAATCCATCGGCGACGGCATCTGGTGGGGTTTCGTCACCATAAGCACAACCGGGTACGGCGACGAATACCCCGTCACATGGGTCGGGCGAATCATGGGCATCCTGCTCATGGGAAGCGGGATGGTCCTCACCATAATCATCTCCGGAACCATAGCGTCAATACTCGTGGAGAGAAAAATGAAGGAAGGAAAGGGCTTACAGAAGATAAACGTGACCGGCCATATAATCATCTGCGGCTGGAATCCCTGCGGCGCCGGCATACTGGACGGGTTCCGCGTCCTGGGCGAAAAGCAAAAGAAAAAGACCGACATCGTCCTGGTAAACGAGCTCGAGATAGACGCGCTCAACGAAGTGCAGTTCACCTACGCCTCAAAGTTCCTGAACATCGAGTTCATCCGGGGAAATTTCACGCAGGAGCAGGTGCTCGAGAAGGCAAACATTAAAAAGGCGTCCTCGGTGATCCTGCTGGCCGACCAGTCGGGGGGGAACACCGTTTCAAACTCCGACGAGCGGATCATCCTCACGGCATACACCATCACCAACCTGAACCCCGGGGCGCGCATCAGCGCCGAGCTCACCAACGCGCAGAACGAGCAGCACCTCAAGCGCACCAACGTGGAGAACGTCATCATCAACGGCGAATTCAACAGCTTCCTCCTTATCAATTCCGCCCTTTTTCCGGGCGTCCCGCAGGCGCTCAAGGAGCTCATGAGCTTCTCCATGGGCAGGCAGATCACCGCCAGGCAAATTCCGTCAAATTTCCCCGGCAGGCGATTCGACGAGCTTTTCACCCATTTCAGGGAAAAGGAGGGGGCGCTGCTCATCGGCCTCATATCCGAAAGCAAGAAGCTTTCCATCGACGACTTCCTTTCGGAGGACCCCTCCTCGATAGACGACTTTATCAAGCGCAAGTTCGCCGAGTCGGAAAAAGACTTGTTCGCGGACACCGGCGGTAAGCTCGGGGTGCTGATCAATCCCGGATGGGATTACACCATAAAGGAAGACGAGCGGGCGCTGGTAATCGGGGAGACGAAGGCAAGGTCATGACGGAATTCGAAAAATTCAAAAACATCGCCATCCTCAAAGGCATTTCCGACGAGCAGGCAAGGGCCCTCTTCGTGAACTGCAGGCGCTGCCTGTTCGAGAAAGGCGACCTCGTCATGGAGGAGGGCGAGGAGAAACACAGCATGTTCTTCTTCATCGAGGGTGAAGTGGTGGTGTCCAACGTCATCACCATGAAGGTCGGCGGCCCCATGGGATACAGCGAGGTGGAGAAATCCCTGGTGCGCTGCAACGCGGAGCAGGTCGGTGTGCTCGGGGAGATGTCGGTATTCGAGGACCAGCCGCGCTCGGCCACCGTGAAGGCGTACGAGAGCAGCGTCCTTTACGAAATCGATAAAAAGGACTTCGAGGATTTCGTCTTCAAGCACCCGGAGATCGGCATCAACGTGCTCTACAACATCGCCAGGGAACTCAGCACCCGCATCAGGCGCAGCAACCGGGACATCCTGAAGCTCACGACGGCGCTCTCCATAGCGCTCTCCAAATAGCGCCGTCATTCGCGCGCGGGCGGCGACCCCATTTTTAGTTGACAGGTCGCTTTCCTGTTCGGTAGCTTGTGGAATGACCGCATGGAATTTCTCCGGCGGGCAATAAGATATCATAACGCGGATACGTCCTGCCCCGGCGGGCGATGAGCGCGGCAGGCAGGGCGGCATTTTTCACTGTTCACGCCGGAACCGGCGGGAAAAATTGTTCCGTGAGTCATTCAAGGGCGAGGGGAAGCAGATGAAAGCGATCATCATGGCCGGCGGCGAGGGAACCAGGCTCCGGCCGCTCACCAGCAACCGCCCCAAGCCGATGATCCCCGTCATAAACAAGCCTATCATCGAGCACTCCGTGAACCTCTTGAAAAAAAAGGGGTTCCGCAAGATCATCATAAGCCTTTTTTACCTTCCCGAAAACGTGCAGAATTACTTCGGCGACGGGTCGGACTGGGACATAGACATCTCCTACTCGGTGGAAGACACGCCGCTGGGCACCGCCGGGGGCGTCAAGAAAGCCGCGGGTAGCCCCTCCGAAACCCTGGTGGTTATGAGCGGCGACGGCGTGCTCGATTTCGATATCGACCGGATACTGGATTTCCATCGCGTGAAACGGTCGCTTTTCACGATCGTGCTCACCAGGGTCAAAACGCCGACCGAATACGGGGTAGTCTTCACGCGAGAGGACGGCACCATAGAAAAATTCCTGGAGAAGCCCGGCTGGACCGAGGTGTTCAGCGATACCGTCAATACGGGCCTCTACATCATCGAACCCGACATCATCAACAACTTCATCCCCTCCAACACCCGGTTCGACTTCTCGCTCGACCTGTTTCCCCTGCTCCAGCAGAGGAACCTCCCGATGCACGGATTTGTCGCCGACGGTTACTGGTGTGACGTGGGAAACCTCGACGCGTACCGGGAAGTCCACCAGGCGATCCTGGAGGGAAGGGTGAAAATCGATTTCCCCGGGAAAAAAATCGGGAATGATATCTGGGTGGGGAGGAGCGTGGAGATAGCTCCTGAAGCCAAAATTTCAGGGCCGGTTGTCCTGGGAAATTTCGTGCGGGTGAAAAAGGGCGCCGTCGTGAGGGAATACACCGTTATCGGCGACAACTGCGTCATCGAGGAAGACTCATCGGTGAAAAGGAGCATCGTCTTTCACAACACCTTCATCGGCCCCAGGAGCGAGATCCGGGGGGCCATTATCGGAAAACGCTGTGTGGTCGAGGAGGGCGTCTCAATATACGAAGGGGCGGTGGTGAGCGACGACTGCCAGGTCGGCAGGGGCGCTGAAATCCCTTCCGGGGTCCGGATCTGGCCCGAAAAGAGGATCGAGCAGGGCGCCAAGCTCACCGCGGACCTCATCTGGGGACAAACGGAAAAAAAAACACTCTTCAGCGCCGAGGGTATAGTCGGATCCTTTAACGTGAAAATTACGCCGGAGTTCTCAGCGAAGCTCGGTTCAGCCATCGGTGCATACCTGGAGCGAAACGCCTCCGTGATAATAAGCAGGGACGCGTCGGCCGCGTCACGCCTCATCAAGAGGGCCCTGGCATCGGGCCTGCTCTCCATGGGGGTGCAGGTGTATGACCTTGATATCGAGTCAATGCCCATCAACCGTTACTCCACCCGCTTCCTGAACGCCGACCTCGGCATTTACGTGCAGATGTCGCCCATGACGGGACTTCAGTTCATCCAGATTAAGACCTTCAACCGGCTGGGCTTCCAGATGTCCACCGCGGAAGAGAGAAGGCTGGAGAACATCTTCTTCCGGGGGGATTACCCGAGGAAGAACGCCTTCGAGGTCGGCACCCTGGTTTATCCCATCCACCACATCGAGTCCTATATCGAGAACGCCTGCAACTATATCGACCACCGCGCGCTCTCGCAAAAAAAGTGGAACATTATCGCGGACTGCTTTGCCGGGACCGCGTCCTACGTTTTCCCGAGGCTCCTGGCACGGTTCGGCTGTTCAGTGACGCTGTTGCGAGGCCAGGTCAGGGAGGCGGTGAGCGAGGAACAGCTCAAGACGGAGACGCGCAAGTCCATCGACAGCATCGTCACCATGTCACGGTCAAACAGCGAGATCGGCGTTATCATGGGCCCGCATGGAGAGCACCTGACGATCGTCGACGAGACCGGAAGAATCCTCTCGGACGAGGAAGTGAGCACGCTCATGTGCCTGTATTACCTGAAACACAAGGCAGCAAAGCTCATCTATATACCGGTGACTTCCTCAATGATCATCGAGAGCATAGCCTCGGCCTACAACGCGCGCGTGGTGAGAACGGGCACCAGGCTGCGCGCCCCCAGGGAAGGCCACGACATCTTCCTTCCCGGGACGGAGGGACGGTATCCTTACCTCGAGAAGGAATACGATCCAATGATCGCCTTCCTGAGGATTCTCGAGTTCGCCGCCCTCGAGGGAAAGCCCCTGTGCGAGCTCCTCAAGGAAGTGCCCAGGAGCAATCTCTACCGGACATCCATCCCCTGCACGGAAAACGAGAAGGCGTCCATGATGAGCTCCCTTTCCGCCGCCCCCCGGCCGGAGGGAAGCGGCATCGAGATGATCGAGGGAATACGCATCGTGATGCGGAAGGGATGGGTGCTCTTGCTGCCGGATGCCGCGCAACCGCTCATTCACCTTTACGCGGAAGGAGAAAGCGATGAGGATCGCGACGGCATCATTGACGAGTTCACCCGCAAGCTGAAAAACGTCATACACTGACTCCCGGCAACCGGAGCGCGCCCATGGACCACGTAAACAGGAAGCGGCTGATCAAGACATTTCTCGATCTCGTCAAAATACCCTCCCCCTCCTGGAGGGAGAAGGGAATTATCGACTACGTCACCGCCTCCCTCAAGAGCCTCGGCATCCGCCCTTCCCTGCACGCGTGCGGCGAATCACACAACCTCCTGGCGCGTCTCCCGGGGAACAACTCCCGGCGGCCCGTCCTGTTCGTCTGCCACATGGACACCGTGGTCCCCTGCGAGAGGGTGGTTCCCGTGATGGACGGGGAGGTGATCCGTTCCGACGGCGGTTCCGTGCTCGGCGGCGACGACAAGGCGGCGGTAGCGGCGTTCCTGGAGGCCCTGCGCGTTGTGCGCCAGGCCGAGGTGCCGCACGGCCCGCTTGAATTCCTTTTTACATGCGCCGAGGAGATCGGGCTTCGCGGCATAAAGTGCTTCGACCTCTCGATCCTAAAATCGCGCCACGCCTTTGTTTTCGACAGCGGTGGCGACATAGGGAAAATAGTGCTCACCGCGCCCACCCAGGTCACCATTGACCTCTTCGTGAAAGGGAAGGCGGCCCACGCGGGGATGGAACCGGAAAAGGGAGTGAGCGCCATAAGGACGCTCGCGGAAATCCTGGGCTCCATCCCGCACGGGCGCATCGACGCGGAGACCACCGCCAACATCGGCCTGATAAGCGGCGGGAAGGCCACCAACATCGTGGCGGAGGACGCCTTCTGCAGATTGGAGGTCCGCTCGCTCAGCAAGAGGAAGTTGGCCGCTACTGAAAGGGAAATAAAAAGAATCGCGGCCGGTACCGCCCGGCGGCTCGGCGCCTCAATCAAGATGTCGCGGCAGCTGGAGTATCACGGCTTTTCGATGGGCCGGCAAAGCGAGCTCGTAAGAATGGCCGGCGCCGCCATACGAAAAATGGGGGCGGTCCCCCGTTACGAAAGCTCGGGCGGAGGCAGCGACACGAACATCATCAACAGGGCGGGAATAAAAGCGGTCAACCTCTCCGTGGGCATGAGAAACGTCCATACCACCGAGGAATACATCCGCATCGGCGACCTGGTGGACGGCGCGAGGCTCGTGCTCGCCATCATCGACGAGGCCTGAACCCACCCGTCAGCCCCCGCATCCCAGCTTCACGATGAAGTAAGCTCCGCACATCAGGGTAAAAGGCAGGGTGAGGAAATACGTGATCATATCCTTGCCGGAAACCGCCGTGGAGTGGATGACCTTTTTACCGAAATAGGAATAGTGGAAATGCGCGGGGTCCTGCGACCGCCTGTAGATGCGGTAGGTGACCCTTCCCTTGACGTACAGCATGGCGAAGAAGATCAGGCCGGACTGGATGAAAATGAGCCGCTCGAGGTTTAACTCCCTCACTTCCCTCGGGCTGATGATGATGAAAACGGCCAGGAAGATGCCGATGAATATATTCGTCACCGACGTGAAGAGGAAGCCGCGAAAAGCCCTGTCTTCTTTCCTGGAGATGAAGGTTGCCAGGAAATACACGTGGAAGATGAAGGAGATTTCCAGGACGATTATAAAAAAAAGCGTTATCATCGCATGCAGGGTGACCGTGTGCGCAGGCTGTGCCTCTTGACTTGTTCGTGTTTAAATGGTAAGTAGTGAAAAGTCAAGTAAAAGGAGCCACGGGAGCCCGATCATGCCCTCATTCAACCTGTTCCACCTGCTCCGCGAGGCCGCTGACCTGAGAGGGAATGAACCCTTCTTCACTTCCCGGGGAAGTACCGTCGGCTACCGGGAGGCGCTGGACGTGTCCCGGCGTTTCGCCTCCTTTCTGCGCCGAAGCGGGGTTCAACGGGGCGACCGCATCCTCATGAACATAGGGAACACCCCCGCATTCATTTACACGCTCTTCGCCGCATTCCAGGTAGGCGCCACCGCGGTCCTGACAAATCCCGCCGCCAGGAGGTTCGAGCTCCATCATGACTGTGAAGTAAGCACTCCCCGGATGGCGATCACGGACCTTGCCGGGATCGGGAATTTTAAAATCGGGGACAGGTGGTTCGTCGATCCCGCAACGATCCTCGTGACGGAGAAAAATTCATCGCGCCTGAATGTCGCGGACATCGTGCCCGGCGAAGAGCCCTTGCGGGACATCGAGGTGGTCGATGGGGGGCATCCCGCGGTCATCATATTCACTTCCGCCATGGATGGAAATCCCCTGGGCGCCATGATAACACACGGCGGCATCGGTGAAAGCGCCAGGGCGGCATGCGAACTTTTCGTAGACCGGACCGATGTCTTCCTGGCGCCCCTGCCATTCTTCCACTCCTTCGGTCTCCTTGTCGGCCTTTTTGTGCCCCTCAACCGCTCCGTACCGTTCCACCTGGTCAAAAGGTTTTCTCCCCGTCAGATACTCTCCCTGCTCCTCGGGCACCGCGTGACCGTCTTCTGCGGCGTTCCCGCCATGTTCGACATCATGAACAAGCTGATCCCCGGCGGAACCGTCTTCCCCGGCGTCAAGGCCTGGATCTCGGGCGGCGAGGCCCTTTCCACGAGGCTGCAGACGACCATGCATGAGCGCTTCGGCGTGGATATACGACAGGGGTATGGGCTCACCGAGGCCTCGCCCATTGTCACATGGAACATGCTGCACCTCCCGAACAAACCAGGGTCCGTCGGAGTGCCCATGCCGTACAACGAGGTGAGAACGGTTTCGGAACACTCCCCCGACCGGCAGGGCGAGGGAGAGATACTCGTCAAGGGATCAAATGTCATTCCGGCCTACTTCCGCAATCCGCAAAAAACGGCCGAATTAATTAATCAGGGATGGCTGCGAACCGGGGATATAGGACGCATGGATGAAGATGGATACCTGTACATTACAGGGCGAAAGAAGAACATGATAATACGGCGGGGGTATAACGTGTACCCGAGAGAGGTTGAAAAGATAATGTCCCAGCATCCAGGCATCGGCGATGTCCGGGTTTTCGGACACTCGGAAAGGCTGGATGACTGCACGTTTTCCGAATCCCTGGAGGCACGGGTAAGTGTCAAAAACGGGCATGATCTTACAGAAAGCTCGATTCAGCGATGGTGCGTCGGGAACATTTCCGCTTATAAAATACCGGAAACGATACTAATAACCCGTTAGAGGCAGATTCCGGGACAGCCTTTATAAAAAGAGAGGTATTCTGATGAATACCTCGCGCAAATTTAGCGGAATATTTGGAAGGAAATTAAAGTGTACCAGGATTTTCCCAGTCATCCATTATATAATGCAATAATCGTGCCTGTGAAGGTAAAAGATGAAAAAACCGGGAAATAAGCTGTAATTAATTTTTCCCTCTATCCTTTTCGCGCTGATTCCTGTTATTTTCCTGTACACATTGGAAGTATTTATTCAAAAAGAAAACTTCGGGCGATAATCCAACGGTAAAAACACGGGAAAAAATAGGTATTGAACGTCAAAGGTGACCTTTTCCCCGCACATGTGTACGGAAAAAAGGACATGGGGCGCTTTACTTGCCCGGATAGCATGCCCCACGGGCCTCCGTCAGGAACCTGCCCACAATCGACACGGCATAGGGATCGAAGCTATCCTTGCAGTAGACACCGACATTGATCGTCGGACTGATTCGGACAGTGCCGAAATTGTAGTATCGTATATGAAACGCGATATCCACCCCGTTCACGCCGTTGTCCGAGTAGAAGTAGCTCACGCGTTCAAGGGTGGGGTCATCTGGATCGCGGCCCGATACTCGATACCCGTTGCGCATCCGTGTGATATTAGACGGCTTTTTCATCAGTACCCGCATGTACCCGGCCCCTTCGGAATTGGGAGAGAGCGCCGCGCTTTGGCCGCTTATGATCTCGTCCTTCATCTGGGAAAACCTTTCCGGGCCGTACACGTCGCCGGGTTTTGGCTCGATGTCGATCCGGTCCTCATCCACATACCAGGCGCAGGCAAAGTCGACTGTCCCGTTGGCGTCCCGGTCGCTGACGAGGATGATGTGCCTCGGGCCCGTCTTGAACTTCCCTATCACGACGTTCGAGACCTTGCCGATAGACTGATAGAATGCATAGTCATCGTTGGCAAGCGGGATGGGAAGCTTCTTGATGTTCGCCAGGGCGACCAACTCGGTATGGATGTACACGCCCCTGCTCACGCTGAACTGCAGGGGCCTCTTTACCGCCGCGGAGGCGTTGTGGAGATGCATGGAGAAAAAGACCAGCGCCGCAACCGCGAAGGAGATCTGCTTTTTCATGGGAAACTCCTGGAATATTAATTAACGGCGGGACCGGGAGTCAATCCCGCGGCAAGCCGCAGGGATCGGATCCCCGCTCCCTTGTCCCGGATTATCGCCAGAAACGCCATCCCCGGGGGAGAATGGCGTTTCGTATCACGATATAACTGTCCCGCCGACTGCACTTCATACGGGACCATGCCTCGCCTGTCAATTCTATTCCTGTCCGGTCTCCAGGTCGAGCACCTTGATCTCTCCGGCGGAGGAATAGACGATGAGACGGTCGTTCTTTATCTCGAGCCTGCCCTGGTTGTCAATGTTCTTTCTCCACAGCACAGGCCCGTCAATCGAGGCGCTGAACACATAATCCCCGGAGGCTATATACAGCCGGTCATCCTTCTTCAGCGGCGGATTGATGACCTTGCCCTCCCAGAGGACCTTCCCGCTTTTTATCAGATATATCTCGTAGCGGGTGATAAGCAGACGACCGTCGGGTTTCGGTTTCTCCTTTTCCATCTTGAGCACGGTTTCGATCTGCTTGATGAGCTCCCTTGGTTTTTCATCGACCGCGATGATCTCCTCCCGCTCCTCCTTGAAATCCTCGACCTTGAATACGCTGACATCCTCCCGCGAAACAACGACGTCGTCCTTGACCTGCTCAATGACCTTGACGATGGCGACGTCCACGCCCTCCGAGGAATCCTTCGCGAGGATCTCGCCTACCCTCTTTTCAATCTGCTTCACTTCCTGCTCGGTTATGACCACCTTTTCCTTTTCCTCGACTGGAGCGGCGCCCTCCATGAGCGTTTCTATTCTTTGCTCGAGCTGCGGAACGCGCCTGAGAACTTTCACCTCTCCTTCATAGACCTTAATCCGGGTCGTCTTCTTCACGTCGGTCTCGACGGTGAATTGTGTTCCGCGCACTCCCGCGACGGCCGTCGGCGTCTTGACAAGGAAGTTCTCGTTTTTCATGAGCTTCTTCGGCTTGCACAGCATTTTGCCTACGTCCAGGCCGAGGGCCGTGTTCTCGACGGCGCCCTGCTTCATGAGCTGGGAGAAGAGCACCCTCGAATTTTCCTTTATTCTTATTATAGAGCTCCCTATCTTGATATCACAGGATGATTGCACCCCCGTGGTGATCCTGTCTTTCTCCCGTATGACCTCGCCGATGTCGATATCGGCGCTGTTTTTCCTCACGTCACCGATAAAAAAGGTCACTACGGCGAACTCCCCGTCATCCTTTGTCCCGCAGGCCGACGAGAAGACCAGCAGCGCACACAAGGCCGCGACTGTCAGTTTATTCATGGTTTTTCCTCTTCCACGCGAAATACTTCAGAGCCGGTATCTGAAACCATTGCTCCCGATGCCTTAACAACATAGATTAATACTTAAATTACGGCAGAAAATGCAAGCAAAAGAACAATTTTTCGCTTTCCGCGCCCCTCGCCGGCGGACAATGCACCCATCCCCGGACGGCAGGGAGAAAAAGGCTTTGCGTAAATTGCCTTTATTCTTTATTCAGACAACCGGGAATCAAAAGGTTTCATTTTCTACGGAACCACCGCCGTTTTCCCGTGCGGTGCATCATCGGGAAAACCGACTGAAAATGACCTTGTGTTGAGCATCCTGAAGGGGATCCGATTAGACCAAATATCCGCACGGTCCATGAGCATGCAGGAAGAACGGCTGAAAGGAGCCCTGTTGGGTGCAGTCATCGGGGACGCGCTTGGAAGCCCGCTCGAGGGCCTGAGCAAGGGCCACATACGATCGGTATTCGGCGATATCGACGGGTATGTGGACCCCGAGCCGGCGCTCAAGAACAGGATGGACCGCTGGCGCAAGCCCGCCCTCTATTCATCTCTTTCGCAGATGGGCATTCTGGTCGCGCTCTCGATTCTCCACTCCGGGAAAAACCCCCAGAACGGCGTTCTGCGCATCGCGGGACATATGCCCGAGGCCGAGGGCGGCGAATGGGGCATCCTGCGGCACCCCGGGAACATGGAAAAAACTTTCCTGGGGCGTTCGAGGCTGGCGTCCCCGCCGGACGTGAGGCCCTTTTCCGCGCCATGCGCGCGAATCGTCCCCGTGCTGACGCCGGGAGCGCTCCTCGAACACTCCCCCGCCGACACCCTTTCCGGGAGATTGGCGCTGTCCTCTCTCTTCAACGCCGACGGGCTCGCCGTGGCGGCTTTCCTCATCTTCGCCGCGGTCATGGAGAGGCTCGGCGCCGCCGAAGAACCGTCAACCGCTCCCGGCTCATGCGCCCTCGCGCTTGACGAGATTCCGCTCCTTGTTAAAGGCGTGGAGGAGCGCTCGGGGTTCGCCCTGGACCACGGAATCAATCCCGAAACGCTTCTCGGGTCCCTCGGGCTATTCCTGACCGTCTTCCGCGATCTTAATCATCCCGGAGATTATGGCGGCCTGGAGAAGAGGATCTGCTCCCTCATTAACAGGACGCTGAAGACGAGCTTCACGAGAGCCACCGTCAACCACCCCCTCGCCCTCATTCCCTACGCGCTGTTATCCTTCGATCTGTTTCGATCGCGGCCGGGAGAGTATCTCTTCAGGGCCGTGAGCGAGGGCGGATCTTCCGATATTCTCGGATGCCTTGCGGGGTCACTGTGCGGAGCCCTGCATGGAGCTTCCTGGCTGCCGCCCGAGCTCGTGCGGAACCTGGTCAACCGCAGAAGAATGCTCCTGGTGATCGACCACATTGCCGCGCACAGGCCTCCCGCGGCACTGCTCGATGAATTCATGACCGCCGAGGCCTCTCTCAGCGCGAAGGAGCGGGAAGAACACGGCGCCAGGACAAGGCACCGCCAGCCGCGAGCTAAAAAGCCCGCCGGCCGCGGTGATGGGGACAGGGCCCTCACCCGTCATGTCATCGAGAGCTGGACTAAGCTTGACAAGGCACGGTGGAAGAAGACGCGGAAAAAAATCGAGCCGGACGAGGAATTCACGGAATGACATACCTGAGCATCTTCCGCTTGTATTCGGGATCGGTAAGCCATCTCCCGCTGGCGTAAACCAGGGGCGTCATGTCCTCGCCGGCGAGAGCGAAGATTCCTCCCCGGCAGCTGACGATTTTTTTCCGGTGCCGACCCTTGAACCCGGCACAGACGCCCACCGCCATTATCCGCTCCCGGACCCCCACCGGCCGCAGGAAACCGGCCGAGAGGTTGACCGTCACGCCTCCCTGCCAGACCTCGAGAAAGCCCGCCCAGCCAAGGGTCTCGTCCAGCATTGCAAGGAGAGCGCCGGGGTGCACCCGTTCTTCGCCGAGGGTATTCATCTCCTCGCACGCGAGAGCTCCATTCGTCCCGCGGTGGTAGCACACCATGTAGCTGTCACCGTCCGATGTCTCATTGAGCTCGAAAACGCGCTGGATGCCCGCTGACTGGAATTCCGTTTTGAATATGATTCGCTCGGAGAAAACAGGAATGACAAAGGAATTTCTCAGCCTCACCGGCTTTTTGACGAGTTCCATCAGCGAAGCGCCTTCTTCCTCCAGTTCTACCGCGGAGGCCGGCCTGAGAGACGCGTGCAGGTACGGAGCTTTCCCCTGCAGTTTCGTAAGCTCCCCCCGCAATACGCCGCCCCTGCTCTCAATGGACACGCCTATTTCATCGCTGATGGAGATGGCATCGCCGCCGAAGCGGAAATCTGCCCGCAGCGGATGCTTCTGAAGCGCCCCTTCCATCATGTCCGCCAGCTCCAGGAAGGCTGTCATACCGACTCCGCCGTGGGGGATGCCCGGCCATCCCTCATGCTTCCGGTCGATTATGAGCGAGGCGCTTGCGCCCTTTCCCGCCTGGAGGTTCCTGAAGCCAAGAAATCCCCCCTCGCGGCAGAAATAACACGCGGCGTGCCCCTTGTTTCTCTGCTGATTCATGGCGCAATCAGATGTGTTTGCCAGGGTTGTTCTTTTGAGTGTGGACGAGAAGGGGCGCCTTTGCGCCACTCTTTTTTAGCGCTCCTGCAAATAAATGCAGGAGGGCCGATTTATATCCCGTACCTTCTCGAATACATTTTCACGCCGGTCATCGTTTCTCTCGGGTCCCGAAGCGCCCGTACCGGCGACAAGAAAACAGTCTCGACAAAGACGGCCGCATATATCCTCAAGTGTTCAGAAATCGTCTACGGGAAGCGTTCGATTGGCGGCCGGCGTGAGCGGCCTCCTCGCCCGCCAGTGGCATCCCCGCAGGCAGAACGACGGGGCATCATCATGGGGTTTCAACTTTTTTCACCCAGCGACATCAGGCCGCGATCAGCGGCACTGCCGCCGGCGATACTGAACCTGTAACTCCCACGGCCGGACTCGCGCGACAGGAATCCCTGCTTTTCCAGCTCCTTCAAGGTCAGCACCACCCATCCGCGGGCGATCTCCCTTTTTATCCTTCCGTCGCGGGGATATAATTCGCGTATAATTTCCTCGGCCGTGATCCCATGCTCCCCGCTCTTCCGAACGATCTCCAGGACCTGCCCTGTCCGCTTTTTCCGCAAGTCAACTATCTCCATTATCCGTTCCCGGGCCCGTCGGACGGGGCCGCCGTGAGCGCCCAGTATGAGCGCGAGCGGCTCGAGCGAGTTTATGTATTCCATCGATGCCCTGTAGGCGTTCAGGTCAGATTCGGGCGGGCCCAGCCAGGTGGTCACCGTGCGCAGTATGTTATCCCCTGAAAAAAGCACCCCCGTGCTCGGGCTATACAGCGATATATGGTCCGAAGAATGCCCGGGCGACGGGAAAACCCTCCACGGCTCTCCATTGATCGAAATGATCGAGTCGTCCTGGATGATTTCGTCGGGATCGTCCAGGTAGGTGATTCCATACACGCGCGCGTAGAGAAAGTTCAATGTCCGGTTCTTCGAGTTCTCCAACGCCCTCCGGAGCATGGTCCCGGCAGGCCTCAGTTCGTCCGCTAACTCCTGCCTGTAGTGCCCCTCGTAAGCCCGCCGGGACCGGATTATCCTGAACATGCTTTCGGTGAGCAGCACCTTCGCGCCGGTATGTTCTCGAAGGCTCCGCAGCCCCGAAAAATGGTCCGGGTGGGCGTGGCTCAGGAGCACACGGGTTATCCGGAACCGCCTTCCCCGCTCCGAGTAAAGGCGCCCTATCCTTCCAATCTCGGCAACGAGGTGACGAACCGAGCGGCGGTCCCCATAGCCGGCATCGAAGATAAGCCCGTCGCCGCCGGCCAGCACGTATACGTTGACCTCGGGCTTGAACAGGCCGAAGCCCCCCTTCTGCCGGATCAGGAATATGTCCGGATATACCTCTTCCATTGGTTTACGATAATCCTAATATTAAATCCGATCGAATTAAGCCATGACTATTAATGCGGGGAGCGAGCGGGTTATCAAGCGATTTCCCGGTGAACGCCGCGCGCCGGGGGAAGCCGGGTGAACAGGGGAAGGGATCCGGTACCGGGCACCGTTCAGTTTGAGCGGTCCGGCTTCCCGCGCCTTCGCTGGGGCCGCGGCCTTCTTCATGCCATGCAAATAAATATATTCCCCGGGACGAGATTTACTTTACAAACAGGGGCCCCGTTCCTCATACTGGACACGATGCAGTCGGAGACGATCACAGGCCGTGCTGGCCCTCGAAATGCTTCATGAAACCCGGGCGTGCCGACCATGTTCACAATCATACGGTGAAGCGCCATTTCTCTTGAACTCACCCCGGGACTGCAACGTCACACACTTCGGAAAGGCGAAATGAAATTCACGGAATTCCCGCTCCATGAGTGCATCCTCAAAGGCATCGAGGAGGCGAAGTTCATCGACTGCACCCCCGTCCAGGAAAAGTCGCTCCAAAAATCACTCAAGGGCATCGACGTGTCGGTGCAGTCGCAGACAGGATCGGGCAAGACCGCCGCTTTCCTTGTCACCATTTTCAACCTTTTCCTCGAGCCGGGCCGGTACGCCAACAAAAAGGCGCTCGTGATAGTGCCGACGCGGGAGCTCGCGGTGCAGGTGGAAAGCGACGCACAGCTCATCGGCAAGTACTGCGGACTGCGCATGGGCTGCTTTTACGGCGGCGTGGGATACGACAAGCAGGAAAAACTCCTGAAAGAGGGCGTGAACCTGTACATCGGCACGCCCGGCAGGCTCATAGATTTCTACAAGTCGGGGAAGCTCGACCTGAAGGGCATTGACATCCTGGTCATCGACGAGGCGGACCGGATGTTCGACATGGGATTTATCCCCGACGTGCGGTACATGGCCAAGAGGATGCCCCCGCCCGGGCAGCGGCTTACCATGCTCTACAGCGCGACGCTGGACTACAAGGTGAAGCAGCTGGCATGGGAATACATGAAGGAACCAGCCGAGATCGAGATAGAGCCCGAGCACATCACGGTGGAAACCATTACCCAGGAGCTGTACCATATCGGCTCCGACGAAAAATTCAAACTGCTCCTCGGCCTTCTGAAAAGGGAGAACCCGAAAAGCTGCCTCATCTTCACGAACACGAAAAGGATGGCCGAGATAGTTTCGCGCAAGCTCTCCGCCAACGGGTACGAAAACGACTACATATCCGGGGACCTCCCCCAGAAACAGCGACTGAAGATCATCGACGCGATCAAGGCCGGCAAGACCGAGATCCTGGTGGCGACCGACGTGGCCGCGCGCGGCCTGCACATAGAGGGCCTTGACCTGGTGATCAATTACGACCTTCCCGAAGACTGCGAGGGCTACGTCCACCGTATCGGGCGCACGGCCCGCGCGGGGCGGACGGGAAAAGCCATATCCCTCGCCTGCGAGCGGTACGTTTTCAGCCTGGAATCCATCGAGAAGCTCATCAACATGAAGATACCCACGTTCTGGGAAACCGACGGCCTGCTCCTCGAGGACCGCGGCGGAAGGGTCCAGCTGGTGACGACACGGGACCGCGAGAGGCGGCCTGAACGCCGGGACCGGGATTGGAAAAAGAAGCCGGAACGCGGGAAGAGGCGCGGGACGCCCGGGCAGAGGCCGAAATCCCCGCAACGGGAAGCCCCCAGGACCCGGCCGCCTGTCCGGCCGGCGGAAACGGTAAGGGAAGCCGAACAATCGAGGCAGCACGCCCGTCAGCCCCAAACCGCGCGGGAGGCCCTCCGATCACGGCACCATGCCCGGCCGCCGGAATCCGCGAGGGGAGCGCCGCCCGCCCGGCCGAAGAAGGACGTGCCCATCGAGGAAAGGCTCGAACTCTACAAGGAAAAATACGGCGACCGTTTCGCGCCTGCCGCCGGAAAGGCAGAGGCGAAAAAGGAACAGCCGGCGGGGCTGCTTTCCAGGCTGAAAGGCCTCTTTAAAAACAAATCCTGAGATACCGCACCCGCGGGACACCAGATATTTACGGCGTACCCTTCCCCGGGCGCCCGGTGCCCCTCATCCAGCAACGGCAAAACGCCCATCAACGCCCAGGGCAGTCCTTCATGTATCAAATTGTGCTTTACTCCGCGTCCGCGGGCAAATATAACTCATCAGCAAAACGGAGCGCGCGGCGAGGATACTCGCGTTGAATCCCCACCGAGCCTTTCACACCCGGGAGTGACAGCCATGAAGATACGGCCTCAGGAACTGGAACTCATTGCCGCCACGGTGCGGACACTGTCCATGGACGCAGTGCAGAAGGCGAAATCCGGACACCCGGGCATGCCCATGGGCTGCGCCGAGATAGCCGCGGTGCTCTGGGCAAAAATACTGAAACACTACCCCGGGGATCCCGCATGGGCCAACCGGGACCGCTTTGTGCTTTCGGCCGGCCATGGCTCCATGCTCCTCTACTCCATGCTCCATCTTTCCGGGTATGACCTCTCCATGGAGGAGCTGCAGAATTTCCGCCAGTGGGGAAGCAGGAGCCCGGGCCATCCCGAGTACGGCCACACGCCCGGCGTCGAGACCACGACCGGCCCACTCGGCCAGGGATTCGCCAACGCCGTGGGGATGGCGCTGGCACAGGACCTTCTCGCGAAAGAATTCAACGACGATCTCCCGGTCATCGACCACCGCATCTACGTGCTTGCCGGAGACGGGGACCTCATGGAGGGCATATCCTGCGAGGCGGCGTCCCTGGCCGGGCACTGGGGCCTCGGACGGCTTGTCGTGATCTACGATTCCAACGACATCACGATCGAGGGCTCCACCGACCTGGCTTTATCGGACGACATCGAGATGCGCTTCGAGTCATGCCGCTGGCATGTGCAGAAAATAGACGGGCACGATGTCGCCGCCATCGAGAGAGCGCTCGTGGCGGCAAGGGAAGAGACCTCGCGCCCCTCGCTCGTCATCGCCAGGACCCGCATCGCGCGCGGGAGCCCCGGGAAGGAGGGGAGCGAGGAATCCCACGGCTCGCCGCTCGGCGAGGAGGAGGTGCAGAGGACGAAACAGAACCTCGGCTGCGACGCGCACGCCCGTTTCTGCGTGCCCCCCGATGTCTACCGCATCTTCAACGGCATCAGGGCCGATCTCGCCGTGAACTACGGGGAATGGCAGGACCGGTTCCGCCGGGCGGTGACGGGCGAAAAAAAGGCGCGATGGGAACGCCTTTTCAGGGATATCGACACGGTGGAGCTCCGGAAAAAGCTTCCCGTCTTCGAACCCGGGAAGGCCGTCGCCACCCGAAGCGCCAGCGGAAAGGTCCTCGAGACCCTCTTCAAGGAAGTCCCCGGGCTCGTCGGCGGCTCCGCGGACCTGGGCCCGAGCAACAAGTCCTTCGTGAAGGGGTTCGGGGAGACGGGAAGGAACAAAACGGGACGCAATATTCACTTCGGAGTCCGCGAGCACGCGATGGGAGCCATCCAGAACGGCATCGCCTATTACGGCGGTTTCATCCCCTACTCCGCCACCTTCCTGGTGTTCATGGACTACATGCGGCCACCCATGCGCCTGGCTTCACTGAGCGGGCTCCAATCGATCTATCTGTTCAGCCATGATTCTTTCTACGTCGGGGAGGACGGCCCCACCCACCAGCCGGTGGAGCACCTGGCCGCCGCGCGGGCCATGCCCGGCCTTACCGTCATCCGCCCCGCGGACGCCGAGGAGACCAGGGAGGCATGGCTGGCCGCGCTCGGAAACCGCACCTCGCCGACGGCGATTATCCTGACCCGCCAGGACATCCCCACGGTGAAGAGAGAAAAAGGCCGGGCCGAGGACCTTCGTCGGGGGGCGTACGTGATCTGGGATTCAGGCCGGGAACCGCAGGCTCTCCTTCTGGCCTCCGGGTCAGAGGTGGCCTTGACCATCGAGGCGGCACAGGAGCTGCAGGCGAGCGGAATCCACTGCCGCGTGATCTCCTTTCCCTCATGGGAGCTTTTCGACAAGCAGCCCGAAGATTACAGGAGCGGCCTCCTCCCGGAAAAGATCAGCAGGCGCGCCGTGATCGAAGCGGGCATCTCCATGGGATGGGAGCGTTACGCGGGCGGGAACGCCCTTTTCATTACCCTGGACCATTTCGGATCATCGGCACCGGCCCATGTCCTTGCCGAAAAGTTCGGCTTCACGAGGGAAAACGTCGTGAGACGCGTCAGGGAGTACCTCGCGAAGTAGGCACAGCCGTACTCCCGGGCGCCATAGCGCATCCGCCCGGCGAAAGCGGTATACACGCTTTTGGGGCAGATCCGCGCATCCAGGGCCGCGATTGAAAAAATATTTGCCAATTCATGCAAACCTGCTTATCACGTAGGCGGACATGTCCTCTCGAGTACAGCACATGGGGGTGCGCCATGAATAAACCCTTGACCGCTTCCCTTGCCATCATGCTCGTTTTCTCTTTCAGGCTGTCGCCCCGGGCGGGTGAAACCCTCGGCATCTCTTCCCCCGCGTTTCAGGACGGCGGGCGGATACCGGAAAAATACACTTGTGACGGCAGCGACGTGTCCCCGGAGCTCGCATGGGCTTTCAAGGGAGAGGTTCGGTCCTTTGCCGTCACCTGTACCGATCCCGACGCCCCCGGGGGAACCTTCGTGCACTGGGTCATGTACAATATCCCTCCCGACCTCCGGCGCCTCGCGGAGAACCAGCCTAAAACGGGGCGCGCGGCCCAGTGGCTCCAGGGGAAGAACGACTTCGGAAGGCCGGGCTATAACGGGCCCTGCCCGCCGCCCGGCGGGCCGCACCGCTATATATTCACCGTCTACGCGCTTGACATGACCATCGAGGACGCCGGCCTCGGCATGCACGACCTCATGGGCAGGATGAAAGGGCGCATCAGGGCGCAGGCGCAGATGACGGGCATCTACGGCCGATAGCCGCCGGTGAATTCACGCGTGAACGGACTCGCCCCGGACCCGCGTCCGATGAGCCCGTAAAGACAGAGGGGAACCAGACACGCCATCGCCGCGAAGAGAAGTTTCAGAAAGCAAGTGACACGTCGCCCTAAATGAACTAACGACTCCGTTGAAAAGACTTTTAGCAGTTCCGGGCCCCGTCAAGGGCCCTACAATCGAATCAAGGATCCGGTGGGTGATATGAACCGAAGCGGGGAGAAGAGCCGGCGAGAGGGAAAGAGGTGGTGGCAGAAGACCACCGTATATCAAGTCTATCCGCGCTCTTTTAAGGACTCGAACGGCGACGGCGTCGGCGATATACCGGGGATCATATCCAAGCTCGATTACATCAAGGACCTGGGATTCGAGACCATCTGGTTCTCGCCCTTCTTTAAGAGCCCGCAACAGGATTACGGGTATGACATCAGCGACTATCTCTCGATCGCGCCCGAGTACGGGACTATGAGCGACGTCGACAGCCTCATCGAGGAGATACACCGGCGGGGCATGAAGATCGTGCTCGACATGGTGATGAACCATACCTCGATCGAGCACCCCTGGTTCCTGGAGTCCCGGTCGAGCCGCGACAACCCCCGGAGGGACTGGTACATCTGGCGCGACGGGAAGGGAAGGCGTCCGCCCACCAACTGGAAGGCGTGGGTGGGAAACAACGGCTGGCAGTACGACGAAAAAACGGGCCAGTGGTTCTTCACCAACTTCCTGCGGTTCCAGCCGGACCTGAATTACAACAACCCGGACGTGAAGCGGGCCATGTTCGACATCGTGCGCTCCTGGCTCGACAGGGGCGTCGACGGTTACCGGCTTGACATCTTCAACGCCATCTACAAGGACGAACAGTTCCGGGACAATCCCTTTCTCTTCAGGCTTTTCCCGGCGCCCGACAATCCCGACGGCTTCTTTCAGAAGAGGCTCTACACGGTGAATCACCCGCGCAACTTCGAACTGGCGAAGGAACTCCGCTCCGTTATCGACGAATACAGTCCGGACCGCTTCCTGCTCGGGGAGGTTATGGGCGACGACGACACCATTAAAAAGTACCTCGGGAAAAGGATGGATGGGCTCAACATGATCTTTTTGTTCAAAACGATCAATTACTCGTTCGGCGCGGCATACTTCCGCGCCATCCTCGAGAAATTTGAGCGCCTGTACGCGGACCCCTACGTGCCCACCTACGTCTTCAGCAACCACGACCAACCGCGCAGCATAACACGCGTCGGCAACGACCGCCGGAAGGCGGCGCTCCTGGCGCTCTTCCAGTTCACGGCGCGTGGCGTTCCCGTCACCTATTACGGCGAGGAGATAGGCATGACCTGCGGGGACATTCCGTTCGGGCAGGCGCGAGACGCCATTGCCCGTCAGTACCGTCACGTTCCCAAGCGGCTCACAAAGGCGCTCGGGCTTTTCCTCAACCGGGACGACAGCAGGACACCCATGCAATGGGACGGGAGCGTGAACGCGGGCTTCTGCGGCGGCTCGTCGACGCCCTGGCTCCCGGTCAATCCTGACTACGCGTCCCTGAATGTCCAAGAGGAGCTCTCCGACGAAGATTCACTGCTTGCCTGCTACCGGAGGCTGCTCCATCTCCGGAAGAAGTGCGCGCCATTAAACGAGGGATCGCTTGAAATTCTCGGCGTGAAGGATTCGAGCAACGTCCTCGCCTACGTCAGAAACACCGGGAACGAACAGGCGGCGGTATTCCTGAATTTCGGGGAGAAGGGACTGGTCGCCCCGAACGACACGGGACTGGGCCGGCTGCTTTTCTCCACGGGAAAGGACAGCACCGCCGACGGAGACACGCTTCGCCTCGGGCCGTATTCGGGGATTGTCATGGGAAGATAGGGTGGACATTCCTCCGCGCCGTCACGCGCGGCCGCCGACACTGCGCCAGCGCGTCGCGCGGGCGGGCCCCCTACTTCAAATCCACCCCTTCGTGCAGCAGCAGGAAGCGTTTGATCGCGGTGCCAGACGAGTAATTGCCCATGGACCCGTCCCCGCGAATGACGCGGTGGCAGGGGATCAGGATTGGATAGCGGTTCTTCGCCATGGCGTTGCCGGCGAAACGCGCGCCCCTCGGTATGCCTGCCCTGTGCGCCAGCTTCCCGTAGCTTATGGTGGAGCCGAAAGGCACCTTGAGGAGCGCGCGGTATACGGACCGCTCGTGTACCGTGTAGGAGCCCAGGTCGACGGCCGGCAGGGGCGCGGGTCTTTTCCTGAAATAGGCGTCAAGGAAGCGCACGGTCGCGGCGATGGAGGACGGTATGCCCTTCCGGAGGGGAAAGTTTCCCGTTTCGCCGCCGAAGGCAATGAGCTTGAGAGACTCATCGTTCCCAAAAAGATAGAGTTTGCCCGCGGAAAAAAAATATACATGGTAAGACATGCCGGGGAAAGACTCGAGGTAAGCCAGGTCCTCACTTTTTCCCGCCCGTGGCGTGCTCATCGAGTATCTCCAGAGTGGCTGTTTTATCCAGGTGAAGCTGTTCGACCAAAAGCTCGGCCGAGGGGAACCGCACCTCGTCCCGTATCCGCTCGAAGAAAAAAAGCTCCATTCCAATACCGTACAGGTCCCCGGAAAAATCGAAAATGTTCACCTCGATGGTCCGCTCGGTGTTCGAAAACGTGGGGTTCGTTCCGATGTTGAGCATTCCCGGCCTGGTCTTCGTCTCGCCCCCGAGGCGCACGGTGACCGCATAGACGCCGTCTTTCGGTATGACCTTGTCCGGGTCATCGGGGACGATATTCGCGGTGGGAAAGCCAAGCATGCCGCCCCCCCTGCCGGCGCCGCGGACCACGGTGCCATGCAGCGAGTACTTCCGGCCGAGCAGCATGTTCGCCAGGTTCACGTTTCCGTCCTCGATCTCGGTGCGTATCCAGGACGATGAGACGGGCCGGGAATAGAAATTCTTGGGTTCGACGCGGGTGACGGCGAAACCTCGGGCCTTGGAGAAGTCCCTGAGAAAATCGACTGTTCCCTCACGGTTTTTCCCGAAGGCGTGATCGTATCCCACGACGAAATCAATGATGCCCAGCTTCCCGAGGACTATGTCGCCCAGGAAGTCCGCCGCATTCATACCGGCCATCTGTGCGGTGAAATCCAGCACGATCACGTTCTCGATGCCGCACTCCCCGATGGCCGTGAGCTTTTCATCTATGGTCGTGAGTATCCGCGGCGGCGTCCTGGGAGTGAGCACCTTTCGGGGGTGCGTAGAAAAGGTGAGCACGATGGGATCGCCCCCCTTCGCGCGCGCCAGGTTGAGGACCGTGGAGAATATGCGCCGGTGGCCCAGGTGAACCCCGTCGAAACTGCCGAGCGTGACAACGGGATTCCTGTATTGCCCCTTGCGCTCGGGGACCTCCCGCAGAATCTTCATGTGGCGTCCGCCGCCTTCATGCGTGTCGCGCCCCGCCATGTCTCACGGTACATTCACCCCTCCAGTTTTATTTTCTCCTGTATGGCCAGGGCGTCAAGCAGCACCAGGGCCGCCATGGACTCAATGACGGGGATGACCCGGGGGACGATACAGGGATCGTGCCGGCCCTGGATGGCGATCATCCTGTTTAACCCGCGATCATCCGTTGTTTTCTGTTCTTTTCCTATGGAGGGTGTGGGTTTTATCGCCACCCGCGCGATTATATCCTCCCCGGTGGAGATGCCCCCCAGGATGCCCCCGGAATTGTTACGGAGAAACCGTCCGTCCTCCATGGGATCATTGTTCTCGCTTCCCTTCAGGCGGGCCGCCGCGAAGCCGGCGCCGAACTCGACACCCTTTACCGCGCCTATCGAAAAAAAGGCCATTCCCAGCCGCGCGTCAAGCTTGAAAAAGACCGGGTCACCCAGACCGGCAGGCACGTTCGCCATCACCACCTTCACGACACCGCCGACCGAGTCGCGCTGCCGCATCGCATCCAGCACCGCCTCCTCCATGGCGCAGGCCATGTTCGGGTCCGCCGCCCTCACGGAATTGCGCTCGATGTAGTCATAGTCCTCCGTGACGCCCCGTATGCCCGCGATCTCCTGGGCAAAGGCGACAATGCGCACTCCGCGGCCGGAGAGAATTTTTTTCGCCACGGCCCCGGACGCCACCCGTGCCGCCGTTTCACGTCCGGAGGACCGCCCTCCTCCCCGGTGATCCCTCGTTCCGTATTTCTTCCAGAAAGTGTAGTCGGCATGGCCGGGCCGGAAGACCTCGCGCAGCGCATCGTACGCCGAGGAGTCCTGGTCGCGATTATATACCACCATGCAGACGGGCGCCCCCGTGGTTTTACCCTCGAAGAGCCCCGAAAGCACCTGCACACGGTCCTCTTCTTTCCTGGGGCTGGACACGGCGCTCTGTCCCGGCTTTCTCCTGTCGAGCTCACGCTGTATGTCCCCGGCCTCGAGAGGAACTCCCGGCGGTATACCGTCCAGCACCGCCCCGACGGCCGCGCCGTGGCTCTCGCCGAAGGTCGTCACCCTTATTATCTCGCCGAATGTGTTGGGGGCGTGCATCCGGGACAACAGCTCGCCGGCGATGAGCTCGCCGATCTGAAGGTGGGCGTCGTCCTGGTTTCCGGCATGCGCGGTGAAGACGATATCGCTCACGTGTTCCACCGACTCATACAGGCGCGAAACCCGCGACTCAAATTCCTGCAGTCCGTCGGCGCAGGAGAGGAACGGCGGCAGGCCTGCCGCCTGTATCCGTTCCCAGAGCAGGTGGATGGGCGCCTTCAAGAGGATGAGGATGGAGCCCCGCATCAGCCTTCGGCGCGATTCGGCGTTCAGCATCGTGCCGCCGCCGGTGGCGATGACACACCAATCCCGGGTGGCCATCTCTTCGACGGCAGTCGTCTCCCAGCGACGAAACGCGTCTTCCCCCTCCGCGGCGCATATCTCCCGGCAGCTGCGCTTCTCGCCTGTCTTCCGGAAATACAATTCCTCCAGGCAGGCGTCGGTTTCCGCGACGGGAATACCCAGGAGCCCGGACAACCGCTGTCCGATGGTGCTCTTTCCCGAGCACTTTGGGCCGGTCAGCACAATTTTCATGCAGCCCTTTCCCGCCGGCGTCGGGCCCGGACCTCACGGTCCGGCATCCCCTCGATAGGCCTTACGCCCGGTCTCACAGCGACCTCGCCTCCTTCCTGAACACCCCGAATATCGCCAGCGCCATGCCGAACAGAACGCTTGCTATGGCCAGCGCGTTGACCGCGAACATGAACAGGTTGCTCACGGGCAGCTCAGGTCCCAGCCCGCGCACGCCGGCCAGCGCCCCCCAGAGCGCACCCAGGGTGAAGCCGTAGGCCTGAACGATGAAGGCGACAGCCATCCTGGCACGATTTTTTTCGCCGAGGACGGTCATGTCGATGATAGAGGCGGCCCCGAGCACCAGGAGTCCCGTGATTATTCCCTCCATGTGCGCCTGGTGCCAGGCGCGCGCGCTGCCCGGCGCGTCCCCGGTGAGAACCAGCGAATAGGGGAATCCGGCGAGAACTCCGATCGCGACGTTCACGAGGCCGTGCCGGATGAGGGTGAGGCGAAGATGTCCTTTCATGTCATTGCCCCTTTATTCTGAACCATGGCGGCTGCACGAGAGTTCATGTTGTCAGTATTCAGCAGAGGGAATATTCGATTGCCGCCCTGTTGGCCTGAACCGGGGTAAAATGGACCGGGCCTGAATCAGTTCCCGCCCCCCATGGCGGCATGCCTAAAACAGCCGTCGGCTGTCCAGCAGGATGGTAACCGGCCCGTCGTTCAGCAGCCGCACCCCCATGAGAGCGCCAAAGACCCCTGACTGCACCACCGGGTGCCTTGTTTTGCAGAGCGCCAGGAATTCGTCGTAACGCTGCGCCGCCTCCTGCGGGGGCATGGCCCCGGAGTAGGAGGGGCGCCGCCCCTTGCGCGCGTCCCCATGGAGCGTGAATTGCGAAACTATCATGAGCCCGCCGCCCGCCTCGGAAAGCGAGAGGTTCATGACACCCTTCTCATCATCGAAAATCCGCAGGCCCAGTATTTTTTGGGCCACGTAGTCGAGGTCCTCGACCCCGTCGCCGTGAGTGAAGCTGACGAGAGCGAGGATCCCCTTCCCGATGGAGGAAACAATCGATCCCTTCACCTCAACGCTTGCCTCGGCGACCCTCTGCACTACACACCGCATAATGTGAGCGTTTCTCCGGGTTTTACCTGCCCGACGCCGGTCTGCCGCTAACCGAGCTTCTGTTTCAGCACGCTCTCCGGCTGTACACCCACCATCCTCTCGGCTTCTTTCCCGTCACTGAAAAGAATGAGAGTGGGAATTGAATTGATGCTGAATTTCTGCGCTGTCGCCGGGTTTTCATCGGTATTGAGCTTTACAATCTTGGCGCCTATGCCGGACTGCGCGAGCCGCTCCAGTATGGGAGTCTGCATTTTGCAGGGGCCGCACCAGGGCGCCCAGAAGTCTACAAGCACCTTCCCCTTCGCGTCCAGCACCTCGGCTTTGAAATTGTTGTCATTTACCTCCCCAAGACCGGCCATAAAGCCTCCTCGTCATTTTATCAAACATGCGGTAATCGTACATGCGCGCCGGCGGCGCCCTCCTGCGTCCTGGAGCGCAGCTCACGGCATTAATGCGCCACGATTAGGGTAAAAAAGAAGTGACGGATGTCAATACAAAATGCAGCGCACCCGCCAAATAATGCCTTTCAAAAAAGAGCGCAACACGCCGATAATGAGAAAAGGGTGTTGAAAAACATTGCCGTCCGCTCGTACGGCCATTACCATGGACCATGGGAACTATCACCAGTTGAGGAATGATGCCATGAAAAGACTCCTCGCCGTCATGATATCTATTTGCGCAGTCCTGAGCGCCGCCCAGATCCCCGCCCAGACAACCGCGGGGAAAAAGGCCGCGCCATCATCGAAAAACCTTCCTGAAGGGTACGGAAGCCTCAAGTGGGGAACCCTGTACGGCGCCGCGAGGAGCGGGGTCATGGGGAAGATTTCCTACACCGACGAAAAGCGCCAGATAATATCAAAGGACGGCGACATAGAGTACCTTTACGGGTTCTTCTACAAAGAGGTCCCCACCGCCGCGGAGGAAAAACCGGAGACCGCCGCGAAAGCTCCGCCCGAGGGGAGGCTCTTCTACGTCAATGTGCGCTTTCCCTACCTCGCCCTCTCGGACTTGAATAAAAAGATGCAGGAGCGGTACGGGGCGTCAAGCGGGGAGACCCTTACCAACAACCAGGGCGCGCTCGTCTGGGACGCCGAAAAGACCGCGATAATCCTGTGGGTGGACCAGTACGAAAAAAAACCCTTCTGCCGGAAAATCACCTACGTGGGCAAGGAGATCGCGAAGGAGCTGAACGAGTATCAGAAAGAGATATTCAGCAGCACCGAAATCGAGATCCTCAAACGGCTTGCTCCCTGAAGCGGGCCATCCGGGGGCACGCGACCCACTAAAGCAGCAGCGCTCAACGTCTCTCCCTAAAAGCGCGCGATAAATATCGGGACCGTGCCGATACCCCCGGCAAGCCCGTCCAGGGCTTTCCCGATGACGGTGCCGATCCTCTCGAACGAATCAATGTCCCCCGCCATGCCGCAGCCCGGAGTGTCCGACGTGACGATAAGGTCGCCGGGCTTCACGGGCCTCTGCCGGGCATCGACCCGGCACAACGCCCTCCCCGCAAGCGCGACGGGGTATAATTTTCGGCCGTCTCCGTGGGGACTGAGCACGAGCGACCCGTTCGCGGATATCACTCCCACCACCGACCGCGAATAGCGCCTGGTTGACCGGCACAGCACCGAGCCCCCCGCATCGCTCACGACCAGCAGGTCGCCGGTGTCTATGTATTCACTCTCCTCCACCTCGAACATTTCCACTATGTTCGACGCCGTCGCGCCGTCCCGCTCCAGCGGATACAGCGTGATCCGTCCGTGATGTTCTGTCGCTCCGCGCACGAACAGGGCATCGCCGTTCCCGACGAGGTGTGTCGTGTCTTCGTACCCGGCCGTGTCGCCGTAGCCGTCCGCCACCAGCGAAAAGGAATGCTCGCTGGCAAACACACCGCCGGCCCCGAAACGGGAAATCCCGAGGACGCCGCATCCCCTGGGGCCGTCACCGGCATTGCCGACGGACTGCCCCCGCACGCCCGTAAAGCTCCCATGGCCCAGCACGCCGCAATTGCGGGCGCCATCATTGCCGCCCTTCGCCACGGCTGCTATAGCCACGGCGCCGTGGCCCGGGGATGCATTTTCCGCATATATCACCGCCGCTTCGCCGGGGGGCTGAGCGATTCCGCTGAAAGCCTCCCGGGCGGAACCCGCGACACGGATCATGCCGGTGTGACTTGAGTATTCATGAACGAGGGGCGCGTATTCATGGCTGTGAGGGAGGGGCTCCCGTGGGTCCCTGAGCCGCATGTCATGAGCCTGCACTGCTATGCCGCCTTTCTCCTCGCCGTCCTTCGCCAGGCGCAGAATTCCAGGTTCATCCTCGGTGCCGTTTTTCAGCCGACGGTCGCTCCCCTGCACCGCCACCTTCGGCGCGTCTTCCCCATCCTCGGCAAGTTCCACGATCCCCTTCGAGACCGCCGTCGCATCCTTCAGCCGCCGGTCGTTGCCCTGCACCGCAACGCCGGGCGCGTCCTCCCCGTCCTCGGCGAGCTCCACTATCCCCTTCGAGACCGTCGTCGCCTCCTTCAACCGCCGGTCGCTGCCCTGCACCGCCGCGAAGGGAGCGGACTCGCCGTCTCCGGCAAAGCGCAGTATTCCTTTTGAATCCGATGACGCCTCCTTCAGCCGCCGGTCATTGCCCTGCACCGCCACCTTCGGCGCGTCCTCTCCGTCCTCGGCAAGCTCCACTATCCCCTTCGAGACCGTCGTCGCCTCCTTCAACCGCCGGTCACTGCCCTGCACCGCCACCTTCGGCGCGTCCTCTCCGTCCTCGGCGAGCTCCACTATCCCCTTCGAGACCGTCGTCGCTTCCTTCAGCCGCCGGTCATTGCCCTGCACCGCCACCTTCGGCGCGTCCTCTCCGTCCTCGGCGAGCTCCACTATCCCCTTCGAGACCGTCGTCGCCTCCTTCAGCCGCCGGTCGTTCCCCTGCACCGCCGCGAAGGGAGCGGACTCGCCGTCTCCGGCAAAGCGCAGTATTCCTTTTGAATCCGATGATGCCTCCTTCAGCCGCCGGTCATTGCCCTGCACCGCCACCTTCGGCGCGTCCTCCCCGTCCTCGGCAAGCTCCACGATCCCCTTCGAGACCGTCGTCGCCTCCTTCAGCCGCCGGTCGTTCCCCTGCACCGCCACCTTCGGCGCGTCCTCTCCGTCCTCGGCGAGCTCCACGATCCCCTTCGAGACCGTCGTCGCTTCCTTCAGCCGCCGGTCGTTTCCCTGCACCGCAACGCCGGGCGCGTCTTCACCGTCCTCGGCAAACTCCACGATCCCCTTGCCCTGTGTCGTTCCTTCCCTCAGGCGGTCGTCATTGCCCTGCACGGCGGATCCCACGCTCTTTTCCCCGTTGAGGGCAAGCCGGCAAATTCCGTAGGTTTCGGTTGTCGCCTTGTGGAGGCGGCTGTCATTCCCCCGCACGACGCTCAAATCAGAGTAAAGGCCGTCAGGGCAAAGTTTCACTGTCCCGTAGCTGGTTTCCGAGGCCTCCTTCAGCCGCGAATCGTTGCCCTGGACCGCCGCACCGGGTTTGTCTTCCCTGTCGTACGCGAGCCTGACTGTGCCGGGCTTGAATTCCGACGCGGGCTTGATCCTTGAATCCGAGGCTTGCACGACCAGGCCGTCCCCTTCGCGCCCGTCCTCCGCCATCTGCACGATGCCTTTGAAAATCGTGGACGCGTCCCTGAGCCTGCTGTCGCTGCCCTGCACGGCGGCGCCCTGTGCGGTTTCGCCGTCCTTCGCCAGGCGGACAACCCCCGCCTCGAAAACCGAGGCCTGGGGAGTCAGTTCACCGATGTTGTGAGTATGCGTCATGCTCATGCGGGCCGCGGAGACGGCTATCCCGGAAAGCCTCACGCCGTGCATCTTGTTTTCGAGCGGCACGGTATTCATTTCAAACCGGAGTCGGCGGGCGGGGGTAATGACAACGTCCCAGTAATAACACGTGGACGGCTGGGCCATGAAATTCTTCACCGTGAAAAGCGGCACCCACACGCTCCCGTCGGTGCTCGAGGAACAGGAGAAATTTTCAGGAAAGCCGGTGATGTCCATCGCGGCTGAAACCAGGCAGACCCTGTTCAGCTGTATGACCTTTCCCAGGTCCACGTCCGCATATTCCTTTGCGGCGCCCGTCCTCAACTCCGATTCCCAGCAGGTCCGTCCGTCACCGTCAAGGAGCCGCTCGGCTTTATACTCGTAAGAGGAATGCGTGCTCGCGCTGATCTCCTTTATTCCCGAAATGCCGGCGATGAAGCGTCCGACCTCGGTAAAATACCTGGCCCCCGTCTTTCGCGGCCTTTGAATGAAAAATTTCATGAAACGCACAAGGGAGATCGGCAGCTCGACGGAGTAAAAGGGAGCGGCCTCGAGGTCGTATTTTTTCTCCGAGTGCAGGACACGCCACTCCATGCCGTCAATGCTGGCCTCGATGCGGAAGTCCGAGGGAAAGGCCGTTCTGCCCGACGGCCCGGGGTGTATCTCGATGAAATCGACCGGGACCGGCTCCCCGTAATCGACGACGAGATAATCCACGCCGAGAGTGTTGGTCTTCTGGCTTACCCAGAAACCATCATCCCGTGTAATGTTCCCGGCCTCGTGCTCAACGTCCAGCTGGCTGGAAAACGCCACGACGGAGCCTCCATGGGTTTTCCTCTGGCGGATGTCGATGTAATTCATGTCATTCCCCCCTCGGTGAATGCTCAAATAAAGAGTCGCGGAAAGTCGTTGTCAAATATTTTATAAAACCAAAAAAGTGTTTGATTGCCCGGGAATTCCTGTTTTACTTTAACCCGATGGACTTTATTGAAGAAAAGTCGCCGCGCGGCATCATCCTCAAGGTCCTGACAAAGAAATGGAATTTTCTCGCCTTTGACCAGAAGGGCAGCTCCATATTCTCGGACAGCGCGGGCACCAAGGCGCTTCACAGGGTCCCCCTCGTCGCATTCGTCGGAGAGAATTTCCAGATCAAGAACACCGGGAACGACGAGTTTTCCTTCCTGAAAGTAATGAAGCAGCAGGTGGTGGTTCCCTACGTGGACCGCGCTGACAACTCCCGCAAATACATCTTTCTGCCGTGGTCGGGCGCCTTCGACATTCTGCCGGTGCGGCTCAGGCAACTCAGGGACGTTGCCGCCCTTGTCCGGGAGATTGAGGCGGGAGAGAAACCGGACCAGATCATCGTGAATAAAAACATCCTCAATAACGATATCATCATCATAAAGAACCGATTCGCCGATACCCAGATCATCATCGCCGGCGCGGGCTCCGGCCAGGATGCGGCCCAAAAGTCGGAAGGAGAGATAAACGAGTACGCCGACCGCCGGGCCACGGAGGTGATGAAAGAAGTGAACATAAACATGATGTCCGGCAATCCGGTTTTCCTGGCCAGGGTGCACTTGCGCGAGATGGACCTGGCGAAGGTGAACCAGATCATCCTTGATTTCGACCTCTCCGCCCTGGAGGCGGAATATATTTCGAGCTTCATTGTCACAATGCTGCAGAAGGAGGAAGCGGACGAGGACATACGCAGGAGCAAATCCAAGCTCGTTTCGATGAACGAATCACTGCTGTTCTATATCTCGCTCCTCAACAAGGACGACTCCGGTGTGCGCTCAATGATCGCCCGCCTCCCCGATTCCGCCCTCCTCGCTTCGTTTTCGACCCTCGTGGCGAAGGTCAAGCTCCTGTATCCCGGTACGGACGACCAGCTCACCTTCACGGATTATGAAAATCTCCTGTGGGAAAAAAAGTCGGAGCTCCAGGATCGATGACGTCCTCCCGCGTCCCGTCCCCTATGGCCTGCGCCAGCCGGGATTCCGTCCCTGAAACTTCTTTCATGAAAACCGGATTCCCTTCGTAACAATATAAGGACCATGTCGTTTGTCCAAGCGGGGCTTCGCCCTTATCCGGGATTTTCCATGAAACGGTTCCGTCTGATTATGTTCGCGATAGCCTTCGGCACGGCGCTCGTCCCGCCCGTTCCGCCGCCGTCTTCCGGTTCCGGCCGGTGGTGGAACGTCTACTTCACGCGCCCGGGAGCGGCGGCCCGAAAGGGAGCCGTCGCCACTCCGGAGGAAGCGCTCTGCAGGCTGTTGGGCGGGTCAAAGGCCAGCTTCCACGGCGCTTTCTATTCCCTCACCTTGCCCGCCGTCACGGGAAAAATTTCCGAGGCCTACCGAAGGGGAGTGGATGTCAGGCTGGTGATCGAGAGGAGCAACGCCCTCCGCCCGGAGGTCAGGAAGCTCGTCAATGCCGGCATTCCCGTCGTGGCCGACGGAAACAGGGCGCTCATGCACAACAAGTTCGCCGTGATCGACGGGACAACGGTATGGACGGGTTCATTCAACCTGACGGAAAACTGCGCGTACAGGAACAACAACAACGCCATCGAGATCCAGTCGGAGGAGCTCGCCCGCATATTCGGGGCCGAGTTCGAGGAGATGCACGAGAAGCGCGTTTTCGGCAACAGGAGGGAGCCGGGGATATTCCCGTTACTCTCAAGAAAGTATTACGTCAAGATAGAGGACACCCCCATCAATGCCTACTTCTCGCCTGAGGACAATATCGAGCGTATCCTCCTGAAGCGGATCAGGAAGGCCCACACCAGCGTGCACTTCATGGCCTTTTCCTTCACCAGCAACGCGCTGGGAGAGGAGCTTATACGGATCTTCAAGGAGGGGAGAGCGGTGAGCGGCATCATGGAGAGGGAGGGCTCGGACAGCAGGGACTCGGAATACGTGAAAATGAAGCTGGAGGGGATCCCCGTCCGGCTTGACAAAAACAGGCACATCATGCACCACAAGGTAATGATCATAGACGGGGACACGGTCGTCACCGGATCCTACAACTTCACCAAAAGCGCCAATGTGCGCAATGACGAAAACGTGCTCATAATCGAGAACCGTGAAATCGCGGGGGAATACATGGAGGAGTTCCGGCGGCTGTATGATTAAGCGCGGAGCCTCCCGGAAGGTTTCCCTCCGCGTCTGCGAGCTCTTCTGCTCGATCCAGGGAGAAACGGCCTTCTCGGGCTTTCCCTCGTTTTTTATCCGCCTTGCCGGGTGCAACCTCAACTGCGCCTGGTGCGACACCCCGTACGCCCGCGCCGCGGGTACTCCCATGACGGCGGATAAAATTCTCAAGGCGGTCATCAAGCACCGCTTCATCCACCACGTCACGCTGACGGGCGGCGAGCCGCTCCTCCAGGAGCACGCCCCCGCCCTCATGGACATGCTCCTGGAAAAGGGATTTGCGGTCCAGCTGGAGACAAACGGCAGCCTGGGCCTTCAAGAGGTGCCTTCCGCCGTAAGGAAAATCGCGGACGTGAAAACCCCCTCAAGCGGCGAGGAGGGCTCGTTTCACATGAAAAACCTCGGACTCCTGGGGCCCCGGGACGAGCTGAAATTCGTCATCGCCGACAAAGAGGACTATATTTATTCAAGGCGGTTTGTAAGAAAATTTCTTGAAAAAAGCGGGGTTACCGTGAACTTCTCACCTATTCTCGAATTGTTTCCGCCGGCGCGCCTTGCGGAACTCATCCTGAGAGACCGGCTCTCGGTAAGGCTCAACGTGCAGATTCACAAGCTCATCTGGCCCGCCGGGGAGCCGACGGGATTGTAGGATACCGAATGGACTACGTGGGTAACATCATCAGGCCGCCCAGCGAAGCGTACAGCATGATCATTCAGGTGACCGTGGGGTGCTCCCACAACCAGTGCACCTTCTGCGGCACGTACAAGGACCAGCGCTTCTATGTAAAGGACCTGGAACGGGTAAAGCGCGACATAGACGAGATGTCGCGATACGGGCAGGGCTTCAACCGCGCCTTTCTCACCGACGGCGACGTGCTCGTCCTGCCCGCCGAGACCATACTCGAAATAATCCGCTATCTAAGGAAGAAAAACCCTTCGGTGGAACGGGTGGGCGTCTACGGGAACACCAAGGCGATACTGAAAAAATCCGTGGAGGAGCTCAAGGCGCTGAAAAAGGCCGGACTGGGCATCGTGTACCAGGGCATCGAGAGCGGCAACAAGGAGGTGCTCAGGCGCATACACAAGGGGGCCTTCCCGCACAGGCAGCTGGAGGCGGCCAACAAGGTGCTGTCCGCGGGCATCCTGCTCTCGCAGACCGTTCTGCTGGGCATCGGCGGCGTGAGCCTGAGCGAGGAGCACGCCGTCGACACCGGAAAGCACCTGGCGGAGATGTCGCCGGACTACGCCGGGGCCCTCACGGTGATGCTGCTGCCGAACACCAGCCTCTACCGCGACTACCGGTCGGGGCAGTTCACCCTCCCCGATAAATTCGGCCTCCTGAACGAGCTCAGGCTCATGGTGATCCACATGGAGATGAAGCGCCCGTGCCTTTTCACTTCGAACCACGCGTCGAACTATCTTCCCATCCGTGCTGTTTTCCCCGAGGAGCGGCGACAGGTGATCAAGGTATTGACCGAGGTGATCGAAAGAAGGGATGAGCGCCTTCTCAAGCCTGAACACATGAGGGCGCTGTAGCCTTCACTCAAAGTCCATCGATCGAGGAACTCCCATGGATAAATCAATGGAAGACGCAATCCGGTTTATAGGCCTCGAACTCAAGGAGAACCCCGACGCGGACAGGAGCGCGATCATCGACCAGGCGAGCGTGCGGTTCGACCTCTCCCCGCTCCAGACCGAATTCCTGATCAACAAGTACATACTGAACCGCTGACGCCCGGGCAGACCGGTCACCGACGCGGCCGGTCTCCGTCACCGATCGATTTCATTTTATCCAGCAGCCCGTACAGAAGCCGGGTATTTTCGGGGATGTTCCCGTACCGGGAACGCATCTCGTCCGCGCTCTGCACGTACGGCCCGGCGGCAAGCTCATCACTGCCGTGTTCGATGAGCGCCTCTATGCTGTCTCGTGTGGACTCCAGGTGAAACTGGAGCGCCACCACGCCCCTGCCGTATTCGAAGGCCTGGACGGCGCAGGCCTCGCTCCACGCGCGGCGTTCGCACCCGCGCGGGAGGTCAAAGGTGTCGCCATGCCAGTGAAAGGGCACAAAGGAGGCCGGTAGCGCGCTGAACACGCCGGAATCGCCGGCATCCTCCCCGCAGTTCACCGGGAACCATCCGATCTCCCTGTGACTGTTTCTGTAGACGGCCGCGCCCAGCACCGAGGCGATGAGCTGTGCCCCCAGGCAGACCCCCAGCACGAGCCTTCCGCGCCCGATCGCGTCGCCGATGAGCCGCTTCTCGCCCGCCAGCCAGGGGTAGGCCGACTCCTCGTGGACGTTCATGGGTCCACCCATCACCACCAGCCAGTCGAAATCATCACACCCGGGGAGAGCGGCCCCCGCGGAGAGGTCCGTTTTTTCCATGGAGAGCCCTCTCTCGCGCGCCCAGGTCTCTATCGAGGCCGGGCCTTCAAAATTTACGTGCTGGAGGCACTGTATTCGCATCCCTGCATTCCTCACGCGTGCATGAATTTCCCGGGCTTCAAAGCGCGAACGCGTATCCCAGGGAGAATATTACACCGCCGGGCTGGATGGCATCCATGGCGTCCTCGGAGTCCCCGGAGAGCTCGCTCCCGCTGTCGGTGCTGTAGGTGTAATGGTCCCGGAGGAGGGAATAGCCGTACCCGGCTTCAAGGTATATCTTCCCCGTCTTCCCGGCCGGCCAGGAATACAGGACGGCGGCATTCAGCACCGAAACCGGCCGCAGATTGAAGTCAACCGTCTCATTCCGTTCCTGGCCGGAACTGTCCCGCGTGTTCATTTTCATCTCCAGCTCGCCCCCGGTGTTGTACGAAACGCCGATCCCGAAGGCCGCGCCATGGGGATAATTCAGGTAATAACGCAGGCCGGCTGACAGCTTTTGTCCCCACAGGCCAAGGCCCACGCCGGCGTTTACGCTCATCGAATCGAGGAACCGGAAGTCAAGGCGAGGGCCGAAACCCACATATCCGTTCCACCCCCATTCGGCCTCAAGATAAAGCCTTTGCGCGCGGGAACCGGCACGGGCGTTTTTTGCCTCCCCATCCAGGGGCCCCGCATCCTTCCCGGGAAGGACGACATTCCCGTCGTCGTACAATGCTTCTCGTGTTTTTTCGCGGGGGAGAAAACCGTATTCCTTGAATCGCCCTGCGGCCCCCTGGACACTTGCCCCGATGATGCTTCCATCGGCGAGGTCAACCTCGCCGGCCCACGCCGACGAAACCACCAGGAGACACGCTGTCAATAGTTTCCTGATCATCAGAGCCCAACGGGCCGCCTGGCCCCGGTCATTCCCCTGCCCCTCTTAATATGACAGAATTTCCGGTTGCCATCAAGGCTTATTCGGGGGGATGGCCGGAAATTTAACCCCATGCGCCGCGATCTTCCGGTGGAGGCGTGCGCCGGTCCGGCGGCGGTCTGCGCGGGCGGCTCAAAAAGGTGACTTGCCGCCGGAATTGCGGTAAAATACAAGGGAAGAGACCGCGGAAACACGCCGGCAGGAGGCAGGACATGAGTCTCATCCGGGAAATCAAAACGATGTGGAAGCCCGAGGTGTATCACGGCGCGGGGAAGGACCGATATTTCGAGGGATGGTACTTCAAGGTCATCGACAGGGATGAGAAAAACAGGATAGCCGTCATTCCCGGGATTTCCCAGGGGGAGGACGGCCATTCCTTCATCCAGGTGCTGGACGAGGGAACACCGCACTATTACAGGTTCGATACCTCTGAATTTTCCTGCAGGGCAGGCGCCTTCGACGTGACAATCGCGGAAAACAGCTTCACTCTGAACAGGATAGCGCTCAACATCGGGGACCACGTCCGCGGCGAACTTCGCTTCCACGGAATGGTCCCCTGGCCCGTCACCCCTCTGTCACCCGGCGCCATGGGGCCGTACGCCTTCGCCCCCTTCATGGAATGCTACCACGGCGTTCTCAGCATGAACCACACCGTGAGCGGAAGCCTTGTGCTGAATGGAAGGCCGGTGGACTTCACCGGGGGAAAGGGGTACGTTGAGAAGGACTGGGGAAGCTCCTTTCCCAGCGCGTGGATATGGATGCAGACCAATCACTTCGACGAGGAGGCTTCCCTGAGCGCCTCCATCGCGAAAATACCCTGGCGGGGGTCATTCTTCACGGGCTTCATAATCGGGCTGTGGCACGGGAGGCGGTTGCACCGGTTCGCCACCTACACGGGGGCCCGCATCACGGAGCTTTCAACACGGGGCGAACGGGTCTCGGTCTCGCTGGAAAAAGGGAAGCACCGGCTGGAGCTTTCAGCCGAGAAGGCGGGCGGCGGAGAGCTTCGATCCCCGGTCATGGGGGAGATGAAGGGAAAGCTCAGCGAGAGCCTGTCGTCAAGGGTGGCCGTTTCGTTCTTCGAACGGCGCGAGCTCCTCTTCAGGGGTGAAGGGAGAAACGCCGGCCTCGAGGTGGCGGGCGACACAATGGAGCTCCTGGAAGGCCTCGGCTTCAAATAGGGACAATCGCGCGACGGCCCGGGCCGTCCGGCTTCAGTTGAAGAGCCTCTGGAAGAAGGGAATGAAGCTCAAGTCGTTGAACACCACGAGAACGCCCAGCACGATAAGGAGCGCGATCCCGACGAACTGGATCTTCTCCAGTATCTTCTGGTTGATGGGCTTCCCCAACACGGCCTCGTACAGGAAGAAGAGTATAAAGCTCCCGTCCACCACCGGGATCGGCAGCAGGTTCATCACCATCAGGATTATCGATATCTTCGCCATGAGGATGATGAAGGCCGATATGCCGCGGTAATAGGCCGTGTCCCCGGCCATCTTGGCGATGCGGATGGGCCCCGACAGGTTCTGCCGGACATCGAGCTCGCCCGCGAAAAGCATTCCCATGCCCTTGATGTTCATCACGATGAATTCGACGGGATCGACCAGGGCCTTGGAAAACCCGTCCGCCAGCCCGTATTTCAGGTCGATCATTTCCGGGGCCACCGCCGTCTCCACGCCGATGAAACCGTACTTCTCGTAGCTCATGATGCCGCGGTACCGCCCGCCGGGATTTTCCATGCGTATCACCCGGCCGCTGTTCCGCCTGAGCTCGGCCTCGAAGGCCAGAAACGAGCGTACCGCCGCGCCGTTTATTCTCACCTTGCCCTGCCCTATGGCGGCGCGGATCAGGTCCAGCCGCTCGACGAGAATCTCATGCCGCTCACCGCTGAAACGCTCATCCTCGAAATCCTTTATGGAGAGCACCTCCCGGAAGCGCGGCGTCAGAACGATCTCCCGTTCCTTCCCGGCCCGCACGATCTCCAGTCGGACCGGCCTGCCGGCGCGCGTCCTGATATAGGCGGAAAAATCCGAGGGTGTCCTCACCACCTTCCCGTCCACCGCCTTAATCTCGTCGAACTGCTCCACTCCCGCGTTCGCGGCCACCTCCTTCTCGAGGCTGCGCACCACCAGAACGCGCTCGCCGAAGGGCATGACGCCGATGGTGAGGTATCCCTTCTCCGCGTATTTCCTGGGCTGTACCGCGAAGTCCCGCGCCGGGCCGCCCCTCGAGGTCTTTACGATGAGAGGCCTGCCGCCGGAAAAAATCACCGCGCTCTGGAGCTCCTGGAAACTCGCGATCTTCTTCCCGTTTATCTCGACGACGGTGTCCCCGGTCTGAAGGCCCGCGCTGTACGCGGGCGACACGTATTCGCCGGACATGAAGTAATCAGGAATATATATCCTGTTCGTCTCCGCCTGGTACCCGATGAGGTTCATCGCGAAAAAGAGCACGATGCCGAAAAGAAGGTTGAAAAGCGGGCCCATCACGACCGCGACGATCCTCTTGAGCGGATGGCTCGATAAAAACTCATAGGCCTCGCCTACCCGGTCCTCGGCAGGATCTTCCCCATAGAACTGGCAGTACCCCCCCAGCGGGATCAGGGTCAGCTGGTAGGTCGTGTCCCCGATCTTTTTCTTCAAAATTCCCCTGCCGTAGCCGATGGAGAATACCTTCGCCTTGATTCCAACCATCCTTCCGCCCAGCAGGTGGCCCAGCTCGTGCACGAAGATGCACAGTCCAAGGAGCACTACCGCCGCGAGTATGTAAGTGAGTGTGGCCATCGTTAACCTCGTATCATCCCTTCCGCGGTCTCCCGCGCCCAGCCGTCCGCGGAATATATCTGCTCGATGCTGGGGTCTTTAACAGTATAGTGCCGCTTCACCGTTTTTTCCACAATCTTCACGATGTCGGTGAACCTGATTCTCCCGTTCAAGAAAGCGCCCACGGCCGCCTCGTTGGCGCCGTTGAGAACCGCGGGCGCGGTGCCGCCGCTGCGCCCCGCGTGATAGCACAGCTCCACGGCGGGGAATTTCAACGCGTCATAGGCGTGAAACGTGAGGCTCCCCACGCCCGACAGGTCAAGCCTGCCGAACGGATTGGCGCGCCGGCGGGGATGGGTGAGCGCGGCAAGGATGGGCAGCGCCATGTCGGCCACGCCCAGGTGCGCGTACACGGCCCCGTCCACGGTCTCCACCATGGAGTGGACTATGCTCTCCGGGTGGATTATCACCCCGATGCTGTCGTAGTCCATGCCGAAAAGATGGTGCGCCTCGATGACCTCCAGCCCCTTGTTCATCAGGGTGGCTGAGTCAATGGTGATCTTGTCGCCCATCTCCCAGGTCGGATGGGCGAGCGCCTCGCCGGGAGTCACGTGATCAAGCTCGTCCGCCGCCCTCTCCCGGAGGCTGCCCCCCGAGGCGGTGAGGACTATTCTCCGCACATCGCCCCTGTCCATACCCTGTAAAAGCGAAAATACGGCCGAGTGCTCGCTGTCCACGGGAAGCAGCTCCACGCCATGCTCCCGCACCGCCCGCATGAACAGGTCGCCGGCCATGACCAGGGTCTCCTTGTTCGCCAGGGCGATGCGCCTGCTGCGCGGCACCGCCGCGAGGGTGGGGGCCAGGCCCGCCGATCCCACGATCGCGGAGATGACGATGTCGGCCCCCCTTGACGCCAGCTCCCTGATCCCCTCTTCGCCCTCGAGGAACTCGACCCGGCCGAAGCGCCGCTTCAATGCCCGGTAATCATCGGGTGAAACCAGGTCCATCGCGCCCACGGCCGCCGCCTCGGGAGCGAATTCCTTTAATTGTTCCTCGAGCAAGCCCAGGTTCCTGTGGCAGCTCAGGCCCCGCACCCTGAATTCGCCGCCGAGGGAGCGGAGCACCCGCAGGGCCGAAACGCCGATGGAGCCGGTGGAGCCCAGGATGGTGATCGAGACGGGCATTTTCCCCTGAAAGCTTACTGCACGCCCTTCAGGATGAGATAGTAGTAGAAGAGTGGTATCGTCACTATCATGGAATCGAACACGTCCCACACGCCGCCGTGGCCGGGGATGAGCGAGCCGGAGTCCTTTGACGCGCCGTCGCGCTTCACCGCCGACTCGGCGAGGTCCCCGATATTGCCGACTATGCAGAGGACCGCCCCCAGGATGGCCGCCTCGAGCAGGTTGAAGAGGTGCTTGCCGAAAAAGACCGCGCAGACCTGGCTGGCCACCATCATCGCCACGATGCCGACGAGCATGCCCGAGAAGTATCCCTCCCAGGATTTGTTGGGCGAGACCTTGAAGCCCGCCTTGTGCTTCCCGAAGTGGACGCCCCCGAAGTACGCGCCGGTGTCGTTGAGCATGACGACGGCGTGGACGATGATGATGTAAAGCACGCCGTCCTTGAGCGCCTTGAGGAACAAGATGTGGCCGAACAGGAAGACGAAGAACACCACGCCGAACAGGGTGACCGCCGTCGAATAGATGCCGCCGGCGATGGGCCGCTTGAAGATCTGGACGGAGAATATGTATATGAGCGCCAGGGTGACCAGGACGAAAATGACGCGCGCGTCGAAGCCGGTGAAGAGCGACGTGTAGCCGTACACCCTCCCGAAGGCGAACATGTACATCGCCACCGTCACGACGGCGCCGAGCACCATTCCTCCCGTCATGAAGGGGCGCTTCCCCTCGCCCTTGTCGCTGATCTGGTAATACTCGTAGAGGCACGCCAGGGAGACGATGAGGGTCACCACCAGCAGCGGGACGTTTTTGAAACTGTCGGTGGCGATGGCGTATACGTAGACGGGGAGCGCCACCGCCGCGCTCAGGAGCCTCTTCGCTGTTTCTCTCATAGGCCTCCGTACCTCCTTTCCCTTTTCTGGAATTCGCAGATGGCCCTGTAAAGGTGCCTCGGGCTGAAATCCGGCCACAGGACCTTCACGAACAGCAGCTCGGCGTAGGCGATCTGCCAGAGCAAAAAGTTGCTCACGCGGCTCTCGCCGCTCGTCCTGATGAGCAGATCGACGTCGGGCAGGCCTGCCGTATCGAGAAAGCGGACCATCTTGTCCGCCGTCATCTTTTCGCCGGCCTTCCTTCCGTCCGCCCAGCGATTGACCGCCCCGATGATCTCCTGCCGGCTGCCGTAATTGAGGCAGAAGTTCAGGATGATGCGCCTGTTGCCCTCCGTTTCGCGCACCGACCGCTGGATGATGGCGCGCGTCGCCGGCGGGAGATGGTCCAGCGACCCGGAATGCCTGATCCGTATGCCCTTCCGCTTTATCTTTTCGAGGTTCGTCCCGAAAAACTCCTCCAGCAGCCTCCAGAGCGCCTTGATCTCGATTTTCGGGCGCGACCAGTTCTCGGTCGAAAACGCGTAGAGGGAAACCACCTTCAGGCCGAGCGAGAGGGCCGCATCCATGAGGCGCTCCACGGCCTGCGCGCCCTTCCGGTGGCCCTCCGCGCGGGGAAGGGAGCGCTTCTCCGCCCACCGGCCGTTGCCGTCCATGATTATGGCGACATGGGCGGGCATCCTCTTCCTGTCCAAAAGATCCAGGTAGTCCTTCATCGGGACCTTTTCACGCGCGGCCCGGGAGGCGGCGGGCATCTAAACATTCAGTATTTCCTTTTCCTTGTTGTCGATGAGCTTCTGGACCTCGTCGATGTACCTATCGGTGAGCTTCTGGACCCGCGCGACGGCGGATTTCGACTCGTCCTCGGAAATGTCCTTCTCCTTTTCCAGGTCCTTGATCATGTCATTCCCGTCTCGGCGGACATTCCGTATGGAGACCCTGCACTCCTCGGCCTTCTGCCTGGCGAGCTTCACGTACTCCTTGCGGCGCTCCTCGGTGAGATCGGGGATCTGGATGCGGATGAGGTTGCCGTCGTTGTTGGGGTTCAGGGAGAGGTCCGATTTCAGGATGGCCTTCTCGACGGCCGACAGGTTCTGCCTGTCCCAGGGCTGGATGACCACGAGCCTCGGTTCGGGACACGATATGGTGGCCACCTGGTTGAGGGGCATCAACGTGTCGTATGCCTCCACCTTCACGTTGTCGAAGAGCGCTGGGTTGGCCCTCCCGGTCCGTATGCCGGCGAATTCCCGCTCCAGGCTCTTCACGCTCTTCTTCATCCGCTCGTCAGTGTCCGCAAGAATGTCCTCTATCATACACCCTCCACCGGTGCGGCGCTCATGAGATAGTGGTCCCAATATTTTCGCCGAGGATGACCCTCCGGATGGCATTCTCGCCCGAGAGGTCGAAGACGATTATCGGCATCCCGTTGTCCATGCAGAGCGATATGGCGGTGAGGTCCATGATGCGGAGCTTCCTCTCGATGACCTCCTGGTACCCGATGGAAGCGATCCTCTTCGCCGCGGAGTTCTTTTCCGGGTCGGAGTCGTAAACCCCGTCTACCCGGGTGGCCTTGAGCAGCACCTCCGCGCCGATCTCGACGGCCCGCAGGCTCGCCGCGGTGTCCGTGGTGAAGAAGGGGTTCCCCGTTCCCCCGGATATGATGATCACCCTTTTCTTCTCGAGGTGGCGCATGGCCCTGCGGCGGATGTACGGCTCGGCGACGGCGCGCATCTCCATGGCGGTCATGACCCGTGTCGGTATGCCGATCTTCTCCAGGGCGTCCTGCATCGCCAGGGAGTTGATCACGGTGGCGAGCATGCCCATGTAGTCGCCCGTCGCCCGGTCCATGCCGAGCGCCTTGCCGGTGCGCCCCCTGAAGATGTTCCCCCCGCCGATCACCATGGCGAGCTCGACGCCGAGCTGCGAGACCTCGGCGACCTCGCGCGCTATCCTCTGCACGACATTCGGGTTTATCCCGAATTTGTCCTGACCCGACAGGGCCTCGCCGCTCAGCTTGATGAGCACGCGCCCGTAGCGGGCCTCCGGGTTTTCCGGGTCCTGTCCCATGCCTACTTGCCTATGTGGAAGCGCGCGAACCTGCCGACCGAGATGTTCTCGCCGTAGGTGGCGATCCGGTTCTTGATCATGTCCTTGATGATCACCTTGGGGTCCTTGATGTACTCCTGCTCGAGCAGGCAGACCTCGGAATAGTACTTTTTCAGCTTGCCCTCGACTATCTTTTCGACGACGTTGGCGGGTTTGCCCGAATCCTTAAGCTGCTCCCGGTATATCTCCTTTTCCTTCTCCAGCTCGCCCGCCGGGACGTCCTCGATCTCGACGTACTGCGGGTTGGACGCCGCCACCTGCATGCACAGCTCCCTGGCCAGGTCCTGGAAGTCGGTGTT
Source organism: uncultured Spirochaetota bacterium (assembly GCA_963762305.1). Taxonomy (GTDB): domain Bacteria; phylum Spirochaetota; class UBA4802; order UBA4802; family UBA5368; genus CAVXKM01. The sequence continues at coordinate 339,584 of CAVXKM010000001.1, read as the reverse complement.
CCGCGCCACGAAGTCCGTTTCGCAGTTGAGCTCCAGCAGCACCCCCAGCTTCGAGTTGTTGTGTATGTACGACGAAACGACCCCCTCCCTCGCTTCCCGTCCCATCCTTTTGCCCGCCGAGGCCAGGCCCTTCTTTCTCAGGAAGTCCACCGCCTTGTCGAAATCCCCCCCGCATTCCACGAGGGCCTTCTTGCAGTCGAGCATCCCGGCCTGGGTCTTCTCCCTGAGGTCCTTTATCATGTCAGACGTAATTGCAGCCACGTGTGTTCTCCTTGATGTAAGTGTAACTCCGGCCGCGCCTGCGGCATCACCACGTTTCCTTCCCCTCGCGGTCGTATTCGTCCTCGTAGCGCCGCCGGTACTCCTCCTTCGCGTCCACGTCCTTGGCGACCCTGCTGGGCTCCCCGGGCGCCTCAGCCGCCGCTTCCCCGGCACCCTCAACCGCCGCCGCTTCCCCGGCACCTTCAACCGCCGCCGCTTCCCCGGCACCCTCAACCGCCGCCGGCACGGGCTCCTCCTCGGGCGCCTCCGCCGCCGGCGCGGGCTCCTCCTCGACGACCGCTTCCTCCACGGGCTCGCCCTCGACCTGCCCGCCCGACTGCCCCTCTATGATAGCGCGCGACATCACGTCGAGAAAGAGCGCGATGGCGCGGATCGCGTCGTCGTTGCCCGGGACGGGGAAGGTGATCTCATCCGGGTTGCAGTTGGTGTCCACCACGGCGAAGATGGGGATCCCCAGCTTGCGCGCCTCGTGCACCGCGATCGATTCCCGCTTGGGATCGATGATGAACACCGCGTCGGGGAGCTTTCCCATGTCCCGGATGCCCGAGAGCACCTTCTTCTTCTTGGAGAGCTCGTGGTTCAGCTCCAGGATCTCCTTCTTCGTCTCCGCCTCCCAGACCCCGCTTTCCGCCATCGCCTCCAGGCTCTTGAGGCGCTCTATGGAGTTGCTCACCGTGTGGAAGTTCGTGAGCAGCCCGCCCAGCCACCGCTCGGAGACGTAAAACATGCCGCACCTCTTCGCGTATTCGACTATCGCCGACTGGGCCTGCTTCTTGGTGCCCACGAAGAGGATCTTCCCGCCGTTGGCGGCGACCTCCTTTATGGCGGCGTAGGCGACCTTGAGCCGCTGCATGGTCTTCTGCAAGTCTATGATGTGGATCCCGTTCCTCGCAGTGAAGATGAACTGGGACATCCTGGGATTCCACCGTCGCGTCTGGTGCCCGAAATGGACACCCGATTCCAATAGCGCTTTCATCGATACTACTGACAACTCTGGTACCCCCTTCGCGTATGTGATTGTAACGGCGCCGGAGCTTCATGTCCAGACATAAATCGTCCCCGCCGCGTCAGCGGCGTTCGCACCCGTGCGCCGTTTGTTCCTGCAATGGCTCCTTTACACTGCGGTCGGCGGCAACCGGCCCATGCCGGTTTGGTTTTCTGCGCGCCCGCTTACGGGACGGTCTCCCCGGGACGCGCGTGATGGCCGCGGGTGCGGCGCGCCGGACGTTTCGTCCGGCAGCTTATACCTTGCGAAAAATGAGAACGCCGATGACCATCCCGAAAATGCTCGCGAGGTTGATCCGGAAGCCCAGGCTCACGATCTCCAGGTTGAGCGACAAGCTGGCCCGTGAGGTTGGTGTTCACGACGGCCAGCGCGGGGACCAGTTTCGCGACCAGAGTCCCCAGCGCCGCGCCGAGCACCCCCCCGATGAGCAGGAAGGTGATGAAGAACCCCAGGTTTCCCCTCGAGAACGTCATGGCGCAATCTTGAAGAGATACATGCGCGGCGGGGGCCGGTTTTGTCAAGCGCTTTTAAAGAGGGAGGGGCGGGTGAAAAAATTCATACAGGCGTGTCTTGGCAAATTTGACGGTTCATGCGAATCTGTCTTTATACACAACGTTTTATCGCGCGTGATTCAACCCGCTCGCTCATCCCTGCATGCGGGAATCACCCGGCGCGAGCACATACGCCATGACGGGCCATATCGTCGACACGCGATCTTGTCTCATCGAAGCGGCTGTCCTCGCAGCACTTATCGCCGCGCCGGCGCCTGTATCAGGCGCGGAAATAAAGGAAAACGCCGCCTCTACCACAATGCCGTACACTCATGGCCGCGGACAATTAGACCTATCCACAAGGAGGCCCCGACTATCATGAAACGGTCAGCCATCGTCCTTTCGGCGTCATTCCTCACCCTCTTCGTACTGCTCGCCGCGGGCCCCGCCTTCCCCCAGGGGAGGATGCGGGTGGCCGTGCTGGACCTGAAATCCGACGGCGTGCCGGCCAGGACGGCCCATACCGTGTCCGACATGATCCGCACCGACCTGGTGAACACCGGGAAGCTGACGGTCATCGAGCGGGCCCAGATGGACATGATCCTCAGGGAGCAGGGCTTCCAGCAGACGGGCTGCACCGACCAGGAGTGCGCCGTCCAGGTGGGGAAGATCCTCTCCACCCAGAAGATCCTCATAGGCTCGGTGAGCCCGTTGGGGACCGCGATCATCATCAACGTGCGCATCGTTGACGTGGAGAAGGGAACCGCCGAGTTCGCCGCGCGCGAGAAGGCCGACACCGAGGCGACACTGGACGGAGCGGTGGAGCGGCTGACCCAGAAGCTGACCAGGAGCATGAGGGTCGCGCTCGATGTGAAGGAGCCCGGACGTCCCTTCGCGGAGTACATAAGGGGAACCTCGTTCGAACTGAAGCCTGCCTACCTCGTGCCCGTGGGCGACTTCGCCGACATCCTAAAGCCCGGGGCAGGCGTCATGCTGGGCGTCTACCGGCGGGACGTCGTGTTCAAGAACCTGGACGTCGGGATCGACGCGGGCTACTGGGGCTTCAAGGGCGAGCGGTTCGACGTAGACAGCGCCTACATGATACCTTTGCTCGCCGCGGCTCGCTACTCCTTCCGGCTCCCCTGGAACCTGACCCTGGCGCCCGAGCTCATGACCGGGGTGACTTATGATTCCGTGGAGACCATCCTCTACGGCGGCTCGAAAGAGCGGAAGAGTGAATTCCAGTGGTTCAGCATGGCCGGCGCGGCGCTCTCCTACCCGGTGTGGAAACGCTTTACCGTGAGCGCCGGCGCGGACTACGGCATCGTCCACGAGCCCGACGGCCCCATGGGCGTGGTGGTCGTTAAGCTCGGCGTGGCGTACAACCTGTAGGCCAGGGAAAAGTGGAAATGGAAGATGCCGCACATCACTGTATTGGAAAGAGGTGAAGGTCATGAATAATAGAATTTCAGCGGTATGTGTGCTTATGATGGCCGTTCTCTTTAGCTCCTGCACGAACCTATTCAACGACCTTCTGTGGGAAGACAGGATAGTGTTCTCCACCGACGAGCCCCGGATCTATGTCATGAATACCGACGGCTCCGGCATGCAGCCACTCACGGATATAAATAGTTATGACCCATCGTGGTCACCGGACGGTTCTCAAATTGCGTTCACCAGCAATAGGGGTTCCGCCTATTGGAGTATATATGTTATGGATGAGGATGGGGCCAACCAGGTCAAGGTGATTGATTTAATAGGAAAGGTCCTGCGTGCGCCAACATGGTCTCCTGACGGGTCCAAAATGTGCTTCACGAATGATACTGATGTGCCTGTTTATTCTATATGGGTCGCGAACGCCGACGGCTCCAATCCGCATCCAATCGGGAGCGGGCAAGGTGCTAATTTTAACACATCTTCATGGTCGCCCGATGGTTCGAGAATCGCTTTTAGTAATAGTGGGGCCGAAATATCGATTATTAATGCCAACGGAACCAATCTGCACAGTATCACTTCCGACAGTGATACAAACCCAAGCTGGTCGCCGGATGGAAAGAAGATTGCCTTTCAAACAAATAGAGATGGTAACAACGAAATCTATGTGATGAATTCCAACGGAAGCGGGCAGCATAATATCACAAACCAGCTGGCATCGGAAGAAATGCTCCCTTCATGGTCGCCCGACGGCACGAAGATTGCGTTCGTGAGTCAGCGTGGTTTAACAAACTGGAATGTGTACATCATGGACGCCGACGGGTCCAACCAGACCAGGCTTACGTATTTTTCAGGGACCGTGAATGTGTATGTGACCTGCTTCTACCGAAAGCCGCGGTAGACCGTGAAAGGCTGTGCCGCGACAACACCGGCGGGGCTGTCGGCATACGCGCCTGCCGGTGTTTACATTGACACTCCTGCTAAACCCCGCACGTCTCTAAAGAAAAACTGGGGCCCCTATCGCCCCTCGTACTCGCCCTCAACCCAGCGACCCGGTCCGGAAATAGATGTGTGCGCGGACATCTCGCGGCAAGCGGCGGCGGGAGGCACCGTGCTATGATTACTTCTTCCGCACAAACCGGTCAACGATCAGCACGATAAACGAGAAAACCGTAATGAAGGTTATCAGCCAGTCGCGGTATACGCCGTTGCGGTCATAGGTAAGGGCCAGTAAAACCAATATAGTCAGGAAGGTTATAAAGAGTATAGGTTTGCAGAGTCGAAATCGAAAGACTTCATGAGGTTGATTTTCGCACGGATTTTTCGCCGTGAAGATAGGTCTCCACCGTTTTCTTCGAGGTTATCTCGATCACCTTATACAATATGCCGTACACGCATATGCCTATGCCGATCGAAAGAATAACGATTATATGCAAGCTCATTTCACATCTCCTGATTATATGATATATTCCTTTTAAGTCACCATCAAGCATATAATCCTATTCCTCGCACATACAACGTACTCCTTTATCGCCCCACGTACTCGCCCTCGACCCAGCGCCCCTCCTGGAACAGGACGCCGCCGGCGCCGTAGAGCTTTCCGCTGCCGTGCATTTTTCCGGCCTTCCATTCCCCCTCGTAGCGGGAGCCGTCCTTCCACCGGTAGGCGCCCCGGCCATCCCTCTTCCCGTAGCGGTACTCGCCTTCGTACCGGTCGCCGTTGGCGTGGAAGTATGTGCCTCGGCCGTGCATCTTGCCGTAATGGAAGTCCCCCTCGTAGCGGTCTCCGTTGGCCAGGAGGTACACGCCGCGGCCGTGCATCTGGCCGCCCTCCCAGCCGCCCTCGTACCGGGAGCCGTTCTTCCAGGTGTACACGCCCCGGCCGTGCTTCATCCCGAACTTGAAGTCCCCGGTGTACCGGTGCCCGCCCGGCCAGACCACCGTGCCCTCCCCGTTCTCGCAGTCCCCGGACACGCACGTCCCCTCGCCTGCGATCATCTCGATCGTGGCGCCCGTCCCCAGCAGGGACAAAGATAATATGATGACCAGTGCATTCATGGGTTCGTTTATCCCGGGTATTGGATCACGCTTTTAGGTATCGCGCGAAGAGGCCGAATTGTCAAGAAGGTGAGGCGCGGGGCACGGGACGCGCCCGCCTTTTCATCACTCCACGAGCGCAACGGCGCGCGTCCAGCCGGCGCTGGCGTTTTTTATCTTCACCGGGAAGCAGTAGACCGTGAAGCCGGACGCGGGGAGCCTGTCCAGGTTTGTCAGCTTCTCCATGTGGCAGTAGCCGCGCTCGATGCCCGCGAAGTGCCCCTCCCAGATGATCGAGGGATCCCCCGTCTTCTTGAAGTCCTCGGCCATGAGGGGCAGGGGCCTGTCCCAGCTCCAGGCGTCGGTGCCCACCACGCGCACGCCGCGCTCGCAGAGCCAGAGGGTCGCCTCCCTGCCCATGCCGCATCCTTTCAGGAGGTACTCGGGCTTGCCCCACCACCGGTCGGCCCCGGTGTTGACGAGTACGATGTCTCCCTCGTGAAGGGTGTAGCCCATCTTCCCGAAGGCCTCCTCCATGTCCCCGGCGGTCACCAGGTACCCGTCGCCGAAATGCCGGAAGTCGAGCTTCACGCCGGGGCCCGTGCACCATTCGAGCGGGACCTCGTCGATCGTGAGCGCCTTCTTCCCCCCGCTCATCTCCGGGTGGTAGTGCCACGGGGCGTCCAGGTGCGTACCGGAGTGCGTGGTGAGGGTGAGCTGCTCCACCGCCCAGCCCTTGCCCGCGGGGAGGTCCCTCGCGGCGTCGATGCCGGGGAAGAACAGGGCCATCTGCCCCGCGCCCTCTTCGTGGGTGACATACTGCACTTTCGGTATCGTCAAGGGCGGGTCGGAAGGCAGGTCGTTCTCTATGGCGATGGAAAGATCGATGAGCCTCTTCGGCATGGGGGGCCTCCTGCCCCGGCGGACCCGGGGCTCAGGTGAGCCTATCAGGGCGGGGCCTTCCGTCAATCCGGAAACGGGGACATGGACGCCGCCCCCGTTTCCGTGTATATTATGTGCGCCGTGACAGGAGGTTTACATGGACGACCGGGAATACAAATGCCGGAAATGCGGGACCCTCGTTTCGGTGCCCGGCGGCGGCACGGCCGATCCGGCGCACTGCGGCGAGCCGATGCTGCGCGTCTTTCCGCTGGAGGCGTGCACGCGGCCGATGCAGTCCGAACACGCCCGCAACAGGGACCTGGACGAGCCCTGCGACGACGGCCGGGCCGGCTTCAGGGACGCCCACGGCGACGCCTGAAAGGGACGGCGTTTAGTTCACCACCTTCAGGTTCCGCTTCTTTTTGGCCCCGGCCTTCAGGTCCACCGTCCCGTGGAATTCCTCTCTCATGATCTCCTCGGGGGTCATCTCCCCGGCGCCGGCCGACGCCTTTTCCGGGGCCGGCCTGAACCTGCCCTCGACGGACTCCCGGAACCGGTCGATGTACTCGAACACCGCCGGCACGACCACCAGCGTGATGAGCGTCGAGATGAAGAGCCCGCCTATGATGGCGATACCCATTGAGACGCGGTACTTCGCCGCCTCCCCGACGCCGAAGGCCACCGGGATCGTGGCCGCGATCATGGCGAAGGAGGTCATGAGTATCGGCCGGAGCCGGATCCGCCCCGCTTTCGTTATGGCCTGCTTGCGGGTCAGGCCGCTGCGCACCCCCTCGAGCGCGAAGTCCACGAGCAGGATGGAGTTCTTCGTCACCAGCCCCAGGAGCATGATCACGCCGATCATGCATTGCATGTCCATGAGCCTGCCGGTGAGGAAGAGAGTCAGGAACGCGCCGGACATCGCCGGCGGGAGCGCCAGCAGGATGGTGATGGGCGTGATGAACGATTCGTACAGGCTCGCCAGCACTAGGTAGATGAACACCAGCGACAGGACGAAGGCGAACATGATGTTCTTGACCATGTCCTGGAAGGCGTCCGCCTGGCCCACGAAGGAATAGTTCACCCCCGCGGGGAGCGGCATCTGCTTTTCCAGGATGTTTTTCGTCTGGTTGATGGCCGTGCCCACGGCGCCGCCGGGGGCGATGTTGGCGAAGATCTGGATGACCCGCGCCCGGTCCTGCCGGAGGATCTTCGAGGGGCCGATTTCGCTCACCCCACTGGCGACGGCGGCGAGCGGTATCATCTTGAACCCGATGTTGGGCACCCGCGTTTCACGGTACGTCCTGCGCAGGTCCCGCTGCTCCGGTTTCAGCCGGAGCCGCACGTCGTATTCCAGGCCGGCCGCGTGCAGCTTTCCCACCACGTCGCCCTCGATGTGGTACCGGAGCTCCGCGCCCCCCATCTTGTGGTTCACGCCGAACATCTGCATTCTCTGGTTGTCGAACCGTATCTGGAACTCCGGCTTCCCGGTCTGGTAGCTCGAGGTAACCTCGGTGAGGTCGGGGATCTTCCTGAGCCTTTCCACCATCTTCTGCGAATAGGCGTAGAGAACGTTCAGGTCCTCTCCCGCGATGTTGAGTATGAAGGGCTTGTTCCCGCCGCCGCCAACCCGGGTGTAGTGGTCCACGGTGGGGCTCGCGACGGAAAACTCCTTCAGCATGCCGCGGATCTGCGTCTTCAGCTCGTTGGTGGTGCGCTCGCGCTCCTTCCGCGGGACCATGAACACGCCCAGCGAGGCAAGGTTGTATTCGCCCTGGTCGGTCCCCACCTGGATCGTCATGTGGTGAAGCTCCGGTATGGTTTTTATCTTCGCGGCGATCCTCTCCGCCACCTGGTGGGTGCCCTCCAGGCTGGTGCCGGGCGGCATCTCCATGTTCACGATGAATTCCCCCTCGTCCGGGTCGGCCTGGAAGGTCTTCTTCACCGCGAAGAACGCGCCCATGCTGCTGATGAACACGATGGCGGTGACGGCGATGATGATGAGCGGATGGTCGAGGCTGTACCCGATGACCCTCTCGTACCAGCGGTCCAGCAGGTCCTGGAACCTGTCGAAGGTGGTGACCACGATGTTCTTCGACTTCCCCCCGTGCCGGAAAAATAGGCGGAAAGCAGCGGCGCCACCGCGAGCGCGTCGAACAGGCTGATGGCCATGGCGAACACAACGGCAAGCCCGAACTGCTTGAAAAACCTACCCACGATCCCCTGGAGGAAGCCGATGGGGAGGAACACCGCGATGATCGTGAGCGTGGTGGCGATCACCGCCAGCATCACCTCGGTGGTGCCGTGCTCCGCGGCCTTGACCGGGTGCATCCCGGACTCCAGCTTCCGGAATATATTCTCCCGCACCACGATGGCGTCGTCCACCAGGAGGCCCACAGCGAGCGAGAGCGCCAATAGGGTCATGATGTTGATCGTGAATCCCATGAAGTACATCACGACGAACGCGCCCAGGATGCTGTTGGGTATCGCCACCCCGGTGATGATCGTGGAGCGGATGTTCCCCAGGAACAGGTACACCACGAACACCGCCAGGATGATGCCGATGATCATCGTTTCCTTCACGTCGTCGATGTTGCGCCGGATGTACTTGGCCGTGTCGTACACGAACACGAGCCTCGGAGCGCCCTTGCTGGCCTTCACGACCTCGTTCACCTTCTCGATGCGGCCCATGACGCCGTCGGCGACCGCCACGGTGTTGGCGCCCGACTGCTTGAACACGTCCATGACCAGGCAGGGCCTCGTCTCGTGCTTCCGCGGCTCCGCCTTTTTATTTCTGAAAACACGGTCGATGAGCCCGGGCCTGGAGGCTTGCTCGTTCGCGGGATAATAAAGGTACGCCAGCGTCTTGACCTCCTGGGCCGCGTCGCGGACGGTCCCCAGCGATTCGACACGCACCGAGTTCGCGACGTCGCCGGCGAAGGAGACGACCGTCTTTTTAATCTGCTCCACGTTCGTGAACTCACCGATCGCCCTGAACAGCGTCGACCGGGCCCCCTGGTCGTATTTCCCGATGGGGATGTTCGCCCCCGCGTTCTTGATCCGGTCCGCCACGGTGAGCGCGGAAATCTCGTAGGCGTTCAGCTTGTTCCGGTCCAGCTCCACCTGGATCTCCCGCCGGGTGCCCCCAATGATGCGCACCTCGCCCACGCCGGCGACCTGCTCCAGGAGCGGCTTGATCCGCTCCTTGGCGAGGTCATAGATTTCCGTGGGGGGCAGGTCGGCGATCACGGCGAGCGTCATCACCGGCTGGTCCGTGAAGTCGAACTGCCTGATGAGCGGCTCGTCCTCGAGATCGTCTGGGAGATTGGGCCGCGCCAGCGCCACTTTCTCGCGCATCTTCTCCTCGGCGTAGCGCACGTCCGTCTCGTAGGTGAATTCCGCCACGACGATGGAGACCCCCTCGAGGTTGCGCGACGAGAGGCGCTTCATGCCGGAGATGGTGCTTATCTGTTCCTCCAGCGGCTTGGAGATGAGCTGCTCGACCTCCTGGGGCGTGGCGCCGCCGTAGAGCGTGGTGACCGTCACCACCGGGAAATCGATGGGGGGGAAGAGGTCCACCCCCAGGCGGCTCAGGCCTATCATGCCGGTTACCAGCATGGTGATCACCAGGCAGCTTATGAAGATGGGCCGCTTGATTGACAGTTTCGCTATGTTCATGCCCCTACTCCTTCATCATCTTTATGTATTTCTCCACGTCCACGCCGTAGCGCTCGAAGATCTCGTTTTTGGAAAGGTCGAACTGCAGCAGGGTGACGTTGTACAGCACGAGCGCTTCCAGCTCCAGCTGTTTCGCCTGGATCATGGTGTCCAGGGCGTTTCTCATGGCCACCGACGTGGTCTTGCCCTGCCGGAACTTAACCAGGATTTTCCTGTGGTATTGCTCCGACTCCGAGCGCGCGACCCTGGCCTTGTTGAGCGCCGTGTGCTGGACCTTCACGCGCTCCGACCTGCTCGTTATTTCGTCCCTGATCTCGTTCCTCAGATTCTGGACCTTTATCTCGGACTGCTTCACGCGCAGGTAGGCGTTGCGGAGATTGGCCTTTGCCTCGGTGTCATCCAGCGGGTAGGTCGCCTTGAGGCGCACCAGCCAGCCCGGGTACTGGCCGGTATAGTTGTTTTTCACGGCATCGGCGAGGGCTTCCCTCTGCCCCTGGGTGTTGCCGGACAGATTGAGCGAAAGCGAGGGAAGAGAGTTGTTTTTCTGTATCCCGAGGTCCAGCTGCCGGTTCTCCAGGTCCTTGAGGGCGTTACGGAAGTCCACCCGCTTGTCCAGCCCCGCCTTGACTGCAGCGGCGGCGTCGACCGGCGGCAGCGTGTCCACAAGGTCGGTGACGCCCTTGACCTGGGTGCCGGGCGGGACGTTGAGGGTGCGCAGGAACTTCCTGACCGCTTCGCGGTAGTTCTGCTCGGCGTGCTCAAGCCTCGGTTCCAGTGCCGCGACCAGCGCGTTGTACTGGTTGGCGTCGTAGCTCTCCGAGAGGCCGTACTGCGCGTTTCGCACTATGATATCGCGCACCTGCCGTACCGCATCGAGCGCGATGCGGGCGTTCTGCCGCGCGAGGTCCTGCACCTCCATCGCCCAGTAGTCCGCCAGGGTCTGCACCACGAGGCCCGAGAGCATGTCCACGATCGCGGCGCGCTGCATGTCGGTCGCGTTTTTCAGGATTTCGCTCTGCCTCCTGTCTCCGTACCCGAAGGCGTTTTTCAAAAGCTCCTGCTGCAGGTTGACGAACACCGAGGGCTTGTGGTACGCCGGGTCCTCCGGCTTCACCGTGGCGCCCATGAATTCAATCGCCTGGTCATTGGCGTCGGAGTAGATTTCCTTCACTCCCGCGGAAACCGTGGTGCCCCACGGGAACACCTTCGAGAGGGACGCGTTCGCGTCCCACTGGTACTGCTTGGTCCCGCTGAAGAGGGTCATTCCGGACTCGGGATATTCCTGGTGGCTGTAGCCGCCGTCCAGGGTAGCCGTCGTGGTGAATTTCTTCTGGAATTTCTGGTAGTCCGTGTCGCTCATGATGAGATCATACCGCGCGGACCGCACCGTGAGATTGTTCCTGAGCACCAGGTCGATGGCCCGGTCGATGGTGAGGGGCTCGCTGCCGAGTTCCGCCTGGGGATACAGTATATCGCTTTTCCCTTCGCCTGCCGGCCGCTCCGCGGCGTGCGCCGAAGCGGCGGCACACATGACAAGGAGCGCCCACGCCGAACAAACCCATTTCCTGAAATCGCTGTTCATGTCACGCGTCCAACCTGTTTTCCTTTTTGATTTTCTCAATGGTCTCATCCATTTCTTTTATTATCCACCCGGGCATGTTCGGGATCGCGAGCTTCTTCCCGCCCGGGCGCAGAGCCTTGAAGGTGTGCTCTACCATGAAATTCAAAACATTTTCCTTTGAGTTTTTCCCGTACAGCTCGATCTCCCAGGGCGTGCCCGAAAAGTTTTCCCTGCTGCTTTCGTAGATGACCACGAACGTCACGATCGAGAGCACCACGAAATGTGAGTTTTTCGTTTCGAAATCGCCGCTCTTCACTCCCTCGTCGATGATGTCGACAAACCTGTCGTTCAGGGGGACCAGGTATTCGCGGATGATCTTTTTCAGGTGCCCCCTGCCCTCGCCCGCCTCCCGGGCGATGATGCGGTTGAAATCGGGGTCGGCCGCCTCGAGATGGAGATTGACCATCACGTAGATGGCCAGGTACAGCTTCTGGGACGGCGTCAGGTTCCACTCCTGGCCGAAGGCGGCGAGCCGTTTTTTCTGCTCCGTGCCGAAGAGCCGGTGCAGCACCTCCAGGTAGAGGTTTTCCTTCGAGCCGAAGTGGTAATGCAGGAGGGCCTGGTTGACTCCCGCCTTCCGGGAGATGGAGAACATGCGCGCGCCCTCGTATCCCCTATCGGCGAATTCCCTCTTTGCCGCCCTGAGGATACGCTGCTTTGTTTCGTGTTGATCGCCGGCGAGTTTCATTGTTTCATGCTTCCGCGCCCCGGTTCTGGACGACGCATGCCTGTGAAGGGGGGTCGAACGGAAAAGCGGTCATTTTACCGCCGCAGTTAAAATTTAACTAATTGATTAAACCAGCCGATTAATCAGCATATCAGCGGAATGTCAACATTAATTATCCAAATACCGTCATCGCGGGAGGTGTGCCGCGGTCCAAGGCCGCCGAGCCCGCGGTATTCTATCATACCGCCGCTCTCTCGGCCTTCAATATAATTGACATTTCCGGCCGGATGAAAAATCATGCCGGGACCTTTCACGATCGGTTTTGGCCGCAACAGGCACCAGATGAACGAAAAGCATGTCACTTCCACCGGAAGAGCGAGGGCGTCGATGCTGGCGCTTCTGCTCTTGTGCGGCTTCTGCCTTTCCTGCTCCGGTTCGGGCAGGCCCGTCAAAACCGGCGCCGATCCCTACTGGGACGACCTGGCCAGGTACCTGGCCGGAATGCCCGTTCGAGAGGACAGTCCCTTCAGACCTGCCACCCTCCACGCCTTTTACCGGAGTCATGTCAACACAATGAACACCATCTGGGACATGGTGCTGAAGGAAACCGTGGAAAAGGTTGCCCCCTGGCGCGCGGCCCATTTGCCGGAAATGCGCAGGGGGGCCGTCGCCTTCTATCCCTTCAGCGGAGCGGACCTGGTGAACCTCTACACCTTTTTTCCCGGAGCGCGCGTCTACCTGCTCATCGCCCTCGAGGAGCCCGGCCCGATTCCGGAACCCCTGGCGCTTCCGCCATGGCGCCTCGCCCAAAGCCTCGTTTCGCTCCAGCGGTCGATCTGGAGCATCGCCGCGGACAACTATTTTAAAAGCGGACTGATGCAGAAAGAGCTGTACAATCACACCATGGAGGGCATCACCCCGCTGCTGCTCATTTTCGCCGCGCGGCTTGATCTCCGCGTCGTCCGGGTTGAAAGGGTCGGCCTGGACGGTTCCGGTGAGGTGATGAGCCTCGACCGCGACGGCCTGCTCGACGGCGCCCGGCCGGCGGTCACGGGGACGCGGCTCCACGTCTTGGCCCAGGGAGACCGGGCCCCCCGAACGGTGACCTATCTCCGCATGAAACTGCACGACAGCGTGCTCGACGAGTCAATCCCCGAGGGGATGTTCTTCAAGAAGCTGGGCCGTCTCAATGTGCTCATTAAATCGGCGGTCTATCTGCTCCACCGCGGCAGCTTTGCCGACATCTGCCGGTACCTTCTGGACCGAAGCACCGTGATATGCCAGGACGATTCGGGAATACCGTTTCGATACTTCAATGGCGGCACGTGGGACATGAAGCTCTTCGGCACGTATACCTACCCGCGCCGTCTGAAGGACCTGCCGGACCCCCCCTATCAGCCCGACCTGGCCGCGGAATACGCGCGCTCCTCCCTGCCGCTGCCGTTCGATTACGGATACGGAGTGCTCGACGGCAAGGGAAGGTCAAATCTCCTGCGCGCGGTAAAACACAGCCGTTAAGGCTGGGCTGCTTCCCCGCGGGAAACGGAGGCGCCGGATTTCCTCCCCTCGGCAGCCGGACAACCCGCCGATGTTCATCCGCAAATGCACCAATACCCACGCATGGTTTTCCAACCGCCGCGGCCGTTCTCACGCCACGCCCGCCAGTAGGGTTCATTGTTGCATAATTGACACACTGTGACTATTTATCAGCGGTTTTAGTGGATTTGACGCTGGATTCGATATGAATGTAATAAAAGCCCTGGAATTACCAGGCCTAATACAACAATAAAATAAGCGCCTGGAACGGATCGTGCTTTATATACTCAGTAGAAGAGTTACGATGAGGAGTTGAACATGAAATTCACCATACTCGAGATTTTCTTCATATTCTGGCTTTCCGCTTTTCTCTGGATCCTTGTTGAATACGTTTACCAGCGGATAAACAAGAAAGAGAAACAGGGCATGAACACGGATTCCTACGAGCAGGACAGGAAGTCCGACTCTTTTGCCGCCTGAAAAATAACGGAAATATACTCCATGCAACCCAAAAAAATGTCAACCACTCACGATATAGTTTCGCGTACCCCGGGCGGAGTTTCCACCCGGTCGGCCCAGGAGGGAGATAAGGGGGGTCTGTCGCACGGCTCTCCGCTCCTCTCCTCGCCATCACTGTCGTCATCCGGGCAGGTCTCATTGCAGGGCTATCCTTTCTTCACTTCCCTGTTCAAAAAGCTCCCCGTGGACAAGCCGGAAAGGGAGAAGCGCGTCCTGTGGTTCACCGACACGCTGAATGACCTCAACGGCCCCTCGGTCACGCTGAAGAAGCTTGGATGGCTGTGCTTTTCGAGGGGACTCAACCTCCATGTGGTCTCGGCCCTCCTGGACCAGGAGATCACGCCCGAGATTCCCCCGAACTTCGTCAACCTGCCGTTCCTGTGCTCTTTCAGGCTGCCGTATTACAACAAGTACATTATTAAAGTTCCGGCATTTCTGCGTAGTCTCCGCATCGTTAAAAAACTCAACCCGACAGACATCTACATTTCAACCCCGGGGACCGTTGGGATCTTCGCCATGCTTGCGGCGAAAATCCTGAAAGTCAGAACGGTCGGGATCTACCATACCGATTTCTATCTCCAATCCAAGCTGCTTCTCAAAAGCAGAATATTGCCGCCCATGATCAAGTGGGCGGTCAGGTGGTTCTTTTCGTTCATGGACGAGATCCAGGTGCCCACGATGGAGTACATAGACATACTTCAGTCCCGCGGGCACGACCGTTCGAAGATGAAGATATTCCGCAGGGGACTTGACACCAAACTCTTTTCCCCCCGCGACTCCGGAAAGACCGTGCTCATGGAGAGGTTTAAAATCCGGGACGGCGTCACTCTCCTTTTCACGGGGCGGATATCGAAAGACAAAAACATGGATTTCCTCCTGGAGGTTTACAAGCACCTTTTGAAGAAGAGGAAAAACCTCAACCTGCTGATCGTGGGTGACGGCCCTTATATAGACACCCTCCGGCAGAAGACGAAACACTATCGGCGGGTGGTCATCACCGGGGGGCTGGAGCAGGCCCTGCTGCCCGAAATCTACTCCGGCGCCGACATCTTCGTCTTTCCCAGCACTACTGACACCTTCGGGATGGCGGTGCTTGAATCCCAGGCGTGCGGTCTGCCCGGCGTGGTCTCGGACATGGGCGGCCCGAAGGAGATAGTTCTGGACCGCAACACGGGGTACGTGGCGCGCGCGAACGACCTCCAGGACTGGGTGCAGAAAATCGAGCACGTGATCGGGCTCATGGAAAACAACTTCGACGCCTTCCTCGACCTCAAGGAGAAGGCGCGCAGGAATATCCTGGAAAACTACGACTGGGAAACGGTGCTCCGCGAATTGATGCTGGCGCGAGGCGAGGAATTCATCCTCGAGCGCAGGACCCACATAGCGTGACCCCATGTCACGCCCTGTCCGACCACGGGACGGGGAAGCCGGGAGTTCAGCGGCACGCACGTGACAATCCTTCCGTAAATGTTTTCCCCGCCGCTTGACCAGCGCTGAACGTCATCTCCAGCCGGGAGCATCAGGGAGGGTGATACCGGCATCGCCCGGCCTTCCCACCCCAATTACGCGTCGCTCATCTTCAGGCCAGGGAAACTCGCGAACTCGGCGGCGGCCTGCCATCCGCCAAAATTGCAATGCGTAGGAAAAGATTATGTCACTATAAAGAGATCACCTCGTGACCCCGCTTCGAGCTTTTTTTATTGACAAATACAAGGAAACACACAAAATTGAACCGATATTTGGAAGCGGTTTTATCCGCATACGCGCATTCAAAGCGGCGGGCTTCCCAAGCCGGAATGCACTTTTTTCATTTTGCCGTACCCCTTTCTATCATTCTGAACTACAGGCATTGAGGGTCTCATCATTCCAGTCCCTGGCCGGAATGGCCTACCTGGGAGGAAAGGGAAGTTGTCATCATTTTTTTCGTGTAAAAGGGGAAGGATGAAGCGAATCGCTCTTATCGCTATAAGCATTGTACTCGTTACACTCCGTCTCAGCGCGGCAGAACAAATACAGATCGACAGCGCCGAGATACAGGAGCTAAAAGGCAAGGCGGGGAAGTGGGTCCAGGTCAACCAGAGAACCACTCTCCAATACATCATGAAGGAGTACGCCTGCACCCGGGAGGACATCTACGCCCTCAATGAGATCGCCGGCAAGAGGAGCCTCACCGGCAACTACGTCTTTGTCCCGTTTTCCGCGGAATTGGTGGAAAGCCTGGCCTCGCGTGGAGTCGCGCGCACGGTTGTTGAAACCTCCGACGACGAGTTTCTCTGGCCGATAGAGAGGGTGAACAATATATCGTCCATCCTGGGGCTCCGCGGCGGCAAGTTTCATACCGGCATGGACATTCCCGCCGAACGGGGAACGCCGGTCCGGGCCTCCATGGAGGGCAGGGTGGTGTTTTCCGGGTATCTCAGCGGTTTCGGCAACAGCCTGGAGATCGAGCACCGGAACAACTTCATAACGCGGTACTGTCACAACGCGGTCAATTTCGTGAAGAAGGGAGATTTCGTCAGAAAGGGACAGTACATAGGGTGCGTCGGGAGCACGGGCAACTCGACGGGAAACCACCTGCATTACGAAATCCGGTGCGTTGACGTGCCCCTGGACCCGCTGGATTTTCTCCCCGGGAAAAGCGGCTTGCTCATGCCCCACAGCCTGAAAAACTGGAAATAGATCGGGTGCCCCTGAAATCAACTCGCGGGGGATCTCCCTCGGTGAAACTCATAGACCTCCACGTCCACTCGCGCCACAGCGAGGACGGTGATCTCCCGGTGCGCGAGCTCTTCCGGCTCGCCGAAGCCTCGAAGATAAGCGCCATCTCCATAACCGACCACGACTCGGCGGAATCCGTCCCGGAAGCCATGGGCCTCCTCGGGGAGTTCGGTGTCGAGTATGTGCCCGGGGTCGAGGTCACCACGGTTTTTCCCCCCGACGGCTCCCAGCAGCACATACTGGGTTATTTCATCGACCACGGCAGCCGGGAACTCCGGGAGGCGCTCGGGAAAATAAGGCAATTCCGTGACTCCGTCGCCCTCAAGCGCATCGAGGCGTTCCGCGCTCTCGGCTTCATCCTCAGGGAGGAGCATGTATGGTCCATGGCCGCCGGGAGGGCTCCCACCGCCGCCTCCATCATGAGGGCCGTGCTGGAAAACCGGGAAAACGCGGAGGACGGAAGGCTGCACGAATACCTGAGCGGAGAGAAGCGCGACAACCGGCTGACCCATTTTTACCGGGATTATCTCACCGAGGGAAGACCGGCATACGTCCCCTTCGAATCAATAACCACCCTGGAAGGCATCGATGCCGTGAAAAAAGCGGATGGCATACCGGTTCTTGCCCACCCGGTCTTTGTGAGGAGCGAGGACCGGCTCGATACCATACGCCGCTACGGCATCCTGGGCATCGAAGCCATATCCACCTATCACACCGAAAAGGACATGGGCTACTACCGGGATTACGCAAAAAAGCACGGCCTCGTAGCCACCGCCGGTTCCGATTACCATGGGCCCACCTCGAAACCGCTGGTGCGCCTCGGCGGAATCCAGGGAAACGACTACGCCCGCCTCGAGGACCTTCGGCGTGCGCGCGGGCGCCACACCGGCTGAATCCAAGTTCCGCCGGATTGGGAAGAGCAAAAAAGACAAAAGCCCCATCGGGGCTTTTTTGTATCGAAACCGGCAGCGCTTTCCGGGGAACTTACTTGGTCGCGGCCGGAATGACCGCGTCAAGATTGAATTCTCCGATGATCTCTGAATCCTTGGGAAAGGTTTGAATGACCCTCTTTTCCTCTTCGGGGGTGCCGAAATAGGCCCACTTTGCCAGCGACCCCATGATACGCTTCAGTTCCTCGTCCTTGTTGCCGTATATCAGCAGAATATTCGGTCCCGATTTATACCCCCAGCTGAATCCGTCGGGGATGTTCACGTAGAAGGTCTCGGTCACGTCATCGCCGTCACTGTCCTCGGCATAATAGAGCTTCTCATCGAGCGTCTTGCCGACCACGTACGTGCCGAACTTCTGCGGCTCGCTCTGCGAACCGATATACACCGGCTTGGGGATGAGATAGCGTTCCACGACCAGCCCCGATTCCCTCCGGTCCGCCATCAGCTGTTTGAAAACATTCACATGCTTTTGAATGAAGGCGTTGCGCACGGAGAGGTAAAAGCTCCCGAAGTTCTTCGACACATACTCCTCGCCGAAGTTCTTGAGCACCTCAATCTTCCTCTCGGTGACCCTGACGTAATCGGGCTTCGAGTTTATCTTGTTCACCCAAAGGTCGTCTGTGACTCTCCGTTCTCCACCGATCATCATAATTTGGGTCTGTACGGCCTTGGAGTCGTCATAACCATCTTTTAGCAGGTACAGTTTCTTCGATTTGATCACGAGAAGGCCCGCCAGCGAGTTGTCGACCATGGGCGAAGCGGCTTTTTCCACGTGCTGAAAGGCAATCCTGTCCTCGTAGTAGCGCGAAACCTGGTCAATATCCATGAACTGGAAATCGATATCCTTGGGCAGCGCCGGCGACACGCCGAAGAGGAATAGCACACCCGTAATAACAGCGCCTTGCAACAGAGACCGGGTTTTCAAAGCCATCTATATACCTCCATGGGGCCCTAGTGGTGATGATCGTCGAGAGAGGATGCACGAGCCTTCCGTGTCACGACCTGTTTCTCTCTGTTCGGCCGTGAGGATATTACAGGAAAGCCCTTTTGTCAAATATTTTCTTCAACCCGCCAGGAAGCGCTCTTCCCTTCAGCGCGGAAGGTGCCTCCAGTCAGCGGCCGGAGCACCATGCAACCGGTACGGACGGAACTACCCGCCCAGCCTCCGGGCCTCGGCAAGCACCTCGTTGTAATCGGGCTGCTCCGAGATCTCCCGCACTATTTGCCGGTAGGCGAGCTTCCCGTCTTTATCTATGATCAAAACCGCCCTGGCCAGCAATCCCAGCTCTTTTATCAGGAGCCCGTACTTTTTCCCGAATTCCCTGTCCTTGAAGTCGGAGAGAACGGTGACTTTGCCTATCTTGAACGAATCGCAGAAACGCCGTTGGGCGAAGGGAAGGTCCATCGAGATGGTGAGCACCTTGGCGTTCAGCCGCCCGGCCTCCTCGTTAAATCGTTTTGTCTGCAGCTCGCACACCGATGTGTCCAGCGAATGAACGACGCTGATTATCAGAAGATCCCCTCGGAAATCCGAGAGCTTGACCGGTTTCATCGTGGGGTCCAATGCGGTAAACGCGGGCGCCGTGTCGCCCAGCTTCACCTCGTCGCCAGTGAGGTTCATGGGAGCGCCTTTGAAGGTCACTGCGTTGGAGTTTTCCATAAGTTTCCTCCTTCTTTCTTGCAAACCTGGTAATATAAAATAATACAAAGACTGAATGATTACAGTCAAATTTTTTCAGGATAATCCTTGTGAAACACTCCCTGTCCAGTACAGCCGGAGGACTGTCCACCATCGGGAGTATCCCGGTCAGGACTGGCTGTCTGAAGAGCGGAGGAATGCGGCAATGCGAAAGGCCGTGAAACGGGGCCCGGGGCGGCTCACGCCTGCTCCTCCGGGGCCTTGAAGACCCAGTGGAATTCTTCCGGCAGATCACGGTAATCCACTTCAGCCGCCTCCCCGGAAAGGTCCACCGAGTTGTATGTATGCCAGTAAAGGATCGTGGCGCCCGCGTGCGCCCTGTCCTTGATGAAATCGAGCAGGAAGGCGAAGGTTTTCGCGGTGTAGGTCGGCTCGAGGCAAACGCCTTCCCGTTCTCTCAGGAGCTTGATAGCCGCTCGACCCTCGGCGGTGGGATGTCCGTAGCCGTCGCCCACGTAGTCGTCAATGACCCGCTGGGACGGAATTTCGATTCGGGGCACCATGCGTGAGTCCTTGCGGAGCAGTCCGTGCACCTGGCCCATGAGTGACCTCACCATCCCGGGAGTGGCGACGGGGAGGGGACCCACGGCCTTGACGCTGACCCTGACGCCCACGACCCTCGTGGGCATGCCAGCCAGCAGCACTCCCAGCGAGAGCCCCGCCATGGTCCCGTTGGAGCCCAGGGGGCAGAGGATATAGTCCGGCATCGGGAGGAGCCCCTCGTCTACCTGCTTCTTCAGCTCAAACACGGCGTTCACGACGCCCATGCAGGCGAGAGGCGAGGAGCCTCCCGCGTAGAGGAAATACGCGCCGGGATTGCCCAGACGCTCGGTGGTGTAAAACATGAGGCCAGCCTGCAGGATGGACCCCGCGCCCACCAGCTCCGCACCGTACCGGTGAAAGAGCAGCATGTTCTGCTTCACGTAACGGGTGACCGGCTGGGGAAACAGGATGAGCCTGCAGTCAAGACCGAGCCTTCGACAGAACACCGCCGTCGCCAGTCCATGGTTCGTCCCGATGCCCCCCATGGTAACGACCTTTTTTTTCTTTTGCCCGAGGGCATCACCCAGCGCGAACTCGAGCTTGCGCACCTTGTTGCCGCCGTAAAACGGTGAAGATTCGTCCTCTCTCTTTATCCAGAGGCCCCGGTGTCCCAGGTTTTTCAGGCGATGGACCCGTGTCGGAAACGCGCCGAGCGGCACCCACGGGATCTTTCCCTTTAAATCGGGGTAATGCTGGAAAAGCAGCGGCTCCTGCACGGATGGAGCTGTTTTCTGACGGCCCGCGCGCGCCTTCTTTTTCTTAATCAAGCCAGTCTTCCTTCTTCCTGATGTCTTCGAGATTTATTCCTTTCCGCAAAAGCTGTCTCTTCCGCACCGCGTAGTAAATAATGCCGGTGACGGCAAATAACAGGAAAAACCCTATTTTAAGCGGTGATTTCAAATCCACCAGCAGGATCAGGCCGAAGAAGGCGACCATCAGAAACCCGACAATGGGGCAGAAATAGAGCCAGAATCCCTTGAGCTTGAACACGGAGTTCGCGTACCGCTCCGGGTACAGGATAGGAAGCCGGAGGGCGGCTACCATGAGCGGCACGAAGATGATGATGCCGCCCAGGGCCGAGTAGGACGCGAAGGTCTCAAGGGAAAATCCGGAGAGGATGCCGATTATCGATATAACCCAAATGAAAAAAAACAGGATGTGCGCCGTGCCGAACCTCCGGTGGATCCTGCCGAGAGGCGCCGGAAGCAGTTTG
The DNA here is from genome assembly GCA_963762305.1 of uncultured Spirochaetota bacterium. Lineage (GTDB taxonomy): Bacteria > Spirochaetota > UBA4802 > UBA4802 > UBA5368 > CAVXKM01. The sequence continues at coordinate 318,311 of CAVXKM010000001.1, read as the reverse complement.
TCGCTAATCATGATGAGCATGGATTTGGTCCCCACCATGAACAGCGCGTTGAGCGTCGTGGTGAGCGCGAGCACCGCCCCGCCGATGACGAAAATGACCATTCCCCCCTTGCCCAGGAACGACTTCCCCGCCTCGATGAGCGGCTCCTTCGCCCCGGCAAGGTCCTGCCACGGGACGGATCCCACCGTGGCAAAGGCAATGGAGAGATAGATCACCGTCACCACGGGGAAAGCGATGAAATAGGCCCTCGGAATGACCCTCCCGGGGTCCTTTATCTCGCCCCCCAGCTCGATGATTCCGTTGGATCCGAGGTAGGTGAAGGTCAGCAGTGCGATTCCAAGGACGAGGCTTCCCGCTCCTTTCTGGAAAAACCCCTGGAAATGCTCCGGGTGAAAATGCGCGAGCCCGTTCCCGGAGAAGTAAAACAGCGCCCCGATCATCAGGATGACCATGACTCCCTGCACCTGCGCCGCGGGCTTTATGCCCAGCACGTTCACGATGAAGAAGAAAGTGACGAGGCCAACGGCGAAAAGCTCCAGGTTCAGCCCCGGGAAGAAGAACTGCACGTAGCGCGCGCAGGCAAGGCTGTAAAGCGGGATCTGGCCGAAGAATGTGGCCAGGATGTAGATCCACAGCCCCACGAAGGTGAGCCCCGGCGAGACCATGCGGCTGGGGTACTTGTAGTTTCCCCCGGTGGAGGGGATGGCGGAACCCAGCATCGCCAGGGGAAGCATGCTGATGAAAACGGGGATCACCGCCAGCGCGTAGGCGAGCACCAGCATGGGCCCCGTGATCTTCAGCACGATGCCCGTGAAGACGAATACACCGCCCCCTATGGTGAAGCCTATCGCGACGAAAGAGATCTCCGGCAGCCCCAGGACCCTTTTCAATCCATTGATCGCCATGTCCGTCTCACAGGTACTTTTTTTCTTTGAACCACGCCACCGCCCGGGCGATGCTTTCCTCCACGGGCGTCTGCGGCAGCTTGAGCTCCCTTATTGCCTTCGAGCTGTCCCACCACGAATAATAGCTGCCCACCCGCACCCATGCCGCCGTATTGATGGGCGGCTTGCGGGTGATCGCGGCCAGGAGCTCGTATCCGTATCCCGACTGGACCGCCATGAACACGGGGAATTTTATCTTCGGGGACGAGCCCGTTCCCGCGACCTTTACGATGAGGTCGAAGAACTGCTTCATGGTCACGTTGCGGTTTCCCAGCACGTATTTCTCCCCCGCGCGGCCCCTCTCCATGGCGTTTACGATACCCTTGGCGCAGTCGTCGACATCGATGAGATTGACACCGCCGTCTATGTAACCCGGAAGGAGCCCCTTGATGATATTGATAATGAGCGCGCCGGACGGGGTGGGCTTGATGTCCCTTGCGCCGATGGGCACTGATGGATTGACAATGACCACCGGGAGCCCTTTTTGGGCGAACTCCATCGCCACCTGCTCCGCCTGATACTTCGAGATGTAATAGTGGTCTTTGGTGGACGCCATGTTGAAAACGGCCTTCTCATCCGCCGGGGTCTTCCCGTGGGCCCCCAAGGCCGCGGTGGAGCTCACGTAGACGACCTTTTTTACCTTCGCGTCGCGGCACGCCGTAAGCACCTTCTGCGTCCCGTTCACGTTCACCCGGTACATGAGGTTCGGATCGGGAAGCCATATCGCGTATACAGCCGCCAGGTGAAATACCTGGTCGACGCCCTTGAGCGCCCTGCGGACGGAATCGATATCGGTCACGTCACCGTCCACGTACTCCACCTTGAGTTCTTTCAGGTTTGACCTGTCGCTGTCCTTCCTCACCAGGCAGCGGACCGATTTTTTCCGTGCCACGAGCTCCCGCACCACGGCCGAGCCGATGAAACCTGTTGCGCCCGTCACCAGTATCTTCATGATGAAGAGTTCCTCCCTTCCTATTTCTTCTTCGCCAGGTGTTTCGCCAGCCTCTTGCCCAGCGCGATAATCGTCAGCACCGTGGGCCGGTCGAGCGACTCGGGGAAAGTGCTCGCGTCGCACGCGTAGAGCCCGTCCACCTCCGTCTTTAGGTTCGTGTCCAGCATGGTGCCGATGCGCACGGTCCCGCTCGGATGGGTCCCGATGAGCGGCCGCATGAAAATCGTTGATGGATTCGCCCCCGCCTCGATGAGAATCCTCTCGCACACCGACCTGGCCTTGGCCAGCCGGGCCGCGTCCCTCTCGGTGAGAGGTTTGCTGATCTTCTTCGGGTGGACGGCGCCGGAGATATCGTCCTTGAGCTTTATCATGACGCCCAGTATGTTTCCCCACTTTAACCACAACAAGGAGGGCTTCAATCCAACCCGGATGGCGCCCAGCGGATAGAGGAGCCATGGGTCGATAAGAGTGGAGAGCATGTAGCCGTCCTCGTCATTCTCCCACGACCAGGTCATGGGCGGTTCCTTCCCGGTACCCTTCCCCTTGATAAACCCGTATACCATCACCGTGGTGTCCATGGTCATGCCCACGCCGGCCTCCCGGAATCCCGAGGCCTGCAGTATCCGCGGTGTCCCAATGCCGCCGCCCGCCAGGATGACGGTCCCCGCGGTGGCGGTGAAATCTCTTCCTCCCATGCGGCCCTGCACGCCGCGGACGTGCCCGCCGTCGAGGAGAACGCGCTCAACACGGGCCCCGGTGCGGAGGTCGGCCCCGCGCTCAACGGCCTCGTCCACGAACTCGCCGGCGCTCCATTTGGCGCCGCAGCGGCAGCCCAGCATGCAGGCGGCGGTGCACGAGAATTTCCTGCTCCGGGAAGGCTTCATGAATTTTGGCTGCGGGAACCACTTGTACCCGAGCGCCCCGGCCGCCTCGGCGATTCTTGTGGAGGCGGCGCCGCGGAGCTCCGGCGGGAGCGGCTTTATCTCGAGCTCCCTCTCCGTCTCGCTCACCTCCGCGTCTATGTCGATCCTGTATTTTTTCTTCAGCCACGGCGGGGGTGGTGCGGAGCACCCGCAGTACATGCTCGTCGCGCCGCCCACCATGACCGGGCTTATTATATTGAGGCCCTCTTCCGTGAAAAGAAAACTCATCTTGTCTGAGTAGATGATCGCGCCTGGATAGGTGGCATAATAGAACCTGTCTCTATGGTCGTACCCGCGCTCCAGGATCAGCACCTTTTTCCCGGCCCGAGCGAGCTCGCGCGCAACCGTCGCCCCGCCGGGGCCCGAACCAACCACGATTACATCGGATGACAGCACTGCCTGAGTAGCCATAGTCCACCCCCAAACGGTAAAATTCGGCTGAGAAAACAACTCGCTTCACTAAAATGAACGCCCGTGCCGGGCCGCCATTCATTCTGGAAAGCGTTGTTTCGATTACACCGGGAACCAGGTTAAGTCAAACAGATATTTTGAATCAGGACCTGCCGCTCCGGACCTGTTCGAGCAGGAATGCGTTCCCGGGGAGGTCGGCGACATGCTTCCCGTAATAGGCATAGCGAATGGTTTTGTCCGGACCGACAACAAAAACCGCCGGGGTTTGCATTTCCTTGCCTTCCTTCTTCCCGTGCTTGAATCCCTTCCTCGTCGCCTTAACGGCCTGCGCGATCACCGGCGGGGCAATGTAACCCAATATGCCCCCCGGCTTCACTCCGTAGAGCGAGAAGACCTTGCCCCCGGAGTCGCATATGATCTTGAAGGAGATCTCCTCGCCGTAAAGCTGTTTTTTCACCGACTCTGGGGGGCTTTGCAGGACCACGAGCACCTGGACTTTTTCCTTTTTGAACAATTCCCAATCATGGATTATTTCCGATATCTTCATCTGGCAGATGGGACACCCCACGTAACGCAGGAAAAAAAGGACGGTCGGGGTCTTTCCCATTACGGCGTAAAACTGAAGTGAGGTCTCCCATGGAGTATCGAAGCTGAAGTCGGGCGCGGTCGAACCCGCTGAAAACTTGTTTTTCATCTGTTCACCTTCCTTGCATGAGCAAACTGTTATTTCCCACCTTTTACCCGGTACCGCCCTTTGAGGAACCGGTACATGGTGAGGATGGCCGGATCACCCGGTCCCGTGATCTTTGTATCAATCAGGACGTCCTTTCTCCTCTCCTGGAACCAGCCGTGCAGCCGCCTGCAGGCCTCCCTCTCGTCGGGAGCGTCGTGGCAGAGCCGCACGATCTTCCTCATCTCTTCCAGGGTGAAGAAATTCCGCGCGTTATTGATGACAAGAATGTAGTAGCTGCCGTCTTCCGATTCCTTGACGTCGATGGTGTACTTGTTCCCGGGCCCGGGCTTTACCGCCGCGGCCGCGGGCTTCGCAGGCGCTGCCGGCGGGGTCTGCGCGGCTGACTTGATGGCCTGCGCCTGCTGAAGGAGCTGTTTCAGGGACTGAACGTCCATACCCTTCATGAGGTCCATTATGGCGGCCGCAACGGCCTGCCCCGGGCGGTCCTGAACGGGAGCAGGTGCGATTTTCTTCGACGCCTTCGAAGGTGCTTTTTTTCGCGGGGTTAGCTTTTTCCCCTTGCCTTTCGCGCTTTTCTTCTTCTTTTTTTCAGCCATATCAATCCCCCCTCTCATAAGGAAAATATTCCGGTACAATCCGGGAGAACATGTGAAGCCAGGATGCGTGAGAGCGTGTTCAATCCTTTTATACATTGAGTAAATGATAATTACAAGAAATTTATTTTCAAGGGGCCGCAAGGCCGGGTTAAAATTCAGAATTTCGATGACAACGGCCGGCAAGGGCCTGTGGAGGCAGTGTAATAAGGTCGATTCCAAGGGAAATGTGTGAGTACAAGTGACGCCGAGAGGAGGACACCACAAAGCCCCGTCGTTGAACAGGAGCGGGAGGGGATATCCATGAAAGCGCTCGTCACCGGCGCGACCGGCTTTTTCGGCTCATTTCTGGCCAGGGAGCAGCAAAACCGCGGTTTTACCGTGAGAGCGCTCGTGCCGCCGGAGGAGGAAGGCCGGAACGCTGGAAATATCGGGTATCGAGATACGGCGGGGCGATCTCACGAATGAGGGAAGCCTTGCCGGCCTCTGCGATGGAGTGGACATCGTGTTCCACCTGGCCGTCATGGGAAGAAACAACGATGTGGACGCTTCGCTCGCGCGAATGGACCTCGGCTGCAAGAGCCGTGTTTCCTACAAGGAGGCAATGCAACGGATCGCCGGATGGGTGTCGGAGCATTACTCCTGAATCAGAAGGACGCCGGCGCGCCGGCGTCTGTGCCGCCCATTATATGACTCTCACCATGAGCACCCCGTCTATGCCCATCAGTTTTTTTGTGGCGGACTCGTCTATATCGCCGTCGATATCGATGATGTTATACGCGTAATCAACGCGACTCTTATTCAGCATGTCGGCGATGTTGATGTTGTGCTCCGCCAGCACCGGCGTTATCTGCCCTATCATGTTCGGAACGTTTCTGTTGGCAATAACGATCCGGCGCGCCCCTGACGGAGGCAGCATGCACTCCGGAAAGTTCACCGAGTTCCTGATGTTCCCGTTTTCGAGAAAGTCCCTCAGTTGCTCCACCGCCATGACGGCGCAGTTCTCCTCGGACTCATGCGTTGAGGCGCCGAGGTGGGGAATGGGAACAACGCCTTCCACGCCGAGCAGCTCCTCGTCCGGGAAATCGGTCACGTAGGTGGCGACGATCCCGTCGTTGATGGCCTTAATGATGTCGTCATTGTTTACCAGGCCGCCGCGGGCGAAGTTGAGGATGCGGACCCCCTTCTTCATCAGGGCGAATTTATCCCTGCCCAGCATGCCCTTGGTCTTGTCGTTGAGCGGTACGTGCAGCGTGATATAATCCGATTCCGAAAGCAGGCTGTCGAGGGAAAAGGCCTTCTTCACCTGCCGCGACAGCCTCCATGCCTGGTCAACCGAAAGGAAGGGGTCGTACCCGCTTACCTCCATGCCCAGGGACACGGCGTCGTTGGCCACCATGATGCCTATTGCGCCGAGACCGATGACCCCGAGCTTTTTCCCCTTTATTTCCGGGCCGTCAAACTGCGTTTTCCCTTTTTCGATGAGCTCGGGCACCTCATCCCCCCTGCCCGCGAGCCCCTTGGCCCATGCGATTGCCCGGTACACCTTTCTCGAGGCCACGACCAGCCCCATGAGCACCAGCTCCTTGACGGCATTGGCGTTGGCTCCAGGGGTGTTGAAAACAACAACGCCCCGCTGCGAGCATGCGCTCACGGGGATATTGTTGACGCCCGCCCCGGCGCGGGCGATCGCCTTGACGGAGGCCGGGATCTCCATCTCGAGCATATTGAAGCTGCGCACCAGGATGGCGTCGGGGTGTCCTATCTCGGAGGCGTATTCGTAGTTTTCGTGCGGCAGCAGGTCGAGTCCCCTCGGGGATATTTTATTGAGCGTCTGTATCTTGAACATGGCCACTACCCTCTTAAATTATTTTCCGCCACCTCCCCGGGTCCGGGGGAGGAGCGGTTTACGGTCTGTTCTCAATCTCAAATTTTTTCATGAAACCTACCAGTTTTTCCACGCCCTCCACGGGCATGGCGTTGTAAAGGCTGGCCCGCATCCCTCCCACGGAGCGGTGCCCGCGCAATGTCATCAGCCCGTTTTTCGCCGCCTCCTTGAGGAATTTCTCGTCCAGCCCGTCATTGCCGGTAACGAAGGGGATGTTCATGAGGGAGCGGTCTTCCCCTGAGACGGTGGCCTTGAACAGCTTCGACTCATCGAGATGGTCATAGAGCATCTTCGCCTTGGTCCGGTTCATGGTCTCCACGGCGCTCACCCCGCCCCTGGCTTTTACCCACTCGAAGACCAGCTTGGCGATATAGATGCCGTAGGTCGGCGGCGTATTGAACATGGAACCTTCCTTCACATGGGTGGCGTAATTCAGCATGGTCGGGGTGATGTCCATCGCATGCCCCACCAGGTCATCACGAACGATAACGACCGCCACTCCCGCGGGTCCCACGTTTTTCTGGGCCCCGGCGAAGATGACGCCGAATTTAAAGACATCAATGACCTCGGAGAGGATGTGCGAGGACATGTCCGCGACCAGCGGGACATTACCGGTTTCGGGATATTTTGAAAACCTTGTCCCTTCGATGGTGTTGTTGGAGCAGATGTAGAAAAAATCCGCATCGGGAGTAAAGGAGCTCCTGTCGAGCCTGGGTATATACGAAAACTTCCGGTCCTCGGACGAGGCCACGACGGTAATGTTCCCGTACCGCTTGGATTCCGGCATGGCCTTCTTTGTCCACTCGCCGGTATGCACGAAATCGGCCTTCCTGCTCTTGCGGAACAGGTTCAGCGGCACCATGGAAAACTGGAGCGAGGCGCCGCCCTGCAGGAAGAGAACCCTGTAGCTGGACGGTATGTTCATTATCTCCCGAAGGGTGTCCTCGGCCCCCTTTATAATGGATTCGAAGTCCTTTGAGCGGTGGCTCATCTCCATCACCGACATTCCCGCGCCGCCGTATTCCACCAACTCCGCCGCGGCCTTTTTCAGGACCTCCTCCGGCAGTACCGCGGGTCCGGCTGAAAAGTTATACACTCGCGCCATGGTCATTCTCCTTATATCTTAAAAGTTCCGGCCCCAGCCGCTGCGCGCGGCGGGGCGTCTCCTGAAACGGCTCTCCGCTCAGCCCGTTCCGGCCCGTTCGCTGAGCGAGATCAACGCCGACAAAAACCGCAGCTCTCCGACCGGGTCTATCTGGCTTATAAAAACATCGTTTCGCGCAATGTTAATCACCGCCGGGGAAAAATTCAGGATTCCCCTCACCCCCCCATCGATGAGCCGCCGGGCGTTTTCCTGCGCCTGCGCCGGCCCCGTCAGGATGGCCAGCTCGATATTCATGCGCCGTGAAACCTCAACAATTTCCCTGGCGGCGAAGACAGGAATAGTGGTCCTGACCGTTTCCAGCCTGTTGATACTGGAGTCGAAGCCCGCGATTATATCGAAGCGGTGGGCGTGCGGGTTCTGGGAATCCAGAAACGACAGACCCAGGTCTCCCAGCCCGACGACGCATGTCCGCCTCGGCCGATCGAGCCCCAGCCCGGCAGCGATGCGCGAACGCAGTTGAGCCACGTTGTATCCGAGTCCAGACGTACCGCTTTCCCCCAGATAGCTTATATCCTTGCGTACGGTGTGTGAACCCTCACCCAGCATGCGGCCGATTTCTCGCGAGGAAATGACGGTCTCGCCCTGGTCTTCAAAATCGAGGAGCAGGCCGTATACACGAGAGAGCCGCGAAAGCGCCGGCCTCGGTATGCGACGAATTGCTGGAAGTTTGATGGGATTGATCATGTCAATAAACCTGTGAATTATTTCACTTTTGTTGTCAAGAATATTTGCCCATATCCCTGGGAATTGATTAAAAAAGTTGTAAAAATACCATAGATTGTGAAATATATCACAATTCTCCTGTTCTTTTATAGTTGCAAAATATCCTGTGCTATCGTGGTGGTAATTACGACAAAGGAAGGCACCACCTCTCCCTACTGAAAGAGGGGTGATTCTTTAAGGTGGCTCGAAGGGGATAAAGTCCCGATCAATATCATGGCAAGAATTAGGGAATTCAGGGGCCTCAGGCCGCGTAAAGACCTTGCCCACAGGGTAGCCACGCTGCCTTATGACGTGGTCAGCTCAGGTGAGGCTAGACAGATCGCAAAAAACAACCCCTACAGCTTTTTCCATGTCACAAAGCCCGAAATCGACCTCCCCGAGGGCATTGAACCATACGATGGACTGGTATACGCCTCCGGACGGAGCAGCCTGGATTCATTTATACGTCAGGGTGTCCTTTCCATCGACCCTGAGCCCCGGCTCTATGCCTACACCCTCTTCATGGAGGGCAGGGCGCAGACCGGCCTGGCGGCCTGCGTGCACATAGATGACTACCTGGGCTCGGTGATCAGGAAACACGAGCTCACCCGCGAAGACAAGGAGCTTGACCGCTCCCGGCATTTAGACGCCCTGGGCGCCCAGGCAGGGCCCGTCTTCCTCCTGTACAGGGAGGGCGGCGCGAAGAAGAGCCTCTTCGAGAGGGTACTCGGTTTTCCCACAGAATACGACTTTACCGCCGAGGACGGAATACGTCATGTCCTCCGGGTTGTGGATGAAGAGGACCTTATCAAGTCGTTCAGGGCGGCATTCGAGAACGACACGCTGTATATAGCCGACGGCCATCACCGGGCCGCCTCCGCGGTGCGCGTGGGGCTGGAACGGAGAAAGGCGAACCCGGGACACGACGGGAGCGAGGAATACAACTGGTTTCTGGCCGTTATCTTCCCCCACGACCAGCTCAGGATACTTCCTTACAATAGAGTGGTGCGCGACCTGAACGGGCTTACGGAAGGGGAATTTTTCGAAAAGCTCGCCGGGCGGTTTATCATCGAAAAAAGCGCCCGGAAAAGCCCGCGGAGGCTTCATGAATTCTGCATGTATGCCGGCGGGCAATGGCATACCCTGGTTCCCCGGGAGGTGGACGATGGCGACTTCCTTGGAAGCCTTGATGTGAACATTCTGCAGCGGGAGCTCCTTGAGCCCATTCTGAGCATAACCGATCCCCGCACCGACAGGCGCATCGACTTCGTCGGCGGCATCCGGGGCACCGAAGAACTGGAAAAACTCGTAGACAGCGGCGCGCACAGGGCGGCCTTTTCGCTCTTTCCCACCAGCGTCGAGCAGCTCATCCGCGTGTCCGACGCCGGAAGCATAATGCCTCCAAAATCCACCTGGTTCGAGCCAAAGCTGCGCAGCGGCCTCGTGGTACATCTCATCGAGAGGTAGGTCGCCGTGGGCCTGTGGACCTTCATCGCCGGAGCCGTCATAATCTCCTTTTCGGGCATCATGTCCCCCGGACCCATGACCGCCGCCACCGTCGGCACGGGAAGCAGGCTTCCTAGAGCGGGCAGCCTCATCGCCGTCGGCCACGGGATCGTTGAGCTGCCTCTCATGGCGGCCATATTCTTCGGGCTCGGTCCCGCCGTACAGAGCGCGCTCGTGAGGGCGATCCTCTCGACGGCGGGAGGGGCCTTCATGCTCGTCATGGCGGCGGGAATGTTCAGGGACATGCGCTCACCCGGCGGAGTTGCCTCCCGGGACAGCCGTTCGCCTCTCATGGCTGGAATCGTACTGAGCGCCGCCAATCCCTATTTCCTCGTCTGGTGGGCCAGCGTCGGCGCGGCGCTCCTCGTGGATGCGGCCCGTTTCGGCCTAGCCGGTTTCGCGCTTTTCGCCGCATGCCACTGGCTGTGCGATTTCCTGTGGTACTCGCTGCTTTCACTGGTCTCGTTCAAGGGGGGAAACCTCCTTGGCAGCCGGTTCAACACTGCCGTGGCCGTCATAAGCGGCGCGGCCCTGCTCTTTTTCGGGGCTAAATTCGTTTTCGACGGAATTAAAATCGGCGCTTCATTTTTCCACTCTTCATGACCCTCCTCCAGGCGCCCTGAGCCCCGGCGGCGGCTCCAGCGCGACACCCATCAAACCGTGACGGCGAATAATTCTTGAATAACGCCGTCACGTGTGCATTGATTTATCCGGGAATCGCCGCCGACCGGAAAACTGTCCCTTCGGCGCGTACCGGCAGCGTGCGGCCGACGGCGGCTGCCATTCCGGAAATTATGGGAAAACGTTAAACGGGGCATCGCAGCAGGGGAAAAGCCATAGAGGCGAGGTACGGCCATGGATGAGGCAGCGAGAGAAAGACTCATCGACATAATTCTGAAAATCGCCATCGGGGCGGTGACTATCCTCCTTTTCCTGGAAACCGTGGTGCGGGTCATTATCGATCTCCCCGCAAAAACCGACTTCTACAGTTCGATCACGCGAAAAGAGATACCCCATTATCAAAAAATATTCGGGCTCAAGGCGAACGCGGGAAGCACCTGGGTGCACCTGGGCTGGGTGGCGGACCCGGAAAACCAGAAGTACCTTGTGTATCGCGACGGCAGGGACGGCGAAAAGCTCATCGCTACATGCCGGTACGGGAGCGCCCTCGTGAAGCAGCTCGACCCGGACACCGCGTATTCATTCAGGGTCCGCTCCGGTGACGGGCTCTTCGACCGTCGCGCTCGCGTCAGGACCCTGGGACCGGGAGCCGGGCCGGTCCTCGTCCCGCGGATCGCGTCACCGTGGCGGCCCCTCTTCCGTCCCAGGAAGACGGGGAACTATATCAACGACCATGCGGTGTTCCAGTCGCCCGACGGCATGTGGCACGTGATCGGCATCACCGCCTTCGGCGACGGCGATTACTCGAAGGAGGTATACTTCGCCCATGCCACCTCCCGCCTGTTTCCGCCCCCGCGGGGAGAGATGGAGGAGCGGGAGCCCGTCGCCGATTTCGGACGGATTGCATGGGCCCCCCATGCAATCCAGGAGGGCCTCTGCTACCTCTGGTACTCCCCCCACCGCGCGTATTGCGCCCTGAGCGAAAACGGCTACACGTGGCGGGAGAGCGGCGCGCACTCTTTCCTCCCGTATCATCCGCAGTTCAGGGACCCGATGGTGCTCCGGGTAGCCGAGGGGCAATGGCTCATGTACGCGACGGCGCGGGACGGATACTACTCCACCGTCGATGTGTATCAGTCCTTCGATCTGCGGCACTGGCAATATATAGGGGCGGCCCTCACCACCGCCTTCGGCGCCGAGAGGGCCGGCGCGACGGCCTCCACCGAGTCTCCATTCGTACTACAGACGAACGGCCGGTATTACCTCTCCTTCACGTATAACAACGACTCCTTCTTCTGGCACCCCCTCCTCCTGAGCCTGAAGATATGGCTGGACCGCGATTCCTATAACGAGACCCTCGTGTTCCAGAGCCAGAACCCCTACAATTTCGGCGTGTACCGGGGGCGTACGGCGCCGTCATCGCTCGTCACCATCCTGGAGGCGCATGCCCCCGAGTACGTGTTCGCCAACGGGCGTTGGTACATCACCACCGCCGGGTGGCCCTGGGTAGCGTCGCTCACGGCGGGCGAGGTGGCTGCGGCGGAGATCGAGTGGAGGAAAAGCGAGTAGCGCTACGGCAGCGCCAGGGAGATCTCGAACTGCGTCCCTCCCCCGGGGCGGTTTTTCACGGTGATCTCCCCCCCGTGGTCGCTGATCACCTTTCTTACGATCGCCAGTCCCAAACCGACTCCCGTGATTTTCGTGGTGTAGAATGGTTCGAAAACCCGGTCCAGGTAATCCTCCCTGATGCCCACGCCATTGTCGCCGACGGATATCCTGACATACCCCGCGTCTGCATCGGTGGAGATCTCCACGACTCCGCCCGCCGGCGTGGCGTCTATGGCGTTCTGCACGAGGTTCAGCATGACCTGCTTCATCTGGTTGAAATCTGATTTAATGAGGGGGACGTCTTTTTTCAGATTCATGGTTATCCCGATGCGCCGCTCCTGGAAAAGGTTGCGCAGCAGGTCGATGGTGTCGGTTATGATCTCGTTTATGTTGTTGAACTGCTGGATGTACGGGGAAGGGCGCGTAAAGTCCATGACGTTGGAGAGAACCTTTTCCAGCCTTTCCGATTCCTTCAGGATCACCTGCGCGGCGCCGCGGATCATCTCGGCGTTTTTCCCGGCGTCCCGGGAGAGCTGAAGCGCCCGCCGCGCGTACCCTCCCACCGTAACCAGGGGATTTCGTATCTCGTGGGCTATGTGCAACGCGATGCGCCCGACGGCGGCCAGTTTCTCCGATTCCACGATGGCGTCCTGGCGGTCGCGTATCTTCTGCATCTCCCGGTTCACCATGGAGAGGTTTTTGTAGCTCTCGATGGACAGGGCGGTCTGGAAGCCGAAAATAGAGAGCAGGTCTATGCTGTCCCTGGTGATGGGCATCTGGTTGAACCTGTTGTCGGCCACGATCACACCGATGGCCCGGTTGACCGCGACGAGCGGAACCACCAGAAACTCCTTCACCTCCATCAACGCGCGTATCTCCATGTCCACCCTCTCGTCGTTGTAGGAGTCATGGACATGCACGCTTTCCATGTTTTCAATGGCCTGGAGAAACACGTTCCTGGATTTCAGCGGAAACCGAGCGGAGAGTACCGATTCAAGGAGCCTTTGCCCTTTTCGATCGCCCGCGCCGGAATTCTTGAGCTGCTCGAAGATATCAACTTTTCCCGCGGGAATCGAGGACCATATCTGCATGGCCTCCTCCAGGGAGTCGGGCCCGACGGCCATTTTCCCCGCCAGCTCTCTCCCCGAATCGTCTATGAGAAACATCATCGCCCGGTTGAAACCCAGTCCCGATCCCGAGGTGACGCCGGTGAGTATGGTGTAAAGCACCTTTTCGATCTCGGGATCGTGCTGTATGGACTCGGAGATCTGGCTGATGAGGCTGATCTGGTAATCCTTCCTGCAGCGGCTGGTTATATCGTCTATGACCAGCACATACTGGTTCTTCCCGTGAAGGGTCATGCGGGAAAGCTTGATGTCGGCGATGACGCTTATACCGTTGCGGGAAAGGAGATGCGTCTTTTCCATTACGACAGGTTCCCCGGTCCGGCGCACACCGGAGAGCGATTCCTTCAGCTTGTCGGTGAGGAAAAAGAAGATGTCGTCGACGCTCGTGCCGTTCAGCCCTTCCTGGTCATACTGGAATTTGCGGCAGAAGCTCTCATTGGCAAAGAGGACCTCCTCTTCGTCGTTCAGCACCAGGAAATAGGAGCTCATCGAGAGAATTGTGTTGCTGTACATTTCCCTGAGCTGTTCAATCTCCTCTTTCTGGGTTGAGACGACGTCATCGAAATGCCTGCCGATTATCGTCAGGTCGCTGCAGATCTGCCGAACCTCACCGTCTCCGCGGAATTCACCGCCGGGGGTGATGTACCTGCCTCTCTTGAAATCGCTTATTATTCTCCTGATGGAACCAAAACCGCCCGCGCGGGCGCTCTTCATCACCCACAGGCTCGCCGCCGCCTTCACCAGCAGGAAAAAGGCCACCGCTGCCGCCGCCCAGGAAAAGAATCGATGGGGAATGATGTTTTCCGTCACAAGGAGGAACAGAAGCGCCGCAACGAGAACCGTATCGAGGAACAGGAGAAGTGAAAATTTCAGGAAGGGGACTCCGCTCATGGTAAATTATTCACCCCGGGGGTTGCGGGAACGGGGGTATGCTTTCTGCGGTTTTTTTATTGAAAATCCCTTTAAAAGTATTTCACTGGCACGCGGATAATGAAATGTTCCACACAATCCCCGTTTACACACAATAATACCCTTATGAAGCTGGTAATTGCAACAAAAAATGCGGGCAAAATCGGCGAAATCAGGAGCATGCTTGCATTGCCGGCTGAGTTTGAGATCTCCAGCCTCCTCGACTACGACAACATGCCCGACGTGATCGAAGACGGCTCTTCTTTCCATGAAAACGCCGGGAAGAAAGCCGAAGCGGCGGCGGCCCGTCTGGTGGTCCCGGCGCTTGCCGATGATTCGGGAATAATGATTGATGCCCTGGGCGGCGGGCCGGGGGTCCATTCCGCCCGCTACGGTGGCATCCATCTGTCCGATGGAGACCGCAACCTGCTCGTGCTATCCCGGATGCGGGGCGTTCCGCCAGAGCGGCGGACCGCAAGGTTCGTGTGCGTCATTGCCGTGGCGCTTCCCGACGGGACGGCGCGCTTCGCCGAAGGGGAATGCGAGGGCGTTATCGCGGACGAGCCGAGAGGAGCAAACGGGTTTGGCTATGATCCGATATTCCTGGTCCCGGGGCTGAACAGGACCATGGCCGAGCTTTCACCCATGGAGAAAAACAGCATCAGTCACCGCGCCCGCGCGCTGGAAAAGGCGCGTGAAATCCTGTGTGGGCTTCTCCCCCGGTGTTAGCGCCGCGTAGCCGACAATCGGAAGGGGCCTTGAAATTTCCTGAAATCCTCTTTATATTTTCTTTTCAAAACTAAGGTGAACGTTTTTCCCTATGTCTTTTACTTTAAAAGACAGGTTGGACTGGTTGAGCTTCATGAATGTCAGCCACTCACTGTCGCTTATCTTGATTCTGACTTCGCCCTTACGGTTAATCTGAAAGTTTTTAATGGTAAATCTTGAAGGAGCTTTAAAGTCTTTTCTGGGTTTGCCGTTAAAACTCAAAACCACCACATCACCCTCTTCAGGACTAAAGTCCATTACCTCATCCGGCACATCATCGTTAATGTCGGCAACGAATGTATCGGCACCGGCGCCACCGAACAACAAGTCTGGACCCTTCCCTCCAATTAATGTGTCGTTGCCTTGACCACCATAAAGCTCATCGCTCCTTTCTTCTCCAATCAATTTATCATCACGCTCCGTCCCGAGGACGATGTTCCTCTGACCGTCATTACCGGCATTACAGAAAATCATTGAAAATAATATCAGTAGAATTGTGATTCTCATGGTTTTAGTACAGGGCCCGCTGACAGAAACTGCCTGCTTTCTCCCATCCCTTTAACAATGATCATATGTAAGTCAACCTGCAAGAAATTTATCCAATTTCTTTACGGACTTCTCTATAAAATGTTTCAATAGTAACAGGCTTCTAGTCCGGAATTCCTTATAATCCGGATCGATGTTATTTTCGTCCTCGGTTAGAAAATCATCGGGAGGACCATGCGTGCGCCGCGATCCGGGCATTTCTCAGGATTGGCATCGAACGAATGCCGTACGGCCGCCTCCCAACCCGGCATGCTGGGGCATAATAAAGAAAAGCCCCGATGGAATAAGTCCATCGGGGCTTTTATAATATGGTCAAGCCTCACGACCGATTAGTACTGGTCGGCTGAATCACATTACTGTGACTTACACCTCCAGCCTATCAACCTCGTAGTCTCCGAGGGGTCTTCAGTGGCCTCGAAGGCCAAGGGAAATCTAATCTTGGAGTAGGCTTCCC
>CAVXKM010000001.1:0-300000 GCA_963762305.1 uncultured Spirochaetota bacterium | reverse complement strand
GCTAAATCAAGGCTTTGTAACTTCCCGAAAGCACCTAGAATGCCCTCAATCCAGATCCTATTACCCCGATCCTACAGCGGTTCAGGCCTGTAACGTAAAGACCGGTTTAGGCTCTTCCCCGTTCGCTCGCCACTACTGAGGGAATCGCGTTTGCTTTCTTTTCCTCTGGATACTAAGATGTTTCAATTCTCCAGGTTTAGCCTCCGCCACCTATGTATTCAGTGACGGATACTACGGGTTTACCCGGAGTCGGTTTTCCGATTCGGTGATCCCCGGATCAAAGGATGCTTGCTCCTCCCCGGGGCTTATCGCAGCTTGCCACGACCTTCATCGCCTACCAGTGCCAAGGCATCCACCGTACGCCCTTATTCGCTTGACCATATTATTCTATCCCCGCGAGTTTTTACAGCGGCGATCTTTTAAGGTCGCTCGTACTAGTGTTCGTGCTCGGACTACAATGATTTTGAAAGAACCATGCACTGTGCTCATTTATGCACATGCATCTGGAGGTGAACGGATTCGAACCGATGACCTACTGCGTGCAAGGCAGTCGCTCTCCCAACTGAGCTACACCCCCCAATTCCGCTGATACACGCCATCTCGGATTGGGCCTGAGTGGAGTCGAACCACCGACCTTGCGATTATCAGTCGCACGCTCTAGCCAACTGAGCTACAGGCCCTACTGAAACTTACCACTTGAAACCACTCTCGACCGGCCTATAGGTCTCGCTCCACTCAATATTGCTGCTTGGTTTCAAGATTTTTCGCGCGATGATTCCCTCAAAACTGAGTAGTATTTCTGCAAACAGCAGCGTTGACTTTGGTCTTTCCTTTAAAAGGAGGTGATCCAGCCGCACCTTCCGATACGGCTACCTTGTTACGACTTCACCCCCCTCACCAGCTTCACCTTGGTGACCTTCCTCCCTTGCGGGTTGGATCAGCCACTTCGGGTGCTGCCGACTCGGGTGGTGTGACGGGCGGTGTGTACAAGGCCCGGGAACGTATTCACCGCAGCGTGCTGATCTGCGATTACTAGCGATTCCAGCTTCATGTAGTCGAGTTGCAGACTACAATCCGAACTGAGACCGGTTTTTTGAGATTTGCTCCACCTCGCGGCATCGCAACTCTTTGTACCGGCCATTGTAGCACGTGTGTAGCCCTGGACATAAGGGCCGTGATGATTTGACGTCGTCCCCACCTTCCTCCGGTTTATCACCGGCAGTTCCCCTAGAGTGCCCAGCATTACCTGGTAGCAACAAGGGGTAGGGGTTGCGCTCGTTGCGGGACTTAACCCAACATCTCACGACACGAGCTGACGACAACCATGCAGCACCTCTGCACCTGCCCGAAGGAGGGTGTATCTCTACACCTGTCAGATACAGTTCAAGCCCAGGTAAGGTTTTTCGCGTATCATCGAATTAAACCACATGCTCCACCGCTTGTGCGGGCCCCCGTCAATTTCTTTGAGTTTCACCCTTGCGGGCGTACTCCCCAGGCGGTATACTTAATGCGTTTGCGTCGGCACTAGAGGCAAAACCCCTAACACCTAGTATACAACGTTTACGGCGTGGACTACCGGGGTATCTAATCCCGTTCGCTCCCCACGCTTTCGCGCCTTAGCGTCAGTTCTAGGCCAGAGAGCCGCCTTCGCCACTGGTGTTCTTCCCGATATCTACGCATTTCACCGCTACACCGGGAATTCCGCTCTCCTCTCCCGAACTCAAGAAGACCAGTATTAGATGCAATTCACGAGTTGAGCCCATGGCTTTCACACCTAACTTAATCCCCCGCCTACACGCCCTTTACGCCCAATAATTCCGAACAACGCTTGCCTCATACGTATTACCGCGGCTGCTGGCACGTAGTTAGCCGAGGCTTTAGGCAGGTACCGTCATCATCCCGGATATTAGCCGGGATTTATTCGTCCCTGCTTACTGGACTTTACAATCCGAAGACCTTCATCGTCCACGCGGCGTCGCTGCGTCAGGCTTTCGCCCATTGCGCAAAATTCTTAACTGCTGCCTCCCGTAGGAGTCTGGGCCGTATCTCAGTCCCAGTGTGGCCGTTCACCCTCTCAGGCCGGCTACCCATCGTCGCCTTGGTGGGCTTTTACCCCGCCAACAAGCTAATGGGCCGCGGACTCATCTCCAGGTGGAAGGTCCGAAGATCCCCACCTTTAATGGCTGCTGCCTGTGCAACTACCATCTCATTCGGTATTAGCCACCCTTTCGAGTGGTTATCCCAATCCTGGAGGCAGATTATCCACGTGTTACTCACCCGTTCGCCACTCTCCCCCCAATGCAAGCACCAGGGTTCCCGTCCGACTTGCATGTTTAAGACGCGCCGCCAGCGTTCGTTCTGAGCCAGAATCAAACTCTCCGTTATAGTGAGTATCTGAGAGTTTAATCATTTTCAATCATTGAAGAAATTGACACGAGGCTGTTCGCATACAAATACTACTCAGTTTTCAAAGAACCATCTCCAGGGGATAAAAAATCCCCAGCGCTTCTGGGAATAGTTTACTCTCTGCGCGGTTTTCAACCGCGTGAATACAAATTACTTAGCGGGCACTATTCCGTCAAGTTATTTTGTATTTTTTTTACGCTGTTTCAGCACCGCGCACGGGTGGGTCCTTTAAGGGCCCACACCGACCTATGCCGGTATCGAGATGAACGTATAGTTATACGTCCCTTTTACGTCAAGCCTTATTTCAACATTTTTATGCATTTATGCTTAAATATAGAAATTTGACTAACTAATTTTTAGGGCATCCCCCGGTTTATCTACACCGGCAAGAAAGATAACACGCCGCAGTCTCACTTATAAATACTCGATGGGGGCGCTCCGGCCCGGCGGGGGTTTACCACTTCCTGTTCAGCATTTCTTCATATCCCAGGAGCATGAAAAAACACGCCCTGTCGAAGTACAGGACTACCCGGTTGTTGAGGTCGATCGCCTGCTCGTATATGCTGGCGTCGTAATAGAGCTTTTTGAGAACGAAAAGCCACAGGTGCCTCTTGAGCAGAACCAGGGCCCTGTACACCTGTGAAGCCGGGATTCCCTGTTCAAAACGGACCCTCCCCAATTGCCGGAAACGCTGTTCGATCTCCTCTTTCGGGTACTGCTTCACAATCCATTTTGAGATTTCCCGGTAGATCGAATTGGCCGATTCGTAGACCTCCTGGCGATTTAGCTTCCTGTAAGAAAATGTGTCGGGGTTTTTCAGGAGATCGTTCATGAAGAGCTCGGTGATCTCCTGATGGTTCTCCTCGATGAGCTCAACGAACTGGTTGGTTAGAATGTTGCTTTTTTTCAGCATTACGCCCCTGGGGCCGCCTGCGGATTTTGCACGCATGCCGGCGAGCATGTGTATGACGAGGAGGCACCTTCCTTCTTCGCTCTTTCCGGGTCGCGTGCCCGGCTACAGTGCACCACATGCTGCCGAGAGCAGTAAAGGATTTTTTTCGTCCGGACCAAAATTTTATGCTCCTTCCACCGGTATTAATTTTGCTGTTGATTTTATCATGCTATCCTTGACAATACACTCTAAGCGTATACGGCAATGTGTCCGCTTACAGGCGTATTAAACGGGGGCCCGGTGAAGAAAAAGGGGCAACTTGCACGGCTCAGACAGGCACTGGCAGACGCCGTGGGAAGCGAGAAGGTGATTTACGACCCCGATGTGCTCGACTCCTACGCGCGCGACGAGACCTCCGACCTTGTCAACAATCCAGACCTGGTGGTGCGCGCCTCATGCACCCGGGACGTGAGCGAAACACTTCGTCTGTGCAGCCATTATAAAATTCCCGTGACCCCCCGAGGGGCGGGCACCGGCGTTACAGGCGGCGCCGTGGCGGTGGCCGGCGGCGTAGTGCTGTCTCTTGAGCGCATGAACCGTATTATCGAAATAGACACCCAGAACATGGTGGCCCTGGTCGAGCCCGGCCTCATCACCGGGGACCTCCAGAAAGCGGCGCTCGAGCACGGCCTCATGTATCCCCCCGATCCGGCGAGCCTTGATTCCTGCAGCATCGGTGGGAACGTTGCGGAGAACGCGGGCGGGCCGCGCGCCGTCAAGTACGGGACGACAAAGGATTATCTGCTGGGGCTTGAATTCGTCCTTCCAGACGGAAGCGTCATAACCACGGGGGGGAAATATGTGAAGAACGCGACGGGCTACAACCTCGTCGGGCTGCTGGCGGGTTCGGAAGGCACGCTCGCGGTGATAACAAGGATATGCCTGCGACTCATCCCCGCACCGCCCTTCGCCATGAACCTGCTCATTCCCTATGATTCGATCAAGCGGGCGGTCGAGGACGTATTTGTCATTCTCTCACGCAGGGTCCAGCCTTCGGCGCTTGAGTTCATGGAGCAGGACGCCATTCAACTCGTGGCGCGCTACCTGAAGGACGAGATGCCCTTCCCCGATGCCCGGGCCCACCTCTTGGTGCAACTGGACGGCGACAGTGAAGAAGAACTGGACCGCCGCATGGAGACCCTCCGGACATGCCTGGGCGATCTCAGTGAAAAAATCATCGTGGCCCAGGACAGGAGCAGGAGCGAGAGGATATGGAAGGCCCGCAGGTCCATTCGCGAGGCGGTTTCCCACGAGAGCCCCGTATTCCTCGCCGAGGACACCGTTGTGCCGCGCTCCTGCATCCCCCAATTTCTCATTGAGGTCAAGGACTATCTCACCTCCCTGGACCTGCGCTCCGTGATGTTCGGCCACGCCGGCGACGGCAATGTTCACATCGATGTCCTGAAAGGCGGCATCGACGACGGCGAATGGAAAAACATGGTCCCCGTGCTGAAACGGGCCATCTACGATATTGCCATCTCCTTCGGCGGCACTATCACGGGCGAGCACGGAATCGGCTTTACCCGCCGCGAATACCTGCCCCTCGCTCTTAGCGGGGACGAGCTCAATCTCCTCCGGCGCATCAAGGCGGCTTTCGACCCGGACCTGATTCTCAATCCCCGCAAGGTCATCTAGCGAGAATCGACCATGAGCGAAGAGAAGGGAAAAAACCATCTGTTCTTCTCGTGCGGCCGCCTTTTCGCCGAAATCCGGAATTATGCCCAGTACGCCGCTTCCCACCGGAACAACCCGGAATCCCTCCAAAAGGCCCTTTCCGCCATTGAGAGGATATCCCACGAAGGCGGCGACATGACGCGCTGCCTCGTCGCCACGGTGCCGGGAAAGGCGCCGCAGGGGCGGGAATGTTCCCTCTGCGAAGTCGACGACTTCGTGCACCATGCGCAGACAGCCCAGCCATCACCCGGCATTCACTCCACGCGCGCATTCAGCGCGGACCCGGTCGTGCGGTCGGGCCCTCGTGGCTTCACCACGCGCTGAGCGCCGCCCTCCTGCACGCGCTACGGCTTCACAGGCAGGGGAAAATCGCTGGGATGGTTGCCGGAGAAAGCGCCTACGGCTTTATTAAAAAGCCGTTCAACATATCCGAGATCAGGTCCCTGGTCGAGCGCATATCGGCCGAGGTGGCCTGACGCCTCGATGATCCGGGGAAGGCCCGCCGGACCAGGCAGCCTGATTTTTACATTGCTTTTGAAAAGCGGACATTTCGTAACATATAAACGACAACAAGATGACAAGAGGTGAGAGGGTGAAAAGGGCAACGGTGGGAATCATTGGCGGCTCGGGCCTGTACGACATCGAAGGCATCCGCGTGGTGGACGAGATGAAGATGAAGACTCCGTGGGGAGCGCCCTCGGACTCGATCGTTATCGCGGACATGGACGAAACAAGAGTGGCCTTTCTCCCCCGCCACGGCAGGGGCCACGTCCACCTTCCGCACGAGATCAACTACCGGGCCAACATCGCCGCCTTGAAAATACTGGGAGTACAGGAGATCCTCGCCTTCTCGGCGGTGGGGAGCCTCAAGGAGGACATCCGTCCCATGGACTTTGTGCTCCCCCTCCAGGTTATAGACCGGACCCGGTCTCGGGTATCCACCTTCTTCGGAGAAGGAATTGCGGCGCACGTTTCAATGGCCGATCCTTTCTGTCCCAGGCTCCAGGGCGCCGTCCCTTCCGCCGCCGGCCGGCTGGGGGTGAGAATACACGCCGGCGAGACACTCGTCTGCATGGAGGGGCCCGCCTTCTCCACCCGGGCCGAGAGCCACCTGTACCGTTCGTGGGGGGCCGGCGTCATCAACATGAGCGCGGTCCCGGAGGCAAAACTCGCCCGCGAGGCCGAGATCTGCTATTGCCTCATCTGCATGAGCACCGACTATGACTGCTGGAAGGAGGATGAGGCCCACGTGACCGTGGAGATGGTCATCAACAACCTCAACAGGAACGCGGCCAACGCGAGGAGCCTGATAAAGGACCTCATACCCCGCATGAGCCATGAACGCACGTGTGGCTGCGGGGAGGCCGTTAAATACGCGGTCATTACGGCAAAGGAGAAGCACCGCAAAAAAAAGGCGAAGATGCTCCACGCGATCTTGCCGGACTATTTCTGATTACATTTTGCACGGCGGAGCGGGCGGACCATTCCCGTCACAAGAACGCTAGAGCGCGTTCTTTTCCCCGGCCCGCAGAGAGCCGGTATCACTGCGCGAACAGGAGGACCCATGAAACCCCTTGTTAAAAAACTGACCATTGCCCTCGTCCTTTTGCTTGTCGTTATTGCCGCCGCGGGCTTTTTCCTCGTCAACACGGAAACCGGGCGCGTCGCGGCATACTACGCGTGGAAGACATTCAGCCGCGACAGCGGAAGCGGACAGTACGCCGACGTAAACGGGGTGAGGCTCTACTATGAAGTCCACGGAAAGGGGGAACCGCTGCTGCTGCTGCACGGGGGGACGGCGTTCATCGAAAGCTTTTACCGGCAGATACCCGCGCTCGCGCGGGAGTTCATGGTGATAGCGCCTGACAGCCGGGGACACGGGCGCTCGCAAGACGCCGGCGCTTCCCTGCGCTACGATCTCATGGCGTCCGACATGGCGCGCCTGCTCGACGAACTCGGCATACCGTCGGCATACATCGTTGGCTGGAGCGACGGTGGCATCATAGGCATCGACCTGGCGATCCGCCGTCCCGGCCTGGTAAAAAAGCTCGTCGCCATAGGCGCGAACGTCCGCGTGGACGGTCTGACGGCGGAGGCGCTGGAATCCATCCGCACCCTCGGTCCCGAATCGCCGATGCTGGCGGAGGTGCGCCAATTCTACACGCTCGTCGCGCCTCGGCCGGAATACTGGCCCGTCCTGGTCGGAAGGGTGAGGAAGATGTGGCTCTCACAGCCGAACTATTCCGCGCGGGAGCTCTCCCGGATAAAGGCGCCGGTGCTCGTCATCGCGGGGGAGAAGGACGACATACGCGGGGAGCACACGATCGAGATCGCGCGGTCCATCCCGGGCGCACGGTACGAAATCGTCGCCGGCGCCACCCACCAGGTGCCCATCGAAAAGCCCGATCTCGTCAACGGAGAAATCATCCGCTTTCTGAAAGGCGTCGCCAAGAAGCCGAATTAGACCCCGGGCCGGAACGCGGGGTTTTTCGCGCGAACCCACGGCACGCCGGGCAATGAGACCGCACAAGACCTCGCGGCTGGTGCCCGTTTGCCGGTGATTTTTCTTAGCACGGCCATGGCGCCGTTGAAGCGGGGCTTCGCAACACCGCGACCACCGCTTCAGTCGAATCCTCTACAGCGTGGATTTTTCTATCGCCCTGAGGGCCGCCTCTTCGAGGATCTTCACGCCGAAGATGAACATCGCGAAGCGCTTGTCCTTCGACTGCCCGTGGTAGTAGCGGTAATATATCTGCTGGGCGATAACGGCCAGGCGGAAAAGCCCGAAACAGTAGTAGAAGTCGAAATTGGCGATGCCCATCCCCGTTTTTTCCGTGTACCGGTCCACCAGCTCCCGCCGGGTAAGCATCCCCTCGAGGTGCGTGGGCATCATCCGCATGAGGTGAGTCTCCTGCGGGTCGCCCTTCTCGATCCAGTAGGCCACCGAGTTGCCCAGGTCCATGAGCGGGTCGCCTATGGTGGCCATCTCCCAGTCCAGGATGCCGATGATTGTGAGTATGTCCCGGGGATCGAGCACCAGGTTATCGAACTTGAAATCGTTATGGATGATGGCGTGCGTCGGATTGTCGGGGGGCATCTTTTCCGCGAGCCACGCCATGACCGACTCGAACTCGGGGGCATCGGGCGTCCTGGCGTCACGGTAGCGCCTGCTCCAGCCCTCCACCTGGCGTTTCACGTAGCCCTCGGGCTTCCCGAAATCGCCCAGCCCTATCCGCTGGTAATCGATGGAGTGAAGCTCAACCAGCACGTCCAGAAACCGTTCGCAGAGCTTTCGCAGATCGCCCGGCGCGGGTGAAATGCCCTTCGGCAGGTCCTTCCGGATGATGATGCCGTTAAACCGCTCCATTACATAAAAGGGACATCCGATGATGGACTCGTCCTCGGTGTAGGCCAGGGGCTCCGGGCAGTATGGGAAGTGCGGCTTGAGCGCCTTTAGAATACGGTACTCCCTGCCCATGTCATGGGCCGACTTCGCTTTCCGCCCGAAGGGCGGACGCCGGAGCACCATCTCCCTTTCCCCGCACCGCAAGAAGTAGGTGAGGTTCGAATGGCCGCCCGGGAACTGGAGGACCGTCAGGTTCCCGGTGAGGCCGGGAATCGCCTGTTTTATGAAACCCTCAATTGCCGGTACGCTGAGCTCCTCGCCTTCCCGGATATCTCTTGGTTTATCGGTCAGATCCATGGCTCCCCCTCCTGTGCACGCTTTTTTCCCGCGGCGCGGCCACGAAGGACTCTATGAAATCAAGGACAAAGGCGGAATAATCCTCCACCGAGGTCCGCCGCCGAGAATATTTCCACCGCTTGAGGTACCAATCCTGCAAAACGGCTTTTATCACCGCCGCCGCAAGCTGGGTGTCGCCCACGGAGAAAACGCCCTGGGCGCACCCCTCGTCCAGGATATCCCTGAATATCCTCTCCGTGTAGAGCTCGCTCTCGATGGCCTGGGACTTCCGCTCGCCATCGAGATTTTTGGCCTCCATGTACGAGAAATAGAACCAGGGCTGAAGCGCCTCGCTCAGATACAGGTGGGAGCGGACGCCGCGCCGGAGCTTTTCCGCCGCCCCCTGCCCCCGTCCGACCTGCTCCGTGAGCACCTTCACGGTGATGCGGCGCCCCTGGGCCTGGATGATGTCGAGGAGCTCCTCCTTGCTGGAAAAGTACGAGTAAAGCGCCCCCATGCTGAGCCCGGTCGCCCTGCTCAAGTCCCGGAGGCTCATGGCGTGAAATCCCCTCGCGTTGCTCAGGGAAAGCGTGGCGTCGAAGATCTTCACGAGGTTCTTCACCGCCACCTTTTCCTTCTTCACCTTGATCCTCCCGCGGTATTCCTCGAAGACCCCACGGGATATGGCCTCGCGAGAAAATGCCACGAGCTTCCTGAACTCGGCGTATTTCATGGGCTGGTTCCGCGCATATCCAGCGTCATGACACGGTTTTGGTCTCGTACCCCTTGAGTATCCGCTTTGCCACCGACATCTTGTGCACCTCGTCGGCGCCGTCGTAAATACGCGCCGCACGCTCGTGGCGGAACAATGTCGCGAGTATGGTGTCGTCCGTCATGCCCAGCCCGCCGTGCACCTGCAGCGCCCTGTCCACCACCCTCGTCATCGTGTTGGCCACCACGAACTTTATGAGGGAGATGTCCTCGCGGGCCGCTTTCACGCCATATTTCTCTATCAGCCAGGCCGTGTGGAGGGTCATGAGGCGGGCGGACTGGATCTCCGCCGCGGATTCGGCAATCCACGCCTGGACGATCTGCCTGGTCGCCAGGGTTCTCCCGTCCGGCGCGATAATCCGCTTCGCGGCGCGCGAGCACATGAGCTCGAACGCCCGGTGACAGATGCCGATCCACCGCATGCAGTGATGGATCCGCCCCGGCCCGAGCCGTTCCTGCGCGATGACAAAACCGTGCCCCTCCGGGCCAAGCAGGTTCTCCTGCGGCACGCGGCAGCTCTGGTAAAGGATCTCGGCGTGGCTGAAGTAGTCGTCCCCGGCATGCCCCATCACCGGGATGTTGCGCACCAGGTTGAAGCCGGGGGTGTCGACGGGCACTATGATCATGCTTGCCCTGAGGTACGGGGCCGCCTCCGGGTTGGTGACCGCCATCACGATGGCGAATTCCGATCCGTCGGCCGACGAGGTGTACCACTTCTGCCCGTTGATGACGTAATCCTTCCCGTTCTTCACCGCCGTTGTTTCAAGCATTACCGGGTTAGAGCCGGGCATGTCGACCTCGGTCATCGAGAAGCATGACCGGATCTTGCCCTCCACCAGGGGACGCAGGTATTTTTCCTTCTGCGCCGGCGTGCCGTACTTGTGAAGGATCTCGATGTTTCCCGCGTCGGGGGCCTGGCAGCCGAACATGTAAAATCCCAGGGGCGAGCGCCCCAGCACCTCGGAGACGAGCGCGTGCTCCATGAGATCGAGCCCCATGCCGCCGTACTCTTTTGGATGGTTCGGCGCCCACAGCTCCATCTTCTTGATCATCGCGCGCTTTTCCTCAAGCACGGGCTTCATCTCCTTGAAGCTCTTCCTGAGGAACTCCGGCTCGATCGGAATGATCTCCTTTTCCAGAAATTCCCTCATCATTCCCGTGATGGTCTTCATTTTTTCGGAAATCTCGAAATCCATACTTTCCTCCTTGTGTTGTTTTTAATTCTTCACGCCCGCGCATTCAGTCGCGGGCCCGCCTTATCGATAGGTGATGAGTGCCCTGTCCTTCCTCAACTCCAGGTGCGGATAGCTGTTGAACACCGAGAGGGTGATACGCTCACCGTCATACATGAAGCGCGTGATCGAGCTGTTGACGATCTGCCAGCACAGCTGCATGGTGTTCTCGTCGGAAATGCCGGTGGCTCGCCTCACCGAGGCGGAAATGGTGCCGCCCGACGCGACGACAAGCACGGTCCTGTTCCTTCCGGTTTCGGCCATCACGGCCTTCAGGCCCTCGCCGACGCGCGCGTTCACCTCGGCCCAGCTCTCGACACCCGGCTTGTCGTGCTTTCCCGTGACCCAGCGGAACATGACCCGCTCAAAGACGCGCTGGAAGGCCTTCCTGTCGGTGTAAATCCTGTCCAGGTCCTTCCCGAGTTCAGGCGCCTCGCGCACCACGTCGGCGACCTGCGACAGGGTGATTGCCTTTGAATCGTACTCGTTAAAATGCGGCATCGTGCAGGGCTCCGGGATGCTCAGCCCCTTTTCCCTGTACCGGGCGATCATCTCCCGGGCGGTCCGTGTCTGCCGGTCCATGGTGCCCGTGTACACCGCGTCGAAAAGAATTCCCAGCTCGACAAGGTAGTCCGCCAGGATCCTGGACTGCTCTATCCCGCGCGGGGAAAGCACGTCATAGTTTTCATCACCGAAAGACGCCTGCCCGTGGCGCACCATGTACAGAAGGCTCATAAGGGTAACCCTGGACCTGACCATGCGCCGCACCGGCGGGGCTGTCAATAAAAAAATCGAGCAAACGTTCGGTTTTTTTTTAAAATAGTTGCATTTTCCGGGCGTCGCGTTTTTTTCGTAATATCGGGGTAAAGGGATGGTCGCTTCTCTGCTGAAATCACACGGGGGCGAGCTGGCGGCGCTGGTGACCGCGCTCTGCTGGACCGTTACCGCCATGGCCTTCGAATACGCCTCAAAGCGCGTGGGCTCGCTGCCGGTCAACCTCCTGCGGCTTTTGCTCGCGTTTCTTTTCCTCTCCGCCTACTCAGCGGTGTTCCGCGGGATGCCGCTTCCCCTTGACGCGGCCCCGCGCGCATGGTTCTGGCTCTTCCTGTCAGGGCTGGTCGGGTTCGTGATAGGCGACCTGCTGCTCTTCCGCGCGTTCGTCCTCATCGGTTCCAGGGTCTCGATGCTCATAATGGCCCTCGCCCCGCCGCTCGCCGCCCTGCTGGGATGGCTGTTCATGGATGAAAGGCTCTCAACGCTCGACGGGGCCGGCATGGCCCTCACGATCGGCGGTATCGGGATGGTCATAACGGGAAGGAACCGGGAAGGCGGCGTTTCACTCTCTTATTCACCCGCGGGGATCCTCTGCGCCCTGGGCGGCGCTTTCGGGCAGGCGGGCGGCCTGGTGCTGAGTAAATACGGAATGGGGGGATACAGCCCCTTTTCGGCGACGCAGATACGCGTGATCGCCGGGATCGCGGGATTCACGGCCCTCTTTTTCGTCCTGGGCGCGTGGCCGCGGATCGGAAAGGCGTTGAAAAACAGGGCGGCACTCGGCACACTCACCCTGGGCGCCTTTTTCGGGCCTTTCCTCGGGGTGTCGTTTTCCCTGGCGGCTGTGCAGCGCACCGGGGTGGGCGTGGCGTCCACCATCATGTCTCTCGTCCCGGTGTTCATCATCGCGCCAGCGGCCGTTCTCTTCAGGGAGCGGATCACTTCCAGGGAGGTGCTCGGGGCCGTCATCGCGGTCGCCGGGACGGCGATGCTTTTTTTGTAACGGGAGGAACGGGAAGCGCGCGAACGCGGCCGGCGTTCCACGAGGGATTTCCCCTGAGATCCTTTCCCGGGAAGCTGGAGCAGGAACCGGCGCTACCGTTTCACTAAAACCGGGAACAGGGAAGCGATGAAAATACTGGTATGCGTTAAACAGGTCCCCGATTCAGAATCGGTCCTGGTCATCGACGAGAGGACGGGATGGATCTCGCCGGAGGGGATCGTTTTCAGGATGAACCGTTACGACGAGTACGCCGTTGAGGAGGCGCTCAGGATCCGGGAGGCCTTTCCGGGGACGATCATAGACGCGATAACGGTGGGGCCTGGGCGGGCCGAGGCGGTGACGCGCCGCGCCATAGAGATGGGTGCCGACGGCGGCATCCACATCGCCCTGCCGGACGAGCGGTACCGCACGCCTTTCGAGACGGCGTCGCTCATCGCGGCCTACTCCCGGGGACGTGAATACGACCTCGTCCTTGCCGGTATCATGTCCGAGGACAACATGCAGTCGCAGACAGGTCCCATGCTCGCGGCGTTGTGCGCCCTTCCTTTTGTCACATCGGTCATGCGGGCGGCCGTTTCTCCCGACGCTACACACATCGAGGTTGAGCGCGAGGTCGAAGGCGGTTCCAGGGAAATATTCCGTGTCTCCCTCCCCGCTCTCCTTGCGGTCCAGTCCGGCATCAACCGTCCCAGGTATCCATCGCTCTCAAACGTGCTCCGCGCGAAGGGGCAGGCCCAGGTCGTTTTAAAGGAATCGGACCTCCAACCGGTCCGGCCCAGGGAGGAGGCCCTCTCCATCGCGCCTCCCGGGAAGCGGAAAGAGACCGTGTTCATCCAGGGCGGCAGCGCCGACAAGGCGCGTTCGCTGCTTGCGGTGCTGCACGAAAAATCATTTCTCTGAGGCGGTCCCCATGGGCGACGAAATCATCATCGTGGCGGAAATTGAAGATGGAAAAGCACTTCCCGCCGCGTACGAAATGATCGAGCTGGCGAAGGACCTGTCCGGCGGCAACAACGCAGTGTGCCGGGTTGTCGCGATCGGAGCCGCGGCGGCTCATGCCGCCGCCGAGCTCGCCCGGCGGAGCGGCCTGAACGTCACCGCCGTGGAGGGCGACGCGCTCGGGGCGTACAACCCCGAGCTGTACGTCGGGGTTCTCTCCGGAATGATCCGGGACATTGCGCCCCGCTACATTCTCATCTCGCACACGGTCCACGGGAGCGAGTTCGCGCCCGCGCTTGCCGTCGCCGCGGGCGCGGGATGCATAAGCGCGGTGGAAGGATGCGCCCGCCGGGAAGGGCGTGTCATATTCCGCCGGGCCCTCATGGGCGGAAAGCTCATCATGGAGCAATCCCCCGCGACGCCCATGACCGTCCTCACCGTTCAGCCCGGCTCTTTTGCGTTTGCCGATGAGGGCGCCCATGGCCCGGGAGAGGTGACCATGGTGAAGGTATCGGTCGAACCGCGGCGCGTCCATTTCGCCGGCCGCACCTCTATAGCTGAGGACACCTCGTCGATTACCGAAGCGGATGTCATCGTCGCGGCCGGCCGCGGCATCCGCAAGCTGGAAAACCTCCAGCTCATACGCAGGCTGGCCTCGCTGTTCACAAAATCCGCGGTGGGAGGATCAAGGAGCGTCTGCGATGCCGGGTGGCTGGAATACGGCCGGCAGATAGGAATCACGGGCAAAACCGTGAGGCCCAGGCTCTATATCGCCTGCGGCATTTCGGGCGCCTCACAGCACGTCAGCGGCATGAAGGACTCCGGCCTCATCGTGGCCGTGAACAGCGACCCGCAGGCGGCGATCTTCGGCTTTGCCGACTTCGGGGTGGTCGAGGACCTGACCACCTTCATCCCGGTGCTCATCGATGAGCATGAAAAGGCTGCATGGCGGAGATGATAGGTTATAAACCCGCCGCCCTGTAAATACACGGCCCCCTCTCGCCCCGTTTTCCACTAATAAAACCTGGCAGGATTATCGATACAATACCTGTACATGCCTCCATACCGCTCCCCCGAGGGTCTTCATGAGAAAAAGCCTGCTCTTGATCCTGTGCCTTCTTTTCACGGCCGTCGACCTGCACGGTGTGGCAAACGGGCGATACCAATGGTGGAAGACCCGTCTGAAGGCGCTCCAGGAAGAGAGAAAGAACCTCCAGGGGGACGTGGGAGTCGACCCTTCGATCATTGCCCTCGTGGACACGGAGACGGAGCGCGCGCGTGAAATGTGCGCGATCTATGAAAGGGAGCGAAAAAGCGACGGATCACTGCAGCACGAAATCAAACCGCTCTCCCCGGATGAGCTCCGCGAGGAGGTTTCACGGACAGCCTCTCCCGTTTTTGCCCTGTATTGCCTGGAACGCCTCGTGAACGCCCCGGCTGAAAGCGCGACCATCACCAGTGTGGAAAAAACGGCGGAGGGCCTGATGCGCCGCGCCGTCGCGTCGGGGATCGGCGCGAGCGATGAGGCGCTCCTGTCCTCCCTGATGAAGGGCGAAATAACCGGGACCATGCGGCAGGACCTTGCCCTGGAGTCGGTTTTCGAGGGCGTTGCGGAAGGAAGGGCCCGAATGCAGGCCCGTTTCCTGGACCTCGTGGAAAAAGGCATTTCCGCCGAACCCGCGACACTGGTGGAGCACCGCCGGAGGATTTTTCAGGCGTCGGCATCCGCCGCGCGAAGCGCGTTTCCCGGGCAGGGGGCCTTTCCCGCCGAGGGGGCGGTAAACGCGACGTGGACCATGCAGCGCCTTCTGCATGGAGTCGAAAATGAGCTGGCGGGATATAAAAGGATACAGGAGATGGGCGGGGACCCGGTAAACCTTCTGCCGCCCGCGCTCATTTACCGGCTCTCCAGGGACCCGGCGGAACTCGACCGGGTGATTTTCGAGAATCTTGCCGCGGCACATTCCCGGGGAAAGGCCCCTGGAAGCCCCGGGAACTCTTCCGGACCGACCGGTCCCCAGGATATGGACAGCGCGGCCGCCTTCAGGGAAATGGACCGACTCAGGAGGAGCGCGGTCAACACCCTGACGGGCAGGGAAGGCCCTGAATTCTTCACCGCCCTGGAAAAGCGGTTTACTGCGCTCGCGGGAAAACACGGCGCCGGCATTCAAAAGCGTCATTCCCGGGAGGAAGGAGCGCCGGCAGAAATCGAAAGGGATTCTCGAAAAACGGGGGCCCTCCTCTCCGACGAGACCGAACTCATCCGCCGGTACGGCGCTGCGTCCGTGGATTTC
This sequence comes from uncultured Spirochaetota bacterium, assembly GCA_963762305.1. GTDB lineage: Bacteria > Spirochaetota > UBA4802 > UBA4802 > UBA5368 > CAVXKM01. The sequence continues at coordinate 284,273 of CAVXKM010000001.1, read as the reverse complement.
GTGAGATGGTGCTCCGACCGAAAGAAGATGGACGGCGGATACATCGTAACGTCCTATGGGGAGCGAACTGCAAAAAACATTGGATACGTCGAACTCATTCGTTTGCTCGTCAGGGATGGCGCCGCGATCACCGAGGCGGAGGCGCCGGCAGAGCAAAAATCGTATGCCCTGCTCGTGAGAAAAACGAGAGAGCTACTTCCCGCGATCGCCAGGGGCCAGGAGATAGAACGGCAGTGGCTTCCCTTCCTGAGCGCCTCGCAGCTGGCCGAGATCAAGAATACCCGCTCGGGATTCCAGGACACCCTCCTTTCTGCCAGGGCCGGCATTGCCGCCGACTATGCATCCGGCGTCAGGAAGGGGAATGACTCCGCAAAGCGAAACTCGGCGTCCCGGGAGGCCCTGCGGGGAAAAATCGAAAGACATGAACTCGAAATCCTCGCGAGGAACATCGAGGATTTCGCGACGCTCTATGACAGCCTGAGTTACACGGGCGCCGCGTTCAGCCGGTATGCCGGAACATACGAGGAACTCGAGCGGGGGCTCTCGGATGGGACCGTTTCCGCAACGGCTGAATCCAGCATCAGGATAAAATCTCTTATCCCCGCCATCGAGGACTTCGACGGAGCCCGCATAAACCGGGAATACGCGTCGAAGCAATACCTGAAAAAAAAGATACGCGTGGAGACCTCCAGGCTTGTCACCCTGGCCAGGCTCCACCGGCAGAAGGGGACGGCCATGGATGCCTTTCCCGGCGAGGACCGGCTGCAGGCCGTCCAGTCCCGCCTTGCGCAGGCGCCATCGGCCCCGGTCGCCGGTTGGCGGATGACCGAGCTCAACTTCGGCGAGGTGGACAGGAAGGCGGCTTTCAGACTGCGGCGCATGAGAGACCGGCTCCTCTGGGCGCCGGCGCGCGAAGGGCGACCCGGGCCTAAAACGGCGCACCCCGCGTCGGAGCTGACCCTGGACGGGCTCAATATTTCGCTCACCATTCCCGGCGGGTGGACCATGCGCGAGGCTGACGCCCAGGACGGCCGGAAAGGCGCCATCAAGGTGTTCACCAGCGCAGACAGCCGGGCATCCATCTCCATCGTCCGGGTGCCCATGGAAGGAAAAACGGCCCAGGAGGCAGGCGCCCTCTGGGTGAAAAACTCCGGGGCTGAGGTCATGAAGCAGCGCTGGGGCAGGAAAGAGGGCTTCGACTACTTCTGGACACTCGCGCGAGGCCCCGACAAGACCGTCACGGAAACCTACGCGATCTCTCTCGGCGCGGAGGCCGTCTTGATCTCCGGGGTGGCCCCGGGCAGGCTCTACGCCCCTTTCAAATTGACCCTGGATTCAGTGTTCGCCTCAGTGCGCTGACACACCCGGCAATTACGGCCCGCCGGCAGCGCTCGGCCGGGAGGCTTCTTCCCTTGCATTTCTAACGGGTTCTTTCCCCCGGCCGGGGGTGACACGAACAAAATTGCGTGAATGGATCTATTGCGCGTCAACGCGTGAGCCCGCGCGGTCTTCCATGATCATTCCCCAGTCTCCCCGTAGTGTGTCGCGATGGAGTCCCAGGCGCAGCAGGTCCATGAAGCGTTCCCGGGGGATTTCCCGGGCACCCAGGCTCTCCATGTGGGGCGTATAGACCTGGCTGTCGATGAGGACGAAGTCCCTCTCCCCGAGCCGGCGCGCCAGAACGATGAGGGCGGCCTTCGAGGCGTTGCTCATGCGGGAAAACATGGATTCCCCGAAGAAACAGCGGCCCAGGGAAACGCCGTAGAGCCCTCCGGCAAGCGCGCCGTCCTGCCATGCTTCGACCGAGTGCGCGTATCCAAGTTCGTGAAGTTTCTCGTAGGCCTCGAGCATCTCCCGGGTGATCCATGTGCCGCGCTGCCCTCTCGGGGTGTTCCTGCACGCCGAGATCACTTCCCGGAAGCTCCGGTCGAAGGTGACGCTGAAGACTCCCCTGCGGAGAACCTGCCGCATGGTCTTGGAGACATACACCTCGCCGGGCAGGAGGACGAAGCGCGGATCGGGTGACCACCAGATAATCGGATCGTCGTCGGAGTACCAGGGGAAGATGCCGTTCCGGTAGGCCTCGAGCAGGCGCCCGGGCGACAGGTCCCCTCCCACCGCGATGATGCCGCTCTCCGCGGCCAGGTGCGGCGGGGGAAAGAGTATCTCCTCGGTAAGCCGGAATATGGGCATTGAACGCTGTGCGATGGCTCTCTAATGCGGTGCGGAGCCTCCCTCCAGCACCCGTATCACCACTTCCTCGCCTTCCACGTCGGCCTCGGCGACCCCTCCGCCTTTCAGCCTGCCGAAGAGCACCTCGTTGACGAAGAAATGTTTCACCTTGTCCTGCACCAGGCGCGAGACCTCCCGGGCCCCGAAATCGGGCGAATAGCCGGTACGCGCGAGCCACTGGTAGCACCCCTCGGTGACACGGAGCTCCACTCTCTTTTCACGAAGCTGCGATTGGAACTCCCCGATCGTCTTCTTCACGATCTGCAGCATTATCTCTTCCGAGAGGCCGTTGAAGGTCACCACGGCATCGAGCCGGTTGCGGAACTCCGGGGAGAAGATGCGCTCCACCGCCGCGGAGACCGCGCCGATGTTGATCGGCTTCTCCTCGAACCCGATCCTCTGCCTGCCTATCTCGCGGGCCCCCGCGTTGGATGTCATGATGACGACGCAGTTCCTGAAGTCGGCCCTCTTGCCCGCGTTGTCCGTCAGGGTGGCATAATCCATGATCTGCAGGAGCGCGTTGTAGATGTCGGAGTGCGCCTTCTCGATCTCGTCGAGCAGCAGCACCGAATACGGGTGCTTCCGGATGGACTCGGTGAGGAGCCCGCCTTCCTCATACCCCACGTAGCCCGGAGGGGCGCCGACGAGCCGCGAGACGGTATGCTTTTCCTGGTACTCGCTCATGTCGAACCGGTGCAGCGTCACTCCCATGACCTCGGCCAGCTGCCTGGCAAGCTCGGTCTTTCCCACGCCGGTCGGCCCCACGAAGAGGAAGGAGGCGACGGGTTTCCCCGGTTCGCGGAATCCGGCGCGCGAACGCTTTATGGCCTCGACGACCATCTCAACGGCGCCGTCCTGTCCGAATATCCTGTTCTTGAGCTCCGCTTCCAGGTCGTGCAGCTTTTCTATCTCGGAAGAGGAAACGCTCTTTTCCGGTATCTTCGCGATCCTGGAGATGACCCTCTCAATGTCCGCGTGTGTTATGGTGCGCTCCTCACCCTCGGGATCTCCCCGCATGCGCGAAAAGGCCCCGGCCTCGTCGATGACATCGATGGCCTTGTCCGGCAGGTGCCGGTCGTTTATGAACTTAGCGGAAAGCTCGGCCGCGGCGCGCAGGGACTCCTCGGTGTAGCTCACCCCGTGGTAGCTCTCGTACTTGTCGGTTATCCCCTTGAGGATGAGATAGGTGTCCTCGATCGACGGCTCGGGCACCTCGACCTTTTGAAACCGGCGCGACAGGGCCCCGTCCTTGTCGAAATATTTCCGGTACTCGTCATAGGTGGTGGCCCCTATGCAGCGGAGCTTCCCGGACGCCAGGGCGGGCTTGAGGATGTTCGAGGCGTCCATCGAACCCCCGGAAACGGCACCGGCGCCGACCACGGCGTGTATCTCGTCTATGAAGAGGATGACATTCTCCTGCCGCTGGAGCTCCTGGAGCACCTTCTTCATGCGCTCCTCGAAATCTCCCCGGTACCGCGTGCCCGCCAGCAGGGCCCCCATGTCGAGCGAGTATATCCGCGAGTTCCGCAGCGGCTTGGGGACCTTCCCGTCAGCGATAAGCTGGGCCAGGCCTTCGGTGATGGCTGTTTTCCCCACGCCCGGGTCACCCACGTGAATAGGGTTGTTCTTGAAGCGGCGGCACAACACCTGCACGGTCCGCTCCAGGATGTCTTCACGCCCGATGAGGGGTTCAATCTCGCCCTTGCGGGCCCGCTCGGTGAGCTCCACGGTGAAGAGCTTCAGGAATTTTCCCTTCTCGCGCCGCCGCCCCCCGGCCTCGACCTCTTCCTCGCCCTCCTCCCGGGCGGAATCAGCGTCCTCCATTCCCCCGGGAACAACGGTTATCCCGTGGGAGATATAGCCGAGAACGTCAGCCCGCGTGATCCCCTGCTTCCCCAGGTAATAGGCGGCAAAGGAGTCCTTTTCCTGGAACATCGAGACGATCACGTCCCCCACATCAACGGTTTCCTTCTGCGCCGACGCGGTATGGTATATGGCCCGCTCCATGACGTTCTGGAAGCCCAGCGACTGGGCGGGGTCGGCGTCCTTTATTTTGGTGAGACGCTCATTGAAATACTTTTCCAGGTCCTTCCTGAGCTCGTCCGTGTTTCCGCCGCAATTGGTGATGATCTCGCGCCCCTCGCGGAAAAACAGGGAAGAATAGAGGATATGCTCCGGGGTGAGATACTCGTGGTGCCTCTTCCTCGCCTCCCCGTAGGCGGACATTATGATCTGGTTGAGATCTTCGCTTATGTTCATGGCTTCGCCTGCTTACTCCTCCGGTCACGCCTCTTCCATGCTGGCGCGCAGCGGGAACTCGCGCTGCTTGGCCAGCTGGTGCACCTGCGACACCTTGGTGGAGGCTATATCCCGGGTGTAGACCCCGCATACACCCGCGCCCTTCCTGTGCACCTCAAGCATGATGCGCGTCGCCTCGGTTTTGGATTTGTGGAAGACCTTCATGAGCACCTCCACGACGAAATCCATCGTCGAATAATGGTCGTTGAGAAGCGTCACCCGGTACATCCTTGGCTCCTCGAGGTCAACCCGCCGGTCGACCTTGACATCACCTTCAAGGCGATCGTCATGAATGGGGCTTCGCGCCATGGAAAACTCCTCCCCTCGCGTGTTCCTGCATGACTGCCTTCATAATTTCATTCGGTCCGCGGTCCCAGGGGAATGCCCCCGGCAGGGACCGCGGTGCGTTCCTTCTCTCGCGGGTGACCCGGTGGAACCATCCGAGCGACGGGGCTTAAACTTCTCCGTGTCCCGAGTGTATAATATACACACGATCGCACCATTAATATAAACAATTCAGTCCGCCTCAACCCATTTTTTTTCACGCCAGGAATAGATTTCGTGGGGCCTGAAGCGTCCCTTGTAGGCCATACGGCTGCTCTCCCCCACATGGTATCCCAGGTAATAATAGGGGAGGTCCAGGGAGCGGGCGAGCTCGACTTCCCTCAGGATGCTGTAAATTCCCGGGCTGTGCCCGAGCATCTCGGACCGGTAGACGAAGTATACGCTGCTGAGGGCCTCGTGCGTCCGGTCGAGAAATCCCACTCCCACAAGGCGGCCGTCCTTGTAGTATTCCGACTGGATGGCCGGACAGGAAGGGTTATAGAAACTGAGCAGAAAATCCTCCGGGGAGCCCGCCGCCTGGAAGCGCGCCCGCGAGTGCTCGAGGTAGATCTCATAGATTTCGTCACGGTAACGCAGGTCCGAGAACCTCACCTCCACGCCCGCGTTCTTCCTGATAACCCTTCTCTGGCTCTTCGTGGGCTCGAAGCGGCGTGTCAGAACGCGCAGCGGCGTGCACCGTTCACACCCCCCGCAGGCCGGGCGGAAATAATACCATCCGAACTTGCGCCAGCCCCTTTCCAGAATGCCGTTCAGCTCCTTTTCGTCCAGGCGAGCGGCGATGAAATAGAGGTTCACGGCTTTCTCGCTCGGGATATAAGGGCAGACGGCGGGCTCGCTCAAGGCCAGGTCCTGGAGCATCAGCATGAATCAGGCTCCTCTCCGTTGAAAATCATAAACCGGCCCGCCCGCGATTGTGCCGGCACACGAATCCTCCCCGGCCCGGCGATCTCGAGGCTGCGACATGCCGGAACGGCCCTGGAAGCGGCAATGGCGCCGTGGCAGTCTGCTCCTAATTTTCCGGAAATCAGGGCGGTATTTACATAACGGAAGGCCGCGTGAATCAAGAACTTGTTTTGAAAACCATGTACCTTTTGCACTGTCAATGATGATTTATCATAATCCCGATGGAATACAGGACAAAGGATTTAATGGAAAAGACGCGCAGGTGTAACCCCGGTACCCGCCGCGAAGATGAAAACATGCTTGAACTCGCCGGTGCGCTGTCCTTTATTATTCCCATGGACAGAGGGCGCTCTTTCGAGGCTGTACACTGCCTGCGGCTTATGCTTCGCCGAGCGCCGCATATTCCATCGGAGCGAAGGCGGACACCCCCATCATGAAAAACAGCGAGCGCCCCGTTGCGGAAGGGGCCCTTTTCACCGACCAGTACCAGCTCACCATGGCCCAGCTTTACTTCCGGACGGGCATGCACGAGAACGAAGCGCAATTCGACCACTTCTTCCGGAGTTACCCCGATTACGGGAAACACCAGGCCGGGTATTGTATAAACGCGGGCCTTGAATGGCTGATCGACTGGATGCGGGAGGCCCGCTTTCGTCCGGCCGACATCGAATACCTGCGCGGCATGAAATCAAGGGCAGGGGCGCGTCTCTTCCATGACGACTTCCTCTACTGGCTGAGGGAAAACGCCGGCTTCCAGGACCTCGCGATACGCGCGATTCCGGAGGGACGCGTGGTGCACCCCAACGTGCCGCTCACCGTGGTCCAGGGACCGCTCGCCGCGGCCCAGATTCTTGAGTCCTCGCTCCTCAACCACCTCAACTTCCAGATCCTGGTGGCCACCAAGGCGGCGCGCATCCGCGAAGCGGCGCGGGGTCAGCTGCTCATGGAGTTCGGCATGCGGCGCGCCCATGAAATGGGCGCCAACGCCGGCGCCCGGGCGGCCCTCATCGGGGGGGCGGACTTCACGTCGAACGCGGGGATATCCCACGTGCTGGGGCTTCCCCCGAAGGGAACCCACGCCCACAGCATGGTCCAGGCGTTCCTGGCCATGGGGGGGAGCGAACTTGACTCATTCAAGGCCTACGCGGAGATATACCCGGACGATTGCCTGCTGCTCGTGGACACCATTGACACGCTGGGAAGCGGGATCCCCAACGCCATACGGGTATTCGAGGAGCTCCGGCGAAAGGGGCACGAGCCGGTGGGAATCCGGCTCGACTCCGGGGACCTGTCTTACCTGAGCATACAGGCGGCGAGGATGCTTGACCAGGCGGGATTTGCCGACACGGTCATAGTGCTCTCCAATGAGCTCGACGAGCTCATCATATGGCAGGTCGTGAGCCAGATCCATCAGGAGGCGCCGCGTTACGGGCTGGACCCCGACCGCGTCATCGGCAGGCTCGCCTACGGCGTGGGTACGAAGCTCATAACCTCGGAGGGGTCATCGTCGCTGAGCGGGGTGTATAAGCTCGTCGCACTGAAGGACTCACACGGAGCCTGGAGGCCGGCCATTAAAATCTCCGAGACGCCCGAAAAAAGTCTTAACCCGGGCAACAAGCTGGCATGGCGCCTTTACGATAAAAGAAAGAGGGCCATAGCGGACTTCATGAGCCTGGAGGATGAAAGTCCGCAATTCAAGGACGGGATAAGCCTTCACCATCCGACCGATCATACGAAACACAGGACCATGAAGCGCGACGAGATCCTCGAGGTAGAGCCCCTCCTGGTGGATATCTTCCGGGACGCGAAGCTCGTGTACAGCTTTCCCGGGATAGACCAGATCAGGCGGCAGCGCCAGGCTGACGTGGACAGGCTCGACCCCGGCGTGAAGCGTCTCATCAACCCGCACATCTACCATGTTTCTCTCACGCCGGCCCTATGGAACATGAAGGAGGAGCTCATCCACCGGATGAGGGGGGCTTAAGCCCCGAGCCGGCCCCTGCCCGGACGGAATCGGCAATCACCGCCATCTCACGGTCGTGTCCGCCTCCGCACCTTGTGCAATTTGTTTCAGATCAGGTATTTTCTGGTTGCGCGTGGAAAAATCAGGATCGAGGATGAACGGCGTCGCCGCATGGCGTGAACAGGGCGCGCGCCCGTCCCCGCGGAGGACAGCCGGGGAGGGTTCGCTATGTGTAAGACGGCGTCCATCACCAGTGCCCGTATCCGTTCGAATAAAACATGGACCTTTTTACCAGAGCCATAATCAGGGAACTCCTGGCGGAGCGCGAAACTCCTTGTCTTTCGCTTTTTTTTCCCAGGCTCCCCCATGGAGGCAAGGCGCACGGGGGCCCCGCTCGTATGGCCGGCCTGGCCAAGGAAGCGGAGCGCCGGCTGCTTGAGTGGGACATCCCGATGCTCTCCATCCTCGAAATGCTCAGCACCGTCCGGGCGTTCGAGGAAAACGCCTCATCCACCGGGCCCCGGAACTGGGGGCTCGGAATTTTTATCTCGCCCTGCCGTACCGCCACCTGCCGACTCCCCATCGATTTCGGGCCGACGGCCATTGTAGGACCGTATTTCCATATCAAGCCCCTGGCGACGATGCTCGCCGACGACGGAAGCTTTTACGTTCTGGCCCTCGAACGGGGAGGGTTTCAGCTCCTTCACGGAACCAGCGAGGAGCTTAATGAAATAGACATCGCGCGTGCCGGTGAAATCATGCCGGGGCATGCCCGCCGCGGCTCCCTGGAGACGGGACAATCGAATCCACATGAAGATCAGCGGAAAAGCCCGGGCGGGGGCTCTGCTTTCCCCGGAGAGGCGGAGGTGAAAGACCTCTCGTTTTTTCTTCATGGGGTGGACGACCATGTTTGCACCCTTCTCGACGGGGAGCGGGCGCCGCTGGTCCTTGCGGGCACTGATCAACTCACGAGGCCCTACCGGGAAACCAGCGGCTACCCATACATTGCGGCCCAAACCATCGGCCAGGAGCCTGAAAATTACCGCCCGGATCAACTTCACCGCATGGCCTGGAAGATAGCAGGCCCTCTCCTTTTTCAGCGGCGCCGCGAGGCCCTTAACCGTCACCGAGGACTGGCCGAACGGGGTGATCCCAGGGCGGCTTCACGCGTAGACAGGGTGCTTCCCGCGGCCCGCTCCGGCGGCGTGGGCGCGCTCTTCATGAACCACAAGTGCGAGTTGTGGGGGAAGGTCGATCCCGACTCGGGCCGCGTGGAAGCGCACGGCGAGAGACAGCCGCGGGACGAAGACCTCGTGAACACGGCGATGGTGCACACCGTCTTTCATGACGGGGAGATATTTATGTCCGGCGCTGAAGAGTTATTCCACGGCAAGCCCCTGACGGCCACGCTCCGTTATCCGTAACGGTCGCCATTCAGCCTTTTATCGCGGCGCGGGCGGCCTCCACGGCCTCGGCGGCGTTTGGCGCGTACCCGTCAGCGCCTATCTCCCTGGCATATCTCTCGTTGACCGGCGCCCCGCCGACCAGCACCTTGGTTTGTGCGCGCATGCCCCTCTCGGAAAGAGCGTCTATCAGCCTTTTCATTTCCGGCATTGTCGTGGTCAGGAGCGCCGAGAGCGCGATTATATCGGGCCTGTACTCCTCGGCCGCGCGCAGGAACTCTTCGAGGGCTACATTTATCCCCAGGTCCTTCACCTCGAAGCCTGTTCCCTTCAGCATTGTGGCAACCATGTTCTTGCCTATGTCATGCATGTCTCCTGCGACGGTGCCGATGAGCACCTTTGCCCGCCTCACCGCCCGGGTGTTGCCGGATGCGAGGGACGGTTCAAGCAATTCCATCCCCCCGTTCATGGCCCTGGCGGCGAGAAGCACATCCGGGATAAAGGCCTCGCCGTTTTTGAACCTCTCGCCCATTATCTCCATGGCGGGAACCATGCCCCGGTTCAGTATTTCCTGGGCGTCGAGCCCATTTTCCAGCGCCCGCGTGATGCGCGCTTTGAGCGACTCCCTGTCGCCGGCGAGAACGTCGTCACGGATGGAACCGAGGACCGGGCCCTGCCCGGCCGCAATCGCCCTTGGCGCCGCCGCTTCCCGAAGGCCGCCCTCCGACACGGGACGGAAATCCCCCGCCTTCAGCGGCAGGCGGCATTCCTTCTCGATCCGCTCCCCGATGCGCACAAGCCTCTCGAATACGGCTCCCGGCGGCGTTGAATCGGCGATGCCGAAGATCATCCGGTCACCCGGCGCGACCGCCTTGAAGAGATGGTCGAGGTATCCTTCAAACTCCTCGCGTCCCGCCGTCTCCTCCAGCACCATGCACTCGGGGATGCCGCCGAAAAGCGTGAGGCGCCCGCGCCATCGCCGGTAATATTCCTCTATCTTCACCTTGGTCATGGGGTGGGGCGTGATCGACTCGGCCACGTGCGCCCCAGAATCCCGGATGAGGTCCATGAGGCCGAAATTTTCACCGTCGGTGTGCGTCGCCATGATTTTTCCCCGCGCTCCGAGACGCTCTGACGCCTTCCGGAGCCAGGGGAGAATCTCGCGCTCGAAATACGGCGGGTAGGTGATGGTATCGTCGTAGTTCGCGCCCCACATGACGACCTCGGCCGGGGAGTCCTCCATGACCGCAAGGACCTTGTCAAAGTAGACCTCCACGCGCTCCGCGAGTTCGCGCATGAGCTTTATATTGTCCTCGTATTCATAGAAGAACCTCGTGTGATCGAGAAACTCTTTCTGTATGTGGTGGATGGGCGACGCCGCGAGCGACGCCCCGCCGGCGGCCACGACGCCGTCATCGCCCGTTTCGTCCTGGTAGGCGGTGAACCCGCCAGGATTCGGATATACCCTGATGTTCTCGAAAATATGCCCGACGACGCGGTAATCCGAGGGCTTCTGTATGATGTGCTCCTGGGTCCAGCCGAGTGACGCCCCGCGTCGCTTCATTTCCTCGGTAAGTCCGCCCACGGTGCGCACCATGCCGAGCGGCGTGTGGTATTCCACGACCTGCTGGCCCGCCGCGGCGCTCACCTTTACCTCGACATCGCCGGAGAATTCCCAGCGGTAGGCCGACTGCTGGAACCGGTAAAGGCCTATGGCCCTGTGCAGGATGTCCTCCGGTCCCCGGATCATGTTGACGAAATCCGGCACCATGCGGTAGAGCGCCCAGCCGTGCATGCGCGCGATATCGTCATGCTTCATGTTCCTGAATCTCTCGGGCAGCGTTCCCCGCAGGGCGTTTGACATGTACCAGAGATCGAGGCGGGGAACGAAGGGGATAACGTCCACCATCTCGCCGCGCATGACCCTGAGAATCCTCTCGCGGTGCGTCATAAATAGACCTCCTGGATTTTGCTATTCAACCGATGCTTACAGCGAGGTGAAAAACCGGCGATTCTCCCGTAATGTACATTGTATAGCGCCACGAAAAAAATCAACAGATAAACTGCGCCCTGTCATCGTACCGACGCCGCTTTCCCTCCTCATGGAGGCACCTTTAAAAGACAGCTGTGGACAGCCCTCTCCCCTTCAGTCTTCTCACGAAAGGGGCTCCGGCAATTCCAGGAGGGAGAAGACGTGCCCTTCCAGGGTCTCATGTCGCGCGACAACATGCAGGTCTCCCACACGCGCCAGGCTCTCCGCTGGACCGATTGCCGTGACCACCGCCCGCTTCCAGGCCTCCGGGAGGGAAACAGCCAGCGCCTTCGCCGCCGCCTCCTTGACAGTCCACACGCGGACCGATCCCTCCTCCTCCCCCAGGGGAAAATCCGATACCAGGCGCTTCTCCTCATCGATCATGAAACGCCTCCCCGCGCGAAGCAGCCGCCCCGAGATTCTTTCCACGTCAACGCCGATGGGGCGCCGCCCCGCCACCGCGACGCAAAACCGGTCATCGTGAGACACCGCACAGTGATAAGAAGCGCCGGGGCCCGCCACCGGGCACTGGGGAGCGCGGTAGTCCATGGAGACGGTGACAATGCCATCGGCGGGCGTCGTAAAATCGCCGCCCAGCTTCCGGGTGAGTATCTTGCAGGCAATGCGCGCTGCAGCGTAGCTCTTTTTCCTTGGAGCGCCCATCGACAGAAAAGGCGTTAGTTCCTCCCCCGAGAAGGCCTTCCACGCAAAAGGCGCCACCGCGTCAAGCTCCAGGAGACAGAGGGCCGCGCAATGCCGTTGAAAAAGCGGAAGCGTGTAGTCCGGGAGAGACGCGCTTGCGAATGACGCGCCTTCAGCGACCGTGAATCGGACCCGCCGAAAAACTTCAACCGGTTCCCCCTCGGGGTCGAAGACCCACGCGTCGCAGGCCCCTTCCTCCCCACCCTCCTTTCGCGGTACAACCCTCACAAAGAACCGTGATTCCGAAGGCAGGGAGCGAAAGCGGAGCCATTCATCAAAGCCCGCGACGTCCATGTCCCGTCCGAGGGCCAGGCATGTCCACAAGCGGGCAATGCACAGGGCCGCCCGGGGAGCACAGCCGCCAAGGGCATGAACGGCGCAGGAAGGATTCGGATCCGCCTCGATGAGCGATGAGGCGCCGTCTATTGTGAAAAAAGCCGTTCCATCCATGCGCATGCACGGATATTCACTCCCGCGGCACCCGTGCCACAGGGAAGCAACCGGCTGGGAACGCGCCGTACCCTCGGGTACCGAGGCGGCGTCCATCGTGATGCATGGTCGCCGAGGATCATGCGGCACGGAATGCACCCGGGCAATCGCCGACTGCTCCCCCATGCCCGCTCCCGAGGAAGGCGAATCCAGGAAAAGCCGGGCCGTCACTTCCCCTGCCGGATGCCGCTCCACCTCAACGCACATTCCACATTGATTTCCCTCTTCGGGAACAAAGGGCGGTCGAAAAGACGCCCCGGCCACGCTGCGGCCGATATACTCCGCCAGAAAGCAAAGGGCGCCGATGGGCTCGATGACCACGCGGCCGGCCTTGTCCCGCCGCGCGAGACACCGGTGGAACTCGCCGCCGAGGTGAAAGCGGACACGGTTGATAAATGCTTGATCTTCTCGCATTGGTCGCTACAGTACCGCTGAATGCCTGAATCTCCATTACGACAACACAGAAGCGGGGGAGTGCAACAAAAATTCCCTGTCGTATTCCAGGCTCATCGGGAGCGCTGTTTTTTAATAACGCCTGGAAATAGGTCATGGGGTTCCAGCCGGCAGGAGCGAGCAATTCGAGGGAAAGGTTGATATTCGTGGACCAGGAAACCGCCAACCCCGCCGCCGAAGAAAAACTCCGTCGCCTGAAAGACATACTCAGGGAGACGGAGAGTCTCCTGGTGGCTTACTCCGGCGGACTGGACAGCTCTTTCCTCCTGTGGGCGGCCAGCATGGTCCTGGGCCAACGGGTAGTGGCAGTGACCGCCGTTTCGGAACTACATGCGCATGAGGAATACGAGGGCGCCAGAGAATACGCAGGCCTTCTGGGCGTCAGGCATCTTGTCATCGAAACCAGCGAGCTCGATGACCACCGCTTCGCGGCCAACCCCCCGGAAAGGTGCTACATTTGCAAAAAGGGCTTATGCGAGCGGCTTTTGGAACTGGCCCGCCGTCACGAACTGCGATGGGTGGCCGACGGAACCCACAGCGACGACAGCGCGGATTACCGCCCCGGCGAGCGCGCCCTCCGCGAACTCGGCATACGGAGCCCCCTCCGCGAAGCGGGGCTCGCCAAGGGGGAGATACGGCTGCTCGCGCGCGATAACGGAGTTCCTTCCTGGAACAAGCCCGCGCAGCCCTGCCTCGCGACACGCTTCCCTTACGGGACTCCCATTACCCGCGACAACCTAGAAAAGGTGCGGCGCGCCGAGAGGATTCTCCAGCGCCTCGGGTTTTCCCGGTGCCGGGTGCGTTTCCACGGCACCATCGCGCGCATCGAAGTTCCCCCCGATGAGTTTCATCATCTCATCGAAACGCCGGCGGCTGACGCAGTGGTGCGGGAGATCAAGGCCCTCGGGTTCCATTACGTCACCCTGGACCTCCAGGGGTACCGCAGCGGAAGCATGGATGAACCGCTTCGCGGCCTATGACGCGGATTATCCTGAGAGTTCCATCATTCGTTCAAGGCAGGCCGCGGCGCCGCGCGCAACGTCCCCGGGTACCCTGACCACGGGGGCCTCGTTGAGGAGTGACTCGTAGACCTTTTCCAGCGTGATCTTTTTCATGTCAGGGCAATAGAAGGATTCCGACGCGGGGATGTACTGCTTGTCCGGACAGACAGACCTCAGCTTGCAGATCATCTCTTTTTCCGTCCCCACGATTATCTTCCGGTGGGCCGTGCCCTGGACGAACTTCACCATTCCGCCGGTGGAGAACACTTTGTCGGCCAGATCGACCACCTCCGGCCGGCACTCCGGATGCACCATCGACAGGGCATCGGGGTGTTTGCTCTTTACCTCGATAAGCTCCTCGGCGGTGAACCGGTCATGGATGGGGCAACAGCCGTCCCAGAGCACGATCTCCTTGCGCGTAAAGCGCTGGACGTAGCTTCCCAGGTTTCGGTCGGGTACGAATATGACCTTGTCCGCCGCAACCCTCTGGACGATCGTGGCCGCGTTGGCCGATGTGCAGCAGACGTCGGAGAGCGCCTTTACGGACGCTGAGGAGTTGATATAGGTGACCACCGCTGCGCCCGGGTGCTTCCGCCTCATCCGTACGAGGTCCTCCGGGGCCGCCATGTCGGCCATTGGACAGCCGGCGGTCACGTCCGGCAGGATCACCGTTTTCCCCGGTGAAAGTACGGCTGCAGACTCGGCCATGAAGTGCACGCCGCAGAAGACGATCATAGCGGCATCCGTGTCCGCGGCAATCCGCGAAAGCTCCAGCGAATCCCCGGTATAATCGGCCACGGCCTGCACTTCACCGCGCTGGTAGTTGTGCGCCAGTATGAGAGCCCTTTTCCTCCGTGCCAGCTCCCTTATTTCACTCGCGAGATCCATGCGTATCCTTGTTTCCCCTGCAATTCTGTCATCCGGTGGAAGGAGACGCGTAACGGCGTCAACCGGAAACCGCGCCCCTCTACAACATGTGAAGATGGTCACCGGGATACGGCATCTCCCCTGACAGCAAACCCGTGCAAACCCTCGAAACACGTCCTACCCCGAGACTCCTATTCAGACAACCACTTTTCCCTGGCCGGCATAAAGCAGCGTCAATTCCCGTGGATGCCTCCCTGCCCGCCAAGCCGCCGTAACATGACGGGCCGTCGCGTCTAGGCAAGCCGGTAAGAGCCTCTCCCCTCCCGTATGAAGCCCTCCTCTTTCAGCTCCGCCACGGCCTTAGCAAGCCGTTTCCGGTCAACCCGGAGCAGAGCGAGTAATTCTTCCCTGCACAGGGACTTGTTCTCGATGAGAGCCCCGAGCACGCGCCCTCTCAACTCACGGTTGGAGTCTCTGAAAGGGGCCTGCCTTTTATACAATGCGCTTTTTTTCCCCGCATTACCGAGGGTCTGCTTCATCATTGAGCCGTAATCCATGAGCGCGTTATACCAGCGGCGCGGGTTTCTCCGGTCGAGCGCCGATTCAACAAGCGGAAGAATGTCCCCATCCCTCACCCGCTCGGCCCGCGGAAAAAAGAAATGTATGAAAACCGTGCGGATATTGGTCTCGATGAAGGCCAGGGGCTCGTTATAGGCGAAGACCATGATTGAAGAAGCGGTCGCCTCCCCGATCCCGGGCAAGGCCAGGAGCTCCTCCCTGCGCGAGGGGAGGCTACCCCCATGGAGACGCATTATCGTCTCGGCGGCGCTCTTCAAAAACAAGGCGCGCCGGTTATATCCGAGTCCGCGCCATGCGCGCAGGATGTCCTTGAGCGGCGATACCGCCAGGGAGCGGAAATCGGGGAAGAGATCGATAAACGGCTCGAATCGCTGGACCACGCGCTCAACCTGTGTCTGCTGGAGCATGATCTCGGAAACGAATACCCGGTAGGGTTCGGGATTCCTTCGCCAGGGAAGCGTCCGCCCGTGCCGCTTATAATAGTCGTAGACGGTCTTTGCTAAAGGCATCGAAAACCGCTTTGGATGGCGTTCCTCTCCCCGTGACGCCCAATGGATCGAACGGCCCAATTTTTTTTGACATTTTCCCGCCCATCACCGCCAATTGGGCATATCGGCCCTTCACCGTGTGGAAAGAATATATCCCGCATGATGCGGGTGTCCGAGAAAAAGAACTTTTCAGCATCGGGCGGGCCGAAACCATTGCTAAAACAGCGGCCGATGAACAGGAGAAAAAGTGGCAACGGCAGAACCATCCGGAACGCTTCCCTCGAGGGGAGACCAGGCGCAGCACTACAACAGGATCAAGATACGACTCATGTTCGCCGACCTTGTCCTCACCTTTTGCTTCCTGGCGATCCTGGCCTTCAGCGGTCTATCGCGCCGAATCGCGGCCGTCATCTCTTCCCACGCAACCGGCGATTACGCGGTGTTCCTGCTGTTCCTGCTCGTCATCGGCATCGCCGGATCGGCACTGAGCCTTCCCCTTGATTTTTACGGCGGCTATCTCCTCGAGCACCGCTTCCACCTGTCAACGCAGAGCCTTGCCGGCTGGGTCAAGGAGAGGATAAAGTCCGCCGCGGTAGGCATATCACTCGGGCTGCCTGTCGCTCTTGCATTTTATTACCTGCTGAGGATGGCGGGGGGCCTGTGGTGGCTCTATTTCGGCTTAACCGTCTTCGTTCTGACCGTTCTTCTGGCACGGGTCGCGCCCGTGCTCATCTACCCTCATCTTTTACAAATACACACCGGTCGACGATCGAGAACTGATGGAAAAACTGTCAGGCATCCTCGATGCCCACCGCGTCCGGTTCAAGGGCATCTACAGCTTCAACATGAGCAAGGATACCCGAAAGGCCAACGCGGGCTTTATGGGCATTGGTTCGGGGCGCCGGATCGTGCTCAGCGACACGCTCCTGAGCGGCTTCACGACCGACGAAATCGTGGTGGTTTTCGCGCATGAGGTCGGCCATTACCTGAAGCGACATATTGCAAAAAATATTCTCTTGAGCGCGATGGTCATTTTCGGCGCCTTGTTTTGCTGCAGCCAGCTCTACACCGCGACCTATACCGCCTTGGGTTTCGCGTTTTCACATGATGTGGCCGCGCTTCCCGTTCTCTTCTTCTACCTCTCCCTCTTCAGCCTCGCCGCCATCCCCCTGATGAACGCGCTCTCCCGCGGCCATGAACGCGAGGCGGACCGCATGGCCCTGGAACTCACCGGCCGCGAGGACTCCTTCGTGTCGGCCATGGAGAAACTCGCCGACCGCAACCTGGCGGACAGGGACCCCCATCCAATAATTGTCTCCCTCTTCTACAGTCACCCCCCCATCAGGGATCGAATCAAGTTCGCACGGTCATTCGGCTCCGCTCCCCGTCAGGAATCCTTTCCCGCGAAGTAGAGCCGGTGAACAACCGTCTGCTCCAGTGCATACAGCTCTTCGGTCCGCCCTGTCAGGTTCTTGTCGACGTTTATGTTCTGTTTCACCTTCTGAAGCATTTCCCTCAGCAGTGTTAAATCGGAGCGGCGCGCGATCTGGCCGTCTTCCACAAGTTTCTGTAGAGCGGGAAACTGACATTTCCTCAAGTGTACTTGAAGAAAGAAATTAATTCCGTATATTTTCAGTATTTTCTGCAGGGGATAGCTCTTGCTTTTTGAAATAAATTCCGTATAGCGTTCGGAATCAACAGCCCTGCCTGACTGCCCAACCGCGGCCTCGGCCTTCCGGCCGGCCTGCGCCTTCCCGGCGGCACCGTCTCGTCTCTCGGGGGGTGTCTCGAAGTTTGCCTTCTTGAGCTCTATCTCCATGTGCTGCTCTTTCCATTCCACGCCGTATTCCAGCGGATTTTTCTCAAGCAGCCGTTCGAACTCCTCGAGCATTATCGCCTTGTTCGCCAATTGTCCCAGCGGCGTGTTGTTGAGGCTCTTCATTATTGGAAGCAGCTCCTTGACAATCTGGTGGACCAGGTGTTTCTTCTGGAATTTTTTTTCGTATTCGATCATCAACTCGCTCTGATAATAGTTCTTGAGTTTTCGAATGACGGGGAGGTCCGCGACAACATATCCTTCAACCCGCGGGATTTCCCGCGCCTTGTCCTCGGCCACGATCTCCATTAAGAATATTTTGTGAGATCTCACGAGTACCGCCAGAACCCTCCTGCACAGCTCGGGATTGACAGCCATGGAGGCGCTTATGTACTTCACAAATTCGTCGGAATGGACGACTGCCCGCATCCCTAAAAGCGCGTTCTGCCTGCTTATTTCCTGAAAAATCTCATCCGCGATCTTCCTGCTCATGCCGCCTCGCCTGTTTTTCCGACAATAGAGTATCCGTAATTTTTTTATTGACACACGCCAGCGTTCCAGGTTTATGTAGTCCAGTATTTCAGATGGGGTGTTAGCTCAGTTTGGTTAGAGTGCCTGCCTGTCACGCAGGAGGTCGCGAGTTCAAGTCTCGTACACCCCGAAAAACACAAACCCTGCAAAGGGTTTTTTTATCCTCCTATCCTCGACATCGCGCCGCTCGAACAAAGCGCGGTGCACCCGTCGCCGGGGTCTTCACAGGAAAGCTGGTGCTCGCGGGGTTTTTGCCGCGCGGCTTCCAGTATCAGTGACCTGAGCGTCTCGTCGCCCATATCCATTCTATACGGTCCCTTCAGGTCAAACTCCATGGGTGAAAGAAGACACGTCTTCAGCTTGCCGTCGCAGGTGAGGCGGAGACGATTGCACCGGTTGCAGAACTTGTGCGTCATCGACGGAATAACCCCGATGCGCATCGGATGGCGGTTTTTATAAATGAGCGTGTACATCACGGCCACGTTCGTGTCGCTGCGCGTGTCCCTCCGGAGCGCGCCCCTCGCGTGCAGCATCTGCACGAGGTTCTCCGAGGGGATAAAGGACCCGTCCTGCCGCGCCCCGAAGGGCATCCTTTCAATGAACCTCAATGTCGCTTTTTTATCTTTGAAATACTCCAGAAGTCCATCGAGCTCTGCGAGGGAGGATGCATCGAAGAGGACGGTGTTGATCTTGACCTCAAAGCAGGCATGCCGCAGGGCGGCCTCGATATTCCTCAATACCCGGTCAAAGGAGTCTTGGCCGGAGATGGCCCTGTACCGGTCCCTGGAAAGAGTATCCAGGCTGACATTGAGCTTCCTCATCCCGATTCGATGCAGGTCCTCCATCACCTCGTCGAGCAGTATCCCGTTGGTGGTGAGGCCCATTTCGACACGGGGATACAGTTCCTTCGTACGCCGTACAATATCGATGAAGCCCTTGCGCACAAGGGGTTCGCCGCCGGTGAAACGGAGCTTAACGACTCCCAGCTGCAAAAAAAGCCCCAGGAGATGTATAAATTCCTCGTTTCTCAGCACCTCGTCGTGGGGAAGCAACTTGACCCCCTCGGGAGGCATGCAGTACGCACAGCGCAGGTTGCACTTGTCCGTGACCGAGACCCGGAGATAATCCAGTTTCCTGCCGAAGCTGTCAATGAGCGTCATCATATCCTGACCGAATATCCAAGAAAGAGAGAGCCACCCTGCTCCACTGTATCACAGCGCCATGAGATTTCAAAGGCCGGAATCGCCCGCTCATTTATTTTTTTTACCTCCGTATATGTCACCACCAGGGAAAGCGCATAGACCGCCGCGGTTGCGAGCACGGAAAAGGTGATGTTCTGGGCCGCCCTGTCATAGTCCCGTTTCATTTCCGATTCGGTTTTGTAACCCTCGCCGGGAACCTTGAATTCCAGCTCATGGTCCGGATCGATCGATTCATTGGCATTCTTTGCCGAATGATAAAGAGAACCGCGATACTCCCACTCCTGGTAAAAGTAGTAAACCGCATAGAGGGCCACGAACTTCGACACGGCAAAAGCAGCTCCATAGTAATAGTTTTTATAGTAGAGGCTGCCGCCGCCGGGGATCAAAAAATCAGCCGTCAGGGCCCCCGCCATCGAAACCTCATTTTCCATTTCAGGAATCGCGTTTCCCACCTCCGGGAGGCCGCCGTCGGACGTTCTTCCGGAGGTTTTCTGGTCGGTTTCCCGTGTGACCTCGCCGGCGGACCGTGAGATGGACAAATCCTTTCCCGCTATCATCTCGCCAGCGGAAGGGTCGGCTCCCGCCTCGCGGCCGTGCGCGCACAGGAGGGCAAGCCCTAGGGCCAGAGAGAGAAGGCACCGGCGCCCTGCTCCGATGCGTATGGTTTTCAACATGAAACTAGGGGAGCGATATGGACACAACGTTCGAATGATCGCTTTCCCTGCCTCCGTCGTACGACGTTATCCAGAAATGGAGCGTGCCGTCGAATTCAGGGTCGATAAACACGACAACGTCTTTCGGATCACCGCTGAACTCCGCTTCCGTTACGCTGCCAAGGTAATAGCGCTCATCGTACCATTCCCTCGGATCGTCGAAAGAATAAGGGTTCGCGCTCGAGACGTAGAAGAAATATGCGAGGTGATCGTTGCCGCCCGTATCGGGATCAAAAGCCCCTGCCGTCGTGAAATTTATGGTAAGCTCATCCGCCGCTGTCTTTGTGATCGAATTGATCGCCGGCGGGGTCGGCTTCTCGTGTCCCTTCACCTTGTCCAGGTCGTTGAAATAGTCCATGTCCACCGGGTCTTCGGGGCCGCATCCGGGGAGGAAAAGCGCGGCCGCCACCAGGACCGGGAGGACGGCCCGGAGACTATTTGTGCCGAGTGCTTTCAACGGCATACAGCATGTTTTTCCTGAAATATTCGTTGCCGGGCTCGAGCATGCACGCGCGCGCGTACATCGCAAACGCTTCATCCTCGCGGCCGTAAATCTCCAGCACAACCGCCAGGTTGTTGTACGCCGCACCCATGTCGGCGCTTTCCTTCACCGCCTCGGAAAAGAGGATCTGCGCCTCATTGAATTCGCCCTTTATCGCGTATTCCACGCCGCGATTGTTGATACGCGCGACCGGCGAGCACGACCTGACATACGCCAGGTACTTTCTCTGGTAGGCCTTGTATGTCCTTCGCCCTTTTCGCTCTTCCCATTTGCCGTCGGCCGTCGCGGAGGCATCCCTCTCGTCGACCACGTCAGCCTCCGCAGTTCTGGCTCCCCGTACCGTTCCCGGCGCTTTTGCTGCGGAGGACAGGTCTATGTGTTTTACGATCCTGATCGGTGCATAGGAGGAGCAGGACAGCGCGATGAGGGCAGCGATACCCAAAAAATTAAAATTCCGCAACACGGACTTCCCCGCTGTTTTCGAGGGCTTTGGCGCAATCCAGGATCTTCTTTTCCTGGAAGTGGTTCGCCATGATCTGGAGCCCGATGGGCAGGCCCTGGCTGTCGCACCCGACCGGGACGCTCATCCCCGGGATCGCGGCCAGGTTCGCGGAGATTGTGAGAATGTCGGACATGTACATCTCCAGCGGATTGCTGATCTTCTCGCCGAGCCTGAAGGCCGTGGTGGTTGTGACCGGGGTAATGATGAGGTCCACCCCGGAGAAGGCCTTCTTGAAGTCCTCGATGATGAGCGTTCTGCCCTTCAGCGCTTTCAGGTAGTACGCGTCGTAGTATCCCGAACTCAACGCGAAGGTCCCCAGGATAATGCGCCGCTTCACCTCCTTGCCGAAGCCCTCGTTGCGGGTTTTCTTGTACAGCTCCAGTAGCGCCTTGATGTTGGGAGAGCGATACCCGTACCGTATCCCGTCGTAGCGCGCCAGATTGGAAGAGGCCTCTGCCGTGGCGATGAGATAGTACACGGGGATGGCGAAATCCACATAGTGGAGCGAGATGGGCTCCACCCGCGCGCCCAGCCCCTCGAGGGCCTTCACCTTCGAAAGGACGCAGTCCTTTATTTCATCCGAGATGCCCTTGAAATACTCATCTGGAATGCCGATGACCGTTCCCTTCATGTCTCCCGTCAGATCCTCCGGCCGGAAGTCAACCGGCCGTGCGATCGAGGTTGAGTCCCGCAAGTCCCCGCCGGAGATCGCGCCGAGGAGGAGGGCCGCGTCGTCCACCGTCCGCGCAAAGGAGCCGATCTGGTCCAGCGACGAGGCATAGGCCACCAGTCCGTAGCGGGAAACCCGGCCATAGGTCGGCTTTATTCCCATGACGCCGCAGAATGCCGCGGGCTGACGGATGGAACCGCCCGTATCGGAACCGAGCGCCGCAGGCGCCATTCGCGCCGCCACGGCGGCGGCCGAGCCCCCGGAGCTTCCTCCCGGTACACGCTCCAGGTTGCTCGGATTCCTGGCGGGGCCGAAGAAAGAGGTCTCCGTGGTTGATCCCATGGCGAATTCGTCCATGTTGGTCTTGCCCAGGGCTATGAAACCGTGCGCCCTCAGGTTCGCAAAAGCCGTCGCGTCATAGGGCGGGGAAAAGTTCCTGAGTATTCCCGATCCGCAGGTGGTGAGCATGCCGCGCGTGCATATGTTGTCCTTCACCGCGACGGGTACGCCGTCGCAGGGGGAGAGCGCCCTGCCTTCCGCCCGTCTCCTGTCAGACTCGCGGGCCTCTTCGAGGACCCTCTCCGCGTCCATCGTGATGAAGGCGTTGATCGAGGAATTAAGCGAATCGATCCGGGAGGCGTACTCCCTTGCTATATCGACGGAAGAGATCTCTCCCTTTTCGAGAGAAAGAGAAAGCTCCCTCATGGTTCGCGAAACCAGCATGCGCATCCTCCACGCCAGCGGGATGGAATATACAAAGGTATGCCCTTCGCCTTGAAATGGGTCAATAATTTTTTCCACCGCCGGGGCTGGGCATAATTATAATTGACTTAATAAAGGTCAGGCGTAACCTGTATGCGCAGTCCTGCCAGGAAGGCATAGCGTCGTCACCCAGGGAAACAGCGCCGCTGCCGCCGGGGCGCGCATACTCGTTCTTGAAAAACAAGGGAAGCATGTTCTCACTGCATCAAGCTCACACGTCCGGGCATCCGGCCGCGAGAGCGAAACATGGAGACTCTATGACAACGCGAAAACAGAAGATCGCCCTTTCCGCATTTACCATCATCGTCCTTGTCTTCGGATGCTTCAAGCGCACCGACGGCCTCAAGCAATCGGACATCAAACCGCTGGCGTCGATCTTTCTCGCGAAGCACGTCCGCTACCATTCAATCGACGCCGACATATCGCGGCGCACGGTCGCCAACCTTGTCAATTCCATCGACCCCGGCAAGTACTACTTCTATAAAAATGACATCGCGGGCCTCGCCGCCTTTGAAGGAAAAATAGGCGATATGATCGAAAGCGGCGCGTACGACCCTGTCTTTAACATATTCGTCCTCTACAAGAAGCGTTTCGCGGAAACCATGGACCTCATGGAGGAGCTGCTCAAGCTGGAGTATGATTTCACCAAGGACGAATCGATCATTGTCGACAGCGACAAGATCGACTACCCCGCGACGCCCGGCGAAATGAAGGAACGGTGGCGTAAGAACATCAAGCTCCAGCTGCTCAATTACCTCTCCGCCGTCAAGGACATCGGCGAGGCGAAGGAAAAGCTGAGAAACAAGTACCGCATCACGAAAAAAAGGGTCGATGAAATCGACAGCGAGCGGATGATCGCCATCTTCATCAATTCCTTCTCAACGGCGCTCGACCCGCACTCAAACTATCTCACGCAGGAAGAACACGAGGACTTCATGATCTCCACCAAGCTGAAGCTGGAGGGAATAGGCGTTCTGCTTCGCTCGGAGGACGGCTTCGTCATTGTCGAATCCATCATACCCGGGGGCGCCGCGGCCAAGCTGCCCGCCGAGATGCAATTAAGGCCCAACGACGAGATCGTGGCGGTTGCCCAGGGAGAAGACGAGTCCGTGGACGTCATCGACTGGGACTTGCGCGAAGTGGTCAAGCTCATACGGGGCAAGACCGGGAAGGTGGTAAAGCTCAGCATACTCCGGAAGACCGGGGAAAATAACAAGCAGGTTCGCATGGTTATTCCCATAGTCAGGGAGGAAATCAAGCTGGAAGACCGGGCCGCCAAATCAGACGTGCACAGGGTGAAGCGGCAGGGCTCCGCGATCACGATCGGGTATGTAAAGCTGCCGTCTTTCTATCTCGATTTCGACGCGGTGCAGAGAAATGACCCCAAGGCCAAGAGTTCCTCGCGCGACATGATACTGCAGATAAACAAGATGAAAAGCCTTCGCATAGACGGCATGGTGCTGGACCTGCGCGGCAATCCCGGGGGTGCCCTCACCGAGGCGGTGGATCTCGCCGGTCTCTTCATCGACCAGGGGCCTGTCGTGAAGATAAAGGACGGCGACAACAGGACCGAGGTGATGAGCGACGAAGACCCGGGAATCTACTATGACGGGCCGCTGGTAGTACTCGTCGACAAATTCAGCGCCAGCGCGTCGGAAATCTTTGCCGGCGCCATCAAGGACTACCGCCGCGGCATCCTCCTCGGACCAGGCCCCACCTTCGGCAAAGGCTCGGTCCAGACGTACAACCCCCTGCCGGCAAAGAAGGGCGCTGTTAAAATCACCACCGCGCTTTTCTACCAGCCCGGCGGCACCTCGAATCAGCTGAGCGGAATCCTTCCGGACATCCTCGTTCCTGACATCAGCTCCGTCTGGGAAATCGGCGAAGACAGGCTCAGATACCCCATCAAATGGGAAAGGATACGCAGTGAAACCTTCATCCCTTACAGGAACTACGTGACGGAGGGTGTCGTCGGCACGCTCAGGAGGAATTCCTCCGCTCGCATCGCAAACAGCAAGGAGTACGCCGGGCTGGCGGAAAAGATCCTCTCCCTCAGGACCAAGCTGCAGAGCAAGGAAATCAGCCTGAAGGAGGAGTCGGTTATTGAAAAACACCGCATGGAGGACATCGAGAGACAGCGTGAAAAGGAGGATGGGGAAAAACTCATCGACCTCAAGAACGACCTGTTTCTCAAGGAAGCCTTCGATATCACCGCTGATTATATAGACCTTGTCAAATAGTCCACTCCACTGAACCGCCGCGATGGGGCGTTTTCACTGCACGGCCTCCAGGTAGGACCTGAGATCGTCGAAGGCGCGCCCCGTGGCGGTGACCACCGGGTCTATCCCGGCCCGCATGAGCCTGATCCGGAGAAGACCCATCTGCTTCAGCGCATGCTCGCACATCGTATCCTCCAGGAAGACTACCAGGTCAATGCCGTGGATCCGCAACAGCTTGTAGAACAGCTCGAATCTCTCCTCGACATTCCGCTGCGCCGGGCAGAAGGGCCTGTACGAAAAGGCGTCCAGTATTTCATAATACAAGCCGGGCGAAGGCGCGTTGTGTGAAAGGTCAAACTGCCGCCTGCCGTTGCAGAAATCATCCTCCACGACCAGACAGCCCGCGCGCTCGAATTCCTGTAAAGGGCCCGCATCGCTAAGAACGCCGCCTGCCGCCAGCACTTTTACCCGCGGCTCCTCGGAATCGTGGCCTTCGACAGCGTTCAGCGCGTCGAGTATCGCCGACAGGTGCTCGATGAGCATTTCAGGCGGGAGCGCGGCCGCTGCCTCGAATATCAAGAAAAGGTCCCCCTGGGAAAGCAAGCGGGGCTTCTGTGCGCGCATTGACGCGATGCCCCGCACAAGTCGCCTCAGGGTGTTGTACAGCTCCGCCGCCTCCCTCAAGGCGTCGGCGCGTATATCTGCTATCGATCCCGCTCCCATGGCCCTGAGAAGGTCGTCCAGCGCCTTATGAAGCTGGATGGCGAACTCCTCGCCATATCCGCCGGGGACGCAGAAATTATAGACGGGAAGGGTATCGCGGATCCCTGTGCGACCGGCCGGACAGTTGCCGGGGATTATGATACAGTCGTAGGCCGTTTCCATCCCGTCCAGGCGCTCCTCGAGTGAGGCGTGACCGCACGCGCACGCGTCCGGCTTCCCGAGGACCGGCACGCGCAGGGGGAGCGTTCCGAACGCGAGGAGCACCTCTTGTGGAAGGATGTCGCACACCAGGGCGGCAAGCTTTACGCCATGCCGCTCCCTGTACCCCCTGAGGAAAAAACCGGCATCGCCAAGCATCTCCCTCAACGGCTCCGTCATGTGGCTCAGCCCGGCATCATGCATTTTTCTGCGATACCCTTACCCCGGTCTGGATGCGCAGCTCCCCTTCCAATCATGCAATTTACCTGGGGATTCCACACCAAGCAACAGTGAGAACGCCACTCTGACCAGAATCAACAAGTTTTTCGTGCATGTCGCGTATTTTAACCGGCATTTAAATCACCGTCTGCATGTAAAAAAGATTTGCCCAATCTCCTTTTCACTGTCACGTTTGTCATGACACAAAGACGTACCGGACGCGCTCATCGATTCTCGGCTAAAAAAAGGAATTCCCCCGCCAGATAGATTTAATCGGCGCAGGCCGGAAAAGCGGAAGGAGGCGCCGTACGCCGCCGGGTTTTTCTCAGAAACGTTTAACGATCGGAGTGAAAAATGAGCCCAGCAAAAAATAAAAAGAGGAAATCGCGCATCTACCTTTCGGTCATCCTCCCTCTCTACAACGAAGAACAGAATATAGCCGCCCAGTACATGGAATTGATCAAGGCCCTCATCGCCCTGGGCGTCCGTTATGAAATCATCTTTGTCGATGACGGGAGCACCGACGGGTCTTTTGAAATCTTGAAGGGTATTTCCAGGAAGGACAGGAACGTCAAAGTGATCCAGTTCCGGAGAAATTTCGGGCAGACCGCCGCCATGGCGGCGGGCATCGAGCATTCACGGGGGGAGATCATCGTCTTCATGGACGCGGATCTCCAGAATGATCCCGCCGACATCAAAAGGCTCCTTGACAAGATCGAGGAGGGATATGATGTGGTGAGCGGGTGGAGAAAGGACCGCAAGGATCCCCTCCTCACGAGGAAAGTACCTTCCCGGATCGCCAACTGGCTCATATCGCGGGTGAGCGGGATCAATCTCCACGACCTGGGCTGTTCGCTGAAGGCCTACAGAGGCGAGGTTATACGCCATGTGAAGCTGTACGGCGAGATGCACCGCTTCATTCCCATTCACGCATCCTGGGTGGGCGCGAATATAGGGGAAATACCAGTGAACCATAACCCGCGCCGTTTCGGAACATCAAAATACGGCATGGTCCGGACGTTCAAGGTGATCCTTGACCTTTTTACCGTCAAGTTCATGGGCTCCTACGCGACAAAGCCCATCTATGTTTTCGGAGGGATCGGGATCTTCCTGTTCGGGTGCAGCATCATAAGCGGGATCACCCTCCTCACGATGAAGATTTACCTGCACCACTCCATGATCCGCAATCCCCTGCTTCTCCTGACGGTGATGCTGATCATCCTTTCCTTCATGTTCATCCTGCTGGGTTTGCTGGCAGAAATATCGATCAGGATCTATCACGAATCCCAGGACAAAACTCCCTACAGGATCCGGAACATCCTGAATTTTAAATAAATCGAAGCCGGCCGATGACGGATAGTTTAGGCGGACGGCAAACCCCCGATCCATCCGTGTTTCCCTTGCGCGCGAGCTTCCAAACTGCGATAAAAAGTATACCGGAAAATAAAAAGGGGCGCCCTGCTGAAGGCGCCCCTCGGATAGACCCGGATCTCCTTTTAATACATTCCGCCCATACCTCCGGGAGGCATGGCCGGCATCTGGCTTTTCTCTTCCGGTTTTTCGGTTACGAGCACCTCGGTGGTGGCGAGCATCCCCGCAACGGATGAGGCGTTCTGCAGCGCGGAACGCACCACCTTCGCGGGATCGATGATGCCGGCCTTCGTCAGGTCTTCCCACACCATCGTCGATGCATTGAACCCTATGCCCTGTTTCTCGGTCTTCGCCTTCTCCACTATCACGGAGCCTTCAACGCCTGCGTTGTATGCGATCCACCTCATTGGCTCTTCTACGGCCTTGATGATGATCTCGGCGCCTATGCGCTCATCGCCCTGAAGCTTCTTCGCCAGCTCGGCCAAGCTCTTCTGGGCATACAGGAGGGCAAGACCACCGCCGTGAACGACTCCCTCCTCCACCGCCGCACGGGTTGCCGAAAGGGCGTCTTCCACGCGGTGCTTCTTCTCCTTCAGCTCTACCTCGGTGGCCGCGCCGACGTTGATGACGGCGACGCCGCCGGCGAGCTTCGCGAGCCTTTCCTGCAGCTTCTCCTTGTCGTAATCGGAGGTGGTGTCTTCGATCTGCTTCTTTATCTGGCTGATCCTGCCCTGGACTTCCTTCTGGTCGCCGCCGCCCTCGATGAGAGTGGTGTTCTCCTTGTCGACGATTATTTTCTTGGCCCTGCCGAGCATGTTCAGCGTGGTGTTTTCGAGTTTGAGGCCCAGGTCCTCTGAAATGACCTGACCCTTAGTGATGACCGCTATGTCCTCAAGCATCGCCTTTCTCCTGTCGCCAAACCCGGGAGCCTTGACCGCGATGCAGCTTATGGTCTTGCGGAGGGTATTCACCACGATCGTGGCCAGCGCCTCGCCTTCAACCTCCTCTGCGATGATGAGGAGCGGCTTGCCTGACTGGGCCACCTTCTCTAAAACCGGGAGCAGGTCTTTCATGGTGGAGACCTTCTTGTCGTGGATCAGGATGTAGGCGTCTTCCAGCACGGCCTCCATTGTTTCCGGGTTATTGATCATATACGGAGATATGTACCCGCGGTCGAACTGCATGCCTTCCACTACCTCAAGGTGCGTGTCGATGGATTTGGCCTCTTCCACGGTGATGACTCCGTCCTTGCCGACCTTCTCCATCGCCTCGGCTATCAGGTCACCGATCTCCATGTCGTTGTTCGCGGAGATGGCCGCCACCTGGGCAATCTCCTTTTTGTCTTTGATCTCGTTTGAAATGTCCGCGATGAACTTCACGGTGCTCTCGACCGCCTTGTCCATCCCCCGCTTCAGGGTCATGGGGTTGGCCCCGGCAGTGACATTCTTGAGCGCTTCACGGTATATTGCCGCCGCGAGTATGGTGGCCGTCGTGGTTCCGTCGCCGGCGATGTCATTGGTCTTTGTCGCCACCTCTTTCACCATCTGCGCTCCCATGTTCTCGAAAGGATCCTCCAACTCAATTTCCTTGGCGACGGTAACGCCGTCCTTGGTAATTGACGGAGAACCGAATTTCTTGTCCAGCACCACGTTTCTGCCCCTGGGGCCCAGCGTCACCTTCACGGCGTCGTTGAGCTTGTTGACCCCTTCCAGAATCGCGCGTCGAGCATCTTCATTGTACTTCAACAGTTTCGCTGCCATAATTATTAACCTTCCTTCTTACTCTAGAATTGCCAGAACATCGGTTTCTCTGACGATGAGGTACTCCTTTCCCCCATGCTTCACTTCGGTGCCTGCGTATTTGCCATAAAGCACCACATCACCCGCTTTCACGTCCAGGGGTATCCACTTCCCGTCCTCATACCGGCCCTTTCCGACCGATACGACCTTTCCCTGCTGAGGTTTTTCCTTGGCCGTGTCGGGGATATACAGGGAGCCCTCCTTTTGCAAATCTTCGTCCATCACCTCGATGAGGACACGGTCACCTAAAGGTTTTATAGCCACTTGACGCCTCCTTTTTAGTGTTGATTAAAATTGGTTCGGTTTACCGTTTTTAATACTCACCAGGCGCTCTATTCCGATACGTTCCTCCCGCCTGCCAAAAATAATGGAGACGAGGGACAGGGTTAGTTCACCGTGGATATTGTACAGTTCGAAGAAAAGTGTTAAATAAAAACGGCCCTATCGCCTAAAATCTTATTAGCACTCTCTATGTTGAGTGCTAATAACAATATATATAAAGCCCTTACTTTTTTCAACTCTATTTTCTTATTTTTTTAGGTTATATCTGTTTTTAAGGAGGATTATTTAACGATTTAACCGCTTTTTACCACTTAAACTTTTTCTTCTATATTCCCCGACAATCCCGGTTTATTCTCAACGAGGACCCGTATTTTGTCCGTTATTTCCATATTGACGAGCTTTTTAAGGATGGATTTTGCCGGACCCCGGAGGGAAAAGGAATATCCCCTTGACGACCGCTGGTCGACCAGTTTGAGCAGCGTCTTCAAGCTCCATTCGTCTATCGTCGTGACCCGGGAGAAATCGAGGATGATCTTTTTTTTATTATATTGGCTGATCGAGGAGAGAAGCTGGTCATAAAGGGAACCGTTGTTGAGGATAAACCGGTTATCCAGCTCGAGGACCAGGTAGTCGTTTTCCAGGTGTTGTCCTATCATACGCCGCTGTCGCTCTTCCCGCCCCGCTTCTCGATAAGCCGGATCTCACCGATCGCCATGGTTTTATCCACGGCCTTGCACATGTCGTACACGGTCAAGGCCGCCACCGAGACCGCCGTCAGCGCCTCCATCTCCGCGCCCGTTTTTCCCTCCAGTTTCACAACCGACTCGATGCGTATGCCGCTCCTCTCCTGGTCAACGGCAACCGAGATGTCGACATGGTGCACCTGCAGCGGATGGCACAGCGGGATGAGGTCAGCGGTCCTCTTTGCCGCGGTTATCCCCGCAATCCGGGCGATTTCAAAGAGGTTCCCCTTCGGTAGCAGCCGCCGCCGGACGAGGTCCAGGGTCTCCTTTCGCATCAGCACAAAACCGCCGGCCCTCGCCGTGCGCAAGGTCGCCCGCTTGCCCGACACATCGACCATCCTGGGCAGGCCGTCCCCGCCATAATGGGTGAAATCCGCCGTCAATACCTGTGGTCCTGGATGAACTGGATGATGAAGCTGAGTATGCCGGACAGGATGTAAAGCGAGATTACGACAAACACCGCCCACTCTTTTAAAAGCAGCACGAGCAGCACGAGCAGCAGGATGAAGAAGAGAAGTTTGATGCCCATGAACCTTTTGATGGAGCTGGCCTGGGGTTTGCTGTATTTGAACGTGGAGACCATGAGGAGCCCCACCAGCGAAAAGCAAAGGGCGAACACCAGCCTGGGAATCTCGACATTGCGGGAACAGAGTGGTATGAGGGCTATGATTATTCCCGCGACCGGGGAGGGAAGCCCTCGGAAGCTGTCGGGCGCGTGGTTGACGTTGAACCTCGCCAGCCGGTAGGCGGCGCATATCGGGAAGATCGAGGCGACAAAGATACCGAAATCAATGGGTCTTCCGAAAACGGGGACCATGAGCCCCGCGAGATACGCCTTGTAAGCGAGATATCCCGGCGCAACGCCGAAGGTCACGCAATCGGCAAGCGAATCGAGCTCCTTTCCGAGCTCGCTCTCCACCTTGAGGGCGCGGGCCACCGGTCCGTCGAGCCCGTCGAGCAGGGCCGCCCCCAGGATGAGGAGCGCAGCGATCAGGTAACCCTGGGACGACCCGTGGCTGGAAAATATCACCGAGATGAAACCGCACAACAGGTTTCCCATGGTGAGGGAATTAGGGATCCACGCGAGGTTCATACATGATCCTTTGCACGCAGTAGTGAACAAACGGCCGCCAGGCGGCCCCGGTCCTCAACGCATACCCAAAGACGCGTCAGCAACAGAGTTATAACGCAGAAAGGTCCCTGTCAATAAAAAAAGGCCGACGGGTCCCCTACACATCCTCCCGGTAAACCGACTGGAAACGATGAAGCAGCGACTGGTGGTCGGGAAATATCTCATCAGCCTCACCGAGATATGACGCGGCAAGGGTGGTCTCCAGGGCAAAACAGTCAATTCCCGCGCGTTTAGCCGCGCGTATGCCCAGCGGCGCGTTCTCCACGGCCAGTGCAGCCTTTCCGTTCACGGCAAGCGCCTCCAGGGCCTTCAGATAGGGCTCAGGGCTTGGCTTCCCGCGCACGATGTCTTCCACGGTGATAATAACGCTGAAAAACTTTTCCAAGTGAAGCGGCAGGACATGCCTCACCGAGCGGCGAAGCGACCCCGTGACCAGGCCGACTGAAATATTTTCAAGCGTGAGGGTTTCAAGCATGTCCCTCACGAAAGGAAAGACCTCCACCCTGTGCCTCTCGAAAAGCACATGTTTCTTCTCCTGGAGCCGCCGAAGGTCCTCCACGGCGGGAACGGGATATCCTTTCTCCACGAATATGTCCTTTATGGAGTCCAGGCCGGACATTCCTTCCCTCTTATAGATGTCCTCGGTGGTGAGCACAAGCCCGTGCTCCTTGAAGACCTCTATCCATGCCCCCGCGTGGCACGGCATTGAATCCACTATCACGCCGTCCATGTCGAAAAGCACCGCCGAGTACCGTTTCGTTTCCGGGTTCGTCATTGGCTGCAGTGGCGCGCGGGATAGTGGATTATTGGCGAAGGCCCGAGTGCCGGCACGGCTGTCACGAAAGCTCCGTCTTTATCTGCAGCTTTCTCCTATGCCGGTCGAGGGCCAGCTGTATCAGCCTGTCCAGGAGCTCTCCGTAGGACACGCCGGTGGCCTCCCAGAGCTTCGGGTACATGCTGATCGAGGTAAAGCCGGGAATCGTGTTTATCTCATTGAGGTAAAAATTACGTGAGTGCCGCTCCAGAAAGAAATCCACGCGGGCCATTCCGCTGCATGCCAGGGCTTTGTATCCCTTTACCGCATCGCTGCGTATGGCTTCCGAAAGCCTACTATCGAGGTCCGCAGGTATGACCAGCCGCGCTCCGTCGGGATCGATGTATTTCGCCTCGTAGGAGTAGAATTCGTGCCGGGGGATTATCTCGCCCAGCACAGAGGCGCTGGGGTCCTCGTTTCCCAGCACCGAACACTCGATCTCCCTGCAGTCTATTGCCTGCTCTATTATCGCCCTCGTGTCAAAGGCGAATGCCGCCACGACGGCCGCGGGAAGGGCCTCCCGCGTTTTTACCTTCGTGATGCCGACCGATGAGCCGGTACAGGCCGGTTTTACGAAGACCGGCATGCCGAGCCGCGACACCGCCGACTCCGCGAGAGACGCCTGGTCCCGTTCCCACGACTCCCTGGTAAAAGCCACGTAGGACACAACCGGGATGCTCGCCTCGGCGAGAAGTCTCTTGGTTATCACCTTGTCCATGCCGACGGCCGAGCCCAGCACGTCGGCGCCCACGTACGGCACCATGGCAAGCTCCAGGAGCCCCTGGACGGTGCCGTCCTCGCCGAAGGTGCCGTGGAGCACCGGGAAGACGACATCCACCTCGATGTGCCGCTTATCCTCGAGGCGGTACATGCTGAGCCGGTTCCGGTCGCCCGAGGCGCTCACAAGCCAGGACCCGGTGTTCCGCAGGGTGAGCACGCTCCCGAAATCCTTGTCAGGCGCGATTTCGGGGCTTTCCTGCACGTGCCATTTTCCATCCCTGGCTATCCCTATGGCAATGACCTCGTACTTGTCCCTGTCCAGGGCCGCCGCCACCGACGCCGCCGAGCAGAGTGAGACCTCGTGCTCGCCTGACCTTCCCCCGTAAAGGATGCCGACCCGCGTCATGCTCATCCCAGGAATTCCGCGTGAATCACCTTCGCGGCCAGCTCGGCGTACTTGCTGTCGATCACGCAGGAGATGCCGATCTCCGAGGTGGATATCATCTCGATGTTGATGCCGTGGCGGGAAAGCACCCCGAACATGCGCGCCGCGACCCCGTACGATGAGATCATGCCCACGCCCACGGCCGACACGATGCCGATGTTTTCCTTATGGTCGACGGAGCTGCCGCCGAGCTCCTCCCTGAGGCCCTCGCATATCCCGATCGCCTTTGTGAGATCGCTTTTCAGAACGGTAAGGGATATGGAAGCGATCCCGTCGTGGCCGGTGGACTGCACGATCATGTTGACGTAGATCTTGTTCTCCCCCAGCTTCCCGAACAGCGTCGCCGCGATGCCCGGCCGGTCTGGAATATCCCGGATGGTGATCTTCGCCTCATCGGTCTTCGCGGTCACGCCGCTGATAACGAATTTTTCCATCATCTCCTCCCTGGACATCACGATGGTCCCCTCGCTGTCGTTGAAGCTTGACCGCACGTGGAGCCGTATGTTGTACTTGTTGGCGAACTCCACCGACCGCGAGTGAAGCACCTTGGCCCCCAGCCGCGCCAGCTCCAGCATCTCGTCGTAGCTGATCTCCTTGAGCTTTTTCGGGCCGGAGACGACGCGCGGGTCGGCCGTGTAGACGCCGTCCACGTCCGTATATATCTCGCAGTCGCGCGTCCCCAGGACCGCCGCCAGCGCCACCGCCGATGTGTCGGACCCGCCCCGCCCCAGGGTGGTGATATTCTCGTCCTCGTCGATCCCCTGGAACCCCGCCACGATGACCACCTTGTTATCTCGGAGCGACGCGAGAATGCGCTCCGTGGAAATGCTCTGGATCCTCGCGTTTGAAAAATTCCCGTCGGTTACCACTCGCACCTGCGTTCCCGTGTACGAAATCGCGTCCACGCCGATCTCGTGCAGCGCCATGGCCAGGAGCGCGATCGAAACCTGCTCCCCCGTGGCCAGCAGCATGTCCATCTCCCGCCGGCTGGGATTGGGCGTTATCTCGCCGGCAAGCGCGATGAGGGAGTCGGTGGACTTTCCCATGGCCGACACGACCACGACCACGGCGTGGCCCTCGGCCACGTATCGCCGTATGCGCCCGGCCACCGCCTTGATGCGCTCCGGCGTACCCACCGAGGTGCCGCCGTACTTCTGGACTATTATCTTTAAATCAGACATTAATAATTCACCTAAAGCCATGACACATTTAATCAGCTCACAAACACGAATTCAGCTACTCTCCTGCATAATCGAATTACAGCCTAAATAATTTGAAAATAAAAAACGTAAACAATGTCACCCTGCCGTCCATGTAATATGCCGGATAACCGTATAATACGATCTCAGCCATATTCAGCCTATGATCCTATTAAAAGATTTCTCGTTTCGCGCCCTGGTATCCAGGAACACCTTGCTTAAAAAATTAATCTTAATACGATTTACCCGTCACATCCCCATTTACAGTAATTGTCTCCTCGAATGTACAATCGGTGTCATCCGGAAGTTCACCATATGGCACGCCTCCAGGCACGGTATATATATCAAGCGAGCTCCCAAGGGGGATGTTTTGGAGCGTAAAGCTCCCATCGCTCCACGTTACCAGAGGAGGAATCCTGAACACTCCCACGCGACCCTCGTAGGCCGTCCACTCGGAATCATAGTCAAAGCCGTCTGTATCTCCTCCCATCGTTCCACTATCGTCCACGCCGTTGACGAACAGGTTGTATTCACTCTTATACTGCTCGGCTTTCAGATAGTAATCCAGGACCGATTCGATCGTGTCCACCGGCAGAAAGGGCTCCCTCGGCTGCTTGTAGAGTTCCGTGGGATCAACAATACTATATTCTGGCCTTGTTCGATCCCCCGCCGGGATAAAATAGTCGGATATGTCCTTGTCGGCCGGGATGGCTATTACGTAGCCTGCAGGGGCCGTCCCGCTGATCGTGGCGGTCTCTCCCGGCACGTACACCCGGGCCGCGGCGTGCAGGTTCCCGCCCAGGGTGTTCTCATCGGCCTGCACGTCGTTAAGCCAGTCCGAGAGGCCGTAAAAGTGGTACAGGGCGTGCCGGGACTCCTCGTCGTAGTAGTCGCCCTCGTATTTCTTAACGAAGTTCTTTACCACCAGCCGTATCTCCAGCACCGTCTCGGGCTCGTCCGGGTCATAGGCTAATCCGCCTTCGATGGGGACCTTGATCGGAAAGACGCGGTTGATGTCGCCGGCCTGCAGCAGCAGGCTGTCGTAGTAGCTGTTCACCTGCAGCGAGTTGAAATTGAAGCCCTGGATTTCCTTTTCGTTAAATATAGTCTCGGCGTTGCCGTCGAAAATCCAGTTCGGCCAGGAGGTTGTGTCCTGGTAGTACTTCGTGGCGTTGTTGAATATCATCTTCCGGATAAAAACCCGCACGCTGGAATAGGATTCGGTGGGCGGATCGTCGTTTCGCAGCACCATGCCGGTCCCGTTGAAGAAGGGCTCCGTATCGGTCAGGGGTAACGTAAAGACCTGGCGGTAGTTGGCGAATCGTTTTTTGTCCAGCTGCAGCTCGGCAAGATCAAGGTAAAAAACCGATGGAAGGTCAGTGTCTTCCAAAGGACCAATGAGATCATTGACCGAGAAATCTTCCATGTCCGGCCTGATGTTGGGATTCGCCGGCAAGCTCCACGGCCGCGGACTGTTCGACTCGAACGTCCCCTTGATGACCACCCTGAGCCTGTTCGTGGCCAGCTCGTCGAAGAGCGGCTTGTCGCCGCAGGAGAACAGAAGCAGCGCAGCGGCGATGGCCGCCAGCGAAAGCCGGGATTTCACAAAAGACCTTTTCATCATTTACCCACGTTGAAATAAAGCGTGACTCCCGTGTTCAGCACGTGACCGTCTCTCTTCGCGCCCTCGATATACCCCTCGTAGATATAGAGATAATCGATGCGAAGGCCGATGTTCACATATTTCCCGGCGGGGAATGAGCCCTCGAAACCCAGCATACCCGTGGGGTCCCACTGGTGAAAGCCGTCCGGCTCCACTTGCACGTAGCTCGCTCCCGCGCCGGCTTTCAGCTGGAAGATGATGGCGAAACGCAGGGGGATGCGAAAGAGGAAGCTGCCGTACACGGGCCACAGGATGAGCTCGTTGACCCCCTTGGAGTCGAACTGCTGGTAGGAGCCGTCGAGGCCAATCTTGAGCGGCTTGAAGGGCGTGTTGTAGCGAAAGAAGAGCCCTCCCCCGAGGCTCGTATCCACGACCTCGCCCGTCGTGCCCATCGGCGTGACCGGGCCGAACCATAGGCCCATCTGGGGGCGCAGGAAATAGTCCGATGTTCCCCTGCGCTGCGCGTACATTCCGCTCGGGACGAGCAGCAGCGTGAGGATGAGGAGCGCGCTTGTTTTAATTAGCTTCATGGGAGTTGTCGGGAAAGCACTGTACTCTGTGCATGCACGGTGTAAAAGGTTACGGTGCGCCTGACCGTCACGGCTGTGGTAATATCCGAAATAAGACTTTTAATGTCAATTAAATAATCGGAACGCGGCATCCCGGGAGGAAAGCGGCGGCTCGTAATGAATTTTTCGCAGGTAGAGGCCGTACGGCGGCGCTGTAACGCCCCCCGCGGCCCGGTCCCTTTTCGCTATGACGGTCAGCATGTGCGACGGGTCGCGCCCCGCCGTATGCATCCCGATCACGGTCCCCATGATGATGCGCACCATGTGATGCAGGAACGCGGTTCCCTTTATGGTGACCGCTACCAGAGATTCCGACCGCCCGACCTCTATCGAATCGATCCTCCTCACCGTGCCTGCCCAGGCCGAGGCCTTTTTGCAGAATGAAGCGTAATCCATCTCCCCCACGAGATGGCCGAGCGCCAGGCGCAGGTAGTCAGTCTCTAACGGCCGGTTTACCCAGAGCGCCCGGTGCATCATGAAAGGGCTGCGCTGGTGATCGTTGTATATGAGGTATGTATATTCCCGCGCGGACGCGCTGTAGCGGGCATGAAATTCATCGGGCACGCGGTAAGCATTCAGTATGGAGATGTCCCTGGGGAGAATGCCGTTGACGCCGATGCAGAGCCTGTCCAGGTCAATTTCCTTTCGCAGATCGAAATGAGCCACCTGCCCACAGGCATGCACCCCCGCATCGGTGCGGCCGGAGGCCGTCAGTCTGACCCTCTCCTTCGTCAATACTTCAACGGCGCGCTCGATCTCGCCCTGGACGGTTCTGCCGCCGTTTTGAACCTGCCAGCCGTTATAGAGCATGCCGTCATATTGAATGAGAAGGGCTATTCTGCGCCCGGCTGCCCGGTCTCCTGCTTCCATCCCTCCAGCATTTGGCTCATCCTGTCGTAAAGGTCGCGGGTCATGTCGATGAGCGCGCCCGGCTTCGACTTGGAGGCTTTCCCCGACCCGAAAAGCCTGCTCAGATAGCGTTTTGTTTTCTCAAAGTTTTCGATGCGCTTGTTCATGTCGGGCTCGAGAATACCAACCTTGAGGGTCAGTATGGCGCACATGTAGAGTATCCCCTCGTATCCCCAGTTTTTGTCGTAGTCTGGGCCGATATTTCCGGCGGCATCCATCGGCTCGCCGCCGCTCTGTACCAGCTCCAGCACCTGGAAATAGAACTGGTACGATTTCTGGTAAAAGAAATCCGATATCTTTTTATACGGCCCATTGGGAATTTCTTTCGCGAGATCGCCGAAGAGCCAGGCGGCCCGGATCGAAGACACCGCCTTTTTAAAAGTTGGCGCCACGTTCCTGCCGCGGAAGGTATAGCAGTCCACGGCGAGAAGGTAGGAGGCGGCCCCGAGCTTCAGGTCGCGGTTATTCTCGAAGTTCAGGTCTCCGAAAAACTTCTGTATTGATTTCTTCCGCGCCTGTGTGGTCGCGGTTACTTTCTCTATCTCCGCGGGGACTATTTCCCCGAAATCCCTGGGGTAGGCGCTGTAAAGGCACCCTGGACACACGGTCACCAGGTACGCCAGTGGGTAGACAAGGCCGAACTTCACGTTTTTTTCGAAGAGGCGCCTCAATTCTTCGGTGAGCTTGCCCGCGATCAGCCTCCCGCCGCCGGTAAGCATCTCCTCTCTGTGAAATTCCGTGCCGCAGGCAGGACACTTGGTGAAGTCCTTGAGCCTGAAGGATATTTTCTTATCTTCAATCATGCGGGCATTTTACTTTATTCATGGATTGAACGCGGCCGCTTATTGCACCTTCTTCCCGACATCTCCCTGCACCTGTACCGTCAAAACATCGCACGAGTCGCCGCCGGTTAAGGCGATACCCTCGCGCTGGATGAATCAGGGGCGACCGAAGAAAAATATGCAACAACAATTTTGACCGGACCGCCTTAATATATCAGCAATGCTTATCTCAACAAACCCCATACTGGACAATGATACCATCGCTTTTCAGGAATTCCAATAAATGATAAAGCGGGTTTCACATTTTGACGATATATTAATGAATAACTGCCTACCGAGGTCAATGATGCGCCGAAAGAAATCAATTCCTCTTCGGACCGTGTTAATAATATCCATGCTCATGTATTCCACCGGTGTATTCGCCGTGTCCGCGGCGGTAAAATCACAGGAGGATTACATCTTCACGCTGGATACCCTCAGGGAAATGCGGGTCATTATCGAGAATTTCGGGACACCGGAACTCAAGACCCAGCACGAGGAGATCAGGGCCCAGTTCATCAGCGCCTCGGAGGAATTTTACGCGCAGAACTATGCGTCGTCACACCAGAAATTCTATAACGTTAAGGAGCGGTTGGTGACGCTTTTAGAGGCAGTGTCGGGGATGTACATCGAGAGAACCAAAAACATCCTCGATTCCACCCAAAAAGCCTCTTTTGACATCATTATCAAGTATACCAAGAAGGGCGGCATCCTGCACTATTTCAAGAAACCCTTCAACCCCGTCGAGGACATAAAACCTTACAAGGAGGAAGAATACCATTTTTTTCATGACCGTGAGACAATCGAAAGGTACATACACCGCGGGTACAAAAAGCTCGAAGAGGCGAAAAACACCCTCAAGGAAGAGGATCTGAAAATAATTAAAAATAAAAAGAACAAAACGTCATCAAACCTTGACTACATGATTGAAAGGCACCAAAAGGCCATTTCCGACTGCCGTCTCGCGAAGCAATACGGGATAGAAATTCACAAGCTCGTCAAGTCCAACCAGGTGGGCGACATCCTGAGAAAATACAATCTTACCGGTGCCGCGCTTGATCCCATTTTTGATGACCGGATACCCGAGGAGTACAAGGTGGATGCGAACGACAATCTCAAGCTCATTCATGCCATTGAAAAAGAGCGCCTCACGGGCCGCTATCGGACTGCCCAATGACGCGGTACCAGGCGGGGCGCGATCGGGCGGAAATCACATGACAGCTATTTCACTTTCTTTTTCGTTTTTTCCTTTTCCTTGCCCTTTTCTTTTGGTTTATCCTTTTCTTTAGGCTTTTCCTTTTCTTTTCCCTGGGTGTTTTTCGCCGGCTCCACTTTTCTCTCCACCAGTTCCACTATGGCCATCTCCGCCGCGTCACCGGCCCTGTTGCCGAGAAGGTAAAGCCTCGTGTAGCCTCCGCTTCTTCCCTTGAACCGGGCGGCTATATCATCAAAGAGCTTCTTCAACGCGTCCCTGTCCTTCACGACACGCATCACCATTCTCTTATTGTGGAGCTTCTTTCCCTTTTCATCATCGGGCAGATCGAGATTGCCTTTCGCGCGGGTGATGAGTTTCTCCGAGATCCTCTTCAATTCCTTTCCCTTCTCGCGGGTGGTAACGATCCTCTCTTCCATGAAAAGCGAGGTCACCATATTTGAAAACATCGCCTTGCGATGGGCGTGCGTTCTTCCCAGCTGTTTAACACTTCTGCCATGTCTCATAGCGTCACCCCTTGCTCACTCCTTTAAGCCGAGGCTCAGGTGCAGCGACTCAAGCTTGCCCCTGGCCTCCTTGAGCGTCTGTTCGCTGAAATGCTTCGACTTCCTCAACTCTTCCTCGGTCTTTCGCACCAGGCTTTCCAGGTCGTTTATGTCAAGGCTCTTCAGCGTATTATAGCTCCTCACCGAGAGTTCGAGTTCGTCGATGGACTTCGAAAGAATGCTCTTGATTTTTTCGAGGCTCTCATCGACCACCTCGGCCTCTTCCTCAACCTCTTCCTCGAAGTTGATGAAAATAGTCATGTGATCCTTGATTATCTTCGCGGCCTGGGCGAGCGCATCATCGGGGGAAATCGAACCGTCTGTCCATATCTCCAGGGTCAGCTTGTCATAGTCCGTCCTCTGCCCAACCCGCGTGTCTTCGACTTTCACGTTCACTTTTCTGACCGGCGAAAAGATCGCGTCTATCGGTATGACACCGATGGTCTCCGTGTTGCTCTTGTTCAGCTCGGCAGGCACGTACCCCCTCCCCTTTTCCACCTGAACCTCCAAGTCGACCTTGCCCTCCTCATTCAGGGTGGCAATCTTCAGCTCAGGATTCATTATCTCAACGTCCGCGTCGATGTTAAAGTCGGCCGCCGTGAGTTCCCCGGGCCCCTCTTTTACCACGTGCAGCACTTTGGGAAGCTCACCATGGTATTTCATTCTCATTTTTTTCAAATTCAGGATAATTCTGGTCACATCCTCGTATATGCCTTCAATCGTAAAAAACTCGTGGGGCACTCCCTCTATTTTAATGGCCGTTATCGCCGTACCTTCAATAGACGACAAAAGGACCCTTCGAAGGCTGTTCCCGACAGTCAGACCGTATCCCTTTTCAAAGGGCTCCGCGATGAAACGCCCGTACTGCTTCTGCAGTTCATCGTGCTCGAAGATTATCTTGCTCGGTCTCTTGAATCCTTTCAAAAGGCTTTTCACAGCCATTATTACCTCCAGTTTCTCGCACACGCGCCAGGATAGCGAAAGAAGCGGCCAATTGCATGCATCTCACTTCGAATACAATTCAATGACGAGCTGTTCATTGAAAGGCGCGGCGATATCCTGCCGCGTCGGTATCCGCAGAATCTTGCCCTTCCTGTTGTCAAAATCCACGTCAATCCACTCGGGGACTGAGCTCAATGCCTTTGCAAGCTTGATCGAATCCTCAAGCATGGCGTTAGTCTTGAAATTATCCCGGACCTCGATTTCCATTCCCTCCCTTACCCGGAAGGAGGACACGTCAACAATTCTGCCGCCCACCAAAACATGCCCATGCTGGATTATCTGCCTGGCCTGCATGCGCGAAGAGGCGAATCCCGCCCTGTAAACGACATTATCCAGACGGCGCTCCAGGAGCGAAAACATGTTATCTCCGGTCACTCCCTTGCTCCTGCTTGCCTGCTCAAAGATTCTTCTGAACTGTTTCTCAAGCAAGCCGTAAGAACGCCTTATTTTCTGCTTCTCCCTCAGCTGAACGCCGTATTCCGAAAGCTTCCCCCGCCTTTTTTTCGGCGGTCCGGGAGGATATTTTCTCTTTTTAACCGCGCATTTATCGGTAAAGCACCGCTGCCCCTTGAGCATCAGGGGAGTCATCTCGCGCCTGCACAGCTTGCATGATGGACCGGTATATTTCGCCATATCTCATTTCCTCGCTTCGCTCACACCCTCCTCCTCTTCGGAGGACGGCACCCATTGTGCGGAATTGGAGTCACGTCTTTAATCTTTGTGATATTCAAACCGGCCTGGTAGAGAGAACGGATGGCGGCTTCACGGCCTATGCCGGGGCCTTTTACCATCACCTCCACGCTCCTTACTCCCGCCCCGTCGATGGCCTTCTGTGCCGCGACCTTTGCGGCCATCTGCGCCGCGAACGGTGTCGACTTCCTCGACCCCTTGAATCCCTCGCCGCCCGCCGAGGCCCATGATATGACGTTTCCCTGCATGTCAGTGAGCGTTATTATGGTGTTGTTGTAAGTGGCCTGGATAAAGGCTCGCCCAACGGGAACGTTCTTTTTTTCCTTTTTTTTCGTTTTTTTCTGCTTCACGAGATTACCCCTTCGCTATTTCTTCTTTTTACTCAACAGCGGCTTCCGGTTGCCCTTCCGCGTGCGCGCGTTGTTTTTAGTATTCTGGCCGCGTACCGGAAGGCCGCGGCGGTGGCGGATACCGCGGTAGCATCCGATGTCCATGAGCCGCTTGATATTCATCGCAATTTCAGTGCGCAGATCACCCTCGACCTTGTGGCTCTTCTCGATTGCGTGCCTGAGAACGTTTATTTCCTCGTCGGTCAAATCTTTCACCCGTGAATCGGGGCTTATACCCGCTCCTTCGAGGATCTTTTTCGACGTTGGGAGGCCGATCCC
Organism: uncultured Spirochaetota bacterium; assembly: GCA_963762305.1. GTDB lineage: Bacteria > Spirochaetota > UBA4802 > UBA4802 > UBA5368 > CAVXKM01. Next base: position 241,876 of record CAVXKM010000001.1, on the reverse strand, counting down.
ATAGATAGAAGTCAGCGCCACCTCAATGCGCTTGCTGCTTGGCAAATCGACGCCGGAAATACGTGCCATGTTGACCTCGAAAAAAAAATATTAGACGCTACGCTTATTCGCGTTGCGTTTCTTCTGTCGCTGCTTGTGCCTCGGGTTTGAACAGATGACCCGGACGACGCCGTGACGCTTGATGATCTTGCACTCGCTGCACATCTTCTTTACGGAAACTCGAACTTTCATCGAAAACCCCTTAACTGCATCTTAAACCCCCGGACGCCCGCCTGTCGGTAATGCGCCGCACCTTTCCTACTTGGCCCTGTACGTTATACGCCCCCTGCTCAGGTCGTAGGGGGAGAGTTCAACGGTAACCCGGTCACCCGGCAATATGCGGATGTAGTGCATGCGCATCTTGCCTGAAATGTGGGCCAGCACCAGATGCCCGTTCTCAAGCTTGACGCGGAACATTGCGTTCGGCAACGGTTCTACAACAACTCCCTCGACTTCGATGGGTTCTTCTTTTGGCATCCTGTTTCTCTACTTCAATTGAAATTCAGACCCCGCGTCAGGATTTCAGCCTTCCCCTCGACAATGGACACGGTATGCTCGAAATGCGCCGAAAGCTTTCTATCCTTTGTCACCACGGTCCATTCGTCCTCGAGCACCTCCACCTTGTGCGTGCCCTCGTTAATCATTGGCTCGATCGCGAAAACCATGCCGTTCTTGATCCTTGGACCCGTGCCTGGAGCCCCGAAATTAGGTATTGAAGGCTCCTCGTGGAGGCTTCTCCCAAGCCCATGACCCACGAACTCCCGGACGGGCGAAAAACCGGAACGCTTTACGTGCTGCTCGACGGCGTGAGAGATGTCGGATATCCTGTTTCCCTCCACGCACTGTTCTATCCCCGCATACAGCGACTCTTTCGTCGCAGTTACCAAGCGTTTCGCCCTTTCGCTTGCCGACCCTACCACACACGTGCGCGCCGTGTCCCCGAAATACCCGTCGACACTCACGCCTATATCGATTCCTATAATATCGCCGTTTTTCAGCTTCACATCCCTGTGCGGTATGCCGTGAATAATAACCTCGTTGATTGAAGTGCATACCGCCGCCGGATACCCCTTGTATCCCAGAAACGCCGGTTGGGCGCCCAACTTCTGCATCATGCTTCGCGCCAGCTCGTCGATGTCGTAGGTGGAAACGCCGATATCGACCGCCTTCTCTATCTCGTCGAGCACCCTGGCGGCAATCAAACAGGCTTCCTCGATATGCTTTATCTGCTCCTTGTTGTAAATATAAATTCCCAAGGCGAACGTCACCCCGGTCCCGTGTCTCTGCCGGTTTAGTACCGGCCCTTTATTCGTCCCTTCCGTATAAAGCCGCTGTAGTGGCGCATGAGAAGCTGCGATTCAATCTGCTTGAGGGTATCAAGCGCCACCCCCACTATGATGAGGAGCGATGTGCCTCCGAAAAGATAAGCCATCTCCGGTGAAACCTCTTCCGGCCAGATTCGGATGACGAAATCAGGCGTTATGGCAATGATGGCGAGAAAGATTGACCCCGAGAGAGTAATCCTGTTGAGAATCCTCATGATGTAATCCGACGTATTCGTCCCCGGACGTATGCCCGGGATGAACCCGCCGTATTTTTTCAGGTTTTCAGCGATATCCACCGGATTGAACTGTATCGCCGTATAAAAATAACAAAAAAACACGACCAGGAGCCCATATATGATCATGTACGCCCCGTGTCCCGGTGAAAGCCAGTACTGCATTTTCGTGAGGATGGCATACTTGCTTCCGCCGAGCATATTGCTGATCTGGGCCGGAAAAAGAATTACCGATGAGGCGAAGATGATGGGTATCACTCCAGCCGCGTTGACCCTCAGTGGAATAGCCTGGGAGGTCATTTGGACCATCCGCCTTCCGACAACCCGTTTCCCGTATTGGACCGGTATTTTTCGTGTACCGAGGGTGAGCAGGATCGAGGCCGCCACCACCATGGTGAAAAGCGCGATGAGGATGACGCCTATGATCGGATCGCTGCGGGAGATGATACGGTTCATGGTATCCATGAAGGCGTTCGGCACGCGCACGACAATGCCCGCGAAGATGATCAGGGAGATACCGTTCCCTATCCCTCGCTCTGTGATCATCTCGCCGAGCCACATGAGAACCAAGGTGCCGGTAGTGATGGCCACCACCGTCACGATTATAAACCCGATTCCGGCATCCTTGGGAACCACCGTTCCCTTCGCGGATGACATGGATTTCATCCAGAACGTGAGTCCGAGGGACTGGATCGCGCACAGGAGCACGGTGCCGTACCGTGTGTACTGGTTTATCTTCTTGTACCCTTCCTGCCCTTCCTTTGACAGACGCTCGAGCTGGGGGATGACCACAGTTAGAAGCTGCATGATGATTGAGGCGGATATATACGGCATAATGCCCAACGCGAAAATTGTAAAACGCTTGAGCGCCCCGCCGGCAAACAGGTCAAAGAAATCCAGCAAGCCGCCCGCCTGGCTCTTGGCGGCCTGGTCAAAGTATGATTTAAGGGCCTCTACATCTATGCCCGGTATCGGAATATGCGCGCCAATACGATAGACCACGAGTATGAATAGCGTGAAAAGAACCCGCTTCCTGAGTTCCGGTATTTTAAAGATATTTATGACGGCGTTGGCCATTTATTGCTCTCCGGTGGCGGTTTTCCGTTCATCAGGCTTTCTTACGACAGCGCTTCCTCCGGCCTTTTCAATCTTTTCCCTGGCCGATGAGGAGAAAGCATCCGCATATACGCGAACGGCTTTTACGATTTCGCCGTTTCCCAGGATTTTTACCGGACTGCCCGGCTTTTTTATCACGCCGTTTTCCGCAAGCACCTGCGGATTGACTTCCTGAGCATTCAGCTTCGATATGGACGAAAGATTGACCAACTGGAATTTCTGTCTCTCGAGCGCGGTAAATCCCCGCTTTGGCACCCGTCTTTGAAGAGGCATTTGACCCCCTTCGAACCAGGGCCTTTTCTTTGAACCTGCGCGGCTCAATTGCCCCTTCTGGCCGCGACAACATGTCTTTCCGTGTCCGCTGCCCGGGCCGCACCCCACGCGTTTCCTTCTTTTCATGCTCGAGGGCTTTTTCAATGTATAGCGCTCTTCCATGCTCACGGTACCCTCTATTTCTTGATTTCCTCGACACGCACGAGGTGCTTGACCTTTTCGATCATGCCCCTGATCACGGGCGTGTCTTCATGGACGCGGACGGCGTCCACCCTTCGCAGCCCCAGGGCCCTCAGGGTCGCACGCTGCCCCGGCTTTTTCCCGATTGAGCTCTTCACCTGCTTTACCTCAAGCTTGCTTGGCATGGCCCCCCTCTAGGCTTCCCACAGTTTGTTCAGGCTGATCTCCCTCAAATCGGCCACTTCCTTGAGGCTGCGAAGCTGAAGGAGCCCGTCCAGCGCCGCTTTCACGATGTTGAGCGGATTGCGGGATCCCTGGGTCTTTGTGAGCACGTCGGCTATACCGGCACGCTCCATGACCGCCCGGACAGCCGCGCCGGCGATGATGCCGGTACCGGGCGTGGCGGGCTTCAGGATTACCCTCGCGGATTTGAATTTCCCGATAACTCCATGCGGTATGGTGCCCTTGTTGCGATGAACCTCGTAGACGTTTTTCTTCGCGCCCTCCACGCTCTTGCGAATTGCGTCGGGGACCTCTTTCGCCTTGCCGAAGCCTATGCCCACATGTCCGTTGCCGTCACCCACGACTGAGAGGGCGCTGAAAGAGAACCGCCTTCCCCCCTTGACCACCTTGGCGACACGGTTAATGTCCACGACCTTTTCCGAAAGTTCGATTCCTTCGGGTTTTATCTTTTTTCTCAGTATCTTCATGGGCTATTACCCCTAAAATTCCAGGCCGTGTTCACGCGCCGCATCGGCAAATGCCTTTACCTTGCCGTGGTACAGGTAGCCGTTCCTGTCGAAAACCACCTTCTTGATATTCTGCTTGAGAGCCTTCTCGGCCAAAATCTTGCCGAGCGCCTTTGCCGCCTCGAGATTCCCATGGCCTTTCATCTGCGGGAATTCCTTCTCCATCGTCGATGCGGCAACAAGGGTGTGCCCCTTGCTGTCATCGATGATCTGGGCAAAGAAGTTTTTATTGCTTCGGTAAACGCAAAGCCGCAGTGCAACGCCGCTTGCCCTGATCTTGCTCTTTACACGAAGCCGCCTGCGCAAGCGCCGTCTGTTTTTTAAACCAACCCTATCCATTATTTCTTACCCGCCTTCCCGGCTTTTTTCCTTATGTATTCATTCTTGTACCGAATGCCTTTCCCTTTATAGGGCTCAGGGGGCCTCAGCTCCCTTATATTGGCCGCCACCTGGCCCACCGCCTGTTTGTTGATCCCCTTGACCCTCAATTTCGTCGGCTCCAGCACCTCGACAGTGATGCCGTCCGGCGGTGTAAACGTCACGTTGTGTGAATACCCCAGCTGGAAAACCACATCCTTCTTCTGTTGGGACGCCCTGTAACCGACGCCCACGATTTCCAATTCCCTTTCGAAGCCTTTGGACACGCCGACTATCATGTTGGCGATGAGCGCCCTGGTGAGCCCGTGAAGCGCGGCCGCTTTTTCCGCGGGCTGCTCTTTCTTCAGAATTATGGAGAGGCTCTTCTCAACCACGTTAAGATCGATTTCCGGAAGGAGGTCCATCGTGTCGCTTCCCAGCGGCCCTTTCACATTGAGCACGCGGTCTTTATACTCGACGGACACGCCTTCGGGAACTTCAATGGGCTTTTTCCCTATTCTTGACATACCTGCTCACTCACCGTAAATCCTTATGATATCTCGCACACCACTTCGCCGCCCACGTTCAGCTTCTTCGCGGCCTTGTTCGTAATTATTCCCTTCGAGGTCGACAGAATCCATATCCCGATGTTGTTATACACGGGCTTCAGGTCGTCGGAACTGAAGTAAACGCGGCGTCCCGGCTTGCTTATCCTTCGAAGATTGAGAATCGCCGAGTTGTTCTGGGAGTTGTATTTCAAGTATATGCGCAACAGCTTCTGCTTGTTGTCGTCGATTATCTTGAAGTTTTTTATGAAACCCTCGTCCTTCAGTATTCTTGCGATGGAAACCTTCATTTTCGAAGATGGAACATCCACCTTGAGATGCCCAACCTTTATGGCATTCCTCATCCTCGTCAACATGTCAGAAATGGGATCCGAAACACTGCTCATAACAACACTGCTCCAATTGTAGAATTTACCATGATGACTTGGTGACGCCGGGAATTTTCCCCTGGCTCGCCAGCTTCCGGAAGCATAACCTGCACATCCCGAACCGCCTCAGGTAGCCCCTGGGACGCCCGCACAGCTTGCAGCGATTATGGCTGCGGACCTTGTATTTCGGCTGCTGCACACTCTTCGCGATCATGCTTTTCTTTGCCACTTTGTAAGCTCCTAGTCCCTGAACGGCATTCTGAACTCTTCAAGCAAAGTCCTGGTCTCTTCTTTATTTCTCGCCTTGGTTACAATAGTTATATTTATGCCATGAATTTTTTCCACCTTGTCGAAGTCTATCTCCGGGAATATTATCTGTTCCTTGACCGAAAAGTTGTAATTCCCGAAGTTGTCGAACGAACGGGCCGTGAGGCCCCTGAAGTCCCTGACCCTGGGGAGTGCTATATTGATGAGCCTGTCGAGGAACTCGTACATGCGCTGCCCACGGAGGGTCACGCGGCAACCCACCTCGTAGCCCTCGCGTATCTTGAAATTTGAAATGGGCTTTTTCGCGACAGTCTTAACCGCCCGCTGCCCGGTGATGCGCGTGAGCTCCTCTATGGCCGCATTAAGCGACGCGGCGTTTGAGTGCGCATCGCCCATTCCCACATTAAGCACGATCTTATCGAGCCTCGGAACCTGCATGGGAGTCGTATATTTGAACCTGTCGATCAGTCGGTTCTTTATGTTCTTGTCGTATTCAACCTTGAGCCGTGCAGCCATCCCGTTCACCCTTATTTGTCAAAGCTCTTACGGCACTTAACGCACACGCGTGTTTTCCCATCACTCTTCACATCGATTCCGACGCGCACGCCCTTTTTGCATTTTTCGCAGAAGAGCATTACGTTGGAGATATTGATGGGATACTCAAGACTTATGCTCCCGCCCTTGGGATTTTGCTGGGAGGGGCGTACGAATTTTTTCTTCTTATTGATCCCTTCGACAACGACTTTACCTTTAACGGGATCGATGAACAGGATCTTTCCTCTCCTGCCCTTGTCGCTCCCCGCTATGACGACAACATTGTCGTTCTTTTTCAACCTGGCTTTTATCATGGAGAATATCCTCTTACAAGACCTCCGGTGCAAGTGAAACGATCTTCAGGAAGTTCCGGTCCCTCAGCTCACGGGCCACCGGGCCGAAGATGCGGGAGCCCTTGGGCTCTCCCTTGTTGTCAATGATGGCAACCGCGTTGTCGTCAAACCGGATATACGTCCCGTCCTTCCTGCGTACCGGTTTGCTCGTCCGCACCACCACGGCGCGGAGAACCGCCTTCCCGTGGACCTTTTTTCCCGTTGTATCCTTAAGACCATACGCGGGCTGGGCGTCCTTCACCGCAACAATGATAACGTCTCCCACGGTCGCGTACCGCCGCCGAGTCCCGCCCAGTATCTTTATGCACTGAACACGCTTCACGCCGCTGTTATCGGCCACGTTGAGCATCGTCTGCACCTGAATCATCGCACAACCCCTACTTCACTTTCTCCACGATCTCAATGAGCCTGTAGAATTTCTCTTTGGACAGTGGTCTCGTCTCCTCAATCCGCACGGTATCGCCTATGGAACATTCATTCCGCTCGTCGTGGCTTTTAAGGCGCATTGTTTTCTTGACTGACTTTTTATACAGCTGGTGCATCCGCATTCTCTCTATTTCCACCACGATGGTCTTATCCATTTTATTGCTGACGACTCTGCCCACCAGCTGCTTTCGATTAACGCGTTTTTTTTCCATGGTAGTTGAAAAACACTCCCTTGAGTACTGTTATTAGCCCCTTGGCGTCCTTTTTCCCAAATCGTATTCCCGTTTCAGGGTGAGGATCCTCGCGATCTGCTTCTTGAGCTGACTCACCTTTTTTGGATTATCCACCTTGCTTGTGACGCTCTTGAATCGCTCCTTGCGGATTTCCTCTTTTGTGTCCTTCAGGTTTCTGCCCAGCTCCTCCATGGACTGTTCTTCCAGTTTCCCTTTCATCCCTTTCCTCGCCTGCAAACCCGCTATTTACTTGATTGAAACAATCCTCGTCAAAACCGGCAGCTTAAACGCCGCGAGCCGAAGTGCTTCACGCGCCATTTCCTCCGTCACCCCGGCAAGCTCGAAGATCACCCTCCCCGGCTTGACGATCGCAACCCAGCCCTCCGGGTTACCTTTTCCTTTTCCCATCCTAGTCTCGGCGGGCTTTTTGGTGACAGGGTGGTCGGGAAAAATCCTTATCCAGAGCTTTCCCCCTCTCTTTACTTTCCTGTTGATCGCGACACGCGCCGCCTCTATTTGCTTGCTGGAAATTTTTCCGCACTCGATGGTCTTCAGGCCATACTCGCCGAACGCAATGGTCGAGCCACGGTAGGCCTTACCTCTCATCCTGCCGCGCTGCAGTTTCCTGTACTTTGTTCTCTTCGGCATCAACATGGCGCTATCCCTCCACCGCTATCTTGTCTTTCTCTTGACGGTATACCGGTCCTCTTCAGTTTCTTCTTTTTTGGAAAGGATGTCACCGTTGTATATCCACACCTTGATGCCTATGAGACCAAAAGTGGTAAGAGCCTCCCCGAAACCGTAGTCAATATCAGCCCGAAGGGTCTGAAGGGGAATCCTTCCTTCCTTGTATGTTTCAGTCCGCGCTATCTCGGCACCGTTAAGCCTGCCTGATATGGTAACCTTTATTCCAAGCGAACCGCTCCGTATTGCGCCCGCGATGGCCTGTTTTACCGCCCTCCGGAACGGGAATCGCGACTCAAGCTGTGACGCGATCTGCTCGGCGATGAGTTTGGAGTTCTTCTCGGGTTTTTTCACCTCAATGATGTTAATATACACGTTCTTCGACACGATCTTCTGCAGCTCGGTTTTCAGTATCTCTATGTCGGTTCCCTTCCTGCCTATGAGAAGGCCGGGCCTTGCCGCATGGACGTTGACATTTACCCTGTCCGGAAAACGCTCGATGTTTATCCTGTATATGCCGGCGTTTTTATGCTTCTTCTGGATATGCTTCTGAACGGCAAGATCTTCATGAAGATGCTTCGAGTAGGTCTTCCGCTCCTCGTACCAGACGGAATCCCATACCCTGTTTATCCCGATGCGCAATCCTATTGGATTAACCTTTTGGCCCATGAACGCTCGCCTCTTCTCGCTTGTTATTCATCCGATAACACGATCGCAATGCTGCTGCTGCGCTTCTTGATCCTGGAGGCCCTTCCCCGGGCCCGCGCGCGGAATCTCTTCATCGTGGGACCCACGTCAATGGTCACTTTTTTTATAAAGAGATCCTTTTCCAGAAGCTCGGGCTTTTGATATTTGGCGTTTGCACCGGCGGAGTAGAGAGTCTTCAAGATGAGCTTTGATGCCTTCCGGGGTATCGCCTTGAGCACATCAACCGCCTCCGGAAAAGAATAGCCTCTTATCTCGTTCGCGACCAGTCTCGCCTTGGATGCCGAGATCCTCTGGTACTTCGTTATCGCCTTCGCCTCCATCGCCTGCCCTCGCCTATACCTTCTTTCTCGCTACCTTGTCGTCCTTGCTGGTATGGCCCCTGTAGGTCCGCGTGGGAGCAAATTCCCCCAGCTTATGGCCCACCATGTTTTCCGTCACGTATACCGGGATAAAGTTCTTTCCGTTATGCACCATGATGGTATGCCCGATCATCTCGGGGAATATCGTGGATCTTCGCGACCAGGTCTTAATGGCCTTCCGAGCGTTCGACGAATTCATCTCTTCGATTTTCTTGAACAGCTTGATGTCGATGTAAGGGCCTTTTTTCACTGATCGGGACATGGATTACTTCCTTCTCTTTATAATCATGCTGTTGCTGTACTTGTTCTTTTTCCTCGTTTTATATCCCTTGGTCGGCTGACCGGTGGGAGAAACAGGATGCCGTCCCCCTGACGACTTTCCCTCGCCTCCGCCGAGAGGATGGTCAATGGGATTCATGGCGACGCCCCGCACCTTGGGACGCCGGTTCATCCACCTCGAGCGCCCCGCCTTTCCTATCGTGATATTCACATGGTCTTTGTTTCCGACCTCGCCAATGGTCGCAAAGCATTCTTTGTGGATTTTCCTAATCTCCCCCGAGGGAAGCTTGACCAGGCAATAGCTTCCCTCCATGGCGGTTATCTGAGCGGCCGTGCCCGCGGAACGAACGATCTGGCCGCCCCTGCCCCGCTGGAGCTCGATGTTGAAGATGTTCGTCCCCGCTGGGATGTTTTTCAGGGGCAGGGAATTCCCCACCTTGAACTCAGCATTCTCCCCCGAGTTGATCGTGTCCCCTACTTTAAGGGATTCAGGGGCGATAATATAACGCTTCTCACCGTCCTTATAGCAGATAAGCGCGATGCGCGCCGATCTGTTCGGGTCATATTCGATGGTTGCCACCTTGCCATCGATGCCGAACTTATCGCGCTTGAAATCTATAACCCGGTATCTCTGCTTGTGGCCCCCTCCCTTTCGGCGCACGGCAATCTGTCCCTTATAGCCTCTTCCGGCGAACTCCTTCTTCCCTGAGCACAAAGGCTTAAAAGGCCTGTCCGTGGTCAACTCCTCATTCGTGAGAGTGGTCTTATACCGCAGTGTTGGGGTAACCGGATTGTACTTTTTTATTCCCATTTGTTCTTTCCTGCTGCTTCCTCAATATAATGGCACTGGCCGGTTACTGGCCTTCGAACAACTCGATCTTCTGCCCTTCTTTCAGCGTGACAACGGCCTTTTTCCAGGCCGGCGTTATTCCGTACTGTTGCCGCACCCTTTTTCTCTTCCCGCGAACGACCATGATATTGACCTTTTCCGCCGTCACGTTGAAGAGCTCTTTAATCGCCTTCTTCACAATGTGCTTGTTCGCTTTCATCGAAACTCGAAATGCGTACTTGCGGTGCGCGCCCATGTCGGATGTTTTTTCCGACACGACGGGCCTGATAATGATATCATTATAATCCATGCCTACTCACCCTTCGCGTACTTCTCGTTCAATACCCTGAGCGCTCCCTCGGTTATAATAAGATCTCTTGAGTAAAACACGTCTCTTCCCGAGATGCGTTTCACGTTATTGTAGACGAACCACTGGAGATTGCGCACCGCCCTTTTAAGCAGCGCGTCTTCACTCTCGGTTATCAGCACTCCCTTGTCGATGTTGATCGCCTTTTTTAGGGCAGCGATTTCCTTCGTTTTGCCTTTCTCAACAGCGAGCTCTTCAATAACCTTTATGGCTCCCTGCTTTGCCTTAAGTGAAAATAATGAGCGATAGGCCTCGCTCTTTATTGCTCTTGGAAGCTCGATACGGTAATCCCGGGGCCATGGACCGAACACCGTTCCGCCGCCCTTCCACTGGGGAGACCTTATGCTCCCCTGTCGCGCCCTGCCCGTCCCCTTCTGTCTCCAGGGCTTCGCGCCGCCGCCTCGAATAAGTGACCGCTCCTTCGTGCTGGCCGTTCCCTGGCGGAGATTGGCATTGGCGGTCTTGATGAGCTTATAGATAAGAACATCGTTTATCTTGACATTGAATACCCGGTCATCCAGCTCGACCTGGCCAACGACCTTACCCTCTGTTGAATATTTATCAATAACCATGTCGAGCCTGCCTAACTTTCCCGTACTGTGATTATGCTGTCCTTTCTCCCCGGAACCGCGCCGGAGATAAGAACCAGATTTTTATCTTTCACAACCTTCACTATTTTCAGGTTTTTCACCGTAACTGACTTATTGCCGTGCCGTCCGGGCATCTTCTGTCCCTTCCACACCTCGGCCGGAAAGGTATGCGCGCCTATGGATCCCGGCGCCCTGTGAAAATCAGACCCATGGGTCGCCCTGCCGCCGCCGAACCCATACCGCTTTATTACACCGGTAAAACCCTTTCCCTTGGACACGCCGCTGACGTCAACCTGCTGGTTTTCCTTGAAGATATCGCAGGTAATAACGCTCCCCACATCGAGCGCGTCGTCGAAGACATCCACTTCCCTCAATACCCTTTTTGGTGCCACATTTCTCTTTTTAAAGTCCTTGGTCAGAGATTTGGATAACCGCTGTTCCTTCGCGTCAAGATATCCCAGTTTTAAAGCCGCATATCCGTCCTTTTCGCTGGTCTTTTTCTGCACGACCACGCATGGACCCAACTCGCATACCGTTACCGGGAGCATGGTCCCGTCGCCCTCAACATACTGGCTCGTTCCGATCTTCCTTCCTATAAGCGACCTTTTCATTGGGCTATCCCGTATGAACAAGTAGAATATTCAAGTACCGCAACGCAAATGAAGAATAACAAGGCAACATGCTTTTGATATAATCTATCTTCAGGATTTTATATCAACGGACACACCGGCAGGGAGCTCCAGCTTCATAAGCGCTTCAACCGTATCAGAATTGGGATCGATGATATCGATAAGGCGCTTATAAGTCCTGATCTCGAACTGTTCCCTAGACTTTTTGTTAACATGCGGCGATCTAAGGACACAGTACTTTTCAATCTTCGTAGGCAACGGGATTGGCCCTGCCACTCGCGCCCCGCTCCTGTTTGTCGTCGCCACTATCTTGGCGGCGGATTGATCCAATAGCTTTGAGTCAAAGGATCGCAGCTTCACACGTATTCTTTGCCCGGTAATCTTTGCCACGTTGGTCTACCATACACAGTTAATGAGAGAATTCTGCCCGTCAGGTAATTCAAACCACATCACAGCATAACAGTCGTCAGGCCACACGGCGGTGGCCTGACGACTCGTATTAAGCAATACCGCTATTCCAAGCAATTGTTACATTTACTCAAGTATCTTTGTCACCACGCCGGCGCCGACCGTTCTGCCCCCTTCGCGGATGGCGAACCGAAGCGTCTCCTCCATGGCTATGGGGGTGATGAGCTCAACGACCATCTTTATATTGTCTCCCGGCATGACCATCTCGACGCCCTGCGGAAGCTCAATCGTCCCCGTAACGTCAGTCGTTCTGAAATAAAACTGGGGACGATAATTGCTAAAAAACGGGGTATGGCGCCCTCCCTCCTCTTTCGAGAGCACGTAGACCTCGCCCTCGAATTTCTTATGAGGAGTGATTGAGCCCGGTTTCGCAAGCACCTGCCCGCGTTCAACCTCATCCTTGCCAATGCCGCGCAGCAGGCATCCGACGTTATCGCCCGCCATGCCTTCATCCAGTATCTTGCGGAACATTTCTACACCCGTGCACACGGTTTTACGCGTCTCCACGAACCCGACGATTTCCACCTCTTCGCCGGTCCTGACCATACCGCGCTCTATTCTCCCGGTGACGACCGTGCCGCGCCCGGTAATGGAGAACACGTCTTCGATAGGCATGAGGAAGGGCTTGTCAGTCTGTCGCTTGGGATCGGGGATGTAGTCATCAAGCGTCTTCGCGAGCTTGAATATGGGGCCGCAGGACTCGCAGTCCTCTTTCCCGCATCCGTGCTCCATCGCCTTGAGCGCAGAACCCGGGACGATGGGGATTTCATCCCCCGGAAACTCGTACTTGTTGAGGAGTTCGCGGACCTCCATCTCCACCAGTTCAATGAGCTCGGCCCTGTCAGCCGGTTCAAGCATATCGACCTTGTTCAGAAAGACGATCATGTATGGAACGTTCACCTGGCGCGCCAGCAGCACGTGCTCCTTCGTCTGCGGCATGGGCCCATCGGTGGCGGCAACAACGAGTATCGCGGCGTCCATCTGCGCGGCGCCGGTGATCATGTTCTTGATATAGTCGGCGTGACCGGGGCAATCCACGTGGGCGTAGTGCCGCTTCGGCGTTTCGTATTCCTGGTGGGAGGTGGCAATCGTTATACCGCGCGCCTTTTCCTCCGGCGCGTTGTCAATCTGGTCGAACTCAACGGCCTTGTTCTTTCCCCCATAGGCTGCAGTCAAGCACTTAGTAATGGCCGAGGTCAGCGTTGTTTTTCCATGGTCAATATGACCGATAGTGCCCACATTGACGTGTGTTTTTGTCCGATCAAACTTTTCCTTTGCCATTGCATCTCTCCTTTATTAAGTGTTCATGTGTATACAATCAAATAATATCGTTCACTTCTTCCCCGGGAGCCGCTCAGTTAACTCTAACTAACCGCTACAGGCGAGTGTGTAGGCAGCGCTTGAATAACAGCGTAAAGCAGCAAAGATAGAGCATCCTTTCTCGAACTGGAAATACGAGTGTATGAATTTAAAAAATTGGCACTCCTTATGTCAACAAATTAATTGTAAAATATAAAAAAATTATGACCAAATCCTTCCCGTGAGCCGCGCCACAATGTTTTCGGTGATTGCCCTGGGTACCGCATCATAGTGATGAAATTGCAGTGTATGGGTGGCCCTCCCCTGGCTCAGAGAGCGCACCGCGGTGGCGTACCCGAACATCTCCGACAGCGGGGCAAAGGCGTCGATCACGCGCAATTGGCCATGCATGTCGATGCGCTCGATTTTGCCCCTCCTTGTATTGATATCGTTTATTATCTCACCCATATAATCCTCGGGGACCACAACCTCGAGCTTCATGACCGGTTCGAGGAGCGTCGGTTCGGCCCTTCGCGCCCCCTCCTTTACCGCCATGCCGGCGGCTATGCGATAGGCGATATCGACCGAATCGCTTTCATTGTACGACGCTCCGAGGAGGTCGACCCTTATATCCACCATGCGGTAGCCGGCAAGCACCCCAGCCTCCATGGCATCTCGCACCCCGCTCTCTATGTGGCCGATGTAGCTAGTGGGGATTTCGCCCCCCTTTAGACGATTCTCAAACACGATTCCGCTTCCCGGTTTAAGCGGCTGCAATCGCAGTACGACATGCCCGAACTGCTCCTTCCCCCCGATCACCCGTTCATATTTGTATTCCGTATCCGTTTCCTTGGTAATGGTTTCCTTGTAGGCCACCTGCGGTTTGCCCACGTTGGCATTCACGCTGAACTCGCGCATCAGCCTGTCTATGACAATCTCCAGGTGAAGCTCCCCCATGCCCGAAATGATATTCTGGCCCGTATCCTCATCCGTTTTGACCCTGAAGGTCGGGTCCTCTTCCTCGAGGCGCCGGAGCGATGCGTTCATCTTCTCCTGGTCGGATTTCGTTTTAGGCTCAATGGCGATCGATATCACCGGTTCGGGAAATTCAATTTTCTCAAGCAGTATGGGGGCCTCTTCGCTCGACAGGGTGTCGCCGGTGCGGACCGCTTTCAGCCCGACGAGAGCGGCGATATCCCCGGTATAAAGCTCGCGAATGTCTTCACGGTCATTGGCGTGCATCCGGAGTATCCTGCCGATGCGCTCCTTTTTCTTTTCCGAGACATTCAGCACCGTTTCGCCCGTCTTCAAGCTCCCCGAGTACACGCGCACATAGGTGAGCCTTCCCACGTGGGGGTCTGAGGCGATCTTGAACACCAGGGCGCAAAAAGGCTCCTTGTCGCTCGCCTCCCGTGAGAACAGCTCGTCATAATCGCGGGGATCGTGTCCCCGGACTGGAGGGATGTCTTTGGGCGACGGCAAATAATCGACTATGGCGTCCAAAACCGGCTGCACCCCCTTGTTCCTCAAGGCGCTGCCGCAGAGCACCGGGAAAAGCTTCACCTGGAGGGTGGCCTCGCGGATGGCCTTTTTAATTTCCTCCGGCGCCGGCTCTTTTCCCTCGAGGTATTTTTCCATAATCTCGTCGCTGCACTCGGAGAGGTCCTCGAGGAGCTTCTCGTGGTATTCCCGCGCCAGGTCCGCCATCCCGACCGGAATTTCCCCCTCCTCGAAACGCTCTCCCATCTGGTCGGTCCAGACGATGCTTTTCATTGCAATCAGGTCGACTACTCCCGTGAACTTGTCCTCCTCTCCGAGCGGCAACTGGACCGCCAGGGGCTTCGCGTAGAGCTTGTCCTTTATCATGGCCAGACAGCGCTTGAAGTCTGCTCCGACCCTGTCCATCTTGTTGACGAAGCATATCCTTGGAATATGATAGCGGTCGGCCTGCCGCCACACTGTCTCCGACTGTGGCTCCACTCCCGCGACGCCGTCGAAGACCGCTATGGCTGAGTCGAGCACGCGAAGGCTTCGCTCAACCTCGATGGTGAAATCCACATGGCCGGGCGTGTCGATGATGTTGATCCGCGTGTGGTGCCACTGGGTCGTTGTGGCGGCCGCGGTGATGGTGATCCCGCGCTCTTTTTCCTGGATCATCCAATCCATCTCCGCGGTGCCTTCGTGCACCTCGCCCATTTTATAGGTCTTGCCGGTATAATAGAGGACGCGTTCCGTCAGCGTGGTCTTTCCCGCGTCAATGTGCGCCATGATGCCTATGTTTCGGGTCCTTGTGAGTGGAAGCTCTCTTCCCATGGCGTGCCCTTCACCAGCTGCTTACAAATAATACCAGGGGTCGCCCCTGGTATTATTCATGTCACCTCATTTATCGATCAGTTAAAACTTATAATGAGAGAAGGCCTTGTTCGCTTCGGCCATCTTGTGAGTGTCTTCTTTCTTTTTGATGGAAGTCCCCGTGTTGTTGTAGGCGTCCAGAATCTCCGCGGCCAGCTTCTGGTACATGGTCTTCTCGGAGCGCGCCCGTGCATAATTTATGAGCCACCGGATTCCGAGCGCCTGCCTCCGTTCGGGCCTGATCTCGACAGGTACCTGATAGGTCGCGCCGCCCACGCGGCGTGATTTAACCTCCACGACCGGCTTTACATTGTCCAGCGCCTGTATGAAGACTTCTACTGGATCCTTCTTCGACTTGTTTTCCAGGATATCCATCGCCTTGTAAAAAATCGTCTCCGCCACTCCCTTTTTCCCTTCATACAGCATGCAGTTTACAAACTTGCTGACAAGAGTGCTCCCGAATTTCGGATCGGGCAACACCTCCCGCTTTATTGGTCGTCTTCGCCGTGGCATGTCTATTCCTCGTTGTGCATGTATTCCTGAAAGCGGATTTTACCGCGAAACACCGCTTTAAGCCTTCGGTTTTTTCGATCCGTACTTTGAACGCCCCTTTCTCCGGTCTTCAACACCCAGCGCATCAAGGGTACCCCGTACGATATGGTACCTGACGCCGGGCAGGTCCTTGATCCTGCCGCCGCGGACAAGGACCGCAGAGTGCTCCTGGAGATTGTGCCCGACCCCGGGGATATATGCGGTGACCTCGATGCCGTTTGTCAGGCGCACGCGCGCGACCTTTCTAAGGGCGGAATTCGGTTTCTTGGGCGTCACCGTCATGACGCGCGTGCATACGCCTCGCTTCTGCGGGCACCCCTTGAGCGCGGGAGATTTTGATTTCTTGCGTTTTCTCTCCCTGCCGAGTCGAATGAGTTGGTTGATCGTTGGCATTGTTACTCCCTTGCTGTCTATGATTTCACCTTGCGGCTCCCCTCAATAGCGCCGCTCCATGTGTTCTCACGGAGTCCCTTCCGCCCGGTTGAACAATCCGAGGCCGCCTTTTACAGAGAAAACGTAACGGAATCGCCTGCGGCGATTTTCCCCACGGCCTTGTTTTTCCCACCACCGCCGGAAGGTTCGTAAAAAGCGAAGATTAAGTCTTCGAATCGCGTGACTTTTTTGTCAATAATTTTATTGCTCAGGGACCGCTTCCTGGACCTCCGCAACCTTCTCCGGCACGGCGCCGTCAAGGTCCCCCGGCTCTATCTGGTAAACACTGATCTTCTTGTAATCGCGGACCCCCGTCCCGGCGGGTATCAGATGGCCGATGATCACGTTTTCTTTCAGGCCGCGCAACTTATCTATCTTCCCCTTTATGGCCGCTTCCGTGAGCACCCTCGTTGTTTCCTGAAAGGACGCCGCGGAAATAAACGACTCGGTGTTGAGCGCCGCCTTGGTGATACCCATCAGTATGGGCATTGCCGTGGCCGGTTTGCCGCCTTCTCTCACCACACGCTCGTTCTCATCGATGAAGTCGAATTTATCGACGATCTGTTCGATCACTAACGTCGTGTCGCTTGGTTCGCTTATCTTTACCTTCCGGAGCATCTGTCTCACTATGACCTCGATGTGCTTGTCGTTGATCGCAACGCCCTGCAATCGATAGACTCCCTGTATTTCGTTAACCAGGAACTTCTGAAGATCGCGGGGGCCCTTGATTTTCAGAATGTCGTGCGGATCTATGGGTCCGTCGTCGATCTTCTCACCCTTGTTGATCCAGTCCCCGTCCTGTACACGGAGGAACTTCGCGGCGGGTATCGAGTATTCCTTCACCACGCCGTCTTCACCGGCAATTTCGATCTTCCGCTTGTTCTTGGTCGTGTCGCCGATGGTGACAGTGCCGTCAAGCTCTGAAAGTGTGGCGGCGTCCTTGGGAGAACGCGCCTCGAAGAGCTCCGCCACCCTGGGCAGGCCTCCCGTGATGTCCTTGGTCTTTTCCACCTCGCGGGGTATTTTCGCCATAATCGCCCCGGCTTTCACCGAAGCCCCTTCCACTACCATGAGGTGGGCGCCCCTCGGAAGCAGGTAGGTGGTCGGTTCCCCGCTGGCGGACGGATAGATGTCGATGCGCGGCTGCAGCTTCTCGGTCTTGTATTCAACGATGATTCTCTTGATATTTCCCGAGAGGTGGTCCACCTCCTCGCGCAGGCTTTTATTAAGCTCTATGTCCACAAAGCTTACCTTGCCGGCTCCCTCCGTGATGATCGGTTCGAGCCACGGGTCAAACGACGCCAGCACCTCGTTGCGATCGTAGAACCTCCCTTCCTTTACGTAGATCTCGGTTCCCACGTTGATCGGCATGGAATGAGGATCGCCGAGGATGTACACCTTTTTCTTCTCAAGCTTCAGGACACCCGAGTTTTTCGCGTGCATTTCTTCGCCGTCGGAGGTTCGTGCGATAACCATGCCCGGGTAAATCTTATCGCCGTCCTGGACCAGCAGTTCCGCTTCGCCTTTGATGCTGAGATCGGCGACCACCCTCTGGACCACGAGGTAGCCCCTGCGCACGGAAATTGTCTTCTTTTCTTCGGTCTTGATCGTTCGGAAGGTGAGATCCTTCACGAAGATTGGGTAGTTGAGCCGTGTTTCACTCTCCTCGACGGCGCGCGAAGCAATTCCCCCGATGTGGAACGTGCGCATGGTCAACTGTGTGCCGGGCTGTCCGATCGACTGCGCCGCGATGATTCCCACGGCCTCTCCTATGTCCACGGGCCCCGCTATTGCAAGGTTCCTGCCGTAGCACTTGGCGCACACCCCGTGCCGCGCCTCACAGGTGAGGACCGAGCGTATCTCGATGCTGTCGATGTTGAGCTCGTCTATCTTAGAGGCAATCTCTTCGGTGACGATATCTTCGGCCTCGCATATCACCTCGCCGGTAACCGGATGGATAAGGTCATACAGAAGGGTGCGCCCGAGAGCACGGGATCCCAGTGACTCGATTACTTCGTCACCCTCCTTGAGGGGTATTATGTCTATACCGATGGTGGTCCCGCAGTCTTCCATATTGATGACCACGTCCTGGGCGATATCCACAAGCCGCCGGGTCAGGTAGCCGGCGTCCGCCGTTTTCAGGGCCGTGTCAGCAAGCCCCTTGCGGGCGCCGTTGGTAGAGATGAAGTACTCGAGAACGGTCAGGCCCTCCTTGAAGTTGGCGCGTATGGGCACGTCGATGATCTCGCCGCTGGGTTTGGCCATGAGGCCCCGCATGCCGGCGAGCTGGCGGATCTGCTGTTTGCTTCCCCGCGCGCCCGACTGCGCCATGAGGTAGATCGGGTTATATCCATTCTGGTCCTGCGACAGCTCCCCAAACATTTTCTCAGCAATGACTTCATTGGTGTTGGTCCAGAGGTTTATGACCCTGTTGTATCTCTCCTCGTTTGTTATGAACCCATTCCTGTATTCGTTTTCTATTTCCTCCACCTTCTTGTCCGTCTCGCTGATAATCTTGTGTTTCTCCTCCGGCACAACGATATCGGACATGCTGATGGTGGGCGCAAAGTCGGTGGCGTACTTGTATCCCATTTCCTTGATCTCATCAAGTATCTTGACGGTCGCCGTGGGGCCGTATTTCCTGAAGATCTCCGATATTATTTCCGCAAGCTCCTTGTCGTTCACCACCGTGTTCACGAAGGGAAACCCTTCCGGCATGAGCTTGTTGAACAGGAGCCTCCCCGGCGTCGTCTCCACGAACTGCCCGTTCATGAGATATTTTATATTCGTCCGGATGTTAATCTGGCCATAGTCGATGGCCATCATGATCTCGTCTTCATCGTCAAAGTATTTTGCCTTTTCGCCCGTCGCTTCTGCCACGGACGTAAGGTAATATATGCCCAACACGATGTCCTGCGTGGGAGTTACGATGGGATGGCCGTTCGCCGGTGAAAGAAGGTTGTTCGCCGAAAGCATGAGTGTCCAGCACTCGATCTGGGCCCTGGGCGAGAGGGGGACATGGACAGCCATCTGGTCTCCGTCAAAGTCGGCATTATAGGCGTGGCATACCAGGGGATGAAGGCGAATGGCTTTCCCCTCAACCAGGATAGGCTCGAAGGCCTGTATGCCCAGGCGATGGAGCGTGGGAGCGCGATTGAGAAGCACCGGGTGCTCGGCGATCACCTCTTCAAGCACTTCCCATACTTCCGGTTTTTCGTTTTCGACCATCTTCTTGGCCGATTTTATATTCTGGACATAGTCCTTGTCCACGAGCCGCTTCATTATGAAAGGCTTGAAAAGCTCGATGGCCATCTTCTTGGGCAACCCGCACTGGTACAGCTTCAGCTCCGGACCGATGACGATGACCGACCGGCCGGAGTAGTCTACCCGCTTGCCCAGCAGGTTTTGCCGGAAACGTCCCTGTTTCCCCTTAAGCATGTCGGAGATCGACTTCAAGGGGCGGTTCCCTTTGCCCTTCACCGCGCGTTTTCTCCGGCTATTGTCAAACAGCGCGTCGACCGCCTCCTGAAGCATCCGCTTTTCGTTGCGCACGATGATCTCCGGCGCGCGAAGCATGAGAAGGCGCTTGAGCCGGTTGTTCCTGTTGATGACCCTGCGGTACAGGTCGTTGAGATCTGATGTCGCAAAACGGCCCCCGTCGAGCTGCACCATGGGCCGCAGCTCGGGCGGAATAACCGGTATTACCTCGAGTATCATCCAATCCGGCCTGTTCCCGGAATCCCTGAAGGCTTCTATGATTTCAAGGCGCTTTATGAGCCTCTTGTCGACCTTCGACTCCTTGTCGAGTATCTCCGCCCTTAAATTCTTCGATTCTTCATCGAGGTCAATCCGGGAAAGCAGTTCCTTGATGGCCGAGGCGCCCATATCGGCGACAAGTGTCTCGCCGTATTTTTCGTAATAGTAATTGAAGTTTTCCTCGTCCAGGATGTCGCCCCTCTTGATGTTTTCCGCTTCGGCTTCACCGGGGTCTATCACCACGTAGCGCTCGTAATAGAGCACGGACTTCAGGGAGTTTATAGTCATGTTGAGCAGTAATCCCATCCGCGAGGGGACGGATCGATAATACCAGATGTGGGCGACCGGGCATGCGAGCTCCACGTGGCCGCCCCGCTCCCTGCGGACCTTGTAGTGCGTCACCTCAACGCCGCAGCGATCGCACACTACGCCCTTGTAGCGGATGGACTTGAACTTCCCGCAGTAGCATTCCCATTCCTTCGTGGTGCCGAATATTTTCTCGCAGAAAAGGCCGTCACGCTCGGGCTTGAGCGTGCGGTAATTTATCGTTTCCGGCTTTTTCACCTCGCCGTATGACCAGTCCCTGATCAGGTCGGGCGATGCGAGCTTTATCTGTATGGAATTGAAATCGTTGAAATCCCTCATGTCCCATTCCTTTACACTGTCAAAGTGTTTATCCGCCGTTTTCGCGGTGTTAGATGTTCTGCAACGTGTCTATTTTGATCTTCCGCTTTGGTTTGGTGAATCCCTCGCTCCACTCCGAAAGGCTTATCTCGTTGCTGTTTTCGTCATAGATCTTGACGTCCAGCGCGAGCCCCCGAAGCTCCTGCACCAGCACGTTGAACGATTCGGGAATGCCGGGGGTCGTGGTGTTGATGCCCTTCACGATCGCTTCGTAAATCCGCGCCCTTCCCAGCATGTCGTCCGACTTGACCGTCAGGAGCTCCTGCAATGTATACGCCGCGCCGTACGCCTCCAGGGCCCAAACCTCCATCTCGCCCAGGCGCTGACCGCCGAACTGCGCCTTCCCGCCGAGAGGCTGCTGGGTAACCAGCGAATAGGGGCCGGTCGAGCGGGCGTGTATCTTGTCATCCACCATGTGGGCGAGCTTCATCATGTAGATATACCCGACCATGACCGAATTCGCGAACGGCTCGCCCGTTCTCCCCTCATACAGCTTCGACTTTGAATCCCAGGGAAGTCCCGTCTTTTTAAGGTATTCCTGAATGGATTCCGCATCGGCGCCGTCGAAGATCGGCGTTTCCACGACAATATCCAGCTCTTTGGCAGCCCACCCCAGCTCCGTTTCCAGGAGCTGTCCGAGGTTCATCCGGGACGGGACAGAGAGCGGGTTGAGCACGACATCGAGCGGCGTGCCGTCGGGCAGGTAGGGCATGTCGTACTCCGGAACAATCCTGGATATGACCCCCTTGTTGCCGTGCCGTCCCGCCATTTTATCGCCGACGGATATTTTTCGCTTTGTCGAGATATACACCTTCACGAGCTCTTCCACTCCCGGAGCAAGCTCGTCTCCGTTTTCGCGGGAAAACCGCTTCACATCCAGAATGATTCCCTCCACGCCGTTGGGCACCCTGAGCGACGTGTCGCGAACCTCGCGCGCTTTCTCACCGAATATCGAATGAAGCAGCTTGTATTCAGGCGTGAGGTCCTGCTCCCCCTTGGGGGTCACCTTTCCCACCAGGATATCGTCGGGCTTCACGTATGCGCCCATGCGCACGACGCCGTCGGCGTCCAGGTCCCTGAAGGCCTTTTCGCTGAGGTTGGGGATATCCCTGGTGATCACTTCCCTGCCGAGCTTGGTCTCCCTGGCCTCGATCTCAAACTGCTCCACATGCACGGAGGTGAAGATATCTTCCTTCACGAGCCGTTCCGAGATGAGGATGGCATCCTCAAAGTTATATCCCATCCATGGCATGAATCCCACGAGTATGTTTTTCCCCAGCGCGAGCTTCCCCGCGTCCGTTGCCGGCCCGTCGGCGATCACGTCGCCCGCTTTCACCTTCTGGCCCACCTTGACCATGGGAATCTGGTTGAAGCACGTCCCCTGGTTCGTCCTCTTGAACTTCAGCATCGGATAGGTGTCGATCTCGCCGCTTGAGCTCTCGATCCTGACCTGGCGAGCGTCGACATACACCACCTCTCCGCCACGCTTTGCGATCTCAAGCACACCCGAATCATAGGCGGCAGCGGCTTCAATGCCGGTTCCCACGATGGGGGCCTCCGAAACCATAAGCGGCACCGCCTGCCGCTGCATGTTGGAGCCCATGAGGGCCCGGTTGGCGTCATCGTGCTCCAGAAAGGGGATAAGGCATGTAGATACAGAGAACACCTGGGACGGCGAGATGTCCATGTACTGAATTTCATTCGGTTTCTTGTAGGGGAAGTTGCCCCTGTTGCGGCACGGGATGAGCCCGCGCGAAAAGGCGCCTGACTCGTCAACCTGGGCGTTCGCCTGCGCAATGAAGTACTTGTCCTCTTCGTCCGCCGTGAGGTACTCGATGCGGTCGGCGAGCCTTCCCTTCTCAACGAGTTTATAGGGCGTCTCAAGGAATCCGTAATCATTTATCCGTGCGTAGGTGCTCATGGAGACGATGAGGCCGATATTGGGGCCCTCGGGCGTCTCTATAGGGCACATCCTCCCGTAATGAGACGGATGCACGTCGCGCACCTCGAAGCCGGCCCGCTCCCTCGAGAGACCGCCCGGCCCGAGGGCGTTGAGCCTCCGCTTGTGTGTAAGCTCCGCCAGGGGATTGGTTTGGTCCATGAACTGGGAGAGCTGGCTCGAGCCGAAGAACTCGTTCACCACCGCCGTGATGGGTTTTATGCTTATAAGGGCCTGCGGCGTCACCAGGTCGAGGTCCTGGATGGTCATCCTCTCCTTGATCACCCTCTCCATCCGCTGAAAGCCGATCTTTATCTGGTTCATGATGAGCTCGCCCACCGAGCGCACGCGCCGGTTTCCCAGGTGGTCGATGTCATCCACGTGATATCCTTCCGCCTCGGCGATAAGGAAAAGGAGATACTTCACGGTGGCGATTATATCCTCCTTCGTGAGTACCTCCTTAATGACCTCCTTCGGGTCGAAGCCGAATTTCTTGTTGATCTTGTACCGTCCAACGGCGCTCAGGCTGTAGGTTCGCGGGTTGAAAAAAAGCCTGTTGAGTTCAGCCCGGGCGTTCTCTATATTGGATGGCTCGCCGGGCCGCATGTTAGCGTGGAGCTTTAAAAGCGCCTCTTCGGAACTGGCGCATTCGTCCTTTTCTAGCGATGTGTAGAGATAAGAATCGTCCTTATTATTAGGGAACTCGATCAGGGAGACTTCCTTGATCTTCTCTTCCCTCAACCGGTCCACTATGTCTATGTTGATCCTCTCCGCGGTTTCTATTATTACCTCGCCGGTTTCCGGGCTCACCACATCTTTGGCCACCCGGCGGCCTATCAGACGCTCGAAGGCTTCCTCGCTGTTTAACCGCACCGATTTGGTGTCGTAAAACAGGTTCACCACCTCGGAATTAGTTTCATACCCGAGCGCTTTCACGAGCAATGTAACAGAGAACTTCTTCTTCCGGTCAATCCTGGCTATGAGATAACCCTTTGTGTCCATTTCGAATTCCAGCCAGGAACCCCTGTCGGGAATCACCCGGGCGTTGTATGCTCTCTCCGCCTCTTCATAAAAAAAGAATATGCCGGGAGACCGGTGAAGCTGGTTCACCACCACGCGCTCCGCCCCGTTTATTATAAAAGTTCCCCGGGGCGTCATCAGAGGAATATCGCCCATGTACACGGTCTGCTCACGGACCTCCATGCTGTCCTTTTTAATCAGGCGAATGGTGGCCTTGAGAGGGGCGGCAAAGGTGACATCGCGGTCCTTGCATTCTATTTCCGAGTACTTGGCTTCACCAATATCATACTCCAGGAATTCAAGCACAACGTCTTCGTGCGGGCTTTCGATGGGAAAGACCTCTTCGAACACGGACTGGAGCCCGTGGTTCTTCCTCCTCTGGTGGGGGATGTGCTGCTGGAGAAACCATTCATAGGATTTAAGCTGGATCTCTATGAGGTTCGGCAGTTCTATTCCAGGGTTGATTTTCCCGAATTTTATGACATTCTTGCCTTTTTGCATGGATGAATTATCCCTGATCCGTAAATGTTGTGCAAACGCTCAAAAGCGTACAAGGCGGCTCATTGGAGCGGCGCCGCCCCTCCCGGCTGCGTGGCTTTCATGCGGATACCTGTCTTCGAAGGTCCTCCAGCATCCCGAGACGAAAGGCCATTGCAAAAATAAAGGCTTTCCCGCCGTTTATGGCGCTGAAAGATCTCCCGGTGCGGCGTATACGCGTGTGCTGCTTTTTGATGTAGAAAAGTGCGGATAGCGTGACCCATGTACATGATGTTAAAATCAATCTATAATAAACAGCGCGTAGAATTCAAAATTTTTTAATAATCTGGATATATTTTTGCTCAAATTCAAACACCGATAGGTTTGACTGAATAACAATCAAACCTATCGTCATGGCACAGTCTTTCCGCGCCACTTCTGCGACGTGCGGAGGAACAATTATACGGCCGCTAACGGATCTCGACGGTAGCGCCTGCCCCCGCCAGTTGCTCCTTGATCTTGTTGGCTTCTTCCTTGGAAACCTTTTCTTTTACCGCTTTTCCGCCAGCTTCCACGAGGTCCTTGGCTTCTTTTAATCCAAGTCCCGTGATGGCGCGCACCTCTTTGATGACATTGATCTTGTTGTCCCCAAAATTGACGAGCACGACGTCGAATTCGGTCTTTTCCTCCGCCTCTTCAGCCGGCGATGCCGCGCCTCCGCCAATGGCGGCCACGGCCATCGGAGCTGCGGCCGAAATCCCGAACTTCTCCTCCATCGCCTTTACGAGTTCGGCAGCCTCAAGAAGAGTCAGGCTTCCGATCGCATCAAGCAGTTCCTGTACTGAAAGCTTTGCCATCGTTTACTCCTTATACTTAGTGAAATTTTTCAAGTTAATACGGACATCGCCGTAAAAACCTATAAGGGTAATATGAGACTTTGCATTTACACGAAGACCCAGCGAAGCGCTGAAACCTGCGAAATCACAAACTCCTTCAACCCTTAGTAATTCTGTAGACGCCCTCTAGAGGGCATTTTTCTCGGCCACCGCCTTCATTCCGCGCGCGAGCGAGGCCATGACCTGATTAACGCCGACGGATATCTTCGTTGCAGGCCCATTGATGAGCGACATGAGCTGCGACAGGATCACTTCCTTGGAGGGAAGAGCGGCAATTTTCAGCATCTGTTCTCCGGTATAGACCACGTTTCCCATCACTCCGGCGGAGAACGTGAAGCGCTCCTGCTCCTTGGCGAAATCCTTCAGGATTCTGGCCGCCTCGCTTAAATCGGCGCCGGTGAAGACCACGCCAAGGGGGCCCTTCAGAAAATCATCGATTTGAGCGCCGCCGGTTTCCTTCAGCGCCCTCTTGAAAAGATTGTTTTTTACTACCTTATAATCACAGCCCTTCGAGCGGAGCTTTCGCCTCAGGTCGCTTAAGTTCCCCACCTTTATACCGGAATAATTCGTGAGAATAAAGTTATGCTTCTCCTGAAGGCGCCGAACCAGCTTGCCGACCTCATCAATTTTATTTTGCTTCACCATTACCGCTCAATCCCCTTATGATTGATTTTCACGCTTGGCCCCATGGTGGAGGACACGTGCAGGGACTTTATATAGTTGCCCTTCGCATCGGACGGTTTGTCTTTCACGACCTGGTTGAAGAAAGTCCGGACATTATCCGCGATCGCCGCCGGTTCAAAGGAAACCTTTCCCACGCCGATATTTATAACTCCTGATTTGTCGGCCTTGTATTCGATCCTTCCCCCCTTGAGCTCCTTGACGATTCCCTTCACGTCGTCGGTGACCGTGCCGGCCTTTGGCTTGGGCATGAGCCCCTTCTTGCCAAGCATGGGCCCCAGCTTACCCACTTCCTTCATCATGTCCGGCGTGGCAACCACCGCCTCAAAGTCTATCCACCCGGACTTGATCTTTTCTATAATGTCTTCGGCTCCCACGTGATCGGCACCGGCCTCTCTGGCTTCTTTCTGCTTGTCACCCTTGCAGATAACCAGCACCTTCACCTGCTTCCCCGTGCCACTGGGCAGCGTCACGGAACCCCTGATGTTCTGGTAGCTCTTGTGAATAAGCTTCACAGAGGCTTCAACCGTCTCGTCAAACTTCGCGAACTTGAGCTCCTTGATGAGCGATACGGCCTCATCGAGGTTATAGAGTTTTGTCTTGTCTATCTTGCCCTTGGCGTCGGTGATCTTTTTTCCACTCTTCATTTCTATTCCCCGTCAATCCTGCGTGCGCGTGCGACACACGTGTCAAGTATACCCCTCGTCGGCTCGCTACTCCGCGACCTCAACGCCCATTGAACGCGCCGTCCCCGCAATTATTTTTACCGCCGCGTCCAGTGTATTGGCGTTCAAGTCCGGCATCTTGATCTTCGCTATCTCCTCAAGCTGGGACCTGGTTATGCTGCCCACCTTTACCTTGTTCGGTTCGCTCGACCCCTTCTCTAAATTGAGAACCTTCCGAATGAGCACCGCCGCCGGCGGCGTCTTGACTATAAACGTATAGCTCCTGTCCTCGAAAACCGTGATGAGCACCGGTACCACCATCCCCTCCTGGTCCTTTGTGCGCTCATTGAAGGTCTTGCAGAATTCCATGATATTGAGCCCGTGCTGGCCAAGCGCCGGTCCCACGGGCGGAGCGGGATTCGCCTTTCCGCCGGTGATCTGGAGTTTTATCTGAGTTACTATCTTCTTCTTCTTCTTCTTTGGTGCCATCTTGTTCACCTTTAACGCTGAAAATCATTCCCGGTGGATTCCGCGCGCAGAGGAGCCCGCATGCGGGACCGGCCCTGACGATTCAGATTTTCCCCACCTGAAGAAAGTCCAGCTCGACGGGTGTGCCGCGCCCGAAGATTTCCACCTTCACCCTCAGTCGGCCTTTTTCCGGATACACCTCTTCTATTACGCCGCTGAAGTTGTTGAACGGTCCGTCAATAACCTTCACGTGCTCCCCGACGTCAAAATCAAGGACGACCGACACCTTTTCCTTGACTTTTTGTTCGCCCATCTGGTCGAAGAGCGCATTGATCTCGTTTTTGGAAAGGGGTTTGGGCTTGTTCGACCCGTAGGCGCCCACAAAATTAGTAACACCGGGGGTGCTTTTAACCACTGTCCATGTAGTGTCATCGAGTTCCATTTCTATAAGAACATATCCCGGGAAGAATTTTCTCGACTTGATCCTCTTCTTCCCGTCCTTGATTTCAGGGACCTCAACGGTGGGAACCTTTACCTGATAGACCCTGTCCTGGAGCTGCAGGTTCTGAACCTTCTTCTCCAGCGCGAGTTTTACCTTATTCTCATGCCCGGAATAGGTGTGTATTACATACCACTCCTTCGACATGGCTAACTTATTACCCTCTTGACGATTGACATCAGAATGGTATCAACCAGCCACAAGAAAATCGAAATAACAATGACCGACACTATCACCACCATCGTGAAACTGGTCACCTCGTCCCTGTCGGGCCAGGTAACCTTTTTCAGCTCATCACGAGATTCTTTTACGAACGCTATGATATTATTAAACACGAGATCACCCGTAGCGCAGATTGAATGTACAAGGATTTAAGCCTTTGTCTCGCGGTGCAGGGTGTGCTTGCTGCAGAACTTGCAGTACTTCTTTATCTCAAGCTTCCCGGCCTGATTCTTCTTATTCTTTGTGATCGCATAATTGCGGTTCTTACACTCTTTGCACGCCAACAATATTATATCACGCATCGCTCAAACCTGTCCCCGGGGAAAATGATGAAAGCACACTAGGGAATGCCCTTTGTGCGTCAAGTATTAATAAACCTTCAGCGACCGGCTGTCCCGTTATCGAGCCCGAGGATCGCAAATGAACGAATAATCCAAGGCCCCTGCCTCCTGACGCTTACCCTATGTTTGCCACGTTCATTATACTGCGACACGAGGGGTATTTCACTGTGTGTTAGCCGAACGGGTACCGTCGTTTAGCCCACGACCAGAATCGAACTGGTGACCTTTTGCTTACCATGCAAATGCTCTACCGACTGAGCTACGTGGGCACAGCGGCACAGTAGTATTTAAAAATGGTCTTTTTTTGTCAAGAAAAAAATTGTCGCGGCAGTCCTCTGCGGTGTGGAGAGGCAGGCCTATTCCCCGTCCCGCAATAAGAATGAAGGGATCTCGTCCTTCTGGAGCTGTTTTACCTGTCGCTCGGCCTCCCTGCGGGAACGGATGCCCTCGATGCGCACCTTGTAAAGATCACCCTCGCGGACTACAATAACGGGATTGCTCATGCTCTCCTGAAGCCTGTTCTTGAGGTTTTGCGCGTTCTTCTGGGAATAGAACGCCCCGGCCTGGACCGCGTAAGTCCCGCCGCCGACCCCATCCTCACTGAACCTGTCTGATACGCTTTCCTCGTCATACTTGCCAACGCCCATGCCTGATACGGGTTCCAGCTCTCTCTCTTCATCCGTGTTCCCGGAGAGCTTCTTTCCTGTTCCCGCAAGGCTGATCCCCACCATCGTTTCGCCATCCTCAAGCATATCCAGTTTCTTGGCCGCGGCATGCGAGAGATCAAGGATCCGATCTTTTTTATAGGGCCCCCTATCGTTAATGCGAACCCTTGCCACCTTTCCGTTGTCCAGATTTTTAACAATCACAACGCTTCCAAAGGGGAGCGACCTGTGTGCCGCCGTGAAATCCTTCATGTTGAATTTCTCGCCGGAAGCGGTTATCTCGCCGTGGAACTCCCTGCCGTACCATGAGGCGATTCCGGTCTGAAGGAATTTTTCCTTCTTCAGGCTTGTCTCCTCAGGCGTATATGGCTCGTCTTCCCTGACAGCCGGGCGTTCAACCTCTCCGGCACTCCGCCGCACCTGCCTTTTCCCGTTTTGCGAGTAACCGTTTTCGCCTTCTTCATTGTACTCATAAACATACTCGTCCTCCGCAGCGGCGGCGGGGCTCTTGGATCCAAAGAGGCGCTCCTTCGTCAGCGCCTTGTTCGGGGCACACGCCGTCAGCAGGACGAAGACAAGCACTATCCCCGTTATAATAATTACACCGCGTACGATATACTTCATTGCACGCACCTCCAGCCTACGTATCTGCGAATATTATCGGAACCCGTGATACCCGCCTTAACATCAAAAAACCTGCTTGACCTCGGGCTGCCGGCCAATAAGTGTTTAGCCAATCTTGACCCGCGGATTAAGAAGAACCAGGAAACGGCGCAATGGGCATCGTGGCTTTCAAACCGACAATAACCAGAAAGGAACTGGAGGGCGTACTGGACTGCCTTCTAGGCGAGAAGCTCGAATGCAGCGAGGTGGCCAGGAATTTCGAACAGCAGCTCTGTTCGCTCGTGAACGTGAAGCATGCGCTTAGCACCAGTTCGCTCACCTCCGCCTACCACCTGGCCTATAGAGCGCTGGAGATAGCCCCCGGGGACGAAATCGTCATGCCCTCATGCATTGATCCCGCTCCCCTTGCAGCGGCGCAGCTTGCCGGCGCATCTCCTGCAATAGTAGATACCGGAGAAAATTCCCTCGTGCCGTCAGCCCAGCAGGTCAAACAAAAGATAAATGAACGCACAAAAGCGCTGGTGATGGGGCACCTCATGGGGTTCCATGCCGGGCTGGATGACCTGAAAGTCCTTCCCGTCCCCATCGTGGAGGACATATCCCACGCAATCGGGACGGAACATGAAGACAGACCCGTGGGGAGTTCCGGTTCACTCTCGGTGTGTTCATTCGCTCCTTCGATGATAATGACAACCGGGAACGGCGGCGCTGTCCTGACGAACAATCCGCGTTATTACTCGACCATGAGAAACCTGCGCGTCGGCGGAAGCGGCCCCCAGGTGGGTTTCGACTACGCCATGACCGACTTCCAGGCAGCCATGGGCCTTTCGCAGATTGCGCATTTACCGGATTTCCTCAGGCGAAGAAGAGAAATCGCGCGCCTATACTGGGACGCCCTCAGGGCCACTCCCCACAAAACCCTTCACCCATACAGCGACTCCTTCGCCTATCAGTCATTCCCGGTAATCTTCGACGCCCCCTCCGACAAGGTCGACCGCTACTGGAAAAAATGCGGCATTGAGATAAGCAAACCCCTGGCCTTCCCGCTCCACGGCTGTATGCAGATGAAACCCGCCGATTTTCCGAACAGCGAACGACTCTCGAGGAAGCTCTACGCGCTTCCGCTGTATCCCTCTCTCACAAAAAAGGAAATCGAGAAGATCGCCCAGTCACTGGGACGATTCATCTGATGGAGTGTTGTGGAATGTATATTCTCACCGTTGAAGAAAGCTTCGCCTCGGCCCACCAACTGCGAGGCTATCAGGGCAAGTGCGAAAACCTGCATGGACATACATGGCGGGTCGCGGCGAGTGTCAGCGGCCGAATCCTCAACGAAATAGGCCTGCTCATTGACTTCCATGATTTAAAAGACTTGCTCAGGGGTATTGTGAAGGAACTGGACCATGCCAACCTCAATGCCATTCCCCCTTTCGACAGCGTCAATCCCAGTTCGGAAAATCTCGCACGGTACATCGCGGAACGCTTGTCTGAGGAGATAACCCGCCTCCAGGGTCCCGGAAATGCCCTGGAATCCGTGACGGTGTGGGAATCGGAATCCTCACGCTGCACCTATGTCCTTCCCCGGAAGAGCGAACAGGAAAGGCCCGTCCAGGTGGATTCCCTCTGACCGCTTCACTCTTCCCATGGTCATGCGTGAGGCATGGAAAGACTCGCCTCCCGATTACGGTGTCATTCTGAACGTGTACCCCTGGGGTGTCGGAAATCGAGGGGCGGGGGGATGCGTCATCTAGAAGAGAAACCGCTTGGGGATAACCACGATCCCTTCGCCGGTCACGGTGAACCTCGCCCTGTCTTTTTCCAGGTCGTATCCTATCGCCTCTCCCTCAGGGATCTGGATGTACTTGTCAACGATCGCATTTTTTATTTTGCAGTGCCTCCCTACGCTGGCCCAGTTCATGATTATGGAATCATGGATCTCACAGTAGCTGTTCACCTTCACGCCCGGCGAAATGATTGACCGGTACACCGCTGACCCGCTGATGATGGCGCCGTTGGATATGATCGAGTTTACAGCATATCCGCGCCGCTCACCGTCATCGAAGACCATCTTCGCGGGCGGTGACTGCTCCATGTAGGTCCGAATTGACCAGTCCCTGTCGTAGAGATTGAGCCTGGGGCTTACCGATATAAGGTCCATGTTCGCCTCATAATAGGACCTGAGCGTGCCTATGTCCCGCCAATAGGCACGGTCGCCCTCGTGTTTCACGTAATCATACGTGAAGACCTTCTCGGACTGGAAGATCCTCGGGATGATGTCCTTTCCGAAATCGTTGCTGCCCTCGAGGCGGTGGTCATCGGACACGTATTGCACCAGCTTGCTCGTCTTGAAGGCGTATACCCCCATCGAGACGAACGCGACACCCGGCTTGTCCGGCACCGGCCGGGGGTTCCCGGGCTTTTCATCGAAGCCGATGACCCTGTTTTCACTGTTGACTGCCAGCACGCCAAAACGCGTGGCCTCCTCAAGGCCTATCTCCGCGGCGGCTATCGTCATGTCCGCGTCCCTGTCGATATGGTACTGCAGCATCTTCCTGTAATCCATCTTGTAGACATGGTCGCCGGAAAGAATGAGCACGTAATCCGGGCGCTCCATCTCGATGACATAGACATTCTGGAAAATCGCGTCGGCCGTGCCGCCGTACCAGTTGTTGTCGATCCTCTGCTGGGGCGGCACGACGTCAATGTAGTAATCCATTTCCCGGGACATCAAGTTCCATGCGGTCTTTATGTGACGGTCCAGCGAAAGCGACTTGTACTGGGTGAGCACGATGATTTTCCGGAGGTCAGAGTTCAGACAGTTGCTGAGGGAAAAATCGATGATACGGTATATGCCACCAAAAGGAACCGCGGGCTTCGACCGGTCTTTCGTCAGAGGATACAAGCGCTCGCCCTGCCCGCCCGCCAGGAGAAATACCAGGGTTCCCTTCAGGAAGTCAGAGTCCATTATTTAGATCTGCTTGCCAGGATTTCCTGGATTTTTCTCTTCAGCTCATCGAGGTTCGAGGACTTGGTGATGTAGGCGTCCGCGGTCCATGTCATGAAGTTGCTTTTGTAATTCGAGTAGGCAGTGTAGATGATAATGGGTATTTTTTTGTCCCGAGACAGGATCTTTCCGAGCGCTTCAATACCGTCCATCTCGGGCATGCGAATATCGAGGATAACCAGGTCGTACCTGTTGTTTTTAACCTTTTCGAAAGCCTCCTTCCCGTTCGAGGCCTGGTCCACTTCATACCCCTCGTCCTGCAGTTCCATGGCATAAAGTTCACGCTGGTGCTGTTCATCCTCAACAACGAGTATCTTGCTCATCCCTTCCTCCGAAGCTACAGTGATCTCTCCGGACATGCATCCACACATAGATTATCCATTCCAGAGCGCCTTTTCAATCATTTTTTAAAGGAGAGAAAAGGGCCTGGGTGGTGGACCGGTACGAGAGGTAAAAAAGAACTTTTTCCGCCGCGAAGTTTCAAATTTCGGGGGGTATTGGTATTTTCAGTAAAGCAGGTCCAGTAGCAGTCCGCGTATCTCCTCGATCTTTTTAAGAAGGTCGAAGGCTTTATTGCGGCGTGTAACGGCGTCGGTTATCTCCAGAAGTTTTGAGTCGATCTGCTTAATAACCAGGAAATCCGACCTGTCGCGTCGGTGCCTCTTGAGGGTCACCGTGGCGAATCCTTCTTCAAGAATGGATTTGAGTATTTTCTGAACAACGGCTTTATACCGTTGAAGGTCATACTGAGACTGCGTATCCAGAAAGCGCTCCTCCTGGTCCCTCAACTCCGTGAGGAGCTCTTCTATTGTTCCCTCGAATTCAAACTTTATCGCGCCCCCGAGAGCGGTATGGAAGGATTCCCTGCCCTTTTGAACGCCTGCGGACTTCTTTCGGCCCTTCACCTTGAGCTTTTCGTCCTTTTTCAAGTCGCTGGAGGTTTTTTCAATCATACGGCGGTCCTGTGGGACATTCCCTTCAAGAAATCGCGGGTCTACCGGCCCTTCAGCCGGAGACCGTGCTCCTGTTGATAATACAATTCCCCTCGAAGATCACTCCATCCTCCATTACCAGGCTGGGAGTAATAATGTTCCCGTGCATCTGACCGGAGGAAAGCATTATCACCCGCTCGGCGGCGAAAATGTTGCCCCGGACAACGCCCCCCACGACTACTACCCGCGCTTTGATGTCGGTCGTGGCCTCCCCCGTCCGCCCCACGAGCACTTTTCCTTCAGTCTCTATGGTGCCACGGAATTTCCCGTCAATACGCAAAAGACCGTTGACGGTAAATTCTCCCTTGAACTCGGAACCTTCCCCGATAATGCTGTTGACTATGTGATCTTCACTCTGTTTTGTCTGCCGTGCCATATTCCCCCGACGCCCATGTCTATCCAACCCGCTCAGCAAAGACCAATCGGCGGCGAGTGGTTGATTCAGCCGCCCTTAAGGCCCGGAATCTCACATTTGGGGCTTTTCTTAATATTGATAGTCGAATTGCCCGGTTCTGACAACAATAAATTACAAATCCCGAAATCGCCCTGCTGTGCCAAAATTGTTCAAAAATATTTTTTTGCACACCACAAAAAATGATTGAAAATATAGCTGTGCCCTATTTAATACTCCTAACGGAGATATGTAACCACATTCAGGGAGGGCTCCTTTTATGAGAAAATCAATTCTCAAACTTCTCGAGTATGGCTGGCCCGATAAAATAATAGCAAACTACCTGATGATAAAGCCGACTATCGTAAAATACTATCGAAAGAAATACAAAATATCCAGAAACGAATACCAAGGATTCTATTAATAATCCCATCCGGATTTTCAGAGCAATCAAACTGTATTTACCGCGTCAAAGTCACAGTAAAAAAATGGGGGGGGTACATACCCCCCCAAAAGTTGAGACTAGAGTTTGGAGGTTCGCCAAAAAATAGGAGGACGATACACTACCAAGCAAAAAAACTATTCGTATTTGTCAAGAATTAATTTGTATATATAAATTCTCTATATCAATTCGGCACAATCGCGCTTTCAATGGGATGTTTTCTTCAGGGATGCGCCGTTCCTGCAAAGAAACCTCCCCCGCTTTAACGCCTGATCCTCGCTCTTCATTATCCGTTTCGGGTTGCCGATTGCTCTATGAGGATCACCCATGGACAGTAAACCGATCATCATCCCCGACAAGTGCAAAGACGCTTATTCCTTCGAGGAAATAATCAGGCTCGGAGATTCCATCTTCGGAGGCAGCGCCAAAAAGCTGGACCTGTCCAGGATCTCCTTCATCGAGCCTTATTCCATGGTGTGCTTCCTTCTCCTGGGAAAGAACTACCTGCGAAATACCGGCGAAAAACTAAACCTTATCAATATTCCCCTGGATATACATCAGTACCTTTCGCGCATGGACCTGCTCAGGTCCGGAGTGTTCAACCTGGAAAACAAGCTCGATGAAAAACTGCTGCTGAAAAGGAGCTCTTTCAGCAAGAGAGTCATCGAGATAACCGAGATACCAAACAAGGAGCGGGAAAGCATCAAGGCCATTGCGGACGTGATTTCCCTCTTTCGCAAGCGGGCCCAACATATTTTGAAATACTGGATATCGGCAACCATCATTGACTGTTTCGTGACCGTCATCTCAGAAGTGTGCCAGAACATATTCGAGCACAGCCTGGATTCCGGATATTGCGCCATGCAGACATATTCAGTGGGCGGCGCGCACACCGTCAGGCTCGTGATCGCGGACTCCGGAATCGGCATAAAAGAAAGCTTCGCGGACCGCGGCGATGTATCCTACGAATCGGACGCCAAGCTCATCGAAATGGTGCTTACCACACCGCTATCGAGCAAGCGACGGTTCGGTTACGGCCTGTGCCAGGTGAACGCCATAATTGAAAAACTCCGGGGAAGCATTTTCATCCGCTCCGGGAAAAGCTCGGTGGCGGCAATGTACAACCGGAAGCCCGCTGGCGGATCATATTTCTTTTTGCGCAACGATCTTCCCGACTTCCCGGGCACCCAGATCTCCATATCGCTTTTCAGCTAGAAGAATCCCATGATCATCGAAATCAGAAAAATCGCCCAGGAACTGAAGGTGAAACTGCCCGACCTCATAACAAGGCCGCTTGGCCGCAAAATGTTCAGGAAGGTAAAAAAACTGCTGGTTCACGCGGGGGAAAACGAGGTCGTGGTCCTGGACTTGAGCGGAATAAAGGTCATGGACTCGTCGTTCATCGACGAGTTTCTGCTCCAGTTGCTCAGGGAGTCCCCGAGAGCCAAAGGCGGCTTTTTCATCAAACTAAAGAACGTGCCGGACATCGCCGAGAACAACATTGATTCCATGCTGGCCTCTTATCATTCGTACAGCAATGAGAAGATCGCGGTGGTGACAGACAGGATAACGATGCACAACAGCAACTTTTTAGGCATCCTGAGCCCGCGCGAGAGGGACATACTCGACTTCCTGCGCGTCAACAAGACCGCTTCCGCCGAGGACATAGCGTCGCTTATCAATACATCCGTGCAGGAGGGCGAGATGCTGGCCGATGTCCTGTTCCGCCTGAGGGTCATCCGCCGCGAAGAGACGTCAAGGGGGGTACGGTTCAGCTCGCTGTAAGAGTATTTTCAGCGCTATAAAATCCAGCATGGCGCGATATTCCTATTGATTTTTCCGGCGTCTACCGGAGAGAATGCACCTTCAATGCGATTTGCGCTAACGGCCCATTAATACATCCTGTTATGAAAACGCCCTTGAAGAAATCCAGGGATCCCCGGAAAGCGGATGATGAAAACCTCTTCGGCCTGCTTTCATCATACAAATCCTACAATACCTATTTGAATGTGTTTACATCCGAAACGGGAAACGCGGTGGTCCTCTTTATCACCGATAACCCCAAGAGGTGGTCGCTCA
Organism: uncultured Spirochaetota bacterium; assembly: GCA_963762305.1. Lineage (GTDB taxonomy): Bacteria > Spirochaetota > UBA4802 > UBA4802 > UBA5368 > CAVXKM01. Next base: position 205,464 of record CAVXKM010000001.1, on the reverse strand, counting down.
TGGCAGATGAGCCCTACAAGGGTTTCCGGCCCCTGAAAAGAATCGAACTGGGAGTGCCTAAAATCTCGATCAAATACCTTATGCCGGAACACCTCCTGAAAAGCGCGGGCCCAATGCTGGGAATGAAGCTGCCGCCGAACAAGGCCACCATAGTGAATAATATCGACAATGGCGGTTATTTCATCCTGCAGACATCGTTGAAGTATCTGTCCGAGGTAGTACAGGCCGTGAGCAGGATCGTGAGCATGACGCCGCAAAAGAAGTACGAGATCCTTGAAAAATGCCTTGCCGAAAATGCCTGAGGAACAGCCGATGAGTTCGAACAACACCCCCGGTGCTTCATGGAACGAGCAGTCACGCCTCATCAACATCGCGCTCAAACACACCGCGGGCGACATGGATAAGGCACGGCTCATGGCGTCCGGCAGTTATAACGACGCCGTTGCAATCAAGGGGAAATTCTCCGTCGAGCAGTCCGGGATACACGGCGTATTCCTCGTATTTCTCAACCTCCCCCACCGGTATATCATGAACATCGGCGCCCTCTTGCTCCCCTCGGGCGATGTTTTGGACGAGATGCGCATCTTCGACGGCTGGAAGCTGTTCCATGCGCACCTCGGTGACACCATCAAAAGCCAGATGGACAAGTCAGTGGACTCCTACGATTTCGTATCCCACTTTTCGGATTCCCTCGAGGGTTATAACATTTACGAGGCGATAGAGAGCGGCGGACTGGAAGGCGTGACTCAGACGATCACGGAAATCATCTCAAAATTCTACGACGAATCCCCGCTCCGGTGCCAGGTCGATTCTGAGGAAACCTCATCGCTCTCGCTTGAGCTGGAGGGGATCCCCATAGAGTTGCCGTCCGAGGGGGAAAATGACAGCGAACCGGCTGCCCCGCCAAGTGAAGCCGAAAAGCGCACTTCCGAAATCGAGCGGCAGGCCGACCATGTGATAAAAGGAAGGATTATCGTCTCGCCGGTTCACGGCAAATACATAAACGACATCAAGGCAGGAGACAACATCAAGGTGCAGCTTGTCAATCAGGATGATGTATCCCTCAATGTAGCGAAGCTCGTGGGCTCGCTCACTGAAGACGGTGAGTTCCTGCCCATCAAGGGAAGGGTCAAGGAGAAGGTACCGCTCGACAAAGGCTACGCCCTTTACACCGTCGTGGCGAAAAACGTCCTCGCCAAAATCGTCGAAGAGGAGAACGTGAAGATCGAGATGGACAGCCCCGGCACGGGCGAGATGAAGGACCGCGGAGACTCCAGGCTGATTCTTCACCTCTCGTTGATCGCCGGATTGCTGATTTTCACCCTCCTGATCATTTTTGCGCTGCTGTAATCGATTCACGGTTTAAAACAGGCGGGACTTGAAAAAGCCGGAACGACGGATCCTACTTGATATTATATTTCCTCATCTTGGCTTTGAGGGTATTGCGCGCTATGTCCAGGACCCTGCTCGTTTTCTGCAGATTCCAGTTCGTCAAACCCAGCGTCCGCCTAATATGATCATTTTCAACCCTGTCTATCACCTGTTGAAGCGTCTCATATCCCTCGGGGAGTTTAACAGCCATTTTTCTCACTCTGTCCGAAACAACGCCCCTGCTCTCCAGTCGCTTTCCCATTACGGCTCTCCTCTAGGCGGCATGGCTCTCAAATGACGAAGCCCAACCTTCCGAATATCCCGCCTGTTCCGTGAGCATGTTTCACAAGCTGCACTGCAAACCCGCAACTTCTTCCTATGTTTTACAACAGCCCCGGTGTTTTCTGCCGGGCTGCAACCGAATATCACCGCATCGAAAATTTCATGAATAAAGCCAGGGTAAATAAACAATGTTATTTAAAACCATCAATGAATATTTTAGGCATTTAAAAAAACAAGTTTAATTTTTATACTTTGCCTTCCGATCCGTCATATGCATATCATACGGCAAATGAGAAACCCGCGGCTCACCGGAATGGAACTCCATGCCCCATTGTTTCTTCATCCCGAAACACGCCCGCGAAGGCGCCGCGACCGTTCGTCTGTTTGTCGCCTCCTTGCCCGATTTATTCTCTGCACCTCTGTTCTCATGCTCCTCCCCGAGCCATGCGTCTTTTCCCAGATGCCCGACTGGGTAACATTGAAAGACAGGGACGGGAACAGATATTACATGGACCGCGACGGGCGCCTGTACGTGTCAGGAGAGCCGGAATCCCAGTATAAACCCGTATCCGCCGAAGGGATCGATTATTTTCTGCACCAGGGAATGGAGCTTCTCAAAAAGGGGCACCGGGTCCACGGGTTGACGCTCCTCAAGTCGATCATGGCCCTTCCCCAGGCCAACGGAAGGATAACAGCGGCGCAAGGGAAGGCGTCTCGAGCGATCAACGAATTCATGAGGAAGGATGGGAATCGGGCCGCTGATGCAAACGACGATGCCTGGCTCATTTTCTACAGGGTCGGCGACGAAGTTTTTCTCACCGACGAAATAATGCGCCTCTCCCTTCATGTTCGCGGCACCGTTGTCATAGTCCGGCGCCGGCGGCGGTCTTCAGGACCATACCGGTATCACGGATTGCTGGCCGGCATACGGTTTGCACGGTCCGCCGCATCCGCGCCCGACAAGCAAGCATACGATGCGCTGCTCGCCGTTGACAGCGAGAATTTCGCCCAGCCGCCGTCATCCGCTTCGGCGTATGAACAAACTTTCAGGAAGAACGTTGGCCCCGATTCTTTCACCCGGCTTTCAATTGAGAAAAACGAAAAACGAGTGACCTATGGTTTCACCGACAGCAGGGAGCCCTACTACAGCGGCCTCGAGGGCTATTTACTGAACGGGACGCGAGGACATTGCGTGAGGGTCATTTCGACAAAACAAATCTTCGAATCACGGAAGGATGAGATCACGGCGATATTGAAAAGCCTGAAAAATTGAAAGAATACACTCCCCTACTCATCCGAATCCAGGACCCTTTTCAGGCTCTTCTCGGGGGGATCGTCATCCTGCCCGGGAAAGAGGAGCTTGTTATCCTTCCGGTGATGCCGGGAGAAATTCGGGAATTCCTTGTTGAAGAGGTCCACGAACTGTGCCACCTCTTCCTCGGTGTTCAGGAATTTAATGCCCACCTCGCGCCCGTCGACTCGAAGCACGTGGCCGGTCAATAGAATTTTTCTCGACATGAAGGGGAACCTGACGACGAGAAGATCGCCCTTGTTGATGATTGAATTCCTGAGAAAACATATTCCCCCGGCGGAAAGGTTGACCAGCTCCGCCTTGTAGACGGTATCACCGCCCTTTATCTTGTAATCCATGAAAAGTGAAGGCGTTTTGATCCTGTTGAAGATCCTTTTGTCGAGCGACTTCCTCATTGCCCTTCCAGGTTCGCGTACATCATTGCAGTTTCACCGCAGGATTCCCTGTTTATGCAATGATTGCAGTCCTTCCAGATCTTTTCCGGCAGGGAGTCCTTCGGCACTTCTTGAAAGCGGTGTCGCCTGAAAAACTCCGGTGAATACGTTAGGACGAAAATACGCGTTCCCGGATACAACTCTATGAGCGCGCGTAATAGAAATTCAAGCAAGTTTGATCCCGTACCCCTCTTGAACCTGCCGGTTTTCACCGCCAGGGAACGGACCTCCTTGAGGCGTGGACCGTAATCACAGTATGAAACGGCCCCGACGAGCTCCTTCCCCTCTTCGGCGACATAAAAAGTATTGATAGAACGGCGGATCTCATGCCGGGTCCTCTCCAGGATTATTCCGGTGTCGGAATAGGGCTGCAGCAATTCATGTATGGCATTCACGTCCTTTTCTGTTGCCCGTCGGATCCCGTGGTGCATATCAGCGCTTTACGATATGTGCATTTCCAAACCACGCCTTATTAGGGAATCCCTGTATTTTTTTCAAGGAAATTTCCGCCTCAGGCCGTGTTTTAAACGGTCCCGCATATATCCTGTAATTCTCCAGGTTTTTCGACAGGATGACCGTGTAGCCGCTGCCGCTCAAGACGCGCGCGATCTCGCGCGATTGAGAGGCGCCAAACTCATTGCCGACCCTGACGGCAAAGGGGAACTCCTCCCTGGGGAAAAGCTCTTTCACCCCCTTCCTCCCGGCAATGGGCTCGGCCGACGCCCTCTCCCCCATCAGCCGGGAGACCTTTTTCCCGATGGTGCTCATAGCCTTGCGCGTCTGTTTGTCCACCAGGTCCTTCTTCGAATCGGAGGAGACCTTTATCCCTATCACGAGGCCCGAGGTGAAGGAGAGTATGCACAGCGCAATGATGAGGGAAATCATCCTGCTGGCGCTTTTCCGGTTTCTCTCCTGCTCATGGTGGTGGGCGTCGGAAATCCGGTAGAAATACTCGGGGTCCTGCGTGTCAAATTGCGGCGGATAGTTTTTAACCGGTTTTCGGGTGTGAAAGTCCATGTTTTGCATGTCAGAGTTCCCCTGTGGATCGATAAAATTTACAGACACAGCATACAGCCGCAGGAGAAAAGAATTCTCGCGCGGGAGTCGGCGCCGCACGCCCCATCATGGTTTGATTTTCGACATGCAAAGGAGGGTATTTTAAGGAAAAAATGGCTTATCGGCCGTCGTCGGCGGAAATGGCCTTTTTTAGCGTTTTTATCTCTCGATTCTTCAACTCCCGGAATGATCCCGAGGCCATTTTGCCGAGCCTAATGGGCCCCAGTCCCACCCGCTTAAGCCGCCTCACCCTGTACCCCAGGTGCCTGAAGCTGAGGCGTATTTGGCGCTTCCTGCCCTCGGTGATGCTCATTGTCAATGTATTTCCCGGTTCCGGCAGGAGATGAATCGATGCCGCGGCAGTCCTTCGCCCGTACAAAAATACTCCCTTCCCCAACTTCTGGCGGTCCTCCTCGCTCAACCGGCGGTCCAGCTCCACGATATACTGCTTCACTATTTCAAATCGTGGATGGGTGAGCCTGAAGGCCAGGCTTCCGTCGTTCGTCAACAACAGCAGCCCCTCTGTATCCTTGTCGAGCCTTCCGACGGGGAAAACGCCCACTCTCCGGAATCGTTCCGGCAGCAGGTCCATGACGATGGGCCTGCCCCTGCTGTCCTCGCGTGACGTGATATATCCCCTCGGCTTGTTCAGCATGATATAATACTGGCGTCTTGCGGGATGTATCCTCGCGCCGTCGACGCGGACTTCGTCGCCCTCCGGGTCTATTTGGGAGCAAAGCGAGGTCACGACGGAGCCGTTGACGCGCACCCTGCCCATGGTGATGATGTTCTCCACCTTCCTGCGGGACCCAAGACCGCATTGGGCCAGGTACTTATTGATTCGCGTCATGTTTTGCCGGATCGGATTTTCCGTCCTCCCCCGTTATGCCCGGTGGCGGTTCCTCGGCCGGCTGCTCCTCGGACTCGGATATCTTCTTAAACCGCCACTCCCGGCCCCCCTCGGTCTTCTCCAGGCTGTAGAGGGTTCCCCGGCGGACATAGTGCACGGTTTGACCTATGGTGGAGCCGCCCAGAAACAGGACCTCCTTTTCGGTGAAGTTAAGCGTGTAGTCTCCCTCGATCTCCCTGCCGCCCCGCACATAGGACCGGTAGGTACCGTCCTCGAACAGCTCTATGCAGTGGCTCGTGAAATCGCCCCGCTTGTCCACGCTCCACCATTTTCCCGCGAGTCCCTTTTTAAGCTCTTCCTCCTCCTGCTCCTGCAATGCCGTCACATAGCTTTCCATTGATGAGGACCGGCCCGGGCTGAACAGCCTCAAGTTGCTCCCGTAAATCCATCCGCTTATTCCTTTCTTCTGCCGCACCTTGTACCAGAATTCGCTGTTGTTACCAATCCAGCCCTTCTCTTTCGATTGATCAAGGACCTCGACCTTCTCGCCTTTCCGGAGCAGTGTTATCCTGGCCGAGTAAATCAGCGGGTCCAGCCGGAGGGCCGCATTATCAATGGTCACGATTCCATAAAGGCCCGGCAGCTCCCCCGCTTTCCCGCTGCGCTCTCCCTCGCCCTGACAGGAAATGAGCATTACGGCAGTCACGGCGCACACGGCAGCGCAATGAACACCAAAACACCTCATACGCATCCTATGTTCCATCGACTTCAAGCCGTTCCTTGCCGGGTATAAAATAACGCACCTTACAACGAGGCTGAGACACATAGTCAACCAACTTTTTCATTATATTCCCACTCCGGCGGAGAATACCCTCGGGTAGCAAACCGTTCCCTCGACCGATTGCATCGACACATGACCCTTAAAAGACGATGATCAGGCCCACGACCACGTAGTGGAACATGGAGAAGGTATAGACCTCGTCGTTGTCGGAACCCCCCTCCAGGATGCGATACCCGGCCTTCCAGCTCACCGGACCGGTTACCGGTCCGCAAAGGGCGGCCAATACATCCTCGGCCCTTCCCTGCGGGCTCATTAGGGCGTCTCCTTCCAACAACACTCCCACCGGCCTGGAGAACCTCCAGCTGAGGCGGAAGTTCAACAGTGGAGCAAAGCCAGTGTTGGAGTATTCCTCCTGCTGTGACCCGTCCGAAACGCTGATTGAAGCGTCCCTGATGTTCGCCGTCAGCCCCGCGCCGACGGTAAAATTTTCGGCACGGTAAAAATCGTATCGATAGGTGAGCCGGTAAGAGTCGAAGCGGAACCGCGCATCAAGCTCTGCCCCTGCTGGAAAGGTCGTTTTATCGAAGGTGATCGCGCGGTCCACGCTCCCCGACGAATAGACCCGCAGCGGTGCCACAAGCGCGGAAACGCTGTGCCTTCCGCCGAAGAGGTATCCCGCCCGCGCCCTGAAGAAATAGGCCGGTTCGGCGCTCAGGTCATCGGTCAGGGAAAATTTCGTGCCGCCGTCGCCGGGAATGCGCACGTCATTGTATTCGCTGTAAACCCGGCCAGTTTCGAGATCCAGGCTGAGCTGTGAAAATGCCCTTGCAGGCAAAACCACAAGAAACGAGAGTACAAACAGGGACGCTCCATAGCACTTGCGCATAACTCCCCCCTTGAATTATTGGCCGCCTGTAACACAATTCACATGCACCGTACACCCCCGGAACAAAATCCGTCAAGGCATTGTTCGGGCCGACGGCACATGCTCTACGAGGAGCGGCAAAAATTATGCGCTCTGCGGCTTCCGGCGACCTTCCAGGCGGGATTGAGGGCGCATTATCCGTTTCCGGACGATCCGGCTGCCCGAATCCTCCCGGTGATTCCTCCAGGCAATATTTTCCCTGTTCCATAAAAAAGGATTCGGGGGCGGATTGCCCCCGCCCCCGAATCCTTTGCCCTGCGCGAAAAATCAAAGTGAAGAATTTTTCACGAGCTGGATGAAGAATTTCACCACGTTCTCGTAATTCGAGACCGCGATCCTTTCGTTCGTGCCGTGAGCCCGTTTGATATCGTCACCCTTGTACCAGACCGGGCAAAAGCGAAAAATGTTTTCGCTCACTCCCGTGTAATGCCGCGCGTCAGTGGCGCCAAGCCCCAGGAAGGGCGTGACAACCACCGTGGGAAACATTTGGCGTATTGTTTTCTGCAAATTAAGGTAGCTCGTGGAATTGATGTCGGAAACCGGCGAGGGATCGTCGGCCCAGCCGAGTGTTTTCATCCGCACCCGCGGGTCGTCGATGACCTTTTCGCAATGCGCGAGGACGCTCTTTATGGTGTCGCCCGGCAGGATCCGGAAGTTCACCACGGCCGTCGCCCTGATGGGCAGCAGGTTTTCCTTGACGCTGCCCTGCAGCATCGTGGGGGCGATGGTGGTGTGAAGCGCGGCGGCCATTGGCGGTGATTTCGAAAGCTGGGATTTCAACAGCCCACTGAAGAGCCAGAGGTTAGCCAGGGCGACGCGGTTGCCGAAGGGCATCTCGGGCCCCAGGTATTCAAAGAACGTGCGGGGCACGTCGCTGAGCCTTTCGGGAAACTGGTTCTTCTCCAGTTTGCTCATGGCGGTGCAGATGATCCCGGCGGCGGTCTGCTTCGGCGGCATGGAGGAGTGCCCTCCCTCGCTTTCGACCGAAAACTCGACGCTCAGGTAGCCCTTCTCCGCTATCGTGACGAGGGCGACCGGCGCGTCCACGCCCTTGATCACTCCCTCGACGATTGACCCCTCATCGATGACATACTCGGCCTTTACGCCCCGCGACTCTAGCAGGGCGGTAATCTTCTTGGCGCCTTCCCTGCCGCCGATCTCCTCGTCGTGGCCGAAGGCGAGGTACACGGTCCGGGCGGACCTGTATCCCTTGGAGAGCAGGTATTCAACGGCCTCCAGCGAACCCAGGACCGACACCTTGTTGTCCAGTGTTCCCCTTCCCCAGATGTAGCCGTCGGCCACCACGCCGGAAAAGGGGGGCCGCGTCCATGACTTCTCTGTGCCGGGCTCTATGGGCACCACGTCGAAGTGGCCCATGAGGACGATGGGCTTCAGTTTCTCATCTGTCCCTTTCCACGTGTACAGCAGGCTGTATTTGTTCACCACCTCCTTCTTGAGCGACGCGTGAACCCGGGGATAGGCCTTTTCAAGGAACCCATGGAACGAAAGAAATTCCTTCTTGTCGAATTTCGCGGGGTCCTGATACGATACGGTTTTGAAGGTAACGGCCTCTGAGAAGTTTTTAACGACCTTGGTCACGTCGATCGAGAACGGAGCGGCGGGCTCCACCTTCACCTGCTTTGAGGTGAAGAGCGAGGCCCGGACCAGAACCACGCACAGGAGCGCGACGAACAGCACCAGAACGGCAGCAACGGCCTTTTTCATAATTGAGTCTCCTCCTGGAATAGTGTGTGAATAAAGCTTCGAAATTACTCTTCACCCCGGGACCACTCACGGATTACAATATAAAGACGGCAGCATGATCCCCTTTGCACCAAACGACAGCGGAAATGCACGGTGATAAATGAAAGTGTTGTTCCACCCTTAAAAACATCCGAGCTGGCATCCCTTGATCTTGATCTTGAGCTCGTTCAGCGTTTTTCCCACGACGGCGGGGCTAACACCAAGACGCTCCGCGATGCCCAGGGCCTGACGACATGAAATTTTATCGTCCTTGGCCTCTTCCTTTATGGCCTCGATGAGTTTTTCCATTTGAACAGCAGCCTCCCTGCGCAGTTTTAACTCAAGTGCAATAAAGGCTACCCGCCCTTCCCTGGTCTTTCAATTTTTAGTTTACATAATGCGCCTAAAAAAGCGCCGGGACCTGATATTAGCAGCAATTGAGACTGAAAACGGCCATGGACATTTTATCGCGATCCTCCGATACCTGCGAATTCCCGAAGGGAATGCCACATGCGGGCTTTCTCCTTCCCGGGAAAACCCGTTGAGGTCAAGACCCCGAACCGAATCCACGCAATGGTACCCGCGAAAAACCGGGAGGGCTTCCGAACGATGCACCATAACCGACATAAATATTGGCGATGTCTATGCAAAGCATTTAAATACCCGGCCGAAAAACATTCCCCGCTTTTCCCGCGAGAATTTTTTATTGACAATTCGCGGCAGGTTAGTGACACTTACTAAACAACAGGGATGGATGGCCGTTCCCCCGGTTGCGCTTCCACGCCGTTCTTGAACCAGACAGGTACACGGATCATGCCACGAACCGCGGCTTCCAAGAAGAACAGGAAAGTTGTGCACTCAAAATCCCTTCCGCCGGGCCGCCTCAAGATCGCCGATGCCCTGAGGTCCCTGCTGGAGAAAAAAGATTTCAATTCCATAACCACTGCGGAGATAGCCCGGACGGCGGGAGTGACGGAAGCGCTGATCTATAAATATTTCCGGGACAAGAGGGACCTCCTCCACCAGGTCCTGGCGGAGTACTTCGAGCAGTACATGATCCAGTTCGAGAAGGACCTGAAAGGCGCCAGGGGTTCCCTCAATAAAATCCGCAAGACAATCTGGTCGCACATCAACGTCTATTCGACAGACCGGGTATTCGCCAAGATCCTCCTGCTCGAGGTGCGCTCCAATCCTGACTATTTCAAAAGCAGGCCGTATAAACTGGTGAAAAAGTACAGCAGGATCGTGCGCGACATCATCGAGGAAGGAATGAAGAGCGGCGAGATCCGCTCCGATCTCTCTTCGTCGTTCATTGAACAGGCCATTTTCGGCTGTATAGAGTACGTACTGCTCACGAGCATCATCTTCAACCGTGAACTTTCGCCGGACTCGCTGACGGAACACCTGTGCGGCCTGATATTCAAGGGAATAGCCCGGGAAAAGACAGCCTGAACAGCGGCTGAACACCGGGCCTTCCATCGACAACACCCGGCGCGGGAACAGGAAAAGGAGTATTCACACAAGGATGGACTCATAGTCAGTGCTGCTACCTTTTTTACACCATCAATTCACAAGGAGGTCGCCATGAAGGCAGAAGAATACATGTGGGATTATAGAAATCCCTACCTGTGGATGGAGCGGGTCATGAAGAGCTCGCTGCCGCCGATGATGATCACGTGCGCCATCACCGGCGGAGTCGGCGGGAAGGAGTTGAACGAAAACCTGCCCGAGAGCGCCGAGGAACAGGCCGACCAGGTGTACGAGGCGTACAAGGCCGGCGCCGTTTCGGTCCACATCCACGCCCGGGACCCAAACAATCTCTCCATGACCACCAAGAACAAGGATGATTATTCCAAGGCGAATAAGCTCATCCGGCAGCGGTGTCCCGACATCATCATCAACAACACCACCGGGGGAGGCCCCTGGCTTTCCACGGAAGAGCGCATGTGCTGCCTTTACGCGGACCCCGCGCCGGACATGGCAAGCCTTAACCTCGGCCCCTTCGTGCTCAAGATGCCCATGAAGGAGCGAAAGGAGCCCCTCTCTCATCCCCGGGGAGCTTTTGTCTTCGACGCGTGCATTCCAGCAAGCTATGCCGACATCAACCTGTACGCCAAGACGATGAAGGAAAAGGGGATACGCCCGGAGATCGAGCTGTATCACCCCGGGCAGTACTGGGTGCTTCAGGATCTCATGATGGGCGGGAATATCGACCCGCCGCACATGGTGCAGTTCGTCATGGGCTTCCAGACCTCGTCGTACCCGACGCCGGCCAACGTCATCTCGCTTGTGAACGAGCTTCCCCAGAACTCCATGTTCTCACTCATCGGAGTGGGCCCCTTCCAGGTGTCCATGAACGTGCTTTCCATCATACTCGGCGGCCACGTGCGCGTGGGCATGGAGGATAACCTCTATTTCAAAAAGGGAGAGAAGCTGAAAAGCAACGCCCAGCTCGTCGCGCGCATAAAACGGATCGCGGAAGAGATGAACCGGCCCGTCGCCACCATCGCGCAGGCACGCGCGATGCTGGGACTGCCGGCGAAGCCCAAGGCCTAAAGATCGCATATCTGGATTCCCCGCCGCCGGAGCGGCGGGGAATCCCGTCTCCATGACGCCGGGAGCCATCTGAACGGGGGATTGAAAAATGCAATACGAAAACATCTATTACGACGGTCGCATAAAGGTACCGTACGTGTGGTACGTGGGGGAGACCGGCAGCCGTTTTCTCATCGGCCTGCGGGATAACAAGGAGATCTGGGGAATACGCTGTCCCCAGTGCAAGAAGGTCTACGTGCCGCCGGCCAAGACCTGCGGCGAATGCTTCACCCAGACCGAGGAGTGGGTAAAGGTCAAGGACACCGGGACCCTGCAATCATTCACCGTGGTTCACTATGAGCACGACATGCAGCCGAAAAAAAGACCCATCATCTACGGGCTTGTCAAACTTGACGGGGCCGACGGCGCGCTGCTGCACCTGGTCGACGGCGTTGACCCCGGGAAAATCAGAGTGGGGATGAAACTAAGGGCGGTGTTCGCGGAAAAACGTTCCGGCACCATTCTCGACATCTCTCACTTCGAGCCTGTCAGCGAATAAGGAGAGCGGCGATATGGACAGAATAGGAATCGTAGGCGTTGGCCAGACAAAATACGAAAGGAAAAAAGACGACACCTTCGAGGAGCTGGTATTCGAAGCGGCATCGAAGGCGCTCTCCGACGCCGGCGGGGAGATCAAGGACATCGACAACATCGTGACGGTGTCCAACGACTTCTGGGACGGGCGCACCATTTCCTCCATGGCGATCCAGGACGCCGCCGGCTCGTGGGGTAAGGACATCTCCACGGTTGAGGGCGACGGCACCTTCGGCGTGATGTACGGCATGATGCGCATACTCTCGGGTTCGTTCGACACCACGCTGGTCGTTTCACACATGAAGGGCTCCGAGGGGGTCATGAACCTCATCACCAACGCGATGTTCGATCCGCTCTACCAGCGCGGGCTCGGCATCGACGCGATCTCTTCCGCGGCCCTCCAGGCTCGCTGCTACATGCAGATGAGCGGGGCGACGGAGGAGGACTTCGCGCGCGTTTCGGTGAAAAACCACAAAAACGCCATGAACAATCCCGTGGCGCAGCACCCGATGAACATCTCCGTAAAGGATGTCCTCTCCTCGAAAAAGGTCGCGGAGCCCCTGAAGCTGCTGGACTGCTCGCCCATCAGTGACGGGGCGGCGGCCGTGGTGCTGGCAAATGAAAAGGGGCTGAAGCGCTTCAAAAAAGACCCTGTATGGATCCGCGGGGCGGCCAACTGCGCCGACTCCTACACGCTTGGCTACAGGGACCTCGCCCGCCCGCGGGCGCTCAAGGCGGCGGCGGAGAACGCTTACAGGATGGCGGGCATAAAGAATGCGATGAAGGAAATCGACGTGGCCGAGGTGTATGACGCCTTCTCCTACATGGAGCTCATGTGGTACGAGGGGCTCGGCCTGGCAAAGGAATGGAAAGGGGCGGACCTGATCAAATCCGGGGCCACCGCGATGGGCGGCGACCTTCCCGTGAATCCATCGGGGGGCGTGCTCTCGGCGCACCCGGTACTGGTGGCCGGCATGGCGCGCATAATAGAGGCGGCGCTGCAGGTTCGAGGCGAGGCGGGAAAGCGCCAGATAAAAAACGCCAGGACGGCGCTGGCGCACGGCGTCAACGGCGCGTGCGCACAGGCCCACTGCGTGTATATCATCGGCCAATAGGGGAGGACTGACATGGGTAAACGCGTAGCAATAGTCGGTTTCGGCCAGACCTACCAGCGCAGCGCCCGCCGGGACGTGAACGGGGTGGAGCTCATCAACGAAGCGGTCACCGCCGCGCTCGCCGACGCCGGAACGACCATAAAGGACATAGACGCCGTGGTCATCGGCAACATGGACCACTTCGAGGGTGTCAACTACGTGGACATGTGGAGCGCCGAGGGATCGGGCGCGGTGATGAAGCCCATCATGAAGGTGACCACGGGAGGCACCACCGGAACCACGGTGGCCATGTGCGCCTACTATCACGTGGCGTCGGGCATGTTCAACAGGGTGCTTGCCATAGGATGGGAGAAAAACTCCGAGTCCGACACGACCGGCGCAATAATCACGGCCTTTCACCCAGTATGGGAAAGGCCGAACCTCGGCGGGGCCATAGCGGGCCTTGCCGTGGAGGCGAGCAAATACATGAGCAACTACGGCGCCACCCAGAGGGACGGCGCGCGGGTGGCCGTGAGGGAGCGGCTCCACGCGCTCAACAACCCGTATTCCCACCTGCACCAGGAATGGATGAAAGGCATGGAGGTGGAGAAGGTGGTGGACCTGCTCGTCACCTCCGAGCAGAACCAGATGCTGGCATACCCGCTGCGTATGAGCGACATGTGCCCGCGGACAGACGGCGCGGCCGCCGTGGTGTTCGCCGCCGAGGGCATCGCGGAGAAAATGACCTCGACCCCGGCCTGGATGGTCTCGACCGCCAACCGCCACAACTACGTCTACCTCGGCGACATCAACTGGGATGAAAACGACACTCTCGCCGCGGCAGCGAAAAAGGTCTTCGACAAGGCAGGCGTCAAGGAACCGGTCAAGGAGGTCGACGTGTGCGAGCTGTACCTGCCCTACTCTTACGCCGGTCTCAAATGGATGGAATCCATAGGCTTCTGCAAACCCGGTGAAGGGCCAAGGCTCGTGTGGGACGGCGTGACAGACATGGACGGCGAGCTTCCCGTGAACCCCTCGGGCGGTGTCATGAGCTCCAATCCAATCGGCGCGACGGGGCTCATCCGCGTCGGGGAGGCCGCATGGCAGATAATGCGCAAGGCCGGCCCGCGGCAGGTGAAAAAGGACGTGAACCTCGCGCTCACGACGGGGTTCGGCGGATGCAACTGGGCGGACGTCATGCTGCTCGGCAAGAAGAAACCGGCGTAAACCGAGGGAGGACTACCATGGCTGAGAAAAAAGAGGAAAAGGAACTGCTTACCATATCATCCGGAGAGGCCCTGCAGCCCTTCCGCTGGAGCGTTGGGCGCTACGGCTCGCGATTCCTTCACGAGCTGAGGGACAACAAGCGCCTTATCGGGATCAAATGCGCGAAGTGCAGCCGCGTGTACGTGCCGCCGAGGAAGGTATGCGGCCGGTGCCACGCCGCAATGGACGAGTTCGTGCAGGTGTCCGACGAGGGCCAAATAGTGGTGTGCACCATAATCCAGTTCGGCTTTGTGGACCCCGCCACAGGGCTACAGCGGCCGGTGCCTTACGGCTACGCCTTCATAAAGCTCGACGGCGCCGACACGCTGCTTCCCCACTTCGTCGACAGCACCGATCCGGAAAAAGTGAAGGTCGGCGCCCGGGTAAAGGCGGTCTTCGAGGAAAAGCGCGCCGGGAGGATCATGGACATCCGGCACTTTTCCGTCATGTAAGTAAAATCATTCACGGGGCCGCGCCGATAACGCGCCCCCGGCCGGAGGAGACAATGGAAAAGACTCATTTCGAAGATTACACCGTCGGTGAGATACTGGTGAGCCCGGGGCGCACCATCACGGAGGCGGACATCGTGATGTTCGCGGCGCTCACCGGGGACTGGCACCCCATACACACCGACGCGGAATACGCCAAGAAAACCATTTTCGGCGAGCGCATCGCCCACGGGATGCTGGGTCTCACGCTGGGTTCGGCCCTCATCTTCCGCCTCGGGCCCTACGTTTTCACGCCGAAGAAATTCATCGCTTTTTACGGCATGGACAAGATCCGCTTCACCGCGCCCATAAAGATCGGGGACACAATCCGCTGCGAGGCTAAGGTGGCCGAGCTCAAGGAGAAGGACGCCAAGACCGGCGTCATCGCGTACGAGGGCTCGATAAAAAACCAGCGCGACGAGACCTGTCTCATATTCTCCCCGAGGATCCTCGTGGGTCGAAAAAGCTGACCGGAAGGAGGCACCAATGGACTTTGAACTTACCCAGGAACAGCGCCTGTTCAAGGAAACCGTCGCAAGGTTCGTGAACGACAAGGTCGCGCCGCGCGCGGCGGAGCTGGACGAAAACGGGAAATTCCCCGAGGACAGTTTCCGCGAGATGGCCGATTTGGGGCTTTTCGGCATTTCCATTCCGGCGGAGCACGGGGGGAGCGGGTCCGACCTTCTCTCGTGCGTCCTCGCGATGGAGGAGCTGGCAAGGGGCTGCGTGGCCACGGCCAACACCTTCGGGTCCCACGCGATACTGTGCACCGAAAACATCTACCGCAACGGGAACGAGGAGCAGCGGAAGAAATACCTGCCCGGCCTCATCAGCGGCGCGAAGATCGGCGCGATCGCCATCACCGAGCCCGAGGCCGGATCGGACGCGCTCTCGATGAAGACCCGGGCGGTAAAAAAGGGAAACGCGTACATCCTCAACGGGACGAAGATGTTCATCACCAACGGGCCCGTCTGTGACCTGGCCCTGGTGTACGCAAAAACGGATCCCGAGGCCGGCCCCAAGGGCATAAGCGCTTTCATCGTGGAAAAGGGCTTCAAGGGTTTCTCCCGCGGACGTTCGCTCAAGAAAATGGGCGTCAAGGGATCTCCCACGGGAGAGCTGGTTTTCGAGGACTGCGAGGTGCCGGCGGAAAACCTTGTGGGCAAGGAGAACGGCGGCCTCCATGTGCTCATGAACGGCCTGGACCGCGAGCGCATCGTCTACTCGATCGCCCCCATCGGCGTTGCCCAGGGCGCATTCGACATCGCCCTCAAGTACGCTTCGGAGCGGGTGCAGTTCGGCTCCCCGATCATCGGCTTCCAGATGATCCAGGAGATGCTGGCCGAGATGGCCATGGAGATCCAGGCGGCGCGCCTCGTGGCCTACTGGGCGGCGACGCTCGCCGACAAGGTGAAGCGGGCGCGGCTCGAGGCGTCCTACGCGAAGCTCTTCTGCTCGCAGGTGGGGATGCGCTGCGTCGACAAGGCGATGCAGGTGCTGGGCGGCTACGGCTTTATCTCCGATTTCCCGATAGAGCGCATGTACCGGGACATTAAGGGGATCGAGTTCGGCGCCGGGACCACGCAGATACAGAAGCTCATCATCATCAGTGAGCTGATGAGGGGGCTTTCCGGAAAATAACCGCGCCGGGGCATCCCGGTGCGCCGCTGGAGGTTGCTGGATGCCGGATTATGATGTCGTTGTGATCGGTGCGGGGAACGGCGGGCTCACCGCCGCGGCCCGCCTTGCGAAGGGCGGGGCCAGGGTGCTGGTGCTGGAACGGCACAACGTGCCGGGCGGCTGCGCCACCAGCTTCTGCAGGGGACGCTTCGAGTTCGAGGTGGCGCTGCACCAGCTCACCGGGATGGGATTGCCCGAAAACCCCGGCCCCCTTCGCCGGACGCTCAAGAGCCTGGGGGTGCTCGACAGGCTCGAGTTCCTCGACATGAATGACCTCTACCGTCTCCAGGTTATACACGAGGACATCGACATCACCCTGAGGCCCAGCCGGGAAGGGGTCGTGTCCGAGCTGCAGCGGCGCTTCCCCCGGGAAAAGGAGGCCATCGTCAAATACTTCGACCTCATGTATGCCTTCTTTTCCGACGCCATCGGCGCCTTTTACATGCAGGACCCCGAGGCGAGCCCCCAGAAGTACCCCCTCTATTTCAAATACGCGCTGAAAAGCGCCCAGGAGGTGATGGACGAGTTCCTCACCGACCCGAAGCTCAAGTTCATGCTGTCCCCCTACTGGACGTATATCGGCCTTCCGCCGCGGCTCATGACCTTTCTCGACATGGCATCGATGTTCGTGGGCTACATCGAGCTCAAGCCGTATCACCTGAAGGGCGGCTCCCAGGCCCTCTCGAGCGCCCTCGCTGAAAGCATCATCGAGAACGGCGGCGCGATCCGCTACAACTGCGGGGCGCGAAGGATCCTCGTGAGAAACGGCCGCGTGGCGGGCGTGCTTCCCGAGGACGGCGACGAGATAGCGACGAATTTCGTCGTGTCCAACGCCTCCAAGGTGACCACCTACACCGACCTGTTAAAGGACGAAGACGTCCCGGATTCCGTGCGCGCCGAGCTTCGGCAGAGCACCATCGCGGAATCCGGATTCGTCATTTACATGGGACTCGACTGCAGCCCGGAAGAAGCCGGCTTCGCGGAGTCGCTGAACTTCATTTTCGGCGACACCGACATAGAGAAATCCTATGAAAGGATGAAGGCGCTCGAGATCGACGACAGCGACGCCATGGTCCTGAGCTGCTACAACCTTCGAGACGCGAGCTTCGCGCCGCCGGGCTGCAGCCAGGTCGCCCTGGTGACCCTCAAGTACGGCGACCCGTGGCTTCACGTTGCGCCCGGCGAGTATTACGACGTAAAGCACCGCGTCGCCGACCAGATGCTGGGCGTGGTCGGGAAGCTCTACCCGAACCTGAGAGGCCACATCGAGGAGATGGAGATCGCGACGCCGCTCACGTTCCTCCGGTACCTCGGTCACCCGAGGGGCTCCATCTACGCCTTCAACCACCACATCAAAGACTCGGAGATTTTCATCCCCAACCGTCCTCACGTAAAGGGCCTGTATGGCGCCGGCGGATGGGTGGGGCTCTGCGGCTTCCAGCCGACCCTGCAGTCCGGCATCGTGGCGGCCAAGCAGGTATTGAGGGAGCTGAAGGGATAGGGGCCTCGCGATGCCGGATTTCGACGCCATAGTGATCGGGGCGGGAAACGGCGGGCTCACCGCGGCCGCGCGGCTCGCGAAGGAAGGAGCGAGCGTCATCCTTCTGGAACAGCACAACGTGCCCGGCGGCTGCGCCACCAGCTTCTGCAGGGGACGATTCGAATTCGAAACATCGCTGCATCAGCTGTCCGGCCTGGGTTCCGCCGAGAATCCCGGCCCCCTCAGGCGCTTGCTCCACGGCCTGGGAGTGCTCGACAAGCTCCAATTCGTCGAGATGGAAGACCTCTACCGGATCAGGGTCTTGAGCGAGGGCATCGACATCACTCTCAAGCCCGACCGGCAGGCCGTCGTCGAAGAGCTCTCCCGCGGCTTCCCTCATGAAAGAGAATCTATTAAGAAATATTTCGACCTGACGTACGCGTTCTTTTCCGAGGCAATCGGGGCGTATTACCTCAGGGACCCGCAGGCCGCGCCGGAAAAATACCCCCTGTACTTCCGATACGCCCTTAAAAGCGCCGGCGCGGTCATGGATGAATTCCTCTCCGATGAAAAGCTGAAGTTCGTCCTCTCGCCGTACTGGAATTTCATAGGGGTGCCCCCGCGGCTCATGAGCTTCCTCGACATGGCCTCCATGTTCGTGGGCTACATCGAGTTCAAGCCCTATCACCTGAAGGGAGGCTCACAGGCGCTCTCGAACGCCCTTGCCGACGCGGTGATCTCCGGCGGGGGACGGGTGCGCTTCAACTGCGGTGCCGCGAAGATCATCGTGAAGGACGGAGCCGCCCGGGGAGTGCTCACGACGGACGGCGACGAGATAACCGCCCGCTGCGTCATCTCCAACGCCTCGAAGATCACCACGTATTTGGAGCTCATCGACGGGGAGCATCTTCCCGAAGCGGCGCGCTCGGACCTGCGGCGCCGCACCGTCGCGGAGTCTGCCGTGGTGCTGTACCTGGGCCTGGATGCCTCCCCGGAAGAGCTCGGCTTCCGCGAATCCCTCAACTTCATTTTCAACGACACCGACATCGACCGCTCCTACGCCAGGATGCGGACGGCGGATTTCGACGAGCGCGACATGATGGGTGCCACCTGCTACAATTACAGCGATCCGGATTTTGCCCCGGATGGAGCAAGCCAGGTGGCGATGATCACCCTGAAGTACGGCGACCCGTGGCTCCGCATCCCGCCCCGTGAATACGCGGCCGCGAAATTCAGTATCGCCGATTCGATGCTCCGTTCCGCGGAGAGGCTCTATCCGGGCCTGAGGCCGCGGATCGAGGAAATGGAGATCGCGACCCCCCTGACGTTCCTCAGGTACCTCGGGCACCCACGCGGCTCCATCTACGGTTTCGACCATTACATCAAGGACTGGGACGTCCTTTCGCCGGGCGGGCCCCCCATCAAGGGACTGTATTCCGCCGGCGGATGGACCGGCCTCTGCGGTTTTCAGCCGACCCTACAATCCGGCGTTGTTGCCGCGAAACAGGCCCTCAGGGAGATACGATAATTCAGGAGGACGCAGATGAGGCAGGACGCGATCAAGCAGCTCGAAGGCTACAGCGATATCGCCAGGGAGATCGAGGTAACCAGGAAATACGGCTCCGATTACGGGATGGAGAAGGGAATGGTGGAGGACATAATCAAGCGCCTCCACCCGAAAAAGCTGAGACTCAGGGTGAGCGAGATCATCGACGAGACACCGACGACGAAAACGCTGCGGCTCGTCTCCACCGACAACTACCTGCCGCCCTTCCAGGCCGGCCATTACATCACCCTCTACCTCGAGATCGGAAGGATCCGGACAAGCCGCCCTTACAGCATCTCCTCGTCGCCGGCCCAGACCGCGTTTTACGACATCACCGTCCGGCGCGTCGAACTGGGGCTCGTTTCAACATTTTTGCTCGACCGCGTAAAGGTCGGTACTGAAATCGAGAGCTCCGGGCCCGCGGGACATTTCTATTTCAATCCGGTGATCCATGACAGGACCATCGTGTGCCTGGCCGGCGGCAGCGGCATAACGCCTATCATGAGCATGATACGCGAAGCGTCACAACGGGGCCTGGACCGCGCAATCCACCTTTTTTACGGGAACAAATCCGCTGACGACGTCATATTCCACGACGAGCTTTCCGCCATCGCAAAAAAGCACCCGAATATACATTACGTGCCTGTCATCGAGAACCCGGCAAAGGGGTACAGCGGCGCCTGCGGCTACATTACGGCCGACATGATCAAAAAAACGCTGGGTGATCTGGGGGGCAAAACCTTCTTCATCTGCGGGCCCAAGGGAATGTATGACTTCTGCCTGCCGGAACTGAAAAACCTCGGCCTTCCGGCCCGAAAGGTCCGCCGGGAGATGTTCGGCCCGCCGGTCGACATATGGGACTACCCGGGCTGGCCGTCGAAGGTGAAGAAAGACCAGGTCCTCACGGTGACCGTCAGGGGCGGCAAGTCGGCCTCGGTAAAAGCGGTCAGCGGAGAGCCGCTGCTCGCGGCCTTTGAAAAGGGAGGGGTGATTGTCCCTTCGCTCTGCCGGTCGGGGGAGTGCAGCATGTGCCGCGTAAAGCTGCTTTCGGGCAAGGTCTTCATGCCTCCGGACGTTCCGATGCGCTCGTCGGACCGGCAGTTCGGCTACATTCACTCCTGTGTCGCCTACCCGCTGGAAGACTGCGAGGTTCTTATTTGACAGGAACAATTGAATGTGAGAAAAAGTGTTGAAAGGGTTGTCGGGACCGGGAGCCACGCGAAGCGGACGTAAAGAATAAGGAAACAGCGCGCAGCGGCCATGCTTCCCGGTTCCACCACCTCCATGCCGCCTGGTCTCATTTAAAATTCACCCATAGCAAGGAGTGCACCATGAAAACGAGGATCACCGAGATGTTTGGCGTGAAATACCCTGTCATCTGCGGCGCCATGATGTGGCTGTGCAAGCCGAAGCTCTGCGCGGCGATTTCCAACGCCGGGGGCCTCGGAAACCTCACGGCGGGCAACTACGACGACGAGGAATCCTTCCGCAGGGCGATCAACGAGACCAGGAAGCTCACCGGCAAGCCCTTCCTCGTGAACGTCACCATATTCCCGTCCGTGCGCATCACGGCGGCTCACCACCAGATGTACCTCAAGGTGTGCGCCGAGGAACAGGTGGCGGGCCTCGAGATATCGGGGACGCCCCTCGACAAGGCGGTCGGGATGCCGTTTATCGCGATGCTGAAAAAAGCCGGCGTGAAGCTCTTCCACAAGGTCGGGTCCGCGCGCCACGCCGTCCACGCCGAGAAGGTCGGTTACGACGGCATCTACGCCGCCGGCATCGAGGAGGGCGGCCATCCCCTGGATGACGACGTCACCTCCATGGTGCTCACGCCGCGTATCGTCGAATCGGTGAAGATCCCCGTGGTCACCGTCGGGGGCATCGCCAACGGCATCTCCCTGGCGGGCGCCCTGGCCCTGGGTGCCGAGGGGGTGATGATGGCCAGCCGGTTCATCGCTGTGAAGGAGTGCGAGGTGCACGAGAACATCAAGCGGGAGCTCGTCAAGCGGCAGGAAGTAGACACGACGCTCATCTGCAAGACGCTCCACCTGCAGGGCCGGGCGCTCAAGAACAAGGTGGTGGAGGAGATATGCGCCATCGAGCAGCGCGGCGGCTCCTTCGAGGAGCTTTACCCGCTCCTGGCCGGTGAGCGCACCATGAGCGCCTGGCAGAACGGCGACGTGGAGGCCGCGCCGCTCATGGTGGGCCAGTCCATAGGCCTCATACACGACATCCCCTCATGCAAGGAACTCCTTGACGGAATGGCACGGGAGGCGAAGGCCCAGATAAACCGGGTCGCGAAAAAATTCGAAGAAGGGAAAAAACCCGTCAAGAAGGCCTCGAAAAAGCCCGCGAAAAAAAAGCGCCCCGCCGCGAGGAAGCGCCGGTAGGCCCGTCCCGCGGGCCGTGGGGAATTAAAACGGGACACGCGAGAAAGGAGGTTCCCATGGAGGAGCGGCTATGGCACAAGTCATACGTGACGGGGATACCCACGCGGATCGACTTCGAGAGGGCCTGCATGCCGGAGTTCCTCGCCCGGAGCGCCGGGAGGTTTCCCGGAAGGAGCGCCGTCATTTACATGGGGCGGGAAATTTCATTCAGGGAGCTGGACCGTCTCTCTGACCGTTTCGCCGGCGCGCTCATTTCCCTCGGTGTGAAGCGGGGCGACCGCGTCGCGCTCCTCATGCCCAACATCCCCCAGATGGTGATTTCGTACTTCGGCATATGGCGGGCCGGTGGGACGGCGGTGCCGGTCAACCCGCTCTATTCGGACCGGGAGATCGAGCACCAGCTCAACATGTCCGGCGCCAGCGTCCTGGTCACGCTGGACCTTCTTGCCGGGCGGATGCTCGCGCTGAGGCCGAAAACCGGCCTGCGGCACATCATAACGGCGCACATCAATGACTACCTGCCGTTCCCGGTCCGTTTCCTGTTCCCCGTCGTGAAGCGTCAGATGTACGTCCCGTATCAAAAACATGAGAACTATCCACCAGTTTCTCGATCTCATGAAAAGCGCCCCCGCCGACATCCGGCCCGTTCCGCCCGCGTGGGACGATGTGGCGATAATCCCCTACACGGGCGGGACCACGGGGGTGTCAAAGGGGGCTGTGATCACCCACGGGAACATTTCCGGCATACTCCAGGTGCTGAGCGCCTGGCTCTTCGACATGAAGGACGGCCAGGAAAGCGAGCTCGCCATTTTCCCCTTCTTCCACATGGCGGGGTTCCTCCTGGTGATGTGCCTTTGCGCCTACAAGGGGTGGACCGACATCCTCGTCCCCCGCCCCGAACCCCAGGCCGTTCTGGACATCACGCTGAAGCACAGGCCTTCCATCTTCCTCGCCGTTCCCACCATCTACGTGGGCGTGCTCAACCTGCCCGGGTTCAAGAAGGCGGACCTCTCGTTCATCAAGGGGTTTTTCTCCGGCGCGGCGCCGCTGCCCATCGAGGTCATCGACAAGCTCCGGGAGGCCACGGGCGCCACCATCGTCGAGGGCTTCGGCATGACGGAGTCCACCTCAATAACCCATATGACGCCGTGGCGCGGCACGCTCAAGCCGGGGAGCGTCGGCGTTCCGCTTCCCAACACCGACATGAAGCTAATGGACCTTGAAACGGGGACGAAGGAGATGCCGGTAGGCGAAATCGGGGAAATCATCTTCAAGGGGCCCCAGATGTGCGGCGGCTATTACGGCATGCCCGAAGAGACGAAAACGTCTATCCGCGACGGATGGTTTTATACCGGCGACATAGCCCGGCTGGACGAGGACGGCTATCTCTACATCGTCGACCGCAAGAAAGACATGATCATCGCGGGCGGGTACAACATCTTCCCCCGGGAGATAGACGAAGTGCTCTTCGAGCACCCCAAGGTCATGGAGGCATGCACCATAGGGGTTCCGCACGAGTACCGCGGCGAAACGGTGAAGGCGTTCATCGTCGCGCGGCCCGGTGAAACTATCACGACAGAGGAGATGGATGCCTTCTGCCGGGATAGGCTTGCCCCGTACAAGGCGCCCAAGATTTACGAATTCGTGGATTCCCTTCCCAAGTCCCCGGTCGGCAAAATTCTCAGGCGGGAGCTGAGGGATATGGAACTGCAAAAAAGGAAGACAGGATAAAAACGGCCGCAACAAGGAGGTGATGCCAGGAAAGGTTTGTGCTTGATCATGTATTCTCTGAATTCACAATACCTAATTATCACACGCGCCCAAGAAATTGCCGGCACATCGGGCAAAGGATTACAAAATCTGTTCCCGGGAGCAGCACCCCGGGACGTTCCATCCTCCCACGATACCGCCGTGACCGGGCTGCGCCGCTTTCAGCCGGGGTCCAGGCCAGGGGAGAAGGAAGAGGAGATTTCATTTCGCGGGGTCGCTGCTCCTCGGGATTTACTTGCGGGGAACATGTGGCCCGGAAATCCCTCCGTGATGCGAACTGCCCGATGTACGGATCGGAAGGCGCCAACTACAGGAGGTCGGTCATGAAAGAAAAGCCGTGGTTCAAGTCATACGCGCCGGGAGTGCCGCATTCCATTAAATTCGAGAAGACCACGATCCCCAAGGCTCTGGAAAGGTCGGCAAAGGACTTTCCGAACACCGTGGCAATCAACTACATGGGGAGAAAAATCACCTACTCGGAACTGAACAAGATGGTCGACCAGTTCGCGCGGGCCCTTCAATCCCTCGGAATAAAGGAGGGCGACAAGGTCGCGATCATCCTCCCCAACCTCCCGCAGACCATCATTGCCAACCTCGCCATATTCCGCATCGGGGCGGTGGCGGTGCAGAACAACCCCCTTTACACCGAGCGGGAGCTCGCCTACCAGCTCAACGATTCCGATTCGAAAATCGCGATAACGCTGACATTGCTGGTGCCCCGGATTACCAAGATCATGCCCGAAACGAAGATCAAGAAGGTGATCGGGTGCCACATACACAGCTACCTCCCCTTCCCCAAAAAACAGCTCTTCCCCCTGGTGAGGAAGCAGATGTATAAAAAGCTCGAAACGACCGACACCGTGCTCCTCTTCGAGGAACTGATCGCGAAATTCCCCGACAGCCCCGTGGAGGACAAGACCAAATGGGACAAGCTCGGGGCCCTCATCTACACCGGCGGCACGACGGGCGTTTCTAAGGGAGTGATGCTCAGCCACAAGAACATGAGCTGCAACGTCCAGCAGTTCAAGTCGTGGTTTCCCGAACTTAAAATGGGCGAGGAGCGGCTCATCGGGACATTCCCGGTATTTCATTCCGCCGGCTTTACCGCCGTTCAGAACTACTTTATCTGGATGGCATTCACGCACCTCATGATCCCCCGGCCGGAGCCGAAGGCCCTCATCGAGATCATCAAGCGCGACAAGCCCACCTTCATCCCCGGCGCTCCCACGATCTTCGTGGGCCTGCTGAATGATCCGGAATTCCGGAAAATGCCCCTGCGGTTCATCAAGGGCTTCTTTTCCGGCGCCGCGCCGCTGGCGGCCGACACGATCAGGGACATGAAGGAGCTCACCGGGGCGACGATCTGCGAGGTCTACGGTCTGACCGAGACGACCCCGATCGCCACCGTCACTCCCTGGGGCGGCACCATAAAGCCCGGCACCGTTGGCGTCCCCGTGCCCGACACGGACATCAAGATCGTGGACATCGACACCGGCAGGAAGGAGATGAAGATCGGGGAGACGGGAGAAATCTGCATCAAGGGCCCGCAGGTGATGATGGGCTACTACAAGAAGCCGGAAGATACCGCGAAGGTGGTCAAGGACGGGTGGTTTTATACCGGCGACATCGGCCATTTCGACGATGACGGGTACCTCAGCATCACCGACCGCAAGAAGGACATGATCATCGCGAGCGGATACAACATCTACCCGGTCGAGGTCGACGGCATCCTCTTGGACCACCCCAAGATCCTCGAGGCCTGCACCATCGGCGTTGCCGATTCCTACCGGGGCGAATCGGTGAAGTCCTACGTGGTTGTCAAGCCCGGCGAAACACTCACGGCGGAGGAGGTGATCCGCTTCTGCAAGGAGAAGCTCGCCGCTTACAAGGTGCCGAAGGCCGTGGACTTTATCAAGGAGCTTCCGAAGACGCCCGTGGGTAAGATCCTCCGGCGCGAGGTGCGGGAGCTGGACAAGAAAAAGCGCGAAGGCTCGAAGTAACCTAGAGATAAGAAGTAAAAAAAAGGGGGCGCACCGAACGCGCCCCCTTTTTTTGCCTGCATACGCCGCGCCGTCTCCGCGGCGCGACGCTGCGGACCCGCGTCCTACAGCCCCATCATGCGCGTAATGATCAGCTTCATGATCTCCGACGTGCCCGCGTAGATGGTCTGCACCCGCACGTCCCGGAAGATCCTGGCGATGGGGTACTCCTCCATGTAGCCGTAGCCGCCGTGGAGCTGAAGCCCCTGCTGGGCTATCCGGTTCGCCATCTCGGCGACCCAGTACTTGGCCATGGACACCTTCATGACGATGTCCTTTTTCTCGATGTGATCGAGGGTCAGCACCTCGAGGAAGGTGCGGCCCAGTTCGACCTCCGTGGCCATCTCAGCGAGCCTGAAAGAGTTCGCCTGGAAGCGCGAGATGGGCCTGCCGAAGGCCTTGCGCTGCGTGGCGAATTCAATCGTGTACTTGAGCGCGTTTTCGGCCGCGAGCTGCGAGCCCCAGGCGGCCATCAGGCGCTCTTGTTGCAGCTTCTGCATGAGGTACTTGAACCCGCCGCCCTCTTCCCCCAGGAGGTTGGACGCGGGCACCCTGCAGTCGTCGAAGAACATCTCGGCGGTGTCCTGGCTCCACATGCCGATCTTGTCCAGCTTCTTTCCCTTCACGAAGCCCTTGGTGCCGTCCTCGACGACGAGAAGGCTAACGCCGGTGTAGGGAGGGTCGGCCTTGGGATTGGTCTTGGCAGCCACTATGACCAGGTCGCAGTTGATGCCGTTGGAGATGAAGGTCTTGGCGCCGTTGATGACGTACTTGTCCCCGTCCTTGACCGCGGTGGACCGCATGGCCGCGAGGTCCGACCCGGCGTCGGGTTCGGTCATGGCGATGGCGGTGATTATTTCGCCGGTGGCGCACCCCGGCAGCCACTTCTTCTTCTGCTCCTCGTTCCCGAAGGAGTAGATATAGGGGACGATGATGTCGCTGTGGAGCAGCGTGACGAAACCGCTGTGGTTGGTGCGCGCCATCTCCTCGGCGATGATGACGGAATACTCGAAGCCCACCCCCGAGCCCCCGTATTCCTCGGGCAGCCAGGGACACAGATACCCCTGTGCGCCGAAGTCACGCCACGCCTGCTTCGGCACGATGCCGTTCTGCTCCCACTCATCAACGTGCGGGGTGACATTGCTCTCCAGGTATTTGCGCAGCGATTCCCTGAAGATCTTGTGCTCATCGGTATAGAGTTTTTCCAGCAATGACATGGTATACGCCTCCTGTCGCTTATGTTATAGAGTTTTTATGCATTTCCCGATTCGGCGCCCGGACACCGCGAGACGGGCGCCAGGCAGTCCGGAAAGGCCACTACCATTCCTAAATCGTCGAGGCTCGCGTCCTCGCCGGCCGCGAGCTGGACTATCCGCTCCACCGCCGCCATTGGCATCGCGGAATTCATCTCCGCCGAGAGGAGCGAATCCGGCGTGAGACCAAAACAGCGCGCCAGGTTCGTCAGGCCGTCGGTGGCAAGCACCACTACGTCACCCGGCCTCAGCTCGACCTTTTCGGCCTGGGAGAGTTCGGAGCACCTTCCCACCAGGAAATTGTTGGAGCGGCTGAGCTGCCGTATCCCTCCGCCTTCCCCGTGCACCATGAATATGAGGCTGTCACCGGTATGCAAAATGACGCCGGATTTCTCATCCGCCGCAACGAAGGCCGAGAACGTGGTGCACTCCTGGTACCCCGTGTCGGCCACCATCATGTTCACCCGCTCGACCAATCCATGGAAGTCGCCCGTCCCCGGTCCCGTTTCACCGGAGCGGACCAAACCGTGGAACCGCTCAAGGAACCGCCTGGCCGCGCCCGGCGTTCTCTCCGGGCTGTCCGCCACGGCGATAACTCCCGCGGATACATCCACCAGCACGGCGTCTCCCGTGGGTGTATGCGGATCGCGTCTCCTCCCCGGCACCAGGCAGGCCGAGACGATGCCCGGAAACCTTAAAACCGCCGCGTCGGTGAGCAGGCCCGCCGTCATATCCTGATCGCCTCCTCAAAACCCTCGCGCACGGCATCGGTGATCTTTCGAGGCCCCCTGGCGTCGCCGATGACAACGGTTTTAATGCCGCCACGGGACAGGGCTTTCGACAGGCCGTCTTCCGGCCGCGCGCCCACCGCCATCACGACCGTGTCCGCCGGAATGGATTCCCTCCCACCGGGAGTCTCGACGAGTACCGTGCTGTCGGTGATCTCGATCAATTTCGTCCCGGTGCGAAACTCGACGCCGTGGAGCCTGAGGCTTTTAAGAAGGCCCCACCGGGCAGACCTCCCGACATTCTCCGCTATGCGGCCCGTCATCTCGATGACGGTTATCTTCCTCAGGGAGGAGTGGAGGAGCTCCGCGGCCGTATCCGCGCTCTCCGCTCCGTGGAACATCAGAAAGGTGAACATATCAGCGTCGGGGACGCCCAGGGAGGCGATATAATGGGCCGTTTCACAGCCGGTCGCGCTCCCTCCCACGACCACCACGTTCCTGCCGATGTCGCTTACCCGCTCATCCAGCACGTCCCATGCGCTGACCACGTGTGGTTTCTTGATGCCGGGAACCTTGATTTCCAGGGGACGCGCACCCGTCGCCACGACGACGGCATCGGGCTTCATGCGCTTTACCGCCGCCGGCGTAAGGGCCGTGCCCTTCCTCACCTTCACGCCTTCGCGTTCCATGCGCGCTTCGAGGCTGTCTATTATTTTCTGGAGCTCCTTCTTCCGCGGTGGGGCTTTCGCCAGGTTGAGTTGCCCACCGAGACGCTTTTCACTCTCGTAGAGCGTCACGCTGTGGCCGCGCCGGGCCGCCGTGAGGGCGAACTCCATTCCCGCCGGTCCCCCGCCCGCCACGAGGATTGTCTTTTTCCGCTTCGCCTTCCTTGCGGAAAGCTCTTCTTCCCTGCCCGCCCGCGGATTCAGCACGCAGGTGACCGAGGCCGCGTTCACTATGGAGTCAAAGCACCCCTGGTTGCAGGCGATGCACGGGACGATTTCGCCCAGCCGTCCCTTTCGCGCCTTGTTCGGCAGTTCCGGGTCCGCGATGAGGGGACGCCCCCAGCAGACCATGTCGCAGGCCCCTGAGCGCAGCGCGCGCTCCGCGACTACGGGGTCGCCAAGCCTGTTTGACGCGAAAACCGGGACGGTCACCTTTTCCTTGATGCCCCGGGCGAGGTATATGTAGCTGCCCGGTGGCACATCGGTGGTGAGCTGGGGTATGTTCGTTTCGTGCCAGCCGCCCGTGACGTTGATGGCATTGACGCCGGCCTTTTCCGCGTGGGCGCAAAATTCTGATGATTCCCTGTTGGTGTGCCCGCCCTCCATGAAGTCGTGCCCGGAGACCCGGATTCCCACGGCCACGCCGGGGCCCACGGCCGCCCGCACCTTCTCGATGACCTCGAGGCCGAAGCGCATCCGGTTTGAAAGCTCGCCGCCGTACTCGTCGGAACGGCGATTCGTGAGCGGCGAGAGAAACTGGCTCAGGAGATACCCCGTGCAGGCGATGATCTCTATATACTCGAACCCCGCCTCGACGGCCCGCCGCGCCGCGGCCGCGAAGGAGGCCTTCACTTCCTCGATGTCTTCCTTAGTCATCTCCCGGGGGACATCCGGCGACCAGCTGCCCTTTATGGGAGAGGGACCAATGGGTTGAAGGCCGGTGAACGCGGAAAAGGCGTTGCGCCCCATGTGGAACAACTGGGTGCCCACTCTGGCCTTCGTGGTGGCCCGGAGTTCACCGGTGAACTCTCTGAAAGATTGAACACAGCCGTCATCGAAGAGCTCCGGCATGAATGGGGCGCTCCCCACGCGGTCGACGGCCACCGGCCCTATGATCATGAGGCCCACGCCGCCCCGGGCGCGCTCGCGATAGAAGGCCTTGTAGCGGTCGTTGAACTCGTATTTATCCGTATACCACAGCCCCATCGCAGGCATGACGATGCGATTCGGGATTTCGCACTGGTTGATCTTGATGGGTTCGAAGAGCTTGATGAGATCCATTGCGCCCTCTCAGGTCATTTCCTCTTCCACTCCGGTTTCCTCTTTTCAAGCATCGCCTGTATCCCCTCCTTGAAGTCCTCGCTGCGTCCGAGGATGCTCTGGAAATACCCTTCCATGTCGAGCTGGGTCCTGAGGTCAACGCCGAGACCGCGTTTCACGACCTTCTTTATCGCTCCGACCGCCAGCGGCGCGTTGGACGCGATATCGAGCGCGAGCTTTTCAGCCTCAGCGAACAGGTCCTTTTCGGGGTACAGGTAGCTTGCCACACCCCAATCGAGCGCCTGCCGGGCGGTGTACATGTTCCCGGTCATGTTGATTTCCATGGCCCGCGCCGGACCCACCAGCCGGGAAAGCCGGGAATTGCCGCCGAGGTCGGGGATGAGGCCGAACTTCACCTCCTGCAGGCCCCAGACGCAGTCATCGCTCATCAGGCGTATGTCGCACGCCAGGACCAGCTCCATTGCCATACCCTGGACACGGTTGTGTATGGCGCATATTATGGGGATCTCAACGGTGTCAAGGAGGTTAAGGCACTGCTGTCCCTTGGTGACGAGCTCGCGTATCGTGGCCCCACCCGCCGCCGAATCCCCCAGGAACAGGGGCGCGAGGTTCGCCAAGGAGTTGAGGTCCACCCCGGAGGAGAACATCTTTCCCTCCCCCTTGAGGATGATCACGCGGACCTCCGGGTCGGGAATGACCGCCTCAACCATTTCCGCGATTTCCCTGAGCATTTCAAAGCCGAGCGCGTTCCTCTTCTCCGGGCGGTTGATGGTAATGTAGTATATGTGGTCCTTCTTCTCCCCGATGTAGTTCGGCTGCGCCATGGGAGCCCTCCTTGAAAATAATGTATTCATAAATGTTCCGTGCCGAGGAAACGCCCCTTCCCCGGCCGCGCGTCTCACGGGGCCGTTTCCCCTGTCTTCGCCGAGGGGCCCGCCGATTCCATGCCCCTCATACCGTCGAGGATACGATGGGCGCCTTCTATGATTTCGTCCACCACTTCATGTATGGGCTTGAGCTCATGGATCAACGACGCCCCGAGGCTGCACGGAAACGCCGCGCCCTCCGCGTCGCCTGAATCGTATGCCGCCCTTCCCACCCGGCCCCCCACGATGGTGAGGATCTCCGCGAGAGGGGCGTTCCGTCCCTCCATGGCCAGCACCGCCTCGGTCGCCTTGTTCCTGTAACACCGCAGCGGGTTCCTGATGCTCCTCATGATTATGGTGGTGTCAAGCTCGGTGACTCCCACGTACCGCCTCTTGATATTCACGTGCATGGGGCTCTCGATGGTGGCGGCGAATCGCGTGCCCATGAGCACGGCCTGGGCACCGAGCGCGAGCGCCGCCGCGAAACCCCGCGCGTCGGCAATGCCCCCCGCCGCGATGACGGGCACACCGAGCTCGTCGACCGCGCGCGGAATGATAACAAGAGTGGGCACTCCGTCCATTCCCGCGTGCCCGCCGCATTCGAGGCCCAGCATGATGACGGCGTCCACTCCCGCCGAGACGGCCTTCTTCGCAAACCGCAAGGAAGGCACCTTGTGGAGCACCCTGACTCCCGCCTCCTTGAAAACAGGCATCAGGAAGGAGGGGTCCCTCCCCGCAGTCTCGACCGCGGTCACCTTCTCCTCGGCCGCAACGCGGGCAAAATCAAGGGTCCGCTCCTCATGGATCACCTCGGGGAGCATGCTGATGTTCACGCCGAAAGGCCTTTTCGTGAGGCGGCGCACCTCCCGTATCTCCTCCCGGAGCGCGCCGGCCGAAGGGAATGTCTCGGCGGTGAGGAAGGCCATGATGCCGGCATTGGCGGCTGCCGCGACGAATTCGGCCCGGCAGAGCCACTGCATGCCGCCCATCAGGATCGGATGGTCAATGGAAAGCATGTCGGTGATTTTCGTCTTGAACATACGCGCCTCACATCAACTTCACGGAAGACAGGAAGAAAGCGCCGAACATTCATGAAAGGTTACGGCATCCAGACGCGCTCCGGCGAGCTTAGGTTTCACCGGAACAGCCGGGGAAAAAATATGCTCAATAACGAATTTATGACCATATTGAGTGAGTGTTACTAACCCGAGGTTACAATCCGCTCCCGGTTTGTCAATAAATTTGTAGTGTAATAAGACAAAATTATTGACAAAAAAGGGGCTCAAATTATCATCCTCTATGCATGTGACGATGTCTTACAATTTGTGACTTTCTGTCTATTTTACAATACTGAGTAAAGCACCTCCTTCATTCGCGTTCAGGGTACTGCAGGGAGACTCCAGGGATCCGGACAGATCCTGTTCCAGGAGCGTCGCTTGGCAAACTTGAAGCGCATTCGCCGCTTATATCAATAAACGACGATTTCACCCATATAATAATTTCATTGAAGGAGGATGTATGGCCAACCTGCTCGTCGACGAAAGGGACCAGGCGTTCACGCTCTTCGAGATGCTCAAGGTGCAGGATCTCTGCGAAACGCCGAAATACGGCGACTACTCGAGGGAGATGTTCGAGATGAGCCTGGAGACGGCGGCCAAGCTCGCCGTCGAGGAGCTGTATCCAACACTGGCGGAGGGTGACCGCGAGGGATGTAAATACGAAAACGGCAACGTGTACGTTCCCAAGTCGTTTCACCGCCTCAAAAAGCTTTTTGCCGAAGGGGGATGGGCGGTCATGTCCGCTTCGACCGAGGCGGGAGGGCAGGGATTCCCCTACTCCATCGCCATAGCCTGCACGGAATACTTCATCCACAATTTCAACTTTCTCGCCTACATGTTTCTCGCCAGCGGCGCCGGCCACCTCATCGAGAAGTACGGCACGGAGAAGCAGAAAAAGAAATACATGGAAAAGATGTACAGCGGCCAATGGGGCGGCACCATGGCCCTCACCGAGCCCGAGGCCGGGAGCGACGTGGGAAACCTCAAGACCAAGGCCATCCGGCAGCCCGACGGAACCTTCAGGCTGGTGGGCTCGAAGATCTTCATCACCGGCGCCGAATCGGACCTCTTTGAGAACATCATCAACCCGGTCCTCGCGAGGATCGAGGGTGATCCGGCAGGGACGAAGGGCATTTCCATCTTTCTCGTGCCCAAGTACCTGGTGAATGATGACGGCAGCCTGGGCAAGCGAAACGACTACATGGTCGGCGGCATCGAGCACAAGATGGGAATCCGCGGCAGCGCGACCTGCCAGATGAGCTTCGGCGACAACGGCAACTGCTACGCCGAGCTCCTGGGAGAGGAGCGGCAGGGCATGAGGGTCATGTTTCAGATGATGAACGAGGCCCGCATCGGCGTGGGTTTGCAGGGCCTGGGCGGGGCCTCGGCCGCGTACCTGCACGCGCTCAATTACGCCAAGGAGCGAAAGCAGGGCGCAAACCTCATGAACATGCAGAACCCCGACGCTCCCAGGGTTTCCATCATAGACCACCTGGACGTGCGCCGGATGCTCCTGTGGATGAAATCCCACGTGGATGGCATGCGGGCGCTGGTGTACCTGTGCGCCTTCGGCGTGGACAGGGAGGTCGCGCTGGAGAACCGCGAGGAGGCCGAAAAGTGGGCCGGCATCGTGGAAGTCCTTACTCCCGTCGTGAAGTCCTACTGCTCGGACATCGGGTTCCGCGTCACGGAGCAGGCCATCCAGATTTACGGCGGCTACGGGTACTGCCAGGACTATCCGGTGGAGCAGTTCATGCGCGACATGAAAATAGCGTCCATCTACGAGGGGAGCAACGGCATCCAGGCCCTGGACCTCGTCGGGCGGAAGCTCGGCCAGAAGAAGGGGAAGAACTTCATCAACCTCCTCGGCGAGATCAACGCCACCATCGCTCACTGCAAGAATATACCCGGGTTGAAGGACCTTTCGGACGACCTCCAGGGAGCGGCAAACAAGCTCGCGGAGATCGGGATGTTCTTCGCTGACTGCGGCAAGGAGGGCAAGTTCCTCATTCCGGTGGCCAATGCCTATCCTTTCCTGAACATGATGGGATGCGTCGCCCTCGGATGGGTCCTCCTGTGGCAGGCCGGACTGGCCAGCGAGAAGCTGGCCGCTCTGCACAAGGAAAAGGGCATCGACGCCTCAAAGGCCGCCGATTTCGCAAAGGACGACAAGGATGGCGCATATTACACGGGCAAGATCCTCACCACGCGTTACTATATAAGAAACGTTCTGCCTGAAACGTACGCCCTTGCCAGCGCAATCAAGAACGCCGACATGTCGGTGTCCGAGATCCCGGAGCAGTGCTTCGCGTATCAAATATAACAACATTAATTTCAAGGAGGTGCTTCATGCCATTAAACGAAAAGGTCGTTGGAAAGAAGTACGTCGCGAAAGACCCCATAGAGATCACCGCGCACGAGAGCATCTACTACGCCCTGGCCTATAACGAAGACAA
Source organism: uncultured Spirochaetota bacterium (assembly GCA_963762305.1). Lineage (GTDB taxonomy): Bacteria > Spirochaetota > UBA4802 > UBA4802 > UBA5368 > CAVXKM01. Next base: position 171,458 of record CAVXKM010000001.1, on the reverse strand, counting down.
CGACGCCTATTTCGACAACCGCAGGGCCGGCGGGATCATAGCGCCGCCGATGTACGCGACCAACTACGCGCTCGCCCCGATTGTCTCGCTCCTCTTCGACCAGGATACGGGGATGAACATGATGATGATGGTGCACTACTCGCAGGAGTTCGAGTGGCTCAAGCCCGTGAAGCCCGGGGACAAGGTGCAGAGCGAGATCACCATCAACAAGATCGAGACGCAGGGAAAAAGGAGGCATCCTCGGCTGGCAGGCGGTATGCACCAACCAGAACAAAGAGGTGGTCGTGAAGGCCTACGGCGAGTTCTTCGACCGGAGCGCGGGCTCGGGCAAACCCGATGACAAGAAGCCCGAGCGGACGGCGCCGGGCGCCGCTCTCTGGACCATGGACATGAAAGTGCGCAACGGGCAGACCTACATCTACGCGGAGCCGTCGGGCGACCACAACGTCATCCACATCGACGACGACTTCGCGAAAAAGGTCGGGCTCCCGGGCATCATTTTACAGGGATTGTGCACCATGGCCTTCGCCCACAAGGCGGTCGTGGACAACTGCGCCGGCGCGGACCGGGACCCGATGAAGGTCCGCAAGCTCAAAGTGAGGTTCGCGCGGCCCGTGCTGCCGGGACAGAGCCTTTCAATAAAGGGATTCAAGATGGGCGCCGAGGACGGCGGGACGAAATACGGCTTGATCACCCAGAACAACGAGGGAAAGGACGTGCTCGTAGAGGCGTGGGCCATAATCGTTTGACGCAACAACAGGAAGCAAAAATCAAGGATACAAGGAGGAATCAGTCATGTCGCAGATACGGTTTGACGGACGAGTCGCCATCATCACCGGGGCCGGAGCCGGGCTCGGGAGGACCTACGCCCTCGAATTCGCGAAACGAGGGGCGAAGGTCGTTATAAACGACCTCGGCGGGGCCAGGGACGGATCGGGCGCCAGCAAAAGCGCCGCTGACACCGTGGTCGATGAGATCAAGAAGGCCGGAGGCCAGGCCGTGGCCAACTATGATTCCGTCGCCACGCCGGCGGGCGGAGAAAACATCGTGAAAACCGCCATGGACGCTTTCGGCAAGGTCGACATACTCATCAACAACGCCGGGATACTCCGCGACAAGAGCATACTGAAGATGTCGGAAGAGGAATGGGACATCGTCCACGCCGTGCACCTCAAAGGCGCCTTCAACGTCACAAAGCCGGCCTTCGCGGTCATGAGGGAGAAGGGCTACGGCCGCATCGTCTTCACGACCTCCGGCGCGGGGATCTACGGGAACTTCGGCCAGGCCAACTACGCCGCGGCCAAGGCTGGGCTGGTAGGCCTCATGAACGTCGTCAACATCGAAGGGGCGAAGTACAACATCAAGGCCAACACCATCGCGCCCGTGGCGGCGTCCAGGCTCACCGAGGACGTGATGCCCCCGGAGATATTCCAGAAGCTGAAACCGGAATACGTGACGCCCATCGTGGCTTACCTCAGCTCCGAGGAAAACCAGGACAGCGGCATGATCTTCAACTGCGGCGCGGGGTGGTACAGCCGCGCGGCCATCATGTGCATGCCCGGTGTGGCCATCGGCGACGGAAAGCGTGACATTCCCGTCGAGGAAATAAAGGAGAACTGGAACAAGATCAAGAGCCTCGAGGGCGGCAAACCGATCGGCAGCGTCGCCGAGACTTTCGGTTTCTTCGTCCCGCTGCTCAAGTAGCGCGAACAGACGAGAACATTTTTCTCACTATTGGATGGTATCCAGAGGAGGTGTTTTTATGGTTGGAATTGTCTCATACGGCGGATATATTCCGATGCTCCGGCTCAACCGGGGCGCCATGTTCATGTCCAACGCCTGGATGAACCCGGCGCTCTTCACCGCCGCCCAGGGTGAGCGTTCCATGTGCAACTGGGACGAGGACAGCATAACGATGGCGGTCGAGGCATCCCGGGACTGCCTGCGCGGCCTGGACAAGAAGAACGTCGACGCCCTCTACATGGCGTCCCTGAGCCTCCCCTTCCAGGACCGGCTGAACTCCGGCGTGGTGGCCACCGCCCTCAACCTCAAGGCGTCGGTTGAATCGGCGGACTTCTCCACGTCGATGAAGGCCGGGAGCGCGGCGCTGCTCGCGGCGCTGAACGCGGTGAAATCTGGCGACTATAAGACGGCGCTTGTCGCCGCCTCGGACAAACGCAAGACCAAGTCGGCATGGTTCCACGAGATGTGGTTCGGCGACGGCGCGGCCTCCCTGCTCGTCGGGAAGGACAACGTGATCGCCGAATTCAAGGGGTCTTACTCCGTGACCTACGACTTCGTGGACCACTTCAAGGGCATTGACCAGAAGTACGACTACAACTGGGAGGAGCGCTGGGTCCGCGACGAGGGCTTCTCGAAGATCGTCCCGGAGGCCGCCCAGGGTCTCATGAAGAAACTGGGGATCGCCGGCGCCGACATCGCCTGCATGGTGATGCCGTGCGTTTTCGGCCGCGAGCCCGCCAGTATCGCCAAGAAGCTCGGGATCGACAAAGAGAAGGTGATGGACAACATGCACAAGGTGTGCGGGGAAACGGGCTGCGCCCACTCGCTCGTCATGCTCGTTGCCGCCCTCGAAAAGGCGAAGGCCGGGGATAAAATCCTCGTGCTGGCCTTCGGGCAGGGATGCAACGCCATGCTCTTCGAGGCGACCCCCGCCATATCGAAACTCTCCGCCCGCGTGGGCATACAGGGGCACCTGGCCCAGAGGCGCGAGGAGAAGAACTACATGAAGTACCTCACCTTCAACGACCTGGTGATCCAGGAGAAGGGGATGCGCGCCGAGGCCGACTGGAAAACGGCGCTCTCCACGCTCTACCGGAACCGCAAGATGATCCTGGGGCTGGTGGGCGGCATCTGCACCAAGTGCAAAACGCCGCAGTTCCCCAAAAGCGAGATCTGCGTGAACCCGGACTGCGGCGCTAGCCACACCCAGGAGGAATACGAGTTCGCCGACGAGGCCGCGAATATCGCGACGTGGTCGTCGGACCTCCTGACCTACTCTCTCGACCCCCCGGCGCACTACGGGATGATCGAGTTCGCGAAGGGCGGGCGCTTCATGGCCGACTTTACCGACCAGGAGACGGGCAAAGTCGAGGTCGGCATGCCGGTGCAGCTGGTCTTCCGCGTCAAGAACATCGACGCGGCCAGGGGCTTCACCCGGTATTTCTGGAAGGCCAAGCCGATAATGACCACGGTTAAGGAGGGATAACATGGCCAGCGGAATTAGAGACAAAGTAGCTGTCCTGGGAATGGGGTGCACCCGCTTCGGCGAGCGGTGGGACAAGAATTCCGAAGACCTCATCATAGAGGCCTTTGAGGAGTGCGTCCAGGACGCCGGGATCGAGAAAAAGGACATACAGGCGGCCTGGTTCGGCGTCTGCATCGATGAGATCAACGTGGGGAAGTCGGCGCTGGCGCTGCCGATGGCGCTCAAGCTCCCGTACATACCGGTGACCCGGGTGGAGAATTATTGCGCCACCGGCACCGAGGCGTTCCGGGGCGCGGTGTACGCCGTCGCCTCCGGGGCGTGCGACATAGCCCTGGCCCAGGGCGTGGAAAAGCTCAAGGACACCGGCTACGGCGGACTGCCCGTGTTCGACTCCCGGTCCGGCTCGCTGCTCTCACAGACCGCCCCCAACATGACGGCGCCGGGCGCCTTCGCCCAGCTGGCGAGCGCGTACCGGAACAAACACAATCTGAAGTGGGACGACCTGAAGCTGGCCCTGGCGCACATCTCGGCCAAGAGCCACGTCAACGGCGCCAAGAATCCGAAGGCGCACCTGCGCAATCCCGTGACCGTCGAGCAGATCATGGCCTCGCCCATCGTGGCGTACCCGCTGGGCCTGTTTGACTGCTGCGGTGTGTCCGACGGTTCCGCGTGCGCCATCGTGACCACGCCGGAGATCGCCAAGAAGATGGGCAAGAAGGACCTGGTGTCGGTCAAGGCCCTCCAGCTCGCCGTGTCCAACAACATCGAGGCGAGCCACAACTCGTGGGACGGCTCCTACTTCGCGACCACCCGCATCGCCAGCAAGAAGGCATACGACGAGGCGGGCATAAAGAACCCGCGCGAGGAGCTCAGCATGATCGAGGTGCACGACTGCTTCTCCATCACCGAGTTCGTCACCATGGAGGACCTCCACATCTCCCCCGTGGGCGGGGCGCTCAAGGACGTGATGGACGGGTTCTACAACGCCGACGGGAAAATCCCCTGCCAGATCGACGGGGGGCTCAAGTGCTTCGGGCACCCCATCGGGGCGTCGGGACTGCGGATGATCTACGAGATGTACCTGCAGCTCCTGGGCCGAGCGGGGGACCGCCAGCTCAAGAACCCGAAGTACGGGCTCACGCACAACCTGGGCGGAATGCCGTTCATGAACGTCTGCAGCATCTCCATTTTGGGAAAGCTGTAAAACAGGGTCGAGCCGATAAAAAAAGGGCTGCCGTTCGGCAGCCCTTTTTTTTACTCTCTGGCCATGGGACTTTTCATCCCCGGCGGGAGGGGCCGTATCTGCCAGACGCCGTTGACCTTCGATACCACCTGTCCCCCGGAATCCTTGAGCACCAGCTCCATGGTGAAGTCCGCCTTTCCCTTTTCCTCAGCCGCGGCCTGGATCGCCTCGGCCTTTTCCTTGTCCATGGAAACCTCCATGGTTACGTCGGTGAGGGCGGGGCGCAGGAACTTGATGTTCACCTCCTTGACGATGGGCACGTACTTATTGACGTCGAAGGCCACGCCGTGGATGACTCCCCCGGAGATCTCCCCTATGCAGAAGAGGGACCCGGCGTACATCATGCCGATGTGGTTGGTGTTCCCCTCCAGGGGCATGACAAGCCTCACGTAGTAGTCACGGATCTCCAGCACCCGGATCCCGGTCCGCTTTATGGCCGGGATGCCGTTCTGGATGTAGTCCACCAGCGTGCGGAACTTTTCTTCAAAGACGACGCTCATTTTTTCCCGCCGGGAATCATTATCTCCCTGAGCTCCCGCTTCAGGATCTTGCCGACCCCGCTGGTGGGAATCTGGTCCATGAACTGGATGACCTTCGGGACCTTGTAAGGCGCCACGGTCTCTTTCAAATATTTGAGTATGCTCTCCTTCGTCGCGTCGCTCTTTTCCACGCCGGGCTTGAGCACGATGGCCACGCCGACCCGCTCGGAGCCGGGCCGGTCCGGGTCCGGCATCCCTATGGAGGCCGCCAGCTGCACCGCCGGGTGCTTCGAGAGCTCGTCGTCCAGCTCGCGCGTGAAGACCTTGAAGCCCGACACGATGACCATGTCTTTCAAGCGGTCCACGAGGAAGAAGTACCCGTCCTCGTCCATTTTCGCCACGTCCCCCGTGTGCATCCAGCCGTCGCGGATCGAGTTCGCGGTCTCCTCGGGCTTCTGGTAGTACTCCTTCATGACCTGGGGCCCGCGGCACACGATCTCGCCCGGCTCGCCCGGCTTCGCGGGCTGACCGGTCTCAGGGTCGATGAGCTTGAACTCGGTGTCGGAGATGGGCAGGCCCACGGAGCCCGCTTTCTTCTTGCCGTACCGGGGATTGCAGCTGGTCACCGGCGAGGTCTCGGTCATGCCGTAGAGCTCTATGAAGTTCCCTTCACCGATGATTGATTCAAGCTCCTTCATGTTCTCCGGCGGAAAGGGCGCCGCGGCGCTCAGGCACCATTTGATTGTGGACTTGTCGACCGCCTTAAATTCCGGCTTCTTCATGAGCTCGAAGAACACCGTGGGCACGTTCACCATCAACGTGGGCTTGTAACTCTTGATGCAGTTTATAAGGAAATGCGTGTCCCGCGGATTGGGCACGCAGATGAGCGTGGCCCCCGTGGTTATGCTAAATCCCCCCAGGGCCAGCCCCGCGATGTGGAACAGCGGGAAGGCGGAAAGGGCGACGTCCTCTGCCGTAATGTCCAGCCACGTAACGGTCTGAACCCGGTTGGCCATGTAGCTCCTCTGGGTGAGCACGGCGCCCTTGGAGGGTCCTGTGGTGCCGCCGGTGTACATCATGAAGATGGTGTCGTCCATCTTCCGCTTCACCTCCACGCGATCCTTGGGCATGCCCTTTATGGCGTCGGGAAAGCGGATCACCTTCTTGCCGGGGATGTCGCTCACCGGGCCCGTGGGTATCTTCTTGAGGGCCTTGCCGAGCACGCGCTTTATTCCCGGGAGGAAATCGGCTATCTCGGAGACGATGATCGTCTCGATCTTCGTCTTGTCCGCCACCTTCTGCACCTGACCGAAGAGGAGGTCCAGGGTCATGACCACCCGGGTCTTCGAGTCGTTGAGCTGGTGCTCCATCTCGTGGGGCGTCAGCAGGGGGCTCAATCCCGTGGACACGCATCCCGCCTTCTGGACGCCAATCACGCCTATGTAGTGCGCGGGGACGTTGGGCATGTGGAGCCCTACCACGTCGTTGGGTTTGAGGCCGCTCTTGATGAGGAAGGCGGCGAGCTGGTTGGCAAGCTCGTCGACCTGCTTGAAACTCAGCTTCGCGCCCATGTAGATAAGGCTTGTTTTATTCGGGTTCTTCTCGACGGCCTCCCGAAATTTTTCGGCGAAGGTCTTGTCCTCATACTTGAGAGTGGGCGGGACGTTCTTGTCATAACTCTTGAGCCACGGCTTTTTTGCGTATGCGTCTTCCATACATTGCCTCCTCGGTGGGTCGTTTTATATTATGTTCTGTTGATACAAGAGCGAGCAGGTCGCGAGCTGAATCCTGACGCCCGCTCTGAGCGACAAGGAGTTACAAAGGCACTTCCCTAGGCAGCGGCCCGTGACGGTTGCGCCAAACTCGGCAACGGCGCCGCCTGGAGCTGACCTTCTCCCTGGTGCCCTTCATGGATACAACATATTGACGTACGTGTCAATATAAAAAATTCCCTTATATTCCAGTATTCGGTAATAATCGGCAGGCCAGGACCCTCTGCCCGGGCCCAAATCCAATTTGACATTGCCGGCCAAAGGAGCTAGGGTGAGAGGGTCCGCGGAATCGTTTTCCCCGTGCCGTTCTTAATGCGGGGTCACGGGATGGTCCGCCGGAGGCCCATAAAACACGTTTCAGGAGGAGCGGAATGAGCGACCAGAAACTTTCGGTCAAGGTGAAGCTTGGGTACGGTGTCTGCGATCTGGGCGGCAATCTCTTCTTTACCGCCATAGGGTTCTGGCTCCTGAACTATCTCACGGACACCGTCGGTATCGCCGCCGGCCTCGCGGGCGTCGTTATCGCCGTAGGCAAGGTCTGGGACGCCGTGACGGACCCCATGGCGGGCTACCTGTCGGACCGGACGAAAAGCCGCCTGGGCAGGCGGAGGCCCTGGCTGCTCTACGGCTCGGTGCCGCTCTTCCTGACCATGATCCTCATGTTCACCAACCCCGGCCTGAAGAGCCAGACGCTCCTCTTCATATGGGGCACGCTTTCCTTCTGCCTGCTTTGCACGGCCTATACCGCCGTGAATATTCCCTACAACTCCCTCACGCCGGAGCTCACCCAGGACTACCACGAGCGGACCTCGATCAACGGCTACCGTTTCAGCTTTGCGGTAATCGGCACGCTCCTCGGCGCGGGCGCGGCGCTTCCCATCGTGGGGGCCTTCTCGACCAAAAGCATCGGATTTTCCGCCATGGGGACCATCTTCGGAGCGGTCATGATGGTCACCGCGATCATAACCGTCATCGCCGTCCGCGAACCAGCAACGGAACGCCGGGACCTCGCCGCAGGTTTCTTCAAGACCTACATGAAGGTTTTTAAAAACGGGCCGTATGTCCTCATCCTGTTGACCTACTCGCTCCACATAGCGGCGATAACCACCATGATGGGCGTGGCCGTCTATTACTTCAAATACATCCACAACGACGAGCCGAAAACAACGGTGGCCATGCTCATCCTCTTGGTCACCGCGATGGTCCTGATCCCGGTAAGCGTGGTCCTTTCGAAAAGGTGGGGAAAGAAGATCGTGTACGGGCTGGGAATGGCGATCTTCTCCGCGGCCATGATGGCTATATCCCTCGCCGGGCACCTCTACCCGATTAATTTCTCGCTGTTCATGATGTTCATCGCCGGCATCGGCCTCAGCGCGACGTACGTGATGCCCTACGCCATAGTCCCCGACGCCGTCGAGTACGACTACCTGCTCACCGGGGAGCGGACCGAAGGGGCTTTTTACGGCATCTGGACCTTCGGAATTAAAATAGGGCAGGCCGTGGCTCTGGCGATCACGGGCGCGGTGCTTTCGCTGACCGGCTATATTCCGGACGCGGTGCAGACGGCAAGTGCAACCCTGGGCATCCGCATGCTCATGGGCCCCCTCGCGGTACTGTTCTTCATCTCGGCGCTGGTGACCCTATACCTGTACCCGATCAACGAGAAGCGGTACAACGAGATACTGGCCGAAATAAAAGCGATGGAAGCGCGGGGAAAACCGGGCTCAAAGCGCCGGTGAACATCAATTACACCCCTTCCCCGGCTGCCATGTTCCTCGGGCCGGGAAGTGCCATTTAACCGGAGGGTGCACCCATGGGCCGCAATACAACGCGACGCGAATTTGTAAAGTCTGCGGCATACGCCGGCATCGCGTCCTTCGCCGCTCCTATAGCCGGAGCGCTCCCCGGCTGCCGTAAGAAAGCCTTCACTTCCGACCCCGGCCTGCCCAACGTCGTTCTCATCACCGCCGACGATCTTGGATGGAAAGAACTCGGGTGCTTCGGGAACCGGGACGTGAAAACCCCGAACATCGACCGCCTGGCGCGCGGCGGCGTCCGCTTTACCAACGCCTACGTGGCGGCTTCGAGCTGCTCGCCGAGCAGGGCCAGCATCATCACCGGCCAGTATCCCCACACGAACGGCGTCACCGGGCTCACCCACGTATATAAGCGCAGGGCCCTCCCGCCCTTCTACCGGACCCTCCCGTCCATGCTGGCAAACGCGGGATATAACACCGCCCTCGCCGGAAAATGGCACGTGTCGCCGTACCTTCCGGTTTCGTGGTACGGATACAACGAACGCCTGAGCGGCATGCTGCCAAAGGATATGTGGATCCGGGACAGCGGCAGGATAATTGATTTCATACAGAGGAACCGGGCGAACCGCTTCTACCTCGAGATCAATTACATGAACAACCACCGGGACGATGACGGGGAATTCGCGCAAGACCCTGGCTTCCCGGTAAAAGCGGAAAAAGTCCATGTCCCAAAATACTGGGCCCTTCCCGACTGGCCGGAGATCCGCGAGGAAGTCGCGCGGTATTACAGCCAGACGGAAAAAATGGATTCGATGATCGGCGAGGTTCTCGACACGCTGGACAGGCTGGACCTCTCAGGGAACACCATGGTGATTTTCGTAAGCGACAACGGCGCCCCGTTCCCCGGAAACAAGATGACCCTCTACGACCGCGGTATCGGAACCCCTCTCATCATCCGCTGGCCCCGCCGGATCAGGCCGGTACGGGTCCTCGAGGGCCTGGCAAGCACCATCGACATCATGCCGACCGTGCTCGATGCCGCGGGAATAGCCGTACCCGGAGCCATCCAGGGCGCCTCGATGCTTTCGCCGGCAGTCGGGCGCCCTCCCGGGAGGGAACGCGAGGCGGTGTTTGCCGAGATGACGGACCACGTCCTGCACGTTCCCATGCGGGCCGTACGAACGGACAGGTGGAAGTATATCCGGAATTACTCCGACAGCGCGGTCGGCCTCGACCAGAACAAGCACATGGAATGGGCCCACCGCCTCTGCGAGCTCCCGAACCAGCCGTGGAAGAGGCCGCGGGTGCGGGAGGAGCTGTATGACCTCGCGGCCGACCCGAACGAGCAGGAAAACCTCGCCGTGAAGGGGAAACATGCCACCATCCTTACGAAGATGCGCGACCTCCTGGACAAGCACATGAAGGATTCCGCCGATCCTTTCCTCCGCGCCTCGTTTACAAAGGAGTATGACCCCGGACTATACAGGCTTTCGAAGCCGGGGAAGGTATACAAATAAAGCAAATCGTAAATGCCGGCACAGACTCATGGTTGAAAAACCGGCAGAATCCCTGCCACCTCCCGGCCGCATTTAAGCTGAACCGGCCGTTTTTCCCCCGTGGCAAGTATGCGGCGCTCACCATTTCATCGTCCGGCTTCTCCGAATTGTCCGCCGGATAATGTCGAAAAAACGCACATCGCGCATACCGGTGGGATTTTTTATTGACAAAACATGGTCAGGATAATAGCGTTGCTCTCTGACTGTCCCGCACGGCTTATTCCCCATTCAGCGGCCGTTAACGCAACCAAGGGATGATCCCGGATTCAAAACCATGCGCAGGACGGTTTACATTTTCAGCGAGGGGAGAACATGGGCATCAGGCAGACCACCTATTCAATGAAGGCGTCGCAGATACAGAAAAAATGGTACGTCATAGACGCCGAGGATAAGGTACTTGGAAGGCTTGCTACCAGGATCGCCACCGTACTGAGAGGCAAATGCAAAGCCGGTTTCACGCCTCACATGGACATGGGCGATAACGTTATCGTGATTAATGCCAAAAAAGTTAAGCTCACTGGCCACAAGTCCCAGGACAAGGAATACTTCTCCCACAGCCAGTACCCGGGTGGGAAGAAATTCACCAACATCACCAGGATAATGAAGCACAAGCCGGAATTCGTCATCGAGCACGCGGTAAAAGGTATGCTCCCGAAAAACAGGCTCGGAAGGCATATTTTCAAGAACCTCAAGGTATACGCAGGCGCGTCCCATCCGCACAAGGCGCAGATGCCTGAACCCCTAGATATGAAGTAGCGTCATCATTCAATTGACAGGAGAGTCGTTCATGGCACAAGAACTATATTACGCGACGGGCAAGAGAAAATCCTCGGTGGCACGCGTATGGCTGAAACCCGGCTCGGGGAAGATCACCATCAATGACAAGCCAATTTCACAATACCTCCGAAGGAAGACCCTTGAACTCGTGGTGCGACAGCCGCTGGAGCTTCTGAAAAAACTGGATTCATTCGACGTGATGGCCCACGTGGTCGGGGGAGGATGGACGGGGCAGGCGGGCGCCATCAAGCTCGGGATCGCCCGCTGTCTGGTCCAGACCGACGAGAGGTTCCGCAAGTCATTGCGGGAAGCAAATTTCCTCACCAGGGATTCACGGGCGGTGGAACGCAAGAAGTACGGGCGGAAGAAAGCGCGCAAACGGTTCCAGTTCTCAAAGCGTTGATTCCGGAAGCAGCGATCCAACGAACAATCACAGAGGGTGCCCCTTTTCCCGGGCATCCTCTTTTTGTTTCAATCAGCATGGTGCAAATCGAGGACATCATAATAAAGGACGAGTTCGTCGTCGGCGTCCTGTCCACCGGCGAGAAGCTGGATCTCCCGGCCGAGTGCGTGAAAATATACGCGCTCACAAGGGGAATGATCATTGACCGCGGCGGATACCGGCAGCTAAAAGAGGAGTCTGAACGGTTTACCTGCCTGAGAAGGGCAATGTATTACCTTTCCATACGGAGCCGTTCATCGCGCGAGCTGGAAAATTACCTAGTCAAAAAGGGATTTTCAAAGGATCACATCCACGAGGCGACCGGCAGGCTCAAGGAACGCGGATACCTTGACGATTTCGCATTTGCGACGCGATACGCCTCCTATAGAAGGCAGGGCAAGACGGTGGGGCCGAGGCTGATCAGAAATGAACTTTACAAAAAGGGGATCGACAAGGAGATTATAAACAGGGCGCTGGCCCAAGCCGAAGCCGGCGAAACCGACAGGGAGGCCCTTTTTCATCTCGCCGTGCAAAAACTGCAGAAGATAGAACAGAAGAAGAACCCCATGGCGAAGCTCGCTTTCTTTCTCAGGGGGCGGGGCTTTGATGACGGGGATATCCGGTGGGTTATCGATCGTCTCAGGAAGGGCGAACCGGAAATGTAGCACCTGTACCGTCAGGCTTCCTGAAATTCGGACCGTCCCGTGAAGCAAGGCGCGGTTTGTCGGCAACGGATACGCGTGGAAGCCCACTCGTGAAATTTTTCTTCAGCGGAGTCTTAAACAATGAACGTCAATGACCTGCGGGAATCGTTTCTGCAATTTTTCAAGGACCGGGGCCACAGGGTGATACCCTCCAGCTCCCTGGTCCCACGGGATGACCCATCGCTGCTTTTCACGACCGCCGGCATGGTGCAGTTCAAGCCCATGTTCGCCGGCACGGTGAAGCTCGAATACACGCGCGCGGCAAGCATACAAAAGTGCCTGCGCACCAGCGACCTGGAAAATGTCGGAAAAACGGGGCGGCATTGCACCTTCTTCGAGATGCTGGGCAATTTTTCATTCGGGGATTATTTCAAGAAGGAAGCCATACAGTACGCGTGGGACTACTCCACGGACGTCATCGGCTTCCCCAGGGAGGACATCTGGATTTCCATCTATGAAGAGGACGATGAATCCTTCGAGTTATGGAACCGCATGATAGGCATTCCCGCGCCGCGGATCGTCCGGCTGGGGAAGAAAGACAACTTCTGGGGCCCGGCGGGTGACTCCGGGGCATGCGGCCCCTGCTCGGAACTCTACCTGGACCGTGGGCCGGGCCACGGCTGCGGCTCCTCGGACTGCAGGCCCGGCTGCGACTGTGACCGCTTCCTGGAATACTGGAACCTGGTATTCAACCAGTACTATCAAAATGAGCAGGGTGAGTTCTCACCCCTTCCGCAGACCGGAATCGACACCGGCATGGGGCTTGAACGCCTGGCCACCCTGGTCAGGAACGTCGACACAATCTATCACACCGACGAACTCTACCGTCTGGTGGAATTCGTATGCCGGGAGGCCGGGGTCGAATACAAGGGTGACGCGGTCATGCCGGTCAACGTGCTGGTGGAACATTCCCGCGCGCTCACCTTCGCGGTGTCGGACGGCGTCTACCCTTCCAACGAGGGGAGGGGCTATGTGCTCAGGAGGATATTGAGAAGGGCGCTGCGCTACGGACGCCATCTCGGCATAGGACGGCCCTTCGTCTACAAAATGGTAACCCCTCTCGCCGACCTGTTGGGCGACCGGTACCCGGAGATACGGAAGGCGGCTCCAAATACCCAGCGGGTGCTGGAGGGAGAGGAACAGCGTTTTCTCGAGACCCTGGAAAACGGCATGGACCGGCTCGAGGAAACCATGAAGTCGCTCAGGTCGGCCGGCAAGGACGTCATGTCCGGAGTCGACGCGTTCATCCTGTACGACACCTTCGGCTTTCCGCTGGAAATGACCGTGGAAATCGCGGGGGAGAACGGCATCGCCGTGGACACCCGCGGTTTCGAAGAGCAGATGGAGAAGCAGCGCGAGCGAGGAAAACAGAGCTGGAAAGCGGACGGGCAGGTTGCCGGGCGGATCTTCGAGGAACTCGCGGGGGCATCCGGTGAAACCGAATTCAGAGGATACGATCATGACGAAACGGAGACCGAAATCATCGCGCTCGGCACCCTTGAGGCACCGGCAGAGGGACTAATCGCCGGGGACCGGGGCGTTGTCGTCACCAGGTCAACCTCCTTCTACGGCGAAGCGGGAGGCCAGGTGGGTGACCGGGGAACCATTACAAGCCCATCCGGGGCGCTCTTCAGGGTGGACGACACGAAAAAACTCGGCAAGACCATTGTCCATGTGGGTGAAATGATCGAAGGCGGTTTGAAAGTGGGGGAGCCGGTGCTTACCTCCATTGACGTGATACGCCGGAACCTGATCAGGGCCAACCACACGGCCACCCACCTCCTCCAGGCGGCCCTGCGAAAAGTCCTGGGAGGACACGTTCACCAGGCGGGATCTCTTGTTGATCCGGACCACCTGCGCTTTGACTTTACCCACTTCAAAGCGCTCACTGAAGATGAGGTCGCCGAGGTTGAAAAGATGGTCAACGATGCCATCTGGAAGTCCATGCCCGTCATCACGGAGATAAAACCCCTCGAGGAGGCGCTCAAAGCCGGCGCCATGGCTGTTTTTGACGAGAAGTATGAGGACACCGTGCGGCTCGTCAGGGTCCCGGATTTCAGCATGGAGCTGTGCGGCGGCACGCACACGGATAACACGGGGAAAATAGGGGTCTTCAGGATCGTGCGGGAGGCATCACCCGGGTCCGGCATGAGGAGAATCGAGGCCATTACTCTGAGAGAGGTCCTCGAGCGGTTCAAGGCGCAGAGCGCGGCGATCTCGGCATTGAGCCAGGACCTGAACGTGGCCGAGGGTGATGTCGCCGGGAAGGTCCGCGACTTGATGGACCGGATCCGAGCGCTGGAGAAGGAACTCGAGCGCAAAAACGCGTCGACGCTCACCTTGAACGTGGACGAGATCATTTCGAAAGCCGTAACCATAAACGAGACGAAGATCATCTCCCACCGCCTCAACGGGGCCGGCGTGGAGGAGCTAAGGAAGCTGTCCGACGTCATCCGCGCCAGGGAGCGGAACGCGCTGGTCTGTCTCGGATCGGTTTATGACGACAACCCGCTCCTGTTGTGCTCGACGACGAGCTCCGTTGTGGGAAGGGGCGCCGATTGCCATCATATCATTCAGAGTGTGTCGCGGTACATAGACGGCCGGGGCGGAGGGCGAAAGGACATGGCCCAGGCGGGCGGCAAGAATACCGGCGGTCTTGACAAGGCCCTCGAGGAGGCTGTGAGGCTGGCGGGCGAAATGGTCGTACGGCGCCCGTAAACAGCCTAGCGCCGCACCCGGATTTTACGTATCTTTCTTTTCTCTATTTTAGTCGCGCCCTCGGGATTGAACTTGTTCTGCACCTCATCGACGCTCTGCGTCACGAGCATCCTGACCACCTTTTCCGCTTTATTGAGCACGTCAATGAGGGTCAGATTTTCCGATTCGGTGAAATCCTGGAGCAGGTATTCTTCCATGGAGGCGCCGGACGGGAGTTTCCCGACCCCGACCCTTACCTTGGCAAACCTGTCGGATTTCAGCGCCTTTGCCATGGACTGAACGCCCGCATGGTCTATAGTCGAAAAAACGTAGTCCACGCGCAACTCACCCACCGGAAGGGTGCAATCCTCTAGAATACAGATTATATCACTCACGTTTATCCGCAAAAACGAGGCAATGTAGAGAACCGATTCCCCGATCAGGTTGACAAAGGTCTGCGGCTTCAGCAGAACCACATCGACATCCCGTATCTTTCCTCTCCCGATCAGGGATTTCTTCTTCTTGATTTTTACTTCGATGTTCTCGTTATTGCCCAGTATGTCGATAACCTTGAACCCGATATTCTGACGGTTATTGAAGAACTTGTCTCCCGGGTTCCCGAAACCAACTATGAGTTTCAAATATCCTTGCTCCTTTTCTTGCTCGTTTATATTCGGCTCAATGCTACTCGGGCTTCTGCTTCCCCTCCGACTTCTGCTTCCCTTCCGATTTCTGCTTCCCTTCCGGTTTCTGCTTCCCTTCGGGCTTCTGCTTCCCCTCTTCGTCAGGAGCCTCAGCTTCCGCCGCCGCTGCCGCCGCCGCCTCCTCAACCACCACCTCTTCCTTGACGGCCTTAGGAGCCAGTACGGCTACGATGACCCGTTCCGCGTCCACGAGGAACTTCACTGATCCCGTCACGGACAGGTCCTTTACATGTATAGAGCGTCCTATCTCGAGATCGGTTACATCAATTTCAAACTTTTCCGGGAGGTCCGAGGGCAGACACTCGATCATAAGCTCCCGCTCCAGCGTTTCGAGGATGCCGCCCATCCTTTCTCCTTTCGATGTGCCGGTTATGATAACGGGCACCATGGTCTGCAGTTTTTCGCCTGTGGTGACCTTGTAGAAATCAAGGTGTATCACATCATCGGTCACCGGGTCAAGCTGGTAGTCCTTCACGATAACCTTCTGGTCTTTTGGCCCGGAACCGTCGGCGTAATTCAGGTCAATGAGCACACTCTCGGAGACATGGCCGCGGAATAAGTTTGAGAATTCCTTACGTGGAACCTGAATCGACTCTGACTCCCCGTGGGAATAGACAATCGCGGGGATATACCCCCTGCTGCGCACCCTGTTGCAAGCGTTCTTTCCCTTTTCGGTCCTTTTCTCGGCCGTAAGCGCATTCGTTTTCATCTCTAAATTCACCTTTAAACTTTTGTTTTTCCCGTTGATATTCCCAGCTCGCGAACCCTTTTAAATGAAGAGCGAGCTTACCGACTCCCCATAGTGTATTCTCTGGATTGCCTCGCCCAGAAGCGGGGCTATGGAGAGAACCGTCATGTTGGGGAGGCGTTTGCCCTCGGGTATGGGGATGGTGTTCGTGACCACAATTTCCTTAAAACCCGCCTTCATGAGTTTTTCCGCGGCGTCCTCCGAGAGCACGGCGTGGGTGGACACGCAATAAACGTCCTTCGCGCCGCTTTCCTTCAAGGCCCTTGCCGCGCTTGATATGGAACCCGCGGTGTCGATCATGTCATCCACGAGGATGCAGTTCTTCCCTTTCACGTCACCTATGACGTTCATCACCTGCGACACGTTGGGTTCGGGACGCCTCTTGTCGATTATGGCCAGTCCCGCGTTCAGCTTTTTGCCGAGAAACCGGGCGCGCACAACACCGCCCGTGTCCGGTGAAACGACCATAGGATCGTTTATTTTCAGCCGGTTGAGGTACTCAATCACGATGGGAGTGGCGATGAGATTGTCCACCGGTATGTCAAAAAAACCCTGGATCTGGTCCGAGTGGAGCTCCATCGTCAAGATTCGCTTTACTCCCACCGCCTGAAGTACGTTAGCCACCACCTTGGCCGAAATTGGAACCCTCGGCTCGACCTTCCGGTCCTGCCTCGCGTATCCATAGTACGGCATGACGGCGGTTATCCGCTTGGCTGAAGCGCGGTAGGCCGCATCGATCAAGAGCAGGAGCTCCAGGAGGTGGTCGTTCGCGGGATTACAGGTCGACTGGATGATGAACAGGTCAACTTCGCGGACGTTCTCGCCGATCTTGGTGGAAATTTCGCCATCCTTGAACTTTTTAAGTTCCACCTCGGCAAGGCCCGTGCCGAGATACCTCGCTATCTCCTCCGCGAGGGGCCTGTTCGAAGATCCTGAGAGAATTTTCATCTCCTTGTTCATGGCGCATGTTCCACAATTATTATTGAAGATTTGCGGCTCCGGAATTGCTCTCCAGCCTCAACAACTCATCGACGGAATTGATTCCGCTCCCCTCAACGGCATCGGCGAGGCGCACCACCCTGGTGGACCAGCCGGACTCGCGTATAAAAGCGAACACGTCAGGAAGGTA
The DNA here is from genome assembly GCA_963762305.1 of uncultured Spirochaetota bacterium. GTDB lineage: Bacteria > Spirochaetota > UBA4802 > UBA4802 > UBA5368 > CAVXKM01. Next base: position 154,221 of record CAVXKM010000001.1, on the reverse strand, counting down.
GTACTCTCCCTGCACATTGCCGGTGGTGACGGTTTTCAAACCGTCGAACAACACATCGCTGTGAAACACATATGTGCCGGTATTGACTTCAACTATCGTCTTTTCATCATCGGTGGCGTCGCGCTCCTCTACGATTCTCAAGAGAGCGCCATTCCCATCGTTGATGATACGGCCGTATCCCGAAGGGTTCTCGGGGACCATTGAAAGAACAACGGCTTTCACACCCGGAGCCACTGCCTCCTCCAGCATACGCCGGATCGTCCGCGGCTTGATGAGAGGCACATCCCCGCAGGCCACCAGCAGAAGCCCATTGAAGCCGCCGAGCGCCGCCTCGGCCTGCATGACGGCATGACCCGTGCCACGCTGCTCGTGCTGCCACACGTACTGCACATCGCCGCCAACGGTCTCCATCACCCGGGTTCCCATGTATCCCACTACCACGATGATATCATCAATGCCGGCCCCGCGCACGTTTTCTATGACATGCACCACCAGCGGTTTTCCGTGCAGGGAATGAAGCACCTTCGGAATCTCGGACCGCATGCGAACGCCTTTTCCCGCGGCGAGGATAACCGCGCGTATTGAATGATCTGTCGACTTTTTCCCTGCCATGTAACCCTGTATTCTGAGGCGCTAGGATTCGAACCTAGGGATCCCGGGACCAAAACCCGGTGCCTTACCACTTGGCCACGCCTCAATCGCGCTGCATGAGACCGGTCACCAGGATTATACTGCAATTCGAAGCACACGTCTATACGAATTGGGCCAAAAAAACCGACCGCACCTGCCGCGCGAGCCGCTGCTGCGCTTTCCGGGCGAGATCCCCGTCCCTGAACAGCCCGAACACGCTGGAACCCGATCCCGTCATTGCGGCAAAATCGGCGCCCTCTTCCAGCATGCTCCTTTTAAGTCGTGCGATCTCCGGGTGAATCAGGAAAACCACCTCTTCGAAGTCGTTCCTGTACAGGGAACGCATTTCGCCGACGCCCCCTTCCCTGAGACCCCCGCATACCGCGGTGCGCCTGCGATGCAGTTCATCGTCTGAATAACGGCATCTCTCGTCTCTTTTCAATTCCCGATAGGCTTGCGCGGTATTCATATGGATGCCGTTGTAGGCAAGCAGTATGCAGTGCTTGAGGGATGATTCAACCGCGGTGATCTTCTCACCCTTCCCCTCGCACAGTGCGGTTCCCCCGGTAACGCAGAATGGCACGTCGGCCCCGATTTGCGCCCCCATCTCCTGGAGTTCCCGCCTGTCCAGGCGCCTGTTGATTCTGTGTTCAAAGAACGAATTCATCAGCCGGAGCGAAGCAGCCGCATCGGAACTGCCTCCGCCGAGCCCCGCGCCGGCAGGGATGTTCTTTTGAATGGACACGGCCACCGACGCCGACTGACCCATGCGCCCCAGAAAGGCACGTACGGCTTTCGATACCAGGTTTTCTTCATCCGGAAGGGAAACGATAACATCGTCATATTCTCCCCCCCCGGCAATATTTCCACCCTTGAATCCCCAGGCCCCTCGTGAAGGGTAATTTTTTCCAGTTTTAAAAGATCGTAAAGAGATATCTGCGCCATGAGGCTGAAGATGTTATGATAGCCGTCCTGTCGCCGGTTGAGTACTTCTAGGTGAAGGTTTACTTTAGCGTGTGCTTTTTCTGATACAGGTGCCAAGCGATCACTGGAATCGATAAAATTAGGTGGCAAAAATAGTATGAGCCCGTTTTTATGTCAAGCAATTAATAATCCGCCATGCCCCCGCCTCTCGACGCCTTTTCCATGTTTCCCGGTCCTGTCCCGCCCACCCATAGCGCGCACCCGCAAGGCAGCGCCTCTTGCGCCGGTGACAACATTCCGTCTGCCCGTTACCGGACAGCCTATTCCCCCGGCCATTGCCCTGCGACGCCCTTCCCGGCTCTTTCGGCGTCCGCCATGATTGAAACATGCCCTCATCACCGCCTGGAACAGGCATGTGCCCGCCCCTCTTCTCTATCACGGACACCCTCGCGCTCTTTATATTTGGCTTGAAATATACATGCGCGCTGTTAGTATGAGCAGATCATCTCACCCCTGAAAGGATACATCTCTCTCGGGAAAAGGATAACGAAGTGTTTTATCTCAAGATCAGCATATGTGCTCTGGGCATCCTCATGGCCCTCTATATCTGCGCCATCTCCCTTTTCAAGCGGTTCCGCTACGCCGTCAACAGGCTCCTCGTGTTCATTGCCCTCGTGACGGCCGTTATGCTTTCAAGCCTGCTTTACCAGCTCCTCTCGCCCGGGTCAGCCTTTTTGAACCAGGCGGGCCTGCTGTACTTCGCCGCAATCTCTCTCATGAACCAGCTCTATTTCCACTATGCCTCGATATTCCCGAGGTGGGAAAAGAGGTCGCCCCTGTGGTTCATTCTCACTTCAGCCCTTCCCGGGACCGTGATGTTCTTTATCACCCTCACCCCCGGCCTGGTGCTCGGTTCGGCGGAATACCACGAGGGAATTGTCTATACCTACGGCGAGTACTTTCCCCTGTACGGCGCCGTTTTCGCCTTCAATGCTTTAGGCACTTTCTTCACGACTCTTTACAAGGCGAGGACTCTCGAGAACGAGTCTTTCCGTGCACAGCTCTTTTACAGGTCGATTGGAGATTATATAGGGGCCGCTCTGATCGTCCTCACGCTTATCGTGCTGCCCTACTTTTTCGGGATCCAGGGCTATCACGACACCGGTGTCCCCGTGGCCGTCATACTGCTCCTCCTCATTAACAATTATGCCGTTTCGGGCGAGCGGCGGCTCGATTTCAAGAAATTTTATTCTCGCGCCGCTTACAACATGTTTCTTTTCGTGCTGCTCCTTCTGCCGGCAATTCCCCTCATTCAATACAGGGATTCCTTCGCCGTCGCCGGCCAGGAAATACCAGTGGCCGGCATAGCCGTGGTGATATTCATTTACCTTATCCTCTCCTACCGGCTGCTGGCCCCGCGCATCAACCGCTTCTTCGGCCGGCAATACACGGCGTTGGAGCGTACCGTCAACGAGCTCTTCCGGGGATTTTCAACATCCACAGAAAAAAAGGACCAGGCGGGCTTTTGGGACGCGTTCTTCAGTGAAACGATAGACGCGCTTGAAAGCCGCCTCGGCATCGGCGACGCTTCCCTTTACATCTACCGGAGCAAGGACGAAAGCTATCTTTACTCCTACGGCTTCGGAGAGGGGATACAGGTCCGCTCCATCGAGGGAAGGAGCGACCTGGTTAAATGCCTGGGTGACTTCCCCGGCCTGCTGGAAATATCGATGATCTTCACGGACGAGAGAATGAGCCAATACTCCCCGTCCCTCCTGAAATTTTTCGCGGAGAACCGGGTCAAGGCGGTTCTTCCTTTTTACAACCCGGAAAAGAAGCTCATCGGGATACTGCTGCTCGGTGACTTGAAGACCCGTCGCCCCTATCCGTCCGATCTCGTATCCGCCCTGGATCTTTACAGGATACACTTCGAGGCATCCCTGTCCAACTCCCTTCACCTGGAGGAGATAGCCTCAGCCCAGGTATCGGAGCATGACCAGATCCTGATACGAAACATAAAAACCAGGATTACGCCGAAAAAGCTCAACCAGATCGATGGACTGCGCATCAGCTCGCTCCACATGAACCAGTCCGCCCAGGGCGGCGATTATTTCGACACCGTCATCCTCAAACCCGACAAATTGGGGATCTTCATGGCCGACACCTCCGACGCCGGCATCGATTCGGCGCTGCTCGCGCTGGAATTCTATACCGTGCTCCACACGCAGCAGCCGAGTTTCGAAAGCCCCGAAAGGCTCATGAACGTTCTCAACTGGGTTGTAACGACCTCCCGCTTTTCCGAGTCCCACGCTTCCGCCTTGTACGCGGTATATACCTCATCCTCCCGCACCCTTTCCTACTGCAACGCGGCCATGAAACCGCTGGTCTGCTTCGATCCTTCCCGGGACGCTTTCACCGACCTGGATATCACGGGAATCCCGGTGGGAGTGGACAAGAGCTTCACCTACGAGTCCAGGGAACTGCATGTCCCGCCCGGTTTCATCGGACTCCTCTATTCCGACGGGCTCGAATCGGCCTTGAGCGGCACGGGCGTCGCCTATACTATAGGCCGCATCAAGGACATCATCCGCCTCAACCTGAATGAGACTCCCGCCGTTCTGGTGCGAAAGATCTACACCGATTTCAGGGAATTCACGAAGGACACCGGGCTTTTGCAGGACGTAAGCGTCATGGTGTTTCGCAGTTACTAACCTGCCCGGTGGCGCGTCCCGTTGAAATGAACGCCAGGGAACTTTCGCAGAGGCTCATCAGCGTCTTGCAAAGGCACCGGAGTATCCTCATCCTCATCAAGGGTTCTCCCGATCCCGACGCCATTGCCTCCTCCTTCGCGCTGAAAACAATCTGCGATCACCTCGGCGTTGATTCGGATATCGTCGCCCTTGCGGAGTTTTCGCTCGCGCAGAACAGATCCATGGTGGAGAGCCTGCACATCCCTGTCCGCATTGAAAAGCCTCCCTTCCACGGCGTCCGCTACGACGGCTACGCCGTCGTCGACCATCAATCCGCATCCGCCCGGGACCTGCAAATCGACCTCCCCTGCGTTCTTCACATTGACCACCACGAAAAACTGGGAACCGATATCCCGGCGGACTTCAGGCTTATCCTGGAAGAGGCAGGATCGGTAAGCACCATCATGGCCCTCCTCCTGAGGGAAATGAGCATGCCGCTCCCGGAGGCGCTCCTCGCGCAACTTGCCACAGCGCTCCACGTAGGCATCCAGGTGGACACCGACAACTATCGCCACGCGGGCAGGCTCGACGAGGAAGCGCTTCAGTATCTCTCGGAACACTCGGATAAAACCTTCATCAGGAGCATCACCAACTTCCCCTATTCGGAGGTTTTCATCACGCTGATCGCCCGGGCCATGATCAACCGCGTCGTCTACCGTGATTGGCTCATTGCCGGCATTGGGTTTCTAGACGAATCGCAGCGGGACAATATCGCCCTGGTCGCCGATTCACTTCTCGAACAGGAAAACGTTTCAACCGTGGTGGTGTTCGCAATCATCGAAAAAAATAACGGGCGAGGCCTGACGCTCGACGCGTCTTTCCGTACAAGAAGCGGGAATTTGAACCTGAACGATCTCATTAAGGAGATTTCCTCCGAGGGCGGAGCACGAAGGTACAAGGGCGCTTACCAGGTCAACCTGGATTACTTCGCCGGCGTACCCGACAAAAAAAAGCTGTGGGACATGGTGAACACCGCGACACTGGAGATCATAAAAAATAAGCGCGACACCCTCCCTATCATAGGGCTCAGGAGCCTCTACAGGAGGTTAAAAACCGGCTTTTTAAACATTTTTTCAAAACAGGGATGAGCGCCCGATTCGACACGGGGGAGACCCGCTGGGGGATCTATTCCGGAAGCACCCGGCTGTGATGCCGCTGCCGGAAGGAGAGCTTGGTCCCGCACCGCCACCAAAAAACTTCAATTACCGCGCCTGTACCGTCCCACCATGGAAGAATTGCGTAGACTAGAAGAGGAGCGTGAAATTTAGACCGACCTCATAGGAGATGATCTCCCGGTTTATACCGTCCGTATCCCTGTTTCGGAATCGTTCCAGCGCCCATCGGGCCACCAGGCCGCCTTGGACGTTTTTATGCAGGTCGAGAGTTAGCTTCCCGGAAACCAGGTGCTGGTCGAAAGGCTCAGGCGACACGGTGTGCGTATAATCATAGCGGTTAAGCAGAAGCGAATACTCCAGGTTAAAGATGGGCAGGGCGACGAGCTTGTAAAGGGCCGAAAAGAGGTTATAAATCCACTGGACATCGGTCTCGTAAAGGGCCGAGAAGCTGTAACCGCGGTCCTCTTCGCTGAAGGGCGGCAGCTGCTGCATGTTCTCGATGAAAATGTCGTCACTCGAGTCACGCTCATCCTCGTCGAGTGGTATGTATTCACACCGCGCGCGGCGCCGGTAATCAAGGCTCCCCCGTACGCCCAAGCTTGACCGGTCCCATTTGAACGTTACGCCCGCGTTCGGGGTGTGTAAATCCTCCTGGATGTTCGACGTGACCATCATATTTCGGCTGAAATCGTACCCGAGATTCAGGTGAGCAGAGTGATAGGGAATGCCGGTCCTGTTCGGTCTGAAGAACCAGAATCCGAAAAATTGCATGAGATCGAAATCCACGGTTGATCCGGCCGTGAAGGTGAGGACCTGCTGGGGAATGCCGCTGACCATTTGACGCTCGCATACCTGGTTGAGGGAGCTCCCTATCGTTAATACCGCCTTTTCCATGTCCATCGTCGTGTTGAAAGCATAATTATCAATCAACCGCAGGCTGTTGCCGTATGTGTCCACGGTGGTTCCGCCGGGGAAACTCAGCTTTTCGTTCAAATGGTCGTAAGCATAGTCACGACCGTTGGCAAAATTCCCGCGGCCGCGAAAAAAGTACCAGGGGGGGTAGGTGATGAAACCGAGCGCCGCATCGGAAACGGCGTCGTAGCCCCTGCTAATTCCATATTGCTCTGAAAAAGCAGATTCGCCCTCTCCCTCGTAGGGTATCTCGTTCTCCAGAAAGAAAACAGAACGCATGTAGGAAAAGACGAAATTCTTGATGAATTTAAATCCGGTTTTTTCAAACCGCAGCGGTATCACAAAATTACTGGAAAGGAAGCTCCTGGCGTCCTTGGCACGGGAAAAATCGTCGGACAGCAGCCTTTCGGCCTCATCGTAATCGCGGAACTTATTTTCATGGTAATAGAACTCCATGCGTACGACGGGGTCCACCAGGGGAATGTTCTTCAGCCCCACGTCCAGGGTCGCTTTTTTATTCCGCTCTACAAACTTGCAATCACCGCTGTAAACGAATGGAAAATGATACTGCCCTTCCACGTCCCCCTCTATCTGGGTGTCGTTCAGCGCTGTTTTTCCTTCCAGCCCCACCACCTCCTGGGACGTCATGTGCACCGAGGGCTGTAAAAAAAGGTGCTTGCCCTGGTATTCCACCATCAGCTGCGCGTTGTCCCTCTGGCGCTTGTCCTTCTCGTACACGGGCAGATACCCTTCCAGGAGCTCATCGGAGAGACTCTCGGAATGCCGTTCAATGCTCTCGTCTTTAAAAGTCGTGTCCATCAGCAGTGAGGCGCCCATCCGGCCGCCGAGCACCTCCTCGAAGTTGTCCTTGATGATTATCGACGGGGTGTGGATTTTTTGATCTGTTTCTTGCGTCAGGGGGTACGATGCCACATGTTCATCCCGGGAGTTCTCGTATGAATCATTCTTATATGCCACCTTCACGCTGGGCACGCTGGGCGCTCCCGAGAGATAATCGGTCTCCACGTAGATGCTTTTCCTCTCCGACACCCCGCGCTTGCTTTGAATCACCTCCTCGTCGAAGGGATCGGCCTCGGATTTCTCCACGATGAAATCGGCCTTTGCGCTCCAGTTGGGAAGAATATTCAGCGACGAGAAGAGCTCCCGGTATTTTTCCTTGATGTCCGAAGTGGTTTTTCCCACGCTGCTGAACTGCGCGCCATGGCCCCTCTCGATATACTTGATATGGATGTCCGAAATGACCGGCACGCCTGCCGCCGTCCGGAAGAGCGGGCGCTTCCCTCGAACCTCGGCCTCATACCAGTGAGCGCTGTCTTCCTGCATCTCCGGTTCGCTTACGTAGATTTCGTTGACCCAGAGCTTGCCTGTCGCGGCGCCGCCCTGGTTATAAACGATGATCTCCATATAGTTCACCCGTTTCAGGTCGGGATTTCCCTGGACTGATTTTATCCGGACACCTCCGGAAGCGTCGCCCCCGAGGTTGAGCGCCACCTCCCTCCATACGCTCCCGTAGTCGTTGGCAAAATCGTACTCGTTGTAATCACTTTCGGAGGACCCTACCCGGACGCCTATCCGGTCACCCGGGGTGGAAACGCGTGCGTGGATCCACATGTTCAACCGCTTGTAAAACCGGATGTCCATGGGCTTCTCGAACCGCCTGGTGACCGAGCCCGTTACCGCCGGCGCAAGGCTGTATTCCACTTGCAGCGCGGACTCCTGTTCCTGCGAGAGCTCCTCGTCGCTTTTTTCTCCGTGGAGCGATTCGTAGACACCGCTCCTGGCGAACAGAAAAGCGTTGGCGCGATAGTCGGCATCATTGATGCTGTCCACCACGGTGACCTTCACCTGGTCCGGGTCCTCCTGCGGGAGATCGTTTATCTTGATATTGCGCCAGCGGGATGAAACGAACTTGATGCCGTCGACGTACACCTTTCCGGCTGTGCCGGATGCCCCCTGCAGAAAAAGCCTTATCGCCTCTACCTGCTTCAGGAGCTCCAGGTTTTCCGCGGTAAGCGAGCTGCGCTTGACGTAAATCCTCGCCCTTTGCCAGCCTGTCACTGCGGGGGTGATTGTTATTGGAGTGGGGTCCTGGGCGATCTGGCCCGGCAGGCGAAGGATGTTCTCGGTTGTCTCCAGCACCCCGTTTCCGTTAAGGTCTTCGGCATTGAGCACCCCGTCTCCCTGCGTGGATTCGTTCAGCCCGGGACCGGAGCCGATGAAGGTGTCATCGTTTCCCGTCGGATTGAAGTAATAACCCCTGTCTTCCTCTATCCCGGCCGAGGGATCGAAATCAAGAAAACCGTTGCGGTTGTCATCCTCCGTGTCGAGCGTGCCGTCTCCATCGGAGTCTTCGTCAATTCGACCTATATCAAGAAAAACATTCACGTCCCCCGTGAGCCCCTCGCCCCGATACCACAGCTCCACGTACTGCAGTCCTGAAAAGTCAACCGCCTCGGACGAGAGACGCCTGGTCACCGCGGGCGCGTGGGTCTGGCCCGCCGAGAAGTCATATTCAAACACCAGGGACAGTTGAGACTCAAAAGATTGAATGGAGTCGGCAACGTGTCCTGTTGCCACGTTATAGGGCCCCGGTTTCTTGCTGTAGTCGATGCTGTAAGGTGTAAAGCCCGTCCCCTCGAGATCATCCGGGCTCGACGGATTTCGGTAATACTTGAAGAAGAGCCGCCCTCGCACGGCCTGCCCGAGTTGCAGCTTCGTCAGCTCCGAATCCCAGGGCATGGAGGAGGGGATCCAATCCTTGTCGGAGAGGGAGATTCCTGAAATCTCTTCGGTGGACTCCATGTCGTCAATAAGGGCCTTCCCGAAGGTGTTTATGTTCTTGTAGCTGCGCGCATATTCGGCGTATGCCCTGAAATCAAAGGGCACATCATCGACCTTCACGCCGGGGATCGAGTTCACAAGGTCCTCGAGTCTTTTTTCGCTCAGACGGAGCGTGGCGTCCCCTTCGAGAACCGTGGTCTGTGTTGGTTCATTCCCCACGTCGGGAATCGTGGCGCCGCCCGCCGTGCGGGAGTAGAGCAGCGTTCCGCCCAGGCTCAGGTCCCTGTTTAAGGTGTAGTCGGCCCTGACTCCTCCGATGAAAGACTGCGTTTGCTGGGAGAGGTCGGGCATGTATTCATATTTCACCTCGATCGTTGTCTCCGGTGTGATCACGGGATTGTTGGGATTGTTAAACGTGAGAAAACCGGAGGTGTAATCGATCGAATAGAGAGCGCCCTGAATTTCCTTCCCATTCACCTTTATGCGCACGCTTCCCGGAATGATAAGGAAATGCTGGAGCTGGAAGCTCCTGGCCTCTCGGTAGTAATCCACTCTCATGCTGTATTCCGTCAGCTCGGACACCGAGCCCGCCTGGTTCTCGGTGTACATGGCAGAGTCCAGGGAATCGGGGAGCAGCGGCTTGAACGGTTCCCGCAGATAGAAGCCTATAACGCCCCTCGAGTAATCGAGCGAATAGCGCCCGAGTTTTCCCGAGTCTCCTTTCGTGAGCAGCTGGTCCCTGTCGTAAAACCGGATCTGCAGATTATCCTGAACGATCTGACGCTCCCCCACAAAATAGAAAGAGCGCACCTCGTAAATGTCCAGGTTGAGTTTGCCGTCACCGTTCCTATCCTCGCCCGCGTCAAGGACAAAGTCCTTGTCGGTATCCTCGTGCAGGGCGTAGCCGTACTTGATGAACACAAATATCTTGTTGGCGAATATCCCGCCCGGGTGCATGGGATCGCCCGGAAGGAGGGCGCCGGGATCCGATGACGTGGAACTGCTCCCCATGATGGTGTAGACCGCAAAAATGCGGGCGTTCGGCGGAACGGCCTTGAGGAAGGCCACGAGGCCGGTCGAGAAATTCACCGTGTAATCGACTCCCGACACCATCTTCGTGTAATAGCCCCCGTCGATGCTCAACTGGACGGCATTGAAATCATTCAGGGAATTTTGATCGTCAATGTATATCTCGAAACCATTGGCATCGATATTGACGGCGCCCGGCAAATAGGTCGCGGGATCGACCGGGCTGGAGGTAAAGGTGACAAGCGTGGTGTACGGGCTGGGCACGGGGGGCGGCGGCGCCGTGAGGGCATCGTATCGTTTAAAGGGCTCGATCTGGTAGAAGGTGCCCCGGGTGTACTGGTACTCCCTGATGGCGATACTGCCGGGGGATGAATTGCCTCGGAAATACTCCACAACGGTCTCCCCTTTGGCCACGCTGCCGAACGCCTTTACCTGCAGGCCTCCTTTTCGCAGCGTCGTGTCAATCCCTATGCCCTTGGACGAGGTGTCGTCGTACACCGCGTATTTCGAGTTATTCATCTTTATGTCAATTTCGCCGGCGTTTATTTCGCGCACGGCCTCGTCATCGCGTACCGCGCGGTACTGCATACGGTACTGGTTGTCCCTTTTCCTGCTGTCATGGTCTATATACAGGGTGAGGCGCTCTCCGATGCGCCCCTCCATGTGAAGCTGCATCTCGTTATCCGGATTAAAGCCGCTCTGAATGACGCGTGACACGGGCTGATCCAGGTCGTACTGGCGATACGAGCTTTTCGTGAACTTGGACTTCCCGTAGCTCATATTCAACTTGGCGGAACCGTAGGTAATAAGCTCGGCCTCCTCTTTCTCCTCTATCCTGTATGTACCCGCCTCAAGGCCTTCCGTGAGCAGGCTGTACCGGGGGGCCACGATGTACTTTCCCCAATCTCCCTTCTCGTAGGAAAGCGACGGCTCCGGTTCACCCGGTTGAGCGACGAGCGCGGTCTCTTCCCGCGCCCTCACGACTTCAACGGACTCCGTGGCGGAATTCCGTTCGATAAAGTCAAGGAGGCTGTCTTTGAAACCGGCGGGCCGCCGTAGGTCTTGGGAGAGGGCATAGGTCAACAGGCAAAGGGTACTGCCCGCTGCTATTGTCTTACCATAGAAGGACAGCCTTGCTAACATATGCCATGATGTGGAATTGTGCCTTCAACAGAATACAAAGCGCTCCGGAGAGCGCCCTGCCGAGTTACTGGAGATGCGTGCCGCAAACCGGTGTGATTACCACAGCCGGCTCATGTAGGGATAGGGATTTATCGCCACGTCACCCAGCCGGATCTCATAGTGGCAATGGTTGCCCGTGGCGGAACCTGTCTGGCCTACGTACGCGATCACCTGGCCCTTCGTCACGGAATCACCGGCCCCAACGATGATACGCGAGCAGTGCCCGTAGATGGTTTCAAATCCATACTTGTGCTTCACCTTCACCATGTATCCGTAGCCCCCGCCCCATCCCGTCGAGCTCACCACTCCAGGCGCGGTCACCCTGATCTCGGCGCCCGAGGAAGCGGCTATATCGATACCCGCATGGAAGTCCCTCCCGAATCCGAAAGGTGAACGCCTCCATCCGAAAAGGGATGTGATGTGTCCGTGGCTGGGTACAATTGACGGCGTGTCGTTGATGACCTTGCTGCGCACATCGACGAAGTTCTTCACCGTTTTTATCGTATTGGTGGAGCAGATGAGGTTCTTCTGCAAGTCCCTGAGCAAAAAAATCTCCTCGGGCAGGATGTTTTTCATGTCCCTGTTTTCTTTCGAAACCGCCGGACCCGTATCCTCGAGATCCCAAATCTTTCCGGTGGATCCGTTGTCGCCGGCCGCAAGCTCGTACATTTCCTCTATATCCGGCTTTATCTCGTCCATGAGCTCGGCGACGCTGTTGGTGAGCCGCTCGAACCGCAGGACATGGGACCGTATGTCCTTGTAGTTCATGAGCAGCCGCCGCTCCTCCCTGCGCGAGCTCGCGTTCTTGATGATGGCATAAGCGGAGGTCATGATGACGACGAGAAAGAGCACCATGAAGAAGGAGACGGTGAATTTTGAAATCTGAAAGTTGAATATCCTCTTTTCGTTGTGGGGGATGAACATCACTGTCATCTTCTCGTGACCCTTTTCACGGAAGCCGTCCCACCATTTCAAATAACGTTTCCTGAGAAAATAGTAGTTCTCTGAAAACTTCATCCTGAAGGTGTTGTGATATTGCCGTATCTTGAACCGCATCTTGCCCGCTCACATCCGGGTCACCATCTTTCACGTGATGATGACGGTGAATAATACAATTATCGAAGTGAAATTCCTTTTGTGCAACAATTTTTTACCCGCCGCCGCGCCGGTCACGGCCCGAAAATACAGCCGATTGCCTTCGCGATCGTATCGACCTCAACAACCCGCCCGGAAAAACCCGCCGAGCCCGCTTCTGCCGCATCCCCCGCGGGGAGAAGGAGGACCTGAAATCCCGACCGGGCGAATTCCTGAATCCTCCGGCGGGCGTGCGGTACCGGACGCACCTCCCCGGACAGGGCGATCTCGCCTATGAGCCCCGTATGCCGGGGAATGGGCTTTTCGGTAAGGCTGGAAACGATCGACATGGCGACCGCCAGATCTGCCGACGTCTCCGTTATCTGGAACCCTCCCGCCACATTGATGAACACGTCGAAAGAGCCGAGCCTGAGAAACCCGTGCTTTTCCAGAACCGCAACGATAAGAATGAGCCTGTTGAGATCGAAGCCGTCCGCCATCCTGCGCGGGTTGGAGAAGCTGGTGGCGGTCACGAGCGACTGCACCTCGAAGAGGATCGTCCGGCTTCCCTCGAGGGACGCCGAGACCGCGGTTCCCGGCGCGGTGGACCCCGAGGTGTTGAGGAATAGACTGTGCCGCTCCTTGACCTCCTCCAGCCCCGCCGAGGTCATCCGGAACAGCCCCATTTCGTTTACCGAACCGTAGCGGTTCTTGACGGCCCTGAGCACGCGGAAATCCCTGGCGAAGTCCCCTTCGAAGTACAGGACCGTGTCGACCATGTGCTCGAGCACCTTGGGGCCGGCGATGGCGCCGTCCTTTGTGATGTGGCCGATGAGCAGGAAAGACGAGCCGTTCCGCTTGGCGCACTGGACCAGGCGCGCGGCCGATTCGCGTATCTGGCTCACCGAGCCCGCGTATCCCGCCGTGTCGCTGCAATAGAGGGTCTGGACCGAGTCCACGATGACGCACTCCGGCTTCTCGGACTGGACAAGATTGACTATGTCATCCACGGAGGTGGCGGTAGACACATGGATGCGATCCAGGGAAAGTTTCAGCCGCTCCGCGCGCTGGCGGATTTGCAGGGGAGACTCCTCTCCCGAGAGATACACGCTCTTCATCGAGTGCGCGACCTGGAGGGCAAGCGTGGATTTCCCGATGCCGGGGTCTCCGCCGATAAGGACAACCGAACCGGGGACCAGGCCGCCACCCGTGACGAGGTCAAATTCCTCAATTCCGGTGCTCCTGCGGCCCGGACCCTCGCCTGAAACCGCCGAGAGGGCGCGGGGCCCGGCCGGCGCGCCGGCCTTCCCGTGGTCGGCCCGCACTTGGGCGACTGCATTCCATTGGCCGCACTGGGAACACCGTCCCACCCATTTAGGAAACTCGGTCCCGCAGGCCGTGCAGATGAAAAGGCTGGTTCTCTTCGCCATGGCTCACTTGGGCCTGAATAGCAGCTTCGACGGGTCCATCTTCAGGGTGTAGAAGAGATCCCGGGCGAAGACCGACGCGTCCTTTATGTTGTTGTAGACCTCTTCATCGGTGAGCAGCTTCCCCATCGTGCCCCTCCCGCTCTCCATCCGGAACATTATCTTGTTGAGCTGGCTCGACACTTCAGATAGGTTCCGCAGCGTGATGGAAATGTCTTCCTTGTTTGTCTCCGATATCTGCGCCATGTTCCTCGTCAGCATATTCAGCTGGTCAACGATCATCTTCGACTGCACCGAAAGGTTGGCTATCGTGGCGCGGACCATTGTCACCGACTGCTTGACGTCGTAGCGGTTCTCGTCCACCACGTTGTTGAGGTTTGAGACAAACCTGTTCGAGTTTTGGAATATCTCCGCGAGGATCTGGCCGCCGCTCTCATCCTGCATGAAGCTCTGGAACGTGAGCATCATCTGGTCGAAGCTCGCCGGGTCCACGCCGTATATCCTGTCCCCGTCGGCGAGGAAATCCTCCACGTCCCTCGAGGGGGGAATGAATATATTGATGTACTTCTCGCCGATGATACCGGTGGTAAAGATCGCGAATTTCGCCGACTTGATGAGCTTGTACCGTTTGTCAATCCACACGGTAACCTCGGTCTTCTCGGCCGACTGCTGGATATCATCGACCCTGCCTATGGTGATGCCGCCGGCGATTTTAACGGGGGCGCCGGAACGCAGGTCATTGAGGAAACCGAAATATATCTTTAAATTGTAGCCGCTGCGCGCGATGGTGATTCGCGACAGCACGCCAACCAGCACTAAAAATATGGTGAAGCTCGCGGTGATTATCAGGCCCACCCTGGCCTCGTTGGATAACTTCATGGCAAAACCTCCAGCTGCGCGGGGTATGAACGGCACAGACGGCCCGCAGTTGAGCAGACTATATACGACTCCCGCCGGTTGTAAAATAAAATTATTAACTCCGGTCGCCGAGGGCCCTTGATTTTGGCCCTTGTTTATATTATATATATGTATTCCGGACCGGGGGGGGCAGAGATGAGCGGTGAAACACGGAAGGTCGACCTGAACATCGCGGGCATGTCCTGTGTCATGTGCTCAAGGACCGTTGAAAACGCGCTCCTCGCCATTGACGGCGTCCGTTCCGCCACTGTAAACCATGCCACGGGCAGGGCACTGGTCGACTATGACTCCGGCGCCGTGACCATGGACATGATCGAGACCGCCGTCGACAGGGCCGGGTACGAGCTCCTGGGAACGGGCGACGACGAAACCACCGCCCGTCAGGACGAGTGGACGTCGAAGGACCTGAAGGACAAAAGAAGCAAATTCATCGTGGGGCTGACCGCGGGATTCATTCTCATGGGACTGATGTATGTCCCCCTGGATTTCATCATACCCCTCCCCTACCTCATGCTCGTCATCTCGCTCCCTGTGTTCTTTTACGTGAGCGCCCACATCTTCCGGGCCGGATTCAATGCGCTCCGGAACAGAAATCTTTCCATGGACGTGATGTATTCTATGGGCATGGGCGCCGCGTACGGCGCAAGCCTGCTCGGCACTTTTGGAGTCCTTGAACGCCATTTTCTCTTCTATGAAACCGCCGTGATGCTCGCGGCCTTTCTCAGCCTCGGGAGGTACCTTGAAGCACGCGCCCGCGGGAAAACGTCGGACACCATACGGCGCCTCATGAGGCTCAACCCCGACACCGCCGTCGCCGTCCGTGACGGACACCCCGTGGAGGTGGCGGTCAAGGACGTGCGCCCGGGCGACATCCTCCTCGTAAGGCCGGGAGAAAGGATCCCGGTGGACGGCGAGGTGATCTCCGGCGAGAGCTTCGTCGACGAATCAATGCTGACCGGGGAGTCCATCCCCGTGTACAAATCCATCGGCGGGAAAGCGACCGGCGGCACCATGAACACCAACGGCGCCCTCACCATGCGCGCCGAGCGGGTCGGGAGGGACACGGTGGTCGCGCGGATAATCCGCCTGGTGAAGGAAGCCCAGGGATCGCGCCCTCCCGTCCAGCGTGTAGCCGACCGGGTCGTAAGTCTCTTCATCCCCGTCATCCTGGCGGTGGCCCTGATCTCCTTCCTCGTCTGGTACTATGTGCTCGGGCAGAGCCTGGTGTTCTCGTTCGCGGTCCTGGTGTCCATTCTGGTGGTGGCCTGCCCGTGCGCGCTGGGGCTTGCCACCCCGTCGGCCGTTACCGCCGGAATAGGCCGGGGGGCCGAGCTTGGAGTGCTCGTCAGGGACGGAGCGGCCCTGGAGACGGCGGCGCGGGTCAACGCGGTGGTCTTCGACAAGACCGGGACCCTCACCACGGGCGTGCCCGAAGTCACCGACGTGATCCCGGCGGGCGCCGGCGAGGACGATTTCCTTTCCGCGATCTCGAGCCTGGAAAATTACTCCTCGCACCCGCTCGCACGGGCCATTCTCAACGAGGCGAGGAGGCGGGGCCTCCAAACCAGGGACGTCTCTTCCTTTGCCTCTTTCTCGGGCAAGGGAATAGGAGGGAGGATCGACGGCGTCGAAACACTGGCCGGGAACACGGCGTTTCTGCGCGAAAGAAATATCGCCGTCTCCCACGCGACGGGCGAGCATATCGAACGCCTCGAGAGTGAAGGAAAAACCGTTATCATCGGCGTCCGGGAATTGAGCGTCATCGGGCTGCTGGGGGTCCGGGACAATCTCAAGGAGAACGCGCGTCGGGGCGTGGAGGAACTTCGCAGGATGAACCTCGCCGTCTCGATGATCACGGGGGACAACGAGCGCACCGCGCGCGCTTTGGCCGACCAGGCAGGGATACGGGATGTGGTGGCCCGGGTCTTGCCGGGGCAAAAGGCCGAGGAGGTCAAAAAGCTGCAGGAGAGGGGCGCGATAGTCGCGTTCGTGGGAGACGGCATCAACGACGCCCCGGCGCTGGCCCGGGCCGATATCGGCATTGCCGTGGGGAGCGGCACCGACGTGGCCGTGGAAAGCGGCGCGATGGTCCTCATGAAAAGCGAGGTTACCGACGTGGCAGGGGCGCTGCAGTTGTCGCGGAAGGTAATGTCGAGGATACGCCTGAACCTTTTCTGGGCATTCGCGTATAACGTGATCCTCATTCCGGTGGCGGCGGGCATTCTCTATCCCGTTGCCGGGATCTCCTTCAGGCCGGAACTGGCAGGCCTCGCGATGGCGTTGAGCTCGGTCACGGTAGTGAGCTTCTCCCTGCTTTTGCGGCGGTACGTGCCGCCCGTATACCGACGCTAGGCGCTCTTATCATTCCCTGTGCCGTCGCTTTTTCAGCGTTTCCCGGCGCTTTGATTCAAATATGCGACTCCCCCTCACTATACAAACGCCCATCGCCCGGTTCAGGCGCCGCGGACGTATTGGAAAACCATAATGACATTAATCATTATACCAGGCACCCCATCCCGGGCACCGCCATGCCGGGCTTGTTTTTCCCGATCAACTTCACTGTTTTTATTGAAAAGACCGGGAGGCGGTTTATATTTGTCGATAGTTAGGATATCTAACTATTTTATCCCGCGGAGGCCCGCGTGAAGCGACATATAATACGAATTGACGAAACGTTGTGCAACGGGTGCGGGCAGTGCATTCCGGGCTGTCCCGAGGGGGCGCTTCAGGTCATCGACGGGAAGGCGCGGCTCGTGAGCGACCTCTTCTGCGACGGGCTCGGCGCCTGTATCGGTGAATGCCCGCAGGGTGCAATCACCGTCGAACAGCGCGACGCGCAGCCCTACAACGAGCGGCTCGTGATGGAAAACATAGTCCGCATGGGGCCGGGCACCATCGGCGCGCACCTGGAGCACCTGAGGCACCATGGCGAAGAGGCGTACCTGAACGAGGCGCTGGACTTTCTCCGTGAGCGCGGCCATCCCGTGCCTGAAGCCCTCGGGCCGGCCGCCCCCGCACATCACCACGGGCACGCCGGCTGCCCCGGCTCCATGGCGGTGGACCTCTCCCGGCCGGACGCCACTCGCGCTGAAGCGCCCGTTTCGGACATGCCTTCGGAACTCAGCCAGTGGCCCGTGCAGCTGCACCTCGTCAATCCCGCCTCAGCCCACTTCCACGGGGCCCACCTCCTCGTGACGGCGGACTGTGTTCCCTTCAGTCTGGCCGATTTTCACGGGCGTTTTCTGAAAGGAAAGAAGCTCATCGTTTTCTGCCCTAAGCTGGATCGCGCGGACGGACCCTACGTCGAAAAGCTGCTGGAGATCCTGTCCACGCAGGATATACAATCGGTCTCGGTGGTGCACATGGAGGTTCCCTGCTGCTTCGGCGCCGTACAGATCGTGAAGGAGGCGCTGCGGCGCTCCGGCCGGGAAATTCCCTTCCTGGAGCACACCGTTTCAATCAGGGGATCCGTTTTGTAAATCGTTCCGGTGAGCCGCATGGGCGTGAGCGATGCGGAATTCAAGTTTCGCGCCGAATTGATACCGGGATACTATTCATGGGGCAGGGCAACTCCCAGTGAAAGACATTGACCGCACCCTTGTCGCCGTCATAGAAAAGATGGGCCAGATTGAACGCTCACTGATGTGGGACGTGGCCACGCGGGAGCGCTTGAGCCCCGTGCAGATGCAAATCCTCGCCTTCCTCGACCGAAATCCCCGCGCGCTCTGCAGGGTGAGTCACCTTTCGCGCGAGTTCGACCTTTCCAAGGCGACGGTGAGCGACGCTGTCCGGTCCCTGGAAAAAAAGAAGCTCGTTTCCCGCCGCAGCGGCACGGCCGACCGCAGGTCATACACACTCCAGCTGACGGGCGGGGGCAGGAAAGCGGCGTCCAGGATTTCGCATTGGAAAGACCCTCTCCTGGAGCACCTGGAGGGATTCCCCATCCAGGACAAGTCCCGTATTCTCCTGTTCTTCATGGAACTGGTAAAGTCGCTCCTTGATGACGGGGTGATCAGCGTTGCCCGCATGTGCACCACGTGCGATAACTTCACGCGAGACGTCAATCCCGGGACACGCGCCCCTCACCGCTGTGCCTTCACGGGAGCGGACCTCCCCGTTGAAAACCTGAATTTTGGTTGTGAGCATTTCGAAGGAGGCCGTCACGCAGATTGAACGCACGGCCCCGGCGCTTGAATTTCCACCCCTCTCTGCCGCAACCGGTGGAAGGCCGCGCCGCGATCCGGAAAAAGCATTGACATCACGTGATTCCGGCATGTAAGCACGTATGAACCGTCCGGCACCGGCCGTGAATTCCGACGGGATCTTAAAGAGAATTGGCCCTTCTCGGCGCGGTCACCGGTGAAGACACTAGGAATCCGGCGATGAACGGGGCCGGCGCCCCGGGCTCACCAGCAAGAATTTCGAGGGATCGCGATGAAATGGTACCATCTGGGAATAAAAGTGAAAGATATCGATGAATCGCTCCGTTTCTATTGCGATATCCTGGGCCTCGGGAAAATCGAAACCGTGAATATCCTGGGGAAAAATTATCACTTCGTGGGAAACGAGTCCTTCCAGATCGAGCTGGAGGAAGGGAACCCTGGAGACGTGCAGTCGAATCCGGGCGCAATGACGGGGATGAACCATTTCAGCGTAGTCGTGGACGACATCCACAGTCTCGCCGCCGGCCTGCGCGAACGCGGGGTCCAGATGCTGGACCCCTTTCAGCCGCGTCCCGACAGATGGACCACCTTCCTCCATGATCCCGACGGGGTGCTCATCCAGATCATCCAGTACGTCCGGCAGCGGTAACGCCGCCCCCGCTTATTTCCAGAATATCATCTTCAGGGAAATCGCCAGGAGCGCCACGCCGAATATTCGCCGCAGAAGCGCCTCGTCGATATTGACGACCAGGCGGGCGCCGATAAGCCCGCCGAGCACGAAACCCAGCGACAGAAACAAGGCCACCGGGACGTTCACGTATCCTTTTTGGTAATACACGTAGGCGGCCAGGATGCCTATGGGCGGGACCATGGCGGCCAGCGTGGTCCCCTGGGCGGCGTGCTGGCTGAATTTCATGACATAGGCAAGGGCCGGGATCATCACCACCCCTCCTCCTATGCCCATGAGCCCGGCAAGGATGCCCGCGAAAAAACCGATGACTATCGAGAGAGAGTATGTCATAGAGTTACCGCTCCTCCGCTCCGTCAAAAAGCCCGGCCTGGATGGCCTCATCCATCTTCCTGGTATAAGGTATTTTCAGGTGCTCGTAGGCGATTCGAGTCGCCATTCTCCCCCGGGGCGTTCTGTTGAGTAAACCGCTCTGGACCAGAAAAGGCTCGTAGAAATCCTCCAGCGTGTCGATCTCCTCTCCCACGGAAATCGCGATCGTCTTTATCCCCACGGGGCCGCCGTCGTATTTCTCGATGATGGTCGACAGGATTTTCCGGTCCATCTCGTCGAGTCCGAGGTGGTCTATGTCCAGTTTCTCGAGAGCGTAGCGGGTGATCTCCATGTCGATGGCGTCCCTGTTCTCCACCACGCTGAAGTCGGACACCCTTTTAAGAAGCCGGTTGACAATGCGCGGCGTTTTTCTCGAGCGCCTGGCAAGCTCCCGGGCCGCCTCGTCGGTTATAGAGCACTTCAGGATGCTCGCGGTACGCGCGGCGATCTTTGTGAGGTCCTCGGCCCCGTAGTAATCAAGCCTGATGGGGATGCCGAACCGGTCGCGGAGCGCCGAGGTCAGCAGGCCCGTCCTGGTGGTGGCGCCGATGAGCGTGAAATGGGCGAGGCCGATCTTGATAGTCTTGGCGCCCACGCCCTGCCCCACGATGATGTCGAGCGACCTGTCCTCCATGGCCGGGTAAAGTATTTCCTCGATGGCGGGCGAGAGGCGGTGCATCTCATCGATGAAGAGGACGTCCTTGTCCTCGAGCGAGGAGAGAATCGAGGCCAGGTCCCCCGCCTTCTCGATGACGGGCGCCGAGGTAGCCCTGATGTTGACCCCCAGCTCCCTGGCCACGATGAAGGCGAGCGTGGTCTTGCCGAGTCCCGGCGGTCCCGCCAGCAGCACGTGGTCCAGCGCCTGACCCCTCATCCTGGCCGAAGTGATGAACACCCTGAGGTTTTCCACAACCTTTGACTGGCCTATGAATTCACCCAGGGTGGACGGCCTGAGAGACCGCTCCTGTTCGTCCTCCTCAAGGCGGTTGACGTTGACCAGTCGCGAAAGGTTTTCCATGCGATGCTTACTTCTTCAGGCTTTCGTACTTCTTTATCTTCTTGATCACTGCATCGGGGGTCTGTTGCGTGAGGAGCTCCTCGCGCATCTCGTCGTTGTTCATGATTTTCGCGATGTTGGCGAGCGTCTTGATGTGCTGGGTGAGCTTGTTCCTAGGCACCAGGAGGAGTATGGATATCTTCACGGGCTGGTTGTCGATGGCGTCGAAATCTATTCCGTTCTCACAGAGCGCGAGCACTATCACGACATCATCCACCTTGGCGGAGGTGCAGTGCGGGATTGAAACCCCTTTCCCTATGCCGGTGCTCATGGATTTCTCGCGCTCAACGAGGGCCTTTTTTATGATGTCCTTGTCCTCGTCCCTGACGTGACGGTTCTTCACCGCCAGGTCCAGCATCTCATGTATGAGATCCCATCGATTTTTCGATTTGGACCCGACGATGATGTTGTTTTTATTTAGGTGTTCCGATAGAACCATAAAGAAAGACCGGCCGGCCCTCCAGTTTTTCCAGCAGCGGCGTTTCAGCCAGGCCGCTCACGTCAGGCAAAACTCTCGGCGATTCTGTTGGCTGCCGATAAAGACGCGTCTCGGATGTTAAGTTAACGGCGGCATCACATTTCGTCAAGTTTAATATTTGGCGCACAACGGGATCTCCCATGCCGGCCGGCGCGCGAACGAGAGCAATCTCACACGCCCACGACGGTCCGCACCCGGGCGCATCTTCATAGGCCCGCATGGCCGCCCTCGCAATCAATTATTTTTCCTTGAGCTGCCGGGCGTAGATGTTTCTTACATGGTAGAAAAAATCGAGATACTCATGCTTGCGGTAATCAGGGTATGTCCATTCCCACGGCTCGAAACGCTTCGCTACGTACCTGTATTCATTTTCCAGATACACGCCGTGCGAAATATAGGTGCGGTGGAAAAATTCCTTGCAGGTCGCCAGGTACACGTTGGAGAGGGTCAGATATCCTGGATCAATGTTGATTTTACGCTTTCCCTTCTCCGAAAACTTTTTTTCCAGCCTGTTCGTGAGGAGTTTCACCTTGACGATCTCTTCCCGCCTGAGGAGTCGCCGGAACGAGATGAAAATTCTGAAAAGGTTCAGCCCCATTGAGCTGTAATATTCCGTGTGATCGAACGGTATCCTGAGCGTCTTGAAATCTATCTCGCCGTATTTCTTGCACAGGGTTTTCTCCGCCATGGCCGTGTACTCTTCCGAATTGGCGATCATCCCTACGAAGAACTTTGCCCGCGGGGGAATTACCGGGTCTGACATGCCGTTGTTTTCCTGCTTTCGATGAATTCCCTGAAGTCCGCCGGAAGGGGCGCCTTGACCGTCACCCTTTTCCCCAGGAACGGATGGTGAAAACGTAAGGACCGCGAGTGCAGGGCCGAACGGTGAAACTCGAGGCGGGCCCCGAGGTCTTCCGAGTACCCGGCCCTTATGAACTCCAGATAGAGCCTCTCATCCCTGCCGTAGAGCTTGTCGCCGACGATGGGATATCCGGCATGGAGGAGGTGCACCCTGATCTGGTGCAGCCTGCCGGTTTGTGGAACCGCCTTGACGAGGCAATACGGGCCGAAATTGAAGATCCTCTTGAAGCGGGTCACGGCGGTCTGACCGGCGCTTCCGTCGGCCGCGCGCTTTTTTTTCACAACGCTTCCGGGGTCGTAACCGATGGGGACGTCCACCGTGAAATCCTTCCGGGCCACGGCTCCATGGACAATCGCGAGATAGGTCTTCTGTACGCGCGCAAAGTTCCTCTGCACCGCCGAGGCCGCGTCAGGCCTCTTCGCGAACAGTATCACCCCGGACGTTTCACGATCGATGCGATGCACGGGGAAGAGCTTCATCCCCCTTTCCTTTTCCAGTATTCGAAGCAGGGTATTGTCGAAATAACGGCCCGACGGATGTACCGGAAGGTTCCCGGACTTGTTGACGGCCAGAAACGAATCATCCTCATACAGGACCCCTACCTGCCCGTCCACCGGCGGCTCCTGGATTCTCCCGCCGTAAAATCTCACGCGGTCGCCGCTCCGGACGTGACGGTGCGGACTGGAAACGACATCTCCGTTCACGGACACGCTGCCCCGCTCTATCTCCGCGCGCCACCCGACCCGGCTGAGATAGCTGAAACGGCGCGCGAGATACACGTCGATCCGGAAACCATCGAAGGGCGGCTGCACCGCTGATTCGCTGATCCTCTCGCTCATTAGACGTCCCTTTCCTGTTCCCTTCGACACAGTATCAGGAAAGCGGCGTGACAATATCAATATTTTTTCTTGTATTTCTGCATCCGGCCCATACCCTTTCCAGGACCACATGATCGAGGAGGTTTTTCCCATGGCGCTGATCATCTTCGCTGCCTTCGCCGTTATCCTGCTGGCATGGTTTATCTTCACGTATAACCGCTTCATTCGCCTAAAGAACATGATGCGCGAGGCGTGGAGCGGCATAGACGTCCAGCTCAAACGCCGCCACGACCTCATACCGAACCTTGTAGAATCGGTGAAAGGATACGCGGCGCATGAGAAAACTCTCTTCAAGGAGATCACGGAGCTTCGGGGGCGCTGCATGACTGCCGGGAGCGTCAGGGAAAAAGGACCGGCGGAAACGGCATTCTCGGAGGGAATACGCAGGCTGTTCGCGGTCGCGGAGGCGTACCCGGCCCTTCGAGCGAACGAAAACTTCCTCGAGCTTCAGAAAAACCTCTCCGAGCTGGAGGACCAGATCCAGCTTGCCCGCCGCTACTACAATGGCTCGGCGAGGGACCTCAACATACTCATAGAGTCTTTTCCGAGCATGATCGTCGCGAGGATGCTGTCTCTCGTCCCCGCGGACTTTTTTGAAATTGACCGCTCCCTTGAGGGAAAAACCCCGGAGGTGAGATTCTGATGGGGTGTTCCAGGGGGATGAAGTTCATGGGAAAATACAAACCATACGCCGTCAGGGCGTTGGTCGCCTCCCTTGCAGTGCTCCTTTTTTCCGGCATCGGCCGCGCGCAAGCCCCCGGCGAGGAGGAGCGCATTCTCGATTTCCAGAGCCTCATCGAGGTCCGCGAGGACGGCCTTCTTCAAGTGACGGAGATTATTACCGTAAGGAGCCTTGGCGTCAGCATAAAGCGCGGCATCTACCGCGATTTTCCGACCACCTACAGTGAAAAATTCGGTTTCACGAAGCGCGTCGATTTCAACGTGACCGGTGTGCTCCGTGACAACATGCCCGAGCCGTATCACACCGAGGACCAGGGCAACGGCACGCGCCTCTATATAGGCAGCTCGTCGGTGTTCCTCGATCCGGGGGTGTACACCTACACCATCACGTACACCACCAACCGGCAGCTCGCCTTCAAAGAGGATTTCGTCGAGCTCTACTGGAACGTCACGGGCAACGGCTGGTCCTTCCCCATCGATCACGCCCTCGCGGAGGTAACCCTTCCCGCGGGGGCGATGGGCCGTATTCTCTCCAAGGAGGGCTGGACCGGCCCCGCGGGCTCCACCGAGAAGAACTACTCCTCGAGGATCGACGCGAGAGGGACCGTGCACTTCGAAACCACCAGGCCGCTCGCCGCGCAGGAAGGGATGACCCTGAGCGTCCGCTGGCAGCGGGGGTTCGTCGCCGAGCCCGACCGGCAGGAGCTGCTGAGCTTTTACGTCAGGGACAACCGGGATGTCGTCGCGGGCCTTTGCGGGCTCCTCCTGGTCCTCCTTTACTACTTCACCGTATGGGTCATCGCCGGCCGGGACCCTTCCCGGGGCACGATAATCCCGCTTTACGATTCCCCCGACAGGCTCTCGCCGGCCGCCCTGCGCTTCATAACCGAGATGGGATACGACCATCGCGCGTTCGCCGCGGCCGTCATCGACATGGCGGTCCGGGGTCATCTGACCATAAGCGATGACGGCGGGGAGTATACACTCACGCGCGCGGATACGGCCGTGCAGGGCCTTCCACCGGAAGAAAAGAAGATCTCCGAGAAGCTTTTCTCGCAGGGGCCATCCATAACCCTGGAGTCGAAGAACCATTCGAGAATTTCCTCGGCCATAAAATCTTTTAAGGGCTCTCTCTCGCTGCAGTATGAGAAGCATTACTTCGTGAAGAACCTCGGTCTCTTCGTGCCGGGGCTCGTCCTCTCTGTGCTCATACTCGTGGTGAGCTTCGCCATGGCCATTGGCACGGCGCCGGAGGTTTTCATCCTGATATGGCTGACTTTCTGGTCCATGGGCGTGTCCGTGCTGCTCATCAAGGTCGTCTCCGCCTGGAGGGAGGTGCTGGCAAAACAGCGGTATCGCATAATCACCGCCGCCGGAGCGTTATTCATCACGCTCTTCTCTATTCCTTTCGTCGGGGCCGAGATCTTCGTTTTCGTCTACTACCTTACGGTCGGGTCCCCGTGGACGCTGGTCATCCTGCTTGGCGTCATCGCCCTGAACATTCTCTTCTACTTCCTGCTCAAGGCCCCCACCCGCGCCGGGCGGAAGCTCCTCGACAGAATTGAGGGCTTCAAGATGTTCCTGGCCGTGGCGGAGCGCGATCGCCTCAATGCCGTCCACCGTCCCAGCCTTGACGTGTCCACCTTCGAGCGCTTTCTCCCCTACGCCCTCGCGCTGAACGTCGAAAACCAGTGGGCGGAATATTTCTCCGGCATCCTTGCCTCCGCAGAGCACGGCGGTTCGTATTCTCCACGCTGGTACAGCGGCGGTTCGTGGGCAGGACTCGGGGCGGCAGGCTTCGCCTCGTCTCTCGGGAGCTCTTTTTCCAGCGCCATCTCCTCCTCCTCGACGGCGCCCGGTTCGGGCTCCGGCGGCGGCGGCTCTTCCGGAGGGGGAGGCGGCGGCGGGGGAGGGGGAGGCTGGTAACGCGGGGAAAGGGAAAAAGCGCAGGGCGTGCCGCAAAGTGCTTGCTAAATTCTCCGCCGCGCCGATAGTGCCACTGCCTGCACCCGTATGAAGCTGCTTGAAGACCTGAACCAAAACCAGAGAGACGCCGTGCTCCATACCGACGGCCCGCTTCTCATCCTCGCCGGGGCTGGCTCGGGGAAGACCCGCGTCATCACCTACCGCATTGCCTATCTCATCAAGGAAAAACTCGTGCCTCCGCACCGCATCATGGCGGTCACTTTCACCAACAAGGCGGCCGAGGAGATGAGGAAAAGGGTGGTGAACCTCATAGGGCCGACTGGGGAGGATGTCTTCATCCGGACCTTCCACTCTTCGGCCGTCTTCATTCTCAGGCGCTACGGCGCCACCGTCGGAGTCCCGCGCAACTTTTCCATATACGACCAGAAGGACCAGGAAGCCCTCCTCAAGGACATACTCCTTGAACTGCGGCTCGACCCCAAGAGAATCAGGCCCTCCTCGCTGGCGTCGAAGATATCCGAGATCAAGGACAAAGCGGAGATACTGGAAGGCGTCGACATTGCCCGCCTCGTCCCCTCGTACGCGGCGTTCAACTTTCGTGAAATTTACGAGCGCTACCAGGAGAGGCTGCGCGCCAACAACGCCCTCGATTTCAACGACCTTCTCATCAAAACGGTCATTCTCCTGCGGGACCACCCGGAAGCACGCGGCGACCTTCAGCGGCGGTGGACCCATTTCATGATCGACGAGTACCAGGACACCAATTTCGCCCAGTATCTCATCTGCAGGCACCTGTCTTCCGCGTCACGCAACATATGCGTGGTCGGAGACGACGACCAGTCCATCTATTCATGGCGCGGCGCCGACATCAGGAACATCCTGAGCTTCGAGAAGGACTTCGAGGAGGCGATGGTCATCGTGCTCGAGGAGAACTACCGCTCCACCATTCCCATACTCGAGGCCGCCACGGCGGTCATAAAAAACAACCGGCACCGCAAGGAGAAGAGCCTGCGCGCGTTCCGCGGCGAAGGCGAGGAGGTTGTCTGGTGCCAGACGAACAACGAATACGGCGAGGCCTCTTATGTGGTAAACACCGTTATCTCCCTCAAGAGGAGAGAAGGCTGCAAAAACCGTGATTTCGCCGTTTTCTACCGCACGAATGCCCAGTCCCGCATATTCGAGGAAGCCCTGCGCGAGGAGAACATCCCGTACCGCGTCGTGGGAGGGCTTAAATTCTATGAGCGGAAAGAGATAAAGGATATTCTCTGCTATTTACGGCTCATCATGAATCCCGGCGATTCGATCTCGCTGATGCGGTCTATAAATACGCCGCCGCGGGGGATCGGGAACGCCACCCTGGAGAGGATAAGGGATGCCGCCTACGTGCATGGAATCTCTGAATGGCAGGTTCTCGAGCAGGCCGACCTGCTCAAGGGCAGGGTCCCCCCGGGGGTCAAGGATTTTAAAGATATCATCGAGCACGGCCGTGCAGCGGCCGCGGAGGTCCCCGAAAAGCGGCCCCTCTCGTCCCTGGTTGAGGAGGTGCTTGCCGGGTCGGGATATATCAAGCACCTGGAAGGCGACAATACAATCGAAAACCGCTCCAGGATGGAGAACCTGGAGGAATTCATCAACAGCGTGTACGAGTACGAAACAAGAAACCCCGCCGCCGGGCTAGACCAGTTTTTGCAGGACATCTCCCTCGTCACCTCGGAGGACGCACCCGATGAGAACGGGGCCGATCCCACGAACGCCGTGACACTGATGACCGTGCACAACGCGAAGGGGCTTGAATTCCCCGTTGTCTTCCTCACTGGCATGGAGGAGGGAATTTTCCCCCATTTCAATTCGAGCAACACACCCGACGAGATAGAGGAGGAGCGGCGGCTATCCTACGTTGGCCTTACCAGGGCGAAAGAGCGCGTGTTCATCACGAGCGCGGAACTGCGGAGGAGCTTCGGGGGGGTTGAATACCGCTCGCCTTCCCGGTTCGTCCTCGAGATCCCGGACGGCCTGGTCCGCAGAACCGAATACGAGGACCAGCGCGGTCCAAATCTCCGTTTCGCCAGGGGGGACGGAAATGAAACGGCCCGGGCAGGGAAACCGGCGCCGGGAACTGCCTCCGCGGCAGTGTCACCGCGCTTCGGCGTTCACGACCCGGTCCTGCATCCCAAATACGGCCGCGGGCGCGTCACATCCGTCGAAGGCAGCGGCGACAATGCAAAGCTCACCATAACATTCAGCGGCGGCGTGAAAAAGACGTTCCTCGAAAAATACACGCCACTGGAAAAGCTGTGATCCCGACCTCATCCTTGAGTCCTCTGACAGCCCCGGTATGATCAAGGGCCTCCAGGCTGGGCAGGGAGTACGCGACACCGTCATGCGGCATCCCACGGAACCAATGCGCGGGTGGGCTCAATGCTCACAGGAGATATTCCTCTTTTCACGGTCGAGGAAGACATGACCTCCGACCCGGAGGCCGTATCAGCATCGTTGGTCCCTGGCCCCTTCCCTGAAGGCCATGGAGGAGGTGTGGACATCCGGCTTCTTCGAAACCGACGCGAACCCGGCGAGGAAACCGTCACGGGCCTCCGTTAAAAACGCGAACAGCCCCCGGAACGCCGGTCGTCAACGGCGCTCGTTTCCCGGCTGAAATACTTTTATCCCCTGCCCCGCCAGGAGTCATTCGCGTCGGCCATCCCGAGCAGCGCGTTGAGCCAATCCATGACTTTAATCGGGAGAATGAGCTTCGTGAGCGGCGTGAGGAACTTGACTGAGACATTCGGTACTGCCACCATGGCCTGGTCTTTTTTTATGGCCCCTATGACCTTCGAGGTGACATCCGCCGCGGTGAGCATCTTTGTGCCCGCCACCATCTTGGAGCCCTCGAACATTCCCGTATTTACCGTGTTCGGGCACACGTAGGTGACCATCACCCCGGTTTTTCTCTTCCTCATTTCCTGCCGCAGGGCGTCGGAAAAACCGACCACGCCGAATTTGCTGGCGCAGTAGGCCGTGAGGTTGGGTATGGCCAGGATGCCGCCCGCGGAAGCGAAATTCACGACATGCCCCTCCCCTTTTTCGATCATGCCCGGCAGGAAGGCCTTGCAGGTCCAGAACTGGGCCGTCAGGTTGACCGATATCGTCTGCTCGATATGGTCATCTGCCAGGTCCATGAGTTCATGTGCCCTCACAATTCCCGCGTTGTTCACGAGGATGTCCACCCCGCCCATTTCTTTACGGACCTTCTTCGCCATGCCGTAAACCGCGGTTCTTTTCGAGACATCGCACACATACCATTTGCACTCGCCCGTAGCGGAGAGATCCTTCCATGTCCTAGACAGCTGCCCGGCGTTGACGTCTACCAGGGCCACCCGGCATCCCTCTTGAAGAAGCTTCTCTGAAAGACTCCGGCCCATTCCCATTGCCGCGCCGGTCACAAGCGCCAGCTTCCCTTTAAGATTTTTCATGCTTTGCCTCCTCTTTTCGCTCCTGTACTATTGCTATTGTCGTTTACGCGGAGAACACGCTCCAGGGCGCTCGCGGCAGACAGATTCACGTGAGAAAAGCTCGAATCCTTCCGCCCGGTCGAGCTCGAAAGCAAATGCGGCCCCATGGGAGCGGAATACAAGCCCATCGCTCCCCACCCGCAGGGCAGGACTTATCATTCATCGCCCGCGCCCGGCAGGCGATACCTGAGCAGAAGCATTTCCTCAACGCAAGCAGTATTTAACTACCGTGACCCGTCTTCACGTGATCCGGCAGCTGAAGCGGCATATTCACCGCGCGCTGAACATGGAATCGCACGCTTCCTTCATTTCCTCAACGGTGCGTACGATGGTGCACTCGGGCAGAGACTGCAGAAACAGCCTCCCGTAGCTCTTTCTCACGATGCGTGAATCGAGAACGGCGACAACACCTCGGTCCCCGGTCCCCCTGATTAGCCGGCCGAAGCCTTGCTTGAAGCGGAGAATGGCGGACGGCACCTGGTAATGATAGAAAGGATTGTGCCCCTGCCGGATCAGCCGATCGATCCTCGCCTGGACCGGAGGGTGGTCGGGCACGCTGAAGGGAAGGCGCATGAGGATGACTCCCCTGAGGAGGTCTCCGGGGAGATCGATGCCCTGCCAGAAGGAATGGGTGCCCATCAAAACGGCATCACCGCTTCCCAGGTATTGTTGGAGGGCCTCCACCGCCGTGAAATCGCCCTGGGAGAATATGGGGAATGAAATGAGCCCGCTCAGCCGTTTCTTCACCTCCTCCAGGGTCCTGTAGGACGTGAAGAGCACGAGGCAGTTTCCGCGAAGGTAGTCAATGATCTGGGCCGCGATCTGGGAAGAGTGATCCGCGAAGGACGGCAGAGAGGGCTCGTCCACGTCTGAAGCGAGCAGCATCACGACCTGGTTCACGTAATCGAAGGGAGACTGAAGGCACAGTGACCGGTAATCCTCGAGGCCGAGCCTGCCCGCGGTGAACGAAAAATCTCCGTGGACGCTCAGCGTGGCCGAGACATAGATGGTCGATTCACAGGAATGAACCACCTCGCGGCGGAGTATTTCAGAAACATCCACCGGCTGCCCCTTGATCTGGATGTCCCCGAGCAGTGCGTCCTCGCTTCTCTCCAACCAGCAAACATGGTCCTCCTTCTCCTGATGCACCACCGAGCGCAGGTTCTCATAAAGGACAAAGAGCCGCCCCCTGGCGATCGCGTATTCTGCCGCCGGCATCTCATCGGCAAAGAGCCCATCCATTTCCTCCAGCAGGTCCAGGAATTTTTCCAGTTCCCCCAGGAGCCGTTTTCCCGCAGGCAGGGAGTCGGTAATGCGGAGGCTGTTCTTTTCCGCCCCAAACTGTCCTCGAAGGCCCTCGAAAAACAGCCCCGCTTCGGTGCTGACCCGCCCGGACAGCGACATACCCTTTTTCCTGACCGCCTCGCTCGAGAGATGAGCCAGCAGGCTCCCCCTTTTTTTCCCTCGTTGAAAGCGGGCGATGATCTCCATGAGCCGGGTATAGCTGATGCTGAAACCGAACTGCTCCGCGGCGATGTCCTCGAGCGAATGCGCCTCGTCGAACACCACCACATCCATGGGAGGCAGGTACGTTCTTCCCACGGCGGCGTTGGCGAAGAAAAGGGAGTGGTTCACCACGAGCACATCCGACTTCGCCCACTCCTTCCTGGCGCCCTGGAAAGCGCAGCTTGAGTTGTAACGGCAGCCGTAATGAGCGCAGAGATCGGCTTCCCGCGCAACCTGTTCCCACAGGGATTGCCCCACGCCCGCGTCAAAAATGGTAAAGGGCGTACCCGATTCAAATTGCTTCGTCATCCGCTCAACGGCGGGGATGTCCCGTCTCGTGAACCTCCCCTGCGAGAGGAGCATGTCAAACCTCCGACGGCAGGGATAGTTAGAGCCCCCGAGGCAGAGCGAATAAGTAAACGCGCATCCGCCGTTTCGCTCGAGGACTTTCCGTGCAAGGGGGAGCTCCCGGTCGAGCAGTTGTTTCTGTAGGGTTTTCGTTTCGGTGCTTATGGCGAGCCTCTTGTTGTTTTCCATGCAATAGACTATTGACGGTATAAGGTAGGCAAGGGTCTTCCCGACTCCGGTCCCCGCCTCGACGAGTCCCACCCTCCTCTCGCACAGCGCGTCGAGTATGAAGTCAGACATGTGGACCTGTTCAGGGCGGTAGTCGAACCTGTCGTGGACCTGTTTTAATATTCCGACTTCGCCGAATATCTCTTTCATTGGAGCACCGTGCGCCCCATCCGGGACAAAAATGGACCGAGCATACGTGTTATGGACGATGTCACGGATTGCGCAACCATATTTCCCGGCTTCGGGAGGAGATGTGAGTATTTCGAGTCAGAAGCGCACAAACATTGGTCTGCGGTTCAACGCGCCGGGCGCAATTCAGCGCCCATGCATCGCCACCGGCTCCGGGGGACGCCGGACCCTGATCGCGGGGACAGCGCGCGCCGCTCGCTATTCGAATCTAAAGGAGGGATATTTGTCTATGATGCCGGCCATGAACGCGAACAGAGCGCTCGCGTATCCGTAGTAGCGGACCATGAAGTCAAACAGCGCCGTTGGCCATTTTTTAGATATGACGACCGACAAGACACCGACGAGGCTGACGAGGCCCGCGCCCAGGGAGAGCAGCGTGAACAGGAGAAGGTGGGGCAGCATCATTATCACCATTCCCGCCACCGAGAGACGAAGCACGGCGAGCAATTTTGAATAACGCACCGGGTAGATCACATTCAGCTGCAGCGGGTAGCCGATGTCCTTCCTGCCCGCATAGGCAGGCATGTCCTCGACCACGCCCGAGGCCGACGCTGAAAGCGATATCATGTAACGGAGAGTCTTCTCCTGCACCTCGGTGAAATCTTCTTCGGTATAGCCGGTGAAAGCGGCGACCAGCCAGTTGAGGAAGCCCACCAGGGAGGACAGCACGAAATATACGAGGAACACGAGCACATGCGGAACAAGCCCGATTAGAAAGAGGCCCGAGAGCCGCAGCAGCCCTCCCAGGCGGGAATATGAGAGTGAATAGTCGATTGAGAAATTGATTGCTCCTCCCGGAACAACGTCCGCCGTTTCCTTTTCAAGCTCGTCCCGGTACTTGGCAAGCTCGTCCCTCGTCTCGATGTCGAGAAAGTCCTCCGAAGGCCCAGCTTCCTTTGCGCCGATCGCTTCTTCGAACCCTTCCTCAATCGCCTCTTCTGACTTGAACCTGTCCATGTCTATTTCCGGCAATTTTCCGTCAGCGAAATCATCAATTGCCAGCTTCTCCGCGCTTTCCACTCCTCGGGAAAGGTCATCCACACTCAGAAGCGGATCGATCTCCTTCAGGTTCAGTTTGATGTCCTCATCAAGGCCATCCTCTATGAAAACCTCCGCCGCGGGCTGGTCCGCAACTTCAGCGCCCAGTTCATCGATGGTTAGTCCGGTATCACTCAGCGTAAGCCGCTCGTCGTCGTCCACTGACACGCCTTTCTTCAGCTCTTCCTGCTCATCGAGCGTTATGTCGAGCGTATCAAGATCGATTGTGGTGCTGAGATCCTCTTCCTCCTCGAGGCCGGCAACGGCGCGATGCGCTCTCGGCTGCGGTTTCTCCTCAAATTCGGCCATTTCCTCAAGCTCCTCCAGACCGGAAACGGCCTCTCCCCTTTTTCCCTCAGCTTCCTCAAGCTCAATATCCAGGGAATCAAGGTCTATCGTGATGCTTTCATCCATGTCGGCGGAGCCCTTCGAAAAAATCTCATCCTCTTTTATGCCTTTGTCGAGAACGAGGTCCTCCCGGGTTTCATATTTCCCTCCGGGATGAGCCGGGAGAGGCCTCTTCGCCGCCGCCCGGGGCTCGTGCCCTGAAAGCCCGTCGTCCACAATTATGGTGTCAAGGTCCAATTCGTCTTCCAGCGGTTTGAAGTCCCCCGCTTTTTCTATTTCTTCCAATCCTTTCCCGAAATCATCCATGGCAAGCGGCTCATCCCTGGTTGCATCAATCTCCCCGGCGTCAAATTCCCTCCCGGAGACACCCCGCCCCGCTTCGCGAAAAGGCTCCTTGTCCTCACCGGCCTCAATGATCATTGCCAGTTCCTCGCCCGTGGGCAGCTCAACGTCCTCGGTCAGGGGGGCTGCACCGCCTTTCTTCGATGCGGTTTCAGACGTCGCCGCCGTTAATTTCGCGTCTCTTCGCGGAGCCACAACGGCGGTGGGGCGCCCCTCAACGGACGGCTGGCGGTTGTCGATTACCACGCTGGTGCCGCACCTCGGACAGGAAAAGCCGAACTTTCTGTTCTCGATCTTTTTATCTTCCACCGCGTACGCGGCATTGCACTGTGTGCACCGTACCACCATTGCAATCTCCTGGTTTTTCACCTTCCCGGAAAATGCCTTTCATTTATATTATGCTGTATTATTAAAAATGAAAGCGGGAGGAAAAAAAACATGTACCATTTCAGATCCCTGCCGTTTATCTCTTCCGACTTTTGCATGAATTTCAAATTGAGATATGCCGTCCATATCCCGCATGTCAGTATGGAGAGAAGTATATTCGACAGAGGGTTATCGTTAAAGAGCCTGCTTACCCGCGCAAGCCACCAGAAATAATAGAGGCCGCCCGTCAGAACCACCAGCAGGAATAAAACAACCAGATTGTTTTCCGGCGCCCGTTCAACCTTCATGTATGCCCTCGGAATTTCTAAATGGTAGTATTAGTCCATCCACGGGATCGGCCACCAATAAATATACTAAAATAGGACGACAATTCAAAAACTTCAATAACTAATTGGCCCCCGTCCGCCCCGGGCTGTAAACGATTTCTCCTCGCCACCGGCGGACACACCGCCCCCTCAGCGTTCCGGGAAATGCTCATTTTAATTAACGGATTACGCCGGCCTTTTAGTTACAATTTTTTAGCCTCCTCCTCCGTTTTTGAATGAAGGCGGCTTACCCTGTAAAATATTCTTGTAATTTTGGTTTCATTCTCATTAATAAACTTAATTCTTTTTTATTCCCGGCATGCCGGACAGGCTCAACATGCGCTTTTTAAAGGAATTCAGCTATCCTGACCTCTTCCAGCGGAGGCTGGTATTCATTAATGCCTTTTTTACCTGCCTTCTGGCCGGGTGCGTATACACAGGGACGCTCCTGAGCATACACTACCTTTCCCCGTACACGAAGGCCGTCCTGCACACGGTCCTGCCCGGCCTTTCATGGTTTTTCGCCGGAAACCTCCTTGGCAGGGTCCATTTCAGCCGCGTTAGAAACCATCGATTGCTGTACATCGCGACTGAAGCTCTGTTCTCCATCTCCTGCCTCGTTCTGCTCTTCGGCGGGATGTTCTTCCCGGGCGGCAGGGCTTTTGCAGCCTCCCTCTTTTTCTCTTCGCCTCTCCTGTTTTATGCGCTTGTAGGAACAACGGGCCTCTTCGCCGGAATAAAATTAAACTATTTCCTGAAAATATCGTGCGGCGAATTCATCGACGAGAAAAAGGCGATCATCACATTCATTCCCTCAATAATGATCGGAACCGCCTGCGGTATCATCATCTCCTTCGTGATGTTCGTTTTACCGCCCATCGTCTATCTCCTGGCGGTACCGGTCCTGCTCATTGCCGCCACCGCTCCCCTCATCACCCTCCCCTATA
Source organism: uncultured Spirochaetota bacterium (assembly GCA_963762305.1). Lineage (GTDB taxonomy): Bacteria > Spirochaetota > UBA4802 > UBA4802 > UBA5368 > CAVXKM01. The sequence continues at coordinate 119,206 of CAVXKM010000001.1, read as the reverse complement.
ATACCTCACCGGCGTATACGAAGGAGGTTAAAGGGCCGCGTACGGAAGGGACATCGGATTCGGCAAACGCGCGGAGAGACGACCTTATCTTTACCTACCTCAATTTCACCTTCATCCTGGTGTACGTTTTCCTGGGCTACCAGACCGTCATACGGGCGTCCGGGAATTTCGTTCACGGCAAGCTGCTCTTCTTCGCCGTCTCCTGTATCATGCTTTTCGCCGGTTTTTATTGTGGAAGGATCCTTAAAAGATCCTTCTGGCACATCTATACCGAGATGCTGTATCCCGTTTTCTTCCTCGTCTTTCTCATCCTCGTGTTCAATCACGGCGGGAATATAAGTTCTCATGCGGCGGTCGCCCTTTTCATTCCCACACTTTTTTACCTCGGCCTGTCAGGCTACCATACGCTTCAAAACGTGATCCTCCATTACACGGATAACGAGCGGTACAAAATCATCGACCTCTCCCTTTTCATTATCACTTTCCCTCCGCTCGTGGCGCTGCAATTCGCCGACCTCACGAACCTCTGGTTTTTCATTGTGCTCTACGCCATGGCCATGGTCAATGTGCTCTTCCCGGGGCTTCACCTCTTGCAGCGAAGGATCGACGGCTATAAGAAGTTCCTGTACATCGTTTTTTCTCTCATCTTCATTCCCCTGGTCATTATTATACACATGTATTTCGGCATATCGCTCCGCAACAACCTCTATGTCAGGCTGTCCGCCGGTTTTCCCTCGCTGTCGAATGTCAACCAGGACGCCGACTTCGTGAAACATGACGCGGACGTTCTCCTGAACGGGAAGCCCATTTTCCATTCCTCCGACGACACTCTGAAAAATTTACAACGCTCCCTGCTCGCGGCCTTTCCTTACTCACGGCAGCTCGCGGGCGGCCGGTCGACCTGTCTTTTCATCGACGGGAATCAAAAATTTTACAGCAATCCCTCTATCGCGTACTTCGAAAAAGCCCGCTGCATCGATTACGTGCCCCCACGGACGGTGGATTTCAACAGGATCCCCCTGACAGGAAAAAAGTTCTATTTCCTGGAGCGAGCGGACCCAACTTCCTTTCTGGGCAGGAGCAAGAAAAAATACGGGTGCATCATCGACATTCCCAACCTCTACGACCAGCGGTTTAATGCCTTTCTTTACTCGTCCGATCGCTACCGCAGATTGAAGGGGGCCCTGGGTCCTGAAGGTTTTTTCGTCCAGGTTTTCAATCTCACCTATTGCCGGAGTGACTTCATCACCCTTGCCGTCCGCAGCCTTGATCGCCGGTTCAAGAGGGTGATCGGCTATTTATTTTCCGATCACCTCGTTATCCTGGCGGCGGACGACGAACGGAGCCTTCTGCTGAACGATGCCGGGCTAAAGGCATACCAGTCGCTTTTTAAGGAGAATCCCGTTCTTCACACCCTTTTTTATAATGACGTCCAGCTCTTCACCCACGTGGCGGCCGCGGATATGAAACAGATCCGGTCGTACCTGGAAAGGCAGGACCTGCATCCGCTCTTCGCCTTTCAAAAGCCTCAGCGCTGCGGCCTGGACAGCCGGTTAACACGCGCTTTCGCCACAGAGCACCTGAGGATCCTCGAGGTCGTGGACAGGAGCCCGGGATTTCAGCAGTATAAAAACAATCTCGCCGTTGCTATCTCCGGGGGCGCCCCCGTTTACTCGCTGCTCAAGCAGGCCGGAATGTATGAAATCAGCGGAGACCAGGGGAAGGAGGCGGAGGCCCTGTTAACACTCAGGCGTTACGCCGAATACAACCTGGAGCTGCGTACCTATGTAACAAGCCTGTTCGCCTTCAAGGAGGAATATTACTTTCTCAAGGCCATCGAATATGAGAAAAGCAAAAATTGGGAGGAGGCCGGGAAACTCTACCGGGCGATACTCCTGCTGAACCCGGATAACTTCGATGCGAACTACCGCCTTGGAATCCTTTCGATCACTCTTCAGAATCTGGATGACGCCTTTGCGTATCTTCAAAAGGCGATGCAGCTTAAAAGGGATGACGCCAAGGTGCTGTATCAAATGGGGGTGCTCCTCTTTGCGACCGGCCGTTTGACCGAAGCGCTCGACTACCTTCAGCGCGCCCTCTCTCTGAACGAGAATTCCGCGAGCGTTTTTTATTACCTCGGTCTATGCAACGAAAAGCTCGGAAGGCTCGTCGAAGCCAGGGCCTATTACGAAAAGGCCCTCACGCTCGACCCCAACGACCGCGCCATACAGTCAAGCATGGAAAGCATCCAGAAAATGCTCGAAGACGAAAAGAACAAGTGGAAATCCCCTGACCTAAAGAACCAGTACGATGTGGAGCAGGGCGAGAGCATCCCCTTGCCGATAAACAAATCCGCGCAGGACATAAGGCTCAAGGACGAGGAGTAGCGCCGTGCCGGCCTACTGTTCTTTTGGTCCTGCCGCCGCCCGGGAATTCCAATCCGTCATCCCACCTTTTGCGTGCTCGAAATAACGGGAAATCGCCTCGGAGCGTTCTCAATGGACATATCGCGGCGGCGTGCCGGGGCGGAATCTTCAGTCCGGGCAATGTCAAGAAAGGCCGGTGACAGCCCACCGGTGAGGTCCAATATACCCTGAATGTGTAAATTCAAATATTCATGAAAATATCAGCTTTTTTAATGCGACATAAAATTGATATTGACAATATTATTGTATCTGTTATAAACTATAATATTGAACACAAATCCCGAGCGAGCGCGTCGCCAAAAACACTATTCGGGGTGTAAAAATGATATTAAACATACTCACCGCCGTGTCCTGCCTTCTCATCCTGCTCTTCTTCCGAAGGCTCGACCGCTCAAACCTCAGGATGATAAAACTCAAGAGGTATTCCTCAAAAATATTCGGTGATTTCAGAAAGCTTGCCGACTCCGAAGGCAGGCGCTTCAATGACGCAACCATTGAGATGGACCTGCTCATTAAAAAAGCGGGCTCCCTGTCGGCGACCCTTCGCGAGTCAATCATGGAGATCGAAAACCGCTTAAAGGGGCTGGACATCGAAAAGACCAGCCTGAAAAAGGTGGAGGATGACCTGAAAATCGTTTCTCGCGCGGCACAGGAAGTGAACAAGCAGGTCGAATTCATCGCTTCCTCACGCAATAGCTTCAACGATATAACCAAGAAGATCTCGGCTCTCACCGAAGGGTGCGCCCGGCTTGAACGGGAGACCGCTCTCATCGTGCAAAGCTTCAACGAAAAGACGCGCGAGAGGTCTCGCGAACTTGGGGAAGAGGTCGCCTTGCAGATAACCAAGCTCAAGGATTCCATAAATGAAAAGGAATCCTCGCTGGTGAACAGCTCCCAGGAAAAGGTGGCCCTGCTGACGGCGGCCTTTTCAGAATCCCTTATGAAAATGGAGCAGAGGATAACCACCACCGGCGATGCCATACTGGAAAACGTGAGGGACAAGCTAGACTCCATCAACCACCTGACGGAGATGCTTGAAAACCGCATTGAAGGGGCCGAGCAAAGGGTATTCACGGATATAAACGGTAAAATTGGGTCTCTCGAAAAAGAAATCGGGGAATTTGATTCACAGCTCCAGAACGCCCGCGAGCAGGCACTGTCCCAGACCAGGGACGATATCGCCGGGCTGACCGGCAAACTGAGCGCCCTGAAAACCGCCCTCTCCGATCTTGAAGGCAATGCGTTTTCGGACATCAAGGAAAGGGCCGCGGAGATAAGGCGGGAAGTCAGCGACTCTCTTGCCGAGTTCTACAACACCAGGGACTCCCTTTTTTCCAAGGTCGACACCGACATCGAGAAGGTCTACGGGAAGCTGAGGAATGTTGAGTCAACGGTCGACGAGTCGAAAGACAAACTCATCGCGGCGTTCGAGGACGAAGTGCGAAAAATACGGGCGGAGCTCGACAATCTCAATATCCATTCGATCTCGAAAAAAGACGAAATCGTAAAAGCCGCCCGGAAGGAGGCCGAGGATGTAAGGGCGAAAATCGAGGAATTCGGCGACAGGTACTCCGAGCTCGAGGTCAGGCTCTCCGAAACTGCTGAAAGCAAGGTGGCTGCCCTTCTCTCCGAATATCACTCGGTGGAGAACCGGTTTAACACGCTTTCCGAGAAGCTGCTCTCCATGGAAGACCAGTTCAATTCCTCGCTGTCCAACCAGATGGACCGGGTGAAAAACGAATTCTCCCTCATGGATCAACGTCTCGGCGACATACGCAAAGAGATCGTCACGTTCGAGGAGGATAAAAAGATATTCTCCAAGTCCGATGAAATGATAAGGAAGGTGGAAGACTCCCTGCAGAGTTTCAGCGTCATCCTGCGCGAATCGAAAGAAGAGGCCAGGGGATTGCAGAAATTCATGGACGATATAGAGCGCATCAAGGACCTGAAAAAATCAGTGGAGAAGGAGATCAAGGCTTTTGACGCCAGGAAGAGCAAGCTGATAAATTTTGAAAACGAAATAACCGGCCTCATCGAGCTCACCGACCTTGTCACCACGAAGGCCGACCAGCTTGAAGAAAAGCTCACGAAAATAGACCAGGTGAATTCCCGTATCGACGCCCTCGCCGAGGGCTATACCGGCCTTGAATCCAGAATAGCCGAGCTGCACAATTATGAAGACACCATCGCGAAGAATCTCGAGTCCATCCAGAAATCAGACCTCATCATAAAGACCATTGAGGGGAAGATACAGGCCTTTAATAATACCGTCGATCGTTCTGACAAGCGTATCCAGAAGCTCACGCAGTACCTGCACTCGATCGAGGAGAGCACGCTGGTCCTCAAATCCAGGGAGCAGGAAATCCGCGACGTAAAAGACAAATTCGGCGAGCTGGAGGGGCTTTCAGCGCACCTGGAAAAGAGGGTGGATCAGCTCCATGCGATGTTCCAGAAAATCGAGACCATGAGAAGCGAAATCGACCACACCGACACGCAGCTTAAAGAGCTGTTCACCCAGACCGACCTCAAGATGAAACAGTTCGCGGACTTCCTGCACGCGGTGGAGAGCAGCAGCCCGATAGCGAAGCAGCTCAAAGGGGACATGCTGCCCGGCAAGAACATAAACGAGGGCATTATCAAAACGGTTCGCGAGTTGTCTAACAAGGGCTGGTCGTCCGGCGAGATTTCGAAAAAACTCCTCATCGACGAGCATGCCGTGAGGCTGATAATCAACACCACGTCTATATGAGTCAGTGCGAGCTTTCCTTTTCCTTGATGCGCTCCCTCACCTCCCTCATTATTTCCTCGTCCGATTGTCTTTTCCTCAGGGCGACGCGATACCGTACATCAAACTGGGTCGGTTCCACAACACGCCCATCGAACTGAAAATTCCATCTCTGTATGTCCTCGACTATGAGCTTGTCCACCTCCATGAGATAGGTGAGCTTCTTGGGCCGCACCTTCATCAGCCTCCCCGTGTCGGGAAACAGCCAGACCGAAAGTATCCCTTCACGGACTTCATCGATCTTGTCGAACCTCTTTATCTCATCGCAGATATACTTGTCGCCGCCGGGGTCCTCGGACCTCTTTATGCTCGCCGTGTGCTTCAACTGGCGGACCACATACGAATCAGAGAGCATCAGCACGCGGAACACCTCCCTGTCTTCCGCGGGCACCGCCAGGTATTCCTCGACCATCCTCGCGGTTTCCTCTTTTTCCGTGGGCGCCGTGGCACATGCGATTCCAGCCGCCACAAGGAGCGCCGATAATGCGCATTTTAAATACATTCTACCAGACATGACAACCTCGGTTCCAAATGCATTTCCCCGTATGCTTCCCCGGAGCGGCCGGGACGCCGCCGGATACGGAGCGACGGTAAAGGCGCGAACCAAACCTTTCAACAAAATTTTTAACCTTCCGGCATCCGCTCCCGAGCGCCGGTGCGGGTAATTCAGCCTTTCCCGCCTCCCGCTTCCGCCTTGTAAAGCCTGTTCATTATGGCCCTTCCTAGTCCAATCTCCGGAACCGCCTCCGCGAAAATGATATCCAGTCCCGCCTTGTCCAGGCGGTGCAGGCACGAGAAAAAGCGCGCAGCCGCAATTGTCAGCTCGCCTTCCGGCGAAAGCACTTCAATGTGGGCGAACCTTTCCGGTTTTACGGGATCACGGAATGCGAGAAGCCCCGACCTCCGGCCGCCCGGATCGATATCCAGCAAACTGCGTGCTATTCGAACGGGGGTGCGCGGAGCGTAATGGTGGACCCATTGCCCTGGAGAATTGGGAACATCATGGGACCTTTCACTCGTGACAGCGGGGCCGGTGATTTTTTCTATCTCCTCCAGCGGAAGCCCCCCCGGCCGGAGGAGCCTGACGCTTCCCTCGTCGACCTGCACTATGGTGGACTCGACCCCGATGGAGCATTGTCCCCCGTCGAGCACCATCTCAACCTTTTCCCCCAGTTGTTCCTGGACATGGGCGGCGTCCGTCGGGCTCAGGTAGCCGAACGGGTTCGCGCTCGGAGCCGCCACGGGTGTCCCCGCCTGCCTAATGAGCTCCAGCGCCACGTCATGGTCCGGCATTCGCACGGCAACCGTGGGCAGTCCAGCGGTCACGATATCCGGCACCGCGTCCTCTTTCCTTGCCACCAGGGTAAGCGGGCCCGGCCAGAAAGCCTCGGCGAGCCTGCGGCCCACGGCGCCAAGGTCCCGGACCAGCATTTCCAATCCCGTGAAATCGGCGATGTGTACGATAAGCGGATCAAAACGGGGCCGGTTTTTCACCTCGAATATGCGGGCCACTGCCACCGGATTAAGCGCATCGGCTCCCAGGCCATACACGGTCTCCGTTGGAAAGGCCACAAGCCCTCCCCCGGCGATCACCGCCGCCGCTCTCTTAACGTTCTCCTTCGATGCGGGATACACGCCCATCAGTTCACCATGCCCACACGTGCGCGCAGGATTCCGCTCCACGGCTGTCCCCACGGGGCCCGGCAGAGGCTCCGCGTGTGCATTCACGCCATATCGATAATTCCAAGCTTCACAACCATCTCTCCGACCCCATGCAAATCACGGGAGGGCTGCCATAATTATATGGACAAAATTTCGCATATCGGTAGGATTCCGTCACAGGGGCCCGGGAACCGCCCGCATCGACAACACGTGCACAGGGAAAGCCATGGCCAAGAGTACCAAATCCGCCGAGGCATTCAAGATTTTATTTTTATCATATATTTTCCCGCCCAGCGTGGGCGGTATCGAAACCTATATGCAGGAGCTCACCGGCAATTTCAAGGCGGTCCACCCCTTCACCTACATCCTCGCCAACACCCGCGGACTGTGGTTCCTGCCCATCTTCATCCCGCTATCAACGATTCGCGCCATTCGGTTCATTAAAAAACACGGGATAACGCATCTTCATTCGGCCAGCGGGCCGCACTGCTTCCAGGCGCTCCTCATCAGGAAATGCACGGGGGTAAAGGCGTCCATCACCATCCACGGGCTGGACATCATCGTACCGGTGATGAAAATCGACAGGATCCTGGCATACTTCATCCGCAGGCTTGACGGTATTTATTGCGTCAGCAACGCCACGAAGCGCGAATGCGTGGCGCGCGGCATTCCCGAAGAAAAATGCGCGGTTATCTTCAACGGTGTGGACCCGGAGGCCTTCCCGCTCGACATGACGAAAAACGAGGCGCGGGCTTTGCTGGAGCGAGGAACAGGAATTCCTACTCAAGGTAAGAAACTGCTCATAACAAACGGGCGCCTTATAAAGCGAAAGGGGGTGGAATGGTTCATCCGAAGCGTCGTTCCAAGGCTGGACGATCGCTTCCTGTATCTTGTCTCCGGAGACGGTCCTGAAAGAGGTTCCATCGAGAAGGCCATAGCCGAGTGCGGGGTCAAATCCCGCGTCCTGATGCTCGGCAAAACCAGCTTCGAAACGCTACGGCTACTCTACAACAGCGCCGACGTCTTCGTCATGCCCAACATCCGCGACCCCGGCACCATGGAGGGTTTCGGCCTGGTCATCCTCGAGGCCGGTTCGTGCGGAATCCCCGTGGTTGCGGCGGACATTGAGGGAATCAGCGACGCCGTCATACACGGTACGACCGGATGGCTGGCGCCCGAGCGCGATGCGGACGCGTTCATCGCCTTTCTCCGTAAAACCCCGCTGCCTGAACGGAAAATCAAGGACACGATCCGCCGGCGGTTTAACTGGAAGGCCATAACGATGGAGTACCTGGATTCCATACGATCACTTTGAGTCGCGGCGGCATGGTTCGCGGCGCACGCCTTCCAACCGGCTGTCCAGAGAGGCACATTCGCTGACCCGCTTAAGTTAAATATGCAGGAGGTCTTATTCATGCGACGCGCCATCTTCTTCACAGCCCTCGCGCTCACTGCCCTGCTGCGGATCGACTCTCTCAGCGCGGAGAATACCTTTGGCCTGGGTCTCATATTGGGAGACCCCTCGGGCATCACCGGAAAGGTGTTTCTCGGCGAGAATAACGCGATCGACATAGGCTTGGGCGATCCCGAGGGAGAGGGTTATTATATTTATGGTGATTACCTCCTTCACCTCCGTGGGCTTGGGTTCGAAAACAGGCTCGCCTTCTACTTCGGCGGGGGAGCGGCGTTCCATCATCATGAATGGAAGGAAAAGCAGCACCAGGAGGAGGAAAACAGAATCGAACTTCGAATCCCCGCGGGGCTCGAGTACGTGACACCGAAAATACCCATCGGCCTCTTCGCGGAGATTGTGCCGGCCCTTCGCGTATCTCCTGACGTGGAATTCGAGCTTCGCGGCGGCGTCGGGGCCCGGTATTACTTCTAACTTCACCGGCCGCCTCGTCTACATGCCGTTTCCGACCTCGGGGAGGATGATTACTATGTACCGGTCCCCACTCACCGGAACAGTCGGCGATACATCGGTGGGAATCGCGCGGCGTTATCGTTCACGGCCACGGCCTTTTCACGACGGGCAGGCGAGACTTCACCGACGCCTACCGGAATCTGATGGCCATCGAGCTGATGTGCCGCGATGAGTACGGCAGGCACCTCAGCGGGCTGCCGTAACGGCGTGTCTCAACGTCCCTCCACCTTCTCACCGCCCTGGATGTAGCCCCATTTTCTCAAAAGGTCATTGACGTCCCTGGAAAGCCTGGCTTCTTTTTTCGCTCCCCGCACGCCGTGCCTGCCGGGATCATGCCAGTAGCAGACGGATTCATCGGCAAGCTCGATCACCTCGTCGGCGGGTTTCCCGTGCGTGGCGCTGTCTGCCGGCCTGACCACCCAGACATGGTCCTTAACCCTTTCCGCCACCGGGAGGAGGTATCTTCCCGCGAGCACCCCTATGTCCTTCCGGAGCGAGAGCTGCACGGGTGCGTCAGCCGGAATGGTCTGATATTTTATACTCTCCCCCGGCTGTAGATTGAAGGCGTATTGACGCCTGTTCATCCTCCTGGGCGCAGGCTGTCCCGGGGGTGCGCTCACCTCATAAAAAAAGCCCTCGATCACCCGCATGGTGCCCGCTGCCGGGACCCCACGAGCGGTGAGCGTATTTTCCGGCTGCTGAAAACGGGCCTCCTTCAGCCGGGCGCGCATTCTCCCGGCGATTTCCGGCTTCAGGTAGACCAGGTTTTTCGTTTCCCCCGGGTCAGTTCGAAGGTCGAAGAGCTCGCTGTATTCCTCCACCACGTCGCCTCCCCAGTGCCAGGGCCTCAGCCCAAACCCGTAAAAACGCTCGGCATATTTGTATCCCCCGGCCCTTACCGAGTACATCATCCTTCCCTCGCAGTAAACCGGGCGCTCCTCGCGCTCCTCTCCTTTGAGGACGGGAATGATAGACCGGCCTTCATACGCGCGCTGCGCGGGCATGCCCATGAGATCGAGAATGGTCGGCGCGATGTCAATGTTGCGCAGCTGTTCCTTGATGACCGCCGGCCCCGCGGCCCTGTCCTTTTGCGGCTTGATGACAAGCGGCACCCGGAGCTCCTCGTCAAGCTGCGTCTGCCCGTGGGTATATATGGATTTCACGCCCGTGTACGGGCTCATCTCGTGCTCCGGGCTGAAGATCTCCCCGTGGTCGGAGGTTATCACCAGTATGGTGGAGTCGTAGATGCCGAGCCTTTTAAGCTTTTCCAACAGGATGCCTATGTGATGGTCGGCATAGGCCACCTCGCCGAGATAGGCTCGAAACCACGGGTGCAGATGCGGCAGACGCTTTTGCAGCGGAGACAGGAATTCCCTCGGCGGGATATACGCGTTGTGGGGGGCATTGTAATTTATGAAGAGAAAAAAGCTCCTACCCCGGTTTTTCTCCAGCCAGGCGACGGTCTCGGCCGTGATGTCCGCGGTGTCTTCCCACTGGGTCTGGTACTCGGACAGATCGTCGAAATCCAGGTCGACCCCTATGCCCGTGTAATCGATGATAAAGGCGTTGTTCCCGACAGACCGCGTGAGGTACCCTCTGTCCTTGAGGAGCGTGGTGACGGGCCGTATGCCGCTTTTCCGGTAGAAGTAGTCTTTTTCATCCTCCTGGACCGGGGGGTAGAACAGGTTGAGCCCGGTGGTGGAAGCATAGGCCGAAGCGAGCATGGCAACGGTGGAGGGCCTTGTCCAGTTCGACACGATGAAGTGGTTGGTGCACGTTATGCCGTCCCTTGCCGCCGAATCGATATGCGGGGTCACGTGGTACCGCCGCTCGATCGCGTCAACCGCATCGGCGCGAAGTGAATCCACGACGATGAAAATAACCGCCGGTTTTTCGACCGGCCCCGCGCAGCGCCGGAATATGCGTGGATTTGCGAGAAAGAGGTGCCCGGCGGATCTGTTGCCTGACGCAAAGACGACTTCCAGGATGGCCTCCGCGTAGTCATCGGCGGGGAGGTTCACCTCGTATTCACGCCATCGTCCGTTGAGAGACGCCATGGCACTCCCTCGCGAATTGAAAACAACGCTTCGCCTCTCACCGCCGTCCAGCACGATCCGCATGCCCAAAACGGCCGTCGGGGAAAGCCCGTGTCCACCGAGCTCGAAGGTCATGATATATTCCCCCTTCTTCTCCAGACGGAAGGGTATGGACACCCGGCACGGACGATTCCTGCGCGCTCCCATGTACAGGCAGCGCTTGACGCTCTGGAACATCTTGCGGCTGTCCATCTCAAAACCAGCCTTTATAAGCCGGGGCGAGCCGCCGCTCCACGGGTCCTTGTACACTTTTGGACAGGCGGCGAGTTCCCTGTATTTCGCCGGGAAATCTCCGTCATCGACCGAGGCCTTATCAAAAGAAGCGATAAAATCCACCGCCAGCTCGTCATGCCAGGCATGCTGCGATGCTCCCCTCGAGCAGCCCGCGACAATAGCCAACAGGAGAAAGAAACACCTGGCGCGCGGCAGATAATGGAAAAATTCCTTCACCGATCGCTTCCCGGAAAAAAATATCGCCCCAATTCGGGCATCCTCCGAACTTCTCCCGTCCGGTTTCAGCCCCGGCACGGCAAGGTTCTATTTAACTGAAATAAAACGCAACACGTGCTCCACTGGCAATAATAATTTAATTGATAGGAGAAAATCATGCTGTATAATGTCCCGGCACGCCATCCCGGCACGCCCGGGCGGTTTGAACACGAGAGGTCCCGTGCCCAAAAAAAGCCGTGCTCTCATTCTTGCAATCCTCTCCTTCCTTTCATGCAGCCGCAAGCCGGGCCTGCTGAGGGAGACGGTGTTCATCGACCATCCGGCCATTGAAATGAGGGACGAGCGTTGCGCCCTTATTCGAGCACAGGTTCTCGACGTTTCCCTGCAGCCCATTGAGGCGGAAGACTGGGAAAAGCTCCTCGAGTATGAGCCCTTCGCAGGTGAAAAAAATGAGACCCAGCGCGTCCCGCGGCTTCTTTTCTTTCAGATGACCGCCCTCAATTCCGGGAACCGTCCCTGGCTGCTGAAAAACCTGTCATTGGCCATCGTCCACGGCGGGACCGAGAAATCCCCGCTTACCGCCCAGAAGGCGTCAGAGGCACACACGTCGCCGGCCTATTCCAGCATCAACTTTACCAACCTCTTTGCGCCCAGGCGCCTGATCACGGAAAAATACTGTATAGAGGAAATAGACTACGAGAGAGACCTGATCGAGTACCGGCTGGAATTCATCAATCCCGGTGAGCGCGTCCTCTTGATTTACGCCTTTGAGTGGCTGCCTGTCGAAGTAAGGGAATTCTCCCTCCGCGCGACGCTCAAAGAAGGCGAGGTCAAAAAAAGTATTGATTTTGGAGTGCGCCGTCTTGAATATAGGGCAAAGGGCACACGGTTCACAAAGCCCGAAAAGCCCAAGCAGGAGCACATCCTTGAAGATTGATGAGCGGCAGATACTCAGGACGGCGGAGCTTGCGCGGCTTGACCTTACCGAGGAGGAAAAGGCGGAATTCTCGCACCAGCTGTCCGAGATCATCAGCTACGTGGAGAAGATCAACGAGCTGGACACGGATGACATTGAACCCACCGATCACATAGTCGAGCTGAAAAACGTTTTCCGGAGGGACGAGGTGCGCCCTTCGATCGAGCGGCCGGAGATCGAAAAAATGGCCCCCCGCTTCGAGGAAGGCCACGTGGTCGTGCCTCTGATAATCGAGGGCCAGGAATGACCCGGCTTTTCATCGCCATGCCGGTGGATGGAGAGATCGCGTCCCCCCTGAAGTCCACGCACGAGTTTCTCAACACCCAGGAGCATATACTGAAGGCGGTCTCGCCGAACAATTACCACATCACCATGAAGTTCCTGGGGGAGTGCGAGGGGAACGTGGTGAAGGCCATCGAGAGCACCTTCATGGAGATTCTCGTTACCACTGGTGAAATCCCCTTCACCCTGCAGGGAATCGGCGCATTCCCCGATATTCGAAAGCCGAGCGTACTCTGGGCGGGCGTGGAGACGGACCTGGAAAAAATACTGGCGATCAAGAAAAGCGTCGAAAGATTCACTTCGAATTTCAAATTCAAGGACGAAAAGCGGGAGTTCATACCCCACCTCACCATAGCCAGGATAAGGAGGGGCAGAAGGATAACGGGCGACCTCCTGAAATACATCGAAAAAAACCACGCGACCTACTTCGGCGAATTTCATTTCGGCAGGCTTGCGCTCTTTTCATCCCGGCTCACCCCGGAAGGGCCCGTATACACCGAAATCAAATCGATAAGGTTCTGACCGGACGGCCCGCACCGCAGGCGAAAGGGAGATTTCAGGCAAAATCCCCATGGCGATACTTCTCGACAATCCTCTCGAAGTGGCAAGGGACCATTACCTGATGAAATTCGATCCTGCAGGGTTCGGGGGCTCGCTGCCGGGGCAGTTCGTCAACGTTCGGGCCTCCGCGTTCACTGACCCGCTGGTTCGACGCCCCTTTTCCGTATTTGACCGGAGCGACTCATCGCTGGAGCTCATAATAAAGAGAGTCGGACCGGCAACCCGCGCCCTCTGCCGCTCAGAAAAAGGGGAACATGTCGACATTCTGGGCCCGCTTGGAAACGGATTCAGCATTGTCGAAGGGGGTACGGCGCTCCTCGTCGGGGGCGGCGTCGGGAACGCCCCCCTGCACTATCTGGCCAGACGTCTGCGAGGGGCAGGCACACGCGTCGTATACCTGTACGGCGCCCGTACCCGCGAACTCATTTATCTCCGCGCCGGGTATGGCGCCCTGTGCGATGAGCTTCACATTACAACCGACGACGGCTCCGAGGGAAGCAAGGGCGCCGTGACCTCGGCGGCGGGCGATTTCGCCCGGTCCGGCCGTTTCGACCGTATCTACGCCTGCGGTCCTGTGGCGATGATGTCAGCCCTGGTGACGATGCTCCGTGATACCGCCACGCCGGTGGAGGTTTCCCTCGAGACCTACTTCGGCTGCGGCATCGGCCTGTGCACGGGATGCACCGTGGAAGCCGTCGAGGGCAACAAAAGGGCGTGCGTCGACGGGCCGGTCATGGATGGAAGGCTTATTCTCTGGGAGCGCCTCATGGAGGGCTGAACAGGTTTCCCCGCCGGCTGGCCGCGCAGAGCAGCCGGACCGCAGCATCTCTTCCCGCGAATGCCGTGCTTACTTGAACAGGGGCGAGAGGCGTTTGAATTCCTCGGTGCCCGATTTTTCAATATACATGAAAGAGATGGTTTCGGTGGGATACACGATCGCTCCGGCGCCGCGCAGGGCGTTGATTGCCATCTTCCATTCATGCTTGCGCCTCGAACATACGGCATCCGAGGCGATTATCACGTTAAGTCCCCTCCGGAGCAGGCTGAGGGCCGTATAGAGAACGCATATGTGCGTCTCGATGCCGCACAGCAGTATGGTGTCCCTGCCGAGCGTGCTCACGCGGTTCGTGATGGACTGGTCAAGCATGCAATTGAAATAGACCTTTTCGAAGGGCTCCACATCAGGAAGGCGGTCTTTCACGTCAGGGATGGTCGGTCCCAGCCCCTTGGGGTACTGTTCGGTGAGCACTATGGGCATGGAAAAACTTTTCGCCGTTTCGATGAGAATGCCCACGTTCTTGACCACGTTCCTGCGTATGTCATATTCCATCGAGTTGAATAGCCGCTCCTGGATGTCAATGATGACAAGTGATGACCTTTCCTTCTCCAGCATGAACCGATCAATGTCCATAAACACTCCTGCTTTCACGTTTTGACGTGAGCTATTCCGAAAACAACGGCCGCGGAACACCGGCTTCTCCCGGCGCTCCCCGGCAGAGCCCGGCCGACCGGTCACAGCGGCGCCGTTAACAACCAGATCGAATTCCGTGAGGCTCCCCGACGGCTGCTATTTCAAGAGGTCGTTTCCTATGTTGTTCAGGACCGAAGATCCGTCCTTCCTCTTCTTTATGTTTTTCATGATGGCCTCCCGCTGACCCTCGGAGATGTTTTCCTTCGGCCCCTTGTGCGTCAGCTTCGGACGCGACCCTCCCTCAGCGCACAGTTCGCATTTCTCTTCGGGTTCCGTGCCGGGTATGAAGACCTCCATTACGGTCTCCCCGCAGGAGGACGTGGGAACCAGCCCGGAAACAGCGCACACCTCCCGCTCGGAGAGACCGGCATAGGCGGGAAAACCCGCCGCGGGCTCGTTCTGCATCGCCGCTCGCATGTACTCGCCCCAGAGGGGAGCCACGATGGCGCCCCCCGCCTGCCCGGCGCCCAGAGAAAGCCCCAGCTTGTCGTACCCCATCCAGATGCCGGTGGTGAGCTGCGGCACGAAGCCGACAAACCACGCGTCCTTCCAGTTGTTCGTCGTGCCGGTCTTCCCGCCCGCCGGTCTGCCGAGGGAGGCCGACTGGCCCGTGCCGGAGGATATCACCGATTGCAGCATGCTTATCATGATCTGCGCCGTATCGGGGCGAATAACCTGTATGCTCCCGTCCGACGACATTTTCTGGAGACGCTTACGTATCTCTTCCTCGTTGTTTTCGAGCATGGTGCCGCGCCTGTCCTTGACGTAACGGACGCTGAAGGGTATCACGTCCTTCCCCCCGTTTGCGATGATCGCGTAGGCGCGGGTAAGCTCATAGGGGCTTACTTCCAGAGACCCGAGTGCGATCGAGAAATTCCGGGGTATGCGGCGCTTCGCCTCGTCGCCGCTGAGCTTGAGAAGCTTCGAGTAGTATTTCATAACCGTCGTAATGCCGAGGCCGTCCGCTATCTTGAGCGACGCCACATTGATGGACAGGGCCAGCGCTTTCCGCAGACGCAGCAGACCGTAATAACCGCCCTCGTAGTTCTCGGGTATCCAGTCGCCGCCTTCGGTGTCCAGGTACACCAGCGGGGAATCGAGGACCGTCGTCGCGGGCGTGAACTTCCTGGATTCCATCGCCGCCGCGTAGAGCAGCGGCTTTATGGCTGAACCGGGCTGGCGTATCGACTGCATGACCCGGTTGAGCTGATTAATGCTGGTGAACTCGCTTCCCCCCACGAGGGCTTCGATATAGCCGGTACGGTGGTCGATGGATATCAGGCACCCTTCCACCTCCTGGAACTCCCTGTCCCCGGCAAAGCCGGTACGATACCCGTCGATCACCTCTCCCAGGTTGTCGCCTCCGGACAGGTAATTGACAAGGGTAAGGCTGTCGACGACCTGCTCTTTCAAGTAGTCGTTTACCCGCTTAATTTCCACGGAACCGGTTTTCACGAGGGGACTTATGCTGAAAAGCATCGAAAGCAAATCAACGGTGTCGGAATAGTGATCAATCACGTAGTCGTCCTTTTTGAAAAGCAGGTTTCCCGAAACGGAGGTCTGCCGCTCCAGGACCTCTTTCAGCAGCCTCTGGGCCGGTTCCTGCTTGGTGATGTCAAGGGTGGTATAGACCTGCAGCCCTTCGTCGAAGATCTTCTCCTCGCCATAGGTGCGGATCAGCATGCGGCGCACGTACTCGGAGAACCACGGGGCGCGGTCGACCCGCGCCGACCAGGTGTTGATGGAAGGCGGAAGCTCATTGATGTAATACAGGTAGTCCGGCCAGAACCCCAGAAAAGCCCTTTCCGCCTCGGGGATTGTGATGTATCCCATTTCCACCATTTTTGCCAGGACGATCTTGTGCCGCTCGATGGACCGCTCCGGGTACCGTATCGGGGAAAGGGTATTGGGCGAGGAGGGGAGCGAGGCCAGGATGGCGCACTCCGCGAGGTTCAGCTGCCAGACGTGTTTATTGAAATAGAATTCGGACGCCGATTCAACGCCGTAGGTTCCATGCCCCAGGAAGATCTGGTTGAGGTACAGCTCCAGGATCTCCTCCTTTGTATAAAACAGCTCTATCATCAGCGCTATGAACGCTTCCTTGATTTTCCTGTAGATGCTGCGCTCCCTCGAGGTCAGGAGGATCTTCGAGAGCTGCTGCGTGATGGTGCTGCCGCCCTGCCTGATCCGGCCGGAAAACACGTTAATGAAGAAGGCCCGCACAATGCCCTTGGGGTTGATGCCGAAATGGTCATGGAACTCGTTGTCTTCTATCGCCACGAAAGCGTCCAGCAGGTCCCTGGGCATCCGCTTGATGGACACCACTTCGCGCTTCTGGCGGAAGAGCTCCGATATCAGAATGCCGTTTTTGTCGTAGATCTTGGTGGGCACATTCGGCTGGAAGCTGGCCAGGGAGCGAACCCGGTAGAAATCGACCACCAGTATCACGAGAAAGGCGAGAATAATACCGGCCGCGAGTCCTCCGAACACCGCCCGGGGGTTATCCACGCTGTTATACAAGTTTCTGACGACATTGACGATGCGATCCAGGAAATCCGACGAGGGCGCCGGCCTTACGACAGGCCGCTGCGACCCCGGTTTAATCATTCTGGACCCCAATCCGCCGTATCTTTTCCCCATAACCGCCCCTACAGAAGAACGCCGCGTCAACTCAATATGGCTTGTCGCATTCCAGGAAACTTCTTAACCCACTGGAAAGGGGAAAAAATTCAATCAAAAGAAACTTTTCCCTGAAAAAATCGCAAAAAACCAGTTTCAATAGATTATTGCCGAAATAAATCCATATTTATATTTAATCGGCCATAAGCTTCTATAATTGCCTATAATCAGCCTTCAAACAATTGTTATTTCTGACGACTCAATGAATGTCCTTTTCCGTAATCATAGGTGCTATCAAGGAAGATAGCAGCACATTTCAAGGAGGAAAGCATGATCGTAAACCACAACATTAGCGCGATATTCTCCCACCGAACGCTCAAGTTCCACGATTGGAGCATGTCCGCGGATATAGAGAAACTTGCCTCAGGCATGCGCATCAACAAGGCGGGCGACGACGCATCGGGTCTTGCCGTTTCCGAGAAGATGCGCTCCCAGATCTCCGGGCTGCGGCAGGCCGAGCGGAACACCGAGGACGGCATGTCCATGATCCAGACCGCGGAAGGCTATCTCCAGGAAGTTCACGACATCCTGCAGCGTATACGGGTCCTTTCCGTTCAGTCCGCCAACGGTATCTACTCGCCCGAGGACCGGCAGCAGATCCAGGTGGAGGTTTCCGAACTGGTGGATGAAATCGACCGGATCTCGTCCCAGGCAGAGTTCAACAAGATGAAGCTCCTCACCGGCTCTTTCGCCCGGCTTCACCCGACGGCGTCCATGTGGTTCCACATGGGGCCCAACATGCACCAGAGGGAGAGGGTGTTCATCGAGACGATGACCACCGCCGCGCTGGGCCTTCGCAATCCCACGGTGCTCACCTTCATCTCGATCTCCACTCCCGGGAAGGCGAACGCGGTGATCGGCATTGCCGACGAGGCCCTGAGGATAGTCTCCAAGCAGAGGGCGGACCTGGGCGCGTATTACAACCGCCTCGAGCATGCGGCCAAGGGACTCATGAACGCCTATGAGAACACCCAGGCATCGGAGAGCCGCATACGCGACACCGACATGGCCGAGCAGATGTCCTCGTTCGTGAGATACCAGATACTCACTCAGGCGGCCACGGCCATGCTTGCCCAGGCAAACACGAAGAACCAGGGCGTGCTGCAGCTTCTGAAATAACGAGCCAGCATCGCAGCACCATTCAAAAAGCCGGGTCCTCCCACCCGGCTTTTTACTTTGACCGGCCCGCGCTGTAAAATCTGGAACGCGCGGCGGACAGGCGGACGGCCCCGGCCCGTCATTTCTTCCTTCCCGGGTTTCCCCGCCTCTGTTTTTTCGTTTTTCGCAGGCCCGCCGCCGCGGCCGCTTTCTTCCCCTTCGCTGTAGCGGTTATCCACCGTTCCACCACACGGAGCACCTTCCCGCGTTCCTTCTCGGCCTCGTTCATGGTCTCGTGGTAAAGGCCGGGAAAGATGTGCAGTTCCTTCTTCGCCGCCGGCGTCGAGGCCCGGGCGAATAGTGTTTCGCTTCCCTTGCGGTCAGTCAGCCTGTCCTCGCCGCCGTGAAAGACGAGCAGGGGCACCTTCAGTTCCGCGGCGCGGGAAAGGCACCGCTCCATGGCCCCGAAGAATTCCGTGGAAAAACGGGCCGTCACGCGGTCGTGCACCAACGGGTCCTGGATGTATGCCCGCACCGCCGCATCGTCATGCGACAGGGCCGTCGCGTCCAGCCCGTTGGACAGCGTGAGCCCGGGGTAATGCTTCGAGAAGAACCTTCCCATGGCGAGCTTCCACGCGGGGACTTTCGCGGAGAGGAGAAAGGCTCCCGAGGAGAGGATCAGTCCATCCACAGCGCCGGGCTGTTCGAGCGCGTACAGGCACGCAATCACGGCGCCCATGCTGTGCCCCATCATGATGCACGGAATCCCGCCGGTGTCGCGGGCGGCGAAGCTCGTCAGGAGCTTGAGGTCATGGATGTAATCCATGAAGGAGTCGACGTGTCCCCTGGCGCCCCCCGATTGACCAAAGCCCCGGTGATCCAGGGCATACACGGAAATACGCCCGCCCGCGAGCCTCTCAATGATGTTGCCGTATCGTCCCGAATGCTCGCCGAGACCGTGGGCGATGACCAGCACACCCCGCGGCCTTTCCACGGTCCAGGCCTGGAAAAAAATCTCGATTCCCCCCTTGCCGATAAAAGTACCCGTGTTGTGAGTGTACCCCTTCATGAGCGAGACCCCTCCTTGGCCCGTATAGTTAAAAACCCGGCTTTTGCATTTCCCGACACAGAGGCGACACATCCTCCCCCACCGCGCCCGGTCCGGTGAGAGAAATTATCGTAATAAATTATAACCGCATCGCCATCGAGCCGTCTCCGCTTTTGCCCGCTGGGAATAGCCCCCTGTAAACGGGACGGCGGCCGGAATCAAATACTTTTTATCTATCGGACGCCCGCGCCACGGCACTGTTCTCATTCCTTGACGGGGAAAAGCAGTTCTGAGAGGAGGGCGTTCTTCTCGGGAGGCCCCAGGGCGACAAGGACGTCCCCCGGCAGGATCTCCAAGTCCCCCGCCGGATTGGTGATGACGGAGGAACCGCGCCGTACCGCGAGTATGACGACCTCGTACTGCCTCCTCATGTCGACCTTGGAGAGTGTTTTTCTCGCGAGCGGGGATTCCTCTCCGACGCGAAGGGCGGCAATCTCGACCCCGGGCATGTAGCACTTCAGGTCAGTGCACTCCGCGGAAATGCCGGTAAGCTCCCTGAAAATGCCGTACCCGTCCGACCGTATCTCCTGCACGAACCGCCGTATCTCGTCCAGCGGAATGAGATAGCGCTTGAGGACCTGCGAAAATATTTCCACCGAGGTCTCGAACTCCTCGGGGATCACCTGTGTCGCGCCGAGCCGATAGAGGTCCTCCATTTCCTGGATATAGCGCGTTCTCGCGATGATGTCGATGCTTGGGTTCAGGCGCCTTGCCTCTGCCGTAATGCGCCGCGTGCCACCAGGGTCCGCGATGGCGATGACGAGCACCCTGGCCCGCCTTATCCCCGCCGACTCGAGAACGGCCTCCTGAGTCGCGTCGCCGTACAGGATCCAGACGCCCTTTCGCCGCTCCTGCCTCACCGTATCGGGATTCATTTCGATGACAACGAGGGGAATCGCGGCGATCGCGGCCGCCCTGGCCACGTTACGGCCGTTGATCCCGAACCCTATGATAATGATGTGGTCGCTGGGAGCGGCTTCACCGCCGGCGCCGGCCGGGGCATAGAGCCCGTTTCTCAGCCTCCCCGGGAGCGGGAGCCGGTCGAGCGCCTCGGCCACGGAAGGCGCCAGCGAAATGAGAAGCGGGGCGGCCATCATGGTGAGAATGGACACGCTTAGAAACAGCTGGTTCGAATCCGCGGACAGGAGGCCGTTGGCAAGGCCCTCCCTGGAAAGGATAAACGAGAATTCGCCTATCTGGCAGAGGGAAAACCCTATCAAGACAGACGCCCGCGCGGATATACCCAGCGCCAGGGAAGCGCTCGCCGCGAGCAGGGCCTTCATGATTATAACGCCGGCGGCGATCCCGACTATCAACAGCGGATTGCCGAGAAAGGAGCGCACATCGAGGAGCATGCCGATGGTGATGAAGAAAAAACTGGTGAACACGTCCCTGAGGGGAAGGATGTTACCCAGGGCCTGGTGGCTGTATTCCGATTCGGACACCACCAGGCCGGCCAGGAAGGCGCCGAGCGCGAAGGACAGGCCCGCCGCGTGGGTGAGCCACGCCACGCCCACGCAGAGGGCGACAACCGTAAGCAGGAAGAGCTCACGGCTGCGCGTGCGGGTCACCTGGTAGAGCAGGGCCGGGACCAGCCATCTCGCCCCCGCTATCACCAGCGCGATTATGCCGCCGGCCTTCAAGAGAAGTAACCCAAGATCCCCGTAGTCGGCATCCTGCCTGCCGGCGATGAGCGGTGTGAACAGGATCATGGGCACGACGATAATATCCTGGAAGATCAGGACCGAGAGCGTGGTCCGGCCGTGGAGGCTGTCCAATTCCGCCCTGTCTTGAAGGGCCTTGAGCACTATGGCCGTGCTGCTGAGGGACACCAGAAAACCCGCGAACAGGGCCTCGGGGGCGGAAAGGCCGAACAGCTTCGCGGCAAGAAACGTGCCCGCCAGCGTCAATCCCACCTGGAAGGCCCCTCCCGCGAGGACCGCACGCTTCATGAGAAACAGGGTCCGGAAGGAGAATTCCATGCCGATGGTGAACAGGAGCAGCACGATCCCCACCTCGGCGATGACGCCGACCTCCGAGGTGGCATCTATGACGCGGAGGCCGTGGGGACCGGTCAGTATGCCCGTCAGCAGAAGTCCCGCAACCGCGGGTATCCGGAACCGGATAAACAGGAACATGACCGCGATGGTGAGGAGAAGTATGACCGCGACGTCACCCGCCAAGGATACCGCCATGTATTTCAGATCCCCCTGTTTTCATTCCGTCGCCTTCCATCATAGAACGCGCTAATAGTGTTTGACAACCACTATCCGCGACGTATTTCTCTTTCTCATGGATTTCAGGAAATTTCGCGTCTCCATCCTTCTGCTCCTCGGCACCATCGTTTTCGGCACGTTCAGCTATCACATCATCGAGGACATGCCCTTCTTCGACTCTTTTTACATGACCCTCATCACAATCAGCACGGTGGGTTTCGGCGAGGTCAAGCCTCTTTCCGTCTATGGAAGGATGGCTACCGTGGTCATCATAATCATCGGCACCGCCACCCTTGCCTACACGGTCGGAAACGTCATCCGCATGTTCGTCGAGGGGGAGATATCCAAGACCTTCGGGAGGATGAAATTGGAAAAGCAGATATCTCAGCTGAAAAACCATTATATTATCTGCGGTTTCGGAAGGATCGGGAGCCTCATCTGCCGCGAGCTCCTCGCCCACGGGATAGACTACGTGGTCATCGAGAACGACCCCAAGACCGCCGTACAGCTCGAGAAGGAAAAGATCCTCCACGTGCCCCTGGACGCCACTTCCGAGGAAGCGCTCTTCAAGGCGGGCATCTCCAGCGCGCGGGGAATCGTTCCCGCCGTCCATTCCGACGCCGACAACGTTTACATCACGCTCACCGCGAAAGGGATCCGTCCCGACATTTTCATACTCTCCCGCGCATCGGACGAAAAATCCGAGGAGAAGCTCCTTCGCGCGGGCGCGACGCGCGTGGTCCTTCCCTATCTGCTGGGCGGGAAAAGGATGGCCCAGGTGCTCATACGCCCCACAGTGGTGGACTTCGTGGACATAGCCCTCATGGACAAGCACCTGGGCCTTGTCATGGAGGAGGCGCGCATCAAGGAAAACTCAACCCTGGTGGGAAAGAACCTTGTCGAAAGCGGCCTTCGTAAGGACTACGGTGTCATAATCGTCGCGATAAGGAAGAATTCGGGTGAAATGATTTTCAACCCAACCTCGCAGGAAACGCTCGGCGCGGGGGACATTCTCGTGGTGCTTGGGAAGAAAGAGGACCTGGCCAGGATGAGCCGGGTAGTGTGATCACTTCACCCGGGCCTGTATTGTTTTCGAGATCTCTTTTATAAGGTCATCCAGCTTGAAGGGCTTGGGCAGGAACACGTCCACCACGTTCTTGTATGATTTCAGGTCGCTCAGCATCCACCCGGAGAGGAGCACGGTCACCACTCTTTCGTCGATCTCCTTTGCGCGCGTTGCAAGCTCTATTCCGGTGATCCCTTTTATGCCGTAATCGGTGACAATCACGTCGTATCCGCCTTTCTTGAACTCCAGAAGCGCGTCCTCTCCGTTGTCGCACACGAAAACCCTGTTCCCCATGGAATCGAAGAGCTCGAACAGGATCTCCTGCAGCGTTTTTTCATCTTCGACGATTATGATGTCATGGTCCCTGAGCCTGTATTCCACGGTGTCCGGCTCTTTCTTTCCCTTCATCACAACCATCGACGCGGGCAGCACCGCCCTTATGGCGAAGGAATTCGGCGACTCCTCCTCGAATATCCTTATGTTCAACCTCTCCGCGATACGCCGGATGTCTATATCGGAGAAGACCGCCGAGCTGAAAAAATCATCCCGTTCCGGGCCGGCCTCCTCGCCTTTTTTCATCATTACCGTCAGGGTCACGGCGCCGTCCTCTTTCAGGAGGATGTTGATGGTCCCCTCTTTTTTAAGGCCCGATGAAACCTTGAAGATCATCGAGATGAAAATCTCCCTGAGTATCCGGATGTCTGCTTTGACGTCCACCAGGCAGAAATAGCGGCGCTCTATTTTAACGCTCCTTTTCTTCTCCTTGTTCTCCACCTTGAAATGGAGCTTGGCGAACTCTATGGCGTCCTCGACGACATCGATCAGGTCTTCCACCTCGTACCCCTTGAGACCTTCCCCCTCCCCGATGAAGTCTTCGACCCTCCGGATCTGTTTCACGATGTCGCCGGCGGTCTTGTCTATGACCTTGAGCCCCTCCATCACCATGTCCTTCTCGGTGATCTGGAGCAGGAGCTGCGTCCTGCTCACGATCACGCTGATCAGGTTGTTGAAGGAGTGAAGGATTCCCTTGGTGAGATCGCCGACGATCTGGATCCTGTTCATGAGGCCCAGCTTGTGCTCGAGCTCCTTGATCCTGCTGATGTCTTCCAGTATCACGTCGACCGCCCATACCTCCCTGTCCGTCGTTGCCGGATAGAGAACGGCGTTGACCCACCGGACCTGCCTGTCTTTGACGAGTATTTTTATCTCCCCCAGCCGCTTGAACGCCGCGGTCCCGGCGTAGATGTCCGCCATCGCCTTCCTGATCCGCTCGAAATCATAGAGGGAGACCGACCTGAAAAGGGTGTTCCTCTTTCTCTGAAAATCCTCCAGGCTGTAGCCGAAGAAGGTCTCCAGGGACGCGCTCCCGTCAATGACGGCCCCGGTCCTGTCGATGCGTATGATCGGGAAGGGGGAAAACTCCATGATGGACGTCTCGCGTCTTTCCCCCTCCTGGTCCAGGAGCGCCGCCGTCGGCTGGTCGAAAGAGGCGAGCCTGTCATCGCTCACGGGCCTCAGGAACGCCAGGATCGAAGCGACCGCGTTATCCTCGAAGAGGGGGAAGAGGTAAATCTCGACCGGGAACCTCTTGCCGTCCGATGAGCGCATCACCACGAAGCACTGCCGTTCGCTGCCCTTGAGCGCGCGGATGTAGGCGAGGGCGATCCTCCGGCGGTATTCCGGGAAGAACGGGTGCGAGAGATCGAGGCCCATGTCGCCCGAGCCGTCCTCGAAGAGCCGTTTAAAAGGGCCGTTCGCGTACAGCACGTCGCCGTGCAGGCCGACGATACATGCCGGGTTGTTGAGGCTGTTGAGCAGGTCAAATGAAGAAGGGACGGGAGAGGCGGTATCCTCTCCCGTGCTATTTTTCATGGGGAAGTCATTCATTCCATGCCCTGAGGGTCCATGCCGCTACAAGCCATTACGCCGCACGGACCAGTATCAGAACAGGGTGCGGTAGTTGTAAAATACTTTTTCGCCCTTTTTTATTTCAACGCTGTTCTCTATGCCTGGATAGACCTCGTTGCCCGCCTGGCCTATGAACTTGATGGTAACCTTGTAAACCCCCGGCGGAAGGAAAATGCGGCCCACTTGCAAATTGGCCGGCAGGGTATGCCAGCAACGCAGGTCCGGCTTTATCTGGCTGACCAGGCCCGCTCCCACGCCGATTCCCACCACCGCTCCTATGAGGCCGGCATAGCCCCCCATCTTCTTGCTGTTTTCCGCTAGTTTTTTAGCCGCGATCCCCGCCGCCACGGCCGTGACCGCCTTCACCGCGATGCCGGCGGCCACCTTGGTATAGAGCCGACCGTAGTCGTCCTCGAGGTTTTTGACCGCCGTCGTTTCCACATCGGTCATCTCGTAGGTCCTGTCGATGTCGCGCCCCTCGATGTTGATCACCAGGTGGTCGACCTTGTTAGACCGCCTTTTGAATCTCGGGATGGGGTGCTCCGCCGAATTGAGCGATGCCACCACCGCCGCGGTGGTTACCCCCGCCTGGAGCGGCATGCCGACCAGGGCCACCCTGATGCTCGCGGCCATGGCCTGGTCCGAGAGGAGGGACCCCCGGGAAACCTTCACGGCGCCCTGTCCCGCCTGGAAGATCATCACGAACTCGCCGGCATTGGCAGGAATATAGTCCCTCCTGCCGAATTGCCCGACCCACTTGTTATAGTCTTCCATGTCGTTGAGCTGCTTTGCCAGCCTCTGGAGGTCGCGGTAAACGATCGCCAGGCGCGGCTCGAGCTCAAGTATCTGCTTGTACTCGATGTAGGCGAACTCGCGGTCGTTCACGTCCTTGTCCCGGTCTGCGATTATCTCGAAGGCGATGGCCGTCAGGTATTTGGCCATCAGGTTCTGCTTGTATTCCCTGCCGGTGCTCACGTTTATGTCGCGGAGCAGGTCGTTGACCCTCTTGAACTCAACGCGCGCATCGTCGGGCTTCTTGAGCATCAGGAAGTTGACGCCCAGGTACATGTGTATGAGCACGCGCTCGAAGTCCTCGCCCCGGTAATTGGTCACCGTCTCGTTCAGGAAGAGCGAGGCCGCCTCCTTGCTGACGCTCACGGCGATCCTGTCGGCGAGCTTCCCCGCCTCCATGAGCACCTTGTTGCTGTTTTCGAAGTCCCCTGCGGCGTGGAGCATGAGGCCCGCCTCCATCATGAACAGGAGCTGGTCCTTGCCCGACCGGTTGACGGAGGGGAGCAGCGTCCTGGCGGCGTCCTTGTACTTGCCGGAGTAGAACATGGTCTCCGAGTCTTTCAGCACCTTGTTGTAGTTCGCCGTACAGCCCGCCGCCGCAAGGACGAGAAAGCACATCAGCACAACAGCCGTTTTTTTACCCATGCACATCACCTTCCCGGTTCTTTGTCAGAAGGAAACCTTGGTTTTGCTCGCGGCCTTCAGGAACTCCTGCCTGTCCTGCCATTCCACCACGTTCGTCGTGAGGCTGACGAGCTGCATGGTCACCACGACGTACTGCACCGACTTGCCCCCCACGGTCCTCACGTTATCCCTGATGTCGCCGGTGAGGTAGAGGTTGGGCGACTTCAGCATCCCCACGGGGATGGCGCTGTCGGGGTCGATGAGGCCCGTCATGCCTTTCTCCATCTCCTTCACGGCGTCCTCGGTGAGCGACTGGTCGATGAACTTGATCCTCTTCTTGATGAGGTTCGTGGAGATCTCGTCGGTGATCATCTTGGTGTCGATGTGCTCGGAGGTCTTGTTCCTGAAGTTGCGCACCTCGATGAAGGCCGGTTTCTTGTACTCGTCCTTGAGGTAGTTGTACATCGAGGTGACCATGGTGTTCACGGTCATCTTTATCTCCTTGGGGCCCCACTCGCGGGAGCCCTTGTCCGCGGCCGCGTCGCGGTACTGCACCCCGCCGCCGCAGGCGGAAAGGACAAAAAGGACCGCGATGCTCCACACTGCGCGTCTCTTCATAGCCGTCTATCTCCTTGTTTTATTGTTAACGACGATTATCGAACCTTGCCACGCATTCCAGACTTTAAAGCTATTCTTTCTCTGATGAAATGTCAATCCTGTAAAGCGATATTTTTTGTCTCCCGACAAACCCGGTTTTTCAACCAGCGGATTACGGCACTGCAGGCGAAATTTCTATACGCCCGTTTATCCGGCCGGATGAAATTCCCCAGGATAATATCATCGAAATCCGAAAGACGGCAATCCACCTATCGCGTTGAAACCACGACCCTGAAGCCCAGGCTGCTGAATTTCTTGGCTGGTTGAACCGTTTACAGTATTCTCGAAGATTTTACTTTCCTCCCGTTATTGTTTCTATAACCCGCACGTTCTTCTCCGTATAGCCCTCGAACCGCCCGAGCATGGCGCCGTCGCCGGCAATCAGCACGGTGACCGGGTAGCTTTTCACGTTGAATTCAGCCTGGACCGACGAGAGGGGGTCGACGTAGGCGTTGGGGAGCACGCCCAGCGAGGAGGCGCTCTCCCGAACCGGGTCGCCAGTCTCGGCATACAGGCAGATGAGCATGACCCTGCCCGGGTGCGTCGCGGCGATGCGCGCGAGCTCGGGGATCTCCTTCCTGCACGGCTTGCAATAGACCGAGGTGAAGTTCAGTATAAGGACGCCGCCCCTGGGCAGATCCTTTAAAAGGCCGTACAGGACGGAACGTTTGCCGTCGACGTGGTAGATAGCCACGTTCGCCGCTTTCGCGCCCTGCGGGTAAAGGTGCGCGTGCGGCATCATAAGCGCTCCGGCGAGCGCGGCGCCGAGAATGGTTTTTTTCATGGCCCTTCGGTTTTGTGTGTGCGGACCTTGAAACTTTATATTCGAATTTTTTTCCGATGTCAAGAAAATTACCCGCCTCCGGCCGCCAGGTGCCGCTCGATTGCGTCCCGCACCAGCCGGGCCGCCTCGGCGGTATCGCTGTTCTCCACGCGCGCGATGAATTCCATCGCTTCCAGGCCGCGGCCGTACAGCGGGTCGTAGTATTTTTCCAGCAGCATCGCCGCGAACCCGCCCAGGTCGCCGCTGCCGTACAGATCCCCCAGGGCGGCGGCTGTTTTACGCCCGACCCGCGGCGCGAGCACCCCGAGGATCGCCTCGACCTCCGCCGTGCCGGCGCTCGGCGCGTACTCTTTTAAAAGCGTCTCCACGCGCCGCTCCATGGACGCGGTAACGAGGATGGCCGGGGAGCTCCTCATGTGCTCCAGCATCCGGGAAGGGAGGTGTATGTCGCCGATTTTGCGCGACTCGCCCTCGACCGCCGCGAAAGGCGCCGCCCGGAGTTCGTCGACCCGGGCCACCAGCAGGCTCTCGAACATCTTCTGCGTCCTGCGCTCGAGCCCCATCCCGCCGAAAAGCGAGCTGCGGTGCCCGGCGAACCCCTCCAGGTCTATGGCGTTCTGGAGCCGCCTGAGGATCGCGGTCTTCCCCGTGCCGGTGAGGCCGTGGAGCACGAACAGCGGCGGCGCGACCTCGAGCCCCTCGACCCGCTCCCTCACGTACCTCCGGTAGCCCTTGTAGCCGTCCTTCAGCTTGAGCACGCCGAGCCCGGCCGAGCAGAGCAGCGACGCGAGCGTGGTGGAACGCATGCCGCCGCGGAAACAGGTGATGACGATGTCCCGCCCCTTGAGCTCCACGATCCGCCGCACGAAGTCCGAGAGCCTGGTGCCCGCGATCCGCGCGCCCTGTATGAGGGCCGGTTCCCTGCCCTGCTCGCGGTACATGGTGCCGATGAGGGCCCGCTCGGCGTTGTCGAACAACGGGATGTTGACGGACCCGGGGATGTGGTCCAAGGCGAACTCCACGGGGGCCCGCACGTCTATGAACACCGGGTCCCGCAGGTCCAGCGCGTCCCGGTAAGTGATCTCTCTGACCGTGCCTTCCATGACTTGCCGTTCCCGAAGGCCGCGCGTCGTGGGCGCCCTACGGCGCTGGCGACGGCATCCGCGCCGTGACCACGCCCCGTTCCGCCAGCTCTCGGACCGCCCGGAACACAACACGCATGTATTCCTTCATTGACGGGGCGAAGAGCAGGGGGTGGAAGTCCCTGCGCGAGAGCCTCCGCTCGAAGGGGGCCTTCCCGTCGTACGCCTCGGCGGTAAAGGTGAAATCGGCCAGGAGGAGGCGCTCGAGGTCATCCAGCGGCACCGCGCAGACGCCTATCACTTCGCCGTCGGTGAACGCGTACCCGTTGAGTTCCCTCTGGTCCAGCAGCAGGTACACCCTCTGGAACTCCCTGTGAAAATGGCGCTCGTCCCTCTCCTCGTAGCGGAAATAGCCCAGGTCGACGAGGTCCTCCTCCTCCGGCGTTATTCCCATCTCCTCGTACGCCTCTTTCTGTATCTTGTTCCGCGCCGTACCGTATGTCACGTGGCCGCCCACCGTTATGTCGAGGCAGTCGGGAAAGAGCTCCTTGTCGCCGGCGCGGTGCTGGAAGAGGACCTCAACACGCCCATGGGAGGTCCGCACTACCCAGAGGTGGACTCCCTCGTGGGGAATGCCTTCCCTGTGGGCCTGCCGGCGCAGTACGGCGCGTCCCGTCGGCCGGGCCGTCTCCCAGTCCCATTCCTCGATCATTTCAAGGCCGCTTTCAGCCGGCACCTGCATCGCTGGCTCCCTATCCTTCCTTCCCACGCCGGTCCCATTATCACCGCCGGCACCTTCAAGGCAACCGTAAAATGGGCGCGGGCCTGCCTGCGACGCCGAATGCCGTTTCGTCAGACGCCCGCTACTGAAAGGCTGTTCCCGGGCGCGTTTCGACCCAAAATCCTGTATACTAAATGCGGGACCGTTCCGATAAGATAGGTAATACCCCGGAGACCCGGAATATTCAGTGAGCAATGTCCATCCCGGATAACATAAAATTCCCCAGCGGGCTGTTCTTCTCCGCCCTCGCGCTGTTCACGATGTGCGCGTGCGCCTCGGCGGCGGGATATCTTTTGTACGCGGGGAAGAAGGGCGTTCGCGACATAGAGCAGAACACGCGCACGCACTACTCAAGCATGGTGGAGGCCCTGGCGGGCGTCGCCGAGCTCAGCTACGGCGGAAAAGATTTCTCGACACTCGAGGGCCTTGCCCGGAAAAAGGCCGGCGGCGACGAGGGCATGGAAACATTTCTCGTCCTTGCGGACGGGACGATAGCAATGCATTCAGACAGTGCGGCGCGAGAGGCGCTTCAAGGAAACATCGCGACCAACGAGTTCGCATACAACCGTGACCTCATCCTGCTCCCCCTGCAGAGGAACGGGAAGGAGGCACTCGTTCTCGACTACAACATCATGGGCAAGAGGATCCCTTTCAGCCGGGACCAGCGGAAGCTCATCAAGCGCTTTTTATATCCGGGCATAGACAGGCCCGGCTGGCTCATCACGCGCGCCGTTTTCCACGGCGGCAAGCCCATGGCCACCATGAACATCATTCTCGGCAAGGACAGGGTCTACAGGTTTCTGGGCGCCCATTTTCTCGAGAGCGCGATACTTCTCGCCGCGCTCCTGGCGATGTCCCTTTTCGCAAGCCTGGCAACGACCCTTCTCGCGTACCGGCGCTTGAAGTCGGCGGCATCGTTCCGCCCGGCCGGGGGCCGGCCTTTGGGCGCCGCGCAGCCCTCCCCGTTCTGCACGAGCTGTCCCGGGAGCTGAGCGCACTGGAGGATGATGCCCGCGGCATCAGGGACGCCATACCCATCGTGAAGTGAGAGGAAGACCATGCTTTTCATCAACCACCGGGAAGTATCTGACGGCGCCGTCTCGGTAATCGAGATCAAGGGCCCGCTTAACACGGCCACGAGCCGGGACTTCGAGGAATACATAGACAAACTTCTGGAAAAGGGAAGTCATCACCTGGTATTCGATGCCGCGAACCTCGAGCATGTAAGCTCCGAGGGCATCGGCGTCATGCTCTACATACAGAAAAAGCTCTCGTCGAGGAACGGCTCGTTCGTCATAAGCGGCCTGTCCGGTGAAATACTCGCGCTCTACAAGCTGCTCGGGTTCGACAAGGTGCTCTCCCTCGCCACGGACCTGGACGAGGCCATGCGCGTCCTGGAACAGCAGAAGGAAAGGGGTTACACGGCGCCGGCCGGAGCCCCCCGGCCGACCTTAAAGCCCCGCTGGAACCCTCCGCTGCCTCCCAGGCCGAGGAAGGGGCAAGCGACTTCGAAAGCCCGCTCATCGTCGAATGCGCCGAATGCAAGGGGCTGATACGCGTCAAGAAGGGCGGCGCCTACCACTGCCCCTACTGCCACACCGAATTCTCGGTGGAAAAGGACCGCACGATCATTTTTTGAATTTTATCCCTCGGCGCCGCATTTCGAAGGCCCGGCCGGTCCGCGTTCTAATTCAATCGTCCCCGAAAGGGGAAAGTTCCCGGCGCCCTCCTCAAATTTTTTCCCGGCGACAATAAGATAATTGACTTTATTCTAAGCCTGTTTAAATTCATTAATGATCCTCCTGCGAGGGTGTTGACCGGGGTGACCGGCCGCGGAGGCGCTAACCATACGCCAAGGAGCCACGTATGAAAGTCGTCCATGTGCTTAAAAAGATCGAGTCAATCGACAGCGACATAAAGGATTTGCGGAGGATGGAGAAATCACTCCAGAAAAACAAGTCCTTCACGACACCGATCTTTCTCTCGATAGAAAAGCAGATCAACATTCTCCTTGGCGAAAGGATCAAGCTGCTCGAGCTCAAGATCGAGAACCCGCCCGAATACCTGGTGGACGAAATAGAGGATCGGAAGCCGGAGGACGAAAAACCGGTTGAGCCGGGCAAGCCGGAACCGCGCAAGGCCCGCGCCAAAAAGGCCCGCCCTTCTCCAGCGAAGGAGAAAATCGAGGAGATAGACGACGAGGACATTCCGATACTCACCCAGGACTTCATCGATGAAAAAATAAAAAACATTGAAAAGGAAGCCGCGGCCAAGCCTCCGAGGGACCAGAAGTCAAAGGAGCGCTACGATGACGATACCGTCAAGCTCCTTGACATAGCCCTTGAAAAGGGCACCCTCGATAAGTCGGCCATCGAAAAGGAAAAGAGGAAGGTGAAGTTTTTCAGGAACAACTTTCCCGGCTCCGAATACTGACCGCGCGGGGCGCCTAGGCGCGGTCGACCAGGAGCTCGAGCTTGTATTTTTCCAGGAAATAAAGCGTCGAACCCCAGCGCAAATCCTCATCCAGCAGGTCGGTAAAAAACAGGTCCCTGAAGATCCCGCTCACCGGGACGCCGCTTACGCGGAGTTCTTTCATTTTTTCCATCACGCTGCCGAGCTCCTTGATGGACATGAAACCCGAGGAAACGTTGTCCGGGAAGAGCACATTATAGAATGACTCTTCCGCCATGTGCCTCGATACGCTTGCGACTAGGGCGGGCGAGCTCCTGGTGTGCCGCAGGTACTTATCTTCCACGACCCGGGTTTCATCGGTCAGGGTGACTTTTCCCATCTTGTCCGTTTTAAGGCCGTAGAATTTCACCCTCTGCGAGTCTACCTGCGCGCCTCCGCTCTTCTCGTTTACCCTTTTCAGAGCGTTTTTACAGAATTCATAGCAGTGTATGAGGGTCAGGTCTTTCTTCCTCTGGCTTTTCATGAACACGAACAGGTTGCCCTTTTCGTTCATCACGTAAACGGTCATGGGGTCCCTGTTCTCCTCGTACACCACGGTTGCCGAGTTCCGCTGCATGGCTCCGTAAACGAGCGCGAGGGTGGTCAGCGGGCCCTCTTCGCCGGAAAAGAAATACCGGACCTGCTCGCGCGGCCTCATCGTGAGCGCCGCCAGTATCCTCGCGAGCGACGGGTATATATGCGCGGTGACCTCTCCCCCCTCCCTCGATACCATGATGAACTTGTCCCCCAGGGAGGCGACAAAGCGGGCGTCCCCGGAGCTCCCGCCCTCGACAAGAAACCCGTAGGCCTCCCTGAATACCGCGGATATGCGCTTGTAGAGCTTTTTGAAGGGTTCCGGGGTGTTGACAATGCAATAGCCGTCGAAATTTTTCCTCAGGACCAGTCCGCCGCGCACGACGGCGAGAAGGATGCGCGCCAGGTCCTCCTCGGCGGAGTACTCTTTCAAATATGACTCGCCCCAGCTCGTGTAGTAGAGGTGGAAAATCCCCTGGATGGAATCAAGGTTTTCCCTGTTGAAATTTATTATCACCATGTTGACCAGGTTGAAGGCCGGGCTCAGGAAGTAGTTGTTCCGCACGCGTATGCGCTCGCCGGAGAAAAGCCCGGTAATGTTGTTGAGCAGCTCGTTCACCAGGGTCTGATTGATCCTCGAATATCCGGATTGGATATTCAGGCGCGAGAAGACTGGGTCGTAAATCTGATTCACCGCCATCCATACCAGGAGCTTCACCAGGTTCTTCTCGATCCGCAGCGTGGTCGTGCTGAATGCGTCCTTTTCGCTCTTTATCCGCTTGAAGAGCCTCCACTCCTCCTCTTCGATCCCGCGGCTCACCGGTTCTATGTAGAGGATGGACTCGGACGGGGTGTCCTTGAAGGTGATGAAATTGTCAATCTTGTCGGCCTCGCGGGTGAAGTTCGTTTTAATCTTCCTGCTGAGCAGCATGAAATCGGTTTCGGAGATTTTCTTTTCCAGCTTCAGCGAGGGCAGGTGGGCCCCTATTTTCTGGTAGCTGAGCAGCATGAACTTCTTCACGCTGTCCCAGAAGGCCATCACCTTGCTGTAGTCCCATTCATTGAAGTTGTCAAGGTCCCTGATGTCGCTCAGGCTCCATCCCCATTCCCTGACATAGGCCGACATCACGGACACTTTATACGGGATGTTCTTCTTGTCCTTTATCCCCGCGTATTTCGAGATCTGCGGGTCTACCTTTAGGTAGAGGTTCTGCTTGAGAATATTCATGAGGCCGGCGTCCTCCAGGGCGCCGCTGTAGTAATCGTAGAGCTCCTTGAACATCAGCAGGTAGGAATCGGCAATCGTGTTCTCGAGATTTCCCCTCTGGATGTTCATTTTTATCTTCTGGCTGAGCAGGGGGGTGTCCCCCTTGCCGAAGATGTACTTTTCGAGGACTCCGATCTTTATTATCGACTTGAAGGGATTGCCCAGGGACTTGATGATCTGGAAGAGCGCCGCTCCCAGGAAATCCTCGCGGGAAATCTCGAACAGGTTACCGAAATCGAGGTATTCCGCTCGCTTCTCTTCAGGGAGCGAGGCGTACAGATCCTCGTACTCCGCGTCCCGCACGAAACTGGGGATCACCCACCAGAAGGGTATCTTACCGGCGATGATTATGGAGCTCCTGTAAAACTCGTCCTTGAGCACCGTTCCGACGGTTGAGCCGAACCGCTCCTCCTCGTCCTCAGCGAAGATATTGTTCTTGATGCTCCCCACATCATTGAGGAACAGGTGCACGGGGACTTCTATTTCGGCCGTGAGCCACGCCCGCAGCGCCTCGACTTTCTCTTTTAAAAGCGCGCGCTGTTCCGCGGTGATGCGGCGCATGTCCACGCACACCCAGTAGTCGAAGTCCGACTTTTTATTGTACGCGACGGTCCCCACGCTCCCCATGACCGCCAGCATCTCGACATAGGGATATTTCGTCACCAGGTCGAACCTCACGCCGGGGTACTTTCCCCGGATGTATCTTTTGGTGTCCTCGTCCGGAACGTACCCGCATACGCCCAGGGGCACCTCGCCTTTCACATACCCGGGGAGCTTCGGGCTGTTCACGGTCAGGAGGCAGGGAAGGGCGTTGAGGGCCCGCCGCATGTTCACCGATGGTATAAGCTGCTGGAACCTCTGCAGTTTCAGCTCGTTGTATCGAAGGAACTTCGCCCGGTTGCTTTCAATTACTTCCAGATAATCCATGACTCGCCGGCGCCGCCGTATGCCTACGGCCCGCCTTCCTCTCGTTCCCCGACCAACGCCGCAGCGAGCTCGAAGAGCGGGTGGGCGACCATGCTTCGGGACGGCCGGGGGCTTTTCAGGGCGGCATCCGCCTCTTGCAGCATTGGGAAAAGGGCCTTTATTTTTTCCGGGGGGTTTCTCCGCGCCCACTCGATCATGTCGTTTCTCCTGCGCGCCGGGACGCCGATCCTTCGCAGTGATTCATCAGGGTCGATGCCATCCCGCGCCTGGGCGTGGAAACGCTCCACATGCTCCGTCTGTCTCACGAGATGGCTTAAAATTAAAAACTCGTTCCAGTTATTTTCAAGCAGTTTTTTCAAAAGGTCAAGGGCCCGCTTTTGCCCTCGAAAAAGGGCATCGCTGAACTCAAAAAGCGTCGCGCTCCGCTCGTCGGCGATGATATCGAGGAGAGCCTCGCGCGTCATCGCCTTGTCCGCGTTGAAGCTCTTGATCCTCTCAACGGCATCGTCTAATACCTTTACGCTCCGCCCGGAGAGCTCCACGAGCAGGGAGACGAGGTCTGCGTCGAGACCCACGCCTGATTCCGAGAGCCGGCGGGACGCGTAGGCGGCAAGGTCCCGCTCGAAGTGCTTCCAGAATTGAAAAATCCTGATCCTGGCCTGCGACTCCACGTCGACGCACGCGGGAACCTTGTTTTCCGCTGTCGTCATCACCAGGTGTGTATGGTCGGGAAGGTCACGCAGCAATTCGCGGAAAAGCGCCAGGTGGGGCGAGCCGGAATGGATTCGCTCGATGTTCAGCATCACGCAAAGCTTTTTTGCCGAGAACATGGACTGGGAAAGGCAGAAGTCAGCGGCCTTCATCAATTCATCGAACTCGATGTGGAAGCGCCCGGTATGCTGTGCCGCATCACCGGCGCCCGAAAAAAGCATGGACTTCATCTTCGCAATGTATTTTTCCTTTTCGCCCTCCTCCTCTCCCATGAAGAGATAGATGCTCTCGGGAGGACCGGCGTTCAGGTCCGCGGACAGCTGCTTCGGCGTGGGGTACCGGACCGTCGGCATCTTTCACTTTCCCCGCTCCTCGGGAGTCATGAGCTCCGTATACCATCCGCTCTCCACCTGGGCGGTGATCCTCTGCGCTAAGGCGTCAATTATCTTTTCCTTGGCGCTTTCCTCGGTGACGACCGGCGGAACATTGTCGGAGTACTCCTCGAAGGCCTGCACGCTCTTGCCAAGGAAAATCACCTTCCCACGGCTCGCGTCCGTCAGAGTCACCTTGGCGGCCATGCGCATCCTCTTCTTGACCGGAATCGCCGATGACGCTGTATTGCACGGGCTCTATCGTGAATGACGTCACCTCTCCCTGCAGCAGAAGGTCGGCGTTCTCCCGGGATTCGACAAGCGCGAGGCGGCCGCCGCTGTAGATGAATTTCCTCAGCTTCAGGGTGAGCAGGGTCTGTATTGATTCCCTGCCGCTGCGGTTTGAGAAGTCAGGGACGAAGATCCGGTTTGCCTTCCGCGGAACCACCGGTTCTCCGTCCATGCTGTTCATCACGCTTTTTACCGAGCCCTTTTCCGTCTCGATTACCGACCCGCATGACACGGCGACCGCGAGAACGAAAAGGACCACCCATCGGACCGGAATGGATCGAACCCGGCTGAGCATGTCAGGCCCACCAGGCATGAGATTCCCTTTCCCCTTCATCCGCATCCCTCACACCCCCTGTACGAAACATCACCATCGTGCGCCTGTTCCCTATTGGACCGGCGGAGCCGCTCGACGCGTCCCCCGGCCCTCATCCGTGCGGCCGATCACCCGTATTATCTCCTTGATCCCGTATATCTCCTCGACATACCTTTTCGCCGGCTTGTCCCAGAAATAAACTGACCGCTCCGCATTGACGCGCGCGCGGTATATGAGATCTTCGCTCCCCGATGTGAAAAACGCATAAGCCCTTTCCATAGCATTGTAAAAAGCGGCGGCGCTGTAGTCGGAGAAGAGAAAACCGTTCCCTCCCACCTCCTCCCCCTTGACAACGATCGGGAATACCGTATCCCGGAGCCCGCCCGTCGCCCGCGCGATCACAAGGCATCCCGCCGCAAACGCCTCGAGCTGGGAAATGCCGCCGGGCTCGTTCATCGAGGGCATGCAGAAAAGGTCGGAACTGAGCAGGGGGGCGTAAATGTCCTGAAAGCCGAATCCCACCCAGACGCGCTCGGGGTAATACTGGCCGGCCATGTGGAGCCCGTGCGCGATCTCCTCGCCTCTACTGTCCCCGGACGACACCGATCCGCCGATCACGGCCTGGAACCCCAGGTGCCTGAACAGCCCTTCGGAGGCCTCCAGGAGCAGCTGAAATCCTTTCTGCTCCGTGATGCGGTGTATCATGGCGACCATGACGAGGTCCGGGTCCACCTTCAGGTTCCTCTGTATCTGCAGCAGGAGTTTGTTTCGAAGCCTCACGGCGCAGGAGCGGCGGACGGGGTCCGCGATGGCGCGCAGCGCCTTCTCCCCCTCCAGTATCTCCGGATACCGGCGAGAGATCCGCGCGCCGAGGTCGCCATCGGCCCGTGCCCTTTCGAGCAGGTCTGGGTAATGCCGATTCACAAAGCCGGACTTCTTGAAACCGGCCTGCAGGCGCGGCGTGAAGTCCTGTCCGATCGCGTTGCTTATGCCGATGACATTCGAGAGAATCCCCTCCATTCCGTCGCACGCGTATTCTATCTGCCTGGCATAGGTGGGGCTTACCGTTATGACCCTGTCGGCAAACCGCACGCCCGAGGCCATGCAGTTGAGGCGGTCGGGGTGGACAGGATCGGCAAAGTCGGCCGCACGCCAGGAAGGAAGGTTGAAAAGGTGGAAGAGGTCGAATCCCTTCTCCCAGCGGTGATAGGAGTCAAAGTACTGCCACCCGCCGTTGTGGATCACGTGGAGGAAGGTGGTCCTCGAAAAATTGGGATTGGAGGAGTACACGTGGTCGCTGCGCACGATGCCGTTGAAGAGCCCCGTGTAGGCGTCGTTGCTGAACGTGAAGAGCGGTTTAAGGCCGAAGCTGACGATGATCTCCGCGCAGGCGCGCGCGAACGCAATCCTGCGGCGGAGCTTCTCCTGCGACGTGATCCCCCAGTAGAGGCCGTCGAAAAATTCATGATGATCAAGCAGGAAATACGTGACGCCGTCCACCACGCAGCGGTAGACGCCCACCTCGTAGTGCGTGTCCATGATCTTGAAACCGACGGTTTTCCCGGTATACTGCACGCCATGCCGTTCCCGGGCCTCGTTCATCTTCCTCATCGAGTTCTCGTCGCCGTGACGGTACAGTCCCGTGATCACGTAAACATCCTCTCCGAGCTTCGCGAGATCCCGGGGAAGCTCGTAGACCACGTTGGCGAGGCCGCCGCTCTTCGAAAAGGGCTCGGCCTCCGCCGACATGAACACGAGCGAGTCCCTTTTGTTGTGAAAGACGAGCGATTCCCCGAGAGAGCGCAGGCGGGCATCGGCGTGCGAGGCGAGCCTTTCGACGTAATTGAGCGCGGTGGCCGCGGCGAGCGTACCCGTCTTGACGAGGTGGAACAGGGCCCGCTTCAGGCCCAGCTCCAGAAAGTACCGGTGACTGTCCCAGAGGAGGTCAGACAGGCCGGAGAGTATATAATCCGCAAAGGAGTCGAATTCCGATGCGCGGGAGCTCAACTCGCGAAAGACAAAATTTGCCTTGAAGTGCTCGCCGTGCGATATGGCGCAGAGCCTGAAGAAGGAATCGCGCGTAAAATCCGGCACGTGTCCGCCCGCGTCATCGAGCCTCTCGAGCCTGAGGAGCTTTATCCTGTCGGTAAAGGAAACTATCGTGTTGATCCTCGAGGTCTTCAGCTCTCTTCCGGTGTAATAGCTGTAGTGGCCGGTGATCGGCGAATAGACCACGTCCACGACGCGGTAATAGGCGTCGTCCGAGATCGGGAGCACGGGGTTGTCGAACTGGATGGCCGCCGCCTGGTTCGATTCGGCGAAGTTAAACACGCCTATCCAGGCGCCCTCCGCGGTGAATTTCGCCGAGGCGGTCACGTGGTTGTTATTTGCCCAGAGCAGATATCCCTTCCCCCTGGACTTCCCGTGAAACTCGTACCACTGGAGATAGAAATGTTCCACGCTGCGGTGCGCGGCGTATTCAAACTGGTTCCAGTTGACGTAAATATTGTCGAGGAAGACCTTCCACCCCTCTCCCTCCACGCTGCCCTCGTAATCCAGTATGATGTTGCTCATGAACATGGTGAGGCCAACGGCCGCCCTGAGCCCGCGATGGCCGAAGGTGTTCAGGGCCCTCCTCTCGTCGTGGTTCCCCAGTATACCCACCATCTCCGTGCCGCCGGGGAGGGCCGAGGGAAAATAGTTGTCGTACAGGTGGTAAATCTCGCGCACGTCGGTTTTCCCGTGTATGACATTTTCGCAGATTTTAAACAGTGCCGAATTGTAGGGCATGATCCCCACGCGCGCCAGGAACCGCTCATGGCCCCAATAGCACTCGGCGACGTGAATGAAAAAAACCTTGTTCCTCTCGCGGAGCTTCCTCTCGATCGAACACATCAGGTAATAATGCAGGGGGACCGATATGACGTCCCTGCAGGCGCAATCGTAGTACCCCGTGGTGATGAAGTGCCCGTCCTCCCTGTCGTTGACGATGATGCCGCCCTCGACCATCTCCTCGGAGGAGCGCTTCCGGTCGTAATCGTACAGGTAGTTGTTCTTCTTCATCATGATGGGCACGGCGTGGGCTGAGTCAAAGCGTATGCCGTCGATGTCGTACTTCTCGATGAGGGTTTCCACGGAACGGGCGAGCCACTCCCACACCTCGAACATGCGGTAATTAAAAAGCTTCCCGTCGTTCCAGGTCCCGTACCGGCCGTCGGTGGAGGACCTGGTGACCAGGCGTCCACTGTCGTCATAGCATTTGACCACGCATCGGTCGGGAAGCTCGTCGCTCCTGCGGTTCAGGTGAGGGACCACGTCCATGATGATCTTTATCCCCATTGCGTGGGCCTTCCGGACGAGCTCCCTGAACTCCTCTTCGCCGCCGAGGGCGGGCTCTATCTCCACCAGGCTCATGGGTGAGAAGGGGGACGGCGACGTCGCCTGGGGGGCCCAGTCTTCCCGGTTGGCTCCCCGCTTCTGGCAGCCCAGGAGGTAGAGCGCGGTGACATGGTACCTGCTCTTGAGGTCGTCAAGGTGCGCCGATATATCGGAGAAGCGACCGAGCCTGATTACCTCGCCGTGCTCGTTGTAAACAAGCCCCGGATGAGATGACTGGTCCATCCAGTAGATCTTCGTGTGCCCGTGTATGTCGGGGAAAATCTCGAGGACGACCTCGCCTTTCACGTCGGGGATTACATTGATCCTGCCGCTGGCGCCAGGCCCCTGGAGCCAGTCGTTTTTCCTGCGGCTCTTCCTGCACACAACGAAATCACAATGCCCGTAGTCGGTAAACGCGTGTTGCGCGCGGTGCCGTTTCTTCAGGCCGTCATACTCGAGCGGCATATCAAAATAATCGATATCGCTCTCGAGGGGCAAGGGCCCGGCCGCCCTGTTCCTGTATATCCTGAGGAAATAGGCGCCCTTTGCCGGCCCCAGGTCGAATTCAAACTCGTGGGGCGAACCGACATGGGTGGTGGCGAACACCGAAGCGACGGGCGCGTCGAATTCTTTCGGCGAAAAAATCCTTTCCAGGAGAATGTTGGCCCGGTCCCTCACCTCGTGTATGTCGTGCCCCGACGCGGCGACCAGCAGGCGGACTATCTCCCTCAGGGAGCCCTCGTCGTCGCCTCTCTTGTGGATCCGGGAAAACTTCTCGAGCTTCTCGATGGCCTTGATGTTCTCTTCGTAATCGAAGTTCAATTCATCGCCCCGAATGCGCGCGTCGAGCATGCGCACGATCCGCTGCCGGTTCTGCTCGGTGAACCTCCTCACCCTTCTCTTTAAAAGGATCTCCCGGTAGGCGATCTCCGGTCTCGCGGAGACCCGGATCACCTCGTCCACGAGGGCGTTGAGCGCCAGTGACACCTCTGGCGTGAATGTTTCTATATGCGAGTACCCTGTTTCGATGGCGCGCTCTTCAACCACGAGAAGGCTGAGGAAGGCATCGAAGAACCGGCGTTCGTTTTTCTTGCTCTCCAGGACGAGGACGTCGAATATCTTCAACCCGATGTACAGGGAAGGGATCTCCCGCCACGCGGGCCCCTGTCCCACGTGGGAGAGGACCGTGGTCTCGGGAGATACGTGGTAGAGGGTGGGCGCGTGCGGCTCCTCCCTCACGATCACGAAGCGCCGGCTCCCCAGGGTGGCGAAGGGCCGCTCTGCCAGCGCCCGGTGAGTGAATACGAGAGCCGCCATCAACAGCGACATGAACCGCGCGTCGCTCTCCAAACGGCCCCGCATCGTCTGGTCGCTCCCCGCCGCGTCGTCCAGCATCCTGCTGCGCATGGAAATAAGGAGCTCCCGGTAGACCGCCATGGGATCGCCCGCCGCGACCCGGGTGACAATGTCTCCGTCCGGAATGAAGGAAAAACAGCGGTTTTCATCGAAGGCGCGGGCGATGGCCTTCTTCACGAGATCATCGCTGATGAGGTGCTCGTCCTGGAGCCTGAACCTGCTCAGGCTGGTCAATGTCGATGTTGTTCTCTCCATCCGCATCACCCTGTGCGCCGCCCGGCGCGTCGCTTGACCGCCGCCGGGAAAGGCAGCGAGGGACGACGGCCGCACACCCCGCATGCAAGAAACGAACCGCAGGGGCCGTCGCGGGCTCCGGCAAGATGCCCGCCTCTTTCCTTTTTATTTGAGCCGGGACAAAGCGGTGTATCTTCTACAGTATGTGTATCTTGCACGCTCATTAGGCATGAAAAGCAGGTTAAAAGTCAATTTAAAATCACCGCTCCCTTTCGGGCGGGATGCCCGGCGCTCCCACCCGCGATACCGATAACCCTGCTGAAAATATGTTTGAAAAAAAACATGATGACTGATGTTC
The DNA here is from genome assembly GCA_963762305.1 of uncultured Spirochaetota bacterium. Taxonomy (GTDB): domain Bacteria; phylum Spirochaetota; class UBA4802; order UBA4802; family UBA5368; genus CAVXKM01. Next base: position 77,587 of record CAVXKM010000001.1, on the reverse strand, counting down.
ATTCACATAGGTGGAAATGGAGCGGAGCAGGCTGGTGTATTTCCTTTCTGTCCTCATCCTCGGGTGCCTGCCCGTTTCCTTCACGGACTTGAGATACGGGGCCGGGACAACTGCCGAAACATGAAGGCTGACGAAAAAGACGGACTGTATTATTTGAAACCGGGGGAGGCCGATGCCGACATCGCCCTCACGGCCCGGGAACGCTCGATTCTGGACCGCATCAACGGGAAGGTGGCAGCGGGCGAGTCCCTCAAGGCGATTATCGACTTCCTGTTTTCCGAGACCCGTTCCATCATGCCCTGCGACCGGATCGGCGTTGCCCTTCTCGAGGACGAGAGCATGCGCCTGCGGCTCTACTACGTTGTGGCCTCCTACGAGCCGCTGTACCTTGACACGGAATATTCCTCCGACATCTCCAGAAGTTCGCTCGAGGCCGTGTTCAGCTCGGGCATGCCGCGCCTGATCAACAATTTAGAGACCTACTATAAGACCCATCCCGAAAGCGAATCCACCCGGCTGCTTTTAAAAGAGGGAGTGCATTCCAGCATGACCTGCCCCCTCACGGTTGAAGGCCGTCCCGTGGGCCTGCTTTTCCGGAGTTCCAGGCGTCCCGACGCTTATTCGGTACGGGAGATACGCCTCCACCTGGCGATGGCGGAGCGGCTCAGCCAGGCGGTGGAGAAGGCATACCGCATCGAGCAGCTGTCCGCCGCCTTCAGCGCATACATGGAAATGCTCGGCTTCGTGACCCACGAGCTGAAGAGCCCTCTTTCCTCGATCATCATGCTCGGCGAGACCCTGCTCAACGGCTACTTCGGCGCCATGGAGGAAAAGCCGAAGGAAATCGTGAAGCGCATCATGCGAAAGGCCGAATACCTGCACAGCCTCAGCGACGAATATCTCAATCTTTCGCGCTTCGAGACCGGGGCCATGCAGCTTAAAACCCGGCCCGTCGACTTCAGGACCGAGGTGATAGACCCTGCCGTGGAGATCGTCGCCCCGCAGATCGAGGCCAACAGGGTCGAATTCGAAAACTCCCCGGCCGGACGGCTTGGCCCCGTGGAATGCGACCCCGACCTCATGAAGATCGTGGTGGTCAATCTCCTGAGCAACGGGGTAAAATACGGCACCGTGCACGGCAGGCTGCGGCTCTCGGTTGAGCACCGCGAAAGCGGGCTTCGCCTTTCCGTGTGGAACAAGGGCCCGGGGTTCCCGGAATCCGAGAAGAAATATCTCTTCCGAAAATTTTCCCGGCTGCATACCCCGGAGCTTGCGAACCGCAAAGGTTCGGGCATAGGCCTCTACATAAGCTGGAAGATCGTGGCGCTCCACGGCGGACGGATGTGGGCCTCTTCCGAGCCAGGCCAATGGGCCGAATTCGGATGTGAGATCCCGCCCGTGAGCGACTTAAAACATGAACAGGGGGAGCATGCCGATGAGCACGGAAATAAGAATCACGTTCGGTAGAATAACGGTGGATGGCCGGTTCTCCTCAACGGAATGCGCGCGGAAAATCAGCGCCGCCCTGCCCATCACCGCCGAGGTGAACACCTGGGGCGAAGAGATTTATTTCGAGATCCCCGTTGAATTTCCCCTCGACGCGACCCGCGCGGAGGTCGTGAACAAGGGCGATATCGGCTACTGGCCCCCCGGTCGCGCCCTCTGCCTCTTCTTCGGGAAAACGCCGGCGTCCCGGGGAGATGAAATACGCCCCGCATCGGCGGTGAACATCGTCGGGAAGATCGCCGGGGGCCTCGAAGGCCTTACCGGCGTGAAGGACGGGGAGAAGGTTACGGTTTCCGCCCGATGATTCTTCACGTCACGGGGATAGAGGGCCACCGCGCCCAGCTTTCTCGCCTCGAGCTGCTCGCGCGGAACGGACGAATACCGCAGACAATGCTCTTCACCGGGCCCGAGGGTATCGGGAAACAGCTCATCGCGCGGCGGTTTCTCAGCGCGCTCTTCTGCGTAAACACGCCCTCGCCATGCCTCCGGTGCGACTCCTGCGCCCGGATAGAGAGGGATATGCATCCGGACTTCCTCCGGATAGGCCCGAACGAGCGGGGAATCATCCCTATCGGGACCGAGGACAGAAGGGAGCCCGGCTCGGTGCGCTGGCTCATCGACCGCCTTTCGAAACGATCGGTCGGCGGCAGGAGAGCCGTCATCATCGACGGCGTGGACAGGATCGGGGAGGAGGGCCAGAACGCGCTGCTGAAGACCATTGAGGAGCCCGACGGCACAACGTCAATGGTCCTCCTGGCCTCGAGCAGGGCCCGGGTGCTGCCCACCATAAGCTCCCGCTGCGTCGAGGTGGTCTTCTACGCCCTCCCGGAGGATACCATCGTCCGCATCCTTGTCTCCGCCGGAATTGCCGAAGGAGAGAGCGCACTCATCGCGGCATGCTCGGCCGGCTCGGTCCACCTCGCCAGGATCATGTCGGACGCCGGGCACCGGGAATTCGTGCTCGACATGGGCAAGCACATCCGCACCTTCCTGTCGGGGGGAGGCATTTTCGACCCGTCCTATGAAGGGCTGCGCTCCTTCCCCGGAATTGATTCATTCGTCGATATCCTCATCGGGCTCTACAGGAAAAACCTCGTCCACGCGCTCGGCGGCGGGGTCAACGTGAACCCTGAATTAAATGAAATGTTCCTGGGTGAAGGGCAGAGGGTGGGCGACGTCCTGAAAATACTGCTTGCGCTGAAACGGGGGCTCTCCAATAATCTGAATATTCGAATAGCACTGAAAGGAATGCTATACTCCCTGTATTACGGAGGGCCGGACAGCCGCACCGCCACACAGTCCCTTGACACGGCCCCGGAAGGATAACGGTCTTATGGAAATCACTGGCGTTAAGCTTCGCAACAGCCATCAGATATACTACGTCGACACGAACCACATGTTTTTAATGAGGAACGCCCTCTGCGTCATCGAGACGGAGCACGGCGTGGACATGGGGAGGGTGTTCAAGTGCCCGGCCCATTCCCGGCGCAAGGGCGTGGAGGCGAAAGGAAAGCTCCTGAGAAAAGCGACGGTCGACGATTTAAAAACGCTGCCCGATATCGAGTCGCTCGAAAAGAAGGCCTTCAAGGTCTGCCGGGAAAAGGCAAGGGAAAAGAAACTGGACATGAAGCTCATCTCGGTAAAATGCCTCTTCGACAAAACGAAGATAATCTTCTACTTCGTCGCCGAGAGCCGCATCGATTTCCGCGAGCTGGTCCGGGACCTGGCGACGGTGTTTCGAACGCGGATCGAGATGCGCCAGATAGGCGTGCGCGACGAGTCGCGCATCATCGGGGGATTCGGCCCCTGCGGCAGGGAGCTTTGCTGCGTCAATCTCAAGGAGGAGTTTGAACCGGTTTCCATCAAGATGGCGAAGGAACAGAACCTCAATCTCAACTCGCTCAAGATCTCCGGCATGTGCGGCAGGCTGCTGTGCTGCCTGGGTTACGAGTACGAGGTCTACCGGGTGCTGAACGAAAACATGCCGAAAGTGGGCACTGTCGTCAGGGCGGGGCAGAAAAGCTATTCGGTCGAATTCACCGACCCGCTGAACGAGTCCATCCGGCTGAGGTGCGACGACCATATGCTGGTCGTCAAAAGGGGCGATCTCTCGCACAAGGACAACGAGTACCGGATAAGCCAGGACGTGCTCAAGCGCGTCTCCCAGACGCTCGATGAAGAACTCGAAGAAGAGCTTGTGAAATAGGGCCCGGCGCCTGACACACCTTCATTATCCGTTCGCGAATATACTCGGTCTCGAGGAGTTTCATGGAGAAGAGATTTTACGTCACCACTCCCATATATTACGTAAACGCGGAACCGCACATAGGCCACGCCTACACGACCATCCTGGCTGATTTCCTGAAACGGTTTTACACGCTCTTCGGCTATGACGCGTATTTTCTGACCGGCACGGACGAGCACGGGGACAATATCGTGAAGGCGGCCGGAAAATACAACGCCTCCCCCATTGAGCACGCAGACCGTATCAGCGCCATTTTCAAGCAGGTGTGGACCGACATGGACCTGCGCTTCGACGACTTCATCCGGACCACGGAGGAGCGCCACAAGAAGGTCGTCGCGCACGTTCTCGGCAAGGTATACGACAGCGGCGACATCTATTTCGGCAGCTACGGCGGATATTACTGTTTCGGCTGCGAGCGCTACTTTACCGAAAAGGAGATGGTGGATGGAAAGTGCCCGGACCACCAGAAGCCCCTGGAGTATATCAAAGAGGACAACTATTTTTTCAAAATGGGCAAATACCAGGGCTGGCTCATCGATCATATCCAGAAGAACCCCGACTTCATCCGGCCCGAGCGTTATAAAAACGAGGTGCTCTCGCTCCTGAAAAACGACGTGCTCGAGGACCTGTGCATTTCGCGCCCCAAGACGAGGCTCACGTGGGGCATCCCGCTGCCGTTCGACGAGAACTATGTCACCTACGTGTGGTTCGACGCTCTCATAAATTACATAAGCGCGATCGGGTATCCCGACGACGAGCGCTTCAGAAAGTATTGGCCCGTCGCGCAGCACATCATCGCGAAGGATATCGTCAAGCCGCACGGCATATTCTGGCCCACCATGCTCAAGGCCGCGGGCATCGAGCCCTACCGGCACCTTAACGTTCACGGCTACTGGAACATGGAAGAGGCCAAGATGTCCAAGAGCCTGGGCAACGTGGTTCGGCCGAAAGAGCTCATGGAAAAATTCGGGAGTGACCAGATACGTTATTTCCTCCTCCGCGAGATGAGCTTCGGACTTGACGCGAAATTCAGCGAAGAGGCAATCATAAACCGCGTCAACTACGACCTGGCCAACGACCTGGGAAACATGGTGAAGCGCTCGTTCAACATGGTCGAGAAGTATTTTGACGGAAAGATACCCCCATTCAATCCCGGAGACCCGGCGGGAAGGGATGAGATCAAGGAAAGGCTCGAGCGCGCGTCACGGGATTACATGGAATACGTAACAAGGTTCCAGTTCAGCACCGGCATAGAGCGCCTCTGGGAGTTCGTGCGTTACCTCAACAAGTACATCGACGACAACAAGCCGTGGCAGCTCGCCAGGGAAAAAAGGACCGGCACGCTCGCGTCGGTGCTTCGAAACCTCCTCGAGGCGGCAAACAGCGTGGCCATCCTGCTCTCTCCCATCTGCACCATCGCGTCGTCCAGGGTAACGACCGCCCTGGGCGAGGGCGCACCCGGCGGCGACCTGCGGCGCATCATCTCCCTTGCCCTGCTCCGTGACGGCGCCCCCATAAACGACATTGGTATCCTCTTTCCCAGGATAGAGAAATTCAAAGCGGAAGAAGAAAAAGCGCAAAAAGAAGAGGTGGCTGTAATGGAACAGGACGCCGGACTCATCGATATATCCGACTTCTCGAAAATCGACCTGAGGGTCGCCCGGATACTAGAGGCTTGCCCCATCGAGGGATCGGAAAAACTGCTGGAGTTGAAGGTCGACTCCGGCACCGACACGCGGACGATAATAGCGGGAATCGCGCAGTACTACAAGCCCGACGCGCTTGCCGGCAGGAAAATACTGCTGGTGGCAAACCTGAAGCCCGCGACTCTCTTTAAGCGGAAGTCGCACGGGATGCTTTTGGCGGCCAAGAAGGAAAAAAACGATCCGCCCGTGCTTATCCTGGTGGACGACTCAATCCCCGTGGGGGCGCGGCTCTCCTGAAAAAACGCGAACCATGCCGGCAGGATGACTTCGAGGGCCGCGGTGAATCCGCCCTTTCGGCGGGAAGCGTATAAAACGGGCGGGCCGGGCATGTTCCCGGCCATTGGAACAGAAAACACGGCAGTGCGATGAAGATCGGGATTATATCTGACACCCACAACGACGTGGAGATGGTAAAAAAGGCCGTCGAGATATTCAAGGCGAGAAAGGTCGATCTTGTCGTGCACGCCGGCGATTTCACCTCAGCCAAGATACTGGAGCTCTTCAAGGGCCTGCCCTGCCGCTTCGTGCTCGGCAACTGCGATCTCGACGCCGACTCGATACGGTCCACCTCGGAAGAGCTGGGCTTTGGATGCGTCGAGAAATCCTGCGACTTCACCATGGACGGAAAGAGGATACTTCTCTTCCACGGCAACGATATACCCCTTTTCCGCAACGCCGCCTCTTCGGGCAAATACGACTATATCATCAAGGGGCACACCCACACCTTCGAGAACTACCTCTTGAATAAAACGCGCATCATCAATCCGGGTTCCGTCTTCCGCGAGGAGGAGCGCACCGTGTCAATCCTTGATCTGCGGACCGACAGGGTGACGAAGATCAAGATCGAGGCAGAGTGAGGGAGTAAAGCCCGGCTCCTCGCCCCGGCCCGGGGAGCCTATTTCAGGAGCTCAATGATACGCTCGAAATCGTCAAGAGAGTAGTAGTTTATCTCGATGCGCCCCCGTTTCCCGAAATGCCTTATCTCCACCTTCGTGCCCAGCAGAGAGACCAGGAGCTCCTCCATTTTCCTAATATGAGGGTCCTTGGCCGCGGACGACTTCCCCGGGGGGCTTTTTTTTCCGCCCCTCACAGTGCCGTATTTCCCGGCCTCGACCATCTGCTCAACGGCCCGGACACTGAGTCCCTTTCCCAGTATCTCGATGAACAGGGCGTTCTGCTTCTCCGGGGCCACTGAAAGCAGCGCCTTCGCATGCCCCACGCTCAACTTCCCCTCGGCGACCGATCGCTGTATCCGGTCCGGGAGGTTCAGGAGCCGTAAAAGGTTGGCGATTGTGGCCCGGTCCCTCCCCACGCCCTTGGCGATGTCCTGCTGCTTCAGCCTGAAGCGGTGGATGAGCACCTTGTAGGCCTTTGCCTCCTCGATGGGATTCAAATTGGTGCGCTGGATGTTTTCTATCAAGGCCAGCGTAAGGCCTTCCTCCTCCGTCGCCTTGACGATAATCGATTTGATCTTCCGGAGCCCAGCCGCCCGCGCGGCGCGCAGCCTGCGCTCGCCGGCTATCACGAAATAGTCCTCGCCCTTTTTCCGCACCAGGATGGGCTGGAGCAACCCCATGGATTTGATGGATTCAGCCAGGCCGGCAATTTCGTCTTCGTCGAAATGGGCCCTGGGCTGTTCGGGATTGGGCTTTACGGCGTCAACGTCGAGCTCCACGATCCTGTCCTTGGCCTCGCTCAGCAGCGCTTCCATCTCATCCGCCGGCGCCGGCGAACTGGATATAATGGCGCTCAGCCCCTTCCCCAAAACCCTTTTAGCCATTTCTCAACACCTCTTCAGCAAGACTCTCGTAGCGCTCGCTCCCCGCGCAGTGCCGGTCGTATTTCCCGATCGGCTTGCCGAACGACGGGGCCTCGGACAACCTAACGTTCCTGGGGATGATGGAGGTGAAGACCTTGTCCTTGAAAAAATCCTTCACGTCGGACACGACCTGCTGGGAAAGATTTGTGCGCGAATCAAACATGGTGAGAACCACTCCCTCTATCTTGAGGCCGCGGTTGAGGCTTTCCTGCACCATCGAGATTATCCGCAGAAGCTGGCTCAACCCCTCGAGGGCGTAGTACTCGCATTGCAGCGGGATCATGACCGTGTCCGCTGCCGCTAGGCTGTTGAGCGTGAGGATGCCCAGCGACGGTGGACAGTCGATGAAGATGAAATCGTATTCGCCCCTGATGGGCTGTATCGCCTTTCTCAGGATAAACTCCTTGCCCTCCATCTCCAGGAGGTCCACCTGGGCGCCGGAGAGGTGTATGTTCGACGGGACCAGGTAGAGGTTATCGATATCGGTCTTGAAAACGGCGTCCCGGACGGGGATCCGGCCGATGAGCACCTCGTAGATCGTGGTGTCCATCTCCTCGGCGTTTATGCCGAGGCCATACCCGGCATTGGCCTGGGGATCGATGTCCACAAGGAGCACGCGCTTGCCCCTTTCCGCCAGGAACGCGGAAAGGTTCACCGCGGTCGTGGTTTTCCCCACGCCCCCCTTCTGGTTGGACACCGAGATGACCCTTCCCATTTATTTCTTCCCCAGAGCCGCACTATGCCCCGACACGGAGCGCCGCTGCGTCCTCTTCAAGCGCACACCTCATTGTTTCACACGGACCGCTTTTATGCTTGCCGGCGAATCGCCAATCGGCGGGAACGGGTAACTCCCGTTGAGCCCTTGATGCCGCAACCCTCAGGGGAAGCTCTTGGCCCTTATGCCGACCCATTGCAACAATTTTATGCCATTCTTCCCGAATATTTTCTCGGACGGACAACGCGGTTTATCCACACAAGCCCGAGGATCACTGAAACGCACAGAACCAGGAGCACCCCTTTTCTCCAGTGGGGGACCAGGCGCACCCCATCGGCCGCGATTATCGCGAAGGGCGCGTAAGCGCCGGTAGGTCCCGGGTATACGGCAATATGATAATCCCCGTCCCGTGTCGCCTCGATGCTGTGGGAGAACTCCCGCCCCCATGACTGGCGGGAAAAGAGGGGCATGTTGTTTCCATCAGAAATATCAACCTGGTAGAACCCCTTTCCCGACGCGAAATAGACGGTCTGCATCCCTTTTTTCACAGGCACCGTGTAACGCCTGCCCGGCTCCCAGGGGGGGATCGAGTCCACGATCATCGTTGACGCACGCTGCTCCCACCGTCCCACCTCTTTTTCAAGCCGGGAGAGCTCCTCCCGGTGGACCACCCGCTGGACAAAAAACCTGGCGATCCCTGCGGGATCTTCCGCATGATAGCCCGTATAGTAGGCCTCTCCCCGCTCCCTTCCTATCATGGCGGCCACCGGCCCCCTCCGTTTGCCGCGGGGCGTCTCGAAGACGGCCTCGGCCAGAACCTCGGCGTTTTTCACTGACCGCGGCGTAATCCATCCGGAATGGGGAGCGCTGCAACAGAGTTCCCGCCGCGAGCAGAAGCTCCGCAGATTCCCACGGAGGGACATGTCAACGCGGCCCGCCATGCCCATGGGCGGGAAATCATCAAAAAATTCAAACACATCGAACGCTCCCTGAAGGAGGTAAAAGGAGTATCCCGAAAAATAAGCGGAGCCTCCCCCGGTGATAAATGACCGGACGTTCCGGATGATTTTCTCCCTGTCAATCTCATGGTAGTCTTCCTTGAGAAACACGGCCTGAATGCTCGTGCCGCGGGACAGGATGTTGATATTCGTTTCCATGGGAACGTCCACGCCGCACGGGAAAAACATGGCGCGGTATCGGGAAAAGATCCTCTCATCCTGCAGGTCGCCGAAGGAGAGGACAGTGTGGGGGATCCGGTAAGCCGCGAGAACCTTCTCGATGTTGTCATACTGGCCCCTGACGACGGCCACGCCCCGCGCGTCAGACCCCCAGGCCGGGCTCGCCGCGAGGAAGAGACACAGCAGGAGCGCGTTCCCCCGCCATTTCACCGGCGATTCTCCGAGAGTTCCCTTATTTCCCTTATAATGCCCTTCCGCTGGTCCAGGTCGTGGTGAATGTCCTCGTTCACGCATTCATACGCGAGCTGGCTTGAGAACGCGGCGGCGTGCAGTATCACCCCCAGGGACGAGTCATCAAAGAGCCTCCTTCCTGTGAGCACCCTGGAAAGAGACCTGTTTCGCTCGAACCCCGTGATCCTGCAATCCGAATAGGGGATGGGCCTGCCAGTGTCTTCAGCGCCCGCGGCCTCCTCGCGGGAGAGCGCCTGGCGTAACAGCGCGCGGTTCCCCCGGAGCGTGCCACTCGCCCACAGGGCATGCATGCGATTAATCTTCCACAGCTCCATTCCCAGGCCGTAGAAGAGGTTCCCCGCGGCGATGATTATTCTTTCAACCCTTTCCGGCGTGCTCATGTTTCCGGTCACTATATTTTTAATGTCTTTCCTTTTCAGGATGACGGACGGATTGTTGCTCCTGAAATAGTACATCTCGCCGAGCAGCCGGGAAAGCTCGTTCAGCTCGCCGGTGAAATATCCCGGCGAAAACACGCCGCCCTCCTGAGGTACCCTGTCCGGGTCCTCGAAGTAGAGAAGGCCGCCATCGATGAGCGGAACGAAGCAGTTGCTGAAAAAATTCACGCACCCGTCAAGAAACGTGTAAAAGTCGTCCTCGTAGACAGCGTCGAAGTCCTTCTGCTTTTTGTCGACCACCTTCCACTGGTCCTCGAAGGCCAGCATCAGTATGTCGTGCCCGTCCATTCTCAATTCCAGGAGCGCGTGCAGCTCATCGTAGGGCGCGAGCCGCGACCTCAGGTTGTCCAGCCGCCTCTTTCTTCGCGTCTCGGGGTCCTTCCCCGCTTTTTTCAGCTCGGCGAGGGGAAAGTCCCACTCGGCCGTGCTTACCGCGGGCGGCTTGATGGCGTAGTACACTTCGAGGTCGCGCATTCCCGTCTCACGCCTGAAGACCAGGGCCTCCATGACCATGACGAGCAGCTGGGGGAAGGTATCAACACCGTGGCGCTCCGAGAGACCGCTCGACACAACGCTCCCCGCTTCCCGGCCATGCGGCAGGAAGGAGCGCAGGAGCTTGATGTATTCAAACACCTTTTTTTCCTTCTCGAGATTCCTCTTTTCCTTCTCCCCGCGCACGTGGTCCGGGTCCACCTGGTTTATTATTTCCTGTCGAAGATCCTGGATGTCCCGGAGCTTGCTCTCCACCAGTGAGACCAGGCGCTCCCTGGTCTCCCCGCCGAGCTTTTGGAAGGAGAAAAAGCCGACCACGAAATTCTTGAATTCCGACTCGAAATTGCTCCTGTCCATCCACTTGATGGTGGAGTACTGATACCGGACGATGGGCGTTTCCATCATCCATTTGCGGAATTCCATCAGGTAATTGAAAAGAGTGGGGTCGTCGATGGATTCGTCGTTCAGGACGGCGGCGGTTATGTCGGGAAGCCGCTCGAGCACCTGTTCCTTGAATCTCACGATGTCCCCGAAAACCCTCATGAGCTTCTTCGTCGGGATCAGCCGCTTTTTGAAGCCGAGACCGAGCTTGTTGCTCGAGTGGATGAGATACCGCTTTTTAAAAAGCCCCATGGACCTGTATTTCCGGTATACCCTGTCTACAAAGACGCCGCTCTCCTCGGGCCCAAGGGGCTTTTTCTCCCCGGGTTTCTCTCCCGCTCCGGGGATTTGCTCCCTCACGGGGGCCCTTTTGACTTCAACGCGGTCCTCCTTCTGTATTTTTATAACCTTGTCGGGACAGCTTTTTATAAGGGCGATGATCGCGCTGTACCGCTCTTCCGCGTTAAGGTCCCTGTTGTTCATCAGGGAGCGGACGATATCCATCTTTCCCGGCGGGATGTCCTTGCTGAGCAGGAGGACCCTGGCCCGTCGTTCCAGTCTTTTCGTGTTCTTTTCCATGCGCTGCACTCAAGCCTTCACTGGTGTTGCCGCGGGAGTTCCGGCATACCGGTTCTATTGAATATATCCAAACAGCGATATGTCAAGATATTATGACCGCCCCCGGCACTCGGAAAGAAGCGTTCTTCTCAATTCATGGTGCCCTGACGGTAGTGCCGTACCTGCCCGGGCGCAGGTGTCAACCCTCACGGGTAAAACGGGACTGACTACCGCAGGGAGCGTTGCCCGGTGAACACAAAAAAAATGCCCCGAAGGGCATTTTATTAAAAATCGATGCGAGCCTGCGCCTATTCGTAGAACTTGGCGATACAGGTCAGTACGACGAAGAGGTAGTGGTCCTTCTCGGATATTTTCCGCTCCGTGTGCACCGTGCCGTCATCGTCAGTATACACCGTCTGGTACATGTACATGGGAGTGAGGATCAGGGTGGGCGTGATATTATACCCAACACCGGCATAGAAGCGGTTCTGGGACCAGCCCTTTTTCTCGAAACCCGGGGTGAGAGGCGCGGGGGTTTTTTCAAGCGTCGCCTTATCCTCAATCAGGCCGTAAAAAATCTCGTCGCCCACAAGCACCCTGAAGGACGGGGTGATGCTGTATTCCACCCTGAAATACTCGCGGACGAGCAATGAGTAGCCCTTCCGGTCGCTGGGGCTATCATAAAAGTTGGGAGTAACACCGGCGGCGTTCGGCGGGCCGTCAAAGTCTGAATACACCTTGTTATGAAAAATAATCCGGTTCCAGAACTTCCACGGGCCTGTCTTGTAGTCCACCGTGGGAACAAATTCAATATTGTGAGAAAAATCATACTTGTCGCTATTCTTATAAGGAAAGCCCTGATAGTAATACCAGAGGGGCAATTTCACTGTCCATTGGCCGAAATTCTTTGTATACACCGGCCCGATAAAGAACTCATAGAAGTAAGTGCCTTTGGGCTCATTCTTTGATTGGGGCCTTACATTGTTCCGGTCGTACTCATGAGAATGGCTGCCCAGCACCTGTAACGCCCAGTTCGGCGAAAAGACCGCGTTCAGGTCGATGTACGTCCATGACCGGTAGGCCGTCGGCGTTTCGGCATACGCGTTGATGGAAATTAAAACGAACGCGAATAACAGCAGAAGCAGTAGTTTTTTTAGCATACACACACTCCTTTGATCGTAATTGCCGGGGGGCCCTCCTCGCCCCACGCTTGAAAACATCGCGGCCCTCGAAAAAACCGCAAGTTTGTCGATTGAAAAGGAAAAGTTTTAGGCTGTCAACAATTTTTTTCCATTGTTCACTTGAGAATGACCCGTTCCCCGTCGCGCGCGACGATCTCCCCGATGACAACCGGCCTCTCGCCGCTCCGACGGAGCGCCCCGAGCGCCCTGTCGGCCTCCCCCTTACCAACGACGAGCATGAAGCCTATGCCCATGTTGAAGGTGGTGTACATCTCCCTCCGGTCAATAGCCCCCTCGCGCTGGATGAAGGAGAGGACCGGTGGCACCGTGATGCTGAAGAGGTCTATCCGGGCCGCAACTCCCGCCGGCAGGATCCGGGGGATGTTCTCGTAGAATCCGCCGCCGGTGATGTGCACCATCCCCTTTACCGGCACCCCGCGCCGGAGACAGCTGAGCACCCCCGGGCAGTATATCCTGGTGGGCGCAAGCAGCGCCTCGCCGAGCGTCATACCCAGGCCACCGGCCCCGGAGCCGAGGGAGTATCCCTTCACCTCGAGGAGGAGTTTCCTCACGAGCGAATAGCCGTTCGAGTGTATACCCGATGACGGAAGGCCAATGATCGCGTCTCCCTTCCGGACGCGCGACCCGTCTATTATCTTTTTCCGGTCGACCACGCCCACGGCAAAGCCCGCGATGTCGTAGTCGCCGGGGCCCATCAGGGACGGGTGTTCCGCCGTCTCCCCGCCCACCAGGCTGCAGCCGGCAAGGCGGCAACCCTCGGCCACGCCCTTGACGATATCGGTCATCACGTCCTCGTCCAGCCGCCCGCAGGCGATGTAGTCCAGGAAGAAGAGCGGCGCCGCGCCGGACACCAGGATGTCGTTCACGCACATCGCCACGGCGTCGATGCCCACGGTGTCGTGCTTGTTCATCATCTGGGCTATCTTCAGCTTGGTGCCCACGCCGTCGGCGCCGGAGACCAGCACCGGGTGACTCATCTTCGGGAACGAGGCGGAGTAGAGGGCCCCGAAACCGCCGATATCCGTGATGACCCTCTTGTCGAACGTGGACTTCACGATGGGCGCGATTCGCTTCACGAAGCGGTTGCCACCCTCCACGTCAACGCCGGAATCCCTGTAGGTTATGCCCATCGCACCCTCCTCGAACCATGTCTTTCACGCGCCGCCTTCGCTTTGTACACAGGAAAGGAGCCCTTCCTGTCTCGCGGAGCCTCAGCTCCGGGCGGAGAGACACGCCTTCATCCGTCTACATTCCCATAACCGCCGATATGACAAGCCCTTTTTAATTATTTATTGCTTTTCCGGGGCAAAGTGACATAATGAGTTTTCGTCGGCGCGGGACGGATGCGGCATGGCGCTCCAGGAAAAAGAGATACAGCTCCTCTTGAAAAAACTAAGGGACCGGTACGCCGACCATGCGCGGAGGCACAACAGGGCATGGTTCAATGTCGAATCCTTCGAGGAGCGCTATCGAATGGCGCTGGAAGGCGGCATGAACATGGAGGCCTTCATCCTGGCGGAAATCTCGAACTTCGAAAAGATAAAGGAGAAATACGAGAAAAAAAGGAGCGAGAAACCCTTTTCAGCCATGGTGGACCGGATCATGGAAGGGCACGCAGAGCGGATGAAGAAATATCCGGCGGTGTATTTCCACCCCATGGCCGACCTGGAAATTACCCATTTCTACGGCGCGCTCAGGGATTTTGCGCTCTACGAACTGCCGGCGCTCCGCCCCCTCCTCACCGAGCCGCGCCACAAGGACAGGCTCACCGGGATGGAGGAAACGCTCTCCATCCTGGCGCTCCCCCTGGGGAAAAAACACTCCCGGCGCATACTCGACCACATGCTGGTGCTCTCCCGGCCGCCCGATTTGAGAAGCGACCTTGACGTCGAAAGGGACAAGAGCACCTACCTCAGGGAGTCGGCGTTCCTGCTGCACGAGATTTCGGACTTCTGCGCCGAGCTACTCGAACTCCGGCCGGCCGAATGGGAGCTGCCGCTGCGCTTCGACAAATTCCATCTCGAGGAAAGTCGGAAGAAAAACGTCATATCCCGGTATTCCGGCCTCTCGGGGTATGGGGCCATCCTGCGACTGAAGGAAAAGGCCGATTCAATCATACAGGATTTCAGGCTTTCGGCATTCCGCGGCCCTGTTAGAAATCCCTGACCCCGCCCCTCTCCCGGGAACGGATTACACCACGAATAGACAGTTCGCGTTTCGAACCAAGAAGACCATCTTCTAATCGTCTCCTCTCATGGTATCTCCATCGCCATCATCATCTCCCTTTCCCCCATCGACAGGGTACCTTTTACCGGAAATACCTTTCGGAGGCACGCGGTTCTCTTGAAGAGGGCCCCGGCGAGATGGTGGGGAAGCCTATAACGCCGGCGTGTCTCACCCTGATAAATGAAAAGCCCTCCGGAGGAGGGCTTCAGCTCTATTCCTGTGCGAGTGTCGTGCTAATCATCCCGGCCGCCGAGCAGCCCGGACCGGAGCAGAAAATAAAGCAGCGTCACGATCGCCGAGGCGGCGGCCGCGACATAGGTCATCGCCGCGGCGGAGAGCACGCGGCTCACGCCGGCCATCTCTGCCGAGCTTACCACGCCGTAAGAGGCAAGCATCTCCTTCGCCCGGGCCGAAGCGTTGAATTCGACCGGCAGGGTTATGAGCTGGAAAACCACGACCACGCTGAAAAGCACAATGCCTATCTTCACAAGTCCGAGCGATCCCAAGATGAAGCCGGCCATGATCACGATCCACGCCATGTTTGACCCTATGGACGCGGTCGGGGCAATCGTGTTTCGCAGAACCAGCGGCGAATAGCGCTTCGCGTGCTGAACGGCATGCCCGGTTTCGTGCGCGGCGACGCCTATCGAGGCCAGTGAATCGCTCCCGAACACCTCCGGCGAGAGCCGCACCACCTTCTTTATGGGATCGTAGTGGTCCGATAGAAAGCCTTTGGTCTCGACAACGGGGATGTGGCTCAGACCGTTCCGGTTCAGTATAAGCTGGGCCACCTTCGCCCCCGTGAGACCCGACCGGGATTGTATCCGGGAGTACTTTTTAAAGGCGCTCTTGACACGCAGAGAGGCCCACAGCGAAAGAAGCAGCACGGGCGCCATCATGATCCAGTACAAAGGGTCGATCCCGAGAAACATTGACATCCTCCTCTAAAATATTGGCACTAACAAACCTGCCGGGGCTCAGCGGTGAGCTTCAAGAGACCCGATCATCGTTCCAATTATCATCAGCCGAATAATCACCCGGCTCTTATGCCTCACCGGCAATGAGCACCCTTAAATATACCATCGCGGAAAGGCCTCGGCAAGGGGGAAATACGGCTCCAGGGGCCGTGTGCCAATTTTTTACTGCCCGGGATGGAACCCGGCCAGTCTTTTTCTCCCTCCCGGCGGAAACTCCAGGCATTATACCGGCAGGAATGTGACGGAAAGGCGGTCTTTACAGACATTACAATCAAAATAATATCTGGGCCCCTCAGCACTTGCCTGGACAAAGATGGTCGAAAGGCAATTAGATTTGACACGGGAAATCCCCGGAGATATCTTTGATCCACGGTCGAGGACGGTTTCAAAACAATGAGAAAGTATATAGCCCTTATCACGGCAGTCGCTCTGCTGAATTGCGCATCCGCGGCCTCCAGCAAGCGCGATTCAGGGGGCGCGCCCATAATTAAAAGCGACTGGTACTTCTACAGCATGGGGCTTTATTACAAATCGGTCAAGGATTACAAGAAGGCGATCGCATCCCTGCTGGAGGCGGCCTCGTACGGGACCGATCTCGACCAGGTCCATTATCAGCTCGCCGAGTGCTACTACGGTCTTTTTGACTACGAAAAGGCCGTATACCACGCGCAGCTCTCCATTAAGGCTAACAAGAATTCCGCCAAGCCTTATATCCTGACGTATAACATATATATGAACCTGCAGCAATTCCAGAACGCGGCGTCGGCCCTCGAATCCCTGCTCGAGACGAATCCCGCGCAGGTAAACGTGCATTACACCCTCGGGAACCTCTATTATTCCCAGGTCAGGGACCCCGACAAGGCGATCGAGCACTTCTCCTACATCCTTGAGCTCGCGCAGTCTGAATCCGTGGAGGACTATTACCAGGAATATGCCCACTATTACCTGGGTCACCTCTATTATTTGAAGGGAGACGTGGAGCGATCAATCGAGCACTTCAAAAACTGCCTCAGGATAAACAGCGGCAATTACCATGCCGTGTACATTCTCGCTCTCGTGCTCATGGACCAGTACTCACTCGATGAAGCGAAAAGGTACGCGCTGCTGTACCTCGACCGGTACCCCGAAAACAGCAAAATGAATTTCGTCGCGGGAAGGATATTTTACCTCCAGGGCAACCGGCTCGCGCTCGGGCACCTGCGCCGCGTGATGAGCGGAAAGGAAGCGGAGGCAAAACTGTCCCGGGCGTTGTATCTCGAGCTTTTAAAAAAAGACGACGAGGCCGAAAAGCTGCTCAAGGAAGAAATCAAGAGCAGCGCCGGGTTCATTTCCCCTCATATAGCACTCGCCCGCGTCAGCCTGCGCAAGAAGAACAAGGCATCGGCGTTCAGCGAATTCTTTACCGCGGGGATACTGCTCAGCAAGGTCCAGCAGCACGCGATCGCCCGGGAAAATCTCATCAAGGCTCTGTCGATAAATGATAAAATCCCCGAGGTTTACTTCTACATTGCAAGGAGCTATGAAGAGCAGGACAACATTTCGCTCGCCATCATCTATTATAAAAAATCCTATGCCCTGAAACCATCCAATGACGTTCTCATGCATATAGGATATCTCTACAGCATCAAGAACAACTTCACCGAGGCCACGGCGTATCTGGACAAGGCGATATCGATCGAACCCGGGAACTCCAAGCCCTATTTCTTCAAGGGGCTTATCTATTCCAGCCGGGAGAACTACCCCGCCGCAGAAGAGATGATCAAGAAGGCGCTGTCACTCAGCGCGGACAACGACACTTACCATTTCTACCTTGCCACAGTGCTGGAAAAACAGAACAGGATCGCCGAAACGATGGACTCCCTTAAAAAGGCCATAGAGTACAATCCGAAAAACTCCAGGGCTTACAATTACCTGGGCTATCTCTACGCCGACAATAATATAAACCTCGACGAGTCCGTGGAACTCATCAAGAAGGCCCTGGAGTACGAACCGTCGAACGGGGCCTACCTCGACTCACTCGGCTGGGCATACTATCGAAAAAAGGACTTCAGGCTCGCGCTCAGGTACCTGCTGCGTGCTGAAGATGAGCTCGAGCGTGAAAAAGCGCCCGATCCCGTGGTCTTCGACCACCTCGGCGACGCCTACAAGGACTCGGGCGACATCCGCAGGGCTCTTGACTACTGGAGGAAATCCCTGAAACTCAAAAAGGATCCCCTGGTGGAGAAGAAGATCAACGAATCAAATACGATGACCAAGTGAGGACCGGCGGGGAATGAAATCACCGGCAAACGGGGCACGAACTTTAATTCTTTTCCTGGCGTTCGTCATGGCAGGGTTTCGCTGCGCCTCGGACTCGGTGGTTGCGGAAAAACCGCTTGAGCCAGCCGGCGCCGAAGATTTAAAAAAACTCCTGGCCAGGGTCATTTTCATCAACAGGAACTCCGCCGAATCCTATACCGCCGGATTCACGGGAGAGGCCCTCCTCAACAAAAAGAAGGTGCTCTTCATGGGTACCGCCCTTTTCAATAAAAATCCGCGGATGATGAAATATAATTTCCTGGATACCATCTTTAAAAGCCCGATAACCACGCTGGTGCAGGACGGGGAGAAATTAAAAATCTACTTCCCCGTGGACCAGTCTCTTTACCTGGACAATACAAGGACCATACAGCTGAGGAACTACCTAAAGATCGACGCGGATTTTCAGACGCTCTATCCCTTCGCCGCGGGCCAGATACCGCTCATCAAGGATTACGCGATCCGGCGCGGCCTGGAACATGAGAAAGACAGCGGGGTGGAGCACCGCTATCTCATCCTGGAAAACGGCGACTTCTACCAGACGGTAGCGTTCAAAGGGGACATGCCGGACAAACTGCTTTTTCTCCGGAAGGACACCAAGCAGAAAATCGAGGTCTATCTGGAAAAGCCTTACACCTCCGGGAACACCGTTTTTTACCAGAGCTTGCGGTTTACCCTTCTGCCCTCGGGAGACAGGCTTTCCATCGACTTTAAGGACATCGTCCTGAACAAGCCCATGGACCCCGCCCTGATGGGGGAAATCCCGCTCAGGAGGGGGACCCGGTTCATAAACATGGAGCCCTAGCGCTTCAGGCGAAGCGCCCATACACTTCCACCATTCGGTGCACGGCCTTCGGCCACGTGAATTCACGCCTTACCCGCTCCATGCCCGCCCCCGAAAGCTCCCTCATCCTCCGCCTGTCGTTTATGAGCTCGCTGATGGCGGCGGCAAGGGCCTCATCATCCCGGGCCGGCACCACGATCCCCGCGTCACCCACCACCTCGGGCAGCGCACCCCCGTCGCTCGCTATGACCGGAACGCCGCACGACATGGCCTCGGCAGCGGGAAAACCGAAGCCCTCGTACACCGACGGCACTACGGTTATCTCGGACTCGCAATAGTGGCGAACGAGCTCCTCGGTCGTGGCCTTGCCGAGAAAATCGACGCGGTCCCACAGCGAAAGTCTGGTCAAAAGCTGGCTCGTGATCTTTCGGTGCGGTGATCCGCCATCCACCACGGCGAGCCTCACGTCCCGCGGCACACCGCGCATTGCCCGGGCAAGGTACACAAAGCCCTTTTTCCCGTCCTCCACGTTGCCCACGAAGAGTATTCTACCCTTCTTTTTTCGAACTCGCGGCAGTTTTCTGAAAACACTCGCGTCCAATCCGTTATACACCACCGTCTGCCGTTCCAGGGGCACGCCGAAGTCGGCATGGATCCGTCGCCTTGAATCCTCCGAGACGGTTATGATATGATCAAGGCGCTGCGAGACTATTCTCTGCATGAGCGTGGGATAGAACATGACGCCCTTCAGCTTGTTTTTAAAAGAAGTGGCGCGCTCCAGCACGTTCTCCAGGTCGACGGACAGGGGATGGTGAACAGTGGCAACAACGGGGACATCCAGCGACTTCATGAGCAACAATCCGTATCCGAGGCATTGGTTGTCGTGGATGATGTCGAACCTCGTGCTTTTCAAAAGCTCCTTTATCTTCAAGAAGGCCCTAATGCTGAACGTGCTGATTTCAGAAAAGGCGCCGATGCGGGTGCTGAAATACTCGTATGAATTCAACGGATCGAAAATATCAAACGGCGCCTCTTTGCTTATGACGTCACGCCCCTTTTTTATATAGTACTCGTTATTGTGAATGAAATGGACGGTTACGCCCTTCATTTTCGACGGGTAGGGAGGGCCCGCGATCACGTGCACCCGGTGCCCCTGGCGCACGAGCTCTTCGGCCACGTATTTCAGGTAGATGCCCTGTCCCCCGCTGTAGGGATTGCCGCGATAGCATAAAATGCAGATTCTCACCAGGACAGCTCCGGGTACAGCCTGAAGAGTTCGCTCATGGTCACCACCTTTTTCGGATCGAGCCGTCGCACGATTCTCGCCGGGTTTCCCGCCACCACCACGTTGGCCGGCACGTTTTTCCTCACGACGGAGCCCGCCCCCACGACCGAGTTCTCGCCGATGTGCACGCCCTTGCAAATAATCGCGGAATCGCCGATCCACACGCCCTTTTCCAGAACGATCGGCGAGGCGTCACCGATGGGTTTTATCCTGTTATGCAGGTCGTGCCAGTCCGCGTCGGTCAGGTAGCAGTAATTCGCCAGCATGCAGTCATCGCCGATAATGATCCGGGAAGCGCTGCTTATGCGAACACCGTTCATCACAAGGACGTTGTCGCCGATCTGGATGGTCCCCTTGTAACCGGCAAAATTCACTGACCCTATCCTCGTGCGCGACCCTCCGGCGCCGACGATGACCACGTTTTTACCTATGCTGATGTTGGGACCGTACACCTCGACGTTCCAGATTCCCCAGACAAGCGGTTTACCGCCGATCGAAGCGAACTTTTTCTTGAAAAACAGGTGATAGTGGATGCTCGTGCGGGCCTTGAAAAGAGCGCGGATCAATAAGGGGCTTTTCAGAAAATCATCCATGACTTACGCGGGCATCACCTTTGTATTTCCGCTCCGATAGGAAATGGGAACGGGTTATACGTCAACAGAAATTTAACAACACCGTCTCACCCACGCGTCAATAAAGAGCATCCAGGACCATCCACGGGGGAATTTTCTTGTTTTATATTATTTCCGGCGATAGCATTGGCTGAACGGCTCATTATACAGGAACCCCCTTTATGCGATAACGGATGGGGCAATCATGCGGCGGCGCGATTACGGGAACATCCATGACAAACGAGCACTTATACAAAAAGGGACTCACCCTCGAATACTTCACCGTTGGTTATAACCTGCTTGAAGCCTTTGCCTCCATTTTCTTCGGATACATCGGCGGCAGCATCGCGCTGGTCGGCTTCGGCCTCGACTCCATCGTGGAATCGCTCTCGGGCTTCGTCCTCATCTGGAGGCTGAAGAAGCATGGCACCCTCAGCCCGGAAGAGGAATCACGGGCGGAAAAACGGGCGGTCAAATCAGTCGCCCTCACCTTTTTCGCGCTGGGTATATACGTGCTCTACGAGGCGGTATGGAAGCTCGTTTCGGGGGAGATCCCCGAGGCCTCGGGCCCCGGAATCGTCATCGCCCTGCTCTCCCTCATCGTAATGCCGATACTGGCAGTCAAAAAGCGGCGCCTCGGATTGTCTATCGGCAGTGCGGCCATGGTGGCCGACGCCAGGGAAACGCTTGCCTGCGCATTCCTTTCACTCGCGCTGCTTTTCGGATTGGGCGCCAATTATGCGTGGGGCCTCTGGCAGGCGGACCCCGCCGCGGCCCTCATCATTTCAGCGTTTCTGTTCCACGAGGGCTACGAGACTTGGCGAGAATCCCGTGAAGAAGAGGAATGAGACGGAAAAAAGAAAACCACATGGCGTTAAAACGACAATGGACGCCTCACCGGAGGTTTCCCTTCCACGGCCGTCTCGTCCCCTGCCGGGCCGGGTTATGGCATGCTCCCCGATGAATGGGCCCGCAAGCGCTTGATTTTGGCGCTATGAAAGAGCAGATGAAACGGCGGCGCCACCGCGCCATCCGTCATGATGACCCCCGAATGACACCCGTGCCCCGTAAACTGCGAGTTCCGTTCGGGTCCCCCGTGCGCACCGAAACGGCCTCAATCGTACCGTCCGGCCGGAAAAATCCGCCATGCGGGGAATTTGTAGTAGAAATTTTTATGTCATCCCTGTACATTCATTTTTCACGTCGACCTGGCAGGAGGTTTACCATGTGTGACACCATCATCGCCACCGCCGAGGCCACCTCGGACGGCTCGGTTATCCTGGCAAAAAACAGCGACCGCGAACCAAACGAGGTACAGCTCCTCAACCACCTCATGTCCAATAAGCACGGCGCCAAAGAGTCCCTGAAATGCACCTACCTCACCATCCCCCAATCGCCGCTCACCAACGAGGTGCTCCTCTCACGGCCCTTCTGGATGTGGGGCTGCGAGATCGGCGCCAACGCGCACGGCGTGACAATCGGGAATGAGGCGGTGTTCACCAGGGAGAAATACGCGAAAAGCGGCCTTACGGGCATGGACCTTCTCCGGCTCGCCCTGGAGAGGTCACGCACGGCGCGCGACGCCCTTGGGTGCATCGCCGAATTGCTTGAAAAATACGAACAGGGCGGCAACTGCGGGTATCGTCACCGCCTTTTTTACCACAACTCATTTATAATCGCCGATAAAAAGGAGGCATGGGTGCTGGAGACCGCCGGCTCCCACTGGGCTGCCGAGCACGTGCGGGGTGTGCGAAGCATCTCCAACGGTCTCACCATAGGCGAAGAGTTCGACCTATCATCAAAGGGTATCGAGGATTACGCGCGCCGAAAGGGCTACGCCAAACCGCACGAGACCTTCTGCTTCAAGAAGGCCTTTTCCGACACCCTTTATACGCATTTCAGCCGCTGCAGGATACGCCAGCAGAGGACGACCTCCCTTCTCAAGCGGCATTTCGGGAACATCACGCCATCGCTCATGATGCGCGTCCTGCGGGACCACGGGAGCGATGAACGATACGCGCCCCCCCACGGCACCTCGATGGGCAACGTATGCATGCACGCCTCGCTCGGCCCTTTCCGGGCAAGCCAGTCAACCGCCGCGATGGTGTCCCACCTGCGGCCCGTCATGCCCGTGCACTGGGTGACGGGGACGTCCGCCACCTGCACGGGCGTCTTCAAGCCCCTGTATCTCATGGGAAAGGAGATGCCCTTTTTGTCCAGCGACTCACCTGCTACGTTCTCCGCCGAGGTCCTCTGGTGGCGCCATGAACTGCTGCACCGCCAGGCCCTGCTCAAATACGGTTCCTGGAGTTCGGTTCTTGCCGGGGAGAGGGACGCACTGGAGAAGAAATTTCTCCGGATGGAAGCCAGAACCTTCAAGTCGCTTTCCGAGACGCGGACCGGGCGCGCCGGAAAGGCCGCGGATTTTTCAAAGCGGTGCTTCGAGGAGGCGGAAAAGAAAACCCTTGAGTGGCGGGAAAAGCTCGTCCTCGCGCCGAATGAGCAGGGTATTCCTTTCAGCTTCAAATATTTCTGGAAAGGGCAGAACAAGGCCGCCCGTCTCCCCTAGCGCCCCGGCGGAGTGTCGGTCCCTTTCAAAGCATCGGGAAAACGTAGCGTTTTATGAGGTCGAAGTTTTTCTTCACGTTGTCGGCCCCGGCGACGTATTCCATGTGCCCCGGCAGAAGGTACTCTATGTCCAGGGATGACATCCGGTCTATGCTCTCCCTGAGCTTTTCCGCGCTTCCCCCCGGGAAATCAACCCTTCCCACGCTCTCGCGGAAAATGAGGTCCCCGCAGACAAGCGCCTTTTTTTCAGGCCAATAGACGCAGATGGACCCGGGTGAATGTCCCGGGGTGAGGAATACCTCGAGTTCCACGTCCCCGACCTTCCACTTGCCCTCCGCCAGGCTTAGATCGAAGGAAAGGGAAGGGAATTTCATGCCCATCATCTCGTAAAACTTTGGGCCAACATCGTTTAGGAACGCAATCTCATCGCCATGCATCGCGATGGGAACGGTTTTCCGCATGAAATATTCGCTTCCCTCGAAATGGTCAGGATGGCAGTGGGTGTTGACGATCATTTTAACCGCTTCCGGATCGAGCCCGTCGCCCTTCATCGCCTCGAACCTCAGGTCCAGGTGGTGCGTGAGCCCTGGGTCAAAAAGGATATTGAGCGGCTCGCCGAAATAATACATGTTCGAGTTGTTCTCGAACACTCCCCTCCAGATATACGCGTATAAGCCGTCGGTCAGTTTCATGTTTCCCCCCGCTCATGTTGATGACGACCGCCCGTCCCGCCAGGCAATCAGAACAGCGGGACAGATGTATTTATGCCAGCGCGCAGCCGCTATTCCGAAATTTTGGAAAAATCAATCAGGTTCTTGAACGGCCGCAGGATGAGATCCAGCAACGCGAGCCTGTTGTCCCTCTTGGAGGCGTCCCCGTCCATCACCATGACCGAGTCAAAAAACGCATCGATGACCCCTTTCCCCTCTATGAGAAGGCCGAAAAGGGCCGTGTACTCGCTCGATTCTATGAATTCGTCGATGCGCGTCCGTCGCGAGTCAAAAAAATTAAAAAGGTCTTTCTCCCCCTGCTCCTCGAGCCGTCCTGCGTCAAACTCGAGCAGGTATTCGGGGTTTTTCTGCCTGAAAGCGGAAACGATATTGTTCATTCTCTTGAAACTTAACAGCATTTCAGAAAAGCCCTCATTTCTCCGGAAATCGTGTAGGCTTTTCGCGTACCGGTACAGTTCCAGGTAATTGTAATATTCCACCGACAGACAGGCATCTATCTCGTCGTAGCGGAGTCCCGCTTCCGTGAAGACGGTGTTGGCTCGCGCCGATATGAATTTCAATATCGGCCCGATATGGTCGTCTCCCCTGTTGTAGTTGCGGGCGCAGCACTGAAGCACATCACGCATGTCCAGCGATATCCCCGATTTGACGCACATCTCCACGATCGCATTTGCCTGCCGCCGCAACGCATACGGGTCCTGTGAGCCTTTCGGTATGTTCCCGACGGAATAAGACCCGAAGATGTTGTCTATCTTTTCCGCCAGGGAAACGGTGACGCTCACCAATGAGTCCGGCAGCGGGTCGTCCTGTGAACGGGGCCGGTAGTGGTCTTCGATGGCCCCTGCCACCTCCCTGTCCTCCCCGTCGAGGAGCGCGTATATCTTCCCTATCTTCCCCTGCAACGAGGTGAACTCGAAAACCATGGCAGTGTTGAGGTCGGCTTTGCACAGGAGCAACGCCCTCGATATTTTCTCCCTGAGCCGGCTCTCGAGCCCGATTCGATCCCCGATAAGGTCCGCGATGAAGATCATCCGCTCCACCTTGTTAAAAATGGAGCCCAGGTCCTTGTGAAAGAGAACGCTTTTAAGCGATTCCACCTTCGCCGCGAGCGGTGTCTTCCTGTCCTCGTCAAAGAAAAACTGCGCATCGGTGAAGCGTGCGGTGATTACGCGCTCGTTGCCGGTTTTCACGTGGGACGTGGGCGGATTGTTGGAGACGACCAGAAAATAAGGCAGCAGTCCGCCGCCGGCGTCCCTCACCGCGAAATACTTCTGGTGCTCTCTCATCTCGGTGATGAGCACGACATCCGGGATATTTAAAAACCTCTTGTCGAACTCGCACACTACCACAGAGGGCCCTTCCGTGAGAAAGGTCACCGTCTCGAGCAGCTCATCGTCTTCCACCAGCTCCCCGTTGACGGAAGAAGCGGCCTGAAGCAGCCCGCGGCGAATCAGATCCTTCCTTTCACCGTGGTCGACGATGACCCCGTTCCGCCTGAGGCACTCCCCGTATTGCGCGACACTCTCCACTTCTACCATCCTGTTGAAGCGGACATAGTGTCCTCGTGTCCTGTTCGAAGAAACTATTCCCGATATTTCCAGGGGCACGACGGCGTTATCGAGGATTACGCAGAAATAGGAAATAGGCCTGGGGAACAAAACCTTCTTGTCGCTCCATCTCATCTTTTTAGGAAAAGCCGTGTTTTTAATCATTGCCTCGACTATTCCAGGCACTATCTCAGCGGTATTCTTGACCGCCGTTTTTTTCACGGCGTGCACATACTCTCCCTTTTCAGTCGTTTTGACGAAAACGTCTCCAGGCTGGAGCTGGTTCGCCTTTAGAAAGCCCTCCAGCGCCTTCGTGGGATTGCCCTGCGCGTCATAGGCGGCTTTTCGCGAGGGGCCCTTGAGCTCCAGCTCATCCTCGCTTTGCCGGGAGGCTAAGCCCTCTCCGAGTATGGCTATGCGCCGCGGCGTGGCATATACCTCCACGCGGTCGAACGCTATCCTGTGCTCTTTCAGCAGCCGTTCACAATCCCTCTTGATGGAGCTTATTGCCGGGGGCAGATATCCGGCGGGGACCTCCTCGGTCCCGATCTCACAGAGAAAATTCGCTCTCCCCACCACGACGCACCTTTCCCTACTGATTTCCGGTTAAAATAACATCGATGCTACTGATACTGACCCATGCGGAAGCGAGGCAAGAACTTTTTAATACATGACGATTTAAAAATCCGTCCGTGGATGTAGAGGTCCACGAACACGCGCCCGCGATGGCGGCGCGGTGGCGGGTTTACCTGACGTATTTATGGGGATTCACGTACCCGTGGTTCTTGATGAGCTCGAAATGAAGGTGGGCGCCCGATGAGTACCCGGTGTTCCCGCTCTTTCCGATCTGCTGCCCCTGCTTGACATATTGCCCTTGACGGACGAGAATGCGCGACAGGTGCCCGTAAAGCGATTTCCAGCCCCCCGGATGGGCAACGACTACGGTTTTACCATAGCCTCCGAGCCAGCCTGCGAAAGTCACCCTTCCGTATTTTGTCGATCTCACCCAATCGTTGCTGGTTCGAATATCCAAACCGCGATGAAAATCAATCTCCGCCCTGTTAAACGGATTTTTACGCCATCCGTAGCCGCTGGTAACGGCCCTCCTCCTCGTGGGCCAAAGAAAACCCGGAAAAAGATCGAGCGGTTTCGCATCGGGAACGAAGACGACATCACCCTCGGCCACGAAATCACTGCGATAAAAGGTGTTGTCCGCCAGGACCTTCTCCACCGGAACACGGTACATCCGTGAAATGGAATATATCGACTGCCCCTTTTTCACCGTGTAGAGAATTCCCTCCCTGTTTGGAATCCTCAGCCTCGTTCCCTCGCCGACCATGTCATATGACACCAGCTTATTGCTCCCGCAGATGCTATCCATTGAGATACCGTATTCCCGCGCTATCTGTCCCAGGGTCTGGCCTCTTTTCACCGTGTGATAAACAATTTTTAGGCCGGGTCTTTCCTCGGGCTCCGCGTAATCCGTGTTCCTTGAAAGCATCAACCTGCTTTTCCGCTCCTCATCAGAAGCGATTTCCCCTGTTCTGCCACGAAACTGGTTCAACACCACCGCTGATACCGAGAAGAGGAGCACGAACAATGTCGCGACAATAAGGCCGCGGCTTATAAGCCGGGAAAACTTCGGCAGCTTGTACAGGTGCACCTTGCCGCTGCCCCTTACGAGGAGGAAGACCGCCTCGATAGAGGTCGCAATGGTGATCCTCCCGAACCGGTATGTGCTGGAGTACTTACGACTCACTGGAGTTCTTCCGATACATCATCTATTTATCATATCGGAGAAGCAACGGACGCTATTTAGAGGACTTTTCGGTAATCTTTTCGGAGCCGCCGCTGAAGGATTCCTCGATGATTTTCTTGGCATCCTTCTTCTGGCCGCCCGTAATGGTGATATGACCCTGCGCGATAACGCCGCGCTGGATTGTAAGCGTGGGAGTAACGATATCGCCGAGAACTCTCCCCGTCTCCATCAGCCGCACTTCTTCCTCGGCCTTGATGTTGCCGATCACCGTGCCGGCCACCACAACCGATTTCGCGTTTATATTTGTCTTTACCTTTCCCGTCTCTCCCACCATGAGCTCTTCGTCGGTCTTGATTTCACCTTCGAATTTGCCGTCCACCCTGAGGGAGCCGCTTATATAAAATTTCCCTTCAAAAATCGAACCCTCACCTATGGTGCTGTTCATTGAATCCGCCTTGGATGCCATTACAGTCTCCTCGTGTCAATAACCTCGTCCAGCCACGGCAATGAATACAGTAAAACTCTTTTCCCGGCGGCGCATGTCGTTTTGTTTAACGATTTTCCCTTAATGTGAGCTTACGGAGCGCATGATTAATTTCAATACATTTTCAGGACGGAAGCGTGATCGAACGTATTTTTTCGTCGGCTTCCGGGAGTTTTCCGATGCTCACCAGGGTCAGGTCCCTGTCCAGGAATATATGCCTGCAGATTCTGCTGAAATCGCCCAGGGTTATGGCATTGATCTTCTCAACGGTTTCGTCGAAGCTGAAATTCCTTCCGTAAACCATCTCGTTTTTCGCAAGCTGGCTCATCCGGACCTCGGTGCTTTCCAGGCTCAACGCCAGGTTTCCTTTCATGAATGTCTTTGCGTCGTTGAGCTCCTCTTCCCCGATTCCTTTAATGACCAGTTCTTCACACTCCCTGAGGATCAGGTCAAGGGCCTTCCTGTAACTTTCCGGAGAAGTGCCGCAATAAATCCCGAACACGCCGCGGTCCATATAGGACGAGTGGAAGGAATAGATGGAATAACATAGTCCTTCCCTCTCCCTTATATTCTGAAACAGGCGGGAGGACATGCTTCCGCCGAGAATGGTGCTGAGCGTGAAGAGCGCCCAGCGGTCCTGGTCATCCCTCTTCATCCCGTCAACGCCCATGCAGAAATGAACCTGCTCGAGGTCCCTTGAGATGTGTTTTCGAAGTATTCGCTCCGGGAGGATTCGATTCCCAGGTAACGCGCGATTAAATTTTCCGTTGTGCCTGGAGAGATACTGGTCAATGAGTGCCTTCGCCGTTTCTATCTTGAAGTTGCCCGCTATGACGAAAATGCAGTTTTCGCTTGAGTAGTACTTATTGAAAAAATCGACCATCTTCTCCTTGTTCGTTTTGTTAATACTTTCAGCCGTGCCGAGGATGGGATGGCCAAGGGGATGGTTATGGAGCATGCACTCCATGAAGACGTCGTGAATAAGCTCGTCGGGAGCGTCCTCGTACATGCGGATCTCCTCGAGTATCACGTTCTTCTCTTTCTCAATTTCGGTTTCTTCGAACAGGGAGTGATAATACATATCCGCGAGGAGGTTAATGGACAACTCCATGTAGTCGGATATCACATTTATGTAATAACAGGTGTACTCGCGGTTTGTGGCGGCGTTATGCTGCCCGCCCACCCTGTCGACAATACGCGCTATGTCCTTTGCCGAATAATGGGACGTGCCTTTGAAAAGCATATGCTCGATGAAGTGAGCATAGCCCCTCTCCGCTTCCTCCTCGTTCCTGGAGCCCGCCTTCACCCACAGCCCCACAGAAACCGATACCACGGCCTCTATGGGCTCAAGGAGAACAACCATCCCGTTGTCGAGCCTGTATTTAACAACCATCTCGAGCTTGTATCTATCTCTTTAATGCATCTCGCCTGCTGAGATCGACCCTTCCCTGCCTGTCGATACCGATCACCTTGACAAACACCTCATCACCTTCTTTAAGGACGTCGGTAACCTTGTTCACCTTGGTGAAGTCCAGCTTGGATATATGGACCAATCCTTCTTTTCCCGGCAGTATCTCCACAAAGGCCCCGTATTCCATGACCTTCTTGACGGAGCCGCGGTAGATCTTTCCGATTTCGATCTCCTCGGTGATGGCTTTTATCTTTTCGATGGCCCTCTCGATCGATTCCTTGTCCTGGGCCGATATCGACACTGTTCCATCGTCCTCGATGTCGATCTGCGCGCCTGTCTCTTCCACGAGGGCTTTTATTATCCTTCCACCGGGCCCGATTATCTCGCCGATTTTGTCAACGCTGACGCTCATCACCGCGATGCGGGGCGCGTAAGGGGAAAGATCCTTTTCCTGCACGGGCAACACTTCATTCATCTTACCCAGGATATGGAGCCTTCCCTCCCTGGCTTGCTCCAGGGCCTCCTTCATGATTTGTGTCGTGATCCCCTCGATTTTTATATCGAGCTGAAACGCGGTAATGCCGGTGGAGGTTCCCGCGACCTTGAAGTCCATGTCGCCGAGATGGTCCTCGAGCCCGAGGATGTCGCTCAAAATGGCGTAGTTCTCTTCCTCCTTGATGAGACCCATGGCGATACCCGCTACCGGGGCCTTCAAAGGCACCCCCGCGTTGAACAGGGCCAACGAGCAAGAGCACACGGTTGCCATTGAAGAGGAGCCGTTTGATTCAAGTATCTCTGAAACAACGCGGATCGTGTAGGGGAATTCCATCTGGCCGGGAAGGGCATATTCCAGCGCACGAGCGGCCAGCATACCATGGCCTATTTCGCGCCTTCCCATGCCGCCTATCCTTCCCACCTCGCCGACCGAGAACGGCGGGAAGTAGTAATGAAGCATGAATCGCTTGAAGCTCTCACCTTCAATGGCATCCAGTCGCTGGGAATCCGACACCGTACCCAGGGTCACAACGCCAAGGCTCTGGGTCTGGCCGCGTGTGAATATCGCCGACCCGTGGGCCCTCGGGAGCACCCCCACCACGATATCGATTGGACGTATGTCCCTGAGTCCGCGCCCATCGGCCCTTACCCTGTCGGCAAGGATACGCTTGCGCATTGACTCGCCGTCCATGTCGCTGAGTATGGACTCCGCCTGCCCTATCGTGTCCGGATACGTCCCGGTGAGCTCTTCGGTGGCGCGTTCAACGATACGCCGGAAAGAATCCTCTCGGTCCTTTTTCTCCCTCAAGCCGGAAAGGCCTTCCACATCCGATGCGTACCTGTCCCTTACCTCGCGCTTGAGGCCCTCGTCTATGACCCGCGGCTTATACGTTATTTTTGCTTTGCCGCCGTTTTTGGCCAGCTCGACCTGGACCTCACACAGCTTCTTTATGTTTTCATGGGCGAACTCCACGGCCTGGATTATAATATCCTCGCTTACGTTTTTCGCCGAGCCCTCGATCATGGTGACGGCCGCTTTCGTCCCGGCCACAATTAGGTCGATCTCGCTGGTGCTCACCTCTTCGAAGGTCGGATTTACGATAAACTCACCGTTGATCCTGCCGACCCTCACTGCGCCGACAGGTCCCTTGAAAGGAATGCTCGACACCGAGAGTGCCGCCGAGGCGGCGTTTATTGCCAGCACGTCGGTCTGGTTCTTCTGATCGGCCGAGAGGACGTAAACGATAACCTGAACCTCGTTTATGAAATCGTCCGGGAAAAGGGGCCGAATGGGCCTGTCGGCAAGCCTGCTCGTCAACACTTCCCTGTCGCTGGGCCTGCCTTCCCTTTTTATGTACCCGCCAGGTATTTTCCCCGCAGAATAGAACTTTTCCCTGTAATCCACGGTGAGCGGAAAAAAATCCCGGCCTTCACTCTCTTCCGGTGCAACTACCGCCGTTGCGAAAACTACCGTTTCCCCGCTGGAAACCGCGACCGCTCCGTCGGCCTGTTTTGCCAGGTACCCTGTATTGAAGTTGATCTTGTCGCGTCCCATTTGCACGCTAACGTCTACGCTCATCGTTTTTACCCCTTATTATACTCGCTTCTTCCTTCCTGGGCGTACGCGCCGCTCAAAAAAGGGAGAGCACCCAAACAGTACCGTTACCGCCGCAGTCCGAGAGACTCGATGAGGCTTCTGTAGCGATCGAGATCGATTTTCTTCAAATAATCAAGATGCCTTCGCCGTTGCCCGACCAGCTTGAGAAGCCCCCTTCTTGAATGAAAATCTTTCTTGTGCACTTTGAAATGCTCGGTTAAATGATTGATGCGCTCGGTTAAGAGGGCAATTTGCACATCCGGAGAACCGGTATCTTTCTCATGCCTCTTGAACTGGGCAATTACTTCCTTCTTTTCACGCATCGTGCGTTGCTTCCTCCTGACTGATGTTAAAATAAGCTTTCCATGTTTTGGAATTATCCGGATCTTCCATCCAGATCATGAATCACATTATAATACGCCACAGACCAATTATCAAGATCGACCGCGGCGATGGCAATAAGATTTTTTTCACTATCCATCACCATCCACCGCTGCCCGTCCCTCCTCTCCGCGCTCACCACGTCCGATGGGCCGAAGGGAACGCCGTTTCCGATGAATCTGACCGCTGTGTCTTTTACCACGACCCGTCCGAACCGGGGAAAGGCATCGGCGGGATTCACAATAAATTCCTTCGTGATCCCTTGCCCGCCGGCGTAGTCCTCGAGCTCCTGAACCGTTGCCGCATCCCTGATATCAAGTCCGCCTACCCCGGTGCGGCGCAAAAATTCCAGACAGGCGCCGGTGCCAAGGTAGATTCCGATATCACGGGCCAGCGCCCTCATGTAAGTTCCCTTGGTGCATAAAACCTCGATTGTAAGGCTGCATTCACCAAGGTCAAAGCCAAGGATATTAAGTTCGCGGATCGTTACCGTACGGGGCTGTAATTGCACGCCCAGGCCTTTTCTCATCCTGTCGGAAGCCCTCATCCCGCCGATCTTTACCGCGGAATACTCAGGAGGCGTCTGGCTGATCTCCCCCGTGAAATGCTCCTTTATCCCCTTGATAACAGCTTCATCGACCCGGCTGCAATCCGCGGTGGCCGTGACACGCCCCTCCGCGTCGCCCGTATCCGTAACAATGCCCAGGCGAATCCTGCCGATATAGGTCTTATCGCTTTCAAGGAAATACCTGGTGAGCCTGGTGAACCGGCCGGTACAAAGAACCAGAAGTCCCGACGCGGATTTATCGAGGGTGCCTGAATGCCCGATCTTCCCGATTTTTAAACGCCGTTTTACCTCCTCGATGGCCCTATATGATGTCTTTCCTTCAGGCTTGTCAAAAAGAATAATCGCATTCTGTAATGCCCGCGTATTCACCAGGTTTAATTAGGATCCGTACCGCTTTTTTCCGGCTATTCTTCGCGACCGCCATCGGGATCACGGGGGACTTTTTCACCCTTGTCGAGGCCTTCAATCATGTCCACCATATGAACCCCTTCCTCGATCGATGTGTCCATATGGAACCGAACCCGCGGAGTGTTCCGAAGTTTCATTTCCTTTCCCACCAGGTACTGTACGTAGCTGCAAGCCGACTCCAGCCCCGCCATGGACTTCCTCTTCTCGCCCTCGTCGCCTAAAATGGACACCCATACATCGGCAAAGGTGAAGTCCCTGCTCAAAGACGCCTTTACGACCGTGACGAAACCGATACGGGGATCTTTTATTACAGTCAGAAGGGCGTCACCGACTATTCTCTTGATGCTCTCCTCAAGCCTTTCTTTCCTATAAGTAGCCATTGGGAAAACGTCTAACCGCCGAGCACTTTTGATATCTCGAAGACCCGGTATGCCTCGAATGCATCCCCTTCCTTGACATCGTTGAATTTCTCCAGTGAGAACCCAAATTCCTGGCCGCCCTCAACCTCTGAAACGTCGTCCTTAAAGCGCTTGAGGGACCTCAGCTCTCCGTCAAAAATTACTACCCCACCGCGGATGAGGCGCATCTTGTTCTTTCTCTGCGCCTTGCCCGTCAGCATCAGGGCGCCCGCCACGGTGCCAACCTTCGAAATCTTGAATATCTGGCGCACCTCGCCCGTCCCCACAACCTCTTCCTTGATCTCGGGCGAAAGCATGCCCTCCATTGCGGCTTTGACGTCGTTGGTGGCTTCAAATATGATATTATAAAACTTAATAGAGACCCGCTCTCTCTCCGCCAATTCCGAGACCCTAGCCGTAGGCCTTACGTGATATCCTATGATCACCGCATTGGACGCCGAAGCGAGCATTACATCCGATTCGTTGATGCCTCCCGTACCGGAATGTATCACCTTCACCCTTACCTCGCTCGCGGAGAGTTTCTCGAGGGATTCCTTGAGCGCCTGGACCGAACCGTCCACATCGGCCTTGAGAATGACCCTGATTTCCTGGACGGCCCCCTCTTTTATCATTTCGTTAAGGTCTTCGAGTGTTACTTTTTTTACCTTCTTTGCCGCCTCAAGCCGCTTCAAATCGAGCCGCTTCTGAGAGATCTGCTTGGAGTACTTCTCGGAATCAACGACCTGGAATGGATCGCCGGCCGAGGGCACCCCTGATGAACCCAGGACCTCGACCGGGGTTGACGGGCCGGCTTCCTGGACCGCGGCTCCCTGGTCATTCAACATCGCCCGTACCTTCCCGTGATAGACGCCCACCACGAAGGGATCACCCACCTTGAGACCGCCGTTCTGCAGCAGGATGGTCGCTATGGGCCCCCTGCCCGGATCTATGCGCGACTCTATCACCGTGCCCCGTGCCATGAGTTTTCTGTTCGCCTTCAACTCAAGCATCTCCGCCTGGATGAGAATTATCTCCAGGAGATGATCGATATTTATCTTCTTTTTCGCGCTTACCTCCGCGTATAGGGTGCTGCCCCCCCACTCCTCCGGAACGAGTTCATAATTGGAAAGGTCCTGTTTTATTTTCTGTATATTCGTGTCCGGCAGGTCTATCTTGTTGATCGCCACGATGATGGGCACGCCGGCGGCCTTTGCGTGGTTGATGGCCTCGACTGTCTGCGGCATCACCCCGTCGTTGGCGGCCACAACAAGCACCACGATGTCCGTAACGTCGGCGCCCCTGGCCCTCATGGTCGTAAAGGCCTCATGGCCGGGTGTGTCAAGAAAGGTGACATTCTGGCCGTTCACCGTAACCATGTAGGCGCCTATGTGCTGGGTTATGCCGCCGTACTCACCCTCCATGACGTTTGTTACCCGTATCGCGTCCAGCAGCTTTGTCTTACCGTGATCCACATGGCCCATAACGGTAACGATGGGAGGGCGCTTTATCCTGTCCTCAAGCCGGTCGTCCTCTACGTCTTTAATGACCGTCTCCTCGAACAGGGAGACAACCTTCACCTCCGTCCCGTATTCCGCCGAAAGGATCTCCGCGGTTTCCGCATCTATAGCCTGATTGATGGTGGCCATCATGCCGAGCTTCATCAGTTTGGAAATCACCTCGCTCGCCTTGATGTTGAGCTTCTTGGCAAGATCACCAACCGAAATGCTTTCCACGATCTCAATGTACTTGGGAGGGACCGCAATCCTTTCGGGCGCGGCGTCACGATCGTATCCCTTCTTTCTTTTTACCGAAATATTCTTTTCAGTCTTCTGCTGTTTTTCCCTGACAAATCTTCGCTTGCTGTCTTTTTCTTTCTCTTTCTCCTTCCCCTTTTTTCTCTTGTCTTTTTCGGTGAGCCCCACCGGTTCCTTTTTTCCTTCAGCCTCCGGCCTCCTCGGCCCGGAAGGAGTTTCGGGTCTCCTTTCAGTCGTCGGGCGCCCATCCCTGCGTTGAGGAGTCCCGACCGGCCTTGCCCTGTCCTTTCCCGCTTCCCTCCCTCGCTGCGGCGCTCTGCTCGCGCCCGCCTTTGCTTCTCCGCCGGCGGGCCGTCCGGCTCCCGCTGACCGTGCGGATGCCGGGGTTTCCTTTTTTGCCTCCGCAGTCGCCGCGGCCTCTTTCTGCTTTCGCGCATCCTCCTCTATTTTTTCCTTCTTTAATCCCTCAGAGACATGCACCTTCCGCTTCAGCTTGATCTTCGCGCCCTTGCGGTCTGCCGACTCCGTACGTTTTTCCAGCAGTTCCCTCGTGGCCTTCGCCCTCTGATCCTTGATTGATTCGATCCTTTTTTTAACAAGAAAAATATCTTTGTCGGTGAGGTCCGTGTCCTCATTTTCACAGCCGATGCCAAGATCCTTGCAGATCTTTATGACATCTTCTGTTGAAACGTGATTTACGGTTGCTATCTCAATTACCTTCATTTAAAATCCTTGGACATCAGTAAATTATCGTTCAGACCTCAGAATTAGATTCACATTTTAATAAATCCTTCCGCGAACGGTACACGCGGCCGCTTTCAATCACTGCCCTTCCTTTACCTCCTCGACATCTTTCGTCGCCTGGATCCCCGTTGCTTCCTCGGCACCCTGTGCTTCCTCGGTGCCCTTTACTTCCTCAGCGCCCTGTGCTTCCTCGGTGCCCTGTACTTCCTCGGCGCCCTGTACTTCCTCGGCGCCCTGTACTTCCTCAGCGCCCTGTACTTCCTCAGCGCCCTGTACTTCCTCAGCGCCCTGTGCTTCCTCGATGCCTGTTGTCTCCCCGCCGCCAGCGCTCTCGCCCGCCTCTTCGGTGCTCTCTTCGCCTTCCTCCTGCTCTTCAAAATCCACAGATTCAGCAAGTACATCCAGGATCTTCTTGGCAGTCTTTTCACCGACACCGTCTATCTTGATAAGGTCTTCATAGGAGGTCTCAACCAGGTCCTCCACCGAGAAGATCCCTCCCGCTTCAAGCAGTTTAATCGTTCGGGGATCAAGACCGGTAAGCTCCTCCAGGGGCGTCTCCTCAACGTCGCGTTGCGCAAACAACTGTTCCACCAGCGCCCTGGACTCGCTTGAACCCAGGAATTCGCGGTATTGATCTTCAGTTTTTATGTCGATTTCAAACCCGCACAGTTTCGACGCGAGCCGCGCGTTGTGCCCGATCCTTCCGATCGCGAGTTTATACTGATCCTTTTCCACTACCGCGATTATTCCCCCGCTCCTGGTCTCGATAACCTCCTTCACCTTCGAAGGGGTGAGGGAGTTTGCCGCCATGACCTTTTTTTCAGGGACCCACTCAAGCACGTCAATTTTCTCTCCCTCGACCTCGCGCACTATGGATTGGATCCTTATTCCCTTCATCCCGACGCAGGCGCCCACGCTGTCTATGTCATCCCTTTCGCTCAATACCGCCACCTTGGTGCGAAGGCCCGGCTCGCGCACGATGTTGACGATTTTGACGATCCCGTCATACACCTCGGGAATCTCCATTTCGAACAGCTTCTGCACGAATTTCGGGCTGACTCTAGACAGCACCACCGCGGGCCCCTTGGTGTTTTTCTGAACTGCGAGCACCAGCGCCTTTATGCGGTCTCCCGTCTTGAAATGCTCCAGCGGAGACTGTTCTTTCGAAGGGAGAATGCCTTCGGTTTTTCCCAAATCCACAAAAATGGCGTCGCGCGTCTTACGCTGCAGGTAACCATTGATGAGTTCACCCTCTTTGTCCTTGAACTCATTGTAGATTATATTTTTTTCCGCTTCTTTTATCTTCTGTATGATCACCTGTTTGGCGGTTTGAGCCGCGATGCGCCCGAACGACTCAAGAGGATTCTCCTCCACATCCATTTCGTCTCCCGGCCTGACATCGGGATTGAGCCGGCGGGCCTCTCCGATATGGAACTCCTCGGCCAGGTTCCGCGGAGAGTTTACAGCCATCTTCCGGGAAACCACCTTCACCGTGTTTTTATCCCTGTCAAAGAGAACCCGCACGTTGGTATTGGTCCCGTACTGCTTTTTATAGGCCGAGATCATGGCGGATTCAACGATCTCCTCTATGGTCTCGCGTGTTATGCCCTTTTCGGTGGCAATCTGATGTAGTGCTTCAAAAAAGTTGCTGCTCATGTCACAAATCCTCAACACACCAGTGATGAATGCGGTAAAATCCTCCGCGCCCCGTCAATACTCCAAATTGGCGCTCTTGATGGAACCCATCTCAAGCCTAAGCTCACGGCCTTCCGAGTCAATCGTGACCGCCGCCTCACTCACGCCGGCGATAATTCCCTTGAAAACCCTGTGCACGTCACCGTCCCTGTATACGATCTTTACCGGCGCGCCCTTGAAGCGGACGAACTCCTCGGTTTTCCTCAAGCTCCTTCGCAGGCCGGGCGAGGACACCTCGACAGAATAATTGGGCAGCAGTCTGAGTTCATCCAGCGTGCCGGACAGGGACCTGCTGAACTCCTCGCAATCACGGTGAGAAATGCCGCCCAGACTGTCTATCTTGACTATAATTCTCGAGCTTCCGCCCCGGAGCAGAACCCCGGCCTCGTATATCATATAACCGAGTTCAGCGGCCACTTCATACACGACACCTATGAGCTTCTCTCTCAGTCCCACCGCTTCCATGGCAAACACCGCAGCCCATATCGAAAAAAGAGAGTGGCAGCACCACTCTCTCCTCAAATGCCCACAAACACCAAGGAAACGATACGAACGAACTACCGCTTACAATATCCAAATACCCTTCATTAATTTCAAGTTTTTTTTATATCCGCGCACGAAGCCCCGGAGGGGACGGTCATCGCGCAGCAAGCACGAATGATTGGGCGCCCCGGGGTAACGGCTCCGCTCTTACCAGACATTTATCATGTATTGTACACTATATCGTCTTTTGTTGCGGATTTTCCCGCCGTCCCTCACGGGACGGGTAGTGAGTATATTTCGAAAATGGCTGCGGTTCGCCGCATATTCTCAAACCTTGGGCCGAACTGATGAGTACCTCGAGCCTTTCGCTTGGATGCAGTAAGCAACAATACGCAGGTTTCTCGGGGCTGTTTTCACACCGAATGCAACTACCCTTTCTTCCCATTTCCTGCCGATCAGGGCCGCTCAGCGTTCATTTTGCATCGAGGCCAGCTCCAATTGCGCGAGACGCTTCAAGTAGTGAAAGGGGGAATTCGACTTCGCGCACCTGTCATACAGGTCCCTGGCTCCTTTCACGTCCTTTTCGATATGAAGCCGGTAGAGGCCCATAAAGAAGAGCGCTTCTATCTTTTTATCGTCTGTGCCGGTCTTGCCGCTTGAAGCCCTCCGCATAACCTCCTCTTCCGAAATAGCGCCCCTGTAAAATCCCATCAGCGCATCCGCCAGAGACTTTTTCCCCCTTTGGCGCCCCCGTTGCCCTCCCGACCGAGCGTCCGTCTCACGGGGCGCCTCCGCGGCCGATAGGGCGGACCTCCAGAGCCGTGCCTCCCAATACGAACGATTGGACTCCAGCGCCTTCGAAAAGTCAGCGGCCGCATCATTGAAGTCACGAAGGCAATAGTGTACCACGCCGCGGTCATAATAGAGGACCGCGTCGCCCGGGCTGAGATCTATCGCAGAAGTGAGGTCTTTTAAGGATTCCCCGAAGGCGCCGCGGCGAAATGAGCAGATGCCCCTGTTGGCCAGGGCTTTCGCATATCCTTTTCGAAGCGCCAGCGCCTGTGAAAAATCCGCGTGCGCGCGGCCCAGGCTGCCAGTGAAGAAGAACGCACATCCGCGGTTGTTGTACAGGGACGCGTCTTTTGGCCTGAAACGCATGGCCCCGGTGAACTCCTCCGCGGCCCTGTCGTAGCTGGCCGTCTCATAGTATAAAATCCCCCTCGCGTAAAGGACCTCCGCATCACCCGGCTCACGCTCCATGGCCCTGGAATAGTCCGCAAGAGCCAACGCCGTGTTTCCCCTTTCCGCGTACGCCCTCCCCCTGGCGCCGTAGGCCTTGCCGAACGAGGGATCAAGCCGGATGGCCCTGTCAAATTCCCCCACGGCCCTAGCGGCATCTCCCCTCCGCATAAAGGCAATTCCCCTTTCGTAATGCGTTGCCGCGCCTTTTTGTCCCTTCAAACCGGCCCGCGTCCCGGAATGCCCCGGTACGTCAGGCGGTCGTTGCTGGCGCGCCTGCTTCCGGTGCAGGGCCACCTCCCTGTCGCCGGGAACCCTCTTGAGGTACTCACGGTAATCCGCTGAAGCCTTCTCATATTCTCCCGCCTGGTGATAGGCAATGCCCCTGTTGCGGTAAAAGACGGCGGCCTCCGCATCCAGTGAAATCGCTTTTTGAAAGTCGGCGATCGCATCACCGTACAGCGACTTTTTATAAAACGCCGCGCCCCGGTTGTTGTGGTACACGGGATCGCCCGGCTCGAGCGACAGGGCCTGCCTGTAGTCCCTTGCCGCCAGATCATAATTCCCCTGCCTGGCATACGCAACGCCCCGGTTGTTGTACGCCCTAGCGTACCGTTTGTTCAGTTCTATCGCCCTGCTGTAGTCCTCGATGGCAAGCCCTGGCAGGTTTTTCGCCGCGTAGGCGTTTCCCCTGTTATAGTAGGCTTCGGAGAAATCAGGCTGGTACTCGATGGCCCTGTCGAGGTCTTCTATGGCGCCGCCAGGATCACCCGCCGCGATCCTGAGCGCGGCCCTGTTGTTATAGGCCTTCGCAAAACGCGGATCGAGGCGAAGGGCGTCGGTATAACCGTCCATTGCCTCCGCCCGCATGCCCTTGTCCGCGAACGCCCTCGCCCGGTTGTACATGGCTTTCGCTTTCGCCTGTACTCCCATTGACGGCTCCCAGGTCAAAAGAGCCTTCGTCCACAGATCTATCTTCTCATCCGGGCTCGCGCTCAGCGCCGCTTTGTCGCTGAGTTCGT
This sequence comes from uncultured Spirochaetota bacterium, assembly GCA_963762305.1. Taxonomy (GTDB): domain Bacteria; phylum Spirochaetota; class UBA4802; order UBA4802; family UBA5368; genus CAVXKM01. The sequence goes on along the minus strand of CAVXKM010000001.1, from coordinate 37,631 downwards.
AAAAGCTGTCGCCCGCGCCGGGTATCGCGCCCAGAAACAAAATCATCACGGCGCATGCGCCTTTCGATGCCAGCCGTCTCATGCGGTGTGTTCCTTGCAGGTGCTCTGCGGGTTTTCCGATCCCCAAGCCGGGCCTCGCCGGCGGAGGCGATGAGCCTAAAAAATATAGTAAAGGATGAACTGAATGGCTGTCAACACCGTGGCCCATATTCTGAGGTCCCGCCAGCGCGCCCTGTCGGGGGACCCGTTGAAGACAAAATCGGCCGGGAGGCGCCAGACGAAAACGAGGACCCCTCCAAAGAGGAGAAAGGCGCCCGCTTTGGCGCACCACAGGGGGAGTGTATGAATCCAGTTCAACACATCAACCACCCCCGGGCGATCCTTTTTCCGTCGCGGTTGAATAGGTGAGGTTAAGGAGGTCCTCTGCTCTCTTCGGCGTGGTGAAGAGGCTGACAAGGTAGAGCATGGCGAGCGAGTAGATAAAGCTCCAGAAGGCTATATACAGCATGTTAAGTCCCAATACGCCCAGGACGGCGGCAAAGCAGAGGCCGCTCAGGAGCGTCCATAATCCTGCGGCGGGAGTGACACGCTTGCTCAATATGCCCAGGAGGATGAGCGCGAACACGGGGCCCTGGAAAAACGAGAGCATCTGCTGGACAAACACATATATCCCCCGGAAATGGGCCGTGACCGGCGCAAGAAACATGCCCGCCACCAGCGCCGCCGTTGTGATAGCCTTCCCCAGCCTCAGTTCCCTCCCGTCGTTCATCCACCCCCGCGAAATGACGCCGATGATGTCCCGGGTTATCATGACCGACGTGGAATTCAGCGTGGAGGATATGGACGACTGCAGCGCGGCGATAAAGGCCACGAACATGAGCCCTGAAACGCCGGGCGGAAGCAGGTTTTTCACGACCCAGGGCAGCGCCTGGTCTGAATGGGGAAGCCTTTCCCTGGCCATGAGCAGCGCGAGGAAACCCGGCAGCACAATCAAGAGCGGAACGAACGTCTTCGCCATTGCCGCGGCCATCATGGAGGCGCGGCCGTCCCATTCGTTCCTGGCTCCCAGGCACCTTTGCAAGATGGCCTGGTTCGTGCACCAGTAAGCCGGGGAGAGGACCAGGGCCAATCCCATGAGAACCCCCGGCCATGGGAATTCCTCATGGGTCGAGGGGAGAAAGGCGTTAACGTGATCGGGAAACCTGGCCTGCACCTCCCGGATGAAAACCGAAATTCCCCCTATCTCATGAATTCCCAGCACCGCGACCACTATGGCGCCCACGAACATGATGACGAGTTGCACCGCGTCGGTGTAAGCGACCGCCGCCAGGCCTCCCGATACGGTGTAAAATCCCGTCACCCCGGCAGTGATGAATATGCTGAACCACACGGGCCAGCCCAGATAGGTCTGGAGCATGAGCGCCGTTGCCCATAGAAAAACACCAACGATAAGAATGGAAAAAACGCTGAGCACAACGGCGGTGATACAGCGTACCATGTCGTTATATCGCTTCCCGAGGTATTCCGGTATCGAAAACACGCCGGCACGCCAGTAAAAGGGAATAAAGATAAACGCGGCCAGGATCATCGCGGGAATCGCGCCGATCCATTCAAAATTAGCCTGCGCGATGCCTATGCGATAAGCGCCTCCGGCGCCACCCACGTAGTCGTTGGACCCGATATTAGTCCCTATGATCGACATCCCGATTATCCACCAGGGGAGGTTCCTGCCGGCAAGAAAGTAGTCTTGGGAGGTTTTTATCCGCTTGTGATACAGGTAGCCATAAAACGAGATGCCGGCGAAGTAAATGAAAATCAGCATGAGGTCTATCCACTCGATGCGCACCGAGGCAAAGGCAAACAGCTCTTTCAATGTATTACTCCCGCCGCGGACATCTCGTACAGGACCGCAAAATTAAAAACGCCGGAGGCGACGCGGCACCATGTACGTCATAAAAATTTCCAGCCTGAGTAAAAAAATCAAGCACTAAATGCATACCTCTTCGACATCTCCATCCTTTGAATGACAGGCTCGAGGACCACGTCTCGGAAGAGTGATGGTGAATAAATGCATTCTGCTTGTAAACATTTATATTTTACTTGATTCACGGCTATCAATACTGGATCATGAAATGCCTGTAAAATTCGAACGACCTTCCCCTCCGGAATGGGAACTCCATGAAAAAAATTGTTCGTATGCTCCTGTTGTCCGGCCTCTCGCTGTGCATTGCGGCCGCTGCCATGACCGAGGTGGGGAAAATCCATGCGCTCCTTGAGACATTGGAGAGATCAAACCTCGTCTTCATCAGAAACGGGGCGGAATACTCCTCGCGGAAGGCGCGGGCGCACCTGGAAATGAAGCTCTCCAGGGCGGGTTCCCGCGTGAAAACGGCGCGTCAGTTCATTGACCTGCTCGCGACCCGTTCCTACACGTCCAACAAACTCTACTACGTCAAGTTTCCTGACGGCCGCGTAAGGGGAGCCGGCGAATGGCTTTCTGAAAAGCTCGCGGAGATTGAGCGCCGTTCTCCCTGACGCGCGATCAAAATCCAATTGACAATCTGAGGATCCGGCCGCAATCATTGCCGGTTTTATTGACGGCACACCCATAGGGAGTTTACATGAACGAGACCAAGAAAATCGCGCTTATAGCGCATGACAACAGGAAACGGGACCTCATCGAGTGGGTTGAGTGGAACAACGCCACGCTCATCTCCCACAACCTTATCTGCACGGGAACGACGGGACAGATGGTCGAGGCGGCCCTCTCCCGGAAGAGATCGGAAGGCCCGGCCGGGGCGGGCCAGGCAAACCCCGCCATAATCAAGCTGAAGTCAGGCCCGTTGGGGGGCGACCAGCAGATCGGCGCCATGATCGCCGAGGGGAAAATCGACGTGCTGATCTTCTTCTGGGACCCCATGGAGCCCCAGCCCCACGATGTCGACGTGAAGGCGCTGCTCCGCATCGCCGTCCTTTACAACATCCCCACGGCGTGCAACAGGAGCACCGCCGACTTCCTGATATCCTCACCGCTGTTGTGCAACGCCTACGAGCCCGCGACGGGCGGTTTCGAAGGGTATGCGCAGAGGAAGCTGAAGCTATAATAATCGCATGATTCCGACGGCCTGCGTGACAGAAAGTCCTCAGGGCATGTCCTTCAAGGGAAGAAAGAGAAATGGTGCAAAAAGAAACGCTGGATTTTTTAAAAGGCCTCGCCGCCCACAACAACCGCGAATGGTTCCAGAAGCACAGGCCGCAGTACCTCGAAGCCCGTCTTAACATACTGCACCTTGTCATGTACATGACCGGAGAGATTTCAGGATTCGACCACAGCCTTCGCAACGTGGAACCCGAGGAGTGCCTTTTCCGGATCAACCGGGACACCCGTTTCTCGCACGACAAGCGGCCCTACAAGACGAACTTCGGGGCGTTCATCAAGGGAGGGGGCAAAAAGACACCCGGGGCAGGTTATTACATCCACGTCGAACCCGGCAACTGCTTTCTCTCCGGGGGCATCTACATGCCCCCCGCCCCCTATCTCAGGGCGGTGAGGACCGCGATCGCAGACAACCCGGCCGAATTCAGGAAAATCCTCAACGCCCCGCGCTTCAAGCGGGAGTTCGGAACTCTCGCCGACGAAACACTCAAGACCTCGCCAAGGGGATTCGCCAGGGACCATCCGGCGTCGGACCTCATAAAATACAAGCACTACTATGTGATGAAGCAGTTCACCGACAGGGAGGTGATGCTCACCGAGTTCCCCCGCCGCTGCGTGCGCCTGTGCTCTCTGCTGACTCCCTTTCTGCGGTTCCTGAACGGGCCTCTCAACCGGTAGCGCCCACCAGGGCCTTGTCAATCTCGAGCGCGGCGAGATATCCCTCGTGTATGGCGTCATTCAGCTTCGCGGGCCGCACGCAGTCGCCGATTACGGCAAAGGGGATGCCAGTCCTCCGCATTCCCTCGGAGAGGGTTTTGACCGGCCGCGATCCGACAGACATCACCACGCTGTCAAACTGCCTGCTCTCCCTCCTGCCGTCGCGCTCGAAGGTGACTCCGCCCCTTACAGACAGCACCCGCGCTCCCGTGATGACCTCGACCCCGTATCGTTCAAGGTTTTTTTTCAGGACCCACCGCGTTGATTTTCCAACGTCTTTTCCGGCGGCTGGAAGCATCTCGAAAACCGTCACACGGCTCGAACCCCTGAACATGAGCTCCTTGACACGCCCCACGTCGGCTGCGTCGTGTGCCAGCAGGAAATGAACTGTTTCCGCATCTATGGTTCCCCTGGCCGCCAGCGTAAGCGCTACCTCCAGGCCAACGGCGCCGCCGCCTATGACCGCGATATTTCCGCCCGGCACGGGGGCGCCCTTCAACACATCCCATGAAATATAGACGGACTTCCTTTCGACACCGTCGATCGGGGGAACGAGGGGAAGGGCACCCTCTGCTATTATCACGTAGCCAGGTTTTTTCACCGCCACGTCCTCTACGGCAACCTCCACGCCGAGATGCACCGGGATGCCGAGTGTATCGATCATGACGTGATAGTAACGCAGGATCTCCAGGATCTCCTTTTTATGCAGAGGGGAGCCGGCCAGCTTTAGCTGTCCGCCTATCTCGGCATTTCTTTCATAGATTTCGACCCGATGCCCGGCTTGAGTAGCGGTTATCGCGGCCTTGAGGCCTCCAGGTCCCGCGCCCACGACCATGACATCCATGGGCCGGCGTGCTTTTTGCACGTTCCGCTCGGCCTCGAAGCCCGCCCGCGGGTTGACTATGCAGAAGACCGGTTTCCCGCTGAATATCGTGTCGGTGCACCCCTGGTTGCACGCCACGCAGGGACGAATCTCACGGGCCCGTCCCTCTTTCGCCTTTTTCGGCCATTCCGGGTCTGCGATGAGAACGCGGCCCAGGTTCACCATGTCGGCCATGCCGTGGCTCAGGATCCGCTCCGCCACGCCGGGATCGGAAATTCTGTTGGAAGCCATGACCGGCACCGATACTGCCTTCTTGATGTTCAGGGCTAAATACCCATAGGCCCCGCGCGGAAGCTCCATCGGAAGCTGGGGCACCCGCGTTTCATGCCACCCGCCGGTCACGTTGATCATGTCCGCCCCCGCCGATTCATACACCCGCGCGATCTCGGGAGTCTCCCGATCCGTGTTGCTTCCGGGCACGAAATCGTTGCCGGCCATGCGGACGGTGATGGGGAAGTCGCCGCCCAGGGAACGCCTGAGCATCTCGAGCACCTCTCGTGGGAAGCGCGTCCTGTTTTCAAAGGACCCGCCGTATTCATCCCCGCGGAGGTTTTTAACCGGCGAGAGAAACTGCGTGATCAGATACCCTGCCGAGGCTATGATCTCGATCCCGTCGAACCCGGCCTCCCGGGCCCGGAGGGCCGCCGCCACGAAAGCGCCCTGCGTGTTTCTTATGTCTTCCAGGGTCATCTCCCGTGGTGTCTCTTTCGAGTACCTCGAATACACCGCCGTGGGGGCGATGGGCCTTTCCCCGGCCAGGAGTGCTGAAAACGCGTATGCGCCCGCGTGAAAGAGCTGGATCCAGGCGCGCGCTCCCTCGTCTTGAATCATCGATGCCAGTTTCTTGAAATGCGGAATGAACCGGTCCTCGGCGAGTGAGAGCACGATCATCCCCGCTCCGCACCTGTCAATACCGACAGGGCCCACGGTGACGATACCCGCGCCCCCCCGGGCCTTTTCCCTGAAGTAATTGTAATAGCGCTCGTTCAGACTTCCGTCGTAGGAGTAGCACAGGCCGAGCGACGGATAGGCGATCCGGTTTTTTACCTCAAGCTTGTTGATGGTGATCGGGCTGAAAAGCATGGGAAACATCTGGTCCTCCGGCAGCATAACACTGTTATCTTCCAGAGGACAGACTGCCGGGACGCATGTTTTAATCAAGAAATTTTTTATGCCCGGGCAATGGAATAGCGTTTGAGCTCGCCGTAAAACGGGGCCCACGATCGAAGCGGCGGAGCTCGAATAATCCGCCCATTCGCTTCCCCCCGCATGACCATCGTGCCTGAGCGGGCAAACTGAGAACGATATAACCCGCCTTCCCTGCGAGTGATAAAAAAAGAGCGGGAGTCCGTTTCCCGCTCTTCTTTCCTTCATGTTGTCGTAGCGCCCCGGAAGGGCCCCTGCGGCAATTATCGTGCACAGGCCCTTCCCCGAGTCTGCTTATTATATACGCTATTTCAGCATGACCCCCATCTTCTTGTGGATCGCCTTCGCCTCGGCCACGGTGCGTTTCACCACCTCCTCGACCGTCGGGATGTCCTCAATGAGCCCCTGGACCTGCCCGATGAGGTGCACGCCCTTTACGAGGTCTCCGCCTTCCGTGGCCGCCTTGATCTTCGGGACGGCGTTGGCGAAGTGTGCCAGCTGCAGCATCATCTTCGGCCCCTTCAGCACCGTGCCAAGGGCAAGCATGAACCAGTTTATATGCAGTTCCCTCGCGAGCCCCATCGACACGATGGCCGCGCGGGGCAGGCTCATTCCTCTCTTGATCGCCTTTTTCGACGACGGCGTTTTCATGACGCGGCAGTACAGGCCGTCAAACCTGTTGGAATACAGGGTGTCCTCGACCCCCATGTCTATCGAGGCCCGCTTGGTCTGTTCATGCACCGGGCTCTCCTTCGTAAGGGATAAGCGCGTCCCCATGGATATCGCGTCGGCGCCGAGCGCGAGCGCCGCGGCCAGCCCCCGTCCGTCAGCGAAACCGCCCGTGGCGATCACCGGGATCTTCACGAGGTTGAGTATTGCCGGGATAAGCACCAGGGAGGTCACCATGCCTCCGTGCGCCGCGGCCTCGTGCCCTGTCACCTGGAGAGCGTCGGCCCCCTGTTTCTCCGCCGCCAGCGCGTGACGCTCGGTCACCACGGTGGCGATGACCTTGCCCCCGTAGCCGTGGGCGCGCTTGATGATCCAGTCGCCTTTTCCCAGCGAAAAGTTTATCACCGGCACCTTTTCCTCGAGCATCACCTCAGCGTTCTCCCTGGCCCCGGGCATCAGCAGCGTCGCGCCCGCGCCGAAGGGTTTGTCCGTGAGGCTCCGTATCTTCCTGATCGCGCTCCTCGTCTCTTCGGCGCTCAGGGGGCCGGTCGCCAGGATGCCCAGGCCGCCGGCATTGCATACCGCGGCAACGAGCTCCGGCGTGCTGATCCAGCTCATGCCGGGAAGCAGTATGGGATATTTGATCTTGAAAAGCGTGGTGATTCTGGTTTTCATCGTGCATCTCCTTTGTTTGATATCATTGCTCCCGCGCGACCTCCCCCGGGATAGTCCGCGGGCTTTTTCCACGAGTAGGGACTACTGGCACAGCCTTTCCGCGCCGTACCGCCGTCTGATCGTAAGCCGGCGCCTACCTCATCTTTACTCCCAACGTCTTCTGTGCCTCCTTCGCCTCCGCCATGACGCGCTTCATGATCTGCGAAACGGTGGGTGTATCGTGGATAAGGCCCGTCACCTGGCCGAGGGGAAGAACGCCTTTTTCATTGTTTCCCTCGACGCTGCCCGATTTGAAGGCCTTGAATCCCACCGCCATTGCGGCCATTTTTTTCGCCGAGCCGTATCCCGAGAGCATGATCGCGACGGCTATCTTCATCCACGGGTACCCCAGGGATTTGGCAATTTCACGGGAGTTTATGGCCGCCTTGAAGATATTGAGCGGCGCCCCCGCCATCTTGAGGGCAATTTTCGACTCCATGAACCGGGCCGGCATGCCGTCGATCTTATCGGTGACCAGCGTGTCATAGACCTGCTTTTCAATGCTCAGCTTTTTCATCCGCTCATGCATGGGGCTTTCCACGCTGTTCATGAAACGGGTCCCCATCGCGATCCCATCGGCCCCGAGCACCAGAGCCGCCGCCAATCCCCGCCCGTCGGCGAACCCGCCGGCCGCGATAACGGGAATCTTCACCGCGTCAACGATGCTGGGCACGAGCACCAGGGAGGTGACGGCCCCCCCGTGACCGGCAGCCTCATGGCCGGTCACGATGATCGCATCGGCGCCGTCCCGCTCCGCCCCGAGGGCGTGGCGGTGCGTGGTGACCGTCGCCACGACCTTCCCGCCGTATCCGTGCGCTTCCCTTGAAATCCAGTCTCCCTTCCCGAGCGCATAATTGATTACCGGTACTTTCTCCTCGATCAAGACCCTGACGTTTCTTTCGGCGCCGGGGAAATAGAGAGGGACATTCGCCCCGAAGGATTTCTTGGTGAGTCGTCGCACCTCGCGGACGGCCTCACGGGTTTCATCCTCGGTCATGACGCCGGTGGCGAGAATGCCGAGCCCGCCGGCATTGCATACGGCGGCAACGAGCTTCGGATTGCTGATCCAGCTCATGCCGGAGAGCAGAACGGGGTACGTGATGCCGAAAAGCTGCGTAATTCGTGTTTTCATAAAGTCTGAACCCCTCGAGATATTTTCGCTCCCCGCGACAGCCCGGGCCGCGGGTCCTCCGCGCGTGCGAAAGAGGACAAACCAGCCATGGGTGCGTCACGGTTAAAACCGGCAGTGTGCTTTAAAGACGCGGGAAGCGGACCAATGCGCGACACAGGAGCAACTTCACTACAGACCGCCTTGTTTTTTCAAGGTGTTTTTATCGGGGATGCCGGAAAATATTTATGGGGAAAGCCTTCCGCGGATTTCAGGGAGAAACGGCTTCATTTGGTCTTCGGGGAGCCCTGCGCGACCGCCCCGCGGTGCACGGCAAGCCCGTCGATGAAACGTTCCACGCTGAAGGAGTAAAGCTCGTCAAAATCCTCTCCGCGCAGAATGGTGTCCTTGAGCTTCCTGAACTGGATGAGGCCGTGGAGGGTCCCCCACAGGACTATGGCGCTGCGGCGCGCGTTGACACGCCCGAATTCCCCCCGCTCCATGCCGTCGTTGATAGCGTCGACGAGGAGCGAAAGGATCCTGTTCCCGTGCTGGTCGATCTCCGATTTCAAGGTATCCGGAAAGAAAACATCCGAGGGAGAGAGAAAATAATTGATAACATCAAAATACCGCTTGTTTTCCTCGCTGAAGCGCTTGTAGGCGAAGGCAACCTTCTCTATCCTCTTTTTCGGAACCGTCACCCCCTTGATGGCGTCACTGCACTTCGAATGCAGGTAGTCCAGTATTTCCTCTTGCAGGGTCGCGAATATGGCCTCCTTGCTGTTGAAGTACAGGTATATGGTGCCCACGCTCAATTCCGCGAGCTTCGCGACCTGCTGGACGGAAACCGAGAAGACCCCGTGCTTCAATATGAGGCTCCTGGCGGCCTCGATTATCTGGGCTTTCCTCTGCTCCTTTTCCCGCAGGCGTCTCTCTTTCAAGCCCATCACCGGTTCACCGACTGTTCCTCGAACTCATCCTCAACGGCACGGACCATTTTATTTTCATAAAACACCGGAAAAAACCTCGAGGCGTAATATGAAATTTTTCCCACGCCCGTCAGGATTATTGCCCGCCGCCTTTTGCGCGCCCCTTCGAACACCGCCTGCGCCACATGCTCCGGCGTGTCCTGCCCGCCCACAATGGAACGCCGCCGAAGGTTAATACTGCCGTCGCCGTCCAGCGCCCTGTTTTGGAGGTTTGTGGCCGTAAAGCCGGGGGATACCATCATCACGTGCACCCCGTTTCCCCTCAGTTCACTACGAAGCGAATCAAAAAAACCATGCAGCGCGTGCTTGCTGGCCGCATACCCGGTCCGGCCGTAAAGCGGGGCCACGCCGGCTATGCTGGTGACGACGATTATCATCCCGCCCCTTCCGATCAGGCTTTCCAGGGCCGCCTTCGTGCAATTGACCGACCCGTAAAAATTCACCTCCATGACCCTGCGTATCACCTCGACGTCGGTCTTTCGAAAAAGGCTGCGCTGAGTGATGCCGGCGTTGTTGACCAGCACGTCAATGCCGCCGAACCGTTTCGTGACCGCCCGCGCGGACCTCTCGCACTCCGTACTGTCCGTAACGTCGCAGCGCCGGGCGAGGACCTCTATGCCGTCACCGCGGAACCTCTTCTCGGCCGCGTGGAGCGCACGCACGTCGAAATCCAGGAGGGCTATCCTCGCGCCATGACGGCCGAACTCGTAACCGATCGCGGCGCCGATGCCGCTCGCGCCGCCGGTCACGACGACGACCTTGTTTTCAAAGTTGCCGCCTTTCATAAGCCTGAAGCCCCTCCCCCGAAGAAAATCAATCCCCCAATTCCCGGCCGCCAATTGAGGGGACCATGCAATGCCGCATGAACGCCGCCCGTTATACCTTGTATGCCCCCAGGTTCGCGAGGGCCACGCTTCCCGGGCTGATTACGGACGGGTCCACCATCACGTTGACGCAGGCGGTCTTTCCGGACGCGAAGGCCGCTTCCAGCGCCGGCCGGATATCTTCCGGTTTTTCCACGTATGCGCCGAACCCGCCGAGCGCTTCCACCAGCTTCTCGTAATGCACCTCGCCGATCTCGGTGCCTTCCCTGATGGCGTGCCCCAGGCGGAGCTGCTGGCTGTGGGCGATCATCCCCCAGAGAGTGTCGTTGCCCACCACCGTCACGACGGGTATGTTGTGCCTTATGGCGGTCTGGAACTCCATGAAGTTGAACCCCACCGAGCCGTCACCGGTGATGAGGAGCACCCGCTTCCCGGGGTTTTTCAACTTCGCCGCGTTGGCGAACGGGATGCCCACCCCGAGGCAGCCGTAGAGCCCGGAGTCCAGGTAGGTGCCTCCCCTCCTGATGGTCCGGGTCATGCCCATCCAGATCGAGGTGTCTCCGCCGTCAGCCACCACTATGTCATCTTCGCGGTTCATGAAGTCGTTCACCTCCTTCGCCAGCCGCATGGGGTGAATTGGAACGCCAGGCTTTTCCCACATAACCTTTGCCTGCTCCTTCCCGTCGGCGTCCGCTTTCTTCATCGTTTCCACCCAGGCCGCGAACTGCTTCTGCAGTTTCGCGCCGTTCCCGTTATTGTCGATGATCCTGTTGACCTCCCGGAGGAGCGCCTTGATGTCGCTCACGATCCCGAGGTCCACGGACTTGTTTCTCCCGATCTCCTCGGGCTCAATATCGACCTGGATGAACGTCGCGTCCTTGGAAAAAATGTCGCCGAAGATATAGAAGAGCCCCAGCCGCGACCCCAGGAAGAGTACGAAGTCGGCGCCGGTATTGGCTGACATCGAGGCTCCCGGGCGAATGGCAAGGGCGGACTCGAAACAAAGCGGGTGCGTGTCGGGGATCACGCCCCTGCCGGATGCCATGGTGAACGCCGGGACGCCCGCCTTCTCGGCGAACTCGACCAGCTCCGGCCCCGCGTTGGCGTACCACGCCCCGCTCCCGGCGATGACGATGGGTTTTTTCGCCTTTGCAAGGAGCTCCACGATTTTTCCCGCCCCTTCGAGATCGACCGGTTTTGATTCAAGCTCGGTGCGGACCTTCTTCACCTTGGCCATGTCCGCCGGTGCGTTCAGCATGTCGACGGGTAGCTCCAGGTAGACCGGTCCGGGCCGGCCGCCCGCGGCATGGCGGAAGGCCATGTCGATGTACTCGGGAATCCGCTCCGGGTTATGGCACACCAGCGCCTTCTTCACCATGGGCGCGATCACCGGGAGCTGTGTCATGTCCTGCAAATCAAGCTTCTCAACGGTTTCCAGCCCCACACAGCCGGAGATAAGAATGATCGGCGCGTTCGAGAGACGCGCGTTCGCTATCGCCGAAAGCGCGTTCGTGAAGCCCGGTCCCGCCGTCACCATAGCCACCGCCGGCTTCCGCGTCATGCGGGCCCATGCCTCCGCCATGAAGGTGGCCGCCTGCTCGTGGCGGGTGGAAAAAATCTTCACGCCGGAATTCTCCAGAAACTGATAGATGGGTGTTATATGGCCGCCGCTGATGGAAAAGACGTACTCCACTCCCCTCTCTATGAGCGCTTCCGCCGCCAGCCGTCCGCCGATGATCTTGTCCATTCCCCTTTCCTCCAAAAAAAATCGCGGCGGGAGCGCGGCCCGCCGCTCCAGCAATTATAATTCCATGCACTGCCCGCCGTCCAGGTTGAACGCCTGGCCGGTGATGTACCGCGACTCCTCGGAGGCCAAAAAAGCGACAAGGCTCCCCGCGTCCCTGATTTCTCCGATATACCCCAACGGGATGGTTTTGCACATCTCCTTCTCCCTCTCCTCGATGGTCGTCTGAAAGAATCGCGCCTCGAGGGAGAACCGCCACTTTTCCAGGTCGGTCATTATCTGGCCGGGGCATATCGCGTTTGCGCGGACGCCCTGTGCGCCCAGCTCCTTGGCCATGGTCTTGGTGAGCATGATGACACCGGCCTTGGCCACGGCATAGGCGCTGTTGAAGATGGGCGGCACCTTCCCCGCGCGGGAGGCCGTGTTGACGATGGCGCATGGGCGGCCGAGCATCATGGGGATTACGGCCCTGGAGACGCGGAAGACGCTGAAGAGATTCACGTCGACGGTCTTTATCCAGTCAGCCTCGTCGTAGGTGAGAACGGTATTGGGGACCCCCAGGGATGCGCCTGCATTGTTGCAGAGGATATCGATACGATCCCAGGTCCGTTTCAGGGTCGCCGCCATCTCCGTCACCGACGCGGTGGATGTCACGTCGACCTCGACGGCCTCCGCCTTCACGCCGAACCGTTTCTTCAGATCCCGCACGACCTCCGCCATCGCCTCATCGGTGCCCAGGCGGACCTCGCTGCCGGCCTTCGCGAGGCTGCCCAGGTCGGCAATGATGACATTCGCTCCATACGAGGCAAGCTTTTCGGCTATGCCGAAGCCTATGCCGGTTTTTTTCCCCGCGCCGGTGATGAGCGCGATTTTGCCCTTGAGATCCTCGTACATGACATACCCCCGGGGCTTTCAGCCGTACAGCGGTCTGCGCGTGTTGACGCCGTTTTAAAGCGGGAATACGGCGTGCAATGTTAATTTAATGAACAGCGCTCATTATATGAATAATATTCATTATTTCGTCAATACAATTTTATTAATTTCACGAATCCGCATCGGAGCCGACATGCGGACGTTATTTCTCGTTTTTTTATGACGGGAGGGAGATAACAATGGGAGTCCATCTGCCCGGACTCTCTGACGCGCGGGAAATCCGACGGTTTATTGTCCGGTCTTTGGCGGCCGGTAATCCAGGCATGGAGAGAGGCGCTTGTCCTTTTCGATGAGCGGAAAACGGCCCGGTTTTTTTACCGGGCCCCGGCTCATATATACACTTCCCGCGGCTTGCTTCCCTGCTGCGCGCTGATATATCCCCGCTCTTCCATGAGCTCGATGATGCGCGCGGCCCGGTTGTATCCGATGGAGAGGCGCCTCTGGAGGTATGACGCCGACGCCTTCTTGGTCTCCTCGATGATCTTCAGCGCTTCAAGGAAAAGCTCGTCCTCCGCCTCATTCTCATCCTCGTCCGGGTCCTCGTCGAAAATACTCTGGTCTATATCGATGTAATCGGGAGAGCCGACATGCCGCAGGTGCTGTACGATCGCCTGGATCTCCTCCTCGGTGATGAAGGCCCCCTGGATACGGACAGGGAAGGAGCTCATGGGCGACTGATAGAGCATGTCTCCCTTCCCCAGCAGCTTCTCCGCCCCGTTCTGGTCGATGATGGTCCGGGAGTCAGTCTTCTGGGCGACCTGGAAGGCGATCCTGGCCGGGAAGTTCGCCTTGATCACGCCCGTGATCACGTCCACCGAAGGACGCTGGGTGGCCAGCACCATGTGTATGCCCACCGCGCGCGCCTTCTGCGAAATCCGGGTGATGAAACCCTCGATCTCCTTCGACGCGACCATCATGAGGTCAGCCAGTTCATCCATGACAATGAGGATGTACGGCAGGCGCTCGTAGGCATCGCCGTAGCCCGCGGTCTTGTGGTTGTACCGCTCTATGTCCCTGGTGTTGAGCTCCGAGAGGAGCCGGTAACGGCGCTCCATTTCGTACATGGCCCACTTGAGCGCCTTGGGGGCCTCGTGTGGCTCGGTTATCACCGGGGTCAGCAGGTGCGGGATCCCGTTGTAGGACTGCAGCTCGACCATCTTGGGGTCAACGAGTATGAACCGGACGTAATTGGGGTCGTAGTTGTAGAGCAGGCTGGTGATTATGGCGTTGACACACACCGACTTGCCGGAGCCGGTCGCGCCGGCTATGAGAAGATGCGGAAGCTTTTTCAGGTCGAGGGTGACCGGCTTGCCCAGGATGTCCTTCCCGAGCCCGACCTTTAAAAAACCGCTCTGCGTCTGGTATTCCCGGCTCCCGATGACATCACCCAGCATCACCAGCTCGCGCTTCCTGTTGGGCACCTCGACGCCGATCGCCGATTTTCCGGGAATGGGGGCCACGATACGCACGCGCGAGCCGGCCAGCGCCATGGCGATATCGTCCGAAAGCCCCACGATCCTGTTTACCTTTATACCCGGCGCTATCTGCATTTCGTAAAGGGTCAGCACGGGGCCGCGGTTGACGTTTACCACGCGCGATTCAATGCCGAAATCCCTGAGGGTGGTCACGAGCAGTTCAGAGTTCTTCATGATCTCGTTTTTCCACCCGTCGGCGTCGGCCATCGAGGAGGACTGCAGGAACGCCGTGGGGACGATGTAGTCGCTGCTCAGGGCTATTTCCTCGAATATCCTCGGCGTGCCGCCTTCTCCGCCCTCGAAACCCTCCTCGTTGAAGTCAAAGGTGCGCTGCACCTCGCCGCCCTTCCCGGGCGAATCCTTCGCGCGCTTCGCGGGCGAAGTCCCCTCTTCCCCGCCCCTGCCCGCCGGCCCGCTCCGTACTGCCGGCCCGGCGACGGGAATTTCAGCCCCATCAGAGACCTCTTCATCCCCCTCGACGATGGTGAGCCTGTTCGTCAATAAAGGCCCGTTTTCAGCGGGACCAAATCCATCGCCAATGGCCTCGCCGGCCAGGATGTCTCCCGGCAGGGGAGCGGCATTTTCAAACGAGGCATCGACGGGCTCCTCTTCCGCGAAGGCGCCGGCAAAGCCGGCCGGTTTTTCTTCCTCCAGGAGGATCACCTCCCCTCCGGCAGGCAAGAATTCGATCCGCTTTATCATCCCGTTCCGGTGCGTCGCCGGGCAGCGGTCCATATTCGAGGAGACCCCCGAAGCCGCCGCTCGCGGATTCCTCCCGGTGAGTGAATTTTTTCGGAAAAACCTTCACCCTCTTTCTCTCAATCCACGGCGGCTTCTTCTCTCTCTTCTCCAGTTCCTCCGCGATCGTGGAAAGCGGGACCGATTTGTCTTTCCGCCTCATGATCCGCTGATACAGGTTTTTAACGGCCGCGCTCCAACTCCAGGACCGGCTTGAATAGGCGGCGATGAGCGCATTGAGCGAAAGGGCCCCCAGGAGTATGAGGCCCATGACATTCAGCATTATCACCACGAGGTGCGCGCCCACGCTCCCCAGGAGGCGCTCGAAAAACACGGCGAGATAGAGCCCCACGTAGCCGCCCGTATATTGCGGCAGGCTCTCGGAATATACCAGCGCGACAAGGGCCGACGAGGTGACGAGCAGCACCGAAAGAGAGGAAACGCGCTCGGCCGCATCGACCAGGCTTCCCTTCCTGACAACGCACCACCCTGAAACCACGAACACGGCCGCCAGCAGGAGCGAGGGGAAGCCGAACGCCGTCCGGAGGGAATGGCCGAGCCAGGCGCCGAACGGGCCCAGGAGGTTGGAAACGGGCCGGTGCGCCGTCAGCATGTCCACGTCTTTGACGCTGTAGCTCACCAGGGAGAGAAGGAGCATCAGCGCACAGAGAAGGAGCGCAACCCCCGCAATCTCCTGATACCGTCGGTCGACAAACACCTGGATCCTCCGTAATAACACGTGGGGTATTTTCAGATCTGCACATTCACCGGCGCAGGCTGTACGGTGAGGATGGAAGCGCCTAAGAGAAAATGCGATACACGATGCCCGCACACCCCAGCGCAATGGTGTAGTAGCCGAACATATCGATCCGCATCCTTCTCACCAGGGTGAAGAGGGCCTTGATCGACACGAGCGCCACGGCGAAGCAGAGCAGGCACGCCGCCGCCGTCGGGAGCAGAATATCGCCGGGTAAAGCAGTGCACCCGACCTTCGAGACCTCGAGCGCGGCCGCCCCCGCTATGACGGGGATCGCCATTAAAAAGGAGAAACGGGCCGCATCCTCCGGTCGGAGACCGAGCAATAGGCCTCCGGTTATGGTTAAACCAGACCTCGATATGCCGGGAAAAATGGCAAAAGCCTGGAACAACCCGGCGCACACAGACCTGAAAATACCCATCTGATCTATCTTTCGGTCATTAAGGGGGATAATTTTAGTGGATAACAGTATGAAACCGTTCAGGATGAGCATAAAATATACGGGAGTGGAGGAGCTGAAGAGTTTCTCGAAAAAGTCATGGAAGAGCATCCCGACAACTCCGGCCGGTATAGTGGCAACCACGGTATATAGCGTCACCCTGACTTCCGCCGTCCTGAAATCCCATGCCAGGACGGCGTTCACCACGCCCTTTGCCAGGAGCAGGAGTTCACGCCGGAGAAACACAAGCACCGCGCACAGCGTGGCGAGGTGCAGAGCGACGCTCAGGAGCAGCATGATCCCATCGCCGTGAACCGCCACGCCAGTCTTATAGAGCTGGGTCTGACCGATGAGAACAAGGTGCCCCGAGGATGATACGGGAAGGAATTCAGCTATTCCCTGCACCACTCCCATGATACCCAGCGCCAGGCAGGCCTCCATCGCCTCACACCTCCACAACCTGCACGTCCACCAGCGGATTGCGCCGGGTGAGCCGGTACACACTGCCCGCGAGGTTTTTTTTCAGGAAAGCGTTCACCTCTTTCACGCTCGAGCCGTCGGAGAGCATCTTGCCTATAAGCTCCTCGCACTCCGCCCGTATCGTGTCCAGCACCCTCTCGTTTCCCGCGGTGACAAGCCCCCGGCTGAGCACCAGTGGCCGCCGGAGGAGCATGCCCTCGGATATTACGGCGGTAACAACCAGGATACCGTCCGCCGACATGGCTTTGCGCTCCTTGATCATGCCGCTTTCGATGTTCTCGATGTCCTGACCGTCCACCACGATCTGGTTGAGCTGGATGGTACCCGCCCTGCTGAAGCCCTTCTTCGTGAGCTCCAATACCGCCCCGTTTTCGGCAACGATAATCCGCGAGGGCTTTATGTTCAACGTTTCCGCCAGCCGGGCGTGCGCCCTCAGGTGCCGGTACTCGCCGTGGACCGGCATGAAGAACCTCGGTCTCGTCAGCGAGATCATGAGCTTCAGTTCTTCCTGGGAGGCGTGGCCCGAGACGTGGATATCCTCGTCCTGCTCGTAGTAAACGTCGGCGCCGAGCTTCATGAGGCTGTTTATCACATTGTACACCATCCTCTCGTTGCCGGGTATCACCGAGGCGGTAATGATGACCGTATCCCCGGCCCCGGCGGAAAAATGGCGGTGGTTGTTCGAGGCCATCCGTGAAAGGGCCGACATGGGTTCACCCTGCGTCCCCGTGCATATGACCACCAGCTTTCTGTCGGGAAGCCTGTTGGCCTGCTTTATGTCGACGATGAGCCCCTCGCGGCAGTTCAGGTATCCCAGGCTGTGGGCGATGTCGACGTTTTTCTGCATGGTGATCCCCGATATCACCACCTTCCTGTTGTATTTCTGCGAGGTGTCGAGCACCTGCTGTATGCGGTGGATATTGGAGGCAAAGGTGGCGGTTATTATCCGCCCTCTGGCCGACGAGAATATCTCGGAGAGCTTCCCGCTGAGCACGCTCTCCGAATGGGTGTAGCCCTTGCGCTCGGCATTGGTGCTGTCGGACATGAGCAGGAGCACGCCCTTCTCCCCGTATTCCGCGAACTTGTACAGGTCCGCCACCTGCCCGTCGACGGGGGCGAAATCGATCTTGAAATCCCCGGTGTGAATGATGACGCCCAGGGGCGTCTGCATGGCCAGGGCGACCCCGTCGATGATGGAGTGGTTGACGCGGAGAAACTCAATGGTAAAGCCGCCGATTTTCACCTGCGAACCCGGATGCACCTCGATGAAAACCGGTTTCTCCCGGGGCGGCCGCTCGCCAAGCCTGCTCTGGATGAGCCCGATGGTAAGCCTGGTGGCGTAAAGGGGGGCCTTTATCTCCTGCAGAAGAAAGGGAATCGCGCCTATGTGGTCTTCATGACCGTGCGTGATCAATATGGCCTTGACCCTGTTCTTGTTTTTTACCACGTACGAAAAATCCGGTATCACGAAATCTATCCCCGGCATATCCTCGGTCGGGAACATGATCCCGCAATCGACGATGATGATCTCCTCGCCATACTCGAAGACCGTCATGTTGTTCCCGATGGTGCCGAGTCCGCCGAGCGGAATGATTTTCAACGCGTGCTCTTTCACCTGTTTCATAAACCGCTGTGACCAAACCCTCCCTCATTTCTCCCGGTGCTTTCGAGCTCCCCGGTCTGCAGGAAGCGCGCCCTCTCCACCCTGGCGAAGACCATCTGGGCGATGCGCATACCCCCCCGCACAATGAAGGTTTGATTTCCGAAATTCGCCATGATGATTTTTATCTCACCGCGGTAATCACTATCGATGGTCCCCGGCGAGTTCAGCAGGGTGACGCCGTGTTCAATCGCAAGCCCGCTGCGCGGCCTGATCTGCGCCTCATACCCCTCGGGAATCTCCAGGTACACCCCGGTGGGGATTAACGCGACACCACCTATGGAAATCTCCATGGGGGCCTCTAAAAATGCGCGCAGGTCCGCACCCGATGAGCCGTCGCTGTGATATTCCGGCAGCGCCGCGCCGGGAAGCAGTTTTATCTTTATATTGATCACGGCCTTGTCCCCTTCCCGCCCAACCAGCCGGAGTCATCCCTTAACCTGGGCGCGGCCCCGGCTCCATCCCGCCATCTATAATTCCATCCAGCGGGCAGCGCGCAGGGTAGACGTTATCAGGAAGTGAGAGGCAATTGTCAAGTAGTAAGCAGCATCAATGTCATGGTTGACTCCACCCTTCGGGTGATGTATCATGGGTACGGACCGCGACGCGTCTGCAAGGCCGGAGAATACATCATGATCAGCATGGGAATCAAGCACCTGGACAAACTTATCGGAGGATTGAAGCTGGGAGACAATGTCGTCTGGCAGATTGCCAACGCCGTCCCGATCGAATACTTCATCCGGAGCTTCTTCAACAGGTCCAACAATTTCCAGAATTCGATTATATTCGTGAACTTCAACTATTCGCCCCATACCATCTGCAAGCGATTTGACGACATATTCAAAAACTTCAATTTCATACTCGTGGACGCCTTCACGCACGGGAAGGGAAACAGCGATCCGGTGTTCCTCGATTTCTACCGAAAGAAGGGGGACTACGATCTATCACGCATACTACCCGTCCAGGACCCGCGAGACATCAAAAGCTTCACCGCCGCCATGAACGAAATACAGCAGGTCCACAGGGACGGCACGTTCTACATATTCGACAGCCTCACGGGCATGAACGAGCTCTGGAAGGAAGAGCGGTCGGTGCTTGACTTCTTCGCGTTCACCTGCCCGAAGCTCTACGAGATGAACACCATCGCCTACTGGATCCTGGAGCAGGAGGCGCACTCAAAGGAATTCATCGCGGGGCTCACCCATATCACGCAGATAATCATCGCCGTTTACAACATCCAACCGGATCACTACGCCCTTGAAATCCAGAAGCTCGAGGACAGGCCCCCGCTCAACCTGGGCGCGCCGTATATCTTCAGGATAATAGACCGGGAGATACATTTCGAGGACGAGGAAAAAAGGGAATCCCTGAAAATCGGGCACAAGGTCAAGGACCTGCGCAAAGCCTCGGGCATCACCCAGTCTGAACTTGCCGTGCGGTTGGGAATGACTCCAGGAGCCGTTTCACAGATCGAGAATGACCTCATCACCCCTTCACTCAGCACGCTTGTCCATATCGCCGCGATCTTCCAGAAGCCCATCGAGCATTTCATAAGCACCTCGTTGACCGACGGCAATTACAAGGGGTACAGTATATTCAGGAAAACCGAGGCACATCACGGCACCTCAAAAAGCATTAAGATCACGAACGTGTCCGACTTGAAGGCCGCGGGCTTCAGGAGTTATTTAATAACCATCGGCGGCTCCAAATCCCATGAAGGCCCCATATTGCTCCACAAGGGCAAAGAATTGATCATTGTTGTCAACGGATCGCTGAACTGCACGGTAAACGGCGAGGAACAGCTCCTTCGAAAGGGCGACTCCCTTATGCTCGACAGCTCCTTCGTGGAAAAATGGGGCAACCGCGGCAAGGGCGATTGCGAATTCATCTACATACAATTTTAACTTCGCCCCATCCCTGTGACTCCCCATATTCCCCTTAGAGCGCGCCGCACGCGGTGTCGTGCGGCCCGTTGGCGGGTTTTCGATATTCGCGCATGAACCGGCTTTCCGAGGCGCTGGCGTGCCGCGAAAAGGCGCCTACGCCGGGTGAAGATCATATTGGCTACCCTGTCGAAGCCGCCACGTCTCCTGTTCACCGGGAGCGGGTCCCGTATAGTTCTTGACAAAAGTCCGGACCCGGACCTACAGTAGCTCCCGTTTTCGGGCGATTAGCTCAGCAGGTTAGAGCGCCTGCCTCACATGCAGGAGGTCACTGGTTCGAGTCCAGCATCGCCCACATCCGCCTCCGGATTTCCCCAAAAGCGGCATCCATTCAAGCAAACCGCACCGGGCCCCCGGAAAGGGAGAAATGTCCACGCAATTATTTGCCCCCGGCCCCATTCCCCTCTAATTATCTCACATGTTTTTGCCGAAACAAATAATGCGCGGACTGGCGCAGCAAAAAGCGTTCGACATTGGGGACCCGAGATGAAACGCCCACTTTTACTGGATGTGCTGCTGAAAAACAGGGAAATAACGAACGATCAGGTGAGAAGCGCTTTCGCGGCCTACAAGGAGTCAAACAGGCCGATCGGCCTGATTCTCATCGACAACGGGTACGTAACCAGGGATGTGCTCACGAAATATCTCTCCATGGAATATGAAAAACTGATGACTCTCGACATCTCATACTGAATCCGGCCCGTCCCGCCTGCCTGAGAAACCGCCGCTGGTCCACTCGTCTGTACTTCTTCATTTTCAGTGGTGATTTTGTTACTGGGATGTAAATTTACCCGCTATTCCGCCTAACTGGCCTCAAGGGTATTGCCTAATTCCCGGGGCGCCGCGCAGTATGCATGCCAGTTCAATGAAGGGCGGAGGTAATCCATGCCGTCAATGGAGAGATCAGTCCGTGTATCCGACATAATCAACGATGGGAAAATAACCGCCTGCTTCCAGCCTGTCGTTTCGATCAAAAAAAAATCAATAATCGGGTATGAGGCATTGTGCAGGGCGTTGCCTTCTTCCTCGAGGGAACCGATCCTTCCGGCAGAGCTTTTCAGGCATGCCGCCGAAGAGAACCTCACCATGGAGCTTTCACGGACCTGTACAAAGAAAGCACTTGAAGGCTTCTCTACTTTTTTTCCCGAAAGCGGCTCCATAATCGTTTCAATCAACTGTGACCCGCTCATTGCAGACAAGGACGGTCAGGAATTGCGCCGCCTGGAACAGCTGACTGAATCCCTGGGACTCAACTCCCGGAAAGTGATCATTCAAATAGGCGAATCCGTAATTATAAACACCGATGACCTGGTGGAGTTTTTCGATACATGCAGAAGCCGCGGCTTTCTGCTGGGCCTGAACGACATCGGCAACAATCTGTCAAACCTGGGCCGCATCCATCGCGCCAGGCCGGATATTCTCAACATAGACCCCACCCTCATTCAGAGCATCACCCGCGAACCTCACAGCCGGGAGGTCATCAAGTCCGTAGTAAACCTGTCCCACGGGATTGGCGCCCTCGTGATCGCGCAGGGCGTGGAAACCGAGGAGCTCGCGATGATGTCTCTTGAGCTCGGCGTGGACATGTTGCAGGGACGCTGTTTCGCCGAGCCCATGGAAAACCCCTTGCACGGCATGAACGTGGTGCACGGGCGGATAAACGCGGTATCTGAAAAATTCACCGCCCGCATGGTGAAAAAAATCAGCGACAAGAAAAATCTTCACAAGAAGTACAGCCGGATGACAAGCGACTTCACCGCCGAACTCAGCAAGGTAAGCCAGGAGCACTTCGACGACAAACTCGAAACACTCTTGAAAGACACCTCGGGGCCGGAATGCGCCTACGTCCTGGATGAACGGGGAGTGCAGGTCAGCAGCACGGTCTTCTCCCCCGACCGGAGAAGAGAACAGCACGGGTACTTCTTCCAGCCGGGACAGAGCGGCACCGACCAGTCCTCGAAGGATTATTACTTTCTCATCGCGGCGGGCATGCCGAAGTACACAACCGATCCCTATATATCCCTGGCATCGCGGAACGTGTGCATAACCATTTCCGTCGCCTTTCGGGATATCAATTACAGGAAATTCATCCTCTGCCTGGATATCGTGCACAACGACATGAGCACCCTGCGCGATACCACGCAGAACGCCGGCTCAAAAAAGACATCCCCGTGATGCCCATGCCGTCCACGGCCCGGAAAGCGCCTTGTCCGCGGGACATCCCCACTCCCCTTTCCCCCACGAGCGGACGCTCCCGGGAATGACGCATGGTGCTCCCTACACGATCTCCCGGACCCCATCCTCGATCACGCAGTCGTACACCCCGGGACTTCGGTGAAAAGCGGACTCAAACCGCATGGAGATCACCCTGACGAACTCCGGTACATGCTCGGCCGCGACCATGGTGACCGTGCATCCTCCAAAACCGCCTCCCATCATCCTTGACCCGTACACCCCCTCGATTCCCCGGGTATCTTCAACCATTCTGTCGATCTCGGGTATGCTCACCTCGAAGTCGTCCCGGAGGCTCTCGTGGGACGCGTAGAGCAGCTCTCCCGCCGCCGGGAAGCGTTTCGCCTTCATCATCCGGTGAAACTCCAGGGTCCGCTCCTCTTCCGTGGAGGCATGTAAGGCCCTTTTATACTCCACTCCCCCCATGGCCGCGGCAAAGCGCTCCAGTTCGCCGGAACGGATCTCGCACAGGTGTCGTACCGCCGCCCCGTTCTTCCGTAATGCCGCCAGGGCGCCTTCGCACTCACGGCGCCGCTGATTATAACCGCTCTCCCTGAGGGAGTGCTTGATTCCGCTGTCCACCAGCACGAAGTGAACAAGGCGGGAGTCGATGTCCAGAAATTCAAAGCCCAGGTCCCTCGTGTCAAGCAGCACGGCGCAGTCTTTCTTCCCGTGAATCACGACAAACTGGTCCATGATGCCGCAGGATACCCCGGCGAACTCCTTTTCAACGCGCTGCCCCATGAGTGCCAAGTCAGGCGGCGCAATAGCTTTTTGTAAAAAAAGAGACATCCCGTAAAGCGTGGCGGTGGTAATCGCGGCGGAGCTGGACATGCCCGCGCCCACGGGTATGGTGCTGTAAAATGTGAAATCGAAACCGGACTCATACCTGTCATGGACGGTGGCGAGGGCCCCGAGAGGGTAAACCCAGAACTTCGGTATCTGCTCCTTTCCGAGACGGAGGTTTTCAACGGGTATCTCCGCCTTCCTGTCAAAATGCATGTCATGGAATCTGAATTTTCCAGTATCGTTGGCGGAGACGCACAGGTAGACCGCCCTGTCAATGGCGGCCGGCAGCACGTGGCCGCCGTTATAGTCTATGTGCTCGCCGATTAAATTAATCCGTCCCGGGCATGAAAAGGTGCGTATCGATGCGCCGGTATTGTGGGTTTCCCGGTGGACCTTCCGCAGACGGCCAACTATATCATCACTCATCTCATTTCGCCCCTGGGTCCAAAAAGGATCGCCCGGGAATGGGGACATGTCAAATCGTTTATATCTAACCGCTGGCGGGGTCTGAAGGGTTCAGGCGAGAGGCGAGGAAGTCTGCGCGGCCGCGCTGCATCCGCGCAAAGACCTTAAAGGCGCGCCAAAAAGCTTCTGCCGAAGCCCGTCAAGCCGAGGCGCACAGGGGCATTCTCGAGGCCATCCATGTAGCGGACCAGCGCGAAGTGCTTCAGCCACGTGAAGAAATAGAAATCGATGAACGAGACAAGATAGAGGTCCCCCTTCCGCCCAAATCCCGTGAGGTCAAAAAATTCGTCCACGACGGAATCAAGGCTGAAGACGTCAGGCTTTCTTAAGATGATGTCGACCAGGAAGCTCCTGCACCTCTTGAGCTCACGCGCAACGTGAGGCATGGAAGGGAAGATTTCCTCCCATTCCACCTTGTGCCAGAACGACGAAAAAAGCGCCAGATAAAGGGAAGATCCCCGGGGGCGGTTCCCGGCAAGGACTGGCGCCGCTCCCTGTTTGTCCAGGAGGCCCGCCGCCTTGAGCATTACCATGATCTGTTTCACATATATAATGAGCAGCTCCGGATCGCCTGCCTCTGCTGACAGATCGGACCGCTCGAGCTCCCGTGCGCACGTATCGTAGTATTCTTCGCCGAACCTGTTTTCAGAATCGGCCCGGAAACCGCCGCTGCAAAGAAACCCCATCAGGCGGTCGCACAGCCTTACCGCGAAGCAGCCGCCCATGCACTCCCTTGCGAGAAAATCTTCATCCGGCACCGAATAATTCTTGAAAGCCTTTACGGAAAGCCCGCTGCCGGCATCCAGCGCCCGCCGGTAACACCTCTGCATCACACTGTTCAGCATCGATTCCCGTTGCTTTTCAGGGATTTTTCCGTAATGCTTCGAGATTTCGCTCATTGCCCACTCTCGCGAACGGTCTTTTTCAACCATTTGAAGGGCCAGGATGTTCATGTATTTGTCATTCCGGATCCGCGCGACGCCGTGGACTTGTTTCATGATGTGGCGCATCTCCCCATCTCTGTTAATCATTACAAAGCGCGACAAGCGGACGGTATGCGAAAAAATGAAAATGAAATTAATTGAATAACCCGTATCCTGGAATTAATAAAAAGTCAATTAATATTTTCGGGGCGGGCGCAAAAAACATATTTTTTGTAAATTAATTTACCCGCCCGGGACGGGAAAGACCAGGGAGAGGCGGAACTAGGTCATCAACCGTATTAATGATGTTCATAATAATAATATTAATAATAATTTCTTTTTGATTAATTATTACGCCGCTCCTGCTGCAATCCCGCTCCGCGCCATTCACTCTCCTCAGCGGCCACGCGGAGGGCCTGTCAGAAAACATTATACTCATCGAATTTTTCACGGAGCCGGTCAATGCGCATCGCGGTCACTGTTTCCGTCACGCATGCGGGCGAAAACCGAAAGCAGGAGCTAAATTGAATGGGATTCATGATATCACGCATGGAACTTGACCTTATTATACGGGTCCATGCAGAGATATGGAGGGCCGCTTCTCGACGAAATGAAACTTTCTTCCGGTGGATTCGCTTAAAACACGGGCCGAGGGTCCGCGCACAGGTGGAAAAGGATCTACAAGCGGCCATCGATGGGGACGATTATTGATGGAACCCAAACACTCACATAAATCGCTCAAAACGGTCCTTTTTCGCCCTGCAGACGGGACAGGTTTCCGGAGGATGCTCCCGCGCGCAGAGATACCCGCATACCCTGCAGCGCCAGACCGGGTAGGCGAGACCGCCCGATACAGGCGCGCCCTGCCGTTCACCCGCCTTTCGCAGCCTTTCCAGTTCGGAAGGGCGCCTCTCGGGTATGGGGGATGCCTTTTTCTCGCCGTTCACGACAGGCCTTGACACATAGAGGGCGCAGTAGCAGGCACCGTAGTCGGTCAGGTCCGCATCCCGGTAATCACAGGGACATATGATGTCCAGGTCATCACCCTTGTCACCCGAGGCCAGCCGGCACGGGCAGGCCCAATACCCGTACCGTTTTTCGTTGACGAGCAGCCCCTTGATCAGCTCCTTCGTAAAATCAGGATCGGGATTGAGATGGTACCCGGCGCTTTCCGCCTCCCGGTGAAGCTTCGCAAGGAGCGCGTCTATTTCTTTCTCGTCTAACCGGTGTCCCCCGCCCACTATCCCAGCTCCTTGCGTATTTTTGGCTCGTCAAAACCGGTAATGCAGTTTTTGTCATCGATGACTATGGTGGGAAAGGACCCTTGCGGATTCCATTTAACCACCTCGGCCCTCACCTTCTCGTTATCCTCGCGGTCCAGGAGGTCCACGTACACGTAGTGGTACTCCACCCCGATCTCATCCAGGAGATTGCGCGTCTTCTTGCACCATACGCATGTGCTGAGCGCGTAAAGCACGACCTTGCCTTTTTTACGGCCCTTGACGTGTTTTAAATTTTCCATCGCACCTGTTTCCTGCCTTATTTACGCCTTCCTATGTATACTGCCCCCCTCGTCGCACGTCAAATACTAATCCACATCGCCGTCTGTCCCCCGATTGCAGCACAAATTTAAAAAGCGGTGTTAAATTTCTGTTTGATTATTTTCGCAGCTTTTTATAATAAAGCAGTCTTTAGAGGGTACATTAGTGGGAGACCTTCACGCGGCTGAAAAGCAGGCTCCCTGTTTGTGCCGCTCATCAAGATTCCGGAGGAGACTATGCGACATAAATTCCCTGTATTCCACGTGGTGCTGCTGGTCGCTTTCGCCGTACTGCTGTTCCCTGCGGCGGGAGCCTTCGCCGAGGATGACGACCAATTCATCCAGCCCGACGATTATTTCATCTCCAAAGTCGACTTCAAGGGCCAGGCCTGGATATATGTTCACCTGGCGAAGATGACGACGCCGGCCACGCCGGAGACAAAAAACGAAGCCGAATTCATGCAGATAACCGACGGGAACAAACTGTGGACAAAGTACTACTGGACCTCGAGGATCGCGACGCCGGCGGAGGTGAAGATCGGCGCCCTGGTCATCACGTTCGACGCCTCGGATGGTGACGTCTACCGCGCGCCGGAGAACAGGGACGAGGCGCGGACGGGCAGCTGGTTCATGGCCCGGATCACCGACACCTCCGACCTCTACAAGGGCTACGTGACGGTGTCGGGCGGGTACAAGGTCGACGCAAAGGCGTTGAGGATCGTCGAAAAAAAATAGGTCTTTTGACGCTTCGCCGTTTTCACGGAATAAAATTACTGGAGGCATGCAATGAAGAGACTTATCGTAGTGTCCGTAGTGTTCGCGATGGCGTGTGCCGTATTCACCGCCTGCGGCAGCACCGACGATGTTAAATCCGGGTTTATGGGAGAACTTACCAGATACGGAACCGAAACGCTCACGAAGAAAGGGACCGAATCGGTAGAGCCGTCGAAGTCCAATAAGAAGTACGACACGAGCGGTGACCGCTCGGGTGACGAACATTTCATACAGCCCGACGACTATTTCGTCTCGAAGAACGCGTACACGACCCAGGCCTGGATACACGTCCACCTGGCGAAGATGAAGACCGCTCCCACCCCGCAGACGAAGGGCGAG
Organism: uncultured Spirochaetota bacterium; assembly: GCA_963762305.1. Lineage (GTDB taxonomy): Bacteria > Spirochaetota > UBA4802 > UBA4802 > UBA5368 > CAVXKM01. The sequence continues at coordinate 10,193 of CAVXKM010000001.1, read as the reverse complement.
GCGGAATTCTTCCAGGTCAGGGACGCGAAGGAGTACTGGACGAAGTACTTCTGGAAGACAAGAATCGCCACGAGCGCCGACATCAAGCTCGGGCAGGTGGTCGTCATGCTGGACTATGCACAGGGTGATGTCTACATTCCGCCGAAGGACAAGGACTCGGCACGCACCGATAACTGGTTCATGGCGAAGATCACCGATACCTCGGACCTCTACAAGGGCTACGTGACTGTGTCGGGCGGGTACAAGGTCGTTGTCGATGGACTGCGCGTCCCGCTGAAGTAAGCCGGTTTTCCCAGTTTGCATTCAAATGCCCTTTTCGCGGCTTGCGGAGAGGGCATTTTCTTTCACGCCGTTAAATTTTGTTGACGATGCCCCGCGGCCGCTGTATTTTTATACCCGAGGGGGACGATACTGGTTTCGACTGCAAAGACGTGTCTATAACTGCATGCCGAGCGCGCCGTCATCTCGTAAAAAATGGCGGAATAAACACAATCGCAAACAACGAACTAGCACTCGCAGCCTAACAGCCTGCGGGCGTCTCCCGGGGTGCCGCTCCTCTGGGCCTTCGACGAGGCGTAATATTCAGGGGATAGCGCATGCCTTTGTTCCCGCGGCATGGGCGAAATTCAAGGGAACCCGGCCCTCACGGACGGCGCCCTTTACCGGACCGAGGGCTTAAAGGTAAAATAAAGGGACAAGCATGTAGAGGTTATAGGTGTGTGTTGCAGGACGCGGGTTCGAATCCCGCCGTCTCCACATTCCGCCGTTTGACGAATCGAAGGCCTTCCATCGCTTCCGGCAGCCTGCCGCTCGTCTTGCCGGGCAGGCGCTGTTTCATCTATTTTATCTGGTCTTCTGCTGCTGTCTGCAATGAAGCGCCTCGGCAGCCTTCTCAAGTTTCTTATCAAGCGTCCAGAGGGGAAGTCCTGATAAGACGGCAGAAGCAAGGAGATGAACGTCCATGTACCCCAAACCCTTCCCCATGAGATCGTGGTTATCGATGAATGCAAGCACCTCTTCATGTTCTACCTGTAGAGCCATGGGCAGGGCTTCCAGAAGCGAGAGTATGCTCCTTCTGTTCTTGACGCCCCCACATGCGATCTCGCCCACGACAAACGGATGACAGGCCACTTCCCCGTTGTTGAGTAGATCCACGAGTCCGGGGTGAGTTTCCCGGAAGTGAGACACCCACACAGATGTATCGACGAGAACCATTTACGTAGTGCGCCTTCTGGGTATTGCTTTCAACTGTTTTTCCGTTCCGCCCAGCCTGGCAAGTCGTTTGCCACTTTCTCTTGCTATGAGGGCCTCCAGCCCAAGCTTTACCAGTTTGGTTTTCTCCTTAATGCCTGTCATCTTAGACGCCTTATCAATCAAGCCGTCTTCGATATTCAGCGTTGTTCTCATGGTGTCACCTCATTGAATAATATGCATAAGTATGCCTATATCATGCATACATGTCAAGGAGTTTTCAGATAACGGCCTCGAGCTACTGCCCGGCCGAAGAGGGCAGACTGTCCCTGATTTCACAAGCTGGCGGGCCAGCCCCACCCTATCCCCCGGCCCGCCGGATCAGCTTCAGCGAGTTGTTGGGCGGCTTGGCTCACCGGCGCGGAGCCGCAGGCGGAGCGTCCTGTGGTGCCGGCGCCGGGCGGTTTGTGTTTCCCCCGCCGGTCATCATCGGCACGCACCCGGAGCTCTGCTTAGAAACCCGGTGGAGCTTTAAACGCGCCTGTAATCTCGGTAAGCGCTTCCGCTGTTGACAGGAGAGCCATGTCGTGCCATCGCCGTCCCACGACTTGAATCCCGACCGGCAATCCGTTTTCGGTTTGTCCAATAGGAAGCACAAGGACGGGATTGCCGGTAAAGTTGAACACCGTCGTAAAACTCATATTGGCGGTGAAGTACGGCATATTCCCGCCGTCTATTTCGACAGGCTGGCCCATCTTGCAGTGCTTGAACGCCGCGCCGACAGTAACCGGACACAGCCAGGCGTCCCAGCTGGAAAGAAAATCCTCCAATCGGGAGATCACCTTATCCCTTTCGGTCAATGCTTTCGCGTAGCGGTTCATTTTCAGCTTGAGGCCGTTCACGTAGCCATTTTTCAGAGGTGAAGTGTCCGCCATCATCCTGAATTGCAGAGAGACGAGCAAGCGCGGTACAGCTCCCATTCCCGACCCGATTTCCGCGCCGGCTATTTCCCCATACAGCCGCCAGGCCAGGTCAAAGTCGAAATTGTCCGGTGCAGCCTGCTCCACATGGCACCCCGCGCGCGCCAGGTCCGCGGCCAATCCGTGGACCATGGCCCGGGTATCCCGTGACGCGGCCACGCCGCCGAAATGGTCACTCCATGCAAAACGACAGTCCTTGAGCGGTTTCCTCGGTACGGGCGTCAGCGCGATGGGCGGTGTTTCCCACCGGCGCCCATCCGGCCCCGCAATCAGAGGGAGCGCCAGGCGCAGGTCTTCCACTGACCGCGCCAGCAGTCCCGGTGTTCCCATGTGGCGCACACCCTGCGGCGCGCCCGGGGGTTCGGGAATATGGCCCGCGATGGAAACCAGATGGTCCGTGGGTTTGAGCGAAAACACGCCGCAAAAATGGGCCGGAATTCTGACGGAGCCCCCGAGATCACTGCCCATTTCCAACGGTGACATGCCCGCCGCCAGCGCGGCCGCGCCCCCGCCGGTGCTTCCCCCGGGCGTGCGGGCGACATCCCACGGATTATTTGCACGCCCGAAAATCGGGCTGTTGCTCTGTATGTCCAACGCCAGCATGGGCATGTTGGTTTTTCCCACTATGATCGCGCCCGCCTGCCGCATCCGGGCAACCACCGTGGCATCCCGCTCCGGAATGTAGTTTGCAAGAGGTTTGAAACTGCTGGTGGTCCGCAGCCCCGCGGTTTCATAGGCGTCCTTGATCGTGACCGGCACGCCATGGAGAGGCCCCCAGTTTTCCCCCTTCGCCAACGCGGCGTCCGCTTCCAGCGCGCGTTTCCGGGCATTTTCCGCGTCCAGCGTGACTATGGCATTCAGCCTGGGGTTATGGCGGGAGATTTGCTCCAAATGCGCGTCCAGGATTTCTACACTCGACGCTTCTTTCCCGCGTATAAGCCCGGCCAGATCGCTCGCCGTGCGATAAACGATTCTAGACATTGATTTCTCTCCGACCAGCTGTATTAACGGACCTCTGCGAAGCATGCCTGGGAATGCGTATCATGGCAGAGATCCGATTCAGTATTTCTCCTGAACGGCAACCGGTCGTTAGATGGCCGTTAGCTCCGTTACCTGCCGGTTTCCGCTCCTTGGACATAGACCTACTCTTTCCATACCTCCGCACCAAGCGGCAGTTCGTTCAGCTCTGCCCTAGCCTCGCGCCATATCGGGTAGTGCTTGCTCAGCAGTGTCAGTAACCGCTCGCTGTGGATGGGTGCGATCAGGTGAAGCATCTCATGAACGACCACGTACTCGAGCAGGTCCTTCGGTTTCTTCACGAGCTCGGTGTGCAAGCGGATGTTCCGCGCCCGGCATTTCAGGCGTCGGCTCCAGCGAAAGTTGGCTGCCGGCTTGATTCTTTTCGCTCTTCCCGCTAAAGAGGCAATTTCAGCACCGAAAATTCATGTTTAAGGCCAAAATGGAGCCTGATTTTTGGGCATTCATAAGCTAATCGATATGTTGGCTTGGTCCGACCCCATTCGCATCCCCTTACCGCATAACAATTCAACTGCCTATCACAGCATGAATACCTTATTTATTACCCTTTTTTCTAGGTTCTATTATTATGAATTTTGCATTTATTCGCGGCAAAGTTTTCTTCTCGATCGATTTTAGTTCAGGTGTATCGTTACCGTAAAAATCACCGTAAACAGTAACTATATCGTTAATAAATGCAGATGTTGTCCCGACATATGATATGAAGACTGGCAGCTTTCCGCTGGAACTGACTGAGGAAGGATCATTAACTCCTATGACAAGCATTGTGTTTTTCCCTCCAGATTTCTGATCACTGGTCTCTTCGAATACGACGACTTCACCAGTAATCTTGATCTTATGTCCAACATAGACTGTTGTGTTTTTTGTTAATTCCACTACTGGAATCTCTTTGCACGCTACCCTGTAATCAGCCTCTGAAACAGCATTCGATTCTTTGCAATCCAGCGTAAATATTGTCAGGAGCATTAAAGTTGACAGGATTACTGTTTTTATAAAAGATATCCAGTACATCAATTTTACAAATAAACTTTTTTCGTTTTCCATCGATTTTCTCCATCCTCTTTTTTATTATTAAGTTTATATAGAATATAATTCTTTACTGTACCCACCGGCTGCTAACGAGTGCAATCAGCCGCCGGCCTGGCCGGCCGCGTGGAACCGGTCCTTATGCGTGTACTCTTTAACCAGAACCACGTTATCTTCATATTCCATATCTTCCGGCTTCACGAACTCGTGATACTTCCCGGCCGGTACCGGACGAAAACCGGCCTTCTTGTAAGCGGCAATGGCGCGGTGATTGCGGGCGGAGGGTGACACCGCAATGCGGGTAACCGCGAACTTTCCCTACAGATAGTCCGTCAGGGTAAGGAGCGCATCCGAGCCAACGCCCTTGCCGCAATCGGCCTCCGACCGCAACCAGATATCCACATCCGTCATGTTGCCGCTTCGCACAGCGTTGTGGCACACAACCCCGACATCGGCATGGTCGGCTACGATAATAAAACACCGCCCTTGATCGGGTTTCGATCCGTCGAAATAGCAGGGCTGGTAGTCACGGCAGAATTCCTCCCAGGTCGGGACCGCGCAGTCTGGAAAGCGAGGTGACCCCATCATCGAAGGCGTCACGTCGGAATGGGCGAGCCACTCATAGACGGTCCTTCGATCCGCTTCGGTCGCTTCGCGCAAGACGGTCTTTAATCCACGCAGCATACATTCATCTATTCACGGATGACGGCCTCGGGTTATGCCGTCAGCGGCGGCACGCAGCGCCGTTACCTGCCGGTTCCCGCTCCTTGGACATAGACCTACAGCTCTCCATGCCTCCGCACCCAGCGGCAGCTCGTTCAGCTCTGCCCTGGCCTCGCGCCATGTCGGGTAGTGCTTGCTCAGCAGTGTCAGGAACCGCTCGCTGTGGGTGGGTTCGATCAGGTGAAGCATCTCATGGACGACCACGTACTCGAGCAGATCCTTCGGCTTCTTCACGAGCTCGGTGTTCAAGCGGATGTTCCGCGCCCGGTGGTTGCAGCCGCCCCACTTGGTCTTCATGCGCTGGAGGAAGTAGCCGGCCACCTCGACGCCCAGCTTCGGCTCCCACTTCCGGATCAGTTCGGGCACCGCCTCGTGCAGGAGGGACTTGTGCCATTCGTGCATGACTGCCTCGCGCTTCGCCCTGCTGCTGCCGGGGCGCACGGTGAGCGTGATGTTGCGGTGACTGAGGCGGACGGAGGGCTTCGCCTCCTCTTCCCTGACAGAGAGCAAATAGCGCCTGCCCCAGAGGTAATGGCTCTCACGCTCGACGAACTGACGGGGTGTTTCCCGCGCCTGCCCACGCAGCTTCGCCTGCTGATCACGGATCCATCCGAGCTTGGATACCGCATAGGCGCGGGCCACCTCAGGGCGCGTTCCCTTCGGGGCGACAAGCGTGACGCGTCCGTTCGGCGGGTGCACCGACAGGTGGACATGCTTGATGTCCTTGCGCGTCACGGCGATGGCGATCTCGCCGAGCTGGATCGTCTCTGCCATCAGTATCCCGGCTGGTTCTTGACGAGTTCGAAGAGCGCGCTAGGGTCGCCTCGCGGTCGCGGTTGAGCAGCGGGAACAGCGCATTCAGGACCTGCGCCTCGCGCGCCTGGTCCCCCTTCCAGCCCGCGGGAGCCCGCTCGCGCATCACGCGGTCGATCTCCAGCGCCAGCCTGACGCGCTCGTCCCCGTACTCGGCGCGCGGATCAGCCACCCTGTCAGCCGCGGCGCGCCCTGCCGCGAGAATCCGCGGCAGGTTGTTGTAGATCACCGTCGCCTCCCGCTTGCCATGAAGCGCCGCGGGTACGCCCTCGTCGGGTTGCTTCGCGGCCAGCCGCTTCACCAGCGCCTCGGCCTTCCGGAGAAACTCCTCATACGCGGCGGCATCCGCCCGGCTCTGCTTGATGAGGTCGTCGAGCAGCTTCGACATCTGCTCGTAGAACCGCGGGTCGGTGAGCTGTTCGCGGATGATGGTCTTGCGGACGTTGTTGATGATCCCTTCGGCGATGGCATTCCTCGAGAGCTTGCCCTTCTCGTTGAGCTTTCTGGCGATGGCGTCGTGGATGCCGGTCTCGATGATGAGTTCGGTCAGCGACATCTCGCCCAGCTCGCCCAGGTCAGCGGCAGGGTCGGCCTGAACGTAGGTGTTGAGGAGGTGGCGCATGTCCGCCTCGTAGGGCTTGATGTCGAGCTCCTCGCCCGAGTGCTTCTTGATGGCGGAACGGATCTCGCTGTAGAACTCGACCTCCTTCTGCAGTGCGGCCGCTTCGGCGTCGGAGTACCCGGCTTCGGTCAGGTCCTGCGCGATGGCGGCGAACGCGCGCACGAAGACCGCAACGGCCTTGTAGAACGACACCCGAAGCGCCTCGGTCTCGTTCAGCGCGTTCGGGTTGGCGGCGTCGCCGCAGAAGTAATGAAGGAACTGCTCCACCTCGCGCGGCAGCGGCACCGGCTCGCACAGGTAGCGCAGCGCCTCGCGGGCCTCGTCGAGCTTCTTCTTGCCCTCGTCCAGCCAGTCCTTGAGGTGGACGTTGTTGTCGCCGCCATTGCCCGGATCGGTGTCCAGCTCGTCGGAGTTGTAGACGGCAATGGCTTCCTGCACCTCGCCGAACAGCTCCTTGAAGTCGACGATGTGGCCGTAGTCCTTGTCGTCGCCGTCCAGCCGGTTGGTGCGGCAGATGGCCTGGAACAGGTTGTGGTCGTGACAGCTCGTTGTCGAGGTAGATGTAGGTGCAGCTCGGCGCATCGAAGCCCGTCAGCAGCTTGCTGACGACGATCAGCAGCTTCATGTTCGCCGGCTCCTCGATGAAGCGGCGCTTGGCTTCGTCCTCGTACTGCTTGGTGGTCTGGCCCTTCTTGAGGACGTGCTGCGTGTAGGTGTCGAACTTGTAGCGCTCGTCGCTGTTGGCGGGCTCCCGCGAGATCGGCGTTGTGGTTCGGCTCGTAGGAGGTGATGATCCCGCAGTACGGGCCGAAGCTCGTGTTCTGCAGCAGCCGGAAGTAGTGGCAGGCGTCGTAGATCGAGGCGGCGACCAGGATCGCCGTGCCGCGGTCGTTGTTCAGGCGCGGCTTGAGGCTGAAGTCCTCGATGATGTCGGCGATGATGCGCTGCTTGCGCTCGCCGGCGCTCATCAGCTCCTCCATCGTCGCCCAGCGCTTGCGCAGCGACCGCCTTCTGGAAGTTGTTGAGGCCCTTGGTCTTCTGCTCGAACCACTTGTCGATGGCGGCCTGCGAGGTGAGCCGCTGCGGCACGTCGCGGGCCTCGTACTTCAGGTCCAGGATGACGCCGTCGGCCACGCCCTCGTGGAACTTGTAGGTGTGGATGTAGGTGCCGAAGACGTCCCGCGTCATCAGCTTGTCCCGGCGCAATAGCGGCGTGCCGGTGAAGCCGATGAAGATCGCGCCCTCCAGCCAGCGCTTCATCTGCTTGTTCATGTCGCCGCCCTGGGTGCGGTGGCACTCGTCCACGAACACGTAGAAGCGCCCGCTGACACGGGGGCGGTTCGGACCCTTGAGGTCGGCCACGTCGAACTTGTGGATGAGCGCGCACAGGAGGCGCGGCGTGGAGCTCCCGAGCTTCTCCACGAACTCCGCCCGCGACGTGATGCGCGGCGAAGGCGACTCGGCGCCGATGACCCCGGCGTTCTTCATCACCCCCTCGATCTGCTTGTCCAGCTCGTCGCGGTCGGTGATGACGAGGATGCGCGCCTCGGGGTCGTGCTCCAGCAGCCACTTGGCGACCAGCACCATGACGATGCTCTTGCCGCTGCCCTGGGTGTGCCAGATGACGCCGCCCTCGCGCCTGGCGATGCGCTCCTGCGCGGCCTTCACGCCGAAGAACTGGTGCGGCCGCGGCACCTTCTTCTGGCCGGCGTCGAAGATGATGAAGTTGCGGATCAGGTCGAGCAGCCGGGCCTTGTTGCAGAGTTGGGCCAGCGGCCGGTCGAGCAGCGCTCCGGCGGCGGGTGCGTCGCCGCGGCCGGCCGTGCGCCTCGTCCTTCCACTCCACGAAGAACTGCTCCGGCGTGCCGGTGGTGCCGTAGCGCAGACCCTGCGAGTCGCTGCCCGCCAGCACGAGCTGCACCGTGCTGAAGAAGCCCTTGTTGAAGATCTCCTCCTGGTTGGTGATGAGCTGCCGCACGCCGTCGGCCAGCTCCACCGAGCTGCGCTTGAGCTCGATCACCGCGATGGCGAGGCCGTTGAGGTAGAGCACGATGTCGGGCCGGCGCTGGTAGCCGCCCTTCAGCGTCACCTCCTCGGCCAGCGCGAAGTCGTTCTTCTCCGGGTGCTCCCAGTCGATCAGGTGCACCGTCTCATGCGCCTGGCCCGCGGCGATCTGCACCGGCACGCCGTAGCGCAGGAGCTGGTAGGTGCGCAGGTTGGCCTGGTAGAGCGTGATGCCCGTCGAGTCGGCGGCGGTCTCCAGCTTCTGAAGCGCGGCGGAGATGTGGGCGGCGCGAGTAGCCGCGGGCCGTCAGGTTGTCGCGGAGGAGCGCCGTCTCGATGGCGCGGTTGTTCTCGCGCTTGTTCCACTCGCCGAGGTAGCGGTAGCCGAGGCTGTCGGGCCGCGCCGGGTCGGTGAACAGGGCGATGACGCGGTTCTGCGTCTTGCCCTTTCGGGGCGGCTCAATGGAGAATTGAGAGTTGAGAATTGAGAATGAGAATTTCGCTCATTGCTTCTTTCTCGATTTCGTTGTTTTAACAATCGCGACCAGGAGCTTGATCAGTTCCTGGATATCGGGGTGAATTGAGTCATAGCTCTCTTGCGTGATATAGCCGGATTGATGGAAGAGATCCAGCCAGTAGTCGGTTTCGTTCGCCTCTTTGAGTGCAATGCTCATTTTGCTGATGAAATCCGCTTTGCTCTGGGCGTGTTCCGCTTCCCGAACCAAAGCCCCAATGGCCGTTCCGCTGCGCAAAACCTGTTTGGAAATACAAATTCCCGTTTTTCCTCCTGGAGAATACTTCGGCCAGCTTCACAGACCGCAAGCGCGAAGGCAAAAGACTTGTCCTTGACCGGTATTGTGCTTCGCTGCTCGACCATTTTCCATTCTCAATTCTCCATTATCCATTTACTAACCGGGTCTTCCCGGTTAGTAGCTCCTGCATCATCGCCTGCTTGAGGTCGCGGGTCTTGTCGCGGCGGGCTTCTAACGCTGCCAGCTCGGCGTCCATGTCGGAGAGGACAGCGGCGATGGCGGTTTGCTCGAGCACAGCAATGTTGGGTATCGGAGCATTCTGAAGCATCCCAATTCCAAGAATCTGCATTGTTCCACCTTGAGATACCTTTTCCCAGTAGCTATCGCTGCGGAGTTTCAACAGAACCTGGAACACAAAGCGTCGGTCCGCATGAGATGGGTCGAGCGTGACCTTCGCAAGGCGACTAGTTATTAGTCCTCGCTCCACGGGGTCAGGGATCAGCCCTAGTTTCCCAAGGCTACCGGTCTTTGAGATGATGATGTCGCCGGGGTAAACGGCGCTACGCTTTAGATCCTCGAATTTCTTGGGTGTGATGCACCGGTCTATACGTTCCGTGATGAGGTCGTCAGAGAGGTGCTCCATCTCAATCACGGGAATGCCGGATTCGACATACTCATTCACCTTCAATTGACTTCCGAAAGGGCCGTCCACGATGGCGAACCGGTCTCTTGTAACGAAGTGTTTGAGTGGCTTCACCTCCCACTTCCCGTGGAAGCCGGGGAGGCGGGTCTTGCCGGTGAGGAGCTGCTGCATGGCGGCCTGTTTGAGGTCACGCTTCTTGGCGATGAGCCGATCCAGCCCGCCCAGCAGGGCATCCACATCGCTCAACGCCGTCGCGATGTAGCGTTGTTCGGTGAGAGGTGGTAGTACAGCAGGAGTAGTCTTGAAGACGCTCATTCCGACGAGGTTCTTCATGGCACCCCCTTGCGTGCTGTCGATGATCCTCGCCTGGAAGTTCTCCGACCCGAAGAAAAGGTAGAAGT